>CAVTIH010000002.1:0-1913293 GCA_963734815.1 uncultured Solirubrobacterales bacterium
TCGCTGCCGGAGCCGACGCAATCGCCCACACCCCGCCGAGCTCGCAACCCTCCTCGTCCCGTCGGGCTGACGGCCCTTGCAACTGCGCTGCTTTTCGTGGCCGCATCGGGCCGTCGGGTTCCTACTCGTAGGCGAGCAACTCGATTCGGTTTCCCCAGGGGTCCTCGCAGAAGAACCGACGCGTGCCCGTCAGCGTGTCGTCCCACCGAACCGTGCGCCCCGCTCCAGTCAGACGCTCAGCGATCTCATCCAACCTCCCTGGCTGGACGCGGAGCGCCGGGTGAGCCTTGCGAGCCGGCTCGAACGCGTCCTCGACGCCGATATGAAGCTGCTGGGCGCCCACCGTGAACCACACGCCCCCTCGCACACGCAGCGGCTCTGGCTTCTCGATCTCGGTGAGCCCGAGCAGCTCGCCGAAGAACCTGCGGGCCGCTGGCTCACAACCGGCTGGAGCGGCGATTTGCACGTGGTCGATGCCGATGACGCTCATCAGATTCCCACGCTACATCAGCGGTCAGCCGGGCTTCGTCCACGCCAGCAGCGACGCCAGCCCCGGCCTTCTCGGCGCCTCCCCGGCCCCAAGCAGCTCCGCGAGACGTTGCAGGCCGGCGCTCAGCTCCTCTGGGTTCTCGCGCTGCAGGCGCTCGAAGTAGCTCGTCTGCGTGCGCCAGCACTCATCGAGGAGCTTCTCCGGGTGAGCCACCAGCGCCGCGAGCGAGGCGTCGGCGAGGTCGCCCAGAGCGAACTGGTGCCACCGTGCGCCGGGGAGCAGCTGGAGCAGCTCTGCGCGGGTTGGGTGGGTGCTCTGCATCCACTCCCGCGTCGATGGAAAGAGATCGAGCAGCCACAGATCCTCGATGTCCTCGCGCGTGTACACCATGATCGCCAGCCGTCCCTCGGGGCGCAGCACGCGCCTGGCCTCCGCCAGCGCTGCCGCCGGGTCCTCGACGTGGTGGAGCATCGACACGAGCATCGCGGCGTCGAAGCTCGCGTTGGGACACGGCAGGCTCTGTGCATCCGCCGTCAGCGTCGCGAGGCCCTTATCGTGCGCGTGGGCGAGCATCTGCGGCGAGCGGTCGATCACGAGGGGATCCCAGCCGCGCTCTTTGAGCGCGAGGGCGTAGTTGCCGGTGCCGCCGCCGATGTCCGCGAGGCGCCCACCCTGCGTTCCCGCGAGCGCCTCGCGCAGCTGCAGCAGCACCACCGGGCTCGCCGCACGCGTACGGTCATACGTTCTCGCCTGGCGCGAATAGTCGGGCAACAAGCTCATGCCGACCAGGATCTCACGATCGCCCGGCTGCGCCTCTCGTCGCCGTCTGGACGCCGGGCGCATGTGCGCCTCAACGCGCTCCCGTCAGGTCACGCATGGGGGTCTGTGACTTGGATGGCACAGCCGGCAGCCGTCGCGCAAGCTCACAGAAGACGCGAACGAACGCCTGCTGGGCGGTTGCCATGTCGACAGCGGTCCCGTCCGCTGCGCCGGAGTGCACGAGGGCACCGCGGGTGCCGTAGAGCTCTGAGAACGCTTTCTGGTAGCGGCGCGTGCCGGGCACGTTACGCAGCACCACTCGCATACGGCGCTCAAGCCGTTCCGTCACCCCCGGGCTGTAATGATCGGTCAACAGCATCTCGAAGGCGGTGGCCAGGCTGACAATCGCCGCCCACTCGCTGCGCGAAGCGTGGAAGGAGCGGCGAAAGTATCCGAGCGCCTCGAACATCCGTCGTGCTGCCCGCGCCGGAGCGTCGTTGCGCGCACCCGTGACCTGTCGCAAGTAGCCGGTGTACACCTCGCCAACCGCCGCCTCAATCGCATCGAACAGCACATGGCGCCGCGGCAGGTAGGACGGGTCGATCTCGATGCTCAACTCTGTCAGCTCAGTGATCGCGCCCTTGGCGGCGTGAATCGGGACGCAGTCCCCGTCGAGCCACTGCCTTTGATTCGGGTTGTCGAACAGCACCACGTAGTGGCGAATGTCGAGCGTCTCCTGGTTGTTCGTTGTGGAGGAGCTGAACAGACGCGCCGCGCGCTCGGCTGCCTCGTCCCGCTTCGGTTGGAAGGTCGCGACCATGCTCAACACACTGGTGGCGACCTCTACCCGGCTCATAACAAAGAACTCGGTGTCGTAGTAGGAGCTGCGCTGGCTCACAAAGCGCACCGCCAGAATCGGGTTGCGCTCAAGCCAACGTGACCGGCTGCGATACCAGTGGTAGAGCAACTCCACATCGATCGGCTTGCGGACACCGAAGCCCTCGCGTGCCCGCTCAAGAAATGCAAGTGTGTCTCGCATCTTGTTGGTCTGCGGTGTGAGCGCGATCCCCCACTCGCGGTGGACGTACTGCACTCGCTTCCGCTCACGGCCGCGCAGCAGCCCGCCAGCGAGCACGCCAACCGAGTGCAGCGGGAACACGATCAGGCCCGGACGGTTGGCATGGCGATCACGCAGGTACTCAAGTGCTGCCATCAGCGGATCCGTGACGCCCGGATCCTTTGCCGCGTAAAACAGGAGATCGTCGAAGACGCTCGGTCCGATGAAGATGCCGAGCGGCCATAGCACTTCCCCGAGCCGGTTGCGGATGCCCTGCAGATGAAACGCAAGCACCCGAGCCTGCTCGTCTGGGGAATCGCCGTAGGCCGCCACGGCCAGGTCCTCGACAGTGTCGAAACTCGTTAGCTGGGACCGCCGCGCGATCACCGTAGCCACGGAATCACCTACCAGAGTCTTCCCCGCCACCTGCCTCGAGCGGACTTCGTCGGCGATGTCCTTCAGCGCCGGAAGCCGCCGAGACTGTGTCGATGACCGTGTCCCCGTTCTCCGATGTCGGGCCTGTGGACTCATGACGCTACCGTCACCTGGTTCGTCACCCGTTCCATCCGCAAGCGATCCCCGGTCAGGACCCCGCGCCCGAGCGCGTCATAAAGCGCAGCCGTCGTCGCGATAGACCGAGCGCACGATCACGAATGACACTCTGTGCCCCTCCGAGGCCCGCAGTTTGATTCGGGACATTAGTCAATAGGTGGGCGTGGTAGGCTCGCCGCAAGCTTGGACCTAGGGGAAACCGTATGGACAGTTCGATCAGCATTAGAAGAATCCTTCGCCGTACCGCGAACACCTATGCTGGCCAAGCCACCGTGCTGCTATCGATATCGGCGATCACGGTCGCGGTCGTTGCTGTCATCAGCTCCCTGTCGACCAAAGGCTCGCTCGCACCTGCGATTGTTGCTTTGATTGTCGACCTCGCAGCGATCACGCTGTTCACCGGAGCGGTCGTACAGCTGGCCGCCGACGCCCTGGAGAGCGCACCCGTCAAGAGCGCCGGTCAGTTCCTGCGGGTCATCAGGCCGGTGTTCGGCCAGCTCATCCTTGTCGGGATCGTCGCAGTCATGGCGATCTGGTTCTTCTTCTCTGCCGCCCTCCTGCTCTTCCTTGCCGTCGCGATTGGGGCGACCATAGGAGTCGGCGCCAACGTCGGGGGCATCATCGTGGTCGCAGCCCTCGGGACAATCGTGCTGCTCGCACCAGGTTGGTTCCTCCTCACGATCTGGTCGGTGACCGCGCCCGTAGTCGTGCTCGAGCGCCCTGGCCGCCTGCGCGCGCTCAGGCGCAGCCGCACCCTCGTACGCGGCAACCGCTGGCGGGTGTTCGGGGTGATCGCGCTCCTTGCGATCCCGCTTGGTATCGCAAGCCACGCGCTTGAACTGGTAGGCAGCGCAGCCGGACACGGGCCTGCCCTGGCCGCCAAGATGCTCGTCGCGATCCTCGTCGCGCCCATCCCGCTGCTTGCCGCAACCGCGCTCTACTTCGAGCTGCGCGGAGTCGCCGCAAGCAACGCGCCTGCGACGGCGACCCCGCCATATCCCCCTACGACGGACCCTCTACCGCCGGGCACGATCCCGCCCAGCCCCGCTTGATCCCCTGCCGAGCTCAAATCGTGAGCGTGGTGGCCTCCGGCGCAAGCCATTGGAGGATGAGGTTGGATTTCTTTGCGATCTATAGCTTATTTTGCTAATTTGTGCTGAGAGTAGCCATGAGCGCGCCCGAGCCAGTCGTCGAAATCCTCCGAGAGCCACTGCTCGACGCCGAGCAGGCCGCCACCCTGCTGGGGATTCCGCGGTCCTCGGTCTACGCATACGCGAAGCGCGGAGAGCTGCCTCACGTCAAGATCGGGCGGCACCTGAAGTTCATTCGAGGCGATCTGGAGCGCGTATTGGGCGAGCGACGGGTCGGCTTCTAGCCGGCGACCCCGGCGAGCTGCACGCCCGGCTCCTCGGCGAACGCCGCCGAGATCCTGGCCGCGTCGGCTTCCTGCGGGTAGAACGCCGTGTAGATCTCGGTCGTCGCCAGGTCGGAATGGCCCATCCACTCCTTGATCGTCGTCTGCGGGATGCCCTTCGCGGCGCAGACCGTTCCGAAGGTATGCCTCAGATCGTGAATCCTGATGCGCCTCAGCCCCGCGCACTCCAGGGCGGCGTAGTAGCGCTTGCGCAGCGCGTTGCCGTCGACGTGGCGTCCCTGGCCGCCGATGAACACGAGGTCGGCCTCGGACCTTGCCGGCCCCGGCTGCAGTAGATCAGAGAGCGCCTGCGCGACCTCCGCGGCCATCGGCACCGTGCGCCCCGCCCCCGACTTCGGGGTGCCCTTGGCGTTGCGCACGTAGCTGGACTCCACGTGGATCGCAGAGCCCGCGAAGTCGATCGCGCGCCAGCGTAGCTCGAGCAGCTCGCCGAGGCGCAGGCCGCAAAACGCGGCGACCATGAACATCGCTGCGTCCTGTCTGTTGCTCTCGGCCGCGGCTCGCACGAGCGCGTGGACCTCGGCGGGTCGCAGGAACTGGGTGGTCGCCAGCGTCCGGTGCTTGCGCACCCGGCCCGGGCGGTCCACCAGCGTGACCGGGTTGCTCGTGATCGCCCCGAGCTTCATCGCGCGCTTCATCACCCCGTTGAGGTTGACGAGGTACTTGCGCTTGGTGCGCGAGCTGGCGGGCGTGAGCTGCACGTGCGTGCCGTCGGCCAGGCGCCTCACCTCGATCCCTGCTGCGCGCCGCTTCCTTGCCTCGGCCACGGAGATCCTCCGCTCCGCCCGGAAGCCCTCGATCCACTCCTCCAGCCGCTCCGTCGTGATCGCCGACACCCGCGTCTGGGCTCCGAGGTCGCGGCAGATCCGATCGCACACGTTGCCGTAGTCGCCCAGCGTCGAGCGCTTGACCTCGCTGTCGCTCTCGGCCCAGCGCAGCCAGTGGTCGCACGCCTCGCGCAGCGTCATCGCCGTCGTGGACGACCTCGCGCGCTTGGCCGGGCGTCTCGGGGCGGCGGTGAGCATGTCGCGCAGCATGTCCTCCGCCTCAGTGGGCGTCAGGTGGCCGTCGGGCTTGGTCCCGTCACGCGCCACCCATCTGACGGCGCCCCTGGCTGTGCGTTTGCCAGAGTCCTTGACCCACGCCGGGCCGAGCCTCCGCTGCCGGCGCCCCTCCGCGTCGCGCACGAGCGCATAGAAGGCGCGGTTGCCGCGCTTGCCCTTGACCTGTAGATGGCCCGTCGGGCGGACCGCGTCCTGCGGGCTCATTCGACCCCTCCTCGCCAGGCGCCGGACCCCCTGGCGATGTCGTCTGTGGGAGCTCCGCAGGGGGCCGTCGTGTTCCCTACGTGTTCCCAAATCGCATAAAGCAACTGGACGAGCGGCCTCAAAACCGCTTGAACAAGCCTTATTCTACAGTGGTCTGCGGCGGAATGGCAGAACTTAGGAGCCGGTGGGCGCAAGCCCTTGGGGGTTCGAGTCCCTCCGCCCGCACTCTCGATCGTTTTGACAGGGCGCCCTCGCCCAGCCTACTTCTGCTTGGCCACCGAGCGCGCGGGCGCGAGTTGCACGCGCGTGCCATCGGCCACGCCGCCGCGTGCGCACTCTCGCTCCTTGTGCCGGTTGCGTTCCTGTTGGACGACCCAGAGCCGGATCTTGCGCTCAACTGTTCGTGCCTGTCCGTGCATAGCTCTTCAGCCCTCCTCGTGGTTGTCAGCCCTCCTCCTGGTTGTTCGTATCATCGCCCGCACGGGCTGCCCTCGCGCTGGACGCAGGTCCCAAATAAGCCCTCGCCTTCTCGGACAGTCGGTAAATGGCAATGCAGACCACCTTCGCCGCGCTGTCGGTACCCAACTACCGCCGCTACATCTCGGGGCAGGCGATCTCGCTCATCGGCACCTGGATGCAGATGGCGGCGCAGGCGTGGCTGGTGCTCACGATCACCGGCTCGGCCACCGCGCTGGGGGCGATCGTGGCACTGCAAACGCTGCCGGTGCTGCTGCTGGGCCCCTACGGCGGAGTGATCGCCGACCGCGTCGACAAGCGGCGCTTGATGGTGGCGCTCCAGTGCCTGATGGGGTTGCAGGCGCTGGTGCTGGGTGTACTCACGGTCACCGGCGCCGTGGCACTGTGGCAGATCGGCGCGCTGGCGCTGCTGCTGGGGCTCAACAACGCTTTCGAGAACCCCGCGCGGCAGTCGTTCATGCTGGAGATGGTCGGCGAGGAGCACCTGCGCAACGCGGTCAGCCTCAACTCGGTGCTGGTCAACGTCGCGCGCACGATCGGCCCGGCGGTCGGCGGCATCCTGATCGCCACCGTCGGCACGGGGGTGTGCTTCTTGTTCAATGCGGTCAGCTTCGTACCGGTCGTGTTCTCGCTGATGACGCTCAACCGCACGGCGCTGCACCCCAGCCCACCCACGCCCCGTGCCCCGGGGCAACTGCGCGAAGGGCTGCGCTACATCCGCCGCACGCCGGCGCTCGCCGTGCCGCTGGCGATGATGGCGCTCGTCGGCTGCCTCGCCTACGAGTTCCAGGTCTCGCTGCCGGTGATGGCCCGAGAGGGGCTGCACGTGGGCGCGGCAGGGTACGGCTTCATGACCGCCGCGATGGGCGTCGGGGCGGTCGCCGGCGGCCTCGTGGTGGCGGCCCGCGGACGCACGGGGCTGCCCACGCTGATTCTCTCCGCGGCCGGCTTCGCGCTGGTCTTGACGCTCGCGGCACTCGCCCCCACGCTGCCGCTGGAGCTGCTCGCACTCGCACTGGCGGGGTGGGCCAGCATCTCGTTCATGGCCACCGGCAACTCGACGCTGCAGCTGAACTCCGAGCCGACGATGCGAGGGCGGGTGATGTCGCTGTGGTTTGTCGCCTTCCAGGGCTCCACCCCGATCGGGGGGCCGATCGTCGGCTTCGTAATGGCACAGCTCGGCGCCCGCGCCGGCCTCGGCCTCGGCGCGATCACGTGCGTGGTGGCGGCCGCGATGGGCCTGTTGGTGCTGCGCCGGCTGCGCCCTGACTACCGCCTGCCGGGCCTGCGGGTGGGACGTGCGGCGCGCAACGCCGAGGCGGAGGTCAAGTAGGTCGGGATCGCCGCATCAGGCGAGCTCTCTACACCGGCACCCTGTGCACGGTCGCCTCCTCCGCGCGCCCCGGCGCGGCACGGACGCACCCGCGGCGCGTGACCAGCACCACAAGGATCAGGCCAACGGCGACCGGCACCGTGGCGGGCAGCTCGTCGACCGCGAAGAACAGCAGGTCGAACGCCAACGCGAGGACCGCCACCAACGCCGCCGCCCGCACCTGCTGCGTCCGCGCGGAGAGCGTCTCGCGCGTCGGCGGCCAGCCGCGGGCGAGCAGGCCGCCGAACAGACCCGCGACGAACAGGTCTCCATAACCCATCGCCGCCGAACCGAACACCTCCGCCTGCAGTTTCGGCAGGCCCGCCGGGGGATGCGCGGAGTTGAGCACTTCGTTGGGGTGCTGCAGCAGTTCGGAGACGACCAGCGTCGCGTCGGCGCACGCCATCAGCACGATCCCCGCCGCCAGCCACCGCGGCGGCGTAACCGCGGCGAGCAGCACCCCCAGCGCGGCGCAGCTGAGCGCCGAGAGCGCGAGCGCCGCCCCCTGCCCCGCCAGCCCGCCACGGTCGGCCCACGCCAGCGCGAACAACGCGGGCGCGGCCAGCGCGAGCGCCGGCCGTGCGCCGCGACCCCACCAGCCGAGCGCGAGCGCGGCCAGCACCGGCACCGCCACCAGCGCGAGGTAGGTGAGGCTCTGCGCGCTGGTTTGCTCCGCCGCGCGCGCGATAAACACGAACAGGATCACCGACAGCGGCGGAATCGCGGCCCACAGGCGGCTGCTGCGGCGCTGCACCCACGGGATCGAGATCGTGCCCGGGAGCGCGACCAAAGCGCCCTGGGTGGCGGAGAGCACGCCGATCGACAGCCAGAAGGGCAGCACCGACTCAACATAGGGCCTCGTGGGACCGCCCGCCGCTCAGCCCCCGAGCTGCACCGTCTTCACGACCAGCAACGCCACCGCGACCACGAGGTAGCCGCGCAGCAGCAGCATCGCCGCGCGCCGACCAGGCGACCACACAGGCCGCTCCAGCAGCGCCAGCGGCGGCATCGTCCACGCGTGGCGGCGCTCCTTCGAGAGGCTCGCTGCCGTCTGCGCTCCCACCGGCCCCCGCCGGCGCAGAAGCACGTACCCTCCGATCGCGGCGAGCGCCACCGCCAACGCGATCGACAGGTCGATGAACAGGTGAGTGACGTTGACGTGCGGGAAGGCGGTGGAGGCGACCAGCACCAGGGAGAGCTCCACCAGCACGCCGATGATCACCGCCGCCAGCGCGTTGAGCCACGGGGCGTTGACCCACGGGCCCAGCACCGCGCGGTCGTTGCAGAGCAGCAGCAGGAACACCGTGGCGCTCGGCAGCAGCACCCCTGCAAGCGCCTGCACCGAGGTCGTGATCAGCCCCAACGGGGCGCCCGGGACCAGCACGATCGAGGCGGCGGCGAACACCATCAACGCGAACGTGGCGTAGAACAGCTTCGCATCGCGGATGCCGCGGTGCAGCGAGTGGCTGGCGCCGAACACGTCACCGAAGGCATAGGAGGTGGCGAGCGTCACCGCCGCCGCGCCGATCAGCGAGGCGTTGAGCAGCACGATCGCAAAGCACGCGCCGGCGGCCGGGCCGACGTAGTGGCGCAACGAGGATGCGACCGCGCCCGCGTTGGCGAAGTTGCCGGCGGCGGGCGTGCCCGCGAACGCGAACGCCGCCACCGCGATGATCGCGCCGGCGCCCAGCACCACCACGAACGCGCCGATCACTGTGTCGGCGCGCTCGTAGTTGATCCAGCGCGGGGTGATCCGCTTGTCGATGATGTTGGACTGCTGGAAGAACAGCTGCCACGGTGCCACCGTGGTGCCAACAATCGCGATGATCAAAAGCACCGCGGTGGAGCTGGCGCCGCCTTTGATCGACGGCGCCACTGTGTCGTGGGCGATCGTGCCGAAGTCGGGGTGCACGAGCACCAGCAGCGGGATCACCAGGAAGTTGGCCACCACGAACACGTACATGAAGCGCTCCCAGCTGCGGAAGCTGCCGGTGGCGGTGATCGCCACCAAAGCCAGCGCCGCCACCGGCACGGCGATGTCGGCGCTGACGCCGAAGTATCCGAGCGCGAGGGAGACGCCGATGAACTCGGTGACGATCGTCAGGAAGTTGAGGATGAACAGGTCCCCAACCGAGAACCAGCCCCAGAAGCGCCCGAAGCGCTCGTTGATCAGCCGCGCGTGGCCAACGCCGGTGACGGCGCCGAGGCGGATCACCATCTCCTGGTTGACGATCAGCACGGGGATCAGCAGAATCAGCACCCACAACAGCGAGGTGCCGTAGTTCTGGCCGGCCTGCGCGTAGGTGGAGACACCGCCGGCGTCGTTGTCGCCGACCATCACGATCAGCCCCGGACCCATGATCGCCAGCAGCGCCATCGCGCGCGAGCGCCAGCCGTGGCGGGCGCCGGTGTCGTCCATCCGGATCGTGCCGAGCGCCCCGCGGATGTCGCCGATGTGCGCCTCGTCGAGGACCGGCGGCACGCCCTCGAGCACGGGCGGTTGGGGCTGCGCGGGCAGCTGCGTCTCGTCCAGCGTCGTGGGATTGTCGGCCATTTCTCTCACCTCCTTTCACGGGCATGCGGGACACGTCAAAGCGACGCGCATAAGCACAGACCCCGACCCCGGAAGGAGGCTTAGACCAGCAGAGACGGGCTCGACGTACGCGCAAGCGGCTGGGTACTTCGCGGCTGTTCTCGATCCATCCCAGCCTCCTTTCCGCGCGTGATGGTCAGGCCCGTTCGGGCCTTAGGGTAGCACCGAGCATCCTCAGTCGCTCACAAGCCCAAAGCGCCGCCGCCAGCCGACGGGCAGCGTCTGCTCGAGCACGTCGTCCACCGTGACGACTCCAACCACGCGCTGGTGCTCGTCGACGACGGGGAGCGAGGCGAGGTTGTAGTCGGTCATCGTCCTCGCCACCTCCGGCAGGTCGGCGTCGGTCGGCACCGACTCGGGCTCCTGCTCGGCGACCTGCGCGAGCGGTGCGTCGGGCTCGGCGCGCAGCAGCGTGACGATCGCCGCCGAGCCGACCAGAGCGCCGTCGGGGTCGTGCAGGTACACCGTCGTGAGCATCCCGGCCGCGATCGTCGAGCGGCGCACCGCGTCGAGCGCGTCCCCCACCGACGCGTGCTCGGCGAGCGCGATGAAGTCGGGGCTCATCATGCCGCCCGCGGTCGAAGGGTTGTAGCCGAGCAGCGTTTCGATCCGCTGGCGGCCAGCGAGCGGCAGCAGCTCGAGGATCCGCCCGCGGCGCTCCTGGTCGATCTCGCCGATCAGGTCGGCCGCGTCGTCGGGCGCCATCCGCGCGATCACCGCTGCCACCTGCGCGTCGGGGCGCTCGGCGATGAACTCGAGCTGGTGGTGCTCGTCGAGCTCCTCGAAGACGTCGGCCTCCAGCTCGCGGTCCTGGCCGACCGCCTCGATCAGCTCCTCCCCCTCCTCGTGCGAGGCGGCCTCGACCAGGTCGGCGATCTCGGCCGGGTGGAGGTTGGCGAGCTTGCGGTGGGAGAAGCGCAGGCGCGCGGTGGGCACGTGGCCGACGAACGGCTCCATGTCGGCCCAGTCGAGGAACGGCCGGTCGGCCGCCAGCTTTCGCAGCGAGCGCGGCAGCGCACGGCGCAGCTGCGCGCGGAAGGAGGGGTCCACGCCGACGACCCGCCACCAGCCATCGATGCACGCCAACTCGATCTCGTGCGCGCTCACCAGGCGGGGCGGGTCGGCCTCGACGTTGACCAGCTTGCGCCCCAGCAGGTCCTGGCGCAGCAGCACCTCGCCTTCGCGGCGCTCGAATTTACCGAGGCTCAGTTTCTGGCCGGACAGCCGCGCCGCGCCCGCCTCCAGGCTGGCGATCTTGTCGACCGGCACGAACAGCTCGCGGCCGCCGATCCGCGCCTTCAACCCCGTCACCGGCGGATAGCCACCGTCGGCGAGGCGCACGATCACGTCCTCCACCCTTCCAAGCCGCTCTCCCGTGCGGTCGAGCAGCGGACTGTGCAGCAGCGTCGATAGGTGCATCACTTGCTCGGGCAACGCTCCCGATACCTTAGGGCATCCGGCGGCGCTCGCCGTCCACCCCGTGGCTCACACTGCTCTCGCACGTTCTCTTTAGGAGCGCTTGCAGCCTTTCTTCGCCCCCTCTTATGGCCTCGACACAAGATCAGACAATGCGTCCACGCGCGCAACGGCCCTGGCCGACCTACCTGCTTGCCGCGCTCTGCCTCGGCGCGATCGTCGCCGCCGTGCTTGTCGTCGGTCCCTCCTCCGGCACCGCGAGCGCCACCGGGCGCACGATCACCGTGGGCGACGGGGTCGTCCAGTCGACCGTCTCCGGCAGCGGCAACATCCAGGCCGCCACCCAGCTCGACCTCGGCTTCAAGACCTCCGGCGTGGTTACCCAGATCTACGTCCACCAGGCCCAGCACGTCACCGAGGGGCAACTGCTCGCCGAACTGAACCCCGACAGCGCCGAAGTCACCTTGGAACAGGCCCGAGCTTCACTGCAGGCCGCCGAAGCGAGCCTCGTGCAGGAGGAAGAAACCGACGGCGAAGGCGCCACCGGCTCGGGCTCCTCGGACACAGGCGCAAGTCACGCCACCGCCTCGGCGGCCTCGGCGCGGGACGCAAGTCACGCGACCCCCTCGGCGGCCTCGGCGCAGGACATCTCCTACAGCCCCCCCACCAATCCGACGACCACCGCGCCAACGACCGCGCCCGCCACGACCACCACCACCACGCCCACGGAGACCACCGCCACGCCGACCACTACCACGCCGAGCAACACCACGACAACCGCCACTCCGGACACGACCACCACTCCCTCGGGCGTCGCCCCCCGCACCACCACGCCAGCTCATCCAGAGCACGCCAAAGCACACTCACGCGAAACCGCCTCGGAATCCGCCAGCGGCAGCTCCTCCACGAGCGCCACCCGTGAATCCGACGGGAGCTCCACCGCCAAAGCCACGCTGAGCCCCGCCGCCCGCGAAGCCAACATCGCCTCCGCCCGCGCCGCCGTGAAGAGCGACCGCCTCACGGTGCAGAGCGCTGAGGAGGCGCTGTCCGATACGAAGCTGTTCGCCCCCACCACCGGCACGATCGTCTCGCTCTCGGGTGAAGTCGGCGAAGCCGTCTCCGCCAGCGGCACCACCAAGAGCTCCTCCAGCTCATCCGGGTCGGGGTCATCCGGCTCGGGGGCATCCTCCTCCGCCGCGTCGGCGTTCGGGGCCTCTTCCGCGGCAACGGGCGCCTCCGGGTCGGGCTCCTCGGGGTCGGGCTCCAGCTCGTCGAGCTCTCTCGCTGTGCTCAGCGACCTCTCCTCAATGCAGCTCGTCGTGGCGCTCTCAGAGTCCGAAGTCGTCAACGTGCGCGACGGCCAGCCCGCCACGGTCACGATCGAAGCGCTCGAAGGGCTCAAGCTCGCCGCGCACGTGGTGAGCGTCGCCACGCTCCCGACATCCTCGAGCGGCGTGGTCAGCTACGACGTCACCTTCCAGCTCGACCAGCTCGAAAGCGGGCTGAAACCGGGGATGAGCGCGACCGCGGAAGTGGTCGTTAAGCAGGCTGAAGGGGTCAACGTGCCCACCTCCGCGATCACGGCCGACACCGTCACGGCCGTGCACGACGGCACCCAGACCCGCCGGCGGGTCGTCACCGGGCTGGCAGGCAACAGCTCCACGATCATCCTCTCCGGCCTGTCCGCCGGCGAACAGATCGTCCTGCCCGTCGCCCGCGGCTCCTCCACGACCTCCAGCCTCCTTTCGCGGTTGGGCAGCGGCACGGGGACGCTAGGCGGCGGCCTCGGCGGTGGCGGCGGCGCGGCGTTCTTCGGGGGCGCGGGCGGAGGCGGTGCCTTCCGAGGCGGCTGATGCGGCCCCCACTCCACCCCGTGATCGACGTACGCGACGTCAGTAAGACCTACGCGATCGGCATGATCCGCGTGCCGGCACTGCGCGGCGTCTCGTTGAGCATCGAGCGCGGCGACTTCGTCGCGATCATGGGCAGCTCCGGCAGCGGCAAGAGCACGCTGATGAACATCCTCGGCTGCCTCGACATCCCCACCGACGGGCGC
This sequence comes from uncultured Solirubrobacterales bacterium, assembly GCA_963734815.1. Classification (GTDB taxonomy): domain Bacteria; phylum Actinomycetota; class Thermoleophilia; order Solirubrobacterales; family Solirubrobacteraceae; genus Palsa-744. The sequence goes on from CAVTIH010000002.1 coordinate 13,476, forward strand.
TACCTGATCGACGGCACCGACGCCCACGACCTTGACGAGGACGAGCTCTCCGACCTGCGCAATCGCAAGCTCGGGTTCGTCTTCCAGTCCTTCAATCTCGTCGCGCGCACCCCGGCGCTCGCCAACGTCGAACTGCCGCTCGCCTACGCAGGCCTGCACCGCGCCGAGCGTCGCCGCCGCGCCGAACGAGCGCTGGGCTCCGTCGGCATGGCCAATCGCCTGCACCACCTCCCCTCCGAGCTTTCCGGCGGACAGCAGCAGCGCGTGGCAGTGGCCCGCGCGATCGTCACCAACCCCTCGCTGATCCTCGCCGACGAGCCGACCGGCAACCTCGATTCGCACTCGACCGAGGACGTGCTGGCGATCTTCGCCGACCTCAACGCCGAAGGGCGCACCGTCGTGCTGATCACCCACGAGCCCGACGTGGCCGCCCAAACCAAGCGCATGGTGCGCCTCAGCGACGGGCAGATCGTCGAAGACCGGCGCTCGCTCGGCGTCCACGCTCCACCGCCCCCCTCCCACCAGCTGAAGTCCGCCCACCTCGCAACCCCGGTCGAGGCGCAGTCATGATCGGCGTCGAGACACTGCGCATCGCCTGGGGCGGGATCGTTGCCAACAAGCTCCGCTCCGGCCTGACGATCCTCGGCATGACGATCGGCGTCGCCTCGGTGATCATCCTGATCGCGGTCGGCAACGGCTCCTCCAAAGCGGTCGAGGAACGGATCGAGAGCCTCGGCACCAACGTGCTGCTGGTCGAGTCGGGCGCCGCCCGCGGCGGGGCGCGCTTCGCCGCCGTCGCTGGAGGCAGCCCGGTGTCGCTCACCAAGGAGGACGCCGCCGCGCTGCAGAACCACTCCGAAGCCCCCGACGTCAAGAGCGCCTCGCCCGTCGTCAACGCCACCGGGGTGACACTCGTCTACAACGGCACCTCCTACGAGCCCGGCACGTTCGTTGGAACCACCCCGTCCTATCTCGCCGCCCACGGCTACCACCTCCAGGAAGGCACCGCCTTCACCGAAGCCGATGTCGCCCACCACGCGCGCGTGGCCGTGATCGGGCAGACCGTCGTCGAAGAGCTGTTCGCAGGGCAGGACCCGATCGGGCAGACGATGCGCGCCAACGGCGTCAACTTTGAGGTGATCGGCGTGCTTGCCGCCAAGGGCTCCAACGGGGTGTCCAACCTCGATGAAATCGTCGCCGCCCCGATCACGACCGTGCAGGACTCCCTTGCGGGCTACGGCTCGATCGACTCAATCACAGTCGAGGCCACCTCCGAGTCCGCGCTCAGCTCCGCCGAAGCCGAGGTCACGCAGATCCTCGAGCAGCGCCACAAGATCAAGGACACCGCCGAACCGGGCTTCGAGGTGATCAACCAGGGCTCGCTGCTCGAAACCACCAGCTCCACCACCTCCGTCTTCACCACCCTGCTCGGCGAGGTCGCGGCGATCTCGCTGCTGGTCGGCGGCATCGGCGTGATGAACATCATGCTCGTCTCCGTCACCGAGCGCACCCGCGAGATCGGCATCCGCAAGGCCGTCGGCGCGCGCCGCTCGGACATCCTCACACAGTTCCTCACCGAGGCCGTGCTGGTGTCGCTGATCGGCGGCCTCACCGGGGTGGCGCTCGGGGTGGTGGGCAGCCAGTTCGAAATTGCCGGCGTGCACCCCGCGATCGCCACCTACTCGATCTTCCTCGCCTTCGGCGCCGCCGTGCTCACCGGCCTCTTCTTCGGCACCTACCCGGCGGGGCGCGCCGCGCGTCTGCGACCGATCGAGGCACTGCGCTTTGAGTGATCAAGCCCCGCATATCTCCCCCGAGGAGCCCGCCACCATTCCCAATGAGGAGCCAGTCATGCCAGTCGAGGACACCACCAGCACCGACGTTTCCGCCTCCCAAGAGCCCTATGTCTCCTCCGCAGATGACACGTGGGCGCAGGAGCCGCTCGAAGAGCTGCCCTCCCGGCCGCGCCGGCGCCTGCTCGGGACGGGCGGGAATCCGATCTTCCTCGCGCTGCTGGGTGTGCTGCTGATCGCCTGCGGCTTCATCGGCGGGGTGCTCGTCGAGAAGGGCGAAACCTCATCGAGCTCTGCCGGCGGCGCAGCCGGGCTGGCCTCCCGGTTCGCCGCCCTGCGTGGCGCCGCCGGCGCTGGCACCACGACCGGCAGCGGCGCGAGCAGCACTGGCGCCGGCGGCGGGACCGGCAGCACTGGCGCCGGGGCCGGCGGCGGCGGTTTCGCGGGGCGTTTTGGCGGCCTCGGCGGCGCGGGTGGCGCCACGATCGGCGAAGTCTCCTACATCTCCGGCAGCACCCTGTACGTGACCAACGCCGAAGGCAACACGGTCAAGGTCACCACCTCCCCCGCCTCGTCGATCACCAAGACAGTCAAATCCGATGTGCACGGTATCCACCCCGGCGAAACCGTGATCGTTCGCGGCACCAAAGGCTCGGGAGGCGCCGTCAGCGCCGAATCGATCAGCGTCAGCACGACGGCCGTCGGCCTCGGCGGTGGCGGCGGCCTCGGTGCGCTGTTCGGGGGCGGCGGCGCGGGTCGTGGCGGCGCTGGTGGCGGAGGCGCCGGTGGCGGGAGCGCGGGTGGTGGCGGTCTCTTTGGTGGATAATCGCACGCATCCCTCCGGCGCCACTTCCTTGACTGACCCTTTAGGTGGATCGATCAAAATGTTGGGATCCACTGACCAGCAGCGCAGAATCCCGCTTGACCGACAAAGGAGCTCCATGTCCCACAACAGCATCTCGCGCCGCCGGCCGAGGGCGCTTCCATCGCTGATTGCACTGGCCGCCATCCTCGTGGCCGCCTCGCTTGGCTTGGCGGCATGTGGCGGCTCTTCGAGCACGACCACGACAACCGAGACCACCGCCAACGCGGCGTCGACCGGCGCGACCGCAGCCGGCACGTCCTCCTCGAGCACCACATCCGCCGGGACATCGTCCACCAGCACGACCCCCGGGACATCGTCCACCAGCACGACCCCTGGGACCTCGTCCACCGGGACATCGTCCACCGGCACCTCCACCGCCGGCGCGCCGCCCGCCGGACGCGCGGCGCGCTTTGCCGCTGTGCGCACATGCCTCTCCAAGAAAGGCATCACGTTTCCCCAGAGCGGAGCCGCGGGCTCCCCCGGCAGCGGTGGGCACCTGCCCAAGGGCATGTCGAGCGCACAGTTCGCCGAAGCGCTCAGGAGCTGCAGTTCCAGCTTCTCTGGCAGCCGCTTCGGCAAGGGCGGCAGGGGCGTGCACGGCCTCTTCAACAACCCCCGTTTCCATTCCGCGCTGGAGCGCTTCGCGGCGTGCATGCGTCAGAACGGTGTCAACGTCGGCGTGCCCAACACTTCGGGCAAGGGCCCCGTGTTCGCCACAAAGGGGATCAACACCGGCAGCGCGAAGTTCAAAGCGGCGGCAGCGGCATGCCGGAGCACGCTGCAATCGAGCAGGGCCCACCCTGGGACCAGCGTCGGCTGAGGCCGTATCGGTAGCTTCCAGGCTGGGAAGCCCGCCTGTCTGTCCGCCACCCTGCGGACAGACAGGTACCTCGAGACGGTTGCCTCGCCGCGCAGCTCAGCCGGCCGCGGCCTGGCTGCCGGTGCCGAGCCCGCGGTTGGTGGGCGCCGCCTGTGGGTCGCGGATCGCCGCCGAGCTGGGGGTGACCGAGACCGTGGGTTTCGGCAGTGAGGCGATGCGCCCGATCAGCTGGCTCCACTGAGCCTCGTTCAAGATGCCGCTCGCCGCCAGCGGCGAGGCCGCGGCGGGACCGGCTGTAGCGGTGTGCGCGCTGGCCGTAGCGCGCGTGGGCAGGAACTCGATGTGGATGTGGTTCCAGGCGGTGGGCAGCGCCAGTGTTGAAGGCCCTTCGGGGTAATGCATCAGGCTCACGATCCGGTGGGGCGCGAACTGGCCGTGGAGCGTCAGCAGCGTGCGGATCGCGTCGTCGGTGACCGAGCCCGGGCCCTGGTGGCCGGCGATCGGGATGTCGTTGATCGCGGCGATGTCCACCGCCATGCCGCCGCTGTGGACCGCCGCCTGCCGGGCGGCCGAGCGCAATGCGGCGCCGGCACTCGCACCCGCGCCGGTGCCTGCGCCGGCACCGGCACCGGCACCGGTCACGACGCTCAATCCGGACGGCGTGTCCCCGCCGCGGGGACAGCGCAACCCAGCGACCGTCGGCTGCAGGCCGCCGCGCGAGAGGAACAGGAGCGACGCCAGCACGCGCTTGTCGACCGTGCCCGCCGCGACGTCTCGGCGACCACACGCGTCGAGCTGGATTCCGGGGTCGGCGAGCACCGCGCGCTCAAGCTCGCCCCTGGACATCGAGAAGACATCCGCGGCGGTTGCCCCGAGCAGCGTGTCGGTGCCCTTGGAGCCCTTCGGGTGCAGCGCCGCGTCGAGCTGACGCCAGTTCTGCAGCAGCGGCTGAGGGTCGATCGTCGTGCTGTCTCCCGCTGGGCGCACCGCAAAGCGCAACCGTCCGGCGCTCGCCCCCGGGGGCGTGTCGAGGTGGCCCAGCACCGTGCCCTTGGAGACGATCGAGCCGGCTTTCAGCGCCGCCCAGCCGCCGCTCCCGCGCGCCGAGCTCGCAACGTGCGCCGCCGCCCGCGCGACCGGGTTCCCGGGGTGCGCGAAGAGGCGCACCCTGCCCATCCCCGCGGGCGCCGTTTCGCCTTCGGATTCGACCGGCGCGCTCACCGGCGCGAGCGCCTGAGCGGCGTGGGCCTTCACCTTTAGGGTCAGCGGCGACTGGTGCCCGGCAGTCGCGGCCTGTGTGGGCTCGGGTTCGCGCGATTGTCCGATACGGGGCTTGACCGACGGGGCGGAGGGACGGTAGCGAGGGGCGATGCTGCCGAGGCCGGCATAGGTGAAGACGTCCCCGTAGATGTCGCGCAGCACCAGGTAGCGCCCCAGCGCGTGGGAGTGCCCAAGGTGCTCGATGCGACCGTCCTCCGCCGCCACCACCGGCGCGTCGGGGTTGCCGAGCAGCTCGACCAGCTGCGAGGGTTTGGCGGGCGCGTTGGCGGCGGCCTGGGCACGGGCCGCCGCGACCCGTGGCGACGGTGCGGGCGTCGAGCCGGGGGTGGCGGCGTGCGCCGCGGAGTCGGCGTGAGCCGTCTGTCCCGCGCCGGCTGCGCCGGAAGTCCCCGCGGTGCCGGCAGCTTCCGCCGCGCCCGGCTGGGCGTCGCCGCTCGCCTGCGCTCCCGCCGCGGTCGGCGTCGGAGGCAGACCGGCGGGCACCGCTCGCGCGGTGGCATTGGAAGAGCCGCCGGCAGCGCTTCCCGCCGCCGGCAAGCTCAAACCTTCGCCCGAGGCGCCAGCCGCTTGCGCCGCCAGCACGGCCCCCGCCCCCGGAGCCAGGTGGGCGCCGGTGGTCGGCGCGCGCCCGTCGACGAGGCCGGTGAGCGTGGCGATCACCGAGCTCGGGTAGCTGGCGACCAGACGGGCGCGCAACAGCACCGATTCGACGTATTCCTGAGAGTGGTTGTAGGAGAAGATCGCTGCGCGCAGGTGGTGGGAGGCGCCGGCCGCGTGCAGATAGCGAGCGGCGGCGAAGATCGCATCCACCGGGTTGAAGGGATCGGCGTAACCGGCGTCGGTGGCGTCCACTCCATACCGCAGCCAGGTGCCAGGCATGAACTGCATCCATCCCAGCGCGCCGGCGCTCGAGACCGAGAGGTCGGTGCCGTAGTCGGTCTCGATTTCGTTGATCCCCGCAAGGATCTGCCAGGGCACGTCGTACTGGAAGGCGGCGGCCTGGTAAACCGGAAGCAGGAAGAGGGGGATGCGGTAGAAGTCGAGCGCCTGCGCCGACACCGTCGAACCCGTGAGCAGCGTCGCCAGCACGCCGGCTTCTTCGCCAGCCGTCTGGGGGGCGGGCGCGACGCCGTTGGGCGTACCGGCCGGGACGGTGGTGGGCCCGCTCGTCGCGGCGCCTTCGCCCTGACCCTTCCCGCCGCCTTCATTTGAGCCGGCGCCGCCGGCAGCGCCATTGCGAGAGCCGGTGACGCTCGCGCCGTGCCGTCGCCCGGGGGTGGCCGGCTGGCTGCGCTGCACCACCACGGTCGGGCCCGTCCCTTCAGCGGTCGCCGGCGCGGTCGCGGTGGGCAACGTCGAGGTGCTGGACGGCGCGGTGGCGGGGGCAGCCGAGGTGGTGTTGGAACCCGTCCCGCTGGTCCCGTTCGCGTCGCCGGCGCCACTCGCCCCGCTGGCGCCGTTCGCACCACCGCTGCCTTCCTGGCCCGAGGCCGGCGCCTGGGAGGTCGTTTCGGTGACCGCGGGAGCCTGGTCTTCGGAGGTCGTGGTGCCCGTCGACACTTCAGCGCCCAGCGCCCCACCCGCGAGGGGCCCGCCGAAGCCGGCGGCACCGAGGCCGCCTCCAGCCAGCATCGAGAGCACGGCACGGCGCACCCAGCGGCGCGGGGCGCTCATCGGCGGCCGCCGCGGGCGGTCATGCCACGGCCTCCGCAGGTTCGCGCGAGGGCCATCGTCGTCGTGCGGGTGGGCTGGTTGTCATCTCGCATACGCAGGCCAGGCGGGGGCCGCAGTCGCTGGACCGACCACCTGGCTCAGGTTCATATCGGCAGACAACCACCCCGCGGTAAAGGATTTGTAATCTCCCTCGCACGCAAGGCTACGGGAGGGACCGGGCATCGCGCGCAGATTCCCCAGGGTGGCAACCAAGGCGCTGCACTGTACCGGCCCTTGAGGCGGAGCCACGGAGGTGGCCGGATTGCTCGAGAACGCGCAGGATCCGTTGCAGAAACGGCTGCCTGGGTCTCCCACCGCCCTCCCCGCCATAGCCGTACGACTCCGCCCCGCCATAGCCGTACGACTCCGCCCCGCCATAGCCGTACGACTCCGCCCCGCCATAGCCGTACAACTCCGGCGGCCCGCCTCAAGCCGGTGCCGATGCGCTCCGTTCCCGAAGTTCGGGGGTTGATGAGGGTAGGAGATCGACGAGCAGTGGGAGATCAAGGCATACGCAACGGGGCACCCACGCGTTATGACTTGCAATCCAAGCGACCGGCAGGTAAGTTCCAGTGGCCGAGATCAGAGACTGCGGTCTACCGCAATGCCAGAAAAGCTCGGCGCCGGGTCAGCGAGGAGACACACAGAGTGAGGGGTGAAGCCGCATGTCCAGAGCCAGAGCTCTCGTAGCAGCAACCGTCGCCTGCGTCTGCCTGATCGCCGCCACGGCGGCGTGGGCGGCACAGACACTGGAAGTGACCGCGAGTTTCTCCCCAGACAAGCTGGGGGCGCCCACCAACGTCCACGGCACCGCCACGATCGGCTCGACCAGCGGCCCGCTGCCATCGCCGATCGCGGAAGCGACGGTTATGGGGCCGCCCGGCCTCACGGTGGACACCAAGGGCGTGGGCATCTGCAACGCCGTCAAGCTCGAACAGACGCTGGAACCGAACGTCTGCCCCAAGGACTCCAAAGCCGGCTTCGGCGGCGGCGTGGGCGCATATGAACTGGCCGGCCAGGTGAACGAAGAGCCGTTCACGCTCAACTTCTACCGCGGCCCCAACGAAGACGGGCATCTCGTGATCCTGGCCTACCTCAACGCGGTGTCGCCGGTTTCGCTGCAGCTGGTGCTCAAGGCGCAGGTCGTCAACGAGCCCAAGCCCTACGGGTTGGGCTTCACGTTCAAGGTGCCGCCGATCGAATCCCTCCCCGGCGCCTCGAACGCGACGGCGAAAAGCATCTTCATCACGTTGGGCGCGCCCAACGCCGCCTACTACGAGCAGGTGGGTGGCAAGCGCAAGCTGGTGCACGTCAAGGGGATCATCGTTCCCAAGACGTGTCCCAAGGGTGGCTTCCCCTACGAGACGCAGTTCACCTTCGAGGACGGCACCAGCAACGCGGTCAAAGGCACGATCCCGTGCCCGCACAAGTAGGTCCCCGCGGCGGCTCTCTGCCGGCGATCAGCCTTCCGGGCATCCTGAGCCTCGCGGTGGGCGCATTGCTCGCACTCGGGGGCATGCTGCCAGCCGCGGTTGACGCGTCGTCCACCCCCGAATTCAACCCGACGCCGCCGTCCCCACCCGAAGCGACGACGGCGACGATCCGGCCGTCGTTCTCACCCGACAAGCTGGGTGCGAAGGCGGCCTTCACATTCGCCGCCCACTTCGCCGGCGGCGAGCTCGGCGTGCCCTCGCCGGTGCGCCGGGCGGTGGTGCACTTCCCTGCAGGGTTGACACTCGATGTGCCGAAGCTCCGCAGCTGCACGGCGGCGCAGCTGCGGGCGCACGGCGCGCACGGCTGCCCGGCGCAGTCGCAAATCGGCGCGGGGCGCGCTCTGGCCGATGTGCACGTGGGCTCCTCGGTGGAAAGCGAGGAAGCTGCGGTATCGGTCTTCGTGGGGCCGCCCCGTGGTCTGAACCCGACGATCGAGATCCTCGGCCAGGGCTACTCGCCGCTGGAAGAGCGCGTGGTGATCACCGGCAGGGCGCTGCCGGACAACCCGCCGTACGGCGAAAAGCTCGTGATGTCGGTGCCAGCGATTACAACGATCCCGCTCGAGCCCAACGCCTCGACGGTTTCCTTCTCCGTGACGATCGGCGGGAAGGCCGCCAAACAGCACCACAACCCCAACGCAGCCCTGCTTCCCTCCCGCTGCCCAGCCGGCGGCTTCCCGTTCGCCGCCGAATTCACCTACGAAGACGGCTCCACCAGCACCAGCACCGCGACAGTTCCCTGCCCGTAGGGGCTGCCCGCGACGGCAACTGCCGCTGGTTCTGTACGCTTAGGCCATGGAAGCGATCCTCTCGATCCTGCAGGTGATCATCGCGGTGGTGCTGATCTTCCTGGTGCTGATGCACTCCGGGAAAGACGCGGGGCTCTCCGGCGCGTTCGGAGTGGGCACCGGCCAGGGCCCGCTGGGGGGCGGCTCACTCGTGGAGCGCAACCTCAACCGCTGGACTGTCTTCTTCGCGATCCTGTTCGTCGGAAACACCATCATCCTGCTGAAGAAGCCCTGGTAGCGCCTCGGGCTCGAGCTGATTGAGGATCTCCAGGGCCTCCGCCCGCAGGGTGGCGTTGGTGGCCTCGTAATCCTCGCGGGAGAGCTTGCCGGTGGCGAGATCGAGCTCCACGTCGCGCAGCTCGCGGTACTTGACTTCGCGGGCAAGCTCCAACGCGAGGACGTCCCGCGGCGCGGGGCCCCCGGCGAGCGCGGGCTCGGCGACGCGAGGGAGGCCGAGGGCGACGCGGCGGCGCAGAGCCCCCGGCGAGGGCGAGAGCGCCAACAGACCCCCGCCGAAGACGATCAGGCCTCCCAGCCAGATCCACATGATCAGCGGCGACACCAGCAGGCGGAACTGCGCCGGGGGCGGGTGCTGGAGGTATTCGTGGGCGAGGAAGTCGATCACGAACAGCCCCTCGTCGGGACGGGAGAAGGGAATCGTTTTGTTGCCGACTTCGATGATGTGCTTCAACCGCGGGGTTTCGAGTTCGGGGGCGATCGCGCTCCAGATGTCGCGCGTGAGGCTGGCGTTGATGCCGACATTGCTGACCGGCTGCCCCCCGATCAGGTGCCCCACCGAGCCCTGCGATTCTTCCTGGGATTCGTAGAAGTCCTCGCTGGGGCGCAGCGTGGTGACGTAGTGCCCATCCTTGGTCACCGGCAGCACGGCGCCGACGTTGAGCGTGGAGCCCGTGTGCGTGGGGTCGTCGTGGGGAGTGAGGGCCGCAGTGGGACGCAAGTAGTGGACCGTGTAGGCGCCTACGCGGGTCGACTGCCCGGGAGAGAGGTGCAGTTGGGTGACGTGCTGGAAGGAGGAGGAGGCAGCGACGCCGATGAACAGCACCGCCATCCCGACGTGCACGATGTAGCCGCCGTAGCGCCGGCGGTTGCGGCGGATCAGCGCCAGCAGGGCGACCGGGGGCGCCTCGCCCGACGCCCCCCGGCGCACACGGGTTCCACGCCACAGCTCCTGCGCGATGCTGCCGAGCGCGAAGGCCGCGCAGCAAAACATCGTGATCGCCAGCGGCTTCTGGGTGATGCCGGCGGCGATCAGCGCGGCGAGCGTGAGCCCCGCGGCGGCGATCGGCACTAGGAGGTTGCGCAGCACCCCTCGCGGGCTGGCGCGCCGCCACGCGATCACCGGCCCGATGCCGGAGAGCAGCACGAGGATCAGCGCCAGCGGGACGGTGTAGCGATCGAACCACGGCGGCCCCACCGAGGCGGCCTGGCCGGTGAGCGCTTCGGAGATCTTCGGAAACCAGGTGCCCCAGAAGATCACGAAGGCAAGGCCGACCAGCACGAGGTTGTTGAACAGGAAGATCGCCTCGCGCGAGAGCAGCGAGTCCAGGCGATGGGTGCTGGCGAGGATCGCGCGGCGGGAGACGACCAGGTAGATCGAGCCGGCGAGCAGCGCGGCAATCAACAGCAGGAAGGGGAGGCCGAGGGTAGCTCCGCCGAAGGCGTGGATCGAGTCGAGGATCCCACTGCGCACCATAAAGGTGCCCATGATCGCCAGGATTCCTGTGGCCAAGGGGAGCGAGACGTTCCACACCTTCAGCATCCCGCGACGCTCCTGAATCATCAGCGAGTGCAGGAAGGCGGTGCCCGTCAGCCAGGGCAGCAGCGAAGCATTCTCGACCGAGTCCCAGGCCCAGTAGCCCCCCCAGCCGAGCTCCGAGAACGACCACGAGGCGCCGAGCAGAATGCCCATCCCAAGGAACAGCCAGGCAGCCAGCGCGAAGCGGCGCACCAAAGCTATCCACTCCCCATCCACTTTCCGGGCAATCAAGGCGCCCATCGCGAACGCGAGGGGTATCGTGCAGAGCGTGTACCCCGAGTACAGCATCGGGGGGTGGATCATCATCGTTGGGAAGCGCAGCAGCGGGTCGAGGCCGACACCTTCGGCGGGCACCGGGTTGGTGGTGGTGAACGGGTTGGCGTAGAACACCATCAACCCCACGAAGAACCCGCCGAAGCCGAGCAGGATCGCAGTCGCGTAGGAGGCGACCTCGCGCAGGCGCCTGCGCGTGAGGAACAGCACCAGGCTGGACCACATCGAGAGCAGCCAGGCCCACAGCAGCAGCGAGCCTTCCTGGGATGACCACAGCGCCGCCAGACGGTAGAGCAGCGGCGTGGTGCGCGAGGAGGTGTCGGCGACCGCGTTGAAGGCGAAGTCGTTGCCCACGAACGCGATCTCGAGCACAACCATCCCGACGGTGAGCAGGCCGGCGAGCGCATAAACCGAGCGGCGGCCCGCGAGCGAGAACTCGGGCTGGCCGCTGCGCGCCCCGTAGACGGAGACGACGATGCCGTACGCGCACACGATCAGCGCGAGCACCAGGCAGACGTGTCCGAGCAGCGCCATCAGGCCTCGATCAGGCGTTCTGCTTCTCGGAGGGCGGCGCGACCGTGTACTTGGAGGGGCACTTGGTGATCAGCGAGTTCTGTTCTCCGGTGTAACCGGCGCCCTGTTTCTGCACGGTGACGATGATCTCGCGTCCTTCTTTGAAGGGATCGGGGACGATGCCGGTGTAGGCGACGGGTACCGCATCAGCGGCGCCCGCGCGGTCGGCGACGCTGAAGTGGAGCACGCCGCCGTCGTGATGCACCGAGCCCTTGACGACGGTGCCGGTCAGCTGGTAGCTGCGCCCCGGCTGGGCCTCGCGCAGCAGCTGGGTGGGCGTGAGCGCGGGGCTGGCGGCGTTGAAGCTCGTGTAGATCAGCGCACTGGCCAGCAACACGGCGGCGCTGAGCGCCACCACCAGCCGCACGGTGCGCTTGCGGGCGGGGTTCATCGCGTCCAGTATCTCAAACGTACGCCAGGGATTCGCCAATGGGGCCGAGCGCCCGTGCCCAGCCACACCCGCGCGGTATGGGAGGGCTCCACCAGGGATCCGCCCGCGGAGGGCGAAACATTCAGGCGTGCGGCGGGTCTTATCAAGTGGAGAGCGATGAGAGGAAGCCTCCTACATCCGATCGGCGCGCGGCGCCGAGCAGAGCGCATTCGCGGCGAGCACCCCCCCGCCCACGTGCTGGAGCCCCTCGCCCCGCCGTCATCCGAGGTCGCCGCGCAACCGCCTGACATCGCCGCCCAGCGCGTGCGCGAGTCCGGCGGCCCGACCGACCTGGCCTGCTACGCCTGCCAGTGCGGCTACGTGTTCGCGGCCCCGGTCAGCACCACCGTGGAGTGCCAGCACTGCGGCACTCCTCAGGCTTGGTAGGGGACGAGCACCCCGCACCGCATCACGACTGGGTATACTGTCGGTATGACGGTCCAGATTGCAGTTAAGTTGCCGGACACGCTAGCGGGACAGCTCGACAAGCTCGTGCAGAGCGGGGACTTCGAAAGCCGCTCGCAGGTGCTACGAGTCGGTCTGGAGACCATCCTCGCGGAGCGCGAGCGCGAGCAGTTGCGGATCCGATACCGCGATGCGATGGCGCGTCATCCGGAGACGCCGCAGGAGATCGCCGAAGCGACCCTACTCGCCCGCGAAGCCATCGCGGAGGAGCCGTGGGAGCGATGGTGGTAGCCCGCGGAGACCTGTGGTGGGGTGAGACTCCCGACGAGCAGGGCAGGCCGTTCCTCGTCGTCAGCCGGGACGCCGCGAACGAGGTGATGCAGCGCGTACTCGTGGCGCCAGTGAGCACGCGCATCCGTGACATTCCGAGCGAGCTGAGGCTCGGGACGCAAGAGGGACTCCCCGTCGAGTCGGTCGCCTCGTTTGACAATCTGAGGCCGTTCCCGAAGGCGATGCTCGTACGCCGGCTTGGGGCCTTGGGATCGCGGGTACGCGAGATCTGCAGTACGGCGGACGCCACGCTGGACTGCTGAAGCACACCGGTAGGAGCCGGCACGGCTGCAGCGAGAACGGTGAACGCTCCGCCGATTCGGCCGTCTGTCCCCTACCCGTAGATATCGGCGGGTTCGATCACCACAAGATCGGACGCCGCGTCGGGTGGCACTGTCACACCCTTCGCCGAGGCCAGCAGCAGCGTCGCGGCCGGCGCACTGAGCATCTCCCTGATCCGCAGCAGCCGCGCAAGGTCGGCTTCGCCGAGCGCGCGCAGCTTTACCTCGCCGAGCGCCACGATCTGACCGTTGCGCAACGCCACGACGTCAATCTCGTGAGTGCGTTTGAGAGCCCGGTCGGACACCGTGCTTACCCCTACCTCGTCGACTGCTCCGATACGGTCGACGGCACCGCCGGTGAGGTGAGCACGGACCACCGCCTCCCAGCGCGGTCCGAGCACCTGCGAGCGCCAGGTCGTCTCGCGCACACGATCCCAGACCTGCTTGGCGCGGCCCGCCTGCAGCAGCGAGCGGTTGGGCGCGATGATCGCAAGCCACAGACGCAGGTGGGGGTCGGCAAGCTCGTAACGGTCGCGGCGCGCGCGCAGCAGGTCGGGAACGCGCTCGACCAACCCCGCTCGCTGGAGGGCGGCGAGGGGCCTACTGAGCGCCCCGGACGGCAGCCCGGCCACCCGTGAGATCGAGCTGAACGTCCGCTCACCCGCGGCGATTGCGCCGAGGATGGCGCGGTACGTGCCCCGCAGCGGCGCCGGGTCGGGGATCTCGGCGAGGTCGGCCTCGGCCGCGTCCAGCAGCGGCGAGCCCGGGGCCAGCAGCTCTTCGATCATCCACGCGTCGAGGTCGCCAGTCGGAGCTGCCACCAGCGGCCGGTATCCGGGCCGCCCCCCCAACGCGGCGTCGATCCACAGCACATCGTGCGCGTCGCGAGCCGCTTCGAGCCCAAGCTCGGGCAGTACACGTAGCCGCAACACCCCCTCGTATGCCCTGATCGTCGCCGGCTTGTACGGGTCGCCCTTGCGGTTGCGGATCAGGCCCGCTTCCGCGCCCCGTAGGAACTCCTTCGCAGCGCGAACTGCGGCAACCCGGACCCACCGGAAGACTCAGCAGCGTTTCAGTCAGCCGAGCGCGAGCAGACGCGGTAGTTCGCGCATCGATCGCAACACCTCGGCACCGGGTGCGGCTTTCCGCGCGGGACGGCTTCGGCCGAGAACAGCGCGGCGGCGGAGAACAGGTCGCGTAGCCCGGTCAGTCCGAGCGTGAGCCGGGTCTTGGAGAGCTTCCCCTGGGAGGCCACGCAGACGGCTATCCCGGCGGCGCTGACGCGCTTGACGGCCTCGGCCGCGTCGGGCACGGGCTTGAGTTCGCGGTGGAACGCCTCTGCCCGATCGCGCTCGTAGCGCGTCAGCCAGTCCTCGGGGAGCGGGCGCCCGAGCTTCGTCCGCGCCTTGGTGACGACCTCGCTCAGCAGCATCCCTTGGTAGTCACGGCGAACTTCGGCGAGCGTCGTTGGCAGTCCCTCCGCGGCGAGCGCCTGCGCAAGCACGGTGTTTGAGATCGTCTCGCTGTCAACGAGCACCCCATCGCAGTCGAAGATCGCCAACTCTGTCTCGGGCATCGGGGGAAGCAGCTTCTGGGGTAGGCTGCGGAGGCGTTTGGCTTCAGCAGATCGAACGGCTTGCTACTTGTCGATGGTCTGCCTTTACGCCCCAAGGCCAGCCGGTCGAAGCGCCACACCCCTGCGCTTGCCGCGGTGGCCGCAAGCGCAGGGGGATTCAACCACGAGCGCGATGTACGCGGTCAGTGACAGTGCAGTGTGACGCGGACATACTGTTGCCGCGGCAGGTAGACGCGGCGGCTGCCGCATTTACGCGCATGAACTATGAACTTTCCGTCCTGGAGACGGAACGTTACGCCTTCGGTCGTGTATTTGCGAGTCATCGACCAGTGACTGCCGACTTTAGTGATGCTTACCGGCCAGCCGACATGCGATGGCTTTAGCCGCACAATGATCCCGCCATTGGCCGGTTCGGAGGTCTCGGCGACAATTGGCAGTGCAGCGACCGTACTGGTCATCACCGGCCCCAATTCTTCGATGTTAGGCGGCGTGGGGCCACCATATCCGCCTGTGACCTGCCCGTCCTGGGAATCCATCACGACCGCCCAATACTTCTGATGAATCGGAGCCGCGCCCGGAGGCTCCGGCTCGTTAGGGCTGAAGTATTCACCAGCAGGGGCCTCCATCACAATGACATACGAAGGCACGCGTTCCCATGCGCCTTCGACTGTCGCGGTCTGAGTCTTGGGCGAGTCGCCATTCAGCACGTCGTTCCCTTCGCGCGCGGTCGCGTGCGCGACAGACAGCTTGAGCGCACCGTTGACCCCAGATTGACGCGCCAGACCGACCGCCAGTTCCTCGACCTGCGCCGGTTCCATTTCCGGCCCAGTCGGCGCTGTGTAGCTGAACCCTGGTGCCGCTTGACTGGACGCCACTTCGCTGCCGCTGGCCGCCCTGGCTCGACCGCGGCCCAACGAGACGCTAGCCACCAGCACGACGGCGAGGATGACCCCGATGCCCACATACTTACGCATTTGGTCACTCCTTATTTGAAGCATCCGACCGACCATTCTTGATTGCCTTCGGCGGGTAGATATGCATTTGTGCTGCGGCAAAATGTGTTCTCGGAACCCCAGGTGTAGCCGTTCCAAGGATACCACGGACTAGATTCGTTGATCCAGCGGGCGACGGCGTCTCGTCCGTGGTCTATCGGCTGTGATTCACTCCCGATCTCGGTACCTGAGTTTGCTTCTTCCCAGCGCGTTGGCCAGCCCCCCCACTGATAACCCTCCTCATACCAGGCTTCGACTGTATTCGGCTGGCCTTTTGTGTTGGTTCCCCCAGGACTGCCCCAGAAGAAGTCCTATGTTGTTCCTGCCAGGTTGTAGATCATGTAGTCGGCATAGCCAGGGTTTGGCACGTTTTGCGGGAACCATTCATGGTCGATGCCTTCCGGGGTCTGCTCAAACTGGAAAGGATGGGGGGTGCAACAGTCGGAACCGTGCCCAATGATTTGACCCATCTCCTCCCAGGCTTTTGAGCCATATTTGCTCGGCCAAAGGATCCACTCCTCTTGCGTCTCGAAGCCCCCTTCGTTCCAGTCGGCGACATCTGACCCTTCGTCTACGACCTGAAGGATCGTGGCCCTGTTCGGTTTCGAGGGAGTAATTGCCGTGAGCGAGTAACAGTGCATGATCTTGGCGTCCAGTGCGCGGCTAGGTCGGCGTCGAACTGCTAAAAGCCCAAAGCGGTTACTGCACAGCCAAAACGATCACCGAGCCGAAGGCGAGCATCGCCCTGGTCGCAGTCGAGCGACCCCCCGCCCTGCTCAAGGTCGGCGTGGCACGACTGGCACAAGCGGGGTCGAGCGAGGCGAGTCCCAGCACAGCCCTCGAAGCTCGAAAAGCCAGTGCCCGCCTACCGAATATGCATCCCCGAGATCGCCCGCGAGATCACCAACTGCTGGATCTCGGCGGTGCCCTCGAAGATGTCGTAAATCTTGGCGTCGCGGTGCCAGCGCTCGACGGGGAACTCGCGCGTGTAGCCGTTGCCGCCGAGGATCTGGATCGCGCGCTCGGTTACCCACACGGCGACCTCGCCGGCCTTCAGCTTTGACATCGAGCCCTCGGCGTTCTCGAAGGGAACCTGGTTGCGGCCCATCCACGAGGCGCGCCACACCAGCAGGCGGGCGGCGTCGATCTCCATCTTCATACGGGCGAGCGTGAAGGCGATCGCCTGGTTCTCGATGATCTTCTTGCCGAACTGCTCGCGCTCCTTGGCGTACTCCAGCGCGTACTCGTAGGCAGCGCGGGCGATTCCGAGCGCCTGCGAGCCGACCGTGGGGCGGGAGGCCTCGAAGGTCTGCATCGCGGCCTGCGACTTGTTTTTCTTGCCCTCGCGCACGCGGGCGATGCGCTCGTCGAGCTTCTCCTTGCCGCCCAGCACGTACCCGGCGGGGACGCGGCAGTCGTCGAGGAACACGTCGGCGGTGTGCGACGCGCGCAGGCCGTGCTTGGAGACCTTGGTGCCCTGCGAGATGCCCTTCGCTTCGCTCATCGGCACGACGAACGCGCCGTGGCCTTTGGAGCCCAGCTCGGGGTCGACGGTGGCGATCACGACGTGCACGTCGGAGATGCCACCGTTGGTGGCCCACGCCTTCTGGCCGTTGATGACCCACTCGTTCGCGGCCTCGTCGAACTTCGCGCGGGTGCGCACGCCCGAGACGTCGGAGCCCGCGTTCGGCTCGGAGGCGCAGAACGCGGCAACCTTGATGTCGTCCTCGGTACCGAAGCAGCGGGGGATCCACTCGCCGATCTGCTCGCCGGAGCCCTGGCCGAAGATCGCGGCGACCGCGAGCGCGGTGCCCATGATCGACATGCCGATGCCGGCGTCGCCCCAGAACAGCTCTTCGTTGACGATCGGCAGCGTCAGGCCGGTCGGGTCGGCGAAGAACTGGGCGAGCCCTTCAAAGCCGTAGAGGCCGATTTTGGCGGCCTCCTGGATGATCGGCCACGGCGTGGCCTCCTTCTCGTCCCACTCGTGTGCCGCGGGGCGAATCACGTCGGCGGCGAACCCGTGCACCCAGTCGCGCAGATCCTTCTGGTCCTGGGAGAGCGCCAGCGAGAAGGTCGCCTCCTTGTTGACCGCGCTGGCGATCGCCTCGACAGCCGCCTCGGCTGCCTCGGTGTTGTCGGCGACGGAGGTGGCTGACATCGAGAAGGGCTCCTTTTGCTTTTGAAGATAGACGGGGCGGCGAGCGGCGATCCCGGGCGCTGCTCGGAGCACGCGTGGAGCGACCCAAGCCGCCGCGTACAGAGAAGGAGTCTACCGGAAGGACAGCGTTTTTGGGCGACTTGGCCGCAGAGCCCACGCAGGCCATCGATTGCGAGGAAAGCCCTCAGCGAGTGTGCCAGGCGTCCTCTCCGCGAGTTAGTGCGACCACCTCTTTGGGCAGCTTCCCAGCGGCGACGTCGGCGACCGTGACGCGCTCCAGCACCTTGCGCAGGTTGGCGCGCAGCGCGACCCACACCTGTTGGAGAGCCTCCGCGGAGCCGCTGTAGGCGACCTCCTCGGGGCGCTGGCCGCGCACCCCCACGAGCGGGCCCTCGACCGCGCGGATCACGTCGGCGAGCGTCACCTCGGCGGCGGGATGGGCCAGCCAGTAGCCACCCTCGGGCCCGCGCTGGCTGCGCACGATCCCGGCGGAGCGCAGCTGCGTGAGGATGTTCTCCAGGAACGACAGCGGGATCCCCTGCGCCTGGGCGATTTCATCAACCTTGCGGGGCGCGTCGGCGGCGCTGCCCGCCAGCTCCACGGTCGCTCGTACGGCGTAATCGGCCTTGGCGGTGACGCGCATACCCAGACTCTACGGAATTGGTCGGTCCCGTCCGACGCACCTCTCGTCAGACCTCTCTACACGCGTGGCTCATCTCTACGCGCGTGGCTCTCCGCTACACGCGCAGCTCACCTCTACGCGCGTGGCTCCGCTACCCGCGTGGCCGACCTCTCTACACGCGCGGGTCCCTCCACATCGCCCACATCCGCGGCCCGCGCGGCAGGCGCAGCTCGGAGGTGACGCGGAAGCCGTGGCGGGCGTAGAAGTCGATGTTGCGCTCCTTGGAGGACTCCAGGTAGGCGCCGACGCCGTCGGCGTCGGCGACGCCGACGCCGTCGGCGTCGCACTGCTCGAGCACGGGGCCGAGCACCGCGGAGCCGAGACCCTGCCCCTGTGCGGCGGGATCGGTGCCGAGCACCGCCAGATACCAGTGCGGTGGGACGTGAGGGTGCTTGCGCTCGAGTCCGAGCAGCCCGCGGCCAATCAGGGGGGCGCGGGCGATCAGCCGCGGGTGGAGCATGATCCGAGCGAGCGCGAGGTCCTGGCGTGGCGTCGTGCGCCAGCGCTTCGGCGGCGCCCACAGCGCGGCGCTTGCCAGCTCGGGCGTGGTCCACACCTCGCGATCGCCGATCAGGTGCCGCATGCGCGCCGCGTGGAAGCGCTCGAGCAGCTTGGGGCGCAGGCGGTCGGGCGGGCACGACCACATCGCCACGGGATCGTCGAGGAATGCCCGCGCGAGCATCTGCGCCAGCACCGGTATGTCCTCCGAGGAGACGCGGCGCGGGGTTGCGAGCTCGGGACGCCACGTCGGGGAGAGGCTCATGCGCGCAGCATGACAGCGACGCGCGCGGGGCTCAAGGGCTTACAGCACCACCGAGCTCAAGGCCCTACAGCACACGGCGGGCCCAGGTGAAGCTTTCCGCCAGCCAGCCGGAGGTGAGCGGCAGCACGTAGACGCCCTGCGCGGAGGAGTTGATCGCCCATTCGTCGCTCATCGCGATCGCCTCGTGGATCACGTTGGACTCGGTGGCGGTCGAGTCGAAGTGAGCCGAGCCGAAGAACAGTAGGTCGCCGCCCACCACATCCTGCAGGTGGATGCGCTCGCGCTTGGGTATTTCGCCGGCCTGTTCGGCGGCGGTGCGCCCGCGGATCTGCCTGCCCCACGGCAGGCCGGAGAGCTTGTACACGCGCCACGCGAAGCCCGAGCAGTCGTAGCCGCCGTGTTCCAGGCCATCGGCGGTGTTGTCGGTGGTGCCGCCCCACACGTAGGGCATGCCGATCTTCGCGACGGCGATGTGCAGCACCTCGCGCTGCGCGGTGGTGTAGGTGGGCAGGGAGAAAGCCATCAGCGCTTCACGTGCGGCGGCGATCGCCCAACTGGTTGGCGGTGGCGCCGGTGCGAGAGCCGGAGCTGCTTCGCCTGTGGTCCCTTCGATGGTCCCTTCCACTCCGCTCGCCGGTGGCTTGCCGCTCGCCCCACCCACCATCGCAAGCACGACCGCGAAGGAGTGGGCGGCTTCGGCACGCGTGATCGGGTTCCACGGGTACAGCGCGAGCTTCTGTTCGCCGGGGGGATGGGTGTAGCGCAGACCCAGGTAGCGAGCCACTACCTCGCTGCCGAAGTAGCCGGGCGGAGCGAGGCCGGCGCTCGTGGCCACCTGTTGGACGTGTTCGGCGACGGCGCCGAGCCCGAGTTGGTCGACCAGCAGCGCGTCGAAGCGCACGACGGTGAGCGGAGGGCCGGTGTCGAAGACGACCGGGGCGACGCCATCGCGCGCGGCGATCACCGTCAGCGCAGAGCTCTCGGCGGCGGCGCTCAGCGGGCTGGCGCCCGCAAAGCCGGCGCCCGCTTCGCTCATCACGGCTTCGTGCACCACGAGGCGCTGTTCCGCGCTGTCCCAGTTGGCGGCCGTGAGCTTCTTGGCGGCGGCCGATCCGACGAGCGGCCCGGCGACCAGGGCAGCCGCCACAGTGGCGACCGCGCAGGTCAGCGCGAGCCGGCGCACCAAGGAGACGGGGCGGGGCGAGGTGATGCAACCCACACCCCTCCATCGGCGGTGGCGATGGGCCGCTTGAGCCTCATCGCCGCCGGCCGGCGGGGATCAGGCGAGCGCGCCCTCGTGCGCCGGCCGCGGCTCCTCGTGCAGACCGGCCGCGTCCGGGGAGGCGCCGACGAGCGAGCCACCGGCGCACTCCTGCGCGCACACCGCGCGGCGCGGGTTCTGGATGCCCACCGCGCCAATCACGCCCCCGAGCAATACGAGACCCCCTGCGATCGCGATGCCCACACGGAAGCTCTCCAGCGACGCGGCGTCGGCGGCGGAGGTAACCGCGCGGGCCTGGCGCGGAGGGAGACCCGCCACCGAGGGACGCCCGAGCGTGAGGCGCTTGGCTTGCGCCACCGCCACTTCGGCGCGCGGGGAGAGCCGCACCCCCGCGAGGTGGCTGTCGAGCGAGGCGGAGAACTGCACGGCCACCACGGCGCCGAGCGCCGCGATCCCGAGCAGGCCGGCGACCCGCGCGACCGCGTTGTTGACGCCCGAGGCGATCCCCGCCTGGCCCTCCTCGACGCCCGCGAGCACCGCCGCGGTGAGCGGCGCGACCGTCATCGCAAGGCCCAGCGAGAACACCAGCAGCCCCGGCAGAACCTCGCTGTAGTAGTCGACGTCGATGCCTACGCGCAGGAGCAACAGCAGCCCGACGCCCGCCAGCAACGGCCCGCCGCCCATGAACAGCCGCGGCCCGTGGCGGTCGGCGAGCCCCCCGAAGCGGCGCGAGAGTAGCAGCATCACCACCGTGACGGGCAACGTGGAGAGGCCGGAGCGCAGCGGCGAATAGCCGGCGACCTGCTGCAGGAAGAGCGTGAGGAAGAAGAACAGCACCGACAGGCCGGCATACATCGCGAACGTCTCGACGTTGCCGACCGCGAAGTTGCGCCGTTTGAAGAGACCCAGCGGGAGCATCGGGTGCGACGCGCGGGACTCATACAGCAAAAACGCGGCGAACAGCAGCGCGCCACCAATCAGCCCCAGCATCACCGCGGGGCTTGACCAGCCCAGACGCGGCTGCTCGATCAGCGCAAACACCGGCCCGCCGAGGCCGAGCGCGCAGAGCAACGCCCCGACGTAATCGACCGCGGGGCCGGTGGCTCCGGCGGCGCGCGGGGCGGCGCGAGGGATGACCGCGAGGATCAACACCAGGCAGAGCGCCACGAACGGGAGGTTGATCAGAAAGATCCAGCGCCACGAACCGATCGCGAGCAGGAGCCCCCCACCGAGCGGGCCGATCGCCGCGGCGATCGCGCCGAACGCGGTCCAGGTGCCGATCGCCGCGCCACGCTCGGACTCCGGGAAGGTGGCGACGATCACCGCCAGCGAGCTCGGGATCAGCAGCGCCCCGGCGACGCCCTCGAGCGCGCGGAACGCGATCAGGAAGCCGATCGTGGGCGCGAGCGCGCACAGCAGCGAAGCGAGCCCGAAGCCGCCGACGCCCAGCGCGAAGATCCGCCGCTCGCCGAACAGGTCACCGAGCGAGCCGCCGACCAGGATCAGCGAGGAGAGCGTCAGCAGGTAGGCATTCGAGACCCACTGCTGGCCGGCAAGCCCGCCCCCCAGGTCGCGCTGGATCGTGGGCAGTGCCACGTTGACGACAGTGCCGTCGAGCACCGCGATCCCCGACCCGATGATGCACGCCGCGAGCGTGACCTGCTTGACCTGGGCGGTCGAAAGCTTCACGCCTACCAATGTAAGGCAGACCCTGGTCTGTAACGCATCGCGCAGTGAACGGACTGCACGGCACAAGCCGACCCAAGCGAAGGAGACCTCGATGAAAGCGATGACCCGTTGCGGTGTGGTGGCAGCCACCGCCCTGGCAGTACTGAGCAGCGCGGCTGGAGCCGCGAGCGCATTCGGCGGCCAAGCGTTCGGCAACCCCGGCGGCCCGCCCTTCGGCGGCAGGCACGGCGCTCGCTCGGCGCCCGTGTTCGTGCAGACCGACAACACGGCCGGCAACCAGGTGGTCGTCTACGACAGCGCCGCCGACGGCGTGCTCGCCCAGGCCGGCGTGTACAACACCGGGGGGCTGGGCGGGGTACTGGCGGGCTCGGTTGTCGACCACCTCGCCTCACAGGGCTCGCTCGCCTACAACCCGGCCTCCGGGGAGCTGTACGCGGTCAACGCGGGCAGCAACACGATCTCCGTGTTCGCCGTGTTCGGCGACCATCTGGCGCTGCGCCAGGTGATCGGCTCGGGGGGGACGTTCCCGGTGAGCATCGCCGTCCACGGAGGTGTGGTGTATGCGCTGAACGCCGAGAACGGCGGCGAGGTGCAGGGGTTCGTGTCGTTCTTCGGGCGCCTGTTGCCGCTCCCCGGCTCGGGGCGTGCGCTGGGGTTGAACCCGACCGAAGAACCACAGTTCACCCACACTCCCGGGCAGGTCGCCTTCTCCCCGAACGGCCAGCAGTTGATCGTCACAACCAAGGGCAACGGCAGCGACATCGACGTGTTCGCGGTTGCACCCTTTGGACGGCTGTCGGCGACGCCCGTCGTCAACTCCGAGCCGGGTGCCGTCCCATTCGCGGTGACCTTCGACCAGGAGGGGCACTTGATCGTGGCCGACGCGGGCACCAACGCCCTGACGGACTTCACGCTGAACGGCAACGGGACGCTCACCCCGCTCGACGCAGTCGGAACCGGCCAGGAAGCGACCTGCTGGGTGGTTGCGACGAACGGGCGCTTCTACGCCTCCAACGCCGCCAGCGCATCGTTGACGGGCTTTCAGTCGAGCGCCGGCGGCACGCTGCTGACCTCGCTTGGCGACACGCCCACCGACGGAGGCACCGTGGACGCCACGGTGAGCGGCGACGGCCGCTTCCTCTACGTGCAGACCGGCGCGGCGGGGATTGTCGACGAGTTCGCGATCGGCGCGGGCGGCGCGCTGAGCAAGGTCGGGTCGGTGACCGTCCCCGGCGCCATCGGCGGCGAGGGTATTGTGGCCGGCTAAGTGGCCGTGGACGAGGACGCTGAGTTGGTGGCGCGCATACGCACGGGCGAGGAGCAAGCGTTCGTGGCGCTGGCGGCGCGCCACCACTCAACGATGCAGCGAATCGCCCGCACCTACGTGGCGAGCGCCGCGGTGGCCGAGGAGGTCGTGCAGGACACCTGGCTGGCGGTGCTGCGCGGCCTCGACGGCTTCAAAGGGCGCTCGTCGTTTCAGACGTGGCTGCTGGCGATCCTCGTCAACCGAGCCAGGAGCACGGGCGTGCGCGAGCATCGCAGCGTGGCGATCGGCGACGCGGGGCCGGCCGTGGACAGCGCCAGGTTCGACGAGTCGGGCGCCTGGATGTCCCCGCCCCGGCACTGGGTGGAGGAGAGTGACAGCAGGCTGCTCGCCGAGGGTCTCGCGGATCGCATCCAGGCCACCATGCGGGAGCTGCCGGAGCGCCAGCGCGAGGTCGTGATGCTGCGCGACGTCGCCGAGCTGAGCGCACGCGAGGTGTGCGAGGCGCTGGAGATCAGCGAAGCCAACCAGCGCGTGCTGCTGCACCGGGGCCGCAGCCACCTGCGCCAAGCGCTCGAAGCAGAGTTGGGGAGGACATGAGGATGCTGTTGCGTCGCAAAGAGCTCGTGTGTCAGGAGATGGTCGAGCTGATCACCGACTACTTGGAGGAGGGACTGTCTCGGGGGCGGCGGCGCCGCTTCGAGGCACACATCGCCAAGTGCGAGCACTGCACGGAGTATCTGGAGCAGATGCGCACCACGATCCGGCTGACGGGCGGTTTGCGCGCCGAGGATCTGACGCCCGAGATGAGCCAGGAGTTCGCGGCGCTCTATCGGCGGTGGCGCTCCGAAGAGCAGTAGACGCCGGGGGCAGGAGCTGTGGCCCGGCGCCGGACGGGAGCCAGGGCTGGTGCCGCGTCGCATAGGCTGGGCCGGCGATGACGGACGACACCGCCAGCCACGTGCCAACCTTCGACGAGGAGCTGCTGCTGTGGCTGGAGGACGAGCCCCCCGCCGTGCGCGCGGCCGACGCCGAGCGGGTGCGCGATATCGCCGCCGAGCTGGCGGGCGGCTTCGATGCGCTGGCGCAGATCGGGCGCGCGGTGACCGTGTTCGGGTCGGCGCGCACCCCCCACGACCACCCCCACTACGCGTTGGTGCGCGAGGTCGGCAGGTGCTTGGGCCATTCCGGCTACGCCGTGATCACCGGCGGTGGGGGCGGCCTGATGGAGGCCGCCAACCGCGGCGCGCGCGATGCCGGCGCGCTGTCGGTGGGCTGCAACATCGAACTGCCCCACGAGCAGGCGCTCAACCCCTACGTGGACATCGGACTGCGCTTCCGCCACTTCTTCGCCCGCAAGGTGATGTTCGTCCGCTACGCCTGCGCCTTCGTGATCGCCCCCGGCGGGTACGGCACGCTCGACGAGCTGTTCGAAGCGCTCACGCTGATCCAAACCGCCACGATCCGCCACGTCCCAGCGATCTTGGTCGGCGACGGGGAGTGGGATGGCCTGGTCCAGTGGCTGCGCACCCGCGCGCTCGCCGACCACCGCATCGACGCCGACGATCTCGCGCTGTTGCGCGTGGTCAAGCACCCCTCCGAAGTGTGCGCGATCGTCGACGAGGCGCTTCCTCGCCAGCGCGAGCACGGCCGCCGGCAGCGGCGGCGCACCGCGCCGGTGAGCGACACCACGCGCTGATCATTCGCTCACCTCGTCGAGCGTGCGCCCGCTGAGCACCGAGCGAGGCTGTTCGGCGACGACGTCCGACCCCGGGCGTGCGTGCGGGTCGCGGCGCTTGATCAACAGCCACTGCGCCTTCGGCCCCCCACCGGTGCGCTGCAGCGCAAAGCCGCCGCGCAGCTTCTCGCCGTGCAACACGAACACGGCGTGGCCGCGCTCGAGCGCGGACGGCCACGCGACCCGTCCACCCTGCTCGTAGACGCCCCGATCCCACACGATCACTCGGCCCCCGTCGAGCGCGCCCTCGAACGTGTTGTGGGCAATCGCGTGGTCGGGCACCTGCACCGCGAGGCGCTTCACAGCCGGATCGAGCGAGGGCCCCTTCGGGACCGCCCACGAGCGCATCCCCCCGCCGACCTCCAGGCGCAGGTCGAAGTGGTGGGCCCGCGCCAGATGCTCCTGCACGACGAACACCCCGGCGGCGACGCCGCGCACCGCGAACTGCTCGTGACCCTCCACCGCCACCCTGTCAACCTCGACCCCGGCGACCCGCGCGAGCGTAGGACCATTGCCCAGGAAAGCCACGAGCTGCTCGACCGCGGGTGCGGACCCCTCGGCGTGCACCTCCACGGTGCCCTCCTCGCCGTTGCGCACCCAGCCCAGCACGTCGAGCTCGCGCGCACGCCTGACCGTGGCGTCGCGGAAGCCGACGCCCTGCACCTCACCACGCACGACGGCACGGATCGCCGTACTGGCAAGCTCCCCTCTTCGCTCCGACACGCCATCAACCACGACTACGCCAATCAGTACAGCCTTAAAGAGGCCACACCCCAGGACCTGCCGGCCTGGATACGGCATCTAATGTGACGAGCACCCTAACCCCGCAGCCCCTCAGCGAGCTCGGCCACGAGCTCGCCCACGGCCCCGGCAGGGTCTTCGGACTCCCCGGCGGCGCGCACCAGCCGCGAGCCGACAATCACCCCGTCGGCACCGGCGCCGGCGGCAGCGCGGGCCTGAGCGGGGGTGGAGATCCCGAAGCCCAGCGCCACGGGCACCGCGGTGGCGGCCTTGGCGCGAGCGACGACCTCGGCAAAACTGTCCGCGAGCGCGGCGCGCTCCCCCGTGGTGCCCACCACCGAGACGGTGTACAGGAACCCCCGCGCGCGGGCGCCAATCTCCGCCAGGCGACCCCGCGGCGTGGTGGGCGCCACCAGCGGCACGAGCGCCAGCCCGCGCGCGTCGCAGGCAGCGAGCACCCCGGCGGCCTCCTCGAAGGGCAAGTCGGGCACGATCAGCCCGCTCGCGCCGGTGAGCGCCAGCCGCTCCACAAACGCCTCGATCGGAGCCCCACCCGCTCCCGCAAGCACCATGTTGGCGTAGCACATCAGCACGACCGGAACGCGGGGGGCCAGCGCGCGCGCGACCTCCAGCACCCCGGTGAGACTGGCGCCGGCGGCGAGCGCGCGCGTGGCCGCCTCGTGGATCACGGGCCCGTCGGCGAGCGGGTCGGAGTAGGGGACGCCCAGCTCGAGGATGTCGGCGCCGCCATTCACGCACACCTCGCCGATGCGGATCGAGTCGGCGAGTGTGGGAAAGCCGCCCATCAGGTAGGGCATCAGCGCCGCGCGGCGCCTCGTGCTTGCGAACGCAGCGGCGATTCGCTCTACACCCTCGTTCATGAGAGGGCGAGGACCTCGGCGAGATCCTTGTCGCCACGGCCGGAGAGGCACACGAGGTCGAGCTCGCCGTGGGGCTGGGCGAGCACCCAGGCGAGTGCGTGGGCGGTCTCGAGCGCCGGGATGATGCCCTCCAGGCGGGCCAGCTCGCGGAAAGCGGCGAGCGCCGCGCGGTCGGGGACGGCGACGTAGCGGGCGCGTCCGGTGTCGCGCAGGTGGGCGTGCTGGGGGCCGGTGCCCGGGTAGTCCAGACCGGCGGAGATCGAGTGCGCTTCGATGATCTGGCCCTCCTCGTCCTGCATCACCGCCGAGAGCGCGCCGTGCAGCACCCCCGCGCGGCCACCAACCGTCAGCGGGGCGCCGTGGCGCGGGGTCTCAATCCCCTCCCCCCCGGCCTCCACGCCGACCAGTTCGACGCCGGGGTCGTCGAGGAACGCGGTGAAGATCCCCAGCGCGTTGGACCCCCCGCCGACGCAGGCGATCACGCGCGCGGGCAGGCGGCCCTCGCGCTCGTGCAGTTGCGCGCGCGCCTCGTCACCGATCACCCGTTGCAGGTCGCGCACGATCGCCGGGTAGGGCGCGGGTCCGACGACCGAGCCGATCACGTAGTGGGTGTCCTGTACGTTGGTCACCCAGTCGCGGATCGCCGCCGAGGTGGCCTCCTTGAGCGTGCGCGCGCCCGCGTCCACCTGGTGCACGACGGCGCCCAGCAACTCCATGCGCTGCACGTTGGGCCGCTGGCGGCGGGTGTCCTCGGCGCCCATGTAAATCTCACACTCGAGGTCGAGCAGCGCGCAGACGGTGGCGGTCGCCACACCGTGCTGCCCGGCGCCGGTCTCGGCGATGATCCGCCGCTTGCCCATCCTCCGCGCCAGCAAAGCCTGGCCGAGCGCGTTGTTGAGCTTGTGTGAGCCGGTGTGGTTGAGGTCCTCGCGCTTCAGATACACCTTCCTTGCGCAGCGCTCCGACAGCCGCCGTGCGAGGTACAGCGGCGTGGGGCGCCCACCGAAGTCGCGCAGCAACCCGTCCAGTTCGGCGCGGTAGCCGGCATCCTCGCGTGCTTGCACCCATGCCTGCTCGAGCTCCGCCAGCGCGGGCATCAGCGTCTCGGGGACGTACTGCCCCCCATACCGTCCGAAGCGGTGCTCGATCGCGCTCACGCGGGCGAGGTTACCGGCACCGATGCGCCCCCCGGCACGGTGTCCACCGTCGAGGAGTCGCGCACCGCATCGAAGAACGCGCGCATACGCTCGGGGTCCTTGCGCCCGGGGGCGGCCTCCGTGCCGCTGGCGGTGTCCAGTGCGAACGGTTGCGCGCGATGCCCCTGTTCGGTGGCCGCGCGGATCGCCGCGACGGCGTTATCCGGTCCGAGCCCGCCGCTGAGGATCAGCGGCACCTTGGAGCGCCGCGCGGAAAGCAGGCTCCAGTCGAACGTCTCGCCGGTGCCTCCGCGCAGCCCCTCTCTGCCCGGCTCGGAGGCGCGCGCGTCGAGCAGGTGGAAGTCGGTGTGGAAGCGCTCCACGTCGCGCACCTCCCCGATCGTTGACACCTGCGCGGCCTTGATCACCCGCGCGCCGGTGCGGTGGCCGGCCTCCGCGCAGTACGCCGGCCCCTCGTCACCGTGTAGTTGCAGCATCGTCAGCCCAAGCTCCTCGCCGGTTCGGACGACGTCGTCGAGGGTCGCGTTGACGAACACCCCGCACACCTCCAGCTTGCGACGCAGCGCAGTGGCAATGCGCAGCGCCTCGTCCATCGAGCACGCTCGAGGGGAGCGCTCGTAGAAGATCATCCCCACAGCCCAAGCGCCCAGCTCGGCGGCGAGCTCGGCATCCTCCAGGCGGGTGATGCCGCAAATCTTCACGTGGGGGGACATGCCCCCCACGATAGGGCCTGCGAATTATTCCGGCGTGTTGGGGTTGGGGATCGAATTGGGACGCTGGCCGAGCGTGACGGTGACGTTCTTCTTGGTGTAGCCGCCGCTGCCCGACTCGCGATACAGTTCGAGCGTGACGGTGTCACCGGGCTTCTTTGCCCCGACGTAAGAGGCGAGGCTTTCGGAGCTCGTCACCTTTTTGCCGTCAACACCGACGATGATGTCGCCGCCGACGGCGATTTCGTTGCCGGCGACCTTCGCTTCGATGTTGCCGGCGCGGATGCCGGCTTTGGCGGCGGGGCTGCCGGCTTCGACTTTCTCGATCAGCGCGCCGCTTTTGACGGGCAGGTTGAGGCTCGAGAGCGAGCCGTCGACCGCGACCATCACGACGCCGAGGTAAGCGGTCTCGACGGTGCCGTTCTTCTCCAGTTCGGGGAGCTCCGCCTTGGCGGTGTTGATCGGCACCGCGAAGCCGATCCCGATGTTGCCGTCGCTGCCGCCACCGCCGGTCTCGATCTGCGAGGTGATGCCGATCACCTGCCCTTTGGCGTTGAGCAGCGGCCCCCCCGAGTTGCCGGGGTTGATCGGCGCGTCAGTCTGCAGGACGTTGTCGATCGCAAAGCCGTTGGGAGCCGTGATTTCTCGCTGTAGTGCGGAGATCACACCGGTTGTCAGGGTGCGGCTGAGGCCGAAGGGGTTGCCGATCGCAACCACCGGTTCGCCGACCTCAACCGCGCTGGAATCGCCGAGCGTCAGCGGGTGCAGGGTGAGCCCTTCGGTCGGGATCTTCAGCACGGCGAGATCCTGGGAGGGGTTCTTGCCAACCACGTGCGCTTCGACGGTCTTTGAGTGTTCGAAGCTGACGGTCACCTTGCTGGCGTTCTCCACCACGTGCCAGTTGGTGAGCAGTGTGCCGTTAGCGTCGATCACGAACCCGGAGCCGGTGGCGGTGCCCTGCTGCGCGCTTTCGCCGAAGCCAAACGGCGATTCGCTCTGGCGCACGATCGTCGAGGTCACCTTGACCACGCTGGGCGCGGTGCGTTCGTAGATTTCGTGGGCGCTCAGCCCACCTCCGCCGCCGCTCCTGGTGGGGATCCTCGACGAAGATGCGGCGGTGCCGGAGGTGCTCGCCGGGACCGCCGCCTGCACCTCGGTGACGGTCTTGCTCGAGGAGCTGAGGCTGCCGCTGGCGGCGAGCACCGCCACCACGACGCCGCCCCCGACGAGAGCGGAGATGAAGGGGATCGCAAAGAGGCGCTTCATCGCGGCGGGATGGCCGCGGAGGCCGGATCGAGGACAGGCGTGGAGTGCAGGGTCGTATGGTTCATGGGAACAGGATGATCGGCGGCGATGAAGACGATCTAAAGGTGGGCCGCAGTGTCTCTAAAACTTTTCAACGCCCGCAAAGCCGCCTCGGGGTCGGGGGAGCGCATCAGCGTCTCCCCCACCAACACCGCCTGCACCCCCCGCTCCTCCAGTCGCCGCAGCTGCATGGCGATGGCGATCCCCGACTCCGAGACGACGACGGCCCCGTCGGGGACCTCCTCCAGCAGCGCGAACGTGCGCTCGACGTCGACGCTGAAGTCGCGCAGGTCGCGGTTGTTGATCCCGATCAACCGTGCACCCACCTCGTTAGCGCGCGCCAGCTCGGCGCGGTCGTGCACCTCGACGAGCGCGTCGAGACCCAGCTCCTCCGCCCCCATTTGCAGAGCGAGCAGTGTCGGCTGGTCGAGCGCCGCCACGATCAACAGCACCGCGTCGGCGCCGGCGGCACGGGCCTCGTGCAGCTGGTAGGGGTCGACGACGAAATCCTTGCGCAGCACCGGCAGCGCGCAGGCAGCGCGAGCTTCGCGCAGATCCCCGAGCGAACCGTCGAAGTGCGGACCCTCGGTGAGGATCGAGACGGCGGCGGCGCCACCGCGCTCGTACGCGCCGACCAGCTCGGCGACGTCGGCCCGCTCGCGCAACGTCCCCGCGGAGGGGGAGCGGCGCTTGAACTCGGCGATCACAGAGATACCGGGTCCGTTGAGGGCCGCATGGAGGGACCGGCGCGCGGTGGGGGCCTCCCCGCCGCCTTCGAGCTGGTCGATCGGCAACTCGCGCTTGCGCCGCGCCACCTCCTCGCGCGTGGCGCGCAGGATGCGCTCCAGTACGGTGGCGCTCATGTGGCTGCCTCGGCGGGCGCGTACCTGAGGGTGGCCTCCACGTAGCTCTGCAGCGCGTGTGCGGCGCTGCCATCTGCCACCGCCGCGCGGGCTGCCTCGACGCCCTCGGCGATCGAAGCGACCGCACCGGCTGCATAGATCGCGGCGCCGGCGTTGACCAGTGCGAGATTGGATTGATGCCCGCCCGCCCCGCCCACCCCGGATTCGCCATCGAGGATCGCGCGCGTCACCGCCGCGTTCTGCTCCGGAGTGCCGCCCGCCAGCTCGGGGTGGCCGGCGACGCCCTGTTCGGAGGCGCGCGAGATGCGGTCGGGGAGAGCATGGGCGGGCTCGATGGGGGTGGGCGGGATTCCCATCTCCTCCGGAGCGATCGTGTAACGGCGGATGTCGGACCCATCGAGCTCGACGACCGTCGTGGGGACGGAGCTCGACACCTCGTCCAACCCATCCTCGCCGTGCACGACCAGCGCACGGTGGGAGCCCAGCAGCGCGAGCGCGCCGGCGATCGTCTCCAGGAAGCCCGGGTCGGAGACCCCGATCAGCTGCCGTGAGGCACCCGCGGGGTTGGTGAGGGGGCCGAGCATGTTGAAGATCGTGCGCACCCCCAGCTCGTGGCGCACCGGCACGACGAAGCGGGTCGCCCGGTGGTGGGCCGGTGCGAACATGAAGCCGAAGCCCGCCTCCTCGATGCAGCGCGCCACCCCTTCGGGATCAAGGTCGATGCGCGCGCCGAGCGCCTCCAGCACGTCGGCCGACCCGGAGGGGCCGGTGGCAGAGCGGTTGCCGTGCTTGGCCACGGCGCACCCCGCGCCCGCGGCGATCAGCGCGGCCGTGGTGGAGACGTTGAAGGTGCGCCGCCCCCCGCCGGTGCCCGCCGTGTCCAGCAGGTTCTCCTGCGCGACGGGCACGTGCGTGGCGAGCTCGCGCATCGTGCGTGCCATACCCGCGAGCTCCTGCACGGTCTCGCCCTTGGTGCGCAGCGCAATCAGAAAGCCCGCGATCTGGGTCTCGGAGACCTCCCCCTGCATGATCTGCGCGAGCACCTCGGCGGCCTGCGCTTCGCTCAGGTCCTTACGCGATGCGAGCGTGTCGATCGCACTCGTGAGGATCGGGTTGGGCATCAGTCGTCAATGCCCGCCTTGCGGCTGGCACTCGCAGGCGGGACGAAATCGTTGGGGTTGGGAATGTGCATACATTCTTTTCGGACCCCAACCCTTCATTTTGTGAAGTGGTGGGGTGGTTTGCGGGAGACCTCCACCGCCTGCTCGGGCTTCCATCAGGCGAGGAAGTTACTCAATAGCTGCCTGCCCTCTTCGGTGAGCACCGACTCGGGATGAAACTGCACGCCCTCAGCCGGCAGCTCGCGGTGGCGCAGCGCCATCAGCACACCGTCGCCCTCCGCTGAGGACTCCAGACAGGCGGGCAGCTCGCGGTCGACGACCAGTGAGTGGTAGCGCCCCACCGTCAGCGGTGAGGTGAGACCGGCGAAGATCGTGCGACCGTCGTGCTCGATCGTGGTCGCTTTGCCGTGCACGGGCGGATGCAGCACCACGCGGCCCCCGAACGCCTGCGCGAGTGCCTGGTGGCCGAGGCACACACCAAGCGTGGGGATGCCCGCTTCCGGCAGCCTGCGCACCGCCTCCAGTGTGATCCCCGCCTCGTCGGGGGTGCACGGCCCGGGCGACACCACGCAGCGCTCGTACCCGCCGGCGAGCAGCTCATCGACGGTCGCACGGTCGTTGCGCACCGTGTGCACGTCCGCGCCCAGCTCCCCGAGGTACTGCACGAGGTTGTAGGTGAACGAGTCGTAGTTGTCGATGACCAGAACCTTCATCGATCTCCCTTACGCCCAGTCGGCCTGTTCGCATGCCAGCGCGATCGCGCGCATCGCCGCTGTGGACTTCGCCACCGACTCCTCGTACTCGTACGCCGGCTTGGCATCGGCGACCGTGCCGCCGCCGGCCTGGATGTGGGCGATGCCGTCCTTGACGACCACGGTGCGGATGTGGATCGCGGTGTCGAGGTCCCCGGCGTAGCTGAGATAGCCGATCGCACCGCCATACCCACCCCGCTTGACCGGCTCGAGCTCGTCGATGATCTGCATCGCGCGCACCTTCGGCGCTCCCGAGAGCGTCCCCGCGGGGAGCACCGAGCGCAGCGCATCCATCGCGCCGACGTCCGCACGCAGCGTGCCCGACACCGAGGAGACGATGTGCATCACGTGGCTGTACAGCTCGATCTCCATCAGCTCGTCGACGGTGACGCTGCCGTACTCGCACACCCGGCCGAGGTCGTTGCGCCCGAGATCGACCAGCATCACGTGCTCGGAGCGCTCCTTCTCGTCGGCCAGCAGCTCAGCGGCGATGCGGCGATCCTCCTCGGGTGATGCGCCCCGCGGACGTGTACCGGCGATCGGCCGCGTCGAAACCTTGCGGCCCTTGACCGTGAGCAGCGGCTCGGGGCTGGCACCCGCCACCTGGAAGTCGCCGAAGTCCAGGTAGTACATGTACGGCGAGGGGTTGACCGCGCGCAGGCCCCGGTAGATCGAGAAGGCCTCGACCGGCACGGCAGCCGACCAGCGCTGGGATGGCACCACCTGGAAGGCATCGCCGGCGTGGATATAGCGCACGATCCGCTCAACCATGCCCTCGAACTGC
The DNA here is from genome assembly GCA_963734815.1 of uncultured Solirubrobacterales bacterium. Lineage (GTDB taxonomy): Bacteria > Actinomycetota > Thermoleophilia > Solirubrobacterales > Solirubrobacteraceae > Palsa-744. The sequence continues at coordinate 46,699 of CAVTIH010000002.1, forward strand.
GCGCGCGGCATGTTCGACTCAAAGCGCGGCGTCTCCCGCGGGGCCGCCGGTGGCTCGGCGTGCGGCACGGGGCCGTCGAGCGTCTGGCGCAGCTCGGCGATCGTTTGTGCGGCGTCCGCATAGCGACGATCGATCGCCGCGTCCGTGTGCTCCATCCCGGCGTCCACCTCGACGTTCACAAGGATCGTGACGGTGTGCTTGAGGTGGTCGAAGATCACGAGCACATCGGAGAGCATCAGCGCCATGTCCGGCAGCCCAATCGGGTCGGCCTCGGACCCACCCGCGCCGCCCGGGGGCGCACCGAGCGGCTCGACCGTGCGCACCAGGTCGTAGCCGAAGAAACCCACAGCGCCGCCGGTGAACGGAGCCTCGTTCGCCTGCGCTCCACCCACCATCGCCACGCCACCACCGGGGTTGGAATCACAACCTGCGAGCGGCGTCTGGCGGAAGCCTGCAACGAGCTCGGCCGCAAGCGCGTAGGGGTCGCCCGGGTCGCCCAGCGACCAGCGCAACACCGAGCGCGGGTGCACGCCGATAAACGACCAGCGCCCCACGCGCTGGCCCTGATCGGCGGACTCCAGCAGGAAGGCCGGCTCGGACGGCGCGAGCGCGCGCAGCTTCAGAAACGCCGACACCGGCGTCTCGCAGTCCGCGATGAAGCTGTGGCGCAGTCGGATCAGCTCGCAAGCCACCCCATCGCCGCCGGCGTTCGCCACGAGCGCGCGCACCTGCTCCAGCGTCGGCTCGATCGCCAGCTCCTGCGCCGGATGGGGGAGGCCGGCGGTCCCGCTCAGCGACTCAGCGGCGACGGGCATCGAGCACCCGCTCGGCGTCGGCGAGGGCGCGGCCGCGGGAGTGCAGCAGCACGAGCAGGTGGTAGAGCACGTCGGCGGACTCTTCGTCGACGCGCTCGTCGGACTCCTCGCGCGCCGCGCGCGCCACCTCCTCGGCCTCCTCCATCACCTTCGCGCCGATCCGCGGCGGATCGTCCAGCAGTGCGACGGTGTAGGAGCCGGCGGGGCGCTCCCTCGCTCGCGCGATAAGCGTGCGCTCCAGCGCCGGCAGCGTCTCGTGCGGCGCCGGCGGCGCAAGCGCCCCCTGGTGAAAGCAGGTGCGCTCACCCGTGTGGCACGCCGGGCCGGCGGGCTCGACCAGCGCGAGCAGCGTGTCGCCGTCGCAGTCGGCGCGCAGCGCCCGCACCGCCTGGGTGTTGCCGCTGGTCGCACCCTTGTGCCACAGCTCATCGCGCGAGCGGCTCCACAGGTGCAGCTCACCCGTGGCGCGCGTGCGCCGCAGCGCCTCTTCGTTCATGTAGGCAAGCATCAGCACCTCGCCGCTGCCCCAATCCTGCACCACGCATGGCAGCAGGCCGCGCTCGTCGTAGTGCAGCTGCTCGTCGACCGACTCCGTGGGTGCGCTCATTCCGGAGATTGTAGGCGGCGCTTGGGTCCCCACGGCGGCGCCGTCATCATTGTGGAGAATGTCATCGGTGCTGGAGCGCAGGCTGATCGTGGTCACCGGCAAGGGGGGCGTTGGCAAGACGACCGTGTCGGCCGCGCTCGGCCTGCTGGGCGCGCGCCGCGGGCTGCGCACAATCGTGGTCGAGGTGACCGGCGGGGATGCGGGTGGCCAGGGCGCCGGGATGGGTCGGCTGTCCGCGCTCCTCGGTCATCCGCAGCCGCCCGCCCATGGGGTCGAGACGCTGCTGGGAGAGAGGCTGTGGGGGCTCGCGATCGACCGCGACCGCGTGCTCGCCGAATGGCTGCGGGCGATCGGGGGGCGAGTGCCGGCGCGCGTGCTCACCTCCAGTTCGAGCTTTCAATATATGATCGCCGCGGCCCCCGGGGCGCGTGAGATGATCACGATGGTGAAGCTGTGGGAGCTCGCCGAGGGCCGGCGCCCCGGCAACCGCAGAGCACCGGCCGATCAGCCGGTCGGGAACGCAGCCACAGGCGAGCGCCGCGCGAGCGCGGCCGTGGGGGAGCGGGGCGGGAGCGCGGCTGTGGGGGAGCGAGGCGGGAGCGCGGACGGGCAGGGCGAGCGCGACTACGACCTGATCGTGTTCGACGCGCCCGCCACCGGCCACGCGCTGGCGATGCTGCGCTCGCCGCACACATTCGGGACGATCGCGCGCGTGGGGCCGGTCGCGCGCCAGGCAGGGCAGGTCCGCCAGCTGCTGGAGGACCCGGCCCGCTCGGGATACCTGGCGGTGACGCATGCCTCGGAGATGGGCGTCACCGAGACGCTGGAGCTGCGCGAGACCCTGCGCCGGGAGTTGGGCAGGGAGCTCGATTCGGTGATCGTGAACGGCACCCTGCCACGGCGCTTCGAGGGCCAGGAGTTGCGGCGCATCGCGGCGTTGCTTGGCACTCCCACCGGCGGGCAGGCTCCACCCGCGAGGAATGGAGACGGTGGTGACGCCGACGCCGTGACCCACTCCGCCGCGCGCGCCGCACAGGCGGTACACGAGCGCACCCGCACCCAGCAACGCCAGATCGCCCGCCTGCGTCGCGGCGATGGGCCACAAGACGGCGCGCAACCGGTGCTGAGGGTGCCGTTCCTGTTTCGCTCGGAGCTCGACCTCGAGGCGCTTCAGCACATCGCCGATCGGCTGGCACGCGGCCTGTGAGGCTTCAGCCTGAATCCAGGCTCAGGCGTGCAGCGCGGCGGATATGCGCTTAGCGGTGGCGATCACCGTGGATCCGAGGTCTTTGCGCAGATCGTCAAGCGTGTAGTCCTCGGCCGGCACCGGAATGCCAACCGCGGCTATGACATCGCCATCGGGGCCATACACCGGGGCTGCGATCGTGCGCACGCCGGCGGCCAGCTCTTCATCGCCCAGCGCAATGCCCTCCTCGCGCACCTGCTGAAGCTCCGCGCGCAGCGCCTTCTTGCTGGAGATGCTCTTTGGCCCGCGCTTGGTCAGCTCCAGCTCGCTGATCAGCCGCTCGCGCTCGCGGTCGGGCAGGTTGGCCAGCAGCACCTTGCCCATCGCGGTGCACTGCGCCGGCAGGTGCGCGCCCGCGCCGAGGTCAAGGTCGACGGCGTGTTGCCCGCGGCGCCAGCCGCGGCGCCGGTCGACATAGCGGATCTGGGTGCCATCGAGCACAGCCAGCGAGGCAGTGCGGCCGGTCTGCTCGCGCAGTTCGCGCAGCGGCTCGCGAGCGTTGCCGCGCAGCGCCATCGAATCCAACACCGACATACCCATGTCTGCGACCCGGGGCGCCAACCGATAGCGGCGCGCGTGGTCCTGCTCGAGGTAGCCGAGCGCCACCAGCGTCGAGGCGTAGCGATGGGTGGTCGAGCGACTCATATTGAGCTCGTCGGCAAGCTTGGCAATACCCAGCACGGGCTTCTGCGCGCTGAAGCAATTGAGGATCGCAAGGCCCGCCTGCAACGACGAGGAGAACCGGCCGCGCCGCTCCTCCTCGAGGAGCTCCAGGCCCGCGTTGCTCGTCGCGTCGCCGTCGGCAGATGTCGCTCGTCTGCTCATGCGCTCACCCCTCGGTGAGCGCGGGCGCGACCGCCGCAAACCGGACGTATGCAGAAGGAGCTGCGAGCCGGACGCCGCATCGAGCGCCCGGCTCGCGGTCGAGCGATTCGAGCCCTCACCTGGATGGTGTGGGCCCCTCGAGAACGAAGCGCGCCACCCTTGGCGCCCACGGCCGAGCGTCGCGTACGACGCCGCCTCACTTCCAGCCGAAGAGCCATGACCCGTAGGCTGACGTTTCCGTCCCCCATTGCGTCGGGGATCATCACCGACTGCTGCGACCCTCTCAATGCACAGGTGAAAATCTTCAAATCGACTATCCCCCTGGGGACCCGGGCAGCCGTTGTGGTGCGTACACGATTGGACACTATGTATATCAGTGTACAGGTTTGTGACGGGGTTTGGCGACACTGTACACCCGATGCGTAGCCGTGCAATCCGGCGCGCCATTCCGGCGACACGCGGCGACCGCGTCGATCCCCACCATTTTTATTCTGGCGTGGGCCCTCAATCCTGCAGCACGATCGCCGCGCGTACACGTGCCGCCAGGTATCCAGGCACGGCCACAATCGCCACCGCGACGCCTGTCACGGCAAGCAGGCTGCCGATCGCCACCAGCGCGCCGATCGAAGCCACAACCGGGAAGCCCGTCACAACGGCGAGCGCGTGGCTCAGCAGCAGCTGTCCGCCAAGCCCGAACAGGGCGCCGATCGAACATCCCACGCCCAGCAGCAGCGTGCTCTCCACCAGCAGCGAGCGCCACAGCACCCCTTTGTCGAAGCCATCCACCTTCATGTCCGCCAGCAGCGGCCGCCGTTGCCAGATCATCGCGCCCATCGCGGTTGCCATCGCAAGGATCGCGGCGACCAGCACGAGGCTCGTGATCTGGGATACGCGTGAGAGCCCCTGACGGCTGGTCGCGCGCAAACGCCGTTCGCGTTCGGAGCGGGTTTCCACCGTGAGGCCCGCCCCGCCCACGGCGAGCACGCGCTGGATCTCGCGGCGGCCTTCTCGCGGTGACACCCCCGGCCGCAACGAGATTGCATACGCGCTCACTTCTCCACCCGGCCAGGCGTGGGTGTAGTCGCTCGAGCTCATCACGATCGCACCGGGCGGCCAGCCGAAGTTGGTGCTCAACCCTGCCAAACGCAGGACGATCGGCCGTGGCGTCGGCAGCGTGAAAGATTGGCCGATGCGCAAGTGCTGTTCGCTCGCAAACCCCTGCGAGACCACCGCCCAGCCTCCGCGACGCAACCGTACCGTCACCGTCGCCAGATCCCCGCTCACCAGCTGGCCGGGCGGGATCGGATGTTTGGCCGAGGGCGCAGACGCCATCACCCACACCCGGCGCACGCCATCGTCCAGCAAGCCGTCGTGGAGCAAGCCGACGCTGCGCACGTCGGGCAGGCGCTGGAGCATCTCCACCTGCGATGGGCGAAACGCGGTGGTGGCCAAGACGTTCTGCGCACCCGCCGCCGTCACCCACACCGCGGCGGGCGTGGCGAGATCGTGGGCGGTGCGATCGAGTCCGCGCTGGAGGTTGCGCTGCGCGCCCTCAACCGCCACGCTGCCGAAGACCGCGGTGGCGCCGGTCGCGGCGATCGCGAGCGTGCGCGACCAGTTGGCGGTGGATCGCAGCTCGATCACCGCAAGGTGAATCGCGGTGCTGCTGAGCGAGCGCTGCAGCCGGTCAACCGCCCGTAGGCAGGCGCCAAGCAACCACGGCAGCGCCAGCAGCAGCGCAATCACGAGGCTGACGATCCCCACGATCGCAGCGCCCGGTGCAGCCAGCAGGGTGACGACGGTGATCGTCGCGCACACAAGCTCGCCCAGCACAACTCTCAGACCGGAGCTCGATCTGACGCGGGGGGGCTCCCCCCCGGGCAGCCGGCGGGAGAAGATCGCCCCGCGCAGCGAGATCAGCACGCCGGCAAACGCGGCCAGCAGCCCGGCACACGTGGCGAACACGACGCTCTGCCAGGTGACGATGCGCTGCGCATCGATCGGGAAGGCGAACGAGAGGTAGCCGGGGTTCGAGCTGAACAGCACCGCGGAGAGCAGATCGCCCAGTGCCAGCCCCAGCAGCGAGGCGAGCACACCGAGCACGAGCGCGTCGAACAGCAGCACCTCGACGATCATTCGCCGGGAGTAGCCGTCGAGGCGCAGGTCTGCCACAAGGTCGCGACGCTGAGACGCCGTGAGCATCAGCGCGTTGAGGGCGAACAGAAACCCCACCAGCACGCCGATCACCGAAAACAGCTCCGCCGACTGGTTGCTCGGCGCGGCCGCCTGGTTGAAGAGCGTGGTGTCGTAATCGGCAGGCTCGACGTTCAGGCGCCCCGCGGCAAGGCGCTCGAGCTCCGCACGCACCTGGCGTTCATGCCCGGCGCGGGGGCGCACGAAGACGCTCGTGATGCGTCTGGGCAGTTGCGCGAGTCGCTGGGCGTAGGCCAGCGGCGCGAAGACGAAGCGGCTGTGCGCGAGGGCACCGAGGCCGTCTTCGAACAGAACGGCGCCGACGAACACCGACACGGAGCGGCCGCCGATCTGGAGCTCCGCCGATTCCAGTGAGGAGAGACCAACCGAGCCGGCAAGTTCGAGCGGCAGCGCCAGTGCCTGCTGGTGGTTGAGCTGAGCGGCGCTGAAGCGGCGCAACAGCGACCCGCCGAGATGCGCGAAGCGCGCGTCGGTGCTGAGCAGTTCCACCGGCTGCTGACCCGCCGGGCCGATCAGGTTGGCGCGCTCCTGGAGCACGGGTATCGTCGCCTGCACCCCGGGGAGACGACGCACATCGCCGAACACACCCTGTGCGAATCCCTCTGGGCCGCGCGCGGCGAGCTGGAGGCGCATCGTCCCGATGACCCCGCTGACCAGCTGGTGCATCGAGCGATCGGGGCTTGCGCCAACGATCTGGGAGGCGAACAGCAGCGCCACCCCAACCGCGATCCCGAGAATCGCAAACAGCTCGTGCGCAAGTCTCGACCGCAGGCGAACGCGGTAGAGAAGGATTATGTTGCGCAGCCGCACCGGGGCTACCGTCAGGGGCCGGCGCCATCGAGCACTGCAAGCACCGGCTCGGGCGTGTAGTCGCTGAGGTGGCCATCGCTCAGGGAGTGCACCCGATCGGCGTACGCCGCCGCCTGCGGATCGTGCGTGACAAGCACCGTCGCCACCTGACGCTCACGGCAGAGACCGGCCAGCAGTGCGAGCACCTCGCGACTGCGTCGCGAGTCCAAGCTGCCGGTCGGCTCGTCGGCGATCACCAGCTTGGGTTCGGTCGAAAGTGCCCGCGCGATCATCACCCGTTGGCGCTCGCCCATCGAGAGCTGGTCGGGGCGGTGGCGCAGGCGATCTCCCAACCCGAGCTGCTCCAGCAACGGACTCACGCGGCGGTGGGCCTCGCGCGGTGTGAGGTCCGTCCCCAACAGCTTCAGCGCGGCGTTGTCAAGCGCGCCCGCGCCTGGAATCAGGTTGAGAGTCTGTCGCACAAACCCGAGCTCCCGTAGCCTGTACGCGGCGCCCTCATGCTCCGACAGCGCCGATACCTCACGCCCACCGACGCACACCGTCCCGCTGTCGGGGTGTAGCAGCGCGGCGATCAGCATCAGCAGCGTCGTCTTGCCCGATCCGCTCGGCCCATACAGCGCGACCAGCTCCCCCGCCGCCACCGACATCGACACGCCGTCAACGGCACGCACCGGCTCATCTTCGCCTACCCGGTAGTGCTTGACGAGGTCGCGCAGCTCCAACATCACACCACCTGCTGCCGTCCGTGCAGATGGATCACCCTGCCCTGTTCCGAGCGCACCGGCGGCGGCGCCGGCAATGCACTGCTCAGACGGCCACCGCCGAGCGAGAAGATCTGATCGGCGCGCATCGCCGCAGGCATGTCGGGGACCGTCATCAGCACCGCGATCGCTTCCTCGTCCACGAGCGAGTGCAAAAGCTCCGTCACCCGCTCGCGCTCGATCACATCGAGGTTGGCGGTCAGATCGTCCACCAGCAACAGCCGTGGCGCTCGCGCGATTCCATGGGCGATCGCAATCAATGCCCGCTCTCCGTCGCACAGGTTGCCCCACCGCTGGCGCGCCCGCGGCGAGAGCCCGACCCGCTCGAGCGCCGCCTCGGCGCGCGTGTACGCGTGGCGGCGACCATGCTCGGCCAAGAGTGGCAGCGCCACGTAGTCGAGCATCCGCAGGTCGCTCTGCGGGCCCGCCCGCCGCACCCAGCCAATCCATTCCGACATCAACCGCGCGTGCTGGCGCTCGGAGACGCCGGCGAGGTCGACGCCGTTGAAGAACACGCTGCCGCTGTCCGGAACCTCCAGGCGGGCAGCGAGCTTCAGCAGGGTCGATCTCCCCGACCCACGAGTACCCCACACCGCTGTGAGCTCGCCGGCCCGCACGTCAAGTGTTACGTCGCGAAGCACCCGCACCTCGGTGTCGCCCCGCCAGTAGCTCTTGCCGACGCCCCTGAGCGACAGCAGAGCGCCCACCCTCACCCCTTCTAACGGCGCTCGCGCGCGAACCGGTGGGCTGTGCTTTGCAGGCACGTCGTGTACAACATACTCAAACCAGTGGAAATTGTGCAGCGGGACTCTATGAGCCGCCCACCTGCGGTCATCCAGCCCGCCGAGCCAGCGCAGACGCTGGCGCGACCGCCGCGCGGCGCTGCGCAGGCGGCCCGCTCGTTCTGGTCGCGCGCTCGTATTCGGCGTGCATGCCTTCCAGAGACTCCCGCACGCCCTGCAACCACGCCAGCCGCGCTTCCCAGAAGGAGAGCTCCGCATCGCGGATGTGCACCAGCACCAGCCCCGACCACCTGGTCGGCGCCGGGGGACGCATTCGCTCAAAGGTGTGCTTGAGCTCCTGCACGCGCCCCAGGCAGATCAGCTCCTGCCCATACACCAACTCCACCAGCCGCGGCAGGTTGTGGGGCTGGCAGAGGGCGACCTTCATGTGCAACTCGTCGCGCAGCGGAGGCGCCGTGGAGGATCTGAGCAGCCACTCCTCGAAATGCCGCACGCCGGCGGGCGTCGCTTCAAAGGAGCGCGAGTCCGCACGCGATCCCGGCGCCCGGCGCGAGGCGGATCGCTGCCGTCCCACGCCGGCCTGGAGGGAACCCACGCCCATCTGCTCGGGCGCGGCAGCGGCGCCTCGCGCGCCCACCGCGGCAAGCTGTGGGCCTGCAACCCTTCTTGCGGAGGGAAATGGCGTCCCACTCTGAGAAATTCCGTGTGTCCGCTCCGGCGCCTGCTCCTCGCCGATCGCGCGCACCAGCCCGTCGCGCTCCAGGCGCGTGAGCGCCGAGTAGACGTTGGAATCGACAAAGCCCGCCGACGCGAGTCGCTGGCGTAACTTCGCCGTTAGACGATGAGCGGGGCCGGGCTCCTCGATCACCAACCCCAGCACTGCGATCTTCGCTGACATCTCCCCGCCGGCCCCCCTTTGACGACTAGCTCTGTGGGTTCCTCATTGCCGTAGGATAACGTTTTCCTCAGCCGAGACCGCACGTTACATAAACCGTACACCAAACCGCGCCGTAATGCGGCTTTTGGACGAATGGTTCCGATATCTTGAGAGTAAGCCCCCGTACCTGGACCGTATCGTCAACGCCAGGGTCGTGCGCCCGAGCAGCCGTCAGACGAGGCCGAGCAGGCACCACGTGAGCTGCGCACAAGCGGCCGCCTACGCCACCCCCACGGCGTTGGGGGCCGGTCAACCCTGAAGGCGCTATCCGATTCCCAAGCGGTCGAGCAGGCCCTCGTCACGGCGCCAATCCCGGCGCACCCTCACTGACAGGTCGAGGTGCACCCTACCGCCAAGCTCCCGTTCCAGCTCTCCGCGCGCGGCGCTGCCGATCGCCTTGATCATGCGCCCCCTCGCCCCCACCACGATCGCCCGTTGGGAATCGCTCTCCACCCAGATCAGTGCCCGCACCCGCGTCACGCCCTCACGCACAAGCTCGATCTCCTCGACGACCACCTCCACCGCGTGGGGCAGCTCGTGGAAGGTGCGCCTGATCGCCGCCTCGCGGATCAACTCTGCCGCCAGCAGCCGCGGCGCCTGATCCGAGCGCGCGTCGACTTCGAACAGAAAGGGGCTCTCCGGCAACATCTGTTGCAGATGCGCCACCAGCTGGGCCACACCCGCTCCCGTACGAGCCGACACCGGGAACACCTCGCCGTCAAGGCCCAGGGCGGCGGCGCCCTGCAACGCCGCGAGCGTGCGGGCGCGGCTCAGGCGATCGACCTTGTTGACCGCGATCGCCACTGGGGTCGAGCCCTGAAGGGTGTGCGCGATGAAGCGATCGCCGGGGCCCACCCCCTGCTCGCCGTTGAGTACCACCAGCGCCGCGTCGGCGCCCTGTTGCTCCTCGCGCACCCGCTGCGACATGCGTGCCGTCAGGGCGTCGCGCGGGCGCTGCACCCCCGGCAGGTCCACCAGCACGATCTGGCTCTCGCCCTCGGTGTGCACGCCACGGATCGCACGGCGCGTCGTCTGCGCGCGGTCGGAGACGATCGCCACCTTCCCCCCCACCACCGCATTGACGAGCGTCGACTTGCCCACGTTGGGGCGCCCCAGCAACGCCACGAAGCCGGCGCGGGTCATCGGCACCCCACCGTCACGAGCCCGCCCGCTGAGCAACCCCGCTCGCCGGTAGGGCCTCCCACCGCAGCAGCTCCGCCTGCACCGCCAGCATCTCCCCATCATCGCGCTCGTGGTCCATTCCCACCAGGTGCAGCACCCCATGCACGATCGCCTCACACAGGTTCTCAGTGTGGTCCGGGCAGATCACCACATCGCCCAGCTCCCTCGGGGCTCCATCCGACGGCATGGCTTCATCCATCGGGAACGACAGCACGTCTGTCGGGCCATGCTTGCCACGATGCGCCGCGTTCAGCTGAGCAATGCGTTCCGCGTCGACAAACTCGATCGCCAGATGCCCGTCCTCGACCCCCGCCGACACAGCTGCCAGCGCGCACAGGCGCCGCACACTCACCTCCCGCGGGGCGCGCTCGCCCAGCACCCCCGTCCCGATCAGCTCAACCTCCAGCGTCCCGCCTCCCGGCTCTTCCAAGCTCATCCCGCCCCGACCCCTGCAGCCGCCGGGGTTCTCAGACAAACCGCTTGTATGCCACCAACCGACCCCACCCCTGACCCCCCTTGGGGGGTCCTCATTAAATAAAAGTCTTCTCGCATACCCACACCCATTGCAGCGTGCACTACGCCCTGCGGCGATCCGCCGGACGGAGCTCGCGGGCGTCGCTTCGGGAGTGCTCGTCGTATGCCTCGACGATCCGCTGCACCAGCTTGTGACGCACGACGTCCTCTGCCCCGAAGCGCACGAACTCGATCCCCTCCACCGTTCCCAGCACCTCCCCCACCGCAATCAGGCCCGACTGCTGCTCGGGCGGGAGATCCATCTGCGTGACATCGCCAGTGACGACCATCCGCGAGCCAAATCCCAGTCGCGTGAGGAACATCTTCATCTGCTCGGGCGTCGTGTTCTGCGCCTCGTCGAGGATCACGAAGGAGTCGTTGAGCGTTCTCCCGCGCATGAACGCCAGCGGCGCGATCTCGATCACCCCCCGCTCCAGGTGCTGAGTCACCTTCTCGGGGTCGAGCATGTCGTGCAGCGCATCGAACAGGGGGCGCAGGTAGGGGTCAACCTTCGCCATCAGGTCTCCCGGCAGGAAGCCCAACCGCTCGCCGGCCTCCACCGCCGGGCGCGTGAGGATGATCCGATTGACCTCGTTGCGCGAGAGTGCCGCCGCCGCCATCGCCACCGCCAGGAAGGTCTTGCCCGTGCCCGCCGGGCCGACCCCGAAGGTGATCGTGCGCTCGCGGATGCAGTCCACATAGCGCTTCTGGTTGACGGTCTTCGGCGCCACCCGCAGCGAGCGGTGGCGCCACACCACGTCCTCCAGCACCTTCGCCGGGGACTCGTGCGCATCGAGTGCGCCAGTGACCGCCGTGATCGTCCCCGGGCCGATCTCGTACCCGCGCGCGATCAGCTCCGAAAGCTCCTTCACCACCCGCTCACCCGCGCGCATCTCATCCTCCGATCCGTCCAGCGTCAACAGGTTGCCGCGCAGGAACACCCTGCACTCCAGATGCCCCTCGAGCGCCCTCAACACGGCATCCTGGCTGCCCGCCAGCTCGGCGGCCACTTCGCCCGGCAGCTCGATCTGCGTCCTCATCCGTCGAGCGCGGCCCGCACCAATCCCGAGACGCGCTTGCCGTCGGCGCGGCCGTCCACCGCCGCCATCGCCAGCCCTATTGCGCGTCCCATGTCTCTGACCGACTCGGCTCCGCTGTCACGCACCGCCTGCTCGACGATTACCAGCAGCTCGTCTTCGGGCAGCTCCGCCGGCAGGTATCCGGCGATCAGCTCCGCCTCGCTGCGCTCGCTGGCCGCGAGCTCCTCGCGTCCCGCCTCGCGGTAAGCCTCCGCCGCCTCCAGGCGTCGCTTGCGCTCGCGGCGCAGCACCGCCTGCTCGTCGCCTCCCCCGAGCTTCGCCTCCTTCTGCAGCTCTGAAAGCACCATCCTCAACGCGCCCACGCGCTTTTTCTCCCCCGCCTTCATGGCGGTGGCCAGATCGCTCTTCAGTTGCTCTTCGATGCTCACCTGTGGGCCAAGGATAGCCGCGCGGAGGAGTGTTGGAATCCGCGTAGTTCACACCGGCGTCACACGCAAGCTATCCGCGTGCAGCAACCGCTGGCGCGCGTGCAGATACGCTGCGCTGAATGACCAACATCAACGACCCCATCTTCGATGAGCCGCGCGAGCACCCCGGCTTCCGTTGCGGTCGCGCACGGCTTGGCCGCCAGGCCGGTAGCGAGCGTCTCGGGCTGAGCCTGTGGGAGCTGCCGGCCGGCGAGGCCGCCTACCCCTACCACCACCATCTCGCCGAGGAGGAGCTCGTGGTTGTCCTCGAAGGCACTCCGAGCCTGCGCACGCCTGAGGGCTGGCGCGAGCTGTCCGCGGGCGAGGTCGTCGCCTTTCCGCGTGGGGAGCAGGGTGGCCACCAACTCGCCAACCACACCGGGAGCACGGTCCGATTCCTGGCGTTCAGCTCAAGCGGCGAGCCCGACATCGTGGTCTACCCCGACTCCGGCAAGCTCGGCGCATTTGAGCGGCTGCCCCAAGGCGGCGGGCTGTGGGCGATGTTCCGCCTCTCCGACACCGTTGACTACCACGACGGCGAGCAGCCGCCTGGTGACGGTGCAGCGTCGTGATCGTGTGGTCCCGGTCGGTGCACGCGCCGGCGGGTTCGTCAGGGTTCGTCAAGCACTCAGCGACTCGATCATAGAAAAGCCCCGCCGGAGCGGGGCTTTTCCTTAGCAGGTCGGTAAGCCGGATTCTGTCGTGAGCAGCCATCCATCTGAGCGGCCTACCTGGACCTCGGCGGGCAGCCTGCAAACGGTCCGGTTTGGCCTTGCATCGGGTGGGGTTTGCCCAGCCGCCGCGTCACCGCGACGCTGGTGCGCTCTTACCGCACCATTTCACCCTTGCCCGCCGGCCGTTCACGTGGGACGGCCGGCGTCGGCGGTTTGTTTCTGTGGCACTTTCCCGCGGGTTTCCCCGGGTCGACAACTCGACCACCTTGCCCTGTGATGTCCGGACTTTCCTCGGAGGCTCACCTCCGCGGCTGCTTGACCTGCGTGTTCAACTTAGCGCGCGTGGGACCCGCTGTGAAGTCTCAAGAGAGCCGCGTTCCGCAGTCCACGCACTCCCCGTAGGGCTCCTCGGCGTTCATGTCAGCGATCGCCCTCCCGCCTCGCTGCATCTCGCCGCCGCAGAGCAGACATTGGGCCGTCTCGGACTCGCTCAGCGCCTGCCACGCGTCGGCGATCACATCGTCCAGCGTGAAGGCTTCCGCGCCTCCCGTTTTCGACGCTGCCGCGCGCAGGCGCGCCACGTGGTCCGCGGGCCTGAAGCCCGTCGGCCCGAGGCGCTGGCCTCCGGGGAGTCCGTACGAGAGCTGCCGGTTACCGCGTCGCCGCAGAAGAATGCCATCCATCAGAGGCTCCTGAGCAGCCCGACCACGCGCCCCAGCACCTTGACCTCCTTGCTGCGTATCGGCTCCATCGTCTCGTTCTCGGGCTGCAGGCGGATGTGATCGGGTTCCCGGAAGAACCGCTTCACCGTCGCCTCCTCGCCCAGCAGCGCCACGACGATCTCGCCTTCGCGCGCTGTCTCCTGTGGGCGCACCACCACGATGTCGCCTTCGATGATGCCGGCGTTCTTCATCGAGTCCCCGCGTATGCGCAGGAGATACTCACCATCCCCGCCCCCCGCGACCTCCGGGACGGAGATGTACTCCTCGATGTTCTCCTCAGCCAGCACCGGCTGGCCGGCTGCAACCGAGCCCAGCAGGGGCAGACCTTCGGAGCGCACGATCGAGCGGACGCTGTCCACGGCGTTGCCCACCGCCCGGTCGAGCAGCTCGATCGCGCGCGGCTTGGAGGGATCGCGGCGCAACAGGCCGATCTTCTCCAAGTTGGCGAGGTGGGCGTGCACGGTCGACGACGAGGCGAGGCCCACCGCTTTGCCGATGTCGCGCACGGTCGGGGGGTAGCCGTACTTGGCGGAGTACTTGCCGATGAAGTCGAAGATCTCTTGCTGGCGCTTGGTCAGATCCATGATCTCTTGGTCCCTTGGTTGGCTGGGTGGAAGGGCGAAACGAACATGTGTTCGTACAGTAGCGCCGTCCGCGGACGGATGCAAGCTTTGGCTGCTTCTGCTGTCGCGCCGCCACTTGGCCGCATCGCAGCGGGACCCCTTACCGCCCGTGCAGGGGAGTCGGACAGCCACGCCAACGGACGGCCTCCCACCGGCGAACGCCGCGCCGGCCCACCCGCCGGCAAGCACCTCGCGGGGCTATACTCGCCGCTCCCGGCGCCCGTGGCGGAATTGGTAGACGCGCAAGGTTGAGGGCCTTGTGGAGATTGTTCTCCGTGGTGGTTCGAGTCCACTCGGGCGCATTGAAAAAGCCCTGGAAACCAGGGCTTTTTCTCGTTAAGCGCTCATATGTCGCTCGGGAGCGCTACTGTTCGGTTTTGGGCCAGTGGCCCAGCCGAACAATTTGCCGAACATTCTGCGTGCCAGATGTTCGGCAGGACGAGCCCATGATCTACGTCGTCAAGAACCCTCTCAAGCCAGCCAAGATCAGCTACTTGTGCCGTTGGCGAGACGCTGACGGCCGCCGGCAGACACGCCGGCTGACACCCGAGGAATCGGCGCGAGTGCTCCTTGAACGGCCACGCGGCAAACGGACGGGCGGGGCCAAGTGAGCTGCAGCTTTACGAGGGGCGTGTGGGAGGTGCGCTGGCGGGACGGCGATGGTCGGCAGCGCTCGCGTCGCTTCGATGACGAGGCGCCCGCAAAGGCGTTCGATGAGGCAATCCACGATCAAAAGGCACCGGAGCGTAAGGAGACGAGCTATGGCGATGGCGGCGGCGTCTACTCCTACGAGACCGCGCAGGGAAAGAGATGGCGTTGCAAGGTCAAGCGCTCGGACGGAACTTGGACGTACAAGCGTGGCTTTACGAGCCAGCTGGCTGCTGCGGCCTGGCGGCGGCGGCAAGCCGAGAAGGTAGAGAGACGCGAGGTCGTCCACACCAAGGAGACGTTCGGCCCCTTCTTCGATCGATGGTTGAGCCAGCGGAAACCGTACCTAAGTCGAGGGACATGGGCGGCCTACGAGCGCGACGGTCGACTTCGACTCGTACCAACACTGGAGTCGGTTCCATTGGGACGCATTGAAGTCGAGCATGTGCGCGATCTGGTCGACGAACTGGCCGAGTCGATGGAAGCCGGAGACATCGCACCAAAGACAATCAACAACACCCTCGGCACTCTCGTCGTATGCCTGAATGCGGCGGTCAAGGATCTGCTGATGCCCTTCAATCCCGCGCTCCAAGTCCAGCGGCTGCCTCCTGGCAAGATCGAGCGTGACTACTTGCGTCTGTACGAGATCCCGGTCTACCTGGACTCGTGCTCGGATACATACCGACCGCTCGCAGAGACTTTGGTCAGCGCCGGCTCGCGCATCTCCGAAACGCTGGCTCTGAAACGCAAGAATCTGGAGCTGGAAGATTCGAGCGGCGTAATCGTCTTCTACTCAACGAAGTCCAGTCGCTTCCGGCAGGTCGAGATCGGGCGAAGGCTTGCAGGAGCGCTGACTGGCCAGCTCGACTGGCGTGCCGAAGCAGCCGGCGGGGATGATCCAAATGCGCTTGTGTTTGTCATGCCCGTACGGACCCATAAACGAGACCAGGGAAGATGGAGAGGCAACGGCAACGGCGAGGCGTTGGATCGCACCACGGTCTCGCAGGGATGGCACAAGGCGGCTCTGCAGGATGCCGCATTGCGCGACATGCCACTGCACGCGCTGCGCCACACCGCAGCAGCAGCATGGTTGGCTGGAGGCAACTCGCTCAAGTACGTGAAGGATCAGCTTGGGCACTCGGACATCACTACGACCGAGCGCTACTACGGACACCTTGAGCGTAGTGTTCGCGCCGCGGGACCGGCCGCTACTGAAGAAGCAATAGCCCGCGCGGTTCGCATGGCCGCATAGTGTGGCGATCTCGGATTCGCCCTACGGCCGGCGAGGACTCACGCAAGTGCTTACACTCGCCTGAAAGGCGTCTCTATGGCTCGCAGTAGGGGAGCGCGTCGGACAGGCTGGACGACCGGGCAGCCATTCGGCGCGCGCCTCGTCTATCCAACGCTGGAGGTCTTCCCGGACGAATCGAAGCGGCCCATCACACCCGCCAATGCGGATCGACGGGATGCGTCCTTCTCTGGCTGCGTCGTACAGCCAGGTCCGTGAGACTCCGAGTCGGGCGGCGACCTCGGCCGGCTTAAGAAGCTCCGACGAACTGATCTGTCGACTGCTCATGTGGTTATTGACTGTGTAGGTTGGGGTTGTCTGTTGGGCCTGTGTGGGTTTGGCAGGCCGGCTGTGATGTAGCGGAGCCCGTAGGGCGTAGCGGAATCGCAGCCGCGTGGTGGCGTCCGGGCCCTCGTGAGGGTGTGGGCGACGGCGGGATGACTCGGTTATTGACTGGCCGCAAGTGCCTTCTCGCGGATTCGTCTCCCGCCGCCGCTCACGGACGCCGTCGTGACTTCATAGAAGCCTGGACATCACTCAACACAGTTCTGTCCGGCGGCCTCCACATCACCCAGCTGAACCCGAGAGATGAGGAGAATTCATGATCGCAGCAGGCGTGGACACACACAAAGACGAGCACGTCGCCGTAGCTCTTGACGGGCTTGGACAGGTCCTCGGCGAGCTCGCGGTGCCGGCCAGCCAGGCCGGCTACCAGCAGCTCACGACGTGGCTGGAGGGCCTCGGTGAGGATCCGCGGGTCGGGGTCGAGGGCACCGGCAGCTACGGTGCCGCGCTGACCGAACACCTGCAGAACACGGGTATGCCGGTGTTCGAGGTTGAGCGTCCGCGGCGACGCGATCGCCGCAGCGGCAAGTCGGACTCGATCGACGCGCTCCTGGCAGCCAAGAGAGTGCTCGCTGGTGATGGCCTGTCAACTCCGAGAAGATCAGGCGAGCGCAGAGCTCTGCAGACGCTTCTCAGCGCCTACCAGGCATGCGTGGGTGAGCGCACCCGGCTCTACAACCAGCTGCACGCGCTGCATGCCACCGCGCCGGCTGCGCTTCGCGAACGCGTCGGGCGGGGCAGTGCAGCCAAGCTCGCACGGGCGTCTAGTGGGTCTCCCATGAACGTTTGACCGGAAACTCGCCTTCGGTGGCGAATCTGGACGGGTGATCCCGAACCAGGAGGTGGTGATGCGTCCGCCGGAGGTGTTTGTGCGTGAGCTGTCGTTGGAGGAGGGCGCGCGCTTGAAGTCGATTTCCAGGCGTGCGAAGTACCAGTCAAAGCGTCAGCGGGCGATAATCGTGTTGGCGTCCTCGACTGGGATGTCGGCGCCGCAGATCTCCGCGGTGGTGCGCAGCGACGAGTCGCATGTGCGCAAGGTGATCCACGCGTTCAACGAGGAAGGCTTTGGGTCGCTGGACCCTGACTATCGGGGCGGGCGCCCCAAGAAGACGACGCCCGTGCAGCGTGACCGGATCGTCTCGGTCGCGCGCGCCCGCCCTGACACGCAGGGCGTCCCGCTCACGCGCTGGTCGCTGCCCAAGCTGGCCGCGCACCTGGCCGGCATAGGTATCCACCTCAGCGAGGAGGCGTTGCGCCAGACACTGATCGGCGCGGGCCTCTCCCACCAGCGCACGCGCTCATGGAAGTGGAGCCCGGACCCTGACTTCCAGGCGAAGGCCGAGCGTGTCCTGTCGCTCTACAGAGCCAAGCCCGAGGACGGGGTCGTGGTGTGCTTCGACGAGATGGGCCCGATCGGGCTGATCCCCCACCACGGTTCGGGCTGGGCGAGCTCCAAGCGGCCGGAGCGACTCAGGGCGACCTACAAGAAGCTCCACGGAGTGCGCTATCTGTTCGGCGACTACGACGTCCACTCAGATCGTCTGCACGGGCGGCTACGCGAGCATAAGAACAGCGGGGAGGTGTTCGCCTACTACCGCCAGATCCGAATGCGCTACGACCCCCGGCTGCGGATCTATTTGATCGCCGACAACCTCTCAACCCACAACACCCAGCCGATCCGCGAATGGGCCACCACGAGCAACGTCGAGCTCGTGTTTACACCCACCTACGCGAGCTTCCTGAACCGCATCGAGTGCCATTTCTGGGGCATCGGCGAGTTCGTCATCAAGAACGCCGACTACCCCGACTGGCCCACGCTCGCCAAAGCAATGGCCGACCACATCCAATACCGCAACGGACCACACCGCGACCAACGACTCATCAAAGCCGAGCGCCGACTCCTCATCGCCGCCTGATGGAAGGTTTCAGGCGCAACATTCCTGGGAGGTCCACTAGTCCGGATGCGTAACCAGCAAACCGCGAGCATGCAGGAAACGACGATCCTCGCGGTACTGCGTGATCTCGCGCGTCGCATCAAAGCCACGAGCGAGACCGCCGATCGCTACAAGAGCGAGATCACGGACCTCGTCCGCGTTCTGCACCCGACGCTGCTCGAGGAGCCCGGAGTCGGCCCGATCACCGCCGCGAAGCTCCTGACATGCGACGCCGCGCGCTTCAAGAACGAGGCTGCGTTCGCACGCACCAACGGCACCGCGCCGATCCCGGCCTCATCAGGCCAGACCATCCGCCACCGCCTCAACCGCGGAGGCGACCGCCAAGTCAACACCGCGATCCACATGATCGCCCTCAGCCGCTCAATACACCACCCCCAGACACAGGCATATCTCGCCCGCAGAACCAGCGAAGGAAAGACCAAACGCGAAGCCATGCGAGCCCTCAAGCGACACCTCTCCCGGCGCCTCTTTCACCGGCTCGTAGAAGTGCCCTTGACTTCATAGAAGCATCCGCGAGCGGCGCAAAACGGACAACGAATTGCACAGCCATCGCACAGTCCGGGCACAGCTGTGCATCTGCGGATGAAAAGTCAAGGGGTTGCGCCCGGATTTTCTTCGGAGGGAGCGGCCGGTGGGGCGCTGGGGGTGGCGGTGGGAGCCGGGGTCAAGGCCGGCCGTAGGCCGCCCGGAGGGCTTGGCCTTGAGGCCGGCGGCGCCGGCGCTTTCGAGATCGAACAATTGGTGTTGGCCGCCCCTCGGGCGGCCTTGATCGCTGCTTTGGTCGTGCGGAGCGCCCAGCGGCCGGGGAGTTTGGGACACAGCGATCGCACAGCGCCCGGAGGGCCGTGCATATGGTCTGTCCTGGCTTTGTTGTGCCGGCGGGCGTGTCGTGAGGCAGGGGCGAGCATCGGCGGCGGGGTCGCGCCGGGTGCTTCGGGGTGGAATGATCTGTGGTGGTGCGGGTGACTGACGTAGCGAAGCGCAGGCGTCAGGGGCTTGTGGCCTGCCGCGCGGCTTTGCCCTCTTTGGGCTTTTGAGATGCGCGCCCCGGTGTCGCACCCGCACCACCCTTCGGTGCCGTTGTCCGCCAGTCGTCGATAAGGCGTCGGTAGGCGAGTTCGGCCTGGTGTTGCAGCTCGCGCTCGGCTGCGCGCTGGCTGCTGGTCGGGCTGACGGGCGGCCCGCCGTGGCGGCGCGGCAACGGCGGAGCGCCGGCCAAGAGTTCCAGGCGGCGTGTCTTCTGCCGCGTCAGCGACGGACGCGCGAACGCGTAGTCCTGATCCTTGGTGAGCAGATGCCAGCAGAGCACGACGAGCTTGCGTGCGACAGCGACCGCCGCGATCTGCGCGCCGCGACGGGCACGGACACGCTCACCAAATGCCTTCAGCGGGCCGGGGCTGCGGATCGAGATCCACGCGGCCTCGACCAGCATCGAGCGGGCCTGTGGGTCACCGCGCTTTGAGATGTGCCCATAGCGCGCCGGCTCTGACCCGGACTGACGAACCTTCGGGTCCAGGCCCAAGTACGCCACGAGCTGCCCAGGGCTCTGAAAGCGCGAGATGTCCCCGATCGCCGCGATCACCGCCGCGGCCGTGCCGACATCGACGCCGGGGATCCTCAGCAACCGCCCGAACCCCGGGAACGCGAGGGCCTGCTCGGCGATCCGCCGATCGAGTTCGGTGATCTCTCCGCCGAGGAAGTCGATGTGGCGCAGACAGCTGTGGACGGTCTCTGCCTCCTCCCCGGGCAACTGCTGCTCGAGCAGCCACACACGGCCCTTCTTCCCGAAGAGGTCACTCACCGGGGGACGGCCGATCAGGCACCTCGCGAGGACGGCGTGGACTTCGTTCTTCACCCTGGTGCGGGCCCGGACGAGTCCCGCACGGCGAGCGACCCGCCGACGCAACGAGCTCGTCGCCTCGTCCGGCACCCACACCGCTTTGAGCATTCCCGCCGAGAGGAGCTTGGCGAGCATCGCCGCGTCGAACCGGTCGGACTTCACACGAGCGTGAGAGATCGCGCGCGTCTCAGCCGCGTTGCATACCACGACGCGGCCGACGTCGCCCTCTTCAAGCAGCCGGGCGATCATCATCGCGCCGCAGCTGGCCTCCAACACCACCTGGTCGCCGCTCTCGAGATCGCGGGCGAACTCGCGGACCGCCTCCGGGGTGCTCGCGATCCGACCGACGCGTGAGACCTCACCGCCCTCGGCGACAGCGACCTCGCAGAAATCGAGGTGAACATCCAAACCAAAGAACCGCATGGCAATCAACTCCCTTCACGAAATCGCTCTATGAGATGGAAGGCACCGCGGGCAGCGACAACTACGGATTCGGGCTCTCAGCCCAACCGGGTGAGTCGCAGGGGCGGCCATCTAGTCATTGACGGGCTCACAGCCCAAATGCACGGCGGCCTGCCCACAAGCGTCCTTCCCACAAGGCCCCTGTCCCGGTCACGCGACCTTACGATCGCCACCGGACAGCAGGCCTGAGCGATATTTCATACCCGTAGTCTGTCTGTCTGTCTGTCTGTCTGTCCGTCCGTCCTGAGTGCGTCCATCCGCGAGACAGGACTACCGAGGTGGATACGGAGCCTGCACGACGCGCTGAAGCCACGACTTCGGAAGTAGTCACGGCATCCGACTCGCTCGTCATCATCAAGCCCCGTGACAAAGCGACGAAAAGGCTCTGGCCCGAAGCCGCCGAAAAATCATCGGGGAGGCCAAGGCGTGCGCTCAGCGCCATCTCCACCCATGGCGCCGCCTACATCTGCGGAGCCCCCGCCGGACTACACGCACTTCTGGTCGGGGTTTTTGCACGCAGTTGGGACCAAACCGCGTGACGTCAAGACAATTCGAGGCGCGTCGGGTATTGCTCATCGACTGCTCGCCGCGGGTATAGATGACGAGATGGACAGGGTCGTTCTCGTGTCGGCGGACACGGACGCTCGCAGCGCGGCGCTAGCGCAGGCAGACATCCAGGCCGCGCTCGGCAGCCGAAGGGTTCTAATGGCCCGAGCGGTGCTGCTGGATGTAGGCAAGGTCGCCGACGTAATACGGGACGCCACTGGCTCGCCACACGTCACAGGCGAGCTGGTCTCCCTGATGCCGCAGACCCAGGAGGAGCAGCAGGAGCTGCTCCGACCGTACATAGAGCAGCTAACGCCACTCTTCAACCAATGGATACGAAACGCTCAGGGCCTCCGTGGCTTCAACCTCGCCTACGCCCTTGAGCAAGGGATCAACCAACTCAGGAAGTTGCGGCTAGTCACAGAGGCAGACGACGACGGCCCGGCGCGGCTGGATCTAGTGGAGCCGTCCGGAAGTGATGCGGCTCATGCGGCGATCGCGAGGGGCTGGGGTTCGTGCTGGGTGATCTTCTTGATCACTGCGTTGAGTTTGGCGCGGGTGAATGTCCACTCAAACGGCTGGGCGATGGTCCGGTAGTGCTGTCCGAAGTCCAGCAGGTGCCGGGCGAGTTGCGCGAGGCTGCCGAAGTCGTTGGGGGTGATCGCTTTGCGTTGCACGATCGAGAAGTAGATCTCGATCTGGTTCAGCCATGACGCGTGGACTGGCAGGTGGATTAGCCTCGCGTTCGGGTACTTCTTGGTCATCCGTGTGACCGATGCCTTGCCGCAGTGGCTGGACCCGTTGTCCACGACCCAGTAGACGGTCCGCGCCGACTGGTATGGCTCGACGGTCATGACCTGATCCACGAGCTTGCCGAACGGGACGATCCCGGTCGTCTTCTCCACGCGATCGAACAGCTTGGCGTGGTGCACGTCCCACGCCGCCAGGTACGCGACGGTTCCTCCGCGCGCGTACTCGAACTCCAGCAGTCCGGGGCGGCCCGGTCCCGGTGCGACGGTCGGATGCTCCCGTCCGAGAGCTTGCAACTGACTCTTCTCGTCCGCGCTGATGACGTACTCGTCCGGGCGCAGTCGCTTGCCTGCGAACGTCCGGGCATAGAGATCGAGCGCCCTGCCGGCCTTCTCAGCGAAGTCGGGGTCGCGCGGGAAGATCCAGGAGCGGGTCTGCCACGGCTTGATCGCGTCCTCGTGCAGCCAGCGCCAGATCGTCGACGCCGACGCGTCGGTCACGCCTCGCTCGATCACCAAACGGTGCAGCTCAACACGGGAGAATCGGGAGAGCGGCACTTCGTGCGTGCGCGGCAACTCGCACGCGATCGCCTTGACCTCGGCTACCTGCTCCGGGGGGAAAACGGCACGGCCGACCCGACCGCGCATGATCCTCAAGCCCATCCAGCCGCTCAGCCCGGAACCGCTGTCTTCGCCGGGCGACGCTATCTGCAGAGCAGTCCAACCGGGCAGCGATATCGATGTCCTGGATTCCCTCAGCCGCGTACAGGACCATGCGCGCCCGCTGCACCGTCCGGAACGGCAACGTGACCGTGCTCGCACGCTGCTCGAGCTCAACCCGCTCCTGCTCAGTGAGTTCGATCACTTGGGTGCTGACCCTGGGCACAAGACATAATTCCGCGCGGGTGCCGCTATCCCTTCCAATAGTCCGCAGGACTTGCGGACACGTCCACTAGCGGCACTCCTCGACAACAAGTCCTTGCGAGACGACCAGGATGTGGGGATCTGCCCCCTCGCGCTCCATGACTTCACGGAGACGGAGATGGAGACGGTTAGCTCAGGCGCCGACTCCGACGCCGTGAAGATGATCTTTACTGAGCATAAGGTGATGCAATACTTCTTCCCTGCCGCTGACCAGCTTGCGCTCGGACTCATAGATCGCGGAACTGCGGCCGAGGATCAGCTTGTGGAGCGACTTCTGGCGGTGCCGGCACTGGGGCATCCCTTCGGCGTCAATGAGATTGCGCCCGAGCGGGTCGAGAAGATCGTGGATCTGGTGCATACGCTGCAGGAGATGAACCTTGCGACCGAGGGAGAGGTCTCGCTTGCCCTGACGCCGGAGGGGAGCGAGATCCGGTCGACCGTCCGGTTTCAGCCCCGAGAGGGTCTTGTATCGCGCGTTCTTAATCGATTCAACATCAACATTCTCAATGTTAACCAGTAGCTGGCGGAGCAGACGTGCGTATACCTTGTCAGCATCTTCGACGTTAGACAACCTTGGCCCATAATTATGCCGACCCTCAAACTTAGACTTGCTTTCCAACGCGTGCACGATGAGATTTTCGAGCAGCCAAAGAGTGGCCGCGCATTCGTAGCCAACCCGTTCGAGCTCGAACTCATCGGCGTCGATTACGACGGCTGGATCAAGACGCTCGCCGCTCAGCTAAAAGCCGACGAGTACGCACCAGGACCTATCGAATACTGCAATGCTCCGAAGGGCGCGGGACTGGTGCGACCAGCTACCCGTATGGAGGTCACTGATCGTGTTGTGTATACGGCGGCGATCGGAGCGTGTCTAAAAGACATCTGTCGCGAGACTCGATGGTCCCAGAAAAAGATTGATTTTGCAGTTAGCATCAATCCCAAGGGGCTCTCCGCACGACACTGGCTGTTGGCGCCGTTCGTAGGCTGGGACGAGTGGCGGATTGAGAGTATTCGCAGGCTTACCGCAGGGAAATGCCGTTATGTGCTCACAGCGTATATCGCAGGCTATTTCGAGAATATCAGCATTGGCATTCTCCGGTCGGACCTTGTCCGCATTGGCTGTCACGAGAACGCGGTCTCGATCATCACGATGTGCCTAAACCACTGGTCCTTGCCGGGCGAGCGGGGGCTGCCCCAGGGTGTGCTCGCCTCGGACATTCTAGCCAAGCTGTATCTCGAGACCTTTGATCATCGTCTACAAAGCGCCGGCTTTACGCATCTGCGCTACTCCGACGACATCCGCGTGTTTTGCGCGTCAGAGCGTGAGGCAAGGCGCGCTCTCGTCACTGTTACCGAACTTCTTCGGGAGCGTGGCCTTACTTTGCAGTCTGCCAAGACCCAGATTCGGCCCGCGGGCCAGCTTGAGCCGGAATTCGAGGGTGCGGTGCCAGCAATCAAGGCACTAAATCGAGACTATATCGACGAGGCGGTGGCAGCAGGCTTTCTGGTTGCAGATCCTTCCGTTCCCGTATCAGTTATTGATGATCTTGCAAATGCTGAGCCAAGCAAGATGAGCCCGGCCGTTATGCGTAGTGCGTTTCAGAAATTTGTGCAACAGGAGGAGCGCCCCAACAAGTCAATGCGGAACTATCTTCTGCGGCGACTTGCAGCACTGAAGGATGATACGGCCGTATCTTATTGTACGCAACTGATTCTGAGCAACCCCGATACGTCTACTGTCGTTTTGCGTTACTTCGAAGACCTTGACGATACGGCTCGCTTTGAGCCGGTTGTGCGAAAGGTGCTCACGACGAAAGATCTCAGCATGTATCCGTATCAGCACTATCTCGTGCTTGACTGGCTCTGGCGGAATTGTGACCGAGTCCGGTCTCCAATCGTGCGCGCCATAAGGACGGTAGCCCAAGATGGCGATAGCCCCTCCTTTGTTCAGGCCTACGCGAATGCACTTCTCGGTAAGTTCGGGGACTACTCCGACCTTGAGCGTATCGCTAGCGCATACCGCAAGAGCTCGGATCCACTTGAACGTGCGCAGCTCCTGTGTTGCCTGTCAGGCCTAGAGCGCAGCAAACGCAATGCCATGCTGGGAAGGGTCCGAGGGCAGAAGCCATGGCTAGATCGGGCCGCCAAGCTCGTGCGGTCCACAGGAGACTAGTCACTACCGGCGAAGCGTCCCGTGCCCGCTTCCGGCTTGCCTCGCGGCCGGCTTCATGCGATCCCTAAAAGCTATCTGCCCAGGCTCGACTTGCTTGGGTCTGCATTGAGAAGAGCACACTAGCGACGGCAGCTGACTCAGGCCACGGCGGCGAACTCGTGCTCGACCTCGCCGTCCACCGTCCGCTGAAAGCACACCAGCAGTTCCTCGTCCAGCACTGCAGCGATCCGCTGCAGCGTCGGCAACTGGGGTATGTGGGTGCCCTTCTCAAGCCGCGAGATCGCACTGTGGGAAGTACCCGCTGCCTTCGCGACCTCCTCCTGCGTTAGCCCCAGCTCGAAACGACGCTCCCGCAGATGTGCAGCCACGGGGCTGACCTCACGAAGAGCGCGGATACGCTCGTATTCGGCGCACGCGTCTCGGTAGGCCACGTTGCGATCAGCGCGGGCCTTGGCTGCCTTGGCAGTACTCTTGCCGATGGGGCTGTGCAGGACGGTGGCCATATCGCAGAGCTTATCACGGATGATAAGTAGCCTCAGCTCCCGTGCGCTCCCGGCGGAGCGTCGCGCCCCGCCGCACGAGGCCGCCGACGAGGGATCCCATCCATCCTCGCTCGAAAATCGACCATCCGCGCCTCGGCTTTCCTCCGATCGCCCGCCGAGACGGTGCCTGTGTTCTTCTCGAAGATGTGCAGCAGGACCAGCAGGTTCCGGGACCGCTGGTAGAGCACGCGATAGCGAGTACGCGCAAACCGGACCCGCAGCTCCCGCAACTCGCCCTCGATCTGCGAAGTCGCCGGGAACTCCGGCGGTGGATCGCGCGGGTCGCGGCCATTCAGATGCTCCTCGATCGCGTCATCGATCTTCGCGACGGCAAGAGGCTGAGTGCGCAGCAGATCCTCGAGGAAGGCATCGACGGGCTCATGTCCTCGCGTGTCTCGATAGAAGACGGCCTGCGTGCGCCCGCGTGGCTGCGCATTGCCGACACTCGGCCGAGAACTCGATGAACGCTTCGAGGGAGGCATGTAGCAAGAGGCTAGAAGCCACTCCGGCGCACTCCATCTGTCCCGCCTACAGCTCTTGCTCCCCGTGAGAACACTTTGAGAACATCCACCCCTCCAGACCCGTCCGATGCGTCCAGCAACCCCCGCAAATTGGGCAATCTGGACACCCGCGGACCGATCAACACCCCCGGCATCCGGTTGAGGGCCTTGTCCTGTGTATACGGGGTGGTGGTTCGAGTCCACTCGGGCGCATAAAGATAGCTGCAAATGGTCGGTTTTTGGTGCTTGTGATTCGTTTGTGATCGCGTACAAGGCTGGTGTGGCAGCAGTCGTGGCCCAACCGAACAATTTGCCGAACACCTCTTCGGCCTGCTCGACGGCAAGAGTCGGGGCCAACCGGACCGCCGCGCCGAGGCCAGTTCAAACCGCCGCGCGCCGCGAGCTTCCTGACGCTGACTTGCCATGCCATTGCGGTAGCCCGCGCGTGTCCGACTGGCACGCACGAAGGTCGTCCGGAGCATGAGCGTGGCTCGTGGTCGTGCGCGCTCCTGCATCGCCGTGCGGAAGCGGAAGTGCGGGGAGTGAGATCGCTTTCTCAGGGTTTCGGCTGCTTCTGCACGTAGACGAGCTGTCCGTTGGAGAAGCGGTAGACCGTGCCGACCGGCTGGCCGTGGCCGCTCGCGGCCGGTGCGCTGGAGGACGGTGAGGGCAGCGTCTGGCTGTGCTCTGTTGTAGATGTGCGCTTCTGCAATTCGTGGGTGTGTTGGTCGAGCGTGAGGCCGAGGCCCGCGATCAGGAACGCCACTGCGAGCACGATCCCGATGTCGAACAGATTGACCAGCCCGTCGAGGGGGTCTCCGGCGGAGTCTTCGATGCGCCCGTGGCGCCCGAGCCCAGTTCGGCGGGTCATGCGGCGCTCTCCGGCGGCGGCGCTGAGGCTCCGCCGGCGTCGGCAGGGACAGCGATACGACGCATGGGCGGTACCGGAGCAGCCTGGGTTTGACCGTCCGCGGATACCGCCACCGCGGGAATTGGCGGCGGCACCGCAGCAGCCAGCGGCGGCGCGTGTCGCGGCTGTGGCGATGGCGCAGCGCTGGAGCCGGCAGCTCGCTCCAAGGCCGTGAGGTCTTCGGAATACATCCTCGTGCGGGTGAGCGTCAACGCGAACGCCACGGTCCCGACGAGCAACCCGATCGTGGTGGCCGCAAACGCCGTGCGCAGATCGGTGGCAAGCGTCGCAACGTCACCATGCCCGAGCGCCGCGAGGCCCGGTGCGAGCGGGATCAGCGTGCCCATCAAGCCGAGCGCTGGGCCGGCGCGGACGAGTATCCGGGTGTGGTCAAGGCGGCGCTGGACCGCGAGCTCGTAGTCGGCGAGCGCGTGCTCGATGCCTTCCGGTTCGCCGGCCAGTTGTGCGCGCGCTATCTCCACGAGCGCGTCACTCGCGAAACGGCTCGGTGCGCGCCTGGATAGCGCGGCGGCATGTGTGGGGTCTGCCATGACCTGACGCGTCAGTGCTCGCAGCGCATATCGTCCTGCGCGTGCGCGCGAGTACAGCTCGGTCGCGAAGCGCCCCACCTCGACCGCGCAGACGAGCAGCGCCAGTAGCCCGAGGACGAGAACGGGGGTGCGCAGGGACGAGGCGATACGGGCCAGCACTTCGGCGATGCCACCGGCTGCCGCGAGCGTGCTCACAGCATCACCTGGGCACGCCGGCGCTCGAGCTGGGAGCCCGCGAGGATCAGCAGCGCGATCAGAACACCACCGCCGATCGCCAGCCAGCGCGTCCCGTTAGCGCCGGCGCCACGAAGTCCAGGCGCCCCAGGTTCCAGAGCGCTGCGGTAGCTCGCGTCCGAGGCGTTTCCGATCAGAACGCCTTTGACGACTGGTTCACCTGTTCCCCCACCACCGTTACCGTGGCCTCCGGCGACGGAGACAGGGCGCGCTTTTGACTTGAGGGTGATGGTGGGCGGGGGCTTTTTACGGGCGGCCTCGGGATCGAGGTGGCCCTTCTTGTCGGGGCTTTTGGGCGGCGGGTGGTTACGCCGGCGGGTGACGCTCAACTGTCTGATTCCACCGGGAGTGTGACCCTTGCTCTTTGGCTGCGGGCGGCTGAACAACGGCGCACCGTTCCCGCGGCCGCCGGCGATCACACCGCTGCCGGGCGTGGTGGATACTCCGCCGTCACCACTCGCGGGTTCTTCGGGCGGCAGCGCAGGGAGCGGTTCGTAGGGCACTTCGGCGAGCGGGAACGGGTTTCCGGTGAACGCGGGCGTGACCTCGGCAGTCATAAAGATCCCGTTTGCTTCGTGGCTTTCCTCATAGCGGATGTGGCCGTCTGGCTGCTGCATCGAGGCGAGAAAGTCGAGCGGTTCGTCGCTGGCGAGCCCGGAATTAGTCGCCCAGGTTTCGGGATTGATGCCCAGTGACCACATCGCCTGGACAGCCCAGGCCGTCGAGGCGACGTTCGGTTCTCTTTCGCTTGGAAGCTCTCGGAAGCCGCCGTTTGCTGTTTGGTTTTCGTGAAGGTACGCGAACGCATTTTCCTGAGCTTTGGGGTCGGTGCGGCCCGCGGCGCTCAGTGCCTGCAGCGCGGCGCCGGTCATATCGACTTCGCCGGATTCTTCGCCGGGCAGCAGGCGTCTTTCCAGGCGACACGGCTTGACTTCTCTCGGGTGAACCCCGTGCCAGCTACCGTCGCAGTCCTGCTGACTTTCGAGCCATTCGGCTGCACCCGCGATGGCCTTCTGGACGAGTGGTTCGTGGACCGGGCTGAGCGCAAGGATCGCAAAGACCGTGTCGTTGATCCCTGGCTCTGAGGAGCCCGCTTCGTGCCAGAAGGCGCCCGCATTGCTGCCGGTGATCTGTCGCTTGAGGATTTCGCCCACGAGGTCGAATCCGCCGAAGTCGTGCGGCGAAGTACCAGCGGCATCCACGACCAGCAGTTCACGCTCGAAGTCGGTTGTCACTGACATTTCGCCCGCATGTTCGGTCAGGTAGGTGTATGCGCTGTGTCCGCCCACCCAGTGCTGCTTGGCGGTCGTCTGGTCGCGAGGATTTACCCCGGCGGCGGCGAGCGCCAACGTCACCCATGCGGTGAAGTCCGCGTTAGGTTCGTCGCCCGCTTCGGCAAAGCCTCCGTCTTCGCGCTGGACGTCCTGCAGGTAGCGCACGGTCGCTTCTAGGTTCGGCTGAAAACTGGAGTCGCGCGCCGTCGCGGCGGCCGCCGGGCTGGCCGGCGTCAGGATCACCGCCGCACACGCCAGCTCCGCGAGCCGCCGACACCTGTCGAGGCGCAGTGCCCCGAGATAGCTGGACTCCCGTCCTCTAGAAACCGGCCACAGCCTCATCTAGCTCGAGCACTCCCTTCGGCGTATGAACGCTCGCGGTGCGACCGGCCCGCCGCGGACTTGGGTGGGCGATCACGACCGTAATCGTGCTCGCGCTCCTGGCGCCGCCCTGCTCGACGAGCGTGACCGTGAGCCTGACTTTCGCGGTGTGCCCGGCCAGCGCTGCGAAGACTGGCTTCGAGAGCTGCACGGCCACGGTCGCTTGCTTTCCGGAGCCGAGCGCGTGCGGCACGAGCACCGTCGCCCAGTAGCTCTTGCCGGCGATCCGCACGGGCACTCTGCGAGGGGCGTCGACCGTACACGACGAGTCCTCGGTGCAGCGCAGGACCGCGATCGTCGCGATCCTCGCCTTCGTGATCGTCCGCGTGCCCCTGAACGCGTCGACCGAGCCGGCTGGCAGCGCCTGCGGGACACTGGAGCCCGGCGGCTGGGATGGGGGGGCAGGCGCCGGGGCAGGCTGCTGTTCGGCGTGGTGTTCGCCTTCGGCGCTGGCCGGCGGTTCACTGGCGGCCAAGCCCGCGCCGCTAACCGGAACCTGCACGGTTTGGCTCGTGCCCTGGACAGTGGCTTGCAGCACCGCTTCGTCGAGCCCCAGCGTCGTCGGGTCGAAGCTGACCTGCGCTTCGCAGCTCTGCCCCGGCTGCAACGTCTCGCCGGCACAGCTCCCGCCTGCTACCTGGAAGTCGCCTGCCTGTTCGCCGGCGATGCCGACAGTCGCGATCGTGACGGGCCGCACGTCTTCGTTGGTCAACGTGGCGGTCAACGATTTGCTCGCCGAGCCAACCGTCTGGCTTGCAAAGAACAACGACTGCTGATCGAAGTTCGTGTCATAAGGGCCATACGGGCCGGCGATCCTCAGCGCGTCGAGCGCGTAGACCGTCGGGGCTTGCGCTTCGCCGTAGACGCCGCCGTGTTCGCTCGAGGGGATGCCGTTGATGAGTGCTTCTTTGAGCGCGCCTTCTTCTTCGGTGAATGCGCCGATCAGCGCTTCGGCTGAGGTGTGTTCGCCGGTTTCGGGGTTGCCGGTGCCGGCGTATTCCGCGGTGATCTGGTAGGGCGTGACCCACTTCGCAGCGCGCTGTGCTGCTTCGGAGTCCATCGCGTCGTTGTCGAGGTGCCCGATGAGAGCCAGGCCGACCGCACCCATCGCGGTCGATTCGATCGTAGGTTCGGCTTCTCCTGGTGCTGGTTCTGGTTCGCCTTCTTCGTAGCGACCCTCGGCACGGACGCTACCGTCTGGTTCCTGAAGACTCTTCAGGTTTTCGCCTGCCTTTGTCAGTGCCGTTTCGATCTTGTCCATGAGGCTCGGTTCCCCCGCGACCGCAACTTGTTCACGGGCGGCAGCGAGCGCTTCGATCGCTTCGACATTGACTCTGGTTTGTTCTTCGGTTTGTTCTTCAAAGCTGCCGGTGCCGGGTTCCTGCTTGCTGATGAGCAGTTCGATTGTCTTCAATGCCTTCGCCGGCAGCGTGCCGGTACGGGCAAGCGCCAGCACCGTAGGCGCGAGCAGGGACGATTCTCCGCTTCCTTCGACCCGGCCGGTCGTTTCTTCGATCATGCCTTCAAGCGTTCCGCGCAAGTTCACGCCGGCGAAGTCTTCTGTGTCTTGGCCGAGGGCGTGCAAGGCGAGGATCGCGAGCGCGTAGCGCTTCTTTAGAGTCAATTCGCGCAGCCCGCAGCTACCGACCTGGACGCCTTCTTCTTCGCAGGCGCGCGAGAGCCAGTGCGTGACCGGCGCGAGCTCGGCCGGCTTGACCCCCGCCTGGGTAAGCGCGATCGTTCCCCGCAGGAGTGTTTCCAAGGCTCTGCGGCTGAGTTCTTCTCGTTTGCCGAGTTCATCTTCTTCGGTTTGCACAGCGGTTTCGTTCAGCGTCGAGGCAAGCCATTCTCGCCCCAGTCGAGCCGGGATTACCGAGGATTCCTGTATCGGAGGCAGCGTGAACGCGTGCGGGCCTGCGCCGTCCATCGGTTCGATCCGGGGTGCGGGTTTGTTCGTGCCAACGTCGAAGCCCCACCCTTCGACGGAGCCGATCGCCGGTTTGCAATTCGCCGCACCGCAGCCGCTATAGCCCCAGCGGCCCCCTGGCTTGCCATGCCAATAGGTCCAGTACGCGCCGGCGCCCGGCGTTTGTTCACAGGTCTGTTCGGCTGGCGTAGGCTCGCCGTCTATACGACAAATAAAGGCCAGCCCGTAGTCACTCGTGCCTTCGATATCGAACCCGGCGTGCTTCAACGCTTCGACACCGTTGGCCTGCGCACCAAGCGCGCAGCCAACATAGATCTTGCCTTCGCCGAGCTTGTGATCGTCGACGATCACCGTCACGCCGGTATGCGGTTCGCACGGTTCCCAGCGCGCGATCAGGCTAGGTTCGGGGTTGGGCACGTTCGCCGCGAGCACCCCGGAAGGACAGACCGCAGAACCAAGCAGCGCGCAGAGCGCGAGCAGGCAAACGAGCGTGAGCCGGTTGTAGTCGGGCCTGACGGTGGGCTGATTCATGTCGGTCGCTCCTGAAGGGTTCGGGGCGACGGACACGCTTCCCGCGCTGCTGGCGGGAGTCGGGCCGTGCGCCTGTTCGCGAGACGGTCAACTTCCTCACGACCAGGTATTCGGGCTCGGGTTCGTCCTCACGGATCTCCTTCCCAAGCCTTCTTTTCGCTCGGCTCAGTGGACCTGCGATCCGTTCGTCACCCACACCGCTGCGCGCCAGCCCCGGAATCCCACCGGGTTCCCCGCACTCGTGAGAGCACAGAAGGCTACCGGAGGGGCGAGCATCATGCTCGCCCCTCCGCCAAGCACGCTTCGGTGGCGCTACGGCAGCCCCACCAGATGCGGGTAGCTCGCTTCGTAGAGCCCAAGGACGCCCTGAGCGCTCGCCAGCACATCGGGTTTGCCCGTTTTGCCGCACGCCGGCAGACCGCGTTCGCCCACAGGCTGCCCTTCGACGGCTTCTTCGAGCCATTTCACGCCGCCGCCGAGCGAGGCTTTGTCCTCGACATCGGCCATGACGCCCAGAGCCGTGCTGTTGGCGCTCTTGAACAGTTTTGTGAATTCGGTTTCGCTGCAGTAGCTTTCCCACGCTCCGCTAGCGGTCTGATCGCTGTGGAGCCATTTCAGGGCCGATTCGGCAGATGTTTTCGCGCCGGTGGTTCCCACGGTCAGCAGGGCCTGGATGGCCGCCCCAGTCGAATCGACTTCTACCGCGTTCGGGTTTTCTTCTTCTTTTTTGTTGAACGGCGCTTTGGTGTTGCATTTGGTAGTCGGCAAGCCCATCGTCGAGCGAAACGCACCAACGAGTTCTTCGGGTTTCGTGCACTGCTGGCTCACCAGATAGGTAGCGCCTGCTTCGATCACCGATTTGAGGTTCGGTTTACTCGTGCAGGATTTCGCTTCGCACGCCTTCAGAGCGATGATCGCAAACGACTGCGTGGTCACGTTCGAGAATTCTTCGGTGCCCTTGTCCTTGAAACGTCCTGCTTCGCTGCCTACGTTGACCTGAAGACACTTCAGGTCGGCGATCAGATTGCGTGCCCCAACTTCTTCGGGGTTATGGCCTTCTGCCTCCACACCCAAAGCGAGCTTCGCGACCGAGCCCGCGTGCATCGCGCCTTCTTCGGCACAGGATTTGGTGCCGATGTATTCGCTCTTGTGTTCGACAGCGTAGTCATACGTCGCCGTGCGCTTGCTATTGAATTCGCTACCTGCGGCCTTGAACGCCAGCTCACATTCAATCGTCTCGCCGATCGACGGCGAGCCAAACAGTTCACAGTAGGCCGGACTACTCGTTTCAGTCGGCTTTAGCTGCGAGGCAAGCCATTTGGCCGCTTCTACCTTCGGCTGCGCACTCGCCATAGCGGGGGCCGCCAACGCAACAGCGAGCGCGAGCACGCCCACGAGCATCCAAGCTCGCTTGAGCGACTTCGGATGAGTTGACATAATTTGTTTCTTACCTCCTGGTGTTTGCCGCGGAGGCCAGCCAGAGAGGGGTCCGCAAGAGTCCCGAAACGAAACAGTCCCCGCACACAAGACGTGTACGAGGACGGAAACTGGACCGGGACTCGATCCGGGCTCCGCCCGCAGACCACGACGGGATTGATAGAGCTGCAACTCGTGGATGAGGTATCCCGGCTTGCCGCGCACCCAAAGTGGTGGTGCGGCCTACGGTTGCGGGTCAGCGCCGGAATTCGACCGGCTTCCCCTCGCCCACGAGCGATATTCGGTTGTCGGGGCGACCATATCACCTGCAGCGGGGGAGGTCAGTTGGATATTTGTCCGCCGCCGGAAAGGGCGCGTAAGCCCTTGTGCTGGTCGGGGGACGAGACCAGGCGCCATAGCTCTGGTTCCCCCGCGGCGCTGGCGCGGAAGGCGGCAGACGCCTCAGACCCCCACCATCGAGGCTCACTACCGTTTAGCGAACATGCCCAGCCTGATACGACTTCAGCCAAAGACGTTCGCCGGCGGTGGCGCCAGCGAGTCTACCGCGACCTGAGAGCCGAAACGCCGGAGTGTCTGCAAGGACGTTCGCCGGGTGGAGATAACCCCGCTGGACCGCGCAGCGCGGCCGTCGAGGTCAAGCGGACAAGCAAGAGGCACGAGCGCCAGATCATCTTGCGGCGCGACGACTTCTACGACCGCGACGAGATCGACAGGCTGCTCAAGAACGCCCCGAGTGTCCGCGAGGAAGCCTTCCGCCTGCCCGTCGAGGCGCTAGGTCTGAGGAAGGGCGCCGTCGACTCCCAAGCCAACGTGATCCGCGTCCACGACAACTGGATGCGCAACGCACCGTATACGCATGCCGTGAGCTTTACGGTGCCGACGATCGCCGTACGCGGATCAGGTAAATGATCCGCATTGCCACTACCACCAGCACACCGCCAACACCAGCTGCACCCAGAAGTGCGTACGCAAGTAGAACCAGACCCAGCGCCGCCACGGCGAAAAGGGAGATATCACGAGTGCGCCCAGACTGCCGTGACCCTTGTCGCATCTCACGCACCTAGGTTTGGGGACTGGAAGCGTGATCACGATTGAGCAACCTGCTCAGCCGAAAGAATCCGTCGTGTAGTGGCGTCCATAGTCGCGCGTCGTCACTATACCCTTTTGCGTAAATCATTCTTAGATTTTCCCGAGAAGGATCCCGACAAGACAGCTACCGACATCTCCAGCAGGATTCAGCGCATCCGCCGGGGTACCCACTGCGATATATCCTACAACCCCCTTGACACAATCCGCTTCCGCATGTCCGCTCGGGATTCCAGGACTCAACACACCCAAGAATCCCCGCTCTACCGGGCAGATCCGCGCCCCCGCTCACCCCGAGGGCGCGGCTGCTACTGCACGATGCGGGCTAGCCGCACCGACGAGCCCCTTATCGGGCTTGCCGGTCCGAATTAGACTTATTTACTGTTGATTAGGTTGCTTCCCACCGGTCAGCCACCGGTACCCCGCACCTATTCCCAACGCCACAAGTATTGTCAGTCCCAGCGATACAGCTATGCCTCCTAGATTGAACCGTCCCTCCAGCACAGCCGCAACAGTACCAACGGCGATCGCGGCTACCAACAGCTTAGCCTCGATTTGCCAAAAATTTGCTCTGCGGGGCTTAGAGTCCATGGCCCTCATGTTCACAAGCATACGTCACGCCTGCCGCCACGGCTCCTCCAAGCGCTCCGCCGACGCATAGGTTCTTAGCCTGGATCCACCGGGGGATGTGGTGTTTGGTGGTGATTGGTGCTGGTGGTGGACGTTTTGGGGGGTGGTCGTGGGTTGAGCGGCGTGAGGGGTGCCGCGCGCCTGTAGTGAGATGTCAGGGTGCGTGTTTTCTGGCAGCGTTGGGTGTGCCGGTGTCGGCGGGATGGTTGGCTGGTCCTCGGTCGCGGCGGTTTGTGTCAGGTGAGTTCTGGTAGCCCGCGGATGCGGGCGAGCGCGCTGGTGAAGTCGTGTCGCCATGGCCAGCGCGCGGGAAGATGAAGCGTCCATTGACGCCCCGTGCGGGTCAGGCGGCCGGGGATCTGGAGCAGCCGGCGGCGCATGGTGCGCGCAACACGGACGGTCTCGCCGGAGAGCCCGAGCGTGTTGGTCCAGCGCAGCAGGTTGTGCGCGATCGCGGCGATCACTGTCCAGGCGCTGTTCGCGGCAAACTGGCCGGAGGGAAAGTGCGCGAGCGCCTGGTCTTTGAGATCGCGGATCGTGAGCTCGACGACGGCGTGCTGGCGGTGCTCAGCCTCAACGACCTCAAGCGCCTCGGTGCGGTTGGTGATGAACGGGAAATACCGCCAGTCCGGCCACAGCTTTGCTTGCGGACCGATCAGCCGGGTGCGGCGCACGATCAGCCGTCGTCCATGAGCGGTTATTTCGGCGATCTGCGCTTCGCCGTTTTGGGAGTAGTCCTCCAAGGGCTGCCACGCCTGCTCGGGAATCTGTTTGATCGCGGCGGGAACCCAGAACTGCATGCGAACGCTGATCGAATAGGACCATCCGGCGCTCTGGAGTCTTGAGATCAGCTTGCTGTTCCAGAACCCCGAGTCGGCCCGCAGAAGCTTCTCGCCGGTAGCGCCTGCTCGTTTGACGCGGGCGATCAGCTCCTCGGCGAAGCGCACGACACCGCGCTGGGTGTTTGCCTGTCCCTTGCGCAGCCGAACGTGCAGAATCTCGCCGGTGCCCTCGCGGCTCGCGAGCAGCGGGTGATACCCGCGTTGTTTGGTGTACCCGAAACCGACGCCCTCCTTCTTGTATCCGTAGGCCTGGCCGATAAAACTGTCCACGTCGACGATCAGCCGCCCGGCGCCCGGGCCGGCACCGGCCCGCCACGCTCGCACCAGCGTCTGATCGAGTACTCGGTCGAGCTGGCGCACATGCCCGAAAGTGAACGCCCGCAGAAACGTCCCCAACGTCGAGGGCGCCGGCAGCCAGCCACCCAACAATCGGCGCGTGCGACCCGCGCGCAGCACATCACAATCATCGATCGAATCCGCGCCAAGCAGCATCGCGAACACGAGCGCCATCACCTTCCTGCCCGCGTTCGCCGCGCCCGGCCGGTCACGACGAAGCGTCACAAACCGGCCCACGAGAGCCTCGATCCCGAGCCGCCCCGCCAGCGTCGCAACGAGCGCGATTCCCGCGTCCGATACCACACGATCATCGTCAAAGACGACCCGCATCCCGTCCAGTCCGACCCGCTCGTCATCCTGCACCATACGAGCGACCTCCTGACCCCGGGCCACGACAGCCGCAATCTGTCGCTACCAAACCCGATTCAGGAGGTCACTCTTTACTCACTACCGGACAACACCGGTGGATCCAGGCTTAGAGCGCCTAACGGAATGAGCGTTGTAGGTGTTGGTGGCAGATGAGGGCGGCGGCGATAGTGAGGCAGGTCGCTCTCTGGGTCGACGTCACGGAAGCTCTCCTCCGCCGATCGAAGGCGTACGCGGATCGGCTCTGAGCCGGTGATGAGCGCATCGACAGCGCGGCGCATTCTTGCGTATGCCGGGCGGCTTTCAGGGCTGCATTGCATTATCGGGCACAGTCATCCGCGCGGGAGGACAGCGCCCCGCAGCGCCGTCGCGGCAAGATAGGGCTGTGCGGCAACCGCCAGCTCAACCGGGTCCTGCACGTCATCGCGATCGCCAGGGGCAAGCCCGATTAGCCTCTGCGTCTATCGGCGTGGGAAAGGTGTCTGCCTCTCAGAACGAAGTCGGTTGCCACACCGACAATCCACGCCGTCGGCACTGGCCCCCAGAAACGACTGTCGTCGGATTCCCCACGGTTGTCGCCCATCAAGAACCAGTGCCCGGCTGAAATCTTGATCGGGATCGGGAAATTGCACTCTGGGACGCCTCCGCACGCGCGGATGTAGGGATCACTCTCGCGGATGTACTTGCCCACACCTTTGGCCTTCCGATAGATGTGGCCCTCTCGAACAAAGATCTCGTCGCCCGGCCCGGCGACGATGCGCTTGATCAACTCCAATTTGGTCTCTTGAGGAACGGGCGCATCGCAGGCAGCTCCGCCGGGCGTGAGAACGTGAGGCTTCGGCCCGCACTCCTGCTCCAGCGCACCTTCTGGCTGGTGGTAGACCACGATGGACCCCACAGTCAACGGCTCCTTCTTCACGAGGACCCTCGTGCCGATGGGTAGCGTCGGTTCCATCGATCCCGACGGCACCCGGTAGAGCTGCGACTGGCCGGCGCCGGAAGTGGAACCAGTGCTGATGCGCACACTGGCATCGGTCACATCGACACCGCTCGCGCCGCACCCAGTCGCCAATAGAACGGACGCCATACCGAGCAGCAGGCAAATCGCGGCAGGCATCCTCGCGCGTCCTACCGTCCGCAACCGCCGAACCGCCAGCACCGACTCCAGCCGGCCCCACAACTTGTCGCTCAGAAAAGACGCCAGCCATAGCGAAGAGCTTCGACACGCTCTACTACAACCCTATCCGTTCAGCCATCGACCCCCATAGAAGCAACGGACGTGGTGCTGTGCGCCGTTCGTAGCGAGCCGAAGGCGAGCGGCGCAGGCCGAAGGGTTCTGCGAAGGCCGCCGCGAAGCAGGGGCGTGGGGGCTACGGCGAAGCCAGCAGTCAGCGAGCAGGCCCGTAGACGCGGAGACGATCATTTCCCGTCCGTAGTCCCGCTACGCAAGCCAGCAGCACGAACGTTTCGGCGAGCGAGCGCACTCGCGAGCAGCGAGACGACGTACAGAACCGCGGCGACCGCGCGCGGCCATCCGGGGCTCGCGGCAAGCGTGATCAAAATGGCTACGCCGGATGCAAGCACCGCGAACCAGTAGTAGGGGGACCTGATCTGTGCCCGAAACGAAGGGTTCCGGCGGTGTCTCGCGGGATCGTTCGCGGCCTCCCACGACTCCCGAGCCAGATGCTCAGTCAGTCTCTGATCCCAAGGGACCTTCTTCGAAGTACCACCAGCCACGACAAAACAATCTACTGCCTCAATCGAGACATCGCCGCTTCACCGGACTAGGATTATGCCGTGGAAGACCCAGCCCTTGGGCATCCGGCGTCACGTGTTCGTCCGTTGCGGCCGTCGGCGCCACCGCCGATCACGGTGACGATCACCGTCGATGCCTGCCTGTTCGCGTGCGCTGGCCTGATGGCGCTGGCCGATGCTTCGTGGTGGAGCTTTGTGCTGCCGTTGGTCCTGGGAGCTGCCATCCTCATTGTCTACGGGTGGAGAGCCGCCACGGCACTGGGCATTCGTTCTCGTGATGAAACGCCACGCGGGTGGCTCATCGCCTTGGCCGTCCCCGGCGGTCTCGCCGGCGCCCTCGCAGCCCACGCAGGCCGATACGCGGGTCTTGTGATCGTAGCCTACCTAGCGTGCGCTCACATCGGAGAACGGATCATCTGGAGCCGGTTCCGAGTGGCACTCAGCCAGATAGTCGGAGAACGCTAAACCAGCGATCCGCCATTTACGCCAGCCGGTCAGCGGTTCGCCTGGCGCAGTCTCCTCCCCGAGCAGCGCGCGGCTCCTCCCGATCTCGCCGGCGTTCACGGAGCTGGCCCGGGCGGTGAGGATATTCAGCCGCGATGCGCGCTCCTCATGGCCACTGGTGACCATCATGCGCCATAGAACGGCGCGATCTGTCGGCGACAGAACGCTCACGAGTTCTAAACGATTATTGATGCATATAAAGACTTATGCTATAAGCATCTATAATCTTTCATAGCATGGACCCGATCAAGAACCCCTACACCCCAAACGCCGGCTCGCGGCCCCCAGCACTCGCCGGCCGCCACGCGGAGCTCGAGCAGTTTCGCGTCCTCGTAGGACGCTTGGCGCGCGGTGCAACCGAGCAAAGCATGATCATCCGTGGCCTGCGAGGCGTTGGCAAGACCGCGCTGCTGAATATCTTCGAGGACCAAGCTGAGAACGCCGGCTTCCTGACCTTCTACCACGAGCTGACACCCCAGGCCGGTCTTGCTAGCGAGCTGGCGCGCGACGCCCATCTGGCGCTCTCCCGTCTGAAGCTCACCGCAAAAATGCTCGCCACAATCCGCAGCGCACTCGGACAGCTACAGTCGATCAAGCTCTCCGGCCCAGAAGGAATCAGCCTATCGATCGACATGCGCAGCGCCGATGAAGCGACACTGGCGAGTGACCTCACCGAGCTCTTTCTCCAGCTCGGCCATGCCGCACGCGAGGCCAACAGCGGAGTTGTATTCCTGCTCGACGAGGTCCAGTTCGCTGAGCCCGCCCAGTTTCGCGGGATGATCAGCGCACTACACAGAGCGACCCAGCGCAGCCTGCCCATAACACTCGCTGCCGCCGGCCTACCGCAGATCCCGAAGCTCACCGGCGAGGCACGGAGCTACGCGGAGCGACTCTTCACGTTCCCCGTAATCGGCAACCTCTCACAGGACGACGCCGAAGCCGCACTAGTAGAACCCGCACAGGCACATGATGTGGCCTTCGAGAAGGACGCCATCGCCGCGGCACTCGACTGGACCGCCGGCTACCCATTCTACATACAGCAACTCGGCAAGCACGCCTGGAACCGCGCACCAGCCTCGCCCATCTCCCTAACCGCCATCGAGGACGCCAAGCCGACCGCCCAGGCCGCGCTCGACCAGACCATGTACGAGGTCAGAATGCAGCGCGCCACCAAAACCGAGCAACGCTACATGCGCGCAATGGCCGAGCTCGGACCCGGCCCCTACCGCACCGGCGACGTCGCCCACGCAACCGGAAAGCCGACAACCGCCCTCTCCCCCGTACGCCAAAGCCTGCTCTCTAAGGGCCTCATCTACGCCACCGAGGACTACGGCCACATCGACTTCACGGTCCCGCGCTTCGACGAATACCTCAGACGCCAACTCACCCACCGCCCACCACACCCGCGAGGCCGGACCCGCAACACACCCACGTGACCACACGAGCGACGCGGCACACGGGACACCAGCCGAGCCGCAACTCGTCCAATTCCCGGCCAAGTACGTGCCGCGCCGTGACCCATCTTTGGGCCAAGTCATTTTGTCCGATGCGTCCCATGCGTCCGCGATCCCGCACAAAACGGAGGATCTGGACGCCGGCGGACGCATCTTGCGCCCGTGAATAAGGTTTGAGGGCCTTGTCCTGTGTAAGCGGGGTGGTGGTTCGAGTCCACTCGGGCGCATGGACATAGCCGCAAATCAGCGGGTCTCATAGTGGGCACCCAGCCAGGCCATTCCGATGATTGGGCGCGTGGCAACGCCATGGCAACATTCGCTCGGTTGCATACACGCCCTGCTCGGTAGCGACGGTGAGGCGTGTGGAAGTTCTGCTCGCAGTGGACTGGTCACTAAGATCCCAGCGTGACGAGCGTGATCGACGCTGATGCTTTCAACGCCTTCGAGGCAGCGGGATGGGAGCGCAAGGCGGCGGGCTACGACAAGCTCTTCGGCCAGATCACGGCCCGGTCGATCGATCCATTGCTGAAGGCGGCCAAAGTGGGGCGCGGCGACAGGGTGCTCGACGTGGCTACCGGTCCAGGGTACGTGGCGGCTCGCGCCGCCGCGCGTGGCGGCGAGGCCGTCGGCGCCGACGTTGCCGAGGCGATGGTGGCCCTCGCCCGCAAGCGCCACCCGGATCTTGAGTTCCACCAGGCGGACGCCGAGGCGCTCCCGTTCGCGGACGGGTCGTTCGATGCCGTGGTTGCCAACTTCCTCGTCCTGCACCTCGGACGACCGGAGCGAGCGGCCGCCGAGTTCTCCCGCGTCCTGGCGCCCGGGGGAGGGCTCGCGCTCACCGCGTGGGATCTCCCCGAGCGGGCCCGCTTCCTCGGGGTCTTCCTCGATGCGGTCGCGGCGGCCGGTGCGACCCCGCCTGAGGATGTCCCCCGGGGTCCCGACTTCTTCCGGTTCTCGCGCGAGGACGAGTTCGCAGGCCTGCTCCGCAGTGCGGGGCTCGAGAACGTCGTGGTGCAGACGCTCACTTTCAGCCACCCCGTCGCCTCCGCCGACCAACTTTGGGATGGCCTGCTCGCAGGTACGGTACGCACGTCTGCCCTGATTCTTGGTCAATCCCAGGAGACCCGCAAGCAGATCCGAGCCGAGTTCGATCGCCTGACGAGCGTGTACCGGGCCGGAAACGGTCTCGAGCTGCCCGTGTCGGTGAAGCTGGCTGCCGGCCGAAAGCTGCTGGGCTAACCCATTGACGTGGCCCGCGCGGGTTCGCGTGTGCTGCGTGTAGCCTCTACGTCTGGACCGCGAACACCCGCCAGTGTCCGGGGATGCCTCTGAGCTGGTGTTCTCCTCGACCGGCAAGGATCTGATCGGAGCCAACGACAAGGTCGCGGACGGTGCCGCTGACCAGCACCTCTCCCGGCCCGGCAAGGTTGCTGATGCGGGCACCGATGTGAACCGCGAGGCCGCCGATGTCGTTATCGGCGAGGAGCTCGCACTCGCCCGTGTGCAGACCAGCTCGAATGTCCAGGTTGAGCTCGCGGACAGCGTCGCGGATGGCGATGGCGCTGCTGATGGCACGCGTAGGACCATCGAATGTGGCGAGCATCCCGTCACCGAGCGACTTGATGAATCTTCCCCGGTAGCGCTCGACCTGCTCGCGTCCGAGCGCATCGTGCGCCTCGAGTACCGCGCGCCATCCGCTATCACCCAGTTCGGCAGCGCGCTCGGTCGAACCGACTATGTCTGTAAACAGCACCGTCGCGAGGACACGGTCACTGAGAACTGGTCGTCGAACACCAGTCAAGAACTGTTCGATCTCGTGGGCCGCATGACCGCCCGGCTGGACCTCGACGTATTGCGCGTTGGGGACGTGGGCCGCCGTGTAGCGGGAGTGGCGTTCGTCGACGAACGCATCGCCCCCGCGGTGCAGCACCAATGTCGGACACTGCACACTTGGGAGTGCATCACGCACATCCAGGTCGCCGACCATGGCCAACGAGGCGGCGGCGGCATCCGAGGTCATCGACAAACGCCGGTGGCGCGCGAGCAGACGTCGTCGCTGCTCGTCCTGACCGGCGAACCCGCCCCACGGCTGCTGCGGTGAGCTGCTGGCCCAATGATCAATGACTGCCTGCACCATCGCTCCGCGCTCCTCGACGCTTTGCGCCCACTCGTAGCCCGGCCCGCAGATCACGCGCGGTGTCGGGGTGATCAGCACCAATGCGCGAACGAGATCCGGATGCGACGCCGCAAAGAGTACCGCCAAGGCACAGCCCTCGGCAATCGAGATCAACGCAGGCTGTCCCGAGCCGGCAGCACCCAGTACCGCACGAACGTCGTCGATCTGCTCCTCCAATGGCGTGGCCCCAGCGATCCCGCCAGACATCCCGGCACCACGTCGATCGAACTGGATCAGCCGCGCGAATGAGGCCAGCCGTGTGAGAAAGCGGGCCGAGCGCGGCAGCTCCCAGTCGAGTTCGATGTTCGAGAACCAACTCGGCACCACCAACACATCGAGCGGCCCCTCACCGGCCACCTGATAGGCGATCTGAAGATCGCCATTGCGCGCATACCGCGTAAGCACCTCCATCATGCACCCATCGTACGTGGCTCGCGTGCCACCGCCTCCAACACCGCGGCCACGGGGCGCCAGGGGTTAAAGCTGTCCTACCAAGAGCACTCCTCGCGCAGCGCGAGCTGCTCGCCCAGGGCAGTGAGGAGCGTGTCGGCTCGTGCGGCATCCAATGTTGTGCCGGCAGACATCTCACTTTGGGATGTTAGACATCTCGAAGTCTTTTCAAGCCCTGAGCGAGGCAGCGCTCATGCGCTTGCGGCACGAGGAGTTCCAGCTCGACGATCCCCGGCTATGAGCAGGTGCGCCGCACCGCCGAGAAAGCATCCGTAAGCGCACGGGCATCTCCTCGTGACCCATCTCTGACCCAAGTCAGTTTGTCCGATGCGTCCCATGTCCGCGATCCCGCACAAAACGGACGATCTGGACGCCGGCGGACGCATCTTGCGCCCGTGAATAAGGTTGAGGGCCTTGTGGAGAATTTTCTCCGTGGTGCCCTCTCTGTCAATGTCGTGTGAGACGCTCATGATCAGGCTATTACTGAGTCCTGGGGGCGAGAACGGAGCACGTGTTGATGTTGGAGATGGAGAACGATGGTGCCGGCGGTCGCGGAGTGGAGCGAGCCGTAGGCGAGCGCAACGGAGGGACCGCCGGGCGGGCCGCGCCGGTGGGGGTCTCGGACCCCGAGTTGGTCGAGCAGCCCAAGCGGCGGCGGTTCACGGCTGAGTACAAGCTGCGGATT
Organism: uncultured Solirubrobacterales bacterium; assembly: GCA_963734815.1. Taxonomy (GTDB): domain Bacteria; phylum Actinomycetota; class Thermoleophilia; order Solirubrobacterales; family Solirubrobacteraceae; genus Palsa-744. The sequence continues at coordinate 90,379 of CAVTIH010000002.1, forward strand.
CTGCGCGAGATTGAGGTGTGCTCGGCGCCGGGTGAGGTCGGTGAGCTGTTGCGCCGCGAGGGTTTGTACTCGTCGCTGCTGAGCGAGTGGCGCAAGCAGCGCGAGGCCGGATCATTGAAGGCACTCGATCGCAAGCGGGGTCGCAAGCCGGCTGATCCACGCGACGCGCAGATCGCCGGGCTGCGTCGGCGTGCTGAGCGTGCCGAGGGTGAGCTCTCCAAGGCGCGGCGGGTGATCGAGGTCCAGGGAAACGTCTCTGCGCTCTTAGGGCGTATCTCAGTAGGTGGCTTCGAGGGTCGCGCGGTGGGCCTTCTTGAAAGCGATCAGGCCGCTGGCGAGCTGGAGGAGCGCGAGGTGGTTCTCCTCCTTCTTGGACCAGCGGATGAGGATGCCGCGGTTGCGGTTCAGCCAGGAGTGCGTGGCCTCGACGACCCAGCGCCTTGCACGCCAGCCGGGTGTGCGCGCCTTGAGCTTGATCTCCTCTCCCCGCGCACGGATATGCGGCGTGTAGCCGTGTTTGACAGCCAGATCGTGCATCGGTGGGGAGTCATACCCACGATCGAGGCACAGCCCCTGTGGAAACTCTGGCGTCGGCTCGGGACGCTCGATCGGGATGCTGGCGAGAGTCGGCTCTAGCAGCGGCTGGTCGTTGCGGTTGGCACCGTCGTGCGCCAACCCGATCGGGACCCCCGCTCCCTCGCTGAGAACTGAACGCTTCGCCCCCCCTTGGCCCGGTCAGTGGGATTCGGGCCGGTCTTTGCGCCACCGAGAGGGGCCTTGGTCATCGCGCCATCGGCTGCCAGCCACGCCCAGTCGATCCCTACAACCTCGTCGTACTCCAGCAGTCCCTGACGCCATATCTCGTGGAATACCCCAGCCCGCTCCCACTCCTGAAAACGCCGGTGCGCCGAACTGGAGTGACAGACCCCGGTCGCGTTCAGCGCGTTCCACTGCATCCCCGTCCTGAGGACCAGCAAAATCGCGTCCATCGCGTCGCGATCCGCTACCCGCGGATTGTGACACCCCAACGGGTGCGCCGGACGCTCCGGCAGCAATGCCTCGACCCGCTCCCACAACCAATCAGGCATACGCCAACCATCATCGAAGTCGATCAAACCCATCAGGAACCTCCTGGTCGCTTGGATAAGCGGCCGGCCGATCAAGAGATTCGACGCGGGCTACACGACTCCTACCGAGATACGCCCTAAGGCGAGTTGCTCGAGCCGAAGGGCGCGACCGGGAGCACCGAGCGATGATCGAGCAGGCCGTGCACGAGCTCACACCGGTGGTCGGGACCCGCCCGGCGTGCCGGGCATTGGGGGCGGCGCCGGCGACGATCTACCGTCGCCGCCGTCCGCCTGAGCCCCGAGCACCCAGGCCGCGGGCGGTGCCGGCGCGGGCACTCTCCGAGGCCGAGCGCGAGGCCGTGTTGGGCGAGCTTTACTCCGAGCGGTTCGTCGACGCTTCACCGGCGCAGGTCTGGGCGACGCTGCTGGACGAGGGCCGCTACCTGGCCTCCGAGCGCACGTTCTACCGGGTCCTGGCCGCCCATCACGGCGGTGTGCGTGAGCGCCGCGATCAGCTCACCCACCCGCCCTACGCGGCACCGGAGCTGCTCGCCGAGCGCCCGAACGAGGTTTGGAGCTGGGACATCTCGAAGCTCAAGGGGCCGGCGAAGTGGACGTGCTTCTACCTCTACGTGATCCTCGACGTGTTCAGCCGCTACGCCGTCGGTTGGACCGTCGCGCACCGCGAGTCGGCCGAGCTCGCCAAGGCACTGATCGGCCAGGCCGCAGAGCAGCAGCAGATCCAGCGCGACCAGCTGACCGTGCATGCCGACCGCGGCCCCGCGATGCGCTCAAAGCCGGTCGCGTTCCTCCTCGCCGATCTCGGTGTGACCAAGACGCACACCCGGCCCTACACCTCCAGCGATAACCCCTACTCCGAGGCACAGTTCAAGACGATGAAGTACCGCCCCGAGTTTCCTGGCCGGTTCCAGAACATCGAGCAGGCACGCGCGTTCTGCCGCACATTCTTCCACTGGTACAACCACCAGCACCCCCACTCCGGGATCGGCCTCATGGCACCCACCGCTATGCATCACGGCCAAGCCCAAGCAATCCACGCCGAGCGCCAGCGCGTCCTCGATGCCGCCTACGCCGCGAGGCCCCAGCGGTTCGTCCGTCATCCACCGCGACCACCAGCGCTACCAACCGCCGCATGGATCAACAAACCCACGACAAAGGAGGCTGCTCACTAAATTCCACCACCAAGTGTCTCACCTGACTTGACAGGCTCCGGTGGTTCGAGTCCGCTCGGGCACATTTTCGGAGGGTTGAGCGTCGCTAATCGAACCTAAAGGGCGCGCGGTCGCGGCCCTCGAAGCGAACCCAGGTGATGTCGGCCTCGGCGTCGTAGTGCCCGTCGATCCTACGCACTGCCCCTACGCCGCCATAGCCTCCAACAGCGCACTTGCCGCGACTTGGGCCGGCGGCCAGGTGAGCTGCAGCTCACCGCCGCACTCGACGGCCCGCCGAACACCCATCAGCTCCAGTCCCACCACAGCCCCATGCCCGTCGTATTCGACTGTGTGCCCCTCGGGCGTCTCGAACGCCTTGGCAGGCGGTTCCTTGGGCTTCCCGACGTGCAGGAACAGCACGTCGCCACGCTCGTCGTAGTCCTGATAATCGAAGTCTATGCCGGCGATCGTGATCGTCATGACGGTATCCGCGGATCGTTGTCCTGCGTAACGGCGGTCACCACCCACGCAGGATCTTGGCCATAGTCTACGACGACCCGCAACCAGCGACCGGGCTCGACGTGCTGGCGATAGAACCGCTCGCGGTTCGGGATGGGGTCCAAGGCTCGGTGGTCGGGGCGAGCGATGGTGCCCATGAGGACGTCAATGTGGTCGAGCAGCCAGGGACGCCGCTCTCCCAGGTGCAGCCTGGAACCTATGTCGAATACCACCGCCCGCCCGTCGCTTGTCCGGGTGTGACCTCCACGTGGTTGTCGACGCCGACGGCTCTCGAGCCAGCCAACCTATTGCTGCTGAGGCATCGCGGCGCCATAGAGTCAAGGAATGCCGAAAGATCACACTCCTCCCCAACCCGCCGCCGGAGCGCTGGGGGACGAGCAGCAGAAGCAGTCAAGCGTCACGCATACGGGAATCTATTTCAGCCACCCGGCCTGCCTCGAACACGATCCGCGGGTCCACATGCCTGAGCACCCGGACACGCCGGAGCGGTTGCTGGCGATCGAGCGGACCTTGGCAGCGAACGACTGGCTCGGCTGGAAGCGCCGCGCTGCGCCGCCCGCATCGGAGTATCAGCTCGAGCTGATCCACAGCGCCCGGCACGTCGAGACGATCAAGGCAATGGCCCTGGCTGGAGGGAGCGCGGCAGACCCGGACACGTTCGTCGGTGAGCCCTCCTACCGTGCCGCGCTACACGCGGCCGGTGGCGCCTGCGAGATGACCCGTGCGCTGATGGCTCGTGAGGCGAGCGTCGGGTTCTGTGGCGTGCGGCCTTCGGGTCACCATGCCGAACCGGATCGCGCGATGGGCTTTTGCCTGTTCAACAACGTGGCAGTCGCTGCGGTGCTCGCAATCCAGGAGCTCGGCGCGCAGCGCGTGTTCGTCCTCGACTGGGATGTGCACCACGGCAACGGCACTGCCGAGGCGTTCCGCCGCCGCTCTGATGTCCTGTTCACAAGTATCCACCAGTCGCCGCTGTATCCCGGCACGGGTGCGCTGGCTGACGCTGGCTCAGGGCCGGGAGAGGGCTTTACGATCAACCTCCCTGTGCCGGCTGGCTCGGAGGAGGATCTGTGGGTTTCGCTGCTCGAGCACGTCGTGATTCCTGCCGCCCAGGCGTTCGAGCCCGATCTTGTGCTGATTTCTGCTGGCTTTGATGCCCACCGCGATGACCCACTCGCGAGCTGTCGTTTGGTGGCGAGCTCCTTTGCGGAAATGGCCCGTCATGTACGTGAGCTTGCGTCCGGGCTCAATGTGCCGCTCGGAGCGGTCCTGGAGGGCGGCTATGAGCCAATCGCCCTAGCGCAGTCGGTGCTGGAGACACTCGTTGCGCTTGGCGGGGACGAACCGGCACAATCGGCTGCACCGGAGACATTCTTGACCGCGCGAGCTGCTTCTCATGTCGGGCACTACTGGCCCCTTTGAGCCCGACGGGTGGGTTTTCCGCGTTGAGCTGACGGGCAACCTCGGGTGCGCGATCGCCCTATGTCTGCGACTGGAGGGGCATCGTGGCAGTCCAGACACTCCCCGACGTGAGCCCAACTGTGTCCGTCTGTGCCTCCCTGGCACTCGCCGGCGCCGGAATGGGACTCGCGACGGCGAGCGCGACCTCAGCAGCGCTCTCCGAGGAGCAGGGCGGGATCGGCTCGGCGCCACTGCAGGCGCTCAACAAGACCGGAGGTCCGCTGGGCATCGCGATCCTGGGAAGCGTGCTCAGCTCCGCCTACCTCGCGCACCTGGACCTCTCCGGGCTTCCACCCGCGGTCGCGGCAGTAGCCCGCGAGAGCAACTTCGGGCGCGGCCACCGTCGCGCAATCAATGCCAAGAATCCAACGAGGTGCAGCGCCGCTACGCGATCATCAGCAACAGCGTTCACTTCTGCCCCCGGTCCAATGAGGCGCAGAATCCGCGCAGACCGCTTGCCGCGCGAAGCCGCCAGCACCAGCCTTCAAGCTCCTGTCTCCTTCCCTTTGCACCCGCGGTGGAAGATAGGACGCGCAGCCGAGATCGTCGGGCGATCGCTGCAGAGCATCGCCCACGACGAGCGCTGCTCAGTGAGGCTGGGGCACGATGCGGATGTACGGCTTGGGCGTCTTCCAGCCGTCGGGGTAGGTCGCTTTGGCCTCCTCGTCGGACACGGATCCCGCGATGATCACATCCTCCCCTGGCTGCCAGTTGACCGGCGTCGCCACCTTGTGGGTGGCGGTCAGCTGCAGCGAGTCGATCACCCGCAGCACCTCGTCGAAGTTCCGGCCCGTGGTCATCGGGTAGATCAGGATCAACTTGACCTTCTTGTCGGGGCCGATCACGAACACGTTGCGCACCGTTTGATTGTCGGCGGGCGTGCGTGCGAGTGAGTCGCCGGAGGTGCTCGCGGGGAGCATGCCGTAGAGCTTGGAGACGTTGAAGTCGGAGTCGCTGATGATCGGGTAGTTGGGAGCCGCACCCTGGGTCTCCTCGATGTCGCGGGCCCACTCCTCGTGTCTGTCGAGCGGGTCGACCGAGAGGCCGATGATCTTCACGCCGCGGCGGTCGAAATCGGGCTTGGCGTTCGCCATGTAGCCGAGCTCCGTGGTGCACACCGGCGTGAAGTCCTTCGGGTGGGAGAACAACACGGCCCACGAGTCGCCGATCCAGTCATGGAATTTGATCCTGCCCTCGGTGGTGTCAGCCTCGAAATCGGGGGCTGTATCGCCTAGCTGCAATGCCATTGTGCTTCCTTTCATCCATGCTGGTTGTCAATTCGTGCGTCGCCGCTGTGCGTCTCAGCCAAGTCCGTAGGGGCGCCGGGTCGGTCGCAACTCTACGAACGCTCTGCCAGAGTAGCCTGGCCGCGGGCGTCGTCGGGCCTCGAAATCCATCGAAGGCGGCTTGCGCGGGACCCGTCTGGTCGGGGTCTCGAGTGCTCTACCGTGCTGCGCGTGGCCGAGCAGGTGCCAGCCGTATGCGATGTGCTGGACGCGATCGAGCGCCGCAGCTGGGCGCGCTTGCAGCGACTTCTGCACACGGACATCCATTGGACCACCGCCGTAGAGGAGCAGCTGCACGGCGTGAGCGAGGTGATCGCGCGGATCTCGCGGGACCCGCCGCCGGCGCCTCCCTCCTACCACGAGGTCCGCGATGGGCTGATGTACCGCTGGATCGACTGCCCCGGCTGATCAGCGTCTTGCCCCATCTCTCATCGCTCTCGCTTTCCTCCCGTCGCTTTTCGCCGCAGTCCCCCCGCCCGACGGGGTAGCGCCCCGCCTGCTCTCTCCCACAAGCCCGATCCCGGCACCTTCCGGTCTGGCACAATCCGGCGGGTGGTGCGCCGACTGGCCGTGATCCTCACGCTCGCCGCGGCGGCTGGTCTCCTCGCTGCCTGTGGTAGCACAAGCCATCCCACGACCACGATGGGCCGCACCGCCGCCGGCACACACACACGAGATCCCACCGGCGCAGCCAGCGCGCCGACCAAAGCGCAGGCGATCGCGTTCGCCCGCGCGGTCAACCTGACCTCAGCGGACGTACCCGGCTTCACGGCGACCACAAAAAAAGACGAACACGAACCCGAAACACCGGCGGAAAAGCGACTTCAGCACGAGCTGCAGCGCTGCACGGGTGGGGTCTTGAACTCCCGCGATGGGCTCGCCGCAGTCAGCTCGAAGGATTTCAAGCTCGAAGACCACGGGCTCGGCTTCAGCGTGAGCTCCGAAGTCACCGTCGCGCGGACCCCAGCTGCGGCTGCCAAGGAACTCGCGGCGATCCGCGCCAGCCACGTCCGGGGATGCCTCTCGCACTACCTCGGCCTGCTGCTCAAGGACCAACTCCTCAAGGCATCCAAGACACAGAAACTTCCCCCTGGGGCAGTCGGCCCAACCTCGATCTCGATCGTGCAAGGCACCCCGCCCGCGCCCGGCGCGACTGGGAGCTTCGGATGGCAAATCGTCGCGACGCTCACCCTCCGCCAGGTAAGGATCCCCTTCTACTTCGACCTCCTCGGCTTCGTCTACGGCCCCGCCGAGGTCTCACTCTCGAGCACCGGTTCACTGAAGCCATTCCCGGCGGGCGCCCAGGAACATCTCTACTGGCTGCTGCTCAAACGGGCCAAGGCTTACAGCTGGCACGGCGTCAGCCGGTCAGGACACGGCGTAGCTACACGGTCGGCGTGAGGCAGCGCCGCCGGGCTCCGCTCCCCTCGAGGCCAGCCTCAGACCTGCGCTTCGACCACCAGCGAGCCAAACGGACCGTTTGCGGTGAAGGTCGTGGCCTCACCGCCGTGCGCAGTGGTGTAGGTCGTCGGGCCTGCGAAGTCATTCAGCAGGCTCAGTGAGTCTGGGGACACCTTGACCGGAACCTGCAAGAGCGTCAGCGTGTTGCCCTTGCGCGTTGGCTTGACGCCTTCCAGCGTCAAGAAGGATCGTATGCTGCGTGTGGCGCCGCTCGGCTCTAGCGCTGCGCTCGTGCGACGTGACCCGCATAGATGAGGGCGAACGTCTCTCCGAGCAGCTCGTCGGGGACGGCGTCGGGTTCGATCAGCCACTCCTGGGCTAGCCCGAAAACCAGGCTGAGCAGAGCGGTGGCCAGGTGCTCGGGGGCGGCGATGGGGGGAGCGCCCAGGTGCTCCACGCGCGCTTGCAGTCCTTTCGCGAGCGCGCCGCGCAGCTTCGCTTCGCGCTTGAGGTAGCGGGCGCGCAGGCGGGAATCGCGCAGTGCCTGGGACCGATACTCCTGGTCTAGGAGTACCAGCTCGCGCTGTCCGCGCACAAGCTCGACGAACCGCCGGTTCGCTTCAGCGGCCATGTCGTCCTCGGGTGGCGCGAGCTCCAGCAGCTTGATCGCTTCGCGCAGCGGCCGGTCGATGCGCTCCTCGAGCAGGGCAAAGAAGAGGCCCTCCTTGCCTGAGAAGTAAAAGTAGATCGCTCCCTTCGAGTAGCCGGCGCGTTCGGCGATCTCATCCACCGACGCGTCTCGGTATCCACGTTGCGCGAAGACCTCCGCGGCCGCCTGAAGCAGCGTGGCACGCCCGTCGCGTCCTTCCGCGCGGGCGGTCCGGGTGCGCCGATCGAGCCGGCGGCGGTTGCGGGTTGCAGTCGCCATCTCGCTTTTATATAGTATACCTACTGACTAGTCAGTCAGTACTATGCCTGGAGCACCATCCCATGCGTATGACCACAGTCCCGCCCTCGTCCTCACGATCTGTACGTCGCGCGCAAGCCGAGGGCCGGCCGTGAGCTCGGGTGCCGCGCAAGCGTGGTTCATTGCCGGTGCGATCGTGTTTATGCTCGCCGGCGGCCTGCATGCGCTCGGAGCGCTGCTCGATACTGTCCGTCCGACGTTCTTCGCTCCGATCGACGATCCGGTGAAAGCGGTGATGGAGGGCACAGGCATGCGGTTCCGGGGATTGTTCCCCGGCGACGCGGCCAGACAGTCGATGTGGAGATTTTGGCTCGGCTTCAACGTCAGCCACGGCCTCGGCGCCTTCACCTTCGGCCTGTTTTCGCTGCTGATCGCCGTCCACGACTTCCATCTAGTCGACCGCATCGACGCCATCCGGCCGCTCACGATCGCCGTCTCCGCCGCCTACCTCGCCATCTCGCTGCGCTACTGGTTCTACGCAGTAGTGATCGTCACCGGCGCCGCCACGGTGTGCTTCATAGTCGCCGCCGTGCTCTCGGCATGAGCACGAGGGCTGCAGCGGGTCGCACCACCGCGCCGGGAACGAAGCTCTACGTCATCCCCACGCATCCGTGTCGTACAGGGATGCTGATGCTGGAGCACAAGGGCATCCCCTACCGACGGATAGACCTGCCTGCCGCCCTACATCCGCTGGCGCTGCGGCTACACGGCTTCCGCGGCAACGCGGCTCCGTTCCGTGACATCGATGGCCGACCCCATCGAATGCTCGCGCTCGCCGACCGGATGGGCACCGTGCCCGCGCTCCTCCTTGACGGCAACCGAGTGATGACCAACCGTCACATCGCTCGCTTCCTCGACGAAGTCCAGCCCGATCCGCCGCTGTTACCCGCCAAGCCAGACAGGCGGCTCGCGGTCGAAGAGGCGGAGCGATGGGGCGATGAGATCTTCCAGATGGCGGCTCGCCGGCTCCTCCTCGCGGCCATGCTCCACGGCCGTGATGGGATCGTCAACCGCGGCGAGGAGGGCCGGCTCGGACCGCTGATATCGCGACACGAGACTGCGAGGTTCGCTGTGGCACGTCTCGTGGCTCGGATCGCCTTCGCCGTGAATGCTCGATCTGACGACGACCTGTTGGCGACACTGCCGGGCATGCTCGACCGTATCGATGCCTGGACCGAGGCCCAGGTGCTGAACGGCGAGCACCTGTACGCAGCCGACTTCATGATCGCCCCGAGCCTCGCCCTGCTCTGCTACCGACCGAACGTTCGAACAGAGCTCGAGCGACGACCGGCGATCCGGCTCCTCGACCGGGTCCTGCCCGAGCCTTGACACAAACGCGGGGGTGGCCTCCCGCCCCCCTCGGTCTCCCCACCGTCCGGATGCGACCAGCAACACGACGCTGCCACCTCGGGCCCAGAGCAAGAGAGCGCACGCCTCAACAGCAGGACACCCGCACCGGACGGTGGGTGTCGCGTAAACCTGTGGTCTGTCTGAGGCGTTAAGACACTTCAGGGTATGGCCTATTACTTGTTGGTGTGTGATCGTGAGCAGGTGTTTTTGATGCCGCCGGATCCGCGGGATTGGCTGCCGGAGGATCATCTTGCGTGGTTCGTGCTGGAGTCGGTCGAGCGGATCGATTTGTCGGCGTTTTACGCGCCCTATCGCCTGGATAGGTGGGGTTCGCGCGGCGTTTGAGCCGGGGATGATGGCCTGAGCTCAACCGGTTGTCGCAACGCGGGTATGACCGATGACTCTAAAGGTTGCAAGTGACGACTGGGTGCGCCTGGGGCATGCGGCTGTCGTCGTGGAGGCTCGCCCGGAGGGCGGGCCGGAACGGCGACAGCCGCCGCGCGAGCGCCGGACACCTCCCTCGGAGCCAGGGATGCCACGGTCCGGTAGCTGTCGCGTGCGGTGGTTGCTGCGGGCGGTGCTCAGGCCGCGGCGCTCAAGTGCTCGGTGAGCACCTCGGTGGGTATCTTCCACGCGAGTGTCCATGCGCGGTCGACTGTTCAACGCCGCCGCGACAGCAGCGAGCTCCTCGGCGCTGTGCCTGGCAAGGTCGGTGCCTCTCGGGAAATACTGGCGCAGCAGTCCGTCGGTGTTCTCATTCGTGGCGCGCTGCCACGGGTTTCGTGGATCGCAGCAGTAGATCTGCAGACCGGTGTCGAGCCGTAGTTGCACGTCCTGGGCCATCTCGATGCCCTGATCCCAGATCAAGGACCACCGCTTCTTACCACCGTGCTAATCGAGGCCGGGTGATCGTCGAAGCCGACGAACGCAACCATCCCACAGCGTCCGCGAAAGTCAAGCTATACTTGTCTTATGTATGACACACTACAGCCTGATGTGCTGGGTCTGGAGGCCGAGGCATACCAGCAGGGCGGCTACTTCAATGCCGGCCAGGCCCGAGCGCACGGGGTCAGTCGCCAGCTCCTTGACCACCACGTGAGCCGTGGGCGTTTCGAGCGCGTTCGCCGTGGGCTGTACCGCGTCCAGGGCTTCCCAACCGCCGAGCATGACGACATGCGCGAGGCGTGGATGGCCGTAGGCGGCGCCGATGCACTCCTCTCCCACGACAGCGCACTCGCGCTGCTGGACCTCAGCGACAACATCCCCGACGCCGTCCACCTCCTCATCCCACGCCGCCGCCGCGGACTGCGCCGGCCCCCTGGCGTGATTGTCCATACCCGCCCCGACAGCGAAGATATCGCAACGATCTGGCGGGACGGCCTGCCGCTGACCGCCCCCTGCCGCACGCTGCTCGATGTCGCCGACCGCCTCCAGCCCGAGCAGCTCTCGATGGCCGTGAGACAGGCTCTGCGCCGCGGGCTGCTAACAACCGATCAGCTACGAGAGGAAGCCGAACGGCGCCACAAGCGGCACACAATCGAGGCCATCATCTCCACCGAGACGAACGCGTGAAGTACGCGAGCGCCGCAGCGTTCCGCCAGGCGCTTGAGCGACGCCTCAAGAACGAGGCCACCAACACCGGCCTCGGATTGGCTCGCCTGCGCAAGCGCGTCGCATTCGAGCTGTTCCTGCGCCGACTTCTCGCCGTTGCGCCGGATCGCTGGGTGCTCAAGGGCGCGCTCGCGCTGGACTTCCCGCAGATACGAGGCTTCAGGACAGCCCAGCACCCGCCCGAAGGATCTCGTCGACATCCTGCTGATCGCGAACTCGACAACGATCGACGCCGGCCCCTTGGGGCACGCGCTGGAGAGCACCTTCGCCGAGCGTGCCCGCCAGCCACTACCCACCAGCCTCCCACCGCCCCCAGCTACCTGGGCAGACCCCTACAAACGCTTGGCCGACACCGTCGATGTCGAGAGCGACCTCACAGCCGCTTTCGCCCGCGCTGCCGCCTTCCTCGATCCCGTACTCGCCGGGCACACCGGTCGACAATGGAACCCCCAGCGCCGGGAATGGGTTGCGCCGGCCGGGTAAACCTCGTGTTGCCCATTTTGTTGCCCACCTCGCCATTTTGCCTAACCACGAGGCATAAGAAATGGTTTGAGAACAGACGATTAAGGGCGTATCTCAGTAGGTGGCTTCGAGGGTCGCGCGGTGGGCCTTCTTGAAAGCGATCAGGCCGCTGGCGAGCTGGAGGAGCGCGAGGTGGTTCTCCTCCTTCTTGGACCAGCGGATGAGGATGCCGCGGTTGCGGTTCAGCCAGGAGTGCGTGGCCTCGACGACCCAGCGCCTTGCACGCCAGCCGGGTGTGCGCGCCTTGAGCTTGATCTCCTCTCCCCGCGCACGGATATGCGGCGTGTAGCCGTGTTTGACAGCCAGATCGTGCATCGGTGGGGAGTCATACCCACGATCGAGGCACAGCCCCTGTGGAAACTCTGGCGTCGGCTCGGGACGCTCGATCGGGATGCTGGCGAGAGTCGGCTCTAGCAGCGGCTGGTCGTTGCGGTTGGCACCGTCGTGCGCCAACCCGATCGGGACCCCCGCTCCCTCGCTGAGAACTGAACGCTTCGCCCCCCCTTGGCCCGGTCAGTGGGATTCGGGCCGGTCTTTGCGCCACCGAGAGGGGCCTTGGTCATCGCGCCATCGGCTGCCAGCCACGCCCAGTCGATCCCTACAACCTCGTCGTACTCCAGCAGTCCCTGACGCCATATCTCGTGGAATACCCCAGCCCGCTCCCACTCCTGAAAACGCCGGTGCGCCGAACTGGAGTGACAGACCCCGGTCGCGTTCAGCGCGTTCCACTGCATCCCCGTCCTGAGGACCAGCAAAATCGCGTCCATCGCGTCGCGATCCGCTACCCGCGGATTGTGACACCCCAACGGGTGCGCCGGACGCTCCGGCAGCAATGCCTCGACCCGCTCCCACAACCAATCAGGCATACGCCAACCATCATCGAAGTCGATCAAACCCATCAGGAACCTCCTGGTCGCTTGGATAAGCGGCCGGCCGATCAAGAGATTCGACGCGGGCTACACGACTCCTACCGAGATACGCCCTAAGCCATGCCGGAGGAGGGACTCGAACCCCCGACACGCGGATTATGATTGCGGCCAATCAAGGTCGGACTCCAGCAAAATCAGCCCTTTTCGTCGAGGTTTGTGTGGTTAGGGCGAGCTATTTCTGCCGAGTTGGGGACACATTTCGGGACACAATCTGTCCCGCTGGCGGGGTAGGCTTTGGTGGTGCCACCATCGCTCTCGGTTTTCGGTCTGGCCTCTGTGAGCGGCCACGTCTTTCGCAAGCAACGCAAGTCCGGCGACCGCTGGATGGCCAAGTGGCGCGATGCCGCCGGCCAGCACCAGCGCGTGCTCGGCAGAGTTTGGACCCAGCGCGGTCGCCCGCCGGCCGGCTACCTGACCAAGCAGCTCGCGCAGCGTGAGCTCGACACGATCCTCGCCGACGCCCGCCGAGGCCAGCTCCTGACACCAGCACGATCAGCAGGCGGAGCGACGTTCGCCGAGGCAGCGGCTGAGTGGCTGCATTACGTCGAGCATGACCGCAAGCGCCGGCCCTCGACGGTACGCGACTACCGGATCGTCGTCGACAAGGTGCTCGTACCAACGCTCGGCGACGCGCCGCTGGAGGCGATCACGAGCGCCCACGTGGATGCGTTTCGCTCCAAGCTGGTCGAGGAAGACCGCCTGTCGGCGCGCACGATTAACAAGTACCTCGCGCTGATCCACGGAATCTTGAAGCGGGCGCAGCGGGTCTACGGGCTGTCGGCCAACGCTGCCGCCGGCGTAGAGCGTCAGCCCGCGCAGCGCTCGGGCGACTTCGAGGTGCTGTCCGCCGAGGAAGTACAGGCGCTGATCCGCGCGGCGGCTTCCTCCCAGGACGCGGCGCTGTATGCGACCGCGACCTACGCCGGGCTGCGCCTCGGCGAGCTGCGGGCGCTGCGCTGGCGCGACGTCGACTTCGGCAAGCGGCTGATCCATGTACGCCGGTCCTATGTCCAGCGCGCCGAGGACGCGCCCAAGTCGGGCCGCGTTCGCAGCGTCCCGATGATCGATCAGGTCGCGCGCGCTCTGGACGAACTCAGCCGGCGCGAGTTTGCGACGAGCGACGAGGACCTCGTCTTCTGCAACGAGATCGGCCGACACTTCGAGGACTCCGCGCTGCGGCGGCGCTTCTACGCGGCGCGGGAGCGAGCCGCCATCAAACCGATCCGCTTCCACGACCTGCGCCACACGTTCGGGACGCTCGCCGTCCAGGTCTTCCCGCTGTCTGATGTAAAGGCGTACATGGGGCACGCGGACATCGCGACGACGATGATCTACGTGCATCACGTCCCCCAGCTCGACGCCGCCGAGAAGCTGTCGCGGGCGCTCGAGGCGGCGGAGACGCCGATCGGCGAAGTGACGTTGCCGACGTGAGCAACCTCCAAGCCGTCTACTATCGCGCCGCCGATGGAGACCAGCCGGTGCTCGACTACATCGAGGCACTCGATGGCAGGCGCCGCGCGGCCCTCGCTCACCAGCTCGCGCGACTCAACGAATTGACAGATCAGCGCCCGCACCTCCCGTTCCCGCACAGCTCGCAGGTCGAAGGCGAGCTGCGTGAGCTGCGCTGCCACGTCGGACCGGAGCTTTACCGCGTTCTGTATCGGAGGTCCGGGCGCCTGGTCGTGCTGCTCCACATCTTCCGCAAGAGCACAGGGAAGATCCAGCCGGCCGAGATCACGATCGCTCAGCGGCGATGGGAGGACTTCAAGGCCCGTATGGACGCCACACCACGAAAGCCTCCCCGTGCAGCCGGCCACGATGCGCCGTAAGGCCCACAGTGGGTTAGCAGAATTGCTAACATTGCCGGCATGGCCACCAGAGCTACAAGCGAGCGGATCAGCCCGGTCGGGACCTCCGTCGCCGACCACATCACGCAGTCGCTCGATGACCCCGAGTTTCGAGCCGAGTACGAGCGCTTGGCGCCATTCGAGGCGCTCGCCCGGATCGTGATTATGCGTCGCGACGCGCTGGGATTGACACAGGCCGACCTCGCCACGCGGATGGGGACTACCGCCTCGGTGATCTCACGCATCGAGAGCGGCCAGCACGCAACTAGCGCCCGCACGCTCAAGAGGCTCGCCGAGGCGCTGGATGCGCAGGCCGTGCTCGGATTCAGGTTCGGTTCCGTGGCCAAGCCGCAGCACGAACTCGTGGTCCTCTGACCCTGAGATTGAGCAGGCCTCCAAGAGCTCTGGGGTGATTCAATCCTTGCGAACTGCAATCTCCGGGCTCAGAGTACTCAAGGCTCAATCCAATTATCGAACGTGTCGTCCCACTCCAAAATCGGCTCTGGGCGAATCAGTCCGTCGGCGAAGTGGCTCAGGGCGTGTTCGAGAATATCCTCGCGGTCGGTGCGCAGAAGTAGCCTCCGCCGTGAGACACCATCTGGCTCAGTTGTAATGTGGATCTCGAACAGAGATTCCGGCTCTGTGGCGGCAGGCGTTGTTGACCTTCGGCGTAGTAGGTTCTTAAGGGCGTCGTAGATTGCGCTACCTGTAATGCCGACCATTACTCCCTCTGCGGCAGCCTCCAATCCGCCGCTTTGCTGCACGTACTCAACAACAACTCGGCATGTGGGGAGGGCATTAAATTGATAAAGACGCCCAAGCCGGACGCTACCAGCTGTAGTTAGAGCGACGCCAGCCTCCTTGATTGCGTCCTCGGTAAAATGGCTGGCGTCAGCGACCAGTATGAACTGTGCCCCTCGATAACTGAGCCACTATCGATCGCAATAACCACCCGTGGAACTGCAGAGCTACTGTCGATCGTCCGCCGCTCCCCAACCAGGCTTCGCCTGGCCGGGGGCCCCGATCGCGGCGGAGCGCAATCCCCCGGCCCCCGCCGGGCGAGCGTGGCACACCCTGTCAACCCACAAGGGGTGTGACAGGGTGTGCGCGGGGGTCGGGCCGGGAGCCGACCGACTGCTCGATCGACGGAGAGGGTCGGCGGTGCCTCTCTCGCTGGTCCTTCGCTCGGGTCGGCTATGGCGTCAGCGAGTTGGTCCCGGCGCCGCGCAGCTCGCTGCGGCCCAATCTGGCTCATGGGTCGCCACCGCCTACGGGCCGCCCTGGGGCGGCATCGAGGGCGGCGGCATCACCGCCACAGGGCTCAACCTCACCGCCGGACCAGCCGCCTACGAGATCGCCGTCGACCCCCGGCTGATCCCACTCGGCAGCTACGTCCACATCCAGCCCAACCCCTTCAACACCACCAGCTCGTTCTACGCCGGCGACACCGGCAGCGCCATCACCGGCAAACACATCGACATCTACGACTGGCGCGGCCGCCCCGACCAAAACGCCTGGGGCCAACGCACCGTCACCATCACATCCGCACCCAACCCCGGCGCCGGGAACCTCCTCGACGGCGTCGCACCCACGCCGACGACCGGGGAAGCCGCGAGCTGCCAGCCCGCGCTCGCCGACGGCACACTTGGCCTCACCACGGGGCAGACCGCACACATCCAGCCCGACGGCAGTGCCACCGCGCCCAGGGAAGCGCCCGCAGCCGTCAAGCTCGCGATCGCCGCCGGCAACCTTGTCCACACCCGCCCCTACCCCGAACCCGACCAGCACTACGGCACGCTCGCTGAGCTCTGGCCCGCCTACGACTGCTCCGGCGCGACCTCATTCGTGCTCTACGCCGCCGGCCTGCTCGGCCTCACCGCACTCGACTCCACCGAACTCGAGAGCTACGGGCTACCCGGCCCCGGACGTTGGATCACCATCTATGCCAACAGCGCGCACGCCTGGGTCGTCATCGCCGGAATCGCACTCGACACCGCCGACTACGGCGGCCCCCCGATCCCCACGGGCTCCGGGCCACGCTGGCGCTCAGAACCACTCGCAAACCTCGGCGACGGCACGAGCTACGTCGTGCGGCATCCACGCGGCCTGTGAGAACGCGCATCCGCACCGTTCCTGCTCGCGCTGCTCGCGCTCGGGGGATGCAGCAGCGCCTCCCCCGTTGGTACTCCTGTGCCCGCCGGCCGATCCTTCGGCTCCGAACCCTAGGCCATGACCGCCGCAGCAGCACCGGCCGGCGACCCGCCACTGACCGGCACGCGGCTCGATCCCAGCGAGTCCTGCCGCCCACGAGAACGCGTTCTCTGGCAGCACGCCGACGCCGCAGGCCGCGCTTCGCCGTTACGCGCGCCAACAGCTCAGCTAAACGAGCAACCGAATCCCGAAGTATATAGCCAGCAAGCCCAGTGCCGCGTTAGTAACAGTGACGGCGGCTACCGCGAACCGAAACCGGCCAGGGCGCGCGCCAGCACTGGAAGCGAGATCCTGGTTCGGAAAATAGAACGATAGCCCGGCTCGCGCGAAACGACGCGCGAAAATCACCATCGCAAATCCCACCACGAGAAACAGACCGCCTGTTATCACGCTCACACTCCTTACCTCCCGCCTCGGCAAGCGCCAATCTCAACCGATTGCATCGAGGACATAGCAAGTCGTCCTCGTGCACACGACATCCACGACTACAAGCATCCGCACAAAGATGTTGACTTCGAGTCTCATGGGGGCACAGCGACGGTCCCTGGGCCGCCGATCCAGTCTTGGCATTCAGTCCGTATGTGAGCCCTCCAGTTTGCACTCTACTCACAGGGGCTGGGGTCACTCCCCCTCAAGCTCTCGCACGACCGCATTCAGCCAGTCGTCAAGGAAGGCGGTCGCAGCCGGGTCCTTCACGGTCCGGTATGGGAAGCCCGGCGTATAGACGGATAGACGCACATCAGTGCCGCCGTCGGGTCGAGAAACGAGCCTGCCTCTCGCGGTGGGAGCCTTCCGGTTGCTCCAGAGCCTGCGGTTAGAAGGCACAGGAACGAGCATCAGGTGGTTGCCGAACATGAGTCCTCGAACCCCAGGCGTCAGCCTGCCGCCGAACCATGCTTGTGGAGCATCGGCCAACAGCGGACGCAAGTGCGCACGAAGGGTGCGCCGGACGGCATCGCTGGCTATTGGTGCATGAAGCATTCGCTGTTCGCTTGGCCTTGGTCTGAACATCGAGTAAGTATCGGTCGATTGTGCGCTTGCTGAACCCCACCACACGGTTAGTAGCCCACACTCCATGCCCCAGTATAGCTACCGCCGATCCAGCGGGACGCACCCAACCCCGGTCCTGCCGAGAATCCACCGCCGACTATCGGGCCGCACTTCCCAGGAGCACCAAACGCTTCGAGTGAAATATCTGGACCAGCGCCGAGTTGACCACCCGCATTGGCGAAGGGGCCCGAGAGTTCCGAAATACGTGTGGCATTCGAGACCTGTGGGCCCACAGCAGCCGCCACGCCGGCCCCCTGGGCAATGCCCAACGATCCAACCACAGTACCACCCACTTCACCAGAGGTGCTGACTTGTCCGCAGCCGCTAGCACCAATATGGATGATGAAATTCACTTCGCCGTGAACACAAATGCCCAAAGTGAACAGCCCCGTGGGATCGTAATTGTTCACCGGACCACAGACGCTGACGCTGCCCACCACCACCCTCACCGACGGCACCCACACCCTCACCCTCGCCGCGATCGACGCTGCAGGCAACGAATCAGTCGTCACATCCAAGGAAGTCACGATCGACAACAACCCCCCACCCCCACCCGTCGGACTTACAGCCACACCGACCCAGACCGGCAGCTCGACATTCGTCGCAACCTGGACCGATCCCAGCGGCGATCCTGCACCAATCACCGCAGCGACCTATCAGGTCTGCCCCGCCAGCGGCTCGGGTGCGTGTAGCACGCCGGCCACAGCACCAGCAGCAGGACCAGCGACAGTGACCGTACCCAGCCCCGGGACCTGGACTCTCGCGGTATGGCTTACCGACGCCGCTGGCAACAACAGCGCAATCACTGCGGCAGACATAACCCTCAGCATTCCGATGGGCAGCACGGGCGTTGGCGGGTCAAGCGGAGGAGGTTCCGGTGGCAACAGCACAAGGGAAGGAGGCCCTGGTGGCAAAGGTTCAAGCGGAGGCCGCCCGTCCGCGCAGGCGACGATCAATGTCAGCGAGACGCTGCACGGACGTGAGCTCGTCGTGCGTATCACCGGACCCGCAACCGCGAAGGTCCGCGTTAGCTTTACGGCTCGGCTCGCGGGCCGGATAGTCGCCTCGCGCGCAAAGGTCGTGATGCTCAAGCAGGGGAAGCTGACGGCAATCTTTCTACTCAGTCCCCGCACGGCCGCTCAAGCCGCGATACAGATCCGAGCCACCCTCGGCAAGGACGCAGCGGTCACCAGCCCGCTTCACCGCCACCATACCCACACATCTTGCCCAGCGAGCCACCCGGGCTGTACTCCAGGCGGACGCAAATGACGGGGTCTCCATGTGATCCCGGGCTGGATGCGCGGTGCCTCCTGGCCAGTTAAGCACGGTGTCGATCGCCACCTCCGACCCCCCGCCGACGAGACACAAAAGCTCCGGGAACGTCGGGTTGTGTCACTACGATAATTTCACCGAGCGCACGAGATAATGCCCTGTCCACCAAACGATTCGGTACTCACGACCCGTCCACCTGGTGTTTGGGTCACGACATTGGTCGGGTTCGGCCCGAGAAGCTCGTACACGAGCACGCCATCAGGATGGAAAGGCCCGCTTCTGGCCGTTCGAGGTGGTGTGCGATCGGCCGGTTGAGGTCCGGGCCGGCGGTGGGCTAACTCGTAGTCTGCCTGTCAGCGTTCGTGCATAATCTACGGCCGTTGTGCCGCCGCCGCCAACCTGGGCGACGTGACTCGATAGAAGCCCTGGCTCGTATCTATGACTTGATCCCGCCAGCGCCCATGTTTCCCTGCTCTACCAGGACGCGCGGAGTTACCATCGCGCCGCATCGACGACTACAGTCCTCCCCGGGAACTTTGTGCCTAGTCCCGTGCACCGCGCTACTTCGTTGCTACCTGGACGTGGGTCAGGCCGCTACGCGAAGAGCCCCTGCCCGACGAACCCGCCGGGCTGCGCGCCAGGCGGGCACGCGAAGATCGCGCTGGAGGTATGCAGCGTGTGCTTGTTGAGCGCATCCGCCGCGGCGAGGCGCTGCTGGATCGGGATGAACTGCCGCGTGGGGTTGCGCTGGAAGGCAATGAAGAACAGGCCCGCGTCGATCTGGCCGCTGCCCGGTTCCACGCTTTCGCTGTAGGAGTAGCCCCGTCTGAGGATGCGCTGCCCTTGGTTGGCGTGCGGGCCGGCGAGACGAATGTGCGCGTTAGCAGGGATCATGAGTTCGCCGTTGGCGGCGGTCGCCTGCAGGTCTACAGGGTCATACTCCCTGTCGCTGCCGAGCGGCGCGCCGCTGAGCTTATCGCGGCCGATCACGCGCTGCTGGTCTTCGAGCGTGGTTGCGTCCCACACGTCGAAGAGGATTCTGATGCGACGCGCGATCAGGTAACTCCCGCCGGTCATCCATGCCGGCCCGTCGCCGTCCTGGACCCACACGAAGTCGTTCATCGCCTGCGTGTCCTCGGCATGAATGTTGTCGGTACCGTCATTGAAGCCCATCAGGTTGCGCGGAGTCTGTTGGGTCCGGCTCGTAGACGATGTCCTGCCGAACCCTAGCTGGGTGTAGCGCAGCGTCGCAGCGCGGCTCGCTACGCGCATGAGGACATGGATCGCATGGAAGGCGACCTGCGGGTCATCCGCGCACGCCTGCACGCACAGATCTCCGCCGGAGCTTGATGGGTCGAGATCCTCACCTTGAAACGTCGGGAGTGGCAGGAGCTCGGGTGGCCTCAAATGCGCGAGGCCAAACCGGTCGGCGCCATCCGAGCCGAACAGGGTCGGACCCACGCCGATCGTGACCGTCAGCCGACATGGACTCAGGCCAGCCGCCTCCCCGGTATCAACTGGCGGCTCGTCCTCCGTTTGTGCCACGGGTTCGTACGGCTGGCCGACGGTCAGCCGTGCCGTTGCAGCAGTCCACGCTTCAAGGATGGCCCGCAAGTCATCAGCCGCGTCGCTCGTGACATCAAACGCAGCGAAGTGCAGATAGTCCTGCGCCGGAGTGGCGACCCCGGCTTGATGGAAACCATAGAAATCCTCTGTAGCAGCCGGTAACGCCGAATTGGCGGCCGTGCCTCGTGCTGACCCGCCCAGAACATGATCCAACCCTGCTCCAACGCCCAGGAGCGCGGCACCGGAAATCACTCCCCTGCGCGTGAAACCCGGTCGAGAATGAGGCCAACTGCTTGCCAACGCGATCTCCCCGTCATCCTCGTCTGGAAGCGCCCTAGGCCGTATTCGCAGTCGCGGTGCCCCGCACGTGACGGGTCCGCAATCGCAATTCCTCAATATATTCTCGACTCTTCGAGTCAAGCTTGGCGTACGCCCTTTCCACATTCACAGCAGCCACTCGGATTTCGGCGTCGGTAGTCTCGTTCATGGCACAATAAGCATTCATCGCCGCTATATATCCGTTTACCACCTCCAGATATTGGGTATGGCGCTTTGATAATGACTTTGGAGGCCGTAGCTTACTTACCCGACCTTGCAAGCGATGTAGCGACTGCTGGCTCTTACCCTTACTACTATCAGAGAGTCGTCGATACCGCTCAAGTGCTTCGGCGAGAATTTTTATATACGCCTCTGTGGACCGGCTATCGAAGTCCGCGCCTATTCGTCGCAACGCCCGACTTGGCTCGATGACACCTACGGCACGATCAGCGAATGACGCCGTCGAATCGCTTAGCACTACCTCAATTTGGCTTATATCAGCTAGAACCGCTTGATGCATCTCGAGCCGGTCTTGCGGCGGGATGAGGCCTTGCACTTCACGCTTTATCTCCCTCAAACCCTCCCGCCGACGGTGGCTATCATATTGTAGATTGGTATAGCAATCGTTTACTATACTTGTTATTTTGCCGAGATATGCGTCGGCACTACCCGGCACTGCCCATACGCCCGTTACCCACGTCAGCGGCACGCTTGCGATCAGAGTTAGCGAGCCGATAACAACATTTCCTTCGACAGCCAAAAACCCACCCAACGCTACCACGCTCAATCCAATAAAACGAGTTCCGGCCACCAAGCGTGGTGCCACCTGGGCACGCACTCCATATAGAGTATCTGTAACAGAATGCATTGGCACAGTCGGAATTCTACGACTCTAGGGCAGTACCGGCTCTGGAATACCGATAGGCGCCGTTGGAAGTGATGGCAGAGACGGTCCCCAACCTGGAACTGGTTGCGGAGGCGGCGTGTCTGGAGTGGGCACCGCTGGGGTCGCCTCTTCCGGAGTTCCACCGCAGTGGGGGTCTACGGGAGACTGGATCACCCCCATCATCATTGCCCCTCCCCCGCCGCACGAATACTTTTCCTTTTCTTCTTTTTCTTCCTGGCGTCGACGGTTTTCTTCTTCTTCCCTTTTGTTGGATTCTTCAATGTTTCGACACCGAGTCCAACTACCACCTGCCGACAAGCTTTCGCCCTTCAGTCCACCGTGGCATGCAGTCGTTCCATATGGGTCGGTTGCATTGGTCGGACTATCGTTTATGTAGAGGTAGAGGTTAGGGCCGCTGCCTTCTTGGCCGAGTGGGTCTTGGGCGATGAAGCGGGCGGCGGCTGGGCTGTAGTAGCGAGCCCGGTCGTAGTTAAGACCGTCGCCGTCGTTTTCCTGTCCGGCGTATTGCATGGTGTTTTCGCTTGCGGTGCCTTCTTTGGTAGTGGCGCCAAACGGGTCATAGGTGTAGCTGCTTTCGACGCTGCCGCTGCTGTTGGCTAGCGCGATGGTGCTGCCGAGCTGGTCGGTGAGCAGGTTTTCGGTGGCTTTGCTTGTGGTCCTGGCGAACACTTGGCTTGGAAGCCGGCTGGTGAGCATGTTGGCTGTGACTTTACCGGACTGGATTTCCTGAACGACGTTGGGGCCGTCGTTGAGCAATTCGGTCGTGGTGCCGCCGAGAGTGCGGCTGACGCGTTGCCCAAACGGGCTGTAGCTGAAGCTCGCTTTAGTTCCGCCGGTCATTTCGGCGAGTTGGTTGCGTGCGTTCCATGTGTATGTGTTGGTGCCGTCGGACGTCATGTTGCCGTTGGCATTATAGCTGAGTTTTTTGCTGCCGCGTTCGGTCTGCTCGTTGTCAGCGTTGTATTTGGCCGAGCTGAAGGCTTCGGGTAGCGCGGTGCGGGCATAACTGCCCCATACGGCTTCCTTGCGACCGTCAAGGTCGTAGCTATAGTCAAGTTCGCCGAGGGTTGTGGAGCTTTTCTTGTAGGCGATGGACGTGAGCTCGTTGGCTTCGTCGTAGCCGTCTTGCCCTTCGATGCCGTCGGGGAGCGTGGTGGTTGTGGGGAGGTTGTCTTCGTTGTAGGCGAAGGAGACGGCCTGGGTGCCGCGTTTGAGTTCTTTGAGGCGGTTTGCTTCGTCATAGGTATATTTGACTGCTTCTTGTCCGGGGGCGGTCATGCCGGTGCGGCGGTTTGCTTCGTCGTATTCGTATTTGATCGTTCCCTGTGGTGTGGCGAGCGACTTCAGGCGGTTGAGTTCGTCGTATTCGGGGGTGTAGGTGCCACTTGCGCTGTCGATGACCTTGGTGAGGCGGTTGCCGTTGTCGTATTCGTATTTCATTGTGCTTTCGGCGGTTTCCCCGGAGACCCCGTACTTGGCTTCGGTCAACCGGTTGAGAGCATCGTAGGTGAACTTGTCGATCTTGCCGCGGCGGTCGGTCAGTTCGGTGAGGTTGCCCTCCGTGTCGTAGACAGCACTGGTTTTTTTGCCGAGGGGATCTTCTTCGCTTTCCAGGAGATCCATTTTGGTGTAGGCCAATTTGGTTTTGTTTTTTAGCGGGTCGGCTGTCGTGGTGAGGTCGCCGTCGGCATCGTATTCATAGGTTGTTTCGTCGCCTGCGGGGTCGATTGTCTTGGTTGGCTGGTTGTCTTTATTGTATTCGTAGGTGGTTGTCTGTCCGCCTGGGACGGTCGTGGATACGATGCGGCCGGCGGTATCAGCGAACTGCTTGGTCGTGCGGCCTAGCGGGTCAGTTATGCTCGCGGGCTCACCGTGTTCGTAGGTGATCGTCGTTTTGTGTCCGAGCGAGTCCTTGATCACTGTCGGCTGGCCTTCGTTATTGTATTCGTAGTGGGTGGTGTGGCCGAGGGGGTCCTTCTTGGCTACTCGCTCGCCGAGGCTGTTGTATTCGTAGGTCGTGGAGTGTCCGAGAGGGTCGGTTTCTTTGGTCAGCTCGTTGGTCTGGGGTTCGTAGGTGTATTTGTAGGTCTGCGCCGAGGACGTGCCCGCCAGATGGGTTACCGCGGTGGCGTTGCCGTAGCTGTCGTATTCATAGGCGGTCTTACGAGACCGCGGATCTGTGCTGGAGAGCAGGAACCCGGTGTTGGCCTGTCGTTCGAAGGTTGTTTTCTGTTCGATCGATGCGCCGAGCGCCCGGGTTTCGCTTGTGGGGTAGCCTTCGGTGTTAAAGGTGACCTTGCGTTTGTTTTCGCGTGGTTCGGTGATGGTTGTGCTTTCGATGTTTCCTTCGGTGTTGGTGGTGTAGCTGAATTCGAACACGCCGCCACTCGCCATTTTCTGCTTGGAGATGCGGCCGTGGGCTTCGTATTCGTTTTCGATGTATTTGTTGGCGCGAGGGTCGGTGATCGACGTCATCTCACCGGAGGAGTTGTATTCGTATTTGGTTGTGCGTTCTGCCGGATCCGTTGCTGATTCGAGCAGTCCTTCTTTGTTGTAGCCGTATTTGAGGGCGCGGCCGCTGTTGTCTTTGATTTCGGTGATGTCGTTGGAGCTGTTGTAGGCGAATTTGACCCAGCGGCCGTGCGGCGATGTGATCATTGTGATGTTGCCCTTTTGGCCTTCCGAATGGTAGATGGTCAGCTGCTGCCCCTGCTGGTTGCGGATTGCCTGCAGCGGCGCGAGCTCACCGAACACGTAGGTCGTGCCGTTCGTCAAAGTGAGATCCCAGCCCGGCACGGATTCATTCCATCTGATCGTCGACCTATAGAAGGCGGTGGGCGTGTTGGTCGCTTCGTATACGGCTTCTTTATAGCCTACGCCGGGCGAGGTGCGCTTGTAGAGGATGGTGCCGCCAGTCGGGAGGACGAGGTCGGCTTCCTGGTAGTTGTCTTCAGACCAGAGCCGCATGTCATACAGGCTCTCGGTCCCTACACCGAAGCCGTAGGAGTTCGAGTCGCCGGGCCGGTAGGTCCGTTCGATCACGATCGGGATCGTGTCAGGGATCATGAGGTCGGTTCGGTGGTAGTCAAACAGACCCGTGCCGAGGTCGACGGGATCACCGCCTGGGCTGTCTCCTCCCGGCTTGGGGCTTGGGTGCGGTGGTTTCGGTGTCCCGTTGACCATCGCGCCGGTGAATTCCCAGATCCGTACGCCGGGGTCGGGCATCACCTGCTTGCCGTTTGGTGTGACCGTGCCTTCGCCGTAGACGTACCAGCCACGGCCATCCGGGTCGTAGTTCCAGAACGGGACACGTGTCCCGGGACGCAGGTGCGTGTAGTTGGGGTAGATGATCTGCGCGCCCTTGCTCAGGTACGTCCGGCCGGGCTGGACCGTGAAGTACAGCGGCACCTGGTCAAACCACGGCAGCGGGAACGGCGGTCGATCCACGGGGACCGCCGTGATGTTCAGATCGTGCACAACACGGCCGTTGGCGCCCCATATCACGGTTCCTGCCGGCAGCACCACTTCAAGGCCAGGAATCCGTGGCGTCGTAATGCGCGTCTGGCCCTTGGTCGGGGAGGGCACCCTGTGATTGCCGGCCGGGTCAAGCGGGGTCATCCAGATCGGCGCTTCAAGCTTCGTGTCCTCGTGAGCGACAAGCTGCACGCCGATCGCGAACGTGCCATAGCGCTGTCCGGCGATGGTGCCGCCGTCGACCACCAGCACTTGATGTCCGGCCGGCAGCCCGCTGAGCACGAACTGGCCGTTGGCGTCCGTCGACGCCGTGGCGGCAGTGCCCTGTACCGTGACGCGCAGCCCGACCAGCGGCAGACCGTCGAGCTTCAGCGCCTGCCCGGCCAGCGCCGTAGTCGCGCCGGCCGCTGGCGCGGCCGGCGCCAAGTCGGCCCACGGGCTCGGTGACCGCCCCGTGCTCCACCCGTCTCCGCCGGCTCGTGGATACCACACGTCCGACATCGTTGGGCGAAATGACCGCAGTTGCGCAGCGAGTCCGTCGTGGGCATGCGCCGTGATTTTCGTGTCTTTTCCCGGCCGGGTAGCGCGCTTGCGTGCCGACCGCTCCGTGAGGACGCGGACGTCGTGGCGGCCCGGGGCAGCCCTGAGTGCGGGCTCGTCATCTGACTGCAGCGAAGCGGCGAGTGGCCCATCCGCCGGAGCTACCTCGCTAGCTGGGGGGCCATTACTGGGGCCGGCCCCCGGCGCTTTGACGATCAGGCCGTGGGGCGCTGACCCGAGGTAGGCTGTTAGCTTGACGCTGCCCGTGTGTCCTTCGGAGAACTTGATCGCGATCGTGTAGGTGCCAGTCGTTTTTAGCGTGAACGGCCCAATCGTTCCCGATAGGCCTCCGAAGGCCACTTCGCTTCCTTCGGGGTTCAAGACTTCCACGCCACCGTAGGCGTAGGTCGCTTCCGATAGTTCAAGTGTGATTTCTTGTTTGGCTGTCCCCGAGAACGTGATATCGGCTTTCTGTCCCGGCACACTTGTAGTCACGACCTTGGATTCACCACCTGACGTCGGTGTGATCGACCCAGTGACGGCCGTCGCGTTGTACAAGGTGAGCTTCATCGAGCCGGTCTGGTTGAACGGGTTGATTCTGAGCGTGTACGTTCCCGACGCCGAAAATGTCACCGGTTCAAAGAACGTATTGGACGACGTCTGGTATTCGTGGATCACCGTTCCGCCGGAGTTCAACCATTCAAAGCGAGCCCCGTCGGCAAGCGCCAGTTCGCTCACCCTCATCGACACTTCCTCACCCGCTTCGACCGTCACCGAGTACAACGCCTTCTGGCCAGGGGCGGTAAACGACACGGTTTCCGTGGCGCCGCTGGTGGTTGGCGAGATCGAGCCCGTAACGTCTTTAACAGCATACGCCGTCAGCTTGACGCTGCCCGTGTCGGCTTCTGAACCATAGACCGTGATCGTGTAGGTACCCGTATTTTTCAATGTGAACGGGCCGGTCAGGCCGCTGAGTCCACCGGAAGCTTCGGTACCCCCTTCTGCATTGCTCACGGTCACGCTCCCGGAGGCAATCGTGGATTTGGACGCCACAAGCGAGATTTCTTCACCCGCTTTACCAGAAAAAGTGACCGTCGCCCTTTGACCCGGGACGCTCGTGGTAACCGTCTTTGATTCCCCTTTTGTGGTGGGCGTGATTGAGCCATACGTTACTTTGGTAGCATTATACAAGGTGAGCTTAAAGGCCGAAGCGTGAACGAACGCGATCACCCGGAGGGTGTATGTACCCGCGGACGGGAACGCCATCGGCGACCTGACCATATTCGACGAGGTTTCAAATTCACCAACATTTTCTTCGGCTCCGTTAAGCCACTGGAAACGAACGCTGCCCCGGGCGGAAAGTTCGCTGACCCTTACCGACACTTCCTCGCCTGATTCAACCGGCACCGAGTAATTACCAACCTGACTCGGCACCAGCGACACAGATTCCGTCGCTCCACCAGTCGTAGGAGTAATCGATCCCCCAGCATTATCAAAAACGTATGGGGCCACTTCGATACTGCCCGTCGATGACCCACCAGGCGCGATCAGGATCGTGTAAGCCCCCGGCAAAGCCAGCGCCTGCGGCCCGGCCAACACTTCTTCACCGTTCGAAAAGAACGTACCACTACCCAACTGGGTATCACCCGGCCCGTACACATACACATCACCAGAAAAACCCGCTTTAGACACCACTGCCGACAGATCTTCTACGCCGCTATCTTCAACTGTCGCCAGAGCAACCGTACCCGACGTGGTGATATTCACCGTCGACGCTTTGCCCGAGGTCAAATTGAGCGTCGGCCCGACCTGGCCAACCGTATACCCCGGCGGCGGAATATACAGGAACGGCCCCGCGACCGACCCATACGGTGTGGACACCGACACCCTCCCACTCGACGTCTCTTCAGGCACCACAAATTTCAACGCAGTGCTCGTCGCAGATGTCACTTCCGCCGCCGTACGATTGACCGACACATAATCATCCGCCTTATTCGTTTCAAACCCGCTCCCGTTCACCGTCACCACAGTCCCCGCTGCCGCCAACGACGTCGACAGCGACGTAATCGCCGGCGCAGACACACCACCAACAACCGT
Source organism: uncultured Solirubrobacterales bacterium (assembly GCA_963734815.1). Classification (GTDB taxonomy): domain Bacteria; phylum Actinomycetota; class Thermoleophilia; order Solirubrobacterales; family Solirubrobacteraceae; genus Palsa-744. The sequence goes on from CAVTIH010000002.1 coordinate 117,946, forward strand.
AAAGCTCTGCGAGCTCGTCACCGGCCCTTCCGTCGTCGTCTGCACAGTCACCGTACCCGACGTCGCACCTGACGGAACCTTCACCGCCAACGCATTCGCAGTCGCAGCCGTGACCGTCGCCGCCGTCCCGTGAAACTTCACCGTGTCATTGCCAGGAGTCGTCGAGAACCCAGTTCCCCAAATATCCACCGTTTCGCCAACAGCACCCTTCGCTGGTTCGAGCTGGATGATCGAGAGTTTCGTCGAGGACGCCCGTTTGACGCTCGACAAGTTCCCCGCCGCATCCCATGTGTACAGCCCATATTCAGCTTCCGGCTTTATCACTGCGCTCAAACGATTATTGGGGGTGTAAAAGTAGCGGATCGCGGTGCTCGGGACAGACGCTGAGGCCAACGAGCTGCCAGACGCAATGCCCAGCAGGATGGCCAGAATGCCGACGACGACGCTCCGGCCCAAGCGGCCTCCGCGTCGCTGAGAGCACAGTCGCAACGACCAGAAGGCGAAGCCAACCAGACCAGCAATCAATCGCCGAACAGCTTGCATCCCCACTCCTTTGACCTAGACGGACAGATTCGGGGTGACGCTATCGTGCCGTCTATCCCCCTTTGGGGTGATCTTTGGGTGAGATGAACTGGTGATGACAACTAGCGTCGTCGGCTGCCTCGGCGGGACCTGGATGAGACTGGCTTGGGTAAGCCGATCAGGTCGGCTTTGCTGACCACGCCAAGCTTGCGGCGGATTTGCCGGGCGTGGGTACGAACCGTCTCGATGCTGATACACAGCGCCGCTGCCACCTCGGCATACGATTTGCTCCTGCGTAGGTGCTCGAAAACCTCTTCCTCCCGCGCGGTTAGGGGCCGCGATTTGCCTCGCTCGGTGAGGTTGACCAGCATGTGCGTGCCCTTAGCCGCAAGATGGATGGTCGTGATGATGTCCTCGGCGTCTGCGTCCTTGGACATGCAGGTGCCACCAGCGCTGAGCAGCCGTGCTCCGTCGCCGCGGGTGGGAGCGTGCACGAGTACGACCAGGCCGATCGTCGGCTGAATCGTACGTAAGCGAGTAAGTGCTTCGAGATCGATCACGGCCGACTCGTCGAGCACGGCTACCTGCGGTGCTTGCCGCACGGCAAGCTTCTCAAGCGCGGGGATGTCGAGGTTTGCGGCTACCACCTGGGAGATTGGGTCCTCGCGGAGGGTCTGGGCCAGGCCGCGGTCTATGAGCGCCCCGAACTGGCCCAGGGCGATCGTTATGCGCTTCGCGCCGTTAGGCGGCGTCACATTCCCGATCCCATGATGCACGCCGTGTTTCTCATTACAAGATCCTTTCAATTGCTTAGGTGTCTAATGCGAGGTCGATGTGACGCTGCTCGTGTATTTGGGTGTCCTCTGGCGCTCGGCCCAAACCCTCAGCGATGCGCTGAGCGGTGGCTGTGACCTTAGGGCCGAGCTCCAGCAGCTCCTCGCCGGTGTACGCCTCCACCGGAACCACAAGCTCGACCGCTGCAACCGGCCGACGACCCTCCGTGTCCATCACCGCAGCTGCGACTGCGCGCCTGCCGACTGAGAGCTCTTCGTCCTCGACCGCCACCCCGCCTTCCGCAACGATCCGCCTAAGCTCTGCACCGAGGGCCGTCTTGGTCACGATCGTCTTGGGCGTACCCCGCTTGAGGCGTAGTGTCGTGATCAGAGCTTTCTGCTCCGCTGCTGGCAGGCGCGCCAAGAGCGTCTTACCCGCAGCGGTGGCGTGGACAGGCAGGCGGGTGCCCAGCCCGATGCCCTCGTCGATCGCGTATTGCCCTTGGCGGGACCCCTGCCAGCGGTCGATGTAGGCAACCTCGGTATCCGCTAGCACCGCCAGGCTGGCGGTGTGCCCGGTTCGCGCCCGAAGCTCCCTTAGGGGCTCGTGGGCGAGCTGGCGAATCGAGATCGAGTCGAGCATTGCGAGCCCCATATCCGAGACGCGGGAGGAGAGCCGGTACTTACGCGAAGGTCCCTGTTCGAGATAGCCGAGCGTCACCAGCGTTGAGGCATATCGATGGGTGGTAGAGCGGCTCAGGTCGAGCGCGTCGGCCATTTCAGCGAGGCCACGCATCGGGCGCTCGGGCGTGAAGCAGCTCAACATCGAGAGCCCCGCGACCAGCGAGGAGGAGAACTTCCCGGGGTTCTCGGGATCAAGGGGTCTGGACATCGCTTAGGCCACCCTGTGCCGCTCGTCGTCGCGGCGGTAGCCCAGCCGCGCGGAGACGCGGTCAGCCGTGGCGATCAGATGTGGGCCTAGCGCATCGACGAGGTCCGCCAGCGCGATCATCGACGCATGCGCGTCAATCCCGACACCCGCAACAACCTCGCGGGACTCCGAGCGAATCGGCACGGCAATCGAGCACATACCCGGCAGGAGCTCTTCATCGGCGGTGGCGAGGCTTTCCCCACGGATGCCCTGCAACTCCGCTCGCAGTGCGGTCTTACTGGTGATCGTCTGCGACGTGTACTTGGTGAGAGTCAACTCAGCGATCACGTTGCGCTGCTCGCTATCGGACAGATTCCCAAGCAGCAGCTTGCCAAGCGCAGTGCAATGAACAGGCAACCACGCGAAGGAGATCCGATCCAAATCAATCAGACTCTGCCCACGACGAGTCCCACGCAAGCTCTCCACCAGCCGAACCCTGGGCCCATCCAGCACCGCCAACCCAACCGTGAACCTGCTACGCAGATGCAGATCCGCCAGGAACGGTTCGGCATGATCCTCAAGCTTCGTGCTGCTCATCGCCGACAGCCCGAGATCGACCACCCCCATCCCCAGCCTGTACTGGCGCCTCGCGCCCTGCTTAAGGTGCCCAAGCTCGACCAGGGTGCTCACATAGCGATGGGTCGTCGAGCGACTCATCCCGAGCCGGTCAGCGAGTTCCGCGATCCCCCACACCGGCTGCTCCGGGGTGAAGCACTCAAGGATCGCCAGGCCACGCTCCAGCGACTGCGAAAAGCGCGGCTCAGACAGGGTCGGAATCGCTGGCAGCATTTCCCCATCGACGATCCTGTGAGCCACATCCGGCAGCTTCGGCATCGACCCCGCCTACCCCGCCAGCCGATATAAATGAGTCTCCGGATCCTGCTCCACCAGCCCCGCCATCAGCAGCGTCCGTACATACCTGCCAGCTGCGCTCTCCGAAAGATTGAGGTCCGCCGCAAGATCTAACAATCGCGCCGGCTGACCATCCGCAAGGTGAGCCAACAGCAACAGGCCCCTCACCAGCGCAAACGAGACCCGCGACTCGGCCGCCTCCCCGTGGGCGCGCTCTTCCCACACCTGAACCGGAGGGATCCCCACACAAGCGATCCGCCCAGACAGCAATACCGCCAGGCTCACCATCGTGTCGCCTTGCGCCGGGTCCACGATCGACTCCACCTGCTCGGCAGTCAGCCGCAGATACACAGGCCGCACACTCATGGCGCCACGGACCCGTAGATGATCAACCAAGACGCGCAGGCAACATGCGTAACAGGACCGATCCTCTTACAAGATCGCATCGGGTACCAGCTGACCTCCCCCTCAGCGGACACCCACACCCCCCCACCTATGCACGCCAAGGCAGCACCATCGGTCATCACCCGGCCCCCGAGACCGCATCCACGTGGTGGGCCGAGCCGAAGGAAGGAAATGACGGCCCGGCCCACACGCAGTGGACGGGCAGACGGGTGCCCGTTCCGATGCCCACATCGACCGCGTATTGCCCTTGGAGGCGCCCCTGCCAACGGTCGATACAGGCAACCTTGGTGCCCCCCAGGATCCCCAGGGTTACGGTGCGCCCGGTATGAGCTCTCAGCTCCTGTAGATGCTCGCGGGCCACACCGCGGATCGCGATCGATTCGAGCATCGCGAGCCCGATGTTCGACGCGCGCGAGGAAAGCCGATACTTACGCCCAGTGTCCTGCTCGAGATACCCGAGGGTCGCCAACGTGGCCGCATAACGATGGGTGGTCGATCGCCCCACCTCGAGCTCCTCCGCCATGTCGGCGATCCCACGCACCGTATGCTCGGCGGTAAAGCACCTGAGCATCGCCAGGCCGACTACCAACGAGGAGGAAAACTTGGCGGGGTGCTCGGGATCCAGTGGCTTGGACATCAGTCAAGGGCCGATCCGCTGCATCAGGGGTGCCAGCAGGGTTGAGGGTCAGAACGCCGCGCCGACCAGCCGGGGGCAGCGCGGTGGGCGGCCTGGTCGTGGGCGAGTGTGCATCGATCGCGCAGGCGGTCCGCCGCCTCTCCTTCGGCGGACGCCCGCGCGGACTCGAACCCCAGGGCAAACAGGGGCGATATCGAGCCCTTGGAGCAGATCTGCCGTCGCCAGATGTCCGGCGGCTGGATCCCCGCCAGGGATGGGTTCGTTGACAGGGTGGTGTGATCTCTCCGTGCTGACACACCGCCGATGATGGACTCGGCGGGGTCCCTTGATAAGGCAAAGCGTGGAGGTTTCTATGTTGTGAGTGGATTAGATTTTTTTGTTTCTGACTCACCAGGAGATCGGCGGCGGGCGTGTCTTCGGGCTGGCCGAGCGAGGGTCCCGAGCCGTGATAGGGGCTGCCGATCTTGGCGACAATCCCAGCTTGGCGAACTTTGAGTAAGCTGTGGCGTTCAATGAATGGTCAGGCGATGAGCAGCGGTGCGAAGGGGATGCGTTCGCCGGTCTACTGGGCGCTGTTGGGGCTCGTGATCGAACGTCCGAGCTATGGGTATGAGCTGATTGCGCGGTTCGAGCGTGTGTATGGGGACATCCTGTCTATCAGCGGCGACTCGCAGATCTACACCGCGCTCAATGTGTTGGAGGGCCGGTCTTTGATCGGGGGAACGCAGTTGGCGAGCCTGGTTTCGGGTGGGACCGACCGTCAGCCCAAGCGCCACTATCGCGCTACCGACCTGGGTCGGGAGGGCTACCGGGCTCGGCTGGTTGAGCAGATGCGCGATGCTCGCCGTCACTCCCAGCGCCTTGCGCGTCAGCTGGCGGTCTTTGCCCGTAGACCCCAGATGGCGCTCGAGGTCCTCAACGGTATCGAGGAAGTGTGCCTGGAGGAGGCCATCAGGGCGCCGATACCATCTCCGTCGTTGCGGTCCGCGGCTGGCTCGGGCTCGGCGCTGGTCGACCGGCTGGCTGCCGAGGAGAGCCGACTGGCGATGGAAGCGACACTTCCGTGGATCGAGTACGCACGGGCTACGTTCAAGGCGCTCGCGGACGAGGAGGCCTCGTCGGGATGAGCCTGCTGGAGCTTGAGCATGTCAGCAAGCGCTACGGCCGTCGGCCGAGTGAGCGTGTCGCGCTGCGCGATGTGTCGCTTCAGATTGAGCCCGGCGAGCTGGTCGCCGTGTTGGGTCGGCGGCGCTCCGGCCGCTCGACGCTGCTACGCGTAGCGGCGGGCGTTGAGGCGCCCGATGAGGGCGTGGTGCGGTTCGCCAGCCACAACTTGGCCGGGGGTAGCGCCGATGTGGGTGGTGGGGTCGGCTACTGCCAGCGCTCGTTTCGACCGGGTGAGGGGAGGCTGGTGCTCGACCAGATCGTCGTTCGTCTACTCGCGCGCGGGACCTCACCGTCGAGCGCGGGTTCGCAGGCCCACGCCGTCCTTGTACGGGTCGGGGCAGAGCGGTGTGCCGGGCTTGAGACCGCTGATCTGGACGGCGCGGAGGCCGTGCGGGTCGCGATCGCGAGGGCGCTCGCCTGCAGCCCACGGTTGCTCGTGATCGACGAGCCGACGAAGGGTGTGGACTTACTGGACCGTGACTCGATCCTGCTGTTGCTGCGCTCTCTGGCGAACAAGGGCGTGGCGGTACTGATGAGCACCGGGGAGACGCCCTGCCTCTCGGGTGTGGATCGTGCGTTGACGATCGGCGATGGTGAGCTTCATGGTCGCCCGAGCAGTGAGCTTGCCCCGGTCGTGCCGTTGCGCCGGGCGGCCGGGGGGCGGTGAGCGCGTGAGCGGGTGCCGCTTGAGTGCCGAGTGGCGTGCCGTTCTGTGAGCCTGCTGGAGCTTGAAGGGGTCGTCAGGCACTATCGCGGCGCTGGGGAGGAGGTACGCGCCGTCGATGGTGTGAGCCTGCGTCTCGCGCCGGGGGAGATGGTCGCGTTGCAGGGCCCCAGCGGGTCGGGGAAGACAACGTTGCTGCTGTTGATCGCCGCGTTGCTGAAGCCCGAAGGCGGCGCGATCCGCTATCGGGAGCAGGATCTGTCGTTGCTCTCCGAGCAGGCGGCGTGCGACTACCTGATGAGCGAGGTCGGCTTCATCTACCAGAGCTTTCACTTGTTGCCGCGTGTCTCGGCGGTTGAGAACGCCTCGCTGAAGCTGCTGCTCGGCGGCGTCGCCAAGCGCGAGGCGCAGACGCGTGCGATCACATGGCTTGAGCGCGTCGGCCTTGGTGAGCGCCTGCAGCGCACCCCGGGCGAGCTCTCCGGCGGTGAGCGCCAGCGCGTCGCGATCGCGCGCGCGCTCGCCGGCGAACCACGGCTGATACTTGCCGATGAGCCAACAGGAAACCTGGACAGCGTCCGCAGCCGCGAGATCGTTGAGCTACTGCGATCGGTCGCCCGCGAGCGCGAGGCCGCAGTGCTGCTCGTGACCCATGACTCGGAGGTCGCCTCGCTCGCTGACCGCTGCTGCACGCTGCGCGACGGACGACTCAGCGACGGCACCGGGAGCGCCAACGGAGCACAAGCCCAGAGCGAGCTGCCTGCGCGTCCCGGCAGCACAGGAATGAGCGGCACCAGTGCGCTCTCCTGAAAAGTCCCTGCGGGCGCGTGCTCTGATGCGGCCGTACGCGCTCTTCTACATCTACCGCAACCGACTGCGCGTACACGGCGCCCAGGAGCTACTCGCCGGCATCGGCGTAATGGTGGCCGTGGCACTGGTCTTCGCGACCCTCGTCGCGAATAGCAGCATCGCCGGCTCGGCAGCACAGGTGATCCACACCGTCGTAGGCCCCGCGAACCTCCAGTTGCAGGCCCGTGACCCCAACGGTTTCGATGAACGCCTGCTCCCCCGCGTAGAACGCCTCACCGGTGTCAAACAGGCTGCGGAGCTACTCGAACAGGACGCCAGGATCTGCCGGACGCCCACGCACTGTGTCGCGATCAACCTCGCCGGCACCGACCTCGGCCTCGCGCTTCTCGACGAACTCGCTCACACGCTTCCGATCTCCACGCTCGAGCCCGGAGGGATCGCGCTCAGCAAGACGACCGCGAGCGCACTGGACATCAGCACACAGGCACACAACGCGCCCGTGTCACTGGGTCTCCGCGGGCAGGCCACCTCGTTGAAGGTCGCCGCCGTACTCGGCCCAGAAGCGATCGGCGCTCTCTCTCAAGCATTCGTAGCGACGATCCCACTCGCGAACTTGCAGAAGCTCGCCGGACTACAAGGCCGCGTCACACGCATACTCGTACAAACCGAACCCGGCCACGAAGCACAAGTGCGCGCCGAGCTAAAGACGATCGCTCACGGGCGACTCACGGTCGCCCCCGCCGAGCAGGATCTCACACTGCTGCGCCAGGCGCTTCGGCCGAGCAGCCAAGCCAGCGCGTTCTTCGCCGCGATAGCCGCGCTGTTGGGCTTCCTGTTCGCGTTCAACGCGATGCTGCTGACCGTCCCCGAGCGACGCCAGACGATCGCTGACCTGCGCCTCTCGGGCACCAGGCGCACCGCGATCATGCAAATGGTCTTCTCCCAAGCCCTCTGCCTCGGGATCGCCGCATCACTACTGGGGCTGCTCGCTGGGTACGCCCTCTCATCGGGGTTCTTTCACCAGTCCGCCGGCTACCTCGCTCAAGCATTCACACTCGGTAGCGGCACCGTGATCGGCAAACTGCCGGTACTGCTCTCACTCCTCGGAGGGATTCTCGCTACCTGCCTCGCCTCGGCAATACCACTACTCGATCTGCGCCGCGGACGCGCCGTAGACGCCGTCTACTTCGAAGAGGGCGAGCCCGGGAACATGCTCAGCCGCCAAGCACCACGTAACCTCGCATGCGCCGCCGGCTTGCTACTCGCACTGGCGACCGCAATGCTCGTGCTGCTGCCCTCCCGCGCGCTGCTCGCATGCATCGTCCTCGCGCTGACAGTAGTGCTCGCAATCCCACTGATCTTCACCGGCGTGCTGGGCGCCGCTCAAACGCTCTCGGAGCGCACCGACCGGTTCACGATCCTGCCGGTTGCGATCATGTCACTCAGGGCGACGACACTGCGCTCGCTCGCTCTCGCTGCGACAGGCGCGGTCGCGTTGTTCGGCAGCGTCGCCTTGGGCGGCGCACGCGACGACCTGCTGCGCGGCATCGAAGGATATATCCACAACTACGTCGACGGGGCCAATCTGTGGGTTCTCAACCCATCCGACTCAACCGCCGTCGAGCCACTACCCACCACATACGCCGCCCGTATCGACCAGATCCCAGGCGTCTCTCACGTGACCCCCTTCCAAGACGGCTATCTGAATATCGGCAAGCGCCGCATTTGGATCGTCGCTCGCCCACCAGCCGCAAGCCAGGCGATCCTGCAAAGCCAGATCGTGAACGGCAACGCAACCACAGCCGCCGCAGAGATCAACAAAGGCGGCTGGATCGCGATCTCCCAGCAGCTCGCCAGCGAACACCACGTTGGAGTCGGAAACATCCTAGTGCTACCCACACCTTCCGGCGAAGTCCCATTCAAGATCGCCGCGACCACCACCAACCTCACCTGGAGCCCAGGCGCGATCCTGATGAACACCATCGACTACAGCCGCGTCTGGAGCACCTCAGCACCGACCGCGCTCGGTATCGATCTGCGACCAGGCACCAACCTACCGGCAACCCTTGCCGCCATCACACACACCCTGGGACCAAAAAACGGGACGGTGACGCTCACCCCCAGCGTTCGAGCCACACGCACCAGCGCGGTCGCACGCGAAGGTCTCAGCAAACTCAACGACATATCCACCCTCTTGCTGCTCGCCGCAATCATCGCAATCGCCGCAGCCCTAACCTCGGCCATCTGGCAGCGACGCGCCTCGCTGGCCGGCCTGCGCCTCTCAGGCACAGCACCCCGCCGCTTGCGACGCATCCTCCTCACCGAAGCGACCCTGATGCTCACCGCAGCGTGCCTGATCGGCGCCGCAGCCGGCCTCTACGGCGAGGTCATCATTGACAGCTACCTACGACACGTCACCGGGTTCCCAGTCGCGCGTATCGCCACCGGCTGGCGCCCCCTGGAGATCTTCACGCTCGTGATCGCCACCATCCTCATCATCGTGTCCGTCCCCGGCTGGCTCGCCTCACGCGTCCCCCCCAAGCTGGCCCTCGAAGGAGAGTAAGCCACACCCTTCCCCAACTGCCCACGACGCGACCACAAAAGGTCATCCGCACGGGCTACGCTCGCATCAAGTGTCTGCATTTGGCGACCGCCGACTCCTGGCACATGCGTACACCGCGCTGCTGGTCGCGAACATCCGCTACTGGCCAACCGTCGCGCCCCTCGTACGCGCCCAGATCGAGCGCTATAAGCAACGTGCGCGCGCGATCGGCGACCCCACCCTCCAAGCAATCGCACTGGACAAGCTCGAGGACCAACACTTCCACGCCCAGGTAGCAGCCACACTCGCCACACTCGCACCGAGGGCACACCGCAAGAACGCCGTGAAGGCGATCGTCGCAATCGAGGTCATGTACGACTACCTCGACGCCCTCACCGAGCAACGAACACCCAACCCCCTCACCAACAACCGGCGCCTCACCCAAGCATTTACCGACGCCGTCAGCAACCACGAGCCCACGGGCGACTATTACACCCTGCACACACCCGCGGACGACGACGGGTACCTGCAAGCGCTCGTCGCCGATGCCCGCGAGGCCCTCGCGCAGCTCCCATCGGCCGGCGCGATCACAGCAGTCGCAGAGCGCTGCATAGCCCGCTTCACGGAGGCCCAGATCCGCGCCCACGCGATCCCCCAACTCGGCAGCACCCAGCTCCAAGAGTGGGCCGCCCACCAAGCCTCCGGCACAGGACTCGGGTGGCTTGAGTACTTCGCGGGCGCCACATCGACCGTGCTCGGCCTCCACGCGATGATCGCCGCCGCCGCGAACCCCCATACCACCCCCGAGGACGCAGCCCGAATCGACACGCTGTACCTCTACATCGGGGTGATCGTGACGATGCTCGACAGCATCATCGACTACGAACGCGACATCAGCGCGACCGGCCAGCCCGGATACACCCGCTACTACCAGGACACCGACCAGCTCTTGCGCGGGCTCACAAACGCCGCGCGGCAAGCAATGACCCGTGCCCCGGCCACCCCTGACGCAGCTCACCATGTCATGACGCTCACCGGCGTCGTCGCCTTCTACACCTCAGCACCCACCGCGACGAGCCCGTTCGCTGCCGCGGCCACCAAACACATCCAGCACGAACTCCGCCCACTCATCACCCCGACACTTCTCGTCATGCGCGCCTGGCGAGCCGCCAAGCGCGCCCGCAGCACGATCACCAGAGCCCGCGGCTGATGCCGGGCGACGCGGGCATCCCGGGCGAGGACCGGGACGGTGGGGCGGCTCGCTATGTCGCGATTATCGCTGATGGCAACGGCCGCTGGGCGCACTCCCGCGGAGTACCAGTCAACGACGGCCACGAGGCCGGCGCCGACACGCTGAAGGCACGCCTGCGCGACGCCGTGGAGTTCGGTATCGAGCAGCTGACCGTCTACTCGTTCTCCACCGAGAACTGGTCACGCCCCGCCAGCGAGGTCCGCGGGCTGATCGCGATGCTCGCGCAGCGCATCGCCCGAGAGACCCCCGAGCTGCACCGCGAAGGCGTCCGCATGCGCTTCATCGGACAACGACAAGGAGTCCCAGGCGAGCTGCTCCAACAAATGCACGACGCCGAGACACTCACCGAAGGAAACCAGCGACTCGCGCTGTTCATCGCGTTCAACTACGGCGCACACACGGAGATCGTGGACGCCGCCAAGAAGTTCACCGGCGGCGGAGAAGAAGAGTTCCGCCGCGGGCTCTACGCGCCCGAGATGCACGACCCCGACCTCATCATCCGCACCGGCGGCGAGCAACGCCTCTCCAACTACCTGCTCTGGCAAGCAGCCTACTCCGAGCTCGTGTTCCGCGAGGAGCTCTGGCCCGACTTCACCCGCCAAGCCCTCACAGACGCACTCGGCGAGTTCCACAGCCGTCGCCGCCGCCACGGCGGACGCTGACCACACGCCCCGCCTACCCGTCCCGCAGAGCGCGAAGCGCCGCCAGACCAACCAGAGCCCTGTAAGATCATATAGAACAGTTCGGTCTGCCGACAAAAGAAGACACCAGCTATCTCAATGACCAACCACAAGACCCAAACACACCCCCGCCTCCCAAAATCCAAGCGACCTACGCTACGAACAAGACGGCTGGCAATACTCCTACCCAGCGTGCTGCTGGCAGTCATCACCAGCACGGCCTCCGGCCTCGCCGCGCCAGCCAGCCCCACACCCCAGGCCCACGCGACACGCACCCTCAAGGCCAGCGATACCGCCAACCTGCGCTACATCAAGCACTCAGGCTCCCAACTACTCGAGGAAGGCACAGCGCAGGGAGACCTCCCCGGCCACATGCGCGCCAGCGCCACACTCGGCGCCACCTTCACCGCCAACTTCACGATCTACACCCACGGCGCCACCATCACCGGACACGGCACAGCCACCCCACACGGCGCCGGCCTCGACGAACACTTCTCCGGCACCCTCACCATCACCAGTGGCACAGGCCGCTACACCCACGCACACGGACACGCAGGACTCTCCGGCACCTTCAACCGCCGCACCTACGCCATCACCCTGCAAACGAGCGGCTCACTCTCATACTGAACCGTCCAACACCGTGACGCGACACCAAACCGCACGCCGAGCCATCCACCTCCTCGCAACCACCGCGCTCTGCGCCGCTACGTGCGCCACCGCCTCCGCGGCACAGTCCGTGACACTCCACGCCACGCTCACACCCGAGCAGCTCGGCCACGCGACAACCATCGGCTTCAGCTTCAAGATCGCCACACCCACCCACACAGTGCCGCCACCCCTGACCAGCGCCGAAATCAGCTACCCCGTAGAACTCGCGTTCGCGCTCAGCGAACTCGGGCTCGCGACATGCACAACCAGGACGCTCGAAATCTTCGGCCAGGAAGGATGCCCAGCGAACTCGCTGATGGGATACGGCACCGCGCTCGCGGAGATCCCGATCGGCCCCTCCATCGCCACCGAGAACGCACACGTCACGATCATGAGGGCCACCAACCACGCCGGACACCTCGCGCTACTCATCGACATCAACGCTCCCACACCCGTCAGCGGACAGATCACCTTCCCCGGCCTCGTGCTCCCCGCCGCCACACCATACGGCGGACTCCTCGACATGAGCATCCCACTCGTACCAGGCCTCCCCGGTGGAACCGATGTCTCCGTCGTACAGTTCCGCACCACCCTCGGACCACTACACCTGCACTACCACGAACACACCCACGGCCACACCATCGAATACGAACCAAAAGGCATACCCCTCCCCGACAAATGCCCACACGGCGGATTCCAATTCTCCGCCCACTTCACCTTCCAAAACGCCAGCCACTCACACGCAACAGCCACCGTACCCTGCCCACCACACCATCGCTAGCCCGAAAGAGCTCCGAGAGTGGTGGTAGGCCCGTTGCGCGGATCGCCGCAGAGCTTGCTCTTCGCAGCGAGCGCAGGGCGGGCACGTGGTTCGCCAGCGGGCAGCGCGGGATCAGAAAACAGTCATCGCAACCTATCGGGAATGTGCCCCACACGACCGACCGAGCCTTCCTCATACGAGCAAACTCTAACGGCGCATTGGCCCTCGGAGAGCAACCTACGATCCCGCCGATGCAGTGGGCGATGGCGATGCGGAAGTCTGCGCGTCGACGGTCTACACTGCTGAGCTTCGTCCAGAGCACAAGTGACTTGGACGCGTACAGCTATGCCTGCTTGCGTCGCAACGCAGAAGGTGGCCGGAGGGGGTCAGCCGTTCAGCGCGATCCTGCGCGTTTCGCCTGTCCCGCCAAAGCCACCTGGCGGCGGGCCGGCCCCTTCGGATTCACCTTCGCAGGTTTCGCGGCCTTCTCTCGCCGCGCGGCTGAGATCTTCGTTCATGAGGATCTTGCCGCTCGGCGAGCGCACAAGAACCTCTTCAGGTTGACTGACCGAAGCCAGATAGACCAGCAGCCCGCCAGCATGCAGGCTATTCGGAATAGGAACGCGGAGCACTGGAACAAGCCTGCCGGCGATCTTTGCCAGCACCGTGTCGCGCGGCTGCCTGAGCAGACCGTAGAAGATCGAGTATTCGTGGGGATAACAGGAGGCAGAGACTTCCGAGTCCAGGGGCATCGTGCGCTTCACAGGCACCCGATACGGTCCGCTTAGTCCTTCACTCAGATCTTCTTCTTCGCCTTCGTCGGAACTGGCCAACCCTTCCTCCGCGCTCAGCTTCAGCTGGGTGTGGGTACGACCGAAGAGCCGGTACCGTTCGCCGACGATCGAGAAGCTCGGACCCTGGGGCGTACCCCCGCGGACAAGCGTGCGCTTCCCACCTCGCAGGTATTTCAAGGGGTGCCTGGAGCAGCCAACGATCCGCCGCAGCTTCAGCACCTGCAGCGTGCGTCCTTGGGCGTCGCGCTCGGTCAACGACACGGGAACCGGAGAGGGACCACGCACTGCCTGGTAGTAGAAGGCATCTGGACCGCCCAAGCGGCGTGGCACGAGCATCGGGCGGGAGACGACCTGGGTGCCGTTGCTCATGCGCAGGTCCACCGTGCGCGTGGCTGACAGAACCTCAGTCGTGATCGTCAGAAGTCCTTTGCTGCAATTGACTTTGGGCTCTTCCAGGCGCTCCCTGCCGGGCGCCAGGCAGACCTCCGACCCAGTGCTAGTGAACAGTTCCAAGAGTCCCGGCTTGGCTCCGTTGGCTCTCCTCACTTCCACGCTCGACTTGCACGTGTACGCAGAGCCGCCTTTTCTGCGTTCGAGCCAGACCGTGTAACGGGTCCCAGCCGCAGTGCGTCCCGCGCCAAGCTCGGTGGAGGATTTGGATTCGTGCGAGATCGGCAGAAGTGTCTTTTCACGATTTTCGCGCGCCGTCAGACCAAGTGCGGCTTCGACTCGTTTGCGGGCGCCCTCGATGGAGCCGCGAGTCGCCCTTGCGGTCCGTAACTCGAGCTGGGCGGTCTTGCGCACGAGCGCCTTGTCGGCAGGAGTCTCCATGGCAGATAGGGACACGCTCGCGGAAAGCATCGACAGGTCCCGAAAGAACTCGACAAACTCCGCTTCGCGCTTCAGCGCGATCCCCCTGCTGGCCGCCGAGAGCGTACGGTAACCACTAGCCGCCCACGCCTTCATATCCGCACATACGTCTGTGCTTTCGACCCTCTGCTCTTCTTCCAATTCGATTGTCGTCCCACGGACGACCTGCGACAACACCGGCCCTCCTTGCGGCAACGCCTTGAGATTGGCCAGGAGTGCCGTCACCGTCGGTCGCCGCGGTTCCTGCTCTGCGGCGGCAAGCTCCATCGCAAGCTCCCCTTCCAGGTCACTCAGCTGCGTGCTCTGCCGCCTTTCTTCACCACGCTGGCGCGCCGTGCGCTGAGGGATGGACGACCCGACTTCGATCTCGTTTCCTTGGGGGGCCCCGACGAGCACACTCGGGCATTTGCTGGCGATCATGCTCGCGGCACCTTCGTATGCGCCGGTCAGGGCCGGTGCGGCTCCAGCGACGGCCTGAACGTAGGCGTATATATCAAGGAAATACGCATGCACGGCGGCGCGGTCCGCTGGAGTGCTCACGGCGCGTGGCGACCCGGCCGACGCGGCACCAGGGGCTACCGCATAGACGGCCGTAGCGACGAGCACGATCGCCAAGTATCCCCTCCGCGCCAGCAAACCGCGGGCAGCCTACACCAGACCGGGGCCCAACCGACGCACGACCGGAACTTTTCCGTCCAATTGTTCACTTGATCCTCGCGAGACGCATGGAGCGGACGAGCGGCACGCGTCCGAGTTGCTGGTCGGCGCGCGCCTACATACCCCTTGGCAAATGCGGACCCGCGATCCCCGGTCGCACCAGATGCTCGAAGGTCGGCGAGAGGGAGCGTCCCTTCGGCGCCCGAGGCCGCATTGATCCAGGCCTGCAGTGGACGAGGTCCAAGCCACATTCTCGAGGATCGGTGGCGAGCTGGCCAGCGACCTCGGGGGTCGAGGCGCCACGCCAGCCAAGGCCGGGCCGGGCCGATGCTGCGCGCATAGCAGCGGGCCGGACCTACGGGTATCGCTCCGCCGCGCCACGCCAAGCTTCGACGGTGGCTCGCTAGGCCGATGTGCGGGCCGACAGCAGCCCCGCGACACGAGCGCCAAGGCGTTCCGGCACAGCTTGAAGCCGGCCGCGGGCGCCGCCGAGGCGGGGGCAGCAAGCGAAGGCCGCCGGGCATGCGCACATTCTGGCTCATGGTCGAACACTTGCGCGAGGTCGCCGAGCTTGACCGGCGCATCTTCCCGCTCACAGAGCAGCTCGCGCACCCGGTCACGACGACATCTGGAGCGACTTGCTGACACTTACGCTGACACCCCAGCCCGGCGTAGTCACGACGCAGCACCCCAAAAGCGAGAACCCCGCCTATATAGACGAGATTCTCGGAATGCCGGAGGAGGGACTCGAACCCCCGACACGCGGATTATGATTCCGCTGCTCTAACCAGCTGAGCTACTCCGGCGGGAGGTGCCGCAGTGTAGCCGCCCGGCCGCCCCAGCCCTCACTGAGGGAGCTTCAGCGAGTCGAGAATCTCGCTGTAGTCGGAGACCGCTTCAGCTTCGAATTCACCCAGCGGTTCTTCAAGGCGCTGAGTCTGTCGCACCAGCGAGGCATCGGTCGCGCTCTCATAAGGACGAAGCAGCCGCAGCGAGACTTCTTCGGTTTCGAGGTCATAGGCGTAGAAGCCTTTGTTGAAGGAAACGGTGGTGGCGGGCAGGGTGCGGTAGTCGGTGGCGACCCACGCTTTGACGTCGGCGCAGATGTCGGGCGCCGCCAGCGTCGCGAATCCGGCCAGCTTGGTCGCGTAGGTGTCAACCATCTGCGTGAGCTTGTGGTTGCTCCAGTGCAGGCCCCGGATGGTGTGGGCGAAAGCGACCATCGAGTCCTTGTCGGGCTGGTAGGCGGCGACCTCGAGCGCTCCGACCACCTCGTTGCTGAGCTGTCCGGACTCATGGTTCTGCGGCGCTTCGGCCGCCACCAACGGGCATTCTCCGGCGACCGTCCTGCCGAGGCTCGAAATCGCCGTGCGCGCGGCGGCGAGATTGGCGCGGGCGGTGCTGATGAGCGTGTAGTTGGCTTTGACGTAGGCGCGCGTGGCGGCGGAGTTCGGCGAGCCACTGTGTGCGCGGGCGACGTGGTGCGAGCGGGCAAGCGCCACGGCGGGCGTCAGAGCGAGCGCGGCGAGGGCCAGCAGGATCGCGGCAAGTCGGGTCACCTCTACAGAGTACGCGGCCGGCGGGTCGGTACCCCCCACTAGGCACCCCGAGTGGGCATCGTCCATTCATCGGAACTCCCGGGAACGCCGTCAACGCGATGCGTTAGCCTGTGGAGCATGAGCGCGCGGCCCGTCGCAATCCTCGCGGTCGTGGTGGCGGCGGTGGCGGCGGCAGTGGGGGTGGAGTTGGCGCAGGGCCACACCGTCGGCGGCGTGCTCGCCTCGGCGAGCGCCTCGCAACCGCCGCCGCCGCCCACGCGCCTGGTGGGCGTGCCCCCGCGGACGATCACCGACGGCGCGGCACCGCTGCGCGTGATGCTGTCCGCTCCACCGGCGCGGGACTCCCCGCGCCCGACGCTGATCCCGGCGGTGGCGGGCAGCTGGAGCACGGCGGGCAACGCGGAGGTGTTCACGCCCGCCGCCACGCTGGAGCCATGCGACACCTACTCGCTGACGGTGTGGAAGCACACGTTCGCCGAGGAACACTCGGGCTTGGAGGAGCGGCACGTGCTCACCCTGCACGTGGCGTGCCCGTCGATCACGGCGCTGCAGGAGGCGCTGGCCCGCCAGGGCTACATCGGCGCCGTGCTGCACCCGCGCTACGCCGGACATGTACCGCTGGGCAAGGAGTCCCTCAACCAGGCGGCCGAACACGCCTTCCGCCCGTTCCACGGGAGACTGGCGCCACAGCCCGCGGATGCCCCGCCCGTGGAAATGGGCCACCTTGACGAGACGACGAAAGGGGCGCTGGAGGTGTTCCAGGCCGACCACAACCTCGAAGCAACAGGCGAACCGGACGCGCAAACGTGGCGGCTGCTGCTGGAGGTGGAGGGGCTCGACCACCGCAACCCGCGCCCGTACACGTGGGTGTCGGTGACGGAGTCGCTGCCGGAGACAATGGAGGTCCATGAAGGCAGCCACGTGGCGATCTCCAGCCCCGCGAACACGGGGGTGGGGGGCGCCGAAACCGAACAGGGGATCTTCCCGATCTACGCCCGTTATGTGTCCACGACGATGACCGGCACCGACCCCGACGGCGTGCACTACGTGGCGCCGGACGTGCCGTGGGTCAACTACTTCAACGGCGGCGACGCGGTGCACGGCTACCCGAGCGCCTCCTACGGCTTCCCCCAGTCCAACGGCTGTGTGGAGCTGCCGATCGAAACGGCGGCCGCCGTCTACCCAAAACTGCAGATCGGCGACATCGTTTGGGTCACTTGAGATCCGGCCCCTGTGCGGGCAGCGCATCGGCGGTGGCCTCCGCGGCGGCGCGGTTCTCCTCCTGGACGGCCAGCCAGATCTCCTCGCGGTAGATCGGCAGCCCCTGGGGCGCGGCGATCCCGAGGCGAACGGTTTGGCCGCTGACCTCCATGACGGTGACGAGCACATCCTCGCCGATCACGACGCGCTCTCCGGCGCGGCGCGTAAGTATCAGCATGGGGCGGAATTATGCAGCATCGACCGGGGGCATCCCGGGCGTGGAGTCCCGCCGGGCGTTCCGACCGCTCGGCTACCCCGCCTGCCCCTCTGCCGCCCCACCGAACAGCGCCACCCGCAGCTCGGCGCCGGGCGCGGTGTTGAGCACCTGGTGGCCCAAGCCGTCCCACACGACAAGGGGAGCGCGAAGATTCACGAGCGTAGCGGCCGGATCGGGAGCGGTGCGCACCGTGACGTACACCTGTGCCGCGGAGAGATCGGGAGCCCCGATCCGCTCGCGGTCCTCCGCGGAGAGCACCAGCGCAAAGCCGGGGAAGAACTCGCGGGGATCCACCACGGGCAGCGCAAGCCCGGGATCCTCCAGCGAATGCAGCCACCGAAAGCCCGAGCCGGGGTGGCGGTCGATCAGCGCGTAGTGCACCCCGCCGAGGCCGATCAACCCGAGCGGGAACTCGATCGCGTCGGCGTCGGGGATCTCCACGGCGCCGAAGCGCGAGCTGTCAATGGTTAGGGGCATGGCGTGCGTGGTGGTGACAGGAGGTTAGGTGTGAGGACGGGAGAGGACGGGGGGAGGTCGGGAGGGGGGCCGCTAAGCCCCTTCCCGCTTTCTCTAGTGCAGGAATTCGAGCAAGGACTCCTGCACGATCGAGGCGCCGGCTTTCAGCGCCGCTTCAAAGGCGGCGTGCTCGCTGGAGTATTCGGTCGTCACCTTGGCGATGTTGGCATCCTGGACGTTTGACAACTGCAGGGTGTCGGTGCTCTGCAGCGAGGAGATGCGGCTGATGGCGATGTTGATCTGATCGGTGACCGAGCCGGCTTCGGCCTGCAGGCCGGAAAGCGCATTGAGGTTGTTTTCGAGGCTTTTCAGGTCGGTTGTGCGCAGCGCTTCGACGGAGGCGGGCGTGCCCGCACGGAGGTTGGCGGCGACGGTGCGCAGCGTGTCGAGCAGCTTGCCGTCGGCGGCGCCGCTGCCGGAGCCGAGCGCGGAGGCGAGGTTGATGGCGACGTTGACGGTGCTGCCGGGGCCGAGCGCGCGAGCGACGGGGGAGGCGTTGCCGTGGTATTCGTCTTCGGTTCCCTGCGTGTAGGGGGCGGTGGAGGTGAGGGTGCCGGAGAAGACGTACTGGCCGTCGTACTGGGTGAGGGCGTCTTGCTTGACACCTTCGGTGAGCTGCTGCACCTCGTCGGCGATGTCTTCCAAATCGGCAGGACTCTCGGTGCCGTTGCCGGCCTGCAGGACGAGCTCGCGCACGCGCTGTGCCTGGGAGTCGATCGAGGCGAGCGCCGAGGAGGAGGCGTTCATCCGGGAGAGCCCGTCCTGGGCACTATGTTCGTAGGAGGTGAGCCCGTCGATGGCGCTCTGCAGGTCGACGATCTGGCTGGCGCCGTAGGGGTTGGAGGAGGGCTCGAGGATCGACTTGCCGGAGGAGAGTTCGGCCTGGGTGCGAGCGAGGGCCACCTGGGCGGATTCGATGCCGTTGAGCACCGAGCTGCTCACCATCTCGGGTGTTATGCGCGCGCTCATCGGATGCTCACAATCCCGACTCGTTGATCAGGGTGTTGAGCATTTCGTTCATCACGTTGAGCGCCTGCGCGGAGGCTTGGTAGCCGCGCTGGAAGGTGATGAGGTTGGTCATTTCTTCATCGAGCGACACCCCGGAGACGGCCTGGCGCTGATTGGAGACCGCGGTGAGGACGGCCTGGGAGTTGGTTTGGTTGGTGGTGGCGTTCTGCACGCCCACCCCCACCTGCGCGATCAGCGCGGCGTAGCGCTGTTCGGCGGCACCCCCACGCAGGCCGGCGATCGCGAGCGCGACGTCGTTGCCACCGGAGGCGCCTTCGGAGGAGGTTTGGACTTCGCCGGGGGTGACCGCCACTTCGAGCGTGGCGGCGGTGGTGCCCGTGAAGAAGGGGGTGGCGGTGTGCAGTTCGTTGACCGAACCGGCAAGCGTCTTGGCGACTTCGTTGAGGGCAGCCTGAAAGGAGGCGAGCGCGCCGGTGGGAGAGGAGAGTTCCAAGAGCGCTCCCAGCTTCCCGCCGGCGGCGGAAGTGAGCGCCTGTGGCCAATGCGCGGTGGAGCCTTCGACGAGCGGTAGGGCGGCGTTGCCGAACGCGACGGTGTCGGTGCCGTCGGCTTCCTTGGTGACGGTGACGGAGGCGAGCGCGGAGAGCTTGTCGAGCAACAGGTCGCGGTGGTCTTCAAGTTCGTTGGGCTGCTGGTGGGCCGCCAGCGAGAGCTTGATCTGGTGGTTGAGTTCGGCGATCTGCGTGGCGTCGCTGGCAACTTCGCCGGTGGGCCCGGTGATCGCGGCGTACTGCGCGGAGGCCTGGCCTTCAAGCGATTGCAGCTGGGCGGCCAGCTGGTGCAGCGAGCCGGTGAGCTGGGTGGCGGCGCCGACGACGCCGACCTTGGCGGCTCCTTCGGAGGGAGCTTCGGCGAGCTCGCTCCACGAGCTCCAGAATTTCGAGAGCTGGGAGGCCAGGCCGGTGGAGGAAGGTTCGTTGAAGGCGCTCTGAGCCTGCGAGAGCTCTTCGGCCTGCGCGCCCGCGGCGCCGGCGGCGGTGCTGTGTTCGCGGTAGGAGGCGTCGAGGTAGGTGTTGCGGATGCGGGTGATCGTGGCGACGGTGACGCCAGTGCCGAGCTGGCCGCCCTCGCCGGTGACGGCGGAGAGCGCCGCGATGTGCAGCGGTTCTTTGGTTTGCTGAACAGCCGTTTGGCGCGAGTAGCCTTCGGTGTTGGCGTTGGTGATGTTGTTGCCGGTGACGTCGATCGCGTCCTGCTGGGCAATCAGGCCGGAGAGGGCGGTTTGGAGTCCCTGGAGGGTGGGGATGGACATGGGATAACCGCCTGCCTATGCCGAGAGGTCGAGCACGCGCAGCGTATTGATAGGAGCCCGCCCACCCGCCCGCCCACCGGCACTCGCGCCGGCGGTGGTGGAGCCGCGGGAGTCGTAGCCGTGCACACCCGCGTCGAGCGCCAGCGACTGCATCAGGTGGTCTAGGAAGGAGAGTTCGATGTGCATCAGCGCGCGGTTGCAGGAGTGTTCGCGGCGCAGCTCCTCCAGCAAGCCGCGCAGCTGAGCGGAGCGCGCGGCGGCAAGCTGCGCGCGGGCGGGGTCGAGGAGCACAGAGAGCCGCGTGAGCGTAACCGCCGCGGCGGGGATCCCCAGCAGCGCGCCGGCGCGCTCGAGCAACAGCGAGCGGGTCGCCTCGATCTGCCCGCGGCGAGCAAGCTCGCCGTGCAACATGCCGGCAAACCGCACGACGGTGTGCACATCGCGCACACGAATCGCGGCCCCCTGCTCCAGCACGATCTCCAGCAGCCGCCGCA
The DNA here is from genome assembly GCA_963734815.1 of uncultured Solirubrobacterales bacterium. Lineage (GTDB taxonomy): Bacteria > Actinomycetota > Thermoleophilia > Solirubrobacterales > Solirubrobacteraceae > Palsa-744. The sequence goes on from CAVTIH010000002.1 coordinate 139,237, forward strand.
CCGAGGCGATTTGGGCGTCGAGATGGGCGAGCACTTCGGAGCCAAGCGGATCGGCTTCCACGATCGGGGTCATTTGGGGGTCATCCGCGAGCGTGAGCTCGGCAACGGCCGCGTGGGCGCGGGGCGTCGTGCCCCGCGGCCTTCCTCGCAGCGCAGGCAGGGTGGCACTCACGCGGAGGCACCTCCCGAAGGTGCGGCGGCGGCCGTGGACGCGGAGGGGTCGAGCGAGCCCATCAGCTGCCCGGCAAGGCCGAGGCCGCCCTCGTGCATCACTCCTTCGGTGAGCGTTTGGGGCAGCAGCGAGGAGAGCATGCTGCCGCCCGCTTCGCCGCCGCCTTCGAGCGAGCCTTCTTCGCCCGAGCCTTCGCCGGATTCGCCTTCGCCCGAGAGCCCGCTGCTCTGCACGAGCGAGGAGGAGAGCTGCTGCAGGAGCATCTCTTCGAAGCCCTGCGCGGAGGCGTAGGCCTGTTTGACGGCGGCCGAACCGTTGCGCACCGAGGCCGGAGCATGTGCTTCGTCGACCACCTGCGTACCCGCGGCGGTGACGGGTAGGGCCGAGGCCGAGGGGGCCGAGGCCGGCGCAGCGGTGAGCGGGGCAACAGCGCTCATTGAGTCACAAGCTGGTTGGCGATCGACAGCATCTGGTTTTCGGTTTGGATCGCGCTGCTCTCCAGTTGGTAGCTGCGCTGCGCACCGATCATCTGCACCATGTCGTTGCCGACATCCACGTTTGAGCCCTCCAGCGCCCCCTGCTTGATGGTGGCGGCGGTGCTCGGCCGGGGAGTGCCGCTGGAGGCGTTGCTGGTAAACAGGTTGCCCCCTGCGGCGAGCAGGTGGTCGGGCGAGGCGACGGTGACGAGCGCGATCTTGCCGACCGTTTTCGTGCCAACGCTTACGGTGCCGTCAGGCGAGATCGCGACTTCACTGGGAGAGGATCCTTTCGGCAGCGTGATCGGCGGATCGAGCAGGTTCCCTTCGGCCGTGGTCAGCTGCCCGCCGGCGTTCACCTGAAACGAGCCGTCGCGCGTCAGCGCCACGGTGCCGTCGGCGCGCTTGACGGTGAAGTACCCGGGGCCCGTGATCGCGAGGTCGAGCGGGTCCCCGGTGCTCTGGATCGACCCCTGGGCCTGGTTGCGGCCGATCGACTGCGCGGCAGCGCCGGCGCCCTGGGTGGTCGTCGTACCGGCGATGTCCACCTGGTTGTAAAGCAGTTCGCGGAAGCCCACCCGTTCGGCCTTGTAGCCGGTGGTGGAGGCGTTGGCGAGGTCGTTGCCGATCGAGTCGAGCTGCTGCTGCTGAGCTTCCATCCCCGATGCGGCGGCGTACAGTCCTTCGAGCATTGGGCGCCTCCTGGTTAGCTGGTGGACCCGTCGAGGGAGCCAACCTGGGTGGAGGCGGCCTGGAGGGTTTGATCGATCGCCTGAATCGCCTGCTGACCGGACTGGAAGGTGCGCAGCGAGCCGATCATTTCGACCATCGTGCGCGCCGGGTTGACGCCCGATTCCTCCAGCACCCCGGAGCGCACGGTCCCGGCGGCCTGCCCTGAGGGCGTGCCGGTGTAAAGGTTTTCGCCCTGCTTGGCCGCGTCGGGGACGTTGAAGACCCCGAGCGAGCCGGGCGGCACGGTACCTTCGGCGCTCACGGTGATCGGGGCGCCGTTCTGGCTGAGGACGGTGTCGCCGGCGCCGTCCACGAGCTGCCCGGAGGCGGACGTGGTGAACTGGCCGTCGCGGGTGTAACGGACCCCCTGGGGGGTTTTGACGGCGAAGAAGCCGGTGCCGACGATCCCGAAGTCGAGCGGCTGGCCGGTGCTCTGCATCCCCGCGGGGGCCATGTCGAGGACGCTGTGACTCAGTTGCACGCCGGTGTTCATCGTGCCGATCTTCTGCCCGGTGGAGGTGTTGGCGAGGAGCAGTTCCCCGAAGCTGTGCTGGGGGGACTGTTCGGGCTTGTAGCCCGGTGTGGAGGCGTTGGCGAGGTCGTTGGAGAGCTGCGCCTGGCGGGTCTGATCGGCGACCATCCCAGACGCGGCGATGTAGAGGCCGAGGTCCATCTCAGTACGGGTGATCGCCCGCAGCGGTGGATTCTTTAGGGCCTATGCCCCAAGCTGGTGGGGCCGACATCAGCGCCGCTCACCCAGGCTCACCAGCCAACCCCTGCGACGCAGCCAACCCCTGCGACGCAAAGGTCATTCAGACCGCGGAGAACAGCGACGCGTCGCTGGCGAGCCGCTCGCGCAGGCGGCCACGCAGCTCGGTGTGGATCTGCGAAACGCGGCTCTCGGAGACCCCGAGGCGGGCGCCGATGTCGCGCAGCGTGCGCCCCTCGACATACAGCAGCACGGCCACCTGGCGCTCGCGCGCGGGCAGCTCGGCGAAGGCAGCGCGAAAGCGCTCCTTGGCTTCCGTGCGCTCGGCGGCGAGCGTGGGGTCGGCACCCTCGTCCTCGCTCTCGAGCGTGTCGATCCGCTCGATCGTGGAGGAGTCCTCCGAGCGGATCGTCTTGTTCAGCGAGCCAACCTCCGCGAGCGCCAGCTCGTCGAGGCGGCGACCAAGCTCGGTGGTGCTCATGCCGGCCGCGGCGGCGAGCTCCTCGCGGCTGGGGTGGCGCTCGTGCGCGGAGGCGAAGCTCTCGCGGGCGCCGTTGATAGTGCGCTCGGCCCGGCGCAGCGAGCGCGGCGCCCAGTCGTGGCGGCGCAGCTCGTCGAGCACGGCGCCGTGGATGCGCGTCCACGCGAACTGCTCCAGGGTGGCGCCCTTGGCGGGGTCGTAGCGCTCGATCGAGTGGATCAGCGCCTCCAGGCCACAGGAGAGGAAGTCCTCCACGTCACACTGCGCGGGGACCTCGCGAACCTTGCGGTAGACGATGTAGCGCACCATCGGTGTGAAGGTGAAGATCAGGCGGTCGCGCACGCGGAGGTCCCCGGTGCGCTTGTACTGCTGCCACAGCAACAGCACTTCGGTGGCCGAGATCCGGGCAGCGCGCTGGCCGGAATGGGGATGTTGGCCGAAACGGGGCTGCTCGCCGGAGGCGAGTGTCTCCCGGCTTCGGTCGGAGGCGAACGTCTCCTGCCGTGGGTCCATAGCATTCATCTGGTGCTCCGACTCTCGAGGGAAAGTGGTGCGTCATGCAGAGGGGCCCTCGACGTCCGTTCGAGGATTCCGAGGGAGTCCGATTCCGCAAAGACCCCGCACTGATCGGCACGTCAGTGGGTAGGCTTGAGCGATAAAGCGGATTCGCAAGAAATCGGTCGTTCGCAAGTCTTCACATCCGGGCAGACCACTCACGGATGGCATGGAGCGGTCGATGACCGTGTTTGCGTAGATCGCCGCAGTCGCGGGCGACGCATAAGCCGATCACCCCTAAAGTTTTTCGACCATCAGCCGATCAAGATGCACATAGACAAGAGCAAAGCGGCCCAGGGACGGGTCCGTGACCAGTGCTTTCAGGAGGAAAACAGCATGAGCTCGCCGATTACGCCATCCCAGGGACCCGTTGCCGCCCAGCCGGTGCGTCCCACCGATGCCGCGAGAGCCCCCGCGGCTCACCGGGGCACTAGGGCACCGTTCGCGCTCGAGCCCACGGTCTCACTCAGCGCTTTCCCCTCGAGCCCACCCCAGGAGGTGCTCGATCAGATGGGGAGCGCCGCGCATACCTACGAAACGTTGAGCTCGCAGGGCCGCGAACTGCGCTTCGCGCGAGACCAGCAGAGCGGGCGCACGCGGATCGAGGTGCGCGACCCCGCCGGCAACGTGCTACGAACGCTCACTCATGCGCAGGCGCTGGCGCTGGCGGCCGGGACTCCACTGGAATAGAGGCGGGGGCGTGTCATGACCACCGTGAACACATCCACCGCGGGCGCGCCGATCACCTTCAGCGGCCTCGGGTCGGGCCTCAACACCAACGAAATCATCTCCGCCCTGATGGGCGTGGAACGCGAGCCGATCGCGCATCTCACCGATGAGCAGAACACCCTGGAAGGGCAGAGCGCGCAGCTGCAATCGATCCAGAGCAACCTCACGCAGCTCACCTTCGATGCCCAAGAACTGGGCTCACCGCTGCTGTTCTCGAGCACTCAGGCGGTGGCCTCCAGCGAACCCACACGGGTCGCCGCGAGCGCCACGGCCGGCGCGGCGATCGGCGGCTACGAGGTGGAAGTCACGCAGCTCGCCAACTCGGGACAGCGCACGTTCGCCTTCAAAAGCCCCGTGGCAGCTGAAACATTGACGATCGACGGCAAGGAAATCGCAGTCGCGGCGGGCGCAACCATCGAAGACCTGGTGAAAGACATCAACTCGGACTCCACCGCGACGGTGTACGCGGCGGCGGTGGGAAGCGAAACGGTGGTGCTCTCCACCCGCGAAACGGGGGCCACGGGAGAAGGCTTCATTGCGGTCACGGACGCCGGGGGCACGCTCGTCGAACAGGCGGGCACGGCCAAAGAAGGCAGGAACGCCGAATACACGATCGACGGGGTCGCGGGCAGCTCAACCTCGAACAGGCTCACGAGCGCGATCCCGGGGGTGACACTGGAACTGAAGGCACTGACGACCACAACGGGGCCGGTGTCGATCGACGTGCAGCCACCCGCGTTGAACGCAAGCAAGGTCGTCGCCCAGGTGCAGGCGTTCGTGAGCCTCTACAACTCGACGATCGGGGGCATCCAGAAGCAGCTCACCACAAAGCCCCCGACCTCACCCCAGAGCGCCGAAGAACTGCAGACCGGGACGCTGTTCGGCGACTTCGACCTCACGAGCCTGCTCGACACCATGCGCCAGGCGATCTACGAACCGGGCACGAGCCTGCCGGCAGCGATGTCGAGCCTGGCCAACATCGGCATCAGCACGGGCGCGCCCACCGGCGCCGGCACCCCCTCCCAATCGGCGTTGGAAGGGCAGCTCACGCTTAACACCGCGGACCTGGAAAGCGCGATCCAGGCAAACCCGACGGGCGTCGAAGAAATGCTCCTGAGCTGGTCGAAAGGCTTCCAGACGATAGTCAACGTGGAGGCCGCCCCGGGAGGCACTCTGGACACACGCATCGAAGGCGACAGCACCCAGGTGACCGAACTCTCGAGCAGGATCACCACAATGAACGAACTGCTTGCGGTGCGTCAGAAAACCCTGCAAGCCGAATTCCTCGCGATGGAAACGGTCGTCTCCAAGAATCAGGCTCAGTCCTCATGGCTGACCGCCCAGCTCGCCACGATGCTCGGCAGCTCCTCCAGCAGCTCCAAATCCGGCTGAGACGGCTGAATCAACCGGTGGCACGGCCAGGACGGACGGTGACGATCCAGCGCAGCTGTGACGGGTGCCGGAGGGCTGTCCGGGCGTGCCGATTTTTCTAAGGCCGGGCGGATCGCGGCGCCTGCACTGGCTCAACTTTGCGCGGGTGCGACCGATCACCGGGACAGCCCAGGCCAAAGCCGAGAAGGAGCGAACGAGCAGCGCATGACCCCCATGACCGCAGCACCGCAGGCATACCGCGAGAACACCGTGCTGTGCGCGACTCCGGCGCAGCGGGTGGTGATGCTGTACGACAGCGCACGCCGCTTCCTGCGCCAGGCGGCGGAGGCGATGCGCGCCAGTGAGGTGGAGCGCGCCCACAACCGGCTGCGCCAGGCCGAACAGATCGTCGCGCATCTCGACTGGGTGCTGGACCACGAGCAGGGCGCCGAGCTCGCCGAACAGCTGCACGCGCTCTACAACTTCTGCCTGACCCACCTCAACCGCGCGCGCATGAGCTTGGACGCCGACAAGGTCGATGAGGTCTCGGAGATCCTGGGCGAGCTGCGCGGGTCCTGGGTGGAGATCGCCCACCGATGAGCACAATGGACCTCGAATCGCACAACTTCTCGCCGCTGGATCCCTACGCGGCGATCCTCGAGCTCGCTGAGTACGAGTTGCAGCTCGCCAGGGACGGCCGGATCGAGGACCTGCGCTCGTTGGCGCCCCGGTGGGATGCCCTCACCGCGGATCTCCCCGAGCAGCCCCCCAGCTCTGCCCGCGGCCCACTGGAACGCGCGGCGGCGCTGCACAAGCGCACGAGCGCCACCTTGGAGTGCCTGCGCGAGGGGCTGCTGTGCGACCTGCGCACCACCGCACGCGCCAGCCGCGCCGCCCACGGCTACGCCGGTCAGGCGCCCCGGCGCGTGCACCGCATGGACCGCAGCGCGTAGAGACCCTCTTCCGCGGTCACGCTAAAGGTCCCGGCCGCGCCGCCGATGACCGGAGCGAACCGGGCCACCGCCCGGGGGCGGCTCACACGGATGAGAGTCGGGTTTGGCCCACGGAGGGCGACACCTCGAAGCAACACGCTCCTTCCCCACCGCCACCCGATGTCCCTGATCGATACCACCCAGCTCGCATTGGAAAGCGCGGCGCGCGGCGCGTGGGCACGCCAGACGCTGCTCACCAACAACATCTCCAATGCCAACACCCCCGGCTACCACCGCGAGGACCTCAATTTCCAGGGTGCGCTGCGCGAGGCACTCGCCGACGGGGAATCCCCCGCGCAGGTGCAGTTCAAGCCCGAAGCCAGCTCCCAGGTCGTGGGCCCCGAAGGCAACGGGGTGGACATCGACCAGGAATCCGCGCTGCTCTCCGAGAACGGCCTCGAATACGAGGCGCTCGTGCAGGTGATGGGGACGCGCAACGAAATCATGCGCTCCGCGATGGGGCTCAGCTGATGGGTCTCTTCGACGCGATCGAAATCGCCGGCAGCGGGCTCAGCGCCGAACGCGTGCGCATGGACGTCACCTCCGAGAACCTCGCCAATGCGCAGACGACCAAAGCGGCCAACGGGCAGCCCTACCAGCGCCAGGAGGTCGAGCTCCAGCAGACCGGCTCGCCCTCCTCGAACTTCGAAGCGACGCTCTCCGAAGCGCTGGGCTCGGGTGCCGCCGGCGCCGATGCGGGGCTCACGCATCCGCCCGCCGGCGGTGTGCAGGTCGCGGGGATCGTCGCCGACAAGACGCCCGACCAGCAGGTGTACGACCCCGGCAACCCCGAAGCCGACACGCAGGGGTACGTGAAGATGCCGAACGTCAACACCGTCACCGAAATGGTGGACCTGATCTCCGAGTCGCGCTCCTACCAGTCCGACGTCACCGCGATGCAGACCGCCAAGTCGATGTTCACCGCGACCCTCGGGATCCTCAAGTGACGATCCCCCCGATCGGCGCGATCGGCAGCGTGCTCTCGCAGGGCGTCACCGGCCTCAGCCCGGGCGAAACGTCGGGCATCGGCGCCGGCGCGAGCGGCGCCTCCACCAGCCTCAGCCCGGGCACACCGGCAAGCCTCAGCCCAAGCACACCCGCCGCCGCCGAACAGACGACCGGCGCGAGCTCGGGTGTGGGTGGGATCGGTGGGCTCTCCGGCTCAGAAGGCCCGACCGCCCCGAGCGGCGTCGAAGGCACCGGCGGCAGCGAATCCGGTGGCTTCGGAGAAGCGCTCACGCAGGCAATCTCCTCCCTCGATAAGAGCCAGCAGAGCGCCGACGGTGCCGCGCAGGCGCTCGCCACCGGCACCGCCTCCAACCCCGAGAGTGCCGTGGTGACTGTCGAGGACGCCCAGCTCGCAATGCAGCTCGCCTCGCAGATTCGCACCAAGGCAGTCGAAGCCGCTCAGCAGATCTTCCAGACACAGGTTTAGTAGCGGGAAGGGGGCAGGCCCCCCTCCCGACCTCCCCCCATCAAATCCGACTCGCACAAAACCCACCACCTCCCGGCAAAAATAGCCTCACCAATAGGACCAACTACCGGCCCGGCCTTCCCACCGCTCCGCGCATCAACTTCACGCCTTCCCCCTCCTCCTCCCTCTCCCCCCTAACAGACCCACACCTGACCAATGCCCGTAAAACAACTCGCCACCCGACTGACCCCCCGCGGATGGATCATCCTCGGCGCCGGCGCCGTCGCCGGGATCCTGTTCATCTACCTATTCGTGCACACGGTGTCGAAGCCGTCCTACTCCACGCTCGCCACCGGTCTGGAACCGGCGCAGACGGGGAAGATGACGAGCGCGCTCGACCAGCAAGGGATCGGCTACGAACTGCAGAACAACGGCACCGCGCTGGCGGTGCAGTCCAACGAGACCGCCCAGGCCCGCGTCGCGCTCGCCGGCGCCGGGCTGCTCGGCAACGCCCAGCCCGGCTTCAAGCTGTTTGAAAAATCGAGCCTCGGCGAAAGCCAGTTCCAGCAGCAGGTCACCTATCAGCGCGCGCTGCAGGGTCAACTCGAACAGACGATCGACAACATCCAGGGGGTCTCCGGCGCGCAGGTCGAGCTCGTCCTGCCCAACCCTCAGAACCAGCTATTCGGCGAAAGCCAAAACGCCTCCTCCGCCGCCGTCCTGCTCAGCGGTTCGAGCTCGCTGAGCTCCACCTCCGTGCGCGGCATCGCCCAGCTCGTCGCCTCCTCCGTGCCCGGGCTGCGGCTGCAGAAGGTCACGATCACCGACGGCACCGGGCAACTGCTGTGGCCCTCGCAGAACGGTGAAGCCGGCGGCGGCGCTAGCGGCAAGCAGGCCGCCGAGGAACGCTACAACGACGGGATGGAGGCCAGCATCGACGAGATGCTCGCCCAGACGCTCGGCCCCGGCAAGGCAGTGGTGCAGGTGTACGCCAACCTCAACACCAACCAAACCACTCAGGAATCGCTCACCTACGGCAAGGCGGGTGTGCCGTTGCAGCAGAGCAAGAACCTCGAAACCCTCACCGGGTCCGGGGGTGGGGCCGGCGCGACGGGCACCGCCAACATCCCCGCGTACGCCCAGACCGGCACCTCCGGCAAGTCCAACTACAAGCACGAAGTGACCGGCTCCTCGCTCGGCGTGGACAAGACCGTGACCCACTCCACCGTGGCCCCCGGCGAAGTCGAAAGCGAGCACGTCTCGGTGCTGCTCGACCACTCGGTCCCCGCCGCCTCGGTGCCGGCGATCAAGGAAGCCGTCACCAACGCCGCCGGACTGCAGCCCAAGCGCGGCGACACCATCTCGGTCGCCCAGATGACCTTCGCCAAGTCCGCCACGCCCGCCGCCGCGGAAGGCGCCTCCAGCGGGATGCTCGGCTACGCCAAGTACGCGCTGATCGGCATCGCCTCGGCGCTCTTCCTGTTCTTCACCACGCGCGCGCTGCGCCGCCGCGAGCAGGAGGGCATCGACAACCAGCCGCCGTGGCTGCGCGAGCTGGAGCTGCCCGTCCGCCTGTCCGAGCTCGAACGCGAAATCCCACAGCGGCCCGCCGCCGACACGCCCACCCTCGTCGCCGCCGCCGCCAATGGAGCCGGTGCTCCGATCCGTCGCCAGGTGGAGCAGCTCGCCGAGTCCAACCCCGATCGCGTCGCCCAGCAGCTGCGCAGCTGGATGCAGGAGGACTGATGGTCACCCACGCCCTACCACTTCACAAAATGAAGGGTAGGGGTCCGAAAAATAAGCAGACAAACCCCGCGTCCGTGGGGCCGGCCTGATGGCGATTCAGCTGCCCCCCGCCTCGCAGGCACCGAGCGCCGCCCTCCCAGAACGCACCGTCACTCGCGTCGGCGGCCGTCGCAAGGCCGCCGTGCTGATGGCCGCGCTCGGCCCCGACCTCGCCGCGGAGGTCATCCAACACCTCCGTCAGGAGGAGATCGAGAGCCTGTCCCTCGAAATGACCAAGCTCGGGGCGATCGAGGAGCACACCACCGAGGCGATCCTCGGCGAGCTCGCCGCCGCCGCCGCCTCGGAGGGTCTAGGCGATGTCGTCGGGGGAGTCGAGTTCGCCCGCGAAGTGCTCGAGCGCGCGCTCGGCCCCGAGCGCGCCGAGGAGCTGCTCGCGCGACTCGCGAGCGCCAACGATGCGCGGTCCTTCGAGTTCCTGGCCCGCACCGCACCCGAGCAGATCGTCGGCTTCCTGCGCACCGAGGCCTCGCAGACGATCGCACTGGTGGTCGCCAACCTCCACACCGCGCTCGCCGCCCAGGTGCTCGCCCGCCTGCCCGACGCAATCCAGCCGGACATCGCGCTGCGGATCGCGCGCATGGGCGAGACCAGCCCCTCCGTGATCCAGCAGGTCGAAGAGGTGATCCGCCAGAAGCTCACCACCGTCGTCGAGCAGGAGTACTCCTCCGCCGGAGGCGCCAAGGCGCTCGCCGACATCCTCAACCACGCCGATCGCTCCACCGAGCGCGCTGTGCTCGACCACCTCGGCGCGACCGACGCCGAGCTCGCCGAGGAGGTCCGCCGGATGCTGTTCGTGTTCGAGGACATCGTCACGCTCGAAGATCGCGCGATCCAGCAGGTGCTGCGCGAGGCCAACCAGAAGGATCTCGTGCTCGCGCTGCGTGGGGTGCCCGACGCCGTCAAAGAGAAGCTCCTCGCCAACATGTCCGAGCGCGGCGCCGCGATGCTGCAGGAGGAGATGGAGGTCCAGCAGCCCCAGCGCCGTCGCGACGTCGAGGCCGCCCAGGGCCGCATCGTCGCCGTTGTGCGCCGCTTGGAGGAGGCTGGCACGATCGTGCTCTCCACCGGCGAGGGCGAGGGCGAAGAGGAAGCGGTCGTGTGAGCTACCAGCTCGAGCAGCTCGAGCCCTCGGCGCCCCCTCCGCTGGGCAGCCCCGCAAGGATTCTCGCCGACGCGACGGCCGAGGCCGAGCGCGTGCGCGAGCTGGCCCGCGCCGAAGGCCACGCCGAGGGTCTCGTCCAGGGCCGCGAGGATGGCCTGTTGGAGGCGCGCTCCGCCGCGAGCGCCCTGCGCCAGGCGCTCGCCGAGGCGCTGGCGCTGCGCGAGCGACTAGCCGCGGAGACCGAGGCCGACGCCGTCGCGCTGGCGCTCGCGCTCGCCGCCAAGATCCTCGCCGGCACGCTCGCTGTCGAGCCCGAGCGCGTGCTCGACACCGTTCGCGGCGCGCTGCGACGCGTCACCGACCGTCGCCGCGTCACCGTGCTCGTCGACCCCGCCGATTTCGAGACCGTCAGCGCCGCCGTCGCCGAGCTGCAGACTCAGGTCGGCGGCATCGAGCACTGCGACATACAGGCCGACCGCCGCGTCGGGCGCGGCGGCGCGATCGTCCGCACGCTGGAGAGCGAGGTCGACGCCTCCGTCGACACCCAGCTGGAGCGCGCCCGCGAGGTCATCCAGGGGGAGCTTGGCGGCGCGGAGATTCTCGATGGGCAGTGACCTCCTCAACCGTGCCGCCGGCGCCCTCGCGGGCGCCGATCTCGCCCGCTGCCACGGGCGCGTGAGCAACCTGATCGGGCTGATCATCGAGGCCACCGGGCTGCAGGCCGAGGTCGGCGAGGTGTGCCTTGTCGGTGCCGACCGTAACCGCGATTCCGTGCCTGCTGAGGTCGTTGGCTTTCGCGAGGGCCGCACCCTCTTGATGCCCCTCGGTGAGCTGCAGGGCATCGGCCCCGGCACCAAGGTTCTCCCCACCGGCGCTCCCTTTCGTGTGTCCGTCGGCCCGCAGTTGCTCGGACGCGTGATCGACGGGCTCGGCGCCCCCCTCGACGGGCTCGGTGATGTCAGCGGGGAGGCCCACGCCGACCAGATGGGGGCCCGCCCAGGTCTACGCTCCACGATCGCCACTCCCCCCTCCGCGCTGCGCCGGCCCCGCATCCACGAGCGCGTCGCGCTCGGGGTGCGCGCCCTCGACAGCCTCGTCCCCTGCGGACGCGGACAGCGCCTGGGGATCTTCGCCGGCTCCGGCGTCGGCAAGTCCTCGCTGCTTGGCATGATCGCCCGCTCGACCTCCGCCACCGTCAACGTGATCGCACTCGTCGGCGAGCGCGGGCGCGAGGTGCGCGAGTTCGTCGAGCGCGATCTCGGCGCGGCGCTCGAGCACTCCGTCGTAGTCGTCGCGACCTCCGACGAGCCCGCGCTGGTACGTATCAAGGCCGCCTTCACCGCCACCACGATCGCCGAGCACTTCCGCGACCACGGCCACCACGTGATGCTGATGATGGACTCCGTCACCCGTTTCGCCACCGCCCAGCGCGAGATTGGCCTCGCGATCGGCGAGCCCCCCGCCACTCGCGGCTACACGCCCTCCGTGTTCGCGCTGCTGCCGCGCCTGTTGGAGCGGGCTGGCACCAGCCCCGAGGGCTCCATAACCGGTCTCTATACAGTGCTTGTCGACGGCGACGACATGAACGAGCCGATCGCCGACGCCGTCCGCTCGATCCTCGACGGGCACATCGTGCTCACCCGCTCGCTCGCCCACGCCGGGCACTACCCCGCGATCGACGTCCTGCAGAGCGTCTCCCGTCTCACCGGCGAGATCGTCGCACCCGAGCTCGCCGCCGCCGGGCAGCGCCTGCGCGCGGCGCTGGCGGCGCTGCGCGAGAAAGAAGACCTGATCTCGATCGGCGCCTACCACTCCGGGAGCGATCCGCTACTCGACGCCACGTTGGAGCACCGCCCGCGGATCGACGCCTTCCTGCGCCAGGCTGTCACCGAGCCCAGCCGCCCCTCCGAGTCCGATCGCACGCTGCTGGCGCTCACCGACGCCCTCGAGCGCTCCCTCGCCCAGCGCTCGGGTGAGATTCTCGACGCCGAGGAGGTACTTCCCGGCGGCGCCGTCGGCGGGGCGCAGGGAGCGCAGACGCCCGGCTCGGGCAGCGCGCAAGCGCCGGACATCGATGACGGGACAGCACGCAGCCTCTTTGAGGCCTCCGCCATCCCGGCCCTTGGCCTCTAATCGACTCAGCCGGCGTCGGCGCAGCGGCTACGCTGCCGCCACCGGGCGGTACTCTCTTGTCTCGGGGTTTTGCTCCAACAGGCCCACGGCCCGCAGCGTCTTCACGTAGCGATGGGTCGTTGAGGGCGACATTCCCAGCTGTGCGGCGAGGTCGATGATCGCGCGCCACGGTCGATCCGGCCCGTAGGAGGCCAGGATCGCCAGCCCGCGCAGCAGCGACTGCGATAGCTGGGGATCCTCGAGCGCGTCCTCCAACGCCGCTCGCGTCGCCTTTTGCAGGGGCGAAGGCTTCCCTTTGCCACCATTCTTCCCGATCGGCTGGTAGGCGTGGTCAAGCGCGGTCAGCAGCAGGTTCGAGACGGTGCCGTTACGGTGGCGACCCGCGGAACGCATCACCTGCTCCACTTGCACCGGTGACAGCGTGATCGCTACTTCATCCGATTTCTTCTTGCTCATGTCGTTCATCCCCGGATGTTGGTTTAGTTGAATAATGCCATCAACATGATCAATACGGTTATGCCGCTTCCATGCCCGCACGTTTTGGGTAGACATGTGTTCTTGCGAATAATTTTGTCGTTCGGATCACATCTCCATGAATAAAATCGCCCTGTCGGTTGCCAGAACATCGGCTCCACCGAGAAACGGCGGTCGCCGCCATCGCCGAAGTTGGTGTCCACACGCGTGAAGTTGGCGTCCACACGCGGGATCTTCGCTCCCACGGTGGCGCATACACAAGAGCTTACATTAATTTCGCTCTTCGGGACTACGCTCCTGCCTTTTCGGCCGACCCCATCCCCTACGCTCGGCCGCCGCCCGCTCAAGAACCGCCTCGCCCGTCCGATTACGCGACCGTGAGCACTGCTCCCTCGTTCCGCTTCCGCCTCGAGCGTGTCCGCGCGCTGCGCCAGCGTAAGGAGACCCTCGCACGCGAGGAGCTTGCCCGCGCCATCTCTGAGCGCGCCGGCAGCCAGAATCGCCTGCAGCGCGTCGAGGAGCACCTCGAACGGGCGTTCATCCACCAGCGCCTCGCCGGGGGGGATACGGGCGCAAGCACCGTCAGCGCCGCCGAGCTGCTCGCACACCAGGCTTTCGTCGAGCACGTCGAGGCGCAACGCACGATGGGCATACGTGAGCTCGAGCGCCACGAGGCCGACGTCGCCGAGCGTGACATCCGGCTGGGCTATGCCGCGCGCGAGCACGAGATCCTGGAGCGCCTCAAGGATCGCCAGCGCGCCGAGCACGAGCGCGAGGCTGGACGCCGCGAAAACGAGCAGCTCGACGAGATCGCCCTCGAGCGCTTCCGCCGGAGCGCCGCATGAGCGCCGCCGCCCTCAGCGGGCTGGAACCGATCGCCTCAGCCGCCGCAAGCGGTGGGGAACCGATCGCCACCACCGCCGCCGGCGAACGCGTCCAGCAGTTGCAGGCCCTCCTCGCGCTGGCCGAAACGGGGATTCGCGCCAGAGGCGCGTGTCTCCCGGCTTCGGTCGAACAGGGCCCCACTTTCGCCTCAGCCCTCGCTGCCGCCCAGGGGGGAGGCGCAAGCTCCGCGACCGCCGGCACCTCTCCCGTGTCCACCTCCGGTGCCGCCATGCCGGACGATGGCTATCCCTCTGCCACTCCCACCATCGATGACTACACCTCCGCCACCCCCACGACGGTTGCCTACGCCTCCCCCACACCCACCGCTGCGAGTGGCGCCGGTGCAAGCTCCACGTATGCGCCCCTGATCGAACAAGCCGCCGCCCGCTACGGGCTCGATCCCTCGCTTCTCTCCGGGCTGATTGAGCAGGAGTCCGGGTTTGACCCTTCCGCCAGCAGCAGCGCCGGGGCGCTCGGGCTTACCCAACTGATGCCCTCCACCGCCACCTCCCTCGGCGTCAGCGAACCGCTCAACCCCGCCCAGTCGATCGAAGGTGGCGCCCGCTACCTCTCTGGACTGCTCCACCAGTTTGCAGGCAACACGGCCGACGCGCTTGCCGCCTACAACGCCGGGCCGGGCGCCGTGGAGCAGTACGGCGGCGTTCCCCCCTACCCCGAAACGCAGCAGTACGTCGCCAAAGTGCTCGGCTACGCCGCCTCCTTCAGTCCGAGCGGACAGGACACGAGCGCCACCGCCCTCCCCTCCACCACCGCACCCATCGCCACTGGCGGCGCCACTGCCTCGGAGGCGATCGTATGAGCCCGACCGCCTCGCAGCCGATCGTCACCGCTCCCGGTGGACGGGAACCGATTCTCTCCAGCGCTCCACCGGGTGCCCCCCCTGAAGGGCCGCCCTTCCAGAGCGCGCTCGAAACTGAATCGGCCCGGACCGCCATTGCGGAAGGCCAGCAGCAGAGTCACTCGCAAAGCACCTCGCCCACCGACGGTGAACCTGCGAGCGCCGCGGAAACCTTCGATCGTCTCCCGCACGGCTCCGCGCAGCCCGCGCGCCGTCATTCAGGGCACCACGCCACGCCGCTGCCCGGCGACGCCAAGACGAGCGCCGGGGTTGCGTCCTGCGCGCCCACACTCGCCGGCTCTACGCCAATGCTCGCCACCGCACTCCCGGGTGCCACCGCCAGCGGTGAGCTCGCGGCGAGTGCCACCGGCGAGCTCGTGGCCGGCTCCACCGGCACCGCGACGACAGGCACGAGCTCACCCGCGGCGAGCGTCGTGGATGGCACTCCCAACCCCGGTGCCCCATCAGCGCCCGGCTCCTGCGCAAGCGCCGAAGGTGCTCCCACCGCCGCCGCCGCGGTGGCTCATGAGGATGTCCCGCTTTCCTCGCCCACCAGTCCCGCGGACGGTGCCCCCCCGGCGACAGCCCACGACGGCGCTCCCACCGCCAGTGCCCCGGCGACAGCCCACGACGGCACCTCCACCGCCGGTGGCCCCGCGACCCTGGGCGGCAGCGCCCCGATAGCCAGCGGCGGCGCACCGGCCGCCGGCGCAGGCGCAGGCGGGAATGCCAACGCCGGCGGGGGCGGGAACCCGACCCACACGGACGCAAACCGCGCCGCTGGACCGGTGCGCCCGCGCGACGCGAGCGATGCGGGCGCGCACGACAAGCTCTGGGTGGCCGACCCCGGCCAGGCGTCGCCTGAGGGCGCCGCCAGCGGAGGAAGCAGCGCGGGCGGGCTTTCCGAAAATACCGCCTCCCCGCTCACACTCGCCGCGACGGACGGCAACTCCGCAGCGCCGTCGGGCGAACTCGCGGCGGCCGGCTACGGCGTCGGCCTACAGGAGGCGATCGAGAGCCTCCACGGCACGATCCAACTCGCCGCCCGCCAGGGTCTCGCCCAGGCACGCATCTCGCTGCAGCCCGAGGAGCTGGGCGAGATCCGCATCAACCTGACCCAAACCGCCCAGGGCCTGCTTGCTCGTGTGACCGCCGAGTCGCCCGCCGCCGCACAGGCGCTCGCCGCCGCCCACGCGCAGCTGCGCCAGTCGCTGAGCTCGCTTGGCATCAACCTCACGCGTCTGGAGATCGGCCACCACGATCCCTCCGCCCAGAGCGGGGGCGCAGGCACCAAAGGCAACGGCGGCCACAACGACGCCGCGCGCGGTGAGGGCTCCTCCGAAGGCCGGCCCAATCGTCCTGACCGAGCCCCTGCGATCGCAGCCCCCACAGACCCCGAAACCGCTTCCCCCCTGGCCGCAGGGCCGGCGATATCCACGAGCGCGCCATTGACGGGCGCCCTTATCGACGTGCTCGTTTGAGCACCACAAGCACGAGAGCGAGGCCACCTATGACCACCGTCACCCCATCCACCACGGCAGCCCCCGCCGCCGCCAAAACCGGCTCCGCCAAGGGCTCCACCGAAACGGAACCCACGAACCCCAGCGGCGAACTCGGCAAGAACGCCTTCCTGCAGCTGATGGTTGCCCAGCTGCAGGCTCAGAACCCGCTGGAACCGAGCAACGGCACCGAATACATCAGCGAGCTCGCGCAGTTCTCGCAGCTCGAGCAGACGACCAACCTCGCGCAGAGCAGCTCTCAGTCCGTCACCGCCCAGCGGGTTTCCCAGGCGGTGGCGCTGATCGGGCACACCGTCTCTTACATCGATCCCTCCACCGGCGCCACCCAGACCGGTGCGGTGCAGAGCGCCGAGATCACCACCGAAGGCGCCACCCTCACCGTCGAAGGTGCTCCCGGGATCGAACTCGCCGGCGTATCGGAGGTGTCGTGAGCATCGAGCTCAACCCCGCGCTGCTCCCTCCGGGGATTCTCGGGAGTCCGCAAGGCGCTCCCACGACCAAACCGGCCGTGGATGCCGGCGGCCCCTGCGGACCGTCGTTCGCGGATGTCCTGGAGGGGGCGACCAGCGGGGCGGGCACAAAGGAGGCGAGCACAGCCGCGGCGGGCGGGACCGGGACGGATCGGACCCTGGCTTTCTCCAAGCACGCCCTCGAGCGCGTGCAGCGCCGCGGGATCGCGCTGGACCCGACGACACTCGGCCGCCTGCACGAAGGCGTGGGACGCGCCGCCGGCAAGGGCTCGCGCGACTCGCTCGTGCTGGTCGACGGCACCGCCTTCGTCGTGTCCGTGCCCAACCGCACCGTCATTACAGCGGTCGGCTCCGAACAGATGCGCGAGCACATCTTCACCAACATCGACAGCGCCGTGATTGCTTGAGGCGCACGCGATTTGCCACTCCGATTCATCCCCGCGAAACCACAACCTGACACGACAACCAGACGGGAGCCCAACCAAGCCGACAACCGCCCGGGCCTGACTACAACCCCGAGCACACCAACCGCATCGACACGACGTAACTCCGAGAACTCCGCAAAACCCAAATCACGGCTGGACCTCTTCGAGGAGGCCGCGAAAGGAAGTGACGCAAAACCATGATGAGTGGAATGTATGCCGCGATCAGCGGCCTCAACGCCAACGAGACGATGCTGAACGTGACCGCCAACAACCTGGCGAACGTCAACACGATCGGCTACAAGTCGCAGCGAGTGACGTTCGCCGACTCGCTGGCGCAGATCGTACGGGGAGCCTCCGGGCCGACCACCAGCAACGGCGGCACCAACCCCATGCAGGTGGGGCTCGGCGTGGTCGTCTCCTCGACCGACAACGAAATGTCCGAGGGCTCCTTCCAGTCCACCAACAACCCCCTGGACGTCGCCATCCAGGGCGAAGGGTTCCTGCGCGTGGGCAGCGGTTCACCGCCGGCTGAACCCCCGTACACGGCCAGCCTGCCGGCCAACTTCCAATACACCCGCGAGGGCGACCTCACGACCAACACCAAGGGCTTCCTCACGACGCAGGCCGGGGACTATGTGATCGGCCGCGAAGCGGTCGCAACCGGGACGGGAGCCGCAACCACCTACGCGCCCGGCGCCAAAGACAGCTACATCGTGGTTCCCCCCGGCTCCGCCAACGTGTCGATCGGCGAGGACGGGGCGGTCAGCTACACCGACGAGAACCCCAAATCCCCGACCTTCGAACAGCAGGTCACCGCCGGGTACCTCTCGCTGGCGCAGTTCCCCAATCAGGACGGCCTGGAGCGCCTCGGCGGATCGCTGTGGGGCCAGACCACCAACTCGGGCGCGCCGATGGTGGGCACCCCCAACACCGGCGCCTTCGGTCAGACCGTGGCCGGGGAGCTGGAGATGTCGAACGTCGACCTCGCCACCCAGATGACCAGCATGATCACCGCCGAGCGTGGCTACCAGGCCAACTCGAAGGTGATCACCACCGCCGACGAAATGCTTCAGACGGTGGTGACGATGGTGCAGTAACCGAATCGCGGCTCCCCCCGACGGCAAGACGCCAACGCGATCGCACCGTCGATCGCTGCCAGCGCCGGGCCGGAGGGGAAGGGCCGGGACAACAACGAGGCGCCCGGTGGGGTGTGGCCGCGATCCGCGCGCCGCGCCCCACCCAAGGCGACACTCCCACCGAGAGAAGGTTCCATGATCACCCTCCACAGGCTCGGGCACACCGACGAGCCCTTCCAACTGAATCCCGACTTGATCGTCACCGTCGAGTCCACGCCCGACACCGTTGTGACGCTTGCCACGACCGCCAAGGTCGTCGTAGCCGAGAGCCCCGACGAGGTGGCCACCGCCGTGCGCGAGTGGCGCGTCGGCGTGCTCTCCGAGGCGATGCGCAACCGCCGCGGGGGACCGGGGATCGGTTTGGGGGGGAGCGATTCCCCGCCCACTCCGATCACGAGTTCGAGCAGGCGTCCAGAACGAGTTGAAGGATCGCGCCTCCCGGCCGATGAACGAGGGCGATGAAGGCCGCAACCGCCATAGGAATCGGGGTCGCGTTTGGCGCCCTGCTGATGAGCTCGATGATGGACGGGACCAGTCCCGCGTCGTTCATCAACATCCCCGCGCTGATGATCATTCTCGGCGGCACCTTCGGGGTGACGCTGGCGAGCGTGGGGATGCAGTCGATGAAGCGCATCCCTTCGCTCTACAAGCTCACCTTCTCAGCCGTTCCCCCCGACCTGCGTGGGCGCATGGACCTGTTGGTGTCGCTCGCCGATCAGGCCCGCCGCGACGGTCTGCTGGCGCTCGACGCGCAGCTCTCCGAGGTGGACGATCCCTTCACCCGCAACGCCCTGCAACTCGTCGTGGACGGTACCGACCCCGAGATGGTGCACGCGATCATGGAGGCCGAGGTCGACGGCATGGCTGCCCGTCACGCCGCCGGCGCGGCGCCCTTTGAGAAGGCGGGCGGCTTCGCACCCACGATGGGGATCATCGGCACCGTGCTGGGGCTGGTGCACGTGCTGCAGAACCTCGCCGCTCCCTCCACGCTCGGCCCCTCGATCTCCGCCGCCTTCCTCGCAACGCTGATGGGAGTCGGCGCGGCCAACGTGATCTTCCTGCCGATCGCCAACCGCCTGAAGGCGATCTCCTCCGAAGAGGCTGAACTGCGGATGATGACCCTGGAGGGGATCCTCTCGCTGCAGGCCGGAGACAACCCGCGCCTCGTGGCCGACAAGCTGATGTCATACCTGCCCCCCGCCGAGCGCGAGGCTGAGGATGGCGAGGGCGCTTCCGCGCCGCAGGCCGCGAGCCTGCAGGCCGAGGCCGCCTGACCATGGCGCGTGGACACGGGCGCAGCCGTCGAGGGCACAGCGCCGAGCACGAAAACGACGAGCGCTGGCTGCTCACCTACGCCGACATGATCACGCTGCTGATGGCGCTGTTCATGGTGTTGTTCTCGATCTCCTCGGTCAACATCTCCAAGTACAGGACCCTCCAGATGGCGCTCAAGGCGGCCTTCTCCGGAGACATCCTGCCGGGTGGCAAGTCGATCGAGCAGCCGGGCGCCAGCGCCAACTCCAGCCGCGCCCCCACGACAATCGACACACCCGCGATCGTGCGACTTACGCCCAACGTCACCAGCGAACTCGAACACGTGGCCGGCGGACAGTCGGGCAGCGCCCAGGCGAGCGCACAGAGCGCTGCCACGAGCGCGGCGAGCGTGCAGGTGTCGGCCGCCCAGCAGGAGCAGGCCAGCTTCGAGGCGCTGCAGCGCGAGCTCAACGCTTATGCCGCCAAACATGGGTTCGCCAAGTCCGTTCAAGTCACGATCGAACAGCGTGGCCTGGCGATCCGGGTGCTCACCGACAGCCTCCTGTTCAGCTCCGGCAGCGCCACGCTGGAGGGCCAGGGCCAGCCGCTGCTCACCGAGATCGCGGCGCTGCTGAACGTCGACCACGTCCACCCGATCGCCGTCGAAGGCAACACCGACAATGTGCCGATCACCGGTGGCGCGTTTCCAAGCAACTGGGAGCTGTCCACGGCGCGCGCGAGCAGCGTCGTGCGCTTCCTGATCGCCAAGGGCGTGGACTCCCAGCGACTCAGCGCCGTCGGCTATGCCGAACAGCACCCGATCGCCACCAACGCCACGCCCGCCGGACGCGCGTTGAACCGGCGCGTGGAGATCGTCCTGCAACGCCTTTACTGAAACGCCTCTGAAGAACCGGGCCCGGCGCTACTGAAATCTCGGTCTCCTCCCGATACATCCAGCAGGCATCTCCCCCTTCCCCTCCGACCTTCAACCCTCCACCCGCGACCATGTCCAAAAAGAAGCTCCTCATCCCCCTCGTGCTGCTGGCGGTGCTCGGCGTGGGCTACACCATGAGCAAGCCCAAGAAGACCGTCAAGCAGAAGATCCCGGGCACGATCTACCTCATGCCCCAGCCGTTCCTACTGAACCTCGCCGAAGGCCACTACGCGAAGATCGCGGTCGCGCTGGAGCTCGCACCGGGGCAGAGCGACGGGGCCTCCGCCGCGGGCGCGTCGAGCTCCGGTGAAGGCGCGGGGACGCTGCCCGAGGAACCGGCCGTCCGCGAAATCGTCACCAACACCGTCACCGGCCAGAGCGGGGGCACACTCACCTCCAGTCAGGGCCGCGGCACAATCAAGCGCCGCATCCTCGCAAGCATCGACCGCCAGACCGACGTCAAGGTCGAAGCGGTGTTGTTCCCCGAATTGACGGTCCAATAGGAGCGACCCGATGAGCGATGCAGTCGTCTACGAGCAGCTCGACCAGGAGGCCCAGCCCCCCGGCTCGGCACGCGCATCGGCCGAGACGGGTGGGAGCGGGGCCCCCTCCGGCACCGGGCCACGGAACGGCGCCGACCTGCGTCGCCTCAGCGACGTCCTGATGGAGCTGAGCGTGGAGATCGGCCGCACCCGCATGACCGTCGGTGAGATGCTGCAGCTGCGCGCCGGCTCGATCGTCACGCTGGAGCGACTGGCCGGCGAACCGGTGGATCTGCTCGTCAACGGCACGCCAATCGCCCGCGGCGAGGTGGTGATCGTCGATGAGCAGTTCGGCCTGCGTGTCACCGAGATCGTCGAGGGTGAACCCGCCGCCGCCAACCCTAGCGAGCCGGAGGGTGGGGACCAGATCAACGCCGCCTATCCCGCGCCGCCCGACCCCGCCCGGGCCGATCCCCTGCAGCCCAACCCCGCACAGGCCGACCCCGCCATGCAGGAGTGAGCGGGAGGCCGCGATGAGCGAGGCCGCGCCGCACCATCAGCTCGAAGAGACCCCGCCCGGCGAGGATGACCCCTACGCCGCAGACGCCCCCCGGCCAGACGTGGATGGCACCAACGCCGCAGACGCCCCCCCGCCCGGCGAGAATGACCCCCACGCCGCAGACGCCCCCCCGCCCGGCGAGATGGGCGAAGGCCCCGATAGTCCACACGTCCCCCCATCGGCTGAGGTGGGCGAGGATGGCGGCCGGGCCGGACACCTGATCCGCACGGTGGACTTCTCGCAGCCCACCAAGTTCACCGCCGAGCTGCGCCGCAGGATCGTGCGCGCGTTGGGCTCCTTCTGCGAAGCATTCGCGCTGCGGCTCTCCACCGAGCTGCGCGCTCCCGTAGAGCTCACAGTGACGGACTCCAGCCAGCTCACTTGGGCGGCTGCCAAGGCGCAACTACCGGTGAACACGATCGCCGTGGCGCTCGCAGTGCAGCCGATCAACGCCCAGATGCTGCTCTGCATCGAGCCGCCCCTCGTGCTGCAGGCGCTCGAGTGCCTGCTCGGCGGGCACCCCGCCCAGGCGGTTTCCGAACGGCGCTTCAGTGAAGTCGACTGGGCGCTCACGCGCCGCCTGCTGCAATCGATGATCGCCCAGCTCGGCCCCGCGTGGCGCGATCTCGGCGGGCTGGAGCTGAGTCTCGGAGAGGTCGACGTGGAGGGCGACGCCGGCGTGCTGGCACCGATCGGAGAACCCACCTTCGCGGTCGCACTGGAGAGCCGGATCGACGACCTTCCCTCCGGCATGTCGCTGCTGATCCCGTGGTCGGCGATCGGGCCGGTAGCGGAGGAGATCCTCGGCGCGGGGCCACGGCTGCAAGACACCAACTCCCGCGAGGCGCACGCGATGCGCCGCGGGCTGGCTGGCGCTCACGTGTGCCTGCGCGCCGAGGTGGGCGCCCGCGAGATGCCAGTAGAGCGGATGCTGGCGCTCACCCCCGGCACGCTGCTGGGGTTGCACGATCGCGCCGCGGAAGGGGTGCGGCTGTTCGCCGAGGGAGTCCCCATCGGCCGCGGCCGTCCCGGGTTGCGTGGCGCGCAGCGCGCGGTGAAGCTGACCGAGGCGATCGCGGGGACGGGGGGGCTCCCAATCGACCCGATCCAGCCACTACTTGCCCAAACGTCCCCGGGGGCGCCGCATCCCGATCGAGGTGTCACGAGCCCACCCACCCCAGAGCAGGCCGCGCCCACGCGCGAGAGCCTCGCCCGGATGATGGACGTGCAGGTGCGCGTGTGGGCCGAGCTGGGGCGCACGACGCTGCCGTTGGGCCAGGCCCTCGAGCTGCCGCCCGGAGCCGTCGTCGAGCTCGACCAGGACGCCGAGTCCCCAATCGAGCTGTTCGTCAACGGCACACGCTTCGCGCACGGCACCCTGCTCGACGCCGACGGCCAGTGGGCCGTACAGATCGACGCGCTGGTCTGAGACGTTCTGAGCCGCGGCGCGCAGTATTCAAGGCATCTGAGGCGACGCCGATAACCGGATCGACTCTCCTCGGAGTCGTCCCTCGATGACTAAGTTCATAACGCCTTCGCGCGCGACCTCACGGGTCGCCCTTCCCGCGCTGGGCATGGCCACAATCGGCCTTGCCCTGCTTGCTGGCGCCTGCCCAGCGCAGGCCTTTACGCCCGCCTCAAAGCACGGCGGCGAAGCGCTCCCGCTCGACCTCTCCACCACTTCGACCGGCTCGCACACCAGCTCCGGGGGCGCGAGCATCGTGCGCACGATCGTCGGGCTGTTGATCGTGATCGCCGTGATCTGGGGGCTGACCTGGATTCTCAAGCAGGTGAAGACCGGCCGCGAGACTCGCAGCGCCGGCGCCGGCTTGACGAGCCTCGCCACGCTGGCGCTCGGGTCGGGCCGCACCCTGCACCTCGTGCGCGCCGGGCGCGACTACCTGCTGGTGGGCTCCGCCGAGCACGGGGTCGCGCCAATCCACCGCTACACCGAGGAGCAGGCGCGCGCCGCCGGTCTACTCGATCTCCCCGAGCCGCCCAGCGGCAGCGCGGGCGACGGAACGGGCGGGGCTCGCAACCGTCCGATCCAGATCCCCGGCCAGACGCGTCCGGACAGGAACCCCAACCTCCCGAGCGCCGTGTCAGACGCGCTGGAGCGCATGCGCGAGTGGACGGTGCGCAAATGAGCCCCGCGAGCCCAGGAACGGTTGGGGGGTGAACCGGTGAACGTGAGCTCCTCCAACGCCGTGCAGATCCTGCTGCTCGTCGGCGGGCTTTCGCTGATCCCCGCGGTGCTGTTCACCGTCACCGGCTTCAGCCGCATCCTGATCGTGCTCGGCTTCATCCGCACCGCCGTCGGCACCAACAACGCGCCCCCCAACCAGGTGCTCGTCGGCATCGCCCTGTTCCTCACGATCTTCGTGATGGCCCCCACCATCAGCAAGATCCGGCGCGACGCTGTCGAACCACTCAACGCCCACCACATCTCCACCACCACCGCGATCAAGCGGGCGGAGCAGCCGCTGCGCGAATTCATGTTTCACCAGACCAGCGTGCAGGACATCTCCCTGTTCGTCAGGCTGGCCCATGCCAAGGACCCCCGTACCCGCGCTGAAGTGCCAACCGAGGTGCTGATCCCCGCGTTCATCGTCTCCGAGCTCAAGAGCGCGTTTCAGATCGGCTTCTTGATCTTCCTGCCGTTCCTGATCATCGACCTGATCGTCTCCTCCACGTTGATGAGCATGGGGATGATCATGCTCCCCCCGACCTTCATCTCGCTGCCGTTCAAGATCCTGCTGTTCGTCCTCGTCGACGGTTGGGACCTCGTGATCAAGGCGCTGGTGCAGAGCTTTCACTGAGCGCATCGACGCGCCGCCACCGCTGCCACCCGACTCACCACCACCCACTCACCACCAGCACCCACTTACCACCACCACTACCGAGACCATGGACCAGGACACCGTCATCAACCTCGCCTCCCAGGCGATGAGCCTCGCCTTCAAGGTCGCCGGCCCGCTGCTGCTCGGCGCGATGGTTGTCGGCCTACTCGTGTCGATCCTCCAGGCCGTCACCCAAATCCAGGAGCAGAGCCTCACACTGATTCCCAAGATCGCCGTGATCGCCGTGATCGTGGTGCTGCTCGGCCCCTGGATGCTCGACCAGATGGTGGCTTACACCACCAACCTCTACTCCTCGATCCCAACGCTGACCAACTGATGGGGGACCCGGCATGACTCAAGTCCTCAGCCTGCTGGCAGGCAACGAGCTTGCCGGCTTCATCCTCGTGCTCGCCCGAGTCGGGCCCCTGTTCCTGCTGGCCCCGCCCTTTGCCTCGCCGATGGTGCCTCCGCGCGTGCGCGGGATCATCGCCGTGGGGATCTCGATCGGCCTCGCACCAATCGCCCTGCATGGACAGCACATCCCCACCGACCCCTTCACCCTCGCCGCGCTGATCGTCGAGGGCATGCTGGTCGGGCTCGGCTTCGCCTTCTCCTTCGGCGTGCTGTTCGCCGCCGTCGAATCCGCTGGCTCGCTCGCCGATCTCGGCGCCGGCTTCTCCTACGGCAACCTCATCAACCCCATCAGCGGAGATGAAAGCGGTCCACTCACCCACATGTACTCGCTCGTGGGAATCGGCGTCTTCCTCGCGGTCGGCGGCGAAGCGTGGGTGCTGCGCGGCCTCGCGCGCACTTTCACCCTCGTCCCGCTCACCTCCGCCCCCCGCATAACCACCCTCTGGGCCGGCACCGAGCACGTCTTCTCCACCGTTTTCACCTCCGCCCTGGAGATCGCCGCGCCGGTGCTGATCGCACTGATGATCACCGACGTCGCCTTCGGCGTGGTCTCGCGCGTGGTGCCCCAGCTCAACGTGTTCGCCGTCGGCTTCCCCGCCAAGGTCGCCGTCGCGCTGCTGCTGGTCGGCGCTTCGATGCCGTTCGTCGCCGGTTGGATCGCCAACCAGATGTCCACCTCCGTCGGCGCCGCGCTCGGCGCCCTGCACGTCGGATAAGCCATGGCGCAACAGGACCGCACCGAGAAGGCCACCCCCAAGCACCGCGAGCGCGCGCGCAAGAAGGGGCAGATCGCCCGCTCCGCCGACGTCGGCGGCTCGCTCGTGCTCGCCGGCGGGCTGTTCGCGATCACGCTGCTCGGCCCCTCCGTGATCGGCGCCGCCCAGGCCGCCTTCCGCGAGATCCTCGCGGAGATCGCCACGCCGGGGAAAGCGACCACCGCCGCCGGGCTGCACTCGCTGATGGAGGTCGGGCTCACCACGCTCTTGCTCACCGTCGGCCCGATCGCCGCGATCTGCTTCGGCACCGGCCTCTTCGCCGGGGCCGCCCAGGTCGGCTTTCGCCCGGCTCCCAAAGCGCTCGCACTCGACTTCAAGCGGATCAATCCCGTTTCGGGGGCGCGCAACCTGTTCGGGCCCAACATCCTCTTCGAGGCGCTCAAGGCCGTCACCAAGGTCGCCGTGGTCGCCGGCGTCGCCGCGCTCGCAATCGTCCCCGGCCTCACCGCGCTTGCCGCCGAAGTCGGCCTCCCCCCCGCCGACCTCGGGCTCGTGCTGGGGCATCGCGGCATGGAAATCGCCCAGCACGCCACCTTCGCCTACCTCGTGATCGCCGCGATCGACTACGCCTGGCAGCGCCGGCGCACCGAGCACAAGCTGCGCATGACCAAGCAGGAGCTCAAGGACGAGCAGCGCCAGTATGGGCTGCCCGCCGAGGTCAAAGCCGCGCTGCGCCGCCGCCAGTCGCAGGCGGCCCGCAAGCGGATGATGGCCGCCGTCGCCGAGGCCGACGTGGTAATCGCCAACCCCACCCACTTCGCGGTTGCGCTGCGCTACGACGGCTCCCGCACCGCCCCCGAGGTCGTGGCCAAGGGTCAGGACCTGATCGCTCTGCAGATCCGCCGCATCGCGGAGGAGCACGACGTGCCGATCGTCAGCGAGCCGCCGCTGGCGCGCGCGCTGTACGCCTCGTGCGAGATCGGCCACGTGATCCCCGAGGAGCTGTACGCCGCGGTGGCACGCGTACTCGCGTTCGTCTACCGCCTCGCTCGCCAACGTCGGTACGCGCTATGAACCTCGACTCCGTGCGCCGCCTCTTGCGCCACACCGACCTGCTCGCCGCGATCGCAGTGGTGATGGTCGTGACGATGCTGGTCGTGCCGCTGCCCGCCGCGCTGCTGGATCTGCTGATCACACTCAACATCTCCGCCGCGCTGACGATCGTGGTCGCCACGATGTACCTCGGCAAGGCGCTGGACTTCGCCTCGTTCCCGTCGCTGCTGCTGCTCACCACCATGTTCCGCCTGGCGATCAACGTGTCGGTCACACGGCTGATCCTCACCACCGGGGACGCAGGCAGCGTGGTGAAGGCGTTCGGGGAGTTCGTGGTGGGCGGCAACGTCGTCGTCGGCCTCGTGATCTTCTTGATCCTGATCGTGATCCAGTTCGTGGTCGTCACAAACGGCGCCGGGCGCGTCGCCGAGGTCGGCGCGCGCTTCACCCTCGACGCGATGCCCGGCAAGCAGATGGCGATCGACGCCGACCTCAACGCCGGGCTGATCACCGACGAACAGGCGCGCACCCGCCGCTCGGAGATCGCCCAGGAAGCCGATTTCTACGGCGCGATGGACGGCGCCTCGAAGTTCGTCAAAGGCGACGCGATGGCCGCCGTAATCATCACCGCGATCAACCTCATCGGGGGCATCGTCGTCGGCGTGGCCCAGCACGGTCTCTCCTTCGCCGAAGCCACCCACCAGTTCTCGCTGCTGACGGTCGGCGACGGCCTCGCCGCGCAGATTCCCGCGCTGCTGATCTCGGTGGCCACCGGCATCATCGTCACCCGCGCGACCTCCGACAAAGACCTCGGCAGCGACATCGCCTCGCAGATCCTGCGCCAGCGCAAAGCGCCGCTCGTCGCGGCGACCGCGATCGGTCTGTTCGCGCTCGTCCCCGGCCTGCCCAAGCTGCCATTCCTGGCGATCGCCGGGATCTTCGCCGCGATCGGTTGGAGCGTGCGCCACGGGCTGCCGGGCGATGAGGCCGACGCCGGCGCGCTGGCGCTCGCCACCACCACCCCGCCCGGGCAAGCCGGCCAGATCGGGGATGGGCAGGGCTCGGAGGAGGCGATGGAACGGCTCTCCGTCGACGCGCTGGAGCTCGCCGTCGGGTTCGGCCTCGTCCCACTCGTGGACGGCTCCTCCGGCGGCAACCTGCTGCGGCGGGTCTCCGCGATCCGCCGCCAGATCGCGGGCGAGCTCGGGATCGTGATCCCCGCCGTGCGCATCCACGACGAGGTCGGCATGGAGTCACACGAGTACGTCTTCAAGGTACGTGGCTCGGAGGTCGCCCGCGCGCGAATCATGCCCGGGCACCTGCTCGCGATGGACCCCGGCGACGCCGCCGGCGGCCTGCAGGGGATCCCCACCACCGAGCCCACCTACGGTCTGCCCGCGGTGTGGGTGCACTCCTCCGACCGTGCCGAGGCCGAAGCGCTCGGCTACACCGTCGTGGACGCCGAGTCGATGATCGTCACCCATTTGACGGAGACGATTCGCACGCACGCCTCCGAGCTGCTCACCCGCCAGGATGTCAAGACGCTGCTCGACCGGCTCAAGGAGACCAACGCCGCCGTCGTCGAGGAGATCGTGCCCGAGGCGCTCTCGCTCGGGGAGATCCAGCGCGTGCTGCGCTCGCTGCTCGCCGAAGGCGTCCCCGTGCGCGATCTCGGCACGATCATGGAGGCGATCGGCGACAAGGCGCGAATAACACGAGACACCGGCCTGCTCACCGAGTACGCCCGCCAGGCCTTGGGCCGGGCGATTACAGCCCCCCATCTGGACGAGCGGCTCTGTTTGCAGGCGATCACCCTTGACCCTGCGATCGAGCAGGAGGTCGCAACCTCCATCACCCAAACCACCGACGGCGAGTACCTGGCGATCGACCCGCCCCGTGCGCAGGCGATCGTGGGTGCGCTGCGTGCCCAGGTCGAGCACGCCTCCGCGCGCGGCGCGCGCAATCCGGTGCTGCTCTGCTCCGCGCGTGTGCGCCGCCACCTGCGTCGGTTGATCGCCCAGGCACAGCCTCATCTACCCGTCTGCTCTTACAACGAGATCGCACCCGGCGTCAACGTCGAGACGATTGGAGTAATCCACGCATGAGCACCGCCGCCTACGACACCGCCTCTCATCACGTCGCTCCCCGTCAGGCCGCGGCGCGCGATGACTCCTGGCTGGACTCCTGGGAGGCCGGCCGCAACCCCGGCCACCCCGACCCGCACAGCACCGTCCCCGGGTACTTTGCGCCCCGTATCTACCGCGGGCGCACCGTCGATGAGCTGATCCCCACGATCGTCGCCGAGCTCGGCGAGGACGCTGTCGTGCTTCGCCACCACCGCGGGCTTGCCGGCGGCTTCGCCGGCTTCTTCCAGAAGGCATTCGTCGAAATCGAGGCCCGCCGAGGGGACCCCGGCGGCGCGCTGCTCGACCGCTACGACGAGGACGGCGCGGCTCCCGCGCTGCCCGGCGATAGCGCTCCCGTGCCGCCGTACGACGCCGCTCCAGCGCCGCCCAGTAACGGCGCTCCCCCGCCATACCACACGGCTTCCGCGCCGCCCAGGGAGGCAACCCGCGAGCTGCCCGGCGAATTCGACTACGCCCGGGCGCCTGTTGCACCCAAACCCCTCAACTGGGACGGAGCGACGGAGGTGTGGGCCACCAACCCCTTCGCCGCCGCGCTCGCCGAGGCCGAGGCCGCGGTGCGTGCAGCCGAGCCCGCCGTCCCGCCCGACCTCGACGCCGCGCTCGCCGAAGCGCTCGCCGACGCCGAAGACGCGGAAGCGCCCGAAGAGATCCTCGCGGCTCCCCTCCCCGACCTCTACGCGGAGCCCGTGGCCGCCACGCCCCCCGCCCCCGAGGTCTCCGCGCACGGGGAGATCGAACAGACGCTGCGAGGCGTGGGGATCGGCGAGGAGCTTGTGCAGGAGCTGATCGAGGCGGCGATCACCCACGTGCTGCCGCTGATGCCCCCCTCCACGAGCCTTGCCCAGACGGTGCACACCGCACTGACACAGATGATTCCGGCCTCAAGGCCGCTGCCGGCCGGGGGCGCGGCGATCGCCGTGGTCGGTGCCGGTGGTAGCGGCAAGAGCGCCTGTTGCGCCGCCCTGGTGGAGGCCTACCGCGAGCACAGCACGCTGCCCGCCACCTGCGTCACCGTCTCTCCGGACACCGCGTTCGACGAGCCGGCCCTGCGTGAGGCGCGCGCGCAGGGCCTGCTGCTGCTCGACACGCCCACCGTCTCGGGCGCGGACCCCAGCTCAATCCACGAGCTGGCGGAGCTGCTGGAGCAGCTGGCGCCCGATCGCGTGGTGCTCGCGCTCCCAGCCACACTCGGCGCCACCCCCGCGGCCCAGCTGGTGCAGGCGCTGCGCCCCCTGAACCCCACGGCGCTGGCGATCACCCACGCCGACGAGACCGACCAACTCGGGGTGGCGGTGCAAACGGCGTGCACGTTCGGGCTGGCCCCCGTCCACATGCTGGCACGGGCTGAGCATGTCCACGGCGACGCGCATACCCACGGCGACGCTGGGGTTGGGGTTGGGGTTGGGCCGGACGCCCCGCAAACCCCGACCCCGACGGCGTGGGCCCTCACCTGGATCGATCCATCCCTATTGGCCGACAGGCTGCTTGCACCGCGATGAAACTCGGGCGCTCGGCAAAGGCGTCGCAGGATCGCGGTGAGACCGAGCTCCCCGAACGCTCCGATCCCGTCACGGTCGTGCGTCCGAGCGGCGAGCGTGTGCAGGCGCGGGTCGCCGAGCGCGACGGCAGTGGGCTGCTGGTGGCGCTGATGTTCCGCGCCGAACGACCCTTCAACCCCGGATCGCTCGACGAGCTGGTGCTCGAGTTCACCAACAGCCGCGGGCGCGTCCGGCTGCAGGGCACGGTCACGCTCGAGGACAGTGAGCTGCTGCGCTTCCGCGAGCTGCACTCGGTGGAGCTGATCCAGCAGCGCGAGTACGTGCGTGTCCAATCCACCCGGCCGGTGCTGGTCGTCACTGGGGGCCACGGAGGCACGGTACAGACCTATTCGGTGGACCTCAGCGGTGGCGGGATGCTGCTCGCGGGGCCCAGCACGCTGAAGGTCGGCGAGCAGGTCGAGTTCCGGTTGACGACCGCCAAGGGGGGGCCGCCGATCACGGGGGTGGGCACGGTTGTGCGCACCGACCTCCAGGGCCGCCGCGCGATCTGCTTCGACGAGATTGGCGAGGGCGAGCACCGGCGCCTGGTGCGCTTCATCTTCGACTGTCAGCGCGCCGAACGGCGCCGCGGCCTGGAGAGTGGTGGTGGTCGTGGCCGATAAGAGCGACAAGCCCGCCAAGGCAGCGAAGGCCAAGAAGAGTAAGAAGGGCGCGGGAGCAGAAGGCGCCGGTGGCAGCGGACGGGGCTCGGGGCTGATCCTCGCCGAGCACCCCCGCGCGGCCCGCAGCGTCGCACGGGCGAAGGCGTGGGGCGGTCTCGCCGGCTTCCTGCTCGGCGGCTATCTTTCGCTGCCCACCCAAACGCTGGCGGGGGCCGGCCTGCGGGCGCTGGCGGCAGGCGTGGTGTGTTATGTGGCCGTGTGGGCCGCCGCCGTGTTTCTGTGGCGGCGCATGCTGGTCGCCGAGCTGCACCAGGCCAAGCACGATCTGCTCGCCGAGGAGCTCGCCAAGTTCGAGCGCACCCGCTCACCAGCGGCCGGTGGGCCCATCGGCGGGCGCACCTCCTAGCCGTGAGGATCTCAGGAGCACACGATGGATCCCATCCAACCAATCGGACCACGCCCTCCCTGGATCGCCGAGCTGGCGGCTGAGCAGACCCAGAGCCTCTCGCGCGAGCGCCGCAAGACGCCTCGCGACGCCGGGCGCAGGACGGGACCCCGCCGCGATCCATCGCGTGAGCCTCAGGACCCCGGCGAGGACGAGACCGAGGGCCGGCACATCGACGTTCGCGCCTGAGCAGTTCGCGCCTCCTTTAAAACGACGAGGTGGGCAGCCCGAAGACAGGCGGGCGAGCCATTAAACGACGAGGTGGGCAGCCCGAAGACTGCCCACCTCGACCACCGTTCCCTCGATGAATCGGCGGTATGTAGCTTCTTGCCGGCCTTCCCAGACCGTCGGAAGCGTTATGACCACCCCCGGGCGGACTCACCCGCCCCGGGATGGCTTCGCTGCAGTGGTGACGCTCGAGGCGCCACCACTGAGGAAGATTGCGTCAGGCTTATCGACCTTCGACCAGCTGCAACACTGCCTGGGGCAGCGAGTTGGCCTGGGCGAGGATCGCCACGTCGGCCTGCTGCAGCACCTGGCCCTTGGTGAAGTTGCTCATTTCAGCCGCCATGTTGGCGTCCACGAGCGAGCTCTGGGCGGCGGAGAGGTTCTCCCCGTAGATCGCCTGGTTGCTCTGGGTGTACTGGAGGCGATCCTGGACCGAGCCGAATTCGCCGGCCAGCGTAGCGACTTTTTCGATCGCTTCTTCGATCGTTTTGATTTCTTCGATTTTGATACCTTTGGTGTCTTCTTTGAGTTCGGCGGTTTCGACTCCGATCGTTTCTTTTTCATCGGGGCCGACCTGGAACTTGATT
Organism: uncultured Solirubrobacterales bacterium; assembly: GCA_963734815.1. Classification (GTDB taxonomy): domain Bacteria; phylum Actinomycetota; class Thermoleophilia; order Solirubrobacterales; family Solirubrobacteraceae; genus Palsa-744. The sequence continues at coordinate 171,498 of CAVTIH010000002.1, forward strand.
TCTTCTTTCTTGGCCAGCAGTTCCACACCGTTGAACTTGGTCGTTTCACCGACCCTTTCGATCTCTTTTTCGAGCTGCGTCGCCTCGCCTTTGATCGCTTCTTCGTCGGATTTCGAGTTGGTGCCGTTGGCCAGCTGCACCGAGAGCTCGCGTATACGCTGGAGCATCTGCTCCACGTCGTTGAGCGCGCCCTGCGCGGTCTGGACCAGCGCAACCGCTTCCTGGGTGTTCTGCTGGGCCTGCATAACGCCGTTGACCTGGCCCTGAAGGCGCTGGTTGGCAGCGTAGCCGGCGACGTCGTCGGCGGCCGAGTTGATCCGCAGACCCGAGGAGAGGCGTTCCATCGACGTGGTCAGCGCGCCCTGGCTGGTGTTGAGGTTGCGCTGAACGATCAGCGAGTCAACGTTGGTGTTAATGCTGAGGGACATGCGTTCATCTCCTTGATGACGATTGTTTGGTCCAGTCCCGGGCCGACTCCCTGTCAGCCCTTTGTCTTACGCCGGTTTATCGTCACCGGCGGGCGATACTTGAGAGTGCGCCGAATAGCTGGACGGCTGCAAGCGCTCGTTCACACGAGGCCGGGCTTGCCAGAGCGATCGCGGCCGCCGTCGCGGCGCGGCGTCCACTCGCCCTGCGTGACGCCATCGGCGGCGAAGGCGTGGTCCGCCGGTGGCGCAGCGGGCACGCCGCGTGCCGAAATCGGCCCGGCGAGCTTGGGCTCGTGCGCGTAGGACTCGTGGGCGTACGCCTCATGCACGAGCGTCTCGCCAGCCAGCGCCTCCGCGGACTCCCCCTCGGGGGCGCTGGCCCATACGCCGAGCGCGTAGCGGAACTGCCCGCTCTCGTCGGTGACCCAGAAGGCTTCGCCGTCCTCCGCCACCTCATGCAGGATCGAGCGGTCGTAGTGCTCCGCGATCTGCGCCAGCGCCTCCATGTCCTCGACGTCGATCACCGGCACCCCCGGCAGCTGCCACACGCGCGCGACCGGCACGATCATCCGGCCGTAGCGAGCACGGATCGACGCCGACTCATCACGCGGCTGCGAACGGCCGAGCGCCAGCCGCAGGCAGGCGAGCGCCGCCAGCACGGCGCAGAGGATGATCGCGAGCGCGTCGCGCGCGAGCGTTTGTGCGCTCGTCACCGAGAGCTGGGCGAAACCAAGCGAGAGCGAGGCCGGCTGGGAGTGGGTGCCCGTCGCCGAGCCGGACGCCGAGGGGGAGAACATGCTGAGCGCGGTCTGTTCGCCGGAGGGCGAAGCCGCGGTGAGCGAGCCGCCGCCGGCAACAGCGGGCTGGGCCTCGATCGGGGTCAGCGAGAACTGGACTTTCGGCGCGAATGTGGTGTGCACCAGCACCCCGTTCACGCGCCCGCTCGCGCGCACCCGCGGGAGCAGTGTGAGCGTGTAGGCGCCGTTCGCCTTCGTCGCGATTTCGACGCTGTGCACCAGCGCGAGCAGCGAGGTCAAATCGAGCGTCCCCGTGACCAGCGCGCGGCTGCCGTGAAAGCGCGTGGGGGGCGCGAGCTCGAGCATGGTGTGCCAGCCATCGGAGGAGACCACCATCGCCTCGAGCGAGGCGCTTCCGCTGAGCGAGCGCCGGCCGGCGGCGCGCAGGCGGTAGGCGAAGCTGAAGTTGACCGCGTTCAGGACGTGCGCGAAGAGCGGGTCGCCGGTCACCGCCTGTCCACCTGGGTAGGTCGGCCCCGCAGGCGCTTCGGCGGAGTAGGAGAGCCTGCCGGTCTGCCGGTAGGGGACCGTGTAGGGGTGGAGCTTCGTCGGCGAGCGGGTGAACGCGAGCAGCGCGAGCATCAGGAACGGGATCGCCAACAGGGCGCCGATCGCGAGGACGGCGAACGTGGGCGTCGCGGCGCCCTCGCCCGCGCGCCCCTGCCTACGCCTGCGCCCTTGGGTCCGCGCGAACCCTCCACCGGTGAGGAGGAGCATCCCGACGAACAGGAGGATCCCCATCACAAGCGGCGAGCGGATCGATTGAAGGCGCAGGCCCACGCCCGGGATATGTATCCACAGGGCGCCGATCAGCTGGCTGGCGAAGGGGTGTTCGGGGTCGACGAAGTTGTTGTTATCGCCCTTGAAGATGTACCTGTCGCCTTCGCGCCCGATGATCCTGTGCAGCACGATCGTGTGCAACTGGTGGTTGTTGTAGGCGACGACTTCACCTACATGGTAGCTGCTCTGGCTGCGCACGATCGCCAAGTCGCCGGTGTGAAAACGGGGCTCCATGCTAGTCCCGTGAGTGACCACATAGGTGGTCGAGCCGCCGAGCTGGACCGGGGCGAAGTAGAACCACATAGTCCCCAGGATGATGAGTCCCAGGGCCGAGAGGAGGATTTTTCTAATGCGTCGAGGTCGCATTCCTGTTGTGTGGTTGTAGACGTGGGCGTGGAGGGCCGGCAGTGCCGGCCCTCCACGTTTGCCACTCGGTCGTTACACCTACGATGTGACGATGGTTTCCTGTACGACGTCTTCTTCGATTTCTGTCTTCGTGAGCGGGCTTGCAAATGTGCACGTGAACAGAGCCGGTGAGCCCGGAGTGGTCAGTTCGCAATGCACCCAAGCTTTCGTACCGGCCGTCTTCACTACGTTGATTTCGGCTTCTTTGGCGTCTGCCTCTCCCGCTGTTGCTTCTGCTGTGAATGTGGCCGTCGGAGCAGTTCCGCCCGTGAGTGTAAATTTCAGGTTCGTGGTTTTGTAACCGGACACAACCGCGGTGTTGGCACCGGCGCCCGATTCTTCCGCCTGCGTGTTGCTTGCCGTGAACGCGTACGCGCCCACCGCCAGGAGGCCTGCGAGCACGAATGCGCACAGGCCGGCTATCTTTCGCTTGCGGCTAGCGAAGCTTCGCTTGCCAATACGCATAGACACGTCTAGCCCCCTTGGGATTTGAACAGTGATGTGGACACTTGCGTGGCCTTTGCCGGCGCTATCGACGAACTATTAGAAGCCCTTTAGACCAGGTTTTGGGATGCAAGCATTTATGCGGGCGGGCCCCGGCGCCCTTCACACCTCGACGGGCTCCCGGCGCCCTCCCACTCCTCCCTTCCCGCCGCTCAACCCCTGACACGCAATGCCGATCACCGGGCGGATGTCCGTTGAATCCGTCCTCGCGCGCGTGGCCACCCTCGAACAGGCGATCGCCAACCCCGCCACCCTGCTCGCCACCAACGCAGCGGGCACCGGCGGCACGGCGGCGTCCACCGCCCCCGAACCGACGCAAGCCACCGGCAGCACCACGTTCGCCCAGGCGCTGCAGAGTGCGAGCGAAAGCCAGGCGGGCACGGCGACCCCCACAAGCACGGCGCCCAGCAGCATCGCTCCAACCAGCGCGGCGGACCTGGAAATGGCGACGCCGCTGCTCGGAGCCTCGAGCAGCGGCGCCCTCACGAGCACGCCCGGAATCGCTGGCACCACGACCACGCCAGGCCAACAGATCGTGAGGATCGCCGAAAGCCAGCTCGGCCAGACCGAGCAGCCGCCGGGCAGCAACGAATCGCCGGCGATCGCGATGTACCGCAGCGCCACCGCGGGAGCGGCTTCCGGCGCCCCATGGTGCGCCTACTTCGCCTCGTGGGCCGCGCGCCAGGCGGGCGAGCCGCTGGGCGCCGGCGGCGAAGGCCTCGGCTCGGTCGGCCAGATCTGGTCGTGGGCGCAGAGCACCGGCCGCGCAATCCCCAACGGCCCCGGCGTAACCCCCCAGCCGGGCGACCTGATTGTGTTCGGCGACGAACACGTGGGGATCGTCAGGGACGTGCTCCCGAGCGGCGACATCCAGACGATCGAGGGCAACTACGAAAACAAGGTCGCAGCCAACGTGCGCACGCCGACAGAAGCCACCGGTTATGTGAACATGAGCTGAGGCGGGCTTGACGACCTTGGCTTTGCCTGGGGATCGTCCACGTGAGTCGGTGCTCAGCCCACACGCGTAGGCGCTGGCCTCCATGCCAGCGAACAGCGTCGGCGAGGACACCCCCCAGACGTAGCGCTCTGATACACCAAGGGTGATGGACGACACCGTCTCGCAACGGTCCCCACGTGTTCGCAGACGCGTGGCGGTGGTGGTCGCCCTGCTGGCCCTCGCGGCGATCCTCGTGTTTGCGCTCTCGCGGCTGGGGCTGCATCGCGTCGGCAACGCGCTGACCTCCGCGCAGCCCGGCTGGATCGTGCTGGCGCTGGCGCTGATGGGGTTCTCGCTGGTGCTGCGCGCCGGCTCCTGGCACGAGGTGCTGCGCGCCGCGCTGCCCGACACCGAGGTCGCGTGGGCGCCGGTGATCCGCGCGACGATGATCGGCGTGATGGGCTCCGCGGTGTTCCCCGGGCGCATCGGCGAGCCCGCCAAGATGCTGGTGCTGACCCGCCGCCTGCCCGGCTCCTCGCGCCGCCAGCTGCCGGTGGTCGCCGGCACCGTCTTCTCGCAGACGCTGATCAACCTGCTCGCGCTGACGATCCTCGCGACCGTCACCTTCACCAGCCTCGACCTCCTGCGCCAGCACGTCTCCGGCCTCGTGGTCGCGCTCGCCGTACCGCTGGCGATCTGCCTGCTGGTGTTGATGGGACCGTGGCTGCTGGCGCGTGCCCAGCGCTCGCGCTCACTGCGGATCGCGCTTGCCGCCGCCACGCTTGCCCGCCTGTTGCGTCTCGGCAGGCAGGGGTTGGCCGTCTTCGCCAATCCCCGCCACGGGATCCCCGCCGTGCTGGCGCAACTGCTGGCGTGGACGCTGCAGTGGGTGGCCTGCTACGCGGTGCTGTGCGCGCTCGGCCTGCAATCCGACGACGGCCTCACCGCCGCCGCCGCGGTGCTGCTGGCCGTCAATGTCTCCGCCGTGCTGCCCGCCACCCCGTCGAACGTCGGCGTCTTTCAGGCCGCCTGCCTGGTGGTGCTGGCCGCCTACGGCGTCGGTGCCGGCCCCGCCCTGGCTTACGGAATCATCCTCCAGGCCGTCGAGGTCCTCACCGCACTTGCCCTCGGCATCCCGGCCCTGCTCGGCGAGGGCATGACCTGGCGCGACATCCGCGGCGCCGCGACGCTGGAGGGTGAGGAGTCCGCCGAGCCCGTCACCACGGTTGACGAGATCGAGCAGGAGGCCGAGATCAGCTGACGAGAGCGGTATCGACGACAGGCTCGCCCCCACCCGAGCGACCCGAGCTGCGTCAGCTGACGAGCGCCCGCAGCGACTGGCGCAGCGAGTGCGTGGTGCGCAGGACGGCGGTGGGCTCGTAGCCGCAGTGGGCCATGCAGTTCTCGCAGCGGGGGTCGCGACCGCGGCCGTACCTGCTCCAGTCGGTCGTCTCGATCAGCTCTTTGTAGGTGGCGGTGTAGCCGTCGGACATCAGGTAGCAGGGGCGCTGCCAGCCGAACAGCGAGTAGCTGGGGATCCCCCAAGCGGTGCAGTCGAATTCGGCCTTGCCTTCGAGGAAGTCGAGGAACAGCGGGCTGTGGTTCAGGCGCCAACGCTTGCGCCGTCCGTCCGCGAACGCCTCGCCGAACAGCTCGCGCGTCTGGCGCACGCCGAGGAAGTGCTCCTGGTCGGGCGCTTTCTCGTAAGCGTACGCCGGAGAGATCATCATCTCGTCGACCCCGAGCTCGTCGTTGAGGAAGTCGAGCACCTCGCGCACCGTTTTGGGGGAGTCGTGCGTGAAGAACGTGGTGTTGGTCGTCACCCTGAACCCGCGCGCCTGCGCCGCGCGGATCGCCGACACCGCCTTGTCGAACACGCCCTCGCGTTCGACCGAGGCGTCGTGGCGCTCGCGCAGGCCGTCTATATGAATCGCCCACGCGAAGTAGGGGCTGGGCTTGAAATTTTCGAGCTTGCGCTCCAGCAGCAGCGCGTTGGTGCAGAGATAGACGAACTTCTTGCGCTTGACGAGCTCCGCCGCGATCAGGTGGATCTCGGGGTGGATCAGCGGCTCGCCGCCGGCGATCGACACCATCGGCGTGCCGCTCTCCTCGATCGCCCCCACCGCCTGCTCGACCGACATCCGCCGGCGCAGCACGTGGTCGGGGTGCTGGATCTTGCCGCACCCCGCGCACTCCAGGTTGCACTGGAACAGCGGCTCCAGCTCGACGATCAGCGGAAACTTCTCGCGTTTGGCAAGGCGCTGGCGCATCAGGTACCACCCCATGCGCGTGCTCTGTCTCATGCGCGCAGCCATCGCGCCCTACATTAGTCCCTCCGGTGTCCACTCGTGCAGCGCGCCCGCCGCGCGGCGCAGCGTCACCATCGCGCGCGCCACCCCCGCCACCGTCAGCAGCGGGTTGGTCAGCTCCCGGGCGGGCGTGTCGGCGATCACCCGCAGGACCGCGAACGGGCGCCCGCCGGCGCCCGGGGCCAACCAGGCCGACTCCATGTCCACCGCGATCGCCCCCGCCTCGCGCAGCTGCACGCGCGTCTCGCCCATCGCCAGGCGCGCGACCGAGGCGACCGTCCCACGGCGCACGCGCAGGCCGCGGCGCTGGAGCGCTTCCGCCAGCTCCTGCGCGCCGGCGCAGGCGACCGGCCCCATCCCATCGGGTCCCTGCACGGCGTCGGCGACCACCACGTCGCCCACGTCGCTGTGCTCGTCGAGCGCGCCGCCGAAGCCCATCACCAGCAGCGCAGCTCCAGGGCGCCCGCGCAGCACGGGAGCCATCGCCTGCGCACGGCGCGGGCCCATGCCGGTGCGGTGCACCCGCCCGCGCGCGGCGCGGGAGCGGATCCCCGCGGAGATCGCCCACGCCTCCAGGCGCAGCGGCGCGGCGATCAGCAGGTCGCTCACGGGTGCCCCCCCTGCAACGTCCCAGCTTCGCCGGCGGCCGGTCCCCGCCCCATGTCACCGTCCGCCCGCCGATGACCGACGGGCGCCGATGGTGACACGAGGCCGACCGCCTCCAGCGCGCAGTGAGCTGCCGCATGACCACTCAGCACCGCGCTCTCCAGCGTCGCCGGCCAGCCGGTATCGGTCCACGCGCCCGCCAGCGCCAGGCCGGGAACGGCAGTGCGTGGCCCGGGGCGCAGCGCGCCGGTGCCCGGCTCGGCGCGCAGCGTGGCAGCGTGCTCACGTGTGGCGAGGAAGCGCTCGACCCGCGCCGTTCGGGCGCGCGGGAAGAGTTCCGCGAGGGCGGGCAGGTAGCGCTCGCGCAGCTCCTCGACGCTCATGCCCATCTCCTCGTCGGCTCCGGAAAGTGAGACGGCCAGGTACTGCATCCCCGCTTCCACACCGCCGGCGTCGCTGCGGTCGAAGACGTACTGCACCGGCGACTGCACCCCACCCACGAACGGAAGCTCGCACACACGGCGGTCGTATACCACGTGCAGGTTGACGATCGGGGTGTCGTGCAGCTTCAGCGCGCGAGCCGCGTTCGCCGGGTCGAGCGGCTCGATCAATGCCGCCGCGCGCGTGCGTGGCAGCGCCACGATCGCCGCGTCGGCGCTCACGCTGGGCTGGCCGCCCTCCACCTCGAACGCCCCCTCGCCGGCCACCACCCGCTCCGTACGCCACCCCAGCCTCACGTCGACACCCGCGGCCCGCAGCGCCCGCTCCGCGGGCTCCCCCACGATCTCGCTCTGCGGACGACGGTGAAAGCCGATGTCCCCCGCGTCGGCCCGTTCGAGCAGGCCGCGCTTGAAGACGAACGCCGCCAGTGCCAGCGACGCCTGCTCGGCGGGCAGGTTGAGCGCGGGCAGCGCAATCAGATCCCACAGCGCCGCCGTCGCGTGCGTGCTCTGGCCATGAGCGGCAAGCCACGCGCCGAGGGTCTGCTGGTCGAGCTCGGGCGCGCCCGGATCGAGGCGGCCCAGCGCCACCGCCGCCCGCACCGCGCCGAGGCGCTCGCGCAGTGAAAGGTGACGGTAGCGCAGCAGCGTGCCCGCCAGGTGCAGCGGCGCCGGCAGGCCCGAGCGGCGCAGCACGCTCACCTCCCCGCCGGGGCGCACCAGCGCGATCTCCAGGCGCGGCTGCAACCGCACCCCGCGCTCGCTGCCGAGGCGCGCTAGCAGCGCGCGGTAGGCGTGAAAGCAGCGCAGGAACACGTGCTGGCCGTTGTCGATCCACAGGCCGTCGCGCTCGAAGGAATACACCGCCCCACCCAGCCGCGGGCGCACCTCGAGCAGCGTCACCCGCGCGCCCGCGTCGGCGCAGTCGAGCGCCGCGGCGATCCCCGCCAACCCGCCGCCGATCACCGCCACGTGGGGGCCGGGCGGTTCGGGAGCGCTCAAGAAGCGTCTTCCTCCTGAATCCGTTCGGCCGGGTGGCGCTCGGGTATCCCCTTGCCGAGCAGCGCCCGCGCCGCCACCCACGCCTTCTCGCGTTTGGACAGCCGCGCACGGCGCGCGAGCGTGCGGTCGGGGCGCTCCTCGATGTGGCCGAGCAGGCGCCAGTAAATGCCCGCCATCGCCAGCACGCACGCGGCGCTGCGGCGGTCGAGCAACGCCACCAGCTCCATGCCCCGATGAAAGAAGTCGCGCGAGTGCAGGCAGTAGAAACGCATCAGCGCATACAGCTGGCCGACGTCCCCTCCCTCAAAGCCGGCCACCATCGCTGGCTCGGCCATGCTCGCCTCGCGTGTGAGCGCCTGCAGCGCGGGCGCGTCGAGGGAGCCCTCGTCATGCAGGTGGTAGCGCACCATGTCGCGGGCCGGCAGGTACACGCGCCCCCGTTCGGCATCCTCGCGCAGGTCGCGCACGATGTTGGCGAGCTGCAACGCCACGCCGAGATCGTCGGCCATCTCACTCGCCGAGCGCTCGCGTCGATCAGGAGCCCACTCGCCCCTCCACCCGCCCGCGCGTACGCCGAAGATCGCCAAGCACAGCCGCCCGATCGAGCCGGCGACGCGCCGGCAGTAGAGCTCGAGCTCTTTGAAGTCCGCGTAGGAGGCGCCGTGCACGTCCATCCGCACCCCCTCGATCAGATCGTCGAGCGCGTCGGCGGGCAGATCGAAGCGTGCGCTGGCGTCCGCGAGTGCCGCCATCACAGGGTCGGCGTCCTCAGGGTTCAAATGTTCCAGTGCCTGCGCGGCCATCGCCAGCCGCCGCAGCTTCTCCTCCGGCACCAGTGTCCCGTCGGCGATGTCGTCCACGCGCCGCGCAAACGCGTACACCGCGCACATCGCCCTGCGCTTGGGGGCGGGGAGCAGACGGATGCCGTAGTAGAAGTTGCCCGCCGCCGCCCGCGTCAGCGCCTCGCAATGGCGGTAGGCCTGCTGGGTGTGGGGCGAAGCAACGCTCACCGGCGCCTCCCTGCCCCACGGCCGCGACCTGTGCCGCCGGCGCGCATCGCTCTCACCGAGGCCCGTTGGGCGCCCAACATTGCTCTCGTCCTTGCTCTCCCCCGAGCACCCACAACGCTCACCGCCACGGCCCCGCCAGCGTCCTTGCCAGCGCCGCCGCGCGCCGCGCGCGGGAGGCCCGTGGTGGGCCCCCGAGCACGTCATAGCCGGCGCGCTCGATCGCCCCAAGCGCCGCGGCGGCGCCGCTCACGAACGCCGCTACCGCCAGACGCTCGCGCCCGTGCAGCGTGACGATCAGCGGCGCGCCCTTTCCCAGCAGCTCCCGCGTGCGCGCCACCTCGAATGCGATCAGCCCCTTCACGCGCCAACTGGCGGCCGTCTGGGCAAGGTCGCGCTCGGTGCAGCCGAACCGCCCAAGGTCCTCCGCGGGCAGGTAGGTCCTACCGGCGCGCAGATCCTCGGCGACGTCCTGCCAGTGCTCGGCCAGCTGCAGCGCCGTGCAGATCCGATCCGAGAGCGCCACCCGCTCGGGCGTGGCACTGCCGAACACGCCGAGCACCAGCTCCCCCACCGGGTCAGCCGAAAGGTGGCAGTAGCCAAGCAGCTGCTCCCACGTGTCGTAGCGCGCAACGCGCTGATCGACACGGTTGGCGTCGATCAGCCGCAGGAAGGGCTCGCGCGGGAGCGTGCATTCGCGCACGGTGCCCTGCAAGCGCACCAACAGCGGGTGGCTCGCCTTGCCGGCGTACACGCGCTCCAGCTCCCCCTCCAACCAGTCGAGCGCCGCCAGCTTGGCTGGAGGCCCACCCCCCCCATCGGCCCCGGAGGCCGCAGCGTCCCCCAGTTCGTCCACCAACCGCGCGAAGCCATACAACGCCAGCAGGTGCTCCCTGACGCGGCGCGGCAGCATGCGGCTGGCGACGGGAAAGTTCTCCCCGCCTGCACGCGCCATGACCGTCGCGGGCGAGGGCAGGTCAGCCGGTTGGGGGGAGGGTGAGGAGGGCGAGGGCACCGCGAGCAGGTCCCATCCGGCGCGGCCCACTGCCGCTGCTCTCACGCTGGTACCTCAGCTCCCGCGCAGCGGCCCAGCGCCATGATCGGGAAGGTGAGACGGTAGAGGTGGTAGTTGATGTAGTAGTCCGACGGGAACCCGGTGCCGGTGTATTGCGGCTCCTCCCACGTGCCGTCGGGGCGCTGCGTGGAGATCAGCCATGCCACTGCGCGTGCCATCGCCTCGGAGCGCTCGAGCTGCTCGCCAGCCGCGTGTAGCGCCAGCAGCGCCCACGCCGTTTGCGAGGCGGTCGAGTCGCCGCGGCCGATCCACGCGGGGTCGTCGTAGGAGCGCGGGTCCTCCCCCCAGCCGCCATCCTCGTTCTGGTGGCCATGCAGCCACGCCACCGCCCGGCGAATCGGCTGCTCCTCAAGGCCCACGCCCATCGCGGCCAGCGCCGGCAGCGCCGCGCCGGTGCCGTAGACGTGGTTGATTCCCCAGCGCCCAAACCATGACCCGTCCGCCTCCTGCTGTCCCAGCAGCCAGCTCAGCCCGGCGCGGGCTCGTTCGCCCTCGGCGCGGCCGAGGGCGGCGAGCATCTCCAGCGCGTGCGCGGTCACGTCGGCGCTCGGCTCGTCGATCACCTCCCCGAAGTCGAGGAACGGCAGCGCCCTCACCAGCGCCCGCGTGTTGTCGGCATCGAACGCCCCCCAGCCGCCGCCCTCGCTCTGCATCCCCTCCACCCACTCGACGGCGCGGTCGATCGCGTCCTGCACGCGCTCGCGCATCCCCTGCGCACCCTCCGTCGGCGGCTGTTCGCCGCTGCGACGGCGGTGGCGGTTGGCACGGCGCGTCTGCTCGGGTTCCAGCTCGATCGTGCGCAGCAGCGCCAGCGCCACCTCCGCGGTGTCGTCGACGTCGGGGTAGTTGTCGTTCTCGAACTCAAACGCCCACCCCCCCGGTTGCAACTCCGGACGCGCCGCCGCCCAATCGCCGCGCACGCGCACCTCCTCCTCCAGCAGCCACCGTGCCGCGCGCTCGAGCGCCGGGTGCTCGCGCGTCAGGCCGGCGTCGCTCAGCGCCACCGTCGCCAGCGCCGTGTCCCACACCGGCGATTGACAGGCTTCCAGGCGCCTGCTGGGTGGGCGGGGTTCGGATCCGTCCGTGCCGGGCGGGCGAGCTGGCCGGGGACGCGATGGCAGGGGCGATTCGGGGTCGGGCGTGTCAGGCGGATGGGGGGCGGATGGGTGGGAGTCGAGCTCGCCGCGATCCTCCACCATGAAGCGCTCCAAACCCTCCAGGCCGCGGCGCATCACCGGATGATCCAGCGGGTAGCCGCCCAGGTGGAGCGCCATCAGCGAGTACACCCACGGCGGCTGGATGCCACCCCACGAGCCGTCGGCCTCTTGGCGGCGCACGATCCACGCCTCGGCGCGCGCGATCGCCTGGGGGCGCAGCACGGGCAGCGGGTGGCGCTCGTACAGGCGCAGCGCGCTGTCCAGGCGTCTGAGCCACCTGCCCGCGCTGGCCGAAACGGGGATGCGAGCAAATCGCGAGCGTTTCCCGGCTTCGGTAGTAGCGGCCGGAGAACAGGCGGCGAGCAGCGAGGAAAGGCCGCGCGTGGATGAGGCTGCACGTTCGGGGCAGGGCGGGCGGGTGCCGGGGCGGGGCGTGGGCCGCGATCCGCTCGGAGTCCATGGCTGCGCGCCGTGCAGGTCGCGCAGATCGAACTCCAACGCCTTTTTGGGGCGCCGTGCCATCACCAGCGACAGCGCCACAATCGTCTGGCGCGCCCAGCAGCCGAAGTCGTAGATGTTCAGGGGCGCCCACCGCGGCAGCATCGCGATCTCCGGCGGCAACGCCGGGATTCGCTCCCACGGCCACAGCCCGAACAGCGCCAACCACACATGGGTGAACACGCGTGCCGCCTCCACGCCACCCTGCTCGCGCACCCACGCCGCGGCTGTGCGCATGTGCTCCGCCTCTGCTGAGTCGCCCGCCAGGCGTAGCGCCCAATAGGCCTCCACGGTCGTCGAGAGGTCGCCGGGCCCGCCGTGGAAGTTTGCCCACGTTCCGTCCTCGCGCTGCTGCGAGCGGATCCACGCCGCCGAGCGCTCTGTCTCGGCCGCGGTGCGGATCCCGAGGAACTCGCGCAGGAGCATGTCCTCAGCGTCCATCGTCACGTTCGTCTGCAGCTCGCCGCGCCACCAGCCCGCCTCATCCTGCAGGGCGAGCAGGTGCTCGCAGGCGCGCTCCAGCGCGATTCGTGCCTCGCTGCGGGTCGTGGCGGTCGAGGTCGGCATTGTCCAGCGAGCTAATCCTTTCGTATCCGACGACTGCGCGGGCGGTGATATCACGTTCTGGGTTCGACCGGCGCATTCGACGCGTCATCGCCTCCCCCATGTCGCGCCGAGCCGGCGCTACGCTTGGCGTATGGATGACCTCTTCTCGGTGCCCCTTGGCTACGTTGACCCCGACCAGGGCTCCGACGACGAGCCTTCGGTTTCGCCGATCCCGCCGGAGGTGGTCGATTACCCCGGGAAGTGGGTCGCCCTGCACGCGGGGACGCTCTTGGCCGTCAGGGACACTCCCGCGGAGTTGTGGGATGAGTTCGGCGATCGAGCCGCCGACGTGTCGTTCTTCGAGGTCCCGACGACGCGGATCTTCGCCCGCTAACGAGACGCTTCGTTGCCACTGCGCAGATTTCCCTACGACGTGTTCGACACGCCTGCTTTGGACGTGCGTATCCAGGCCCAAGGCAGCTCACAGCTCGATCTTTCGGGAACCGTCGACTCCGGCGCCTCCAGCACCGTGCTCTCCAGAGAACACGCCGAAAGGCTCGGACTCGAACCCACCGACCTGCGTGAGGCCAGAGACGCCGTCATCGCCGATGGCAGCAAAGTCCACTGCTGGACCACGGCGACCCCGGTCCGCGGACAGGTTCTCCGTCACTCCCCGACCGGCGTGCTCCACCCCTGGGGACCGGTGTTCGCAATCGACGCGGTATTCATCGAGCACGCCAACCCGCTGTGGGGACAGACCGACTTCTTCGCCACCTTCGAGGTGACGTTCTGGCGCAACATCACGCCGGCCACATTCGGGCTGAACTACTGAGTTGGGTGATGCCGCTTCCTGCTGCTCGCATGCTTCTTCCTGCCTCTTGCGTTCGTGTTCCCCACATGCCTGCCCTGCTTCTTGGTGCTCCTGTGCTTCTTGACACTCTCGTGCCGCTTGACGCGCCGGTGGCTGTGGAGCGTGTGATGCGCCAGGGGTGCATTGGAAGACGCCGGCGACGTTGCGGCCGGGGGGGCGATCGGGCTGCCCGGGGTCGTGGTAAGGATGCCGGCACTGTTCGTAAAGCTCGTTTCCATAGTGGGGGCGAGCATTGGGAGAGTGGTGAACGTCTCGTCGGGGCCTACCACCCTGAGCCCTTCGGGGTTGTCCGCGACCAGCCTGTAATGGTAGGTCGTGCCGGCCTGCAGGCCGACGATGGGTTGGGATACCGTGAGCGTTTCGCCGGTGCTCGGCGTGTGGTTCTCGGGGATCGGCTCAAACGAGCCGTACGCGGTGGTGGTGCCGTACTCGAAGTGGTAGTCGTCGGGCGCCCCGCCGGGGTTCAGCGAGCCGTTGAGCGTCGCGCTGACCTTCGTAACGTTTGAGGCCGGCAGGCCGCCGGGTACCGGCAGCGCGAGCGCCGGGGCTACGGTCCAGCTTTCGCTGGCTATCACCGTCGTGTGAGATGTCATACTTATTTCGCCGTATAGAACCGCTGCGTTTTGGCCCGCTTTGTTCGGTATGTGGAGATCCTCGTCCACGCGCGCGTCGAGCGAGCCACCAGAGGACGGTCCGCCGCATCCTTCGGCTCCCGGCATCGAGAACGTGTTATCGACCAGCGAGGCCCCCGCGATGCGAGTCATTCCCTTTTCGTTTTCGAAGACTCCCGCTGTTGTTCCCATTACCCCGTGGAGCGCTTCGACTCCCGGCGGCGGGTGCGTTTCTCCAGTCGTCAGACCCAGTTGTAGCGGGTTCGCTTCGGAGCCGATATAGCACGAGACACCGACGAACGGGTTCTCCAGGTGAAATCGAAGGAGGAGGACAAGCCCTTCGCCTTCCTGCGCCGCAAGCTTGTATTCGTTGAAGATGACGGGGTGTCCATCGCTGAGCACTAGTTCTGGGATCGCCCTTACCCCCGCGCCAAACAGATCGACGGGTGCCTTCAGTTCGGTCTTCGACAGAGTTTCACCGTCCTTGGCCGGCACTCCAAAGAATTCCCGTTCGTATTCGGGGTTCCCAGTAGGAATAAACCCCATCTGCAGCGTGAGCGGCTTTTCGATCGGAATCCTGGTACCGCCGATCACGAACTCCCCGCTGGTCAGCCGATCGAAAGCGCACGGGCCAACACCCGGCACTCTCGTGGGACATTGCCTGAAGATCCCGAAGATACCATTCGGTTCCGCGACCGCGGATGCCGCTGACACCAGCGCAACCGACGACACAACCAGCAACGCCGCAAGACCCCTACGAACTACAACCACACGCCCCGTCAACACAGAAACCCGATCCTTGCGCACAAGCATTCCCTACCCCTTCTTTCGGTCGCCATTTGAGAGTGGCGAGCCTCGGTTGCCCAGGTCATTACTGCTTCCGCTTCTCAGCCTTGCCCCTGTGACGCTTTCCGCGCTTGGCCCTGTGCGCCTTCGGGCACCCAGTGACCGCGATCTTGGTCGTCTCGTGGATTTCGGCGCCGTTCTGCGCGACGAATTCGGTGGGCATCGTGAGTTTGTCTCTGCAGAGGCTCCCGTTCGCCGCCAGCGCCGAGTAGGGGCCCTCAGGCAGCGTCAGTTCGAAGCTGCCGACCGGTGCGTCGGGAACGGTCTTGAACGTGCTGCTCGTGATCCCCTGCTTGCTGATGAACGTCGAGCCGACGAGGTCGAGCGTGACGCCGTAGCCTTGGAGCACGACGACGAGGTTCGGGAACGCTTCGTTGCCGTTGGAGACGAAGTACGCCGGGCCTTCCAATGGAACCGGGATCAACGGCGTGAGTGCCTTGGCGTGTCCCACTATCGACCCCGGTGGGCATCCGGCGGGGTTTGCGTGGAACTGCGCCGCGGTACACGCCTTCTGCAGCGTCGTCAAACGCGAGGGGAGCTGCTTGGGCAGTTCGACTTTGACCATGGCGATGTTGGCCTGGGTGTCCTGTGGCGCGTTGGGGTAGGCCAGCTTCACCGACAGGCTCGCGCCGCCCGCCCGGGAGGTCTTCCCGGATGTCGAGGCTGAGAATTTCGGCGCGAACTTTAGGACGGCGCAGTTGGTCGCCTGAAACGGCACAGAGACGGGGGCGCTTGCGCCTTCGGCGCTGTTGATCGTGCCCGTGACCGCGAGGTGGCTGCAGTTCGTCGGGTTGAACGTGAAGTCCGGCCGGTTGATCAGCACGTTGACGTGCTGGATCTGCAGCGGGAACCCTTCGATGATCGTCGGGATCGCATGCGGACCGGACGGGTCAGTCGTGATCGTCAAGGCCGCCGTCGCCGGATCGACTTCGATCTTGCCGCGCACCACCACCGGACGGCCTTCCTGGAGATCGAACGGGCCGGCCTTCGCGGGGTTCGTGATCGACAGGCCGAACGGCGCGCCCTCATAGGGGCCGGTGATGTAGACCTTGCCGCCGGTGACGGTATATGGGTCTCCGCCGACGCCGACGCTGACGATCGTTTCCCCGATCTGGCTTTCCGGGCCGCAAGTCCCGGCGTTCGCGTCGCTTTCGCCGCAGAGCTTCACGCCGGATAGTAGGCCGGAGACGCCGGGCGGGTAGTGCAGCGTGACCGACTGGATGCTCTGCTGGCCACTTTCGCGAGACATCGTGGTATCGAGCGCGGTGTACCCGCCAGCGTTGTTGTTCGTCGTACCCGACGCGAGCGTCGGGCTGAACGGCAGGGCCGCACCCGGACACGGGCTCCCATTCGGACCCGAGGTGACTTCGAAGCTCGACTGCGAACTGACCGGTTCCTCACCGGACCACGGCGTGAACGTCGCGTTCGTGGTGTACTTCCCGCAATGGTTGGGGGAAGCCAGCGGGGCGCGTTCCCCGCCGAAAAAGTGCAGTTCGGCGTCTTCGAAGGGGAGTTGCGGGTTGTTCGCGAACGTCGTACGGATCTGCCCGGGCGCGAGCCCTTCCACCCCTGGCTGGCCGCCGAGTTCCACGCTGCCCGGGAGCTTCACCAGCGACCCTGACACGGGGTCTTCCACGACGAGGTACATCGCGACGTGAGTTTCGAACGGGTTTTCCTGCGGCAGACCAGCGAAGTTCTGCGGCGAGGCGAGATACACGAAGCCCTTCAACGGATTCGGCAACAACGGTGTGCGGATCGTCGCTTCAGCGATCTTCGACGCGTTCGGACAGAAGTTCACGCCCGGATCAAGCGCTTCGCTCGCCCCGTAGCTGCCCGGCACCTTCGGGGTGAACGTCAGGGTCTTGACACCTGGTTCGAATACCGACTGCAGTTCCTTTGCGCCTTCGAAGCCGATCTGCGCCTCCGAGCATCCCAGCAGCCCATCCCCACCGGACGGGTTCAGCGTCACGCCTTCAGGGAGCGTGACGACGATGTTCTTGATGTTCGACTGCGCGAGACCTTCCGGGTTGAGCTGGCCTTCCTGGGGGACGTGCACGTCGACCGTCAACCCCGTCGGCTTTGACGCCTGCTGTGAATCGGGGGAGACCTTGATCTCCGGGGTGAACGGCAGGCGGTCGCAACCATCCAACGCCGGCATCGGCTGTGTATTCGACAATGACTGCAGAGCGGATGGTTCCAGCCACGAGTCCGCCTGCACCGTCGTGTGCAGAGGACCGGTGCACGACGTCGGCAACGTCATCAGTGGCGGGGGATGGATCGCTGTTTCGAAGGCAGGACATCCATAGTCAATCCCCAACCCCCAAGCGACGAGATCCGCGTCCACGAGGCAGTTTTCGCCCCGCGAGTAGTTGTGACGTGCGTCGCCCGGAACACCCCAAAACGTCACTTCACTCGAGAGGAATTCCGCGACCTGGCTAATGTTCGCCACGTTCACCGTAACACCATAGTCACCACCGGTACGCACCGCGGTGGTCAGTAGCACCGGGACATGGGGGCCAAAACTGCTTTCACCGGCTACGAAACCGAACCGTGCGGGTTCGCCGACAGCGGGTTCGATATTAAACAGTGGAGTCTCGTAGTTGATGTTTAACAACTTGTTTTCGTACTGCACCTTGACGACTCCCGTGGAGACTCCCACCACGGTCTGCGCCGAACATAATATTCCCCCACTGTTGAGGAAGTCCGACAGCGTGCACTGTGCGAACGGTGTCGGGTTGCCGATTACACCGGGTGGCAGCTTGAAATGCAGATCCTTCGTCAACGCCACCGGTGTGCTTTCGGACACTTCGTTTACCACCTCCGTCGTCGTGAACTGGAACGGATGCGAGCCTGCCTGCGTATCAATACCGCCACCAGCTTCTTCGGGGCGCATTTCATACGAGCTCAACCCGTACGGTATCGGCGCGTCGGATACCGTGATCGGCACTTTGACCGTCGCGGCGGGAGCCTCGCCACCCGTTATGCCCGCTTCGTTCGACTCACCCGATTTGGCCGCTTCCGCGCCGCCCTTCACGTTCACGTAGATACGCATCACGATGCGGTAGTACGGTGACACACTCGATGTGTCATTACCATGCGCTCCCGGGACGGGAGATCCGGTGAACGTGCAACTCAACGATCCCAACGCGCATTCAAGCGGAGGAGGGGCAGCTCCCCAATGCCTGTCCGATTCGTCATCCTCCGCTTCGATTCTGACCGCCGTCAGCCCCGCGGGAAGCTTGTCGGTGAGCACGATCGGCGTCGCATTTTCGTATTCGCCCGTGCCCGGCACGGTCGCATCTTCGCTGCAACGGGCGTCCAGATACTTCCCAGCGCCCGCTGCGACCTTCTTGCAGCCGACCGTGCCCTCGTCACCGAGATTCACAGCGCTCACCAGAATCGTACCATCAGTATGACCCTTCACAAGCTCCTTGACCGCGACAAATGGGTATTCTTCAACAGTTGATCCAGCGGTCATAGGGTGGACATACCGATCTGTCAGCTTGCCCACAAACCTGACATCATACACTTCATACCGGTTGTTCACTTCCGTGCACGAGGGATTCGGCACTCCCGTGCAAGGACTCGTCACTTCAACATTGCCCGAGCCATACACCTGTTCGGATTCGAGGGCTTCCTGTATCTTTGCGGGTTCCTCACCAACCCCAAGCTCCACTTCATGACCGCTACCGCCACCTTCAGGCCTGTTGAGGCCAACACCCCTATCTATCAGTTCATATGAGCCCGCGCTCGTGCTGACCGCGATCTGTAGCACCTCGTCTGCGGCCTGCCCGGGCTGAATATACGTTGGTTGAGTGTTGGAGGTCAAATGCCACCAAGGCCCAACTCCCCCTTGCGCAAACGCCGGGGCGGCCAAAAAGGCGAGAATCGCCAAGAGCACGACGATCGCCGTGGTGAGCTTTTGGAGAACTTTGAAGGTAGTCATCGACTTGTCCTCCGGTTGTTGCTGGATTTCCTGGCTAACTTCTTTGCCTTGCTTGATTTCTTGCGAACACACTCGTTTTTCTTATTCTTTACGAAGCCCTTCTTGCACTTGACGGTCTTCTTCGTGACCTTCTTGACCACTGCTGGTGGTGGTGGAGCTAGGTTGCCGGGGCCGGAGAACGTTGCGCTCGCGGGCAGACCGTAGATCGATGGTTGGGGGGTTGGGGGTGGTTTGCAGGAGGCTTCGGTCGTGCATGGCGGGGGAGCTACCACGCTCGTGGTACATGGCGAGGCGCTCGTGCATTCGTGCGCGTCGTAGACGTCGGCGGCGTCGTCAAAATCCTGCGGGGCAAGCTTCGCCGTCGTGAGGAAGAACACGTCCCCCCCGGTTCCCGAGGCGTCGAGGAACGAGGATGGGTCACTGGAGATGCCCGAGGAGATCAGCGCGACGCAGCCCGCGCCTTCTTCGCCCGTCACGCCTCCCGCCTGGAAGGCACGCGCGGGCTCGAAGACCTCGCTCCCGCTCGTGCTCGAAGACGAACAGGCATGTTCGCCCGCGGGCACGCCTTCAGGCTCGTACTCATACACATCCTCCACACCATTGACGTCCTGCGGCACCAGCGCATCGTTACTGTCAAAGAACAACCTGCCACTATCAGACAGATAACGCGACTGATAAAGAGGCCCAACTTCAGGAAACGAGAAAGAGGCGATTTCCATCCGATACGGGACGCTCGCCGCCGTCCAGCCCTGCCGTTCTGCATCTTCGTTTACGCCGGTCGGTCGTGCTCCCGTAGGATCACACGACGCACACACGAGCTTCCCCGGTTCGAGCGCCCCGGCCGGCGAGGTTTCAGCGTGATACAGGTAGACCTCCGAATCCGGCTGTCCACTGACCGCGTCACGGTTGTCATAGCCTGTGAGACTCTTCCGCGACATGAACGCCAACCAGCGACCATTGGGCGACACCCGCCAGTTACCACTTGCCCCCTGGCCCTCCCACAGCCCGCTGGCTGTGACGAGCCTCGTCACACCATCATGGCGAACATACACATTACACCCTTCCACAGTCGGCCCGCATCCGTCGGGGACAGCACCGGGCGCGAGTGCACCACTGGCCGCGAAATACACGTACGAGCCATCTTCACTCACGCCGAGCACCGCCCGCACATTCGCGGGTTCGCCTCCGGCGAGCAAAGGCGGCGTCAGATCTGACAGGTTGCACTTGTGCTTGCCGGCGACTTCGACGACGATTTCGCATTCGATGAGATCTCCTCCCCCATCGATGGAGAAGATCTTCGAATCGTCGCTACTGGCAGTCTGGAACGTTCCGCCATAAGGGACCACTTCTCCTGTGGCGACTTCGAACATACCATTCGTGAGGATGACACGCCCACCGTCGGCGGAGATTGCGTTCGTGCCTTCCCTGGCGAGCGCGCCGGGAAGGGGCTGTAGCTGCCCGCCCGACCACTCATACTCACCGGCCCATCCTTGGGGCAAAGAGGTGGTCAGCTGCACTCCGAAGAGCGTGTCCCAGTACAGAACGATATGGCTCAGATCCGGGGTCGCATCCATAAAAACCGGCCCGCAAATGTAGAGAAAGCACTCCCCAGTCGTTTCTTGACCGAACACCGCGCCTGCACGCGTGTTCGCCTTTGTTACCAACGGCTGGAAGCACGAGCCGGCGGTGAGGTAGGAGCCTTCACAGTGTTCGTTGACGTTCTGATTGAAATAGTTGGTGCGCAGGTACGGCGTCGATTCGCTCGCTTCCGGAGAGAGCGGGGTGAAGTTACCGAACTGTTGCGTAGCCACATGCGACAGATCTTCAGAGAACAGGCGAGATTCGTCACCTTCCGCGCCGCGCATACTCGCGACTCTCTCGTGCGGACCCGCGATGTCCTGCGAAGACCAGCCCCCAGGACCACGCGTCGAGAGCACAGACACTTCTTCGCTATAACCGTTTGGGTCGGCTTCAGTCGGCTGGCTCGCCAGATCGGCGATCGCATCACCGTTGACAGACGCCTGAATAGGTCTGCCTACAAAATCGTTATTATGCAACGGATAGAACAGGGCGCCTTCCTTCTCCGGCGGCGTCACCATTTCGTACTGGCGCCCGTCGGGGAGGGCGAACTCGCCGATGACGTGTTGTGTGGTGAAGGTGTGGTCTTCGCTTTCGAAGGTTTCGTGTGCCGCGTCCGTCGCGATCACACGGTAGTGATAGAGCGTCGCCGCGCTCAGATCCTGGATGTGCGCTTCGACGTCCGTAAGGCTCGTACTGGCTTCCGGTGTTTGCGAGCCGTACGCGGTGCCGGTCCCGTACTCGAAATGGTAGGAGAGCGATGAGCCTTCCGGGTTGAGCACCGCGTGCAGCGTGGCGCTCGAGGCAGTGAGGTTCGTAGCGTACGCTTCGGGGAGCGTCCTGAACGTCACTGGTGCGCTGAGGGTTTCTTCGCCCGCTTCGTTCTTAGCGCGTAGACAGAATGTGTAGTTGGTGTTCGGGAGGAGTTCTGTCACCTTGGCTTCGGCCGGCTCCTGCATCGCTCCCGTCACCGTGGCCACGGACGTCGCCACTTCACCTTCGCCCTGACATTCACTGGCGGACTGTTTATAGAGGAATTCGTAGAAGCCAGGGTTGCCTGGCGCGCCGGGGTTCAGGAGGCCGTGGAGGGTCGCGGTGGTCGCGGCGATCGGACTTGCGGGCGTCGCCTCCGGGGTTTCCGGGGCGGCGGCCAGCGCCGGAGCGCTCGCGAAGGCCAGAAGGCCCAGCGCCGTGGCGAAGACCGACAGGATGACCAGGGCACGGCGACGCGAAGGCGCACCACTCCCTTGGCTGGCACACACGCGAGCAGGCCCCGCGACACCGAGGCGGTGCGGCAGGGACGTGAGAATATCGCGTGACTCACTCATACATGTGCCTTTCGTGGTGGTGTGTGATCGGGTGTGGCGCATCATGCGGCCGCTGTACGGTTGTCGGTGATGACGCTGATGCGCTGTGCGACCTGGCCGCCGAGCGGTGTCAGCTTCCACGCCTTGGGTTCGCCGCTGAGGCGCTCGCCGCCGGTGTTCTCGGTGAGACCGAGACCCTCCAGGCGCCGCAAGAGCTTCGAGATCTGACCCGGGTCGGTGATCCCTGCGTGCTCGGCGACCATACGATTGCTGGGAGACGATCCCCGCCCGCCCAGCTCCGCGATGCACTGCAGCACCCTTGCGGTGCGATAGGTCAGGCGCATCGGGACCTCCTCGAGCGGGTCACGCTCGGCCTGCGCGCCCACTTCCCAGCGCTCGTGTGGCGCCTCGCGCGGGGGCGCGGGGGCAGGACGCATCTGTTCACGACGTGCCGCCCTCGCCCCCAGATACTGCAACGCGATCATTCCCATCAACTCATCCAACAGACCCGTCAACGACCCCGGATCGCCACCGCGCAGCCGCACATACACCACGCCGAACGCGCCACCCACCAGGCCTTCCGCGGTCACCAAAGTGCACTCCTCACCACGCGAGCCCTCCAAACGCCCCTCGTCGAGGACCGCTGCCAAGCGCGCGAGGATCCGCTCGCGACGCTTCAGCGCGAGCTGACCACCGTGCAGCGCCTGCACCACACAGATCCGCGCCAGCACCGGCTCACGCTCCAGGAACGAGAGAATCGTCCATAGCCCGCCCCGGACCCGCTCGCGCCACCCAAGACCTCCAAGGTCCGCCGCCTCGAGCTCCCGCTCGACCCGCCCCGCGACCTCGTCGAGCAGCGCAACCAGGCACGCCTCGCGGTTGCCGAACAGCTCGTAGAACGTCCGCCGCGACACCCGTGCCCGCGCCGTGATCCGCGCCACCGAGCTCTGCTCGTAACCCAGCTCGTCGAATGTCGCCGCGGCCGCCGCCAGCAGCCGCGAGCGCTGAATCTCCTCCACCTGCACCCGCGGGGTTCCCTGCGGCGGCGCCGGCTTCGTGCGCTTGAGCGGTACTCGCGGATCGCCCGGCACAGCACCCCTGGCGGCTCGCGGCACACCCGCCCTTATTCGACTGCGCGCCGGCGCCGCCATCAGCGAGCGCTCCTCACACGTGCGCGTGAGACCACGGCGCCGGTCGAACGCGATGGGAGCCCCACCCCCCGCGGGGGCGAAGGCAGACGGCGCAGACGCGCCGGATGAGAAGCGCCTTCGGCTACACCACTAGCCGAAGAGAGAGAGAGAGAGAGAGAGATGCGACAGCGCCATGCTGGCGCATCTAGCATCAGCCCGCCGGGCTGATGCGCACATCCCCATCATGTATCTCCCTCTAGAAACCACGCTCAAACAACTCCCTCATCGCTCCGACCCAGCCCCTCTCTCATCACTGCAACCCTGCGAGCGCTTGACGTCAACCACAAAGCGGGATGACCCAGCCAGACCCTATGTGTGCCGGCCGCCAACCCTGTGACGCCGACGTGATGACCTACCGTAACGCACGCCAGAACAAATGTCAACCCCATAGCTCGACGCTCATGCACGACGAGTTCGCGAGCGTGCCGGCATCGAGCGTCAGGCCGCATCGCCGACCTTCAGCGGGTGGCGGTCTTCAGCGCACCAGCACCTCGGGGTGGCCTTCGGCGATCACGTGTTCGCGCAGTTGCGCCTCCCCCACTGTGCGCGGGGTCGCCGAGCGGAACCTGTAGAGAATCATTCCATTGACATTCCGGTACTGCACCAGGTGGAAGCCCGGCGCCGGCGATTCACCCGCCCCGGGGCGCAGCGGGGCGTAGCCGGTCTCGTCGATTTCACTCACCCTCACCGTCGCCCCCTGTCGCAGGTTGCGCAGCGGCGGCAGGTAGTACTCCAGCGGCGCCGCGCCCAACTCCACTGTGGTGATCGCGCGCGCGCCGGTCGCGTGTTCGCTCCCGATCAGCCGCGCGAGCCCGCGCCAGTCGCCGCGCTGCAGGCGCGGGCTGAGATCCACGTCGATCGACAGCGCCGCGAACGTCACCGCGATCAAACCTACCAGCGCCAACCCCGTGCCCCCGGTGCGCCGCGCCGCCGCGATCGTGGCGATCCCGGCGGTCAGCGGAATCATCGCCGCGACCAGGTTGCGCGGCGCGAGGTAGTCGGCGCCGGCGAACGCCATCGCCACCGGAATCAGCACCCCGCAGGCCGCCACCCCCAGCGCCAGCAGCGCCGAATCGCTCTCGCGCGGGGTGGGAGCACGCCACAGGCCGTAGCCGACGGCGGCGAGGATCTCCAGTGCGACCAGCAGCTCCAGGCCGTGACCCAGCGGCGCCCCGGAGTAGCCCGTCAGGTAGTACTGGGGGATCGTTTCCAGGCGGCCGGCGAGCGCCCACGCGCCGATCCACTGCGTGCCGTGGCCGCCCTGGACGAGCGCCAGCGGCACGAGCGCCGCGCCGACCGCCACGATCGCCGCAACCGCTGCGAGCGCCCCCCGTGACGGCCCCGACCACGGGCCCACCGAGGGGGCGGTCCCCGGCCGCATCGACCGCGGAGCAGAGAGCACCGCGGCGCGCCGCGGGCGCAGCAGCCACAGGCACATCGGCGCCAGCAGGAACACCGCGAAGTAGTGCGTCGCCAGCGCCGCCGCGCCGCTCGCCGCGAACGCCGTCAGCCTGCCGGGCGTGGGGTCGGCGTCGGCCCGCAGCCAGCACCACATCGCGAGCGCCGCCATGAACACGAACAGGCCGTAGGCGCGCGCCTCCTGGGAGTACCAGACGAGCAGCGAGCTGCTCGCCACCAGTGCCGCGGTGGCGATCGCGGCCCGGCGGCCGGCCAACTGTTGCCCGATCCCCCACGCCGCCGGCACCGTTGCGATCCCCGCCAGCGCCGAGGGCAGGCGCAGGGCGAGCATCCCCGTGCCGAAGATCCGCGACCACCCCCAGATCAGCACGTACCACAGCGGCGGCGTGTTTTCGCGGTGCTCGACCGAGCGCAGCGTCGCCACCAGCGACGGGTGCAGCGTGTGCACCGGAACGTATGCCTCGTCGTACCAGAAGCTCTGCAGGTCGAGCGTGGTGAGGCGCAGAAGCGCTGCGAGCACCACCAGCGCGGCCAGCGGCCACCACTTCGTCAGGGCTTCGCGCCACGCCCCCTCTCCGCGATGCGCAACCCATCCCTGACCCCCCTTGTGGGGGTCTCCATCCAACTTTCCCCCCGGCGCACCGGACACGGCCGCAGGCTCCGCCATCAGCCCCCCGTCAGCGGTTCGTCCGGCGCGCCCGGCGGAGTCGGCAGGCCGCACAGGTGTTCGCTCACCGCCGTGCCGAAGCAGGCGTAGCGGTTGGCGTGCTTGTCCTGGTAGTAGGGCGGCAGGTAGAAGCCGCCCTTCGCCGCCCGCATCCCGTGCACGGTGGGGCCGGTGACGATCAGGCACGCCTGCGGCTGCGTCCCGGGGGGGCCCGACCCGGTGTTGCCGCACAGCACGTCGCGCGTGGTGCGATGTGTTAGGTCCTGTTCGACGGAGATGTTGATGAGGTCGTTGCCGGTGATCGTCCGCCACGTGCGCAGGTCGGCGGTGGTGCGTTCGTTGACGTGCACCTGGCGCACCACGTCGTTGACGACGGCCACCGCCAGTACCAGGAATACCAGCACCAGCAGCGTGCTCTCCACGCGGCGCAGGTCCCCACGGCCGCGGCGCTCGTGCGTGCGCGGGCGCAGGCGCTCCGGCAGGCGCTCCCAGCGGCCGCCCGGCTCGACGGTGCCCGCCGGCGCGCTCACCGCATGTCCTCCCCGCGGCTGCCCGGCCCAATCGACATGCACCCGTGGCAGCCGCCCGACCCGGCGTGCCCGCTCGCCCCACTCATGAGGACACCGGCGAGAACAACGGGGCGGTTTGGTGGACGATGAACAGGCCCTGCACCGCGAATGTCGCGATCAGCAGGCGCCGATCGCGCGCGACCACCGCCAGCGGCAGCGCCCACAGCGTGTACCACGCCAGCAGCCACGTGCTGGTCACGGCGATCGCCAACAGCGTCCACCCCGACGCCGACACCCAGTCGTACCCTCGCCACGTGCGCCATAGAAGATGCGCCACGATCACCACGAGCGCCACCTTCAGCAGATCGTGGTCAACCGGGAATACCCCCGGCTTGCCCAGCAGGTGCGCGATCTCGGTGGGGAAGCTGTCGGTCGACACCAGCGCCGCGTCGCGGTTGAGCGCCGAGACCACGTCGAGGCCGTGCAGGCCGAACACCGGGTAGGAGACCGCGGCGATCGCCACCAGCGCCCCGACCGCGCCCGCCAGTGTCCGCTGGCCGAAACGGGGATTCGCGCCGAAGGCGCGTGTCTCCCGGCTTCGGTCACGCCGCGCGAGCAGCATGAACGGCAGCAGCACCGCCCCCGTCGCCTTCACCATGCCCGCGGCCACGACCGACGCCCCCGCCAGCGCCTCCCGATTGCCAAGCCGTCGGCTTGCGGACGACGAACCGAGACTGGCCGGGCCGGTGGGGCCGGTGGGGCTGGTGGGGCTGGGATTTTTTTCGCAGACGACCAGCGCCACCGCCGCCATCATGAAGAAGGTCATGATCACGTCGTTGTGGGCGCCCCCCAGCCCGTAGAGCACCCACAGCGGGTTGGCGCCGAGCGCCACAAGCGCCACCGCCGGGTCGTAGCCTCGCGCTCGCGCGCAGCGCCACGTCAGCGCCAGTGTGCCAGCGCACGCAGCGAGCGCCTCGACCTTCGCGCCCCACACCGCCCCCTTCACGCCGAGCACGCCCAGCGGGTAGGTGAGCAACGTGTACACAGGCCCGTAGGCGGTCGCCACCTTCAGCCAGTCCTCCCCCACGTATTTGAAGATCGGGTCCGCTTCGATCCTGATCGGGCCGTGCAGGTAGGGGTCGAGGCCGTGCAGCACACCCATGCGCGCGTAGGCGATATAGCTGAACACGTCCGTCGAGAAGAGGATCGGACCGGCGCACACGATCACCGTCAGCGTGGCGACCAGTGCGATCGACCAGCGGGCAGCGCGACGGTCCGTGGAGATACGCCGCGCCAGCACCAGCAGCCCCGCGTAGGCGCCGGTGAAGCACAGCAGCGCGATCAGGAACATCCGGAAGCCGAGACGCTCCCCTATCCCGATGAAGCTCAGCGGCTTGCCGATCGCCACCAGCCATCCCGCGATTTTCGGCGAGCCCGGAGTCAGCGGCGAGTGGCCGACCGCCGCGTCGAGCACCACCTCGAGCGTGGCCCCGAGCAGCACCACCACGCACAGTCCCGCCAGCGCCAGCGTGACGCGACTGGGGGCAGCGCGGTCGGCGCCCGCACGATTAGTGGTGGCCGCCTCACTCCTCCCGGCGAGCGATTGTGGCAGTACCGAGGAGATCGCGTCAGGGGTCACGAGGGAGGGTGCCGGCCGAGGTGCGGCGGTGTGCCCTCGGAGTTGGTGGTCTGCACACGAAACAAGGGCATCTCGGCCGATCTCGGTCGGGGCGAGGGCGCTGAGGTCAGTCCTCGGCGCCCTCGAAGCGCAGGATCGCGAGCGCCCCCGTCACCTCGAACACCCGTTGCACCGCCTGCGTCCCCGAGCGCAGAACAAGCTCGTACCCCTGCTCCTTGGCACGCGCGTCGGCCTGCAGCAGCAGCCGCAGCCCGGTCGAATCGATGAACTGCAGGCGGCTCAGGTCGATGATCAAACGCGTCGGGCCGTCCCGCTCTGCCGTCGCCAGGTTCACTTCCATGTCGGGCGCCCCCGCGAGATCGAGCTCTCCCTCCAGGGAGAGGCTGACGGTGCCGTTCTCGACCGTACGCGAGATCTTCAGGCGCCCGGGGCCGGGCATGGATGCGCTCATAGTGCGGTCCACACGCTCTTGGTCTCCAGGTAGGCGCTCAAGCCGTCGTGGCCGTGCTCGCGGCCGAGACCCGAGGCCTTGAAGCCGCCGAACGGCGCTGAGGGATCGACGGCGCCCCAGGTGTTGACGTACACCGAGCCCGCCCGCAGCAGCGCCGCCAGGCGGTGGGCGGATGAGACATCGCGCGTCCACACGCCCGCGGCCAGCCCGTAGTCGCTGTCGTTGGCGCGCGCGGCGACCTCCTCGAGCGTGTCGTAGGGGGAGGCGACCAGCACCGGGCCGAAGATCTCCTCGCGCGCGATTCGCAGCCCGTCGGCCCCGGCTCCGGTGGCACTGAACAGCGTGGGCGCGACGAAGTAGCCGCCGCTGTCGGAGAGCGCCGCCTCGCCGCCGGCCAGCACCTCGGCGCCTTCGGCGCGGCCGGCTTCGATGTAGCCGAGCACGCGCTCGTGCTGCTCGGCGGAGACGAGCGGTCCGAGCTGGGTACCAGGGTCGAGACCCGGCCCCAGCTGCGCCGTGGCGGCCTGCTCTGCCAGCCCGCTCATCACCTCGTCGAACTGCGCCGCCGGGACGAACAGGCGCGAGCCCGCGTTGCAGGCCTGGCCGGAGTTGAAGTAGATCGCCTGGTAGGAGCCCTTGACGGCGGCGTCGATGTCGGCGTCGGGAAGGATGATGTTGGGCGACTTGCCACCCAGCTCGAGCGTTACCCGCTTGAGCGCCTTGCCCGCCTTGGCGCCGATCTCACGTCCCACCGCGGTCGAGCCGGTGAATGCGATCTTGTCGACCCCGGGGTGGTCGACGAGCGCCGCGCCGGTGGAGCCGTCGCCGGTGAGCACGTTCAACACGCCCGGTGGGAAGCCGACCTCCAGCGCCAGCTCGCCGAGGCGCAACGCGCTCAGCGGCGTCTGCTCGGCCGGCTTCAGCACAACGGTGCAGCCCGCGGCGAGCGCCGGCCCAAGCTTCCAGGCGGCCATCAACAGCGGGAAGTTCCACGGCACGATCTGCCCGCACACCCCGACCGGCTCGCGGCGGGTGTAGCAGAGCATGTTGGGAGCGGTCACCGGCAGCACAGCGCCCTCGATCTTCGTCGGCCAGCCCGCGAAGTAGCGCAGGTGGGCGGCCGTCCCGGCCACATCCACATACCGTGCGAGCCCCACCGGCTTGCCGTTGTCGGCGGACTCGATCTGCGCGAGCTCCTGCGCGTGCTCTTCGATCGCGGCCGCCAGCGCCAGCATCAGCCGCTCGCGTCCGGAGGCAGGCATGCTCGCCCACGGGCCCTCGGCGAACGCCGCCCTCGCCGCCGCCACCGCCCGCTCTACGTCCTCGGCGCCGGCCTGCGCCACGCGCGCGAGCTCGCGCCCCGTGGAGGGATCGAGCGTGGCGAAGGTGCGCCCGTCGGCGGCTTGCGGGCGCTCCTCGCCGATCAGCAGCCCGTGCTCACCGGCGATGAACGCGCGCGCCTCGGATCCCAATGCCTCGGGTAGCTCGACTGTGGTGGTGCTCATTCTGGGGCTCCTATGGTCGCAGGACGATCTTCAGCGCCTCGCGGCGGTCGTACAAAGCGTACGCCTCCGGAGCCTCGTCGAGGCTCATCTGGTGAGTAACCAGTGGCGAAGGGTCGAGCACGCCCGCCGACATCAGCGCCAGCACGCGGTCGATGTGCCCGATCACGTTGGCGTGGCCGGCGCATATCCGCAGCGACTTGATCCACAGCAAACCCAGATGCACCTCGGCGCGCTCCGCGTACACGCCGATCGCCTGCACGGTGCCACACTTGCGCGTCAGCCGCAGCGCGAGGTCCAGGGCGGAGGGGTGGCCAACCGCGTCGATGCAAACGTCCACCCCACGCCCCGCGGTCGCCGCGCGCGCCGCCGCGCGGGGGTCGCCCTCCCGCAGGTGCACCGCCTGCGCGCCGAAGGACTCCGCCATCGCCAGGCGCGCGGGCACCGAGTCCACGGCGATCACGTGCACCGCGCCCGCCGCCCGCGCGGCCTGCACCGCGCACAGTCCCACCGGCCCGAGGCCGAGCACCGCCACCACGTCCCCGGGGCGCATGCCGCTGTCGACCACGGCGTGAAAGCCGGTGCCCATCACGTCGCCGGCGAACAGCGCCACGTCGTCGCTCATCCCCTCCGGTACCTTGCGCAGCACCAGATCGGCGCTCGGCACCAAAGCCCGCTCTGCCTGTGTGCCCTGCAGCGAACCGAGCGCCGCACCGTGGCCGAAGGTGCGCGAGTGCTCGCACTTGTGAAAGGCGCCCGCGCGGCAAAACCAGCAGCGCCCGCAGGCGCTCTGAAAGCAGCCCAGCACGCGGTCGCCCACGGCGACTTCGCGCACTGCCTCCCCCACCTCGAGCACCGTGCCGACGTACTCGTGGCCGATCGTGAAGCCCGGTTCGATCTGCACGCGCCCGTGATAGATGTGCAGGTCCGACCCGCACACCCCGGACGCCTCGATCCGCACGATCGCATCCTCCGGGCCCGTGAGCTCGGGCTCGGGAACCTCCTCGACCGCCACCCTCCCGGGTGCCTGGAACGTGACCGCGCGCATCGGGCACGCAGCCTAAAGGATCGCGCGACGCGCAGCATGCAGCATTCGAGCCGGCAGCGGTGGAAGAGCACATCCGCCGGCCGCGTGGTTTACCCTGGAGCACTTAGATGGCAGCCAGAACAATCGTGACCTCCCACCCCGACGTGGCGTGCGACGTGTGTGGACGGCGTCTACTGCGGGGAGAGCAACCCGACGTCTTCCTCGGCGGAGGACAGCGGCGGACGGTGTGCGAGCTTTGCACCACCCGCGCCACCCACGAGGGCTGGCGCCGTGAGACCGAGGAGCACCCCGGCAGGCCGCGCGCCGCTCGCTCCCAGCGTGGGCGCTCGCTGCTGCGAGGCCTGCGACAACTGCGTTGGCCCTCCACCGGCATCGCCGGCGATGCCGCCGGTCAGCCCGTGCAGCCGGTGCGCGCTGGCGGCATCGACGCCGACGATCCGACCGAAAGGGGAGGCACGGGGGCGGGCATCGACGCGGAGTGGGCCGCGGTGGATGAGGAGTGGGGCACTCCCCAAGAGGTGGCGGGTGCGATCGAGTATGCGGTGGATTCGCCCGTCGCCGGCCGGGGAGACCCGAACGTGGAGCGGGCACTTGCGGTGTTCAACATTGGCGAGCATCCGCGGCGGCTGGCAGGAGTCGCACGTGCGCTCGGCGCCCCCACCGTGCGGGCTGCTGAGCTCGATAGCACGAATGTGACGATCGTGGTCGCGTGGGAGCTGTGTTGGTATCGATACGAGATCGATCCAGCAGACGAGCCGCGGGGCGCATGGTTGGCAGCGGAGGGAATGGAGTTGGAGGAACTCACCGAAGAAGACCGCATCGCCAATGCCGTGGTTGACGAGCGTGGAGAGCTGTCGCTGTTGGCTCTCTGAATTTTTCCCGCGCGGCCAATTGTCGAGTAGAATCGCTCACACGATGATCTACAGCGTGGTACCAAGACCCCTTGTCGACGAGCTTTACCCGAAGCTGGTCGAGCACTACAAGAGCGACGAGAACGTGACCGTGATCGTTGACCGCCGTAAGGCCGACCGGCGTGGACGCAGTGGCGGCGCAGGCGACCTCGACGGGAATCCCGCCCGCCGGCAGCGCATTGTGCGCGACCGTCGGCGTGCACGGGTGCCCGGCGACCTGCCGCGGCTGGCGCAGCCGTAAGGGCCCACATCGAGAACCCTAAGCCGTCGCGGCGCGCGACGCGTGTTGTCCCCACAGCGGCGCGACGCACGCTGTTCCCGCCGCGGATAGGCTCGGCACGATGAAGGTGATCGTTCACGTCGACGGCGGCGCCCGCGGCAACCCCGGCCCGGCGGCGGCCGCATCTGTGGTCAGCGACCCCACCGGCGGAGTGCTCGACGAGCACGCGCGCCTGCTGGGCGAGGTGACCAACAACGTCGCGGAGTACCGTGCGCTGCTGCTCGGCCTGGAGCGCGCCCGCGCGCTGGGAGCCACCGAGGTAGAGGTGGTCAACGACTCCGAGCTGATCGCCAAGCAGGTGAAGGGCATCTACAAGGTCAAGCACGCCGCGATGCGCCCGCTGCACCTTGAGGCGATGGCCGCGCTGCGGCAGTTCGAGCGCTGGTCGATCCGCTCGGTGCCACGCGCCCAGAACGCCCACGCCGACGCGCTTGTCAATACCGCGCTCGACGGCGCGAAGGTGGGATGACTCACCTCAGCAGCCGCGTGGAGTCGGCGAGCGTGAGCATCTGTTGGTTGGTGAGTTCCTCCAGCAGCGTGTTGATGACCCAGTAGAGGGCGTGGTGTTCGCGCCAGGCGATCATCTGGATGTGTTCGCCGTCGGCGAAGATCATGTAGGCGCGCCGGCCCACATAGCGCGTTTCCTGGGGGTGATCGATGATCGGGGGGTCCAGCCAGTCGGTGCCCTCGACGTCGTAGTAGCCGCCGATCGTGTTCTGCTGAAAGACGACGGTGTACGCTTGGTGGAGGTGGCCGTGGGGGTCGCGCAGCGCATAGGGGCGTACCTCTTCCTGCGTCGCCGGGCCGGTTTGCAGGCGCGGGTAGAGCAACGGGAAGGGCACCTGCACCGCCGCGCTCATCGCCTGCTGCTGGTCGCTCGAGGGCGTCGGGTAGAGGTCCTCGCTTGCGGGGCTGGGGGCGGCGTTGGCGTTGGAGCCGTGGCTGTGGCCGTGCCGATGGCCGCGAGTGTCGTGCGAGGCGCTCGCGTGCAGGTTCAGCGGCTGTAGGCGCTGATGGCCGTCCAGGAAATCCTTGAGCGTCGCCTGCTCCAGCGCGGAGGAGGAGGTCACGTAGTCGCCCCCGTTCAGCACGTAGTCGACGTTTTCGGTTTGGAACTTCACCTGGCGCAGCGGCTTGCCCTGCGAGAAGCCGATCAGCTTCGCCAGCTCCAGCAGGATCGAGGCGGAGGGCGAGAAGTTGGTGCTGATCGCGTGCCCCACCGCTTTGGCAACCTTGTCGACTTCTCCGAGCTGGGGCGAGACCTGCTCGCGTAGGTCGCGTAGGAAGTCCTGCTGGCGGGCAACGCGCACGAAGTCGGAGTCGGTGTGGCGGTAGCGCACGTAGTCGAGCGCGTTTTCGTAGCACAGCTTCTGGTAGCCAGGCTGCAGGTTGATGCTGGTGTAGTCGGTTTCGGGGGTGCCGATGTTTTCGTTGAAGTAGCGGTGGTCGACGTTGACGTACACGCATCCCAGCGAGTCCACGACGCGAATGAAACCGGCAAAGGTGACGTCGATGATCCCGTTGAGCCGCAGACCGGGCAGCACTTCTTTGATCGTCTCGGCGGCGAGGTTGGCACCCTCGTCGTGGCCGGGCTGCGCGCTGCCGAGCGTGTAGGCGGCGTTGATCTTCTCGGGGTAGAACTCCGCGCCGTCGGGCATTTTGATCGTCACGAGCAGGTCGCGCGGGATCGACAGCACCGAGGTTTGTTCCTGTTCGGGGTCGAAGCGCACCAGCAGGATCGTGTCGCTGTGGGGTCCCGCTTCGCGTTCGTCGATGTTCGTGGAGCCGTAGCGTTTGTCGGAGCCGAGGATCAAGAAGGTCTTCGGCCCGCCGGTGTAGATCGAGGAGATCAGGCCCTCGGGGGTGTGGATCTGGTTGAGCTTGGGAAAGACCTCGTTGGCGATGCGGTTGGCGGTGCTCACCGTGACCGCGGCAGTTGCTCCCCCGCACAGCAGCACGATCAACACGCCCGCGATCGCGAAGCGCTTCCACATGCCGATCCCCAGCCGCGGCGGGCGCTCATCATCCATGGCGCCAGGGTACCGGCGCAATCGGCGTGTCACGCCGGGTCTGGGGATACGGAGAACGAGGGGCCCGGCTCGCCAGCCCTCGCGGGCTGACTGCGCCACCCTCTACCCTCAGCGAGTGCTCAGCCCCCGCAACCGCGAGCTGCTCGGCCTGCTCCCCGCCGCCCTGCTGGTGACCGCCGGGTTCACGGCGATCTTCATCCAAGAGCAGGGCTCAAGCGCGGGAGCGGCGGCGGACGTGACGCTCAACCAGGCCTCCACCGTGTCGCTGACCTACGGCGCCATCTTCCTCGGGCTGTGCCTGGCGGGGCACCTGGTGATCCGCTTCGCCCTGCCCAACGCCGACCCCTACCTGTTCCCGCTCGGAGCGGTGTTGGCGAGCATCGGGATCGTGATGGTGTACCGGATCAACCCCACCCTGGCGCGCCAGCAGGCGCAGTGGATGGTGCTTGGACTGGTGCTGTTCGCGGCGACGATCCTCCTGCTGCGCCGCACCGGCGTCGGGGTGTTGGAGCGCTACCGCTACACGATCGTCGCCGTGGGGATCGGCATGACGGTGCTGCCGCGGGTGCCGGGGATCGGCCAGGAAGTCAACGGGGCCTACCTCAACGTGCACGTGGGCAGCATCTCCTTCCAGCCGGCGGAGCTGGCGAAGATCGCGCTGGTGATCTTCCTCGCCAGCTACCTGCGCGACAACCGCCAGATCCTCGTCACCGCCGGCAGGCGCGTGCTCGGGGTGACGCTGCCGCCGATGAAGCAGTTCGGGCCGATGCTGATGGTGTGGGGCGCGGCGATGGCGACGCTGCTGCTGACGCGGGAGCTCGGCACCTCGCTGATGTTCTTCGGCGCCTTCCTCGCGCTGCTGTACGTGGCCACGGGCCGCCTCTCGTTTCCGCTGATCGGCTTCGTGCTGTTCGCCGCCGGCGCGTGGCTGCTGGCGACCCACGTCAGCCACGTGCACGCACGCGTGTTGGATTGGGAACACCCGTTCAACGAAGCTCTCTTCAAACAGACCTCCGGCGGTAGCTACCAGCTGGCGCAATCGCTGTTCGCGCAGGCCGACGGCGGCCTGCTGGGCACGGGCTTCGACCGTTCGCTCATCACCCTCTTGCCGGTCCCCGAAAGCGACATGATCTACGCGGTGATCGTCAACGAGCTCGGCCTCGTCGGCGCCACGGCGCTGCTGCTCACCTACCTGCTGTTCGTCGCAAGGGGCCTGAAGATCGCGATGCTCGCACGCGACTCCTTCTCCAAGCTGCTGGCGACCGGCCTTGCCTTCATCGTGGCGTTGCAGGTGTTCGTGATCGTCGGCGGCGTCACCCGCGTGATCCCGCTCACCGGCGTCACCCTCCCGTTCGTCGCCTACGGCGGCTCCTCAGTCGTGATGAACTTCGTGCTGCTGGCACTGCTGCTGGTGATCTCAGACCGCGCGCGCCGACCGGGGTAGCAGCTGGACCACCGACTCCTCGCCGTCGTCGAGACCGGCCGTCACGCGCAGGTCGTCGACGCGCTCGACCTGTCGATCGAGCTGGCGCGTGCGCGTGCCCGTCAGCTCGGCGTACGCCTTGCGCGAAGTCTCAAGCGCTCGATCGACCTTGTCCATCTGCTCCTTGAACATGCCCCACTGCTTGTTGAAGTCTCCCAGCGCCCCCAGGATCTCGTTGGTGCGCCGCGCCAGCTTGAAATTCTCGCTCGCCTGGCGGATCACGGCGAGGATCGCGAACAGCGTCAGCGGGGAGCAGAGCACCACCTTGCGCCGCAGCGCCTCGTCGAGCAGCTGCGGGTCGTTTTCGTGGATGAACCCGTACACCTGCTCGTTGGGGATGAACACCAGCATGTAGTCGAGCGTGCCACCTTGGGGATCGATGTATTCGCGCGTCCCCACCTCCTTGATACGCATGCGCACGTCCCGCTTGAAAGCCTTCGCCGCGTCTTCGCGCTCCCGCTCGGTGGAGCTCTCCAGATAGCGTTGATACTCGACCATCGGCGTCTTGACGTCCATGTTCAGCCGCTGGTCTTGCACGAAGAACGTGAAGTCCGGCCGCGAGGTGCCGCCGGGGATCTGCTGCTGCTTGCGGTACTGGACGCCCTCGATGAACCCGGCCATCCGCAGCACGTCCTCGGCCATCCGCTCGCCCCACTGGCCACGCGTCTGTGAGCCCGAGAGCACCTCGTTGAGACGGCCGGTCTGGGTACGCAGCAGTTCGGTTTGCTGCTTCGACTCGCGCGTGACCGCCTCCAGCTTGACGATGCTCTCGCCACGCTTGGTGTCCACATCGCGGACCCACTCGTGCAGTGTGAGGAGCTCTTTACGCACCTCGGCGAGACCCTTGTCGATCTCGCTCTGACGAGCCTTCAGCTGCTCCTCGCCGCGACCGGTCTCCTTCTCGAGCTCGGCCTTGTTGTGAGCGACCAGCTGCTCGACGCCGGCCTTCTGGATCTCGCCCTGCACGCGCGCGAGGTTGGTGTGCAGGGCCGCGACGATCCGCTCGGTCTCGCCCGGGTCAAGCTGCGCGGGAGCCTCCCGCCCCTGGCGCAGGAGCAGCACCACCACCAGGGCAATCAGGACGATCAAAAACAGGGCGAGCACGTAAAGCATCGCTTACGATTATGCGCGGCGGGTCGGCGGAACTACAGAACCATCCCCATCGCGGATTACGCTCGGCCGATGGCCAAGAAGTACAGAGATGTTCAGGCGAGCGCTACGCGTCGCCGGCTGGGAAATGCTTCGCATCGAGGGCTCCCACGAAATCTGGGCTCATCCAGACGGGAAATTGGTGGTCGTCGCAGGCGGCGGCAAGGACAACCTCGAGGTGCCAGTCGGGACGTTGGCTAAGATTCGTAAGAGAACCGGTTTGAAGGAGCTGCGATGACCACTTATCGCGTGACCTACGAGCAAGCCTCCGACGGCAGTTGGAGCGCGAGCGTGACCGATCTACCCGTGTTCTCAGCCGCTGAGACGCGTGAGGAGGTCGAACTCGAGATTCAACAGGCAATCAGCATCTACCAGGACACGCTGGCGAGCAGAGGCACGCCAGCTCCAGATGCACACTGCGCCCACATTGACTCGGGCAGTTTCGCGCCGACGTCGACCGGTTCGTAGATCAAAGCCCAGTTTCCGCGGGTCTAAGCTGAAATTCGCTGGTGGGTCGGTCTACGCGTGCGCGGCGGCGCGCTCGCCGGTGGCCTGCTCGACGACCTTCGCGGCGAGGTGGGAGGGGAGCTCCTCGTAGCGCAGGAACTCCAGCGTGTAGTCGCCCTGGCCACCGGTTATGGAGCGCAGGTCGGGGGCATAACTGAGCATCTCCGCCATCGGCACCTCGGCTTTGATCTCGGTGGTCGCACCCACCGGCTCCATCCCCTGGGGGCGGCCGCGGCGGGAGTTGAGGTCGCCGATCACGTCGCCCACGCTTGCCTCGGGCACGGACACGGTGACGAGCATGATCGGCTCCAGCAGCACCGGGTCGGCTTGCTCGAGCGCCTGTTTCATCGCGGCGGCCCCGGCCAGCTTGAAGGCGATCTCCGAGGAGTCCACCGCGTGGTAGGAGCCGTCAAACAGTCTCACCCGCACGCCCTTCACCGGGTACCCCGCCAGCACCCCCTCCCCCATCGCCTCGCGCACGCCTTTCTCGACGGCGGGGATGAACGAGGAGGGGATCACCCCACCCTTAATGTTGTTGACGAACTCGAAGTCGGGGTGGGTGGGATCGGATCCCGCGGGGCGGGCGGGATCGGATCCGAGCGGCTCGATCTCGATGTGGCAGTCCCCGAACTGGCCGCGTCCACCGGATTGCTTCTTGTGGCGCCCGTGCGCCTTGGCGCAGGCGCGAATCGTCTCCTGGTAGGGCACGCGTGGGGGCTTCAGCGCCACCTCCACCCCGAAGCGGCGACGTAGGCGGTCGACGATCACCTCCACGTGCACCTGCGAGAGGCCCGCCACGATCTGCTCACCTGTCTGCGGGTCGCGGTGCAGGTCGATCGTCGGGTCCTCCTCCTGCAGCCGGCGCAGCGCGGCGAACACCTTCTCCTCCTCCCCCCTGCTCTCGGCGCCGATCGCAAACGCCATCACCGGCGCCGGCAGCTTCAGGGCGGGCAGCTCGATCGGCTCGTCGCGGGCAGCCAGCCAGTCGCCCGAGCGGGTCTCCTTGAGCTTCGCCACCGCGCCGATGTCACCCGGGCCGAGCTCGTCGACGTGCACCACCTCCTTGCCCGCGAACGTCAGCAGCTGGCCAATCCGCTCCCGCGCGTGCGCGCGGGTGTTGAGCACCTGGGTGTCGTGGTGCATCGTGCCCTGGTAGACGCGCAGCAGGTTGATCCGCCCCGCGAAGGGGTCGGCGCGGGTCTTGAAGACGTACGCGAACAGCTCTTTCTCCTCCGCCGGCTCGAGCTGCTGGCCGATCCCCGATCGGTCTCCAACCTGGAGCCCGCCGTGCTTCACCGGGGATGGGAGACCCTCGACGATCGCGTCTAGCAGGCGGGTGGTGCCGAGGTTGGCGGTGGCCACGCCGCACACCACGGGGAAGATGTGCCCGTGGTTGGTGCCCTCCTTCAGCGCCCCGACGATCTCCTCGTGGGAGATGGCCTCGCCCTCCAGGTAGCGCTCCATCAACGTGTCCGACACCTCCGCGACCTCGTCCATCAGCTTCTCGCGGTACTCCTGCGCCTGTGCCGCGTGCTCGTTAGGGATCGGGACTTCCGTCCAGCCGCGGCGCTGAGCACCGCCTGCCGCAGCGGGGTGGGCGGGATCACGATCCAGCTGGCGGAAGGCTTGCATGTCCACGAGGTCGATCACCCCCGTCAGCTCCTGCTCGGCGCCCATCGGGATCTCCGTGGCGACCACGTGGGGGCCGAACGCCGCCTTCAGCTGCTCCAGCGTGCGGAAGAAGTCGGCGCGCTCGCGGTCGAGCATGTTGACGAACAGCATCCGCGCGATGTCGAGCTCGGCGGCGCGCGCCCACAGGCGCGCGGTGGCGACCTCGACGCCCATCACCCCGTTGACCACGAACACCGCCGACTCACACACTCGCAGCGCGCCCAGCGCGTCCGCTACGAAGCTCGGCTCCCCCGGAGTGTCGAGCAGGTTGATCTTGCGCTCAGCCCACTCAAACGAGCTCAGCGCGGTGGAGATTGACATCTGCCGCGCCTGCTCGTCGGGGTCGGCGTCGGAGACCGTGTTGCCGTCCACCACGCTCCCCAACCGCGTCGTGACCCCCGCCTCGAACAGCAGCGCCTCGTGCAGCGAGGTCTTCCCCGCCCCGCGGTGGCCGACGAGGGCGACGTTGCGAATCCGATCCGCCGCTGCGTGCATGTGATCTCTCCTTACCCGGGGGGCTCAGATCAAGATACATCGCGGGGCACTGGTGCGCCAGGGTCCCGGCCGGGGGCGTGAGCGCGTGGGCCCGACGCGATCAGTCGAAGGAGTCGCTCTGCATGCGAGAGCGCAGGCGCAAGACCGCCTTGGTGTGCAGCTGGGAGATGCGCGACTCGGTGACGCCCAAGACCTCCCCGATCTCGCGCAACGTGAGGTTCTCGTAGTAGTACAGGGCGATCACCAGCTTCTCGCGCTCCGGCAGCCGCGCGATCGCGTCGGCGATGCGGTCCTTCATGTCGCCCACGTCCAGCGCCCGCGCCGGATCGGGCGCGCCGGGGTCCTCCAGCGTGTCCATCAGCGACACCTGGTCGCCGCTGGAGTCCGACACGCTCCACAGCTCGTCGAGCGCCGCGATCGAGGAGTGCGAGATCGCGAGCAGCGACGTTTGCAGTTCGTCCTCGGAGATCCCCAACTCCTGGGCTAGCTCGGCGTCGGTGGCGGCCCGCTGCAGGCTGTGCTCGAGCTTTGCGTTGGCACGCTCGATTTCGCGCGCGCGCGCCCTGACGCTGCGCGGCACCCAGTCCATCGAGCGCAGCTCGTCGATGATCGCGCCCTTGATGCGCGTGATCGCGTACGTTTCGAACTTGATTTCGCGCGAGGGATCGAAGCGCTCGATCGCCGAGATCAGGCCGACGAGGCCGTAGGAGATCAGGTCGGCCTCCTCCACGTGCGGGGGCAGCCCCGCGGCGGTGCGGCCGGCGACGTACTTGACCAGGGGCGAGTACGCGACCACGAGGCGCTCACGCGCCCGCCGATCACCATCGGACTTGTAGCGCCTCCACAGGTCGCGCAGCTCCACCGTCTTGACGTTGGTCTCCAGGGCTTTACTCCGACTGGTCAGGCTCGAGGGTGGCTGCGTGCATAGGCGCTTTTCAGCCTGGCGGACTCTACCCGAGTGTATACCTGCGTCGTCGAGACGCTGGCGTGGCCGAGCAGCTCCTGGATGCTGCGCAGGTCGGCGCCGCCGTCCAGCAGGTGCGTCGCAAAGCTGTGGCGCAGGGTGTGCGGCGAGGCCCCGCCGGCCACGCCCGCGCGGGTTGTCCACTTGTGCAGGCGCCGGCGCACGTCGCTGGTGTTCAAACGCCGGCCTGACTTGCTGAGGAACAGCGGCCCTCCGGCTCTCTCCCCCGTATGTGCCCGCCGCTCCCGCTCTCGAAGCTCGCGGTATTTGCGCAACGCCGCCATCGCCAGCTCCCCGACCGGCACGTAGCGCGTCTTGCGGCCCTTGCCTTCCACCCGTACCTGCTCCCCGTCCCAGTCGACGTCGTCGATCCCCAGCGACACCACCTCCTCCGCCCGCAGCCCGCAGGCGTAGGTCAGCTCGAACATCGCCCGGTCGCGCAGCTCCAGCGCCGGGAGAGCCGTCGCCTGGGAGGTGTGAGCAGCGTGGCTGGAGTCCGGAATGCTCTCCAGCAGCCGCGCCGCCTCACTCGCCTTCAGCACGCGCGGCAGGCGCGAGGGCTGGCGGGGGGTCGCGACCAGGTCAGCCGGGCTGCTCGCAAGCAGGCCGTGCTCGCGTTGGCTGGAGAACAGGCTCCGCACGGCCGCCAGCTTGCGAGCCGTGCTCGCCGGCGCCGCTCCCGCCTGCGAGAGCCCAGCCACGTAACGGCGCACATCGCGCACCTCCACCTCCGCCGGCCGGCGGCCATGGGCATGTGCCCAGTGCGCGAACTGCGCCAGATCCACCGCGTAGGCCCGGCGGGTGCGCTGCGCGGCGTCACGACGGCGCAGGTCCTCCTGCAGCAGCTCCAGTGCCGCGCTCCACTCAACTGGCAGGTCCCGATTCCCCTCGCCGGCGCTCCCATCCGCGGCCATGTCCAGCTATTCGCCGCGCAGCCACCTATGACCTGCTCGCCAGCACGCCCACCCCTATGACCTGCTCGCGCCCACCCGCTCCAGCGAGCCGACAGGCGCGCCGACCAACGGCGCCAGCAGCCGCGCGAGCTCGTGCCAGTCGTGCGCGCAGATCACGTCCTCTTCCTCGCACACCTCCTCGTTCCAGGGGTGCACGATCGTTGCCGCCACGATGCCGTGCTCTAGCGCCCCCGCGATGCTGAGCGGGCTGTCGTCGATCAGCAGCTCGATCCCCTCCCGCACGCACGTCGCCACCCGCTCGGTCGGGCATTGCAGATCGTCGAACGGCAGCCCGATCGCATCGAGCCAGGCAGCCGTCGAGCGCCGGCAGCACGTGGCGGGGTGGCTGAGCAGCTGCACGAAGTGGCCTTCAGCGTGCCACGCGCGGACGGCCTGCGCCGCGCCCTCGTAGGGGACGCCCGCGAGGATGCGCTGGTCGGAGTGGCTCTCGCGCACGCACACCTCCAACTGCTCGGGACGCAGGCGCGTGAGCCCCCACGTCAACTGCTCCTCATACGGCAGCTTCACGCCGAAGCGCCGCATCGAGACGTCGGAGATGACGTCCCAATGGTGGTGCAGAGTCGAGTCGATGTCCACCGCGATCCTCATAGCCGTACCCCGCTTCCATTGCCCAGGGCCCACATTGCCCCACCCTGGTGGCGATTGCCTAGCTCGATCCATTTTTTCCCGTGCCCCGTTGCACGGCGCCCCCGATGCGACGCGTATCCCCTATAACACAACGCAGCGTCGATCAGATCCGTCCTCCAGCCGTCGATAAATTGTTTCTATGACCCCAGTCGCCTCCCCCTCCCAGCCTGCTGTGCGCCGCCCCTCCGGGCCCCAGGGACGCTCCCCCTGGCTGGACGTGGACTGGCGCTCCCACCAGCACTGGACAATTGTAAACGATACCGCAGTCAACGTGATCGAGCTGGGTAACTCGGAGTCCACCCACCCGCCGCTGGTGTTCGTCCATGGGCTTTCCGGCTCCTGGCCCAATTGGCTGGAGCAGCTGCCCGTGTTCGCGGCGTCCCACCGGGTGATCGCGCTCGACCTGCCCGGCTTCGGACGCTCGCCGATGCCCAGCGAGCCGATCTCGATCTCCGGGTACGCCCGTATGCTCGACGCGCTGCTGGGCGAGCTCGGCGTCGACGCCGCCGCGGTGGTGGGCAACTCGATGGGGGGCTTCGTCGCGGCCGAGCTCGCGATCGCCTTTCCCCAGCGCGTCGAGCGCCTCGTGCTGGTGTCCGCCGCGGGGCTGAGCACCTACGGCGACCCTCGCGGTTTGCGCGCACTGGGCCGGATGCGCCGGGTGGAGCGCATCGTGGCCACCTACGCCGGCTGGGTCGCCGCCCACTCCGACACGGTCACCAGGCGGCGGGTGCTGCGCAACGCCACCCTCGGCCTGGTCGCCGCGCACCCCAGCCAGCTGCCCGCGCCGCTCGCCGCCGAGCTGGTCCGCGGCGCCGGCAAGCCAGGCTTCGTTCAGGGGTTGGCTGCCAACCTCGAATACGACTTCAGCCACCGACTCGGTGAGGTCGTCTGCCCGACCCTGATCGTGTGGGGGGATCGCGACCGGGTGATCACCGTGCGCGACGCCGCGCGCTTCGCGGAACTGATCCCGGGCTCGCGCAAGGTCATCTTCGAAGACACCGGCCACGTGCCCATGCTGGAGCGCCCCACCGAGTTCAACGCGCTGCTGGCGGAGTTCCTCAGCGAATAGCGCATTTTGCGGGTTGCTGTTCAGGCGGCGCATGCGCCGCCTGCGATGCCGCACATGTGCGGCATCGACCGGCCCCCCCTGCTCAGCGGGCGATCGCGCCCTCGGCGGCGCTGCCGACCAGCTTGGCGTACTTGGCGATCACGACCTCTTCGTGCGGCGCGCGCGCGGGTGAGGCGTAGGCCCGCAGACGCTCGGCGATCTGCTCGTCGCTGAGCGCCACGTCGATGCGCCGCGCATCCACGTCGATCGTTAGCTCGTCACCATCGCGCAGCGCCCCGATCGGGCCACCACGCACCGCCTCGGGGGCAATGTGGGCCGCCATGAACCCGTGCGTGGCGCCTGAGAAGCGCCCGTCGGTGATCAGCGCCACTGTCTCCCCCAGTCCCTCTCCCACGATGGCCGCGGTTACGGCCAGCATCTCGCGCATCCCCGGCCCGCCCGCCGGGCCCTCGCCGCGGATCACGACGACGTCGCCCTCGCCGATCGCTTTCGCCAGCACCGCCGCCATCGCCGCCTCCTCGCCGTCGAACACGCGCGCCGGGCCGGTGTGGCGACGGCGCTCGTGGCCGGCCAGCTTCACCACGCAGCCGTCCGGCGCCACGTTGCCGCGCAGGATCGCAAACCCGCCCGTCGGCTTCAGCGGGTCCGACAGAGGACGCACCACCTGCTGGCCGGGCGTCTCCTGGGCGGCGGCAGCCTCCTGCCCGATCGTGCGGCCGGTCACGGTGATCGCGTCCTCGTTGAGCACCCCCGCCTGCGCCATGCGCTTCAGCACCAGCGGGATGCCCCCCGCCTCGTACAGGTCGGTCGCCACGTAGCGCC
This sequence comes from uncultured Solirubrobacterales bacterium, assembly GCA_963734815.1. Taxonomy (GTDB): domain Bacteria; phylum Actinomycetota; class Thermoleophilia; order Solirubrobacterales; family Solirubrobacteraceae; genus Palsa-744. The sequence continues at coordinate 214,558 of CAVTIH010000002.1, forward strand.
CCCCCGGCTGCAGGTCGCACAGCAGCGGCGTGCGCTCGGAGATGCCGTCGAACTCGTCGATCCGCAGCGGCACGCCCATTTCGGCGGCGACCGCCAGCAGGTGCAGCACGCCGTTGGTCGAGCCCCCGCTCGTCGCGACCGCCGCGATCGCGTTCTCCAAAGCCGCGCGCGTGATCACTTCGCTGGGGCGCAGCCCCCGGCGCAGCACGTCCATCACCAGTTCGCCACACTGCATGGCGACCTCCAGCTTGCGACCGTCCTGCGCCGGCACCATCGCCGAGCCCGCGGGGGAGATGCCCAGCACCTCGAACGCCATCGCCATCGTGTTGGCGGTGAACTGCCCCCCGCACGCCCCCGCTCCGGGCGAGGCGACCTCCTCCAGTTCGTGCAGTTCCTGCTCGGTGATCTTCCCGGCGGCGTACTGCCCCACCGCCTCGAACACCTGCTGGATCGTCACGTCCTCGCCGTGGAAGTGCCCGGGGCGGATCGAGCCGCCGTAGAGCATCAGCCCGGGGACGTCCAGCCGCGCGAGCGCCATCACCGTGCCGGGAATCGTCTTGTCGCAGCCGGAGATGCATACCAGCGCGTCGAAGCTGTGGGCGCTCGCCACCAGCTCGATCGAGTCGGCGATCAGCTCGCGCGACACCAGCGAGGCGCGCATCCCCGCCGTGCCCATCGTGATCCCATCGGAGATCGCGATCGTGTTCAGCTCCATCGGCGTGCCGCCGGCCGCGCGAATTCCCTCCTTCACCTTCGCCGCCAGCACACGGTTGTTGAAGTTGCACGGCATCGTCTCAATCCAGGAGTGGGCCACGCCCACGATCGGCTTCGCCAGGTCCTCGGCGGAGTAGCCGATCCCGTGCAGGTAGGCGCGCGCGGCGGCCCGCTCGGGGCCCTCCGTCAGCGCACGGCTGCGGTGCTTGACGTCAAAGGGACTCACGCGGCGCGAACACTAGATGAATCAAGAGGGGCCCGGCTCGCCGGCCTTCGGCCGACTGCGCCACCCTCTGCCGAGCGCGGCGCGACTCGCCGCAGGCGCTCGAGACGCTCTCGCTCCCAGCGCGCGAGGCGGGCGAGATCCTCGCGCACCTGCTGCGGATCGACCTGACGGCCGGGGAGGTGCATGTTGGCATCGGCGATCAACCGCCGCTCGTCCGCCGCCAGCGCCATCCACTTCGCCAGTACGTCGTCCGAGTCGGGCAGCCGCGCGCTGCCGTAGGGGCGGGTCTCGTCGGGGAACGCCACGCAGTACTCGTTCAGCAGCGCGCCGGTCTGCGGGACGTACGCCACGATCGGCTTGTGCGGATACACCAGGTAGGCGTACGGCGCCCCATCTGGTGCCCCCTCCGCGCGCGGTGGAAAATCTCCCGTGTCGGCGCCAGCGGCGCGATCGGGCCCGCGGCGAGCGGCGTGGGTCGGCGCCCACACGCGCAGGAAGCCCAGATCCCTGTACATCGCCCATTCTTCCTCGTTGACGCACGAGCGCAGCAGCTCGCGGGCGCGCTGCTCGGCGCGCAGCTCGCGGCCGGGGTCATAACCGTGCTGGCCGAAACGGGGATGCTCGCCGGAGGCGAGCGTCCCCCGGCTTCGGTCGGTGGCACGACCTGCCTGGCGGCGAGCGGCGAGCTCGTGAGCGAGCCGCGGCAGCGACACGCGCAGGCGTGGCAGCGCCAGCTCCCACAGCAGCACCGTCGCCATGATCGCGGCAGCGCTCAGCGGAAGCAGCATGTCCCTCGCCTACCGGTCCGCACCGCCGGCGGCCCGCGGGAAGAAGATCACCCGCTCCGCATCCCGCGGCACCTCGTCGAAGCTCCTGACCATCTCCGCCTCGCGGCGGCCGTCGCGGCGCTCGGTCGGCACCGCCGCCCACATCCCCGCGTCAAGCTCCCGGCGGAACGCCTCGATCAGCTCTCGCTCCTGCTCGGGTACCTCCACGTCGCCCTCCGCGAGCACGATCTCCCCATGACCCGGCTTGAGACGCAAGATCCTCATCGACGACCGGGCTTCAGACGCAGGAGCTTCATCGTCGGTCGATTATGGCACTCCGGCGGGCCTCCAGCCCGACAATATCGACAGGACCCGCGCCCGCGCCGACGTCTCGTAGGCCCTGCCTCACCGCCTCGCCCGTGAGCCGGCGGGCCGTGCGCGCCGCCTCCAGCGGGGTGTGGCCCAGAGCGAGCGCCGCCGCCAGCACCGCCGAGTGAGTGCAGCCCGAGCCGTGCGCCGCGCCGTCGGGGTGGCGCTCCCCGGGGATCTCCACCGCGGTCGGGCCAGCGCGGTCCACGAACAGGTCGACGGCGCGCGCGCGATGGCCGCCGGTGAGCACCACGATTCGCGGCCCCAGCGCCAGCACCGCACGGGCGAGCGCCTCGGCCACGGCGTCCGTCTCACCGTCGCGGGCAGGCGGGCTTCGATTCCCCGCAAGTACGCGCGCCTCGGGCAGGTTGGGGGTGAGCACCGTCGCCCGCGGGAGGATCTCCTCCACGAGCGCTCGCTGGGCGTCGGGCTCCAGCAGCCGCGCGCCCGACTCCGCCACCATCACCGGGTCCACGACCACGGGGGTGCCCGGCGGCAGCTCGTCGAGCGCGCGCGCCACCGCCAGCGTCACCTCGACTGTCCCCAACATCCCCACCTTGACGGCATCCACGCCGATGTCTCCCACCACCGCCCGCACCTGAGCGAGCACGATCTCCGGCGGCACCATCTGCACCGCCCGCACCCCCACCGTGCTCTGCGCGGTGATCGCGGTGATCGCCGTCATCCCGTGCACCCCGCAGCGAGCAAACGCCTTCAGGTCCGCCTGGATGCCGGCACCGCCACCGGAGTCGGCGCCCGCGATCGACAGCGCCCGGGGGGTGCGGGCATGGGTGTGCGTCTGTGCTGTCACGATCTCGCCACACTCCTGACACAAAGAGCATTTTCAAGGCACATTCTTTTCAAGACACATTCTTTCATGGTGTGTTGGTGCGCGCCCACGTGTCGTGCCGGCGCCTCCGTTCGGGGTCGAGCGCCCGCGTCGTCGTGAGCGGCGCCACGGGCGAGCCCGTGAGTGGCGCACGGGCAAGCCCGATCGCATCGACGCGACCTCGTCAGGCGGGGCCCGCATCGCCCCGCCCGACGAGTGGTCGCTGGCGACGGGCTAGGTGAAGACACCCCACGCTTTGCCATTGCTCAATCCGAACGCGATTGAGCCTTCCAACGTCGCCGATTCTCCGTAGAGCGTCAGTTCCGTTTCCTTCGCTTTCAGTTCTCCTGCGCTTTCGGTGTAAATTTTCTTTTTAGTGGCGGGGAACCTGATTTCGTCTTTCAGCGCTTCCACTTCGTTGGCGCCGACTTCTACGAGTTTGCCGGACGTGTAGGCTTCGCCGATCGTCTGACCTTCCACGGTGGCGGAGCTCGCAAAGCATTCCGTGCCACTGAATTTGACGCTGGCGAACGCTTTGCCGGATGCAGGCGCGAACAGGACTAAGATCAATCCCGTGCGGCTTTCGTTGGCGAAGCCCAGCGTTCCAACGAGGGCGTTGCTGGTAACTTTTTCGCCTTCGGGCGAGCATTTCGTCCCGCCCGATTTGGCTCCACCTTCACATTTGCTGTATTCCAGGGTGGCTTTAATCGTGCTCGCGTTGCCCCCGGTTGATCCGTCGAGAGTGGCGCCGGCTTTGAGTTTCAAGGCTTTGCATACGATTGGGGTCGCACCCGACGCTTTCGCTTCGAGCTTGAAGTTTTCCCCGCTTCCTTTCGTGCCCACCAGTTCTCTGGTTTCGCCTTCTTCCAATCGCGCTTCGCCGGTGTCTATGCCCGGGCCCTCGGTCCACTCGGTAACGGTGTAGCCGCTTGGATTCATCGCGCCGGTGCAGTTGGCCTGCTGAAAGTTGCTTGGTTCTCCCGCGACCACCTGCACGCATAAGTAATAAGGGGGCAGGCGAGTCCCTGGTATGTTGGCCCTGACGTAACCGCTGGTTGGCTGTTCTTCGCCAGTGCAGCTGGAGGTTTTCCACTTGCTGTTGTATCCGGGCGGGACTTTCACACACTCCACGGCCGCCGACGCCGATCCTGCGACCACACAGCTCATAGCCAAGACGAGTGTGAGAAACATCAGCCCGATGATGCTGTAGCGTCTCATCTTCTGCTCCTTTAGTTGTAGAGCGCACGATCGGCGCCCACTTTAGAACTGGCCCGACCATCCGACGGCATAGCAGAGAACGACGGGTCGGTCAAACGCAGCGCGCTCGGAGCAGGACAATGGCTCGGCCTGCCCCGGTCAACCGCCGAGACGGTCCCGTATCGAGCATCAGCCTCCTCGCCACCAAGGAGAAGGCTCCCCGCGCCTAGCCTTTGAACGTCGAGCGGCCCATGTCGCCGAACGGCTCGTCACGCTCGCGCACCGCCTCGCGGAAGCCCGCTTCGGCCGCCCGCCGCTGAAAGGCGAAGCCCTCCGCGGTGTGGCGGGCGATCCCGTCGAAGACCGTGCCGAGCACCTGCGTGGAGTGCAGGCCCTGAGCGTAAAGAGCTTGGTTGACGAGCAGCTTCATCATCATCAGCTGGTTGACCGGCACACGCGCGATCCGCTCCAGCAGGATCTCCGTGCGCTCGCGCAGGCGCTCCGCCGGCGGCGCCTCGATCGCGAGACCCCATTCCAGCGCCTCTGCGCCCGACAGCGAGTCGCCCGTGAACAGCAGCCGCTTGGCGCGCTGCGCGCCCACTCGCTGCGCCCACAGCGCGGTGGTCGGCGAGCCCCACACCCGCGCGGGCGGGTAGCCGATCTTGGCGTCCTGCGCGATCACCAGCAGATCCGAGCAGAGCGCCATGTCGGTGCCACCCGCCACGCAGAAACCGTGCACCATGCACACCACGGGCTTACCACAGTGGAACAGGCTCATAAAGCCGCGGACATTGCGGCTCATCATCGCGTAGTCCACCATCGCATCCCACGTGCCGGCCGGATCGTGGTTGGCCGCCATCACCACCGGATCGAGCGGCGAGCCGCTCGGCGCCCCACGGGCGGCCGCCGCGGCCGTCCCCTCCCCCATGCCCTCGGCGCTCTCCACCAGGTCGTAGCCGCCGCAGAACCCGGACCCCTCGCCGGACAGCAGCAGCACGTGCACCTCGGGGTCGAGGTCGGCGCGCTCCACACACGCCACCAGCTCCTCGATCAGGCGCCGCGTGATCCCATTGCCACGCTCGGGACGGTCGAGCGTGAGCCGCGCCACACGGTCGCGCACCTCGTAGCGGACATCCACCCGCCGCACTCTACATCCGCGGCGGCACGCCATGGCGCCCAACTGCCAGAGCCATCATTGCGTCGGGCGTTCTGGGCGCAGCGCCTCGATCAGTTCGAGCGTGCCGCCGCCGGTTCGGTATCGGCCGAACACCGTGACGGCCGAGAAGCCGGCTCGAGACACGATCTCGGGCAGCTCGCCGCGCGCGTGCGCGCGAGTATTGGGGAACCCGTCGAGTAGCTGCACAGCAAGGAACGCAGCACGCATCACAGGATCGCTGGCGCGGCCGACGTCGCATATCAAGAGCCGCCCGCCAGGCTCGAGGACGCGCCGCGCCTCCGCGAGTGCGCCGCACTTCACCGAGGGCGGCAAATGGTGAAACATCAGTGTGCTGACTACGCATTGAACGTTTGCGTCCGGAATCGGGAGATGATCGGCGAGCGCCTCGTGCAGCTCGAGCTTGATGCCCTCAGTACGCGCCTTCGCCCGTGCTCGCTCGAGCACGTCCGGGTCGCCGTCAACACCGATCAGGGTCGCGCTCGGCGAGGCGTGGGCCAGCGCAAGCGCCATCGCGCCGGTGCCGCAGCCGAGATCCAAGATCCGCGGCGCAGGCGCGCCGCTGAGCGCTCGCTCCACCAGGCGTGGGCGCCAGCGGCCCTGCCGCATCATCACCGCGTTGACCGCGTCGTAGAGCGGCGTAAAGAGGGCCCGGCCTGCCGCCGGGACGTATCGGTCGTTCACGTTGCCACAGAGTCTCGCTTATCACGCCATACCGCGCTCCGCGGCTGTCTCAACCGTTCTCCTATGGCCTCGGCGGGTGCTTGCGTGTTATTTCTCGTCGTCGTCAAGCAGGTGCTTGGCTTTCTCCGCCGCGTGATCGATTTTGTCCTTGACCGACGCCTTCGCGCGATCGGCCGAACCCTCCCGCTTGAGCGAGTCATCACCTTTCAGGCTGCCGGCCGCCTCCTTCAGGCGACCCACACCCTCATCCACGTTCTTATCCGTGCTCATAGCGCACCATCCTTTCAACTGACTTGTTTTCCCCTAAGGGCTCACGACTAAACAACTGCCGTGATTGGGGGGTGGACCTGCCCGATGGACACCGGGGATACGCAAGATCACTGCGTCCTCAGAGGCGACTACGGCGTCCGCGATAGGGGCCCAAAAACAACATCAGCACCACAATCAGCAGCAGCAGCACCAGCGGACTGACAAACGCCCCGCCCGCAATGCTCAGAACTACCAGCACAATAATCAGCAGCAGCAGCAGGTCCACAGAAAAAAACCCCCGTTCATAAGTAGAAGATCGAGGCGAGTGCGCCCCCCGGACTATCTACCCCCCGCCAGGATGCGCAAACCTCGGCAAGCCCTGGCCACGCATGTTTGCCGCGTGGCGATGAGCGGGTATCAGGCGATCCATCACCCCCGTGTGCCACTGAGCGCTTCTGGGACAGCGAAGGAGGCGACGCTCCTCGAGCTGGATGAGTTCATTGAGATAGATCGCCAACATCTCGCGCACTACTCCTCGATCTCGTGCGGGTCCTCTTCGCCCGCAAGCTCCAAGGAGGCCTCAAGGACATCCTTGAGGTGGCGCTGCTGAATCGGTAGCGCCCAGTCCACCAGCTCCCGGACGTTCTGCAGCCCCGCCTGCTCGTTGAACTTGCCAACGATCGACCAATGCCCGACCTCACCAGCCTCGGCCATCGTCAGGAACTCAAACCCATCCAGAACATCATCCTCGCCCTCTAAATAAGTATCCATCATCTCCGTTGCGCTCTGCTTGGTCTCGCGTGCCTGATCGAGAATCGCAGTCTTCTTACCGTCGAACTCTCCCGCCAGCGCAGTGCAGCGCTCCTCCGTTTCACCAGCCTCCTCGTGCATCCGGTCGAGCAGCCCGCCTAGTGGTCCATTCGTGAAGTTTGTGGGTTGTTGAAGGGGTGTTGTGGTCGTTGCCGAAGTTGTCGCTGTCCTGTTCAGCGATGATGGGGGTTCGGTATGCCTGCGTTGACGAAGAGCATCGAGATTGGTGCGGAGGATCGGTTGGAGCTCGAACGGGTCGTGCGCTCCAGCACCGCGGAGGTGCGGATAGTCGAGCGCGCCCAGATCGTGTTGGAGGCCGGTGAGGGTCGCTCGGCGGTGGAGATCGGGCGGCTGGTGGGGTGTTCGACGAACACGGCGCAGAAGTGGCGCTCGCGCTATGAGCAGGACGGGATCGCCGGGCTCGGCGATTTGCCGCGCTCGGGTAAACCGTTGATTTATTCTCAGGCGGATAGGGCGCGGCTGATCGCGAAGGCGTGCACGCGTCCACCGGAGACGCCGGAGGGGGCGCAGCAGGAACGCTGGACCTATGAGCAGCTCGCCGCGACGGTCGGGATGTCGGCCTCCCACGCGCATGTGATCCTCGCGCGTGCGGATATCAAGCCGCACCTGACCGACTACTGGATCATGAGCGACTTCTCCCAACCGGAGTTCGAGGAGCGCCTGACCGAGGTCTGTGGTCTTTACGTCAATCCGCCGGAGAACGTGCTGGTCCTATCCCTGGACGAAAAGACCGGGATCCAGGCCAAGGCGCCGACCAAGCCCGATGTCCTACCTGCTGGGGGACGACCGACCCGGCGTGAGCACGAATACACACGCAACGGCACTCAATGCCTGTTTGCCTGCCTGAAAGTTCACGAAGGGGATGTGCTGGCGATGTCCTCAAAGACCCGCAACCGCTTCGACCTGATCCGCTTCCTCGACCGGCTCGACTCCGAGATCCCCACCGTGCAGGGCCAGAAAATCGTTGCGGTCAGTGACAACCTCTCCACCCGTGGCACCCAAGAGGTCACCGACTGGCTCGACGAGCACCCGCGCTGGAGCTTCCAGTTCACCCCGACACACGCCTCGTGGCTGAACCAGATCGAGATCTTCTTCTCCATCCTCTACCGCCGGCTACTCAAGCACGGAATGTTCTTCAGCGAGGAAGACCTCGCCGAGCAAATGCTCGCATTCATCGAGACCTACAACCAAACCGCCAAACCATTCAACTGGACATACACCGGCAAGGTACTCCAAGCATAACCCCACGAACTTCACGAATGAACCACTAGACTCTGCGGATCCCCATCCTCGAGCATGCCCCTGACCTTCCGAGTCGCGCCCTGCGCAGCCATCGCCAGACCCAACACCTCCGCCAGGTTGCTCTCGAGCTTCGTCAACTCAGCCATAGCCGTCACTCCTCTCTGTGTTGCCGATCGCGCCGCAATGAGGGCTCTCCGAGAGACCGTGAAGACGCCGCTGCCACTCGTTGCGGCTTAAGTGGAAATTGATGTCGCGACCACTGTGGAGTACCCGTGTGCCCGTGCGAACAAACACGGGCGGGCCGATCGCTCACCGTGCTTCGCGCAGCACTCGCATACACCTGCGGGCAGCTGTCGCAGCCAAAACGGGCGTGCACGTGTTACTCAGAGATCACGGTTCCGCCACAGTACGGGCACGAACTACACCCTAAGGACACAATCGGCGATCTAACTTGCTGGGAATGCCTATCCCCGCCAACTCCCCTCCCGAGCGCTCGCCCGACCAACCCCGCCACGAGGATCCACGCCGCGCTCTCGGCCGCCTCGGCGAAGACCTTGCCGCCGCACACCTCAAACGCCTCGGCTACGCGATCCTCGACCGCAACGCCCGCACGCGCTACGGCGAGATCGACCTGATCGCGTTCGATGGAAGTGCTCTCGTCTTCGCCGAGGTCAAGACGCGCCGTGCGCGCCGGCGGTGGCAGCTGAGCGCCGAGGAACAGCCGCTGGCGTGGTTGCGCACCAGCCAGCGCGCGCGTCTGCGACGCCTCGCCGCCGCGTGGCTGCACCGTGAGTCCCGCAACCGCCCCACCGCGCACACGATCCGTTTCGATGGCATCGGCGTGATCGTCGACGAAGCCAACCGGCTCGTCTGCCTCGACCACGTCGAAGGCGCGTGGTGAGAAGGAGCAGATCGTGGTCGTGCATCCCTCCCACTGCCCTTCGAGACACGTGCAGCGCCCCCTACAACGCCAGTTGCTGATACGCCAGCGACTGGAACGAGAGGCGGTGCAGCGGGGAGACACCGAGTCGCATGATTGCCTCGCGGTGGGCGGGCGTGGAATAGCCGACGTGCTCGGCGAAGCTCCAGCCAGGGTGGAGAGTGTCCGCGTGGCACATGTAGCGGTCGCGGGACACCTTGGCGATGATTGAGGCGGCGGCGATCGCCGCGCTGGTCGCGTCGCCGTCGACGATCGCCCGCTGGGGACGCCCGAAGTCGGGCACCGAGAAGCCATCCACCAGACACGCCACCTCGCCCGACACGCCCTCGGTGACGCCCCGCAGCGCGTCGCGCAGGGCGGCAAGGTTGGTTTTGTGGAGACCCCGGGAGTCGATTCCCCGCACGCAGCGCGATACGACCGTGACCCGCGCCGCGCTGCGTAACACCAGCGGGTAGAGCTCCTCCCGTGCCGCGGCGGTGTGCTGCTTGGAGTCATTTAGCGCAGCCAAGGCGCGGAGCTCAGAGGCAGAGAGGGCGTCGTAGTCGAACAGCACCCCCGCAGCCACCAGCGGCCCCGCCAGGCAGCCACGGCCGGCCTCGTCGGCGCCCGCCACCAGCCGCACGCCGAGGCGGCGGTCGAAGGCGAACAGCCGCCGCCCGCTCGACGCTCTGCGTGCCCTGCGACGGGTCCGGGAGGTCCCGCCGACGCCGGAGCTAGAGCGTCCCGATGCGGTCGGGGGGCCAGTAGGTGAGGAATGCTCCCCCGATGATCCACGAGGTGGGGACGGGTCCCCAGAACCTGCTGTCGTCAGATCCGCCACGGTTGTCCCCCATCATGAACCAATGACCGGCGGGAATCTTGATCGGCGTGAGGAAGTTGCACTCCCGCACCCCCCCGCAGGGTTTGATGTAGGGGTCGGACTCGCGTTTGCCATTGACGATCGCGTGGCCTTCCTTGACGTAGAGCGTGTCCCCCGGGCCCGCGACGACACGCTTGATGAAGTTTTCGCCAGCCTCTTCGGGGTTGGTCTGATCGCAGGGCGCGCCACCCGGGCTGACTTCGTAGTGCGTGGGGCCGCACCGCTGTTCCCTGGCGCCCTTCGGCGGGTGGAACACCACGACCTCTCCGACATGCGGCCCGTTCAGAGCCATCCCGAGGCGGTTCACCAACACGCGCTGGCCAATCGTGAGCGTCGGTTCCATCGAGCCGCTCGGGATCTTGTAGGGCTTGACGAGGAACCTCTGAATGCCGAGCGCCAGCAGCACCGCGATCACGACGATCGCCACGAGCTCGAACAGTGAGCTGGCGGTCGATTTGGACTTCGTGGCGCCATTGCCCGAGCCGATCGACGTGGCGGGGCCACCGGGCGTGCCCGGGCGAGCCAAGCTTGCGCCCTTCTTCGTGGAACGTGCGCTCACGCGAGCCCCTCCGGGATGGCGCTCACGCCTGAGCGTCGCCGGCGGACCGCTCGCCAGCATCGGGGGCATCAGCCTGCTCCGCCGCCGCCGCCGACGGCGCTTCGGAGCGCTCCGCCTCATCCGAGCTGGCGGGCTGCGCGTCAGGCTCCCCCCCGGCGGACACGTCCGCCGAACCGTTCTGCACCGTATCCTGCGGCTCCGTCGCCGGGCTTTCCGACTCGGGCTCGACCGAAGCCGGGGGACGCTCGCCCGCGGCGAGGATCCCCGTTTCGGCCAGCAGCCCCGGTTGCACCGTCTCTTCCGGGCCGGTGTAGCGACGCTCGCGCACCCGCGCGCGCTTGCCAACGCGGTCGCGCAGGTAGTAGAGCTTCGCGCGCCGCACATCTCCCCGCCCCGCGATCTCGATGCGCTCGATCTTCGGGGAGTGCACCGGGAACATGCGCTCCACTCCAACGCCGAAGGATTGCTTGCGGACCGTGAACGTCTCCCGCACGCCGTGGCCCTGGCGCTTGATGACGACGCCCTCGAATACCTGGATACGCCGACGAGTGCCCTCGATCACCTGGAAGTGCACCTTCAGGCGATCGCCCGGCGCAAAGTCGGGCACGCGGCGCAACTGCGCGCGTTCGAGGGTGTCGATGACGCTGCTCATGAGTTCAGGGAGGGGTCTCACGCCTCGAGGAGCCGATCTCGGCGCTCCGGCGCGGTCAGCAATGGTAGCGGACAGCCGGCGCGGCCCGCGCAGCATCTGAAAAAGAGGGGCCCGACCGAAGCCGGGAGACACGCGCCTCCGGCGCGCATCCCCGTTTCGGCCAGCCGGCCTTCGGCCGACTGCGCCACCCTCTAGGTGTCTCCGGCGCGTTCGCGGCTGCGCTCCCGCCGCCAGCTCTCGATGCGCTCGTGGTGGCCGGAGAGCAGCACCTCGGGGACGCGCCACCCACGGTACTCAGCGGGACGTGTGTAATGGGGATACTCGGGGTCGCCCCCCAACGCATCGCTGAAGGACTCCTCGACGGCCGAGTGGGCGTGTCCCAATACGCCCGGCAGCTTGCGTAGCACCGCGTCGCACACAACCATCGCGGCCGGCTCTCCGCCGGAGAGCACGTAGCGGCCGATCGACAACGTCTCGCCGGCGAAATGCTCGACGATCCGCTCGTCGAAACCCTCGTAGCGGCCGCACAGCAGCGTCAGTGCCCCTTCGGCCGCAAGCTCGGTCACATAGCTGTCGTCGAGCAGTCGTCCCGTGGGTGTCAGCGCAATCACGCGCCGCTGCTGGCGCAGCTCCATCGGGTCGACCCCGTAGCGAGCGCGCAGCGCCGCGTCCATCACGTCCACGCGCAGCACCATCCCCGCCCCACCTCCGAAGGGGGTGTCGTCGACCTGCCCGCCGGTGAGCGGTGTGTGCTCCCGGATGTCCACGCACTCCACGCGACTCCCCGCAGCCTGCGCGTTGCGGACGTGGCGTTGGGCGTGGAACCACTGAAACCACTCGGGGAACAGCGTGAAGATGTCTATCTCCACTTGACGTTACGCCTCTCCCAGGAAATCGAGGCTCACCTCGATGCGGCCCGCGGCGACGTCCACATCGCGCACGGCGTCTCCGACCATCGGCACCAACAGCTCGCGGCCGTCCTCGCGCCGCACCTCGAGCACCTCGCAGGAGGGCAGCTCCAGCATGCCGCTGACCGTGCCGAGCTGCCGTTCGCCGTCACACACCACGCAACCCTCCAGTTCGTGCGCCCACCACTCGCCCTCTCCAAGTGCGGGAGCCTGCGCCTGCGTCACCGTCAGCGGCTGGCCGCGCAGCGCCTCCGCAGCGGTGCGGTCCTCAACGCCGTCGAGACGTACGATCGGGCGCTGCTCGACGCCGGCGAGGCGCAGGATCCTGCGGACGCTGCCGGCGACCGTCACCTCGCCGCCCTGCGCAAGCAGCCGCGGGCGAGCGCCGGTCACGTAGAAGCTCCCGTCGAGGCCGTGCGCGCGACCCACGCGGCCGGCCTGCAGTGGCGAGTCAGTCGACGATGTCGATGACCACACGGCGCTTGTCCTCGGACGCCGCGGCCCTCACCACAGTGCGCAGCGCCTGGGCGGTGCGTCCGCCGCGGCCGATCACCTTGCCGTAGTCCTCCCGCGCCACTGCGAGCTCCAGCACGACCGTGCCGTCGTCCTCCTCGAAGCGCTCGACCGACACCTCCTCGGGCTCGTCCACCAAGCCCTGGGCGAGGTAGATCAAAAGCTCCTGCACCCTCTCCGCCGCCATTTGTGTCGTGCGCTCCGCGCTCAGCTGCCGATTCCCTGGGTGCGCAGCAGCTTGCGGACAGTGTCCGAGGGCTGCGCGCCGCGCGCCAGCCAGCTGCGGGCGCGCTCCTCGTCGATCTTGATCGTCGAGGGGTTGGTCTGCGCGTTGTACTGGCCGATCGTCTCGATCACGCGCCCGTCGCGCGGGGAGCGCTGGTCGGCGACGACTACTCGCCAGATCGGATCCTTCTTGCCGCCCACTCGTGTGAGCCTGAGCCTTACCGACACGTGTTGCCTCTCTCTTGAACTCTCATTTTCTCGCCAAAGCTTAGCCGGTCCATACCGGGATGGGCCCTCAGCGCGCCTGGCGCATCAGCGCGCCGAGGTCGGGCATCTTGCCGCGGCCGACCTGGCGCATCACCTTGCGCATCTGGGCGAACTGCTTGACGAGCTGGCTGACCTGCTGCACGTTGGTGCCCGAACCGCGCGCGATCCGCAACCGCCGGGAGCCCTTGATCAGCTCGGGTCGGCGGCGCTCCTCGGGGGTCATCGCGAGGATGATCGCCTGCAGGCGATCGAGCTCGCGCTCGTCCATTTTCAGGTTGCGCAGCTGCGCGCCGCCGAGGCCCGGGATCATCCCCAGCACACTGCTCAGCGGTCCCATTTTCCGTACGGCCTTCAGCTGGTCGAGGAAATCGTCGAGACCGAACTCGTTGCGGCGCAGCTTGCGCTGCAGCTCCACCGCGTCGCGCTCGTCGAACTGGCGCTCGGCGTGCTCGATCAGGCTGAGCACGTCACCCATACCGAGAATCCGCTGCGCCATGCGGTCGGGGTGGAAGCGCTCGAACTGCTCGAGGTGCTCGCCGGTGGAGGCGAACAGGATCGGACGGCCGGTGACCGCCTTCACCGACAGCGCCGCGCCGCCGCGGGCATCTCCGTCGAGCTTGCTCATCACGACCCCGTCGAAGTCGACGGCGGCCGCGAACTGCTCGGCGACGTTGACGGCATCCTGACCGGTCATCGCGTCGACGACCAGCAGCGTGTCGCGAGGCTCAACTGCGGCGTGGATGCGCACCAGCTCCGCCATCAGTTGCTCGTCGACGTGCAGCCGGCCGGAGGTGTCGACGATCAGCACGTCCTTGCCCTCCTCCCGCGCGCGGGCGAGCGCCCACGTCGCGATCTCGACGGGATCGGGCTCGGTGCCACGCTCATACACCGCCGCGCCGGCACGAGCGCCCATCTTCACGAGCTGCTCGACCGCCGCGGGGCGGTAGGTGTCGCACGCGGCGAGCGCGACGGAGGAGTTGTGGTGCTCGTGCAAGTGACGCGCGAGCTTCGCGGCAGCGGTGGTCTTGCCCGAACCCTGCAGGCCGGCGAGCAGGATCACCGTGGGGGGGCTGGAGGAAAAGCCGAGCTCCTCGGACTCCCCCCCCATCAGCTCGGTGAGCTGCTCGGCGACGATCTTCACGACCTGCTGGCCGGGGTTGAGCCGTCCGACAATCTCCGCCCCCAGACAGCGCTCCTTCACATCGGCGGTGAACTGGCGGACGACCTTGAAGTTGACGTCCGCCTCCAGCAGCGCAAGGCGGATCTCGCGCAGCGCGCGGTCGATGTCCTGCTCGGTCAGCGTCCCCCGCTGGCGGACATCCGAGAGCGTGGCCTGGAGCTTCTCGGCGAGGGAGTCGAACATGGGTGACGCGTCAGCCTTCTCCGCCCGGCGAGTCCCCGGCGGAGGAGCCCGCGCCGAGCGAGCCGGCGCCGCGGGGCCCATCACCCGAGGAGGAACCGCCGCCGGAGGAGGGCTCATCGCCGCGACGGGCGAGAGCCTCGCCGATCCCGCCGAACATCTGCGCGAACTCGGAGGGCACCACGAACACCTTGTTGGCGTCGCCTTCGGCGAGCTGGGGGAGCATCTGCAGGTATTCGTAGCTGAGCAGGTCACGCGTGGGGCGGCCCTCGTGGATCGCTTTGAAGACGGTGTCGATCGCCTTCGCTTCGCCCTCGGCGCGCAGGATCGCGGCCTGGCGCGCGCCCTCGGCGGTGAGCACCGCCGCCTGCTGCTCGCCCTCGGCGGTGAGGATCTGCGCTTGCTTCTCGCCTTCGGCCGTGAGGATCGCCGCGCGGCGATCGCGCTCGGCACGCATCTGCTTCTCCATCGCCGAGCGGATGTCCGCTGGCGGGTCGACCGACTTGATCTCCACGCGGTTGATACGGATGCCCCACTTGCCGGTGGCCTCGTCGAGCACCGTGCGCAGCTCGGTGTTGACGTTCTCGCGGGCGGTCAGCGTGGCCTCGAGCGTCAGCCCGCCGATCACGTTGCGCAGCGTCGTGACTGTGAGCTGCTCGATCGCCTGCAGCGGGTTGGCGACTTCATAGGTCGCCGAACGGGGGTCGGTGATCGTGAAGTAGAGGACCGTCTCGATCGCCACGACCACGTTGTCCTCGGAGATGACCGACTGGGGGGCGAAGTTGACGACCTGCTCGCGCAGGTCCACCAGTGGCTTGACGCGGTCCACGAACGGCGTGACGATCGCAAGGCCCGGCTCCAGCGTGCGGCTGTAGCGTCCGAGGCGCTCGACGACGCCCGCGCGCGCCTGGGGGATGACGCGAATCGTGCGCGCCGCCACGACCAGCGCGAACAGCACGACCACCACGACGACGATGAGAGCGACCATATTGAGGGTTCTCCTGCCTTTCTAAATGCCTATTGGGTCAGGTTCAGTGCATCACAAGCGCGGTGGCCCCACGGATCTCCACGACCTGCACGCGCTCCCCGGCGGGGATCACCTCGTCCTCGGCGTAGCTGCGCGCCGTCCACACCTCGCCACCGATCCGCACGCAGCCGACGCCCTCCTGATTGGCGATCCGCTCGAGCACGACCGCGTCGCATCCGATCAGCGCCGCAGCGCCCGTACGAATCCGGGGGGGGTGCTGCAGGTGGCGCCGGGCGAGCGGGCGCAGGGTGAGCAGCACCAGCAGCGAGGCAACCAGGAAGACGACCAGCGCCAGCGGGAGGCCGAGACCCGCGAGGCTCACGAGCGCCGCTACCAGCGCGCCGATCGCGAACGGGGCGAGGAAGAACCCACCGGAGTGCAGCTCTCCCGCGCCCAGCACGCAGGCCGCCACAGTCCACACGATCCATGCGTCCATAGTCCCGATTATCGCACCGTACGGGCGATTTGCCGCTTGGGGCGGCGAGGCTACTCCGCAATCAGCGCGCGCGCGAACTCATCGGGGTCGAACGGACGGAGGTCCTCCAGCGACTCGCCAACGCCGATCAGCTTCACCGGGATGCCCAGCTCGCGGGCGATGGCCAGCGCGATGCCTCCGCGGGCGGTGCCGTCGAGCTTGGTGAGCACGATGCCCCCGACCTGCGCCGACTCGGCGAAGACGCGCGCCTGACGCAGCCCGTTCTGACCGGTGGTCGCGTCGACCGTGAGCAGCGTCTCGTGCGGCGCCCCCTCCAGCTGACGCGCGATCACGCGGCGCACCTTGGCGAGCTCGGCCATCAGGTCGTCCTGGGTGTGCAGACGCCCGGCGGTGTCGACCAGCACCACGTCGAGTTCCTCGC
This sequence comes from uncultured Solirubrobacterales bacterium, assembly GCA_963734815.1. Taxonomy (GTDB): domain Bacteria; phylum Actinomycetota; class Thermoleophilia; order Solirubrobacterales; family Solirubrobacteraceae; genus Palsa-744. The sequence goes on from CAVTIH010000002.1 coordinate 231,007, forward strand.
TGCGCGCCCGGGCAACGGCCTCGAACGCGACGGCGCCGGGGTCGGAGCCTTCGGGACCGGTGACGATCTCACAGCCCGCGCGCTGCGCCCATCCTTCCAACTGCTCGGTGGCTGCCGCGCGGAAAGTATCGGCCGCGGCGAGCAGCACGGTGCATCCAAGCTCCTGGCGCAGATGCCACGCAAGCTTGCCGACCGTCGTGGTCTTGCCGGTGCCGTTGACGCCCACCGCCAGGATCACCGTGGGGCGGGCGCGGATGTCGATGCGCCCCTCCCCCACCCGTGCGGTGTCGGCGAGCAATGCGATCAGCCGCTCCGAGAGCGCCTCGCCCCCGCTCAGCCCACCCTCGAGCGCCTCGCCTTCGAGCGTCTGCACCACTGCCGCGGTGGCGGAGGCGCCGACATCGGCCATGATCAGCGCCTCCTCCAGGCGCTCCCAGGTGTGCTCGTCGAGGGTTTGGAAGAGCGTGGCATGGATCTCGCCGCCGAGCGCCTGGCGGGTCTTCGCAAGGTTCTCGCGCAGGCGGCGGAAGAAACCGCGGCGCTCGGCGCTCTCACCACCGCCCGCGGCGCCAGTGGCATGCTCGCCAGTGATGAATAGGTCGCTCCAGTCGCGTGGCACGGCCGCGCGACGATATCAGCGCCATCTCGCACCTCCCGAACACGCTCACCCCGTACACGGAGAGCTTCGACTCGCTTGAGCACGCCGACACTCCAGTAGATGACCCTCAGCGCCCGACGTAGCGGACGTGGCCGTGATCGTCGACCTCAGTCACGGCGAACGGATAGCTCCGGCCCGCGACCGTCGCGGTGCACGTGAAGACGATCCCGTCTTTCTGGATCACCTCGGCGGGGCAAGCCACCGTGGAGCGCGGGCCTCGCTGGGCGCGTATCGATTGCGCTATCGCCCGTTCGACTCTCGCGATGTCGAGGATGACGAGCGGAGCCTGGTTCTGATACCGTACGTGGCCTCGGGCATTCGTCTCGGTCACCAAGACCGGGTATGCCCCAACGTCGAGTTTTGCGGTACATGCAAAGACAAACCCCGTCTTCAATGGTGGGTTGGCCGGACAGCGCACCGTGGCGTGCAGGCGATGTTGGGTCAGGATCGACGCGGCGATCGCGCGCTCGACCGGCACCACGCTCAGCGTGGGCGCGCTCGAGCCGCACGCGGAGATCGATGGAGCCGCAAGCGCGGTCGCCACTAAACCACATAAGCGAACACGTCGCAAGGTTTTCACTCTTTGCCCAATCGAGAGATTATTCGTTCGATAATTTCACGTTTCATTGAAAATTGAGACAGAAAGGAAATCCGCGCCACTCACCGAAGCCTTTGTACAAGCAGGCATAGACAAAGGTATTTGTCCAACATAGGAGTAAGTAGTTTCCCGTAATCGCCGAGCTGCCGGCCCATATACTAGTTTACGGGTCCACTCATCCGCGGTGCGCGCGGATCGCAACACCTGGAAAGCACGGGAAGCATGTCGAAGGCAACAGTCCATCGTTCGATCTCGGCCATGTTCGTGGCTGGACTCGCCATGAGCGCGGTACCGGTGGTGGACGGAGGGTCGGCACTGGCAAAGGAGCTTCGCGATGTCCACGTGACGTGCCGATTTCCGCAAACCGCCCGCGATCGAGAAGCCCACAAAACCCAGCGGCGGGTCGAGCACATCGAGCATCCCAAGCCGCCCAAGCACGGTACGCGCATACCTCCCTCGCATCCTCCTAGCCAGCCCCAGCCTTCGCACTCCACCCCCAAGCGCCAACCAAACAGGCGGCAGAAACGCCCAACGTCTCGAGTGCCAACCAAGCATCCAAGGCGGACCCATACGCATGCACGCAAAGGACATACGCACTCGCAATCCCGCAAACCACAGGTCCGGCACACCAAGACCATCGCTAAGCGCCACAAGTCGAGTCAGACGCCAAGGCGCGCCCTCAAGCCAAAGAGAATGCTGCCCAAGGTCCCAGGCGGCAGCGTTATCTGCGCAATCGACCCTCTGAGCAAAGCAGGCCCTCGGGGCGAACCCGGCGCCGAAGGCAAGGAAGGGCCCAAAGGACCGCAGGGGGTTCAGGGCGCGACGGGGCCGGAGGGTCAACAAGCCGGGCAAGCAGGACCACAGGGCGCCAAAGGTGAAGTCGGCGCCGCGGGCACGCCGGGACCCGAAGGCAGGCAGGGACCAGAAGGCGCCACTGGCACCGCCGGCCCACAGGGCGTCAAAGGCGAAGTCGGCCCCACCGGACCGGCCGGACCCGAAGGCAAAGAAGGACTCCCCGGCCCACAAGGCGTCACGGGCGCAACAGGAGCGCAGGGGCCAGAAGGCAAAGCAGGCACACAAGGCGACGAAGGCCCACGAGGCGCCCAAGGCGAAACCGGAGCCCAGGGACCCAAAGGCACCACCGGCGAACGCGGACCACAAGGCCCACAGGGTCAGGAAGGCAAAGAAGGCGCCAAAGGGACGACCGGCGACGAAGGACCTCAAGGCGAACAGGGCATCAAAGGCGAAACGGGGCCCACCGGCCCACAAGGACCCGAAGGCAAGGAAGGCAAAGAAGGACTCCCCGGCCCACAAGGCGTCACGGGCGCAACAGGAGCGCAGGGACCAGAAGGCAAAGCAGGCACACAAGGCGACGAAGGACCTCAAGGCGAACAGGGCATCAAAGGCGAAACGGGGCCCACCGGCCCACAAGGACCCGAAGGCAAGGAAGGCAAAGAAGGAAAAGCCGGCGCCACCGGGGCGACTGGCGCCACAGGCGCAGCCGGGGCCAAAGGCGCGGAAGGTAAAGAAGGCAAAGAAGGAAAAGCCGGCGCAACCGGAGCGACTGGAGCAGCGGGGGCCAAAGGAGAAAAAGGCGAAACTGGGACCAAAGGAGAAACGGGCAAAGAAGGCAAAGAAGGAGCCAAAGGCACCACCGGCGAAAAAGGCACCACGGGCGAAAAAGGCACCACCGGCGCCACCGGCGCCGAAGGCAAACAGGGCAAAGAAGGAACCAAAGGCGAAAAAGGTGCCACCGGTGAAAAAGGCGCTACCGGCGCGGAAGGAAAAGAAGGCAAAGAAGGAAAAACTGGCGCTACCGGGGCGACTGGAGCAGCAGGGACCAAAGGCGAAAAAGGCGAAAAAGGCGCGGGTTTCAACGCCGGGGAATACGGGGCGTTGACAGAACGCGCGCAGAACACCGAATACGAACCATCCGCCACCGAACCGGTGCAGGTCATCGTGACCGTGTCATGTCAGACGGCGACGGAAACCACTATCCAGGTCGCCGTCGGCGCCGCCGTCATCGCGGAAGACGTGGTAAGCAAAGCGGCCACCGGAACGACCAAGGTGCCGATCACGTTCATCGTGCCCGCCGGGAAGAAGTGGAAAGTCGCCACCAACGCGGGGATCACCCTCATAAAGTCGACCTACCTGACCCTGTAGGGCAAGCCTCCGGCGCGGTCCCGGAGCGGTCGGGGCTGCACTGGCTTCGAGGGGCAGCAGCCCTGCCAAGCGGAGAAGGCCGGGAGCCTTCGAGGCTACGCGACCTCGGCGAGGTGAGACACCTCGGCGGCGCCAGCGGCCTCGGTTGTCTCGGTGAGCCCCTCCCCTTGCTCGCCATGTTCGACGGCGTCGAGCACCTCGGCTTCCGTCTCATGCGGCGACTCCGGTGCAGGCGCAGGCATTGGTTGGGAGACCGGCGCCGAGGTGGCATCGGTGGACGCCTGCGCAGCCGGCGGCAGCCGCCGCGAGAGCACCTTCGAGACGCCGTTGCCCGCCATCGAGACCCCGTACAGCCAGTCGGCAGCCTCCATCGTGCGCTTCTGGTGGGTGATCACGATGAACTGAGCGCGGTTGGCGTACCGGCGCAGCAGCGAAAGGAAGCGCTCGAGGTTGAGGTCGTCGAGCGCGGCCTCAACCTCGTCCAGGATGTAGAAGGGGCAGGGGCGCGCGAGGAACACGGCGAACAGGAAGGCGAGCGCGGTCATCGACTTCTCTCCGCCGGAGAGCAGTGAGAGGCGCTTGGTGGACTTGCCGGCGGGGGTGATCTCGATCTCGACCCCCAGGAGCTCCTCGTCGGGATCGTACCCCGAACCGGCGGTGTCCATGTCATCGCCGCCCTCTCCATCTCCGCCCTCAATGGCGGCGCGCCCGACCGCGGCTCCCCGCTCCTCACGCTCCGCGGCAGCCTCCCCGCCGCGCTCCTCGCCACCGCTCGCGCCTGCGCTCCCGCCCACACCCGACACGGCGCCGGGCAGCGACTGGCCGCCGAGCACCGGCCGGGGGGCGAGTGCATCCTTGACCAGCCGCAGCTCACCGCTGCCGCCAGGGAAGAGGTCACGCGCGAGCTCCTCGAAGTTGCGGGCCGCAGCCTCGAAGGTGGCGCGGAAGGTCTCGTGGATTTGGCGGTCGGTGTCGCGGATCAGGGTGCGCAGCTCGCGCAGCGCTGTCTCCAGGTCGCTGCGACGGGCCTCGAGCTCCTCGACGTGGGCGAGCGCCTCGGCGTACTCCTCTTTGGCGAGCGGGTTGACGGGCCCCAGCTGCTCGCGGCGACGACGCAGGCGCTCCACGCGAGTGGTGAGCGTCTGCACCTGCTCCGCGTCCAATGGCTCGGGACTCTCCTCCTCGAGCACCTCGACGACCCCTCCCTCCTGCTCGCACCCCGCCGCTGCGCCCTCCGACTCGTCCTCTTCCGCTGCTGCGCCCTCTACCTCGCCCTCCTGCGCCGCGGGCGCGGCCTCCTCCAAAGCCAAATCCAAATCCGACTCCCCCTCCCCGGACTCGCCAGCCGTCGAGGGCAGCTCCAGCTGTTCGCGCACCGTGCGCAGCTGGAGCACGGCCTCCTCGGTGTGGTCGCGCAGACGCTGCGCGGCCACCTCGGCGGCGGTGACGGCCTCGCCCTGGGCGCGCAGGCTCGCCTGAATCTCGGCCTCATGGGCGGCACAGGCGCGCAGCTCGGCGGCCATCTCCTCGCCGGCGGCACGGTAGCTGTCGAGCTCCCGCTGAAGCTCGGTGGCGCGCGCGCCAACCGCCTCCCCGGCGGCGTGCAGCGCAACCGCGAGCCGCTCGGCGAGCGGCGCAAGCGCGGTGTCGGCGGCGTGCTGGGCGCGCAGGCGCGCCAGGCGCGCCAAGCGCTCGGCGTGTTCGCGGGCGAGGCGCTCGGCGGCGCGGCGTTCGGCGCCGAGCTCGCCCTCGAGCTGCGCACGGCGCACTGCGAGCGGCCCTTGCTCGGGGGCGGCACGGCGCTGCTCGATCAGCCAGGCGGCGTGGCGTTCCTGCTCGAGTGCACGGGCGTGGTCGCGCACGGCCTCGCGCAGCGCGCTGTCGGCCTCTTCGCGCGTGAGATCCGCGGCGCCAGCAACCTCCTGCGTTCGCTCGGCGGCGGTGCGCGCGGCGTGCTCGGCGGCGGCCGCCTGCCCGGAAGCGACGATCAGCTGCTCGCGCTCGTTGCGGCGAGCCAGCACCCGCTCAGAGCCGCCCTCAGCAACCTGGCGCACCTCGCCCGAAGCCGCAAACCAAACGCGCCCGTGTGGGGTGACGGCGACGCCGGCGAAGTCGTCGGGTAGATCCTCCAAGCGCTCCAGCACCCACGCGTCGGCGAGCAGCCGCCGCACGAGCGCGAGCACCGGCGCGGGCCCGTCCACCACCTCGATCAGGGCACGTGCGCTGGGGGCAGGAGGAACAGACACCTCGGCCAGCGGTGGCTCCGACGCACGGTCGGCCGCCAGCAACGCAGTAGCGCCGTCGGGTCCCGCACGATCGAGTAGCGCGGCGGCACCGGCCAGATCGGGCACGAGCGCCGCATCGAGGCGCCCTCCGAGCGCGGCGGCGAGCGCGAGCTCGTAGCCCGGCTGCACACGCAATGCCTCACTCAGCGCACGCGGGGCGCCATCCACGGAGATACCGTCGCGGTGCTTGCCCTCTGCGGCCCCGCCGACCGAGGAGGTGCGCAGGAACTGGTTGACGGCCGCGAGCTCCGAACCCACCCGGGCGGCGTCGCGACGGGCGGCCTCGACCGCGCGCTCGGCCTCGCGCAGCGCGCCGCGGGTCTCCTCGGCCTGCTCATCGGCCTCCTCGCGCGCCTCGCGGGCCTCCGCGAGCGCTGCATCCAGCTCGGCGAGCTCGGTGGTGGCCTGCTCGCGGGAGCGCTCCAGCTCGGCGAGCTCGCCCTCCAGCTCGCGCTCGCGCTCGCGCTCCAGCTCGGTGAGCTCCTGCTCGATCGCGCCGATGCGCTGGAGGACCCCGACCTCCGGGCTGTGTGCCCCCGATCGGTTGCCGTCGGCGTCGATAACCCCGCTCTCACCCTCTGCGGAAGCTTCCTCCAGCAGCTCGATCTCACGCGTGGAGCGCAGGATCCGTTCGGCAAGGCCGGCGGCCGTGGTGGTGGCCTGCTCGCCGCGCAGCTGCAGTCGCTCGGCGGCGGCTCCCGCGTGCAGCGCGCGCCGCGAGAGCTCATCGTGGCGCTCGGAGCGCTCCGCGAGCGCCCGCTCGGCGAGAGCGCGCCGGGCGACAACCTCCTGCAGGCCGCCTTCGACCTCCGCGCGCGCGGCGCGGGCCGCCTGCACCAGGGTCTCGGACTCGGCGAGCTCCAGGCGGCGGACGCGCAGCGCCTCGCGCGCCAGCAGCAGGCGCGCTTCGAGCATCTGGCGCTCGAGGCGTTGGTGCAGCTCGGCGGCCTCGGCCTGACGCTTGAGCGGGCGCAGACGGGAGCGGGCCTCGCGCTCGACGTCAAGCGCGCGGTCGAGGTTGTCCTGGGTGCGTTCGAGCTTCAGCTGGGCGCGGCGGCGGCGCTTGCGGTGCTTGCCGAGGCCGGCGGCCTCCTCGATCAAGAGGCGGCGGTCGCGGGGCTTGGAGTTGACGATCGCGTCGACGCGGCCCTGGGAGATGACCGAGTGGGTCTCCTTGCCGAGACCGGTGTCGGAGAGCACCTCGATCACATCCACGAGCCGGCAGCGGGCGCCGTTGAGCCGGTACTCGCCCTCGCCCGAACGGTGCAGGCGGCGCAGGATCGAGATCTCGCTGAGCGGCAGCGCGACGGTGCCGTCGGAGTTGTCGAGCACAAACTCGACCTCGGCGGCGCTGCGGGCCTGCACACCGCGGCCACCGCCAAAGATCACGTCTTGCATCGACTGCCCGCGCACCGCCAGCGGGGACTGCTCCCCCATCGCCCACAGCACGGCGTCGGTGATGTTGGACTTGCCCGACCCGTTGGGCCCGACCACCACGGAGACGCCCGGGCCGAAATCGAGGCGGGTGCGGTCGGGGAAGGACTTGAAACCCTTGAGCATCAGCGACTTCAGGTACATGGAGTCATCCTTGGATCTTCTCCACGGCCTTGCGCGCAGCCTCCTGCTCGGCGTGCTTCTTGCTGCGCCCGGCGCCGCTGCCGAGCGGGCGGCCGTCGACCGTCGCCGCCACCTCGAAGGTGCGCTCGTGCGGAGGCCCGTGCTCGCCCGTCACCTCGTAGGTGACGAGCTCCCCACGCTGCGCGAGCAGCTCCTGCAGCGTGGACTTGAAGTCCACGGGGTTCTCCAGCGCCTGCTCGATCTCCGGATGAAATGCTTCGACCACCGCGTCGGCGGTGCGCTCGTAGCCAAATCGCAGGTAGCAAGCCCCAATCACCGCCTCGATCACCGAAGCCAGCACCCGCTCGGTGGCACCGAGCAGCGCCGCGTTCTCCTGCACCCCCGCGGGCGCGGCGGCGCGCAGCCGCTCGGGCACCTTCAGGCGCTCGGCGACCGCCCGGCAGGAGGGTCCGGAGACCGCCTGCGCGCGGATCTTCGTCAGGCGCCCTGCCCCAAAGCGCTCGGCCTCCAGGCGCGGATAGAGGTGGGCGGTGACGGCCAGCCCCAGCACGGAGTCGCCGAGGAAGGCGAGGCGCGCGTAGGAATCGCTGCGCCGCTCGCTCCACGAGGCATGCGTGAAAACCTGGCGGGACAGCTCCTCGGGAAGCTCCTCCAAGAGCTCGTTCAGCAGCTTCATCCGCGCGCATCAAACCTCGGCGGGGGCTTGCGCCAGCACGAAGTCCACGGCCTGCCCCACCGTCTTGATCTCGACCGCCCGCTCGTCGGAGATCTGCACGCCGTAGGTGTCCTCCAACTCCTGCACCAGCGTGTACAGGTCCAGGGAATCGGCCTCGAGGTCCTCCTTGAAGCGGCTCTCCTCCCCGATCTCGTCGGGGTCGATGTCGAGCTCATCGGCGAGGTGGTCGCGGATCAGCTCGTATACCTGCTCACGGCTCACCTCGTGGAGGCTAGCGCCCCGCGCGGATGAAAGATCACCCGACGTGCAGAACGCTCGCTTTGACGCCAGGCGCGCCGGCGAGGCGCCCGTCCAACGTCAGCAGCGTGGCATGCAGCCGCTCAGCCAGCGCGACGTACAGCCCATCGTAGAAGCTGAGGTTCTCGCGCAGCGCCCACGCGCGCAGAAGCAACCCACGATGGGATACCCGACGCATGGGAAGGTCGGCCAGATCCTCCAGCGCCGCGCGCGCCGCCGCCACAGCGAGCTCGCCGGTGCGCGTCTCCCGCCGCAATACGTGCCCCACCTCGGCATCCACCAGGTGCGGCGCCCACAGGATCTCCCGCGGGCGCAAGAGACGGGCCCGCACCTGCTCGGAGTACTCGCCTCCGGTCAGGTAGGCAACCACGGCCGAGGCATCGACGACGAGCATCAGCCGTCGTCGCGAACCTCACGCAGGGCCGCGAGGATCGTCTGTGCTCGAACCCGTGACCGTCCACGCGAACGCACACGCGCGTCGATCTCCTCCAGGGTCGGACCGGACGCCGCCTGCACCAGATCGCGCTTGATGTAGTCCGACAGCGACATCCCAGCCGCCGCCGCCCTCACCTTCAGCGTCCGATGCACCTCGTCCGGAACGTTGCGAACCTGAATCATCGATGACATGCGATACACATTAGCGCATGTACTGCACACCCACGCAGCTCAATCGTTGGCCCTGCCTGCGAGTCTCCGCTAGTGCCGAGTGCTACTGCTTATCAGGAAGATCGGAACCGCGGTGGGGCTCGACCGAGCGCAGTGCCCCCGCCTGCTCGAGCGCCGCGTGCGTGCGCCCCACAAGGTCATCCTGCGCACCCCGCGCGGCGCGCAGGATCGCCTGCGCGAACCCGTGGCGGGTGAAGCTGCCGTGCGGCACGACCCCCAGCCGGCGCAGCCCCAGCAGATAGGCGCCGCCCTGACCCTCAGGGTCGATCTGATCGCGGAAGGAGCGCAGCGCCGGGCGCAGCAGCAAGCCGCCGAGCTTCGCGCGCGAGGATGAGAGCGCTGCGCCGCGGATCGAGCGCAGCATCGTCTGCGACACGCCCTCCATCACCTTCAGCGTGACGTTGCCGGTGAAGCCGTCGGTGACGATCACGTCGGCGGCACCGCTGGTGAGGTCGCCGCCCTCGACGTTGCCCACGAACTCGAAGGGCCGCGCGTCGCCTCCCACGGCGGCGAGACGCTCGGCGAGCTGGGCGCGCGTGGCCACCACCAGCGGGCTGCCGCGTCCCGCCTCCTCCCCGTTTGAGAGCAGTCCCACCCGGGGGTGGCGCACGCCCAGCACCACCTGCGCGAGCGCCGCACCCATGAACGCGAACTGCACGAGGTGCTCCTCGCGCGCGTGCGCGTTGGCGCCCACGTCCAGCAAAGTCACCGCCCGGCCGGGGACCGGCAACGGCAGCGCAAGCGCCGGACGGTGGATGCCCCGGGCGCGCTTGACGTTGAAGAGGCCCGCCGCCAGCGCCGCGCCGGTGCCACCAGCGCACACCAGCGCCTGCGCGCGGCCCTCCGCCACCGCCCGCGCGGCCTGCACGATCGAGGCCTCGGGGTTGGCGCGCGCGGCGCGCGCGGGGTCGGGGCTCTTGGCGATCGACAGCGGCGCGTCGACCAGCTCGACACCCGCGAGCGAGGTGGCGATCTCCGCGGGTGCGGCGCCGAGCTCCGACAGCGCGGCGCCGATCTCCGCACGCGGGCCGAACAGCAGCACACGCGCACCCTGCCGCGCGGCGAGCGCCGCGCCTGCCGCCACCTCCGCCGGTCCGAGGTCGGCGCCGTTGGCGTCAACCGCGATCACCGGCTCAGTGATCGTGCTCGTGGTCCTCGGCGTGCTCGATTGGGACGGCGACCTCACGGCCGGCGTACGTGCCGCACACTCCGCACACCCGGTGCGGACGGCGCGGGCTGTGACAGCGCGGGCACACGCTCAGCGCCGGCGCGGCGATCTTGTGCTGCGCGCGGCGCTTGGCAGTACGGCTATGCGACTGCTTCTGCTTGGGGACTGCCATCGGACCGGGAAGGCTAGCAGCCTGGGCAGTGGATTGGCCGTCGCTCGGGCGTGGAGACTCCGGCGGTGCAAGCGGCGGCTACTCGAGCTTCAGCTCGCGCAGCTTCGCCCAGCGCGGGTCCGGTTCGCGCTCGTGGTGGTGCTCGGGCCCCGCGGGGTCCAAATCGTTGAGATTGGCCGCGCACACCGGGCAGAGGCCGGCGCAGTCGGCGCGGCACACCACTTGCGCGGGGGCGCTGAGCGCTAGCGCGTCGTGCGCCCATGCCGCGAGGTCGAGCGTCTCCCCGCGGATGTAGGGGCTGGACAGCTCCTCCCCCCCTCCCGGGCGGTCCACCTCGCGCGCGTCCACCGCCACCTCAGGGGCCGCCCCCGTCAGGCAGCGCATGCACGGCCCGGCCAGCGCCGCCGTGAAGCGCAGCCGCAGCGCATACCCGTGGCCGACCATGCGCGACACGTCGAGCGTCACCGCCGGCTGGGGCGGCTGAGCGACATAACACTCGCCCCCCAACGCCAGCGGCTCGATCTCGACCGCCAGCTCCAGTCGCCGCCCCTCGCCCGGGCTGAGGCGCAGGCTCCCGAGGTCGAGCTTGTCGGTTAGCGCCGGCACCCGTTCAAGGTTAGGAGATTCCCCCGGATCGATCGATCGCGGCGATCACGACTCGAACGTGGCGACGAGTTGGGAACACCACGTGCGAAGCACCGCGCGCGCGAGGGCGAGGCAACCATCGCCAATCTGCCCATTCGACGGGCCGCCGCAACGGAGCCGCAATCAAGGTGCGTCTTCGGACAACCCGTCTTCGTTCGATATATAACCGGCCGGCTTAGGATCCCCCCATGTTGCACCTCGCGAGCCCGGTCGGACCCGGGCGCACCCGCCAGGGGCCTAACCGAGGGCGCCCCGCGCCGATTTCCTAAGACGATGGCGATCCGAGCTCAGCATCGCGCGCCGGCGCGAGCACCGTCCACGCGGACACCGGCTCCGTCACGGCGGATCCCGCCTCAGCCCAAGCGCATCCGCCTTCCGCGGGCTGACTGGTGGCCGTGGTCGTTCCTTCCTCTGGGCCTGGTCTATGTGGTCATCGCCTGGTCGCACTTCAACCAGATGCTGGTGAACACCTTTGGCAGCTCGGATGCCAGCTCGGCTCCGGTGCTCGGCGAACTTGACCCCAGCAGAGTGGTGGGCCATGTCGTGTTGGCGATTCTTCCGTTTTTCTCGACCCTGATCTTCGAGGACGCAACGAGGTGGCTGCCCCTGCACCGTGAAGTTTGGGTGATCGGGCCTTATCTCTTGGGAGTGGTGTCGATCGCGCTGATGTCGTGGACGTCATGGCGGATCGCCGGACGGTGGGCCGCCGCGCTCACCGGCGTGATCCTGCTGTGTGCGGGCCCGACCGTCCTCGAATACATGCTTTGGCTCAACGATCACTCCACGAGCTGGTACTCGCTGGCGCTGCTGGCGGCGTTCCTGGTGTTGGTCGCCGAGCGCGGCTCCTCGCTCGGGTGGCTGCCGTTGGCAGGGCTTACGCTAGTGGTGGGAGCGATCGTCGGGATCAACCTCGCCTCCGACAAGCTTCTGCTCGTCGCCGGGCTGCTGCCGCTGCTGCTCGCCGGGGTCGGCACCTGGGTGCTCAGTAGGACGGCGAGGGCGGTGAGGTTGCTGAGCTGCGCGCTGGCGGCGGCCGGCGTGATCGTCGTGAGCGCGGTCACGACGACGTCGATCATGCACTCGGAAGGCTTCTTTGCGGGTAGTGAACAACTGTCCTTTGCAAACAATGAAGCCCTGTCCAACAACGTGCGCTTCTGGTGGGAGTCGATCGCGGTTCTGGGAAATGGGAGCTTCTTCGGGGAAACGGTCGACTTCAAAAGCGTCATGGCGCTCATCTGCGCGGCGATCAGCGTGGGGGTGATTCTGCTCATCCCCAGATACACCTGGCGATACGTCCGCGACCGGCGAACGCGCGAGGAGCCCGTCGATGAACGACGGACTGCCTACATAATCTTCTGGAGCGCCGGCATCGTGTGCCTTTCCATCGGCTTCGTACTCAATTCGACCACTTTCGGTCTTGGCACCACCCGCTACCTGGTGGGGCTCGTCTATGCGGTCGCCGCAATCTTGCCGCTGGTCGCTCGCAGCAGCGTCGCGGCACGGGCGATCGTGGTCGGCGGCGTGCTCGTGTATCTGCTCAACTCCGTGATCGCGCTCGCTGACAGCAACCTCATCCAAGCGCCACCGACACAGGGCCCGTCGCCGCAGGTGGCAGCCGATGTCGCGAAGGTCGCCCAACGGATGGACGCCACGCACGGCTTCGCTCTATATTGGGATGCCTCGTCGATCACCTGGCGCTCGGATTTCAAGGTCGTGGTGGCGCCAATTGTCGGCTGCGAAAACCCAAAGTATCCGGGCTCGCTGTGCCCCGGCCCGTACAACTACCTTGAAGAATGGTATTACACCAGGCCATATCGGACCTTCGTGCTCACCGAGTCATTCGGGCCCGATGACGTTTGGAAGGTACCGAAAACGCTCGGACCGACGATTGGGACTTATCATTTCGGCACGGTCACCATGTACGTCTACAACCACAATGTGGTGAGCACCTTGTTGGCGCAGTAGCCTCAATCCGCCGTGGTGCTGAGCTCCCGCTTGAGCACCTTACCGGTCGCGTTGCGGGGCAGCGTTTCCAGGAACACCACCTCGCGCGGCACCTTGTAGCGCGCGAGGTTTTCCTTGACGTACTCCTTCACCGCTTCCTCGGTCAGCTCGGCGTCCTGGCGCACGACCACGAACGCCTTCAGCCGCTGGCCGAACTTCACATCCTCCACGCCGACCACGGCGGCCTCCTCGATCTGCGGGTGCTTTGCCAGCAGGTCCTCGACCTCGCGCGGGAACACGTTCTCACCGCCCGAGACGATCATCTCGTCGTCGCGGCCGTCCACGAACAGGCGTCCCCCAGCGTCGATGTGGCCCATGTCGCCGGTGCTCATCAGCCCGCGCACGATCTCCTTGCCCCCGCCCCCGGTGTAGCCGTCGAACACCATCTCGTTGGCTGCGAAGATCCGCCCCCGCTGCCCGTGCGCCAGCTCCTGCCCCTCGGCGTCGAGGATCTTGACCACCGTTCCCAGTGGGGGGCGGCCAGCGGTGCCCGGGGCGGCGCGCAGGTCCTCGGGGGTGGCGATCGTCGCCCATGCGACCTCGGTGGAGCCGTACAGGTTGTAGAGCACCTCCCCGAACGTGTCCATCACCCGCGTCGCCAGCTCGCCGGGGAGCACCGAACCGGACGCCGCGATGACCCGCAGCGCCGACGTGTCGTAGCGTTCAAGCGTCTCCCGCGGCAGCTCCATGATCCGCTGCAGCATCACCGGCACCACGGCGAGCGCCGTTGCGCGGTGACGCGCGACGTCTGCCAGCGTCTGCTCGGGGTCGAAGCGCCGCCGCAACACCAGCGTCGAGGCCAGCGGCAGCGCCAGCGTGAAGTGCCCATACCCCCACGAGTGGAACATCGGCGCCGCGATCACGGTCGTCTCGCGCGCCTTCAATGGGATCTTCGAGAGCATTGCCGCCGCCGGCTCCAGCGAGTCCGGCTGTTTGCGTTTTGCGCCCTTCGGCGTGCCGGTTGTGCCGGAGGTGAGGATCACCACACGGCCTGTCTCTACTGGCGGCTGCAGTGGCGACTGGTCGGTGTGCGCGATCAACTCCTCCACCCATGGGTCCTCACGCCGGGCGCCGTTGCCCTGTGGACTGCCCGCCTCCCCCGGCGGCCCTCCCTGCCCGGCTGTCGCGCCGCGCCCCCCCGGCTCACGCCAGCTCACGAAGCGCGACATCCCCTCCGAGCCCTCGTGCACGAGGCCCTCGAACTCCTCGTCGTAGATCAAGGCCACCGGGGCCTCGCGACGCAGCACGTCCGCGATCTGCGGACCCGCGAACGCCGTGTTCAGGTACAGCACGCTGGCCCCCAGCTTTGCGCACGCCACGGTCGCCTCGATGTAGCCGCGGTGGTTGCGGCACATCAGCGCCACCCCGTCCTGCTCCCCCACGCCCGCCGCCCGCAGCGCCCGCGCCAGCGCGTTCGTTCGTGCGTGCACTTCGGCGAACGTCAGCGTGCCGCGCTCGTCCACGATCGCCAGGCGCTCGGGGTAGCGAATCGCCGAGATCGCGTACGCCGCCGCCGAGCTCGAGCCCCAGCGGCGCAGTGTCGCCAGCGCGCGGATGGCCTTGTCAGGCCGTTCCATGCGCACCATGCGGGTACCCAACAGCGTGCGGGCGACCTCCAGGCGATGCTCCAAGGGTGAACTCATAAGCTCAAATTACCCGACCGCGCGCTGCTCATGCTTGCGCACATCCCTCACACGCGCGCAGCAGACCGGCGGGCTAAGAGACTTCTGCCGGTTCGTCCTTGCCTTGCAACCGCTCGCGGCCGCGCCCGACGGCGCTGATGATCTTCGAGAGGTTGACCTCCAGCGTGCTGAGGATCTCGTCCGCGTAGTCCTCGGCGCCGAGGCGGATCTCGCGCTCACGGGCGCGGGCATCCTCGACGATGTCCTCCGCCGCGCGCTCGGCCTGCTTGGTGACCTCCTCCTCGCCGACCAGCCGCTCCTGGCGCTCACGCGCTTCTGTGACGATTTTCTCGGCCTCGCGCTTGGCCTCCGCGAGCATCTCCTGGCGCTCCTTGACGATCCACCGTGCCTGCTTGATCTCCTCGGGGATCGTCGCGCGCATCTGGTCGAGGATGTCGTAGATCTCCTCCTTGTCGACCCTCACCTGGTCGGTCAGGGGCACCGGCTTGGCGTTGTGCACCAAGTCGTCCAGCTTGTCGATGAGTACCAGAACATCCATAACCGGGTTACCTCCGCGGGGCGTCCAGCCCCACGGTGTGTATATCAAGGTTCGACATCACGCCTCACATCCTGTTCGTCAGCGCCGCAACTCTTCCTGCAACCGTACCGCCACCTCCGCGGGCACCAGATCGTCGATCCGGCCCCCGAACGTGGCCAGCTCCTTGACGCCGCTCGATGACAGGAAACTGTACTGCGAGCTGGACATCAGGTACACCGACTCGATCTCCGGGTCCTGCCGGCGGTTGAGCTGGTGCAGCTCGAGCTCGTACTCGAAGTCGGAGATCGCCCGCAGCCCCTTGACGATCGCCTTCGCCCCTACGCTGCGCGCGAACTCGACCACGAGGTTGCTGAACGGCTCGACCCGTACGCCCGGCAGCTCGGCCGTGGCACGTTCGATGAAGCCCACCCGCTCCTCGATGTCGAACAGCGTCGCGTTCTTGCGCACCGAACGTCGTACCACCGCCACCACCACCTGCTGGTACAGCCCCGCCGCGCGCCGGATCACATCGAGGTGGCCGTTGGTCACCGGGTCATACGAGCCCGGACAGACGGCTATTGACTTATCGAGGCTCATCTTCGGCGTTGGATCGTGATCACGGTGTCTCCGTAGCGCCGCTGTGCCTCCACCTCCATGAGTAGAGATCGCAGCGGCGGCTCGGTGCGCCGATCGCTCTCCGTCACCACACGTGCCCGCGGCGCGAGCAGGGGCGGCAATGCCTCCCCCAGCTCACGCCCCAGCACACCCGCATGTCGGTAGGGCGGATCGACGAATACCAGATCGTATGTCTCCGCGCGTTCGCGTGCGTTGCGCAGCGCCGCCAGCGCGTCGGCGCGACGCACCTCCGCCTCCTCTGTGCCGAGTCCCAGCTCGGCGAGATTCGCCTTGAGAGCCTCGAGCGCCCGGGGGTCGCGCTCGATCAGCACAGCCCTTGCCGCGCCCCGTGAGAGCGCCTCGATCGCGAGCGCGCCGGTGCCGGCGAACAGGTCCAGGACGACCGTTCCCTGCAGCCCCACCGCCTCCTGCGGCCCGGCCGACATCGGCCCGCCCAGCATCGAGAACAGCGCCTCCCTCACCCGCTCGGAGGTCGGCCGCGTCGTGCGGCCCCGCGGCGCGCGCAGTCGCCTCCCTCCGTACTTGCCCGCGATCACCCGCATAGGGATCCGGCGGTGCGACCGCAGCGAGGCGCGACCGGAGGGCGAGCGGGTTGAACCGCGGGGTGGCAGGGGTATGCATATAAAGAATTTGAGAGGCGTGCGCAATTGCTATCGGACTTTAAAAAGAACATGTACACCTACGCCCGCAGCGGCTCGCGCGCCTCCTCGCCCAGCACCCGCTCGAGCGCCTCGCCCAGCGGCGCGTGCTCAGGGGCCGCCAGCGCGGGGTCGGCGGCGAGCAGCCACTCGGCCCACACACGTGCGCGTTCCAGCAGCGCCACGTCCTGTGGCAGGACGGCTACGCGGGGCTCGGCAAGGCCGTGTTGGCGGGTGCCCGCGAGCTCCCCCTCGCCGCGCAGCCGCAGGTCGATCTCCGCGAGCTCGAAGCCGTCGCCGTGCTCGGTGAGCGCGCGCAACCGGCGGGCGTTGCGGGGCCCGAGCAGCAGGCACACCGAGGGGTGCTCGCCGCGACCGATCCGCCCGCGCAGCTGGTGCAGTTGGGAGATCCCGTAGCGCTCGGCGTTCTCGACCAGCATCACGGTCGCGTTCGGTACGTCGATCCCCACCTCGATCACGGTCGTCGCCACCAGCACGTCCACCGTGCCCGCCGCAAAGCGCGCCATCGCCTCGCGCTTCTCCCGCGGGCGCAGCTGGCCGTGCAGCAGCTCCAGGCGGAACTCTCGCAGCTCGCCGGCGCGCAAGCGCTCGTACTCCGCGGTCGCGGCGCGTGCCTCGAGCTCCTGGGACTCCTCGACCAACGGACACACCACGTACGCCTGACGCCCTGCGCGCAGCTCCTCGCGAATCCGCTCGTACGCGCGCGCCCGCTCGGCGGCGCTCGCCGCCACATGCGTGGCGATCGCTCGCCGGCCCCGCGGCAGCTCGCGCAGGCGCGTCACATCGAGGTCGCCATACTCGGTCAGCGCCAGCGTGCGCGGGATCGGCGTCGCGGTCATGTGCAGCACATGGGGGGCGATACCCCCGGGCCCCTTGCGATCGAGCGCCGCGCGCTGGCGCACGCCGAAGCGATGCTGCTCGTCCACGACCGCCACCGCGAGGCGGTCGAAGACGACGTCGTCCTCGAGCAGTGCGTGCGTGCCGACCACCAGCTTCAGCTCACCAGTGGCAAGCTTGCCGAGCAGATCGGCGCGACGGCGCGAGGAGGTCGAGCCGCTCAGCAGCGCGGACGGCAGCAGGCCCTCGGGAACGAGCGCCTGCAGCGTGGCGAAGTGCTGTTCGGCGAGCGTCTCCGTGGGCGCCATCAGTACCCCCTGCAACCCGTGCTCGACCGCGCGCAGCAGGACGTACAGCGCCACCACAGTCTTGCCCGAGCCGACCTCCCCCATCAGCAGGCGCTGCATCGGGCGCGTGTGCGCGAGGTCGGCGTCGATCGCCGCGATCGCCGCCGCCTGGTCGGCCGTCAGCGCGAACGGCAGCTCCTTCAGCCAGCGCGCTGTCAGCTCGCGGGCGCCCGCCAGCGCCGCTGCGCTGCCCGAGCCGCGCAGCGCACGGCGGCGCAGCAGCGCCAGCTGCGCCAACAGCAGCTCCTCGAAGGCCAGCCGTGCGCGGCCCGCCTCCGCCTCCTCGCCACTGCGCGGGAAGTGCATCGCGGCCAGCGCCGCCGCGCGGTCGGGCAGACGCTCGGCGGCGCGCATCCGCGCCGGCAGCCACTCGACCACGTCCGCGAGCGCGCCGCGGTGCTCGCGCACCAGCGCCGCGATCTGCGTCGAGCTGACACCAACGGTGGCGGGGTAGTGCGCGATGCTCTCCCCCACTCCCTCCTGCGCGCCCGCGAGCTCGCCCCCGAGCGCATGGTGGACAACCGCGAAGCGGCCGCCGGGCCGCGCTTTGCCGTGCAGCAGCAGGCGGGTGCCCGGGCGGTAGCGATCCACCAGCCACGGCTGGTTGAAGAACGCGGCGCCCATCGCCCCGGTCTCGTCGAACACGGTCGCCTCGACCAGCGGGCGCATCCCGCGGCGGCGCACCGGCCGCGCGACGATCGACTCAACCTCGACCGCCACCGTCGCCTGCTCGCCGGGGCGCAGCTGCGCGACCGCCCGCGCCTCGCGGCGATCGCGCGGCAGGTGCTCCAGCAGCTCCCCGACCGTGTGGATGCCCAGCGTTCGCAGACCCTCGGCGAGCTTGGCAGCTGCAGGCGCGAGCGGCTCCTCCAGGCGGCTGGGTCGTGGGGCGCGCAGCGGCGCGTTCAGCAACTCGGTGCGCGTTGGGGCGCACGTGGAGGCAAACGCGCGCGGCTGCGCCATCCCCGACCCTCACTCCGCGGCGAGCAGCCACCAGTAGGCGCTCTGCCCACCGTGGCGCTGCTCGAGCTCGGCCGCGCCGAGGTCGCCGTCGAGCAGCGCGGCGACCGCGGGGGGGTCAAGCGGAGCCTGCTCGCCGGCGAGCACGCTGAGCAGCTCGGCGCCGTCGGCGAGTGCCACCAGCACGTGGCGCAGCGTCGCGGCCGGCTGGCCCCAGGCGACGACGTCCTCGCCGAGGAAACCAACGGCCTCGCCGGGGGAAAAGCGGCCCTGCGGATCGGCACGGGCCGCAGGTGCGACGGCGCCGGTGCGCACCCGTGCGAGCACCTCGTTGAGCGCCTGCGCGTTCTGCTCCAGCGGGCGATCCGCGAGCAGCTCGACGGCCGCCGCGAGCGCAGCCTGTTGGCTGAGCGCGGGGATCACGAGCACCTGCTTGTCGGAGAGCTCGGCGGCGCGCTCGGCGGCCATCACCACGTTCGGGGAGCAGGGCAGCACGATCACCTCCTCGGAGGGCACCTCGTGGATCGCGGCGAGCAGCTCGTAGGTGGAGGGGTTGAGCGTCGGGCCGCCGTCAAGCGTGTGCACGCCCAGCTCGGCGAACAGCCGCTTCAGGCCTTCGCCGCTGACGACCGCGAGGGCGCCACTACGCACCACCTGCGCCGCGCCCGCACCCACGCCATCCGCCGTCGACCCGTTCGCCGCCGACCCATGCGCAGCCGACCCATTCGCAGGCACGCTCGCGGGTCCGCCGAGCCGATGCCCTCCCTCGGCCCGTGCGCCGGTCGGCAAGTCCAAGCCTGCGTAGGCGCCGCGGAGCCGCCCGTCGCGCTCAGCCATCTGGGCACGCATGTCGGCAACGTCGAGATGCGACACCTCACCCACGCCCTCGAACACCGCGGTGGCGCGCTCGGGGTCGTCGGTGTGGATGTGCACCTTCAGCGTGGCGGCGTCGCCCACCACGAGCACGGAGTCACCGAGCGCCTCCAGCGGCGCGAGGAAGCGCTCGGGCTCCAGGGCGCTGCCGGTGACGGCGAAGTTGGTGCAATAGCGGTAGGTGGAGGAGTGGTGCTCGGGATGGTGGATGCGTGCGGGGGCGTGGTGATCGAGCGGCGGTGGATCGTCGCCGCGCAGGGCCGCAACGACGCCGGCGAAGATCACCACCAGCCCGTAGCCGCCGGCGTCGACGACGCCCGCGTCGCGCAGCGCGGCGAGCAGTTCGGGGCCGCGCTTGACCGACTCCTGCCCGGCGGCGACGGCCCGCTCGAGCGTGGAGGCGATCGCGCGGTCCTGCAGCTCGGGGGCAGCGTCGGGGTGCAGGCGGGTGCGCGCCGGGTCGCGCTCGTTCTCGACGGCGATCCGCTCCGCCATCTCGCGTGCGACGGTGAGGATTGTGCCCTCCGCCGGGCTGCGCACCGAAGCGTAGGCGCGCTCAGCCGCGTTTTCGAGCGCCGCGGCGATCAGCGTGGCGTCGATCAGCTCGCCGGGGCGCGAGACGAGCTCCTCGGCGGCGCCGCGGATCAGCTGCGAGAGGATCACGCCGGAGTTGCCGCGGGCACCCAACAGCGCCGCGCGCGCGACCGACTGCACGATCTCCTCGCGGCCGATCTCGTCGATCGTGCGCGTCTCGTCCGCCCCCTGCAGGCGGTCGAGCTCAGCCAGCACGGCGCGCAGCGTCAGCGCCATGTTGTCGCCGGTGTCGCCGTCGGCGACCGGAAACACGTTGAGGTCGTTTACCTCCTGGCGGCGGGACTCCAGGTGCGCCAGCGCGCCCGCCACGGCGGCCCGAAAGCGAAGCAGGTTGGTGTCGGTCACTGCGGTCTGCATCATCCTGTTCGCCCGGTGGCGGCGCGGGCCATGCAAGGAGCTACGCGGAACGCCCATCAAGGTTACGCAACCCACCGGCGCACGGCCTTGAAGCCGAGCCGGGGGGCAACCCTCAGAGCGCCTTGACGACCTTGCCGGCTTTCAAGCAGCGGGTGCAGACATACACGCGCCGCGGCGCCTTGCCGACGATGATCCGCACCTTCTGCAGGTTCGGCTCGAAGCGCCGCCGGGTGGCGACCATCGAGTGGCTGCGACTGTTGCCGTACGCCGGACCCTTGCCGCAGCTATGACATACCTTGGCCATTGCGAGGGGGAGTTTAGCCGCTTGGCGGGTCAGCCCGCAGTTCGGCGCGCAGTTCGGCCATCCGCAGCACCGCCTCGGCGGCGTGGCGGCCCTGGTCGCGCTTGTCGCCGCCTGCCCGCGCGAGCGCCTGCTCCATCGTCGCGCAGGTCAGCACGCCGAAGGCGCACGGCACGCCGGTGTCGAGCTGCACCTGCATGATCCCCCGCGCGGCCTCGGCGCACACGAAGTCGTAGTGGTCGGTCTCGCCGCGGATCACCGCGCCAAGGCAGGCCACGCCGCGAAAGCGGCCCGAGTCGGCGGCGTAGCGCGCAGCGAGCGGCAGCTCGAAGGCTCCGGGGACGTCGATGATCTCGACGGCGGTGCGCCCGGCGGCGGCGAACGCCGCCGAGGCGCCCTGCACGAGCCGCTCGGCCAGGTCCTCGTAGAAACGGCCCACAACGATCGCGAAGCGCTGCCCGCTCGCAGCGGACGGCAGGGGCAAGTCCCCCAAATCTCGCAACGCCTGCCTGGCTTGACGCTCGATCCCGGAGTCGGCCGGCCCCTGCTCGGCACTCACGCGGCCCCGCCCGGCCGCTCGCCGCGCGCCTGCCGGCGCTCGTGCTCCTGCTCGCGGTCGTGGGCGCGCTCGGAGTGCAGCAGCTCCTGATCGAGGTTCAAACCCTGGTGGTGCAGGATGTGGCCCATGCGCCGCGCCTTCGTGCGTAGGTAGTCGGTGTTGTGCTCGTTGGGCGCCTGCTCGATCGGCAGCTGCGCGGAGACCGACAGCCCGTAGCCCTCCAGGCCGCGGATCTTCTTCGGGTTGTTGGTGAGAATGCGGATCGAGGAGAGTCCGAGGTCGGAGAGGATTTGTGCGCCGATCCCGTAGTCGCGCAGGTCGGCCGGCAGCCCCAGCCGCTCGTTGGCTTCAACCGTATCGAGGCCATCCTCCTGCAGGCGGTAGGCGCGCAGCTTGTTCAGGAGGCCGATCCCCCTGCCCTCCTGTGAGAGGTACAGAAGCACCCCCTGCCCCTCGCGCTCGATCATCGCCAACGCTGCTTCCAGCTGCTCGCCGCAGTCACAGCGCAGCGAGTGGAAGACGTCGCCGGTGAGGCACTCCGAGTGCACGCGCACAAGCACGTCGGGGTGGCCGGCGACCTCGCCCTTGACGAGCGCCACGTGGTGCTTCTCGTCAACCAGTGAGCGGTAGCCAACCGCCTCGAAGTCGCCGAACGCAGTCGGCAGCCGTGTCGCAACGACCCGTTCGACGAGCCGGTCGTTGCGCCGCCGGTAGGCGATCAGGTCGGCGATCGTCACCATCTTCAGCCCATGGCGCTCGCAGTAGTCGGCGAGGTCGGGCACGCGCGCCATCGAGCCGTCCTCGTTCATGATCTCGCAGATCACCCCGGCCGGGATCAGCCCCGCCAGCCGGGCCAGGTCGACGCTCGCCTCGGTGTGCCCGGTGCGCTCCAGCACGCCGCCGGCCTTCGCCTTCAGCGGGTTGACGTGCCCCGGCTGCACGAGATCGTCGGGCCTCGAGCCAGGGTCGACGGCGACCTGCATCGTGTGCGCGCGGTCGTGCGCGGACACGCCGGTGGTTACGCCGTTGCGGGCCTCGATCGTGACCGTGAAGGGAGTTTGCAGGGCAGACTCGTTCTTCGCCGTCATCAGCTCCAGCCCAAGTTCCTCGCAGCGCTCGGGGCTGAGCGCCAGACAGATCCACCCGCGCGCCTCCTTGGCCATGAAGTTGATCGCCTCGGGCGTGACGAACTGGGCGGCCATCAGGAGGTCCCCCTCGTTCTCGCGGTTTTCGTCGTCGCAGACGACGACCATCCGCCCCGCGCGAATTTCCTCGATCGCCTCCTCGATCGTCGCAAACAGCGTGGTTGTCTTCGATGCGCTCATGCTCGGGCCTCCAGCAGTCGGCGTACGTGCTTGGCGAGGATGTCAGCCTCCAGGTTAACGGCCCGCCCAACCGCTGCCCGGCCGAGCGTGGTGCGTTGCAGCGTCTCCGGAATCAACGAGACAGCGAAGCCGGACTCGCGCAGCGCGCTGACCGTGAGGGAGACGCCGTCGATCGCGACCGAGCCCTTTTCAACCACCAGGGGGAGCAGTGCCGGGTCGGCGTCGATCGCCAGCACCCGCGAGAAGCCATCCTCGCGCACCTCGACAACGGTGCCCACCCCGTCCACGTGCCCCTGCACGATGTGGCCCCCCAAACGCCCGTCGGCGCGCAGCGCAAGCTCCAGGTTGACCGCGTCGCCGGGGGAGAGCGCGCCAAGCGTGGTGCGCTCGAGCGTCTCGTGGATCGCCTGGGTCTCGAACTCCCCGGAGGCCCCGCCCGCGGCTGGCACCGTCCCCGGATCATTGCCATCCGCACCATCGAGCACGCCCGCGCCGCCAACCACGCGCGTGGCGGTGAGGCAGACCCCGTTCACGGCGATCGAGTCGCCGACGCCCAGCTCGGCGGCGAGCGTTGTGCGAACCCGCAGCGTGGCGCCGTCCCCGTCGCGCTCGACGGCAAGCACGGAGCCGAGGTCGGCGATCAGGCCGGTGAACACCGGGCCACTACCACTCGCGCATGCGCGCCGAGACGAGCAGGTCCTCGCCGATGCGCTCGCAGTCGAACGTGAGCGCGCGGACCGCGTCGGCGATCCGCTCGACGCCTTCGCCCTCCAGGGGGTCGCGAGCGGTACGTCCGCCGAACAGCAGCGGTGCGAGAAACAGGCGGATCTCGTCAATCTCGCCGGCGTCGAGGAAGGCGCCCGCGAGGTGGGGGCCGCCCTCCAAGAGCAGCGAGGCAACGCCGAGCTGGCCGAGCTGATCGAGCGCCGAGCGCACGCGCGCAGGCTCGTTCTCGCCCGTCGCGACCACCACCTGCACACCGGCCGCCTCGAGGGCGTCGGTGTCGGCGCGGGCCGCGGCTCTGGAGACCACCACGGTGAGCGGGATCTCAGCGGCGGCGGCGAGCAGGCGCGAGTCTGAGGGCAGGCGCGCCAGCGAGTCGAAGACCACGCGGCGGGGCTGCTCGGACGGGCAGGTGGGGGCACCGTCGGGGCGCGCGGTGAGCTGAGGGTCATCGGCGAGCGCGGTGCCGATGCCGACGACCACCGCGTCGACCGAGGCCCGCCAGCGATGGGCAAGCTCGCGCGAGGCGTCGCCGCTGATCCACTGCGAGTCGCCCGCACGCGTGGCGACCTTGCCGTCGAGCGTCATCGCGGACTTGAACAGCACCCACGGGCGCCCGACGCGCGCGTGCTTGCGGAAGGCCTGGTTGAGCAGACGGGCGCGCGTGGCGAGCTCGCCGTCGGCGAGCTCCACTTCGACGCCCTCGTCGCGCAGGATGCCGAGGCCGCGGCCGGCGGCCTTCTCGGTGGGGTCGTCGGAGCCGACGACCACGCGCCCGATCCCGGCCTGCACGATCGCCTCCGTGCAGGGCGGCGTCTTACCCTCGTGGCAGCAGGGCTCCAGCGACACGTACAGCGTGGCCCCGGAGAGGTCGGCGAGGCCGCAGGCCTCGATCGCGTTGACCTCGGCGTGGGCGGCCCCGAAGCGTTCGTGCCACCCCTCCCCCAGGACCTCGCCGTCGCGCGCGATCACCGCCCCGACCACGGGGTTGGGCTTGACCGCACCGATACCGCGGCCCGCGAGCTCGATCGCACGGGCGAGGTGCAGCTGGTCGGTGTCGGTTACGACGGTCATCCCGAATGCCCAGGATAACCCCCCCGCGTGCGCCGAAGTGTCAAACGTGAAGGTCTACGCGACCGGCGCGACGGCTTGGCCTGCATGAGCCCCAGGGTCACCTTCGCTTCTACGGTCAGCTCGCTTCCGGCCGCGGGCCGCTGCGAGCCTACGACCAGTGGTCGTGGCTTGTGCCGCGAGGGTCGCGGCTTCGCGACCTTCCCCAGTGAGCAGCGAGAGCGGGTCAACAGCTTGCGCGCCCGGGCCAGCGTGTATCCTTTCAGCTTCGGGACGATGCAGTGCGCGACGGCCGTGGAGCCCCCGGTGGAGCCACTACCGGTGCCGCCACCACCGCCGCCGCTGCCACCACCGCCGCTGCCGCCACCCGCGCCACCGCCGCACTCGGCGGAGGTGCCGTCGCACACACTGGTGGTGGCAGTGCTCGGACTGTGGACAGCGTCGCCACCGTAGGCGGCGTCGATCGGCACGGTCCCGGTGCTCAACGGCACGGCGCCGACGACGCACGACGCGCCACCCCCCGCGAGCGCGGTCAGCGTGCACGACGAGGAGCCCGAGAAGAACGTCGAGCCGTTGCCGCTGAAGACGACCGTTCCGGTGGGCGTCGAAGAGGAGGCCGAGTCGCTGACGGTCGCCGTGCAGGTCGTCGGCGCGCCGGCGGACAGTGAAGGGGGCGTGCAGGAGACGCTGGTGTGTGTGGGGTCGATCAGCCCATCGACCGCCACCGCCAACGGCCCACCCGGCTCGCTCGCGAAAGCCGGTTCGACATTGGTGGCGCCGCTGCTGCCGAGCAGCGCGCGGCCGATCAGGCCGGGCGTGTGATCGACCCAGTACAGCTCCGTCCCGTCAGTGGCCACGCCGGTGGGGAATTCCAATCCGGCGATGAAGTCCTCTTCCAGCCCGCCCCCGCCCAGCAGCGCGCGGCCGATGCTGCCCGAAGGCGAGGCATCGCCGAGGTTCAACGCGCCCCAGTAGAGGTGGCCCCCGGCGGCTGCGAGCGCTGTGGGCGAGGATTGGGCGGGCAGCGTCACGAGCGACGTGGGCGTGCCCCCAGCGGCCGGCACGCTCATGATCTGGGAGAACTCGGTGAAGTAGATGGTCTCCGCGTCGACGGCGATCCCCATCGGGAAGGAGCTCGAACCGGCGTCGATGAAGTGCGGTTCGATGCCATGGCCTTCAAGCGTGGCGCGGCCGATGTAGCGTTCCCCGTCGGTCCAGTAGACGTAGGTGCCGTCGACAGCCACACCGTTTGGGAAGGTGGAGGCGCCGGCGCCCGTCGCGTTCGGTATGAACGTCGTATCGGCGTCGCTGCCATCCAGGTTGGCCCTGCCGATCGAGTGCTGCTGCGTGTCGGCCCAGTAGATGTATGCACCATCGACGGCGAGCCCGGCAGGCGCGCCGGCGCCGGCGAGCAGGCTGTGAGTCACGCCGCTGCCGTCGTTGTCGGCGCGACCGAGGGTGTTACCGCTCGAGTCGATTCCCGGGCCGTTGACGGTCCAGTAGACGTAGGCGTGCGCAGCGGGCGCTCCGCACCCGATGACACCCACGACCGTCGCTAGCGCGGCCCGCGGCAGCCACGCTCGCCGCCCGCTTCGGTGCCGCCGATCGTGCCGCCGTATCGGACTCATGCACCCACAATCGACCCAAACGGGGCTGGGCTGAAGCGCGCACAGCGCCCGCCACGCAGCCGGTAGACCGTCACTTCGGGGCCGGGGCGGGCGTAGGCGAGCGGGTAGTAGTCGAAGGACCAGTCGAAGCCAAACGCCACCGGACGAGCCCCAGAGCGGTAGGGGGAGACGTGGTAGACGACTTCCCCGGCATGCGCAAGCGCGCGGTAGTAGGCGACAGCGAGCGGCGCGCGCACAGGGTTCGCGAACGCGCGGCCGGACTCCGCGGAGCCGCTCAGCACCCAGCAGTAGCCTTCGCGCTCGTAGAACGGGATCAGCGACGGGGCGAGCGTGAGCTCGTAGTTTTCCAGGCTGACGACGTGACCTTCGCCGGGCATGAGCGCGCCCGAGGGGCCGATCCGCGAGAGCAGCGACTGGTACTTCAGCCAGCGGTCGCCATCGGGCACGGAGAGCGTGGGGTGCCCGACGTCCTGCACCCACTCGTCGGGCACGATCGGCTCGACGACCACCTTCGCGCCGACGGGCACGTGCACGACCATCCACGCCCGCGCGAGGGAGCGGGTGTCGGCGCGCGAGAGGACCAGGCCGGAGTGGATGCTGTACACGAGCCCCTGCGCGCACAGCGCAAGCACGGCGAGGGCGGTGAACGCCACCAGCGCAAGCCGCGGGCGGACGGCGCGCGCCAGCGCCCGGGCGCACGACAACGCCGCGAACGCGGCGAGCAGACAGAGGATCGGGAAGATCGGCAGCAGCCAGCGCCCGAAGTAGCGCCCCTCGGAGCCCATGAACAGCAGGTAGAGCAGCGGCGCGGGCACGAGCACCCAACCGAGGCGGTGCTCGCGCCACCAGACCATCACCGCGCCGGCGAGCGCGGCGAACGCGGGCACCCAGCCCAGCCCCCAGGTGAGCGACCACAGGTAGTAGACGAGCCCGCTCTCGCGCGGGGCGCCGAGCTTGCCCTGCGCTTCGCCGGAGAGCGAAGACTGGTGGGCGAGGCCCTGCTCGAAGGCGTGGAGGTCGAGCACCGAGTAGGGGTCGGCGATCAGGAAGGCGGCGAGCGCGGCGGCGCCCGCGAGCACCAGGCCCACCAAAACCGGCCGGCCGGACGCCACGGCGCGCGTTGGGGCTCCCCGCGTCGCTGTTCCAGCGCCCCCAGCCACGGCTCCGCCGCCCGTGCCTTGGCCTCCGGCGGCGGCTCGACCGTGCTCGCCCGCCCTCCGCCGCGGGGTCGGCGCCAGGTATTGCGCGGCGGCGGCGGCGAGCAGCGGCAGCAGCGCGATCCCGGCGGTGTACTTCGTCGCGCAGCCGAAGCCGAGGCCAACCCCAGCGATCAGGTAGTCGCGCGCGCGGCCTTTTCGCAGCACCCCTGCCGTGCCGAGCAGGGAGAGCGTCAGCGGCACGAGCGTGGGGACGTCGTTGAGCGCGAGATGGGAGTAGAAGACCGGCAGGAACGCAACCGCCTCGAGCGCCGCGGCGAGCAGTGCGATGCCGCGGTCGAACAGCCGCGCGCCGGCGATGTACAGCAGCCACACCGCGAGCGTGCCGAGCAGCGCGGCGCACACACGCGCCAGCGTGAAGACCGCCGTGGGGTTGACCGCAAACGTGTGCGAGACCCCCGCGCGCCCGCCGAACCAGACGCCGAACACGAGCCGCAACAGGTCGGTGTAGGCGGGCGGGTTGACGAAGTAGTGGGGGTTCCAGCCGAGCGTGAGCATCCCGATCGCACGCGCCACGAAGTGAGAGTCCTCGTCGGAGTTGTAGGCGTAGGGAAGCCCCTGGCGGATGCCCCACAGGCGCAGGCCGAGCGCGAGGAGCAGCACCAGCGCGAGCCCGGCCCAGATGAACCGGCGCCGATCAGCAGTTGCCATAGACCGCGTAGTAGCGGCTCGTGTAGATCCGCCGGAAGCCGGGCAAGGCGATCTGGTCGAGCGGGTTGTCGCCGACGTCGACGATCGCCTCCTGGAAGACGGCAGCGCCGAGCGGGTACACCGCGACGCTGGCGCGCGCGATCCTGTCGGTGAGCGTGGGGTCGCCCGCTTCGGAGTCGGCGCGCGCCTCGCTGCGGGCGACGATGTCGTGTTGGTTGGCGGCGCCGAGGATCCAGCGGGCGTCGGGGATCAGCTTGTTGTCGGGCAGCGACAGCAGCGGGCAGCGCGCCAGTTCGGCGCGCACCGCGGGGGTGTGCAGGGCGACGGCCAGCCCTTCGTGGAAGTCGTCGTGGTAGGCGAGCGTGGTGCGCGCGTTGGAGAGGGACGTGACCGACACCGCGGCGACCGCGCCGTACACGAGCAGCGCGGCGCCGGCCACCATCCACACGCGGCGCAGCGGCGAACCGGGGCGCAGTAGCGACCAGCCGCCGATCGCCAGCGCGCAGAAGGGCAGCAGCAGCGCCGCGGCGCCCATCATGTAGCGGTCGATCACCGACGCGCCGGCGGCGCCCTCGGCGACGTACACGAGCAGCAGCAGCGCCAGCACCGCGAGCGGCACGCGCGCGCGGCGCGGGGTCAGCCAGATCCCGAGCACCGCGCCGGCGAGGCCGCCGAGCACGATCGGCAGCTTGTCGATCCGCACCAGGTAGCGCCAGGTGGCGGCGAGCACGGAGGTGAAGCCCTTGGTGCGTTCCAGTTCGGCGGCGAGCACCGCGGTGGAGTGCAGCGAGTAGAGCGGGTCGCCGGTCACGAGCGTGTCGATCGCGACCCACAGCAGCGGCGCGGCGGCGACCAGCGCGGCGTAGCCGAGGAGCGTGCGCGGCGACGGACCGGCCGCCGCACTGCGATTCGCCCGTGACGACGGACCGGCCGCCGCGCTCCCGCGACGTACCCCCGACCAGAGCCACACGCGCGCCGGCCATGCGCACCACAGCCAGTACACCCCCGCCAGCACCCAAGCGTCGGGGCGCAGCAGGCCGGCGAGCGCGAGCAGCACGAATACGGGCACACCGCGGCGGGGCCGCTCGACCTCCAGCGCCGTGGCCCACACGATCAGCGCGAGGTAGGTGAGGTCGAGGTAGCCCTGTGCCGCAAGGTTGGCGTCGTACAGGCGCGTCAGCATCAGGAGTGCCGCAAGCACCGCCACGAACGGCCCGAAGCAGAGGCGCGTGAGGCGGAAGAGGCCGACCGTTAGCGCCACGAACGAGGCGATTGAGCCGAGCACCATCAGCCGCGCACCGGCCTGCCCGAACAGCGAGCAGAACATCCCGAAGGCGAGCGCCAGCGGGTGCTCGGTGGGAGCGCGGTAGACGCCGAAGTCGGGCAGTTGCAGGTGCAGCAGGTCGCGCCCCCACAGCAGCGCGTAGAAGGAGTCGTATGTCGGGTACGTCGGGAAGGCGAAGTACCCCACGAGCGCCCCCACGCAGAGCGCCGCGAAGCCGAGCTTCGCCCACGTGGCGCCTGGCACGGCGCGCAGGCGCGCAAGCCGTGTGCGGTCGTGCCCGGGCCGGGCGAGCGTGGCGCTCTGCATCGGATAGAGCTTATGTGGCCGGTAGGCTGTGAGGCGATGGCAAGACCCTGCCCGCAATGAAGCTGATCATCCAGATCCCCTGCTGGGACGAGGCCCAGACGCTGCCCGTGACGCTCGCCGAGCTGCCGCGCGAGCTGCAGGGCTTCGACACGGTCGAGTGGCTGGTGATCGACGACGGCTCGCGCGACGAGACGATCGAGGTGGCACGCCGCCACGGCGTCGACCATCTCGTGGCGTTGACCAACCACAAGGGCCTCGCCAGCGCCTTCCAGGCCGGCCTCGACACCTGCCTGAAGCTGGGCGCCGACGTGATCGTCAACACCGACGCCGACAACCAGTACTACGGCCCCGACATCGCGCGGCTGGTCGCGCCGATCCTCGAGGGCCGCGCCGACATGGTCGTCGGCGACCGCGAGGTGGACTCGATCGAGCACTTCTCACCGCTGAAGAAGGCGCTGCAACGGCTGGGCTCGTGGGTTGTGCGCCAGGCCTCCTCGACCTCGGTGCCCGACACGACCTCGGGCTTCCGCGCCTACAACCGCGAGGCCGCGTTGCAGGTGCAGGTCGTCTCGAAATTCACCTACACCCTGGAGACGATCATCCAGGCCGGCAAGCTGCTGGTGGCAGTCGAGCACGTGCCCGTGCGCACCAACCCCGCCACGCGCGAGTCGCGCCTGTTCCCCTCGATGGGGGCGTACGTGCGCCGTAACGCGGTGTCGATCTTCCGCATCTACGCCCAGTACGAGCCGCTGCGGATCTTCTGGAGCCTCGCCGCGGTGATCGGCGTGGCGGCGCTCGGCGTGTGGATCCGCTTCGTCGTCGCCTACGCCGAAGGCAACGGCAAGGGCCACGTGCAGTCGTTGATCCTCGGCGCGGTGCTGTTCATCGCCGCCGTGGTGCTGTGGGCGCTCGGGGTGATCGGCGACCTGCTCGCCGCCCAGCGCGTGCTCACCCAGCGCACGTTCGAGCGGGTACGGCGGATCGAGCTGCAGCTGGACGTGCCCCCGTCGCACTACGAACCCGGACAGGCCGAGCAGCACGAGGTGATCGGGGCTTGAGCGCCGACGTCACCCTCTCCCGCGACGGCATCGTCACGGGTAACACCTACGACAAGTACGGCTCGACCAACCCGCTCGCGCGGCGGCTGATGGCTGGGTTTGAGCGCGACCTCGACGGGCTGCTCGCACGCGCCGATCCCGCCTCGCTGCTGGACGTGGGCTGCGGCGAGGGGGTGCTCGTGCACCGCTGGGCGCAGCGGCTGGAGGGACGGCGGATTGTCGGTATCGACCTGGAGGAGGAGTCGATTCAGGCCGGTTGGGCGCAGCGTCGGGCGCCCAACCTCGAGTACCGCGTGATGCGCGCCGAGAACCTGCCGTTCGCCGACGGCGAGTTCGACCTCGCGTCCGCGATCGAGGTGCTCGAGCACGTGCCCGACCCCGCCCACACGCTCGCCGAGATGGCGCGCTGCGCCAAGCGTCACCTGCTCGTGTCGGTGCCGCGCGAGCCGCTGTGGCGCGCGCTCAACATGGCCCGCGGCGCCTACCTGCGTGAGCTCGGCAACACACCGGGGCACCTCAACCACTGGTCGCGGCGCTCGTTCGTGCGCCTGCTGGCGCGCCACGGGACGGTCGCCGAGATGCGCTCGCCCTTCCCGTGGACGATGCTGCTCGTGCGTCTTTGACCCGGGAGGGCCCACTTCAGCCTCCGATTGGGCGAGGAGCGCAGGTGTTGCAATGAAAAATCAAAAGGCCGATAGCCATAGCTATACACCGGTCGTAAAGCAACACGCACAACATTCCCCCTCCCCGCCCACCGCCCCGCTCGATCGACCATCTGCGAGGGACCGCACGGAAGGCTCCCCAACCGGCCGCTCCTACGGCAGCGGCGCGCGGCTCCTCTCCGTAGGGATCGCCGCGACGGGCCTGCTGACGTTCGCCTACTTCTCGATCGCCTCGCACGTGCTGAGCGAAGAAGCGGCGCAGCGCCTGGACGTGCTGTGGTCGGTGATGTTCGTCGTGATCTCGGTGATCTACCGCCCCGTCGAACAACTGCTCTCGCGCACGATCGCCGAGCGCCGCGCCCACGGCCACGCCCAGCACCCGCTGCGCGTCCCGCTTGCGCTGCAGGCCGGCTTCGCGCTCCTCTTCCTCGTGGTCGCCCTGGCGTTGCACGAACAGCTGATCCACCAAGTCTTCGATGGGTTCACCGCGCTCTACTGGGTGCTCGTCGTCGGCACGCTTGCCTACGCCGGCAGCTACTTCGCGCGCGGCTGGCTGGCCGGCCACCAGTACTTCGGCTTGTTCGGCGCGCTGGTGTTGATGGAGTCCGCCTCGCGCATCTGCTTTGCCCTCGCGGTCGTCCTCGGCCTCGCCTCCGGTCAGACCGCCGTCGCGCTGGGAATCGCCGCGGCGCCGCTGCTCTCGCTGGTGGTTGTACCAGCCGCGTTCGCGCGGGCGGCGAGGGAGCGCCGGGACGCTGTGGAGGCACGGGTCACCGCCGCGGGAGCGGGCGCCGCGGAGGGAGGGAACGCCGCGGCGACGACGGATGCCCAGAGCGCGGTGGCAGCCGACAGGGGACAAACCATTCCTTCGGCCCCCAACCAAGCCATTCCTTCTCCTGTAGACCAACCGAACGCCACCCCCTTCACCGTGGACGAGGCCGACGCGGCGCTCGCCGGCCCGGGCACCGAGGGCGTGCAGGAGGTGGCCGCGCACGAAGAGCTCTCGCTTTCGCGCGGCGGGCGCTTTGCGCTGTGGGTCTCCGGGATCATGCTCTCCGAGCAGACTCTCCTGAACGCGTCGGTGTTGACGGTCGACGCGCTCTCCCCCGACAAGGCGCTGGCGGGGATCGTCTTCAACGTGATGCTGATCGCCCGAGCCCCCCTGCAGCTCTTCCAGGCGATCCAAACCTCGCTGCTGCCCCACCTCACCGGCTTGGAGGCCCGCGAGGGCCACGCCGCCTTCGCCCACGCAATCCGTCTCACCATCCGCGTGATCGCCGCGTTCGCCGCGGCCGTGGCGCTCGGCCTGCTGATCGTCGGCCCGTTCGTGATGGGCCACATCCTCTTCGGCCAAACCTACACCTACAACCGCTTCGGCCTGGCCCTGGTGGGGCTCGGCATGGGCATGCACCTCGCCTCGGGCACGCTCAATCAGGCTGCCCTCGCGCGCAACCGTGCCCGCGCCGCCGCGCTCTGCTGGCTCGCCGCGGCCGTGGTGTTCCTGGGGTGGATGTTCGTCCCGGCGGTCGGTGAACAGGTGCTTCGCGCGGAGATCGGGTATTTGGGGGCGACCACGCTCCTTGCGGGGCTGCTTGGAGTGCTCTATCGCCGGAGTCAGTCCGCGCCCGCGGCCTCCGCGATCGCCCGGTAGGCCGCCCCCGGCTCAGAAGCGTGAAAGATCGCCGAGCCGGCCACGAACAGGGTCGTGCCCGCCTCGCGGCAGACCAGCGCGGTGCTCGGGTCGATGCCCCCGTCGACCTCCAGCGCCGCCGGCTCGCGGCTCACCGTACGCTGCCCCGCGCCCGCGGCCGAGGCGTCATCCGGCGCCTCCCCGTCCAGCAGCGCCCGCAGCCGCGCGATCTTCGCCGGCGAGCGCGCGATGAACCGCTGCCCGCCCCAGCCAGGGCTTACGGTCATGCACAGCGCGAGGTCGATCGTGCCGGCCAGCTCCACCAGCGCCTCAACGGGCGTGGCGGGGTTGATCGCGACGCCCACGCAGGCGCCCCCGGCGCGAATCTCGTTCGCGGCATACTCCGCGTGCGGGGTGGCCTCCGCGTGAAAGGTGACCGAGTGCGCGCCAGCGCGCACGAACTCGCCGACCTGGCGCTCAGGGCGCTCGATCATCAGGTGCACGTCGAGCATCCCCTCCACCTCCTCGACCTGCTCGCGTAGCGCGGAGACAACCACGGGTCCGAGCGTGAGCTGGGGGACGAAGTGGCCGTCCATCACATCCACGTGAATCACCCGCGCGCCGGCAGCCAGCACCTCGCCCACCTGCGCGCGCAACGCGCCGAAGTCGGCGGAGAGAATCGAGGGCGCCACCCTCACCCCCGCGAGCAGCTCCTTTGTCGAGGGGCTCATCCGACGCGTCTCTGAGAATCCAGCGTGGCCATCGGGCGCTCAGATCGGCACGAGCATGCTGTCGCCGCAGTTGTTGCACTTGAGAATCGCGGTCGAGGACATTCTCACGATCGTCGAGTGCTCGCCGCAGTTGGGGCACACCGAAGCGAGCTCGAAGCGGTGCAGGCAGTAAACACAGCGGTAGCGCCCCGGCAGGTTGGTCGGGCGCAGCCACGGCTCCGAGCAGTGCGGGCACAGCGGCCCGAGGTCGCCCGGGGCAGTCGGGTCGCGCTCGCTGGCCATCACTCGCTCACTTACGCCGCAGCCGCGCGACGAAGAAGCCGGCGGTGTGGTCGCGGTGGGGCAGCGTCAGCACTTCGTCATCCAGGCAGAAGCCGGGATTGGCTTCCAGGAAGGCGAGGATCTGGCTCTGGTTCTCGACTGCGGAGATCGTGCACGTAGAGTAGACCAGCACACCGCCCGGACGCACAACTGCAGCGCCGGCTGCAAGGATCGCCGCTTGTGTCTGCGCCAGCCGCGCCAGATCCCCGGCCGCGATCCGCCAGCGCAGGTCGGCGCGCGCCTGCAGCGTCCCCAGCCCCGAGCACGGCGGATCTACCAGCACGCGGTCAAACGGCGCCTCGTCCCGCAGCGGCTGCGCCGCGTCGCCAAGCACCACCCGCACGCACTCCCGCGCGCGCAGACGCTCCACGGTCCGTTGCAGCTCCGCGGCGCGACGGCGGTTGCGCTCGACCGCCACCACCTCGCCCTTGCCGCCCATCAGCGCCGCGAGGTGCGTGGTCTTACCGCCGGGCGCGGCACACAGGTCGAGCACCCGCTCGCCCGGCTGGGGCGCCAGCGCTCGCGCTGGCAGCATCGCCCCCCGTGACTGCGCCAGCACCGCGCCGGAGCCCCACTGCGGTGAGCCGTGCACGTCCCACGGACCCTCCAGCACCAGCGCCTCCGGGATATGCGGATCGCCGTGGACGCCCACCGGCCGAGGGCCCGCCCCGAGCTGCGCCACGACGCTGGCCGGCTCGGCGACCAGCGTGTTCACGCGCAGCGCCAGCTCCGCCGGCTCGTTGTCAAACGCCAGCAGCGCGCGGGCCTCCTCGGCGCCCAGCTGCTCCCACCACAGCCGTGCAATCCACTCCGGGTGGGAGTGCTTCAGCGCCGCGGCCTCGGGCGTGCTGTCCTCGAGCGCCGCCAGCAGCGCCTTGCCCTCGCGTGTGGCCCGACGCAGCACGGCGTTGACGAGGCCGTGACCTCCGCGGCCGGCCCGCGAGCCGCCGCCAGTCGGCGCACGACCGCCCATTACCACCCCGCCACCCTTCGCCAACTCGACCGCGTCCGCCACCACCGCATGGTCGGGCGCGCCGCCGAGATACAGCAGCTCGTACAGCCCCAGCCGCAGCGCCGCCAGCACCGGTGGGTCCAGGCGCTTCAGCGGCCGCTCGGCAAGCCGTTCGATCAGATAGTCCAGGGTGCCCTTGCGCTGCACCGCCCCGTACGCCAGGCGCATCGCCAGGGCACGGTCGCGCGCGTCGAGCTCGCGTGCCTCCGCGCGCAGCGCCAGATCAGCGTACGCGCCCTGCTCGAACACCCTGCGCAACACCGCGTACGCGCAGACGCGGGCTTTAGAGGGCATGTCCCCGCAGGTACGCCCCCGCGTCCATCGGGCGCCCGCCGGGAGACTGGACCTCCAGCAGCTCCAGCGCACCGTCGCTTGTCCCGTACAACAGGTGTCCGGCGCTTGCCGCCAACCTCCCAACGGGGACACGTGCCTCCTCCCCCAGCGCCGCGCGCGAGACGCCCAGCAGCGTGCCATCCGCCAACGCCAGGCGCGCGCCGATGTGGGGGTGCAGCGCGCGCACCTGGCGCTCCAGCTCGACCGCCGTGCGCCCCGGGTCGAGCAGGCGGTCCTCGGCGCCGATCTTCTCCGCGTAGGTCACCCCCGCCTCGGGCTGCTCCTCGAAGCGCGGCGGCTGCCCTCCCTCCCACTCGTCCAGGACCTTCACAAGCAGCTCGCCGCCGAGCCGCTGCAGGCGCTCCGCCAGCGACCCGTACGTGTCGGCCGGGCCGATCGCCTCCTGCACGGCCGCGCACACCGGCCCGCTGTCGAGGCCCTCGGTGAGACGCATGATCGACACGCCCGTCCGCGCGTCACCCGCCATGATCGCCCGCTCGACCGGTGCCGCCCCACGCCAGCGCGGCAGCAGCGAAGGGTGCACGTTCAGCAGCTCGTACGCCGACAGCAGCGGCTCCTTGATCAGCGCCCCGAAGGCGCACACCACCAGCACCGCCTCCTCCCCCGCGACATCCCGCACCCGCGCGCACACCTCGGGATCGTTGATCCGCTGTGGCTGCTCGAGCGCGATGTCCAGCGCTCGCGCCGCCTGGGCCACCGGCGGCGCGGCCAGCCGCCGGCCCCTGCCGCGCGGGCGGTCGGGGCGTGTCAGCGCCAGCCGCGGGCGGTGCCCGCTCGCCGACAGGCGCTCCAGCACGGCCGCCGCGAAGTCGGAGGTGCCGAGGAAGATGGTGCGCAACGCGCCGAGCGACCTATGCGGGGGCGGCCGGGGCCGTCGACCGCTCGGCGGCCGGTCGTCGAGACCCATCCTCGGCTTCCCGCGCCTCCCGCAACGCGCGCATCGCATCCCGGCGCGCCTCGCGCGAGATCCGATCGAGGATCAGCACCCCTTCGAGGTGGTCCATCTCGTGCTGGATCACACGTGCCGGCAGGCCCTCCTCCTCGACCGTCAGCTCCCTGCCTTGCGTGTCCTGCGCGCGCACTCTCACGCGCGCGGCGCGCTCGACCTCGACGTGCACCCCGGGCAGGCTCAGGCAGCCCTCCTCCTTGACCTCTCGCTCCTCGCTCTCCCACTCAAGCACTGGGTTCACCAGCGCGCTGACGGGATCGTCCTCGTACGCTTTGTACACCAACACCCGGTGCAGCACACCGACCTGGGTCGCCGCCAGGCCGACGCCGAGCGCTTCCTCCATCAGCTCCCCCATCCGCTGCACCTCGGCACGCAGCCGCTCGTCGAAGCGCTCGACCGCCACCGCGCTCGCGCGCAGCACCGGGTCCCCCAGCTTTCGCACCTGGCGCAGCGCCGCGTCGCGGCGCGCACGCGTCTCCTCGTCGAGCTCCTCCGCCGGCTCGTCGGGCTCCTCGACCTCAATGGGGTCCTCTACGCTCGCACTCATCTCCGCCAATTCTATTGCGGGTCCACATCGACGCTGAAGCTCACCCCCGCGTGCTCCTTCGCGCTCGCCGCGCGCTGCACCGCCGCACCCACGCCCCCCACCGCCGCACCCCGGTCGCTCGCCTTCACCAGCAGCATCCTGCGCTCCCTACCACGCAGCCGGAACAGCGCCGCGGGTCCCAGCACGCTGCAGCGCTCCAGCCCATCCAGCCGCGCGCGCACGGCGCTCGCCGCCGCCTGCGCACGCGCCGCCTCCGGGGCGGCGCACACGATCCGGATCAGGTGCGCGAACGGCGGGTAGCGCAGCGCCGCCCGGCGCTGCAGCTCGCCCGCCAGGAAACCCTCGCTGTCGTGCCGCGCCGCGTGCGCGATCGCCCGCGCCTCGGGGGCGATCGTCTGCACCAGCACCCTCCCCTCACCGCCGCGCCCGACTCGGCCGGCGAGCTGGGCGATCAGCGCGAAGGTGCGCTCCTCCGCGCGGAAGTCGGGGAAGCGCAGCGTCGCGTCCGCGTCCACCACCACGCCGAGGCGCACGTCGGGGAAGTCGTGGCCCTTCGCCACCATCTGCGTGCCGATCAGCACGCCCGCCGGGGCGTCGCCGAAGCGGCGCAGCAGCGCGCCCACGCCCTCCCCGCCCGCGCCGGCGGGGATCGTGTCCGCGTCCAGACGGAAGATCGGGAAGCGCTCGCCGTCTCCCAGCGCCCCCTGCAGATCGTGCTGCAGCCGCTCGGTGCCGGCGCCATGGCGCGCAAGCGCCGTCGAGCCACAGCCACAGCGCTCCGGCACATGCTCGCTGTGGTCGCAGTGATGGCACCTCACCTGCGCCTCCCGGCGATGGAACACCAGCGCCACGTCGCACTGCGGGCAGCTCCACACCTTCCCGCACGAGCGGCAGGAGAGGAAGTTCGACCAACCCCGGCGGTTGAGCAGCACGATCGCCTTGCCCCCTGCTCGCCGCAAATCTGCGAGCGCCTGCGCCGTCTGCGGGTGCAGCCCGTGGCTCTGCTCGCGCATGTCGAGCAGCTCCACCGGCGGCAGCGGACGGCCGTCCACCCGGCGGGGAAGGCGCACACGCTCGAGCGCATGGTGGCTCTCCGGCCGCGGCGTCGCGCTGCCCAGCAGCAACAGCGCGCCCTGCAGCGCGGCGCGCTTGGCGGCGACCTCGCGGGCGTCGTAGCGGGGGTCGCCTTCGTGCTTGTAGGAGGCGTCGTGCTCCTCGTCGACGACGATCAACCCCAGCTCCTCGATCGGCGCGAACACCGCCGAGCGCGGGCCCACGCACACGCGTGCCTCGCCCGTCCGCAGTCGCCGCCACTCCTCCCGGCGCTGAGCCGCGGTCAGGCGCGAGTGCAGTACCGCCACCGTCTCTCCAAAGCGCCCCACGAAGCGGCCGACGATCTGTGGGGTGAGTGCGATCTCCGGCACCAGCACGATCGCGCCCCGACCGCGTCGCAGCGCGCACGCCGCGGCGCGCAGGTACACCTCCGTCTTACCCGACCCGGTGATTCCGTGCAGCAGCAGCGCCGAGGATTGGGAAGCCCACCCACCCGGAGCCCGCCCACCCGCGGGTGCCGCAAGCCGCTGCTCGATCGCCTCCAGCGCCTGGCGCTGGTCATCGGTCAGTGGCGGTGGCTGGCTGTGCAGCCTTCCGACCGGCTCATGCCGCGGGCGGGCGACCGCGCGCGCACGGCGCTTGCGCACGCCGATGCCGGCCGGGCCCTTGCCGGTCGCGCCGGCGGGCAGCACCAGCCGCAGCGCACGCGCCACCGTCGAGCAGTACTCCGCCGCCAGCCACTCCGCCAATGCCACCAGGTCCACGGGTACGCCGAGCTCGAGCGCACGCAGTGGCTCCAGCAGCTTCTCATCAGCCACCTCGCTGCGCTCCGAGAGGCCCGTCACGACCCCCAGCACCTCGCGCCGCCCGAACGGCACCACCAACATCGAGCCGACCCCGACGGCACCCCCCTCGAGCTCAGGCGGCAGCCGATAGTCGAACGGGCCGCGCAGCGCGCGGGCCGTGGTCAGGGGCTCAACTTTGGCGATCTCACTCGGCATCCGAAAGAAGAGGGGCCCGGCTCCCGGCCTTCGGCCGACTGCGCCACCCTCTAGGTCTCACACTAGATGGAGCACCGGACCGGATCACATCTTGGTGGCGCCAGCCCCCAGCCCCGCCGCCTCGCGCAGCTCCTCGGCCTTGTCGGTGCGCTCCCACGTGAAGTCGTGGTCGTCGCGGCCGAAGTGGCCGTATGCCGCGGTCTTCTGATAGATCGGGCGGTGCAGCCGCAACTCCTCGCGGAACGCACCGGGGCGCAGGTCGAAGTGCTCTTGGACCAGCTCCGTGATACGTCCGCGGCCAATCTTCTCGGTGCCGAACGTCTCAACCATCACCGACACCGGGCGCGCGACGCCGATCGCGTACGCCACCTGAACCTCCGCGCGGTCGGCGAGACCGGCGGCGACGATGTTCTTCGCCACCCACCTGACCGCGTAGGCCGCCGAGCGGTCCACCTTGGAGGGATCCTTGCCCGAGAATGCACCGCCGCCGTGGCGTGCCATGCCGCCATAGGTGTCGACGATGATCTTGCGCCCCGTCAGCCCGCAGTCGCCCATCGGGCCGCCGATCACGAAGCGACCGGTCGGGTTGACCAGGAAGTTGCGCAGCAGCTCCTTCTCCTCGTAGAGCTCCGCCGGCAGCACTGGGCGCAGCACGTGCTCGAAGAGGTCGGGCTTGATCAACGTCTCGCTGTCGATCCCGTCGGCGTGCTGTGTGGAGATCAGGATCTTCTCCACCCCCACCGGCCGCCCGTCGCGGTAGCGAACCGTCACCTGCGTCTTGCCGTCCGGGCGCAGGTAGGGCAGCACGTCTGCCTTGCGCACCTCCGCCAGGCGCTTGGAGAGCTTGTGCGCCAGCAGGATCGGCAGCGGCATCAGCTCCTCGGTCTCGCTGGTCGCATACCCGAACATCATCCCCTGGTCGCCCGCTCCCGCCAAGTCGAAGCGGTCGTCGTCGAGCGGGTCGTGGCGCGTCTCGTATGCCGCGTCCACACCCTGCGCGATGTCCGGCGACTGCCGGTCGATCGCATTGATCACCGCGCACGTGTCGCAGTCGAAGCCAAATGCCGCGTTGTCGTAGCCGATGCCCCGCACCGTCTCGCGCGCCACCTGGGGAATGTCCACATAAGTTTCTGTCGTGATCTCCCCCGACACCACGATCAGTCCCGTGTTGACCAGCGTCTCACACGCCACGCGACCATTCGGGTCCTCGCGCATCACGGCATCGAGCACGCCGTCGGAGATCTGGTCGGCGATCTTGTCCGGGTGCCCCTCGGTTACCGACTCGCTGGTGAACAGGTATTCGCTGTCTGAAAGCTCGCTCATAGGGGCCAGTGTACCGGCAGGCCCTCGCCCGTTCTCTCTACGCGGCCGAGCGCGCGCCGCGACGCCGTCCGCGGGGTGAGTCGGCCCCAGCGGCGCTGCGCTGGCCCCGTTCGACGAAGTCGATGATCAGCGGCACTCCGTCCATGCCGTAGCGAGCGCGCAGGCGGTTCTCCAGGAAGTACGCATAGTCGCGCGTCACCCGCTCACGCGAGTTGACCTGAATCGCAAAACGCGGGGGCCGCTCGCCGGTTTGGGTCATGTAGATCGGCTTCAGGCGGTGCTGGCTGGAACCCCGGCGCGTGCCGATCGGTGGCTGGCGCGCCTGCACCGCCTCCGCGAGGAAGCGGTTGAGCTCGGGCGTGGGGATGCGCCCCGCCATCCGATCCCCCAGCGCCAGCGCCTCGGTCAGCAGGCGCGCGGTGTGCCGACCGGTGATCGCGCTCGCCGTCAGCACGCGCGGGCGCAGCCGCAGCTTCTCGGCCACACGCGCGCGCTCGTGCGCGAGCGCCGCCTCGCGCGCCTTGTCGTCCTGCACCTCGGGGTGGGACTCGGCGAACAGGTCCCACTTGTTGAGCACGATCGCCGTCGCACAGCCGGCTTTCATCGCGAGCTCCGCGATCCGCAGGTCCTGGGCCGTGACCCCTTCGGTGGCGTCGCATACGACCAGCGCCACTTCCGCGCGCTCGGCCGCACGGCGGGAGCGCAGCGCGGTGTAGTACTCGACGGAGTCCGCCACCTTCGACTGGCGGCGCATCCCGGCGGTGTCGATCAGCGTCACGCCGCGCCCCTCCACGACCAGCGGCGTGTCGATCGCGTCGCGGGTGGTGCCCGCCAGCTCGGAGACGATCACCCGCTCCTCACCGAGGAAGCGGTTGACCAGCGAGGACTTGCCGACGTTCGGGCGACCGATCAGCGCGAGGCGCAGCGTGTCAGACTCCGGGGCGGCCTCGGAGGGCCCCAGCAGCTCCACGATGCGGTCCAGTAGATCGCCCGAGCCGAGCCCCTGCGCGGCGGACACCGCCAGCGGCTCGCCCAGCCCAAGGCGGTGCAGCTCGGCCGCCAGCGGCAGATCGCCGACCGTGTCGCACTTGTTGGCTACCACGACACTCGGCAGCGGCGAGCGGCGCAGCAGATCCGCCAGCTCCTCATCGCCGGGGCGAACTCCCGCGCGCGCGTCGACCACCAGCACCGCCACCTGCGCTTCGGCGAGGCCCGCCCGCGCCTGCTCGCGGATCGAGCCGGCCAGCGGATCCTCGTCGCGGAAATCCACGCCACCGGTGTCGATCAGCGTGAACGTACGCCCGCTCCACTCGCACTCGACCTCGTTGCGGTCGCGCGTCACCCCGGGGCGCTCGTGCACGACGGCGGTGCGCGTCCCGCTCAGGCGATTGACCAGCGAGGACTTGCCCACGTTGGGATAGCCGATGATGGCGACCTTTTGCATTGGTCCAGTATGAGCTATGGGCGGGCCATGGCCGCGATGCGCTCCACCGCGTCGCTGACGTCGAGCCCGGTGGTGTCGAGCACGACGGCGTCCGCGGCGGCCCGCAGCGGACTGTGCTCGCGATCGGAGTCGCGCTGGTCGCGTTGGCGCAGTTCGTCTAGCACCGCCTCACGATCGAGGCCGAGCTCCGCGGCGCGCCGGCGCGCCCGCTCGGCCGGGTCGGCGATGAGGAAGATCTTCAACGTCGCATCGGGCGCGACCACCGTGCCGATATCCCGACCCTCGGCCACCCAATCGCCGTGGGACAGAAGCTCGCGTTGCAATGCAACCAGCGCCTCGCGCACGGCCGGGTCGGGGGCAACCAGCGATGCCTTCTCGGAGACCTCCAGCGTGCGGATCTCCTCGGTCACATCGCGGCCGTTCAGCAACACGCGCTCCCCCAGCTCGATGCGGACGCCCCGCGCCAGCCGCGAGGGCGTCTGATCGGGCGATGCGAGCGCCAGTAAAGCCACGCAGCGATACATCGCCCCGCTGTCCAGATAAGTGAAACCCAGCCTGCTCGCGACCGCGCGTGCGACCGTGGACTTGCCGGCCCCGGCGGGGCCGTCGATCGCGATCACCATCAGCCCGCCAACCGTTCGAGATCCTCCACGAAACCCGGATAGGACACCGCGGCAACCTCCATCCCGCGGACCTCCACCCCCTCGCGCGAGGCGAGGCCCGCGACCGCGCCGAGCATCGCCAGGCGGTGGTCGCCGTGGGCGTCGAGCACCCCGCCGCGCAGCCCACCTGTCCCCGTGACCGCGAAGCCGTCATCGGTCGCCTCGATCTCCGCGCCGAGCCCGCGCAGGCCGCCGACGACTGTGGCGATCCGGTCGGACTCCTTGACGCGCAGCTCGTGCGCGCCGCGCACCACCGTCTCGCCTTCGGCGAAGCAGCCGAGCAGCGCGATCAACGGCAGCTCGTCGATCGCCAGCGGCACCTCCGCGGGACTCACGGAGGTCCCCTCCAGCCCGCCCGCGGCAACGTCGAGGTCGCTGACCGGCTCGTGTGCGATCAGCTCACCGGCCTCATCCTCCAGGTCGCCGAGCACGATTCCCTGCATCCGCATCAGGATCCGCAGGAAGCCGCTGCGCGTCCAGTTGACGCCGACATCGCGGATCAACAGGCGCGAGCCCCCCACCAGTACTCCCGCGGCGATCATGAACGCGGCGGAGCTCGGGTCGCCGGGCACCCGCACGCGCTCCAGCACCAGCTCGTCGGCGTTGGTGACGGTGACGCTGCGACCGTTGCGGTGGATGCGGGCACCGGCGCTCAGCAGCATCCGCTCGGTGTGATCGCGGCTGCGCTCGGGCTCGGTGACGGTGCTCGCGCCGTCCGCCGCCAGCGCGGCGAGCAGCACGCACGACTTCACCTGGGCGCTCGCGACCGGCAGCGTGTAGGAGATCGAGTGCAGCCGCGCGCCCCGTACGCTCAGCGGCGGGTAACGGCCCTCGCGCGCATCCAGGTCGGCGCCCATCAGACGCAGCGGCTCGATCACGCGGTCGACCGGGCGGCGGCGGATCGACTCGTCGCCGTCGAGCGTGAACGAGCGACCCTCTTGGGCCGCCAGCCAGCCGGGCAGCAGGCGCAGCGGCGTGCCCGCGTTGCCTACGTCGATCAGGCCGCCCGGCTCGCGCGCCTCGCGCAGGCCGGCGCCGCGCACGACGACCGCGTCGGGGCGCACCTCGACCAGCGCGCCCAGCGCACGCGCGGCGTCCAGCGTGGAGGTCGTGTCGGCCGCGTGCAGGTAGTTCTCGATCCGCACCGGGTAGGAGGCCATCGCGCCGAGCAGCGCCGCGCGGTGGGAGATCGACTTGTCCGCCGGCGCGGTCAGCTCGCCCGTGAGCGGGCCGGAGGGCTCAAAGCGCACGTTCATGCCCGGCAGACTACGAGCCGCCGCCCAGCAGCGCCTCGCGGGCGGCGCGCGCGCGCTCGTTCCAGGCCGCCAACGCACCGGCATCTGCTCGCGCGAGCGCGGCACGCACCTCCTCGAGTGCCGTCACCGCCTGCTCGATCGCCTCGCTCAACGCGTCGCGGTTGGCGAGGTAGATGTCGGTCCAGATCGCCGTGTTGGCGCCGGCGACCCTGATCGTGTCACGCAGGCTGGGGCCGACCGCCGGCGGGCAGCCCTCGCGCTCGAACACCCCCGCCGCCTGCGCCACGAGCACGTTGGCCAAGACGTGCGGGAGATGCGAGACGCTCGCCATCAGACGGTCGTGCGCGTCGGCCGCGATCTCGGCGGGCCGTGCGCCGAGCAGCTCGATCACACGCTCCAGGCGCTCATACAACACCCGATCGGTGCTCGGCGCCGGCGTCAAGTACCAGGTGGCGCCCTCGAAGAGGTCCTCGCGGGCGTTCTCCACGCCAGCCGTCTCCGCGCCCGCAAGCGGGTGTCCGCCCACGAAGCGCGGGTCTTCGCGCGCGTCACGGAGCGCGAGCTTGGTCGAGCCGACGTCGCTGACCACACAACCGGGGCCGGCGAGCGCCAGCGCTTCGCGCACGGTCTCCGCGAGCACCCCCACCGGCGCGGCGGCGAAGACGACCTCCGACCCCGCCACCGCCGTGGCGATGTCCGGCGCCTGCTCGTCGATCGCCCCGCGCTCGAGCGCGGCGGCGCACGCCCGCCGGTCGGGGTCGTATCCACAGACCAGCTCCCCCGCACGCCGGCGAGCGGCGAGCCCAATCGACCCGCCGATCAAGCCGACGCCCAGGATCGCGATCTTCACGCGGCGCTGAGCGCCTTGCCCGCCAACGCGGCGGCGCGCTCGACCGCGGCGGCGTACTCGGCGAACGTGTCGGTCGGCAGCGACTGCGGTCCGTCGCAGAGCGCCTCATCGGGATCCGGGTGCACCTCGACGATGATGCCGTCCGCCCCCACCGCGGCGGCGGCGAGCGAGAGCGAGAGCACCAGGTCGCGCCGGCCCGCCGCGTGGGAGGGGTCGACGATCACCGGCAGGTGCGAGAGCTCCTTGAGGATCGGCACCGCCATCAGGTCGAGCGTGGAGCGCCGGTAGGCGTTCTCGAACCCGCGGACGCCCCGCTCGCAGAGCATCACCGCGGGGTTGCCCTCCTTGAGGATGTACTCGGCGGCCATCAGCAGCTCGTCCAGCGGCGCCGAAAGCCCGCGCTTGAGCAGCGCCGGGCGTCCGGAGCGCCCGACCTCGGTGAGCAGCGA
The DNA here is from genome assembly GCA_963734815.1 of uncultured Solirubrobacterales bacterium. Taxonomy (GTDB): domain Bacteria; phylum Actinomycetota; class Thermoleophilia; order Solirubrobacterales; family Solirubrobacteraceae; genus Palsa-744. Next base: position 275,708 of record CAVTIH010000002.1, read on the forward strand.
GTAGTTCTGCATGTTGCGCGCGCCGATCTGGATCACGTCGGCGACCTCGAGCACCACGTCGATGTCGCGCACGTCCATCAGCTCGGTGACGACCGGCAAGCCGGTCTCCGCCTTCGCCTCGGCGAGCAGCCGCAGCCCCTCCGCCCCCAGGCCCTGGAAGGCGTAGGGGGAGGTGCGCGGCTTGTACGCGCCGCCGCGCAGCAGCGTGGCGCCGCCGTCGCGCACCGCGCGCGCGGTCTCGAGCGTCTGCTCGCGCGATTCGACCGTGCAGGGGCCGGCGATCAGCGCGAAGTGATCGCCGCCAACCTTGCGCCCGTCGATCTCCAGCACGGTGCGCTCGCCGTGGCGGAACTGCGCGGAGGCCAGCTTGTAGGGCTTGAGGATCGGCACCACTCTGTCCACCCCCGGCTGGCCCTCCAGCCCGAGGCTCTCCACGGAGGCGTCCTGCTCGACGTCGCCGATCGCGCCGATCACGGTCACGCGCGCGCCCTGGCTGCGGTGAGCCCGCGCGCCGGCTCGCTCGATCTTCTCTGCGACCGCCGCGATCTCCTCGTCGGTGGCCGACTCCTTCATCACGATCATCATCAGTAGGTCCTTTCTACTCATAAAGAGGGGCCCGACCGAAGCCGGGAGACACTCGCCTTCGGCTCGCATCCCCGCTTCGGCCAGCCGGCCTTCGGCCGACTGCGCCACCCTCTTGGCCTGGAATCTTAGTGTGGGGCTCCCGCCGTGAGAACGACGAGAGGATCGTGAAGGGCCTGGTGATGCACCCGGTGGGGTGGCGCTCGGTCGAGGAGACCCTGGGCGGCTGCGGTCCCGCTCTCACGCAGCGGGCACAGGCCGGAGCGCCTAGCTAAATCGCCAGGCGTAGGCGTAGGAGGACGAGCAGTCGGAAGGCGCGGGGATGTGGCGATGCGATGCGATGGCGGATACGGACATGGTCGTCTCAGAGGTTTGTAGCAGCTTCGCGCCGCATCGACAAGCGGTGGCGGGACGGCGCCGGGAATCTGCATGCATCCGGTGGGCCAGCCGGGACTCTCTTTTTTGGCCCCCAACCCTTTACAAAATGAAGGGTTGGGGTTCGAAAAGAATCAAAGCATCGCCGGCAACTCGTCAAGCTGTTGAGCGCTTCACAGCACTTCGGCAAGCGCATCCAGGAAGATCGCGTTCTCCTCGGGCGTCCCATAGGTGACGCGCAGCGCCCCCGCGCGTCCGAGCGCACCTCCGCCGCGCACGAGCACCCCGCGCTCGAGCAGGCCGCGCATCACCTCGGCTTCGTTTCTATCCTCGCCGAGCCCGAACCAGCAGAAGTTGGCCTGCGACTCGGCGGGGTCGAGGCCCAGCGCGCGTAGCCGCTCGTCCATCGCGATCCGCTCGGCGATCGTGCGGGTGACACGGTCGGTGACGGCGTCCTGGTGGTTGAGAGCCTCGGTGGCGGCGGCCTGCGCGACGGCGTTGCAGAAGAACGGCTGGCGCACCTGGTCGAGCGCGCTCGGCAGCTCGGGCGAGCCGCACAGCGCGAAGCCGACGCGCAGCCCGCAGAGGCCGTACACCTTCGAGAAGGTCCGCAGCAGCACGAGGTTGGGGTGTTCGCCCAGCAGCTCGACGGAGGCGTCGGGGTCCTCGAGCAGGTTGAACTCGCAGTAGGCCTCGTCGATCACGACGCACACGTGCGGCGGCACATCCGCCAGGAACTGTGCGATCTCGGCGAGCCCCACGGCGGTGGAGGTGGGGTTGTTGGGGTTGCATACGACCACCAGCCGCGTGGCGACGGTGATTTCGCGCAGCATCGCGGGCAGGTCGTGACGATCGCGCTCGTCGAGCGCCACGGTGACCGCGCGGGCGCCCGAGGCAGCGCTGAGGTGCGGGTAGATCGAGAACGACGGCCACGCGTGCACGAGCTCGGCGCCCGGCTCCAGCAGCGCCTCACCGGCGGCAAGCAGGATGTCGCAGGAGCCGTTGCCGACCGCGATCCGCTCGACCGGCACTTCGTAGCGCTCGGAGAGTCGCCGGCGCAGCGCAGCGCTGGAGGGATCGGGGTAGCGGTTCAGCGTCGCGAGCGTGCGCTCGATCGCCTCTTGAACCGCGGGCAGCGGCGGCCACGGCGACTCGTTGCTCGCGAGCCGCACGCGCGGCGCCGCGTCCGCGTAGCCGCCGGCCGCCGGGTAGCTGGGTAGGCGCCGGATCCGCCCAGAGAACTCGATGGGCACCGGCCTATTGTGCCGAGGAGCTCATTGAGTGTGCCCCCGGGTCGGGAACCGGGAGCTCACTGGGCGGACTCCAGGTCGGTGCGCAGCGCCTTGGCCTCGCCCAGGTAGACGTGCTGAGCGGCGTGGCCGTCCGCGGCGTAATAGTGGATCAGCACCCGGATCACGCGCGGCAGCGCGCGCGGTACGGGGATCTCCCGCGCGCACAGCAGCGGGACGCTCTCGAAGCCGAGCGCGCGCGCGGCGACGGCGGGGAACTCGGCGTTGAGGTCGTTGGTGGCGGTGAAGATGCAGCTGACGACGTCCTCGGGGCGCAGCGAGTTGCGCTCCATGATCGCGCTCATCAGCTCGGTTGTCGCCTCGAGGATGTCCTTGGCGTCGTTGTGCGCAACGCTGATCGCGCCGCGTAAGGCATACAGTCGCATTGCGGCGATTCTCTCAGAGTCCCCGGCCGGGCCTGCCCGCCCCTGGAACGCCCGGCGCCTCAGAGCCTCGCGCGGGAGTCCCACCGGCCTCGCCGAGCTTGCGCAAATCGGCCTCGCCGAGGCGGCGGTGGGCGCCGGGTTGCAGGGTGCCAAGCCGCAGCGGGCCGAAGGCGACGCGCGCCAGCGCGAGCACGGGGTGGCCGACCGTCTCGCACATGCGCCGCACTTGGCGGTTGCGGCCTTCGCGGATCGTGATTTCGAGCTCGTCCCCCCCGCTGCCTACCCGCCGCACCTGCGCCGGCGCGGTCGAGCCATCCTCCAGCGTCACGCCGACGCGCAGCGCTCGCAGCGCGCGCTCCCCAACCGGGCCCCCGGCGAGGCGCACGCGGTAGGTGCGGGGCACTTCGTAGCGCGGATGCATGAGCCGCTGCGCGAGCGCGCCGTCGTTGGTGAGCAGGATCAGGCCGCTGCTGTCGGCGTCCAGACGCCCCACGGGATAGAGACGACGCCGCTCCTTGGGGATCAGCTCCACCACCGTGGGGCGCGCGTGGGTGTCGCGCGCCGTGGAGAGCACGCCGACGGGCTTGTTCACGGCGTAGACGACCCGCGGCTCGGGGCCGCCGAGCGACTGCCCATCGACTTCAACGCGGTGGCGCTCGTCCACATCCCGGGCGGGATCGCGCACCAGCTCCCCGTCGACATGCACGCGCCCGGCGATGATCAGCGTCTCGGCGGCGCGCCGGGAGGCGACGCCGGCGTGGGCGAGGTGCTTGGCGAGGCGCATGGCTGCCACCATAGGAGCCCCAGCTCGACGCGACTGACGTCGACCCGAAGACATGGACCTGCAACTTCTCGACAAGACGCTCACCGCACACGAGCAGCCAAGCTTTCGCGCCGCCCAGGTGTGGCGGTGGGCCGCGGCAGGCGCGGCGGGGTATGAGGCGATGACCAACCTGCCCAGAGCGCTGCGCGAGGAGCTCGCGCGGGAGGTGCCGTTCTCGAGCCTGCAGGTGCGTCGCGAGCTGAGCGCCCGCGACGGCACCGTGAAGGCGCTGTTCGCCACCGCGGATGGGCGGCCGCTGGAGGCGGTGCTGATGCGATACCGAAACCCTCCGGGGGGTGGAAGCCCCGCGGGGGGTCGAAACCCTCCGGGGGGTGGAAGCCCCGCGGGGGGTGGAAGCTCAACGGGAGGTCGAAACCCTCCAGGAGGTGGGGTCGGGCGGCGCTCGATCTGCCTCTCCTCGCAGTCGGGCTGCCCGCTGACCTGCACCTTCTGCGCCACGGGTGCGATGCGGTTCGCGCGCAACCTCACCCCCTCGGAGATCCTCGACCAGGCGCTTCACTTCCGCCGGATGGAGCGCGTGGACCACTGCGTGTTCATGGGGATGGGCGAGCCGCTGCTGAACCTCGACGCGGTGCTGGCGGCCTGCGAGCGGCTGCCGGACCTCGGCATCACGCATCGCCGCACGGCGATCTCGACCGTGGGGTGGATCCCCGGGATCGAACGCCTCACGGAGTGCGAGCTGCCGCTGCGCCTCGCGCTCTCGCTGCACGCCGCCGAGGAAGCGCTGCGCTCGGAGTTGATGCCGGTCAACGAGCGCTATCCGCTGCGCGAGGTACTCGACGCCTGCCGCGCCCACTATGCGCGCAAGCGGCGGCGGATCTTCGTCGAGTACGTGATGCTGGCGGGCGTCAACGACCGCTACGCGCAGGCGGTGGCGCTCGCGAAGCTGCTCGCCCCGAGCGGCGACACCCCGCTGATGTTCAAGGTCAACCTGATCCCGTTCAACCCGACGAGCTCCCCGTTCAAGGGATCGAGCCGCGAGGCGATTGCGGCCTTCAAGGCGGCGCTGGAGGAGCACGGCGTGCAGGCGACGGTGCGCCTCACGCGTGGGCGTGACATCGACGCGGCGTGCGGTCAGCTGGCGGCAAGTGCCGCCTGATCAGGACTCAAGCGGCGAGGGCCGCCTAATTAGGACTCAAGCGGCGAGGGCCGCCTGATCAGGATTCGAGCGGCGAGGGCCCGCCCTCGGCCCGCGCCTCGCCGGCGCGCAGCAGGCGCTCGCGCAGCTCGGCCTGCTCCTCGGGGGTCGGGTCCCACTGCGCCACGTCGGGCAGCTCGCTCAGCGAGCGCAGGCCGAACAGCTTCAGGAACTGGGTGCCGGTGCGGTAGAGGACGGCGCCGAACTGCGAGCGCCCGGCCTGCTCGATCAGGCCGCGCTCCAGCAGCGTGGTGGCTGCCGAGTCGGCGCTGACGCCGCGGATGCGCGTTATCTCGGGGCGCGAGACCGGCTGCAGGTAGGCGACGATCGCGAGCGTCTCCGCCTGGGCCGGGGTGAGCGCGGCGGTGCGCGGCCGGCTGAAGAGGCGCCGCGCGGCCTCCTCACAGGCGGGATCGCTGGAGAGCGCGTAGCCGCCCGCGAGCTCGCGCAGCTGAATGCCGCGCAGGCCAGGAGCGTACTGCTCGGCGAGCAGCCCCACCGCCGCGGCAATCTCCAGCTCGTCGACCCCTGCCGCGTCGGCCAGCTCACGGGTGGAGAGCGGGTCGCTGCTGATGAACAACAGGGCCTCGACCGTCCGGGCCAGCTCCGGACGGCTCTCGGTGCCCCCGGAGGCCCCGGAGGCCCCGACCTGCGCCTGCACCTGCACCTCGGGTTCATAGGCGTCCGCCGCGTCGCTCACCCAGCTGCTCCGGCGACGATGGCGGAGGCGTCGACCACGGAAGCGGTGGGAGTGAGCGCCTGGATGTGAATCTCGCCGAAGCACTCGCTCTGCTCCCAGGCCGCTTCGCCGCGTTTGTAGAGCTCGAGCAGTGCGAACACGGTGATCGCGACGGTCATGCGATCGTCGGCGTCCCCGACGGCCTCCTCGAAGGTGAAGCGCCCGCGGCGCAGCAGCGAGCGCAGGTGCGAAAGGCGCTCGGCGAGCGATACGCGCGGGACGGTGATGTGGCGCAGGCTGATCGCGGGCGGCATCACCAGCAGCCGGCCGAGCGCCTGCCCGAGCGCCGCCGGGTCGAGCACGCCGTCGATCGGCGCGGGCACTGCCCGCAGCAGGTGCGGGGGCGGCGGGGCCGCGCGGAAGCGCGCGCCGTCCTGCGCAGCGAGCAGCTCGTGCAGGTGGGTGGCGGCGGAGCGGTAGCGGCGCGCGTCGAGCATCCGCGTCAGCAGCTCCTCGGCGGCCTCGGCGGGCTCGATGTCGAGCAGCTGCTCGTCCTCCTCGCCGGTGAGCATCAGACGCGACTTGAGCTCCAGCAGGGCGGCGACGAGCACGATGAACTCGGTGGCGGTCTCCAGGTCGAGCTCGCCGCGGGCCTCGAGGTGGTCGAGGTAGGCGAGCACGACCTCGGCGAGCTGCAGCTCGAGCAGGTCGATCTCTTCGCGCAGGACCAGCGTCAAGAGCAGGTCGAACGGCCCGCTGAAGACGTCGAGGTCGAGGTCGAGCGCAGCGACGGAGCTCATGCTCGGGACTCCGTGCAGTGGGGAGTGACGCTCGCATCGGGCCGCCGAGCATTGCTAACCGCGCGGGTGCGTTCGCAGCTCATGCATCCACCGTACCGGTCACGCAGGATGGCCGCTCCGCGTGCCCGCGCCAACGCCCATCCGCTCGCGCACGTCGGCGAGCGTGGGCGCCGCGATCGCGCGGGCGCGGGCCGCGCCGTCGGCCAGCACAGACTCGAGCGCGGCCTCGTCGGCGCGCAGGGCGGGGTAGCGCTCGCGTACCGGGGCGAGGTACTCGATCAGAGTGGCGGCGACCGCCGCCTTCAGGTCGCCGTAACCACGCGCGTCCGCCAGCTGCGCTTCGACGGCCTCGGGCGTGAGCGCGCGTGCGACCGCGAGGATCTCGATCAGGTTGGAGACCCCGGGCTTCTCGGGCGCGCGGCGGATCTCCGCACCGGAGTCGGTCACGGCGCTCTTGACCTTCTTCTCGAGCACGCGCGGCTCGTCCAGCACGTACACCGTCCCCTGCGGGGTGCCCCCGGTGGTGGACATCTTGCGCGTGGGGTCCTGCAGGTCCATGATCCGCGCGCCGACGGGCGGGATGCGGTGCTCGGGCACGACCAGCACCTCGCGACCGTCGCCGAAGCGGGCGTTGAAGCGCCGCGCGACGTCGCGCATCAGCTCCAGGTGCTCGCGTTGGTCCTCGCCAACGGGTACCTCATCCGCACGATAGGCGAGCACGTCGGCGGCCTGCAGCACCGGGTAGAAGAGCACCCCGGCAGACACCAGCTCGCGCTGGGCGTGGGACTTGTCGCGAAACTGGTGCATCCGCTGCAGGCGGCCGAGCTCGGTGAGCGAGCAGAGCAACCAGCAGAGCTCGGTGTGCTCGGGCACGTCGCTCTGGCGGAACAGGATGCAGCGCTCGGGATCCAGACCCGCGGCGAGCAGCAACGCGGCCAGGGCATAGACGCTTTCGCGCAGCACGGCCGGCTCGTAGGACACCGTCGTGGCGTGCAAATCGACGATGCAGAACAGCGCCTCGCCACGCTCCTGCCCCTCGACGTATTGGCGGATCGCCCCGATGTAGTTGCCGAGGTGCTTGGTGCCGGTGGGCTGGATGCCGGAGAAGATGCGCACGTCAGAGAGACTGCCGGATCACTGGATGCTTGGCCGCGGCGACCTCGTCGAGGCGTCGCACCGGCGTGGTGTGAGGGGCGGTGCGCGCGATCTCCGGATCCTCGGCGGCCTCGCGCAGGATCCCCGCAATCGCGTCGGCGAAGGCGTCGAGCGTCTCCTTCGTCTCGGTCTCGGTGGGCTCGACCATCAGCGCCTCCTCGACGAGCAGCGGGAAGTACACCGTGGGCGGGTGAAAGCCGAAGTCCAGCAGCCGCTTGGCGAGGTCGAGCGTCTTGATCTGCAGCTCGCGCCGCATCGGGCCGCCGGAGAGCACGAACTCGTGCATGCAGAGCTCCCCGTAGGCCAGCGGCAGGTACTCGGCGACACCGTGCTCTCGCAGCCGCGCGAGCAGGTAGTTGGCGTTGAGCACGGCGGTCTCGGAAGCATCGCGCAGGCCCTCGGCGCCGAGCGAGCGGATGTAGGCGTAGGCGCGCACGAAGCAGCCGTAGTTGCCCTGGAAGCCCCGCAGGCGACCGATCGACTTGGAGCCGACGGGCCCCTCGCCGTAGTCAAGGTCGAAGACCGCCGCAGACCCGCCGTCGGCCGCCGATGGTCCGCCGTTGTGAACAGCATCCTCGCCGCGATCGCCCCCAGCGAAGCCCTGCCGAGCCTCGCGCCTGACAACCACCGGCACGGGCAGGAACGGCGCGATCCGCTCTGACACCGCGATCGGTCCGGAGCCGGGGCCCCCGCCGCCGTGGGGTTGGGTGAAGGACTTGTGGAGGTTGAAGTGGACGATGTCGAAGCCCATGTCGCCCGGCCGCGAGAGGCCCATCACCGCGTTGAGGTTGGCTCCGTCGTAGTAGAGGATCGCCCCGACCCCGTGCACGATTCGGGCGATCTCCTCGATGTTGGGGTCGAACAGGCCGAGCGTGTTGGGGTTGGTGAGCATCAGGCAGGCGACGTCGGGGCCAGCCTTGGCGCGCAGGTCGTCGAGGTCGACGCCGCCGTCGGGGTTGGTCGCGAGCTTGACTACCTCGAGGCCGGCCATCGTCACCGTGGCGGGATTGGTGCCGTGGGCGGTATCGGGTGTGAGCACCTTGTGGCGGGCCTCGCCGCGATCCTCGTGGTAGGCGCGGGCGAGCAGCACGCCCGCCAGCTCGCCGTGGGAGCCGGCGGAGGGTTGCAGGCAGACGTGGGGCAGGCCGGCGATCTCCCCGAGCGAGCCCTGCAAGCTCCACATCAGCTCGAGCGCCCCCTGCGCGCGCGAAGGATCCTGCAAGGGGTGCAACCTGGCATGGCCGGGCAGCGCCGCGACGCGCTCGTGCAGGCGGGGGTTGTGCTTCATCGTGCACGACCCCAGCGGGTAGAAGCCGGAATCGAGATCGAAGTTGCGCTTGGAGATGCGCACGTAGTGGCGAACGATCTCGGGCTCGGAGAGCTCCGGCAGCCGCGGCGGCTCGGCGCGGCGGTGGCGCGCCGGCAGCAGCGTCTCGGCGTCCACCTCGGGCACGTCGATCTGCGGGCTCACGAACGCGCGGCGTCCGGGTGCGCCCTGCTCGAAGATTGTGAGCGTGTCGGTCATGCGGAAGCGTCCATTTGGGGGGCGTCCGCGCGCCGATCTTGCATCCCGGCCGCCTGGGCGCGGGGCCTCCTGCCCCACGTCGAGCCGCTGTGCGACGTCATTTGACGGCCACCACGCTGCCCAACCGCAACGCTCACGCGACCGCCACCTCTCGGCGCTCGGCCACGACGGCCGCCCCCAAAACCTCGGCGAGCCGGTCGATGTCGGTGCGGGTACGCCGCTCGGTGATCGCGACCAGCAACCCGCCGCGATCCTCCTCACGTCCAGTGAGCGCGTGCAGGTCGGCGCCGGGGTTGACTCCCTGTGCGGCACAGCGCTCGCGGACGGCGACGACGTCGGCATCGAGGCGCAGGGCAAACTCGCGCACGACCGGTTGCGAGTGGAGCTTCTCCACGCCCTCCAGCGCAGTGAGCACCTCGCGGGCGTAGTGGGTGCGAGCGAGCAGCAGCTCCCCCAGCTCGACGATCCCGCGGCGCCCCAGCCACGTCAGGTAGACGACCCCCGCCAGCGCGTTGAGCGCCTGCGCGGTGCAGATGTTCGACGTCGCTTTCTCGCGGCGGATGTGCTGCTCGCGCGTCTGCAAAGTGAGCACGAAGCCGCGGCGCCCCTCGGCGTCCACGGTTTCGCCGGCGATGCGTCCGGGCATCCGCCGCAGGTAGGGCTCGCGCGCGGCGAAGAAGCCGAACGAGGGCCCGCCGAAGTCGAGACGATTGCCGAGCGACTGGCCCTCGCCGACGGCGACGTCCACCCCGCACTCCCCCGGCGGGGCGAGGATCCCGAGCGTGATCGGGTCGACCTGGGAGATCACCACAGGCCCCCGCCCACCGGCGGCATCGGCGCGGGACCCGACCCCCGCCCCGGCGTCCCCCTCGCCCCCGGCAGCCTTCGCGGCGGCGCTCAGCGCCGGGGCGTCCTCGACGGCGCCGTAGAAGTTGGGCTGCGCGAAGACAGCGGCGCAGGTGTCGGCGTCGATCGCCGCGCTCCACGCCTCCAGATCGGTGGCGCCCTCCAGCAGCGGCACCTCGACCACCTCCGCGTCGAAGCCGTGCGCGTAGGTGCGCAGCGTCGCGAGCGTATGTGGGTGCAGACCCGCGGACACGACGAAGCGCCGGCGGCCGTTGTGCAGCTTGGCCATGTACGCGGCCGAGGCAACCGCTGACGGCCCCTCATACACCGAGGCGTTGGAGACGGGCAGGCCGGTGAGCTCGCAGACAGCCGTCTGGTACTCGAACATCACCTGCAGCCCCCCCTGCGAGACCTCAGGCTGGTAGGGGGTGTAGGGAGTGAGGAACTCCGAGCGCTCCATCAGCATGTCGATGAGCGCCGGCACGTAGTGGTCGTACATCCCCGCCCCCAGGAAGCACAGCTCGTCTTCGGCGCTGACGTTGCGCGCGGCCAGCTCGCGCAGGTGCGCGTAAACGTCCTGCTCGGGCAACCCGGCCGGCAGCTCCAACGCGCGGCGCAGCCGCACGGCCTCGGGGATCTGGCGCTCGAACAGCTCCTCGACGGAGCCCACGCCGATCGCCGCGAGCATCGCGGCACGGTCATCGGGGGTGGTGGAGGTGTAGCGGGTCACCGAACCCCAGCGTAGCCGGCAGCCACGACGCCCCGCTCAGCGCGCCGAGGCCTGACCGGTGAGCCCGCCCCGTGCCTCAGCGCGCCATCGCGTGCGCGTGGCACCGACAACAAACCGCACCACCCAGCGTGTGGGGGTGTAACCGACTCTATGGCCGAGCTGAGGGTGAGACTTCGATGATCTCGAGTCCCAGTACGTTTTGGAAGCCTTGATCGCCTGTGGCGAGGGCAAAGCCGTGTTGCTTGCAGAGGGCGGCGATCCAGATGTCGTTCTGCTGGATCGCAACGCCGGCTGCTCGTAGCAGCGTGGCGATCTCTCCGAAGAGATGTGTCGTCTGCTCGCCGAGCCGCAGAACCTGCACGCGTGGCGTCGCGAGGAAGCGTTCGAGGTTCTCGGTGTTGTGACGCAGCTTGGATCCGTTGAGGAACCCGAACCACAGCTCGCCCAAGACGATGATCGGCAGCCCGACTATCTCCGCGCGACGGACGTCCTGCGCGAGTCGTGGATCGCCTTCGCCCAGGGCCCTGTAGGCGTTGGTGTCGAGCGCCAGCTTCACGCCGGCTCGGCCGGCAGGGCATCCAGCCACGCCTGCGCAGCGTCGAGGTCGTCGTCGTCCGGCACGTTACCGACGAACCAGTCCAGGTCATCGTGGACCACCGTCGAGGACGGCAGCTTCGCGTGCTTCAGCGTCTCGACCACCACAGCGTTGAGGGTCTTTCCGCTCGCGCGAGCCTCACGACGAAGCTCTGCGTCGAGATCTGGTGGGACGCTGCGCACCGTATACTGAATGCTGCTCATGCCTTCAGTATAGGCAACGATTGCAGGCTGTGGCAGGTTTCTGCCCCACGATCCTGCTTTTGCGAGGGTTTGCGTCCCGCTTTTGCGGCCCAACCACTACCGCTTTCGCGCGCTGATCCCGACGAGCCGGCGAGCTCCCCGGTCGTACGCCGCCCAACTCAGCCGAGGCTGGTCACGTAGGCGGCGGCGTCCAGCAGCTCGTCGCGCTCGGCGGGGTCGGTGAGCCGGATGCGTACCAGCCAGCCCTCGCCGTAGGGGTCGTCGTTGAGCTTCTCCGGTTGCTCGACGAGCGTGTCGTTGACCGCGACGATCTCCCCGGAGAGCGGGGCGATCACGTCGGAGACCGCCTTCACGGACTCGACCTCGGCGTAGGGCTCGCCCTGCGTGAGCAGTGTCCCGACGGCGGGCGGCTCGCAGAACACGATCTCGCCGAGCAGGTCCTGCGCATACCAGGTGATCCCCAGCGTCGCCTCGGGGTGGGCGGGGGGGTGGGTGGGGTCCTTATCCATCTCGATGCGCGCCCAGTCGTGCTCGGGGTGGTAGAGCAGATCCTCGGGGTAGTTGGCGTCGGCCATGCGGTCAGTGGGCGTCTGGCGTTGGGTTCAGTTGGCGGGGCATCGGGCTTGGTGGGCAGCGAGCATCCGGCTCAGTTGGCGCGACATCGGTCAGCCGGCCTTGCGATACAGCGGCTTCGCCCGCACGACCGCGGGGCGAATCTTGCCACGGACGTCGATCTCGAGGCGGGTGCCCACGGCCGCGCGCGCGGCCGGCACGTAAGCGAGGCCGATCCCCACCCCGAGTGAGGGCGAGAGCGTGCCGCTCGTCACGACTCCCCCACCGACGACGGGGTTGCCCTGGCGGGCGATCCCAGGGCCGTCGATCACGAACGCGACCAGCCGCTCGGCCGGACCGGCAGCGCGCACCGCGCTCACGGCGTCGGCACCGACGAAGCGAGTGTCCTCCTTGCAGCACCATCCCAAGCCCGCTTCGATCGGCCCGCGCTCCAGCGAGAGGTCGGCGCCGTAGAGGTGAAAGCAGGCCTCCAAACGCAGCGTGTCGCGCGCGGCGAGCCCGGCCGGCAGCGCGCCGCAGCCCACGAGCTCATCCCACAGCGGCGGCGCGTCGGCGGGGGCGAGCAGCAGCTCGACGCCATCCTCGCCGGTGTAGCCGGTGCCGCACACGAGCACGCGCGCGCCGCCCAGCATGCACTCCGCGGCGGTCATCCGCGGGGGCAGCGGGGAGTCGGAGATCGCCTGCACGATTTCGCGCGCGCGGGGGCCCTGCACGGCAAGCATCGCGTAGTCGTCGAGACGATCGCGCACCTGCGCGTCGAACCCACCGGCGTGCGCGCCGAACCACTCCAGGTCGCGGGCGTGGTTGGCGGCGTTGGTGACCGTCAGGAAGCGCTCGGCGCCCAGCCGGTAGGTGAAGAGGTCGTCGAGCACCCCCCCGTCGTCGCGGCAGAGCACGCTGTACTGCGCGCCGCCCACGGGGATCGCGGCGACGTCATTGGAGAGCAGCCGCTGCAGCAGCGCCAGTGCGCCCGGACCGGCGGTTTCGATCTCACCCATGTGCGAGACGTCGAAGATCCCGCAGCTCTCGCGCACCGCCAGGTGCTCGGCGCGCACGCCGGTGTACTGCACTGGCATCTCCCAGCCGGCGAAGTCGACCGTCTTCGCGCCGGCGGCTACGTGGCGGTCGTACAGAGCAGTGCGGCGCATTGCCCGCAGGCTAGCGACCGTTCAGCGCAAGAACGGCGGCACGTCGATGTCGTCGTCGGAGATCTCCAGCGACGAGCGCTCGCGGTCGCCGATGCGCGGGCCGCGGTCGACGGCCCGGCCGGGGCGCTCGCGGCGGGCCGAACGGCCCGGACGGTGGTCGAAGCCGGTGCCGATCACCGTGACGCGCACCTCCTCGCCGAGGCCCTCGTCGATCACCGCGCCGAAGATGATGTTGGCGTCGGGGTCGGCCGCGTTCTGGATGATCTCCGCGGCCTCGTTGACCTCGAACAGGCCGAGGTCCTTGCCGCCGGTGATGTTCAGCAGGATGCCCGTGGCGCCCTCCACCGACTCTTCCAGCAGCGGCGAGGAGATCGCGATCTTGGCGGCCTCCGCGCAGCGGTTCTCGCCGCCGGCCGAGCCGATGCCCATCAGCGCGCTGCCGGCGTCGTGCATGATCGTGCGCACGTCGGCGAAGTCGAGGTTGATCAGGCCGGGGATCGTGATCAGGTCGGTGATCCCCTGGATGCCCTGGCGCAGCACGTCGTCGGCCTCCTTGAAGGCGTCGAGCATCGAGGTGCGCCGCTCGACCACCGCGAGCAGCTTCTCGTTGGGGATCACGATCAGCGTGTCCACGACCTCGCGCAGCTTCTGGATGCCCTCGTTGGCCGAGCGCGCGCGTTGGGTGCCCTCGAACTCGAACGGGCGCGTGACCACGCCGACGGTCAGCGCGCCGATCTCGTTCTTGGCGATCTCCGCGATCACGGGCGCCGCGCCGGTGCCGGTGCCTCCCCCCTCGCCCGCGGTGACGAACACCATGTCGGCGCCCTTCAGCGCCTCCTTGATGTCGTCGCGCGACTCCGCCGCGGCGGCGAACCCGACCTCGGGGTTGGCGCCGGCGCCGAGGCCGTGCGTGGAGACGTGGCCGATGTTGAGCTTGATGTCGGCGTCGCACATGGCGAGCGCCTGCGCGTCGGTGTTGGCGGCGATGAACTCCACGCCGCGCAGGCCCGCGTCGACCATGCGGCTGACCGCGTTGGTGCCGCCGCCGCCCACGCCGACGACCTTGATGACCGCCAGGTAGCTGCCTACGCCGCTCTCCATGGTGTTTTCTGCTTTCCGTCCGAAGACTTGAGTAAGCGTTAAGGGTTTGCGAACCGGTTTTCCGTGAGAAACCGGATTAGCACGTTATGCAGGGAACTTCGCCCTGTCAACAGCAGCGACCACTTTTGCAAGATCGCTTGCAGAACGGCGGACTCTCAACCGCCGCCCGAGGAATCGCTTTTCGGTTACCTCAACCTGAAGTCGAGGGTGAGGGTTCAAGGGTGGAGCTTTCGCTTTCGCCTGTAGCCGCCGTGGGATTGGCGGTGCTCGCTTCGGTTGTGTTCGTGCCAGCTGCCCCAGATTCCGTGGCCGCGCCCGATTCGGTCGGGCTCGGTTCGCCCGTGCTCGACGCGGGGGCCCCCACCCCCGCGCCGGCGGCGCTCGCGGTGCCCGACCCGCCGGTGATCGCTTCCGCGAGGACCGTCGCGAGCGCGGCGGAGGTTGGATCGGAGGCGCTCGCCTGGCCGGTGGCCGTGTCCGGGGTGGGCGGGTTCAATGCCCCCCCCGCCGCGGTGGTGCCCGCCGCGGGACGTTCGGGTGCACGCACATCGACGTAGGTCGCCCCCGCGGAGGACGGATCGGCGAGCACGCGCGCGGCCGACAGCCACTTGGCGTGCGGGCGGGTGGCGTCGCCGAAGTAGATCGACTGGCCACCCCGCATCGCCACCGTCAGCCCTTCGGTCCCCATGAACACCTTGCTCACCCACCCCAACAGCACACGTGGGGCGGCGCCCAGCACGCTCAGCTCCGCCCGGGCGGTGGCGTTTTCGATGTGCCCGACCAAGCCCTCCGGGCTGTGTGCCCCCGATCCGAGATCGGCCAGCGCGCTCGTACCGGCCGGGAGCGTGATCGCCGGCAGCTGGACACGCTCGCTCGCGAGCAGCTCGGGTCCAAGCACCACACCGTCGGCGGCGACCGCGGTGTGAGTCCCACCCACGCTCAGCACCGCCACCGGGAGCTGCTCGACCACGTGGATGCGCAGGCCGTGGGGGAAGCTCGTGCTGACGCTCAGGTCCCGCACCACGCGATAGGGCGCCACCGCGGCACGCAGCGTGCCGACGTTCACGTTCAGCGTGCTCATCCCACGCGCCGCGCCGCGCAGCGCCGCGTCGATCGGGACGGCGTCGACCCCCTGCACGCCGGCGATCTGGACGTGCTCGACAGACACCAGCGGGGATTTGCGCAGCAACAGCCAACCCCCGCCGAGCAGCGCGAGGACGGCAAGGGCGATACCGAGCCTCCGCGCGGCAGCGCCGCGTGGGAGCGCGAACGACAGGGGGCGTGCGAGGCGGCCGATCGGAGCGTGGGCGGCGAAAGAGCGATCCACCCTGGAGTCTTCGACCTCGGTGGGCGAACCCCTACCTCCAGGGGAAACGCACCGGCCCGAGCGTCTGCACCTCCGGCTCCAGCGCCACGCCGAAGCGCTCCAGTACACGGCGGCGGCCCTCAGCCATCAGCGTGACGATCTCCGCCGTGGTGGCCGCGCCGGTGTTCTCGATGAAGTTGGCGTGCTTAGGCGCGAAGCGGGCGCCGCCGACGGCGAGGCCGTTGCAGCCCGCCTCGGAGAGCAGCAAACCAGCCGTCCGCCGTTCCGCCTTCGAGTCATCCGGGTTCTTGAAGGTCGAGCCGAACGTCTTGATCCCTTGCGGCTGGGCCTCGTGGCGGCGAGCGCGCATATCCGCCAACGTTGCCTTGACCTGAGCCGGCGGCGCGGGATCGAGCGCAAACTCGGCGCGCGCCACGATCTCACCGGCGCGCAGGCTGGAGCCGCGGTAGGCGAAACCTAGAGCGGATGGCGTACGGCGCTCGAGCCCCTGAGCGCTCGCGACCTCCACCCACTGCAGCGTCCGCGCGAGCTCGCCGCCGTAGGCGTTGGCGTTCATCCGCACCGCGCCACCGACGGTGCCGGGGATGTTGACGCCGAACTCGATCCCCGACAGGCCCGCCCGCGCGGCGTATGCGGCAACCGCCGGCAGGCGTGCGCCGCCGCCACACTCGATGCCCCGCTCTCCCATCCGCTCGATCCCCGCCAGCTCGCCCTCCAGCTTCAGCACCAGGCCGGACACGCCCTCATCGGCGATCAGCAGGTTGGAGCCCGACCCGACCACCGCCACCGGCACCCGGGCGGTGCGCGCCCACGCGAGCAGCTCCAGCAGTTGCGGGGCAGCGCCCACGCGTGCGAACAGCTCTGCGGGGCCTCCGGTACGCACCGTCGAGAGGCGCTCCAGCGGGAAGTCACGCTGCACCGACGAAGGCGGCGGGGGCACGCTCACGACGCCGCGTCGCCCTCCGCGAGGCGGTGGCCGGGGGCCTCGACATCGCCGGCACCCTCCACCAGACGACGCCCCAGCGCATCGACATCGCCGGCGCCCATCACCAGGCAGAGGTCGCCCTCGGTGAGCAGCCCGCACAGGACGGGTAGCGCATCGGCGAACGTCGGCAGCCACATCACCGGCCGCCCTCTCGCGGCGTCGGCGACAGCCTGTGCGATCGTCAGCCCGCTCACCCCCGGGAAGTCCGCGGCACGCTCGCGTGCGGGGTAGACGTCGAGCACCACCGCCACATCGGCGAGCGCCAGCGCCTCGCCGAACTCTCGCGCGAGCAGCGCGGTGCGCGAGTAGAGGTGCGGCTGGAACACCGCCACCAGCCGCCGGGGCTCCAGCGTGCGCGCCGCACGCAGGGTCGCCGCCAGCTCCGTGGGGTGGTGGGCGTAGTCCTCGTACACCACCCCCCCGCCCGCGGTGGCGCCCACCCGCTGAAAGCGCCGCCCCGCGCCGGTGAAGCCCGCGAGACCCGCGATCGCTGGCTCCGGATCGGCCCCGACGAGCGACGCAGCCTCCAGCGCGGCGGCAGCGTCGAGCGCGTTGTGGGCGCCCAGCACCGCGAGTTCGACCTGGTGGCCGCGCCAGGTGAATCGCGAGCCCCCGGCGGTGAGCGTCGGGGTCGGGACGTCGTAGGTGAGAACCCGAGCCGGGCACTTGCTCGCCACACCCTTCCCGGACGCTCCCTCCATACCCTCCCCTGACGCTCCCCCCACACCCTCCCCAGACGCTCCCTCCACACCCTCCTCGGGCACTCCCGCGCCGCCCCCGTCGGACACTTCCTCCCGTGCCAACCCCACCAGCTCGGGGCGATCCCACACCACAACGGCGCTACGCGCGAGCTGGAGAAACGCGCGGAAGGCCGCGCGCAGCTGCGCCAGCGAAGCAAAGCTCGCGTGGTGGTCCAGCTCGACATTGGTGAGCACCGCGATCTCCACGGCGAGCGCGAGCATCGAGCGGTCGGACTCGTCGGCCTCGACCACCAGCCACTCGCCCGTGCCCCAATGCGCGTTGGGCAGGCCGCCGCCGACGGGAGCCCCCACCAGCCAGCCGGGGTCGGTGCCGGCGGCGCGCAGGATGTGCACCAGCATCGAGGCCGTCGTCGTCTTGCCGTGCGTGCCCGCCACCGCGACGGTGCGCCGCAGCGCGCTCAGCTCGCCCAGCAGCTCCGCGCGGGGCCGCTCGCGCAACCCCCGCTCGCGCGCCGCCGCCCGCTCGGGGTTCTCGGGCGGCACGGCACTGGAATAGACGACCTCCACGCCCACCCCGGCGGGCAGGTTGGCGGCGTCGTGGCCGATGCTCGCCTTCAGCACCCCATCGACGCGCAGGCGCTCCAGATACGGCGAGTCGGCGCGGTCGGAGCCGCTGACATGCGCCCCCAGTGCGTGCGCGGCGCGCGCGTAGCCGCTCATCCCGGCGCCGCCCACGCCGACAAAGTGCAGGCGCCGCCCGCTCCACGGCGCGCTCATCCCACGCACGCCTTTAGCCGACCAGCGCCGCCATGCGGGCTCATGCGGCCGCCTCCAGCAGCTCTTCCGCGACCACCTCGGCGGCGTCGGGCCGCGCGAGCCGGCGGGCGGCGGCCGCCATCGCGCGCATCCGCTGCGGGTCGGCCAGCAGCGCAGCCGTCTCGCGCGCGAGACGCGCAGCGGACAGCTCGCCGTCGGGCACCACCACCGCGGCGCCGCCCCGCTCCATCCAGCGGGCGTTGGCCGCCTGGTGGTCGGCGGCCGCGTGCGGGTAGGGAATCAGGATCGCGGGCTTCCCGTGGGCGGCCACCTCGAACAGCGAGCCGCCCGCGCGTGCCACAACCAGGTCGGCGGCAGCGAGCGCCTGCGCGAAGTCGGTGAGGTCCAGATACTCGCGCAAGTCATACCCCGGCGGGCGCGTCAGCTCCGCCAGCTCCGGGTGGTCGCGCCTGCCGCAGACGTGCAGCACGTGAAAGGCGGCGCCGACGTAAGCCTCGATCGCGGCGAAATTGATCGAGCGCGCCCCCAGCGAACCGCCGAACACCAGCACGCAAGTCTCACCGCGCTCGATCCCCAGCCACTCCCGCGCCGCGGCGCGATCCTCGTAGGGCGGAGGGATCGGGCGACCGGTGACCCGGTAGCGACGCCCCCCGCGGCCGTCGATCGGGCGCCCCCCGCCGCCGTCGATCGCGAACGCAAGGCACACCCGCCGCGCGAACGGGGCGAGCGCGCGGTTGGCGAGGCCAAGGTGGCTGTCGGCCTCGGTCAGCACCAGCGGGACACGGCGCGTGACCGCGGCCAGCCCGACCGGGCCGGAGACGTAGCCGCCTCCCCCCATCACCGCGTCGGGGCACAGCTGCGCGAGCAGCGCGCGGGCGCGCACGAACGCCTTCACCGCGAGCGCCAGCGCACGTGCGGCCCGCAGCGGGTTGGCACGGTCGAGACCGGCAACAGCAATCGTGTGCAGCGGGTACCCTGCCGCCGGCACCAGCTGCGCCTCGGCGCGCGTGCCGCCGATGAACGTGACCTGCGCGCCGCGCGCCCGCAGGGCGTCAGCCACCGCGAGCGCCGGCACCACGTGCCCGGCGGTCCCTCCGGCGGCGATCACGATTCTGGTCGGCGTTGCGCTCACCGGCCAATCCTGCCGGTTTACGCCCCCGCGCGTCGTCGTCCACCGACCGCGCATCGCCTACCGCGCGCACGTGGGCGCTGGTGCCGGAGGCGACGTTGAGCAGCAGGCCCATCGCGGCGAGCATCACGACGAGGCTGCTGGAGCCGTAGGAGACGAACGGCAGCGGCACGCCGGTGAGCGGCGCGAGACCCAGCACAGCGAACACGTTGAGCACCGCCTGGGAGAGAATCAGCGAGGTCATGCCGACCGCGATCAGCGCGCTGTAGAGGCTGCGCGCGCGCTTGGCGGCGCGCAGGCCGGCGTAGCCGATCAGGCCGTAGAGAAACAGCAGCGCGTACACCCCCACCACGCCCAGCTCTTCGGCGATCACCGCGAAGATGAAGTCGGTTTGCGCCTCCGGCAGGTAGAAGGCCTTCTGCACCGACTGGCCCGGTCCGACCCCGAAGAGACCGCCCGAGCCGACCGCGATCTGGCCCTGCACCGCCTGAAAGCCACTGCCGGATGCGTGCGCCCAGGGGTCGACGAACGAGGTGAGGCGCTCGCGCGCGTTGTGGCGCACGAGCACGTACAGGACCACCACCGCCAGCGCGCAGCCGACAATGATCGCCAGGTTGCGCATCGGGATCCCCGCCGCGACCAGCAGTGCGCAGGTGGTGAAGGCGATCACCAGTGCGGTGCCGAGATCGGGTTGGGTGATCACCAGCACGCACGCTGCCCCCACGACCGTCAGCAGCGGACGGCACAGCGCACGCAGGTCGTGCACGCGCCGCGGCTTGCGCGCGAGCAGCGTGGCGGAGTACAGCACCAGCGCGAGCTTCAGCAGCTCGGAGGGCTCGAACTGGAAGACGCCGGGCCCGATCCAGCGGCGCGCGCCGTTGACGGCGACGCCCACGTGCGGGATGTGCACCGCCAGCACCAGCACAAACGACACCGCCAGCAGCGGCCCCACCAGGCTCTGCACCCTGGCAACCCCGTGGCGCGCGAGGTAGTGCATCAGCGCCAGCCCCACCGCCCCGAAGATCACGAACTTCACGAGATAGGCGCTGCCGGTGCCGCTCCCTTCGAGTAGCGCCGTGGCCGAGGAGGCGGAGTACACCATCACCGCCCCAAACGCCAACAGGCAGAGCGTTGCAGTCAGCAGGATGCGGTGCTCGAGCGGTTGCCGACGGGCGGCCGCATTCTTGCCGGCGGGCTGCCCGGAGCGACGCGCGCGTGCGCCCTGTCCCTGGGCTTTGGCTTTGGCTTTCGCGCCGCGCGCGGCTGATGGCATCCAAGGTCACTTCGACGCCCGGGCGTGGAAGCCTTCCGCGAGCCGCAAGCAGCCGAGCCGCACAGCTGGCAGCGGACGGTACACCACCCGGCGCACGACCTTACAGGCCCGCCAAAACCCCCCGGCGCAGCGACCGGCTAATGCTTCCGGGCCTGCTTGTGCTTGTGGCCCTTGCCGAAGTGCTTACCGTGATGCTCGCGCCCGTGGCGCTTGCCGTGGGCGGCCTTCGGCATGCCACCCGTCGTTCCCACAGCCGTTTTCGAGGAAGTGCCGATGGTGCTCGACGTCCCGAGCGTCGTCGGGGAGGAGCTGCTGACCCCGGTCGACTGGCTGGTGTCATTGGATGATGTTGCAGGCCCTGTGCCTCTGGGGCCGGGCGTGACAGTGGGGTTCAAGCGGTTCGACCACGTCCGCGAGCGGTTCGAACACTTCACCGCTCGCACTTGCGTGTTCGAGGCCACTGGCAGCAGTCACCCCCCAGCCATACTCTTCCCCGGATTTCAACGTCACGCCAACGCTGTTGAGGTCGAGGCTGATGCTCTGACCGACGAAGGAGCCAAGGAGGCTCCCCGGCGGCAGCGGGATGGCCCTGAGGTATTCGCACGCTTCGTGTGCGCAGGAGGACCACATGTGAAATAGGTAGATCGTCGCCTGCCCCTCGGTGTTGATCTTCGCTTCGAGCGTCGCGTCGGTCGGGGTCAGGTGCGAAAGCGATACCGATTCGATCACCGGCGCACCGCCCGTAGGGGGTGTCGTGAAGGTGCGATCGGGACCTTCGGTCGTCCCGGCCGAGCTCGTTGCCACCACTCGGAAGTGGTAGGTCGTGCTCGGCTCCAGCCAGGCACTGGCTTCGTTCAGATCGACGCTGACGCTCTGCGCTCCCGCGGTTGCGGAGATCGTGCCCTCCTTGACATGAGTTACAAGCGCCAACCACAGGCATGACGCCTCGCCTGGTTCGGGCGGCTTGCAGCCGATCAGGAATTCATAGCTGGGGGGCTGGCCAAGCTCGATCTTGTAGGTGGTTTCCAGACCCTGCGGATCGATCTGAGCTTCGAGTGTCGCGTCGCGCTGAGTGACGTTCGACGCGGACTCGCTTTCGATCGCCGGCGGCGAGGCCGCGAGCGCAGCAGCTGGCAAGACAGCGAACGCCAGCGACGCGCCCACTGCCGCGATCAGCCAACGAAGCGATGAACCCCGCATCACCCGCTCCCTTCGATGCACGTCGACGTACGCCATCGGCCCATACTTACGGGATTCTACACGCCCCCGGCGACGAGGGTTGTGAACGACTCACCGCGCGCCTCGAAGTCGGCGAACTGGTCGAAGCTGGCGCAGGCCGGGGAGAGCAGCACGGTCTCGCCCGCCTGCGCCGCCGCGCTCGCCGCTGCCACGGCGTGCTCGAGGTCGCCGGATTCGTGTAGCGGGAGCTCGACGCCCTCCAACGCCGCCGCGATCAGATGGGCGTCTTCGCCGATCAGGTACACAGCGCGGCAGCTCGCCGCCACGGGCTCGCGCAGGGGGGCGAAGTCCTGGTTCTTGCCCCGACCACCGAGGATCAGGTGGACGCCGCCCTCGGGGAACGCCTGCAGCGCGACGCACGTGCTGGCGACGTTGGTCGCCTTGGAGTCGTTGACGTACACCACCCCCCCGCGACGCGCCACCTCCCGCAGACGGTGGGGGACGCCGGCGAAGCTGCGCAGGCCCGCGCGCACCGCGTCGCGGTCGAGCCCCCGCGCGAGGCACACCGCGGCGGCGGCCATCGCGTTCTGGACGTTGTGGGCGCCGCGCAGGCTCAGCTCCGCGGTCTCCAGCAGCGGCTCGCCCTGCCACCACAGGCGCCCGTCTCGCAGCGCGCACTCGACGCTCTCGCCCTCTCCGAAGCGCACCAGGCGGACACCGGGGGCCAGCGGGATCTCCGACAGCCCCCCCGAAATCACCGCCACGTCCCCCGCCCTCTGGTGGGCGAAGATCCGCAGCTTCGCCTCCCGGTAGGCCTCCAGCGTCCCGTGGCGGTCGAGGTGATCGGGCGTTATGTTGAGCAGCACCGCCGCCTGCGGGGCGAACGCGAGCGTGTCCTCCAGCTGGAAGGACGAGGTCTCGCACACGATCGTGGCACGCTCGTCGACCGCACCCACGAGACCACTCAACGCCGCGCCGACGTTGCCGGCCACCGCGACCGGCAAACCGGCCTCGCGGTGGATGTGCCCGATTAGCTCCACCGTCGTGGTCTTGCCGTTGGTGGCGGTCACGGCGATGAACTCGTTGGAGAGCAATCGCCACGCCAGCTCCAGCTCGCCGAGCACCGACAGCCCGCGCGCGCGGGCCGCGGCGATGACGGGCGCCTGCGCGGGCACCCCCGGGCTCTTGATCACGGCCCCCACTCCCTCCAGCCGCGCGAGACCGTCGTCGCGCAGATGCAGCTCGACTCCCTGTGCCGCAAGCCTCTCCACGCCCGGCGGCACGCCGGCGTCCACGCCGACAACCCGCTCCCCGCGCGCCCTGAGCACGCTCGCCGCCGCCAGGCCCGAGCGGGCGAGGCCGACGACTAGATAGGGACCCTCGGGAATCGGGGGGCGAGGATGCATTGCGCCGCGCGAAGGGGCCGCCTCACCCAAGGCTTTGACGGTAGATCGTGAAGCCGATCGCGCAGCAGATCGCGGCGATGATCCAGAAGCGCAGGATGATCTTCGTCTCCGACCAGCCGCGCAGCTCGAAATGGTGGTGGATCGGCGCCATCAAAAAGACACGCTTGTGGCGCCACTGGAAGTACGCCACCTGGATCAGGACCGACAGCGCCTCGAACACGAAGATCCCGCCGAGCAATATCAGCAGCACCTCGGTCTTGGTCATCACCGCCAAGCCCGCGATCGCCCCGCCGAGGCCGAGCGCGCCGGTGTCGCCCATGAAGATCGTCGCCGGGAAGGCGTTGAACCAGAGGAAGCCGATGCAGCCTCCGACCAGGCAGGCCGCCAGCATCGAGAGGTCGTACTGATTGGAGACGTTGTACTCCGAGGTGATAAACGTGATGCCGATGTACGCCAGCAACACGATCGCCGCACAGCCCGCCGCGAGGCCGTCGAGGCCGTCGGTGAGATTCACCGCGCTCGTGGTGCCCGCCACGACCAGGTAGATCAGCAGCGGGTAGAACGGGCCGAGATCGATCGTGTAGTCGACGACCCGCAGACGCAGCGTGCTCTGCAGGTGGGCCTCATGGGTCGCCACGTACCACAGCGCGAGCGAGATCGCGATCGTTACCGCCAGCTTGGTGCGCGCCCGCAGACCCAGCGAGCGACGGCGTACCAGCTTGGTGTAGTCGTCGGCGAAGCCCAGCAGCGCGCACGCCAGCGCCGTACCAAACACCCCCAGCGCGCGCCATTCATTACCGGTGAGGATCGCGAACGGGATCGCCACCGCGATGAAGATGATCACCCCGCCCATCGTCGGCGTGCCCGCCTTCTCGCGGTGCCCCACCGGCCCCTCCTCGCGAATGTGCTGGCCGAACTCGCGCCGGCGCAGAAACTCGATGAACTTGGGGCTGAGGAAGATGCAGATCAACAGCGCCGCCGTCCCCCCGATCAGGACACGGCCCATTCAGCCGACCCCGCCTCGTCCGGGCGCGGGCACGCCGGCTTTGGGCGTACCCGCGTGCGAACGGCTCGATCCCGGAGGCGGGCCGCCGGCCTCGGCGAGCAGCGTCTGCGCCACCCGCTCCAGGCCCACGCCGCGCGAGCCCTTGACGAGCACCGTATCGCCCGCGCGGAGCAGCCTCGCCAACAGCGTGGCCGCCTCGGCAGCGTCCGTCGCCGCGTAGACAGCCCCCCCCTCCTCCCCCATCTCAGCCGCGAGCGGGCCCACCGTCACCAGCAGATCGACCCCGCGCGCGCGGGCGTACACGCCAATCTCGCGGTGCAGCCGCCGCTCCTCGCCGCCCAGCTCCAGCATGTCACCCAGCACCGCCACCTTGCGCGGTCCCGCGCTCGCGGCGAGCTCGTCGAGCGCCGCGCGCATCGACATCGGGTTGGCGTTGTAGCAGTCGTTGATCAGCACGATTCCCTCTGCCAGCGCGATGCGCTCGCCCCGCAGCGCCGAAAACTCCACCTCGAGACTCCCGTCCGGAGTGACGCCCAGCGCGCGCGCCGCCGCCACCGCGGCGAGCAGGTTGCGCAGGTTATGGGATTGCGCGAACGACGGCCTCAGCATGATGCGCTGCTCGCCGGACGTGCGGTCGACGATCGTCACCTCGCCGTTCGCCGCGCGTCCCACCAGTTCCACATCGCCGCCCTCGCCGAACGTCACCGTGTGCTGGTCGGCACGCAGATGGGGCTCCAGCAGCGGCTCGTCCGCCGGGACGATCGCCGTCGCGCCGCTCGCCATCCCGGCGATCAGCTCGGCCTTGGCGCCCGCCACCGCCTCGATCGTGCCCAGTTGCTCCAGGTGCACCGGGCCCACGTTCACGATCACCCCCACTTCAGGCTGCGCGATCGCCGTCAGCTCCGCAATCTGCCCCTTCCCGCGCATCGCCATCTCCAGCACCAGCACCTTCGTCCCCGCGGGCGCCCCCAGCACCGTCAGCGGCAGCCCGATCTCGGTGTTGAGGTTCGCTTCGCTCGCCACCGTCCCGCCGCCCACCGCAGCCGGGAGACGCCGGCCCGCGGCCGGCATCCCCGTTGCGGGCGGCTCCCGGACCTCGCGCAGCAGCGCCGCGAGGATGTCCTTGGTGGAGGTCTTCCCGGTGGAGCCCGTGATCCCCACCACCTTGGCGCCCGCCTGCCCGAGCGCCACACGCCACTCGCGCGCCAGCGACTGCATTCCCGCCAGCGGGTTCGGGTGGGCGAGCACTGTGCCTCCCGCGAGCCTCCGCGCGTACTCTGGCGCCACCAGCACGCCCCACGCCCCCGCGGCCAGCGCCCGCGCCGCGAACGTACCCCCGTCCACCCGCTCTCCCGGAAGGCCGACAAACAGGTCGCCCCGTTGCACCTCGCGCGAGTCGATCACAACGCGCCGGGGGCCTCCCTCCTCCACACGCGTGGGGCTTGCCCCCGCCGCCGCGGCGATGCGCGCCGCGTTCCACTCGATCACGCCGCCGCCCCAGTGGTGTGCGCACGATGCGCACGCAGCGCTTCGCGGGCAACCGTCACGTCGTCGAACGGGATCTTGTAGCCGCCCTCAAATTCCTGGCCCTGCTCGTGGCCCTTGCCCGCGATCACCACCACGTCGCCCGGGCGCGCGGTCTCGATCGCGCGGTCGATCGCTTCGCGGCGGTCGGTGAGCGCCACCACCGGCGACGCGCCGATCTGACGAGCGCGGGCGGCACCCTCGAGGATCTCGGCGATGATCGCCTCGGGCTCCTCCGAGCGGGGGTTGTCCGAGGTGACGACCGCCACGTCGGCGAGGCGTGCCCCGATCTCGCCCATCAGCGCCCGCTTGCCTCGGTCACGGTCGCCACCGGCGCCAAACACGCAGAGCACTCGTCCCTGCGCCAGCTCGCGCGCCGCAAGCAGCACGTTCTCCAGCGAGTCCGGGGTGTGGGCGTAGTCCACCAGCACCGCATACTCCTGACCCTCCTCGACCCGCTCCATTCGGCCCGGTACCCGCACCCCGCGCTCCAGCGCACCCACCAGCGTGTCGAGGTCGCTGGCCGAAACGGGGACGCCGGCCGAAGGCCGGTGTCTACCGGCTTCGGTCAGCGCGTGCACCGCCGCCAGCGCGCCCAGCACGTTGGCGACGTTGAAGCGCCCCGGCAGTGGCAGCGAGAGTGTGCGCTCGCCCACTGGGGTCTGCAGCCGCAGGCGGCAGCCGTCGTGGGCGACCCGCACGTCGCGGGCGCGGTAGTCGGCCTCGCGCTCGATCGCAAACGTCACCGCGTCGGGCAGCTCCGCCGCCAGCCGCCGCCCATAGGGGTCGTCGAGGTTGACCACGCTCACGCGTGGCGCGATGGCGCCAGGTGCGGCGGCCCAGCCGTCACCTGGCACAAACAGCCTGCGCTTGGCTTGGTAGTACTCCTCCATCGTGCCGTGGAAGTCGAGGTGGTCTTGCGTGAGGTTGGTGAAGATCGCCGCCGCGAAGCGCACCCCGTCGGTGCGGCCCAACGCCAGCGCGTGCGATGACACCTCCATCGCGCACGCGTGCTCGCCTCCCTCCAGCATCGCCCGGAAGTCCGCCTGCAGGTCGATCGCCTCCGGGGTGGTGCGTGCCGCTGGACGCTCCTGCCCGCCCACCATCGAGATCACCGTTCCAAGGAGCCCGCACCGTCTGCCGCTCGCTTCCAGCAGCACACGCGCCAGGAACGCGGTGGTGGTCTTGCCGTTGGTGCCCGTCACCCCCACCACCTGCAGCTCCGTGGTGGGATCCCCGTAGAAGCGCGCCGCCACCGGCCCCATCGCCGCCCGCGCCGAGCGCACCACCACCTCCGCCACCCCCAACCCGAGCGGCCGCTCCACCACCAGCGCCACCGCGCCCGCCGCCACGGCCTGCGCGGCATGGTCGTGACCATCGCTGTGCTCGCCCTTCACGCAGAAGAACAACGCGCCCGGCCGCACCCTACGGCTGTCGTAGGCGAGGCTCGCCACCTCCACCGCCGCCGTGGCGTCGCCCGCGCCCAGCTCGGTGGGGATCAGCTCCGCCAGCCTCATCGACCGACGGCGACCGGCTCCGCTGCTTGCGCCGGCGATCTGGCGGCGGAAAACTCGAGCACCCCGTCCTCGAGCGCACCCCGCTTGAGACTGAGGATGTCGAGCAAGTAGTTCTGGTAGAGGCGCCACGGCGCACTCGAGCCCTGCTTCGGGAACTGGTCGATCGCGCGCAGGACGTACCCGGAGGAGAAATCGTTGAACGGAAGCGCTGCCACGGCGGGGTCGCGGTGGGGCGTGCACACCTGGTGCCCGTGCGCCGCCATCTGGTTGAGCAGCCGGCACGCGTATTCGCAGGTGAGGTCGGACTTCAGCGTCCATGAGGCGTTTGTGTACCCCAACGTGAGCACGAGGTTGGGTACGTCGCTGAGCATCATGCCCTTGTAGCTCATCGTCTCCCCCAGCTCCACCTCGCGGCCATCGACGGCGATCTCCATGCCCCCCAAGGCCACCAGGTTCAGCCCGGTGGCGGTGACGATCAGGTCAGCCTGCAGCTCTTCGCCGGAGGCGAGCCGGATGCCCTGCTCGGTGAACGTCTCGATACGATCGGTCACCACCTCCGCGCGGCCGGTGCGAATCGCCTCGAACAGGTCACCGTCCGGCACCAAACACAGGCGCTGGTCCCATGGGTCATAGCGGGGTTTGAAGTGGGTGTCGATGTCATAGCCGGACGGCAGCTGCTCTTCGAGCGCTTTGCGCAGCAGCGCCTTCATCGCTCCCGGCCGCCGCCGTGCGAGCTGAAAGCTCGCCATCGTGCGCAGCACGTTCTTCCAGCGCGCGATCGCGTACGCCGCCTTCGCCGGCAGCTTGCGGCGCAGGAGGTTTGCGATCCGATCTTCCGCCGGCAGCGACACCACATAGCTGGGCGAGCGCTGCAGCATCGTGACGTGCGCTGCGCTGCCGGCCATCGCCGGGACGAGCGTGATCGCGGTTGCGCCGCTGCCGATCACCACCACGCGCTTGCCGGCGTAGTCGATCTCATCACTCCAGTGCTGCGGGTGCACGATCCGCCCGGCGAAACGCTCGGCGCCGGGAAACTCGGGCGTGTAACCCTCGTCGTAGCGGTAGTAGCCACTGCACATCAGCAGGAAGCCGCAGGTGAGGCGGACGGTCTCCCCGGTGTCTCCGTGCTCGGCCTGCACCGTCCAGCGTGCGTCCTGCGAGCTCCATTCGGAGCGCACCACGCGGTGGCCGAAGCGGATCCGCTCGTCGATTCGGTGCTCGCCCGCCGTCTGCTCGATGTAGCTGAGGATCGACCCGCCGTCGGCGATCGCCTTGGCGTCCTCCCACGGCTTGAAGGAGTAGCCCAGCGTGTACATGTCCGAGTCCGAGCGGATGCCCGGATACCTGAACAGGTCCCAGGTCCCCCCGATCCTGTCACGGCCCTCGAGGATCGCGTAGCTGCGCCCTGGACAGTTCCTCTGCAGGTGCACGCCGGCGCCGATCCCGGACAGACCGGCGCCGACGATCAGCACGTCAAAGTGTTCGAGCGGCGTGTCCATCGGCTGCTGAGGAGTCTAACCGTCCGCCTCGTGGGCCCACCAAATGAGACAAGGTCTGGTTCTCATTGGGCACGGTCTTTTACGATGAGCATGTGCACGGCCCGGACGTGGCAACCAATACCTCCGAGCAGCTGCGTGCGCTGATCCGTGACATACCCGACTTCCCACGGCCGGGGATCGTCTTCAAGGACATCACACCGCTGCTGGCCAACCCCCAGGCACTCGCGCTGGCGGTAAGTGGCCTGGCCGAGTATGCGCGGCCGCTGCGCGCCGAATGCGTCATCGCCGCCGAGGCTCGCGGCTTCCTGCTGGGGCCGGCGCTTGCGCTGGAGCTCGGCACGGGGTTCGTGCTGGCGCGCAAGCCGGGCAAGCTGCCGTACGAGACGATCAGCGCCGAATACCTGCTCGAGTACGGCACCAACCAGCTCGAGCTGCACACCGACGCGATCGGACGTGGCACGCGCGTGCTCGTCCACGACGACTTGCTCGCGACGGGTGGCACCGCGGCGGCGCTGTGCGAGCTGGTGGAGCAGCTCGGCGGAGAGGTCGTCGGGTGCAGCTTCCTGGTCGAGCTGGCGTTCCTACGGGGCCGCGAGCGGCTCGTGCCGCACGGGGTCCACGCGCTGTTGACCTACGAGGCGTGAGGCGAGCACGTCGGCGGGCTGGTGGTTTGTTATAAAAAAGGGGCTGGGGTTGTTATAAAAAAATCAGAGCCCGATAGCAATTGCGCACGGCCTACCCCGGCGGAATGCCAAGATAGGGCAGCGCGAAGTCCATGATCTGGCCGAACGCGGGGGCGGCGACCGTGCCGCCGTAGATCGAGCCGTCCTGCGGTTCGTCGACGATCACCGCGCACAGCAGCTTCGGGTCGGATGCCGGCGCGAAGCCGATGAACGAGGCCACGTAGGCCGTTTCCGAGTATTCGCCGGTTGCCGGATTCACCTTGCTGGCGGTGCCGGTCTTGCCCGCCAGCACATATCCGGGTACCGACACCTCGCTCGCCGTGCCCCCGGGCGCCAGCACCCCGCGCAGCATCTGACGCACCTGCGCGGCGACGCTCGCCGACATGATGCGGTGCCCCCGCGGCAGCTTGGTGGGGTGACCGTTCACCGCCGCCACGATGTGCGGCGTGCGCAGGACGCCGCCGTCGGCGAGCGCCGCGTACGCGCTTGCCATCTGAATCGGTGTCACCAGCTCGCCTTGCCCGATCGGCAGGTTGCCCATCGAGGAGCCGGAGTATTCACTTGGATTCAGCACCTTCCCGGTTTCCTCACCCGGCAGATCCACTCCCGTCCGCACCCCGAAGCCGAACCGGTGGACCCATTCGTTGAAGGTGTTTTCACCCTCCAGTTTGCCGATCGTGATGGCCCCCACGTTGCTCGACTGCGCGAGGATCTGCCCAGTAGTGAGCATCTCTTCGGGGTGTTCCTCCGCGTCGTGGATCGTGCGGTTGGCGACCTGTATCTGATCGGGGATGTCGAATTCGGTGTTGGGTGTGATCAGTCCCTTCTGCAACGCTCCCGAAACGGCCACCACCTTGAAGGTCGAGCCCGGTTCGTAGTTGAAGCTCACCCCCCGGTTCTCCAGCGCCGCTTCGAGTGCCGCCCTGGAGGTGGGAGGGTCGTCGAGGCTCAGCTGCGGCCAGCTCGCCATCGCGAGTATCGCGCCGGTATCTGGCTGCATCACGATCGCAGTTGCGTCTTTGGGGTGAAACACCTTTCCCACCGCGTTCAACACAGCTTCAGTGCGTTGCTGGATGTTCGCGTCCACCGTCAGCCTCAGCTGCGCTCCCGGCGCCTCGCGGTGAACGTCGGAGATCGAGATCGGCTGACCGTGCGCGTCGCTCACCACCCGGCGCTCACCCGCCTTCCCCCGCAGGATCGCGTTGTCGGCGTACTCCAAGCCTGACAACCCACCATTTTCGCCCATCATCCCGAGCGCCTGCGCCGCTAGCGTGTCGCGGGGGTACACTAGGCGCATCGTCGGCGTGCCCGACACGCCGGGGATGTCGAGCGCCATCACCGCCTTCGCCCGTGCCGCCGGCAGTGTCTTGGCGAGATACACGAAGCCGCTCTGCTCGTTCAGATCCTTGAGCACCGTCGCCTGCGAGCTCCCCACCAGCGGGGCCAGCTCTTCAGCCGCGCCGAGCAGCCCCCTCGTCAGCTTGGGATCTGCCTTCACCAGGTAGGGGTCGACCGAGATGTCATCCGCCGGTTCGGAGATCGCCAGCACTGTCCCGCGACGATCGGTGATCGTCCCCCGCGGTGCCGGCACTTCTTCAATCGTCACCTGTTGTGTGTTGGCCGCCCTGCGCAACGCCGCGCTGTGCAGCACCCCGAGGTACAGCGTGCGCCCCGCCGCGATCGTGAGCAGGCCGAAGAACACCGCGAACAGCACCCCGATGCGCTTCTGCACGCTCGCCACCGGCGCTTTATCCCCCCGGGGCGGCCTGTGTTCCGCCACCGGCGCCGGTCGGGGCACTCGCCGCTTCGGTGGAGCCACCGGTCGCACTCGGCGCAGCTTCCGTCGCCGCCGGGGTGGGCAATTGCGAAGCCGTCGTTTCGGGCGCGGTGGACGGTGCAGACGTAGCTTCGGCGCCGGTGGTGGTCGTCGTCGAGCTCGTTGCCGCGCCGCTGGCGGTGCTCGAGCTTTGTTCGCTGCCCGCGGAGCTCGAGCTCGCTTCGGTTCCGGCGGAGCCCGTGCTCGCTTCCGCACTCGCGGAGCTACCCACCGGGGTCGAGGGGGTCGTCTGTGTCGGGATCGGCTTCGCCAGCGCCGCGGCCGCCAGCCGCGCGTCGAGCGGGCCGCGCAGCGCGTCGAAGTGCAGCGCCGCCGGCGAGGCGGGCACCATCCCCTTGGCGAGCGCCGCCCGTTCGATGCGTTCTCCCGAGGAGAGTGCCGAGTCTTCGGCGGACAGCACCGAGTTCTCCTGCTGCAGCAGCTGCGTGTGCTCGACCGCACGACCGATCCCCACGCCCAGCTTCACCACCCACAGCTGCATCGCGACGATTCCGATCAGCGCGAACGCGATTACGGCAATCCACGCACGTCCTCCGATCAACCGATCGAGGAGACGATCGGGCACACGCCGACCGACGCCGGCGGGGACAGGGACAGGGAGATGTAGTCCTCCCCACCGCACACCCAACGATCCGGAGCCCACCCCCTCCACTCGCATCCGTCCACCGCTGGCCGGGCCCGCGGGACCCGAGATCCGACGCGGTCGCGGCGCCGGGCGCGCGGATTGGCGGGGACGGCCGGGTCGCAGGGGACGGCGCGGACGGACAGCGGGGGCGGCAGCCGTGGCAGAGGGAGGGGTCATGTCGCGCCCCCTGCATCCTGCGCCAGCTTGCGCGCCGCTCGCAGCCGCGCCGAGGAGGCACGTGGGTTGTGTGCGAGCTCGCCCGCGGAGGCGGAGATCGCGCGGCGTGTGAGCAGCGCCGCCTGCGGTGTGCGTCCGCAGGCACAGATGGGCAGGTCGGGCGGGCAGATGCAACCCTGGGCGCGGGCGACCATGAAGCGCTTCACGCGCCGGTCCTCCAGCGAGTGGAAGGAGATGCCCGCCAGCACGCCGCCCTCGCGCAGCAGCTCCCACGCCAGCGGCAGCCCGCGGTCGAGCTGCTCCAGCTCGTCGTTGACCGCGATCCGCAGTGCCTGGAACACGCGCTTGGCGGGGTGGCCCCCGGCGAAGCGCGCGGGGACGGGGATCGCCGAGGTGACGATCTCCACCAGCTCCTGTGTGGTGCGAATCGAATCGGCCCCCTCCCGTTCGCGGCGGCGCACGATCGCGCGGGCGATCGCGCCCGCGTGGCGCTCCTCGCCGAGCTCGCGCAGCATCCCCGCCAGCCGGCGCTGATCCCAGGTGGCGAGGATCTCGCGGGCGTCCAGCTCCTGCTCGGGGTCCATGCGCATGTCGAGGGGGGCGTCGTAGGAGTAGGAGAAGCCGCGCTCGCGCGTGTCCACCTGCATCGAGGACATGCCGAGGTCGAAGTACACGCTGTCCGCGCGCAGCCCCTCCTGCGCGAGCAGCTCCAGCGCCTCGGCGTAGTCGCCGCGAATGAAGCGCACCGTGCACGGCAGCTCCTCGGCGAGCTCGGCGAAGCGCTCCTCCGCGACTGGGTCGCGGTCGATCCCCACCAGCGTCCCGCCCGCGCCCAAACGCTGGGCGACCAGGCGCGCGTGGCCGCCGCCGCCGAAGGTGCAGTCGATCGCGACCTGCCCGGGCTGGGGATCCAACACGTCGATCAGCTCACCCGCAAGCACGGGGATGTGGACGGTCATATCAAGCAGGATGGTCGACACGTGCCGTAATCTCCGCGACGCCGCCCAGCAGCGTCGGTCGGTGCTCGTTCCAGCGGTCGCGGTCCCACAGCTCCAGCCGATCGCCGGCGCCGACGACCACGACCTCCTTGCTCAGCGCCGCGTGCTCGGCGAGGAAGCCGGGGAGCATGATCCGCCCGGCGGAGTCGAGCTCGGCGTCCTGGGAGCTGCCGTAGAAGAAGCGCTCCAGCTCGCTCAGGCGGGGCGAAAGCGGCGGCAGCTCGGCGAGCGCGCGCTCGGTGTAGCGCTCGTACTCCCGCGGGCGCCACACCCCCACGCACGGTTCGAGGTCCACGGGCATCGCCATCACCACTCCCTCCGCCAGCGTCGCGCGGTAACGCGCCGGCACGGTGAGTCGGTTCTTGGCGTCGAGCGTGTGGTCGTAGGTGCCACGGAAAGCCACTGTGGGGCTCCTATTGGATCGTTGGAGCCGAGGTGGAGAGGTGGGAGGAGCCTCTCCACCTCGGCTCGTTCCCGGCACGGTACCCCACTTTCCCCCACAACGCAACCCTAGTTGCACATTTTCCCCCACTTTACTATCCAAGCACCCTTCATGGGGTCAAAAATGCCTGCATATTCCCCATTTTCAGTAGCCGTTCAGTTGTCTTGGTTTCCATAACGAGGAGCGTGGCGGGGGGCGGCGAACTTTTGGGGTGTGGAGCGGGCGGAGGCTGAGGCGGTTTATGACTCCGGTCGTGATGCGTGCGTGGAGTTTTTGATGGGGCTGGTGGCGGCGCAGGGGCGGTTGGAGGAGCGCGTGCGGGTGCTCGAGGCCAAGGGCGCCGCGAGCTCGCGCAATAGCTCGGTCGCGCCGTCCGCGGACACATCGATCTCGCGTCAGGAGCGTCGTGCGCTGGCTAGAGCGAAGACGAAGGAGCTGCTCAAGAAGGATGGGGAGCGACGTAAGGCGGGCGGTCAGCCCGGTCATCGTGGCTCGGGGCGCGGATTGTTGGGTGAG
Organism: uncultured Solirubrobacterales bacterium; assembly: GCA_963734815.1. Lineage (GTDB taxonomy): Bacteria > Actinomycetota > Thermoleophilia > Solirubrobacterales > Solirubrobacteraceae > Palsa-744. Next base: position 309,278 of record CAVTIH010000002.1, read on the forward strand.
GATCAGATGAGCGAGATCGTCGATCACTATCCGAGCGACTGCTCGGGCTGTGGGCGCGAGTTCACCGATGTGGAGAAGGTCCCGCGGTGGGGTGCCGGGCGCCATCAAGTCGCCGAGCTGCCCCCGGTCACCGTCGAGTACGTCGAGCATCGCACGCAGGTGCTGCGCTGCCCGGGGTGCAAGACGCGGACCCGTGGCACCCTGGGCGTCCTCGGGGAGTCCGCGTTCGGGCCGAACCTTCAGGCGGCGCTGGTAGCGCTGACCGTACGTAACCGGGTCTCCCGCCGCGATCTGAGCGAGCTCGCGGGCGAGCTCTTCGGGGTCAGGGTCTCCGTCGGCGCGATCGATGAGATCTGCCAGCGCGCCTGCGCACTATTGACCGGCCCTCATGAGCGGCTTGTGGCTGGGGTGCTGGGGTCTGGGGCGATCAACGTCGATGAGACGGGGTGGTACCTGGCCGGGGAGAACCGGTCGATGTGGGCCGCCGCTACCGCGAACGCGGCGATCTTCCGGATCGTGGCCGATCGTCATCGTGACCGGCTGATCGAGCTGCTCGGCCCCGACTTCCAGGGGATCGTGACCTCCGATCGCTGGTGGGCGTATGACCACCTGGACCCCGAGCAACGACAGGCATGCTGGTCACATCTACAGCGCGACTTTCGCTTCCACAGCGAAGGACTGGCCCTCCAAAAAGAGTTCGGGCAGGCCGGCCTCGAGTTGACCGACCGAATGTTCAATGCCTGGCACGCATTCGGCGAGCACCAAGACCGTGAGCGTCTGATCCTGGAGATGAAACCCATCCAGGACGAGTTCCTCGCGCTGCTCCAGCACGCCGGCAAGAAAAGCAAGCGCCACCGTCTGCACCGCCGCTTCGCTAACAACCTCCTAAAGATCTGGCCCGCGCTCTGGACGTTCCTGACCATCCCCGCCCTCACACCAACCAACAACGCCGCCGAGCGTGCACTCCGCGGACCAGTCATCCACCGCAAGCTCAGCCACGGAAACCAGTCCAACGCCGGCGAACGATTCACCGAGCGATCCCTCTCCGCCTCCGTCACCTGCCGACTACAACACCGCAGCCTCCTCGCCTACCTCCGCGACCTCCACGCCGCCCACCAAACCGGCGGCGCGCTCCCAGCCCTCCTCTGACCCCAAAACCAAGAGGACTGAACGGCTACTCATTTTCAAGACATCGCCCAGAGGGCGGTAGGCATGCGCAAATACGCAAGCTGGGCTGCACCGTGCAGATTTGCCACGTAAGTTGCATCTGCACACGTGACTTGCGCGAACGCCGCTGCGGCGCATACGATCGTTATGTGCACCCCGTCCCGACCGCCGAGAAAGGACCCACCGCGTTGTCCTCAGCCAGCACCACCAAGCTCGCCTCCCAGAGCCCACCGGCCGCCCCTCGGGCGGGGATGCATGCCTACGCCCATGCCTGCCATCTGGGCGGTGCCCGCCCACGCCGCCGTGGGCCGGTCGCGGCGACGATGCTGGCGGCCACCGCCCTCCTCGCGGCGGCGCTCGGCGGCTGCGGCTCCAGCCCGAGCGGGACGAGCGCGAGTCCCGCGACAGTGACGCCGGCCTCGACGCCGCTGTACATCGACGCGGTGGTGCGACCCGAAGGCAGCTTGAAGACCGACACGGCCGCGGCCGCGCACACGCTCACCGGCCGCGCGCACCCGTTCGAAGGGCTTTTGAAACTGCTGGCGGGTCCCACCGGCAAGGCGCCCAACTATGCAAAGGAAGTAGAGCCGTGGCTGGGCGCCCATGCAGGGGCGTTCCTCGGCGCCACCGCGCTCAGTCACATTGAGGGGCTGGTGAGCAGCGCAACACTTCAGAAGCTCCTTTCGGAAGGGCTGCCCGGCCTGGAAGCGGCGCTGCTCGGGCAGGGCGGCCTGCAGGGGGCGCTCGGTGCGAGCTCCGCGCAGGGGGCGTTGGTGCTCAACACGACCGACGTCGCCAAGGCGCAGTCGTTCCTGGAAGGCCAGGCCCACAGCGCGGGCGCGCACACAACCAGCTATCGCGGCGTCACCTACCAGGTCTCCCCCGACGGCGTGGCCGAGGGGATCGTGCACAAGTTTGCGGTGATCGGCAGCGAAGCAGGGCTCAAGAGCGTGATCGAAACGGCCACCGGCGGCCCCTCGCTGGCGCAGGCGAGCGCCTACTCGAAGCTCACCTCCACCGCCGAACATGGAGCCCTCGCCAACGCCTATCTGAGCTCCGAAGAGCTCGCAAGCGCGCTCAAGAGCGGCGGCGGCAAGAGCGGTAGTGGGAGCACCGGCGCGGAATCGATCCTGCCGTTGCTGGAAGGCCTGCTCGGCAATCCCGGTCAGGCGTACCTGTCGGTGATTCCGAGCGCCAACGCGGTGGCGCTCAACCTCGACACACTACCCCCGACCGCCGGCGACTCCGGCTCGAGCGGCTCGGCGTCGAGCTCCACCGAATCGAGTGCGGGCCACTCCGAAGCGTTCGGCGAAAGCGGAGCGCAGGTGCTGCGCGGGCTCCCCGGCAGCTCCTGGCTGGCGGTGGGCATCGGCAACCTTGGCGGTGCGGTGGGTCACGGTACGCAGGGCTTGGGCGTGCTCGCCTCGCTGAGCCCGGCGCTGAACATTGATGGCATCGCCTTCGGCACGCTGCTGGCGCCGCTCAGCTCGCACTCACTGAACCTGCAGCGCGACCTCCTCAGCTGGGCGGGCGCCACCGGGCTGTACGTGAGCGGCAGCAGCATTCTCGAGCTGCGGGCGGCACTCGTCATCGCCTCCAAGGATCCGGCCCGCTCGCGTGCAGCGGTGGCAAAGCTGGCGCAGGCCTACCGCGAAGCCGGTGGCCAGACCTCGCCCACCTCGGTGCCCGGCACGGAAACCGCGGTGACGGTGAAACTCCCGAGCTTCCCGCTGGAACTGACGCTCGCCGCGGGACAGGGCAAGCTCGTGGCGGGACTGGGGAGCGCATCGATCGAAGAAGCACTGCACCCGCAGAGCACGCTGGGAAGCGCTCCCGCGTACACCACCGCGACCAGCACTCTCGGTGGGGGGATCCAGCCGAGCGCGCTGATCGAAGTCCACACGCTCTCGGGGCTGCTCGAATCGATCGGGCTCAGTCAGGCCCCCGGCTTCTCGAGCCTCGCCTCGACGATCGCTCCGCTCGGAACCATCACTGCCGGCGGCGGGCAGTCGCTGTCCGACGGGGTCAAACGAGCGCGGGTCGTTATCGGTTTGCAATAGCCGGCGCGGGGTGACCCTCGGTCTCGATGACCACCCGGCAGGGCCGCCTGCTGAGCAGATGCAGCGCGGTTGGGCCGATGCGCCGCTCGCCGGCGGGGGCATGGAGCGTGGACCAATAGATCATGTCCGCCTCCAGCCTCAGGGCCTCGTCCACGAGTGCGGCGCCGGGGTTGCGCGTGCGAATCACGCCGGTGTGGATGCGGATCCCGGCGCGACGGGCTTGGATGCGAGCGCTCTCGAGCACCGAGCGACCCTGTGCCTCCTCCCGCTCCAGGCCCTCCTGGAGGGAGAGCTGGGGGGGGACGGGAAGCACGAAGACCGCATTGATGACCCCGCCCTTGCCGATCAGCTTGGCGACGCGGCCGATCGCGGCAGCGCTGACGTCATCCCCGAAGATCGGCACCAGCGCGCTGCGATAGCCGTGTGGGACCCCGGCCGACCGTCGTCCGTGCTCGGTGGGGCGCGCCATCAACGTGGAGGGTAGCTGCCGTGCAATCTCCCGTGCAACACCCCCACGGGGGGAGGAACTCAGCTTATGATGCCGACGGCACGGAGCGCCCCCCACCATCTCCGGAACTGAGTCATGGACAAGACACGCCGCGGAAATTACAACTCGGGAGAGGACTTCGTCCTCGAATACGGGGAGCTGCGCTTCACCTTCAATGAGGATGACTTCGCCGAGCGCTGCGAGCAGGCGGCCCTGAAGCTGGGGTTCGTGGGCGGCAGGCTCGGGGAGGACGAGCTGGAAGACCTCGTCAACCTGGCGGTCAACGGTGAGATCCTCGACCCGGCGTCCGCGCTGGGAGAGCACGTCAACGAGTGCTGGCAGGATCTGGTGGGGCCGGCGGAGCGCTCGCTGGTGCACTGGCTGCGCCGCCTGGTGTTCCGCGGCGCATGGCTGGATCAGCGCGTCAACGAGGGCGAGCTGGGGGTGGCGTTCATCCAGGAGACGTGCAGCTTCGCCTACGTCCAACCCACCGATCCGCGTTCGGCCCGCGGCGGCGAGCCAATCGAGCTCTCGCCCGAGCCTTCGTGGGCACGCGTCGCCTACCTGCGTTAGGGCATCGTGTGCGTCAGGGCGTAAGCCCTTTTAGGCAGCTCAGCGGCCGTCCAGCGCCGCGGCGCGGGCCTTGGTGATCGCGGCGGCGCCGTCCTCGCCTACGAGCAGCTCGGGCCGCACGACGCCACTGGCCGCCAGATCCAGCGCGGGAATACGTCCCGTGGAGGTGAGCGCGACGTCAAGCGCGATCACCGTGCTCTCACCGCCGAGCGGACGGGTCGCGGTGGCGATCAGCGTGAGCGAGCCCCCCTCGACGAGGTTGCGTGCGCCCGCGAGGATCCGCCGTGCCGCGTGTGGCGAGAGATGGTCGAGCGTGTCGATCAGCACCACCACGTGCCCGCCGCGCGCGGCGACGCGCTTGGCGGTGTCCACCACGTGCTCCACGGTCTGACCCTGAAGCTCGGCGGAGGCGCCGAGGTCCAGCGCGGCCGCGGGCGCCACCGGCCCCTCGCGCCACACCGCGATCTCCTCGGGGCGGATGCCGCTGAGCACCAGCATCACCTCCAGGCCCTCGCGCCCAGCGAGGGCGCCGAGCAGGCCGCGAAGCGTCTCGGTCTTACCGGAGCGGGCCTCGCCGACGATGCTCACGCGTGAGCCCCTGCCAATCGGCGTGAGCCATTCGATCGCCCCGAGCGTGGGATCCTGAGGATCGAGCTCCAGGCGCTCGGCGGGGTGGGCGACGGCGAGATCCTCGTAGCGGGTGCCCTCCGCCACCGACTCCGCCGGGGCGCCGTTGATGGTGTCCACCCGCGCCAGCGAGGGGTAGCGCTCGGAGGAGCGCGGGGTGCGCACAGGGCCGGTCACCCGATCGCCGGAGACCAGTTCGCAGCGGCGCACCTGGGCGGCGGAGATGTATACGTCCTCGTCAGAGGCCTCCGGCGGCGAAACACGCAGGAAGGCGGAGCCGTTGCCGAGCAGCTCGACCACGCCCTCGACCGTGCGATCCTCCGCGGCGCGCGGCGCGCGACCCCTCGATCCTCTGGGCTCCTCCTCGGGCGCCGTCGAGCCCTCGGGCTCGCGCTCCCGGTTCTCGTCGGCGGCACCTTTGGAGCGGCGCGAGCGCGTGGGGCGTCGCCGGCGCGCGACGCGGGTCCCGCCCTCATCGCTTGAACCCTCTTTGCCGGCCTCTTTGCCCGCATCCTCTTTGCCGGCGCCCTCTTTGCCGGCGCCCTCCTTGTTGGATCCCTTGCTGCTCGAGTCCTTTCCCTGCTCGCCTCCGGAGCCCGAGCCGGAGCCCGAGCCGGAGCCGGAGCCGGAGCCGGAGCGCTCGAGGATCGCGGCGATCAGATCGGCCTTACGCAGTCTGCGAAACCCGTCGAGGCCGATCTGGTCGGCAATCGCATGCAGGTCGGCGAGCGGGCTGGCGTCAAGCTCGGAGCGCTCGAGTACGGTCATTGGTGCCTCTCTTCTTGTGTGTGTGGGATTGGGCGGTTGGCGCCCGACCGCGTTGGACAGCGGCCGGCACCCGTCTCTGCATCGTGCAGCTTATGACATCAGGCGAACAGCCTTCGGCACCTTCAAAGTGCGCGAGGCTCTCGCTGGTGTCTCAGTTCCTCGGCAAGCACAAGATCCCTTTCCGGAGGATGCTCCCCGGTGAGCGCGGCACGTACCGCGAGGAAGTCGGCTGCCGCGACGACGTCGTGCACCCGGAAGATGTGCGCGCCGGCGTCGACGCCGTGGGCCAAAGCCGCGAGTGTGCCGGCGAGCCGCTCGCGGGGCGGACGACCGGTGAGCGCCCCAATGAAGTCCTTGCGCGAGACCGCCATCAGCAGCGGCAGCCCGAGCTCGTGCAGCCGCTCCAGGTGAGCAAGCAGGGCGATCGTCTGGGCGGGGGTCTTGGCGAAGTCGGGCCCCGGGTCGAGGATCAGCTGCTCGCGGGCGACCCCAGCCTGGAGCGCGACGTCGACCCGCTCCCGCAGGAAGGCGAGCACCTCCTCCACCACATCGCCGTACAGGTTGGGGTCCTGCTTGCGCACGCGGGGAGCGGCGGCGGTGTGCATCAGCACCAAAGCGGCCCCGCTCTCCACGCAGACGGCCGCCAGCTCGGGGTCGCGCAGACCGCTGACGTCGTTGACGATCCGCGCCCCGGCGGCGATCGCGGCGCGGGCGACGGGGGGCTTGTAGGTGTCGATCGAGACCACCGGCCCGTCGGGGCCGAGCTCGGCGACGACGCGCTCGATCAGCGGCACGACCCGCGCGATCTCCTCCGCCACCGGCACGGGGGGACGCCCGGTAGTGGCCGACTCGCCGCCGATGTCGAGGATGTCGGCACCGGTGGCGGAGTGCCCCAGCGCCAGCTCCACCCGCTCCTCGAGGCTCCCGTAGCGACCGCCGTCGCTGAAGGAGTCGGGCGAGGCATTGACCACGCCCATCAACCACGGCCGCTGGCCGAGCTCCAGCACGCGATCGACGGCGCGCAGACGGTGGCTCACTCGGCCTCGAACCCCTCCGCGCGAGCCTCCTCGGCAAAGCGCTCGATCTCCTCGGAGGTGCGCTGCGCGTTCCAACCCAGCTCCCCTGCGAGCACGTCCGCAACGCGCCGCACCGGCGGCGGGGCTTCCTCGGGCGAGGAGCCATCGAGCGCATGCGCGGCCAGCAGCCACAGGCGGGTGCGGCGCAGCAGCACGTCGGCGACGCTGCGCGCCTGCTCGCGGCGGGCGGCGAGGACGGCCTCGGCGAGCAGGTCGGGGAGGCCGGGCACGATCGGTTGGGCCAACTCTCCCCGCTCGGCAGCGAGCGCGAGCACCTCGTGCGCGGCGTAGCCGTAGCGGGAGGCCAGCGCGGTGTAGGACTCCTCGGGCACGCCCTCAACCCGCGGCAGCTCCTCCACGGCGACCGGCTGGCCGAGGGGGATCTCGTGCGTGCGGCAGGGCGCCTCGCGCGCTTCGCGCTCCACGAGGCGGTCGACGGTGAGCTTGGCCATCCGCCGCCAGGTGGTGAGCTTGCCCCCAGTGATCGTGAGCATGCCACTGGCGGTCTCGTACAGCTCGGCTCGGCGTGAGATGTCCACCGACTTCTTGGGGTCGCCGCTCGAGATCAGCGGTCGCACTCCGGCGTACGCGCCCGTCAGATCGCGCGGGTGCAGGTCGGTGGCGAAGAACGTGTTGACGGCGTCCAGCAGGTAGTCGATGTCCTCCCCGGAGGGCGGCACATGCTCAAGGGGACCCTCATAGTCGTTGTCGGTGGTGCCGACCAGTGTGCGCCCCAGCCACGGCAGGGCGAAGATCGAGCGGCCCTCGCCGGCGGGCACGATCGCGCCGCCCACCAGCGGCAGGTCCTCGTGGGAGAGGGTGAGGTGGGTGCCGCGGCTGGGCCTGATGAAGGGAGTCGACACCCGCTCGCCGCCCGGCCCAGCCAGATCGGCCGCTTCGTGGAGCTCCTGCGGGCGCAGCTCATCGGCCCACACGCCGGTTGCGTTGACGACGTTGGCGGCTCGCACGACGAACTCCCCACCCCCCTCGAGGTCGCGGGCGCGTACCCCGTGAGCATGGCCGTCGTCGTCTTCGAGCAGGCCGACGGCGGCCACGCGATTGGCGCACACCGCCCCGAAGCGCTCGGCCTCGCCGAGCACGGTCAACACCAGGCGCACGTCGTCGGTTTGGCAGTCGTAGAACAGATAGCCCCCGGTGGGCTCGCGGGGTGCCAGGGCGGGCAGCAGCTCCAGCACCTCCGCTCCGGAGATCATGCGGTGACGGGCAGGGCTCCAGCCGTGTTCGGCGGGCTCCTCGGCCTCTCCGCTGCGCGCCGCCGCGCGCTCGGCGCGTCCGCGACGCGGGCGCAGGCGGCCGCGATCGACGGACATCACGTCATACAGATTTAGCCCCACGCCCATCATGCGGTCGGGGCGGGCACCGTCGAAGGCCGGCACAACCAGCGGCAGCGGGCGCACGAGGTGGGGTGCGAGGGCGACCAGCAGCTGACGCTCCAGCAGCGCCTCTCGCACCAAGCCGAGGTCGAAGTTCTGCAGGTAGCGCAACCCCCCGTGCACCAGCTTGCTGGAGCGGCTGGAGGTGCCCGAGGCATAGTCGGCTCGCTCCAGCAGCGCCACGGAGTAGCCGCGTGTGGAGGCGTCAAGCGCAACGCCGGCGCCGGTGATCCCCCCGCCGATGACCACCACGTCGAACTCGCTGTCCGCGAGCGCCTGCACGGCCTGATCCCGCTCGACCACGTCCGCCAGTCTCGCAGAGCGAGCGAGGTCGGCGCCCCGCCGACGCCGCCGCGGGGACAGCGCCCAAGAAGCGAGCCACCGCGGGGTCGGCGACGCGCACATACACGCCCGGATAGCCGGCCTGGCCGCAGCCGTTGCCGAAGTCGACCAGCCCCAACAGTTCCTCGCCGGCCGGCGAGGAACTCTCGGACGAGCTGGACGCCACCAGCGGGCCGCCGCTGTCGCCGTAGCAGGAGTCGGCGTGCCCCTGCCCTTCGCCGGCGGCGCCACCGGCGCACATCATTCGCGGCGTGATCGGCTGTTCGATCGTGGCGTACGCTTCTTCGCAGAGGGTGGTGGCGACGAGCGGGACGTCCGTCTTGCGCAGGCGCAGCGGGTAACTTGGCGGACCACCCGGCTGGGGGTTGAGGTCTCCCCAGCCACTGACGAGTGCCTGCGCCGGAGCCATCGCGGCCTGGGTGACTGACGCCGCCGTCTGAGCCTTGATGGTGCTCGCTTCGGCCGATGCGGCGTCGGACCCCGCCCACCCCACCGGGGCGATCGCGCTGTGACCGTCGAGCGTCGGCGCGGGGCCGCTCCACAGCGGTCGCTCCAGATGCAGCACCCCGACGTCGTAGTCACTGGCGACAGGGCTATAGGCAGGATCGGCCGTCGTCGACACGATCGGATCTCTGACGCTCCCGGGATCGGTCGGTTCGAGGTAGGTGGAGCCGGCGAGAACCTCGATTTCGGCGGGCGGGGTGTGTCGTCCACGTTCGTTGAACAGACAGTGCGCGGCGGTCGCTACGGTCGTGGCGTCGAGGATCACTCCCCCGCAGAAGAAGCCCTTCGCCGGCGATCCGGCGCGCGGGTTGTACAGCGCCACTTGGAAGGGGAATTCCGTGATCGATGCCACGCTGCCGTCGACGATGCTCGCGTGGGCGATTGGATCGTTTTTGACCCGCAGAGGACTCCCCTGCGCGAGCGTCGAGCCAACCGTACCCACTCCCAAGACCCAAAGCACGGCCGTCGCCGCCCACGCAGCGCTTACGCGCCGCAGTGCGGAACCAAGACCGTTCATCCCTCTCAGTTGAGAATAGAGTACGCCAATTCAAGATGCAACCCGGACCACGAAAAAATACGCACCTCGCCATCGCGGGTCTCTCATTCATATATTGGGTTGGCGATACGCAAACGTCCGCAAACCGCGAGGGCTACCCCCCGCGGGGACCGTAGTCTCCACGCCGACCCTGCCCCACGCCGGCCCTGCCCCACACGGGCGGGCCGAGACCTACAGTCCGGCCAGCTCGGCGGTGATCTCGCTGACGGCCGACTTGGCGTCGCCGAACAGCATCGAGGTCTTGGGGTCGAAGTACAGCTCGTTTTCGATCCCGGCGAAGCCGGGGTTCATCGAGCGCTTGATCACGATGGTCGAGCGGGAGTCCGCCACCTCGAGGATCGGCATGCCGTAGATCGGCGAGGAGGAGTTGTTCTTGGCGGCCGGGTTGGTGACGTCGTTGGCGCCGATCACGAGCGACACGTCGGTGCGGGCGAACTCGGGGTTGATGTCGTCCATCTCCTTGAGCTGGTCGTAGGGCACGTCGGCCTCGGCGAGCAGCACGTTCATGTGCCCCGGCATCCGCCCCGCCACCGGGTGGATCGCGTATTTGACGTCCACCCCCCGCTTCTCCAGCTCCGAAGCCAGCTCGCGCACCGCGTGCTGGGCCTGCGCGACCGCCATCCCGTAGCCGGGGACGACGACCACGCGGGAGGCGTAGGCGAGTTGGATCGCGGCGTCGGCGGCCGTGGTGGAGCGCACCGTGCCGGCGTGCTCGCCCGCGCCCGAGGCGCCCTCCACGGCGCCGCCGCCGCCGAAGCCGCCGGCCACGATCGCGGGGATCGAGCGATTCATCGCGGTGGCCATCAGGTTGGTGAGAATCGTGCCGGAGGCGCCCACGATCATCCCCGCGACGATCAGCGCGGGGTTGTTGAGCGCCATTCCCGTCGCCGCCGCCGAGAGGCCGGTGAAGGCATTCAGCATTGAGATGACGACCGGCATGTCGGCGCCGCCGATCGGCAGCACCACCGCGTTGCCGAGCAGCGCGGCGACGATCAGCATGCCGATGAACAGCAGTTCGGAGTGCGCGCCCGCCACGAGGTCGATGCCGGCGGCGAGCGCCAGGATCAGCAGTACTAGGTTGACCACCTGCTGGGCGGAGCCGAACGAGATCGGGCGCCCTGGGATGATTTCCTGGAGCTTGCCGAAGGCGATGTTGGAGCCCCAGAAGGAGATCGAGCCGACGATCGCGGCGAACACCGAGAAGATCGCCACATAGGTGGGCGGCCCGCCCGCGGTGATCACCACGCTGCCCGTTTCGCCGACCAGATGGACTGTGTGCGAGCCGTAGGTGGAGCCGTAGTGGCGGAACTCCACCCACGAGATCAGCGCCACCGCGCCGCCGCCGACGCCGTTGAAGAGCGCCACCATCTGCGGCATCGCGGTCATCTTCACGTTGCGCGCCGCCGGCACCCCCACCGCCGTGCCGAGCGCCAGCCCGAGCACGATCAGGCCCCAGTTACCCTCGCCGGGGTTGAGCAGCGTGGCGACCACGGCGATCGCCATGCCGACCGCGGCGGTGCGGTTGCCGCGCACCGCGGTGGTCGGGCCGGAGAGCCCGCGCAGCCCTTGGATGAAAAGCCCGAAGGCGACGATGTAGAGGACGTAGATGAAGCTTTCGCTCTGCAGGAAGGTGGTGGCGAGGGGCATAGCGCTCATTTGCCGGCCTCCTCGTCCCCTGGATCGATCTTGGGGGGCGGTGGCTTCGGCTTGGACTTGAACATCTCCAGCATCCGGTCGGTGACCAAGAAACCGCCGACGACGTTGATCGTGCCGAACGCCACGGCGATCACCAGCAGCCCCTTGCTCAAGCCATCCAGCCCCGGGAGGCCAAGCAACAGCAGGCCGCCGAGCAGCACGATCCCGTGGATCGCGTTGGTGCCCGACATCAACGGCGTGTGCAGCGTGTTGGGCACCTTGGAGATGACCACGAAGCCGATGAAGCCGGCGAGCACGAGGATCGCGAGGTTGGTGGTGAGGACGGAGGCGAGGATCATGAGGGGGAGCCTCCAGCCGATGCCGTCTGCCCGGAGCTAGCGCCGCTCCCGCCACCGCGCGACCCGCTCCCAGCGGCAGCCTCCACCGCGGCTTTGGCCCCGGGATGCACGATCTCGCCCTCGCGCACGATGCAGGCGCCCGCGACGATCTCGTCCTCGAAGTCGAGCTTCAACGCCCCATCCTCGCCCACGAGCAGCTCCAGCAGCGCGAGCACGTTGCGCGCGAACAGCGCCGAGGCGTGCTCCGGCAGCGTGGCGGGCAGGTTGAGTGGGGCGAGAATGGTCACGTCGTGGCGCACGACCGTCTCACCGGGCTCGGTGAGCTCGCAGTTGCCCCCCGCTTCGCCCGCGAGGTCCACCACCACCGAGCCCGGCTTCATCCCCCGCACGGCCTCCTCGGTGACGAGCTTCGGCGCGGGGCGACCGGGCACCAGGGCAGTGGTTATGACAACGTCGAAGCCCTTGATCGCGTCCGTCAAAGCCTGCTGCTGGCGAGCGCGCTCCTCATCGGTGAGCTCGCGCGCGTAGCCGCCCTCGCCGCTGGCCTCGACGCCGAGATCCAGCCACATCGCCCCCAGCGAGCGCACCTGCTCGGCCACCTCGGGGCGCACGTCATAGCCCGTGGTGCGCGCCCCCAGCCGTTTGGCGGTGGCGATCGCCTGCAGGCCCGCCACGCCCGCCCCCAGCACCAGCACCTTGGCCGGCGGGATCGTGCCAGCTGCGGTCATCAGCATCGGGTAGAAGCGCCCCATCGTCTCGGCCCCTAACAGCGCCGCGCGGTAGCCGGCGACGTTGGACTGCGAGGAGAGCGCGTCCATCGACTGCGCACGCGAGATCCGCGGGATCGCCTCCATCGCCAGCGCCGTCGCCTTCGCGGCGGCAAGCGCTTGGGTGCAGGCGGGGGCGGTGAGCGGCGCGAGGAAGCCCACCAGCAGCGACCCGGCCCCCAGCAGCCCGACCTCCTGGGCGGTGGGAGGCGCGATCTTGACGACCACGTCGCTGCGCCACACCTCGGCGGCGTCGTCGGTCAGCTGAGCGCCCGCCTCGGTGAAGGCGTCGTCTGGCAGCAGCGCGTCGGCACCCGCGCCGCGCTGCACGAGAACCTCCAGTCCTCTGGCCTTCAGCTTGCCGACCACCTCGGGCACGAGCGCCACCCGGTGCTCGCCCGCCGCAGTCTCCTTCGGAACGCCAACCCGCATTGAGATGCGAGAACGTATCCGATTGCGCGGACGCGCGCCACCCCGATGGACCATCTGCCAGACTCGGGGGGCCCATGACCGTCAATCTCACCCGCATCTACACCAAGCTCGGAGACGCTGGCGAGACCCACCTCGGCGACATGAGCCGTGTTTCCAAGCTGCACCCGCGGGTGGAGGCTTATGGGACGGTGGACGAACTCAACTCGGTGCTGGGCGTGGCGCTGCTGGCGCCCGGACTGCCAGCCAACGTCGAGGCGTGGCTGCGCCGCATGCAGAACGATCTGCTCGACCTCGGCGCCGACCTCTCGGTGCCCGCGACCGAAGCCGGGAGACACGCCCCTTCGGGGCGAATCCCCGTTTCGGCCAGCGAACGCGAGCGGTTGCGGATCACCGCCGAGTACACCGAATGGCTGGAGCAGGCGTGCGACGAGCTCAACGCCACGCTGCCGCCGCTGCGCTCGTTCGTGATCCCCGGCGGCACCCCGGCGGCGGCCCATCTGCACGTCTGCCGCACCGTCTGCCGCCGCGCCGAGCGGCGAGCGCTGGCGGTGGAGGACGCCAACCCCGAGACCGTGCGCTACCTCAACCGGCTGTCGGACCTGCTGTTCATCATGGCGCGCGCGCTCAACCGGGAGGCGCAGGACGCGCCGGCCGGCTCGGGCTCCGAGCCGCTGTGGGCACCGGGCGCGCACGGGGCCACGCCGGAGGACGAGCAGCGTTAGGCCAGCCACGCCGGCTGACGGCGCGTCAGCCCAGTTACGCCGGCCGACGGCCCGCCCGAGCGAGCGGACCGCAGACCGCGTTACGCGCGTCAGATGAACTTTGCCTTTTCTGCGAGCGTGACTTTTAGTTCCAGCGGCAGACGCGCTTTTTCAAAGCCTTTCCCATTTACATTGATTTCAAGTGTTTCTTCTGTGGATTCGAATTTTACTTTTGAGTTGAGCATGAATTCTTTGGTGAATTCTTCTTGAGGTTTGGTCTGGGACAGGAAGGCACCCTTGACTTCCACTTTTGTGGTGCCGCAAACGATTTCGGTCGTCGGTTCGATCGTTTTCTTCCAGACGTCTTCGGTTCCGACCACGACGTAACCCCAGATTAACGGAAGCGTGATGGTCGTGCACGCGCTGGGGGCTTTGCCCGGCGCTTCGCACCCTTTGAAGATGATTTTCCCTTTCCCAGCTCTGGTGCTGGTCACTTCTCCTTCGAGCGCGCCTTCCACGCAGCTCAGTTTGAATTCAGATTTGCCCAGCCCTTCGAGGGAGACCGATTTCGCCACCCCTTTCACAATTCCTTTCACCACGCCGCCCGATTCATTTACGAGTTCGCCTTTTTTCGCAGCCTCCGCATTGGGGGCTGCGATCGATACGCACGCGATCGCTCCCAAGCAGGCAAGCGCGATAGCCCTGGCTCTCATGATTCACCTTTCTGTAAAACAACACGTCGGCGACGCCGGGTCGGACGACCGACGCGCTGCTCGATTTACTTGCTCTCCGCATGGCGCGGAGGGACCGGCCAACCGCATAGACCCCACGGGGCGCCCTGCGTCGGCCATTCCAGTAGATAGCACAGGTAGCTGATCCGTGCAACCAGGTTTTCGCCACGCGACCCTGAGGGCACCGATTGTGCCCATTGAACCAGAACTTTTAGGATCCTAAAGAAGGAAACAAACCGTGATACCTCCGACTCGTCGCAAGCAGCCCATAGCCTCAATGGATCCCGAGCGGATCCTCATTCAGTGCCCGGAGCTTTGACTTTTTCGCATCCTCAGCGGCCCCGGCCGATCCCAGGCCGGCCCGATCGCGGCGACCGTCAGCGACACGCACAGCGTCGCCAGCAGGTAGCCGCCGAGCACATCGGAGGGCATGTGCCAGGCGAGGATCAGCAGCGAGCAGCCGACCGCCACGGCAAACGCGCAGCCGAGGGCGGCGACCAGGGGGCGCAGACCGTGGGGGGTGACGAGCAGCGCGCACAGCACCAGCGTCATCGCCGCCGTGGCATGCCCGCTGGGCCACGAGGCGGACCCGACCCACTGCCAGCCGACGCTGTCGTGGGGGTGGGCAAGCAGCGGCTTGAGCAGCTCGGCGATGCCCGGCGCCGCGGGCAGCACGACCGCGATCGCGAGCGCCACCCGCGGGCGCCCGCGCAGCAGCGCGACGGCCACCAGCAGCAGTGCCCACACGGTGTAGAGCAGCGGGTCGAGCAGGTGCAGCAGGCCGTTGGCGAGCGTGTCCACACCGGGCCGGTCGAGCTTGGTGAAGTCGTTGAGCACGATCGCGTCGCGCCAATGGACCGCCGGGACGAGCGCCGCAAGCGTCCACGTGAGAGCCATCGCAACCACGCACAGAAGGGCGGCCCACAGCGCCCACGCAATGCTCGGCTGGGGCCCGCGACCAACGCGGCCGCGCGCCGGCCCGCCCACGCCACGTCGCGCAGCCCGCGAGGACGCCGTCAGAGGTGCGCTCGACATCTCTCAGAGGGTAGACGTTCCCCGCGCGGCTGACGCCTCACCAGACCGAGGGGCCGGGTCGCAACCAGGAAGCGCGACCCCGATCGCCCGACGGGACGGGACAACCGGCGAAGGGCGGCGAGGCCTCACCCCACTGGGAACGGCGCGCGCGCCAGCGCCGTGAGCGCCTGAGCGGTGACCCACACCGGCGATTGAGTGCTGGTGCGCGAGTAACGCACGGCGCCGTTGGGGGCGACGAGGCTCTGCAGGTAGCCGAGCGGCGAGCGACTGCCGTCGCGGTGGATCGCTTCGACGTTGCGCCCCGTCGCAGTGAGGCCCTGGACGGCCCACGCGGTGGACTGCGCGTTGGATTCGCCCCCGGGCTGCTCGGGGAAGCCGCCGTCGAGGTTTTGGGCACGCAGGATGAACGCCACGGCGTGTTCGACGCCGGCGCCGCTGCGGATGCCGGCGTCCACTAGGGCCTGCAGCGCGGCGGCCGTGTCGTCCACGTCGCTGGCGGCGCCCCGCACGTCGAAGCCGAAGCCGCCGTCGGCATCCTGCTGGCGCGCGATCCACGCGCCCGCGGCGCGCACCGCGGGATCGTTCGCGGAGTGCCCGGCGGCGCGCAGCGCGAAGACGGCGAACGCCGTGAGGTTGACCTGGTGGGAGAAGGAGCCTTCGCTCTCGCGGTAGCGCAGCAGGCCCGCCAGCAGGTTTTTGCCCGCGAGCGATGTCACGGGCGCGCCACAGGCGCGCAGCGCGAGCATCGTGCGCTCGTAGTCGCCAGCGCCTTCGAGCGTGCCGGCCTGCGCACGCAGCGCTTCAAGCACGGTGTGCCCCTCCCGGCGCACGCTCTGCGGATTGCGCCCGGCGGCGGCGAAGCCGATCGCCACCCACGCGGAGTACAGCTCGCTGGTGGGCTGCCCCGCCGCAGAGCCCCAGCCGCCGTCGGCGTTCTGCGTGGAGGTGAGGTACGCAATCTCGCGGGAGACGTTCACGCTTGCGGCGGACGCGCGTATGGGGAGAGCGCTCATCCCAACTAGGACAATCAGCGTCGCGGCCCCCACGGGCGGGCGGGCGGGCTCCCATTTAACGTCCATGCGCGAGCGCACCCGCTCTAGCACGCGCGCCAGCTCGGGGGCAAAGGCGAGGCCGAAGAGGAACGAGGCGACGACATCGGTGACGTCGAAGGGCAGCGCGGCGCCCGCGATCAGCAGGAACGCCGCCGGGGTGTGGGTGGCGCCGAGGGTGAAGGTGTACACGTTCATGATCTCCTTGGCGAGCAGCGCGGTGAAGGCACAGGCGAGCGCAAGGGGCACGCGCCCGAGGCGCCTGCCCGAGAGTCGCCCGAGCGCGGCACCGATCAAGCCGACCAGCCCCCAGGCAGCCATCTGCCAGGGGGTGTAGGAGCCCTGGCCAAGCATCACGTTGGAGGCGAGCATCCCCACGGCACCCACGGCGAAGCCCGGCAAGGGGCCGAGCACGTAGCCGACGACCAGCGTGATCGCCGTGATCGGCTTGACGTCGGGCAACGCAACGAAGGCGTCGCGGCCCAGCGCCGCGACGGCGGCGAGGGTGGCCACCACGGCCACCATCCGCGCGGAGGGGCGCGCGCGCTCGTATGCCAGCCAGCCGACCGCCAGCACGAGCCCGACGAGCGTGAAGGAGGTGAGGGGCCAGCTCATCTCGCCGCGGCCTTGCGCTCGCGCGCGTAGGAATCGTCTACGCGAGCGCGCTCGGCAAGCAGCGCCGCGCCCTGCTCGGGCGCGAGCGCGCCCCCGGCGCCGCCGAGGATGCGGGCGGTTTCGGTGGCGAAGTACCAGCCACCGGCGAGCAGCTCCGACGAGGGGCCGTCCGCGATCACGCGGCCGTCGGCGAGCAACACCGCGCGCTCGGCGCAGGCACAGGCGAACTCGGGGTCGTGGGTGGCCACGATCACGGCGGTGCCACCCGCGGCGCGGCGGCGCAGCTCCCCAGCGAGCTGTGCCTTCGCGAGCCGGTCCATGCCGCGCGTGGGCTCGTCGAGCGCCAGCACCGCGGGCTCCTCTTCCCCGTCGGTGACGATCGCGAGCGCCAGGCGCTGGCGCTCCCCACCGGAGAGGTCGCGGGGGTTGCGCTCCGCGAGCTCGGCGAGGCCGGCGAGCGCGAGCGCACGGGGGGAGGCCTCGCGCGCGACGCGCTCGTGCATGAAGTAGTCGCCGGGGTTCTGCAGCAGCAGCGCGACGCGCCCGCCGCGCTCGATCCGCCCGCGGGTGGGCTCCATGAGGCCGGCGGCGTGACGCAGCAGCGTGGACTTGCCGGCGCCGTTGCGCCCCATCAGGGCGACGCTTTCGCCTGGTTGCAACCGCAACTCGGCGCCGCGCAGGATCGAAGGGCCACGGTGGAGCTCGTGCCACACGCCTCGCAATCGCAGCGCCGGAGCGGCGCGCGCGGATGGACGGGCGGAGGAAGGTGCCCCCTGCCTGCGGTTGCCCATGTTTATATGAAGAGCGGCAGGGGGCGCGGGGGAGGATACAGACTCCGACGACAACAGGCATCGTGCACGCAGACTTGCACGCGCCTGCTTGACGCCGACCGGCGGCGGAGTGAATCCCGCCAGCGCGAACAAGCGCGCACCGGGGGTCTGCAGCGCGGGCTCCTCGCGCACAGCCCAGCCAAGGAACGATTCCGGGGAGCCGTCGTGCACGAGGCGCCCGTCGCGCAGCGCGAGGACGCGGTCGGCGGAGGGCAGGCAGCGCTCCAAGCGGTGCTCGGCGAGCAGGATCGTCACGTCCCACTCCTGATTGAGACGGCGCAGCAACCCGATCAGCTCATCGCCGGCGACCGGGTCGAGCTGTGAGGTGGGCTCATCGAGCAGCAGCACGGGCGGTCGCCCGGAGAGCGCGGCGCCCAGCGCGACCCGCTGGGCCTCGCCGCCGGAGAGCGTGCGCGTGGGGCGGTCGAGCAGGTGGTCGACGCCGAGCGCGAGCGCGACCTCCTCGACCCCGCGCGCAACGGCGCCAGCAGTATGTCCGCGACTCTCCAGCGCGAGCGCGAGCTCGGCGCGCACCGAGCTCATCACCAACTGGCTCTCGGGGTCCTGGAAGAGCGCGCCGGCGAGCGTCCCCAGGTGGGCGGGCCCATGCTCGCGCGTGTCGAGCCCCGCGATTTGCACCCGCCCTGCGAAACGCCCCCCGTGGAAGTGCGGCACGAGGCCGCACGCGGCGCGCAGCAGCGTGGACTTGCCGTGTCCGGAGAGCCCGGCGAGCAGACAGAATTCGCCCGCGGCAACCTCGAAGCTGACGTCATCGAGCGCGGGGCGCCCGGCGTCGGGGTAGTGGTACGTGACGTCGCGGAAGGAGAGGACGTTCATGGCTCGATCCCCCGGCGATCGGCGAACGGGAGGAGGATCGCGAGCACAAGCGCTCCGCAGAGCGCGAACAGACCGAGGCTGATGGGTGCGTGCACCAGCGGGTAGGCGGCGAACGACGCGATACCGCCGAATCGCGCGAGCAGCACGAGCGCGAGGATCGCCGCTGCGGAGACGGAGAAGGCAAGGTCGTGGCGCGACCACGGTCGCGACAGCCGGGGGGCGCGGGGGGCGGCGGCGAAGCCGCGCAGCTCGAGCGTTGCGGCGACGTCCATCGCGCGGTCCAGCGAGCCGGTCAGCATCGCGCCGATCAGCGCGACCCGCGCGCGAGCGCCGCCAGCCCATCTTCCGTCGGTGTGACCGTCCGGCCGGGTGCGCTGCGCCTCGGCGATGCGCTGGGCGTCGGCGGCGAGCACGGGGATCATGCGCACCGCCAGCGAGGCCGTGAGCGCGGAGCGGAAGGAGAGGCGGCGACAGATTCGCAGCAGCGCGTCGGGGTCGATCGCGAGGCTGCAGAGCGCAGTGATGAGGATCAGAACCGTGATCTTCAGTGCGATCACGGCGCCGTACACGAGCGCCTCAACGGTCAGGTCACCCTGGCCGAAGGGGCCGAGGTCGCCAAGGCGGGCGAAGACGGTGAGGCCCTCGCGCGAGACGAGCACGTTGATAAGCACGATCGGTATGGCCACGATCGCCGCAGTGCGTAGCGCGGGCAGCAACGCACGGCCCACCCCCGCCCCCCACCCGGCGGCGAGCACCGCCAGCACGAGCACCGCCAGCGCCACGGGGTGGTAGAGCAAAAGCGAGGCGGCGATCAGTGCAAGTCCCCACAGCGCAGCGACCCCCGCGCGCGTGGCGTGCAGCGGGCTAGCCTGCGGGCGGTAGAGGAGCAGGCCGACGCGGTTCATGGGCTGGGCTGGGGTGTGTGCATCTACTTTTTGGGCCTAGAACACTTCATTTTGTAAAGTGGTGGGGCGTTGTGGTGGGGCAGTTTGGGAACGAGCGGGCCGTATAGCTATTGCAATAGGGCGGGTGTTGAACAAGGGGCGGGGTGTTGAACAAAAAATTGAAAACCTGTGCGCAATTGCTATCGGGCTCTGAATTTTCCATAACAACCCGAAACCCCTTTTTTATATATACTATAGCTATACCAGAGTGGTCTTCAGAGAACGCGAAGCAGTCGGGCTCAAACTGACCCACTGCCGGCCGGTTGGATGCTTTGTTTTGAGACCCAAACCCTTCATTTTGTGAAGTGGTAGGGGTCCTTTTGGATGACATCTCTACCCCTATCCCATCCCCGATTCACCGCCGGGCTGGGGCAGCGCCAGTAGGCCTCCGGCTGCGGTGATGGCGAGGGCGAAGCGGTCGTGCAGCGCCGCTTCGTCGAGGTGGCTGGCGGCGAGCTGCACGCCGGCGTCGTCGGTGCCGGTGATCAACCACTCGGGGTCCTGTTCGGTGTAGCGTGTGGCGGCGATCAGCCCAGCGGTGCCGGTGAGCGTGCGCACCGTGGCGCCCTGCGCGTCGAGCAGCGAGATGCTCTGGCCGGAGGCGGCTGGGCGCGCGTACACCCCGCTCGCGGAGGGGCCGCGTTCGAGCGTCCGCGCGCCGGGGTCGCCACTCACTTGCGACCAGGTGCCGACGAGCAGCCGTAGGGTGTCGGGCTCCTCCCCGGCCGGCCCCAGCGCGGCGAGCCCGGATCTGACGCCCACCGCGCGCAGGAGGGCGGTGACGGTGCGGCAGGTGTGGCCGGCCGGTTCGGCGCATTCCACGCGCACCGGCAGCCGTTCTCCTTCGACCCCGCCCAGGAAGGGCTCGGGGAAGGAGCCGACGACGGCGGGCACTTCCTCGGTTTGACTCCAGTTGTGCAGGTCCCACCACACACGGTCGCCAGGATGCACATCGGTGTCCGCCGCCCCCTTGGGCGCCTGCACGCCGTTGACGTAGTAGAACCAGTCGATCGGCTGCCCTCCTTCGTGCCCGCCGGAGCGGCCGTCGACGCTCTCCACGAAGCCGCCGCCGTAGCGGGTCGTGACGGTCGCGTTGCGTAGCAGCAAGCTCATCACCGTCGCTTCGCCATGGGTGCGGGGAGCACCCTTGGAGAGCAGCGAATCGGCCCCGAAGCCACGCGTCACGTCGAGTCGCACGCCCGTGGGCGTGGGCCCGGCGCCGAGGCCGCAGCCAGCGAGCGGGAGGGCGGCGAGCGCGGCGGCAGCTAGGGTGGCGAGCAGCGCGATGCGCCGCCGCCCGCCGCCCCCGTGCCCCTTACTTGACGGAGAAGACCACACTGCTCAGCCCGTTCGCGAGCTTGGTGATATCACCGGAGTCGCTCACCGCCTCGATGTCGTACACGTAGCGACCCTCGGGCAGCCGCGTCGGCAGCAGATAACTGAACGAGGTGGTGTTGGCGACGTCGAAGAAGCGCAGCTTGTGGCAGCCGCCGCGCACAAAAGTGCCCCTGCGTCCGCTGAACGCGAAACAGTGTCCGTGCACGCGGCGCTCGAGCGCGATGCGCACCTGCCGCAGCGTATTGTTGGCGGGCACTTCGACGCTCCCTGTGAGGATCCGAGGCGCGCCGTGCTTGGGGTAGACGTGACCGTTGACGACCCCACCCGCATGAGCCACCTCTGGGAGCGGAGGAGGAGGGGGCAATACCTTCTCGACGTGACCCCCTTCACAGCCTGACGTATCCACGGGACAGGCCACGATCGTCGTTCCGCAGGTGCCGTCGTCGCCGTTGTGGACACAGATGGTGTGCGGGTCGGAGGGCACCGAGTCGGGCGCGGCGGCTTCGATTGTGTAGGTGCCCACGCTCGGGAACGTCAACATCGCCACGCCCTGAACGTTGGGCGTGGCGCTCAGCGAGCCGGCGGCGACCGTAACCCCGCCGGGGAGGGACGCTTCTGCCTTGCCCGTTTCCGTGCTGAGCGAGCCGACCGTGACCGCGACGGGAGTGCCGACCTGAGCCGTGCTCGGCGCGGTCTCCGTCAGGAAGTGTTCCGGCGCGGTCTTGCTGGTCGGGCAATCGGTGCCTTCCGCGTCGCACTGGGCGAAGAACACCACATCGTCGCCCGAACTGAGCTCCTGCCCGCACGCACCAACTTCCGCGGGGGCATCGTTCATCCAGAAGGACCAGTAGGCGTCGGGCACCTGGGAGAAGGGCGGGAAGTTCAGGCCCTGGATACCGTCGATCTGATAGCCATACTTTTCTTCGTAGTCAACCACCCAGTTGCCGTGCGTCGCGTCGTAGAGAGCACCCCCGGCGCTGGTGCCACTGCAGGTGTCGGAGGGATTGCCGTCGGGATCGATCGGAGTGGTGGTGGTCGTGACCTGCGTCTGCGGGAGCAGGGTCGTGCCGGTGAGACCCACCACACGGACCGTGACCGCGGCCGGCGTACCGGCCAGCGCCGCGGGCGCGGAGAGAACCGCGGCCACCACGAGCGCCACCAGCGTGGCGGCGAACAGCGCGGCGTGGGCGCAGACAGATCGACCACGGCCGAGAACCGGCCAGATACGACGAGCGACTACGAGCATGGAGCCAACCCCTTTCCACGAGGGCTTGTGGGCTTGCGGTCGGAGGCAGGTCTCCTGGCTCCCGGGCCTACCCTTCGCGCCTTCCCGATGGCCGGAGGCCGATCAGTGGCTCACGCTCAAACGCGCGCAGCGGGGGCATCCCCGGTCACAGTGGCGGGTCCGCGCCAGATTCACACCGGCTTCCCTTGCCACCGACCGTATGGACGCCCCGGATACTACCGCCCGCCGGGACGGTATGCCAGCGCCGGCCGGTGTGCGACGCCGCGCCTCCGGCCTGCCAGCGGCTCCTCATCGAGCCGAGCTGGACCCTTATTGGGAGGACTCACGAACGGCAACCGGCGGTAGTCAGATGCCGCCCAGCTCGCCGTCGACGTCCGCCAGCGCCGCCCGCTCGGCGGCATCGAGCACCCGGTGCTCGGCGAGCAGCCGGCGGGCGTGGTCGAGGTCGTCCGAGCGCCCGAACGTAAGCGCCGCGACGAGGTGCCCGTCGCGCAGGTACCAGGTGGTGAAGCTGCCATCCGCCAGCGAGCCACGCACGATCTCCTCGTCCCACTCCCGCGCGGGGCCGACGTACTCGAGCTCACCCCAGTCGCCGAGCACTGAATAGAAGTAGGGCACGGTCTCGTGCGGGATGTCGCGGCCGAGCATGTTCAGCGCGACGGTCTTACCGTGGTTGAAGGCGACGTCCCAATGCTCGATCCGCACCGGCCCCCCATGCAGGGGGGAGTCGTACTCGCAGATGTCCCCTGCCGCATACACGCCGGGGGCTGAGGCCGCCAGGCGCGAGCTGCAGCGCACGCCACCGCCCTCCCCCAGCTCCAACCCCGCTCTGCGCGCGAGCTGCACGTCGGGGGCGACACCCGCGCCGATCACGACCAGCTCCGCGGGCAGTTCCAGGCCGTTCTTCGTGACGACCTTCGCCACGCGGCCGTCGCCCTCGAAGCGCTCCAGCTCGTCGCCGCCGTGGACGATGACGCCGTGCGCTTCCAGCAGTTCCTGGAAGAAGCGCCCAGACGTGGCGCCGAAGCCGCGTTCGAGCGTGATCTGCTCTTGCATCACGATCGTGCAGCGCTTGCCCATCAGCGTCAGCGAGGCGGCCACCTCGCAGCCGATGTAGGAGCCGCCGATCAACACCACCTGCTCGGCATCGGCTGCATCCACACGGATCGCGTCGGCGTTGCCGAGCGTGCGCAGGTAGTGGATGCCCTCTAGCTCGCACCCGGGCACGTTCAGCCGCCGCACGTTCGCCCCGGTCGCGAGCAGCGCCTGTCCGAACTCAAGCTCCTCCTTGGTCGAGAGCTTCACGGTGCGCGCCTGCGCGTCGAGCGCGGTCACGCTCGTGCGCGTGAGCAACTCGATCCCCTGCTCCCCCCACCACGCCTGCGGACGGAAGAACGCCTCGCTGCGCTCCTCCTTGCCGCGCAGGTAGCCCTTCGAGCAGTTCGGGCGGTTGTACGGCGGGTCGGGCTCGCGCCCCACGACCAGCACCGACCCCTCGGCGCTCTCCTCGCGCAGCCAGCGCGCGCAGTTGGCGCTCGCCAGCCCGCCGCCGATCAGCAGGTAGTCGACCTTACGGGCAGCCATTGCCGCAAAATCTGACAGAAAAGGAGCGGTTCAGCTCGCTGAGGGCACGGCCCGAAGCGTCTGGTAAGCATGGATCCACCGACCCCGGGGCCGCACCGGCACCGGATGTTGACCCGTTATCAGTGGATCCAGGCTCAGGCGTACTGGTCAATCCACCGACCCACGTGGCACCACCCATTCCGCCTCCTGGCCCGTCACCGCGGCGATCAGGTCGAAGTCGGCGTCGTAGTGCAGCACGGTGAGCGCCGCCCGCTCGGCCGCCGCGGCGACGACCAGGCCGGGGATGCTCGCCGCACGATGTTGGCCTTTGTCGGCGAGCAGGCCCTGGATCTCAATCGCGCGGTCGAGCGTCGTTTGGCGAATGCGCACATTGACAAACCGCAACGCGATCTCCTCACGCCATTCTCGATGCTCCGTGCCGGAGCGCGCGCTGAACAGCTGCTCAAGGTCGGTCACCAAGCACGTTGCAAGCAGCCCGCCCGCGATCATCGGCTCCACTCGCGCCGCGACAGGACCCTTATCGGTGCGCGCCAGCACGCTGTTGTCTACGAGGTGGGTGGCCGTGGCCACGCGCGTTCCATGATCTCGGGGTTGTGCAAATCCTCGTTCTCTTTCAGCCGCGCGATCAGACGCCTGCCGGCCTCGACGCGCACGATCTCGCGCAGGGCCTCGTCCACCGTGTCCTTCACGCCTCTCGTTCCCAGTATCTCCCTGGCTTTCGCGAGCATATCCTCATCGATGTCCAATGTGGTCCTTCTCATAGAGAAAATATAGCCTAATTTGGTCATTAACGACATCAGATATTTCCATCCCAACCCATCACAACCCCACCGGGTGGCGCACCGACCAGTGCGCCCATTCCGGGATGTGGTCGAGGATCCGCCAGCGCGGTCCGTTTTGGTCGCGGTTGGGGCCGACGTCGGTGCCGTTGTGACTCGTATCCAGCCGCAAGCCCGCAATAACGATGAAGACGTGCGGGGTCGGCGTGTCGGTCGCGTAGATCGTCACCCACCGCCCTGGCCCGGGGGCTCCCCAGCTCACGTAGTCCTGCGCCAGCGGGTCCTCGCGCACGATTTCCACGAGCGGCCGCACGCCGGCTCGGTACAGCACGTAGTTGACGGTGCTCGAGCAGTCCTCGTCGGGCGCTCCCAGCGGGTTGGGGTGGCCGTCGGGCCCGTAGGGGAGGTTCTGCAACTCATTGCCGGCCACCACCATCGCCTGCACCGCCGCCGGCACGCCCGCGGGCACCAGCGCGACGTGGCCGTCGCCGGACTCCAACATCGCACGTTCGCCTGAGACGAAGCGCACGGGCGTGGCGGTCTCGCTCACCAGGCGCGTGTCGGCGCCTTCGGGGGCGCCTTCAATGGCCGCTCCCTCCCCGCCGGCACCGTCGACGCCGTTGCCTTCCGCACCGCCACCGCCAGGGAGTCCGCCGCTCTCACCACTCCCCGCCGCGGCCGACGAGCCCGCCCGGCCGCTGTACTTCGCCGCCCAGCTATCGACCGCTTCCACATACCAGCCGGCATGGTTGTACGCATAGATCGCCGCGCGGTAGTTGCCGGGCGCGCCTGAGGCGCGGAGATAGTGGGCGGCCCCGAAGATCGCGTCTGCCGGGTTCCAGCGGTCGGGCGGCCCATCGCCTTCGGCGTCCACTCCATAACGCGCCCACGTCGATGCGAGAAACTGCATCGGTCCCCCCGCGCCCGCCGAGTTGACCGCCCCCTCCTGCGTGCACGAGGGGGAGGGGTCGCGCCCGTGGTCACACTCGACCTTGCCGATGCCCGCGAGGATCGCCCAATCGAGACCGTAGCGGGTAGCCGCCTGCATGTAGAGGCGCAGGTATTCGGGCGGGATTTCCGCGCGCGCCAGCGCTGAGACGCCGCTGCCCGCCGCGGCGGCATCTTCGGCGGCGGCCGTTTCATCGGCGAACGCGGTGGGCCGTCCCCCGAGCGCCGCGGTCGCCACGCCAAGCGTGAGCGTCGTCGCAAGCGCGGCTGCAACTGCGAGCACAGCGAACCCCGGACGGCTGGGCCGCGGGTGAGCGCGTACGCGGGTCGATGCAGCGTTCATTGGCGTTTCCGTGCCCTCGCCCGCCCCACCGTCAGCCCCCCAACTGCCGTTTGCGCCCCCGTGCGACCTCGTGGGCGTCGCGCAGCACCGGCGACTCGAAGCCACCGCCGGGGCGCTGGGTTGGATCGGGGCCGGGCGAATGGTGAGATGGCACGTCGCGGGGGCGCTCCCGGCGCGGGGGGCGCTCGCGTGAGCGCGGCGCGGCGCGGCCGCCCTGGCGCAGACGCTCCTCGAGCGCACGGTCGAAATCCTTGCCGGCGCGACGGCGCTCGCGGCGCCCCGGTGTGCGCTCGCCAGCGACGAGGGTGGCACCGGCCGCACCGCGCAGCTCGCGTCGCAACGCGAGCTCGCGATCGAGCTCCAGGCGCGCTTCGCGCTGCGCTCGGGGTGCAAGCTGGTCGTACTGCTCGCGGGTGTACCCGGCGATTCCCGCCAGCCCGCGGTAGTCGCGCTGCCCTGCGCCCGCGCCGGCATCCCCGTTCGCGCCTGCCGCCGGGCCTCGTCCCGCGCGCGCGGGACGCAGCGCGGCCTGCGCGTCCAGCCATTCGGTGCGCTCGCGCAGTTGCTCGGCGGTGTAGACGCGGCCGGTGCGCAGCTGCGCGCGCTCACCCTCGGCGGCTGTATGTCGCGCCTCGTTGAGCGCGAGTTGCCCGCGCTCGATCTCGCCTTCGACGCGCCGTGCGCGGTGATCGAGGCGGGCGGCGTGGCGGGCGTCGCCGGCGACCGCCGCCTGCGACTGCTTGCCACGTATCCGCTGCAGCTGGGTGCGTTTGGCGGATAGCTCGCTCTGCGCCTCTCCGCCCGGTGCCGCGTGGACGCTCGCCGCAGCGTGCTCGCGCTCGAACAAGCGCGTCACCTGCTCGTCCGCGGTCGCCTGCGCGCGCTGGCGACCGATGCGCTCCTGCGCGCGACGGCGCTCCACAGATGGCGCTGGACGCGCGAGCTTGCCGCGCATCCAGCGTGTGCCCTGCAGGACGGTGCGCGGCCCCTCCAGCTGTTGTGTCACGCGAGCCAGGAGCGAGCGGTGGTGCTCACTCGCGCCACGGTGCTCACCGGCGATCAAGCCCAGCACGTGGTGGCGCTGGCGGTGGGCGCCCCACCACAGCACCGCCATCAGCAGCCAGCGGGTCCACCAGCCGAGCGCTTCGAGGCCCATCAGCGTGCGCGTCATCAGCAGCACCACGCCCAGCAGGAAGGAGAAGACGAGCTTCGAGCACACGGCGCCCACCAGGCGCGTCGCCCACGTGCGAAACGCGGCGCGGCCACCGTCGCCGAGCGCCGGTGCCAGCACCGCGGCCGGCGCGAGCAGCAGGTAGAGCAGGCTGAGGAGCTCCGCGCCCAGCAGGTGCAGCACGATGAAGCCCAGCAGCCTGATCATCCCCACCGCCCCGATCGCGATCAGCAGCAGCCCCCCGAGGCGTGGCATCGTGCCGCCCTGCGTACGGAACTCCGCCTGCGCCGCGGCCGGCCCACGACATTCGGTGGTGCTTTCGGAGCCCCCGCACAGCACCCGCAGCAGCGAGCCGGGCTCGTCGATCGAGTTGCGCGCCGCCTCGTTGGCGGGCAGCGCGAGAAACACGTCCCCGTTGGTGCGCGCCGCGTGCATCAGCGTGGCGCTGCGCGAGTGCGCTCCCACCGACGTCCGGGGGGCTTCGTGTTCGAGCGCTTCGCAGTATTGCGCCACCTGTTCCCCGCCTTCGCATTTCGCGATCCGCGGACGCGTGAGCAGCGCCAGGCCGGCAGCGCGCAGCCGCGGTTCTAGGCGCGCGGGGTCCTCACACCAGCTGACGTCGCCGAACTCCAGGTAGCACCAGGGGGCGCCAACAGCCGCCCCAAACAGCCCGCTCATGCTCTGCGCCAGCGTCCGCGAGGCGTGCGCGGGGCTGCCCTGCACGACCGCCCCGAGCGTGCCCGCGCTGGCTTCGTCCACCCACCGCCCGAGCGCCCCCACGGTGCCGGCGGGATCAGCGATCACCCACAGGCCGCCCGCCATCATCGCCAGCATCAGCGCGCTCTGGCCGAGCGTTTCCGCGACGCGGCGGCGCACGAGGCCGTTGTAGGCAGCGGCGATGGAGGCGAGCGCGAGCGCCGCCGCCAGCCACGGGCCGGTGAACGAGGATCGCGTCGCGCGCAGCGAGCGCTCCAGGCCACCGAGCACAGCGCTGTCCAACAGGTCCAGCGTAAAGCACCACTCCAGCGCCACGATCAGCGCGTGCACCACCCACACGAGGCCCATCCATACAGGCTCGATCAGGTAATCCTGCAACAGCGTCTGGCTGGTGAGGCCGAGCAGGCCGGTGTCGATGTGAACGTCCAGCCCGTAGTTGCCGGTGGGGGCGCCCGCCGCATCGAAGCCCGAGGTTTCGCAGTTGCGCCTGCCGGCCGCCGGCAGTTCCGCGGGCACCCCGCACAGCGGGCTGCCGAGGCCGTTTTCCACCAGCGGGTCGCCGCTGCTCGGGGGCGCCGAGGCCGAGGCGTCGGCGCCCGTGACGGCGCTTTCGCCGAGTCCGGCACCTGGCGCCGAGCCCGATCCGCCGAGCAGTGGTGGCGCGCTAGGGGCATGCGGCGCGGTGGGGGCGTGCGGCGCGCTGGGGGCATGCGGCGCGCTGGGCGCATGCGGCGCCGGGGCGTGCGAGGTGGGGCCGTGGGCGGCCACCGCGGGGGCCGGGAGCAGCGCGATCGCAAGTGTGGCGATCGCAGCCGTCGCTGTTCTCATCGCGCCCTCCCGGGCGTCGTGGAGAACGCTCGCAACAGCGACGGCACCACCACATCCACCTGGATCGCCTCGATCCGTCCGTGGTGATCACGCAGCAGGCAGCGGCCGGCATCGAGCTCCAGCAGCGTCTGGCGCATCCGCCGGTCCTCGGGGTCAAGGCCGAGCAGTTGCAGGGCGCGACGCGCCTCGGCGTCGGAGCGCATCCCGAACACGAACGTCGCCCCGAGTAGGTTCTCGATCGATTCGCGCTCGCCCAGCAGCGTGTCGCTGACGAGCTGCGTGGAGATGATCGGCACCGCCAGCTCCGAGCGGCCCATGCGTTGCAGCGACACCAGCAGCGTGCGGCCGATCGGGTCGCCGAGCAACCTCCACCCCTCATCAAAACTGAAAATCTTCAAGCGCTCTCGCTCGGCGCCCATCAGGTGCATCGCGAACATCGCGATCAGCCGCACGATCTGCTCCCCCACCCGCTCGGCCTGGGAGTGCTCGGAGCGCGCGGTGCCGGGCTCGGGGGCGGGGAGGTCGCGGATCGGCAGGTACGTGACCTGGCGGTGGCCGACGGGCGGCAGCCTGACCTCGGGGTCGGCGAAGCCCAGCTGGGTGAGGCCCGAGCGCGCATACACCTCGAGCGTCTTGGCGACCTGAATGTCGATCTCATCGCCCTCGCGCAGCGCGCGCACCACCTCCAGGCAGGTCGCGGCGGCTCCGGCACGTCGCAGCACCCGATCGACGGCCCCCACCACGGCGGTCTCCCACGCGGGCTCGGCGCGGGCGGGCAGCAGGTCGCGCAGGAACGACACGGCGGTGTCCTGGCGCAGGTGCTCGGGGGCCACGCGCAGCGGGTCCAGCATCCCGCGCAGCGCCGGGTCGGGGCGCAGCGCGATGCACTCCGTGTGCGGGGCCACGTGCTCCAGGAGGTGAAAGCGGTGGTCGCCCTTGGGGTCGCAGTCGATCACGCGGGCTCCCTGCAGGAACGCCTCGTACTTGAGCTTCTGGTCCAGCGTCGTCTTGCCCGAGCCGAGCGCCCCGACGCTGAGGATCGTCGTGTTGCGGTCGCTGTCGGAGCCCTCGCGCAGGTTGAAGCGCACCGGCCGCGCCGAGCCGCCGAGCGTGTGGCCGAGGTAGAAGCCGCCCGCGGAGCCCGCCTCGTGGGCGGCGGTGGGCATCATCGCGGCGCACTGTTCGGCGGTGAGCGTGTCGTCGTAGCCCGCCACGCGCGTGCGCTGACCGGGGAGGTGCTGGCAGAACAGCGCCAGCTGGTCGCCCAGGGGGCGGTGCAGGCGGATCTCGCCGTACGCGCGCCGACACATCTCCACGCGCTCCTCCAGCTCCTCCTCGGTGCGGGCAGCCAGCGCGATTGCAAGCGTCGCGCGCAGCAGCGGCGGGCGGCTGGAGGACTGCAGGTGGGCGAGCAGGTCGCGCGCCTCCTGGGTGCGGCGGTAGCCGAGGTCGGTGGCGCCCTGCTCGCCGTCGGCCTCGGCGCGCAGGATCTGGTCGGCATCCTGGATCCGCCGCCGCGCGATCCGCAGCGCCAGCTGGTTGGGCAGGAAGCGGGCATTGAGGGTGAGGTCCACACCGAACGGGAGGCTCTCGACGGGCGCAAACATCAACTCGGCGCGCGCGCCGGGGAAATGGACCAGCTCGGGCAGCGCCCCCACGACAAGCTGTGCTTGCCAGCACGCCCCGAGCTCGGACTCCACCCGCAGCGCCCGCGGACGGTGCTCCACCCAGCTGTCCATCCAGCGCAGCACGTCCCCCTCCAGCGGCGCCAGGACGGCTTCGCCGTTGCGCTCGAACACCAGCGCCCGCGGCTCGTGCAGGCCGTCCACCCGCGGTTCGCCCAGCTCGCGGCAGAAGGCGCGGCGAACCAGCCACTGCAACTCCGCCCCGGTTGCGGGGCGGGCCGCGAGGTAGTCGGCGAGGCGCGCGTGCGCCTGATCGGCCCGCACCCGCGCCCGCTCCAGCTCGGTGACGCGCAGCAGGCGGCGGTCGGGCGGGAGCAGCCCCCGCCGCAGGGTACCCAGCCACTCGCGGGGGTGGCGCTCCGCCGCGCGCGACACGTAGGAGGCGACGTCGCGCTCGGGGTCGCGCAGGCTGACCATGAAGAACAGCGCCGGTCGCTGCGCGTCCAATTCCTCCAGGCGCTGCACGTGCGCGGCGAGGTAGCGCGTGAGGGCGCGCGCGTGAGGGCTGTCGGCGAGGCCACCCATCTGGCGCGCGTAATCGGCAACTTCCCAGCGGCGGCTGACGCGCACGATCTGGATGTCGGCGGCCACCGCCTCCAGTGCTCCGAGCAACGCGAGGAAGCGCTCGCGCTTGCCGTCCTCGGAGAGCCACTGATACGAGCTGGTTGGCACCGCGAACGCGGCCCAGCCGTCGTCGAGGTCGGCGCCGAACAGGAGGTTGCCGTACACGAGGCTGATCGGCGGGCGCACGTTCCGCTACCCCGCCCGCCAGGCCCTCGGGTCGTGGGCCACCCGCAGTTCGGCGCCGCGCTCCAGCACGAGCACCTGCCGGTTGGCCGTCATGCGCACGGCGCCGGGGCCGCTGTAGCACAGGCGGCGCGGACGGGGGTCGGAGCCGTCGGGGAGCATCAACAGCTCCTCCGGGCGCCACACCCCCGTCGCAGCGCCGTCCAGACGGCCCGGTGAGGCGCCGAGCGATCCACGCGCGGGCAGCAGCCCGGCGAGCTCGCGGGGGCCAAAGAGATGGCGCAAGAGCGCGGCGGCGGCGAGATGAAACGGCCGGCCCTCGATGCGGATCATCGTGAGCAGCGCCGCGAGCCCCGCCGGCACGAGCAGGTCGCGCGCATACCACGGCAGCGCCCGTACGGCGGGTCCCGCCAGCGGCAGCACACCGGCGAGCGCGAAGCCGGCGAGAATCGCGAAGCAGTAGACGACCCCGCGCACCGGCACCCCACCGGGGTTGAGCCGCAGCCGGTCCACGCGGTAGATGCGCCGCTCGAGGTCGAACACGGCGCGGTAGGAGCGGATCTCCACGCTCAGGCGCCGAACAGCGAGTTGACGGTGTCCCGCAGCAGGTTGATGCCCGCGGGAGTGGCGAGCAGCACCGCCACGATCCCCACGGCAAACACGCCCGCGGCCTCCTTGAAGTCGCGGCGGAACGCCAGCACAATCCCCGCGACCGCGAACGCCAGCCCGATCAGGCTCATCGCCACCTTGCGCCCGGTGGCGCCCGCCTTGCTGGCCGCCGCTTCGAGGGTGCTGCCTTCTGAGGTGCCGCCCGCACTGGAGCCGCCCGCACTGCCGCCCGATCCGGAGCCGGCTCCGGGCACGGACGAGGAGGCAACGGCAGCGCGCGCGGCGACCGGCGCAAGCCCAAGGAGGGCACAGGCGAGGACGACGCCCAGCAGCATGGACTTTCCGGTGCTGGGACGGACGTTGAGCGATCGAGGGATGCGGAGGGTGTGCATGCGAGTGCTCTCCTTTTGGTTAGGTGTCGGGGTCCATCTGGATCGCGGAAACCTCCCAGCGGCCCTGGGCGTGGAGGACGTCGAGTTCGTAGGCGAGCGTGTACGAGGCGCCGCGCTGGTCTTGGGCTTGCGCCACCGCGATCACCGCACCCCCCGCTCCGGGGGCCCACTGCAGCGACTGCAGCGATTGCAGCGCGAGCTCGATCCCGGGCAGTGAGACGCGCGCCCCGGAAGCGAGGTCGGCGGCCAGCTCCGCGGGGGAGCCGGCGAGGTAGTTGCGAAGCGCGCGTTCCACCACGGTGCTCAGCGCCGGTTCGCTTACTTCGCGCAGGTGCCCGGCGTCGCCCGTTTGCGCCGGGCCAGACGCCGGGGGCCCGACGAACGCGGGGTAGCCCGCCAGCGCGAGCGGGTACCCAGGCCTGTGGAGGACGCCGACGGTTAGGTAGAGCAGCCCCGCCGTGTCGGTGTCGGCGGCGACGGTGTAGACGTGGTCACCGGGCTGGGGTTCGCGTTCCTGAACGACCTGCGCCCACTGCACACGCTGCTCCCCGCCGGCCGGTGGTTGCAGCCCAGCGCCGGCGTCGATCCCCGCCCCCACGAACGGCGCGAGCGCGTGTTCGCGTGCTTCCGGGTGCGCCGCTTCCCAGGTGAGGTAGGCGCGCGCGAACAGCGTCGCGAAGCCCTCGGCCGCGAGATCCTCGCTCGCCGGGCGCCGCAGCAGCCCCGCGGGCAGCGTGGCGCGCGGGGGGTCCAGCGCGAAGCGGGCACTCGCCAGCCCAGCCGCAAGCGCGAGCGCATAGAGCACGTGCCGGGGCAGCCCCCGCGTGAGCCGGATCCGCCACAGCGGCCGCCGCGCGATCGTCACGCGGGGGTGGTTCTCCGCGGGACGGAGGTGTGCGGGCGTGCCGCTCATCGCCGCTCGAACCCGAATTCCGAGCGTGCCCCGCCGACGGCGGCCGTCGCCGTCCTCGCCGCCGCAGTCCCCGCGTTCGCAGTCCCCGCAGCCCCAGTCCCGGCAGTCCCAGTCCCCGCTGTCGCAGTCCCCGCAGCCCCAGTCCCGGCAGTCCCAATCCTCGCCGTCGCCTCGGCGCTCACCGTCACAGCGCCCGCAGGCACCGAAACCGGCGTTTCCGCGGCAGGCGCTGGCTGTGGGGGGAGATATGGGGGTGCTGAGCTCGGCAGCCGACCGGCAGGGCGAGGACGGCGCTCGGCAACCCGTCGGACCGACGCAGAGGCCCGTCGGGCGTGCTTGGGACTCTCCTCCCAATAGATGCCGGATCCGGGGTGGTAGCCCTTAGGAGGACCTGCGTCGAGCGGCCGGATACTCAACCGACCGGCAACGATCTCCCGCGGTCTTCCCCGCGGGGGTCTTGCTCGGGTCCGGAGTTGCGCAAGTCCCACATCGGCAAATCTGCGGTCGCTCCCCGATCCGGATCGGGGAGCATTCAGAGCAACCACGCCGACAATCGCCGCGACCACCGAGGCAAGCGCCGCAAGTGCCGCGAAACGTCCCCACTGCCGCGGCTCGCGTCGCGGGTCCTCCTGACCAGACAGGGCGAACTCGGCCTGGGCGTCGGCCTGCCAATCCTCGGCGGCGAAGAACTCCTCCTCGGAGTAGATGCGGTAGACCTGCCGGGGAGTGGAGCGCAGGAGCGTCATGCGGTAGACCTGCCGGGAGCGGAGCGCAGGAGCGTCATGCAGTAGGCCTGCCGGGAGCGGAGCGCAGGAGCCTCTTGCAGTAGGCCTGGCGCGGCGCTGAGCGCGGGAGCGTCACGCGCAATGCCCCCGCCTTGGGGCCCACCTCGGCGACCCCGGGATCGGTGAATGCCGGCTCTGTCGTGCAGCCACGCGAGCGGCCGAGGGCCAAGGTGGGGAGATACCCGGCCCCCGGCCGCATGCGCGCGGATGGGCATCGCCGCGAGGTCGTGCCTGCGACCAACCTGTGGCGTCCCAGGGGACGCGCCTATGGGGGTAGTGTGAGGGGTTCATAGGTGGGTCCCTATCTCTCTGTTCCGACTCCCACGCGAAGGCGGGACAGACGCGAGCCGATTGACAGGCGCCGCACTCCGCGGCTCCGTCTCCACCAGCCGCCGCAACCGCGCGCGGGCGCGCTGGGCGACCTTGCGGTACTTCTCGTGCGACCAGCCAAAGCGTTGGCAGAACTCGGCGCGTCCCATGCCGAGCGTCACCTGACAGGCGAGCACCAGCCGCTGGTCGGACGTGAGGAGGGGCGCCAGCCGCGCGACCGCGCGCAGCTGATGACGGTGGGCGACGAGCGGGTGGATCTCGGCGCGAGGGTCGGCAAGCTCCAATTCCCGTTCGCCCGGGCCGCTCCACGGGAGCGCCCTCTCCAGGTGGGCCTGCAGCGGGCTGCGGCCACGCACCGCGCGGCGACGGTCCAGCACCCGCGAGAGGAAGCGCTGCTCGAGCGCATTGACGACGTGCTCGCGGCTGGCGAAGCGCTGGCCGCGGGCGCCGCGCGCGAGCAGCTCGAAAACGGCCTGGCTGAGACAGTCCTCCAAGTCCTCGCGCCGCAGCATCTGGCGGTAGGCGCGCAGCATCCCCTCGCGCCGTGCGTGCGCGACGAGCGCGATCTCCTCGGCCGCCGCCCTGCCGCCCAACCCCGGTGGGACCCCTCCAGCCGCGCCCCGCTCGAGCGGGTCGGCGGCGATGCTGCCCGTGCGCGGGCGAGACCTCGGCGAGGATGGGGATGGCGTTGGAGGCGCGTATCGGGTAGACACACAGACATGTCGCACCCCGCCGCCGGAAGACCCCCCTCCGGATTTGCGCCGTTGCGAGCACGCACGGCGATAGGGCCACGCCGCCCAATTGCCAGCGCCATCGACCCCCCTCCCCCTCCTCCAAAAAAATGACCTTCAACGAGCGCCTACAGACAGTCGACAGCTTTCAGCAGCGCCACCGCGGGCTGAGCTTTTTCGCGGCGGTCGTGAAGAAGTTCGGCGACGACGGCGCCGGCCGGCTGGCGGCGTTGATCGCGTACTACGGCTTCTTCGCGCTGTTCCCGCTGCTGCTGGTGTTCGTGACCGTGTTGGGCTTCGTGCTGGAAGGCAACCAGAGCGCCCAGGAGAGCGTGCTGGACTCCACGCTCAAACAGTTCCCGATCATCGGCAACCAGCTACAGCACAACGTCCACTCGCTCACCGGCAGCGGCGTGGGGCTGGCGATCGGCGTGGTGGGCTCGCTGCTGGCCGGGCTCGGCATCACCGGCGCGGCGCGCACCGCGTTCGACGAAGTGTGGCACGTGCCCCGCAAGCGCCGCCCCAACTTTCTAGCGTGGCGGCTGCGCGGGCTGGGCCTGCTGGTGACGCTGGGCACGCTGACGATCGTCTCCACCGTCGTCGCCGGCTACGTCACGGCCGCGGCCCCCAGCGCGCTGACGGCGCTCGCGGGCGTGGTGCTGGCGCTGATCGCCAACCTGCTGCTGTTCTTCTGCGCCTTCCGGCTGCTCACCACAAGCGAAGTGCCCACGCGCGAGTTGCTGCCCGGCGTCGTGGTGGCCGCGGTGCTGTGGCAGATCCTGCAGCACCTCGGCGGCTACTACGTGGAGCACGTGGTGCGCCACGCGAAGGAGACCTCGGGCCTGTTTGCGTTCGTGCTGGGGCTGCTCTCGTGGCTGTACCTGGGCAGCCAGGTGACGCTGTTTGCGATGGAGATCAACGTCGTGCGCGCGCGGCGGCTGTGGCCGCGCAGCTTCTTCTCGGCGCCGCTGCTGGACGCCGACCGGCGCGCGCTGACCTCACTGGCGGAGGTGGAGGAGCGCGTCGAGGAGGAGAACGTGGAGGTCAGCTTCGAGGACGACGCGTGACGCCCGCCAAGGTTGTCGAGATGGGTTTGAACCTCGCCATCCTCATGACTCGCCGGGGAACGTCCCGCTGACGCAGATGATGTACTGCGGCGCCGCGGAGCTCCCCTGACTGTGGGGATCGAGATAGCTCAGGTTCGGCAGGCCGAAGTTCGTCGTGCCGTTGCCGCCGTAGCTGATCCCGACGAGGCTGAACAACGCCGTGTTGCCAGAGATCGGGATCACCCGCCCGTCGGCCGGCAGCCAGTTGTTGGCGTACACCACGCCGGCGTCGAGGACGACTTCCCCAACCGTGCATGTCGCGCCCGTGTCGTTGCCCTGACCGAAGGTCAGCGAGGAGTCGCCGAAGTTCCCCGAAGGCTCGAAGGCCGAGGCCGAGCTCCCGCCGAGCTCCGAGCTGTTCGCCGCTGTTCCGGTGCTCGTCAGATATCCGGAGGCGGCAACCCCGCCCAGCTCCGAGCTGTTCGCCGCCGTGCCGTCGATGGCCAGGTAACCGGAAGCCGGGACGCCGCCGAGGTCCGCGCTGTCGGCAGCGGTGCCGTCGATCGGGAGGTAGCGAGAGTCGCTCTCGGCCTTCGTGTAGGAGTTGCCGGTTTCAACGGTTCCCGTCGGCCCGGTCGGCCCCTGGACTCCTTGGGGGCCCTGGCTGCCCTGCGCTCCAGCCGCGCCTGCTGGTCCGGCCGAACCAGCGATGTTCCAGCTGACCATGTGCTCGGAGGGCTTGCAGCTGCCCTCGCGAAGTAGTCGCATCGCACCAGTCCGGTTCGACACGCACGCCCTGAGAACACCCGTCGGCGTTGAGGAGGTCACGGCATAGGCGCTGCCACCGAGGGCCACAAACAGCGCAAGATAGGCAGCCACCGTCGAGTGGCGGGGAAGTCGCATCGGAGTCCTTTCAAAAGATTCTGTCGTCGGCGCAGTATCGGTCGCAACAGCGAAACCACGGCGATTTTCCTTGTCGGCTAGGACAGCCGTCCGGAACGCTGGCCAGAGAGTCCGCGCTTTTCCATGCTTGGTCTTGGCTTGGTGCTTGGGCTTCTTCTTGTGCGTTGCCTTCTTGGCCGCCGAGCACCGCGTGGCGCGCTCGACGCTGCGCGAGGCGCTCGAGCGCCTACTCGCCGACGAACGCCACGTCCAGCGCGATGAGCACGGCACACCGTTCCTGCTCGACCCACTGCTCGCCGAGTGGCTCCGACGGAGATAGCTTTCACCGTCCTACAAGTCGGGCTGAGCTCCGCACGGTGATGATCGCCAAGCAGCGCTTCGAGCTGCGAGCGCTACGCTTTCGTCAAGTAGTATCTCATGAAGTACTATTTCGTGTGGTAGCATCGTCTACGGATGCGAGCGCTCGTGGATCGCCAGGAGGAGATGGCTCTCCTGCAGGAGCAGCGCGAATCGGTGCCAAGCCTTGTCGTGTTGCGAGGTCGGCGGCGAGTCGGCAAGACGTTTCTGCTCGCGCATGCCTTCGCGGGCGAGGGCGTGGTGAGCTATCAGGCCGACGAGCAGCCGCGCGCTGTGCAGCTGGCCGCCTTCGCCGCGGAGGTCGCACGGCTGCTTCCCGGAACCCCGCCATTGAGCTTCGGCTCCTGGGACGCTGCCTTCGAGTTTCTCAGCTCGCAGGCCGCCGTGCGGCCCTTGGTCGTGGTGATCGATGAGTTCCAGTATGCGTGCCTGTCCGAGCCGGCGCTTGCTTCGATCATTCAGCGCCACTGGGACGGCTGGGACGCAAGCGGAGCGCCGATCTGCCTGGTGCTGTCCGGCAGTGCGCTGACCTTCATGGAGGGACTCCTCTCGCGTGACGCACCGCTGCACGGGCGCGCGACCTTCCGTCCGACGATCGACCCACTTGACTATCGCGACGCGCGCGAGCTCGCGCCGGCGAGCAGCTCGCCTCAGGATCTGGTGGAGCGCTATGCCGTCATCGGCGGAACGCCCCAGTACCAGATTTGGGCCGGTCGACGTCCGCTGAGGTCCGTCGTGTGCGAGGCGATCCTGCGCAAGGGAGCACCACTGTACGAAGAGCCGTTGACTCTGGTGAGAGAGGAGCGCGGCGTTCGCGACCCAAAGCGCTACTTCGGTGTGCTCGCCGCAATCGCCTCCGGACGCACCCGCAACGCCGACATCGGCAGCCTGCTCGAACTGCCGAGCTCCAACGTCGCCGCTGTGCTGGAGCGGCTTGCTGCACTCGGCTATCTGCAGGAACGGACCCCGGTCACGCCCAGCGTTCGTCGCAGGCGCGGCTTCTGGCAGATCAGCGACCCATTCTTCCGCTTCTGGTTTCGCCGCGTCGCCCCCAACCGCAGCCGGCTGGACCGGGGCGAGGCGATCGACGCCGTCTGGGAGCAGGTCGCGGCCGACCTCGATACCTACGTCGGCCGCGCCTTCGAGGACGTGTGCCGCCACTGGCTCGCGCACTACTCACAGATCGAGGAGGCCCGTACGGCGAACGCAATCGGATCGTGGTGGTCGCGCGACGGGCACCACGAGATCGACATCGCATGCGCAGACCGGCGCCAGTACACGTTGTTCGCGTCGTGCAAGTGGTCGCGGCGCGCGGTGGGCGAGGATGCACTCGACGCGCTGCTCGCAAGCCGAGACGCAGCCGAAGGTCGCACGGCGAGCGCACGACTGGCCATCTTTGCGCGACGCGGCTTCACCTCCTCGCTACAGCGACGCGCCGCGCGCGAGGACGTGCTCCTGCTGAGCGCAGCCGACCTGTTCTAGGTGACACTCACGGCCGACGCCTCGTACCGGCCGTGGAAGCCATTCGGGCCTACGCCGAGGGGCAGGTTGACGCTCGCCCGAGCCACATGTAGCGGCCATGCGCGAGGCACTCGAGCGCTACTTGCCGAGGAACGTCACGTCCAGCGAGATGAGCAGGGCACCCTGCTAGGCTTCAGAGACGGATCGGAGAAACCATGCCAGAGACATTGTCGAAGACCGTGACGATCGCCAAGCAGCGCTTCGAGCTGCGAGCGGACCGCGTGGAGCGAGCCCTGAGGCGGACGTTGCCCGAGCCGATCACGAGCCACTATGTCGTGATCGGCCGCCGGCGCTACCCGCCCAAGCAGGCGATCAGCCTCGTCACCGGGCTCGACCGAGCCGACTTCACAACGCATCAGGCGCGGCGGATCTTGACCGGATTGGGCTTCCCCGCGGGCCGACGCTCGGCCCAACCCAAGTCGAAGCCGACCGCCGGCGCCCGGCGAGACCGATCTCAGAGCACGCGAGCACGACCCACTGCTGAGACCCTCGAGCCGTTCGTCGGACAGTGGGTCGCCACCAGGGACGCGGAAGTACTCGTCGCCGCGCCCGAGCCCCGCACGGTCGTCGGCTGGCTGGCTGAGCATCGCCAGCAAGCCGACAGCATGTTCCGCGTGCCGAGCAACGAGCCGCAAGCCAGCGGCGCCGCACCCTGGTGAAACACTCCTTTCAGGCCCTCCCCGCGCAGGCCGGTCGCCCACGCCCCGTCGTCGACCTCGTCGTCGAAGGGCTCGAGCTGGCGCCACAAGCCTGCCTGCTGGACACCGGCGCCACCGACATCCGCATGGGCCGCCATGTCGCCGAGTTGGCCGGCATCGACCTCACCGGCGCCGGCGAGGATGAGATTCTCGTGGGCGGCCTGCAAACGACGGGCCACGCCGCGACCGTCCAGCTGGAGCTGCCCCAAGGCCAGGACAGTCACGCATGGGCGCCCACCGTCTACTTTTGCGACCCCTGGCCCTGGGCTTTCGGCCTCCTGGGGCTCGCCGGCCTCGACCCGTTCCTCGTGAGCATCAACGCCTACGAGGAGTGGGTCGAGCTCCGCCCCCTGCACCGATGATCGTGATCGCGGGGTCTCTCTGTCCCACGCCCTTGCGTCCCTTGTAATCCTTTGTTATAGTAGCTATCAATTCGTAAGCTCATTATGGAGCGTATACCGATGCCCGCAAGCTCAGATAACGGCAAGTCCCAGTCCTCCCCCACCCCCCGCGCAGATGCCAGCTCGCAGACCGAGCCGCGCAAGCTGTTGCGGCTGATCCCGCTCGACGACACCGTCGTGTTCCCCAACATGGGGATCACGCTCACCATCGACGTCGGCGACGACGAGCGCGTCGTGCTCGTCCCCCGCCACGAGAACGAGTTCCTCGAGGTCGGCACCGTCGCCGAGGTCGAGGACCACATCCGCCTGCCCGGCGGCGGGCGCGCCGTGGCGCTCTCCGGCCAGCACCGAGCGCAGATCGGCGCCGCTCAGACCGGGCCCGACGGGGACCTGCGCGTCGAGGTGGACGAGCGCCCCGACGAGGTCCCCACCGATGGGCGTACCCGCAACCTGGAGCGCGAGTACCGCGCGATCGTCGAGGAGATCCTCGAGCTGCGTGGCGACGACGGGCGGATCGCGGCGTTCCTGCGCGCGATCGTCGAGCCCGGCCCGCTGGCCGACTCGGCCGGCTACTCCCCCAACCTCTCATACGCGCAGAAGGTGGAGCTGCTGCGCACGCTCGACGTCGGCGACCGCCTGGAGATGGCCGTCAAGCTGCAGCGCGAGAGCCTGGCGGAGCTGCAGGTGCGCAAGCGCATCCGCGAGGACGTGCAGGACGGCGCCGAGAAGCAGCAGCGCGAGTACTTCCTGCGCAAGCAGATGGAGTCGATCCGCAAGGAGCTCGGCGAGGACGAGGGCTCGCTCGTGGACGAGTACCGCGCCAAGATCGAGGCCGCGGAGATGCCCGAGGAAGTCGAGAAGCAGGCTCTGAAGGAGCTTGGTCGCCTGGAGCGCATGGGCGAGCAGACCGGCGAGTCCTCCATGATCCGCACCTACCTCGACTGGCTGATCGCGGTGCCGTGGGCGAAGCGCTCGGAGGAGCACCTCGACCCAACCGCGGCGCGCGTGGTGCTGGACGCCGATCACGCCGGCCTGGAGGACGTCAAGGACCGCATCGTGGAGTACCTGGCGGTGCGCAAGCTGCGCCAGGACCGCGGCATCGAGGCCGACCCCAAGTCGGGGGCGATCCTCACCCTGATCGGCCCTCCCGGCACCGGTAAGACCTCGATCGGCGAGTCGATCGCCCATGCGCTCGGCCGCGAGTTCGTGCGCATGTCGCTGGGCGGCGTGCGCGACGAGGCCGAGATCCGCGGCCACCGGCGCACCTACATCGGCGCGCTACCTGGCCGCCTGGTGAGGGCGCTGCGCGACGCCGGCACGATGAACCCGGTGATCCTCCTGGACGAGGTTGACAAGGTCGGCGCCGACTGGCGCGGTGACCCCTCGGCGGCACTGCTGGAGGTGCTGGACCCCGCCCAGAATCACTCCTTCCGCGACCACTACCTGGACGTAGAGCTGGATTTGAGCCAGGTGATGTTCATCGCCACCGCCAACGTCGCCGACACGATCCCCGGCCCGCTGCTGGACCGCATGGAGGTGATCCGCTTCGACGGGTACACCTCCGAGGAGAAGCTGGCGATCGCCAAGGGCTACCTGTGGCCGCGCCAGCGCGACCGCAACGGCCTGCTGGAGGGCGAGGTGGAGATCAGCGACGAGCTGCTGCGCACGATCATCGCCGAGTACACCCGCGAGGCGGGCGTGCGCTCGCTCGAGCGCGAGCTCGGCACGCTGCTGCGCAAGACCGCCACGAAGATCGCCTCCAGCCTGCCGGCGGAGGGTGAGAGCCAGACCCCCGTGGAGATCGACCTGGAGACCGTGCGCGAGGCGCTGGGTCGCCAGAAGTTCTTCCAGGAGTCGGCGTCGCGCACGGCGACCCCGGGCGTCGCGACCGGCCTGGCCGTGACCGGCACCGGTGGGGACGTGCTGTTCGTGGAGGCCACCGCGATGAAGAGCAGCGGCTCGGGCGGCGGCGGCGGGCTGGTGCTCACCGGCCAGCTGGGCGACGTGATGAAGGAGTCGGCGCGGATCGCCCTCTCCTACGTGCGTGGCCACGCCGAGGAGATCGGCATCGACGAGGCCAGCGCGTTTGAGGGGCAGGAGTTCCACGTGCACGTCCCCGCCGGAGCGATCCCCAAGGACGGCCCCTCCGCTGGTGTGACGATGGTGACCGCCCTAGCCTCGCTGCTGAGCGGCCGCCCGGTGAAGCACACGGTGGGGATGACCGGCGAGGTCACCCTGCAGGGCCGTGTGCTGCCGATCGGCGGGCTCAAGCAGAAGGTGCTGGCGGCCCACGCGGCCGGTCTCACCGACGTGATCCTGCCGGAGCGCAACCGCGGCGACCTGGACGACATCCCCAAGGAGGTGCGTGAGCAGATGAGCTTCCACCCGGTGATGACTGTCCAGGAGGTGCTCGACCAGGCGCTGGAGCCCACGCGCGATGTCGCCCACCAGCTCCCGTAAGTGTCACCCCGTTCCTGTGGAGGTCCGCCGCACGGCGGACCTCCTGGAGCGGCGCTGGCAGCTGTCGATCATCTACGCCGCGCTCACCGGCGCGCTGCGCTTCAGCGAGTTCGCCGAGGCTGTCGGGGGGATCTCACCCCGGATGCTCTCCGAGCGGTTGCGCGACCTCGAGGCCGCCGGCCTGGTGGAGCGCACCGTGATCCCCTCCAGCCCCCCCACCGTCGAGTACCGCCTCACCGCGCGGGGTAAGCGGCTCGCGCCGGTGGTCGAGGCGATGCGGGCTTACGCCGAGGGGTAGGCAGCGCCACTGACTGCACCCGAGCATAATGGCGATGCGTCATCCGGCGCCAGTGCGACCCGGGATCGGTGGATTCAGGCTCAGTCGGTGGTGCGGCGCCGGTACAGAGCCGTGGCCAAGGGGGCGAAGATCGCCACGAGCGCGACCGACCACAGCAACGAGGCGAGGATCGGGTGCTGCATTGGCCAGACGTGGATGCTCGCCGATGGATTGGGGTTCCCGAAGAGCTGACGGCAGGCGGTGGTGACCGCGCTCACGGGGTTCCAGTTGGCGATCGCCTGCAGCACCGCGGGCATGCGCTCGGTGG
Source organism: uncultured Solirubrobacterales bacterium (assembly GCA_963734815.1). Classification (GTDB taxonomy): domain Bacteria; phylum Actinomycetota; class Thermoleophilia; order Solirubrobacterales; family Solirubrobacteraceae; genus Palsa-744. The sequence goes on from CAVTIH010000002.1 coordinate 351,904, forward strand.
GGACCAGGGCGTTGGAGACGATCGCCAGCGGGAACAGAATCACGAGGCCGATCCCCTGCGCGGACTCGGGACTCTTGCTCACCATGCCGAGGCAGGCACAGCCCCAGGAGAGGCCATAGCTGAACAGCAGGAAGATGCCGAAGCCGGCGGCGATCGACGCCGCGCCCGCGTCAGGTCGCCAGCCGATGACCAGGCCGGTCACGCCGACGAACGCGGCGCAAATGGCGGCGGTCGCGACGTCGGCGAGCGAGCGCCCGACGAGCACGGCGGGCCGCCACATCGGGAGAGTCCTGAAGCGGTCGATCACGCCGCTGCCCAGGTCGGCGCTCAGCCCGACCGCGGTCCCCATCGCGGAGGTGGTGAGGTTCATCGCTAGCAACCCGGCGATCGCGAAATCCTTGTAGCTGCCACCGTCGGGCAGCACCACCCCGGCGCCGAACACGTACACGAACAGCAGCGTGAACAGCACCGGCTGGACGGTGACGTCCGAGAGCTGCAGCGGCTCGCGTTTGATGTGTACGAGGTTGCGCCCGGTGAGCACGGCGACGTCACGGACCCTTTGCGCCAGGCCATGGGATCGCGTGGGTCTCGAGACCGGCGCCACCGGCACCGGCGTGGTGGGGCCGGGTGTGACAGGAGTCGATGTGGTGGGGGTGGCTGTGACGGGAGTTGACGCGGCGGGGCTGGGCGTGGCTGAAGCTGATGTGGTGGCGTTCATGGGCGGACGACCTCCAGGTCTGAGGCGGACGACTCGACCTCGGCAGGATCTCCCTCCGAGTCGGTGGGGTGGCCGGTGAGGGCAAAGAACACGTCGTCGAGCGATGGCTGATGGACCTCCACGTCATCCACGGTGATCCCCGCCTCGTCGAGCGCGCGCACAACCGTGCTCGCCAAGCCGGCGCCGCTGTTGACCGGCGCGCGCAGGCGTCGCCCGTCGTGGCTGACGTGCACCGGACCGGCGACGAACGGAGCGAGCGCGACGGACGCCGAGGGATCGGCCTCGCTGAGCGTCAGCTCCAGGCGCGCCCCGCCGACCTGCCCCTTCAGCTCGGCCGCGGTGCCGCCGGCGATCACGCGGCCATGGTCGATCACCACGATCCGGTCGGCCAGCTCGTCGGCCTCGTCGAGGTACTGCGTGGTGAGCAGCAGCGTCACGCCGTCGGCGACCAGCGCTCGGATCACGTCCCACATCCGCACCCTGCTCGTGGGGTCGAGGCCGGTCGTCGGCTCGTCAAGGAACAGCACCGGCGGTCGCGTCACGAGCCCGGCGGCGAGATCCAGACGCCGGCGCATCCCGCCCGAATACTCCTTGAGGATGCGCTCGGCGGCGTCGGCGAGATCGAACTGGTCGAGCAGTGCTGTCGCCCGCGCCCGCGCCTCGGCGCGCCGCAGCCCGCTCAGGCGTCCGATCATCACGAGGTTCTCGCGGCCGGTGAGCACCTCGTCGAGCGTGGCGTCCTGGGCGGTGACGCCGATGTTGCGCTGCACGTCCGCGGCTTCGCTCACCACGTCGTGGCCGGCGACACGCGCCGAACCGTCGTCTGGAAGTGTGAGGGTCGTGAGGATGCGCACCGCGGTCGTCTTGCCGGCGCCGTTCGGTCCCAGCACGCCGAGGATCGCGCCCGCGGGCACCTCCAGGTCGATCCCGTCGAGCGCGATAGTTGCGCCGAAGCGCTTGCGCAAGCCGTGGGCTTCGATCATCGAGGTGCTCGTCATGGGAAGTCCTTTGAACGTGGTCCTGGCGGGTTTACCTTCGGGGAAGCTTGCGGGGCGGGACTTTCAAAAGCCCTTACCGGTCGGCAAGCAAGTCGCAGTATCATACACACTCCTAGCCGGTCGTCAAGTAAGCTAATGGGAATGCAGCTCGCAAAGTCAACCGCGCGCAAGCATCAGGGGCGGGAGAGCACCCGCGACCAGCATGCTCCAGAGGAGCAACCCGGCTCGTCCACACGTGAGCGCATCCTCGACATCGCGCTCGAGCTGTTCACCGAGCAGGGCTACGACAAGACCTCGCTGCGCGACATCGCAGAGCGGCTGGGCACGACGAAGGCCGCGCTCTACTACCACTTCGAGCGCAAGGAAGACATCCTGCTCGAGCTGCATCTGCGCCTGCACGCGCTGGGCCGGGAGGCGCTCGAGCGGCTGAACGCCCTCGAGGATGGGCAACAGCGCGCGGATGCGTGGCCGGGCCTGCTCGACGACTTCATCGACGAGGTGGTCAACAACCGCGAGCTCGTGCTCATGCACCAGCGCAACCACCGTGCGCTCGAGCAGCTCCAGGACAACGAGCGCCACCAGGCCGAGAACGACGACATCGAGCAGCAGTTCCGCCGCATTCTGCAGAGCCCCGCGATCCCACTCCAGCGGCGGGTGCGGATGGCATGCTCGATCGCCGCCGTGGTCGGCGCCCTCGCCAGCGGCGAGGCCGTGTTCGGGGAGGTGCCAATGGATGAGCTCGCCGAGCTCGTACGCAGCGCCGTGCGCGACCTCCTGGGTTGAAGGTTCTCAATCCAGTTCGGCCAGCCGCCGCGCGAGGAAGCGCCGCTCGGGCGCGGAGTGGACCAGCTCCAACGCGCGTTCGTACGCGGCCCGCGCGTCGGCGGGACGCCGCAGACGGCGCAGGAAGTCGGCGCGCACGGCGTGCAGGTAGTGGTACTCGTCGATGCCGTCGAGCCCTTCGAGCGCCTGCAGCCCGGCCTCGGGGCCGGCGGCTTCGGCGAGTGCGACGGCGCGGTTGAGCTCGACCACGGGGGAGCCGGTGAGGCGGGCGAGCGCACCGTAGAGCGCCGCGATCTGCTGCCAGTCGCGGGGATCCTCGGTGTGCAGGTCGGCAATCGCTGCCTGCAGGGTGTAGACCCCACCCACCCCCACCACCCCAGCGCCCTTGCCAGCCGCGTCCACACCCCCACCACTGCCCCCCTCCTCCTCCTCATCCCCACCGCCCACCAAGCCACCGGCCCCGCCGCCGCCGTACAGCGCCCGCGCGCGCTCAAACGCGGCGTGGCCGGCGTCGATTTGCTCGCGATCCCACAGCGCCCTGTCCTGGTCCTCCAGCAGCACCAGCTCGCCCTCGCGCATCCTGGCGGCGCGGCGCGAGTCGTGCAGCAGCATCAGCGCCAGCAGGCCCCACACCTCGGGCTCGTCGGGCATCAGCTCCGCCAGGGCCCCACCGAGGCGCAGCGCCTCGGTGGAGAGCTCCACGCGCGAGGGCGGCGCCGAGTAGCCCGCGTTGAAGATCAGGTACACAACCGCCAGCACCGCGGCGAGCCGGTCGGGCAGCAGGTGCGCGGGCGGGATCCGGAAGGGGATCGCGGCGTCCTTGATCTTGCGCTTGGCGCGCACCAGCCGCTGCGCCATCGTCGCCTCGGGCACGAGGAATGCGCGCGCGATCTCATCCGTGGATAGGCCGCCGAGCGTGCGCAGCGTCAGCGCCACCTGCGCGTCGCCGGCGAGCGCCGGGTGACAGCAGGTGAAGATCAGCTCCAAGCGTTCGTCGGGAAACACGGTCTCCCCGATGTCGGGCTCCTGCATCATCGCCTCGGGTCGCTCCAGCAGCTTCGACTTGGCGGCCAGCGTGCGGTCGCGGCGGATGCGGTCGATCGCACGGTTGCGAGCCGTCGTGGTCAGCCACGCGCCGGGGCGCTCCGGCAGGCCGTCGCGCGGCCAGCGCTCCGCCGCCGCCGCAAACGCCTCCTGCACGGCTTCCTCGGCGAGGTCGAAGTCGCCGAGGAAGCCGATCAGCGCAGCGAGAACGCGCCCCCACTCCTCCTGGAAGACCCGCTCGATCGCACCCGGCCGGGCTCGCGCCCGACGGGTCGGGCTTGCGGCCGCTTCACCGGAAGCGCTCAATCAGCGCTCCACCAGCGGTCGCACCTCGATCGCCCCGCCCAACCGCGCCGCCGGGATCCGCGCCGCCAGCTCGATCGCCGCGTCGAGGTCGGTGGCCTCCAGCAGGTAGTAGCCGCCGAGCGCCTCCTTGGTCTCGGGGAAGGGTCCGTCGGTGGTGAGCGTGCTGCCGTCCTGCACCCGCACCGTGGTCGCCGTGGTGGTTGGCTGCAGTTGGGCGCCGTCGCTCACGCCGGGCGTCCGCATAATCGCCATGTACTCGCCGAAGATCGCCTTCTGCTCCTCCTCGGAGAGGCGCTCGAAGGCATCGGCCACGTCGTGCGTGAAGATCTGGAGCATGTACTTCATCGTTCCTCCTTCAGAGGGTAGGGCCGCTGAGCCGCTCGAGCATTTCATCCCCGGATGGCCGGATGGTGATCATCCAGCAAATTGCTCCAACAGCCGCGGTGGTGTATCAACGACGAACGGGACACCCGTCGATCGACACCCCTCCAGGCAAGCTCCGGCATACGCGAGCACGTCACGCCCGCGCCCTGTGACGTCCCGTCCCGGCCTATGGCTTGGCTTCCAGGATCATGTTGAAGGGGGTCTCCGCCGCCCGGCGGACCCGGCTGAACCCGCCCTCGGTGAGCACCTCGCGCAGGCGCGCCTCGCCTGCCTGCGCCCCGAGCGCCAGCCCGACCTCCTGGGCCAGCGACGCGGGCGTACAGATCACCGTTGACGCTCCGTAGAAGACCCGGCCCACCGGGTTGAAGTTCTCCTCCACGCGGTCCTTCGCGAATGGCTCGACGATCATCCACGTACCGTCGGGATGAAGCGTCTCACGCACGTGCGCCGATGCTCCAACCGGGTCGCCCATGTCGTGCAGGCAGTCGAACACGCACACCAGGTCGTAGTCGCTGCCCGGGTACTCCTTGGCTGACGCCGCCTCAAACACGACGCGGTCGGAAACGCCCGCGTCGCTGGCCGCCTGGCGCGCCCGGTCGATCGAGGGCATGTGGTAGTCGAAGCCCGAGAAACGCGAATTGGGGAACGCTTCGGCCATGATGATCGTCGACGCTCCGTGGCCGCAACCCACGTCGGCGACCTTCGCGCCCCGCTGCAGCTTCTCCTCGACACCGTCGAGCGCCGGGATCCACTCGGTCACCAGGTGCGCGCGGTAGCCCGGCCGGAAGAAACGCTCCGTGCCGCAGAACAGGCGGTGGTCGTGCTCGTGCCACCCCATCCCCGAGCCGCTGCGGAAAGCCTCCACGATTCGCTCCTCGTCCGCGTACAGCGACGCGATCAACTCGTACGCGCCCAGGATGTAGAAGGGACTGTCTTCGTCGGCCAATGCGAGCGCCTGCTCGTCGGGCAATGTGTAGCGATCGCTCTCCCCGTCGTAGGTCACATAGCCACCCGCCGCCTGGTTGCGCAACCACTCGCGCACGTAGCGCTCGGCTGCCCCCGCGCGCTCGGCCACCTCCTGCGAGGTCAACGGCCCCGCGCCCGCCATCGCCCTGTAGAGCCCGAGCTTCTCACCGATCAGAAACAGCGGCGCGCTGATGATCGCGCCCATGTCCGTCACCGCCTGTCCCATAAATGCTTCGAGCTTCGCCTCGTCGATCTTCGCCGGACTTGTCGCCATCGCGCCTCTTCCTCCTATGTGTTTGGGTGCAGGCGATCGATCTCCCTCCGATCGCCTATAGGTGGCGCACCGTCCGCGGCGCCTCGCATAAGCTAAGCGGCACAGGCTGGGGGTCCGTCCCTGCCCGTGCCGTGTGACCGAGCTTGTACCTGCAACGGCGCCCACACACGTAGTGGGGAGAGGGGCCGCCGTTCTGTCGCTCCTCGACCAGGAGGCTGCGAACGCCTTCGCCTCCAGCCGCTCGAACGATGGTCAGTCACACCGACATGTTCAGACCTATCGCACGTGGCCACCATGAGGTCGAGGCCCCATCTTCGACTGGCGTACGGGCTGGCGCGCTAGCGTGATTTGCCGTGCAGCAAACGGATGAGCAAGCCGGTTTCGCGCAGGTGGTCGCGGATCGCTCCGGGAGGAGCCCCAACGTCAGCGGGAGCCCAAATGGCGTCGCCGGCGCCATCGCGGCGAGTCGCGCCGTCGCGGTCGCCGACGCCACGCCAACTGATGCCGACCCATCGCGGCCGGCAACCCGCCGGTACCTGCCTCTCTTCTGGCGCGTGCTCGCCCTGAACGGCGCCCTCGTCACGACGATGACGATCGCGATCGCGATCGTGCTGCCCGCCCCGTTCGCGCATATCGCCGCCGACGACACCGCCATCCTTGCCGTCGCTCTGACAGTGACGCTCGTCGCCAATGCCCTGCTGCTGCGCCACGCGCTCGCCCCACTGACCCACCTGCCCGCGCTCCTGCGGCGCGTCGACCCGCTGCAGTCCGGGGAGCGCCTGCAGGTACCAAGCGCCCCGTCGGAGGCCGCCGAGCTAGCGCAGGCCTACAACGAGATGCTCGACGAGCTCGAGACCGAGCGCCTGGAGAGCACTCGACGGGTGCTCTCGGCCCAGGAGAACGAGCGGCTGCGAGTCGCGCGGGAGCTCCACGACGAGGTTGGCCAGACGCTGACCGGGGTGCTGCTGGGATTGGCACGCGTCTCACGCGACGCGCCGCTCAACCTCGCCCAACCGCTGGAGCAGCTGCTCGAGACCACACGCGCGAGCATCGACGATGTCCGCCGTATCGCCCAGCGCCTGCGCCCCGAGCCACTCGAGGATCTCGGCCTTGCCGTGGCGCTGCTGGCGCTCTCCCGGCGAATGCGCGAGCAGTCCGGGCTGCGAATCGCCTGCCGCATCCCAGCGGACCTCCCCCCTCAATCGCCTGAGCGCGAACTCGTCGTCTACCGCATCGCCCAGGAGGCGCTGACCAACGCTGTCCGTCATGCCAACGCCGCCAGCGTGAGCATCACTCTGGCGCTCCGCTCCGACCACCTCGCGCTGAGCGTCCGCGACGATGGGCGCGGCATGCCTGACAGGCTTCGCGAGGGTGGCGGGATGCGCGGGATGCGTGAGCGTGCCGGGCTCGTCGGCGCATCCCTGCAGATCACCAGCGCGCCCCACGCTGGCACCGAGGTGCATCTGGACGTACCGCTCCACGCCGCGGGCGCATGACCGCGCTGAAGACCAACATTCTGCTCGCCGACGACCATGCCGTCGTGCGCCAGGGGCTGCGGCTGGTGCTCGAAAGCGAGCCCGACCTCGTCGTCTGCGCAGAAGCCAGCGACGGCCTGGAGGCCGTCAGCATGGCGCTCTCCCACGACGACCTGCACCTCGCCCTTCTCGACATCTCGATGCCACGCATGACCGGGTTGCACGCAGCGCGCGAGATCCACCGCCAGCGCCCCGCGCTGAAGATCCTGATGCTCTCGATGCACGACAACGAGCAGTTCCTCTACGAGGCCCTGCAGGCTGGTGCCAGCGGCTACGTGCTCAAGTCGCTCGCCGACCGCGACGTGGTGCGCGCCTGCCGCGCCGCTGTGCGCGGCGAGCCGTTCCTCTACCCCGCCGCCGTCACCGAGATCGTCCGTCACTACCTCGCCGGACCCGCCGAGGAGCATCCCGACCCTCTGACCCCACGCGAGCTGCAGGTCATCAAGCTGATCGCCGAGGGTCATACCAACCAGCAGATCGCCGAGGCCCTCACGATCAGCAAGAAGACCGTCGAGCGTCACCGCGCCAACATGCTCGAGAAGCTCGGTATGCGCGACCGCGTCGAGCTCACCCGTTACGCGATCCGCCGTGGCCTCATAGAGCCCTGAGCCACAAGAATGGGGCTTTCACCCCATGGCTGTCGGCACACGCAACGAGCATCCTTGGGTGGTGGCATTCAGCGTCGCCGAGCTCTCCGCTCCACATCACCCACCCCCCCGCCCGGCGGCGCATGCCACTTCACCCTCTTTTGTGTCGCCACCTGCGGTACGCCGAAAGACCTACAACGGATACAGCCGGACCGGCAGCGTCTTGTGCTGGTTGGCGAACGGCGACTCGACGTAGGTCGGGTTGCCGGCAAGCTCCATGGCTGGGTAACGCTCGAGGCGGAGTGCAGGGAAAACGTGATGTTGGATGAAGCGCTCAGCCGGTGGACGCCAAGCCAAGGAACACCACGATTGCCCGGTTGAGGCGGATCATGTCGATGCCTGCGAGCATGCCCAAGCGCTCACCGAGCTTGGATCGAGGGATCGTGGCGACCTTGTCGACCATCAGTCTGCAGGTCTCGCGTAGCCCATTCTCAGGCGAAGGCTCGATCTCCAAGCGGAACAGAGGCGCGTCAACAGGGTCGGTCGTGAACGGGCAGATCGTGACCGAGTCGGTGTCGAACCGATCGTCTTGGACGATCACCGCCGGCCGTGGCTTGCCGGCGTAGTCCGTGCCACCCGAGACCGTCCACACCTCGGCGCGCTTCACTCCCCCGGCCACTCGGAGATCGAGTCCACAAACGCCTGGTCCTCGACGGCGGCTTGGCTGGCGGCCACCGCACGGGACTGCAGGTGCGCCTCCTGGGCAAATCGCGGCGCGCGAACGTCGGGCACCCAGATCTGGATAGGCCGCAGACCTTGCTTGCGCAACCGCGCTCGGTGCTCGCGCACCCGCACTCTCGAGTCGGACTGAATACGTGGCATGATGGTTCCCAATCGTTACATGTAACGCGGAAAGTGTAACGTATCCCGGGACCAGCCTTGAAATGCTCTCCCAGCACTACAGCTATGAGATCGACGACTACGGGCACCTGGGCGCTGAGCCGCTCGAGCAGCAGTGGCGCAGGGCGCGCGCTGCGGTGATCGCTCGCGCTGAGGAGGGCGAACAGGTTCGGGCGGCGTGAGGTGGGCGTTCAGCGCGTCGGGCTGAACCCGCGTTTGATCCATGCGCGATATGCGTCGTAGAAGGCCGGGAAGTTGCCGCTGACAAGCAGGGCTGACTCGTGGACCTGCTCGGCGGTCGCCGTGGCGTATTCGTGGACGAGCATGCGGCGCAGTTCTCGGAGGGTCTGCAGGCGGCGGGTCAGCTCGCGCGTGAGCACGCCCGCGCGCTTGAGCGCGTCGAGGTCCTTTCGCGCGTTGGTTGCATCCCCGCGCCCACGCGCGAGCAGGTGGCGACGGACATCGCTCATACGGTCGCGGATCTTGGCCTTCAGCGTTTTCGCACGAGCGGCGTCGTGGGCCTCAAGCGGAGCCGCCGGGCTGACGCCGGGCGCGCTCACCGATCCTCACCGTCGAGTGCGAGGGCGAGCGCCGCCGTGGGCACGCCCTCGATGCTGCGCACGCGACGGCGCCATCTCGGAGCAGCCTCGCGCAGAGGAGACCAGAGGCCGTCGCGATCGATCAGAACACGGCCCTGCTCGATGACGTCGACCATCAGGGCCGGTGAGTCCTGCGCCTCGGAAAGCCTCACGAGCTGCACGTCGCGCGCCAGGTTCTGCGAGAGCCGGGCCGAGAGGTCGGCCAACCGGCCGACAGAAGGGTCGTTCAAGACGACGAGGACATCGACGTCTGAGTGCCCGCGGTCCTCGCCGGTCGCTGTCGAGCCGAAGAGGACCGCAAGGCGAACGTTCGGCTCGGTGCGCAGCGCAGAGCGCAAGGCACTCAGGAGCTTCCAGGAGCGACGGAGGTATGCCTCCTCGCGCATGGTGATCTGAAAGCGACGCGGGCTGATCCGTTCCCCTCGCAACAGCCCCTCCGATGCGGCACGGCGCAGCGTGCGCTCGGGGATCGAGAGTTCGCTCGCGACGCGACGCAGAGAGTCCATCACTACAAGCGTAGCTCGTATGGCCGATAAATCAGACTGGTATGGCCGATAACTTGCAGCCGTATGGCCGATCGGGCTAGCCGCCGGCCCGAGGGCCTAGGTTCCGGCCTGTAGCCCCGGTCGGGACGGTCCATCGACTACCTGGGGCGGTCCTTGAACCGGGATGAGGACCAAATCCCGGCGGAGGTCCTCGAACCCCTCACCGAGCAGGACCGCCAGCTTCGCGCCCTGCTGAGAGCGCACGTGGCGGTGAATCCCGAGTTCGCCGTAGTCAGGGGGCTGCTCGCGCACCCGGCCGAGAAACTTCAGAGCGCGCTTGAGCTCACCTACCTTGACGCATAGCAGGACAAGGCGGCTTGGCGTCTGCTCGGGGCCCAGCAGGAGCTGCGCGTCCTGCTCAGCGCGGCAGCAACCAAACGATCCCGCCGCGCGCGAGCAGACAAAAGACATCATCGATGTGGTCGCCGCCAAGGGCGTCGGCGACCACATCGACCTACTCGAGCTTTCACCGCCGTCGAGCTGAACCGCCGGGCGTCTCGCATGGCGGGAGGCGGCACGACTGGCAATGCTCGACCGGCGTGGAGCTCGCGGCGAGGTTCACGGCAGCGCCGTGGGAGCAGATCGCGGTCCGCGTGGTCCGGTATCGTGTCCACTCGGCCGGGTGTTTTCCCAGCAGGACAACCTGAATCTGGCGTCGTAGAGCCAAATTCTCGTGTTGCGCTTCAAGCGGCGGACGAGGTTCGAACTCGCGACCTCAAGCTTGGGAAGCCGGGGGGGTAGATGGGGCTTCCTCCCCTGCAAATCGGCATGTTCTCGGAAAGCCGGCGCGCCCGTGGCCACACCGGGGCCGTAGATCTCGCGGGTTTTGGGCGCCGCTGAGCGCCTGGATCGAGCGCGATTGCATGGGACGATCAAGATTACGACGATCCCAGGACGGAGGCCCGAGACGGTCAGAAGTCGAGCGCAGCCATCGCAGCGCCGTCAAGCGGTGGTGCGTGCGGATCAGGATCACTAACCCTTACGGCGAGCGCCAGCGGCGTCCGCCGCATACCGCGCGCGCTGATGCTCCACCAGCGCCATCAACTCCTCACGCCCTGCTCGTCGCGGATGACCAGATTGATCCGCCAATACCGGCGTGTCGTCCGGTCGGGCAGGCGAAGCATGCGCATTCAACCAATCGCTCCACTCTGCAAGCGAACCAAAACGAGACTGGACCCGTCGGCGCGAGATTTCGGACCGGACTTGCGCCATCCATTTTCAGCCTAGCATCACCTACGGAAGACACGACGGGTGAAAGCGCCGGCCGTCAAGCGCCGCGTAGTGCTGTCATGCTCTGTATAGCGTGGGCCTGCTGCCCGATTACTCCCGCCAAGCCGAGCGCTACGACGAGACGCGCTCCGCGAGCCCGTCGGTTCTGCGGGGGCTGCGCGAGGCCCTCAAAGGCGCGCCCGGCCGACGACTCGCCGACATCGGTGGCGGTACAGGTAACTACGCCCTCGCCCTCAGACGGGAAGGATGGGAGCCTGTTGTGGTGGACCGCTCGCCCGCAATGCTGGCGTGGGCAACCGCCAAGGGGCTCGAGACCGTCGAGGCAGACGCACAGCGACTGCCGTTCGAGGACGAGACGTTCGACGCCGCCACGATGATCTCGATGCTGCACCACGTCGAGGACCGCAACGCCGCACTGGCCGAGGCGCGGCGCATCCTCAGACCTCAGGGACTCCTGGTGCTCAAGGGCTACACGGGTGAGGATGCCGCCACCCTCTGGATTCTCGACTACTTTCCGAGCAGCCGGCGCTGGATGGACGCGACCCACCCGCCACGGGCGGCGATCCTCGAGGAGCTGCCCGGCGCGCGGCTCTTCGCTTTCGAGTTCAAGGACATGCAGGACGCATCGCTGGCCGCTCTCTCGGCCGACCCCGATCGTGTGCTGGAGGCCGCAGAGAGGGGCGAGACGAGCTATTTCGAGCGGATGTCGCGCGACCATCCCGAAGAGCTGCGAGCTGGGGTTGCGCGACTCCGAGAGGACATCGCGGCCGGCCGGGCCCCGAAGCGTGCCGGGACGGCGACAGTATGCAGCTGGACCAAGCGCTAGCGGACACTCGCGCTCGCGCTGCGAGCAAACGTCTCACAACGCATCAGCATTCCCGGGGACGTGCTGTACCGCTTCATCGCGTGGGTCCTGGAAGAGATCCAGCCGGCGCCCAACGGCGCCACGATGGGCGAGGTTTACGCGCGCCACGCAAGCCATCCCGCTAGCCCGTCCGACATCGAGAAGTTCGAGCGGCGCTTTGGCCCGTCCCTTCCGCCCAACGATGATTCACGGTTCTGTTCATGATATTGTTCATGAAAATGTTTATGAACTCTACGTTGATGATCGCTGACGTCGGCGAGGGTCGCCAAGTCCTGCCACCAGCTCGCAGCCTCAACCATCCGACGAACATCGGGAAGATCCCGTGGCCAGCGCCGTAGCCAACCGTCTTGACTCCATCCGTGACCGCGGCGGGATCAAGTCCCGCGAGGTCGCCCAGCTGCTCGACACCACGCCGCAGACAGTCTCGCGCTGGCGTACCGGCAGGGTCGAGCCGCAGCCCGACCGCCTACAGCGACTGCTCACGCTCGAGTGGTTGGTCGGTGAGCTCGCAGAGTTCTACGAGCCCCAGGAGGCACGCTTGTGGCTGTTCGCGCCACACCGCCTACTCGCAGGTGAGCGACCCGCCGACCGGATCCAGCAGGGCAAACTCGACGACGTGCTCGCCCTCATCGCCCAGCTACGCGACGGCGCCTTCGTCTAACCGCCACCGGCGACGCAGCGGACGTGGTCTACTCGCCCGAACTGCTCGATCTGCTGCAAGCGATCGACCCAGCCCCCTGGACCGGCCAAGCATTCCGGCACATGTTCGGTGACCACCCACCTGATGCCGAGAACACCCGCGGAGCGCGCTGGAACCCGCCCGGCGTCGCCGCGATCTACACCAGCCTCACTCGCGGGGGCGCGCTTGCCGAGGCCGAGCACCAGATAGCTATCCAGCCCATCCGGCCACGCGCCCGCCGCACCGTCTACACACTCGAGATCACACTCGCCAGCGTCCTCGACCTCACCGACCCCGCGCTTCTGCAGCACCTCGGCGTCGGACCTGCCGAGCTTGCAGCCGATGACATGATCGCGTGCCGCCAACTCGGCGGCGCAGCCCACTGGCTCGAGCGCGACGGCCTGCTTCTGCCATCGGCGCGCAGCAGCGCCACGAATCTCGTGACCTTTCCCGCCACGCGATCACCCGACGCCCGCTTTGAGATCCTCAAGGAAGAACCCTTGGGATCATCAGACGGACCCTGAGCCTCCATCCCAACGCCATCTGGTGTGCGCCGGCCCTGGGCCAAGGGACTACGGGCTGAACCGTGCCTCGCGCTGATCCGGCCGAGGTCCCAGCGAACCGCAGCGCGGGGCATGACGCCTGCGGACGGCTGGGTCACACGCCGCGCCGACGAGAAATCGGGGCGCGAAACCTCAATGTTGCGGTTTGGAGGCTACGTTGTCGGTTAATTGGGGGCTGCCAACTATTCGTGTGTCGGGCGTATTTCTCTGAAACTATTGCAATGCCCTCAATAAACTGCTTGGGTGTTAATATTTGAACCGTGCCCATTCTCAGGACCAGGGGACGCCCAAGACCGATAGCGGAGTGCTTGTGACCTCTGGTAGCACTCGAAGCGTGAGAGAAAAAACGGTCGTAGCGACCATGAATCTGGCGCGTGCCGTTGCGGAAGAGTGTGTTTTGGGTTTACATTTTTAGACGTGCCCTCAAATAACACGTCCACTGTGGAGTCCTCTTCGACGCATGACCCGCAGTCGCGCATACTGCTCAGCAGACGAGATGCCGCAGCCACACTGGGGGTCAGCCTGTCGCATTTCGGCCGTTTCATACAGCCACAGATGCCTTGCGTGCAGTGCGGTCAGCTCATTTTGTATCGGCCCCGAGATCTCCAGGAGTGGGCCGATAGGCTCGCCGGCGTGCCGCCAGCCTTCGCCCGTGGGCGGAGGTCTACGATCTCGAGGGCAGGTGGATCGCCCTCGGCGCTTGCTTCGCCCGCGCCGTTGCGCCCGAATAGGGCTCCTGTTTCCTCTGCATTACCGCCCATGCCTGAGGCTGCGCCTCGACGTGCGAGAGCGCGTACAAGACGCCGCACCAACCCGGCGAGGCGCCCGCCCGATCAGCGCACTCGCTGGCCGTCCATCGTCATACGCCATCAGACCGTGATTCCTGAGTAACTGCTCCGTTTTTGGGTGTGTTGGTTCCGTCCGGGCCGCTTGGCAGCGTGCGTTTGAACGTTCCAGCGACTCGGGGAGGGGATCACCTTGTCGGTGAAGTCCAGGCAGAAGGCAGAGCGGCGGGTCAAGCGTGCGGCGGGTCGCGGTGTGCGGACTCGTTTTGATCAGGCTCCCAGGATCGAGGTCGTGGCTGATGATCCGACACTGACGCCGTTCGCGGGGTCTGCTGTGGTGGGTGAGCTGGTGCGTCGTTTGGGGTTGATCCCGGCGCTCGATAGGGCGATCGAGGGTGCGCCGCGGGTTGGGGGTTTGGGGCCGGTCAAGCAGCGCGCGCGTGGCCTCTCGGCAGGCCAGGCGCTGGTGTGCGTGGCCGAGTCGATGCTATGCGGCGGGGACTCGATGCTCGATGTGGAGCGGCTGCGGGCTGATGCGCCTGGCGCTGAGCTGCGGGCGGTGGCTGACGTTCCGGCGGCCTCGACTGCGTGCCAGTTGGCGCGGCGTTTCAGGCGCACTCATTTGCGTGCCGCTGAGGAGGCGTTCGCACGGGCAGCGAACGAGTTTGACCGTCAACTCGGGCGTGATCCGGGCGGGCCGGTAACACTCGATTTTGATTCCACGAGCGTCGAGGTTTACGGGCGGCGCAAGCCGGGCGCGGCTGTGAACTACAAGGGCCAGTTGGCCTACCAGCCCCTGTTGTGCTCCTGGGCGCAGCGCGGACGGATGCTCGCCGGCGAGCTGCTCGGGGGAACGGACTCCACGCAGGCCGATGAGCCCCGTCGCCTGCTGGGCCGCGTGGTGTCCTATCTGCCCGAGGGTCATGGCGAGATTTCGGCGCGTTTTGACTCGGGGTTCTACCGCGTCGATCTACTGAGCGACTGCCGCGAGCGTGGGGTGCGCTTCTCGATCTCGGTGCCGCGCTCAACGGCGATGTGGCGGGCACTGGAGGAGATCGGCGAGGATCAGTGGCAGGACGCGCAGGAGCTGGGGAGCGCCCAGGTCGCCGAGAGCACCTATACCCCGCATGGCTGGGAGCATGAGCCGCTACGGCTGATCGTTCGCCGTGTCGCGCATCCCGCTGACGCGCTCAGCGACGATCCACGCGCGCGACGCCGCTCGACGATCCCGGCCGAGCAGCTGAACCTCGGGCTGGCAGGCGAAGCCGACGTCGTATACGGCTACAGCTTCATCCTCACCGATCTCGAGGGCGAGGTCCCTGCCGTTGAGCGCCACCACCGCGAGCGCGTGCAAATCGAGGAGCGCATCAAGGACCAGAAGCTCGGTGTCTCCCTGCGCCGCCTACCGCTCTCCGATCTCGACGCCAACCGCTTCTGGCTTGCTTGCACCGCGCTCGCGCTGAACCTGCTGGCACTCCTCTCCGATCTGCTCTATGGCACCGACCCACCTGGGCATTTGCCGCGTCGCCGTCAAGCCAAGTGGCTACGACGGATGCTGCTCTGCGTACCCGCCAGAGTCATCCACCACGCACGCACAATCCGCCTGCGGCTACCCGCCGGGATCCCCCAAGCCGAACTCTTCGCCCGCGCCTACAACACCGCACGCGGGCTCGCGCCACCAGCCGCCGCCCGACCCCCTCCGGAAGACAACCACACCGCGTGAGAGCCATCTCGGCCTGCCCGGAAACGGGTGCCCAGCACCAGCGCTCACCACCACTCGCGCTCCTCGCACACCCCAGCGCCGCGCGCCGCGACCCAACCCCATCCAAAAACCCCACCCAGCACAAAATCCCGGCACCACGACGCTTATCCACTAATCACGGTCAGATCGCTCGCCGCTTGGCGACTCGCTCGCGCCGCACCTCGCGCACCGCTTTCACCGCTTCGCGCTCGATCTCCTCAGACGGCACCCCTCGAAAGCGCTCCATCGCACGGTCGCTCGCCTCGTGTCCGAGCTGTATGCGCGCAACGCTCTCCAGCAGCTCGCGGTCGCTCTTCGCCGGGCGTCGCCGACGCAGCCGCTCAAGCAACTCGGTATCGATCTCGACGGTCGTTGTCGGTGAGGCAGCCATCGCCCTCATGCTACCGCCCACCGCCGCACCGACGGACCGGAAACGAAACTCTCCTTGGACCCCCTCGCCAGGCAAGGGCCCTCCGATCATCGGTGGCCATCGCGCGGTAGACGCGCAGAGATCATGACCCGCGCAGGAAGCACTTGATCACGTCTGGAGGCCCTGTCAGAGTCAAGGCGCGATAAAGCGAGACCGTGCCGCGCACAGGTCGTCCGGGTCGCAACGCGACGGGGGCCGCTCCAAGCGCCGTCGCAGCTCGCGGGACCCCAGCCGCCGGCGGCTCGCCAAGAACACCGATGAACGGACTGACGCGGAGCGTCTTGCGGACATGGGCTGGGTCGAATGGGGTGGTGAGCTGATCTGGGCAGTCGGCTTCACATCAGGGGGCGCGCCCTACGGGCTACGGCCGTGTGACTTCCGTCCGGCAGACCTACAGGCAATGGGGCTGGACATCGCGGAGGTGGACGACGCAGAGCCAGCGAGCACGGAGTCGTGGGTCGAAGAGTCCGACGCCTGGCCGCGGGACACCAACGTTGTGTAGCCCCCGCGTGATCGGGCGCAGCTCGCTCGGGCTCGGGCCGTTCCTGACTCGTCGGCGCGGGCACCGGGCGCAGAGTCGCATCAGCGCCTAGTAGGGCGGGTGGCCGGGAGCGTTGCAGCTCCCGGCTCCCACAGATCTGGGCGTGACAGTCTCCCGTCACCCAGCTCTTCTCACCAGCCGTGTCAGGGCGTTGGGACCCATTGCCAGTGGGCGAACAGGCCGGGCTCTCGTTTCAAGAGTCTGGCCCACCACTGCTTGAACCGCTTGTAGGTCCGCAGCCGCTTGTACTTCTTCCCTGCCCAGCGCCTCAGGTAGACGTTGACGCGCCGCAGGAGGGGATAGAGCACTGACCGGTAGTACCGGCCGTAGTAGCTCATCCACCCGGCCACGATGGGGTTCAGCCACCTGGCCAGATCGTCGAGCGGCAGGTTGATGTGCCGGTGTATCCGCAACTGGCGGAGCCGAGCACTCTTGGCCTTCAGCGCCTCGGGGCTGATCGCCGGCAGGAACGACGTGAACCTCACGCCGTCCTTGCGTCGCGCCTCCCGTGGCCGGAAGGCGAACCCCAGGAACGTGAAGGAGGTGTGCTCGTGGCGCCCGCGACGGTTATCGTCCTTGCAATAGACGATCCTCGTCTTCTGCGGGTGCAGCCTCAAGCCCACCTCTTCCATCCGCGCGGCGATCCTGGCAAGCACCTCCTCGGCCTGCCGCCGTGACTTGCAGTGCACGATGGCATCGTCGGAGTAGCGCTCAAATGGGCAGTCCGGGTATTCCCGGGCCATCCAGGCATCGAACGCAAAGTGCATGAACAGGTTCACCAGGACCGGCGAAACTGCCGACCCTTGCGGAGTTCCCTTCTGGCACTGCACAAGGGTACCGTCGGGCTGCTGTGACGGGGCGGCAAGCCACCGCTTCACATAGAGCAGCACCCAGCGAGCGTCGGTGACCACTTCCACCGCCTTGACGATGAGTTCCCACGGCGCCTCATCGAAGAACTTCTGGACATCAAGATCGATGACCCAGTCGTACTTCCAGCACCGCCGCCGGCACACCCCGACCGCTTCCAAGGCCGACTTGCCCGGCCGGTAACCATAAGAGTCAGGGTGGAACCTCGGCTCCACCAACGGCTCCAGAAACATGGCTGCCGCCGTCATCGCGACCCTATCTGAGATCGTGGGCACGCCCAGCACTCGGACCCCGCCGCCATGCAGCTTGGGGATCTCCACCGCCCGCACCGAAGGCGGAAAGTAGGACCCCGAGCTCATCCGATTCCAGATCCGATAGAGGTTGTTCTTCAGATCAGACTCGAACTCGTCCAGGGTCTGCCCATCCACTCCCGGGGCACCCTTGTTGGCCTTGACCTGCCGCCACGCCTCCCAGACCAACTGCTTGGGAATCGCAAACGACTTGTCCTTGGGCTTTGGCATGTTCATCCTCGCTTCCTCCCAGGGCTCACACCCCGGTTGACCGAAATGGACATTCCAGGTGAGCCGGCCCCTTCGCTCCACCCCCACCCCAGCGAGCAGGAACTTCACAGCTACTACGGACCGGTCCGCCAGCGAGCGCCGCGTCGGTACTCAATGCCTTCGGTTGCTGCCTCGGCACGCTCCCTTTCGCGACCCTTGGAGACCTGCGGTCCCGGGACGCCGTATCGACGCTCGCCTTCTCACGTTCCGTGCAAGAGCCGCAGACCAGGCTCACACCGCCTCTACGCCGGACACCACCTGGCCAGGAACACGGGCACCCGCCAGACTCATCCCGAGGGAAAAGCAAGGACCCCCGGTTTTGATGCCATCAAAACTAATCACGACGCCTCAACAGCGACGCCCGACCAGACCACCGGCCCGACCAGACGCTTCTGGAACGTCTTCCTGGTCCCCACCTGACGCGATCAGGTCGCGCCTTCTCCCCGATCGCTCACCACGACGGTCTTCAGCCAACGCAGCACCAGGGTGGTTTAGCGCCCGCCCCCGCAAGGCCGACACTGGAGGGCCAACAAGCCTCCATCTCTCGCACAGCACCGCCTATGAAAGATGTCTTCTACATGACTTCCTCCTCAACGTTCGTGACGCACTGCTCCGTTAGGTTGGTGGTGCCCTGAGTGGGTGTTCGGGCGGCAGCTCTCTGCGGCAAACGGGGCAGGTTCCGTGCCAGCAGGCCAGGAGTGCTTGTAGCTCCCGGACGACTTGGAAGAGGGTCAGGCTGCCGCCCTGAGTCGAGGACGGCGATCACGGCGCCTTCGCTCAAGGGTCAGGAACGCGTGTGCGACCGACACGAGTGTGACGTGGTGGTTGAATCCGCGGTAGCCGCGGCCCTCGAAGTGATCGAGCCCCAGGGCGTCCTTGAGCTCGCGGTAGTCATGCTCGATCCGCCAGCGCATCTTCCCCAGCCGCACCAGATCCTCGATTGGAGTGTCCTCGGGCAGGTTTGAGAGCCAGTACTTCACCGGCTGCTCCTTGTCCTCAGGCCACTCGCAGATCAGCCAGCACAACGGGATTTCCTCTCCGGCGAGGCTTGCCGCATTGCGCAGCTTGACGTTCGCCGGGCGGACTCTGAGCGTGAGAAACCGTGACGTCATCTCCCCGCGGGTACCCTCCCGCCAGGTCACCTCTTTAGCGGCGTTCTGCCCGGCCGCGAGCGCAACGTTCAGCAGTGATGAGGGTCTCTGGCGGTAGCGAGCCTTCGGCGGCTGGCCGCGACCCTGGTACTCAGGCTGCTCAGGTCTGACGTTCTCCTCGTAAGCCGAGGTGCTCGCCTTGGCGTCCAGCACATAGGAGATCTCGCGCTGTTGCAGTTCTCCACGGAACTGGGTGTTGTCTCCATATGCGCCGTCAGCAAGGATCACCGGCGGGGTGATCCCCCATCCGGTGAGCTCGTCGATGATCTCCAGAGCAAGCCTCCACTTCTCGACGTGGTGCAGATCCTCTCCCAGCCCGGCCTTCTTGCGGCGGTCGTGATTGAACTCACTATCCTCGTCCCACTCCTTGGGGATGAACAACCGCCAGTCCAGCGGGCAGGAAGCCTCATCCGTCACCGCGTTCACCGACACCGCGACCTGGCAGTTACCCACCCTCCCCAACGAGCCGGAGTACTGGCGAGCGACACCGACGGAGTGCTTGCCGAACTTCGGGAACCCGGTGTCATCAATCACCCACGCCTCAGGCTCAATCTCGCTGCTCATCCGCCTCGCCAACGCCTTGCGGACCGGCGCCCACTCCCACGGGGACTGATTCACGAACTGCTGCAAGCACTGCTCATCACCATCAGCAAGCCGAGCAGCCATCGGCTCGATGCTCTTGCGCTTGCCATCCAGCATCAGGCCACGCAAATAGCACTCACCCCACGCCCGTTGGTCCTTGCGACGCATCGACGCGAACATCTCGCCAGCGAACTCGACCAGCCGGCCACGAACACGCGCCAGCTCTTTCTGGGACAGGCCCGACACCGGATCCATGATGACCTCCTCGACGACGACAACGCCGCAGAGAAGATTCGCCCGCAGAGCACAAACCCCTTCACAAACCTAACGGAGCACTACTAGTGTCCTGTTGGTTTAATTCGTTTGCGGTTAGGGTAGGTGGTGGTTATGCCTATTCCTACTGCTGTTTCAATCGAGTTGACCGACGAAGAGCGCGCTGTGTTGGAGGGCTGGACGCGGCGTCGGACGAGCGCTCAGGCGCTGGCGTTGCGGGCGCGTATCGTGCTGATGGCCGCGGAGGGGTTGTGGTCTAACGGCGAGATCGCCGAAGCGCTCGAGATCTCCCGCCCGACGGTCACGAAGTGGCGCAACCGGTTCTCCGAGTGCCGGCTTGAGGGTCTTGCGGATGAGCCGCGGCCCGGCAAACCACGGACGATCACCGACGAGCAGGTCGAGGCCGTGGTGACCAAGACCTTGGAGAGCGCGCCGAAGAACGCGACGCATTGGTCGACCCGCTCGATGGCCAGGGAGGTCGGGATTACCCCGGACGCGGTGATGCGGATCTGGCATGCCTTCGGGTTGCAGCCCCACCGCCAAGAGACCTGGAAGCTCTCAAAGGACCCCTTGCTCATCGAGAAGGTCCACGATATTTGCGGCCTGTACTTGAATCCGCCCGAGCGCGCCGTTGTGCTCTGCGTGGATGAGAAGACACGAACGCAGTAGGTAACTTTGAGTTTGAGTGGCTGGTGCCGCGTCCGGTGGGGAGGAGTCTGCCGTGACGTGTTGTATTGATGGGGCTGATGGCGTTGCGACGTGCTCACGCCGACGAGTACGCGGTTCGGGTCAACCGGGCGGTGGAGTTGTTGGTCGAGTTCTCACCGGCGGACGCGGTGCGGGGGTTGCAGGCGGAGTTCGGTCTGTCGGAGCGTCAGGGGCGTCGGTATGTGAACGAGGCGCTGGAGCGGCCGGATGGTGTGGTGGTGCCGGAGCGCTCGGTGGTGTTCACGGTGCGGTTGGCGCCGTCGTTGATCGCTGGGCTGCGCGAGTGTGCGCGGTCGAGCGGCGTGTCGTTGAGCGCGGTGACGGCCGCGGCGGTCGGCGCGTATCTCGAGCAGGCCGGTGGCCAGGCGCGTTGAGATTGAGTTCGTCGGTGATCGCCTCGCGGATGCGCGGCTGGCGCAGGCGTATGTGATCTTGACGCCCGAGCGGCAGCGTGTGACCCATAGCGAGAGGAGCGATAGTGAGCGAGGGCAGCAGCAGTGTGGTCGTGCAGTCGATGGAGCGGCGGGGCAGGGTGGCCGCGATCTACGCGCGGGTGTCCTCGGATCGTCAGCGTCGCGAGCAGACGATTCAGAGCCAGACCGCCGCGCTGCGTGAGTTGGCTGCCGCGCGCGGGCTGCTGGTCACAGATGATCTGGTGTTCGAGGATGACGGCGTCTCGGGCGCGGTGCTGCGCCGTCCGGCGCTGGAGCGGCTGCGCGACATCGCTGTCGAGGGCCGCTTCGAGGTGCTGTTGTGTCATGCGCCGGACCGGCTCGCGCGCCGTTACGCCTACCAGGTGCTGTTGCTGGAGGAGTTCCAGCGCACGGGTGTCGAGGTCGTGTTCGCGAAGGAGCCAGAGCGCTCGGGCACCCCGGAGGATGAGCTGTTGCGTCAGTTCCAGGGGATGATCGCCGAGTATGAGCGGGCGCAGATCGCCGAGCGCTGTCGTCGCGGGAAGCTGCATCGCGCCCGGGCCGGCGCGGTGTCGGTGCTCGCCCGCGCGCCTTATGGCTACCGGTATGTGAAGCGCTCCGAGCACGCCGACGCGGTCTTCGAGATCGACGAGACCGAGGCGCCGATCGCGCGCGAGATCTTCCGCCGCTACCTGCAGGAGGGCGAGTCGATAGCGAAGATCGCGCGGTGGCTCACGGCGCAGAGCGTGCCGACCAGGACCGGTGCGACGGTCTGGAGCAACGCCACGCTCTGGGGGATGCTCCGCAACCCGGCCTACGCCGGGCAGGCCGCCTACGGCAAGACCTACGCGACCGGCGCGTCCGTCCGTGCCACGCGTCAAGCGCGCCTGCGGGGGCAGCGCTCCACCCGGATCTCACGCGAGGGTGTCGCGCCGGAGCAGTGGAAGCAGATCGCGGTGCCGGCGCTCGTGACCGCCGAGCAGTTCGCGCTCGTCCAGCAGCGGCTTGAGCGCAACCGTGTCATCTCGCCGCGTAACACCAAGCGCCTGTCGCTGCTGCAAGGGATCCTCGTCTGTCGCCACTGCGGCTACGCTTACTACCGCTGCTCGACCCGCAGCAAGAACGGAAAGCTGCGCGAGTACTACCGCTGCTCAGGCACAGACGGGCACCGCCGACCCGAGGGCCGCGTCTGCGAGAACCGGCCAGTCCGCGTCGCCGAGGTCGACGAGCTCGTATGGGCTCGGGTGCTCGGACTGCTGGAGGACCCCGCGCTGATCCAGGCCGAGATCGATCGCCGGCGTCAGACGATGCGTGCAGCGCACCCCGCCACCGGACGTCGCGAGGCTCTCAAGCGCGATCTCACCCGCGCCCGGACCGGGCTCGGGCGGCTGCTGGACGGCTACCAAGAGCAGCTCATCACGCTCGAAGAGCTACGGACCCGCACGCCCGAGCTGCGCAAACGCGAGGCCACCCTGCAAGCCCAGCTCGACGCGCTCGACGCCGAACTGCACGATGCCGAGACCTACCTTAAGCTCACCGAGACACTCGAAGGCTTCCACGCCCGCCTCACCGCAAACGCCGAGACCCTGACCATCCAGCAGCGCCAGCAGATCATCCGGCTCGTCGTCCGTGAGGTCCTGATCGGCGAAGACGACATCACGATCCGCCACTCAATCCCGGTCCCCACCGGCGACCAGCCACCCGGTTACCTACTACGTTCAGGTAGTCGAGAAGACCCAGATCCAAGCACTCGACCGCACCGCACCGACGTTGCCGATGCTTCCCGGCACGCCCGAGCGGGCGACCCACGACTATGAGCGCCACGGAACCTCCAGTCTCTACGCCGCGCTGAACGTCGGGAGCGGGCAGGTGATCGGCTCGCTGCACCAGCGCCACCGCGCGATCGAGTTCCTGAAGTTCCTGAGGACGATCGATGAGAACGTGCCCGCCCATCTCGACGTGCACCTCGTGCTCGACAACGCTTCCAGCCACAAGACCCCGAAGGTCCGACGCTGGCTGGCCCAGCACCCGCGGTTCCATCTGCACTTCACCCCAACCTCAAGCTCGTGGATCAATCTCGTCGAGCGCTGGTTCGGGGAGCTCACCACCAAGCTCCTACGCCGCGGCGCGCACCGCTCCGTCCACGCGCTGAACACCGACATCCGCCAATGGATCGACACCTGGAACGAAAACCCCCGCCCCTACGTCTGGACCAAGACCGCCGACCAAATCCTCAACTCCATCAAACGATACTGCCAACGAATCAACTAGGCACTTCCCCCGGATAAATGTGTGGGGTTAGGCGGCGAGGTGGAGGCCGCCGGGGGTATGTTCGACGCCGACTGAGATTGCGACGGCGTCGAGGAGGCTGGCGGCGATGAAGCGTGTGGATCGGCTGTCGAGGTCTAGGAGCGCGGCGGCGGCTTGCTGGCGGGTGAGGCGTTGTTGGTCGCGTAGACGGACGAGCGCGGCGGCGAGCTTGGCTCGCTGCTGGGGTGTGTCGATCTGTTCTGCGACGGTGGTGAGGGCGTCCCAGCCCCAGTCGGGGTCGTCCCTGGAGATGGCTTCTTGCAGGCGTTTGAGGTCTGGGCCGATGAGCTTTGGCAGGGTCACGAGCAGCGAGAGGTCGGTGGCGGGAATGTCGAGGAGCTGCTGCCAGAGGTGGTCCAGGGCTCTCTCAGAGAGGCCTTGCAGGTCGGCGGTGGCGTCGCGTGCGAGTAGTGCGACGTGAGCGCGCGCGAGCTGTTCCTGCGAGGGTCCGCGTTGCTGGCCGCAGCAGCGCTTGACCTTGCGATTTGAGCCGCATGGGCAGAGCTCGTTGCGTCCTGGTCCGGGCATCAGCGCCTCCTGTCTTTCGGGTGTGGTGAGGGTCCCATCCGGGCCGGTCAGAACCACTGGGTCTGTCCGCTGTGTTCAGGACGATTCACCTGCTCATGAATTGGTTTTCAACCCGGTGGAGGTGTGATGCTCACGCTGTGTGGCGGGCAGGTGGAGTGCTTGTGGGACGAGGTGCTGCCGATCGAGGCGCGGGAGCTACCCGAGGATCTCGCTCGTCTGGATGCGGTGCTGTCCGATCCGCTGCTGCTGGAGCCGATCGCGGCTGCATGGGAGCAGGGCGCGCGTGGTCGTGGCCGCCCGTCGATCTCGATCGCGAGCTTCGTGCGGTTGATGGTGATCAAGCAGCGCACTGGCTGGGGCTACGAGACGCTGGTGCGGGAGGTTTCAGACTCGTTGCACCTGCGGCGCTTCTGCCTGATCGCGCTCGATCAGGGTGTGCCGGAGGAGTCGACGGTCCGCAAGCTCGCCCGCAGGCTGGGCGCCGAGGTCGTGCAGGAGATCACCAGGGTGGTGATCTCCAAGGCCCAGCGCGAGACGCGTTTTCGTGCGCGGGCAGCGAGGATCGACTCGACAGTCGTGGAGGCGGACATCCGCTACCCCTCCGATGCGATGCTCGCGTTGCAAGGCGTGCGGGTGCTCGCACGAGAGGGCAAGAAGCTCACGGCGCTGATCAAGGGCAAGACGACGCGGGTTACGGATCGTTCGCGTTCGGTTGGGCGGGCTGTCCGCGCGATCTCAAAGACACTCGCGCGTCGCACCGGTCAAGCCAAGGCGGAGGTGATGAAGCTCAACGAGCGTGCCGGGCGGCTGATCGCACGCTCGGTGAGAGAGGCACAACGGCTCGCCGTGCAGGCCAGGGCCGCGGCGCGTGGCCGCGGCGCTCAGGCCAAGCTCAGAGCAGCCGTCAGGCTCGAGCAGCTCGCTGCGCGCTGCGAGAAGGTCACCGAGCAGATCGACCGTCGCTCAAAGGGATTGAAGATCACCAACCGGCTGGTGTCACTCGCCGACCCCGATGCGCGGCCGATCCGCAAGGGCAAGTTCGGCAAACCCACGGAGTTTGGGTACGTAGCCCAGATCTGCGAGGTCACGGAGAACACCCGCAAGGGCGCCCGCGGGCTCATCCTGCCCGCCGGCCACGCGCCCGGCAACCCCGCCGAGAACCGGCTACTGCCCCAGACCGCGCTCGAGCTCGAACATGCCGGGATCACGCTCAAGGAGATCGTCTGCGACGGCGGCTTCCAGGCCGGCCCCACCAAAGACGCGTTCCCCGATCTCACCGAGCAGCAGATCCAGATCTCCGGCCGCCACGAGCCTGGGTCGCGCAGGACCCGCAAGCGCAGAGCCCGCTACCGAACCGGTATCGAGGGCCGCATCAGTCACCTCAAGCGCAGCTACGGGCTACGCCGAACCAGGCTGAAGGGCGATGACGGGATGAGAACCTGGACGGGGTGGGCGATCCTCCCCTACGACCTCGACACCCTCGCCATCCGAGCCCGCTGAAACACTCCCCGCCAGCCCGCCAACCGGGCAACCCATGAATGAGCCTGACTCGGCCGCGCCCAACCGGACGCGGCCGTTTCAGTCCCCTGAGCCGTCATTTATCCGGGGGAAGTAGACAGGACACTAGTGCCTCCGGGGAGGACGAGGCGTTCCTTGCCGTGCTGCGCGCACCTGTTCGGTAGCATCGGCGGCGTGATCGCCGCGGCTGCGCTCGCGCGTCCGAAGCGTGGCCAGCTGCGCGCGGCAGGCGCCACAAGCCTGCCGGGGTCCCCGCGCTGAGTCGTCCCGGACGCCTGCGACGCGGTCATGGACGACGTCCGCACATTTGCCGCAGCGGCCGCTGGAGGGCCTCTACCCGGTCGTGCTCGACTGCCTGGTGCTGAAGAGATCCGTGAGGGCAGGAGCGTGCAGCGTCGCGCGTGCTACCTCGCGCTGGGGGTCACCGCGGCGATGATCGTGCTACTCGCGCTCCTGAGCGACATCGCCATCCTCACGATCGCCTTCGACCGCGTCCGCTCCCGGGATCGACGAATATCGTCCACGCGATGCAACCGGAATCGACGAGCACAGACCAGCTGAAGGCTGGGCAGCTGGGCACGGTCGACGTGACGGCCTCCACGGTCGCGAACATCGGCCCGGGGATCGACTTCTACTTCGCTTTCGGGGTGATCGCTGTCACCGCTGGTGTGGCCGCGCCGTTGACGATCCTCGCGGGAGCCGTGGCCTGCGTCCTGCTTGCCTTCGTCGTGGCTGAATTCACCAAGGCAGAGCCCTCGGCGGGAAGCTTCATCACCTACGTCGAGACCTCGCTGGGAGCGAGGGCCGGCGTCGTCGCAGCGCTGCTGGTCGCCGTGGGCTTCACCGTGGCGATCGCGGGGGTGTTCACGATGTCCGGCGGCATGGTGGCGCTGACCCTCGCCCATTACACGTCGTGGCAGCCGCCCTGGGAGCCGCTGAGCCTCGCCCTGACGGCCGGCACAATCTGGCTGACGGCGCGTGGAGTCCGTCTCTCAACCTCAGCGGTTGGCATCGCCGTCGTTGCGCAGGTGGCGGTCATGCTCATGGTCTGCGCGGTCACCCTCGCCGACCGGTGGTCGCACCTCTCGGGATACCGTTCTCGTGGGCTCATCTCACGGGGGGGGGGGGGGGGCTGGCCGGCCTCTCAGCGGGCTTCCCGCTCGCTCTGTACATGTTCATCGGCTGGGAAAACGGCCCGGCCCTGGCGGCCGGCGTGGAACTTCGTTGGCGGCCCAGGGTGAATCTCTCAGACGGTGACGAGCGTAGCGTCCTCTTCGGTGACGTGTGTGGTGGTGGTCTGGGTGATCTCTGCTTCGACGGCGAGCGCGAGCTTGGCGAGGCCGTCGTAGCCGATGATCCGTCGGAACTGTCGCTCGGCCTCGAGCATCCCGGCGGCAGTCCATCGCAGGGACATCTCCCCGGACTGCCAGCGCTTGACGTTGCGCGAGCTGCGGCGAACGCACTCGATCATGGACTCGCACGGGTTGGTGCTCTGCAGCGTGCGCTTCAGCGCGCCCTTCACGCCGAGGCGGGTGACGGTGAGCGTCTCTGCCATGCCCTCCTGTAGGGACGCTGCGGCACCAGGGTGAGAGCGCTCGAGCTCAGCGGCGAGCGCCTGGAGTTCCCCAAGGGCCTGTTTGTGATCCTCACGAGCCCATGCGCGGCGTAGCCGGCGCTTGACCTCCGGTCGGTCGCGCTCGGGTAGGTGATCGAGCACGTTGCGCTCCTTGTGGCGGACACACCGATGGACAGGGGTACGCGGGCCCAGCACCGCGTTCACGGCGGCCCTGAGGGCCTTGGAGCCGTCGATCACGACCAGCACGCCCTGCTCGACATCAAGGCCACGGCCCACGAGATCAGCCAGCAACGCGGTCGCGACCGTCTTGTTCTCTGTCGAGCCCTCCCACAATCCGAGCGGGACCTTCACCCCGTCCGTGGTGATCCCAAGCGCGACGACGTTGGTGTGGTCCTTCAAGACGACCCCGTCGAGCATCAGCACCGCCAACCGCACGTCATCCAGACGACGGCTCATCAGCTCCTTCAGCGTCTGCGCGGTACGGGCAACGAAGGTGCGCGACACCGACGACTTCGACGTCGAGTGCGCCTCGGCCTCCACCTCCTCACCGACCGGCTCCTGGGTTCGCACGAACCTGCGGGTGGAGACGCCCGCGAGCATCCGCTCCAGCACGACCGCGCTCAACACATCGCGGCTGGCGAAGTGCTCGTAGGTCTCGAGGGGCACCTCGCCGCCCTCGTCCTTGGCGCGCATCCGCGGCCGCCGCACCCCCACCCGGCGCGAACCGAGCGTGACCTCGCCATCGTCGCCCCCGTGCCGGTAAGCGACCCGCTCCGGGTCGTGCTTGCCCTTGAGGCCACAGACCTCCTCGACCTCCTCGGCCATCAGCTCGTGCATCACACCGAGCCCGACACCCACACTCAACGCGAGCAGGCCCTCCCTCGCCGCTCCGACCAGCTCCCCAAGCGCGGCCTGCACCCGCTCAGGCAGCACAGGCGCTTCCATCCGCGCGTCCTCGCTCACGACCTGTCCAGCATGTACCTTCTTCACGGCGGTTCCTCCTGTCTCGAATGGACCGATTTCGCACTCGCCACGGTCCCAACACGACCGGACGAGGCGGGAGGACCGCCACTTCAAGCTCTACGCCAGATGGGACAACCTCGCCCTGGCCGAGGAGTGCCGCGACCCGCGGCGCACCATCCCGCGAGCCCTCTACCTGTCGATCGCTATCGGCGCCGCCCTGTTCGTCCTATTCGCCTACGCCACCGTCACGGGCTTTGACTACGACGTCTCCTCGATCGGCCGCTCCTCAGTCCCGTTCCTGACCGTCGCCGACCGCTATCTCGGCGGGGCGGCCCTCCTGGCCTGGCTCGCCGGGATCGTCTCCGTGCTCGCCACGCTCATCGCCGGCGTGAACTCCCAGGCCCGCATGCTCTTCGACGGCGGCCGCTCCGGGCTGCTGCCGGCACGGCTCGGTCACCTCCGCCAGCCCACGCAGACGCCGGTGAACGCCCTGCTGGTCATGGCCTGTGGCGAGCTCGGGATCGTCGCGGTGTGGTGGGCAGCGCACCTGATCGACTTGGACACCGGCTCGACGAACCCCGTCGGTCTATATGCGGAGTGCTCGACGATGGGCACGATCGTGATCCTGTTCGTCTACTTCCTGACGACGCTCGCCCTCCCAATCTTCATGTGGCGCCGCCACCGGCAGTCGTTCTCGGGTCTCCGGCACGTCGCCGTCCCGGCCATGGGAGCCCTGACGCTCATCGTCCCGTTCGTCGAGCTGTGCAAGCCCGGGCAGCCCGCGCCCTACAGCGCATTCCCCTACATCGCGCTGGCCATCGTGGCGACGGCAGCCATGATCGCCTTCGTCGTCATGCGACGACACCCGACCACGGGCTCCGGCGAGGGGACAACATTCGCCGGCTCGTGAGGGCTGGGGAGCCGACCCGGCTGGCCGGGTCGCTGTCGGCGGGTCGTGAGGGCGGGCGTCGCAGATACCCGGTTCTGCGGCTCCGGTCGAGTGTCCGTGCGGCGCAGGGCCGTTGCAGGCCGCCTGGAGGGCAAGGTGATGCTTGTGGAGCTGGAGGAGGTTGTGAGCGATCCCCAAGGCTCATCGGCGCAGGCTTGCGACACACTCGCTTGCCTCCGGGCGAAGCGGGCGTGTCGCCGGCCTTGGCCGACGCACCTGAACCTCGTCCTTAACGGCAGCCCGTAACCAGGTCACCGGGACGCTCGCTTGCCGTGGAAGGGAACACTCTCGCGCCCACAGCACCTGCCCACCATGGGCGGCTCAGTAGACCGCAACGGCATGATCGCGCCGGCAGTCAGATGGCGCCTGACCACGAGCGTCGAGCCACGGAGTACCGTCGCCGTGATGGTGTTCGGTCCGCCAGAGAACGACTGATACCAAACACCGAGCACGATGCAACGTCCCGAAAGGTGACTCGGGTCAACAAGCACTTCAGCCGCGGCGAGCGTCGGAAACGCGAGCGACGCCATGGATGCAAGAACGAGAACGTACATCTGGTAGGGTCGCGGCCGAGAGCGCGTACATCGATGCCGGCTAGGGGGTCTTAGGGACGGGATGCCGCAGCAATTTCGCACGCAGCTCGTTCGTGTCGCGACAGCTGCGGCCCTGCTCGGCACTCTCTTGCTCGCCGGGGCTCAGCCGTCTCTTGCGTCGGTCGACGCGACACCTCTATTCTCGGCGCCGCTTGGCTCGCTGATGACTTTCGACACCGTTCCGGTCGCCACCCCGGCGGTGTCTGCGCCGGCGGATCTGCTGGTCGGTGAGGCCGGCGGGTACGTCGATCTGCCGGTCACTCTGAGCGCGCCCGGGACGAGCACGGTGACCGTCGACTACGCGACCGCCAACAGCACCGCTGGCTCCGGGACGGGATGTGACGACACCTATGTCGGTGTGAGCGGCACCCTCACCTTCGCGCCCGGCGAAACAACCAAGGTCGTCCGCGTCGACCTCAACGACTGCAGCCTGTCGGGTTTTCGCGCCTTCCTGTTCAACCTCTCCTCCCCCGGTGGCGCCACGATCGCCACGGCGAGCACCCAGGTCGGGATCGTCGGTGACGCGGTCGGGGCGGGGACGCCGGGACTGGATGTGCGTGACGCGGTGGTCGCCAACGGCGCTGGCATCGTCGAGGTGCCGGTACTGTTGGGCGGCCCGGCCGGGGCGGCCTCCAAGAGCACCGTCACGGTTGAATACGCGACCCACGACGACTCGGCCGTGGCCGGCTCGGACTACGAAGCGAGCGGCGGCACGTTGACCTTCGCGCCGGGGCAGACGGTCGCCAACGTGCCGGTCGTGATCGACGACCGCGAAGGCGCGCAGCCCACCCGCCGCTTCACGATCACCCTCAGCAACCCCAGCAACGCCTCGATCGTGGACGGCAGCGGCGTTGTCACGATCGGCGCGAGCGGCGGGACCGCGGTCGCCACCCCGGCGGTGTCTGCGCCGGCGGATCTGCTGGTCGGTGAGGCCGGCGGGTACGTCGATCTGCCGGTCACTCTGAGCGCGCCCGGGACGAGCACGGTGACCGTCGACTACGCGACCGCCAACAGCACCGCTGGCTCCGGGACGGGATGTGACGACACCTATGTCGGTGTGAGCGGCACCCTCACCTTCGCGCCCGGCGAAACAACCAAGGTCGTCCGCGTCGACCTCAACGACTGCAGCCTGTCGGGTTTTCGCGCCTTCCTGTTCAACCTCTCCTCCCCCGGTGGCGCCACGATCGCCACGGCGAGCACCCAGGTCGGGATCGTCGGTGACGCGGTCGGGGCGGGGACGCCGGGACTGGATGTGCGTGACGCGGTGGTCGCCAACGGCGCTGGCATCGTCGAGGTGCCGGTACTGTTGGGCGGCCCGGCCGGGGCGGCCTCCAAGAGCACCGTCACGGTTGAATACGCGACCCACGACGACTCGGCCGTGGCCGGCTCGGACTACGAAGCGAGCGGCGGCACGTTGACCTTCGCGCCGGGGCAGACGGTCGCCAACGTGCCGGTCGTGATCGACGACCGCGAAGGCGCGCAGCCCACCCGCCGCTTCACGATCACCCTCAGCAACCCCAGCAACGCCTCGATCGTGGACGGCAGCGGCGTTGTCACGATCGGCGCGAGCGGCGGGACCGCGGTCGCCACCCCGGCGGTGTCTGCGCCGGCGGATCTGCTGGTCGGTGAGGCCGGCGGGTACGTCGATCTGCCGGTCACTCTGAGCGCGCCCGGGACGAGCACGGTGACCGTCGACTACGCGACCGCCAACAGCACCGCTGGCTCCGGGACGGGATGTGACGACACCTATGTCGGTGTGAGCGGCACCCTCACCTTCGCGCCCGGCGAAACAACCAAGGTCGTCCGCGTCGACCTCAACGACTGCAGCCTGTCGGGTTTTCGCGCCTTCCTGTTCAACCTCTCCTCCCCCGGTGGCGCCACGATCGCCACGGCGAGCACCCAGGTCGGGATCGTCGGTGACGCGGTCGGGGCGGGGACGCCGGGACTGGATGTGCGTGACGCGGTGGTCGCCAACGGCGCTGGCATCGTCGAGGTGCCGGTACTGTTGGGCGGCCCGGCCGGGGCGGCCTCCAAGAGCACCGTCACGGTTGAATACGCGACCCACGACGACTCGGCCGTGGCCGGCTCGGACTACGAAGCGAGCGGCGGCACGTTGACCTTCGCGCCGGGGCAGACGGTCGCCAACGTGCCGGTCGTGATCGACGACCGCGAAGGCGCGCAGCCCACCCGCCGCTTCACGATCACCCTCAGCAACCCCAGCAACGCCTCGATCGTGGACGGCAGCGGCGTTGTCACGATCGGCGCGAGCGGCGGGACCGCGGTCGCCACCCCGGCGGTGTCTGCGCCGGCGGATCTGCTGGTCGGTGAGGCCGGCGGGTACGTCGATCTGCCGGTCACTCTGAGCGCGCCCGGGACGAGCACGGTGACCGTCGACTACGCGACCGCCAACAGCACCGCTGGCTCCGGGACGGGATGTGACGACACCTATGTCGGTGTGAGCGGCACCCTCACCTTCGCGCCCGGCGAAACAACCAAGGTCGTCCGCGTCGACCTCAACGACTGCAGCCTGTCGGGTTTTCGCGCCTTCCTGTTCAACCTCTCCTCCCCCGGTGGCGCCACGATCGCCACGGCGAGCACCCAGGTCGGGATCGTCGGTGACGCGGTCGGGGCGGGGACGCCGGGACTGGATGTGCGTGACGCGGTGGTCGCCAACGGCGCTGGCATCGTCGAGGTGCCGGTACTGTTGGGCGGCCCGGCCGGGGCGGCCTCCAAGAGCACCGTCACGGTTGAATACGCGACCCACGACGACTCGGCCGTGGCCGGCTCGGACTACGAAGCGAGCGGCGGCACGTTGACCTTCGCGCCGGGGCAGACGGTCGCCAACGTGCCGGTCGTGATCGACGACCGCGAAGGCGCGCAGCCCACCCGCCGCTTCACGATCACCCTCAGCAACCCCAGCAACGCCTCGATCGTGGACGGCAGCGGCGTTGTCACGATCGGCGCGAGCGGCGGGACCGCGGTCGCCACCCCGGCGGTGTCTGCGCCGGCGGATCTGCTGGTCGGTGAGGCCGGCGGGTACGTCGATCTGCCGGTCACTCTGAGCGCGCCCGGGACGAGCACGGTGACCGTCGACTACGCGACCGCCAACAGCACCGCTGGCTCCGGGACGGGATGTGACGACACCTATGTCGGTGTGAGCGGCACCCTCACCTTCGCGCCCGGCGAAACAACCAAGGTCGTCCGCGTCGACCTCAACGACTGCAGCCTGTCGGGTTTTCGCGCCTTCCTGTTCAACCTCTCCTCCCCCGGTGGCGCCACGATCGCCACGGCGAGCACCCAGGTCGGGATCGTCGGTGACGCGGTCGGGGCGGGGACGCCGGGACTGGATGTGCGTGACGCGGTGGTCGCCAACGGCGCTGGCATCGTCGAGGTGCCGGTACTGTTGGGCGGCCCGGCCGGGGCGGCCTCCAAGAGCACCGTCACGGTTGAATACGCGACCCACGACGACTCGGCCGTGGCCGGCTCGGACTACGAAGCGAGCGGCGGCACGTTGACCTTCGCGCCGGGGCAGACGGTCGCCAACGTGCCGGTCGTGATCGACGACCGCGAAGGCGCGCAGCCCACCCGCCGCTTCACGATCACCCTCAGCAACCCCAGCAACGCCTCGATCGTGGACGGCAGCGGCGTTGTCACGATCGGCGCGAGCGGCGGGACCGCGGTCGCCACCCCGGCGGTGTCTGCGCCGGCGGATCTGCTGGTCGGTGAGGCCGGCGGGTACGTCGATCTGCCGGTCACTCTGAGCGCGCCCGGGACGAGCACGGTGACCGTCGACTACGCGACCGCCAACAGCACCGCTGGCTCCGGGACGGGATGTGACGACACCTATGTCGGTGTGAGCGGCACCCTCACCTTCGCGCCCGGCGAAACAACCAAGGTCGTCCGCGTCGACCTCAACGACTGCAGCCTCGCAAATCCGGGAACGTTTACCTTTAACCTGTCCTCGCCTACCAACGCCACGATAGCCAGCGCGAGTGCGCAGATCCAGATCGTCGAAGGCTTGCCGGAAGGGACGATTCAGGCGGTCTACGTGCCGACCGCCGTGCTAGTGGGCGCCCCGTACAACGCGCTCTTCCGCGCCTCCGGGCTCGTCAACTACATGCTGGAGGGGGCGCCGCCCTGGCTCACGGTCAGCTCTACCGGAGCGGTGACGGGCGTGCCGCCGGCGGGCACCAGCTCGTTCAGCTTCAGTATCTCGGCGACCGGAAGCCCGACCGTGGGGCCGTTCACCGTGACCGTCGTACCAGCGAGCGTCCTCACCGTCCACCTCGGGGCAGCGGGCGCGGGTCTTGACGTCCAAGCCGTGGGCGAATTCGGCCAGACCTGGACCGCCCGCGCCGATTCCAATGGAGACGCGGTCTTCCCCGACCTGGCTCGGGAAGCCACGGTGACGCTTTCGCTGCCGGGCCTCAACGAATGGACCGACCTGCCGGTCGATCCGCAGCACGTGACCATTGACGCAGCGGACACCGAAATCACGATGCCCGTCACCCCGCAGCCCACTACGACACTCACCGGGACCGTCACCGACAGCACCATCGACGATCCGATTCCCGGCGCAGAGGTGTCCGTCGTACAGACCATCGGCAGCCAGAGCAAAACGTCTCAGGCGACGACCGATGACAACGGCAACTACTCGGTCCCCGGCCTACTGACCGGAGAGAACGCATCCACAACCGTCTCCGCCATAAATTCAAAGGGCCACGTGACGCAGACAGTCGACCTTGGAACCACCGATACCCTGAACCTGAGCGTGGTGCCGCTTCAGACCTACGACGTGGAGCCGCAGCTCTACACGCAGGAGCCGGGTGGTTCACCGCAGCTGCAGCCGAACACCTGGAGGTCGGAGGTCCACTTCGGCGAGTACGTCCAGACTCCGGAGGGCAACTACAGCGACCCGTCGAATGAAGTGGAGGTTCAAGGCTACCCGGGCGATGATGTATCGCTGTGTGCGAACGGGGCCCCGGCCGGCCTCAACTCCGGGTGCGCCTCCGTGAGGCTGCCCAACACCACCACCGACCCGATTCCTGTGAGCCTCACCCTCTCCGGATCGCAGCAGGTCAGTCTCACTCCCGAACTCGAAGGCGGCGCCACCGGAACCGTCGAGGTCAGTGGCGTAGAGGAAGGCGGCTCGAACGACACGGTATCCGTGTCGATCCCGACGGGCACCGATTCGTCAGGCGGCCCACAGACCGTCGCCGTCCCCGACGCGGGCACCTGGGATTTCACGTTGACCAGCGGCACCTTCAAGGCGATTCGTACCGGCGTGGTGGTTGACGCGAACGACGTTACCCCGCTCGGCACGGTGACCCTCAGCGACACCGGCGTCTTCGGCGGCACCGGCAACGCGGCACTGGCAACCCAGTCCTCAGTCGCACCCGGGGGCCTGCTTGACGTCACGGTCAAGTGGGACGCCTCTCAAGGCGTCAACAATGCCACGCTGCACGTCGACGTACCGGCCGGCACCACGCTGCTCGAGGACGGGTTCGTGGTCGACGGACAAGTCGTCCCCGCCACCGTTGGCGCCGATAACGCCGTGAGTGCGCCGGTCGGTGATCTCGCCTCAGGCGCCACCGGCACGGCCACGCTCAGCCTGCAGCTCGGCACAGGCTCGTCAGCGCCGGCCGCTGGCACGCTGGCGATCAACGCGCGGATGACCTATGACGGCGGCCAGGGCCTGATCGGCACGGCGACAGCGACCGTCGCCGGTGTCAGCCTCAATGGCCCGTATCAGACAGGCGTCGACGACATCGCTGTTTCAGGTGACGCTCAGCCCGGTGCCACCGTCACCGTCACCGACGAGGGCACGGAGATAGGGCAGTTCCAGACGCCGGCCAGCGGCTACTGGCACGGAAGCGTCACTCTTCCTGATCAAGGTCAGGGATACGTGCACGCTTTGACCGCCACCACTCCGGTCGATCCAAGCAACCCGTCAGGGGCGACCTACACGAGCGAAGAGCTGGACGTGACCTACGACGAATATGTTCCAACAGTCAGTGACGTGACGCTCAGTCAAGACATAAGCGGCGGGTCGACGCTGACCGCCCCGGTGGGCTCAGCGTTTCCATTCGTGTATGTGCCGGGCAATCCACTCTCCGTCCTGGCACACGTCACGGACCCGAACCAGGTGACCGACGCGACTATCACTGCGGGCGGGGTCAGTGCTCCGGCCACCGTCAACTCAGACGGTACGGTCACGGCAGCCGTGCCGATCGAGAGTCTCAGTGGCCCGATCACGCTCAACTACGACGAAGCGCCCTCGAGCGCGAGCTTCGTCGACCAGGTCGGCACGCTGCCGACCGACACCGAGCAGGCGAGACTACGCCTCCCTCCCGATCTGAGAGGCGTTCTCAGCGACCCCGTGGCAGATCCCAATAACACCGCCACGAACCAGACCTACACGATGACGTTCGACGGCGATCCGGCTGCGACCATACGAGAGACCGTCGAACTCCCGACGTCACCCACCGACACCATCGGTCGAGAATTGGCGCCAGGGCTGTGGCTCGGCTCGTCTGGGTTGACGACGACAACCGACCCAGAAACGGGCGACGAGACGATCTCGGCGACCGTGTTCGTCGCTCCTGACGCCACCGACTCAAGTGACGTGAGGCCTGACGCTTCTGTGGGCTCGCGCGAGGCGGTTAAGTTCTTCTTTGATGAGTCCAAGGACATTGTTCGCGACTTTGCTCAGGACATGATCGCGGAGAAGCTTGAGTCGCTCGGCGGGAAGATCGGGGCGGCAGCCGGGAACGTTTCTAAGCTGCTTGAATACGTCCCAGGCGCCGGTGTGTTCTATGGATCGGTTAAGCGCGCATATGTCATAGAGTCGCTTTATGCACAGGCGGCCGGCTGCGGATCCTCAGCGCCCGCTCACGACGCGGCAATTGACAACCTGGCTGGCAAAAACCTGGGCGTGACCGTGCTCGCTGCTGCCGGCACACTCAACGGCGTTGGTATGGGCGCCGCGATCAAGGACGCGGGGCTGACCGGTCTCGGCACGAACGCTCTGAACGCGATCTTTTCCACAGTGTCGATGGCGCCTGCCGATTTGGTCGGCGACGACTGGGACTCGGCTGCCGCAAATGTGGCGGCAGACCTCCAGAACGACGCGAATTGCAGCCCGCAGCCCGCTCAACCTGATACGCAGACGCAACTGGTGCAGAACGTAACCGGCATCGTAGACCCCAGCGGGACAATCACCGACGGCCCTTACTCCTCGCCGCTGAGCGGCGCGACCATCACGATCCTGCGCTCTGACACCGGCGACCCCGGCTCCTGGCAGCCGTGGAACGCCGACGACTACGCGCAGACCAACCCGGTGTCGTCGAACGCCGGCGGCAGCTATGGCTGGGATGTGCCGACTGGCTGGTACGTGGTCACAGCGAGCGCGCCTGGCCATCTGACGGCGACCAGTAAACCCACACAGGTGCTGCCACCGCAAACCGGTATCGATCTGATGCTGCCCGACGCGGCGTACGGTTCGGTAGATGACGTTGAAGGTGTCGGCGGGACCTCGCCTAGTGTCACGGTGGACTTCGGCACCTGGATGGAGGCCGACACACTCGATGCCAGCAACATCACACTCACCGACTCAAGTGGCAACACCGTGCCCGCAACCGTCACGGCCGTCGATCCGCAGCCCGCTCCGGGCGGGCTGTCGCTGACCAAGACCGCGAAGCTCGTGATCACGCCGCCGGCTGGGGCCGGCGCAGCCTGGTCACCGACGCTGACGCTGAACGTTGCCAAGTCCGTGCTTGATGCTGCCGGGCGGCAGCTCCAAGCGCCGATCACGCAGAGCGTGATCCTCAACGCGCCGAGCGGCAACAGCCCCGCCGGCGGAAACACCGGCGGCAACAGCCCCGGCGGCTCGAACACCGGCGGGAGCACTGGCGGCGGGAACACCGCCACGACGTCCAACCAGACGAACAGCGGAACGCAGGCAAAGGCTCCGTCCACTCTGACCGCGACGCTCGACAACCAGGACATCACGCTGAGCACGCCATCGGCGTTGGTCTGTTCCGCGAGGACCGGCGCCGCCACGGTCTCCTTCAAGTCTGCGGCGATCCAGGGCTCCAACAAGACCGCGCTCAGCTTCGAGCGCGTCGTGTTCTGGATTGGCAAGGGCATCGCCCACACGACGAAGAAGACCGAGACGGTGCACGGCACGAAGAAGACGGTCACCGTCACGACCTATGCCGCCAACGCCACCAGCACCAAGGCGTCGGTGACGAAGACCTTGAAGCTGAAGGGCTATAAGTCAGGCGCTCAAGCCCTCAGGGTGGTTGTGACCTACCGCGAGAAGGTCAGGCAGGGCAAGCGGACCGTCCTGGAGAGCGTTACGAAGACCCTGACGACCAAGCTCCAGGTGTGCTGATCCGGAGCATTCTCCAACGGTCGCACGACGTGGTTGCAGCGGC
Organism: uncultured Solirubrobacterales bacterium; assembly: GCA_963734815.1. Lineage (GTDB taxonomy): Bacteria > Actinomycetota > Thermoleophilia > Solirubrobacterales > Solirubrobacteraceae > Palsa-744. The sequence continues at coordinate 389,806 of CAVTIH010000002.1, forward strand.
GAGGGCGTGCGCATTGTGAGGCTTCCGCCCGGTCAGCAGCGGGCGGCGGTATCCGGCCGTCAAGCGAGGAAGCCAAGGCAACGTTCAGCTCCGAGACGTGACCCCTCTGCCCAGCAGCGAGCTAAACGGCCTCTGTGCCTGCAATCTGGCGTCGTGCGCGTCCCAGCGCCCGCCTGACGAGCTATCCGATCTTCTCAGGCATACTCGACCTCGTCGTAGCCCGCCAGACAGTCCTCTAGAAAGCTATGGAACGCCTCTCGACCTTCGACGGTGATGCCGACCATCCGGGTCACGTCGACGACGATCCGCGCTCGCATCGAACTGCATCGCCGTATCCAGATCGCACCTATTGACCGCATCGGCGGACAGACGGGCGAGCTCCACCCACTCGGGGGTCGTGGTCTCCTCGACATCGTGCGAAGTATCCCGGACCGCTGCCTTCCCGGCTAAAGCGAGCGTCTGAGCGACACTCGCGCAGACGACTGGATCGGACGATCAGCGAGAGCAGCGACTGCGTGAGGCCGCGCTGTCGCAATCTCCTGAGCGAGCGGGCGTGGGCCACAAGCAGCTCCGTTGTCCAGCTGGCGAGAGTACGCGCCCGTGCGCGCCATGAAGCACAATCTGGGCGATGACGGAGCAGTGCTTCCAGCTCGTCGCCGATGTGAGCAGCGACGACCCCTGCCGCGATCGAGCCACTCTTGCTTCGGCTGGTGCAGGGACAGATCACGGTGACGGCCGGCGGCTTCCCCGTCGAGGCGAATATGATCGGCGCGAGCGCGCCGGACCTCAATCGTTGGCTGCTCTCGGCGCTGCGCCGGGTGGAACGGCGGATTCGCCTACAGGCCGAATGGAGAGTGCGGCCGGTGCCCCCCACCGCTTCTTCGACTACGTGCCCCCAAGGGGACCGGCCAGCGAGTTGCTAACCCCATAGGACGGCGATCGGGGCGGCGATGATTCCCTGAGCTCAACCGGTTGTCGCAACGCGGTGTGGTCGCGTCTCGTTCCCCGGGTGAATTCGTTCGGGGGTAGCTCCGCTTGAGTGGATGTTATGCGGCGATCACCTCCTCGGTGTTCGTCGTGGCTGGTGGAGCGGCCTTGGTGTCGCGTAGTTGGCGGCGTAGGCGCTCGATCTCGGCGACGGTCTGGGGGTTCATCTTTACGCCGCGCCAGCCGCGGGAGGAGAGCTCCAGCACTGCCCAGGTCAGCGAGAGAGCGGAAGTCTCGCCGGGGAACCGGCCGATGACCTTTGTGCGGCGGCGGACCTCCACGAACGTTCGCTCGAGGAGATTCGTGGTCCTGATTCGCTTGCGGTGGGCGGACGGGAACTGTAGGTGGGTGACGAGCGCTGGCAGGTCCGTTTCGATCACGGCCATCGCCGAGGGGTAAGCCGTCTTGTAGTCGGCGATGATGCCACGCAGCTCATGGGTCGCCTCGCCCGGGGAGCGCGCCTCGTCGAATGCTTTCCACCAGCGTGCCTTGTAGGGCGGGTGGCCGGGAGCGTTGCAGCTCCCGGCTCCCACAGATCTGGGCGTGACAGTCTCCCGTCACCCAGCTCTTCTCACCAGCCGTGTCAGGGCGTTGGGACCCATTGCCAGTGGGCGAACAGGCCGGGCTCTCGTTTCAAGAGTCTGGCCCACCACTGCTTGAACCGCTTGTAGGTCCGCAGCCGCTTGTACTTCTTCCCTGCCCAGCGCCTCAGGTAGACGTTGACGCGCCGCAGGAGGGGATAGAGCACTGACCGGTAGTACCGGCCGTAGTAGCTCATCCACCCGGCCACGATGGGGTTCAGCCACCTGGCCAGATCGTCGAGCGGCAGGTTGATGTGCCGGTGTATCCGCAACTGGCGGAGCCGAGCACTCTTGGCCTTCAGCGCCTCGGGGCTGATCGCCGGCAGGAACGACGTGAACCTCACGCCGTCCTTGCGTCGCGCCTCCCGTGGCCGGAAGGCGAACCCCAGGAACGTGAAGGAGGTGTGCTCGTGGCGCCCGCGACGGTTATCGTCCTTGCAATAGACGATCCTCGTCTTCTGCGGGTGCAGCCTCAAGCCCACCTCTTCCATCCGCGCGGCGATCCTGGCAAGCACCTCCTCGGCCTGCCGCCGTGACTTGCAGTGCACGATGGCATCGTCGGAGTAGCGCTCAAATGGGCAGTCCGGGTATTCCCGGGCCATCCAGGCATCGAACGCAAAGTGCATGAACAGGTTCACCAGGACCGGCGAAACTGCCGACCCTTGCGGAGTTCCCTTCTGGCACTGCACAAGGGTACCGTCGGGCTGCTGTGACGGGGCGGCAAGCCACCGCTTCACATAGAGCAGCACCCAGCGAGCGTCGGTGACCACTTCCACCGCCTTGACGATGAGTTCCCACGGCGCCTCATCGAAGAACTTCTGGACATCAAGATCGATGACCCAGTCGTACTTCCAGCACCGCCGCCGGCACACCCCGACCGCTTCCAAGGCCGACTTGCCCGGCCGGTAACCATAAGAGTCAGGGTGGAACCTCGGCTCCACCAACGGCTCCAGAAACATGGCTGCCGCCGTCATCGCGACCCTATCTGAGATCGTGGGCACGCCCAGCACTCGGACCCCGCCGCCATGCAGCTTGGGGATCTCCACCGCCCGCACCGAAGGCGGAAAGTAGGACCCCGAGCTCATCCGATTCCAGATCCGATAGAGGTTGTTCTTCAGATCAGACTCGAACTCGTCCAGGGTCTGCCCATCCACTCCCGGGGCACCCTTGTTGGCCTTGACCTGCCGCCACGCCTCCCAGACCAACTGCTTGGGAATCGCAAACGACTTGTCCTTGGGCTTTGGCATGTTCATCCTCGCTTCCTCCCAGGGCTCACACCCCGGTTGACCGAAATGGACATTCCAGGTGAGCCGGCCCCTTCGCTCCACCCCCACCCCAGCGAGCAGGAACTTCACAGCTACTACGGACCGGTCCGCCAGCGAGCGCCGCGTCGGTACTCAATGCCTTCGGTTGCTGCCTCGGCACGCTCCCTTTCGCGACCCTTGGAGACCTGCGGTCCCGGGACGCCGTATCGACGCTCGCCTTCTCACGTTCCGTGCAAGAGCCGCAGACCAGGCTCACACCGCCTCTACGCCGGACACCACCTGGCCAGGAACACGGGCACCCGCCAGACTCATCCCGAGGGAAAAGCAAGGACCCCCGGTTTTGATGCCATCAAAACTAATCACGACGCCTCAACAGCGACGCCCGACCAGACCACCGGCCCGACCAGACGCTTCTGGAACGTCTTCCTGGTCCCCACCTGACGCGATCAGGTCGCGCCTTCTCCCCGATCGCTCACCACGACGGTCTTCAGCCAACGCAGCACCAGGGTGGTTTAGCGCCCGCCCCCGCAAGGCCGACACTGGAGGGCCAACAAGCCTCCATCTCTCGCACAGCACCGCCTATGAAAGATGTCTTCTACATGACTTCCTCCTCAACGTTCGTGACGCACTGCTTTGTTAGGTTCGCTCATCTTGTCGGGGTGGGTTGTTGAGGGTGAGCCGGTCGAGTTCGACGGGCTGGGAGCAGGTTTGGCAGCGACCGGTCCAGCACTTGAACAGCGGCTGGAGCAGGAGGATTGCCTGAGGGAGGGTCAGGCCGGCCGCGGGTGATTTGGGTACTGCCGCTCCAGGGTCAGGAATCCGTGAGCGGCGGTCACCAGCGCGGTGTGGTGATACCACCCGAGCCATGAGCGGCCCTCGTAGTGGTCGAGGCCGAGCTCGCCCTTGAGTTGTTTGTAGTCGAGCTCGATCTTCCAGCGCATCCTGGCGAGCCGCGCGAGCCGCTCGAGCGGGGTGTCGGCGGGGAGGTTTGAGATCCAGTAGTCGGTCGGTCCGTCCTCGCCCTCGGGCCATTCGGCGATCAGCCACTCTTCGCGCGGGGGACCCTCGGCGCCCTCGCGCCATCCGCTGCGGTGCTGATCGTCGCGCCAGCCATGAGCGGCGTGAACGCGCGCGAAGATGAACCTGGAGGAGACCGGTTCGCCGTCGGGTCCGTCGCGGAAGGCGACCGTCTGGGCGGTGTCTGCTCCGAGCCCGCCGATCAGATCGCCGATTGGTTCGGGCTTGCGGTCCGGCCGCGGCCTGAACGGCACCCGACCGTCGTTGCCCTTTGGGGTTGGCACCGCGAAGGCGGTGCCGTGCTCGAACACCTTCGTGGTCGGTCCAACCGACAGCACGTACTCGCACCCGGCCTGATCGAGACGGTCTCGCAGCCTGGTGTTCTCACCGTACGCGTGATCCCCGAGCACCGGCGCCTTCGGCACATCCCAGCTGGCGGCGCGCTGGACCAGCTCGACCCCGAGCTCCGGCTTGGTCTTGAACATAACCTCATCCGGGATCTTTGCCTTGCGCCGCCGCTCCGCGTTCTCGCACCAGTCCTCCGGTAGATACAGCGCCCACCCCAAAGGAACCGTCCCCCGTCTTCCGACCGCGTGGACCGACACGCCGATCTGACAGTTCCCCGTCTTCCCCAACGTCCCCGAGTACTGATGCTTGACCCCCGGCGAGTCCTTCCCGTCCTTCGGAAACCCAGTGTCGTCCAACACCCACGCCTCAACACCAATCCGGGGCGCGACCCGCTCAGCGACCGCACGCACAACCAGCCCAGGATCCCATGGACTGTCCGCCAGAAACTGCTGCAAGCTCTGATAGTCAGCGTCCCCGCCGAGGCGATGAACCATCGGCTCAAGCGACTTGCGGGCCCCCTGCTCGATCAACCCACGCAGATACACCCCGCCGTTGAGCACCTGCACCGACCGGTTCATCGCCGGCGCCAGCACCTCAACCCCGAACGCCTCCAGCCGATCCACCACGACCGACGGCGCATCGACCCTTCCGCTCACACCCGAACTCGCTTCGCTCACCGCGACCATCATCGCTCCTCACGTCGACAACCAAACGCGAGAAGGATTCGCCGCAACCCAAGCAAACTCCTACAACAAAACTAACAAAGCACTACTTGATCTCCTGGTGATGGCGCTCGGGCAGCTTTCCGGTGACGTTCCGAAGCGCGTGGACGTTATGCGGATGTCGGCATAAGGTGCACTATGCCGAGGTCCGGGTTATGCCGAGGTGGGTTGCGGAAGTGGTTGGTGGTGGGCGGATTGGGCTGATCGGGGTCGGCATAATCAGAGCGTCTCGAGGAAGGCGACCTCCGTGTCGGTATAGAGGTAAGGGACTGCGCGCCGCGCCTGCCACGGCAGCAGATCAGCTGGCGGTATCTCGTGCGCGGGGTCGATCGCGTGCAAATGGGCGGCGAAGCCACGGACGACCGACAGTCGCTGGTGATGCCAGTTCGAGCCGGTCGCCGGCGGGCAGGTCGCCCACTCGAGCGCCAGCTCGCTGGTTATCAAGGACTGGTCGCGCTCGGCCATCCAAGTGGTGAACTGGGGCAACAGCTTCCCCGCGCGCGCGAGCTTGTATCCCATCGCGCGCCGGACCGCGAGATACCCGGTGAGGTGCTGCTCGAGCGAGCTCACGCGCCCGCTCCGGGCCACGGCCGCGAGAGCGAGCTCAACGCGGCCCTGTCGACCTTTGCGTAGATCGCGGTCGAGAGAGCCTCACGGTGGCGAAGAACCTGCCCGATCTCCGCCAGCGGCGCCCCAGCCCTGAGCATCGATGTCGCGGCGGTATGCCGCAGACGATGCGCATGGATCCGACCGAGCCCAGCACGCTGACCAGCAGCGAAGACCACCTGGGTGATGCCCCCGGTGCTCAGCCGCCGGTGAGGAGCCTTGATACGAATGAAGACCGTCCGGTCCAAAGCGCTGCCTGGCCGGCCATCACGCAGGTAGCCGCTGATTGCCTCGCCGACATCGACGGGCAACGGAAGCCGCTCGCTGCGGCGGCCCTTGCCGACCACAACCAGCTCCCCAGCACGCCAGTCAACATCTTCGAGTGACAGGCCGGCGACCTCGCCGGCCCGCAGCCCGAGCCGTAGCAACAACGTCAGGATCGCCAAATCGCGCCGCCCGGTCACGCTCTGCGGATCGCATGAGTCCAGCAACGCCTGGGCCTGATCGTCCTCGAGAAAGCGCGGCAACCCCGACAGTCGCCACGACGCTGCCGACGGAACCGCGCCAATCAGGGACTCGGCGATCAACCCCTCGACATGCAAAAACCCCAGCAGCGACCGCAGCGTGAGCTGGGGGTGGTGCCGTCGGCCTCGCCGGTGCAGCCGTCGACGAGGGCCGAGATGTTGGATGAGCGCTTTCGTCGCTATCTGGTTGTCGAGCGCGGTCTTGCCGAGAGCACTGCCATTGGGTATGTCGATGCCGTCAAGCCGTTCCTGGCTGGGCTCGACGAGGACGGGCTTAATCTCGGGGAGTTGACCGCTGCCCGGGTGACGGCGTTCGTTGTTGCTCGCTGTCCTGGTCAGTCGCGCGGCGCGGCGAAGATGACGGTCACTGCGCAGGTAGGCAAGCAGCGGCGCCATCGCTCGCGCTGTCACGTAGTCCCGGTGGCCGGCCGCGCAGCGCTCAGCCAAGAACCGCGCCACGACATCGTCGCTCAGACCCCCAGGCACGAGACTCGACTTGCATCCAACGGCTCACGCGAGCCATCAGCCGCACCTGCAGCGCCGCGCCTACCGGCGAGTACCCCAGACGCTCAAGCTCGCCCACGAACCCCGGCCCGAACTCCTGCAGCGGCCCGGACAGCCGCACCTTTGACGGATTCTTCATCAGTGCTCCCCCTTTCGAGAATGGAAAGCACAGCCTCCCCCGCCGGGCCGGATTATGCCGACATCAGCACCCCCGAACCGACGTGATCGCAGGCCCTTCGCGGCCACCTCGGCATAACCCGGACCTCGGCATAGTGCACGGTGCAGCGCTGCTCCAGCGCTCCGGGCCAGAGCTCCCGCGTCGCCTTCCAGATCCCGGGTGCTCCGTCGGCGATCACGAGCGCTGGCGCCCTGAGGCCGCGGGCGATCATGTCCCGGCCGAAGGCGAGCCAGCTGTCATAGCTCTCACGGCTCCCCAGAGCCAATCCGAGGAGGACCTTGCGGCCCTCAAGCGTCACGCCCCAGCACACCAGCACGCCCTCCGCCGGCGTGTCGTCGGGGTGCAGCTTCAGATAGATGGCATCCAAGAAGCAGTAGACGATGTCGTACTGCTCCAAGCGCCGCCGGCACCATTGGCGGTATCGCTCCCGGGTGTCCTCGCAGATCCGAGAAACCGTCGCCTTCGACGCGATCGGCTCCTCGAAGACCTCCTCCAAAGCGGCCTCCACATCACGGATGGACAGCCCCCGCAAGAACGAGCTGATCACCAGAGACTCCAGCGCGTGCGTTCGCGTGACGCCCTTGCCGAGGACCCGGCTCTCGAATCCCAGCTTGCTCGCGTTACGCACCCGCGGGCGCTCCAGATTCATCGAGCCGCTCGTCGTCTTTACCGTCCTGGGTTCGTGGCCATTGCGGTGACTGACCGTCTCGCCAGCGCGCTCATACCGCCGGCGGCCGAGGAACTCCGTGACCTCGTCCTCGAGCACCTGCTGCAGGATCAGCCGCGCTCCCAGCCGCCCGACCGTCTCAATCGGGTCTTGCTCCTCGCCGACACCAACCAGGACCTCATCCAGTTCAGAGCGAAACCTCTCGCTCGGGGCTACCTTCTCCATGCGGGCGTACCTCCATCGCTTGGTCTTCTCAGGACAAAGCGGAGGCTACGCCCGCAACATCAAATCCCCCGGCTCATGAGACACGACCCTCTGCTGGGGGATCAGCGTCGCGCGCAACCGGTCGACGAACAGCTCGCGGTCTTGCCGTAGCCATGAGCCCTGTCGGCGACGAGCCGCAGCGCCCAGTGAGTCGCGCAACTCGCTGTCGATCACCGGCCCCTCCTTGCGACCAATATGCGACCACGATCCCCCGGAGACCTACGGCGAGACGCGGCAAGACACGGCGAGGCAGCCCCCTGAGACATAGCCTCAACCCCTGAGACACAGCCTCTTCGCCGCGATCCCCCAGCGAAATCAGGCGAGCAACGGCGAGAAAAGGAAGCGGCGGACGAGGTTCGAACTCGCGACCTCAAGCTTGGGAAGCCGGGGGCGGATGGGGCTTTCGGCCCCGCAAATCAACGTGTTCTCGGAAAGCCCATGCGGCCGTGGCAGCACGGTGGCAGCAAATCTCGCGGGTTTTGGGCGCCGCCGAGCGGCTGGATCGAGTGTCGTGGACATAGGAGACAACCCAAGCCTACGACGACCCCAGGACGAACGGCACCCACATCGAGCCGGCGGGTACTAATCTTGGAGGACGATGTTCGACATGCGGGCCCTCCCCACCGCTGCCGCGACGCTCACAGAACTGAGCGAACGCGATCAGGCGATCCTGCGCGACGTTGCCGGTGGGCTGAGCCCCAAAGAGATCGCCGAACGCATCGACATTCCAGAGGACGAGCTGTACCGCTTCATCGCCTGGGTCTTGGAGGAGATCCAGCCAGCGCCCAACGGCAACACGATGCGCGAGGTCTATGCGCGCCACGCAAGCCGTCCCGCCACCCCGTCCGACATCGAGGAGTTCGAGCGGCGCTTCGGGCCGTCCCTGCCGCCCGACGACGAGGGCTGACCGTCCGGTGGCCGGCAGAATCGGACGGGACAACGCTCCCGTCCACTTCGACGACGCGCTCTTCGCCGCCGATCTCGCACGCCTCCCCGAGACAGCGCGCCGGGCGCTCGAAGAGGCCCGCTCGCGCTACGAACGCGACGGCATCCCTGCCAGCGAGCGCAGACACTGCCACGCCGAACACCACTCGGGCACACGGTTGACGGGTTGCCTGAAGGTCTACATCCCGGACTTCGCGGGCCCCTGGCGCATCGTCTACCAGATCGCCTGGCTCGCCAGCGATGAGCTCGGCCTGGAGTACGTGGCTGCCGGTGTCGGCCATCCACCGCGAGGCACCCGACGACGAAACGTCTACCAGCTCGCGCACTACCGCCTCCACGGCCACTGGCCGTCGCCCTGATAGGTGCCCGGAGTCCTACCAGCCCACGCGATCCCAAAGGAACCACACCAAGCTGGAGAGTGCAGTATGCGAGCGCGCGGCGATAAAGCGCTGTCCAAGGGGGTCGTACTCGGACAATCGAGCGACCTCGAAATCCTGGATATGCGCTGCGCCAGCGAGCCCGGCAAACAGCGCCTTATGGTGTTCCGGACCGACGGAAAAGGCGTTACCGGGCTCGACATCGCGAATGGCCGCCGTGAGTCGCTCTACGCGCTCGATCTGCCCACGGCATTCGTCATCGCTGAACTCCCCTTCGGCGTGTCTTCTCTTGGCGTACCTTATCGCCGACTTTAGACCTCTGTCGAGCAAATGCAGCCAGCTGGCCGGGATCGCGATATCGCACGCCCCGGCGACGTGGTATTCGCGTTCCAGTCGGCGCGTCTCTTGCCGAAGCGCTTTTATCGCCACAAGACGCTCGAGGATCATCTCATCTTCTTCTTCGCGTTCGCGCCGAGCATCTGCGACCTGTTGCGTCATCGCTCTACCGTTCCTTGAACGTGAGTTGCCGGATTTCGTCACGTAGGAGTATTCTATGGTTGGCATCAGCGTACGGGCGTCAGGAGGGTGCCGATGCGTCGCCTGTTGTCGTCGATCAAGCGCCGGGCTGAGCGGGGCCGATACGCCGCAGGCGGCCGATCCCTGGAAGGAAGCGGCCGACTCGGGCGGCATATACGGTGTATTGCTCGCCGTGCGCCGGATCACGGGATTCTCCTCAGATCCGATCACAAGAAGTCCCCACTTTGGCTAGGGCGTAGACACCGCGCGTGGGGATCGACGTAGGCGAGTTCCGTAGGAACGAGCCGGAGTCGATCCCCACGCGCGGGCGCGGTCTGTCTGGGGTCCCCCTCACCGTCATCGGTTCTTGAAGCCATGACGAGCGAGAAGGGGCCGTCGGTGACCAGCTCGGTGCGCTCGGTGGGATCGACGCCGATCCGCCAGGCGTCGGCCAGCGCAAACTGAGCGAACGAGACGATGGCGATCCCCGGGGTGGCGAGCGCGACGCCGAGAATCCTGGCGCCCCTCACCTTGACGGCGCTCAGTGCGCCCGCCAACTGGAGCACCGTGCCCGCGACGCAGAGCGCGACGGCCAACGCGAACAGCGACCCGCCGATTCGCTCTGTGAGCCCTGACGCACTGTGCAGGACGGCGATGCGCAGCCCGACAGTGAGCAGGCCGTAGAGCGCGAGGAGAACCAGGCCGAGGGCAGGCGCGGTTAGCCGACCGGCGGCACCATAGGTGTATGCTTGGCGGGAGATGGTGCTTGTCTGTTCAAGCCACTGCTGTAGGTCAAGGAGTTAGTCGCCTTCATCGTTGACCATCTCGTCACGCGCCTCGCGTGCCTCCGAGACAATATCCTGGACGGCCGCGTTCTCGTCGTCTTCGAACCGCGCAATCAGCTCGGCAAGGAGAGGCAGGGCCTCACTTTGACGGCCCATGTCACCAAGGATTCCTGCCCTAGCTATGAGCACAGAGGCCAGCTGCTCGCGCTCGTGAGGCTCAGATGCCTTCGCGAGATGTACGGCGGTCTCGTCAAATAGCACCAAAGCCTCGTCGCCAAACTGAACAGCCAGCTTGTGGAACGTCTCATCGGACTCCTCATCGCGGCCGAGCTGAGCAAGCGCCGTAACCATGCTGTTGAGCGCAAGCGTAACTTGTTTACGCAACGCGGGCTCAAAGGCATCCTCAAAATGTTTGATCATCTCATCAAGCACTTCGACCGCCTCCTCGCAGCGCCCTTCCGAGACCAGAGCCGTCCCCTTGGCAACAAGCGCTTCAGCGAGATGGACCACTTGCTTCGGATCGGCCTGATCCTCAGCATGCTCGATCAGCGCATCGGCCACAACAACCGCTTCTGCTGGCCGACCCGTGGCCATGAGCAACCGAGCCTTTTCCTGCAGAGCATTCTCGACCTGATCGCGCAGCACGGGCGAACTGGAACCGCCATAACGCTCTGCTATCTCATTCCAGACAGCGATCGATTGCTCCAACTGACCCATCTGCTTCAAGCAATACGCCTTGTGACCCAACACGTGGGCGAGCACCTCGTCGAGTGTTGGATCGGTCGTACCGGAGAAGCGCCCGACGGCCTCGTCATCAACCGTGATCGCCTTCTCCCACTGACCAAGCCTGCCAAGTGCCAACGCCTCGTAGCTCAGTCCGGTAGCGACGTGTACACGCAACTCGGGCTCATCAGCCTGACCAAAACGCGAGCAGAGATCATCAACGACGTCGATCACCTCTTTATTGCGGCGCTCATCGAGCAGCATTGAAGCCTTCCTCTCGAACGCGTCGGCGACTTTCCTGCGCGTATATAGGTCAGAATCGCCAGCATAGCGCCGCACGAGCTCATCGTAAGCCGCGATCGCATCCTGTGTTCGATCAAGCTTTTTGAGAGTCCAAGCCTTACCAGCAAGAGTATCAACAACCGCGTATCGAGCTTCGGAGAGCGGATCCTCACCAAAGCGGGTAAGCAGCTCATCACCAACCACAAGCGACTCCTCATAATGGCCTGTCATTCGCAGCACGTGTGACCTACCGCCCAGAGCAACCATAACCGACACACGCAGCGCAGGTTCGGATCGATCACCGAAACGGGCAACCACCTCCTCATAGACTTTGAGTGCCTGCCTGGAATCGCCACAACCATCGAGCAGCCTCGCCCTCTCGTTCAACATCCTGCCTACAACCTCGCACACAGATGGGTCGTCAACATTGCCGTAACGCTCGACCAGCTCATTAAGTACCACGATTGCCTCATGGACCCGACCAGTGGCAACCATAGCGTTGGCCTTGATCCGCAGCGCCGTTACCAGCACGTCGACTCGGCCTTCCGGCGGATCGTCATAAAATCGTCTGAGCACTGCGTCAGCAGTCGCGATCGCCTCCTCATAGCGCTTTGCTTTAAGCAGTGCACGGGCCTGCACGTCGATGACACGCATTATCATATCCCGAGCTTGTGCCAACGCCCGCTTAGGATCAGATGCGTGACTCGTTCGAGCGCACAGTTCATCAAACGCCCCGGAAGCCTCCGTGAGACGATTGAGCATCACAAGCGCTCCTCCCTTCCTACCTAGCGCAGTCCGTACCTGCCTCCCGAGCTCTCCCTCTCGCACCTTACCGAACTGCTCTAGGACTTGTAGGTAGCACGCAAGCGCCTCTTCGTATCGATGCGAGCGAAACAACTCATCGCCGTCACTATTCAGACTTTCGGCAACCTCAAGATAGGACTTACGATCACCTGGGCCATGATGACACGCGACGACGGAACCAAAGTCGGTCATAGTCTGCCTAGCATAGCATTCTGCTCTCCGCCGGGTGCGACCTGCATTCTGTCGAGCTAGTGGTTCATTCGTGAAGTTCGTGGGGTTATGCTTGGAGTACCTTGCCGGTGTATGTCCAGTTGAATGGTTTGGCGGTTTGGTTGTAGGTCTCGATGAATGCGAGCATTTGCTCGGCGAGGTCTTCCTCGCTGAAGAACATTCCGTGCTTGAGTAGCCGGCGGTAGAGGATGGAGAAGAAGATCTCGATCTGGTTCAGCCACGAGGCGTGTGTCGGGGTGAACTGGAAGCTCCAGCGCGGGTGCTCGTCGAGCCAGTCGGTGACCTCTTGGGTGCCACGGGTGGAGAGGTTGTCACTGACCGCAACGATTTTCTGGCCCTGCACGGTGGGGATCTCGGAGTCGAGCCGGTCGAGGAAGCGGATCAGGTCGAAGCGGTTGCGGGTCTTTGAGGACATCGCCAGCACATCCCCTTCGTGAACTTTCAGGCAGGCAAACAGGCATTGAGTGCCGTTGCGTGTGTATTCGTGCTCACGCCGGGTCGGTCGTCCCCCAGCAGGTAGGACATCGGGCTTGGTCGGCGCCTTGGCCTGGATCCCGGTCTTTTCGTCCAGGGATAGGACCAGCACGTTCTCCGGCGGATTGACGTAAAGACCACAGACCTCGGTCAGGCGCTCCTCGAACTCCGGTTGGGAGAAGTCGCTCATGATCCAGTAGTCGGTCAGGTGCGGCTTGATATCCGCACGCGCGAGGATCACATGCGCGTGGGAGGCCGACATCCCGACCGTCGCGGCGAGCTGCTCATAGGTCCAGCGTTCCTGCTGCGCCCCCTCCGGCGTCTCCGGTGGACGCGTGCACGCCTTCGCGATCAGCCGCGCCCTATCCGCCTGAGAATAAATCAACGGTTTACCCGAGCGCGGCAAATCGCCGAGCCCGGCGATCCCGTCCTGCTCATAGCGCGAGCGCCACTTCTGCGCCGTGTTCGTCGAACACCCCACCAGCCGCCCGATCTCCACCGCCGAGCGACCCTCACCGGCCTCCAACACGATCTGGGCGCGCTCGACTATCCGCACCTCCGCGGTGCTGGAGCGCACGACCCGTTCGAGCTCCAACCGATCCTCCGCACCAATCTCGATGCTCTTCGTCAACGCAGGCATACCGAACCCCCATCATCGCTGAACAGGACAGCGACAACTTCGGCAACGACCACAACACCCCTTCAACAACCCACAAACTTCACGAATGGACCACTAGAACAGAACGATCACCACAACCTCAACAGCCTCCTCACCGAAACTCTCGCCAGCATCCTCGGCGGCGCCCTCGGCGTCCTCCTCCGCCGTCTTCTCTGCCTCTCCCCAGTCGCCACGGTCGACCGGAGGCCTCTCGCGTATCACCTTATACTTCTCATCCCCATTACCACACGCGAGGGATAGAACGGCACCGGCAACACAGAACGACTTCTGAAACCTGTACGGAAGGCCCGCCGGATCGGCACATGGCCCATCCACACCAGCTTCGCAAAGAGGTATAACGGAGCCCAGAACGGCGGCGCCTTCGTTCATATCTCCTTCGCCGGTTAGTGGTTGAACCAAGATCGCAGGTTCTGTGCGCGCTTCATCTCCTCCCGATTTAGCTCCCTCGCGGTATGCTGCGTATTCGTCTCCTTCTTCTCCTTCCCACCATTCTTCCCATTCTTCCCATTCAGCGTATTGCAGACCCGCAAGTTGCCCCTCAGCTATGGCTTCACGGACCGCTTGTTCGGCGGCTGCTCGGGCGGCTGCTTCTTCGGCCTCGCGTATTTCGGCAGCGCGCACTGCCGCTGCGGCCGATGCCTCTCCGCTGACGTGTTCTTCGTCGAATTGGTCGATTGTTGCTGAGTAGGCGCCGGTGGGGTCGTTGGTGTTGACCGGATCGCCGAACGTGTAACTGTAAGCGTTGGCCGAGCCTCCAGGGATCGGATCGGGCTGGAGGAAGCGTCCGATCTCGGGAACGTACGACCGGACGCCCATGTTGACGACGCCGGATGGAAGTTCGGTTGGCAGCTCGATCGCGCCGAGCCATGAGTATTTAGCGGGGGCGCTGACAGTTGGTACGCCATACTCACTTGTGTCGGCCTTAGCGGTCAGTTCGGTGACGGTTTCGGATGCGGAGGCTTTGGCAATTATGTCGCCATGAAGGTTCGTGAGTTGGAGCACTGGCGTTTCACCGTTGTTTTGAATGGCCACCAGGCCGCCATTGATGCCGGTGATGTTGCGTTGCCATTCGCCGGAAATCGGACTGATGGTCCACGCGGGGTCGTTGCTTGGGCTTGCGTAGTGGTTGATAACGGTGGAATTGTTGGGTTTGCCGGTAGCGACCGTTTCGAGGGTGCGTCCGGCAGGGTCGAGGTTGTAGCCAATGGTTTGTTCGTGTTGTGTCTGGCTGGCGACTTGGTTGTCGAGGTAGTAAGTGTTGGTCAGTTCGTGTTCGCCAGATTCTTCGGCGTCTTTGGCGGGTAGGGACGTGATGTCACCAAAGGCGTTGTAGGTGGTGCCCGAGTCCGTTAGACGGTCGGCGGTGTCATAGGTGTGTTCTTGGACTTTGCCGCCTTCGGTGGCACATTTGCCTTCAGTGCCGGGTTCGCGAGTAGTAAGGCTTGTGCGATTTGTTTCGCTGTCGTATGTATAGATGCGTGTAGTGCACCCGTGTTCTGCTGGTGTGTTCTGGACTTCAGTGAGGCGTCCGGCTCCGTCGTAGGTATAGGTTTGGTGGGAAAGGGTAGATTTTTGTTCGATCCATTGGCCGTGTATTGATGGAACCACACTGTCGCTGAACCACACTTCTGGGCAAGCACATAGGGCGCTATTCGCGGCCGTCGGCAGGAGGAACCAGGAGTTCCCAGAACTTCGCCAGCTAGGTGAATTTCTGAATCGCTACGTCTCGGCCGCCGTCGTGATCGACGGACAGAAGATCGAGTATCCAAACCCAATCGATCGCGACTCCTTTCGCTACGCCATCGGCAAAGGCCAGCTTCGGAACAACAGGATCAAGCCCTATCTGTTCTATGACCTATACGAAGAAGCTGTGATGCGGGGCGGAGCGACGAATGCCGTTCTTGATCCCGAACTTCTGCACGACGTCGTGCCCACGAGCTGGGTACCCATCCTCGCAGCCCTGATAGCCGAGGGCCCCGATATTGCGGCCAGGCGCGCCCAGGCCGCCATCTTCGACTACTCGAGAGAGCGTGTATTGAAAAACCGGCGACGAGCGGCTGGACAGCGCTCCCGCTCGATGGTGCAGATAGTAGTGTCCGAGGCCAAGTGCGTATTGCAGATCATCCATGACCTACGCGCGCTTCCGGCCTGCCGGCATTGGACTCATGTTCCGGAGTTGCGTAGGCCAAATATGCCGGAAGGTGGCTACCAAACCATCGCGCCACGTCCTGAGACAGTACGTCACGCGCTGCAGGACATCACGGCTTCCCTTCACGAGCGCCTTGGCGTCAACTCGATCGACGATGAGCTCCGCGTGATCAGCGCACTATCCGACAATCAAATCGCCCGCCGCGGATTGTGGCGCCCCGCGCGCGACCGCGCGATGTTGGTGCTGATGGTCCTTACCGGAGGCAGACGCACCGCTCTGGCCAGGCTCCGTCGAATGGACTATGTCTGCGATCATGAGGGGCCCCCGCCCGATTGTCGACGAGGCGCAGCATTGGATCTACGTCCCAGGAAGGGGAAGGACCGTGAGGAGGTGCGTCGCAAGCCCATCCCACACGGGGCAGCGCTCGTGCTTGATGTCTATCTGACATTGATGGACCGAACAATCAAAGCGCACGGGCATCCCCAGCCTCCACCCAAGGCTCCACTGCTCGTGGCCGAACCATCCCATTTTATGAAGCAGGTGCGAGAGGATTGGCTTTACAGGCGTGTCGCCGGCACACCCAAAACGCGTGCATTGGTACCGCGCGACACGCGCCACATAGATGTGCCTCTCACCGACCAGGAGCACGCTCATTGCGGATACACGCCCCATGAGTACCGTCACTTCGCGGATCAACTCGCCGAGCGCAGCGGAGAAATCTGGAACAAGCGCTATCCAGCAACCGGTGCGGAAGCGAATCCACCCATCCCATACTACGCGGCGGCTCTTCTCGACAATGGAGGCATCGATCACGACCTACGTGCGCTCTATGGAGATCGATGCGCCCCGGCGATGCTCGAAGTCGTCGCAGGGCGTGCCGCCGAGATCGGCTGGGAGCTCCTCACTACGGACCTGGGAATGCGAAAACGTCCAGACCTCGCTGCATACGAACGTGAAATGACTCGTCTCCGCACGATCGAAGATGACGAGCGACGGCTGGAGAAAAACGCGCAGAAGCTCCAAGCGCGTTACACCCGCTGCGGCCAGCGAACACCACGCACACCGAAGGACGACCGCATCGACGAGATCCTGCGCCGCCAAGAGGAGCAACTCGTCGCGATCGACGAACTCAAGGAGATGGTACTGGAGAGCTCGAGGATCACTCACGAGCTCGTCACGGTGTCCCGCCGAAAGGCCGACACGATCATCAAGGCGGACATGTTCCGCTTCGATCAGACGACCTGGTTGCCAATCCCAGACTCAGAGCCACCAGGCGCCGAACAGGTGGATTGGGATGCAATTGACAAAGGCAAGCTCGGGAAGGCGTTGTTGCCGACCGACACTCCGATCGGGGTTCGCGACTGGGTGACCTTCCACGAGTTCTGCCTGATCGCGGGCCTCGAGGCCCGCTCCACCTTGACGCGCTGGGCCAAAGGCGAACACATCCCGACACGCAGGGACAAGCGTCCGTGGGAGCCCGGGTTGGTCCCGATCGACACCTCGCTCGGGGTCAACTACCGGCGCATCTGGGTCCTCGGCGTGCACGAGGCCTTCTGGCGCACAGCCCTCATGCGAGACGCACTGACCGAGATCCTTACCCACTGGCCTCTGGAGCAAGGATGGACAACCAAGGACGGGCAGCCAACCGCGCGCTGTCAAGAGCCGCTCCGTATCTCGCCCGCACGACTCCATCTCGTGGAGGACGAAGCGGCGTGACCTACAAGCGCCCGGAGATCAAGGCGGCCAGCTCGACATACACATGCTTGCCGAGGGCGCCGTCGCGGACGCGCTGTTCGACCAAAGTGATCACGTCGTTGGGATCGAGCCGTACCGCGCCGTCGGAAGAAACATCCCGCAACTCGCCGCGGCGAACCATGCTGCGAACCTCGACCTCCTCGACACGCAATACCTGAGCAGCCTCTGCTGGAGAGAGCATCAGGCGCCGAGCGTCGACCGTCACGCCATCGATCACCACATGGGGCACAGCTGGACTGTAGTCCCAGGGACTACGCGTAGTGCCATTGGTCGAGATGCCGATGAGAAGGATCTTTATGCGGCAGCCTCGAGGCGCCGCCTCCCCGCTCGCTCAGCGAGCAAGGCACGAGCGGCGGCTCGCGCCTTGCGCCACTGGTCGTCGACCGACCGTGGGCCGAGGTGGCTGAAGTCGTCGATCTCGTAGCTGTAGTGCTGGGAGAGCATTTCGAGGCTCGTCCCACACTGCTCGGCGACTGACTGCGCGTCTTCGCTCCGCAGTCGCGTCGAGATCCCACCGCGTCTGAGCGCATATGGCGTAGCGCCCCGCAGGTTGGCGTACCCGTCCTGGTTGTCAACGACCGAGTTGACGGCCGGCGTCATGTATCGAGGCCCCCACTTTTGAGCCTGGTTGCCGGTCAGGTGGCAGGCGCCGGTTTGCGGGTCGCGGATGCCGAACGACTCCGCGGCCAGATCGCCGGGTATGACGAAATCGACCCCACGGGTCGGACGCCCGTATTCCCGCAGACGTGCCCGCCACCACGCCAGATCCTCTCGCAGGAGAGCCGGAACCCTGGGGGAGCGGCCGGTGGCGTGCTCCGTCTTGCCCAACTCGTCCAGCTCGTTCCAGCTGAGGACCCCGACAACGCGGGCGCGCTCGCCCTCCAGCGATGACCAGCGGATCCCGAAGACCTCCTGGTTGCGCATGCCGAGCCCGAACTGGATGGACACCACCGTCGCGTCACGGTAGGCCATGAGTGGCCTTCGCGCCCGGACGGCGCGCTCGAGCATGTCCGCGCGGATCAGCTCGACGGCCATCGGCGAAAGCGCCCAACTGCGGATTTCCTCGCCGCGGCGTCGGACGGCCCTATGGCCGCTGTGCCGGCGCACGGACTTCCGCTTGTTGCCGACCTTCTCGTTGGCAAGCAGGCAGCCGTTGGTCTGTATCTCGGGCACCAGATCCGACTGCGCTGCCCACGAGAGCACAGCCGAGAGAACTCGCCACGCATGGGCACGAGCGGACTGCCCCACCTTCTCACGCTTCATCCCCTCCCGCAACGCGCGCGGCGCGGTGGCGTGGTTGAAGAGATCCGCGGGTTCCGAAGCAAGCCTCACGGCATACTTCGCCGGCCGCACCTTTTTCCCCTTGACCATCCCCTCGTGCCCAAGCAGGTGACGGTTCGCCGACCACGAGTAGGTTCGGAACGTCGAGGTCGCCAGGCCGTCCGCCGTGTGGGGGGCGTTGAACGCGAAGTAGAGCTGGACGACCTCGCCGAGGGTGCGAGCCTCGATTGCGGCGTTGGCCTCCCGCGCGTCGAGGTCGAGCAGGAAGCGACGCAGGCTGTCCGGGCCGCGACGCTCGGCCGTAATGTAGTCGTCCATCCACTCGCGGGCCGCCTTCGCCGTCGGGAAGGAGCGCGCGCGTTCCACGCCCTCGTGGTCGTAAAAACCCACGGCATATGACCTGGCGCCGCTCCTGGCGACATACGGCCATCGCTTCCTCCAGGGTTTGGCCATCATTCACCCCCAATCCGGGAACGCAACGCCGCAAGCGCCTCGAGCGAGAGGTCGTAGACGACGGTCGCACCCTCATCGGCCAGCCGCTGAAGGCACGGGCGTCGAGCACTCGCCCGGCTGGCCGCACTCGACCCACCAGGCGATGGCCCTTGAACCGCTGGAGCTCGTCGACGTCCGCGCCTGCCAGCGTCATCGCCCTCATCCCAGAAATCGATGATCGCGTCCTCCGGGATGCGGTAATGCCCGCCGGGGAGCCTGCGGCAGGCAAGAAGACCCGAGGCTATATAGCGACGCAGCGTGCGCTCGTGCACCCCGAGCGCGGCCGCTGCCTCCCTGGTAGTCAAGAGCCGGACCTTCGGACGCGGGGTTCTGACTGTGCCCATGGTCCGCCCATCGAAGAGCGCCGCTCTTCTCCCCCCGTGGACTTGTCCGGGCTCCCACCTCTCGCAGACCCCTCGGGAATCCAACGCCAGCCCGATCCACCAGCCAAGCCCTGGACTGCCCGCAGCCTCACTCGGCGGCCATTGTGAAGTCGAGGCAGGCTCCCAGCAGAGCGATCTGCCCTGCGAGGCGTACGGGGAGAGTCCACGGCCGTCGGCGAGCTGCGCTCCGGTGGTCTGCGGCAACCCGATCCCGTGGCAGCAGGGTGGCAGCAGATTCGCGACCTTCTTGCCCGCAGACGCCCGCGCCTGTCCTCGCCGCGCACGACTCTCTACGTCCCCGAACCCATGTCTCAGAGCCATATTCGGCTCCACGAAGTAAAAGCGGCGGACGAGGTTCGAACTCGCGACCTCAAGCTTGGGAAGCTTGCGCTCTACCAACTGAGCTACCACCGCACACAAGTGCATATTACGCCCTCCCGGCGGTCGAGCCGGCCCGCCGGCGGCACGCGCTGGCCCGCCGATGATCACCGCCCTCTACCCTTCGATGCTCGTGAAACGACTGCTCCTCCCCGCTCTCGCCTCGCTGCTCGGCGCCGCCTTCCTCGGACTGCTGATCTATGGGGTCACCCACGAGGCACCCAGTCGCACCATCGATCAGGCACTCGCCGACGGCCAGCAGCCGCTCGCGCCGCAGGCCGCCGAGCGGCTGCCCGTCCTCGCCGGTCACGGCGACTCCTCGCTCGCCGCCTACCGCGGGCGGGTGGTGGTGCTCAACTTCTGGGCCTCCTGGTGCCCCCCCTGCGAGGCCGAGGCGCCCGCGATGGAGCGGCTGCAGCACCAACTCGAACGCCACCACGCGACCGTGCTCGGGGTCACCGACGAGGATGTGGCCTCCGAATCGCTGAAGTTCGTGCGCGAACACCACCTGACCTACCCCAACCTGCGCGACGCCGGCGGGGAATACGCCCGGCTCTACGGCACCGCCGAGCTGCCCGAGAGCTTTCTGATCGACCCCTCTGGGCACATCACCGCCGATTCGCGTAGCGAGATCGAAGCGCCGTTCGTGCAGAAGGCGCTGCGCCTCGCGGAGAGCGCGTGAGGGCACCCACCGGTCTGCCTCGCTGCATCCGCCCCGGGGCGCGACGCCCCGGGGCCGCCAGCCCCGGTCCCGCTAGCCCGGGACCACACCTCGCTGCGCGGATGCGACCCCAGGCCCCACCCTTGGCCGCACTCGCGCTCGGGGCTCTGCTGCTCGCCCTTGCGCTCCAAGCCGCCACCTCACCCGCGCTGGCCGTTGCGGCCCGCACGACGCTACCGGTTATGGAAAGCCAGGTGATGTGCGTCACCTGCAAAATCTCGCTACAGGTCGCCCAGTCGCCGCAGGCCGACCGCGAGCGAGCGTTCATCCAGCGCCTGATCGATGCGGGGCTCACCGAGGCGCAGATCAAGCGGGCGCTGGTGCGCGAATACGGGCCGACGGTGCTCGCTCTCCCCAGTACGCACGGGTTCGACCTCGCCGTATACGTCGTCCCGCCCTGCGTGGTGCTCGCGCTGCTCGGCCTGCTGGCGCTGCTGCTGCCCCGCTGGCGCCGCCGCGCCCGCGCCACCCCCGCAGGCGGAGAGGCACTCCTCCATTCCCCCCCGGTGCTGAGCCCTTCCGAGGAAGCCCGGCTGAACGCCGACATCGCGCGCTTCGACTAAGCCTAAGCGCCTACATCTCCCGCGGCGCCCCCACCCCCAGGAGGTCCTCCAGGCAGCGCGCGATCGTGCCGCGCGCCGCGATGCTCAGCGCGATCCGCTGGCGCTCGAGCGCCTCCGGCTCGGCGCCCACGACGCGGCAGTCGCGGTAGAACGCGGTGAAGTCCTGCGCCACCTGCAGCGCATACGCGGCGATCCGGTGTGGCGCGCGGCGCTGTGCCGCCTCCGCCACTTCGCCGGGGAGCTCCAACAGCCGCTTGATCAAGGCGCGCTCGGAGGGGTGCAGAGCCTCGTCGCCCGCGCCCGCCACCTCCGCTTCGGTCCGCTTCCCGTTCACAGCTCCGCCCACCGCCGATGCCGCTCGCAGCGGCGACTCGCCCACGATCGCCTCCTCCAGCGCCGCCGCCACCCGCTCGATGCCCGCCTTCGTCAGCATCGAGGCGATCCGCGCGTGCGCATACTGCACGTAGTACACCGGGTTCTCACTGCTCTGTGCCCGCGCGAGGTCGAGGTCGAGGTCGATCGTGGTGTCGTGCGAGCGCGACAGCAGGTACCAGCGAGCGGCGTCCACTCCGATCTCCCCCACGAGGTTGTCGAGCGTCACAAACTCGCCCGCGCGCTTTGACATCTGCGCGCGCTCGCCGCGGCGCACGAGGTGCACCAGCTGCATGATCAACATCTCCAGCTGCCCGGGGTCGCCTCCCAGCGCCTCGTACGCCGCCTTCATCCGCGCCACGTACCCGTGGTGGTCGGCGCCCCACACGTCGATCTGGCGCTCATACCCGCGCTCGCGCTTGTCCTGGTGGTAGGCGATGTCCGAGGCGAAGTAGGTGTGCTCGCCGCTTGAGCGCACCAGTACCCGGTCCTTGTCGTCGCCGAACTCGGTTGTGCGCAGCCACAGCGCACCCTCGCTGCGGTAGGTGTGACCCTGTTGCTCCAGCAGCGCGAGCGCGTGCTCCACCCGGCTCGGGCTCCCTTCGTGCAGCTCGCTCTCGACCTGCCAGTGGTCGAAGTCGTCCACCCCGAAGACTCCCAGCGAGGCGCGCATCCGCTCGACCATCAGGTCCACCGCCGCCCTGCCCAACGCCCGCGCATCGCCGGCGTCGCCCGCGAGTGAGATACCGGCCTCGGCGCTCACGCCGCCCGCAGACCCGCTGCCGGGCTCGGTGCCCCCGCCGTTTGCGGCGGCGGCCAGGCGCTCGGCCAGCTCGCCGACGTACTCCCCCTTGTACCCATCCTCCGGCACCTGCTTGCCCTGCGCCAGCGCAAGGATCGACTCGCCCAGCTTAGCCACCTGCGAGCCCGCGTCGTTGACGTAGAACTCGCGCGTCACCACGTGCCCGTGCAGCGCCAGCAGCCGCGCCAGCGCGTCCCCGTACGCCGCGTTGCGGGCGTGACCCACGTGCATCGGGCCCGTCGGGTTGGCGCTCACGAACTCGACCAGGATCCTTTCGCCGCGCCGCGCGCCGCCGGCGCCGTAGCTCTCGCCGGCCTGCAGCATCGCCGCCAGCGCCCGCCTCAGCCAGCGATCCGCCACGAACAGATTCACGAAGCCCGGCCCCGCCACCTCGAAGCGCTCGATGTCATCCCCCATCAGCTCCACCAGCTCCGCCCCCAGGCGCTCCGCTGCCTCGCGGGGGGGGACGCCCAGTCGCGGTGCCAGCAGCAGCGCGGCGTTGGTGGAGTAGTCGCCAAAGCTCGCCTTCGGGGGGCGCTCGAGCGTCACCCCGTCGGGCTCGCGGCCATCCTCGCCGCCCGCCAGCCCCGCTGCCGCCGCGAGCACCGCCTCGCGCAGGCCGTCCAGCGGCGTCCGCGAGGCGCTCACGATCGGGGGCTCTCTGTGGGGGTCGGTCATCGTAGGAAAATGTCGCTTGTCACGAGGCACACCATCTCATGGGGGGGTCGCTGTTGCGAAAGAGGCCAAGGCTGGGCTGGCCTGGCATCTCAATAGTGGTAGGGCTCGCCCGCAAGGATCTTATGCGCGCGGTAGAGCTGCTCGAGCAACACCACCCATGCGAGCTGGTGGGGCAGTGTCATCGCACCCAGCGACAAGCGGTGGTGGACCCGCTGCAGCGGCGGCGCGCCGAAGGGACCCCCAACCACGAACGCCACATCGGCGCCCGCCTGGCGACGCTCCTCGAGGAAGGCACTGAAGGCGACGCTGTCGTACGCGACCCCCTCCGCGGCCAGCAGCGACACAAACGCCCCCTGCGGGATCCGCCGCGCCACCGCCTCGGAAGTGCGCACCTCCACCAGCTCCAGCTTCACATAACGGGAGAGCAGACGACTGTAGTGGGCCACGTCGTCGGCGAACGGAGGCCGTATCCGCGCCTCCCCCACGACTGTCACGAGCACCCGCGACCCACCACCCTCAACACCGACCACCCACGACGATCAAAGCCCGCCATCCAGGACGATCGAAAGCCCGCCATCCAGGACGATCGAAAGCCCGCCGTCCACGGTCATCAACGTCCGCTGTCCGCGCTCGCCCGCACGGGTTGCGATACTAGCCCTGTGAACGACGACGATCCAGGCGCGGAGCGCCACATAAACATTCACCTGTCCCCCGAGATCATGGGGGGCGTATATGCCAACTTCGCCAACGTCAGCCACTCGGACTACGAGTTCACGGTGACCTTCGCCCGCGTCGACCACGAGGTCGAGGCCGAAGAGGTTCCCGGCGTGGTCGTCTCCCGCGTCAACCTCTCCCCGCGCTTCATGCGCGAGCTGATCGACGCGATGGAGGACAACTACTCCAAGTGGCGCACCCGCGAGGGCATCAAGAACCTGCCCGAGTACGGCGGCGGGGATGCGGGAGACGGCGAGGAGGCCTGACCACCCGCGAGGCATGACCCGCACCGGGCTGCGGTGTTATTTTTGGACCTACCAAATAAGAATAAGACTCAGTCTCATATGGTAGGGGCGCAAAAAAGATCGTTGCCTGCGCCGTGGCCAGAACGAGTATAGCTATAGTATTTCCCACCGACCGCGCCTCCGTGTTCCCTACCCTGCAACGATGAAGGTCGCGATCGTCTCTGACATCCACGGCAACCGGCACGCCTTCGAGGCGGTGCTCGAGGCCGTCGCCACGAGCGACGCCGCCGAGCTGTGGTGCCTCGGCGATCTTGTCGGCTACGGCGGCGACCCCGACGCGTGTGTGGCGCTTGCGCGCGAGCACGCCGCGGTGTGTCTCGCCGGCAACCACGACCTCGCGGCGATCGGCACGCTGCCGCTGTCGGACTTTTCGCGCGGCGCCAGCCTCTCGCTGCAGTGGACACAAGAGGTGCTCGACCCCAACAGCCGCTCGTTTCTCGCCGGCCTGCGCTCCGAGGGCCACGAGGGCCCCGTCGGGCTCTACCACGCCAGCCCCCGCGATCCGGTGTGGGAGTACGTGCTCTCCACGCTGCTCGCCGAACTCTGCCTCGATCGCCTGCGCGAGCGGGTCGGGCTGATCGGACATTCGCACGTGGCGCTCTCGTTCGGGCGCATCCCCGGACAGCTCGCCTCCGGCGGGCCGCACCGCGACGGAACCGAGCTCGACCTCCGCGATGGCGAGTGGCTGCTCAACCCCGGCAGCGTCGGTCAACCCCGCGACAGCGACCCGCGCGCGGCGTGGCTGCTGCTCGATACCGACAACTGGGCCGCCTCCTACCGGCGCACTCCCTACGACGTCGCCGGCGCCGCGGCGGCGATCCGCGCCGCGCGCCTACCCGACTCGCTCGCCGAGCGGCTGGAGTACGGTCAGTGACGGTGCGCCGCCTCATCGCACTCCTGCCCGCCGGCCTGCTCGGGGTGAGCGCGGCCGTGCTCGTCTCCTGCGGCAGCTCCGGCGCGGGGCTGATCCCCTCGGAGAACGCCGGGCCGTTGGTGGCTGACTTCCAGAAGGTGGAACAGGCGGCGCTGAAGGGCGGCGGCGACTGCGCGCCCACCGAAGCGGCGCTGCGCACCACCGAACACGACTTCGCGGCGCTGCCGGCGAGCGTCGACGCCGGCCTGCGTGCGAGGCTGCAACAGGGAATCTCGCATCTGCATGGACAGGCGCTCGAACTCTGCACGCAGCCGCTCAGCACGACGACCGGGGAGTCGACCTCCACCACGCCCACCACGCCTCCCCCTGCCGCAACCAAAACCACGACGACGACCCCGCCCACCAGCACGACTCCACCGACCTCCACCACCACGGGTACCAGCACCGCGCCCACGGGCACCACTCCGAGCTCCGGCGCCGAAGGCGGCACTTCGCCGGAAGTCGGCAGCAGCGAAGGCAAAGCCGGGGAAGGCGGCGCCGGCGCCAGCCCGGGAGGGCTTGGCGGTGGCGAAGCCACCGAAGGCGCCAACAACGGCGGCGCGGCCGGCCCCAGTGGAGGCACGGGCAGCGGCGGGAGCGGACAGTGAGCGCCACCGAGATCGCCGGGCGCTACCGTCTGGAGAGCCGGCTGGGATACGGGGGCATGTCGACGGTGCACCTGGCCTTCGACCTACGCTTGGAGCGTCGCGTCGCGGTGAAGCTGCTCGCCGAGCACCTCGCCGAGGATCCCACGTTCGTCTCCCGCTTCCAACGCGAGGCGCAGGCGGCGGCGCGCCTCGTGCACCCCAACATCGTGCAGGTGTTCGACTCGGGCCTGGACGAGCGCGCCCACCAGCACTTCATCGTGATGGAGTACATCGAGGGCCAGTCGTGCGCTGAGATCCTGCGCGATGAGGGGTGGGTCGAGGTGGAACAGGCCGCCTCGGTCATCGAGCAGGCGTGCGAGGGCCTGCACTACGCCCACCGCCACGGGGTGGTGCACCGCGACGTCAAGCCCGGCAACCTGCTGCGTTCGCTCGAGGGGGAGATCAAGCTCGCCGACTTCGGGATCGCCAAGGCGACCGAGCAGTCGAGCATCACCCAGGTGGGCTCGGTGCTGGGCACCGCCGCCTACCTGGCTCCCGAGCAGGCTCGAGGCGAGGAGGCCGGCCCACCCGCGGACCTCTATGCGCTGGGGGTGGTCACCTACCAGCTGATCTCCGGACGCCTCCCCTACGAGGCGACCTCACTCACCGAGCTGGCGCTCAAGCAGCAGCAGGAGGAGCCGCCGCTGCTCGACACGCTGGTCGCCTCCGCCAGCCCCGAGCTCGCGGAGGCAGTGGCGATCGCGCTCGCGCTCGACCCCCGCGATCGCTACCGCAACGCGCGCGAAATGGGCCGCGCGGTAAGCGACGCCCAGCACGGCATTGCGCCCGTGGAGCCAGGCGCGGGCGGAGCGGGCAGGACAGGCGGGGCACGCTCGCGTCACGCCACCGCAGCCACCAGTCTGCTCGCCGCCGGAGCCGCCAGTGCGGGGGCGAGCGCGGCAGGGACGGGCGTCACCGGCCGGACACGCGCGCTGACTCGCGGGGGCAATGTGGCCCCCCGCCAACCGCGGCCGGGACCACCCCCGCACCAAGCCGAGCCGCTCGCGGCCGCTCGCACGGGGCGCGACTCCTCGCGTGGGCGGCGACTCTTTATGACGCTCTTCGCCCTACTGCTGCTCGCGGTTGTGATCGTCGCGATCATCGTCGCCACCGCACCCCCCGCCACCAGGGTCACGCTGCGCGAAGTCTCATACAACGACGTCGAACAGACCGCCGCTGCGCTGCAGCAGCTGGTCAACGCAAACATCAAGTAGTAGGCGACGCCCCCGCCCGCAGCGCGGCGGCGACCTCGGGGAGGCGCCCAGCGAGGATCGCGCCGCGCAGGTCGGCCATCAGACGGGCGAGGAAGGCGAGGTTGTGCAGCGTCAGCAGCCGCATCCCTGTGAGCTCGCCGGCGCGCACGAGGTAGGAGAGGTAGGCGCGCGAGAGACCGCGCGAACAGGCGGGGCAAGGGCAGCCATCCAGCAGCGGCTCCTCCGAGTCCCGCCAGCGGCCCTTGTGGAGGTCCAGGCGCCAACGGCCCGCCGGGTCGGGCACGAGCGCGGTGCCGTGGCGGCCGAGGCGGGTGGGCATCGCGCAGTCGAAGGTGTCGATCCCGAGCTCCACGCCCGCGATCAGGTCGTCCACCTCGCCGATCCCCAGCAGGTGGCGGGGCAGCGGCTCGCGCGCGCCGCCGAGCTCGCCGGTGGCGTAGCCGACCACTTCATACATCTGCTCCTTGCTCGCCCCCAACGAGCCGCCGATCGCCACGCCGTGGCAGCCGCTCGCCGCGACCGTGCGCGCGGAGGCGCGGCGTAGGTCCTCGTGGACGCCGCCCTGCACGATCCCGTACACCAGCTGCTCGGGGGGGCCATGCTCGGCGTGCCAACTCAGGCAGCGATCCAGCCAGCGATGGGTCCGCTCGGTCGAGCGCTCGGTGTATGCGCGGTCCACGTGGAACGGGGTGCACTCGTCGAACACCAGCGCGATGTCCGAGCGCAGCGCGGCCTGCACCTCCATCGAGCCCTCGGGCGAGAGGAAGTACTCGCGGCCATCCACGTAGGAGCGAAAGCGCACTCCCTCCTCCTCGATCGAGAGGATCGCACCGGTGCGCCCGCGAGACTTGCCCTGTCCCCCACCCCGCCCCTTGATCTCGTCCGCGACGGTGCCATGTCCCATCGAGAAGACCTGGAAGCCACCCGAGTCGGTGATGACGGGCCCCTCCCAGCCCATGAAGCCGCCGACGCCGCCGAAGCGCTCGATCAGCTCGGGGCCGGGGTTGAGCAGCAGGTGGAAGGTGTTGCCGAGCACCATCTCGTACCCCAGCGCGGCGACCTCCTCGGGCAGTAGACCTTTGACTGTGGCCTTCGTCGCGAGCGGCACGAACGCGGGGGTGCGCACGTCGCCCCGATGGGTGTGCAGCGTCGCGGCGCGGGCCCTCGACGCTGGATCGCGGGCTTCGATGGTCAGTGCGGTCACCGCGGCATCCTAGTTGGGAGCTTGGCGAGAGCCCTATCGTGAGGCAATGCTCGCCTCGCTGATCGACGTCAACCACCTGGTCGAAGTCTCGGGCTACCCGATCCTCTTCCTGCTGGTGATGGCTGAGTCGGGCGGGGTGCCGGTGCCGGGTGAGACCGCGGTGATCGTAGGCGGTGTGCTGGCCAGCCGGGGCAAAATGAACATCGAGCTGGTGATCGCGGTGGCCGCGCTGGCGGCGATCGTGGGCGACAACATCGGCTACCAGATTGGCCGCAAGGGGGGACGCTGGCTGCTGGAACGGCCCGGCCCCTTCCGCCACCAGCGTCAGATGGTGGTGGAGACGGGCGAGCCGTTCTTCGAGCGCCACGGCCCGAAGGCGGTGTTCTTCGGGCGCTTCATCGTTGGTCTGCGCACGTGGGCGTCGTGGTTGGCGGGCGCCAACCAGATGCGCTGGCGCACGTTCTTCCTGTGGAATGCGCTGGGGGGGATCTGCTGGGCGACCGGTGTGGGGCTGATCGCCTACTTCATCGGACAGTCGGCGAGCAATGCGATCGCGACGTTCGGGATCTACGGCCTCGTGGCGGTGGTACTGGCGCTCGGAGGAGCGTTCATCCTGCACCGCCGCCACCGCCGTCAACAGCGGGCACAGGAGGAGATGCGCCATCAGCTGGCGAGCGAAGCGGAGGAGTCCCAACGCCGTCAGCCAACAGTCGAGACCGTCGACAGGAGCTAGAGAGAGCGTCTAGAGGGCGCGACAGCCGCCGCCGCCACACGGGGCGATGCGGTCCCACAGCTCCGCCAACGCGCCAAGCTCGTCCTCGGTGAAGCGCGAGAGGAACTGCTCGCGCACGACCGCAAGGTGCGTGCCGCGCGCGGCACACAGGCGCTCACGGCCGAGCTCGGTGAGGCAGGCGTAGGCGCCGCGAGCGTCGTGTTCGCAGGAGCAGCGCTCCAACAGCCCCTCCTTTTCGAGCCGATCGGCCAGTCGGGTGAGACCACTGCGCGAAAGCTGCGCCTGTTCGGCGAGGTCGCACATGCGCATCCGCCCACCCGGGGACTCGACCAGATGGTGAAGCACCTCGTAGGAGGAGAGGGGCAGCCCGTGGGTGCGCTCGAGCTCGGCGTCGACCCGTTTGGCGAGCGAGGCATGCGCCCGCTTGAGCCCGCGCCAGGCGCGAAGCTCCCCCTCGCTGAGCATCGGCCCGCCGGTCCCTTTGCCGAGCGCCTTCCCGCCGGCACCTTCGCTGAGCGCCTGCGCCCCCGCGGCGAGGATGCTCGTCGGAACCGGTGGTTCGGTATTGATGGCTGTCGCTGTGGCCATAGCGCTCGGTTCGGACACGATCCCGGACCCTCCCTACTCAGTCGAACATAGCAGCAGCGGAGCGCCTAAGACCGAGGCCCACCCACCCGTGTGGCGCGCCACGCCCACCACATCGCCAGCGGCTGCAGCGGCAGCCGCGCATACAGCGCCCAGCGGGGGATGCGGCGAAACTCCTCGGGATTGAGCGCCATCTGGAGGTTGGCGGGGAACACCGCGGCGAGTAGCGCGATCAGCCACAGCCCGGAGACGCGCCGGGTGGATGGCAGCAGCACACCCAGCCCGCCGGCCACCTCGGCGACGCCGCTGACGGCGACGATTGTGTCGGCCCCCGCCCAACGAGCGGTCCACGGCGGCACGATCCGGCGGTAGGGGCGGGGTATGACGAAGTGGTTGACGCCCGCGGCGACGAACACCAGGCCGAGCAGCCGCGAACCGGGCTCAGGGCTCATCGCGCTCCCCCGGACTCGAGGATCAGCGAGCGTCCGGACATCTCCTCGGGCTGGGGGATGCCGAGCAGCGCGAGCACGGAGGGTGCGACATCGGCGAGGATCCCTTCGCCCTGCAGCAGCCGCACGCCGTGCAGCGTGACGATCAGCGGCACCGGGTTGGAGGTGTGGGCGGTGTTGGGGGAGCCGTCGGGCTGGAGCATGTGCTCGGCGTTGCCGTGATCGGCGGTGATCAGACAGGCGCCGCCGGCGGCGAGCACCGCGTCGACCACCTCGCGCAGGCAGGAGTCGACGGTCTCGATCGCGCGCACCGCGGCGGGGATCACGCCGGTGTGGCCGACCATGTCGGGGTTGGCGAAGTTGATCACCGAGAAGCGAAACCCAACGTCCGGGTGCTCACGCCAGGCGGCCAGGAAACGGTCGGTGACCGCGCGGGCGCTCATCTCGGGCGAGAGGTCGTAGGTGGGGACGTCCCGCACGGAGGGGGCCAGCTCGCGCCGTTCGCCGTCGTAGGGCGCCTCGTCGCCACCGTTGAAGAAGTAGGTGACGTGTGCGTACTTCTCGGTCTCGGCGACATGCAGTTGCGAGGCGCGCGCGGTGGCGAGCACCCCCGCGAGCGTGGCCGAAGGACGCTGCGGGAGAAAGGCGACGGGGTAGTCCCACTCTTCCTCGTACTCGGTGAGCGTGGTGAGCTGGTCGACCGGCTCGATCCCGCGGCGCCCCTCCCAACCGGGCAGCTGCTCCTCGGTAGGCGGGCCCCCACCGGGGGGCAGCTCGCCAAATCCCGGCTCGGCAAGCGCGCGCACGATCTCGCGCATGCGGTCGGGACGGAAGTTGAAGCAGAGCACCGAGTCCCACGGGCGGATCAGCGCCTCGTCGCCGACCGTGGTGGGGGCGATGAACTCGTCGGTCTCCCCCCGGTCGTAGGCGTGCTGCACAGCCTGCACGGCGGTCTCCTCGTGGTGGGAAGCGCGGCCGTGGACGAGCAGGTCGTAGGCAGCCTGGATGCGGTCCCAGCGACGGTCGCGGTCCATCGCATACCAGCGGCCGACCACCGAGCCGACGCGCACCCGGCCGAGCGAGCCCGCGGGCCACAGCTCCAGGCACCAGCGTTCGAGCCGTGCAACGTGCTCGATGCCCGATTCGGGCAGGGTGTCGCGGCCGTCGGTGAAGCAGTGGATCACGAGGTCACGCACCGAGAGGCGCCCGGCGAGCTCCAGCAGCGCCTGCAGATGGCCGAGGCTGGAGTGCACGCCGCCGTCGGACACCAGCCCGATCAGGTGCACCCGCTCGGAGCAGGTGAGCGCGCGCACGATCGCGGGGTTCTCGCTCAGCACCCCGTCGAGCACGGCGTCGTTGATGCGCGTGAGGTCCTGGCGGATGACGGCGCCGGCGCCGAGGTTGAGGTGGCCGACCTCAGAGTTGCCCATCTGCCCCTCGGGCAGCCCCACGGCGCGCCCGGAAGCCGTCAGCGTAGTGTGCGGGTATGAGCCCCACAGCTCGTCGAACACCGGCGTGCGCGCCAGCGAGACGGCGTTGCCGGGACCAGGATCGGCGAGGCCCCAACCGTCCAGCACCACCAGGCAGACGCAGGGCAGGGGAAGCGTCGTCAAGAGGCCGCCTGCACGATCAACGCGAACGTGTCGGCCTGCAGCGAGGCACCCCCCACCAGCGCGCCGTCCACGTCGGGGAGCGCCAGCAGCGACGAGGCGTTGTCGGGGTTGACCGAGCCGCCGTACAGAATCCGCACGCGCTCGCTGACCTCGGCGCCGGCGCGGTCGGCGATCAGCGCGCGGACGAAGGCAACGGCATCCTGGGCCTGCTCGGGCGTGGCGGTCTGACCGGTACCGATCGCCCAGATCGGCTCGTAGGCGATCGCCACGTCGGGGAGCTGCTCGTCGGAGAGGCCCGCGAGGTCGTCGCGGATCTGCTGGCGCAGCTTGCGCTCGGTGTCGCCGGCGGCGCGCTCGGTCTCGCTCTCCCCCACACACAGGATCGGACGCAGCTCGGCGTTCAGCGCCGCGGGCAGCTTCAGCGCGAGCGCGCGGTCGGTCTCGCCGAACAGCGCGCGCCGCTCGGAGTGGCCGAGCACGACGCCGTGGGCGCCGGTCTCGGCGAGCATCGGCGGGGATATCTCACCCGTGTAGGCGCCCTCGAGCTCGGCGTGCACGTTCTGCGCGTACACCTCCACGCGCGAGCCGCGCGCGGAGTCGACCATCGCGCGCAGGTCGGTGAAGGGCACGCAGATGCCGACGTCGACCCCGCTCACCGCGGCCAGCAGCGGCAGCAGCGCCTGGATGTACTGCTCCGCTTCGGCCTCGGTCTTGTACATCTTCCAGTTGCCGGCGATCAGCGGCGTGCGGGCGCTCACGAGACGCAGGCGCCTTCTGACTGAGAAAGAGGGGCCCGGCTCGCCGACCTTTGGCCGGCTGCGCCACCCTCTAGGGCGACGATGCCGGGTAGCGTACGGCCCTCCACCAGCTCGAGCGTCGCGCCGCCCCCGGTCGAGAGGTGATCGACGGCGTCCTCCAGGCCGAAGTGGGCAAGGGCGGAGGCGGAGTCGCCGCCGCCGACGACCGTCAGGCCCGGCGCCTTCGCGACCGCTTCGGCGACCGCGCGGGTGCCCGACGCGAACGGTGCGTACTCGAACGCGCCCATCGGGCCATTCCAGAAGACGGTGCCCGCGCGCTCGATCTCGCGCCCGTAGCGCTCGACCGTGCCGGGGCCGATGTCGAGGCCCATCCACCCGGCGGGCACCTCGACACCGTCGAGCGCACGGTGGCGCGCATCGTCGGCGAGGCGATCGCCGAGCACGAGGTCGCTCGGCACGAGCAGCCGCGCGCGGCCGGGCTGAGGCGTGTGCGTGTCGCTGGCCCGCGCGAGCAGGTGGCGGGCGTGCTCGACGTCCTCCTCGCAACATAACGACTCCCCCACCGTGTGCCCCTGCGCGCAGAGGAACGGGAAGCACATCGCGCCGCCGATCATCACCACGTCGGCGACCTGCAGGAAGCGGTCGATCACGGCGATCTTGTCGGCGACCTTCGAGCCACCGACGATCGCCACGAGCGGTCGCGCGGGATGCTCGAGGATCCCGGTGAGCGTCTTCACCTCATGCTCCAGCAGCCGCCCGGCGGCGCTCGGCAGCAGGTGGGCGACGCCCTCGGTGGAGGCGTGCGCGCGGTGGGCGACGCCGAAGGCGTCGTTGACGTAAACATCGGCCAGCTCCGCCAGCGCGCGTGCGAAGGCCGGGTCGTTGGCGGTCTCGCCCTCCTCGTAGCGCACGTTCTCCAGCAGCAGCATCTCACCGTCGTGGAGCCGTTCGGTGAGCGCCTTGACCTCATCGCCGACCACCGCCGGCGCCAGCGCGACCTGTGCGCCGGTCAGCTCGCCCAGGCGCGCCGCCACCGGCGCCATCGACAGCGCCTCGTCGAAGTGCCCGTGCGGGCGGCCGAGATGCGAGACCAGCACCAGGCGCGCGCCCTTGCCGCGCAGCTCTTCGATCGTGGGCAGCGCCGCGCGAATGCGGGTGTCGTCGGCAAGCTCTACCTTCCCCCCGGCGGCGGTGGGGGCACCGCCGCCGACGGCGGTGGTCGGGACGTTGAAGTCCACGCGCACCAGCACGCGCCGCCCGTGCACGTCGAGGTCGTCTAGGCTTCTCACGCGATCCCCCCGGACCCTCTCCGCCTACAGGACCCTCTGCGCGAGGTCCACGATCCGGTTGGAGTAGCCCCACTCGTTGTCATACCAGGCCACGACCTTCAGCATCGTAGCGTCCACCACCGCGGTGAGCTGGGAGTCGACGATCGAGGAGTAGGCAGAGCCGACGATGTCGCTGGAGACGATCGGGTCCTCGGTGTAGGCCATGATTCCCTGCAGCGGCGCGCTTTCGGAGGCGCTCTTCAGCGAAGCGTTGACCTCCTCGACGGTGACTGGACGCTCGCACTCGACGGTCAGGTCCACGACCGAGCCGGTCGGCACCGGGGCGCGCACGGCGAAGCCGTGCAGCTTGCCCTGCAGCGCTGGGATCACGAGGCCGATCGCCTTCGCCGCGCCGGTCGAGGCCGGGATCAGGTTGATCGCGGCGGCGCGCGCGCGGCGCAGGTCCTTGTGGGGAAGGTCCTGCAGACGCTGGTCGGCGGTGTACGCGTGGATCGTAGTCATCAACCCGTGCTTGATGCCAACCGTGTCGTTGATGACCTTCGCCACCGGCGCCAAGCAGTTGGTCGTACAGGAGGCGTTGGAGACGACGTGGTGCACGGCGGGGTCGTAGGCGGTCTCGAAGTTGACCCCCAGCACCACGGTCACATCGGGGTCGGTGGCCGGCGCGGAGATGATCACCTTCTTCGCCCCGCGCTCCAGGTGGATCGCGGCGTGGGCGCGGTCGGTGAAGCGCCCGGTGGACTCGATCACCACGTCCACGCCGAGCTCCTCCCAGGGCAGCTTCGCGGGGTCGGTCTCGGCGAGCACCTTCAGCTCGGCCCCGTCCACCTCGATCCCCCCCTCCAGCTCCCGCACCTCGCCCGGGTAGGGACCCTTGATCGAGTCGTACTTCAAGAGGTGCGCGAGCGTGCGCGCGTCGGTGAGGTCGTTGACGGCGACCCACTCGATCTCGGCAGCATCAGCGCGCGCCTTGGCGGCCCGCAACACGTTGCGGCCGATGCGGCCAAATCCGTTGATTCCAACACGTACGGGCATTTTTCCTCTCAAGCCTCCAGCGGGCGCACCCCAACAACGGGCGATGAGCACGAAAACGAGCGATGCCGGACCGTGGGAGCGTTACCCCGACGACCCGGCTGCAAGCCACAGGCTATCGGACCTGCCGTGCCACGGCCGGCGCCGCGCCCCACTCAACGCGAGTTGGCGACGATCTCGACGCGCAGCCCGTCGGGGTCGAGCAGGTAGGCGGCGTAGTAGAGCGGCCCATATTGCGTCCTCGGCCCCGGCTCGCCGTCGCCGCGCCCCCCCGCGGCGAGGCCGGCCTTGTATGCGTGATCGACCGCCACGCGCCCGGCGGCACGGAAGGCGACGTGGCCGTAGCCGGGCGCTGGGGGTAGCCCGCGGGTGACGATCCAGAAGACCGGCGCGGTTACGCCGTAGGCGATCGCGTGCTCCCCCTCGTGCATGCGGCGCACGCCGATCGCGAAGAACACCGCGTCGTAGAAGGCCGCCGAGCGCGCGAGGTCGGCTACCTCGACCCCAAGATGATCGATCATCGGCGGCAGTCTGACGGATCAGGCGTCGCGCGAGCGCTTGTCGATGTCGCGGTGGGTGACCGCCACGGTGAGGTTGTCCTGCTCGCGGTAGCGCGTCGCGAGGCCCTCGGCGATCGCCACCGAGCGGTGGCGGCCGCCGGTGCAGCCGATCGCCACCACCAGGTGGGCGCGGCCCTCGGCGACGTACTGCGGCAGCAGAAAGTCGAGCAGCCCGTACAGCCGCTCGTACAGTTCCTCCAGGCGCCCGTCGCGCGCGACGTACTCGACCACGCGGGGGTCGATGCCGGTCAGCTCGCGCAGCTCGGGCACGTAGTGGGGGTTGGGCAGGAAGCGCACGTCGAAGGCGAGGTCCTCCTCGCGCGGCGGGCCGTGCTTGAAGCCGAAGCTCATGAACGTCAGCGCGAGTCGTCCGGTGGCCCGACGCGGCACCAGCTCGTCGGCGATCTTGCCGCGCAGCATCGCCGCGGACATGCCGGTCGTGTCGATCACCACGTCAGCGCGGTTGCGCAGCGGCTCCAGCAGCGCCCGCTCGGCCGCGACGCCGGCGGTGACCGAGCCATCGGGCGCCAGCGGGTGGCGGCGGCGGGTCTCCTTGTAGCGGTTGACGAGCGTCTGCTCGGCCGCCTCGAGGAACAGCACGTGGTGGTCGAGGCCGGCCGAGGCGAGGTCGTCCACGACGGCCTGCAGCGCCTCGAAGTAGACGCCGCCGCGCACGTCGGAGACGACCGCGGCGCGCTCGACCTTCGAGCCCTCGTGCATGAACAGCTCGGTCAGCGAGCGGATCATCTCCGGGGGGAGGTTGTCCACGCAGAAGTAGCCGGCGTCCTCGAACACGTTCATCGCCGTGGACTTGCCGGCACCGGAGAAGCCGGTGATCACCACGAGCTCCTTGAGACTCGACTTCACGACCGGCTTGCTGTGGGAGCGCAGCGGACCGCGAAGCGGTCGGAACACGGACATAGCTTGATTGTGCCGTGTTGGGCGGATGATGGGGGAAGTCGATCCCGCCCGTCCCGGCTGGCCGCCTCGGCTGGGAAATCGAGGAGGGTGTAAATGTCTTTTTCAACGCCCCAACCCTTTACAAAATGAAGGGTTGGGGTCGTGAAAATGTCTTTCAAACGCCCCCCAATCACTTCACAAAATGAAGGGTTGGGGTCTGAAAAGTACATACACGACCCCCAAGCCCGGCTCCGTGACCCGGCGGTTGGTCAGCCCCGCGGAGCCGCGCGCCTGCCATGCCAGCTAACCCGTGCGGTTCAAATGCGCATGCAGCTCGCGCGCCACCTTCGCCGGCAGCCCCGGCACCGCCTGCAGTTCCTCGCGCGAGGCTCCAACTACCGCCTCGGGCGAGCCGAAGTGGGTGAGCAGGGCGCGCTTGCGCGCGGGGCCAACGCCCGGCAGCTCGTCCAGCAGCGAGCTGGTGAGCGCACGGTCGCGGCGATTGCGGTGGTGGGTGATCGCAAAGCGGTGGGCCTCGTCGCGGGCGCGCTGCAACAGCTGCAGCTCGGGCGTGGAGTGATCTAGAACGAGCGGGGTGCGACGGCCGGGGATGAATACCTCCTCGATCCGCTTGGCGAGCGAGATCACCGCCACGCCGCGCTCGCGGAAGCCACGCAGCGGCTCGATCCCGGCCGCGAGCTGGCCGCGGCCGCCGTCGATCACGACGACGTTGGGCAACGCCGCGAAGCTTGCGTCGTACTCGGGGTCGTGCGGGGAGAGATCAGCTTGGCGCTCCCACTGGGCGAAGCGGCGGCCGAGCACCTCGGCCATCGCAGCGTAGTCGTCAGGCTCGCCCTCCTCCAGCGTGCGGATCTTGAAGCGGCGGTAATCGGATTTCTTCGGCGCGCCGCCCTCGAACACGACCATCGAGGCGACCGTGTGGGTGCCGCCGAGATTGGAGATGTCGAAGCACTCGATCCGCACCGGCGGCACGTCGAGCCCGAGCGCGTTCTGCAACCCCTCCAGCGCCTCGACGCGACTCTGCCGGCGACGCTCGGCGCGCAGGTGCTCCTGGTCGAGCGCGAGGCGCGCGTTGCGCTCCGCCAGCTCGAGGATCCGGCGCTTGTCGCCGCGCTCCGCGGCGCGCAACTCGACGGGGCCGCCGCGGCGGCTGGCCAGCGCCTCGGCGAGGGCCTCCAAGCCCGCGGCCCCGTTGGCGACCCTGTTGCCGGCGCCACGAGGCGGGGCGGGGCGATCCTCACCGGGCGGGAGCGGCGAGTCGCCGGGCTGACCCTGCACCAGCTCCCGCTGCACCACGATCTGCGCGGGGATCGAAGAGTGGCCAGCGTAGTACTGGAGCATAAACTCCTCCACCACCTCGGGTAGTGCGCGCTCGGCCTCGTTGGAGAGGTAGAACGACTGGCGATCGGAGAGCACCCCGTCGCGCACCTGGAACACCTGCGCGTTGGCCTCGGTGCCGTCGAGCGCGACCGCCACCGCGTCGAGCGTGCCGATCGACTCGCTGGCAACGCGCTGGCGCTCCAGCAGCGAGCGCACCGCGCGCAGGCGGTTGCGCTCGAGCGTCGCCTGCTCGTACTCCTGCGCCGCCGAGGCTGCGGCCATCCGCGCCTGCAGGTCGCGCTCGATCGTGCGGTAGCGCCCGGAGAGGAAGTCCACCACGCCGTCGATGCCGCGGCGGTACTGCTCCTCGGTGACGTAGCCGACGCACGGAGCCTCGCAGCGCTTGATGTAGTAGTCCAGGCAGGGGCTGCCGGAACGCCGCCCCGGCTCGGGTCCGGTGCAGGAGCGGAACATGAAGATCTTCGTCAGCAGGTCGAGCGTGCCGCGCACGCGCTTGGCGTTGGAGTACGGGCCGAAGTAGGCGCGGCCGGGGCGGTGGCGCTCGCGGGTGAAGTACACGCGCGGGAAGGCCTCGTCGAGCGAGATCGCGATGAACGGGTAGGACTTGTCGTCGCGCAGACGGATGTTGAAACGCGGGCGGTACTGCTTGATGAAGCTCTGCTCGGCCAGCAGCGCCTCGGCCTCGGAGCCGACCACCACGAACTCGATCTGCTCGACGGCAGCGACCATCTCCGCGTGGCCGGGGCTGGAAGGCACTTGCGCCTTGGCGAAGTGCGAGGCGACGCGCTTGCGGATCGACTTCGCCTTGCCGACGTACACCACGCGACCTTTGCCGTCGCGGAAGAGGTACACCCCCGGCTGGTCGGGGAGCCCGCGGCGTTGCTCGGCCAGCGTGGCGGTCAATAGCTGCGCGAATAGCGGTAGAGCGCGAACAGCGTGTACACGACGAGCCCCACCAGCACAAACCAGGCGAACTCGCCGAAGCTCGTTTCCCACATCCGCGGTTTGGCCGCGAACGTCACGACGGCCACACCGATCGACCCGTACAGCAGCGCGCGGCGGCGGTCGCCGAGGCTGTAGATGCCGACGTGGTGCTGGCGGTAGAACCACAGGCCGGCGAAGCCGATGCCGAGCATGAACGCGACGCCAAGGATCGTCTGGAACGTCGCCGCCGCGCGCGCGCCGCCGGGCAGATAGGCGACCGCGGCCGCCAGCGCCAGCAGGATCGCCACGTTGCGCACGGTCTTCTTGCGGTCGTCCATCGTGCTCAGTCTAGTTCGGCCGCCCCACCCCCGGCTCTCTTTGAGACGCACACCGGGGGTGGGCAAGTCGCGTCTGTCCTCTCATGCGCAGGGGCTAGCTTGTCGGCGCCTGTCCCTACCCCACCAACGCTTCAAGGCGCGCGTAGGCGGACTCCACCGCGCGGCGGGCCGCGGTGTGGCGGGCCTCGGACTTGGCCGACTCGTACTTGGTTGCCCACGCCGCCGGGTCGGCGAGCGCGTCTTCGACCTCGCGCAGCGCCGCCTCGGCCGCTTCGATCTCGAGCTCCGCCTTCTGCTGGTCGCCCAGGCGGTTCTTGGAGGGTCCTTTGAGCTTGGCCGTGGACTTCGCCTTCGCAGCCTTCGACTTCGCGCCGACCGCCGTCTGGTCGGGAGGCGCGGCGCCGTTCGAGGAGGCCGCTCCCTCGCTCGCACCCGTGCCACCGAGGCCGCCCTGGCCCACAGATGCACCGTTGGTGGAGCTGTCCGACCCGTCCAGCGCCGTGGGCGGGCGGGTCCCGGTTAAACGGCGCTCTTCGCGCACGCGCACGTACTCAGGCCAGCCGCCCTCGTAGCTGCGCAGCGTGCGACCCTCCACGGCGACCGTGCGCGTGCCGACGGCGTCGAGCAGCGCGCGGTCGTGGGACACCAGCAGCACCGCGCCCTGAAACGCGCGCAGCGCATCCTCCAACGCCTCGCGGCTCTCGATGTCGAGGTGGTTGGTGGGCTCGTCGAGGATCAGCACATTGGCGCCGGAATGCACGAGAACCGCGAGCGACAGTCTCCGTCGCTCCCCGCCGGAGAGGCCGGCGAGCGGTTTCTCGGCCTCCTCGCCGGAGAAAAGGAACTGGCCGAGCAGCGCGCGCGCCTTGTTTGGCGTCAATCCTGTGGCGCGCTGCGCCGCGTCGAGCACGCTCTGGCTCGGCGGGCCGCCGGCGCCCAGCTCGTCCGCGTGCTGGGAGAGGTAGCCGACCTTCACGTTGTGCCCGCTGCTGAGCCTCCCCGCCGCCAGCGGCCGCTGCCCCGCGAGCATCTCGATCAGCGTGGTCTTGCCGCTGCCGTTGGGCCCTACCAGCGAGACGTGCTCACCGCGCTCCAACCACAGCTCGGCGTGCTCGAGCAAGGTGATCGGGGGCGTGCCGACCTCCACGCACCCGTCGCTCAACTCGAAGATCACCCTGCCCGAGCGCTCCGGCGCCTTGAACGCAAACTCCAGCCCCTGCCCGTCGCGCGGGTCCCGCTCGATCCGCTCGATCTTCGCCAGCTTCTTCACGCGCGACTGCGCCTGTTTGGCCTTCGTCGCCTTGTAGCGGAAGCGCTCGATGAAACGCTCCATCCGCTCGATCTCCGCCTGCTGCTTACCGATCGCCTTGCCCTGCGCGATCTCGCGCGCCGCCTGCTCGCGGCGCCAGTTGTGCCAGCTGCCGGCGAAGAAGCGCGAGCGACCGGCCTCCAGCTCCAGCACGGCGGTGCCGACCGCCTCCAGGAACCAGCGGTCGTGGGCGACCAGCACGATCGCCGTGTCGAGGCTCGTCAGTGTCTGCTCCAGCCACTCCAGCGACTCGATGTCGAGGTGGTTGGTGGGCTCGTCCAGCAGCAGCACGTCCGCGTTCGTCGCGAGGGCGCGCGCCAGCGAGGCGCGCGTCAGCTGCCCGCCGGAGAAGGTGTCCAGCGGGCGCTCCAGGTCCTCCTCGGCGAAGCCCAGCCCCCTCGTCATCACGGTCGCGCGGTCGCGCCACAGGTAGCCCCCGAGCGCCTCCAGTCGCGCCTGCGCACGGGCGTAGCGGTCGAGGGTGGTCTCGTACTCCTGCTCCTGTGTACGACCGTTGGCCTGCGCCGGCGTGCGCCCATCCACGGAACCTTCCGCCTCGCCCGCCGAACCCTCCGCGCCGCCCGCAAACCCCTCCCCCATGCGCCGCTCCAGCTCCGCCAG
The DNA here is from genome assembly GCA_963734815.1 of uncultured Solirubrobacterales bacterium. GTDB lineage: Bacteria > Actinomycetota > Thermoleophilia > Solirubrobacterales > Solirubrobacteraceae > Palsa-744. The sequence goes on from CAVTIH010000002.1 coordinate 430,329, forward strand.
CTCGCGCTCCGCCGCCAGCTCCTGGGCGCAGCCGGAGAGCACGTACTCGCGTAGCGCCACCCCGCGCTCACGCGGGGGGCGTTGGTCGTGCAGCGCCACGCGCGTATCGCCCTTCCGCAGGCTCAGCTCGCCTCTGTCGATCGACTCCTCCCCGGACAGCATCCGCAGCAGCGTCGTCTTGCCCGCGCCGTTGCGCCCCGCGATCGTCATCCGCTCGCGCCGCTCCAGCTTGAACGACACCCCGCGCAGCAGCGGTTTGCCGGCGATCTCCTTGTGGAGGTCCGATGCGATCAGCACAGCCATCGCTCGCATGGTAGGCGGGCCGGACGCGCCGCCCGGCCGAGCGCTCCGATACCATTTGACTCCTGATGCCCCGCCTGCTCTGGAGCCTCCCCACCGGCATCGCCCTGCTGCTGCTTGGCGCCCCCGCGGCGCTCGCGGCGAACAACGGGCGCGGCTTCTATGGGGCAACCGACGACAAGGTCGTGACCGAGGCGGGGTTCATCCTGATCATCTTCTTCCCGACCTTCATCCTGCTCGCCAGCCTGCTGCAGAAACGGCTGGAAAAGCGCAAAGACGAGCGCGTCGCGGCGGCGCGCTCGCACGCCAACGGGGACCGCTTCCGCGGCGGCTGGTAGTCACCGCCGGCGGCGCGGGGCGTGGATGAGCGCAAGCGTCGAGCCGAGCGAGCCCTCCAGCGATTCGCAGGTGAGTGGCGGGGGCGGGCGGGCTCCGATTAAATACGAGCGTCGCGGCTCCGCGGCGCTGCTGAGCATCGACCGCCAGGAGCGGCGCAACGCCGTCGACGGCCCCACCGCGGTCGCGCTGCACGAGGCCTACTTGCGCTTCGAGGCCGACGATGAGGCGCGCGTGCTGGTGCTCACGGGCGCGGGCGGCGTCTCCTTCTGCGCCGGCGCCGACCTGAAGGCGATCGAGTCCTTCGGCGGGCGCCTGACCGCACCCGAGGGGCCGATGGGCTTCACCCGCCTCACGCCCTCCAAGCCGACGATCGCCGCGATCTCCGGCTTCGCGCTCGCCGGCGGGCTGGAGCTGGCGCTGTGGTGTGACCTGCGGATCGCCACGGAGGACTCGCGCCTCGGCTTCCCCGAGCGCCGCTGGGGCGTGCCGCTGATCGACGGCGGCACCCAGCGTCTGCCGCGCATCGTCGGCCTCGGCCGGGCGCTCGACATGATCCTCACCGGGCGCATCATGGACGCCTCCGAGGCCCTTTCGATCGGGCTCGTCACCGAGGTGGTCCCCCCCGGCCGCCACCTCGAGCGCGCGCTGGAGCTGGCCGAGAACCTCGCCCGCTTCCCGCAGCGCACGATGCTCGCCGACCGCTCCGCCGCGATCCACGGGCTCGGGATGCCGCTCCCCGAGGGCCTGGCGCTCGAGTCCCGCGCCGGCCCCGACGTGTTCGAGGACGCGATCCGCGGGGCCGCGCGCTTCGCGGGGGGCGAGGGCCGAGGGGGAGCGGGAGCCGGGGCGTAAGTCCCACGCGCTCGGGAAGTCGCGTGCGTGTGCCCAGCGGACCGCGGGCCGGTCGGGCTACAGGCTCCCTTTTGGCACGATCCAGCGCGTGGGCTGACCGGTGATCGCCGCGATGCGGTCGAAGTCCTCGTCGTAGTGCAGCAGCTCCACGCCAGCCGCCTCCGCGGCGGCGGCGATCAGCAGGTCCTGGTGCCCCACGCTGCGCTGGTGGGCGCCGCCCTGGTGGGCGAGTTCGCGGTACACCTCAATCGCACGACTCCACTGCGCCGGCTCGATCGGACATTGAGGAAGCTCTTCCATCTGCGCCCTGCGCTCGTCGAATTCCGAGCCGTTGCGAACGCCCTGGAGCAACTCCAGCGAGACCATTGGGCAGGTGCCGATCAGCCCGGCGATCATCTTCTTGTTGAACGCCGCCTGGAGCTCTGGCCGGCGGCGCGAGACCTGCCAAGCGCTTGTATCAGCCAACTGCTGCACTTCGCTCCTCAATTGCGCCCCACGGCCGGGTTTCGATGCGCGAGCGCCGCATCTCCTGCAGGTCATCAAGCGTCAGCCCGCCGAGGTCCCATTCAGAGAGCCGACGCAAGCGGTCGTGACGAACAACATCGCGCAACGCGGCATGCACCGTGTCTGTGGTGTTCCCCGCCTCCAGCACTCCGCGCGCCTGGGCGACCAGCTCCATATCGAGATTGATCGTCGTTCGTTTCACCATGGGCACCCTCGCATGTATTAGAGCCCACATCAAGGGCCATATGAGAATTGTAACAGTGTGTGCACAAACTTGGCACGCTTCGGGCACATTCGGGGGCGTTACGTCACACTCTGGTACGAAGGAACCGCGTCGCAGGGGGACAGCGTCGAGCCCCCGCCGGCCGGCGCGATGTCCGAGCCAGAGGAAGCGTGAGAATCCTGCTCAGGCCCCGACGGGCGTGGCCTGGCGGCGGATCGTCCGCTCGATCTCTTGACCTTTGGGGGTGAGCCGCCAGACGTTCGGCTCGCCGCGGGCGGGGGGACCGCCGTCGTTGGCGATCAGCTCGAGGTGCTCCAGGCGGGCGAGGAGCTTGGAGATCTGGCCCGGATCGGCGACCCCGGCCGCATCGGCGACCTGCCGGTTGCTGGGACCACGCCCGTCCATGGCCAGCTCACCGATCGCAAGCAGCGCTCTGACCGTACGGTAGGTGAGGCGCATATCGAGCTCGCGCAACGGGTCACCGTTGGAGGGCGCCGCGCGCCCGCGCCGTGGCGAGCGCCTGGAGATCTCTTGCGCCGCCGCTGCCTGCCCCAGATACGGCAGCACGATCATCCCCATCAACGGGCCCAACAACCGCGTCATCGACCGGACACCCTCACGCGCGCCGCTCGGCCGAGCCCCCGTCGTCTGGGCGCCAACCGCCCGAGCACCAGTCGTCTGTGCGCCAGCCGCCCGAGCACCAGCCGTGTGGGTGCCATCAGGGCTGGCTTCGCGGCCCACCAGCCTCGCGTGCAGCACCGCCAGCACCGCGCCGATCACGCCCTCTGCCGTCAGCCGCGTCGGCTTCGTGCCGGCCATGACCTCGCGGCGACCCTCATGCACCGCGTCGATCAACACCCCGACCACCTTCGCGCGTCGTTCCAGCGCGAATGGGCCCGCCCCCAGCGCGTCGACCACGCACAACGCACCCAGATCCGGCTCGTCATCCAGGAACTCCAGCAGGGCCGCCAAGCCTGCGCGCATCCGCTCCCGCCACCCCTCGGCCGACTCGTACGCGGGCACGACACGCCGCGCAGCGCGCTCGATCGCCTGGTCGAACGCCGCACGGAAGCAGTCGTCGCGGTCTTCGAACAGCTCGTAGAAAGTGCGCCGCGACACGCCCGAGCGCGCCACCACGTCCGCCACCGTCGTCGCGCCGACGCCGCGCTGGCGCGCGACCCCCGCCATCGCCGCGATCATCCGGGCGCGCTGGATGTCGGCCACGCCGCCGCGGCCGCCGCCGCGGTCCACCCCGCTCCGCCCAGCGCCGTCCGCGACCGACCCGCCCGCGATCGACCTCGGCACGCGCGCACGGGAGGGCACGGCGACCGCCACCGCTACCCCTTCCTCCTCCCGGGGCGGCCTGTCGCCCTGTGCTTCCCACCCCGCGCCCGGCGCTTGTGCGAGGACCTCTGCTTGTGCTTGGCCTTCTTCGTCTTGGCGCAGCCGGTGACGGCGATCTTCGTGGTGGTGTGGATTTCGGCGCCGTTCTGCCCGACGAATTCGGTGGGCATCGGCAGGCTTTTCGCCTTGCAGAGGTTCCCGAGGCCGGTGAGCGCCGAGTACGGGCCGGCGGGGAGGTTCAGTTCGAAGCTGCCGACCGGCACGTCGGGCACGGTCTTGAACGTGCTGCTGGTGACCCCGGTTTTGCTGATGAACGTGGTGCCGACCAGGTGCACGGTCACGCCGTACCCCTGGAGCACGATCACCAGGCTCGGGAACGCTTCGCCGCCGTGGCTGACGAAGTAGGCGGGGCCTTCCAGCGCCACCGGCAGCACCGGTGTCGTCGCCCGGGCGTGTCCGATTACCGATGCCGACGGACACGCCGCGGGGTTGGCTTCGAACACCGACGCCAGGCACGCTTTCTGCAGCGTCGGCAGCCGCGAGGGCAGCGCTTTCGGGAGTTCCACTTTGACCTTCGCGAGGTTGGCGTCATAAGGGCCCGCGGGGTAGTTGAGCTTCACGTTCAGGCTCGTCCCGTCGAGACGGGAGGATTTCCCGGAGGTCGAGGCTTCGAGCTTTGGTTTGAACGCGAGTGTCGCGCAGTTGGTCACCTGGTAGGGCGCCTGCAACGTGGAGCTGGCGCCTTCGGTACTGGTCAGCGTCCCGGTGATCTTCAGCGGGTTGCAGTTGGTCGCGTTGAACGTGAACCCGGGCCGGTTGATGTTCACGTTCACGTGCTTGATCTCAAGCGGGATGCCGTCGATGATCGTCGGGATCTTGTACGGGCCTTCGTTGTCGGTCGTGACGGTGATCGCCGCCGTTTCCTCGTTCACATCGAGCTTCGCCCGGACCACAACCTGACCCAGATCGTACGGGCCGGCCTTCGCCGGATTGACGATCGACAAGCCGAACGGGGCGCCCTTGTACGGGCCGGTGATGTACACCTTGCCGCCCTTCACCGTGAACGGGTCGCCGCCCAACCCGACGCTGACGATCGTTTCCCCGATCTGGCTTTCAGGCCCACACGTTCCTTCGTCGGCCTGCTGTTCGCCGCACAGCTTCACCGTCGAGAGCGTCCCCGAGAGCCCCAGCGGCATCTTCAACTGGATGCTCTGCAGGCCCTGTTCTCCGTCTTCGCGGCTCATCGTCATCGCGAACGGGCTGAACCCACCGGCCTGGATGCTCGTCGTGCCGGTCGTCAACGTCGGGGCGAACGGCAGCGGGCTCTGGCAGGGGCCGCCGTTCGGCCCGCTGTTGATTTCAAACGACGACGAGGGCGTCGCCGGCGGGTTGCCCGACCACGGCGCGAACGACGCGGTCGTCGTGTACGTACCGCATTGAGCCGGTGTGGTCAACGGCGCGCGCGCTCCGCCGAAGAAGTGCAACTTGAGGTCTTCGAACGGCAGCTCCGGCGTGTTCTTGAACGTCGCCACCACCTGTCCCGTCAGTTCGTCGAGCGCAACGTCGCCCGCGAGCTTGATGACGATCCCGGCCGTGGGGTCTTCGGCGACGATGTACATGGCGACCAGCGACCCGAACGGGTTGGCGTCCTGTTCGGCCAGATACACCGCCCCTTCCAGCGGGTCCGGCAGCAACGGCGTGGTGATCTGCACCGTGCCGATCTTCGACGCATCCGGGCACGTCGGCGAGCCGGGGCTTTCCAGCGCGATCTCGCTCTGCGAGCACGCCATCAGACCGTCCGCCCCGGCCGGGTTGATCGCCACACCGGCCGGCAACGTCACCGTCGTGTCGCGCAGCGCCGACTGCGAGGTCCCCGTACCCGACAGGCCCTCTTCCTGGGGAACGCGCACCCCCACCGTCAGACCCGTCGGCGTGCTTCCCGCGTGACCATCCGGCGTCACGTTCAGTTCGGGGGTGAAGCTCAGACGGTTGCAGCCGTCGAGGCTGTCCTCGAACGACGAGGTGTACGGTGGCGTGAAGCTGCCCTCTTGGGTCCACGGATCGGCCGTCAGCGTGCTCGCCCACGCCGACGGGCCTTCGCACGCGGTGGGCAGCGTGATCAGCGGCGGAGGGCGATGAACGAACCCGGATTCACAGGGGTTTTCGTTGAACAGTTTGAAGACGCACGTCCCGCGCTGCTTGTTGTGGCGCGGGTCGCCCGGCACGCCGAAGAACGTCACTTCGCTGCCGAGCACGGATGCCAGCTGGGAGATGTTGTTCACGCTCACTTTCACTCCATAGTCCCCGCCGGTGCGAAGCGATGTGTCCAAATAGACGGGAACAACGAAGACGAAGAAACCGAAACGGGCCGGCTCGCCCGTCGTCGGCACGAGGTTGTACACGGCTTCCGGCAGGGTCACCGTGCCGAAAACCTCTGGTTCGTCGATCGTGGTCGTCTCCACGCCGATCGCCGTGTCGGCCGGGCATTGCTCCCTCTCGAACTCGGCGTCGGTGCACTCCGGGAACGGCGTCGGGTTTCCGATCAAGCCGGCCGGGAGATCGAAGTGCAGATCCTTCAACGGCGCCGGCGAGACCGATTCATTCGGGCGTTCCGCTTCGCTCGATGGTACGGGTAGGCGGTTGAGCGTGAAGCTGGTGGTGAGCTGAAAGGGGTGTGAGCCGGCCTGCGTCGCGGGAATCCCGCCTTCTTCTTCGGGCTTCAGTTCATAGCTTTCGACGCCGAACGGCGTCGGCTTTTCACTGACGATCACCCGATGGCTGCTCGACGCCGGCGGCGCTTCACCGCCGACCACGCTCACTTCGTTCTCCCCGTCGGCCGGGGCGTTGGCGGCGACCTTGACCGAGATGTACACCTGCAGCGACTGGAAGGCACCCATCCTCCCAGAGAACTTGCAGCTCACCGTGGCCAGTTCGCATTCGAACGTGCCGCCGCTCCCTAACACCCCGGCTTGGCCGGAGATCGCGGTGGCCGTCAGGCCGGACGGGAGCTTGTCGGTCACGACCACGGGTTCGCCTTCCCCGCTCACGAATTCGGCGTCGCCGACGTCGGTCGCCAGCACTCCGATCCTGCCTTCCCCTCCCGGCGGCAGGTGCGTCGGCGCGGCGCTGGAGGAGACACGCCACCACGAGCTTTCCGCGGCGGCCGGACCAGCGCCGGCGAGTCCCACCGCGAACGTCGAGAGAACCATCGAGAATACAAACAGCGGCATACGCCAGAGAACACGCATCGAATGCCCACCCATCGCCATCACCCCTTGTTCCTGCTGCTCGCATTTGCCCTGTGCGACCGCTTCGCCGGTGCGTGGCGCAGCGTTTGGCGCCGTTTGCACGCAGCGCGCTTGCGCTTGCGTTTTCCTTTGCATGCCGGCGGCGCCTTCGAGCGCTTCCCGCTTCCCGCATGGCTTGCGGCTTCGGTCTTTGTCGCCATCGGAGCGACGTTGCCGGCGCCGGAGAAGGTCTCGCTCGCCGGGGCCCCGTAGATCGCCGGCTGCGGCGTCTCCGCCACGCGACACGCTTCGGCGGTGGTGCACGCGGGGGGAGCCAGCCGCGGCGGCGTGCACGGTGCCACAGCCGAGCACGCGTGTGCGTCGTACACGTCGAACGCCGTATCGGTGTCTTCGGGCACCAGCTTCGCCTTTGTCGCGAAGAAGACGTCGTCGCCGTTCGCGCTCGCTTCGAGGAACACCGATTCTTCGTTCGACGTGCCGTTCGAGATCAGCGATACGCAGCCGTCCGGCGCTTCACAGCTTCCCGCTCCGCCCGGCTCGTACTCGTACACGTCCGTTTTGCCGTTCGTGTCCTGCGCCACGAGCGAGTCGACGCCGTCGAAGAACAGCCGGCCGCTGTTTGAGAGATAACGCGACTGGTAGTCGGTGTTGCTGAGATCGTAGTGTGTCCACGCCGGCACGGCAGCGGCCAGCCAGCGGCCGCTCTCGATCCTCTGACCGTCGATCAGCGAAGGTTCGAAGTTGCTCGATTCGACGCGAAGGCCATGCGGGCGCGCACCGGTCGGGTTGCACGACGGGCACGTGAGATGGTCGGCGGCGGCGCTGTACAGAAAGACCTCCTCGTCAGGTTCGCCGCTGACGGCGTCGTGGTTGTCGTATCCGGTGAGGCTGCGCTCGGACATGAACGCCAGATAGAGACCATTGGGAGAGACCCGTGACGTTCGTTCGCCCGGTGAAGACCAATCTTTGCCATCTTGACTGTCGAGGGTCGCGATAAACGTGGCCGTCCAACCGGTGCCGTCGTCGTGCGCGACATACAGGTTGTTCGCGCCGGACGTCGCTCCCGCCGCCAACGCTCCGGCAGCAAGGAAGTAGATGTAGGAGCCGTCTTCGCTCGCCCCCAGCACGCTCACTACGTCGGCCGCTTCGCCAAGGTTGAAGGAGGCGGTGACGTCGCTCAGCCTGCCGCTCGTGAGAGCGTATTCGTAGAGGTCGCGGCCTCCGTGAGAGTCGGGAGTCAGATTTTCGCCGGTCAGAAAAATGCGCGATCCGTCGATACTTGCGAACTGGTAGCCGAGACCTTCACCTGCGGCGACGTCAACGGCTTCTCCCGATACGACATTTGTGTCGTGGATTGTTTCGTAGAATCCAGAATTATTGCTCCAAATCACGTGGGTTCCGTCACTCGAAACCGCGTTTTGGTAGTTTCCACCACCTCCCAAGTCCCCACCATTCGCGATCAATCTGAGACGGCCCGCCATCCAGTCGAACAGCCCGCCGGATTCCCCGGTCAAGGGTTCGTCAGATGAGAAGGCAACCGACGACAACGAAGGATTGGCGCCAACGAATTCCGCGTTGCCGAAGTGCACCTTCGACGACACGTTTTGCTTGGTGACGAGTGGTTCGTAGGTCCCCGTCGCGTCATCGCGAAGGTACGTGGTCCTTGAGGTGGGTCGCGGTATGGGTTCGGGGCTGAGCTCAATAGCGTCTTCGGTGAGCAGTGTTTTGCCGAACGGCTGCACCACGCTGCTCGAGAGGTCGGAGGAGAAGATGCGGTATTCCGAACCCTCCCCGACCGGCGTGGGGATCGCTTTTTCGTCGCGCGTCGAGATGTCCTTCGTGGACCAGCCGCCCGCGGTGGCGCGTTGGGAGAAGAACTGAACCCCGTAGGTGTTGCCGGCCGCTTCTTCTTCGAGAGGTGAGAATGTCACGCCCGTGAAGCGGCTTCCGTCTTCGGCCGCCTGCAGCGCGCAGCAGCTTTCTCCCTGCACTTCAATGTTGGCGCCGTGCTTGTTGGCGGGCGTCACCAGTTCCCAAGCGCGCCCGTCGGGCAGTGAGAACGCCGAGCCCACCGGCTGGGTGGTGAACGACACCACCGCTCCCGTAGCAATGCCTGCCGAGTTCGAGGCGACGACGCGGACCCGGTAGGGCGTGTCTACCGCCATGCCCGTCTGGACGTGCACGCTCACGGTGACACCGGCGTCGCCTTCGCCGAGGGTGCCCCGACCTTCGGCTTCGGCGACCGGGGCGAATGTGCCGCCCGCGGAGGCGTATTCGAAGACGTAGCTGGTAGCACCACCCTCCGGGTTGATCTTCGCCTGCAGCGTCGCCGAGCTGTCGGTGACATCGCTCACGCTCGCTTCTTCGATCGTTGGGATCGCGGCTGGCGTGCTGAGCGTCCCCGGCGCGCTGAGCGTCGATTTGGTCCCGTTGCTCAACGGTTTTTCCGGCGCGGCCCGAGCCGGCGCCATTGCGGGTGAAAGGGCGCCGGCAACGGTACATAGGCACAACAGACCAGCCAGCGAGAATTTGCGAGCACTCATCGAGACAATCCCTCCTCGAGATCCGAGGGAAGCGCCCCTCGCATATTGATAAATGGCGCACCGATAAATGGCGCGGCGAATCGCGCCGCCAACGGAGGCACGCGCGCCGGCGCGGGGGCCGACCACCCCCCCGGCGGAGCAAAGACAAGGCGGCGCAAACGCGCCCGGTGAAGAGCCTCAGGCCTTAATGCCCTAGGCGAAGAGAGAGAGAGAGAGAGAGAGATGCGACAGCGCCAAGCTGGCGCATCTAGCATCGCTCTTTACCGGGGGTGCAATGACCCCTGTCACGTTGATCCCTCTCAAAGACACGCGAAAACCAACTCCCTCACCGAAATGACCCGGCCCCTCTCCCAAGCAGACCCTGTCAGTACATCTGGAGGCCGGCCACAAGGCGGCTCGGCCCAGACCCGATCGTATGTTTTGCAACCCTTGAAGCACCTGAGACCAAGTGCAATGAGGCCACTATAGACAGCTTGGACGGTGTTGTCAACTCCTACCGGGAGATGACACCCCACAACCACCGCCACGAGGCACTGGCTCAGGCAGGTGCGGCCTGCCGGCGAATGGTCCGCTCGATCTCCGCGCCCTTCGCGGTGAGCCGCCACACGTGCGGCTCACCCGGCGCAGGGGGGCCACCCTCATTCTCGATCAGGCCGAGACCCTCCAAGCGCGCGAGCAGCTTGGAGATCTGACCCGGGTCGGCGACCCCGGCCGTATCCGCGACCTGGCGGTTACTAGGACCAGGCCCTCGCCCGCCCAGAGCCGCGATCGCGAGCAGCGCCTGCACGGTGCGGTAGGTCAGGCGCATATCCAGATCCCGCAGCGGGTCGCTGTGCGCCAGCGCCGCCCGTTTGCGGCGCGGCCCCGGCCGCGCCGTCTCACGCGCCGCCGCGGCCTGCCCCAGGTAGGGCAACACGATCATCCCCATCAACGGGCCGAGCAGAGCAACGAGCGGCTTGGTGGGGCCCGTGCGCGTGCCAGGCACCGCGGCACCATTCGCGCGAGCGTCGCCGCATGCCAGCCGGGCGTGCAGTACCGCCAGCACCGCGCCAACCACGCCCTCAGCAGTCAACCGCGTCGGTTTCGTCGCGCCCGTGACCTCCCGGCGACCCCCGTGCACCGCATCGATCAACACCCCCACCACCCCCACACGGCGCTCCAACGCCGCCGGGCCCGCGCCGAGCGCGTCCACCACACACAACCGGCCCAGCCCCGGCTCGTCGTCTAGGAACCCCAGCAACGCACCCAGACCGGCCCGCACGCGCTCACGCCACCCGCCCGGCACCTGGAACGCGGGAGCCACACGCCGCGCGGCCTGCTCAACCGCCTGGTCGAACGCGGCTGAGAAGCAATCCTCGCGATCCTTGAACAGCTCGTAGAAGGTGCGCCGCGACACACCCGAGCGCGCCACCACGTGCGCGACCGTCACCGCGCCCGCACCGCGCTCACCGGCGACCTCCACCAGCGCCGCGATCATCCGCGCGCGTTGAATCTCCGCCACACCACCACGACCCCCACCACGATCCACATCCACGCGAACCCCGTTCTGCGGGAGCATTTCGCTTGGCATCGTCAGCTTCTGCCCGCGTGAGCCCGCAGGTCAGGGGAGTCGTTCGCTGGATTCGACCGCTTCGCCGGACACGGCGATGTTCAGCGTGCCGCTGATGACGACCGAGTTATGGCCGTCCTTGGATGGCAACCGCAGCTCTGCGTCAATCAGCTGGTCGACAAACGCAGACAGCGACGCTTCCCCACAACCCTGCGCGACAGGAACCGAGAAGGCGTTGTCGACGAGTTCATTGCTGTTGCGCTCCATTACTAGTCCACCTTCTTCTAATGTCTGGAACGGACCCACCTTCCCCGAGATTGCTCCGGCTGGCGGTTCGGGATCGGTCGTCCCGTCGGTCAGATGCCATTCGATCGGGTCAGCTTCCGAGCCGATGTAGCACGCCGCCCCCAGGAACGGTCCCTTCAAATGCAACCTGACCGGGAGCGTGAGCGCAACCCCTTCCGCCCTAGCCAAACTGAACAAGTTGAGGATAGCCCGATGCTTGGCGCTGGTGACCACTTCGAGGGCGACCTTCAGGCCCAGGTTCAGCCCGCACACCAGGCGGTCTTCTCTTTCCATCTTGCCGGAACCGGTGATGCCCGCACAATCGAGCATACTCGGCCGGATGGCCATTTCCGCCCCGGCAAGGGTGTGGCCGCCAGGATTCGGGACCATGAAGAATTCCCGTTCGTTTTCCGGATTGCCGGTCTGCGCGAACCCACCTTCCAGCGTGATCGTCCTCGCAAACGGCACTCTGAGCCCGCCTATCACCATCTGGCCACTCGTGATCTGCCCATAGAAACACAACGCCGTATCCGGGTTGGCGTCCAGCTGCTTGAGCTCGCCTAGCGGACAGCCCGAGAAGATGCTGAAAATGCCCTTCGGGGCCGCCCCTGCCGACGCCGTCCCAAGCACCAACCACGCCGCCACCACCGCCGCCACGGCAAGCCGCCCAGCTCGACCCCTAACCATGCTTCACCCCTTTCTGGCGCCCCCGCCTAGCGTGCCTTTTTTTCATGTCATGCTTCTTCTTCACCTTGGTCGCCCGCGGGCAGCCGCCGACCGCGATCTTCGTGTTCTGATGGACCGCGGCACCGTTCTGCGCGAGCATTTCGGTCGGCATCGTCAGCTTCTGCTTACAGAGGTTCCCCAGACCCGTAAGCGCCGAATAGGGTCCAGCGGGGAGATTCAGTTCAAAGCTGCCGACCGGCGCGTCGGGAACCGTCTTGAACGTGCTGCTCGTGACGCCCGATTTGCTGATCAGCGTGTTCCCAACGAGGTCGATCGTCACGCCATACCCCTGCAGCACGACGATCAGGTTCGGCCATTCTTCCCCGCCGTTGCTGACGAAGTACGCCGGGCCTTCCAAGGGGACCGGCACCAGCGGCGTGATCGCCTTGGCATGACCGACGACCGATGCCGCTGGGCACCCCGCGGGGTTGGTGCGGAACTGCGCGGCGGTGCACGCTTTCTGCAGCGTCGGCAATCGGGACGGCAGCTGTTTGGGGAGTTCCACTTTGACCTGCTTGATGTTCGCCTGCGACCCGAACGGCGTGCTTGGATATGTGAGCTTCACGTCCAGGCTCGTGCCATCCAGCCGGCTGACTTTCCCCGACGTCGAAACCGCGAATTTCGGGGCAAACCCCAACGTCGCGCAGTTGGTTGCCTGGAACGGCACCGACAGCGCCTGCGACGCGCCTTCAGCGCTGCTCAAGCTCCCGCCGATTTCCGTTTTGTTGCAATCCGTCGGGTTGAAGATGAACCCGGGACGGTTGATCGTCACGTTCACGTGCTTGATCTCCAGCGGGATCCCTTCGATCGCCGTCGGGATCTTGTACGGGCCAGCGTTATCGCTTGTGACCGTCAACGCCGCCGTGGCCGGGTTGACTTCGATCTTCGCCCGCACGACCAGGCAGTCGCACGCGGGATCGTTCGCCTGCGTGTGCTCGAGATCGAACGGGCCCGCCTTCGCCGGGTTGACGATGCTCAACCCGAACGGCGCGCCGTCGTAGGGGCCGGTGATGTACACCTTGCCGCCCCTCACCGTGAACGGGTCGCCGCCGACACCGACACCGACCGTCGTTTCCCCGATCAAGCTGTTCGGACCGCACGTCCCCTGATCCGCCTGCGGTTCCGGGCACAGTTCGACGCCTGAAAGCAGCCCGGAGAGGCCCTCCGGTATGTGCAGCTCGATCGCCTGCAGCCGCTGCTGGCCATCTTCCCGGGACATCGTCATCGTGAACGGGCTGAACCCACCCGCCTGGATGCTCGTCGTACCCGCCGTCAGCGACGGCGCGAACGGCAGGCTCGCACCCGGGCACGCACTCCCGTTCGGGCCGCTCTTCACTTCGAAGCTCGACGATGCACTCACTTCCCCGGCCCCCGACCACGGCGTATAGGACGCCTGCGTCGTATACGACCCGCAGTGCGCCGGCGATGCGAGCGGTGCGCGTTCGCCACCGAAGAAATGCAGTTCGGCGTCTTCGAACGGCAGCTGCGGATCGTCTTCGAATGTCGCGACGATCTGCCCCGACGCCGTCAAGTGCACCACACCGGGAAGCTTCACCAGCGTCCCCGACACGGGATCCTGGGCGACGATGTACATCGCCACCAGCGACCCAAACGGGTTCGCTTCCTGCGAGGCAAGGTAGACCGCTCCCCGCAAGGGGTTGGGCAACAACGGCGTGCGGATCGTCACCGTGCCGATCTTCGACGCGTCCGCACAGAAGTTGAGGCCAGGCTCGAGCGCTTCGCCGGAGCCCGGGGTCCCGGGAAGCGTTGCCGTGAATGCTGGTCCTCGCACGCCCGGCTCGAGCGCCTGTTCGCGGAACCCTTCGAAGCCGACCAGGTTCTCCGAGCACGCTTCCAGGCCATCGCCGCCGGCCGGGTTGATCGCGACGCCTTCCGGCAGCGCCACCGTGATGTCGCGCACGTTGGACTCCGCCAGGCCCGTCGGGTTCAGAACCAGTTCCTGGGGGACGTGCACGTCGACGTTCAACCCCGTCGGCGTGCTCCCCGCCGTCCCGTCCGGCGTCACCTTGATCGACGGGTTGAACGGCAGCCGGTTGCAACTGTCGAGCGCCGGCAACGCTTCCGTGGTCCCGTACGCCTGGAAAGCACCTGGCTGCGCCCACGAGTCGGCTTCCATGAACGTCTGCTGCGGCCCCGTGCACGACGTTGGCAGCGATAGCAGCGGCGGCGGGATGTGCGCTTCCAACGGCGCGCATTCGTGCGGATTCACGGTCGTCGGGATCGCCGCTTCACGCGCATCTTCAAGGCACTGAGCACCACGCACGTCGTTGTGCCGGGAGTCGCCCGGGACGCCCCAGAACGTCACTTCGCTGCCGAGGAATTCCGCCTGCTGGGTGATGTTCCTGACATCGACGGTCACCCCATAGTCGCCGCCGGTGCGAACGGCCGTATCCAGGAACACCGGCACCGTGCCGTCCACCAGGAAAGCGAAGCGCGCGGGCTCCCCCGCTTCCGGTTCGAGGTTGAACAACGGCACAATGAATGGAGCGACATCGGTGAGGCTCCCGCCCAACGGCGCAAAGTGGCTGAACAAGGGGATGTGAACGTTGACATATACGCGCGCGACTCCCACCACCGTCTGCGACGCGCATTCATGGCCGAAGAACTGCGCAAGCGAGCAGCGCGAGAACGGCTCCGGATTGCCGATCAGACCAGGCGGCAGGTCGAAGTGCAGATCCTTGGCCAAAGAGACAGGCTTGCCTTCGAGTGTTTCGTCGAGCCTCAGCGTCGTCGTCAGCTGGAAGGGGTGCGAGCCTGCCCGCGTGTCGACTCCGCCGCCCTCTTCTTCGGCGCGCACTTCGTAGCCGGAGACCCCAAACGGGGGGGCGGCGGCGTTCAGGGTCAAGGGCTGGCGCACGGCAGCGGCCGGGGCGCCTCCGCCGGTGATGCTCGCCTCGTTCACCGCGCCCGTCTTCGCCCCGGTCGAGCGAACCGCGATCCGCAGCTGGACCTGCTCGTAGGGGGCCACGCTTGCGGGATAACCCACCTCGAAGCGGCGTCCGGGGAGCGGCTTGCCCGTGAACGTGCAGGCAAGCTGGGCCCGCGAGCATTCGAGCATTTCAGCCACTTCTGCCACGTCGGCGCCGCTGAAAGATTCGCTGACGGTCCCTTCGATGCTGACCGCCTTGAGTTTGGGAGGCAGCACGTCGGCGATCGTCACCGGCTGCACGGTGGGGTCCGCATTGCCGTCGCCGAGGTTCACCGCGTTCACGACGATCACGCCATCGGGGCGCCCCCTGGTCACCTCGCTGACCGCGATGTTGACGCTTGCGTTGTTGACCCGTTCCGCTTCGAGGAGTCTCACCCACTGGGATTCCAGTTCTCCCACAAAAGTGATCTTGTACGCTTTGCCGCCGGGCGCCGATTGGCCTTCTGTGACCGACACGTTGCCGGCACCGAAGAGTTCGCTTTCCAGCTGGCGCTGAACCTGGGCGGGCGTTTCGCTCGCCGAGAGCACCACCGACTTCAGCGCGCAGCCGCAATAGGCCAATGTGCCGATACGGTACAGGCCCGTTTCGCCGCTGAGGCGAACTTCTTGGACCTCGTCGGTGGCCTTGCCCGGCTGGATGTACGTCGGCCGCGTCTGCGAGGTGATGTGCCACCACGGCGATGCGGCATACGCCGGGGCGGCACTCCCCGCGGCCACGGCGCAGAGCACCACGACGACTACGGCGGCGAGCAGCGTCCCGACCGCGGCGCGCTTTGAGTGGATCGGACTCATCGGTTACCTCCTCGGCGCGACTTGCCGGCCGTCGCCCTCTTGCCCTTGCGGGGCTTGGCTTTTTTTGCGGGCTTGGCCTTCTTTGGGCACCTCTTGGCCTTGTGCTTGCCGCACCCCGCCTTTGCCTTCGGCTTCGGCTTTGCCTTCGGCTTCGTGGCGGGCGCCGCGGGCGTCGCGAGGTTGCCGGTCCCCGAGAACGTGGCGCTCGCCGGTGCTCCATACAGCGCCGGCTGCGGCGACGGCGCGGCGCGGCACGACGCTTCGGTTTCGCATTCGGGCGGCTGCGCCGGCGGCGTCGGGACACACGGCGCGGCGTCCGTGCATTCGTGCGCGTCGTACAGGTCGTAGGCGGTGTCGTAATCCTGCGGGGTCAGACGCGCCTGTGTCAGAAAGAACACGTCGCCACCGCTTTCGCTCGCGTCGAGGAACGCCGATTCCGCCGGCGACCCACCGGATGAGACCAGGCCCACGCAGCCGTCCGCGCGCGAGGCGAACATCTGACTGGCGGAGTCGCAGTCGCCGACACCGACAGGCTCGTACTCATACACGTCCTCGGTGCCGTTGACGTCATCCGGCACGAGCGCATCGGCACTGTCGAAGAACAGTCGTCCACTATCGGAGAGATAGTGGGGCTGGTAGAAGATCATCCCTTCATAGCCCGCCGCACGAGAATTTGCGGTGAGCTGCTGCCACGGCGCGACGTTCGCCGCCACCCACGTATTGCTGAGCCCGCCTTTCGATGCAAGGCGCCCACTTTCTCCATTTACCTGCAAGCCCACCGGTCGTGCGCCGCTCGGATCGCACGACGCGCAGACCAGCTTGCCGGCGCCGGCGTCATACAGATACACCTCGGCGTCGGGCTGCCCGGTCACGGCGTCCCGCGTGTCGTACCCCGTCAGGTCGGCGCTGGACATAAACGCCAGCCATCCCCCGCTGGGGGAAACCTGGGCCAGGAGATGTTCTCCGTAAAACGAGGCACGGTCGCTGCTCGGCAAGGTCGCGATCAGCTTCGTCGCGCCCGCATGACGCACATACAGGTTGAGGGCACCCGACCGGGATCCTGCGGCGAGCGTACCGTAGGCGAGGAAGTACACGTACGAGCCGTCTTCGCTCGCGCCGATCACCGTCGTCACTTCCGCGGCTTCGCCCTGATTTGGATCCACCGTGAGGTCACTCAGCCGAGCGCCGGCAGGGGCGTTCAGGTCATATTCGTACAGATCCTCCCCGCCCGCTGATGACTGCGCCGTCAAGTGGCCACCGTCGAGAAAGAAGATTCGTGACGCGTCGCTACTCGCGGTCATGTAGCTCGCGCCGTTGCTCGGGCCCGCCCCCCCCTGCGGCACGTCCAGCCTGATCGTGTCGCCGGCTCCGACGTCGCGCAGGTAGAGTGCCCCGCCACCTTCGAGGATCACGCGTTCCCCGTCTTCGGAGACGGCGTGCCTGACACCAGTGGCTCGATTGCTCTCGCCCGCGAGCGTCACCGGGACTTCTTCACCCTCTGGCGGCACGCCCACCAACTGCAGATGCCCTGCCGACCACTCGTACAGGCCGCCTTCTTCCCCCCCGGCCGGCACCGGAGTCGAAGTGAGCTGCACCGGGGAAGCGAGCACCACGTGCCGCAAGTCCCCACTTGCCCCTCTGAAGCGCGGTCCGCACGAGCGCCACGGGCATTCGCCCTGAGGTTCTTCACCGAAGACCGTGCCCGGGGGTGTGTTCGCGGCCGTGACGAGCGGCCGGTAGCACGAGGAGTTGCAGG
This sequence comes from uncultured Solirubrobacterales bacterium, assembly GCA_963734815.1. GTDB lineage: Bacteria > Actinomycetota > Thermoleophilia > Solirubrobacterales > Solirubrobacteraceae > Palsa-744. The sequence continues at coordinate 447,740 of CAVTIH010000002.1, forward strand.
GAGCTGCGACGTCTCCTTCCCGGTAGTCGGTGCGAAGGTATGTCGTCGATTCGCTCGCTTCCGGCGACAGCGGCGTGAAGCCGTCGGTCACAGGCACGACCGCGGCCAGCGAGAGATCCTGTGAGAACAACCTGAATTCCCCGCCGCCGCTTTCCTGGACACCCGACTCCTGGTCGTGTGGCGGCGAGATGTCCTGCGAGGACCAGCCCGCCGCGTCACGCCGCGAGAGCACCGTCACGTCGGTGGGATAACCCTGCGGTTCGCTTTCGGTCGGCGAGCTCGTCTGGTAGGCGATCGCGTCGCCGTTCACCGACGCCTGCACGGCACCGGGACCGGCGGACAGGATCAGCGCACCCAGCTTGTTAGGTTGGCTCACCATTTCCCACGAGCGACCATCCGGCAGCGCGAGTGGGGCCGTGGCGGGCTGCGTCGTGAACGTGTGGTCTTCCCCGTCGAACGCTTCCAATTCGCCCGCTTTCAGTTCGTTGATGACGACGACGCGGTAGTGGTAGACGGTGCCGGGCGCAAGCGCCTGCAGGCGCAGGCTGGGTTCCATGTCAAGCGTGCCCGACCCGAGCGCTTCCCCTGGCGGCGCTGGCGCCCGCTGGCCATATTCGGCGCTCGGGCCGTATTCGAAGTAATAGCTGGTAGGCGTCTGGTTGGGGTCGATCGTCGCCTGCATGGTCGCGGCGGTCGCGCTCACGTCCTCGACCGACTCCCCGCGGAGCAGCGCGCCGGGAGTCGTAAACGACTCGTCCTGCCACGCTTCTCCGGGGTTCGTACCCGCCGCGTTGCCGGCCTGCAGGCGGTAGTAGTAGGTCACGCCACGTTCGAGCCCACTCAGCGTGACCTGGACGGGCACCGAGCCTTCACCTGCGATTCCTTTGATTTCGGTCGGGCATGGCGCGACTTTCCCCAGCGCGGGGGTGGTACCCCAGTCGAACCCGCAGGTCGCCTCACCCGCGCCATCCGCGTTGACCGTGCCGCTCAACATCGCGCTTTCCGGTTTCAGATTGGCGACGGCAGCTGTAGTGACGTCGGGAACCACGACATCTGGACCGTACGCTTGCTGCCTGGCATAGAGGTCGTGAGAATTTGATTCCACCGCAATCGCAGACGTAAAATTGGGGATGTTTTCCACGTGCCCCAGGTAGGCGCCCGCGGCGCTGAACTCGTCGATCACCGAGTCCGTTTCGGGTGGGGGTGCGGACGTGGCGACATAGATCTCACCGTTGCCGCCGTCGACCGCAAGAGCGCCGATAGACTCAAACGAGCCACTCGGCGGCGGACCAGTGAGCTGGCGCACGAAGGTGTACCCACCGAGCCCCGTCGGTTCGAACACGTCAATCACAGAGTGTCCGCTGCGGCTGTCCTCGACGAGCAGATCGCCGTTGGTTTCATCCACGGCGATCTTCTGTGCGGAGACGAATGGTTCGCTCGCCGATATGCCCGTTATCTCTCCGACGTACCGTTCCGCGCCGTCCGCTTCGGGATGAAAAACCTCGATCGTAGGCGATTGGACACCTTGCAGGAAATTGGAAACAGCAACAAAAACGTTGCCACTGCCGGCGTCCAGTGGATTGCTCGAGTTGTCCACCGCGATATCGCTGATCGTGCCGATCTCGTAGCCGTATGGAGCAACTGTGGGGAAGGAGCCGGCCGGCGTGGTGTGACCCAGCCAGGTCGCCTGCAGCGCCCCGGATTCGTTGAGCACTGAGACGGACGTTGCATCGTTGGTCTCGCCAGCCACATACACCAGACCTTCACCCGTGCCATGTCCGATCGCGATACCTTCGCCATAGCCGTAGCCATAACCGGTCACGGGGCCGTTGAGGGCTACCGGCTGCGCGATGAACGCCCCGGTCGCCGCATCGAACTCATCAATACGAGACGGTCGCAAAAATTCCCCTTCCGCAACCCACAGGTGGCCCGAGTCGACCGCCATCGACTCCATCTTCCCCAGCGGACCCGGCTGCGCCACCGCTTCGCCGTGCGGCCCTGTTGCCGGGATTTCTTCCCCGAGCTGGAAGAGTGGCTTGTGGGTGTATGCCGCCCCAGCGACCGACGCGGCTGAGAGTAGGATCGCCACGGCCAGCACCGTCGCCATTCCAAATGCGAGGAGCTTGGTGCTGAGCTTCTTGTCTACATACTCGGCGTTATCCACTTTCACTCCTCGATCTCGATGGAGAAACCTGCGACTCGTCGATGCGACGACCAAACAGTCAGTTCCAGCCTCACGGCGCGGTCACCGCCCAGGTGCCGGCCGACAGCACGGTTGCATTTGAGGGCCCTTCGTATTCGACCAGGAGCACCGAGCCCGCCGTGCCGGCACCTCCCTCGAGGGAGCTTCCCCCGGGAAGCTGTGTCTGCATGATGCCGAATTTGCCTTGTTCCGTTTCGTTTTCCGGCAGCAACGTGGCGCCCTGGTAGATGCAGAGATCGCCCTCGCCGGCTTTCGGGCTTTCCGTGGTTCCCGGGCAGAACGCTTCATCTGCTTTCACTTCGTTTTCGCAGGCCGTCAGCGCGGCGCCGCCCAGACTCGAGCCCACACAGTTCTTGATCACGTAGGTTTTTGTGACACTAGCTTTCAATGGGATCGAGAAGGAGAGCGGGACGGACCAGTGGAACCCGGTGGGAGTATTGGTCTGGAAAACCGACCATGTCCCGGTCTCCGTTTCGCCTTCTGGCAGCGTTTTGGTGAAGCCGGTCGTCCCGGGTGTCCCAGCGGGGCCCTGTTCGCCTTTTTCCCCGTTGCACGCGGTCGTGGTTTTCCCGCCGATCGTGAACTTGGAGCCGCCTTCTTCGCAGCCTTCTTCGCCGGCTTGGAGCGTCGCGGTGACGACGCTTGCGCCGTCTGTGCCACTCGTTCCGTTGGCCCCCGCCGCGCCGTTTTCGCCCTTACCGCCGGTTTCGCCCTTGGGACCGGCCGGGCCCGCCGAGCCAGCCGGTCCCGTCGCCCCGGTTGCACCCTTAGGCCCAGCGGGCCCCCGCGGGCCCGGCTTGCCCGTCGGCTTGGCCTTGGCCTTGCTCTTGGATGCGGTCGCCCGCGGACCCGTGCCGCCGCCGTGATCGGTGACGGCGAACGCGCCGCCGGTCATGGCGAACACGAGCGCCACAAACGCCATCACGGTCGCCGGGTTCAACTGCCTGCGTATCGCTTTGAACATCGCTTCAGCTCTCCTTCGGAGTCGTAAGGCGTGAGCGGCTCACGCACCTGTTCGCGAGACCACCCGCCGGGACCAGCCCGCAGGTGAGCTTCATTGAGATCGGGCGACAAGCACCCAGCGCAACGCCGCCGTCACGGCGACGCGCGTCACATTCACCAGAAGACCGACACCGTCTCCCCCACGCGCGCGGGAGTTTCCCCCACACGCACGGGAGATACCCACCCCGCGCGGGGACAACGGCGAGACGGCGCGAATGCGCCCAGTGAGGGGCCTCGGCGGCTAGGCCGCTAGGCGAAGAGAGAGAGAGAGAGAGAGATGCGACAGCGCCATGCTGGCGCATCTAGCATCGCTCTTCTGCGGGGGTGCAACGACCCCTGTCACGTCGATCCCTCTCAAAGACACGCGAAAATCAGCTCCCTCACCGAAATGACCCGGCCCCTCTCCCAAGCAGACCCTGTCAGTACATCTGAAGGCCGGCCACAAGGCGGCTCGGCCCAGACCCGATCGTATGTTTTGCAACCCTTGAAGCACCTGAGACCAAGTGCAATGAGGCCACTATAGACAGCTTGGACGGTGTTGTCAACTCCTATCGCCAAGTCTTCCCCCGCCCCTCCACCAACGTCGCCAGCCACGCACGCGAGCAGCCAGCCTGGCCGCGCGAGCGTACCGTCCCAAGCGGGGCCTACGGTGCTTGCATGAATCCGATCGGCCCAGACCGATGAGTCCCGACGTGCCCTGGCCACCGAGAGCCGGCAAGCCGCTCCCGCGCGCCGCGGAGGCGACCGGGGTGCGCCGCAAGCTGGCCGGGTACTCGCTGGACCCGACAAACGAGGTCGGTGGCCCCAAGGCGCGGGGCTTCGAGATGATCCTCGGCATCACCATCGAGGACGTCGACTACCTCGCAGGCGCGATCCAGAGGGGGATCCTGATCGAACCGGTCGGTTCTGTGCGCGAGAACCCACCTTGGGGGCTCAATTGCGTCGTCGAGATACCGGTGCGCGGACTCGGCGAAAAGGACGGGCGCATCGTCAACGTGAGGACGGTCTGGGAGATCGCCGGCGAAACGCCACCACGGCTTGTGAACGCCTACCTGAAGCCTTAGACTGGAGGAACCGTGGCGATCGTCAAGCATGCAATCAACGAGAACGATGTCGTCGCATTCATCGATGCGGTCGACAAGGTGGAAAGTGCCGGCAGGTGGCCCGCCGGAACGAGGGGCGCCGTCATCAGCGACTACGGCGACTTCAAGATGGTCGAGATCGCCAATGAGCAGGGCGAAACCCTGGATATGCCCGTGGTCTCGGAAGAGAAGCTGAAGCTGATCGCCAAGCACAGCGAGTAGACGCTCTATCCTCGCTGAACGATGGCCTACTTCATAACCGGCGCCACCGGCTTCATCGGGCGCAACCTGATGGAAAGCCTGCTGGGCAACCGCAACGGCAAGATCCACGTCCTCGTCCGCGAGGGCTCCACCGCCCGCCTCGACGACCTGATCGACCGCTGGTCGACCGCCACCGGCGAGCCCGCCGCCAAACGCGTGATCCCCGTGGCGGGTGACCTGCGCCACCCGCTGCTGGGCCTCGACGCGGAGCAGATCACCGAGCTGCGGGGCAAGATCGACCACTTCGTGCACCTGGCGGCGATCTACGACATGACCGCCCCGGTGGAGCAGAACACGGCGGCGAACGTGGGCGGCACCACGCACGCGGTGGAGCTGGCGCGCTCGCTGGAGGTGAAATGCCTGCACCACGTCTCCTCGATTGCCGTCGCCGGCGCGTACAAGGGCACGTTCGGCGAGGAGATGTTCGACGAGGGCCAGAAGCTGCCCTCCCCGTATCACCGCACGAAGTGGGAGGCCGAGCGGATCGTGCGCGAGCAGCCGTTCGTGCCGTGGCGGGTGTACCGGCCGGCGATCGTCGTCGGCGACTCGCGCACCGGCGAGATGGACAAGGTGGACGGGCCGTACTACTTCTTCAAGGCGATCCAGCGCGCGCGGGGGCTGCTGCCGGAATGGCTGCCGCTCGTCGGCGTGGACCTCGGGCGCACCAACGTCGTGCCGGTCGACTGGGTGGCAGGCGCGATCGACCACCTGATCCACCAGCCCGACCAGGACGGCAAGGCCTTCCACCTCACCGACCCGCGCGGGCAGCGCGTGGATGAGCTGGTCAACGAGCTGGCGACCGCCGCGCACGCCCCCCGCTTCGCCGTCAGCCTCGACAAGCGCATCACGCGCGTGGTGCCCAAGTGGCCGCTGACGCTGACGATGGCGCTGCCCCCGTGGCGCCAGCTACGCGGTCTGGCGCTGCGCGAGCTGGGGATCCCCGCGGAGGTGATCGAGCACATGGAGCTGGTGCCCCGTTTCGACAGTCGCTCCACGCAGCTGGCGCTCGCCGGCTCGGGCTTCGAGCATCCTCCCGAGCTGCGCACCTACGCGCAGCGGCTGTGGGACTACTGGGAGCGCGAGATGGACCCCAACCTCAGCAAAGACCGCACGCTGCAGGAGGCCGTGGAGGGCAAGCGCGTGCTGATCACCGGCGCCTCCTCGGGGATCGGCAGGGCCGCCGCCCTGCAGGTGGCGACGGCCGGCGGCATCCCGCTGCTGGTGGCGCGCAACGTCGAGAAGCTCGAGGAGCTGCGCGCGGAGATCGTCGCCGCGGGCGGCACCGCGTTTGTGTACGCCGCCGACATGTCGGAGATGGACTCCGTCGACGACCTCGTCGCGCGCGTGCTCACCGACCACCGCCACGTGGACATGGTGGTCAACAACGCTGGCCGCTCGATCCGCCGCTCGATCGCGCTCTCATACGACCGCTTTCACGACTTCGAACGCACGATGCAGCTCAACTACTTCGGCGCGATCCGCCTGATCGTCCGCCTGCTCCCCGACATGCGCGCGCGCGGCGCCGGCCACATCGTGAACATCTCCTCGATCGGCGTGCAAACCAACCCGCCGCGCTTCTCCGCGTACGTGGCCTCGAAGGCCGCCCTGGACGCCTTCACCCGCGTCGTGGCCTCCGAGACGATCGGCGACGGCGTGACGTTCACCACGATTCACATGCCGCTGGTGCGCACGCCGATGATCGCCCCGACGAAGATGTACGACGCCTTCCCCGCGATCACCCCCGAGCAGGCCGCGGACATGATCTGCGAGGCGCTGCGCACCCACCCCAAGCACATGGGCACCCGCCTGGGCACGGTGGGCGAGGTGCTGTACGCCCTCTCCCCCAAGGCCGTCGACCGCATCCTGCACCTCGCCTACCGCACCTTCCCCGACTCCGCCGCCTCGCGCGGTCAGGAGAACGTCGAGGAGCGCGCCAACTTCGAGCAGATCGCGATGGCGACGCTCACGCGCGGGGTGCACTGGTAGCCGCCGTTTGGCGGCGGATCGCGCGCTCGATCTCGTGGCCTTTGGCGGTCAGCCGCCAGACGTTGGGCTCGCCGCGGTGCGGGCCGGAGCAGCCGTTCTCGATCAGCCCGAGGTGCTCCAGGCGTGCCAGCAGCTTCGAGATCTGACCCGGGTCGCTGACACCCGCGGCGTCGGCTACCTGGCGGTTGCTCGGACCCGCGCCGCGGCCGCCGAGGTCCCCGATCGCCAGCAGCGTCTGCACCGTACGGTAGGTCAACCGTATCCGCAGGTCCCGCAGCGGGTCGCCCCCTTCGGGCGATGCACTCGGGCGACCCCGTGCCGGGCGGGCGGCTCGAACGGACGGCGTTGCGCTCTCGCGCGCGGCAACGGCCAAGCCCAGATAGGGCAGCACGATCATCCCCATCAGCGATCCCTCCAGCCCCGCGACCGGCTCGCTTGCCGACAGCCGTGCGTGCAGTACCGCCAGCACCGCACCAACGACCCCCTCGGCCGTCACCCGCGTCGGCTTGGCGCTCCCACGAGCCTCCGCCCGCCCTGCATCGACGGCCCCCACCAACGCGGCCACCACCTCCCCGCGCCGAGCGAGCACCACCGGGCTCGCACCCAACGCGACCACCACACACAGCCCCCCGAGATCGGGTTCGTCTTCAAGGAACTCCAGCAACGCGACGAGCCCCACGCGCATCCGCTCACGCCAGCCCCGCGCCGCCTCGTACCCCGGCATCACCCGCGCCCCCGCGCGCGTCACTCCCTGCTCGAACGCCGCCGCGAAGCAATCGTTGCGATCCTCGAACAGCTCGTAGAACGTACGTCGCGACACGCCCGAACGGGCGACCACTTGGGCGACCGACACCCCCGCGATCCCCCGCTCCCGCGCCAAGCCCGCCATCGCCGCGATCATCCGACCCCGCTGGATGTCGGCGACGCCACTGCGCCCACCGACGCGGTCTACCGGCCCAGCACGTCGCGAGCCCGCCCGGGCCGGACCGGCGACACGTGCACGTGCGGGCACGGAGACCGCCACCTCTACTTCCTCCTCGCCCCGCGACCGCGTTTTGTCGCGTGCTTGTGCGGCGCCGCCCTGCGGTGCGTGGCCTTCTTGCGGTGCTTGGCCTTCTTGGTCTTTGGGCACCCGGTGACGGCGATCTTGGTCGTGGTGTGGATTTCAACGCCGTTCTGTCCCACGAATTCGGTCGGCATCGGCAGGCTTTTGGCCTTGCAGAGGTTCCCCAGCGCGGTCAGCGCCGAGTAGGGGCCCGCCGGCAAGTTCAGTTCGAAGCTGCCGACCGGCACGTCGGGGACCGTCTTGAACGTGCTGCTCGTGATCCCCGTTTTACTGATGAACGTCGTTCCGACGAGGTGGACGGTGACGCCATACCCCTGGAGCACGACGATCAGGCTTGGGAACGCTTCCCCACCATGGCTGACGAAGTACGCCGGGCCCGTCAACGGCACCGGCAACACCGGCGTGGTCGCGGTCGCGTGGCCGATCACCGACGCCGCCGGACAGGCGGCCGGGTTGGCGTCGAACACCGACGCCAGACACGCTTTCTGCAATGTCGGCAGCCTGGACGGCAGCCCCTTGGGCAGTTCGACTTTGACCCGGCTGATGTTGGCGTCGTAAGGGCCGGCGGGATAGCTGAGCTTCACATTCAGGCTGGTCCCGTCCAGCCGCGTGGATTTCCCCGAGGTGGTTGCTGCGAGCTTTGGTTTGAACGCGAGTACCGCGCAGTTGGTGACCTGGTAGGGCACCGACAGCGCGCTGGAGGACCCTTCGGTGCTGGTCAGCGTCCCTGTGATCTTCAGCGGGTTGCAGTTGGTCGCGTTGAACGTGAACCCGGGCCGGTTGATGTTGACGTTTACGTGCCTGATCTGCAGCGGGATGCCGTCGATGATCGTCGGGATCTTGTATGGGCCTTCGTTGTCGGTCGTGATCGTCAGCGCGGCTGTTTCCTCGTTCACGTCGATCTTCGCGCGAACCACGACGTCGCCGAGATCGAAGGGACCGGCCTTCGCCGGGTTCACGATCGAGAGCCCGAACGGGGCGCCCTTGTACGGGCCGGTTATGTACACCTTGCCGCCCTTCACCGTGTACGGGTCGCCGCCGAGACCGACCGAGACGATCGTTTCGCCGATTTCGCTTTCGGGCCCGCACGTGCCGGCGTTCGCCTGTTCTTCGCCGCAGAGCTTCACGGTGGAGAGCGTCCCCGACATTCCGAGCGGCATTTTCAGCTGGATGCTCTGCAGGCTCTGTTCGCCGTCTTCGCGGCTCATCGTCATCGTGAACGGCGTGAAACCGCCCGCCTGGATACTCGTCGTGCCGGCCGCCAGCGACGGGTTGAACGGCAGCGGGCTCGCGCACGGGCTCCCGTTCGGACCTGACGTCACATCGAATTCCGAGGAGGATTCCACAGCCGGGTTTTCCGACCACGGCGTGAACGTCCCGACCGTCTTGTACGACCCGCACGCCGCGGGGGTTCCCAGCGGTGCGCGATCCCCACCGAAGAAGTGCAGTTCGACGTCTTCAAAGGGCTGCTCCGGCAGGAACTGGGCTTCGGGCTCGCCCGCGAACAGCGGGTCGTGCTCGAACAGCGGGTCGCCTTCGAAGTGCGCGGTCAACTGTCCCGTCACGGGGTTCTCCAGCACTTCACCGGCTGCCTTCGCGCGAACGCCCGACAGCGGGTCATACGCTTCGATGTACAACGCCACGAGCGAACCGAAGGGGTTGACGTCCTGCGTCGCCAGATACGCCGCGCCTTCCAACGGATTGGCAAGCAGCGGCGTCCTGATCGTCACCGTCGCCACCTTCGACGCTTCCGGACACACACCCGCCGCGGCACTTTGCAGACCCGCCTGTTCCTGCGTACACGCAAGCAGGCCGTCCGCCCCGGACGGGTTCAGCACCACACCTTCCGGGAGCGTCACCGACAGGCCCTTCACATCGGACTCCGCCAGGCCTTCGGGGTTCAGGCTCGTTTCCTGCGGGACGTGCTCATCGACCGTCAACCCCGTCGGCGTACTCCCAGCCTGCCCATCCGGTGTGACCCTCACGCTCGGGGTGAACGGCTCCTTGTTGCACCCGTCCATACCGACCGGCTGCCCAAGGTTGTCTTTGAAGGTGTATTCAAGCGGCGCGGTGAACGCGCCCTGCTGCACCCAGGAGTCCGCTTCCAATGTCGTGTGCAGCGGACCGACGCATGCTGTCGGCAGCGTCATCAGCGGCGGCGGCGGCGTGGACGCCTTTTCCGACGCGGCGCACGGCGGATCGCCTCCCAATGGAAGCAGGCAGTTCCAGCCTCGCACCGAGTCGTGACGCGGGTCGCCGGGGACACCCCAGAACGTGACCCGGCTGGAGACGAACCCGGCGATCTCCGTGATGTTCGGCACCGTCACCGTCACCCCGTAGTCGCTGCCCGTGCGCACCGAGGTATCGAGATACACCAGCGAGCCCAAGACGTCGAACCCGAACCGCGCCGGTTCCCCGACCGACGGCACCAATGCGAACAGCGGCACCGCCGCGGTCGCCAGCGTTCCAAGCGGAAGCCAGATGTTCACCGACGCGACCCCGACCACCGTGTTATCCGGGCAGGCGTTCTGACCTTCGGTCACTTCCTGCGTGAACTTCTGGAGTGTGCACTGCGGGAACGGGAGAGGGTTGCCGATCACCCCGGGAGGCAGCTTGAAGCGCAGGTCCTTCACGGCCGCGGGCGGGTACTTGGCTTTGAACGACTGGTTCAGAGCGAGCACAGTGGTCAGCTGGAACGGGTGCGAGCCGGCCTGCGTATCGGGCAGACCATCGGCGCTTTCGGGCCGCATTTCGTATTGTTCCACGCCAAACCGCGTCGGCGCCGCATCCACGGTGATCGGCCGTGCGACCGATACGGTCGGTGCGCCACCGCCGGTGATGCTCGCTTCATTCACTTCACCCGATTCAGCGGTCGCGGCGACCTTCACCTTGATGTGGACCTCGACGTGACTGTAAGGCGTGGCGAGATATGTGGCCGCTGCTGCTTCCGGCAGCGTACACGTGACCCGGCTCAACCCAACTTTGCAAAAGGTTTCGCCAAGGGTTGAGTACAGATCGCTCGCTACACCGGCGCCGAGCGTGACGCTCTGCGGCGTCAGCCCTGCCGGCAGCTTGTCGGTCAAGACGACCGCGGAGCTGTCCGCTCCCGCGTCGCCACGGTTTTCGGCCAGCGCCGTGACTTCACCTTCCCCACCCGGCGGCAGATTCAGCGGGTACGACCCAGCGCTGATACGCCACCACGGGGCGCACGAGCTACACGGCACTTCTTCGGCGGACGCAGAGCTCACGCCGGCGAGCGCCACCAACAGCACGGCGACACACAGGGGCGCCACCACCCGAGCAATTAGCCGCGATCCCCTGGACATCACTTCCCCTCCCTGTTGGAATGCCTGCTCGATGTCCCAACGCGGGACGCCTCGCCGTATCTCTTCTTGGCCCGCGTCTTGCACGCCGCCCGCTTACGCCTGGGCTTCCGAGCGCAAGCCTTCAGCGCCTGAGCGAGCTTCCGCGCCCGCGTCGAGGACCTCGGCGTCACGGTCGATCCCGGCGTCGAGGAGACGACGTTGCCCGCACCGGAGAACGTCTCGCTCGCCGGCGACCCGAAGACCGCGGGCTGCGGCGTCGGCCCCGCCTTGCACGCATCACCCGTCGTACACGAAGGCGGCGTCAACGCCGCCGCCGGCGCACACGGCGCCGCCGCGGTGCATTCGTGCGCGTCGTACACATCGAAGCTCGTGTCGTAGTCCTGGGGAACCAACCTGGAGAGCGTGAGGAAGAAGACGTCACCGCCCGTTTCACTCGCATCCATGAAAGCCGATTCTTCGGAGGAGCTCCCCGCCGAGATCAGCGCCACGCACCCTCCCAGCCCTTCGCTGAACACCACACTCGCGCTCTGGCCGTAGCTGGGCGGCTGACAGCCGCCCACGCCGCTGGGCTCATACTCGTAGACGTCCTCCTTGCCGTTCACGTCGGCCGGCACGAGCGCATCGCTGCTGTCGAAGAACAGCCGGCCGCTGCTCGACAGATAGCGCGGCTGATACACGGCGGTCGTGAGATCTTTCGGATTCCATCCGGGCACGTTGCCGGCAAGCCAGCGGTCTTTCCATATTTCCTGGAAGTCGATAAGTCGTTCGTGGAATTCAACACCGTTGAGCAGGCCCAGCGGCCGGGCGCCCGTCGGATTGCACGACGCGCAGATCAGATGGCCGGTGCCGCCGTCGTAGAGAAACACCTCCTCGTCGGGCACGCCGCTGTTCGCGTCGCGATTTTCATACCCCGTCAGGCTCCGTTCCGACATGAACGCCACATAGCGGCCGTTCGGCGAAACTCGCGAAGTCATGTCGGCGAAATCGCCGATTCCGCTCGGAGACCAGCTCGGCAGATCTTCCGCCGAGAGAGCCGCGACGAACACCGGCGCCGCCCACGCTTTCCCCGCCGCTTCGTAGTGCTCCGCATAGAGGTTGTGCCCGCCCAGTTCGGCGCCGTGTTCGCCGCCGTCACCAAGCACCCCACCTGCGACGAAGTAGACATAGGAGCCATCTTCGCCCGCTCCGAGAACGCCCTGCACACCCACATTCGGGCCTGGCGTGAGGTCTGTCGAGCTCCCCGCCAACGGCTCGCCCTCGCCGCTGGTCACTTCAAAGACCTTCAGGGCTCCTTCTTCGGTGAAGAACACCCGCGAGTCATCGCTGCTCGCGGTGGCGAAGCTCCCCGCGCCTACTTCGACGGTTTCCCCGCTTCCCATTTCGCGCAGGAAGGTCTTTCCTTCGCCAGCCAGGACGATCCGCGACCCGTCCTTGGAAATGGCCCCCCTGACACCCGCGAGCCCAAAGTTCGAGACATACTGCAACTGCCCTTCCTTCCAGGCGTAAAGCCCTCCATGGGTGCCCGAGGTCAAACCCACGCCGGAGGAGAGGAAGATCTCGTTGAGGTCGGCGTCGGCAGCGGAGAACTGGAATGCCGCCAGGCCTTCGCCGTCGCCGCCGAACTTGGTGCCGGGCGGCACGTTCGCGGAGGTCACCAGCGGCAGGTATTCGCCGTTCGCCTCGCGGAGATAGACCGTCTTTTCCGAGCCCGGCGCCAAGGACCCCAGCGGCGTGTCACCCTCCGGTTCCACAAGCCCGAGCGACAGGTCAGCCGAGAACAGCTTGTATTCGGTCGAATGCCCAACCGCGATTTCCGTCGCGCCTTCATTGTGAGCCGTGGCGATATCCGCCGTTTCCCAGCTCCCCGGCGCGCGGCGCACGGAGAAGACCTGCGTCGCTTCCGGCGAGCGGCTGCCCGCGGGATTGGCCACAAACGGCGCCGTCGCACCAAACGTGAACGCGCCACCTCCTTCAGCCGCCTGGACGACACCCCCGCCACCCTGCGCGACGATACCCGCGCCCTGCTTGTTGGGCGGGCTGACCATTTCCCACACACGACCGTCGGGCTGAGTGAACCGGCTGCCCGCGGCTTGAGTGGTGAACTCCCGATCGGCGCCCCCGACTTCTCGCTGCAACGCGTTGCTCACGACCACCCGGAAGTGATAGACCGTCCCCGGCCGCAAACCCTGCAAGCGAACGCCGAGCGCCACATCGCCGGTCTCCGAGCCCACGTCGCCTTCCGGCACCGGCAGACTCGCCCCATAGGACGCGGTCAAGCCATATTCGAAGCGATACGACGTGTCGCTGTCACCCGGGTTCACGCTGGCCTGAAGCGTCGCGGCATTCGACGAGACGCTCGCCGCCGACTCGTCGTCGATCGCCGGCCGCGCCGGCGCGACGAACGTTTCATCATCCCCAGGAGTACTTCCGTGCGAATTGCCGGCGATCAATCGGTAGTGATAGCGGGCAAGCGGCGTCAGCCCGCTCACTTCGGCGTGAACCGCGACGAGACCCGAACCCGACCCCGGCGCCGGCACGCAAGGAGCAGTTTTTTCATAAGGCAGCTCGGTGCCATATTCAAACTGGCAGCTGGTGACCGGTTCGCCATCGGGGTCGACGGTCCCCACGAACGTCGCGCTGCCTTCATGTTCCAAACCAGTCGGTTCTTCACCGGTACGGACATCCGGCAGCACCACCTGGTCGAAGATGGCCACCCGATCGGCGCCCGCATCCGCGACAAACGCGGTGTGGTTCGAGGCGTCGACCGCGTCCCCGCCGGTGCCAACCAGGTTCCCAAGGCCAAACTGCTCGACGGGAACACCGTTCTGCTGGAAGACCCTGACTTCATCTCCGTTGGACACATATACATCGCTTGTCGACGGATCGATGGCGACCCCGGTCACCGCGTTGATTGCAGCTTCTTCTTCCGAATGAAAGGACTCGAGTTCGAGGATTCGCCCGAATGTGGAGCCACTGACCTCTTCGAGCCCTTCCCGCTCGGAGATGTACAGGTCATCTTTGGAATCCACCGTAAATGCCTGGAAACCGCCGACACCGACGTGGACTGCGTTTTCCGAAAGAAAAGCGTTGACGACGGCGTCGCTGTATCTGTACACCTGCTGGTCGAGGACCCAAACCACACCTGCCGAATCGACAGCGACTCCGTCGAGACCGGAAGCGAGAGGTGCTCCCCCTTCGCCGCTGGTGATCTGCCCCAGGTAGACGCCTTCGGCGCTGAACTTGTCGACCACACCGTGACCCCTGTCGACTACATACACATCGCCCGCCGAGGGATCGAGCGGCCCTTGGGAGTTATCGACGGCTATCTGAGTTGGGCCTTCGAACACCCCGGTCGGCGAGGTGCTGCCGTCGAACTGCCTGATATAAGCGCCCGCGGAGGTGAACTCCTCAACGCGATTGTCACCTGAGTCGACCACGTACACGTCGTGCGTGGTGTCGTTCACCGCAACACCATCCGGGTCTTTGAACTGGCCGTTGCCCGTGCCTTCTTCGCCGAACGAGCTGCTGAATGTGTGCACTTCGCGGGCGAGTGCGGGCGCGCTGAGCACCGTCGACCCGCCCGCCAGCGCACATAGTGAAGCCACAACCGTCAAGGTCAGCCTGCGAGCACTCATCGAACCCCCTTCTCCAGATGGGAGGGGACGACCCCTCGATTACATGACCAAACACCGAGCGGCGCGATCGACCGACGGGCGCCGCGTGCGCGTGGCCCATCACAGGCCGACACCGCCCCTTCCCCTACCGGGGACGCGACAAGAGGGCGCAAACGCGCCCGGTGAGGAGCTCTACCGGCTAGCCGGCAAGCTGAAGAGAGAGAGAGAGAGAGAGAGATGCGACAGCGCCAAGCTGGCGCATCTAGCATCACTCTTCATCGGGGCCACGACGACTCGCGGCACGTAAGTCCCTCTCAAAGACACGCGAAAACCAACTCCCTCACCGAAACGACCCGGTCCCTCTCCCAAGCAGACCCTGTCAATGCATTTGAAGCCGGCCACAAGACGCCCGGCCCAACCAGATCCCTATGTTTTACAAACCCTGCTCCGCACCCATCGGGTGCAGGACGAGGCCACTATAGACAACCACGACGGCATTGTCAAGTCCCCATCACCAAGGTCAAAACGTGCTAGACTAAGTCTCATGACTAAGTCTGTTGGTGTGCACGAGGCCAAGACCCACCTCTCGCGGCTGATCGAGGACGTGGCGGCCGGCGAGGAGGTCGTGATCACGCGCCGCGGCAAGGCCGTCGCCAGCCTTGGCCCCCCGCCGAGCCAGGCCCCCCGGCAGTTCGGGATCGACCGCGGGCGTTTCGTCGTGCCCGAGGACTTCGACGCACCGCTCCCCGCCGAGCTGCTCGCTGAATTCGGGCGGTGAAGCTGCTCCTCGATACCCATATCTTCCTTTGGCTGCACACCGAACCTGAGCGCCTCGGCGAGCACCTTTCGGCTGCTGAAGATCCCCGCAATGAGCTGCTCCTCTCGGCGGTGTGCTCCTGGGAGATCGCGATCAAGCACGCGCTCGGACGGCTGCCGCTCCCGGAGCCGCCGCAACGCTACGTCCCGAGTCTGATGCGCACGATCGGCGCCATCGCGCTACCGATCGAGCACAGCCACGCACTCGCGGTTGCCGCGCTCCCGCCGCTGCACGGCGACCCGTTCGACCGGCTGCTCATCGCGCAGGGCCAGCTGCTCGACGTGCCGATCCTCACCGCTGACTCACTTGTCGCCCAGTACCCCGTGCGCACGCTGCTCGTCGGCGGCGAGGGCTGAGGTCGTGCGGCAGCGCCTCGTCGTCGCAGGCGCCGGCTCCGCCGTGATCGCGATTGCCGCGCGCCGGTCGTGTGTGTACCATGTCAGGACGAGAAAGTCCGAAGGAGTCGCCGATGCCCACCACCGCCAATCCCCGTTCCCGCCGCATCGACGTGCGCGTCAGCGACGAGCAGGACACGCTGATCCGGCAGGCTGCCGCCCTCAACGGGCAGACCGTGACGGGATTTCTGCTCGACGCGGCCCAGGAGCGCGCGCGCGAGCTGCTGGATGAGCGCCGCCACCTCGTGATGAGCGATCAAGCATTCAAGCGGTTCGCCGCCACGCTCGACGAGCCCGGCGAGGTGGTGCCGGAGCTGCGCGAGCTCTTCCGGCTGCCCCGTCTCACGCCCGAGTGAGCGCCTGGCCACGGCTCGTCCGTCTCAGCGCTCATCACGATCTGACAGGTTTTGACTGCGGCAACGGGGCACTCAACACATGGCTGGTCGACCACGCGCTCGCGAGCGACCGCGCCGATCTCGCACGGACATACCTCGCCCTCACGGGCCCCACCGTGGCGGGCTACGTGAGTCTCACGACCGGTTCGGTGGGCCGCGAGGAGGCGCCTCGACGTCACACACGCGGAATGCCCCGGTACCCGATCCCCACGATCCTCATCGCCCGTCTCGCGGTCGACCGCCGCCATCAGGGCGCCCGCCTCGGCAGCCGCCTGGTCGCCGAGGCGCTGCGGCTCGCCCTTGTCGCAAGCGACACCGTGGCCGCGCGGCTCGTCGTGGTCGACGCGGTCGACGAGCGCGCCGCCTCCTTCTACCGCGGCCGAGGCTTCATCGACACCCCAGAGAACCCACTGCGGCTCTACCGCAAGGTCTCCGACATCCGCCGCTCTTTGGAGTGAGAAATCTCACACTGGCCCAACCATCAAACGCCGCATACCGACGGGACGGATGATTGTGGCGATCGAGCGGCGCGCACCCTTCGGCCGCCACCGCTCGAGCTGAGATGTGAACCCGCCTCAGAGCTCTGTCGGCCCGACCACGAAGCCCAGCCGGTCCGCACCACGACGAAGCCGGGCGTCGACGGTGACGAGCCGGCAGCCGAGCAACGAGGCGAGCGCCACGTACTCGGCATCATAGGTTTTCGCCCAGCCGAGCTCGTCGGCTATTCGCCACGCCTCGTCGGCGAGGCCAGGGGGACGCTTCTGCTCGATGTCGGCGTTCTTCAGGCGAACGCGAGCCTCGGCGGTCTGGTCGCCGCTCAGGTGGCCGCGCCACGAGAGCTCGTGCAGCGCCGAGCGCGCCTCCGACCACATCAGCGGCGGCGCACAGAGATCGTCTGCGACGAGCGTTCCAAATGGATCCTCGCCGGGTGCGGTACACCACTCAACGAGCAGGCTGGCATCGACGACCAGCACCTGGCGCTCAGTGACTTTCCCGCGATTCCCTGATCAAGGCCACCACATTTGGCATCGGCGTGCCCCAACGCGTCCTCTCCCAACCCCACTCCTTCGGCACCGGCAGCATGTCCGGATACGGGCCGACCTGCATCGCCTCGAGATCGCGCTCCTCGATCACGTGTTGGGTGCCGACCTTGCTCGCACGCAGCTTGCCCTCGCGGATCCAGCGGCGAATCGTCTCGGGATTGCGCCCGGTGCGCCGCGCCACCTGTGGGACGGTAAGCATTGTTGTAGCATCATACAACATCCGCTTGGGTTGGGCCAGTCGAGGCCACCGGGCTCGGAGGGCTCCTGCGATGATTCGAGCGTGAGCGACAGCCCCGCGATCGAGGTGAGCGACCTGCGCAAGCGCTACGGCGAGTACGAGGCCGTGCGCGGGATCGACATCGAGGTTCGCCGCGGCGAGGTGTTCGGGCTGCTGGGACCCAACGGCGCCGGCAAGACCACCACCGTGGAGATCCTCGAGGGGTACCGCGCACGCGACGGTGGCGAGGTGTCGGTGCTCGGGTATGACCCCGCGCGTCGTTCGATCCAGCTGCGCCGCCGCATCGGGATTGTGCTGCAGGCGGGCGGCATCTACAGCTACATCACTCCGCGCGAGGCGCTGCGCCACTGGGCGAGCTTCTACCCGCACCCGCGCGACGTCGAGGAGGTGCTGGCGCTGGCGGGTCTCGGCGAGAAGGCGGACGTGCGCAGCCGCAAGCTCTCCGGCGGGCAGCTACGGCGCCTCGATTTCGCGCTGGCGCTGGTGGGCGACCCCGAGCTGATCTTCCTCGACGAGCCCACCACCGGCTTCGACCCCGAGGCCCGCCGGGCGGCGTGGGAGACCGTCCGCTCGCTGCGCGCGCTGGGCAAGACGATCCTGCTGACCACCCACTACCTCGACGAGGCGCAGGCGTTGGCCGACCGCGTGGCGATCGTCAAGGAGGGGCGCGTGCTCGCGATCGGGCCCCCACGCGAGCTCGGTGTGGGCGTCTCGCATTACCGCGTCGCCTACCGCGGTGCCGATGGCGAGCTCGTCGAGCACGAGACCAACGATCCCACGGGTCTGCTGCACACGCTGACCGTCGAGGCGCTTGCGCGTGGTGAGCGGCTTGAGGAGCTGACGGTCGGGCGGCCGTCGCTCGAGGACGTTTACCTGGAGCTGACCGCGGATGTCTGAGGCGATCGCTCTCTCCTGGCGCCAGTACCGCCTGGAGCGGCGCATGTTCTGGCGCAACCCCTCCGCGGCGTTCTTCAACTTCCTGCTGCCGCTCCTGTTCCTGGTGGCGGGCGGGGTGATATTGCACGGCAACCAGCGCCAGCTCAACCACCTGGTACCGGCGATCGCCGGGATGGCGGTGATGTCCACCACGTTCACCGCCCTGGCCTACAACATCGTCTTCCTGCGCGAGCGCGGCGTGCTGAAGCGGATCCACGGCGCGCCGCTGCCCACGGGCAGCTACTTCGGCGGGGTGGCGGCCAACGCGCTCACCAACACGGCACTGCAGATCGCGATCGTGGTGCTCGCGGGGCGGCTGATCTTCGGCATCGGCTGGCCGCGGCACTGGGACGAGCTGATCGTGTTCACGCTCGCCGGCGTCGTCTGCTTCGCCGCGCTGGGCGTTGCCTTCGCCCACGTGATCCCCAATTTCGAGTCCACCGCCGCGTACGTCAACGCCGTGTTCCTGCCGGTGGTGTTTGTGTCGTTCTACGTGTTCGACAACCACTCCGCGCCGGCCTTCGTGCGCAACATCGCCGAAGCGCTGCCGCTGGTGCACCTGATCGACGGGCTCTACGCGGCGATGCTCGGCGGCAGCGGTTTGGGCGATAACCTCAGCTCGCTCGCCGTGATCGCGCTGTGGGGCATATTCGGTCTGTACTTCGCCGTGCGCGGCTTCTCCTGGGAGCAGCGCTCGTGAGACACGACAGGGGGACGCAATGAAGCAGCTCGCCGAGGGTGTGTACCAGCTGGAGGGACGACCGCGCAACGCGATCAACAAGTACCTCGTGGAGGACGTCCTGATCGACTCCGGCACCCGCCAGGCCGAGGGAAGCGTCCTGCGCCAGCTGCAGGGTAGGACCGTGACCACCCTCGCACTCACCCACGCTCACCCCGACCACCAAGGCTCCAGCCACGCCGTGTGCGAGCGGCTGGGCATCCCGCTGTGGTGCGGCGAGGCCGACGTGCCGGCGGTGGAGACGCCCGGGGCGATCACCAACCCCAAAGTGCCACGCTGGCTGAACTGGGCGTATGCGCGCTTCTTGACCGGCCCGCCCCACCCCGTGGCACGCGCGCTGCGCGAGGGCGACGAGGTGGCAGGCTTCACGGTGCTGGAGACGCCCGGGCACTCGGTCGGGCACATCTCCCTGTGGCGCGAGCCGGACCGAGTGCTGATCGTCGGCGACGTGCTCGGCAACATGCACTTCATCACCGCCGTCCCGGGGCTGCACACCCCCCCGGACATCTTCACCCCCAACCCCGCCCGCAACCGCGCGTCCGCGCGGCGCCTCGCGGCGCTGGAGCCGGCGCTCGCCTGCTTCGGCCACGGCGCTCCGCTGCGCGACCCCCGCAAGCTCTCGGAGTTCGTCGCGCGGTTGCCGCAGTGAGCGACAGCATCTTTCTTCCCGAGGGCGAGGGCCGCTACACGCCGACCGAGTACGCACGCGGGCCGTGGGATCCACGCGCCCAGCACGGCGGGGCGCCGGCGACGCTGATCGCGAGCGCGTTCGAGCGCATGCAGCCCGGCGCCGAGCTGCCGTTCGCGCGCCTCTCCTTCTCATTCCTGCGGCCGGTGCCGCTCGCGCCGCTGCGACTGAGCACGAGCATCGTGCGCCCCGGCCGCCGCGTGCAGGAGCTCGAAGCGAAGCTGTACGCCGTCGGGCCGGCAGATGGGAAAAGCAAGGAGGAGGAGGGAGGGGTGCTCGTATGTCGCGCCCACGCGTTGCGCATCGTGCCGGCGCCCGAGGAGCTGCCCGAGCTGGCGGTCCAGGTCGTGCGGGACAGCGAACCCCCGCGCCTGCCCGGGCGCGAGGAGGGCCACTCGGTGCATTTCTCGCCGGGCGGCACGGAGTACACGAGCTTCGCCGCCAGCGCGATGGAGATGCGCTTCCTGCACGGCCGCCCGCTGAAAGGCCAGCTCCCCGAGGTGGGCGTCTCGAGCGCACACACCCCGGTGGGCACCGCGGGCGTGTGGATGCGCCTGCGCCGCCCGGTGCTCCCGGGCGAGGCTCCGACCCCGCTGGTGTGCACGATGGCGGCGGCCGACTTCGGCAACGGCATCGCCGCGGTGCTGCCGTTCGACGAGTACGTGTTCATCAACGCCGACCTCGCGATCACGCTGAACCGGCGCCCCGAGGGCGAGTGGATCGGCCTCGACGCCCGCACCCTGCTGCACCCCGGCGGGATCGCGTGGGCGCAGAGCGTGATGCACGACGAGCGCGGGCCGTTCGGGCTGGCCACGCAGGCGCTGGTCGTGCAACCGCGCTGACGCGCTGACAAAATAGTTGCGCACGCACCTATCTTGGTAAGGTTGTACTAGCAACTACCCATTGGTGCTTGTCCCAGCAGGTATGACACCGCTGCCACACCGCTACCGCCCTAAAAAAGGAGCTGTCCCATGTCCACACAACCTGCCCCCCCAGCTGCCGCGGCACTCTCCGTTCCCACGGGCACGTGGAAGGTCGACCCCGTCCACTCGAGCGTGGAGTTCCAGGTCAAACACCTTGGCATCGCGACCGTCAAGGGCCAGTTCAAGGAGTTCGAAGGCACGCTCGAGGTCGGCCCCGAGGGTGCCGTCGCCTATGGCACGGTCAAAACCGCGAGCGTCGACACGCGCGAGCCCCAGCGCGACGAGCACCTGCGCTCGGCTGACTTCTTCGAGGTCGAGAAGTACCCCGAGATCGGCTTCCGCTCGACCGCGATCCGCGCCACCGGCGAGGACGAGTTCGAGATCGACGCCGACCTCAGCATCCACGGGATCACACGCCCAGTTACGCTGAAGACCACCCTCGAGGGCTACGAGCCGGAGGACCACCAAGGCAAGACGCGCGTGGGCCTCTCCGCGAGTGCCCAGATCAACCGCTCCGACTTCGAGATGCGCTTCAACGCAGCGCTCGGCTCGGGCAACATGGTGGTCAGCGACAAGGTCAAGATCCTCGTCGACGTGTCCGCTGTGAAGTCCGACTGAGGTCACCAACGCGATAGGCGCAGTGCTCGGTCAGGCGTCCGGCGTCTCCTCTACGCCCGCGCCGGCCGAGCAGCCTGCGGGAGCCCTGTCGCTGCGGCGCCGCCGCGGCGCTCGGCGAGCGTTCTCGGTACCTTGAGCACATGGATACCCCGGATATCGCGATGGACCACGAGGTCGTCGTGATCGGTGCCGGCTTCTCGGGCATCGGGGCGGCGATCAAGCTCGAGGAGGCTGGCTTCCGCGACTTCGTCGTGCTCGAGGCCGGGGACGGGGTCGGGGGCGCCTGGCACTGGAACACCTACCCGGGGATAGCGGTCGACATCCCGTCCTTCAGCTACCAGTTCTCCTTCGAGAAGCGCAGCGACTGGTCGCGCGTGTACGCGCCGGGGACGGAGCTCAAGGCCTACGCGGAGCACTGCGTGGACAAGTACGGGGTGCGCGATCGCATCCAGCTGAACACCAAGGTGGTTGGGGCGAGGTTCGACGAGGACGCCCACGCGTGGCACATCCAGACCGCGAACGGCGAGCAGATCACCGCGCGATACGTGGTCGGCGCGACAGGCGTGTTCAGCCAGCCCAAACCGCCCGAGATCGAGGGCCTCGACTCCTTCGCCGGGGCGACCATGCACACGGCGCGTTGGGATCACTCGGTCGACCTGCGCGGCAAGCGCGTCGGGGTGATCGGCACGGGCGCCTCGGCGATCCAGGTCATCCCCGCGATCGCCCCTGGAGTCGAGCTCCTCACCGTCTTCCAACGCACTCCCATTTGGTGCCTACCCAAGCTCGACGCCCCGATGAGCCCGCGCGCGCGTCGGGCACTGCGCTGGGTGCCCGGCGTCGAGCTCGCCACACGCTGGGCCAGTCAGGCCTTCGTGGAGGTCACCTTCGTGCTCGCCGCCCACTTCGCCGGCCAGTTCCCGAGCCTCACCGCCCGCGGCGAAGCCTCTGCTCGCAAAATGCTCCGCGAGGTCGAGGATCCCGTCGTGCGCGAGAAGCTCACGCCTAAGTATTCCCTCGGGTGCAAGCGCCCGAGCTTCTCCAATCGGTACATCCCCGCCTTCAACCGGGACAACGTGCTGCTCGAAACCACTTCCATTGAGGCGATTACCGAGACGGGTGTTCGCACGAGCGACGGGGTCGAGCATCCTCTCGACGTGCTCGTCCTCGCAACCGGGTTCAAGGTGTTCGACTCCGGGAACCTGCCGGCATTCGAGACGCTGGGCGCGGGTGGTGTTGACCTCGAGGAGTGGTGGGATGCCAACCGGCTGCAGGCCTATGAGGGCGTGAGCGTCCCCGGCTTTCCGAACTCCTTCTCGATCCTCGGTCCCTACGCGTTCAACGGCCAGTCCTACTTCGGTCTGATCGAGACCCAGATGCGCCACATCGTGCGCTGCCTGAAGCGTGCGCGCAGCGAGGGCGCCACGCGCGTGGAGATCACGCCCGAGGCCAACCGTCGCTACTTCGAGTCGATGCTCGGGCGCCGCCACAACCAGGTCTTCTTCCGGGGCGCCTGCTCGAACGCGAACAGCTACTACTTCGACAAGCACGGCGACGCGCCGTTCCGACCCAGCCTCTCGCTCGAGGCGGCCTGGCGCAGCGCCCGCTTCGACCTCGACGACTACGCGTTCGCACGATGACCCGTCTGACGCCCAACCTTCCCGGGTCGGACTGGGTCGAGCTCTTGCGCGTGCTCGCCGGATCGATCGTCGCGGGTGCCCGATGAAGGCCGTGAACTGTAAAGAAGGCCAGTTGACGGTCGTCGATCTGCCGACGCCGACCCCCGAAAGGGGGCAGGTGTTGATCGATGTCCTTCGCTGTGGCATCTGCGGATCAGACCTTCATGCTCGCCATCACTGCAACGAGATGGCAGACGTGGCTCGGGAGACCGGCTATGCGGACTTCATGCGCTCCGACCAGAACGTCGTCATGGGGCACGAGTTCTGCGGTGCGATCGTCGAACATGGCCCCTCCTGCCGGCGGTCGGTGCCGACGGGGACGACGGTGGTTTCGTTGCCGCTGCTGCGTGTCGGGAAGGACATCCACGCCACCGGCCTGTCGGTGGCGGCTCCCGGTGCATACGCGGAGCGGATGCTCGTGCAGGAGTCTCTCACCGTTCCCGTGCCCAATGGCCTCGCGCCCGCAGTCGCCGTGCTGACCGAGCCGATGGCTGTCGGCTGGCACGCTGTGCGCCGAGGCGAGGTCAAGAAGCGCACTGTCGCGGTCGTCATCGGCTGCGGGCCGATCGGCCTGTCGGTGATCTGCATGCTCAAGGCACACGGCGTGCGCACCGTCATCGCGAGCGACTTCTCCGCGGGGCGTCGCGCGTTGGCGAGGGCATGCGGCGCTGACGTCGTCGTCGACCCAGCACACGAATCGCCACACGCCTCGGCCGAGCAGCACGGGCACCTCACCGCGATTCCCGCCGCCCTCGACCTCGCGGTTGACGGTATGGGCAAAATGCAGCGGCTGCCGATTCCCTGGCATCACACCTGGCGCGCGGCCGAAGCGCTCGGCCTGGCCAAGCCCAAGAGCCCCGTGATCTTCGAATGCGTGGGCGTGCCCGGGGTGCTCGACCAGGTGATCGCGAGTGCGCCGCTGTTCTCCCGCGTGGTCGTCGTCGGCGTGTGCATGGGTACGGACAAGATCAGGCCGGCGATGGCGATCAACAAGGAAATCGACCTGCGCTTCGTCCTCGGTTACACCCCCGTCGAGTTCCGCGACACGCTTCAGATGCTCGCCGAGGGCAAGGTGAACCCCGGTCCTCTTGTCACCGCCACCGTGGGACTCGACGGCGTCGACGAGGCCTTCGAGGCACTCGGAGATCCCGAGGCCCACGCAAAGATCCTGGTCGACCCGAAGAGCACCGCCGTCGCGCCTTAACGCCGTCGCGCCTTAAACACGTTGGAGTCCCGCAGCCTCGCTGGCGGCTGTCAACCGGGCGCGCCACTGCCTGGCGTCCCACTGCGCGGGCTCGGTCTCCGCCAGGAATCGTTCGAGCACCGCGACGAAGCGCCCGGGCGCCTCGACCTGTGGCAGATGGCCGACCCCGTCGAAAATCGCAAGATGGCTGCCCGGGATCGCCTGGTGGGCCTCTTCGGCGTGGTGGACGGGAATCATCGGATCGTGCTCCCCCCAGATGATCAGCACCGGCAGGCCCTCGGTGAGGTACAGCCGGTCACCAGCATGGACGCGCTGGCCGTCGGTGCCGACCACGGCGCGCAATGTCGCCAGGAACGCGGCGCGGCGGTCGGGGTTGGCGAGCGAGGCGTATCCGCGCGCGACCTCGGCTACGTCCGCGTTTGGCCGCAGCCCGACGGCCGCCAGGCCACGCGCCACCGCGGATCCCGCGATCCGTCCCGGGCCGGCGGTAGCGGCAATGAACAGATCGGCGCCCGGGAGTGCCGCGGCACGCAGAACGGGGCTGACCTCCTGACCGAGCCCGCCACTTGAGAGGAGTACCAGGCGCTCGGTGATCTCCGGAAACTGATAGGCGAACTGCATTGCGACTCCGCCGCCGAGGGAGTGCCCGACGAGCGTCGCGCGTTCGTGGCCGAGCGCGATCAGCAGGTCGCGTAGACCGGCGGCGAGGGCCCCGAGGGAGTAGTCGCCGCCGCCGGGCGCAGACGTGCCATGGCCGGGAAGATCGGGTGCGAGGACAGTGTGCTCTCGCGCGAGCGGCTCGATCACCGCCTGCCAGTTCTCATACGTGCCCGCCATTCCGTGGATCAGGAGCAGCACGGGGCCGCTGCCCGCCTCGGCGTAGGTCACCGCGCGGCCGTGAAGCGTCACCGTCTTGGGCTCGATTGCGTTCATGCTGGGGCCCTCGTTGATCCGCGCGAGCGCAAGAGCATCCTACATGCACGCCCTATGGGCATCGGGAGGAGTGACCGACTTCAGCGGACGAAGCGCGCCCCGGCTGGCTGGCGTCGAGGGTCAGCGACCGAACCAGCGGGCGCGGCGGCTGGAGCCGAAGTGCCGCTTGTCGGCGGCGAGCGCATCGGAGGGTTCCCCGAACGTGCCGGTCGGCTGGGGACCGGAGAGGAAGTCCACCTCCACGCGACCGATGCGTCCCGCGCCGAACTCGATGTAACAGATACCGACGCCATCGTAGGGTGCAGGCTGCGCGCCGCCGCGGATGCTCGCGATCAGCGAGGCAGCGACGACGCGTGCCGCTCCCTCGGCGAACACCCCCGCCTTCGGCACCCCA
Source organism: uncultured Solirubrobacterales bacterium (assembly GCA_963734815.1). GTDB lineage: Bacteria > Actinomycetota > Thermoleophilia > Solirubrobacterales > Solirubrobacteraceae > Palsa-744. The sequence goes on from CAVTIH010000002.1 coordinate 473,279, forward strand.
GCGGTGGTGACGTCCCCCACCGCGTACACGCCCGGGAACCGCGTCTGGAGCGTCTGCGAGCTCACGGGCACATAACCGTCCTCCGTCATGCCGCTGGCGATGACCACATCGGGGGCGCGGTGCTTGGGGACGCCGAGGAAGAGCTCGTAAGGCATCTCGCTGCCATCGTCGAGCACTGCCACACACCGCGCCGGGTCGAGCGAGCTCACGCGGCGGCCGGGGACAAACCTGATGTCGCGCTCGACGAAAGCGGCTTCGAGCGCGCGTGAGGTGTCCGGGGATGGGGGTACCGGACTGCCCAAAGGCAGGACGAAGGAGATCTCGCAATCGCCGCGGACGCCCCGCGTGGAGAGATGGTCGTGCAGCAGCAGCGCGGCCTCGCTCGGCGCGGGCGGGCACTTGAAGGGCGCCCCGCATACACCGACGATCGCTCGACCCCGCGAGAACGTGGGAAGCAGCTCGCCCAGCCGCTGCGCGCCGGCGACGGAGTAGAACTCATTGCCACCCTCGGCGAGCCCCGGCGTGAAGTCGAAGTCGTAATCGGCACCAAGCGCCGCGACGAGGAAGTCAGCCTCGTGCACGCCACCGTCGGTGGTGACGCTGCGGGCCTCGGGGTCGATCGCGGTGATCGTCTGACGCAGGAAGCGCACCCCGGGCTTGGCGATCGCGCTGTAGGGGAGGCGTACCGCGTCCAGCGTGGTTCGACCGAACATCACGTCGAGCTTTGAGTACCCAAAGACGAACGAGTCGTTCTTGTCGATCAACGTCACGTCGACATCCTCGCCGAGCGCCTCCGACAACGTGCTCGCCAGCTCGAGGCCGCCAAAGCCCGCTCCCAGGACAACCACGCGAGTCTTCATCGGGGCGAGCATACACACCCGTCCACCCGCGGCAAGGCGCGGGCGTCGAGTCTCTACCTGACCATCACATCCCCCAAAGCCTCGTCGATCGCGGCGAGGATTTGAGGGTCGAGGGCGACGCCGGCGGCGGAGGCGTTGGCGTGCACCTGCTCGGGCCGGCTGGCACCGACGATCGCCGAGGCGACGTTCGGCTCGCGCAGCACCCACGCGAGCGCGAGCTGCGCCATCGTCAGCCCCGCGCCCTCTGCGATTGGCACGAGACGCTGCACCGCCTCCAGCACGCGGTCGTCGAGCAGACGGTCCATGAACGTGTTCATCTCGTCGCTCGCCGCGCGCGAGTCGCCGGGCGGCGGCGACCCCGGTGGGTACTTGCCCGTGAGCACCCCCTGCGCGAGCGGCGACCACACGATCTGCGAGATCCCCTCGCGCTCGCACAGCGGGATCACCTCGGCCTCGGGCGCGCGCCAGATCATCGAGTACTGCGGCTGACTGGAGACCCAGCGCTCCACATCGGGCAGCTCCAGCGACGCGGCGATCTGGCCTGCCGTCCACTCGCTGAAGCCGATGTGGCGCGCCTTGCCAGCTTTCACCACTTCGGCGAGCGCCGCCATCGTCTCCTCCAGCGGCGTCTGCTCGTCGTAGCGGTGGCACTGGTAGAGGTCCACGTAGTCGGTGCGCAGACGCGCCAGCGAGGCATCGATCTGCTTGTGAATCTGCGCCGCGGAGAGCCCCCGGTCGGTGTCGGACATCTGGAAGTACACCTTTGTGGCGAGCACGTAGGAGGAGCGCTCGTGTCCGGCGAGCACCTCTCCCAGCAGCGTCTCCGACGCCCCCCGCCCGTAGACGTTGGCGGTGTCGAAGAAGTTGATCCCCGCCTCGAACGCCGCCTTCACGCATGCCTGCGACTGCGCGCGCTCCACCCCGCCCGAGTACGTCAGCCACGAGCCGAGGCTGATCTCCGAGACCTCAAGGTCGCTGGTGCCGAGCTTGCGGTAGTTCATGGTGTGGAGAGTATCGCTCACGGCCCTCGACCGGCGGGGCGCGCCCATCGCTAAACTGACCCGATGAGCACGCTGGTGCTGGATCCTCCGCCAGTCGAGCTCCAAGCGCTGCTGGAGCGTCGCAGGCGCTTGGACCTCGACCGCCACGACGAGATGTGGGATGGTGTCTACCACGTGGCGCTCGCCCCCAATGCCCCTCACGCGTTCGTCGGACAGGAACTCTCGACGCTGCTGAGTGCGGCGGCCCGCGCGAAGGGTCTGTACGTCAGCCTGGAGTTCAACCTGGGCGCATCGGATAACTACCGCGTGCCAGACCTCGGTGTCCACCGTGAGCGCCCGAGCGGCGCATGGATCCCCACCGTCGCGCTCGTTGTCGAGATCCTCTCACCGGGCGACGAGTCCTGGGAGAAGCTGCCGTTCTACGCTGCCAACGACGTCGATGAGCTGCTGATCGTTGACCCCGTCACGCACAAAATTGACTGGCTGGCGCTCCGCGACGGTGAGTACCGGCCGATCGAGCGCAGTGGACTGATCGACCTCGGCGCGGGCGACCTGGCCGAGCGGATCGACTGGCCGCCCAGCGAGTAGTGGGCCGCTCCAGCGACGCGGCGATCTGACCGGCGTTCCACTCGCTGAAGCCGATGTGGCGCGCCTTGCCGGCGAGCACCTCCCCCAGCAGCGTCTCCGACGCCCCCCGTCCGTAGACGTTGGCGGTATCGAAGAAGTTGATCCCGGCCTAGAACGCCGCCTTCACGCAAGCCTCGGATTGCGCGCGCTCGACCCCACCGGAGTAGGTCAGCCACGAGCCGAGACTGATCTCCGAGACCTCAAGATCGCTGGTGCCGAGCTTGCGGTAGTTAATGGTGGGCAGCCTAGCGGGTTGAACGAGGACGACCCGGATCTGCGTATACCCGGGCTACGTGCCGTGTTCGCGGACTTGCCGGGCGCCCGCCATCTCGATGGTGGCGAGCAGCGTGATCTTGCTTGTGCCCGGCCTGGCGGGGAGCCCGAGTCTAGAGTCGACCACGTCGTTAAATCCCAAACCGCTAAAGGCGCACCCGGTCGCGGGGGGAACGGCGAACAAGCCATCCACGAATATAGCGCCTTCGATCGCGTCGATCTCGCCTCCGCTTTTGCCACTCAGATGCCCCCGGTGACCCAACAACGAGCCGGACGTCCCGTCCGTCAATTCGAGCGTGATCGGGTGCGCGCTCGAGCCGATATAGCACTTGCTGCCCAGGAACCGGTTTTCAAGTTTTATCTTGACGGGCAGGGAGATACCCGTACCCGATCCGTCGACTACGTTCCCTTCGTTGAGACTGATCGTGTTCCCCGGCTCGGCCAGTTCCATCGCCGCCCAGAGTCCCCACGACGCCGTTTCGTTTTCCGATTCGCAACGCTCAGGGTTGGCCACTCCCACGCAGCTGACACCCAGCAGTCCTCCGGGGACCTTCTGCAGCGCCCTCGACATCACCGGGTCAACAACCGTCTGAGCGCCCGTTTCTTCGTTTTCGACGATACCCATCTGCAAGGTCTCGGCGTTCACGATCGGCACCGTCTCGCGACCTATCGTCATCGACCCACCTTCCAAGCGCGCCGTAGCACACCCGGTCACCCCCAGGGCGCTCGTCGGGCATTCTGAGAAAACCGCAAATTCACCCGTCGATCCCGCAGCCGCAGCCAAACCACACTCACCCGCCAACACACAAGCAACCACCCCAAATACCAGGATGCCCCTGCCCCGCAAACCTCCGAACATACCTTTCACGATCAACTTCCCCACCGGACTATCCATAACCCGCCTCCCCACTCTCGATTACCCGCCATGTTTCTGCTCCGGTGTCGTTCGTTTTCCGCGGTCAATGACCACGCATCCGGCTTCGCGCGCGCTCAGCCCTCCCCATCTCCTTTTGCTTGGCCCGATGGTGCATCTTCTTGCGCTTGTGGGTCGCCTTCTTGGTGAGTGGCCCGGGGCGTTGCAGCCCCAGGCTCTCGCAGAACCGTACGTGAGCCTCTCGACTCATACGGCTCCCACCATTCGGTCGTAGGGGCGTATGATTCGCCAGTGGGCAAAGAGTTCTGGCTCGCGTGTTGCCACGCTGTCCAGGAACTCCCACGCCCGCGGGCTGCGCCGTCGAAGTCGCTTGTACTTTCGCATCGCCCATCGCACCAAATACTTGTCGATGCTTCTTAGCGATCGGGTCAACATGGACGGGTAGAACTTCCCGTAGTAGTTGATCCATCCGCGCACGGTCGAGTTGATCTCCCGTGCTATCTCTGCGAGGTGTGTTCCGCTCCATAAGTGAATCCTCCATCGCCTGATCGTTCGCCGGATCTTCTTCGCGGCCTCGTCGCTGATCGCCGGGGTGAAATTGACAAACATCGCACCCTTCCCATCACGGGACTGGCGAGGACGAAACGTGTACCCCAGGAAATCGAAATGCTCGTGCTCGTAAGAGCCGAAACGATGCGAATCCTTGCAGTACACGATGCGCGTCTTGCCCAGATTCAACTCCAGGCCACACGATCGCATCCGCTTCTTGATCGTGTCGAGTACGAACTGCGCTTGGCGCTCACTCTTGCAGTGCGCGACAATATCGTCCGCATACCGCTCGAACGGGATGGCCGGGAACTCCCGCGCTATCCACGCATCGAACGCATGATGCAAGAAGACATTTGCCAGCACAGGGGAAATCGCAGAACCTTGAGGGGTCCCACGATCCCGCGCCAGGGCGGTGCCGTCCTCCTGTTGGGTCGGCGCTTTTAGCCACCGCTCCACATAGAGAAGAATCCACCGCTCTTTGGTGTGGGCAGCAACCGCCTTCAACACAAGCTCGTGGTCAAGAGAGTCGAAGGAAAACACGACACACTGCCCACCTCGATGGCTACCCGGAGCGAGTGCGAGTTGTGCGGGCACGTCACGCATGGGAGGGCCAGTCGCTTGCGGTGATGGGGTGGATGCGCCGGCACGGGCGCCTTGATCTGATCCTGGTGTTGCCGGACGGGAGCCATCTGTTGATCCCGGCGACGTGGACCGATCTGGAAGGCGCGGACGGGCCACAGGAAGCAGGGACCCTGGGCTCGCTGGAGGATCTGCTGGCAGCGCGGCAGGCGCTCGATGGGATGCTCGGGCGTGACGTCCTGGCCGGGGAGCATGATCTGGGGCAGCCGAGCATCAAGGAGAACGATCGTGCAGCTGCACCTCGATCTGGCGGAGAGCCCGGCGCCCGCGGCGGCGCTGTGGGAGCTCCTCGGCGAGGAGCAGCGCGTAGCGGCGATGGCGCTGCTGGCGGCGCTGATCGCGCAGTGCGTCGCCCGCGAGCAGGAGCGCGAGGAGGATCTCGGTGAGTGAGCACGAGAAGCTGACCGTCGCGCATCTGCGCCGTCAGGCGTTCGTGTATCTGCGCCAGTCCTCCCAAGCACAGGTTGAGCGCAACGTCGAGTCGACCGCGCGCCAGTACGCGCTGGTGGAGCGCGCGGTCGAGCTGGGATTCGCGCGCGAGCAGGTTGAGGTAATCGACGAGGATCTGGGGATCTCGGGGTCGGGCCTGTCTGACCGATCGGGGTTCGCGCGGCTGGCGGCCGAGGTCGGGCTCGGGCACGCCGGGCTGGTGCTCGGCCTGGAGGTCTCCAGGCTGGCCAGAAACAACGCCGACTGGTATCGGCTGTTGGATCTGTGCGGCGTGACCGACACCGTGATCGGTGACGGCGATGGGCTGTATCACCCCGGCTCGTTCAACGACCGGCTGCTCTTGGGATTGAAGGGAACGATGAGCGAGGCCGAGCTGCACGTGCTGCGCGCCAGGCTGCAGGGCGGTATCCGCAACAAGGCCGCCCGTGGCGAGCTGCGCCGCGGACTGCCCGTCGGATTGGTGTGGGGCGAGGAGGACGGTGAAGTCCTGCTCGACCCCGACGAGGCCGTGCGCGGCGCGATCCAAACAATCTTCGAGCGTTTCAGCGAGCTCGGCTCGGTGCGCCAGGTGTGGCTGTGGATGCGTCGCGAGGGCATCAAGTTTCCGCTGCGGCGTTTCCCGAACGGCGAGATCCAGTGGGTCGTCCCGACCTACCACCAGATCCACAGCGTCCTCGAGAACCCCGTATACGCGGGCGCATACGCCTATGGCAAGACCCGCCGCGAGCGCTACATCGACGAGCACGGCCAGCCACGCACACGGATGCGTCGTGTGCCCCAGGCAGAATGGGAGGTCTTGATCTGGGATCACCACCCCGGCTTCGTCGACAAGGCCACGTTCGACGCCAATCGCGAACGGATCGCGCGTAACACGCGCCCACGCGCGCACCAGGCCGGCGGCGCCGTTCGCGAGGGCCAAGCACTCCTGCAAGGAATCGCGGTCTGCGGACACTGCGGACGCAAACTGAAGGTGCACTACCAAGGACGCCGCGGACACCAGAGCCCCGCCTATCACTGCCCCAACAGCATCCTCGTCGAGAACCGCGGGAGCTGGTGCATGCGAGTCGGCGGAGGCCAGATCGACCAAGCCGTCGCCAGCGCGCTGCTGGCCGCACTCACCCCCGCCGGAGTGAAGGCCGCGCTGCGCGCCGCCGAGGCTCTCGAGGCCGATCACGACGCCGCGCTCACTCAATGGCGACTCCAAGTCGAGCGCACCAAATACCAAGCCGAGCGCGCCGAGCGCCGCTACCACCAAGTCGAGCCCGAGCACCGCCTCGTCGCGCGTGGCCTTGAGCGCGCCTGGGAGCAAGCACTCACAGCACTGCACGCCGCGCAAGCAGAGCTCGAGCTGCGCGAGCGCCAGCGCCCCCGCACACTCACCGACACAAAGCGCCAGCGACTCCTCTGCCTCGGCGCTGACCTCGGCCGCGTGTGGTCTGCGCCAACGACCACCGACCGCGAGCGCAAGCAACTCATGCGAACACTGATCGAGGAGGTAATTATTAACGTCAACCGACCCGAGCAAATTAACACCAACCAACAGGAAGATATTGACGTCTACCGACAAGAGGGTATTAACATCAACCGGCACGAGGGCCGCGCGACACTCACCGTCCGCTGGCGCGGCGGAGCGATCACCGAGCTCGCCGTAGCGCTCCCGCGCCACCAGCCGACAGTTCGCACCGACGAGGACACGATCACACTGCTGGAGCGGCTCGCCGCGCACTACGACGACGCCCAGATCGCCGGGATCCTCAACCGCCAAGGCCGCCGCTCCGCGACCGGCGAGCGATTCACCGTGATCATCGTCGGCGGGCTGCGCCGCTACCGCAACATCCCCAAATACAAGCCGCCCGCCGAGCCACCCGCCGGCGAGCTGCTCCCCGTCGGCAGGGCCGCCGACGTTCTCGGTGTCGCGGCATCCACAATCTTCCGCTGGCTTCAAGCCGGGTTCATCCCCGGCGAGCAAGACACCCCCGGCGCTCCCTGGCGGATCCGAGTCAACGACGAGCTCCGCGCACTGTTCGTCGAGGACGCCCCCGCCGGCTACGTCCCGATCGTCGACGCGATGCGAATCCTCGGCGTCTCCCGCCAAACAGTGTTGCAGCGTGTCAAGCGCGGCGAGCTGCAAGCCCTCCACGTCCGCAACGGACGCCGAAAAGGCCTGCGAATACTCATCCCACAAGCCGAAAACGCCCTCTTCGACACCACCCCCATGAACGCGATGGCAGTGTGACGATGGCACCAAAAACGACTGGAGATCCAAGTCGATCACCCAGAAGTATTTCCAACACCGATCCCGGCAAACCCACAGCGCATCATGCGTCGAGCGACCCGGTCGGTACCCATACGAGTCCGTGTGAAACACAGGCTCCACATTGGGCTCCAGGTACTTCTTTACGACCGTTTGCGCGACCCTATCCGCGACCGTAGGTATGCCGAGGGTTCTGACCCCTAGCGAATGCTTCTTCGGTATCTGCACCGCCCGCACCGCCGGCGGCATATATGATCCCGAGGAGAGCCGGTTCCAGATTTGGTAGAGGTTCCCCGAAAGGTTCCTCTCGAAATCCGCGATCGTTTCCCCGTCAACACCAGCAGCGCCCTGGTTGGACTTTACGTCTTCCCAGGCCTCCAAAACAACCTTCTTCGAGATAACAAACGACTTCACTTTCGACTCTGACTCAACCATCAGCTCATCCCACACCCTTCGTGATTGACCGAGAATCTCGTCTGAATGGCCCGTCCCCTTCGCTCCAGTCCCATTACAGGACCTTCATTACTACTACGAGACGGTCCGTCCCTGTGCCCCACAACAGGAATTCGTCCCTCGCGGCTTCTTCCGCTTGAGACCTTCCCTGAGACAGCCAGCCGCAGGCCAGAAGCCACTAGCTGATCGCCTCGCAGGACGACAGGTTCCCATGTTCCATACAGGAGCCTGACCCACGCTCGCGTCGCATACATGCCGGACACCGTCTGGCCAATAAACAGGAACCCGCCAGACTCATCCCGGGACAAAAGCAATCCCCCGGTTTTGATGTCATCAAATGCCTTTCGACACTTCACCTGCGATTCACTTTCGTTCGCCTTCATTGGGTCATACCTGACGCGCTCAAAGGCACGCCTTTTCCCGCAACGCTTCCCACCACGGCTCTTTACCCCAGCAGTTTGCGGGTGGTTTGCGATCTCTCCCTGTAGAGCGACCGCGGAGGGCCTACCTCCATCTCCTGTACAACACCGCATCAAAGAACACACCTCACTTCTTCTTCTTCTTGGTGTGTTTCCTCTTGCGCTCATGGCGCACGGCTTTGGGGCATCCGGTGACGGCGACCTTCGTGTCGGTGTGGATTTCGGCGCCGTTCTGAGCGATGATTTCGAGCGGCATCGTGAGTTTCTGGTTGCAGGGGTTGCCGGTCTCGGTGAGCGCGGAATGGGGGCCCTCGGGGAGCGTCACTTCGAAGCTCTTGACCGGGGCGTCGGGGACCGTCTTGAACGTGGTGCTCGTGACTCCCGCCTTGATGAACGTGGTTCCGACGAGGTCGATCCTCACGCCGTAGCCCTGGAGCACGAAGATCAGGCTCGGGAACGCTTCCCCGCCGTGACTGACGAAATACGCCGGGCCTTCCAACGGCACCGGCAGCACCGGCGTGACCGCCTTTGCGGTGCCGACAAGCGAGTCGGCCGGGCAATCCGCCGGGTCGGCTTCAAAGACCTTCGCTACACAGGCGTTCTGCAGCGTCGGTATCAACCGCGACGGCAGCTGCTTGGGAAGTTCGATTTTGAAGCGACGAACGTTCGCCTCACCGGCAACACCCTGCACGAAGTCCACGTGCAGACTCTCCCCACCCGTCCTCGTCGGTTTCGCGCCGATCGACGGATAGAATTTCGGGCTGAACGGTAGCGCCGCGCAGTTCGTGACCTGGAACGGCACCGACACCGCCGAAGAGCCACCTTCAACGCTGTCGATCGCGCCGGTGACCTGCATCGGTTCGCAGTTCGTCGGGTTGAACGTGAACCCGGGCCGTTCGATCGCGACATGCACATGCTTGATCTCCAACGGGATCCCATCCAAAATGCTCGGGATCTTGTACGGGCCCGAGTTATCGGTCGTGACCGTCAACGCCGCGGTCGTCGGGTCCACTTCCAGCTTCGCACGCACCACGACATTCCCCAGATTGAACGGGCCAGCCACAGCAGGCGTCACGATCGACAAACCGAACGGCGCGCCCTCATACCCTTCCGTTAGATACACCTTGCCGCCCGTCACGCTATACGGGCTCCCGCCCAGCCCCACCGACACGATCGTCGAGCCGATCAAGCTTTCCGCACCACAAGTCCCCGCATCCGCTTGCGCTTCGCCGCAGAGCTTGACGCCCGCGAGGACCCCTGACAGGCCAGGCGGCATGTGCAGCGTCACCGACTGGATGTTCTGCTGGCCATCTTCACGGCCGATCGTCGTCACAAGCGGGCTGAACCCGCCCGCGTTGATACTCGTCATCCCCGCCGTCAACGACGGGCTGAACGGCAGCGAGGAGCCCGGGCACGGCGACCCGTTCGGGCCAGAAGTCACGTCGAACGTGGAGGAGCTTTCCACCGGCGCGTTCCCCGACCACGGCGTCAACACCGCCTTCGTCGTGTACGCACCACAATGCGCCGGCGTCGACAACGGCGCGCGTTCCCCACCAAAGAAATGCAGTTCCGCGTCTTCAAACGGCGCCTGCGGCTGGTTCTGGAACGTGGCCGTGATCTGGCCCGTCGATGGATTCAACGACACTTCCCCCGGGAGCTTCAACAGCACACCCGACACGGGGTCTTCCGCAACCAGATACATCGCGACCAGACTCCCGAACGGGTTCGCGCCTTGGGCGGCCAGATACACCGCGCCTTCCACCGGGTGCGGCAACAGCGGCGTCGTGATCTTCGCCGTCGCGATCTTCGACCCATCCGGGCAGAACGGCAAAGCCGGGGATTCCTTCGGCGCCGGCAACCCATCACTGAACAAATCGACACCCGACGGTTCTTCGACGCCTTCAAACCCGATCTCAGACTCCGAACACGCTTCCAGGCCATCCGCACCAGACGGGTTCAACGCGACACCTTCAGGCAACGTCACCTTGATCGTCTTCACATTCGACCCCGCCAACCCATTCGCGTCCAACGACGCCGACTGAGGCACGTGCACATCGACCTTCAAGCCCGACGCCGTACTCCCCTGTTGCGAATCTGGCGCCACTTCGATCCCGGCACTAAAGGGAATCTGATCACAACCGTCCAACGACACCATTTCATTCGCCGGCTGCACCAACAGCGGCGTCGGGGCATCCCACGAGTTCGCTTCCAACGGCGCCCGCAACGGCGAACCGCTACACGCCGTCGGCAACGTCAACAACGGCAATGGATGTTCCTGACGTTCCAAAACACACGCGGGCAGACTTTCGAAGACGTGGTGATATTCGTTGTTGATGCAATCCCAGCCACGCGCGCTGTCGTGCCGCGCATCGCCGGGGACACCCCAGAACGTAGTCTGGAACCCCATCAGTTCGGGAAGCTCGCTCGTGTTGTCCGAGCCGATGGTCACGCCATAGTCACGCCCCGTGCGAACCGACGCGTCCAAGGTCACCGGGACATGTTCGATGTGAAACCCAAACCTCGCCGGCTCACCCGGAGACGGCACGAGATTGAAGATCGGCACCTCCACCGGGAACGCCGGGAAAACGCTTATCTGTTTGATCATTACCTCAGCCATGCCAATAGCCGTCGAGCCCGGACAAAGATCCTCGCTGTCCCCGATTTCCGTCTCGAACTCCGCTTCGCTGCACTGCGGCACCGCATTCGCGTTACCGACCAGGCCAGCCGGAAGCGCGATGCTTAGATCCTTCGGCGGCGGGCCGTGACGCAGACACGGGAAAGCAAGCGAAGGCCTGCAACCCGGCACGACGTTGCTATTGAACTGGACCACACTCGTGAGCTGAAACGGATGGGACCCCGCCTGAGTGTCAGGCAACCCTCCAGGACCTTCCACCGCGAATTCATAAAGTTCGACGCCGAACGGCGCCGGCGCCGAACTGACGCTCAACGGACGCCGCGTCACCGCGGGCGCTATCGCACCACCGGAAACCCGCGCTTCGTTGACGCCCGTGACCGGCCCGACCACCTTGACCTGGATCCCCATTTCGATCTCTTCCGCCGGATGGAGTTCGCCGTTGCGATTGTTCCCCTCCTGGCCGGTGAACGTACAAGCGATCGCGGGTTTTGACTGGCAAGTGAACGATTCGGGTTCAGAAAAACCGCTAACCGCTTCGACTCCGGTTACTTCCAGCCCGGCTGGGAGCGTATCAGAGACGGTGATTGGGCTTTCTTTGGCGTTGATCGAGCCGTCGCCGAGATTCGTCGCGACAACGACGATCGTGCCATCGCCGCCAGGCGGAAGGTTCGTCGGCCGCGTGCCCGACCACAAATGCCACCACGCCGAAGTGGGCACCGCCGACGCCGGCGCGGCACCGATCGCCACGATGCACCACACGACGAACGCGGCCAAGACCATCGAGCCGGCGAGCCGGCGGCTGAGGCTGTGCAACGGGTAGTGGACGCTCATCGACCTGTCCTCCGGTTGGTGTTCATTGATCGGTGCTGCCTGTCGGCCCGTTTCGTCCCTGCGTACCTGCGCCTCGTCTGCGCTTCGCAACTGGCGCGCTTGTGCTTGGTGCGGTCGCGCCGGCACCGCTTCAACGCGGCCGCCAGACGCTCCGAGCCCGTCACCGGCTTCGACACGGGCACGCCCTGAGCCGCCGGCGCGAGATCACCCGGGCCGGAGTACGTGGCGCTCGGCGTAGCGCCAAAGCTCGAGGGCTGCGCCGCGGGCGCCGCCCGACACGAATCCGCGGTCGAACACGGCGGGCTCACCGCCACACCAGCCGGACACGGCGCCGCCGCAGAGCACACATGCGCGTCATACACATCAAACGCCGTATCCACGTCCTGCGGGGACAGTCTCGCTGAGGTCAAGAAGAACACATCTTCGCCTTCCTGGCCACCGGGACCCTTGCCGCTCGCGTCCAGAAGCGCCGATTCTTCGTTCGATTCCCCCGAAGAGATCAAGGCGACACAACCCGCAGCGCTACCGCCACTCACTTCACCACGGCCTTCGCCCTCATCACGCCGCGCGGGCTCAAACACCTCGCTGCCGCTCGTCGCGCCCGAACCGCAATCCGGGCCTTCGGGCTCATACTCATACACATCGAAACTGCCATTCGTGTCCTGCGGGACAAGCGAATCGGCACTATCAAAGAACATCCGCCCTTCGTTAGTCAGATACCGCGGCCGATAGAGCGCGGATTCGCCTGTACGACTCGTCCAGCCTGGGAGGAATCCAGCGAGCCAGGAGTCGGCGCCTACTATGCGCCACGTCTGTGCCCGATCTACGAGCAGCCCCAGTGTGCCTATTCCACCTTCGGTCAGACCAGTATCGAATGTGCCGCGGGGACGAACACCCGTCGGGTTACAGGAAACGCACGTCAGCCGGTCCGCGACGGCGTCATACAGGAACACCTCCTCGTCGCGTTCCCCACTGACTGCGTCCCTGTTGTCATAACCGGTCAGCGGGCGACTGGACATGAATGCGAAGTAGCGTCCGCTCGGTGAAGCCCCCGACGCTATATTCTTTAACGTCGCTTGACTATTGGTGCGTCCGTCTCCGGTCCAATCGGGGTGGTCTGCGAAAGAGAGCGTCGCAATCAGAGAGGTGGAAGCCGCGCCTTCCGCGATGCGCGTGACATACAGGTTGCACGTGGTGCCCGCCGGAGGGAAGTCGGCACCACAGTTTCCTTCGCGGCCGCCGTCGAGTGTGCCGTTGGCGTAGAAGTATACGTATTCCCCGTTTTCTGAGATCTCCGTCTCGCCTTGCACGTCTGTGCTGGTGCCTCCCGGATTGGGGGTAAGGTCCGTTAGCTCGTGCCCTGCCGGCTTGGCGAAGTCGTATTCGTACAGCTCAGGGCTTTTCGGTTCGGCCGTCGAGTTTGCGGTCAGACGCTGATCGTCGGTGAAATACACTTTCATTCCGTCGGGTGTCGCGTACTGGAACCGCAGGTTGCCAGGTTCACCGGACCCGCTGCCGCCCTGCACGACATCGAGCTGGAGGGTCTGTTCGCTTGACACCAGGCGGGCATAGATGTGGCCCGCGCCTTCGCTGCGTTCGCTGTCGAAGAAGACGCGCTGTCCGTCTTCGGCGACCGCTCCGCGGACGTTCTGGTTTCCGTCACCGAGGTAGCCTTCCCCGATGTAGTTGAGCGTGCCCGCCGTCCACTCATACAGGCCGTTTCCGCCGGCGCTCGTCAGTTTCCCAGCGGAAAACACGACATGTTCGAGATTTGTGCTGGCACCGCGGAATGCCAGCGAATCGCCACCGTAGTGAGTACCCGCAGCGACGTTATCGTCGTTGACGAGCGGCACGTAGTCTCCGGGGCCGGGAGTCCCGAGCGCTTCACGGAGATAGATAGTAGGTTCCGAGGCCAGCGGAGAAAGCGGGATTTCCTCCTCTCCATGATTGTGGATACGTTCGATCATCGCGCTCGATAGCGTGGGTGAAAACGCCATATATTCAGCCCGCTGCCCGGTTCCCGGCCCGAGCAGCGACTCGGCATAGGGGGTCGTCACTTCCCGCGAGGCCCAACCGCCCGACGAACCACGAGTGGAAAGCACCTGCGCAAACTGGATTGCGATGTTCCCTTCTGGATGCGCCGCGATTGGAGCGTTGGCGGCGTATGTCATTGCGGACCCGTCTTCGGCGGCCTGCGCGATGCCGCCTTCTACGGTTTGCGGCAGGAGCCCCGCGCCGTGCTTGTTGGTGGGTGAGACCATTTCCCACGCGCGGTCGTCGGGCAGCCTGAACTCGCCGCCGGTCGCATGCGTTGTGAAGGTCTGGTCGGGGCCGGTCGTCGTGCCGCTGGCGTTGTGCGCGATCACCCGGTAGTGATATTCGGTCGCGGGCGCGAGTTCCTGGATCGCCGCGGAGCCGGTGTGGAGGTTGGTGTCTTCGCCGAACAGTGTCCGTTCGGGGGTGCTGTGCCCGTAGCTGGTGGTGGGGCCGTATTCGAAGTGATAGGTCGTTGTTGCGCTGTTGGGGTTGATTTCGGCCTGCAGTTCGGCGCTGGTCGCAGTCACTTCGATGACAGACTCGCGGATCAGCGTCGTGAAGTGCACGGGCGCGCCGGTTTCGTAGCCGTACTGGTTGCTCGTGGTCAGGCACGCGGTGTATTCGCTGTCGGGGGTCAGTTCGCTGATTACGGCTTTCGCTGCGACCGGGGTGCCTTTCCCGGTGGACGCTTCCACCGACGCGGTTGTGATGGGGTTTTCGCCGCTGCACGCCGGGCCTTTGCTGTAGGTGAAGCGGTATTGCGTGGACGTGGTTTCGTTGAGCGCGAAGTGCCCGTTTAGCGTCGCCCCGGCCGCGGCGACAGGGCTCGCCGGGTCGGTCGTCGGGGTGGGAACGGTAGTGAACAGCGTCACCGACCCCGTGGCCGTGCCGGTTGCGTTTTTGGCGACGACGCGGTAGTAGTAGCCGGCGCCGGGCGTGAGCCCTTCGAGCTTGGGGACGGTCGCGGTCTGGTCGCCGTAGACGCCGGGGAGCGGCGTTTTGCCGGGAAGCGTAGTGATCGTTCCTTCGAGTTTCCCGCCCGCACCGACGGTGCCTTTGCTCGCGTATTCGAAGCTGAAGGTGGTTTCCTGGTTGTTCGGGTTGACCTGCGCTTCCAGCGTCGAGCTCGTCGAGTTCGTGGCAGAGACGCTCTCGCTGTCGATGCTCGGCGCGAGCGCGGGCGTTTCGACGGTCACTTCGTTACCGAGCTTGATTTGGGCACCGCCTTCGTTGTAGGCCACCAGACAGAATTTGTATTTCCTGCCGGGCTGCAACCCGACCGTCACGTGCACGGCCTGTGCTTTGACGTCCTGTTCGCCTTCAAAGCCTTCAAGCCCGGCGGTTGGGCCTTCCACACATGTAATCCCGTTGGGTTCGCTGTAGACGAAATACCCGCCCACAAGCGCTTCGCTGTGCGGGTTCAACACGCCTTCAAAGACGGCGGAGGTGCCCG
Organism: uncultured Solirubrobacterales bacterium; assembly: GCA_963734815.1. Taxonomy (GTDB): domain Bacteria; phylum Actinomycetota; class Thermoleophilia; order Solirubrobacterales; family Solirubrobacteraceae; genus Palsa-744. Next base: position 488,634 of record CAVTIH010000002.1, read on the forward strand.
TGATCGACGTGGCAGGTTCGATCGTCTTCGGTTCTTCCGGTTCGGGCGCCGCCGCCAGCGCCGGCGCCGCGGTGAGCGCGAGCACGCCAAGACACACCGCGAGGGCCGACAGGACGAACGGGACACGGCGCGGTGAAGGCGCACCACTCCCGTCAAACACGCGCACGCGAGCGGATCCGGTGGCACCGAGACGGTGCGACAGGGACGACAGGACGTTGCGTGCGTTACTCATACGGGTACCTTTCTGGTGTCGTGTAAACCGGCACGGCGTGATCGTGTGACCTGCTCCTGGTCGAAGGCGATGACGCTGAGGCGCTGCGCGACCTGCTCGCCGAGCGGCGTGAGCTTCCACGCCTTCGGCTCACCACTGAGACGCCCCCCGCCGGAATTCACCGCGAGACCAAGACCCTCCAAACGCCGTAAAAGCTTCGAGATCTGCCCCGGGTCGGAGATGCCCGCACGCTCGGCGACCATCCTGTTGCTCGCACCCGGCAGCTCCGCGATGCACCGCAGCACCCGCGCCGTGCGGTAGGTGAGGCGCATCGGCACCTCCTCCAATGGGTCACGCTCAGCCCGGGCACCCACCCGCCAGCGCGCACTCGACACCTCAGGCGCGGGCGCAGGCGCAGGACGCTGCTGTTCACGACGCGCCGCCCTGCCCCCCAGATACTGCAACGCGATCATCCCCATCAACTCATCCAAAAGCCCCGTCAACGACCCCGGGTCGCCACCGCGCAAACGCGCATACACCACCCCGAACGCGCCACCCACCAACCCTTCCGCGGTCACCAGCGTGCACTGCGCCCCGCGCGAGCCCTCCCGACGACCCTCATCCAAAACCGCTGCCAAGCGCGCAAGAACCCGCTCCCGACGCTCGAGCGCCGGCGGTCCACCCTGCAACGCCTGCACCACACAAATTCGCGCGAGCACCGGCTCACGATCAAGAAACGACAGGATCGTCCACAGCCCACCACGCATCCGCTCACGCCACCCAACGCCCTCCAGACCCGCCTCCTCGAGCTCCCGCTCAACCCGCCCAACCATTTCATCGAGTAGCGCGACCAGGCACGCCTCGCGGCTACCGAACAACTCATAGAACGTCCGCCGCGACACCCGCGCCCGCGCGGTGATCCGCGCCACCGAACTCTGCTCATAGCCCAACTCGTCAAACGTCGCGGCAGCGGCAGCCAGCAGCCGCGAACGCTGAATCTCCTCAACGTGCACCCGCGGCGTACCCCGCGACAACGCCAGCTTCTCAAGCCGCGCCCCACTCGGCAGCGCCCGCTCGCCACCCCGCGAACGCGCCGCCGTTTTCACACCAACACGCGCCGCCGCCATCAGCGACCACCCCCCACGCGCGAGGGTGAAACCAGGGCGCCCTCGGCCCCGCCCAGAGCCGGCCGTAGCCCAACCCCCGCGGGGACGAAGCAAACGCGGCGCAAACGCGCCCGATGAGGAGCCTCTTCGGCTAGACCGCTAGCCGAAGAGAGAGAGAGAGAGAGAGATGCGACAGCGCCAAGCTGGCGCATCTAGCATCAGCCCTCCGGGCCGACGCGCACATCCCCATCATGAATCTCCCTCTAGAAACCACGCTCAAACAACTCCCTCATCGCTCTGATCCAGACCCTCTCCCACAGCCAAAACCCTGCGAGCGCTCTTTGACGTCAACCACAAGACGGTATGACCCCAACCAGACCCTATGTGAGCCGGCGACCAACACTGTGACGCCGACGTGATGACCTACCGTAACGCACGCCAGAACAAATGTCAAGCCCCCAATGCTCAACGCTCGTGCGAGGCGGCGGCATTCGAGGCACCCGCCAACAGCGGGAAGGCCCGCGTCCCCAAGCGCGCGCGAGTGGGCCGCCACGGGGCCGCACGGATCTACCGCCGCCGCCCAGCCGCAAAGCTCTGCACGGCCGGGGCGACGGCGCGCAGACCGGCGCCGACCTCGGCGGCGTCCTGCTCCGCGGGGTCGGGACACAGGCGGTGGACCTGCGCCTGCGCGGGGGCCTGCTCCCCAGCGACGGGTGCGAGGAAACGCTCCAGCGGGGCGAGCTCGCGCACGAGCACGTTCACCACGGGTGGCACCTCCTCCATGCCGGCGACGTGCTCGACCGCGCTGCGCTCCAGGCGCCCGCGGGCGAGCAGCAGCGGCTCGGCGCGCGCGAGCGGGCGGTGGCGCTCATACACCGCGCGCGGGACGATCAGGTTGATGTGGCCCCACTCGTCCTCGAACAGCAGGAACATCGTGCCCTTGGCGGTGCCGGGGCGCTGGCGGGCGATCACGAGGCCGGCGACGGTCACTGCGGAACCCTGGGGCAACCGGGCAAGCTGAGGCGAGGTGGCGAGCATCTGCCCAGCCAGGCGCGGGCGCAACGCGGCCATCACATGACCGCCGACGGTGACCCCGGTGGTGGCGTAGTCGGCGATCAGCCGCTGCCAGCGGGTCAGCGGGCGCAGGCGCGGCGCCTCGGGGAGGCCGAGCGGCAGCGCCAGCTGGGTGCCCTCTTCGCCGACCGCGCGGCCGGGGGCGGCGATCCCGAGCTGCCACAGGGCGAGGCGGCGGCGGGCATCCGCACCCGGCGCGCCCGCTCTCTCACCCATTCCGCCAGCCACCCCGGGTGCGCCAGCCATCGCCGTTCCCGGCGTGCGACTAATCGCATCGGCGGAAACATCCACCAGTCCGTCGCAGGCCCCCGACCAAGCGAGCTGCTCAAGCGTTGGCCGCCCCGCGCCGCAGCGCGCCGCCAAATCCCCGAGGTCGCGGAAGGGCCCGACGCGCTCGCGCTCGGCGACCAGCTCGCGGACCTCGTCGGCGCGGACGCCCTTTACGTAGCCGAGGCCGAGGCGCACCCCGCCGTCCTCAACGGTGCACCCCACCCCCGAGGCGTTGACGTCGAGCCCGAGCACGGGGATGCCGCGGACTTCGGCCTCGTGCACGAGCGTGTCGGGGGCGTAGAAGCCCATCGGCTGCTCGTTCATCAGCGCGCAGAGGAACTCCGCGCCGTAGTGGACGCGCAGCCAGGTGGACTGGTAGGCGAGCAGCCCGAAGGCGGCGCCGTGCGCCTTGGGGAAGCCGAAGCCGGCGAAGCCCTCCACCATCTCCCACACGCGCTGCGCGGTGGCGAGGTCGGCGCCGACGTGGTGGCGGGCGCCGGCGATGAAGCGCTCGCGGTGGCTCTGCAGCGCCTCGCGGGAGCGCTTGCGGCTCATCGCGCGGCGCAGCCCGTCGGCCTCGCGGGCGCTGAAACCGGCGAACGCCTGCGCGACCTCCATCACCTGGTCCTGGAAGATCACGGTGCCGAGCGTGCTCTGCAGCACCGGGCGCAGCGACGGATGGGGGTAGGGCACCTCGTAGGCGGGGTCGGCGCGCAGGCGCGCGCGACGCTCGATGTAGGGGTTGATCGCGCCGCCCTGGATCGGGCCGGGGCGCACGATCGCGACCTGCACAGTGAGGTCGTCGAGGCTCTCGGGGAGCGTGCGCCGCAGCGACTGCATCTGCGCGCGGCTCTCGATCTGGAAGACCCCGACGGTGTCCGCACTGCGCACCGCCCGGAAGGTGGCGGGGTCGTCGAAGGGGATGCGCGAAAGGTCGATGCGCTCGCCGCGGGTGCGGGCGATCAGCTCGACGCACCCTTCCACGGCGGAGAGCATCCCCAGCCCGAGCAGGTCGATCTTCAGGAAGCCGGCGTCGGCGCAGGAGTCCTTGTCCCACTGCACCATCTGGCGACCCTCCATCGCCGCGGGCACCACGGGGCAACAGTCGATCAGCGGCCGGGTGGAGATCACCATCCCGCCGGGGTGCTGGGAGAGGTGGCGGGGCAGCCCGTACGCCTCGGCAGCCAGGCGCGCCAGCCACGCCCAACGGGGGGAGGTAGGTGCAATGTCGTGCTCGGCGGCGCCGCGGTGGTTGTCCGCCGCACGCGCCACTCGCTCGATATCTCCCGGGGGCAAACCGAGCACCTTGCCCAGCTCGCGGATCGCTCCGCGCGCGCGGAAGGTCGGGAAGGCGGCGACCAGCGCGGCGCGCTCGTTGCCGTAGCGCTCGTGCACGCGAGGGATCAGCACCTCGCGGATGTCGCGCGGGAAGTCGAGGTCGATGTCGGGCAGGGCTTCAAGGCCGGTGTGCAGGAAGCGCCCGAGTAACAGGCGGTTGCCGATCGGGTCGATGTGCGAGAGGCCGGTGAGGTAGCAGACGATCGAGGAGACCGACGAGCCCCGCCCGCGCCCGGGGGCGAGCAGCGCGCGAGCGGAGTCGGCCCCGCGCACCTCGGCGGCGACCTGGCGAGCCACCTCCAACAGCTCGTGGTGCAGCAGGAAGAAGCCGGCCAGTCCCAGCTCGTCGATGATCCGCAGCTCCTCTTCCAGCCGTGCCGCGGCTTCGGGGTGGGTGGCCCGGGTGTCGTAGCGCTGGTCCAGCCGCACGCGGCACAGCTCCGCGAGACGCCGCATCGCGTCGGGGTCCTCCGACCCCGGGTAGCGGTAGCCGAGGTCGCGCGTCAAGTCGAAGCGCAGCTGCTCGGTGAGGCGCACGCTCTCGAGCACCGCCTCGGGGTGCTCGGCGAAGCGCGCCGTCATCGCCGTGGGAGAGGCCAGCACGTGGCTGTGGTTGCCACGCCGCAACGGCTCACAGGCATCGAGCGTAGTGCGGTGGCGCAGCGCCACGAAGGCGTCCTGCAACTCCGCGCGACTGCGCGCGTGGGCGTGTACATCGCCACTCGCCACGCACGCCACTCCGAGGCGCCGGGCGAGCGCCTGCAGTGCGCGATTGCGCGCGCGATCGTGGCGGGCGTAGGGGCGCTGCAGCTCCACGCGCAGGCCGTGCGGACCAAAGGCGTCCAGCAACCGCCGCGCGGTGGGCTCGTCGTGCACGCCGCGGGTGGCGCATCCCGTGAGGCACACCAACCCCTCGCTGTGCTCCCGCACCTCCTCCAGGCTCACCGACGGCTCGCCCCGCTCGCGGCGCCCGGACCCCTCGCGCGTGTGGGCGTGCGCCAAAGTCAGCAGCCGGCAGAGGTTGCGCCAGCCGCGCGCGTCGCGCACCAGCAGCGTCAGATGGCGGGTGCCGCCGCCCGGGCGATCACCGGCGCGGGGGTCGGCACCGGCCGCGGCGCCAGCCGCGTCACGACAGCGCTGATCGAACCCACCGTCCACGGTCACGTCGATCTCGGCACCGTGAATCGCGCGTACCCCGTACGTCGCGGCCGCCTGTGCCAGCTCCATCGAGCCTGACACGGAGTTGTGATCGGTTAGCCCCAGCGCCTCGTACCCGAGCTCCTGCGCCCGCCGCGCCAGCTCGTCAGGCAGCGAGGCCCCATCCAGGAAGGAGTAGGCGGAGTGGCAGTGCAGCTCGACGTACCCCGCGTCCGCCTTCCCAATGTCCACCGCGCCAGCCCCACCGATGCCCACCGTCGCCCTACCGATGCCCACAGCGCCACCCACCTCAACCCCCTTGGGCAAACCACTCGCCAGAGCAGAGGTTGTGGAAGACGACAAGGTTGCGCCCGCACGCGCTCACGATCTCCCAGTAGCGGCGGCGCAGCGGCCGGTCGGTCCACCAGCGGTCCTCGATCAACCATGACTCGCGCACCTGCTCGATCTGCCGGCCGTCGACCGTACGCGGCACGCCGCCGGGTCCCATCCGCACGCGTGCGGGACGCGGCAGGTTGACACGACTCCCGCTCATCCCGGGAAGGGGGTGAACACGACGCGCCGCTCGGGCACACGCGAGTCGGGATCGACGCACACCGCGCGCAGCGCCGCCTCCGGACCGGCCACCGCGCGCACCTGCGCCACCGCCTCGCGGAGGCGGCCGTCGCGGACCTCCCGGGGACGTTCCAGCAGCGTGCCCTGCGCCCCCTCCGGGGGGCCGAAGCGCTCGGCCTCGAGGCGCAGGTAGGCGGCGGGCGCGGGCAGCAACGCCAGGCGTGGCGCCAGCGCGAGGCGCATCCGCCGCGAATTGGACAGCGCTTCGCGCAGCACCACCCGCTCGCGCCAGGTGCCGCCCTCCACCAACCGCGCGGAGATGTTCAGCGCGCGCAACGTCCGCCCGCGCCGCTCGGGGCGGGCGAGCAGGCGGTCGACGAGCACACCGAGGACACGCTCCAACGCCGGGCCGGAGTTGGCCTCCTCCAGCTCCAGTGACTCCCGCAGGCGCTCCTCGGCGATGTGCGTGCGCAGCGGGTCATCCTCGCCGCGCGCCAAGCGCCGCGCCAGCACCCCGGGCGCGCCGAAGCGATCGGCCACCGCATCGCGTCCCAGCGCCGCCAGCTCCCCGAGCGTGTCGATCCCCAGCCGTGCGAGGGGCTCCACCAGCGCGGCGGTCTCCGCGCGGAAGCCGAGCAACGCCACCGGGCGGTTGGCGAGGTAGCGGCGGGCCTCGCGGTGGTCGGGCTGCGCGGAGTGACCACTCCGTGCGGAGCCGTGCAGCTCGGAGCCACGCTGCACAGAGGCGCTACCCCGTGCGACGAGAGCGCCCTGCGCGGATGAGGGCGCGACGATCCGCGCGCGGCGCGAGCGCACCTCCAGCGCCGCGGCGAGCGCGCAGAAGCGCGTCGGGCCGGCGCCCACGCGGGCGGGACGTCTCAACGTGTGGCGCGCGGCGGCGATCACGCCCTCGTCTCCACCATGCAGCCCGCGCAGCCCATCCGCCTCGAAGTACGCGAGGCCGGCCCGCGGCAACTCCAGGGCAGCGCCGATGCCCTCCAGCGCCCGTGCCGCCCGTCCCCACTCCTGCGCCACCCCAAGCGGATCGCCCGCCACCAGGTGTAGCCGCGGGCAGCGCGCGAGCGCCTCCCCCAGCGCCATCCCGCGCGTGACGCCCTGCGCCTCCGCGGCCCCCGACACCTCCCCCACCCTGGCTTCCCCTCCGGGGGCCGGCGCGATCGCCAGCGCATGCCCGGCCAGCGCCTCAGCGCCGCCGGCGGCGACAGTCAGCTCGAATCGGGGTAGGTGGACGCACACGACCATGATCGAACGTATGTTCGCATACAAAGGGGCGTCCGCAACAGACAAAAACCAGGGCCCTACCAAATAAGATTGAGTCTGGTTCTTATTTGGTATAGGGCCGCAAAGCACACGACACGGGCCAGCCCCGTAAAAGATGTTGGGGCGAGACCGTGCGCGGGTCGCGAGGCATGGATGCCTCGCGCCCACCAACGTCGGCCGCCGAAGCGAGGCGCGTGGACGATCCCAAAAATTCCCCACCCCGCCCCTCAACCAATCGGGGGGAGTCGAGAGCGGGCCCGCCCCCTTCCCGCTCAGTCCATCGGGCCCGTGAAGGTCGACACTAGGGCCGGCTTCGCCGGCCCGCGAGCAGTCCCGCACTGGTGGGAGGGGGTACTGGGGGAGGGCCTGCCCTCCCCCAGCCAGAACCTGCCCTCCCCCAGATCAGTCCATCCCCAGCGGCCCCTCGGCGGAGCCGCTGAGAAACTGACGCACGAAGGGGTTTTCCGAGGAGAACATCTTCGCGGCGTCGCCCGCCTCCACGATCCGCCCGCGCCACAGCAGCGCGATGTATTCGCCGATCCGTCGCGCCGAGGCGATGTCGTGGGTGACGACGATGTAGGTGCCCCCGTGCAGCCCGTGCATCTCCTGGATCAGCTCGCACAACAGTGCCGTGCGCACCGGGTCGAGGCCCGAGTCCGGCTCGTCGAAGATCACGATCTCCGGTTCCATCACCAGCGCCCGCGCAAACCCCGCGCGCTTGCGCATCCCCCCGGAGAGCTGGTTGGGGAAGTAGTCGATCGCGTCCGTCAGCCCCACGTCGCTGACGCGTTCGCGCACCCGCTTGGAGATCTGCGCCTCCGACATGTCGGTGTGCTGGCGCAACGGAAAGGCCACGTTGTCATACAGCGACATCGACCCGAACAGCGCGCCGTCCTGGAACAGCACCCCGATCCTGCGGCGCAGCGCCAGCAGCTCCTGCATCGGCAGGCTGGGCACCGACTGACCCTTCACGATGATGTTCCCGGAGTCGGGGAACATCAGGCCGATCAAGTGTTTGATCAGCACGCTCTTGCCCGTCCCCGATGGGCCCAGCACGGTCGTGATCGTCTGATCGGGGATCGCCACGTTGAGCCCGTCCAGTACCGGCACCCCGCCGAGGCGCTTGTGCACGTCGTAGCAGCGGATCGACCACTCCTCGTCGCCGTGCTCGCTGTCCCAATCAAACTCCGTGTGGTATCCAAAGTGCGCGGCCGCGTCGAGCGTGGCGCTCTCATGCGCACTCACCCCTGCTCCCGCGGGGACCTGCGGCTCCTGCTCCTCCTCCATGCCCCGGATAGTATCGCGCCATGGCACAGACGATCGCCGTCCTTTCGCAGAAGGGAGGCACGGGCAAGACAACCACGGTGCGCACCCTCGCGGACGCACTGCGGCGCGCGCGAGTACGCACGCTGGCGGTGGACCTCGACCCGCAGGGCAACCTCTCCGACTACTTCGACGTGCCGCCCGACGCGCAGCCGACGATCGGCGACGTCTTGGGCGGGCAGGCGCAGGCAGCGGAGGCGATCCACGGGGACGTGATCCCCGCCAACCTCCACCTCGCCGAGACCGAGCTCTCGCTCGGCGGTCGGCTGGGGCGCGAGCTGACGCTGCGGCGGGCGCTCGCGAAGCTGCCCGACGACGCCTACGAACTCGTGCTGATCGACTGCCCCCCCTCGCTCGGTCTGCTCACCGTCAACGCGCTGGTCGCCGCCGACTACGCGCTGATCACCGCCGAGGCCCAGTACTTCGCGCTGCAGGGCGTCGAGCAGGCGCTCGAGGTGATTGAGCTCGCACGCGACACGCTCAACCCCGAGCTGGAGTTGCTTGGCGTGCTGCTCAACCTCGCCGACATGCGCACCGTGCACTCGCGCGAGGCGCTCGCCTCGCTGCGCGAGCAACTCGGCGAGCGAGTACTAGACACGGTGGTGCGCTCCTCGATCGCCTACGCCGAATCGGCCGAGCGCGCCGTCTCGATCCTCGACCACCGCCCCGACCTGGGCACGGACTACGTCTCAGTAGCGGGCGAGCTGCTCGCACGGATGCCGGGGTTCGAGCGGGCTCAGGAGCACTTGGCGGGGCTGGGGTAGGCAACCAGCCGGCGACTATCTCGCTTCCCCGACCATCGAGGCGGTGGGCAACTCCCAACCGGTCTGTACCACCCCAGTGGTACACTGCAAGGATGCCGTCCGTCAACCCCCGCGTCCAGGTCACACTTGACTCCGAGCTGGCCACGGCAGTGACAGAGCTCGGCGGAGCGCGATCTGCTCCTCGTGTGCCCTGTGGTCGCGCTCGAGCTGCTGGGGGCCGCCCGCGACGGATCGAAAGCGTGTGGATCGCCCCGCCCGGCTCGATCGACTGATCCGTACCCCGGGGCCTCCGGCCCCGCAACCTGTTTGTGCTTGCCAGTAAGCGGCTGCGGTCGCGCCACATTCGCCGCGCCCCTACAGCCCCCCGACGTAGGCCCCCTGCGGCTCGAAGGGGACTCGCAACAACTCCGCCCAGCCCTCGATCTCCGCCTGGAGCGCCGCCACCACGGCGCCGGTCTGCTCGTAGAAGCACCACACCAGCACGGTCGGGCCGGCGCCGGAGATCGTGGCGCCGAGGGCGCCCAGCTTGCTTGCGCGCGTGGCGAGATCGAAGGAGCGCGGGAAGAGGTGGGCGCGGTGGGGCTGGTGGAGGCGGTCCTGCAGGCCGCGCGCCACGAGATCCCAGTCGCCGCGGGCCAAGCCGAGCGTCAGCAGCGCTCCGTGGGCTACGTTGAAGACCGCGTCCTGCAGCGGCACCTCGGCGGGGAGGGCAGCGCGTGCGGCTTGGGTACGGACGGGGTCGCGCGGGACGACCGCCAGCGCCTCCAGGCCGGTGGGGGGATCGAAGCGGGTGGTCTGCCCGTCGGCGCACACCACGAAGCCGCCGTGCAGTGCAGCCGCGACGTTGTCGGGGTGGCCCTCCAGCTCCATGGCGTGGTTGAGCAGCGGGGCGTCCAGCTCGAAGATGTGGTCGGCCGCCATCAAGCCCGCGACGATCGCCGCGGCGCTCGAGCCCATGCCGCCGGCGAGCGGGATGTCGGAGCGGATGCGGAAAGTGAAGCCTTCCGCCGAGTGCAGGCGCTCGAACGCCTGCACACAGAGGTTGTTACGGTCGCGCGGCAGCGGCAGCTCAGTCTCGACAGCAAACGCACCGGTCTCCTCCACCTCCAGCTCCACGTGCAGCGCGAGCGCCGCCGCCATGCAGTCGAAGCCGGGGCCGAGGTTGGCCGAGGAGGCCGGCGCGTGTACCACGCGGCGGCGGATCATGCGCGTTCTTTTTCTACCCCTACCACTTCACTTTGGAAAGTGGTTGGGGTCCAAAAAGTAAATACACTCCCCCGCCCGCACTCGCCGCCCCGCGTAGGGACAGAGCCGGCCGTCGGCTGAGCGGGGGCGCGAGTATCTGGTCGCACCACGCGCCTACGAATCACCCAGAACCGCCTCTTCCAGCGCCACCGTTTCCGCCGCGCACGGGATCACGCGGCCGTTGGAGTTGTCGAGCGCAGTCTGCTGATCCTTGAGGCCTCGGCCGGTCATCACGCACACCACGCGGTCGGCGCCGTCGGCGCCGTACTTGAGCAGGCCCGCCACGGATGCAGCCGAAGCCGGCTCGCAGAAGAGGCCTTCCTTGGCCGCCAGCAGGCGGTAGGCGGCAAGGATCTCGCCGTCCGCCACCGCGCGGATCGCCCCGCGCGAGTCGGTCATCGCCGCCATCGCGTCCTCCCAGCGCACCGGGTTGCCGATCCGGATCGCGCTGGCGACGGTCTCGGGATGCTCGACAGGATGGCCGAGCACCAGCGGCGCGGCGCCCTCAGCCTGGAAGCCAAACAGGCGCGGGGCGGCGCCCATCTCGGTGAAGCCGCGCCAGTAGGAGGTGACGTTGCCGGCGTTGCCCACGGGGATGCACAGCAGGTCGGGGCCGCCGTCGAGCGCCTCGACCAGCTCGAACGCGGCGGTCTTCTGGCCTTCGATCCGGAATTCGTTGACAGAGTTGACGAGCGTGATGGGGTGGCGTTCGACCAGCTCGCGCACCAGCTCCAGGCCCCGGTCGAAGTTGCCCGACAACGCGATCACGCGCCCCCCGTGGATCAGCGTCTGCGCGAGCTTGCCGATCGCGATCTTGCCGTCCGGCACGATCACCGCGCAGGTGAGCCCGGCGCGCGCGGCGTACGCGGCGGCGCTCGCCGCGGTGTTGCCCGTCGAGGCGCAGATCACCGCCTTGGAGCCTTCGCGCACCGCCGCCGACACGGCGCAGGTCATGCCGCGGTCCTTGAAGCTGCCGGTCGGGTTGCCGCCCTCCAGCTTCATATACACCTCCGCCCTCACCATCTCCGAGATCACCGGCGCGTGCACCAGCGGCGTGTCGCCCTCGGAGAGACTCACCACGGGGTCATCGGCCGCGAACGGGAGACGCTCACGCCAGCGGTCGATCAGGGCCGGGCTCATCCGAACTCCTCTTCTATCACCCTGATCGCGCGCGGGGCCGAGCGCACCAACTCCAGCTCGGCGATTTGCGCGAGCGCCTCGCGCAGGCGCGACTCCAGCAGCGGGTGTAGCACCATCGTCAGCGGCACCACGTCGCCGCCGACGCGCCGCTGCATCACCGACTTGATCGAAGCGCCGTGCTCGCCCAGCACCTGCGCGATCGCCCCCAGCACGCCCGGGCGGTCGGCGACGTCGAAGTGCAGGTAGAAGGCGCTCTCCACGTCCTGCAACAGCGGTAACGCCAACGGCGGGGCGGGAGGTTGGGCGCCGCCGGTCATCACGCTGACAACGTCGCCCAGCACCGCACTCGCGGTCTGCCGACCGCCGGCGCCGGGGCCCGAGAGTGTGATCTCGGTGACCGTCTCCGATTCCACGGTGACCGCGTTGAACGGGCCCGACACCGAGGAGAGCGGGTGGCCGGCGTACAGGAACACGGGGTGCACCCTCACCGACAGCCCACCCCCCAGCCGCTCGGCCGTGCCGATCAGCTTCAGGCCGAGTCCCATTTCGCGCGCCGAGCGCAGGTCGTCAGGTTGCAGCTGCTCGATTCCCTCGTAGCGCACGTCGTCCAGGTGCACCGGCGTGCCGAACGCGAGGCGCGCGAGGATCGCCATCTTCGCCGCCGCGTCCCTGCCGCTGACGTCGTCGGAGGGGTCGGCCTCGGCGTAGCCGCGGCGTTGTGCCTCCGCAAGCGCCTCGGGGTAGGTGCCGCCACGGTCCATCTCGCCGAGGATGTAGTTGGTCGTGCCGTTGACGATCCCGTGGATCCGCTCGATCGGGGTCGCCGACAGCGACTCCTCCAGCACGCGCACCACCGGAACGGCGCCAGCGACGGCCGCCTCGAAGCGCAGCCGCACGCCGTGCTCGCGCGCGGTCTCGAACAACTCCTCGCCGTGCTGGGAGAGCAACTGCTTATTCGCCGTGACGATGTCCACGCCGGAGCACATCGCCGCCAGCAAATGCTCGCGCGCGGGGTCGATCCCGCCCATCACCTCCACCACGATGTCCGCGTTTGGGAGGATCTCGGCGAAGTCCCCGCGCGTGCGCGTCAGCACGCCGGTGATCACCGGGCGGCGGCCATTGAAACGCTCGATCTCCTCGGCGCGTTCGGACAGCAGCGTCGCGAACGCGCCGCCCACGGTGCCATGGCCGAGCAGGCCGATCTTGAAAGGCTCAGCCGACATCGCGGGCGAGCAGATCGTCGTGCGTCTCGCGCCTTACCACCACGCGCGCGTCGCCGTCCTTGCAGAAGACCACCGGCGGGCGGGGGACGCCGTTGTAGTTGTTGGCCATCGCATACCCGTAGGCGCCCGTGGCGGGGGTGACGATCACGTCACCCGGACGGGGGTCGTCGAGCAGCGCCTCGCGCACGATCACATCGCCCGACTCGCAGTGCTTACCCGCCAGCACGCACGGGGTGTTGCCGGCGAAGCGGTCGGCGACGTGCGCTTCATACACGGCCCCGTACAGCATCGGGCGCAAATTGTCGGACATGCCGCCGTCCACCGCCACCCAAGTGGAGACGTTGCGCTTGACGCTCTCCACCGTGTACAGCGTCACCGCGGCGTTCGCGGTGAGCGCACGGCCCGGCTCGATCAGCAGGCGCCGGCAGCTACCAAGATGCTCGCGCGCTGCCTCCACCAACGTGGCCACGTACTCCTCGATCGCGGGGGGGTGCTCCTCGGCGGTGTACGCCACGCCGAGGCCGCCGCCGAGGTCCCACGTTGGGAAGCCACCAGGCTCGAGGCCATCGGCTTCCAGACCCCCGTTCCCGGCTAGCTCACGCAGGCCGGCGAGCTGGGCGACCTCGCGGCGGAAGGGCTCCAGCTCGAACAGCTGCGAGCCGATGTGCGCGTGCACGCCCTCCAGCGCCAGGCTGGGGACAGCGCGGATGCGCTCGACCGCACCCGCAACCTGGTCCATCGCGAAGCCGAACTTCGAGTCGGCCTGGCCCGTGGAGATCTTCTCGTGGGTGTCACCGCGCACGTTGGGCGTGGCCCGCACCAGCACCGGCTGCGGGGGAATGTCGGCGAGCTCGCCCTCCGTCAACAGCCGCTCGAGGCGGTCGATCTCGTCGAGATTGTCGATCACGATCAGCCCCACGCGATGGCGTAGCGCCATGCGCAGCTCCGCCTCGGACTTGGCGTTGCCGTGTAGCACCAGCCGCTCAGGCGCGAAGCCGGCACGAAGCGCGAGGTGCATCTCCCCTCCTGATGCCACATCGCACCACAGCCCCTCCTGCGCGAGCGTGCGCAGCACGGCGGTGCAGGGGAAAGCCTTGGAGGCGAACAACACGTGCAGCTCCACCCCACCGCCGGCGTGCAGCTCCACCCCACCGCCGGGAGTCGCGCCCGCTTCCGCGCGGGCGACGCGCGCCGCCTCGACGAAGGCTCGCGCCCGCGCCCGCAGATCGTCCTCGGCGACGACGTACGCCGGGGTGCCGAACTCCCGCGCCAGCTCGATCGTGTCGCACCCCCCTACCTCCAGACGCCCCCGCTCGTTGATGCGGCTGCCCGCCGGGAACACGCGCGCGAGGCTGTCGGCCATCGAGGTCGCGTTACGGGTCGCGGCAGCGGTCGCCGTGGTCGGGGTCGTCTCAGTGGCCATCTCGCGATGGATTATCGCGTGAGTCGAGCAAACCCGGAGCTTGGAGACTCGAGCGGCGCTCGTGCGCAGCTCACGAGGGACTGTCGAGCGCGAGCAGCATCAGCCGCACCCACGCGTCCACCAGCGTCTCGTCATCGAGCTGCATGGGGACCCCGAGCACGTCACGCAGCAAACGCGAGGAGTACAGCGAGCCCAGCCCCAACACAGCCGTCGCCGTGGCTTGCTCGCTCGGGATGGCGTGCTCCGCACGCTCGGCGATCCAACTGGCGAAGCCCGCGAACGTGGAGCTCACCAAGCGGTCGGCGGCGGCGGTCAACAGCTGTGGCCGGCTGCGCGCTTCGGAGGCGAGGATGCGCAACAGGTCCGACTCGCTGTCGAGCTCGGCGAGAACGTAGCGCGCGATCAGCGTGAGTTCCGATTTGACGTCGCCGAGCGGCGTCAGCACGCGACGGATCTCGCGCAACGCATCCAGTCGCGCCAGCTGGCGCTCGATGCCGGCCATCATCACCGCTTCCTTGCTCCTGAAATGGTGGTAGAGACCGCCGGCGCCTGGGGTCAGCCCAGCGGCTGCTTCGATCCTGGCGATGCTCGTCGCGGCATAACCGTGCTCGCTGAAGAGGCGCATCGCCTCGTCGATGATGCGCTCGCGCGTCGTGGTTCTGACCGAAGTACTTGACATCCTCCTCCAGCTAAGTATACACTTTGTTGAAGTCAGGTGTCACTGAAAAAGGATGTGAGAGTGCCCAGCCCCAATGAGCCACCGCCGCCGAGCGCGGATGAGACTCCGGACGCGCCCGGCCCACGGCGTGCGGTGACGCGCGAAGCCGGCGATGGACCAGTCCGCCGAGGACGCATACGGCGCACCGCGCCGCTGGTGGGCCTCACCGCTCGTACGGCCGGCGAGGCGGTGGTGGTGGGGCTGCGCGGCAAACTCACCGGCGCCGACACCACCGAGTTCCACGTCCGCTCCGCCGAGCGCTACTCCGAGCTGCTGGGGCGCTCCAAGGGGGCACTGATGAAGGCCGGCCAGATGCTGTCGTTCGTGTCTCTGGGCCCCGCCGTGGAGGGCAGCTTCCAGTCGACCTACCAAGCCGCGCTGCAGCGGTTGCGCAACGACGCGCCGCCGATGGCGCCGGAGCTCGCGCGGGAAGCGCTCGAGCGTGAGCTGGAGCGCCCGGTGGAGGAGGCGTTCGCCGAGTTCGCATGGCAGCCGATCGCCGCCGCCTCGATCGGACAGGTGCACAGGGCGCGGCTGCACGACGGGCACCCGGTGGCGGTGAAGATCCAGTACCCCGGGGTCGCTGCCGCGATCCGCGACGACCTCAAGAACACCGAGCTGCTGGCCACGTTTCTCGGGCTGATCGGTGGGCTGTCGCCGCGGAAGTTGAAGTTCGATTTGCGCGGCGCCGCGCAGGAGCTCGGCGAGCGGATCACCGAGGAGTTGGACTACCGGTTGGAGGCCGCCAACCAGGCGGAGTTCGCCGACCTCTACCGCGGGCACCCATACATCCACGTACCGGAGGTGGTCGAGGAGCTGTCCACCGGCCGCGTGCTCACCCAGGAGCTGGTGCAAGGGAAATCGTGGAGCGAGGGGCTCGCCGCCGAGCAGAGCCTGCGCGACAGCTGGGCGGAGGCGATCCACCGTTTCACCTACGACAGCTACCACTACCACTACATGTTCAACGCCGACCCCCACCCTGGGAACTATCTGCTGCACGACGACGGCAGCGTGAGCTTCTTCGACTTCGGCTGCGTCAAGCGACTGCGGCGGGCCGAGGTGGAGTCGCTCAACCTCCTGCTGCGCGAATGCCTGCGCGGCGACGTCAGTGAGACGTGGAGGCTGAGCGTGGAAGAAGGCTTCTTCGCGCCGTCGGCCTCGCTGACCCCCGAGGAGGTGTTCGCCTACTGGCGCGAGCCCATCGAAATGTACTGGGGAGCGCAGCCGTTTACGATCACCCCCGCGTACGTCACCAAGCTGATCGAACTGCGCTACTCGCCCAATGGCCCGTCGGCAAACGCCTTCCGTCACATCGTGATGCCGGTCACGTACACGATCATGACGCGTCTGGACATCGGCCTGATGTCGCTGATCGCCGAGCTGAGCGCCACCAACCACTGGCGGGCGATCGCCGAGGAGTACTTCGAGGAGGCCGACCCGGGAACGCCGATGGCGATCGCCAATCGCGCCTACCGAGAAGCGCGCCAGAAGGCAGGCAGCCATGTGTGAGCAGAAGAGCAGCGATGCCTGACTGGACGCACTGGCCATTCCCTACCGAGGACCCGTACCCCGCGTACCACGCCGCTCGCACGCGAGCGCCGGTGCAATGGGACGAGCGGCTGGACGCGGTGCTGGTGCTTTCACACGAGCACGCCCTCGCGGTTATGCGCGACCCCGAGCGGTGGAGCTCCAACCCACGCAACAGCCCGGCACTCCTGGAGTCTTTCGGCGGCGAGAGCCTGTTCGCCGCGCAGTGGGGCGAGTCGCTGCTGATGGCTGACCCGCCCGAGCACACGCGGCTGCGCAACTCCGTGAATCGCTTCTTCACACCGCGCGCGGTGCAGCGGATCAAGGGGCGCGTGGCGGCGATCGTGGACAGCGCGGTCGCCCCGCTCGCGGAAGGCGAGCCCGTCGAGCTGATGAGCGAGCTGGCCTACCCGATCCCGCTGGCGGTGATCGCGGAGCTGTTCGACGTGGGCCTGGAGGGCGCCGAACTGCTGCGCGCGGAGACCCCCACGCTGGCACGCGCCCTGGAGCTCGACCCTACTCCCGCGGAGATCGAGGCGGTAGGCGCGGCGGCGATGACGGTGATGCTGTTCCTGGTGCCGATCATCGCCGAGCGGCGCACCCACCCGGGCGAGGATCTGCTGAGCGCGCTGATCCACCCGCCCGACGGCGGCGTTGCGTTGCGCACGGAGGAGATCGCCACGATGTGCCTGCTGCTGCTGGCCGCCGGCCACGAGACCACATCCAACCTGATCGGCAACGGCACGCTGGCGCTGCTGGAACACCCCGATCAGCTGGCTTGGCTGGCGGCGCATCCCGACGACCGCTGTGCGCAGGCGACGGAGGAGCTGCTGCGCTACGACAACCCCGTCCAGGTCGCCTCCAGAGTCGCACTCGCCGACCTCGAGCTGGGCGACGTGAGGGTGCCCAAGGGCCAGCAGGCGCTGGTGGTGCTCGGCGCGGCCAACCGCGACCCAGCCCATCACCGCGATCCCGACCGGCTGCGGCTGACACGCGAGGGCGAGCGCCACCTCGCATTCGGCAACGGCCCGCACTTCTGCGTGGGAGCCGGCCTGGCGCGGTTGGAGGCGCAGGAGACGTTTGCGCGCATCGCGCGGCTTGGGCTGAGCCAGGATACGTGCCCGTGGTCGTACAGCCGCGCTCAATCGCGCACGTTCCGACGGCTGGACAGCCTGCGCATCGGTGCCGATCAGGCGGGCGCCGGGCGGGCCGCACTGGCCTCCGTTGCGCCACCCGCGCGCTGAGCCCGCAGCCCCTCAAGCCCCCGCCCGCGCATCATCAGCGAGAGCCACACCGCGCCGACGATCATCAGCACGATGCTCTCCAGTTGTGGCGCGGTGAGACCGAACAGCACCTCTTTGTTGCGGCGGATGAACTCGACGAGGAAGCGCTCGAAGCCGGAGAGCAGGCAGTAGAGCGCGAACACGACCCCGGGGCGCACGCGGTCGCGCAGGTGCCACAGCAGGTAGGCGACGAGGCCCATCGCGACGGTCTCGTAGATCGGGGTCGGCTGGACGGTGACACCCGGCGGAGTGGGGACGGTGCCGTGCGGGTAGCCCATCGCCCACGGCAGCGAGGAGCGAATCCCATAGTCGCCGTCGCCGGAGACCTGGCAGCCGATGCGCCCGATCGCGTACCCCAGCGCGAGCGCGGTGGCGCACATGTCAAGCATGATCAGCCGCAGCTGATCGCGCCAGCGCATCCACAGAAACACCCCAATCGCGCCGCCGATCACGCCCCCGTACCAGACCAGCCCCGAGCCGGAGATGATGCTCTTGAAGAGATGGCCCTTGACTTCGCCGTAGTTCTGGATCACAAAGTACCCGCGCGCCCCCACGAGCCCGCCGATCAGCGCGGCGAAGACGATCTCATACGCCCAGTCCACCGGCCGGTCGAGCTCGCGCAGGCGGCGTGCCACGAGCAGCCCGCAGGCGAGGAAGCCGAGCGCGAACACCATGCCGAAGCTCTTGATCGAGATGCCGAAGACGTCGAAGGCTGGTTTCATCGCGGGAGCAGGGCAGAGCGGAGGTTCATCGTCGGCAGGACTTTAGGGAATCGCAATCCCCGTCTGCGACAATCACATCAGATGGCTGCCACCACCCACAGGCAGGGGCGCAAGGCGTTCGGCAAAGATACGGGCCTGCAGGCACGGATGGTGCTGACGATGTTTCTGCTGGTCGTCGTGTACGTGGTGCTGGTGGGTGTGCTGTTCGCGGTCGGGGCGAGCGGCGTGACGATCCTCGTGGTTGCCCTCGCCCTGATGGGGCTGCAGCTGTTCACCTCAGACAAGATCGCGATGGGGACGATGGGCGTCAAAGAGGCGTCGCCCCAGGAGGAGCCCGAGCTGCACGGGATCATCGAACGACTGTGTGTGCAGGCCGACCTGCCCAAGCCACGGGTGTGCGTGATGGAGCACCCGATGCCCAACGCTTTCGCGATGGGCCGCTCGCAGAAGGGCGCGACCGTGTGCGCCACGCGGGGCATCCTGCAAC
This sequence comes from uncultured Solirubrobacterales bacterium, assembly GCA_963734815.1. Taxonomy (GTDB): domain Bacteria; phylum Actinomycetota; class Thermoleophilia; order Solirubrobacterales; family Solirubrobacteraceae; genus Palsa-744. The sequence continues at coordinate 507,479 of CAVTIH010000002.1, forward strand.
TGCTCTCCCCCGCGGAGCTCGAAGGGGTGATGGCACACGAGCTGACGCACGTGATCAACCGCGACGTGATGGTCATGACCCTAGCGAGCTTCTTCGCGATGGTGGCGTCGCTGATCGTGCAGTTCGGCTTCTTCTTCGGCGGCGGCTTCGGCGGTGGGTACGGAAATCGCAACCAGGAAGCGCAAGAGGCGATGTTCGCCGCGATCGCCGTGGCGGCGGTTGTGTACGCGATCTCGTTCATGCTGCTGCGCGCGCTGTCGCGCTACCGCGAGTTCGCTGCCGACCGCGGCAGCGCGGTGCTGACCGGACGCCCCTCGGCGCTGGCGTCGGCGCTGCTGAAGATCAGCGGCACGATGGAGCGGATCCCCAGCCGCGACCTGCGCACCGTGGAAGGGATGAGCGCCTTCTTCATCGTGCCCGCGCGCGCGAAGAACTCGCTGATGAACCTGTTCGCCGACCACCCGCCGCTGGAGAAGCGACTGGCGGCACTGGGGCAGTTGGAGTCCCAGCTGCAGGGCACCGCGTAGCTGTGGGTCTGCTCGACGCCCTCACGGGCCGCCACCAGGTGAAGGGCCCGGCGCCCGACCGCCTGTTCGCGATCGCGACGGCATACATCACGCTGCAGAGCGAGCACCAGATCGACCCCGCGGGCGCAGCGGCGATCGTCTTCCAGAAACTGGAAAACAGCGAGTTCGAGGCGACGATGCGCGAAATGGAAGAAGTCGTAACAGCGACCGGCGGCGAGAGCGGCACGCAGGTGAAGAGCAAAGACGACGAGTATGGCTACCGCTGGATGGTGCTGCGCAACCCCGACGGTGCCCCCAGCGTCGAAGACCTCGCGGTGGGCATCAACGCCGTCTCCAGCTCGATCGAGATGGGGGGCCACGGCGAGCGGCTGCTGTGCGCTGTGTTCGCCTTCCGCGACTCACAGAAACGCAAGCTCTACTTCATCTACAACTACAAGCGCGGCTTCTGGTACCCGTTCGTGCCCGCCGGAGGGGGCACCGCCGGCGGAGCCGGTGGTCAGGAACGCTCGACCGAGCGCGAGCTGCAGCTGAAGGCACAGATGTCGGGCGAACTGCCGATGGAGCCCGAACTGGAGCGGTGGTTCCCCTTGTGGGGGATCCCAATCTGATAATCCCGTGGGTTCTGGCTACTACGCGAGGCTGGACGCTGTTTGGTGGTGGACTTCGGGGAGTGCGCTCGGTCGCGCGGCGCGCTCGAGGCCATGGGGTGTCTTCTCCCAGTAGAACGGATTGCGGATCAACTGCACCAGTGCGCGCCACGCAGCGATCGAGTGGAGCACCCAGTAGAGGGGGTTCAGCAAGGCATACGGCGCCGCGCGCCAACCGTACCCGCGTACGGCAGCCATCACGTTCAACATAACCATCACGCCGTTGCCGATCAGGAGGTTGATCAGCGCAATCGCCCAAAACACCCCCGAATTCACGAGCGGTAAATGCGGCTCGCCGAACGCATACCAGGCGGCGGTACCAACCCACATAACCGGTGCCAGCAGGAACGTCAGCGGCGTGCCAGCAATCAGCAGCAAGAAGCCAAACGCATCCACGATCCCGACCTGGCGTACCAGGCGCCGCGGCGAGCGCAAGTGCACGAGCGCCGTCTGCATGTAGCCCTTGATCCACCGGGTGCGCTGCCGGATCCAGGGGCGCAGCTCCGCGCACGCTTCCTCGTCCGTGTCGGAATCGATCACCCCAACCCGGTAGCCGTGGACGGCAGCCCGCACGCCAAGATCGGCGTCCTCTGTGACGTTGTGTGGATCCCAGCCGATCAGCTCGCGCAGCGCGGAGACCCTGAAGTGGTTGGAAGTGCCACCGAGTGGTATCGGCAGACCCAGACGGTCCAGGCCCGGGAGCATCGTGCCGAACCAGTAGCCGTACTCGAGGCTGAACATCCGCGTGAGCAGATTGGAGGCGTAGTTCCAGTAGCGCAGTCGCGCCTGCAGGCAGATCGTCGATGCGCCCGCCTGCTCGAAGGCCGCGACCGCCTTACGCAGCTGCTGGGGGTCCGGCCGGTCCTCGGCGTCGTAGATGACGAGCAGATCGCCACGGGCGAGGAACAGGCCGACGTTGCACGCCTTCGGCTTCGTTTTCGGCGGCGCGTCCGGGACAATGACCAGACGGACGGTGGCCGGCGGGTGGGCTGCGCGCGCGGCCTCGATCGTCTCCGTATCGTCGGACTCGAGCAGGACCAGGATCTCGATCTTCTCGGCCGGATAGTCCAAGGCACCGAGGTTGGCCATCAGCTCGCCGATCACGTTCGCCTCCTTGTAGACGGGCACGAGCACCGTGTAGGACGGGAGCAGCATGTCGTCGCGCTCGGCCGGGGCGTCGTTCACACGGGCGCCGAAGATGGCGCCGACGAGACAGGCGACCAACTTGAACGTGACGGCGGCGAGGAACGCCACGTTTGCGCCCGCGACGATCAGCGACACGGTGAACTGCCAGTTCAGCACGAGCGCAACCAACGTGATCAGGCCAAGTGCGAACACCCACAGCTTCTGCCCGCGCGACCAACCGCCGGCAGCCGACAGCTCGGGACGTCGCGTCAGCAGTTCACTCGTTGAGCGGCGCACAATGTGCTCGCGAAAACAGGACACGATCGTACGCTCGATATCAAGCGGGGTTGTGGTGCGCAGATCGACTTTCGACGAGCGCCCCAGACGCTTGCGGATCAGACTCCGCAGCTTACGAGTGGGCGGTTCACAGGTCGCAACGATCGTGCGAGCGCCTTCGCGTCTTACGGGGATCCAACCCTCGGCGAGCAGCAGCTCGGGTTCGTAGCCGCGCACCAACTCCGCGTCGACCTCGGTATGGAGGAGATCGATGAAGTCAAGGTTCCACTGCTCGCCGAGCGCATGCTGGAGATCCAGGCGATGAACGAGGTCTGCGGCCAGCAGGATCTGTCCGAGGCGCTCCCCCGTCTCAGCCTGTCGCGCGAGGCCCCAGCTGAGGGTCTCGCGATCGATCAAGCCGGCGGCTAACAGAGCCTCGCCAATCGGTGCTGGCTGCGCTCCCCGAGGTGTTCCATCCGTCCGGCGCCTACGGGGCCGGACGGCGTCCGCGGGAGTACTCCGCCGGAGGCGATACTCGTCCACTCCCTTCGCAAGCGCGTCCCCTACGTCCCTGTTCCGGATTGATCCCACAGCGTCGCCTCGGGAGGCGGGCAAAGGCCCCCGACGAAGCAGCTCCCGGCTAGACGAATGTTCGACCGCCAGAGCGCGGGCGGGTCCGGACGGCGCCGATGCGTCGCGTCGCTCGCCCTACTGCGCTACACGGGTATGAGACTAATCCGGTATCAGTCCTGCGCCCGTGAACTCGCCCTGGGCCTCGGCGAGCGAGATGTCGGGCGGAGGCAGGATCAGGTCGGAACCCTCCAGCTCGTCTTCGGCGAGCGGGGTGCCATTGTCCCGCACGTAGGCGAGCAGCTCGTCGTAGCTGCTGCGGAAGCGCTGCTCGTCGCCGGCTTCCACCGCCGCGACGACGGCGTTATCCAGCTCGTTGACGCGCCCGTCCACACCGTCGAGGCGGTACTGGTCCTCCCCCGAGATGCGCACGATCATCCCTGGCCACCCTCGGTTGGCGCCGGCTGAGCGTCCGCGGCGGGCGCCTCGCTGGAGGCGGGAATCTGGCCGGTGGGCGCTCCCGCGCCGACTTCCGCCTTCAGCTTGGCGAGATCGTCGTCCACTGCGGAGGTGGAGGAGAGCTGCTTGAGCTGGCGATCGATGTCGTCTTCGCCGGAGCCCAGCGCCGTGATGTCGTCGAAGGTGCCCGCCGCTTCCAGCTCGGTGACGGCGTTGGCGCGGGCCTTCATGTTTTCGGTCTTGTCCACCGCGCGCTGCATCGCCAGGCCGACGTCGGCCATCTGCTCGCCCACCCCGGTGGCCGCTTCTGAGATCCTCACCTGCGCGTCGGCGGCGGAGTACTGCGCCTTGATGACCTCCTTCTTGGTGCGGAAGGCTTCGATCTTGGCGCGCAGCTTCTGCTCGGAGTCCACCAGTTTGGTCTGCTGGTCCTCCAGTTCGCTCACCTGCGCGTCGAGCGACTGCAGCTCGGTCTGGACGACGTTCTTGCGCTCCAGGGCCTGGCGGGCGAGATCCTCCTGGCCGCCGGAGAGCGCCTGGCGGGCCTGGGTGTCGAGCTTGACGACCTGCTGCTGGAGCGTGGCCTCCTGCATCTGCAGGCGCTTCTTGGCGGTCACCACGTCGGCGATCCCCTTCTTCACGTTCTGCAGCTGTTCGACCTGCTTCTGATAGCTGTAGTCGAGGGTCTCCGCGGGGTCTTCGGCTTTGTCCAGCATCTTGGACACCTTCGCCTTCACCACGGTTGACATGCGCCCGGTCAGGCCGGCCATTGCGTTCCTCCTGGGATCTTCTGAGCAGTACGAGGCAGACTCAAGCGTAGCCTACCGGCGGACTTGCGACGAAGGGTCCGTCTGACGCCCGGAGGGCAAGCAGAGCAAGGACGCAAGGAGCGAAATGTGCTCTAGCACATGTGCTGGCCGAAACGGGGATTCGCGCCGAAGGCGCGTGTCCCCCGGCTTCGGCGAGGACGCAGCTATGCGCCGCCATCCGGGCGTCAGACGCTACAGCCCGACGGGGTGGCGCTTGACGAAGCCGTCGTTTTCCGGCCGTAGCGGGCGCCAGCGGGGGCCCTCCCGGTCGGAGGGGTCGTCTGCGGGGCTGGTGTCGAGACGCAAGCCGGCGATAGTCATGTAGGCGTGTTCGGGGTTGGAGAAGACCGTGACCCACTGCCCCACGCCGTGTTCGCCCCAACCCATGAATTCCGAGGAGTCCATCGGCGCGGTGAGCAGGTCGGCGCCGTGCAGTGCGAAGGACACCGTGCCGGAGCAGTCGTAGCCGGGGGAGATGAAGGAGCCGTGGCCGCCGCCGTAGATGTAGGGCAGGCCGATCAGCTGGTTGCCGGCCCAGATGATCTGCTGCACCGCGGCGGGCGCCGACATGGGCGCGGCGGCGAGCCCATTGACGAAACGCGCGGTCACACCCGGAACAAGCAGCTCGGGCTTGGTGTCAGCCGCGAGGTCGACAGAGCTGCCGCCGGTGACGCCGTTGGTGGTGCCAGCCGGCGGTGGGGGTGTGTAGGAGACAACCGAGCCGGTGGCTGTCTTTTCGTAGATCGGACCCTTGTAGACGAGGCTCGAAGTGCGCGCGGTGATTGGCGCGTGCCGCTTGGGCTGCGCACCCCCGGCGGTGGCGCCTTCCGTGGTGGAGCCCCCGGTGACGGCGGTGCTCGGGGGCGCAGTGGAGGACGTCGAGGTCGAGGAGACCGTGCTGGCGGAGGTACCGCCAGAGACTTTGGCGGTACCGTGAGCCCATACCGCCGCGGGTGCCGCGGCAAGCAGAACGACCAAGCTGACTAGCGTTGAGCCAAGGGCTCGTACCCGCAAAACGGCTTCCTCTTTCGTTGGCCTGCGGGGTTAGCTGACGGGCTAGCGCTAAAAGAGCCTGCGCTTCCTACGGATTCACCGTGGGATTCGCCCCAACAACTTGGTTCCCCCGTTCCATGGCATCTGGCCATAGATTCGGCGTTCGCGGCGGAACCCTAGCAAAGCGCAATGACGGTTGCACGACATGCACCACATTTCCCATGTTTTGCCCGCAAATACGGGGGATTTTGGGGCGTTTCCCGATATGGCCGTGCCCACGGATAGTGTCTGGCCATGCCCTGGTCCCTCCTCCGACCTGCTGCCGCGCGAACCGCTGCCACGCTGCTGCTCGGCGCGGCGCTGCTGACTGGCTGCGGCAAGTCACTGCCCTCCGAAGACCACAGCCGCGGCGCGCTCACCACGGTGGCCGGCACCTCCCAGCTGGCGGCTGGCGGGCTGGCGACCAAGAACACCACGCGGTTGGGCGGCGCAAACCCCGTCGCGGACGCCGCGGCGGTGGCGCTCGCCACCTACCCGGGGCTGACCCCTGCGACGCGACCGCAGGTGGTGGTGCTGGTCGACGACCGCGACTGGCCGGCCGCACTGGCAGCCTCGGCGCTGGCGAGCTCGCCCCTGCGCGCGCCGATCCTCTACAGCGAAGGCAGCACGGTGCCCACGCTCTCCGAACAGGCGCTGGCGGCGCTGAAGCCCAGGGGCTCCACATTGCTGAGCGGCACGCCGCAGGTGATCGCGATCGGGGCCGCCACGGCCTCCGCCGGCTACCGCACGCTCGCGCTGAGCGGTAAGCCGGATGCGCTGGCGGCACAGGTGGAGCGGCTGGTGGCGGTCATCCACGGCGGCCGTCCCCACCGCGTGATCGTGGTCGGCGCGGACGGACCGCCGGCGCTGGCGATGCCCGCCGCCGGCCTCGCCGCGGAGTCGGGCACCCCGATCCTGCCGGTCGCGCCCGCCGGCATCCCCCCCGCGACCCGCAGAGTGCTGGCGCGCCTGCACCACCCCATCATCTACGCGATCGGCCCTCCCGCCGCGGTGAGCCACACCGTGCTCGCCAAGCTGACGCGCTTCGGCGCGGTGCGGCGGATCTACCCCACGTCGGGCGCCAACGGCGCCTCCGGACCGGGCACGAGCGGCGAAGATCCGGCTGGCAACGCGATCGCCGTGGCACGCTACTCCGACGGGCCCTTCGGCTGGGGGGTGGAACAGCCGGGACACGGCCTGGTGTTCGCCAGCGCCTCCCGCCCGCTTGACGCCCCCGCCGCGGCGCCGCTGTCGGCCAACGGCGACTACGCACCGCTGCTGCTGCTGGAAGCGCCCAACCGGGTGCCGAGGGCGCTGCGCGAATACCTGGGCGACATCCAGCCGGCCTACACGGACGCGCCCGAATACCAGCCGGTGCACGGTGCGTACAATCACGGCTGGCTGATCGGAGACCAGGAAACGATCACACTGACAGTGCAGGCAGAACTGGACACAATGCTCGAGATCGCCCCCCAGGGCGCCACGAGCTCGACCACCCCCGCAGCGCCCGCTAGCACCGAACCGGCGACCTCCACCGAACCCACGAACCCCGCGCCATGAGCCAAGCCGAGGATCCCAACCGTCTGCAGCGCGCGAGCGCGCGCGAGGTGACCGTCGAGGACGTGCGCCAGTTGATGGGCGCCTCCACCCCGCACTTCGCCCTGCAGTTGCGCGAGCGGATCGCGCAGCTGATCGCGGGCCTCCCGGAAGATCACCCCGCGCGGAGGGAAGGCGAGCGTGAGATCGCGCGCCTGGAGCAGCTCGGATTCGACGGGGAGACGCGCGGGGAGACCGGAGAAAAAGATTGGAAGATGCACGTTCTGCCCTCCGTGACGCCGGAGCGCTTGCTTGACTAGAGCGTGATGCGCGCCGCCCGCTCCCGCTCCTCCGAAGACACTCCGCGCTGTCCGCTCGAGCACTGCGACGGCAGCGGCTTTGAGATCGACGAGCAGACCAACACCGCGCGGGACTGCGCCTGCCGCGCACAGCGGGTGGCGAATGCGCGAGCGCGCCACCTGCGCGACCGGGTGCCGCGCCGCTATATGGACCTCTCATGGGATCGCCACCCACTCACCCAGCTGGCTCGGGACCCACTGAACGCCGACTCGGTCCGCATTGTCAAGCGCTACTGCGCCGACGTCAGCGCCAATCTCACAGAGGGCCGGGGCCTGTGGCTGATGGGGCACACGGGCACGGGCAAGACCACCCTCGGCTACATGATCGCCGCGACCGCGACCCAGGCCAAGTATTCGGTGCTCAGCTTCAACGCCGTCGCGCTTCTCAACCGCGTCAGGGCAACGATCGATCACGACAGCCGTGAGCGCAGCGGCGATGTGATCAGGACGCTCGCCGAAGTCGACCTGCTTCACATTGAGGATCTGAGTGTGGCGCGACCCACGGAATGGGTGCTGGAGCAGCTTTACCTGATCGTCAACATGCGCTACGAGGAACGTCGCTCGATCGTGTTCACGTCCGACGTCGGCTCGGACGATGACGGGCCGCTGGAACCGAACCCGCGGGACCTCGCCGAACACGTGGGCGCGCGCACATACTCGCGGCTGCTTGGGATGTGTGGCGATCCTGTGGTGATCATGGGCACCGACAAGCGGGTCGACTCCGATGTCCCCGGCGCCAACCCAATCCCCACGGAGCAGCCCTGGGCTCCCGCCGCCGAGCGCACATGGGATGGCCCGCTCTCCCCCGCCCTCACCCTTCTTTGATCACCCGCGCGTGGCGCGCATCGAGGAAGCGCGCGCGCAGCAGTTTGAAGAGGAACGCGAACAGCGCGAAGTCGATGGCGATCAGGCCGACGCTGAACAGCCGCGGCACAGACGTGATTGCGGTGAGCACCAGCACGAGGATGGAGTCGAACACGAGCACCAGCAGGCCGGCGAGCATCAAGCTGTGCGAGCGGTAGCCGCTGCGGTGCTCGCGGAGGGTCACCTCGATCGTGCCGATTCCCACGGCCGCCAAGCCGGCGAGCAGCAGCCGCCCCCCGCCCGCGCTGTCGTGGCCCGACCGTGCCAGCCCAAGCGCGGCGGCGATCGCCCCGACGAGGATCAAGAGCTCGGAGAGTGGCAGCGGGTGCCAGGGCGCATTGGGGCGCTCCCCATAGGTCGGCGCGGCGGGCGAGCGCGACCGCCTGGCGGCGCCAGAGGAGCCGGCGCGATCGTGGACCTTGGCGGATTGGTTTGACTTGTAAGCGGTGCTCCCCGACGCCCGCTTGACGCCGGTGGGACGACGCTTGCGGGAGCGGGCACGTGCCACGGGGAGTCGATCCTAGCGGCAATCTATGCTCATTACAGATGTCAGGCAACGATACGCTCACGCCAGCCCCGACCCAGCAAGCTGGCATTCCGGGAAGCGCATTGGCGGGTCCATTCGGGGTGGGAGAGTACGCGGCGGCACTGCGCGCCCGGTTGCGGGCGTTCACACGCGTGCAGCTTGTCGGCGAGCTTGCCGATCTGCGCCCCTCGCGGGCGCGGGTGTACTTCGAGTTGCGCGATGCCCACGGCGCGATCCCATGCGCGGCGTGGAAGGCGGATTGGGAGGCGATGGTGCGCCGCGCCGGCGCCGTCAGAGAGGGCATGCAGGTGGTCATCGCCGGCGGCTGCGACTACTACCCCGGCAGCGCCAGCGCCTCCCCGAGCTTCAGCTTCACGGTGAGCGACCTGCGCGTGGCGGGCGAGGGCGACCTGCTCGCGCGGATCGAGCGCCTGCGCAAGGCGCTGGCGGCGGAGGGCCTGCTGGAGCGACAGCGGCGCCTACCACGGCCGCGGTTGCCGCACACGATCGGCGTAGTCACTGGCGAGGGTGGCAAGGCCCGTGACGACATCCTCGCGGGCCTGCGTCGCCGCGGCTGGGCGGGCACGATCGTGTGGGGCTTCGCGCCCGTGCAGGACCGCCACGCCGCCCCGGCAATCACGCGCGCGCTGCAGGACCTGGCAGCGGTCGGCTCTGTGGACGTGGCGATCGTCGCTCGCGGCGGCGGCTCGCTGGCTGACCTGCTGTGCTTCTGCGACGAGACGCTGTGCCGCACCGTGGCGCTGCTGGGGGTGCCGGTGATCGCCTCGGTGGGTCACCACACCGACCGCACGCTGCTGGACGACGTGGCGGCGGTGAGCTGCTCGACTCCCACGCACGCCGCGGAGGAGGCCGTGGGAGTGGACTGCGCGCGCGAGCGCATCGCCATGAGCAGAGCGGCGCAGCGTCTGCACCACCATGGCCACCGCGCGGTGCTGGGGCGGGCGCGCACGCTGGCGGCACTCTCGCGCGCCCCCACCGAACAGCTGGAGCGCCAGCGGGCACGGTTGCACCAGCAACTGCGCGAGATCCGAGCTGCCGGACGCCGGCGGGTGGAGGGCGAGCACGCGCTGACGCGGCGGCGCGCGGTGGTGCTGGAGCGCAAGACACAGGCGGCCGTCGGCGACTGCCGCCGGCGCCGTCCAAAGGAGTTGGAGCGGCTCGCGCTGGCGCTGGCCACGCACGACCCGCAGCGGACGCTGGAGCGGGGGTATGCGCTGGTGCAGAGCCCCACTGGCGAGCCACTGTCGAACGCCACGCGCGCCCGCGAGCAGGCGCGCGTGCGGCTGCGCTTCGCCGATGGCGACGTCGGCGCGCGGATCGAGGAGGGCTCGTGAGCGAGGTGGAGCAGAACTACGAGACCAATGTGGCCCGCGTCGAGGAGATCATCCGCAGGCTGGATTCGGGCGAGGCGAGCCTCACCGATACGCTGGGGCTCGTGAAGGAGGGCAAGGAGCTGATCGAGCGCTGCGCCGTCGAGCTGGAGGCGGTGGGCGGCGCTCTCGAAGAGCTGCGTCTGGAGGATCTGGTCGCGCGCCTGGAGGCCGAGAGCTCCGCGAAGGGCGAGGGCGGCGGATGAGCACCTGGGAGCTCCTCGCAGAGCTACCGGTGAAGATCGACGGCTACGAGCTGGAGCCGCTCAGCGCGAAGGTGTCGAGCGAGTTCGAGCGCGCCTCCACGGTGATCCGACTGCGGGGCACGGGCGAGGAGGGACAGGGCGAGGACGTCACCTACGACGCGGTCGACCAAGCGATTCTCCAGGCAGCCGGGCCGACGCTGCCGCTGGCGGGCAGCTTCACGATCGCCTCCTTCGCCGAGCGCCTGCGGGAGCTCGAGCTCTTCCCGGAGCCCCCTCAGCGGGAGGTGTCGCAGCGCTACCGGCTGTGGGCCTACGAGTCGGCGGCGCTCGACCTGGGGCTGCGCCAAACGGGCACCACCCTGCACGCGCTGCTCGACCGGCAGCCAGCGCCGGTGCGCTTCGTGGTGTCGCTGCGCCTCGGCGAGCCCCCCACGTTGGAGCCGCTACGCAAACGCCTTGCGCTGTATCCGGGGCTGCAGTTCAAGCTCGACCCGACGAGCTCCTGGGATGAGCGGCTGATCGCCGAGTTGGCGGGCACCGGCGCGGTGGAGTCGGTCGACTTCAAGGCCTACTACACCGGCTCGATCGTCGACCAGCCGGCCGACCCGGAGCTGTACCGGCGGGTCGTGCAGGCGCTGCCCGAGGCGTGGATCGAGGACCCGGCGCTCACCCCAGAGACCGACGCGGTGCTGGCCGGGCATCGGGAGCGCTTCTCGTGGGACGCGCCGATCCACTCGGTGGCGGACATCGAAGCTCTGCGGTATCCCCCGCGGATGGTCAACATCAAGCCCTCGCGTCTGGGCGGCCTGCGCAACCTCGTGGACGCGTTCGACTACTGCGCGCAGCGGGGCATCGGCAACTACGGCGGCGGCCAGTTCGAGCTGGGCGTGGGCCGCGGGCAGATCCAGTACCTCGCCTCGCTGTTCCACGCGGACGCCCCCAACGACGTCGCGCCCAGCGGCTTCAACCTGCCCGAGCCACCCGTCGGCCTGCCTGCAAGCCCGCTTGCGCCGACGCCGGCACCGCTGGGCTTTCGCTGGGCGTAACACCCATTTGCAAGGGGCTGCGCAACTTCCGTCCCGCGGGTAGGTTGCGAACCCCATTAGCCGTTATGGTCGATCGCGCGATCGGCCTCTCATCGCATGACAACCACTCGAGCGAACAAGCGATTTCGGTTCCTCGCATTAGCGGCGGCGCTGGCGCTGGCGCTACCGGCAGGCGCTACGGCCGCCCAGATCACCGGTGGAACGTCCCCTCCGAGGGGCGGGTCGGGCTCCTCGGGCAGCGGGTCGGGCTCCTCTGGCGGCGGGCAGCCGGCGAATCAAGCGCCGGCGACCAAGCCACCTGTCAAGGGCAAGAGCAAGCCCAAGGCCAAGAAGGCGCCCCCTCGAGCGGAGGTGGCGATCTCGAGCGCGCGCTGCGTGCCGGCGAGCAGCTGCGACACCAAGCAGCACGAAGTCTCGACGCATGGCACGCTGCTGCTGGGAGGGAAGGGCCTCAAGAGCGGGCAGGCGGTGGCGTTCCCGCACTCGTGGGAGGCTCGGATCGCCAGCAACTCCCCAACCGCGCACCTGCACTCCTCGACACTGGGGTTGGTCGTGACGGTACCCGTCAGCGCGCACTCGGGTCAGATCGCGGTGATGCTGGGGAGAGGACGCAAATCGAACCTGTTCGGCCCGATCAAAGTGGTGACTCACGCGCTGCACCCGCCCGCCCCTCCGAAACCTGCGCCTGCACCGGCGCCGGCGCCCAGCGGGGTCGCAAGCACCGCCAACGGCACCGCGCTCGCCGGGCAGGGCGTATGGATCTGGTATCTGAGCGCCTCCGACGGGGGCAACATCGCCTCGATCGCAGCGCAGGCGAAGGCCGCAGGGGTGGGAACGCTGCTGGTCAAGAGCTCCGACGGCTCCACCAACTATTGGAGTCAGTTCAGCAAAAAACTGGTGGAAGAAGTGCACGCGCAGGGCCTGAAGGTGTGCGCCTGGCAGTACGTGTACGGCACCAACCCGGTGGGTGAGGCCGAACTCGGGGCGAGGGCGGTCGCCGAAGGGGCCGAATGCCTGGTGATCGACGCGGAGTCGCAGTACGAAGGGCTGTATGGAGCGGCCCAAACCTACATCGACACGCTACGGGCGAAGATCGGCCCGGCCTTCCCGCTGGCGTTGGCCTCATTCCCCTACGTCAACTACCACCCGTCGTTCCCCTACTCAGTGTTCCTCGGACCGGACGGGGCGCAGTTCAACGCGCCGCAGATGTACTGGCATGACATCGGCACCAGCGTCGCGCAGGTGTACGTGAACACCTACGAACAAAACCTCATCTACGGGCGGCCGATCCTGCCGCTGGGACAGACCTACGGCGGCGTGGGCGCCTCGGAAATCGTGGCCTTCCGTTCGCTGGCGAGCGCCTACGGGGCGGCCGGCGACTCCTTCTGGGATTGGCAGGAAACCAAGGCCTCCGGGTGGAGCTCGATGGTCGCGCCGCTCGACACCGCCCTGACGGTACCCCAGCCGGAGCTGACTTCGCCGCTGCTCAAAGAAGGCGCCAAGAGCGATCAGGTGCTGTGGTTGCAGGAGCACCTCGCGGGCGCGATCCCCACGCAGCCGACAACGGGCATCTTCGAATCTCAGACCGCCGCCGACGTGGCGCAGATCCAGACCGAACACGGCCTGCCGGCGACGGGGGAAACCGACGCCGCCACGTGGGGCTACATCCTCGCGCTGCCGATGGTCGCGGTCAACTGGACCGCCGCCGGACCGTAGACCTAGACGCGTTGAATAAGCGTTGCGGTGCCGAGCCCCCCGCCGCAGCACATCGTGACGAAGCCGATCTCCTTGTCGGAGCGCTCCAACTCGTGCAGCAGCGTGGTGATCAGCCGCGCGCCGGTGGAGCCGAGCGGATGCCCGAGCGCCATCGCGCCGCCGTTGACGTTGACGCGGTCCATGTCCGGGTTGTGCTCGCGCCGCCACGCGGCGATCACGGGGGCGAAGGCCTCGTTGATCTCGATCAGGTCGATGTCGTCGATCTTCATGCCGTTGCGCTCGAGGATCCTCGCGGTGGCGGGGATCGGGCCCTCCAGCATTTTCACGGGGTCGCAGCCGACGGTGGTCTGATCGACGATCCGCGCGCGGGCGCGCAGCCCGAGCGCGGCCGCCTTCTCCGCCGACATCAGCAGCACCGCGGAGGCGCCGTCTGAGATCTGCGAGGAGTTGCCGGCGGTGATCTTGCCGTCGGGCTTGAACGCGGGCTTCAGGTTGGCGAGCGCCTCGAGGTTGGTGTCGGGGCGTATCCCCTGGTCGGTGACGAACGTGTCGCCGTTGACGGCGAAAGGCACGATCTCGCGCTCGAAGCGGCCCTCCTCGGTCGCCTGGTGGGCCAGTCGGTGCGAGCGCACCGCCAGCTCGTCGAGCTCGGAGCGGGGGATCTCCCACTGGTCGGCGATCATCTCCGCGCCGAGGCCCTGACCGACGATGTTGTGCTTGGCCATCAACTCGGGGGTGAAGGCGAAGCCGAACTCCTGCTGGGTTTGCATCCCAGCCGCGAAGGGGAGGTGGCCCATGTGCTCCACGCCGCCGCCGATCATCGTGTCGTGCACGCCGGCGGCGATCAGCGCGGCGGAGAAGTTGACGGCCTGCTGAGCGGACCCGCACTGGCGATCCACGGTGGTGGCGGGGGTCTCGATCGGCAGACCCTCCTGCAGCCACGCGTTGCGGGCGATGTTGAAGGCCTGCTCGCCGAACTGCTGCACGCAGCCGGCCACGACGTCTTCGACCTCGGCGGCGTCGATCCCGGCGCGGGCGATCACCTCGCTGTAAACCTTGCCGAGCAGCGCGTTGGGGTGGGTGTCCTTGTAGTAGCCCTTCTCCTTGTGCCCGCGCCCGATCGGGGTGCGCACCGCCTCCACGATCACGACCTCACGGCCCTCCAGCTTTCCTCGCATTTCGAAGTCCTCCGTGTGTAGCGGTTGATCGGCACGTGCCGCGCGGCGCCTCCAACACATACTCTACCGCGTGAGACCCTTAGATTGACTGGTCAGTCAACCAGTTCTTTCGACTCCCGGACCCGGGAGGATCGAAGCCATCTCGCATCGCATCCGGTCTCGCATCGTCGCCCGAAACCGCATCGCATCCGTCTCGCATCGTCGCCCGAAGCCGTCTCGCTACAGAAGGAGCAGAGCTACCGTGGAGAAGCGCGTATGAACGAGCACCTGGCAATCGTCGGATCCGGAGCGATCGCGTGCGGGCTGGCGGCAACCGCCGCCCACCACGGGCCGGTGCTGCTGCTGGCGCGCTCGCAGAGCTCCGCCGAGCGCGCCCAAACCAGGGTGGATCAGACCTTGACGCGCCTGGCCGCCGAAATCGACCCTGAGCACGTCCAGGTCGTCACCGAGCCGCAGGAGTTGAGCGAGGCGACCTTCGTGGTCGAGGCGGTGGTGGAGGAGTATGCGGTCAAGGAGGCAGTCCACTCAGAGCTGCTGGCGGTGTTGGGCCCGGAGGCGGTGCTGGCGAGCACCACCTCCTCGCTCTCGATCGAGCGGCTCGCGCAGGCCAGTGGCATTCCCGAGCGCTTCGTGGGCCTGCACGTGTTCAACCCCGTCACGCGGATGCAGCTGGTCGAGCTGATCTTCCCGCAGGCGGCGAGCGAACAGACTCGCGCCCGCACGCTGGCGCTGTGCGAGACCTTCGAGAAGACACCCGTGGTGGTGCCCGACGTGCCGGGATTCGTCGTGAACCGGCTGCTGTTCCCCTACCTGTTCAGCGCGGTGCGGCTGCTCGAAGAGACCGGGATGCCCGCCGAGGACATCGACACCTGTATGAAGCTGGGGGCCGGCCACCCGATGGGCCCGCTGGCGCTGCTCGACCTGGTCGGCCTCGACGTGTCGCGGGCGATCGGCGAGACGCTGGGAGAGCAGGTGCCCCAGCGTGTGGAGCAGCTGATCGGCGAAGGCGCCCTGGGTCGCAAGAGCGGGCGAGGCTTCCACAGCTACTGAGCGGAGGGTGGTATATACGAAAGCGCACGGCTCTAAAAAAGTTAATGCACCCCCCCAGCCCACTTTGTAACCAAAGTCACCCTCTGGCAAGAATCTTCTTAGCGACGGCAAACCTTTTAAGTGGGCTTGATCAAGACGTGGATACTTGAAAGCGCGACACAGATCGCAATGCACACCCGCCTCCTCCCAGTGCACACAGTCCGGCCCGCTCCCCCCGCGGGCCGGACGTGTGCCTGGGAGGTTTTTTTATGCGCCGGCTACTCCTCTGCGGCCGTCTCCCGCGCCGGCACGGGGCGACGCTCGCGGATGCGTACCGCCTCGATGCGGTTCTGGCGAACCGACTCCACGCGGATCGAGAAGGGACCGGCGGTGATCGTGTCGCCGCGCCGCGGGAGGCGACCGAGCTCGGCGAAGACGAAGCCGCCGACGGAGTTGTAGGCGTCGCTGTCGACCGGCAGCGGCACGCCGTAGTCGGCGAGGTCGGCGACCGGGACGTGGCCGCGCACGAACAGGTCGCCATCGGGCAGCCGCCGCACCTCGCCCGCGGCGGGATCGGTCTCGTCGGCGATCTCGCCGACCACCTCCTCGATGATGTCCTCGACCGTGACGATCCCCGCGACGCGACCGTACTCGTCGACGACCACCGCCAACGAGGTGCGCTGGCGCTGCAGATCCGCGAGCAGGTCGTCGAGCGGCTTGGTCTCGGGCACGATCGGCGCGTCATGCACCTCGGGCTCGAGCGAGGCGTGCGGCCCGTCGTCCATCAGCCGGCGGGCCAGAGCGCTGGCGTGTACCAGCCCGCGCACGCGGTCGCGGTCCTCGCCTTCGGTCACGACCAGGCGCGTGTGCCCGGAGGAGATGCACAGCTTCAAAGCGGTCTCCACGTCACGCGAGACGTCGATCGCCACGACCGCGGGACTCGGGGTCATCACCTGGCGGGCCTCCTGCTCGTGCAGGTGGAACACGCCGGTGAGCATCCCCGCCTCCCCGGGGTCCAGGTGGCCGCCAGCGTAGGACTCGGCGATCAGGCGCTTGAGCTCATCCGGCGAGCCCCCGCCCTGCTCGCGGGTCATGTCGACGCCGAACAGCTTGAGGATCCGCGCCGACACCGTGGTTGTCGCGCGGATGATCGGGCGGAACAGCACGGCGAAGCCCTGCAGCGGCCGCGCGATACGGCGGGCGACCGACTCGGCGCGATCGATCGCATAGAACTTGGGCACCATCTCGCCGAAGATCAGTTGCACCGAGATCACGATCGCGTAGGCGATCACCACCGCGATCACCACCGCGACATCGTGGGAGACCCCCCCTCCGAGGGCTTCCCGCAGCGCATTGGCGAGCGTGGGCGTGGCCAGCGCACCGATCCCGATCGAGGTCATCGTGACCCCGATCTGCACGGCGGAGATGTAGTCGTTGATGCGCTCCAGCTGCCTGAGCGCAAGCGCGGCGCCACGCATGTCCTGCTCGCGCATCACTTCCAACCGAGCGCGCCGCGAGCGCACGAGCGCGTACTCGGCGATCACGAAGAACGCGTTGACCGCGACCAGCAGGGCCGCGATGATCAGCTTCAGCCCGGTCACCCCCGGTGCTCAGCCGAGCCCGTCGATCTGCGAGGCAAGCGCGAAGTCGGCATCGGTGAGGCCGCCATCGGAGTGGGTGGAGAGCTCCAGGCGCACCCCGTTCCAGCCATGCACGAGGATGTCGGGGTGGTGGTTGGCAGCCTCCGCAAGCGCGGCAACGCGATTGACGAAGGCGATCGCCGCCGCGAAGTCGGCGAGCTTGTACTCACGCACGATCGCACTGCCGTCGCGCTTCCACTCGCCGCCGGCAAGCCGCTGCTGAATCTGCTCCTCCGCTAGCAACGCCACGGCTCAGACGATACCGGCGGCGGTGAACTGGCTGGCGGCCACGGCTCAGACAATACCCGCGGCGGTGGATTGCGCGGCGGCGAGCCCACCGACGACCGCCGCCACCGAGAGCGCCAGACAGGCGAGCAGACCGAGCGCCAGCGCGTAGCGGCCCGTGGCGAGGCGGAACGAGAGACCGGCGAGCGCGCCGCCGATCAGCCCGCCGATGTGGGCGCCGACGGAGATGTTGGGGACCGAGAAGGAGAGGATCAGGTTGAAGATGATCAGCGCCCCGATGCCCCCCTCCATCACGCTGCGCCCCTGCGCGCGCAGCTCGACGGCGGCGGCACCCATCAACCCGAAGATCGCCCCCGAGGCGCCGAGGCTGGGCGAGGCGGTGGCGATCAGCGCCCCGCAGGAGCCGGCAAGCAGCGAGGTGAAGTAGATCGCGGCAAACCGCACCGAACCGAGCGCGGGCTCGAGCATCAGGCCGAGCAGGTACAACAGGTACATGTTGAAGCCGATGTGCAGCAGGTCCACGTGCAGGAAGGCGCTCGTCACGAGGCGGTAGTACTGGTGACCTTCGGCGATCGCGAAGCGATACAGATCGCCTTCGTTGACCACCTTGCCATACGGCTCGCCGGTGAGCGTGAACTGGCCCTGCTCGGTGAGGAAGACGATCACGTTGATCGCGATCAACGCGTACGTGACGCGCGGCACGGTCGCCATCTCGCGCATCCGCACCACCTTGGTGCGTTGGGAGGCGCACTCCGGGCAGCGCATCCCCACCTGCGTGGGGGTCATGCAGTCGGGGCAGATCGGCCGCCCGCACGAGGAGCAGGAGACCGCGGTCTCGCGGGAGGGATGGCGATAGCAGGTGGCCATGCGGGAAGAGCCTACCTTGCCGCCCCCACCGTCCCGGGCAGGTTCCGCCCCCACCGTCCCGGGCAGGCGTCCCCCGCTGACGCGCTCCCGGGGAGCGTGCCGTCACACCGAACCGATGATCACCGGCGTGCGGGTCGGTTTGAGGCTGCCGCCGAGCGGCTCGTCGGTGACCAGCACTTTGCTCACCCCGTGCAGGTCGCCGGGGACACCGACCGAGCCAGAGCCGGTATTGGTGACGGAGAACAGCGCGTCGGTGGGCAGCGGGGCTTCGGTGCCGTGCTCCAGCCACACCTCATAGATGCGTCCGGGCGGTGGCGCGGGCATCCCCACCACCACCAGTTCCAGGCGCGAGCCAACCTTGCGCAACTCCGCCATGGCGTGATGGCCGGGCGCGAGGACAACCGCATGGATCACCTCGGAGCGGACGGTCGAGGCGGAGCCGAACGCAAGCGCGCCGATCACGACACCCAAACCGAGCGCCAGCGCCCCGGAGAGTCCCGGGAACAGGCGCCCCGCCCACCACCGCCGCGAGGTGGAGCGCTCGCCCGACGGCGAACGCGTGCCCGCCCGCGCTGACATCGGAGCATCCACCGCTGGGGCAGCCACGCGGCGCAACTCAGCCTCGGCGCGCGCGGCGCCCAGCACCCTGGCACGCAGGCTCCGGTCGGTTTCGACGGGCGGTACGCCGACCGCCAGCAAGTCCGCCACCGGTTGCAGCTGGGCAACCTCCGCCTGGCAGATCGAGCATTCGGCGAGATGCGCCGTGTGCTCCCCGAGCTCCTGCTCGGCGAGCGCCCCCAGGACATAGGCCGCGCAGTCGGCTTGACGCTCGCAATCGCGCTCCGGGGAGGGCGCGTTCACGAAAACACCCCTTCTGAGCGGAGTTGAGAGCGCATCTTCTGCAATCCAAGACGCATTCTGCCCTTGATTGTTCCCACCGGCATGTCGAGCATCGCCGCAATCTCGGAGTGCGAGAGACCGCCGTAGTAGGCAAGCTCGATGACGCGGCTCTGCTCGGGCGGGAGACCCTCGAGGACGGCGCGCACCTCACGCGCTTCGTCGCGGCGACCCACCTCCTGCTCGGTGCGCTCCGCCGCCACCAACCGCTCCTCGATCCCCTCGTCGCTGACCCGCGCACGATCCTGGAGCACGCCTCGCCGCAGAGCGTCGATCGCACGGTGGTGGACGATGCCGAGCACCCACGTGCGCACGCTGCCCCGCAGCGGGTCGTAGCCCGCGGCGCTGCGCCACATCGAGAGGAACGCCTCTTGCACCACATCCTCAGCGCCCGCCCGCCTGGCGCATATTCGCAGGGCGAGCGCGTATGCGGCGTCGGTGTGGCGCTCGTAGAGGATCTCGAAGGCAGCCGCGTCGTCCTCGCCCGCGAGCTGCATCAACTCCTCATCGGCAAGCATCCGCAGGATCGCCGAGGCGGCCTCCGCGGAGCGCTTGTAGCGGGTCATGTTGGACATCACGATGTGCGGCGTCTGAGCCGCCAGCCAGGGAGCCGGCGACCGACAGGGCGAAGTCAATCACTTTTACCAGATGGACTGCTCTGAAGGCCAGAATAGTTCAGCGTTCGTCGGGCTGCTGTCGTGGCGTGGCACCGGCCGCCGATCCAAGCCTCGCGCGACGACGAACACGCAGCGCCACGAGGGCGGCGCCGGCGCCGGCGCCAACCACCAGTGCAGCCGCGGGCCGTGCCCAATTGCGTGGATCTCGCATGGCTGAGAGCTCCCACCCCTCCAGCTCCTCGGCGGCGAGCTCGGTAAGGCTGGTCAGCGTCTCCTCCACCCTGCCCACCAGATCGGCGGGGGGCTCGACCGGAGCGAGCGCCCGCCGCAGCAGGCTCTCGAGACTGGGGACGGCCTCGCTCATGAGACTTCTCTCATCATCCACCTACTCATCGGGGGCATCCGCCACCAACCCCTCCAACTGCTTGATGGCGCGATGGATCAGCACCTTCGTCGCGCCGTCGGAACGCCCCAAAGCCCGCGCGATCTCGCGGTTGTCCATGTCCAGCGCGAAGCGCATGATCAGCGCCTCGCGGCGGTCGTCGGGCAACTGCCGCACCCCCTCCAACACGCGGGCGAGCTCGCTGCGATGCTCGACGAGGTCCTCGGTCGTGTGCAGGTCGCTCAGCGTGTCGGTTGCCTCGATCGGCGACACCGGCCGGCGGGAGCGGTCGCGATAGAGGTTGGCGGCGAGGTTGTGGGCGATCCTGATCAGCCACGGCCGCAGCGGGCGTCCCCGCGACTCGCGCTGGGCGCGCTCGAAGTGACGGTAGGCCTGTAGAAAGGTCTGCTCGGTGAGGTCCTCGGCGTCGTGGTGGTTGCCCACGCGGTAGTAGGCGTAGCTGTACACGTCGCGCAGGTGGGTGCGGTAGAGCTCCGAGAACTCCGCGTCGAGCTGCGCCTTGGGCTTCGGGGCAAGATCGGTCAAGGGCTCTGCCACACATTGCACCCTACCTCCGCAACGGCCCCCTTCGACCGCTGACCGCACGCGCTCCTGTCGGGGTCACCCGCTGCCCACACCTCATACGCTGGATACCCGTCGGCACGCGGGCCGTTACAGTGGGAGACGATGGCAATCGACCGTGGCAGGACAATTCGCGGAGCGCTGGCGGGCGCGCTGGCGGCGGGCGTGTGGGCGGCACAGATGCCTCTCGACAAGCGCGTGTTCGGCAGCGACTTCGACGACGTGGAGCTACTCGGCAAGGCGATCACGCGACGGAGCTGGTGGCCGGCGGCGGGTGTGGTCACACACCTGCAGAACGGAGCGCTGTTCGGCGCTGTCTACGCCAACGTCGCTCCGCGCACGCCCCTGCCCTCGTGGGCACGGGGGCCGGCGGCGGGGCTGGCGGAGAACTTCACCACCTGGCCGCTGGTGGCACTTGCCGACCGTCTGCACCCCGCGCGCGAGGAGCTGCCCGCGGCCTTCGCCAACCCGCGGGCGCTGGCGCAATCGACCTGGCGCCACCTGCTGTTTGGGGTGCTGCTGGGGGAGTTGGAGCGGCGCCTCAACGCCGACGACCGCGTGGACCCGCCCGACTACTCACACCTGATCTCCACCAACGGTCACGCCCGCCCGGAGCACTTCGCCCCGACGGGCTGAGAAGAGCCGGTTCAGGCCGAGGAGCGAAGCGAACTCTGATCGCGGCTGGGCCGCTCCACCGGCTCCTCGAGCGCGGCCACCAGCTCCTCGCGCGCCCGCGCCACCCGCGAGCGAATCGTCCCGACGGGGCAGTCGCAGATGCTCGCGGCCTGCTCATAGGAGAAACGGAAGATCTGCGTCAGCACGAATGCGACGCGGCGGTCGGGGTCCAGCAGCGAGAGCAGCTCATGCACCACCACCTCGCCCGAGGTGTCGGGGACTGCGAGCGTGTCCTCCACGGTGGCCGCGATCTCGGTGTCGCGCCGCCTGCGCCGACTGCGCGCCCGCAGCTCATCCATGCAGACGTGGCGAGCGATCGCCAGCACCCAGGTGCGCGCGGAGGAGTGCCCCCGAAAACCCTGCAACCCACGCGTGGCGCGTACGAACGTCTCCTGCGCAAGGTCCTCGGCGACCTGCTCATCCACGAGCGCGGCGCACAGCCGCCACACCTCCCGATAGCTTGCGCGAATCCACGCCTCCAATGCATCCCTGTCGCCGAGGCGGGCGGCGTGCGCTTGCAAGGTTGCCTCGTCCATCGCGGCTCATATAACCAGATGCCACCAACCACCGCTCGGGAACCCCAGCGGCGGCCCACGCGACCAATGGGCATGAACTGCAAGTCTGCGCGCGAGGCGATCTCCGCGTCACTCGACGGCGAGGTTGAGGAGGGGCGCTCGCGCGAGGAGCTCGACGCGCATCTCGACGCGTGCGCGGCCTGCTGGCGCTGGCGGGAGGGGGCACACGAGGTGACCCGCCGCCTGCGCCTCGCCCCGGCACAGGCACTGCCGGGCGCCCCGGCGCGTGTGCTTGCCGCGGCGCACACCGCCGCCGACGGACGTCCTGCGCGCAGACCGCGCACCCTCACCCGCCCCCGGCTGGTGGCACTCGGGGTGGCTCAGGTGGTGCTGGCGCTGCCGGCGGTGGTGCCGTTCACCGGCATGTTGGCGCTTCCGCTCGGCACGACCGACACCCTGCACCTGGGCGAGTTCCTGCCACCGCTGCTCGCCACCGCGGTCTACCTGACGCTGTTTGGCAAACGCGCGGGGACGCTGGCGCGCGAAGGGCGGCCCGTGGCCAGCTGGCGCGTGGCGTCGTTCGTCGTCGGGGCGCTGACGGTGTGCTTCGTGCAGTTGCCCCCCTTCGACAGCCTCGCCGACGAAGTGCTGCTGGCGCACATGATCCAGCACATCATCATCGGCGACCTCGCGTCGCTGCTGATGGTGTTCGGGCTCACGGGCCCGGTGTTGGCGCCACTGCTGCATTTCCGCGTTACGCGCCCGCTGCGGCGCCTGGCCAGCCCGATCCCGGCACTGGTGCTGTGGGCGGTGGACCTGTACTTCTGGCACACGCCGTTGATGTACCAGCTGGCGATCCGCCACGACCTCGTGCACGCGCTGGAGCATGCTTGCCTGCTGTGGTTTGGGCTGCTGCTGTGGCTGGCGCTGCTCGGCCCGCTGCCCAAGCCGGCGTGGTTCCACGGGTGGGCCCCGGTAGGGTACGTCGCCGCCATCCGGCTGATCGGGGCCGTGATGGGCAATGCGATGATCTGGGCGCAGACGATCTTTTACCCCGTGTACAAAACCAGCGACGCCGCCCGTGGTCTCAACCCGCTCTCCGACCAGAACCTCGCCGGGGCGGCGATGATGATCGAGCAGATGTTCCTGACGATCGTGCTGGTGGGCTGGCTGTTCCTGCGCTTCGCCCGCCAGGACGAGGAACGCCAGGGGCTGCTCGACCTCGCGGCCGGCCACGGCGTGGCCCTCAGCGACGAGCGGGCGGTGCGCGCGGTGAATGCCGGCGCCGGGGAGCTGCTGCGCGAGCGGCTGCTGGCGCAGGGTTCCACGACCGAGCCGGACGCCGAGCGCGTGGTGGAGGAGGCTGAGCGATGAGCGGGATGGGCGCGGACCGCAAAGGGGTCAACGAAAGCCTGATCGTGTCGGCCTTCCACCACAGCCTCTCCACCCAGGCGCAGGTGCTGATCCTCGCGTTCGTGGTGGTCGCCGTCCTGCTGGTGGTCGGCCGGCTGATCCTGGCGCTGCTCGCCGACCCTCGCCCCGAGGATCGACCACCCCCGAGACGACCCACACCCGAGCCCCCCGCCCGGAGGGTGCTGCGGATCGGCTTCGGCGTGTTGTGGCTGCTGGACGGGGCGCTGCAGATCCAGTCGCACATGCCGCTCGGCCTCCCTGAAAACGTGGTGGCGCCCTCGACGCAGGGCAGCCCCGCGTGGCTGGTGAGCACGGTGCACTGGGGACTGCGCGTGTGGGAAAACCACCCAGTGCAGGCCGCGGTCGCCGCCGTGTGGATCCAGCTGGGGCTGGGTCTGTGGCTGTTGCTGGTGGTACGTGGCCGTTGGTCGCGAATCGGCGGCCTCGTGAGCATCGGCTGGGCGCTGTCGGTGTGGGTGTTGGGCGAGAGCATGGGCGGGATCCTCGCCCCGGGCGCCAGCTGGCTGTTTGGCGCACCGGGGTCGGTGCTCTTCTATGCGCTCGCGGGCGCGCTGCTGGCGCTGCCCGAGCGCGTGTGGCGCTGCCCACGATTCGGACGGCGCCTGGTGGTCGGCTGCGGTGTGTACTTCATCGCGATGGCGGTGCTGCAGGCGTGGCCCGGAAACGGCTTCTGGACCGATGGTGCGAGCGGCGCGCTGCCGGCGATGGTGGGCGCAATGGCCGCAACGCCACAGCCGCACGCGATCGCACGGGTGGTGGGGCACTTCGGCAGCTTCGCCGCGGGGCACGCGGTGCTCGTCAACGCATTCGTGGTGGCGGCCCTCGGCGCGATCGGCCTCGCCCTGCTCAGCGGCCGCCGCCGCGCGGCGCGGGCGGCGGTGGGGGCCGCGGCCGTGCTGTGCCTCGCGGACTGGGTGTTGGTGCAGGACTTCGGGGTGTTCGGCGGCGTCGGCACCGACCCCAACAGCGCGATCCCCACGCTGCTGGTGCTGTGGGCCTCCTACCTCGCGCTGGTGCGCCCCGCGGTCGCCACTGCTCCCGCGCCCGCGCCCGCGCCGGCAGCGGCCGGCAAAGCAGGCCGGCCGACCCTGCGACCGGCGCTGGGGATGCTCGCCGTGGTCGCGGCGTGCGCCACCACCGCGCTGGGCGCTGTGCCGTACGCGATCGCCGCCGTCTCGCCCAACGCCACACCGCTGCTGGCGGAAAGCATCGACGGCCCCGCCAGCCCGGTGCCCGGGGACGTGAGGCCTCCCAACGTGCCGCTGGTCGAACAGCGCGGCCAGCCTCTCACCTTCGAAAAGCTCCACGGCAAGGTGCTGCTGGTGACCTATCTCGACCCGGTGTGCACCACCGACTGCCCGGTGATCGCCCAGGAGTTCAAGCAGGCCGACAGCCTGCTGGGGGGGGAAGCCCACGACGTGGATCTCGTGGCGATCAACGCCAATCCGCTCTACCGCTCCCCCGCCTACCTGCGCGCGTTCGATCGCCAGGAGCACCTCGAACAGCTGCCCAACTGGATCTTCCTCACCGGCACCGTCGGAGAGCTACGCAAGCTGTGGAGCTCGTTTGGGGTCGAAATATTCGTGCCAGGCGGCGGCGCGATGGTCACCCACCCCGACGGCACGGCGATCATCGACCGCGCAGGCCACATCCGCTCGCTCGCCAACTTCGACCCGGGTCCGGCAACGTCGAGCACGCAGTCATCGTTCGCCGTCACCCTCGTGCAGGCCGCCCGACAGGCTCTGAACGAGGCATGAGAGCCAACTCCCCGCGCACCTCGCGCCGCCCGGGGGGGCAGGGCGCACAGCGAAGACGCGCGGTCGCGGGCCTGTCGGACCGTGGACGCGCGGCCGCGGGCCTGCTCATGCTCTGCCTGCTCGCATCGGGCGTGGCCGGGTGCGGCTCGGGCAGCAGCACCGGCACCGTGAGCGCCACGCAAGCCCTTTCGACGCCGCTGGCGACGTCCCTGTCGGGCGCCGGGGGCAGCTGGGCGTTGCTCCCGGCGGGGGCGAGCTCCGGCGAAGAACACTTCTGGGAGCTGCTCCACCGAGATGCGGGCAGCTCGCACTGGTCGCTGGCGACACCACCGGGGGTGCAGGACAACGGCGGCCTCGCGATCGCCGCGGCTGGCGGCACGCTGCTGGCGGGGTTCCTGCCGAGCTACGACCTCCACTTCTCGCCGCTGGCGCTGACCACCGACGGCGGCACAACCTGGACGCCCACTCCCGTGCCCCTCCCGAGCGGTCTCACAAGCGTCCCCGACTCGCTCGCGCGGGGCTCCGGGGGCACGATCTACGCACTGCTCGCCGCCGACGGTGGCAAAATCGTCGTGGGCAACACGCAGGGCGGCGAATGGCGCTCGCTCACGACCGCGCGAGCGCTAGCCGGCAGCCCACGCACGCCCGGCGCCACCCCACGCGCGCGCGGCTGCGGATTGACGAGCATCGACGCCATCGCAAGCCTCTCCCCCGAAGGCGTGCTGGCAGGCGGCGCCTGCACCAAGGCGGGGCAGATCGGCGAGTACGCCTACGCGCACGGCAGCTGGCGGGCAGCGGCGCCGCCAACACCCGCAGCGCTGCGCGGCATCCCCAGCCGGGTGTTGTGGCTGACGTCCACCGGCGCCACGACGCTCACCGTGGTCGACTTCCCCTCCCCTTCACAGAACACGCTGCTCGCCGCCTGGAGCACCGACGGCGGCCACCGCTGGGCCGAGTCCCCCCCGCTGGTGATGGGCGCCAGCGAAGAGCTGATCGCCACCGGTGCGGCGCCGCACGCCCAGACGTTTCTGCTCGTCAGCACCCCGCACGGGAGCCGCCTGCGCATCGGAGCCCCGGCGACCCCGTGGCGCGCAACCCCACGCCCCCCCGAAGGCACCGCGACGGTGGTGATGGGCAGCAACGGCGAGATCGATGCGCTGGCCACACACGTCTACAACATCGTCGACTGGAGGCTGGTCGGGACGCCGGGGGTGTGGCATAGCGTCGGCACACTCCGCGTCAGCGTGTCCACTTCCCCGCATTGAGCGCCGTGCTGCGTGTCAGCGTGTCCACTGCCCCGCATCGAGCGCCGCGCGCGGCAGGCGACGACGCCAAGGTCGCGTAGATTTGGCGACGTGACCGAAGCCGCAAAAGACCCCGATCGTCGACTGCGGATCACCGCCGAGCTGACGATCCCACTCGCGGAGGTGACGGTGCGCACCAGCCGCTCCTCGGGCCCGGGCGGCCAGCACGCCAACGTCACCGCGTCCCGCGTTGAAGCCATCTTCGACGTGCTGGCCTCCCCCACGCTCACCGACGCACAGCGCGAGCGCGTTCTCACACGCGCCGGCCCGCGAGTGGTGGCAATCTCCCAAGACGGGCGCTCCCAGATTCGCAACCGCGAGCTGGCCCTCACCCGCCTCGGCGAGCGCCTGGCACGAGCGCTGGCCACCCCCAAGCGCCGCCGTGCCACTCGCCCGACGGCGGCCTCACGCGAGCGCCGCCTGGCCGCCAAGCGCAGGGGCACCGAACGCAAGCGCGAGCGTCGCCCGCCGGAGGACTTGTGAGCGGCGCAGGCGGCAGCTACCTGCGTTGCTTGCGGACGAAATGGACGGTTTCGCTGTAGCTCTGCGTGGTGGTGTTCGCTACCGCACAAACGACTCAGCCGCGTGTGTGAGTGTCCGCGACGTGACGCAGACGACCGAGCACGTCGGTGGTGGGGGCAACCTTGGCGTTCTCGTAGTCGGACAGCCGGGAGGCCGATGTGCCCGCCGCTCGGGAGAACTGGCTTAGTGTCATCCCGGTAGCAGTGCGCCAGGAACGGATCTGCGCGGCGTACTCGGCCCGTCCCCCGCGGGCGACGTCCTCGCGCGCGCGAGCGATCACACCGCCGATCAGCGCGTCAACGCCGTAGTGCTCACCCCAACCCGTGATGGTCTCGGCCGTCCGTGCGGCGGGGCCCCAGGGGGTGCGCCTGATCGTCCGCGCGAGCCGACGCCAATCCGACAGCGCTCCGCGGTCGATGACCGTCTCGATCGCCTCGGCCGGCCACCGATCCATTGGCTGGGAGGGATCGAAGTCGAGGTTGCGAAACCGCATCGTCATCGCGTCATCCTCTCCGCGAGATCCGCGAGCACCGCCTTGACCGCCGACCAGTCCTGCCAGCGGGCATCCAGCGCCTTGTAGTCGGCGAGCTGTGCAGTGACCTCGGCGTCACGGGGTCGTGGGTCCGCGAGCTGCCTGACGAGTTGCGTGGCGACTGCCTCCGGCCGGCGGTTGACGTCGGCGTAATAGTCGTCGATGCCAGCCAGCACGGCAGCTGCCTCCTCGGGTCCGATCGCGGTCGCGAGCGCCGCGATGTCGAGGTAGTCGCGGGTCTGGTTGCGGACTAGAGCAAGCCACGCCTTGATCCGCAGGATCTCCGCCGCGCTCGGTACAACCAGCCGCTTACCCCGCACCTCCACCTCGACGCTCTCCAGCGGGCGGCGGCGAAGCAGCTGGCGCAGGCCCGTCTCGATGCCGCCAAGCTCCCCGAGGATGATCTTCCCGGGCTGCGCGCGTGTCATCGACCAATTCCCGAGCGCCTCCAGGTGCTCGAGGATCGTGTCGAAGCGCCCGGCAAGATCGGCGATCACGTGGTAGTGGTCGAAGGACTGCCGATGGTGCGCATAGAATGCCGCCGCCGACCCTCCGACCAGCACCGCGCCGGGAACCAGCTCTTGCAGCTGCGCCGCGCTCGCCAACACATCCTCCAGCGACGGTCTCATATCGCGGATATTATCAGATCCGATAATATCCGCCTGCACGAAGCCCTCGACGACCGGCCACGCCGAGAGATCGAGAAGCTCCACAACCAAACCGCCTGACTCCAGAACCACGACTCCACGGAATCAGGGGCAGATCGGCCTCTGGCCGACAGAGTCCCAGCCGCCGCCTCCCCCAAGGATGATCTCCGGCGCCGGTTGGTGCAGCCCGATAGCATCGTCATTGCGCCGACGTAGCTCAGCTGGCAGAGCACCGGTTTTGTAAACCGGGGGTCGCCGGTTCGATCCCGGCCGTCGGCTCTGGTGTGGAGTGACGTCCGCGATGGCGATAGCCCGCCGCCCAGGAGTCGGTGGGGCTACCCCGGCCACCGTTGGCGCTTCGGGCGACCCCACGGTATCCCCGCGCGTTCCGGCGGTCTCGGGCTCGCGCAGCGCCCAGCTCGCGGGAGCGAAGATCTCCTCGGTGCCCAGCAGCCGCTGGGAGGCATTCAGCGAGCGGATCGCGTCGTCGGTGACCAGGCCGCCGGCGTTGCGGACGATGTGAGCCTCGCCGCGCTCCAGGCCGAGTTCGAAAGGGGATCGCGTCTTCTCGCGGGCTTACGTTTGGCTCTATCGGGTTCAGGGTAGGCAAGATAAAGAGCTCATCCTTATGGGGATCCCTCTGTTGCCGGCAGACAGCCAGACGGATGCCACTGGTCTTGTCCCAGGCCAGCGTGTTTTTACAATTATCGCCGCTTCATTGGTTCACCGGCTTGAGTCATAAGCGAGCCACGACCAGTTTGACGTCACTACCTTGACCGACTTCGACGACTTGACCGACTCACAGATATTGCTAGATATTGCTGTGTGCGTCTCAATAGACGTCGTGCCGGGATGAAGCCAGAGTCGCGATGACCCGATGACTCGATGACGTGTACCTATCTAAGCGAGCCTGATTTCGAGACTGTGCGCAAGAGGCCGCCGCAGCAGATCCGCGGCGAGCACTCCTCGGCGCTTACGCAGGCACAACCCTTCAAAAGAAAGATGGAGATCATGGATAAGTTTTGCGGAGGCTCACCATGAGCGGCACATGGTCTGACAGTACGACTGGCTGATCTTCATCTAGCACGACGCGGCGGTCGAGCAAGTCCGCCTCGGTGGACAGCTCAAGCCCACGCACGAAAAAATGATCGACGTCCCGGCGCGCGACATGGACAATGGAGCTGTCTGGAGCGCGGGGCGAGCGCAGGTTCAAGTCGCCTCCGACGATCAAGGGCGCCTCGCCCGCCCATGCGAGCGCGAGCTCCCACAGGCGCTCCAGCTCCGCTTCGGCGAGAGCCACGCGCGCACTGCCATGGAAGTTCACCAAGCACGTTCCGTCGCGAAGTCTCGCAAGCTGCGCCACGCGCCGCTCCGGCCAGATACGCAGGCGCACGGCGTGGTGCTCGGCGATCGTCCTCCGAGCAAGGATCGTATTGCAACTGCCACCGTTCGACTTGATCAAGTCCGGCCAGCGCTCGGCGAGCGCGCGGCGCAACCTGAGGCCAGCGTTCCGCGAGGTCAGGGCCGCACACTGCTCCGCCCCCGCAGAGCGCCCGAGCAGCAGCGGCCACCATGGCGGAACCTCCTGCAACAGCGCCACGTCCCACTCCCACCCCTCGAGCCGCACGGCGAACTCCGCGGCCAGCGCACGCCCCGCGGGCGGCAGCGAGCGACCATGAAAAAGATTCCACGTCAAGACACGCATTGTCGGTCGCTCCGGAACCCCATCGCATGGCGTTCGGATCCAAAAAGCTCATGCTTTTACAGGCTCGAGCAACTTGGCGGAGGCGCCCCGCGCTCAACGTCGGCGTCGATGCCGCCACGCCACTCGCCGGTGCTGCCATGCCCAGCGCCGGTGCCGCCAAGCCCACCTCGATAGGCTGACTACCAGCAAGCGTGAGATCCTTCTGCGCCATTTCATCGTCGTCGCGATCCTCTCTGCGCAGCGTCCGTAAGGACCGCGGATGCTGCGATGACGAGAACCCGACCCACTACTTGCAACCTACCCCGACGCCACCGCGTTCACGCACCGACCGCGGAGGTCATCACGCTCTGCGTCGCCAGAGGCGTTACGTGGGTATGAGATCGCAAAAGACGAACCCGCCACGCTCGACGACCTCGCCGGTCTCGCAGATGATCGACCCGGTGAAGATCGGCCCGGCGTGCACGAAGGTGTGGAACTCGCCGTTCTCCCCGCAGGGATCGACGCTTGCGGGCAACTCGGCGAGAAGCCGCTCGTCATACGCTCGCCCCGCGAACGACGCGTCCAGCGCGCGAGGGTCCACACAGACGATTATCGCCTGGAAGCCGGCCGCGATGAACTCTCCAGCCAGGGCAGCGGTGTCGCGTCCCCAAAGCGGGAAGAGGCCGTGCTTGCCGGCCGCTGTGAGTCGTGTCTCGCGGTAAGCGCGTACGTCCTCGAGAAACAGATCACCGAACGCGACCGCCTCGACATCGGAAAGAGGTGGCGAGGCGAACGCCTGCGCCATGCGTGCTTCGTAGACCGCGTTGACGCACGCTGGCGGAATATGAACCTCGACGAGGGAGATGCCGGCCGCGGCGGATTGCCTTGCGAGCAGCTCACGGCGAACACCGTGCATGCTGATGCGCTCGTAGGCGTCGGTGACGGTGGTGATCAGGGCCGCGGGCTCCATCCCCTGGCGGCGCAAGGTCCAGAGCGTCAAGGCTGAATCCTTGCCGCCGCTCCAGGAAAGCGCCAGCGCAGTGGGCTGCGGCGCGCTGGAGCCAGTGGCGGGCTCTGTGTGAGGCAGCACATCTCCTACGCTATCGGTACTGCGGGTGCTCAAGGATGCGGGGAACCCCCCGGTGTCCGCCTAGCGCGAGCCGCTGCTCTCAATATCGCGCAGCGCCCCGCTCGCGGGATCGAAGACGAAGCCGCGGATCTGCTCGCGCGCGGGCAGCTCGAGGCTGGAGCGCAGACGGTCGAGACCCGCGCGCAGGGTCGCCTCGAGGTCGTGGAAGGCGCCGAGCCGCCACGTCGGCAGCGTGCCGTCGGCAGCGAGCATTTGCGCGAACTCGTCCTCGGAGGCGCCGCACAGCCCGCAGCCCTCGTGCATCACCACGACGATCTCCTCGGTGCCCAGCAGCCGCTGGGAGGCGCTCAGCGAGCGGATCGCGTCGTCGGTGACCAGGCCACCGGCGTTGCGGACGATGTGGGCCTCGCCGCGCTCCAGGCCGAGCATCGCGAGGGGGTCGATGCGCGTGTCCATGCAGGTGAGCACCGCCACCTTGCGTCGCGGCCGCGAGCTGAGCCCGGGTACCGCCAGCTCTCGCGCACACTGCCCCGCCACGCTCAGCATTTCATCGGCACTCGCCATTCTGTGTGCATCCTACGACTGCGGAGCACTGCGTGGGCGCCGGGAACTGGGACGAGCGCCGGCGCGACTAATCCAGAGCCCGCAAGCCGCAAAGGAGTCAGAGCACATGAGCGCAGGCGTTGCCAGCAAAGTGGGACCAATCGAGGAGGAGATGCGAATCGAGGAAGAGACGCGAATCGAGGAGGAAGCGCGGATCGAGGAGGAAGCGCGGATCGCACCGGAGCGTCGCGGAGCCGTGCTCGCACGCGCATCCGCATATTTCGGAATGCTCGCGGCGACCGTGCTGCTCGCCGGCTGCGCCAGGGCCGACAAGCGGGCGGCCATGAACATGCCGTCGATGTCCATGTCCACCGCCGGGTCGAGCTCCGCCACCGGCGCCGGCGGGACGGCGAACGCGGCGGGCACGACCGGCGGCTCGGCGAGCACCGCGGCCATGAACATGGGTGCGGGTTCCGCACAGGCGGCCGCGGGCTCCTCCTCCGGAGGCGTGACAGCGAACGGGATCAAGCCGGTGCCGACCCAGATCCTCGGCTCGGCGACCTGGCAGGGCATGAAGATCACCGCGCAAACGATGACCCCGGTGCCGTTCGTCGTCTACAACGGCACGAGCAGCCAGCTAGTCAAGCCCGGCAAGGCCAGCTTTCATCTGATGGTGATGCTCAACGATGCCGACACCGACGTGCCGATCCCCTACGCCACGGTGTGGGCGACGATCACCAGGAACGGCAAAGTCGTCTTCGACGAGCGCCAGTGGCCGATGATCTCCCGCTACATGGGTCCGCACTACGGCAACGACGTCACCCTCCCCGGGGCCGGCACCTACAAGCTGAGCCTGCTCATCAGCCCCCCAGTCTCCGCGCGGCACATCGAATACCAGAACGTGTGGCTGAAACCCCACCAGGTCAGCTTCACCTTCCCTTGGAAACCGATCTGAGGCGAGGGCGCCTTGGGAGATCGAATGGCGACACTGACGCGCAGGCGCCTGCTGCTGCGCGCGGCCGGGCTGGCCGCCGGCGGCGCGGCCGTCGGCCTGGGACTCGACCGCGCGCTCAACAACCCCAAGCCGCTGCCGCTGGTGGCACTCGGCGCCCAGCCCACTGGCCTGCCAGAGCGCCAGTACGGGTGGGATGCGACGCTCGCGCGCGACCCCGACGGCAACCCGATCTCACCACGGTTCGACCGGCTGCTGTTCTTCGACGTCGAAGGCACCCCGACGCCGGCCGCCGCGCGGATGCTGGAGGCCGCGCTACGCACACTGGAGCGGGCCTACCGGTGGGGGCCCTCCGGGCTGCTGTTCACCGCCGGCTGGGGACCGAGCTATTTCGCGCACACGCTCGGAATCCCTTCGCCGATCCCACCGGCGACGGGCCTGTCGGACTTCGAGCTGCCCACGATCGACGACTACCACCTCTGCCTGCACCTCGCGTGCGACGACGAGCCACGGCTGGCGGCCGTCGAGGCGGCATTGAGGAACGGCACGCCGCTCCCTGGAGCCGATGGGCCGCTCGACCTCTCGCGCGCCGCTTTGCGCTGGCGCGAAACGCGTACCGGGTTCGTGGGCGCCGGTCTGCCGGCGGCGCACCAGAACGTCGGCGGGATCCCTCCTGGCAACCCCGTGTCGCCGGGCTCCCCGCTGTTCATGGGCTTCAAGTCGAACCTGCGCCGCAACCAGGCCACCGAGGATTACGTCGCGATCTCTGGGGGACCGTTCGCGGGCGGCACGACGATGCAGGTCAGCTACATGCGCCTGCGGCTGGACAGCTGGTACGAGCAGCTCGGGGAGCGCGAGCGAGTGGCGCTCATGTATGCGCCCCAGATCACTCCGGAGCAGGTCAGCCACTTCACCACCGACGCCGCCGGCGACCCCGCCCTACTGGGCCAGGCGATCAACCACTACGGCGTGATCGGGCACGCACAGACCTCAGCGCGCGCCCGGCGCAACGGTAAGCCGCTGATCATCCGTCGCGACTTCGACACCGTCGACGGTGGCCAGGCCGGCCTGCACTTCCTCTCGCTGCAACGCACGATCGAGGACTTCATCACCACTCGCAACGCGATGAACGCGAGCTCCGCGCAGCTCGAAAACCCGGCGATCACCGACACGGTCAACAACGGCATCAACGCGTTCATCTTCGTGCTGAGACGCGCCAACTACATCCTGCCCTCCAGACGGGAGCGCTCCTTCCCGCTGCTGCCGGGACGCGAGCCGGCGGTCTAACACTTCACAAAATGAAGTGTTCTAGGGCCAAACAGTTCATTCAACAACACCAGCCGGGAACGTGAAGGACCTATGCGGCGGGACGTGCGTGCCCGCCTCGAGCACGATCTCGGAGTGCGACACAAGCGGCACGCTGCCCGGCGCCCCCCGCAAACGCTGCCCGTCGACGAATACCGCCACCCGCCTGCCGGCGGGCGCCGCGAACGGGCCCAGTCGCGAGGACGAAAGCGGCTGACCCCATGCGCGAAAAAGGTCGGCGAGCGACAGGCGCGCACCCGCGCGCATCAACACGACTCCGGTGGGGTCAAGCGTCACCAGCGCGCCGTAGCAGCGAGCGCGGGTGATCCGCCCCGCCGCGAGGGTCCACGGCGGCCGCGCACCGATGCCCGCCGGCACGATCACCACCCGGTTGGCGGCGAACACCTCGATATGCACAGCGCTGCGTGGCCCCAAACGGCGCTCGCAGCGGCCGAGCACCGAGCCGGTTGGGGCAGGATGGAAGCGCGGGCCGGCGCCGATCGGGCGAGCCTGCAGGAGCAGGGACCTCGGAATCCCCGACTCTGACGGTGGGCTCCCGCCCGACTCAGACACCGGGCTCCCACCCGACTCAGACGCCGAACGGGAGCCTGCCGTTGCGGGGCGGCCGGTCGCTGCGCATCCGGGCAACGCGCCCGCCAGGAGGAGCGCTACCGCGAGGAGACCGACCGAGGCGTAGGGCCGCGCCGTCAGGACTGGACTCCACCAGGCACGCGGGAGTCGTCCACCGCGATGCGCACCGCCAGCAGAATCAGCCCCAGGCCGCCGCCGATGCAGAGCACCGCCACGGACCGCGCCACGAACGCGGGCACCGCCGTGAGCACGAAGCCGTGCAACAGGGTCGAGAGGAGTTCGAAGCCCATCCACAGCGCCACAAACCCGACCACCAGGTCGAGTACGAAGCCGACCCGATCGAGCAGCGCCCGGCCCACTCCCCACGCCGCGAAGGCGAGTAGGGCCACCGTCACAACGAGCTGTTCGATCGAGACACCAGGTCGGCCGTGCAGCTCCCGCCCGACAACGCCGACGGCGAGCGCGATCAGCACCACGACGGCAAGCAAGCGAGCGAGGCGCGCGTGCAGCTCGGGCCGGGGCAGCCGCCATGCGGCCAGCAGGCATGTGAGCAGCACCACGATCAGCCAGAACCACACCAGCGAGGGGTTGTTCGCGTGCCACAGGCCGCCGGCGAGCGCGCCCAAGCGTCCGTCTCGGAGCACGGCGATGCTCCACTTGCCCACGTACGACGTACCCGGCGCAATCACGGTGGCAGCAAGGGAGCCGATCCGGCCGTCGTGCCACTCGTATTCGTGCCCTTCGCTCACCCGCTGCCATTTCGGCGGGGTGCCGCGGTTCAGGTGCTGTGGCGAGATCTCGGGGATGGTTTGGTTGAGGTAGTACATCTCCGAGTTTTCGTTGACGTACACCCCCGAGCGCGAGAAGCGCAGATAGGGAGCGCCGCGGTAGTCCAGCACCACGACCGTCTCCGAGGGCGCCACGCGCAGCCACATCCGCAGGTAGCCGTCGACCACCTTCGCGTCGACCCCCGCCGGAGCCCGGCTGACCCGCGCCAGGTAGCTGGTCGCAGACGGGGCGAGCGGCCCGTGCGCCGCGGCCGCGGCCGGACATGCGCTCGCCGCCACCACCGCGCCGAGCAGCGCGAGCGCCGGGACGTGCGTGCGCAGGAGGCGCTTACACTTCGGCGGTGGCAACTCGCGTGAAGTCGGTTGCGGCAACTCGCCTGAAGTCGGTGGCAGCGGCGACATCCATCCTCGTAGTCGCCCTGACGGCGGGCGGAGTTCCCGCGGCAGCGCGCGCCGACGGCGACCCCGCCAGCGATGTGCTGGTCACACAGACCCTGTTTTTGCCCTGGGATGCGGGCGTCTCCGCCGGCCAGCAGGCCCAGCTCACCACGCTGCTGAGAGAGGCCGAACACGACGGCTACCCGCTGCGCGTGGCGCTGATCGCGTCCTCGTCGGACCTCGGCTCGGTCACCGAACTGTGGGGCCAGCCCCAGAGTTACGCCAACTTCCTCGGCGATGAGCTCTCGCTGGTCTACCGAGGCGCACTGCTGGTGGTGATGCCGGACGGCTTTGGCCTGTATCGCCTCAATGGGTCGCTCGGCGCCGAGCAGGCGGCGCTCGCCGGTATGCGATCGACAGTCGCAGGTGCGAGCCTCGGCACCGCCGCGCTGCTGGCCACCCAGCATCTGGCGGCCGCGGCCGGTCATCCGCTGAGCATCCCTCGCAACGCCCTGTCGCCCGCCGCCACCTCCGGCGCTCCGGACACGGTCGCATGGGTTGTGTTCGCGCTCGGTGCCGCGCTGATCGCGGGGGCGTGGGCGGCCAGCCTGCGAGCACAGCCGCCGCGTGTGCGCATCCTCGGCAGAGGCGTCTCCACCCCCTGACCGATATCGGCAACGGCGATCCTGCGGAAGTCAGCCTGAATCCAGCGATAACGGGCTGAGCATCCGGTGCCGGTGCAACCGCCGGGATCGGTGGATGCAGACTCAGTGCAGCAGGTGTTCGAGCACGCTGCCGACTTCGTGCACGACGGCGCCCACCAGCGCGCCCGACTGTTCGCTGCCCGAGGGTTCCGAGCCGCTGGAACCGCTCGACCCGCTCGATGAACCACCGCTGTCTGTGCCTTCCGAGCTGCCGGCGCCCGAGGACCCGGCGCCCGAGCCCGAGCCGGACCCAGCGCCCGCACCGGACCCCGAGCCCGACGAGCCCCCGCCTGAGGCGCTCCCTTCCGAGGAGCCTCCAGCGGAGCCGCTCGGGTCGCTGGCGCCCGGGGAGTTGCCAGCGACCAAGCCCACGGGCCCGTCCGATCCCGTGCCCGATTCACCGCCCTGACCCGAGCCGCCGCTCTGGCTGGAGCCCGCGCCAGACCCCACGCCGGCTTGCCCGGACCCCTGGCTCGAGCCGGGCGCGGGACCAGAGGCCGCTGGCGCCTTCGCCGAAGCGTTGTGGTGCGCGCCGCCAATGATCCGCGTCGTGGATCGCGGCGCGCGGTGGCCACCGGAAGTAGTGGGGGCGCCGGTGGATCTACCACCACCAGCATCGATCTTCGCGCGGGCGTTCGTGCCCGTGAGGCCAGCGCGGCTCCCGGGATGGCGCCCGGAGCCACGCTGCGTGCCCACGGCGTCGGAGAACCCGCCGCCGTCGCGGGAGCCCGCACGCCCGCCAGCCACAGCGGAGTCTGCGGCGGAGATCGAGCCAGCGCCGCGTGGGGACGCCGCTGAGGCGATCAGCCGGTGGCGGTCACCGTGGTGGGTGGCATCGAGATGCACCACCGCGGCGCCCGTGACCACGGTGCCGACGGTGAGCGCCACCACGCCTGCCTTCACCAGCAGCCCGCTGACGCCCGCCGCTCCCCCGATGCCAACGGCTCCCCCGCCGCCCGCGAGCTCGGCGAGCCGTTCGGGGGCAGGGCCGCCCTGGTCGGAGCGGCCCGCCAGCCAGCCGAACAGCTGCGGTGGTGTGAGCACGGTGATCGCGGTGCGCAGCGTGATGCGTGCGCGGTACAGCAGACCGCGCACGGCGCCGTTGGTGATCCCCAGGTCGCTGGCAACCTGCTCGTGGGTGTGTCCGGCGACGGCGGTGCGGACGATCACCTCGCGTTGCAGCGGTGGCAGCGCCGCGACCTCGGCGAGCGCCTCGCGCATCGCCAGCCTCCGGTCGAGCGGCGAGTCCTCCGCCGGTTGGCAGGGTGGGTGAGCTTCCAGCGCACTCGCCGGGTCCGCGCATGACTCACCGTCGTGGGCGGAGTCGCGCAGGGCGTTGACGGCGGTGTTGTGCACCACCCGGTACAACCAGGCTTTGAGCTCGCGCACCTCGGCGCCCTCTCGCACGACGATCCAGGTCTTCAGCAGCGCCAGCTGGACGATTTCTTCGGCGCGCGCATCGGACAGCCGCAGGCGCCGGCAGTAGCCGAGCAGCGGCTTGCGATAGCGATGCACGAGCGCCTCGAACGCGCGCTCGTGACCCTCGCGGACCAGCGCGAGCAGCCGCTCATCCGACTGAGTCGCCAGCAGACGGGTGGGGATTCCTGGACTCATGGCACACCGTGGGCGCCGCGGTGGCTCCCAAGGCCGAACGACCCTGGCGGCGACCTACGCCCAACCATCCTTACGACATCTTAGACACCCACCGTCAGCCTTCGTCACGCGGATAGACGAAAAGACGCAAAGAGTCGGATGTGTGGGAAAGCCGCCCGGGCGGCCCCTGGGGATGCGAGGGAAAGCCGCGGGCAAGCCCTGAGACGGCTCGGGGCGGCCCGCCAGGATGGGCCGCCCCGAAACCTTGTCCCGCCCCGTGGGGAGGGGCGCCTGGCGCGGAACTCGTCCAACCGACGGAGGATGGAGCGCCATCGGCAGGCTCGAGAGCGGATTCCCGCGCTTATGCCTGGTATTGCCAGCGGACATCTCTGAGACACCGCCGCGCCGCAAACTTCACGCGCAGAGCCACCGCATCGATCGCGCTGCGGTCGGGTTATTGGGGTCGTAGCTCACAGATCGACCGGGAGCGCAAGGCGCAGGCCCGGCGGGATCGGCCACGACCGGGGGGATTTGGACCGAGCGGGGCGGCCCACCTGCATAGTCGATGACCATCCACTCGAAGGAGGAGGATCACATGCGCTTGAGAGCATCACTTGCTTTGGCGTGCGCGGTTGCGGTCTCGTCGCTGGCGCTGTTGGCGACGGGAGCGTCCGCGTTCTTTCATCCCAGCCCCGGCGGCCGCTGCCGGGTGACCATTCACGGTCCCGTGCGCATCACCGCGGGAGACTCAGCCACCATCTTCGGCCAGCTCGTGTGCCGCCGCAGCGTGGGAACGGAAGGCAAGATCGTGAGGCTCTTCCGGCACGTCCCCGGAGCTGCCGGGTTCACCCTCCAGGCAAGCACCACCACCGGCGCCGGGGGCGCGTATCAGTTCCAGCTCACCGGTAGCACGGTGGAAAACAACGGCGTGTGGCATGTGCGCTCGCACGGCGCGGAGAGTGTCAACAGAAGCATCCGTGTGGCCCCCCAGGTGACACTGGAAGGGCCGCCGGAAGGCACCCAGATCCTGACGGGAGTCGCCAACAAAGTCACCTTCACCGGCAAAGTCACCCCGGCGGACATCGGCGCACGGGTGGTGTTGCAGCGCCAGAGCGCGCTGACCGGCAACGAATGGCACCGGATCGATTCCGGCGTGGTGGAAGCCGGGGGCGGTTATTCGATCCCCCACACCTTCCTCGTCCCCGGCGACGCCAACCTGCGCGTGCTGGTGCTCAGCCAGGGTCGCAACGTCCCCGAAACGTCGAGCCCGCTCACCTATGAGATCTCGCAGGAGCAGAACCCCGAACTGACGATCCAAGCGACCCCCGATCCGATCCTCTACGGACAGTCGGTGGTGATCGGCGGAACGCTCGCGGGCGTCACCACCAGCCAGCCGGTGACGCTGCTGGCGCGCACCCTCCATCAGCACGGTTACGCGCCGGTTGCCCAGGTGAGCACCAACAGCAGCGGCGTGTACACCTTCCCCGCACAAACTCCCATCAACAGCACCTACTACAAGGTGCAGGGAGACGGCAAGACCTCGGCGGTGCTGTTTGAGGGCGTGAGGTATGTGCTGAGCGCCGAAGCATCGGCTACCTCGGTGATGGAGGGACAGGTGGTGACGTTCTCGGGCAAAGTCGCCCCCACGCCAACCCGCCCCGGTCACCTGATCTACCTGCAGCGCGAGAACGCCGCCGGCACGGGCTTCCACGTGGTGCGGGTGGGCAGGGTCACCTCGGAAGCCACGTTCTCGATCCCCTACCAGGTGTTCAGCGTGGGGACCGACGTCTTTCGCGTGTACATCCCCGGCGGCCCCGACAACGGGGGAGCGGCGAGCCAGACATTCACGATCAACGTCAGCCCCGCGCCGGCCGCGGCTCTGAAAGAAGCCCCGGGCAACTCCTCGACCCCCTCGGAAGGATCGACCAACTCCACCGAAGTGGAAAAGGAAGGCGAAGAACGGGGTAGCGCAGCAGGCGAAGCAAAACCCGAAGAAGAAGCTCCTCACGGGCATCACCACCACCGGTAGCCGCGGCACGCCACCAGCCTGGTCACACCGAGGCCGTCCCCAAGAGGGGCGGCCTCGGTCGTTAAGCGGCGACCGCCCGCGCCTCCAGATGCGCGCCCACCTTGCGCTTGACCCGCTGCAGGGCGTTGTCCACGGTCTTGGTGTCGCACGCGAGGTGCTCACCCACCTGCTCGTAGGAGCAGCCGTCCAGGTAGAGCGACAGCACGCGGCTCTCGAGCTCCGAGAGGGCCGTGGAGAGGCAGCCCACCAGCGAGCGCAGCTCCTCGGAGGAGATCACCTGGTTGGCGGGGTCGTGCACCGTGGGACCGGGGAGCACCTGGTCGAGTGTGGGCACGTCTTCCCCACCCCCGGCGGGGGTGGCGGAGAAGGAGACGTACTGGTTGAGCGGTGTGTGCTTGTTGCGAGTGGCGGTCTTCACGGCGGTGATGATCTGACGAGTGATGCAGAGCTCGGCGAAGTTGCGAAAGCTCGACTCGCGGTCGGTGCGGTAGTCGCGAATCGCCTTGTAGAGGCCGACGAGGCCCTCCTGGATGAGGTCGTCGGAGTCCCCTCCGGCGAGGAAGTAGGAGGAGGCCTTCAACCGCACGAAGCCGTGGTAGCGGCGCACCAGACGGTCGTAGGCGGTGCGGTCGCCCTGCTTCGCGAGGGCGATCAGGAAACCATCATCAACCTTGACTTCAGATTGAGAGTTACGGGAGATACGTGCCACGAGCAAGCCTTTCTCGGGCTGCGCACAGCCCGGATCGCTCAGTGGCGCACACCTCCCCCGGCGCCAACGACTATGGAAATCGACTACAACTAAAGCTTAGGTTCAGCGTTACAGATGCGAGCGTCGCACAGTTATGAACCCTTGTCAAGGGGACGAAGTTGATTGTGCAAGATCTCGTACAAGATCGCCGCCGCGGCGGCGGCGACACCGGCCGACTCGATCCGCCCCAACAGGGGCAGCGCGATCAGCTCATCGCACGCCCCCGCCACGCGCGGACGCAGGCCGTGGCCCTCGCTGCCGAGCACCAGCACCACCCCGCCGCGGTAGTCGGGGCGGTGGTAGGGGGTGGCGGCGCCGGCGCTCGCGCCGTAAGACCAGCAGGCCGCCTTCTGCGCGTCGCCAAGGAAGTCGGCGAGGTTGCGCACCCGCGCCACCCGCAGGTGCTCGACGGCGCCGGCGGAGGCCTTGCAAACCGCGGGGGTGACCTCGGCGGCGCGGCGCTCGGGGATCACCACCCCGGTGGCCCCCACGCACTCCGCGGTGCGGCAGATCGAGCCGAGGTTCTGCGGGTCCTGCACTTGGTCGAGCGCCACGATCAGGGGGTTGTCCTCGCCCAGCAGCTCATCCGCCGATACGTACGGGTAGCCCCCCACCTCCGCGCAGACGCCCTGGTGAGCGTCGGAGCCGCAGCGGCGGGCGATCGCCTCGGGGGTGGCCGATCGCACCGCCACTCCCTGCAGCCACGGCTCGCGAGCGGCGCCGTCGGTTGCCCACACCTGGCCGACCGTGTGAGCGCGGCGCCCGCGCAGCGCCTCCATCACCGGGTGCCGGCCGTAGAGGATCACAGCGGCAGCAGCTCGAAACCCTGCGCGACGTCCCGCACCTCCCAACCGAGAGCCGCGATCTGGTCCCGCAGCCGGTCGGCGTCGGCGAAGTCGCGGAGCGAGCGGGCGGTCATTCGCGCTTCGGCCATCCGGCGCACCTCGGCCGGCGCCTGCGCGGGCGACTCCAGCAGCGACTCCAGGCCCAGCACGCCGAGCATCTCGGCGAGGTCGGCATCACCCTTGAATCCAAGACTCTCAGCGACGCGGATCCAATCGTTCAGGTGAGCTAGGGCGCCCGCGGTATTGAAGTCGCTGGCAAGCGCCGCGAAGAACGCGTCACGAGATACATGGAGCTGCGTCTCGTCATTTGGACCCGAAAGCTCCTCGTTCCCGTCATCCTGACCCGAAAGCTCCTCAGGCTCGATCGACTGCGACCGTCGCTCAGCCGGTTGTTGTGTGGGTCCCGGCCCCAGCCGCCGCCCAGCTTCGCGGATGCGCTTGACGTTGGCACGAGCCTGCTCCAGCGTTGCCTGCGAGAAAGCAAGCGGTTGGCGGTAGTGGCCGGAGATCAGATACATCACCACCGCCTCGCGGCCATACTCGGCGAGCACCTCGTGCAGCAGGGCGATGTTGCCGGCCGACTTCGCCATCTTCTCCCCGGTGAGCTGGATCATGCCGTTGTGCATCCACAGTCGTGCCAGCTCGGTGCCGCGCGCGGCACGGGTTTGGGCGGCCTCGTTCTCGTGATGGGGGAAGAGCAGATCAGAGCCGCCGCCGTGGATATCGAAGCCGACCCCGAGGAACTGCTCCGCCATCGCCGAGCACTCGATGTGCCAGCCGGGCCGTCCATCCCCCCAGGGTGAGGGCCAGTAGGTGTCCTCGCCCTCCTTGCGAGCCTTCCACAGGGCGAAATCCAGCGGGTCTTCCTTGCGCTCTGAGCCTTCCAGCCCCTCCCCTTGGTCCATGTTCTGGAGCTGCCTGTGCGAGAGCGTGCCGTAGCCTTCGTCAGAGCGTACGCGGAAGTAGACGTCGCCCTGTGCGCTGTAGGCATGGCCGCGGTCGATCAGCGTCTGGATGTGCTCGACGATCGGCCCGATCGTCTCCGAAGCAAGTGGCTCGTGGTCGGGCCGACCGAGCTCGAGGGCGTCGGTGTCGGCCTTGTAGTGGGCGGTCATCTCCGCGGCCAGCTCGGCGCTGGAACGGCCCTGGGCGCGTGCCGCGTCGTAGATCTTGTCGTTGACGTCGGTGATGTTGATGACCAGATTCACCTGATAGCCCTCGTGCTCCAGAAATCGCTTCAGCAGGCTGAAGACGACAAAGGGCCGTGCGTTGCCGATGTGGATGCGGCTGTAGACGGTCGGCCCGCAGGCGTATATGCCCACGCGGCCGGGATCGCGCGGCTGCAGGTGTTGCAGTCTGCCGCTGCGCGTGTCCTCCAGCTCGATCTGTGGCATCGCGGCGCGAACCCTAACGACTGCTCAGGCTTGCAACCGCCAACGCCGCGACGCCCTCGCCGCGACCGATGAAGCCCATGCCCTCGCCGGTGGTGGCCTTCACGTTGACGCGTCCCACCGGCAGGTTCAGCGCCAAAGCGAGACGCTCGCGGATCTCCTGGCGGTGCGGACCAAGCCGAGGAGCCTCCATCAGCACCGTGCAGTCGACGTTCTCGACTTCGAAGCCCGCCGCAACCACGGTCGTCAGGACTGTCTCCAGCAGCTCGATCGAATCGGCGTCGCGGTAGCGCTCGTCGGTGTCGGGAAAGTGCTCGCCGATGTCACCCAGCCCGGCGGCTCCGAGCAGCGCGTCGATCACCGCGTGGGTGAGGACGTCCGCATCGGAGTGACCCTCTAGCCCCTGCTCGTGCGGGATCTCCACGCCGCCGAGGATCAGCCGCCGGCCGGCGGCGAAGCGATGGCAGTCGTAGCCGATACCGGAGAGACTCATCGCACCACAGCGCCGAGCGACTCCAGGCGCCGGGAGCGGTGCTCGAATACGCACAGCTCGCGCACGCCCACCCGCTCCAGCAGCTCCAGCGC
Source organism: uncultured Solirubrobacterales bacterium (assembly GCA_963734815.1). GTDB lineage: Bacteria > Actinomycetota > Thermoleophilia > Solirubrobacterales > Solirubrobacteraceae > Palsa-744. Next base: position 550,618 of record CAVTIH010000002.1, read on the forward strand.
CTGCTCGTAGTCGGCCCCGACATCCTGCGGGCGGTGGGCGTCGCTGGAGAGCGCGATCGGCACGCCGGCTTCTACGCACATCTCGAGGAAGGCCGGCGCCGGGTAGATCTCCTGGGCGCGCTTGCGCAGCCCCGCCGTGGAGACCTCCACCGCGATGCCCGACTCCGCGATGCCCTCGATCGCCAGCTCGTAGTAGCGGCGCAGGTCGCCCTCGGGGCGGGGGCGGTCGGGACCCCACACCTTCACGAGGTCGGGGTGGGCAAGGATGTCGAACAGGCCGCTGCGCGCCGCCTCGCCGAGCGTCTGAAAGTAACGCCGCCAGATCTCCTCGGCGCTGCGGGTGGTGCTCCACACGCTGTACTCCGCCATGTCGAGCGATTCGTCGCGCAGGAAGTGCACCGAGCCGACCACGTAGTCGAAGTCGTACGCCTCCAGCAAGTTGGCCGTGCGGTCCTCCCCGCCGAGGATGAAGTCGGCCTCGATTCCCAACCGCAGGTCGGTGTGCTCGCGCACGAACCGGCAGTACTCCTCCAGGTCGTCGCTCGCGAACTCCCGCCACAGCGGGTGCTGCCACACGGTGAGCGCCTCGCGGAAGCGGTAGATGTGCTCGGAGACGCCCAGCTCGACGATCCCGCGCTCCTCGGCGACCTCGCGGTAGCGCTCCACGTTGGCGGCGGTGAAGTGCTCGGCCGCGGTCGCGTCGAGCCCGTCGGGGCGAAGGTGGAGGTGGTAGTCGGTGAGCATTTGGCTGCGATTCAAGCAGGCCGAGAGCCGATCAGCAGCTCGGCGAGGGCCAGGTCAAGCGGAGTGGTCACCTTGAGGTTCTCGCGCGGCGCCTGCACCACCACCACGCGCCCCCCCGCGCGCTCCACCAGCCAGGCGTCGTCGGTCGCCTGCGCCAGCACCTCGTCGGGCACGTCGAGCGCACGCTCCAACGCGGCGCGGCGGAAGACCTGCGGGGTCTGAACCGCCCACAGCCCGGAGCGGTCGAGCGTCTCCACCACCGCGGCGTCGCGAACGCCAACCCTCCCCCTATCCTCCTCCCCTTTTTTATTCTCCTTGCTCTCGGCCACCCGCTTGATCGTGTCGGTCACCGGAGCGGCGGCGATCGCGGCATCCACCCCATCGACGAGCGCGGCAGCGATCACCCACTCCGCGAGCTCGCTCCTCAGCAGCGGCCGCGCGGCGTCGTGCACCAGCACCGGGTCTCCCGGCCCGGCCGCGGCGAGCGCAAGGCGCACCGACTCCGAGCGCACCGCGCCGCCCGGCACTCCCACGGTGCCCGCTGGCGCGCTCACGCCGGACGGCAGCGCCACCACGATCCGCTCGATCGAGGAGACGGAGCGCAGCACATCGACGCTCCACTGCAACAGCGGACGACCCGCCAGAGGTATGAGCGCCTTGGGGCCGTCCCCTCCCAAGCGCTCTCCCCGGCCGGCGGCGAGGATCAGGGCGACGGTCACGACGGGAATGAGGGACGACTGTCGCGCACGCGGCAGGGATCAACTGCCGCGTGCGCGAGAGCCCTGCTACTCGGCCATCGCCATCTTGCTGGAGGCCGAGTTGGCGAGCAACTCGTCCAGATAGCCTTCGGCCTCGTCCTCGTCCTTGTCGAGCGCATACATCAGCTCCGAGGCAAGGATCTTCTTAGCGCGCGTAAACATCTGCTTCTCACCGGTGGAGAGCCCCTTTTCGCTCTCGCGCAGCGCGAGGTTGCGCACGACCTCGGCGAGCTCGTAGATGTCGCCGGTCTTGATCTTGTCGCGGTTGTGCTTGAACCGTCGGTTCCAGTTCTTGGGCATCTCCGAGACTTCGTCCTGGAGTACGTCCAGCACCTTCTTCACGGTGTCTTCATCGATCACCCTGCGCAAACCGGCGATCCCCGCGTTCTCGGTGGGAACCTTGACGGTCATGTCGTTGTGCAGGATCTTGATCGTGAGATACTCGCGACTCTCGCCGAGCACCTCCATCTCCTCCTTCTTGAGGACCTTGCCGGCGCCGTGATGGGGGTAGACCACGTGGTCCCCCAACTCGAACTCGATGCACTCGACTTCGCTGACAACGTCGAGGTCCTCCATCAACTCTGCTTCGATTGCCTGGGGAATGGGAATGACTGTCCTCCTTTGTGATCGAGCTGGTCGGGAGTGACCTTCGCTCTGGGTTCACGTCTGCAGATAACGGTCCACGAGGTTGATCTCCTGCAGGCGACGAAGGCCCTCGCGGATGTCCTTCGCGCGTATCTCCCCCACTCCCTCGATCGCCTCGAGCTCGGCGTCCGTCGCCGCCAGCAGCTCGTCCAAACCCCCAACCTGCTTGATGATCTCCGCCACCACCAGCTTCGGCAGCCTGGGGATGCGCCCCAGGATGCGGTGGCCCCGCGGCGAGACCGCGTAGTCGAGTGTGTTCAGCTTGCGGTCGTACCCGAGCAGTTCGGCGAGACGGCCGAAGTCGAGCAGATCTTGATGACCCAACCGCCCCATCTCCTCGTGCGCGGCGGCGAACCCCTCGTCGGAGTAGCCCGCCAGGTAGTCCTGCACGAGCGCCGCCTTTTCGGAGGCGGCACCGACCATCGTCTCCTCGAGCTGCATCTCGATCAGGCGCCCCTCGGTGCCGAGCTCGACGATGTAGCGCTCGATCTCGACGGCCATGCGCGTCACGAGCTCCGAGCGCTGCAACACGGTGAGCACGTCGTGCAGCGTGACGCCGCCCTCAAACTCCAGGGCGGTGAGCCGCGTGGAGACTTGGTCGAGGCGGGTGCGGTACTTCTCCAGGGTGGCGAGCGCCTGGTTGGCCTTGGCGAGCACCACCGGGATGTCCTGGAGGATGTACTTGGTGCCACCCGAGTACAGCGACACCACCTCGCGGCGCTGGGAGATCGCGATCACCAGCGCTTCGGTCTGCTTGGAGATGCGCTCCGCGGTGCGGTGGCGGGTGCCGGTCTCGAGCGTGAGAATCGTCGGATCAGGCATCAGCTGGACGTTGGCGAGCGCGATCTTGGTGGAGTTGGCGTTGAGGATGATCGCCCCATCCATCTTCGCCACCTGGTAGAGCAGCGCCGGCGCGTAGTCGATGTCGAGCTTGATCCCCCCCGAAAAGAGGAAGCTCAGCTCCTCGGGGTCACCGATCACGATCAGCCCCCCGGTGCGCGCGTGCAGGATGTTCTCCATCCCCTCGCGCAGGGCGGTCCCCGGCGCGACCATCTCCAAAGCCCTCATCAGACCGGGCTCCGAGCGCGCTTCGGTATCGAAATCATCGCCAGATCGTGGAGCCACGATGGCCATTTTACGGCATTGAGCCTTGATTTAGCTCCTCCTCGGGCGGGTCGCCCCGGGGGAGCGCTAGGCGGCGGCCCGAACCGGACGATCCGGAGCGCGCTGCTCCCGTGGCAGCGCCGCCGCGAGCGCCTCGCGCAGGGTGCCCACCTCGCGGGCGCCCGCGCCGCTGCCGGTGGGGGCGAGGACATCGCGCAGCCCGTATCTGGCGGCCTCCTGCAGGCGGCGCTCCGGGTGACCGACCCAGCGCAGCTCTCCCGTCAGGCCCAGCTCGCCGAAGCACGCGAGGGGGGCCCCGCGCGCGACGCCCACGATCGGCACACCGCGGCGGGCGCCGGCGACCGCGAGGGCGATTGCGAGGTCCACTCCAGGCTCGTCGACACGCACGCCGCCGACCACGTTGACGAACACGTCGTGGCCGCCTACCCCCACGCGGCCATGGCGGGCGAGGATCGCGAGCACCAGCGCCAAACGGTTGCGATCGAGCCCGGACGCCACGCGGCGGGGCTGCTCGAGCTCCGAGGGCGACACCAGCGCCTGCACCTCCACCAGCAGAGGGCGCGAGCCCTCCATCGCCGCCAGCATCACGCTACCGGGGGCGCGTGTGGCTTGCGCGACGAAGCGCGCAGAGGCGTCCAGCACCTCCACGAGACCGCCCTGGCGCATCTCAAACAGCCCCGCCTCATTGGTCGAGCCGAAGCGGTTCTTCAGCGCGCGTAGCTCGCGGTAGGGGCGCTCGCGCTCACCTTCGAACTGCAGCACGCAGTCCACCAGGTGTTCGAGCACGCGCGGGCCGGCGAGCGCGCCATCCTTGGTGACGTGGCCGACGAGGATCGTCGCGATTCCTCGCGCCTTGGCGAGTTCCATGACGCGCACCGCCACCTCACGCACCTGGCCCACCGAGCCGGGGGCACCAGTGAGCTCGGCGGCGTGAAGGGTCTGCACGGAGTCGATCACGCACGCCTCGGGCGCATGCGCATCGAGCACCGCGAGCACCGCGTCGAGGTCGGTCTCGGCAACGATCGGTACCTGCAGCGCGGGGCGGGCGGGCTGGGCGAGGTCGGCCGGGTGGGCCGGGTGGGTGGGGTGGGCGGGGTGGGCCGGGTGGGCGGGACTCAAATCAAGCCGCTCCGCACGCAGCCTCACCTGCTCGGGCGACTCCTCGGCGCTGACGTACAGCGTGCGGTGGCCGCTTCCCGCGAGGTGGCCGAGCACCATGTTGGTGAGCGTCGACTTGCCGATCCCCGGAGCGCCGCCGAGCAGCACCAGCGAGCCCGGCACCAGCCCACCGCCGAGCACACGGTCCAGCTCGCCGATGCCGGTGGACAGGCGCGCCACCGGCGCCGCCCCGACCTCACCCAGCGGCAGCGGCACGAGCGTCTGCCCGGCCTTGGCGCCGGAGGAGCGCCCGCCGCGGCCCCCGCCGCGAGTGCCCGCCGCGGCGGCAGGGGCGCGCTCCTCGACGAGCGTGTTCCACGCCTCGCAACCGGGGCACTGCCCGTACCAGCGGGCCGACTGATGTCCGCACTGCGAGCAGACGTGAATCGATTGCGCGCGAGGCACCCCCGCAGACTACGGCTCGGCGCGGACTGCTCTGACGGGCGCTTTACTCGCCGTCAGTGGCGGGCAGGTCGGGCGCGGCGTCGTGGTCGTCCTCACCGGCCTCGACATCGCCCTCGGGGAGCCCTTCCCCGGAGGGCAGCTCGCCACCACCTGAACCACCCGCTTCGTCGGCGCCGGCGCCGACGCCGACCGGGGTCTTCTGCTTCTTGGGCTTGACGATCGTCAGTTTGACCTCGCCCTCTTCGCCCTCACCGGCGGGATTGACCACGACCGTTGCTCCGGGGACCACCTGCTCGCGTAGTACGAAGTCGGCGAGCGGGTCCTCGATGTAGCGCTGGATCGCACGGCGCAGCGGGCGGGCGCCCATCGCGGGGTCCCAGCCCTTCTCGACCAGCAGTTCCTTGGCGGGGTCGGTCAGCTCCAGCTGCAGCTCACGTTCGGCCATCGACTCGCGGATGCGCAGCAGCAACAGCTCGACGATCTGCCTGATTTCGTCCTTGCCCAGCTTGTGGAAGACGATCACGTCGTCAATGCGGTTGAGGAACTCCGGACGGAACACCTTCTTGAGCTCGCCCATGATGCGGTTCTTCATGTCGTCGTAGGTGATCCCCGTCTCGTCGTCGGACACCGCAAAGCCCAGCGGCGTGTTGCGCGCAATCTCGGCGGCGCCGATGTTGGAGGTCATGATCACGATCGCGTGGCGGAAGTCCACGGTGCGCCCCTGGGCGTCGGTGAGCCGCCCATCCTCGAGGATCTGCAGCAGGATGTTGAAGACGTCGGGGTGGGCCTTCTCGATCTCGTCGAGCAGCAGCACGCAGTAGGGCTTGCGCCTGACCGCCTCGGTGAGCTGGCCGCCCTCGTCGTAGCCGATGTAGCCAGGAGGCGAGCCGACCAGACGCGAGACGGCGTGCTTCTCCATGTACTCGGACATGTCGATCCGCACCATCGCGTCCTCGTCGCCGAACAGGAACTCGGCGAGCGTACGCGCCAGCTCGGTCTTGCCCACGCCGGAGGGGCCGAGGAAGATGAACGAGCCGGTCGGGCGCTTGGGGTCCTTCAAACCCGCGCGCGAGCGACGGATCGCCTTCGAAATGACCTCGATCGCGGGGTGCTGACCGATCACGCGCTTGTGCAGTTCGTCCTCCATGCGCATCAGCTTCTGGGTCTCGGCCTCGGTCAGCTTGAAGACGGGGATGCCGGTCCACATCGAGACGATTTCAGCGATCTCCTCCTCGCCAATCGCGGGGCGGTCGCCGGACTCGCCGGCTTCCCACTCTTCCTCGAGCTCGCGCTTGCGGTTTGTGAGCTTGCGCTCTTGGTCGCGCAGCGCAGCGGCCTTCTCGAACTCCTGTGCCTCGATCGCCGACTCCTTCTCGCGCCTGGTCGTCTCGATCTGCTCCTCGAGCTCCCGGTTGGCGGGCGGGGAGGTCATCGACTTGATCCGCATCCGCGAGGCCGCCTCGTCGATCAGGTCGATCGCCTTGTCGGGCAGGAAGCGATCGGAGATGTAGCGGTCGGCCAGTTCGGCGGCAGCGCGCAGCGCATCGTCGGTGATCTGCACCTTGTGGTGCTGCTCATAGCGGTCGCGCAACCCTTGGAGGATCTCGACGGTCTGGTCGATCGAGGGCTCCTCCACGCGGATCTGCTGGAAGCGGCGCTCAAGGGCCGAATCGCGCTCCAGGTACTTGCGGTACTCGTCGAGCGTGGTAGCGCCGATCGTCTGCAGCTCGCCCCGCGCCAGCGCCGGCTTGAGGATCGAGGCGGCGTCGATCGCGCCCTCGGCGGCGCCGGCGCCGACGAGGTTGTGCAGCTCGTCGATGAACAGGATGATGTCCCCGCGCTGGGTGATCTCCTTCATCACCTTCTTCAGGCGCTCCTCGAACTCGCCCCGGTACTTGGAGCCGGCCACCAGCGCGGCGAGGTCGAGCGTGTAGATCTGCTTGTTCTTGAGCAGCTCGGGCACGTCGGAGTTGGTGATCCGCTGGGCAAGACCCTCGACCACGGCGGTCTTGCCGACACCCGGCTCGCCGATCAGCACCGGGTTGTTCTTGGTGCGCCGCGAGAGGATCTGCATGATCCGCTCGATCTCGGTCTCGCGCCCGACGCAGGGGTCGAGCTTGCCTTCGGCGGCCAGCTTGGTCAGGTTGCGCCCGAACTGGTCGAGCAGCTTCGAGGACTTCTTGCCTTCCGCTCCCCCGCCCGAGCCCGCGCCGGCGGCGGCACCTGGCGCTCCGGCGCCCTGGCCCTGACGGCGGCCGGAGGGGCCGGAGAGCATCCGGATCACCTCGTTGCGGATCTTCTCCGAGTCAGCGTCGAAGTCGAGCAGGATGCGGGCGGCGACGCCCTCGTTCTCGCGCACCAGCCCGAGCAGGATGTGCTCGGTGCCGATGTAGTTGTGCCCGAGCGACAGCGCCTCGCGCAGCGCCAGCTCCAGCACCTTCTTGGCACGCGGTGTGAACGGGATCTGCCCGGAGGTGACCTCCTCGCCGGAGCCGACGATCCGCACGACCTGCGCGCGCACGCGCTCGACGGTGATGTCGAGGCTCTCCAACACTCTGGCCGCGAGCCCCTCCTCCTCGCGCAACAGCCCGAGCAGGATGTGCTCGGTGCCGATGTAGTTGTGCTTGAGCGTGCGCGCCTCTTCCTGCGCGAGAACGACAACCTGGCGGGCCCGTTCTGTGAATCGCTCGAACATGGTGCTTTACGACCTCTCCGTCTACGATCTTGGTGTCGGTCCGGTCCGCGGGGACGGTGATCCCGGGGTGGGGTGGATCCCCACCCATCTCTTCGTCGCAATCCGCGAGAAAGATGAGCCTCCAGGTCCCGCCGCCGCCATAGGACAGTCTACCAACGGGCACCCCGGCACTCCAGTGCCTACCGCATCGCCGGAAACAGCACGACCTCGCGGATCGAGTCGCGCCCGGTGAGCAGCATCACGAGGCGATCGATGCCAAGACCGACGCCCGCGGTCGGGGGCATGCCCTGCTCGAGCGCCTGTACGTACTCCTCGTCGTAGGGCATCGTCTCGGCGCCGCCGTCGGTCAGCGTGTGGATCCGGTCCTGCTCGCGGAAGCGTATGCGTTGCTCGTCAGGGTCGATCAACTCGCTGAAGCCGTTGGCGATCTCCATCCCTGCCGCAAACGCCTCGAAGCGCTCCACGATTTTGGGATCGTCGGACCGCTCGCGCGCCAACGGCGAGAGCTCCTTCGGGTAGTCGACGACGAACGTCGGCTGTTTGATGTTGGGCTCGACGCACTTGGAGAGCAGGTCGTCGGCCATTTGAAACCAGGCGAATCCCTCCGTCTTCAGCTCGAGGCCGACTCGTCCGATCTGAGCGGCCAACGCCTCGGCGGTGGTGATCTCAGCGAGGTCGATGCCCGACGCATCCCTGATCGCCTCGACGAAGCCAACCCGCCGCCACGGCGCGGAGAAGTCCAGCTCACCCGCATACCCGCTCGCTGCCGCGGCTGCGCGCACGATCGCTTCGGTGCGGGCCATCGCGCCGTCGTAGTCGGCGTAGGCCTCATACCACTCGACCATCGTGAACTCGGGGTTGTGCTTATGCGAGACGCCCTCGTTGCGGAAGTCCTTGCCGAGCTCGTACACGCGCTCCAGGCCGCCGACGATCAGCCGCTTGAGGTACAGCTCGGTGGCGATCCGCAGGTACAGGTCGCGGTCGAGCACGTTGTGGTGGGTTGTGAACGGGCGCGCCATGGCACCGCCGTAGAGCGGTTGGAGCACGGGCGTCTCGACCTCGATGAAGCCGTCGCCGTCGAGCTCTGCCCGAATCGCCGAGATGATGCGCGCGCGGTCGATGAACAGCCGTCGGGAGTCGACGCTTGCGATCAGATCGAGCTCACGGTGGCGATAGCGAGTCTCCACATCGGTCAGGCCGTGGTGCTTGTCGGGAGGCGGGCGCAGCGCCTTGGCGAGGATCTGAAAGCTTTCCACGCGCAGCGACACCTCGCCGTGGCGGCTGCGGATCGCGCTGCCTTCGACGCCGATCAAGTCTCCGAGATCCAGCGCCAGCAGCAGCTCGAAGCGCTCGGGCTCGAGGATGTCGATGCGCGCGTGCAGCTGGATCTTGCCCGTGCGATCGACCAGGTCCAGGAACGCGGCCTTGCCGGCACCGCGCCGCGCGGCGATGCGACCCGCGACGCGATGGCGCTCGTCGGTTTCCTCACCGGGCGCCAGGTCGGCGTACTTTGGATGTATCTCGGCGATTGGCTCGGCGCCCGCAAACGAGTGCGGGAACGCGCTCTGATCTTGCTCGCGCAGGCGCTCAGCCTTGGCGCGCCGCTCGGCGATCAACTCGGGCAGGCCGTGGCGTTGACCTTCCTCGGCGGGCAGGCCGTGGCGCTGGCCTTCCTCGGGCGAGCTGTGACGCTCACCCTCCCGCGGCTCCTCCTCGGTCCCGCTCATGCGGGCAGGCTACTTGAGCCCGACGTCGATCTTGGTGATCTTCAGCTTACGCGCCGGTCCGCGGGGGACCTGCACGGCGACTGTGTCGCCGCGCCGGTGGCCGATCAACGCGCGGCCGACGGGCGACTCGTTGGAGAGCTTGCTCTCTTCGGGGTTGGCCTCGGCGGAGCCGACGATCGTGTATTTGACCGACTTGCCGGTCTTCTCGTCTTTGACGTGCACCACCGAGCCGACCTGCACGACGTCGGTCGAGAGCTCCTTGGAGTCGATCACCGTGGCCATCCGCAGCCTCTCCTGCAGCTGCGCGATCTTGCTCTCCAGCATCGCCTGCTCGTTCTTGGCGTCGTCGTACTCGGAGTTCTCGGAGATGTCTCCGAACTCGCGCGCCTCCTTGATCCGTTCGGCGACCTCGCGGCGACGCGCGGTGGAGAGCGTCTGGAGCTCGTCCTTCAGCTTCTCGAGACCTTCGGGGGTGAGGATGACGTCCTTCGGCATGAGACCCTCGCTCGCGAGATGGGTGTCGAATACGAACGAAACCCGCCGATTGAACGGGCCCGCCCCAGGCTGGGCAGGCGAATCCGCGACTCGGCGGGCTGCAGCGAGCGCAGCAGTATAGCGAGGGACAGATAGGCCAGACGAAATCTTGCAGGCCGAACCCGGCGACTCAGGCGGCGAGCGCCGCGGATGGGCGCACGGCGGCGCAGAGCGAGTCGGAATCGCCTGTAAGCGCAAGGTGCGAGCCCAGCAGACGCTGGGCCTCGGCCAGGTCGGAGGTGGCCTGCAGCAACCCTTGCAGCGACGTGAGCCGTGTCCGATCGAGCCCCAGCCGCGGCAGGTACCAGGGATAGAACTTGCGCAGGTATCGCCCCGCGCGCTCAGACCCGAGGTGCAGGGCAGCGCGGTCGATCACCCATGCGAGCTCCGCCAGCACCTCCGCAGGGGTGGGAGCGGCCTCGCGCCCGCGGACGAGCTCCTCGAACAGCCACGGGTTGCCGAGGCAGCCGCGCGCGAGCATCACGGCCGCGACGCCGGTGCGCGCGAACGTCTCGCGGATGCCCCGCGCGTCGTTCATGCCGCCGGTGAGGATCACCGGCGCCGGCAGCGAGCCGGCCAGCCGTGCGGCGAGCTCGTAGTCGGGAACGCCCCTGTGGTGCACCGCGGCGGAGCGCGGGTGGAAGGCGATCGCCGCGACGCCCGCTTCCTCGACGAGGCGGTGCGCAAGCTCGAAGCCGGAGGTGTCGCCGGGGCGCTGGCCGGAGCGGAGCTTCACGGTCACCGGCGGTGGTGCACCGGTATCGCTCCGTGCTTCCGCGGCCCCCTCCACCGCGGCGCGCGCCACGGCGATGGCAAGCTTGGGCTCAGCCAGCAGCGCGGCGCCGGCGCCGGTCTTGCACACCTTGGGCACCGGGCAGCCCATGTTGAGATCGATCGCGTCGGCTCCCGCGGCAACGGCGGCCGCGGCCGCAAAGCGCATTACGTCGGGGTCGCTGCCGAACAGCTGGATCGAGGTCGGGGGGCTGGGATCTCCAGCGCCCACCGTGCGCTCCTCGGGGTGGATGAGCAGCAGCTCGCGCAGCGTGCGCTCGTTGCGGTAGTAGATCGCGTGGCTGGACACCATCTCCGACACCGCCATCCCGGCGCCGTGACGCTTGGCCTGCAGGCGCACAAACCAGTTGCCGATCCCCGCGAGGGGAGCGAGCAGCACTCGGTTGGGAACCCGCAGGGAGCCAAGCTCCCAGGGGTCGGTCAGCTGGGTGGTGGGCATGCGCTAATGATTGCGCTCAAAGATAAGGCGCAGGCCCGTCAGCGTCAGCAGGTCGTCCACCGCTTCGATCGTCGTGGTGTAGGGAACGATCGCGTGCGCCAGCCCACCGGTGGCGATCGTCTTCGTCTCCGGCCCCAGCTCCGCGCGCAGACGACTCACGATCGCGTCCACCTGGCCCGCGGTCCCGTACACGATCCCCGAGCGGATCGCGTCGATCGTGGTCTTGCCGATCAGCGCGCGCGGCGCGGTGACGTCGACCCTGGGCAGCGCCGCCGCGCGCTCGGTCAGTGCCTCCAGCGAGATCTCCACGCCCGGGGAGATGATCCCTCCGAGGTACTCCCCCTCCGCGGATACGGGGTCGTAGGTGATCGCTGTGCCGAAGTCCACCACCACGCAGGGGCCTCCGAGGCGCTCGTGGGCGGCGACGGCGTTGACGAGACGGTCCGGGCCGATCTCGCGTGGGTTGTCGTAGCGAATCGGCATCCCCGTCTTCACGCCCGGCCCCACCGTCAGCATCGTGTGCCCGAGGTAGCGCTCCGCCATCGCCGACCATTCCGGCCCCAGCACGGGCACCGTCGAGGATACGATCGATGCGTCGATCTCCTGCATCGACACCTGCCTCAGCTCCAGCAGGTTGCGCAGCGCGGCTCCCAGCTGGTCTGAGGTCGACTGGCGCACGGTGGCAAAGCGCCAGTGCTCGGTGAGTTTTCCGTCGCGGAAGGTCCCGAAGTGGGTCTGGGTGTTGCCGACATCGACGGCGAGCAGCATCGCGTGCAAGCCTACCTTCCTATATCGTTGGCCGCTCAGCCAGGAGGGCAGCGCGGGCGGTTGAGATCGCCGAGCCGGTCCCTCTTCTCGTCAGAAAGTGGGAGCTATGAGCATCAAGCTGTATGTGCTGCCGGGCTCGCACCCATGCGCGGCGGTCGAAGTGGCGATGCGGCGCAAGGGGATCCCGTTTCAGCAGGTCAACCTGCTGCCGATGGTTCAGGTCGCGGCTGGTCCGCTGCTGTATGGAGGCACCACGGTCCCGGGGATGCGGATCGACGGCGAGCGGCTGGTCGGATCCCGCACGATCATGCGCCGCCTGGACCTGCTCGCGCCCGAGCCGCCACTGCTGCCCGCCGACCCCGTGGAGCGTGAGCGCGTGCTGGAGGCCGAGCAGTGGGGCGACGAGGTCTTTCAGAGCGTGCCTCGGCGGGTACTCGACGCCGGCTTCCTGCGCAACCCCGGAGCGATGGAGAGCTACGTGGGAGACGCCAAGCTGCCGCTCCCTCGCGCGCTGATGCGCCCCGCGCTGCCGCTCACCGCGAAAATGATGGCGCGGCGCAACCACGCCCAGGAAGGGCCGGTGCGGGCCGACCTCGCCGAGCTCGCCGGCCAGCTCGAGAAGATCGACGCGTGGATCGCGGAGGGGCTGCTCGGGGGGGACGAACCCAACGCTGCCGACCTGCAGATCGGCTCCACGATCCGTCTATTGGAGACGATCAGAGACGTGCGCCCCCTGATCGACGGCCACCCCGCGGCCGCCCTCACGCGCTACTTCCCGCCGATGTCCGGCGAAATTCCGGCAGGGACGCTGCCGGCGGAGTGGCTGCCGGTGTCGGCCGCGGCGGCGTAGAGCGCTCCCGTCAAAGGTGGCCCGGCCCAGCGCACCCCCTCGCCGAGCGGCAAGGTGGCGAGCGCCTCAGCGAGGCGACTGCCGTCGGGGGCACGCAGGTCGAAGTCCAGCTCCAGCGCGGGGACCAGCACGAAGCGGCGGGTGAGCAGCTGCTCGTGGGGCAGGCGCATGCGCTCGTGGCGCAGCTCCACGTCGCCGAGCATCAGAACGTCGATGTCGATCGCTCGTGGCCCGTGGCGAGGCCCGCCGGCCGCGCGGCCAAGTGTTCGCTCAAGCTTCTTCGCCACATCGAGCAGCTCCAGCGGCTCGAGTCCTGTGCACACGCGCAGACAGGCATTCAGGAAGCTTGGCTGGTGGGGCAGCTCGCCGACTGGATCAGTGTCGTACACCGAGGAGGATGCCTCCACCTCCACGCCCGCCGCGGGCAGCGCATCCACCGCTCCCTGCAGGTTGACACGGCGCTCGCCGAGATTGGAGCCGAGTCCGAGTAGACCGATCCGCGTGGACACGCGCGCAACGGTAGCGACGCCACGCGCCCGACCATTAATTTTCGGACGCAAACCCTTTACAAAATGAAGTGGTGGGGGCCTGAAAAATACGTTGAGACCACCGGCAGCAGCCCGGCCTACGCTCCCGCGGCCTCGCCGACCTCGGAGCCCGAGCCGCCCTCGCTCAGGCCGATGCGGGTGTGCAGGCGGCGCAGTGGCCGCGGCGCCCACCAGGCGCGCTCGCCGAGGCGACCCATCAGTGCGGGGACGAGCAGCGCGCGCACGATCGTGGCATCGATCACCACCGCGAGCGCGGCGCCGAAGCCGAGCTCCTTGATGAAGAAGATGTCGGAGGTGACGAACGCACCGATCGCCACGCAGAACAGCAGCGCCGCGGCGGTCACGAGGCGCCCGGTGCGCTCGAGGCCGTACGCCACCGCATCGCGCGCTGGCAATCCATCGTCGTGGGCCTCCTTGATGCGGGCGAACAGGAACACGCCGTAGTCGGTGGAGAGCGCGAACGCGATGATGAACAGCAGCACGAGGTTGGACTCCTCCAGGCCGCCGATCGGGGTGACGCCGAACAGCGAGGAGAGGTGGCCGTCCTGGAACACCAGCACCAGCAGGCCGGCGCCGACGGCGACCGTCAGCAGGTTCATCAGCAGCGCCAGCACCGGAATCACGAGCGAGCCGGTCATCATGAACAGGAAGCCGCCGGTGACGAGCACGAGGATCGCGAGCGTCAGCGGGACGTGCGCGGCGATCGCGGCCTTCTGGTCGACAAACCACGCGGTGCCGCCGCCCACCAGCAGGGTCGGTGGACTGGCCAGGGCCCGCAGATTGTGTACCAGGTGCTGGTTGGCGGCGGAGCCGACGCCGCCACGCGGCACCATTTCGGCCTCCCACGTGTCGCGGCCGAGATAGCGCGGCGGTCCCACGAGACCGGCCTGGCCGCCCGCCACCGACTGCGCCCGGCGCATCAGCGCCACCACGCTCGGCCCGCCTGACGTGGATCCCGCCGGCCCCGCGTGCATCACAAGGGTGACCGTCTGCGCACCGTTTACAGCAAAGTCGCGGGTGATCGCCTCCGCCACCTGGCGGGGCTGCGAGGAGGTCGGCAGCACGTGCGAGTCGGCTGGCGTGAGCGCCAGGCGCAGCGCCGGCGAGGCGATCGCGAGCAGCAGCACCGCGGTGCCGAGCGCAACCGCACCCGGACGGCGCATCACCCCGCGCGCGAGCCGATACCACACGCCGCTCTCCGCCGGTCGCGCCGCCCGCTCGGCGCTGCGCTGTAGGCGCGCGGGCGCCAACGCGTTGATGCGGGGGCCGAGCGCAACCAGCACGGCAGGCAGCACGATCAGCGAGACAGCGCCGGCAGACAGCGACACGAGCGCGCCGCCAACGCCCATCGAATAGAGGAACTTCATCGGCATCGCCAGCATCGATGCCGCCGCGCCGGCGACCGCCAGCGAGCTGTACAGCACCGTGCGCCCGGCGGTCCGCAGCGTGCGTGTGATCGCTGCGGCCGAGTCTGCTCGCGAGTCGCCGCCAGAGCCACGCGCCAGCTCCTCGCGGTAGCGCGAGAGCACGAACAGGCTGTAGTCGATCCCGAGGCCCAGCCCCATGCCGGTGACGAGGTTGACGGCGAACACCGACAGCCCGAGCACGTGGTCGATCAGGCGCATCAGCAGGAACGTCAGCACGATCGCGAAGCCGCCCACCAGCAGCGGCAGCGCCGCCGCGATCAACCCGCGGAAGACCCAGAAGGAGAGCAGCAGCAGGATCGGGATCGCGAACGCCTCGGCCCGTTTGAGGTCGGAGGCCGTGCGTTCGTTGATTTCGTGGTAGGTGACGTCGTTGCCGCCGAACAGCACGCCGCTGCCCGCCAACTTGGGGCCCACACGGGCGACCGCGGCGGCGGAGCGGTCCCGCGTGGCGAACGCGGCAAGCACCAGCGTCTGGCGGCCGTCGCGCGAGACGAGCGCGGGCAGGTGGGTGGCGGAGTAGTCCAGCTCGCGCTGGAAGCCGGGCTGAGCGGCGAGCAGCGCCGCCACGCGCTGCGCCTCGGCGGCGGCCGCGGGGTGGGTGCGCACGTCGGCGGCGGCCGGCACGAGCGCGGCGACACCGTATTCGGCGGACTGCCCGGTGGCGCGTTCGATCGCGCGCAGCACCTGCTGGTTCTGCGCGTTTCGATCCTGGAATTCGGAGTTTTCGCTCTTGAGGATCGTGACGACGGGCGCGCCGAGCGCGGCGGCGAGCAGAAACACCGCGCCAGCGATCAGCAGGACGCGCCGCGTGCGCTCCGAGGCCAGCCGCGCCAGCCAATCGATCATTGCCGGGCCTCGATTCGCCGCTTCTGTCTGTCACGCAGAGCCATCCCCGTAGTTATAAGTGACTGCTAACTAACTGTCAAGGGAAAGATCTACAACCACGGCCCGTGCTACTCCTCCGCCTCCCGCCACACCTCGACCGAGACTTCCTGAACAGGAAGCGCGATCGGGGGCTCGGGCTTGGTGGCCTTCACCCACACCGCTTCGAGCTCGTAGTCGGCCAGCAGGCGCTCGGCGATCGAGCTGCACAGCCGCTCCAGCGTGCGATGGGAGCGCTGCTGGGCGACAAGCGCCACGAGCTGGCATACCTCGCCGTAGTCGACGGTGTCCTCGATGCGGTCGGTGACGGTGGCGTCGCTCTCGCCCACCTCCAGACGCAGGTCCAGCATCAGCCGTTGGCCGATCTCGCGCTCGGCCGCGCTCACGCCATGGTGGGTGTAGAGCGAGAGGCCGGTTATCTCGATCGTGACCGACTCGGTGCCCTCCCCGTCCTCCTCGCCCTCTCCATCCTCCTCGTCGGGCTCCTCATCTTCGTAGTGCTCCGGCTCCTCTGCGGGCGTCCCTCGTTCCAGCTCCTCGCGCCAACCCGCCTCTCCTTCCGGAGCGCCCGGCTGACCGGCGGCATCGCCGGCATCCAGATCGTCGTCGTTCTCCGTCGCGTCCTCGCTCATCGCGCGCCCAACGTAGCAGCGGTCACCGACAGCGCGGCGCGCACCGGAGCGACGTCGTGCACGCGCAGCACGGCGGCCCCGCGCTCGTAGGCGAGTACACAGGTGGCGATCGTGCCGGGCAGCCTCTCGCTGGGCGTGACGCCGGCAAGTATCCGTCCGAGGAAGCTCTTGCGGGAGGTGCCCACCACCAGCGGACGCCCCAGCGCGGTGAGCTCGTGCAGCCGGCGCAGCAGCTGGAGGTTGTGCTCGGGCGTCTTGCCGAAGCCGATCCCGGGGTCAAGCAGCACGCGCTCCTCGGGGATCCCCTCCCCCACCGCGTACGCAAGCCGCTGTTCGAGAAATGCCTTCACCTCGTCCACCACATCGCCGTAGCGCGGTTGCAGCTGCATCGTGCGCGGCTCGCCCCGCATGTGCATCAGGCAACACTGCGCACCGCTGTCCGCCACCACCGCCGCCATCTCCGGGTCGCCGCGCAGAGCGGTCACGTCGTTGACGAGCGTCGCGCCCGCATCGAGCGCAGAGCGAGCAACCGAGGCCTTCGCCGTGTCGATCGAGATTGTGGAGTGCGCAGCAGTGGCAGGACGCGCAGCATTAGACCCTTCCGCGGCAGCCAGCCCCTCGACGACCGGCAGCGCGGCAGCCAGCCCCTCCACCACCGGCAGCCCGGCAGCCAGCCCCTCCACCACCGGCAGCACCCGTCGCAGCTCCTCCTCGGCGGCCACCGGCTCGGCACCCGGCCGCGTCGATTCCCCGCCCACATCGAGGATCTCGGCCCCCTCCTCCGCCAGCTGTAGTCCGTGCGCGACCGCGGCCTTAGGATCGAGGTACAGCCCCCCGTCGGAGAACGAGTCGGGCGTCACGTTCACGACGCCCATCAGGCGGAAGCCGCCAGGGGCGCTCACGCCAGCGCCCAAGCTCAGGCTAGCTCAGGGCGCTCGGGGTCGGCTGCGCGAATGTCGGCCGTGCCTCCCGCCAACCCGGGCCGCGGCAGCGGACGCGGCACTTCGCGGCCGGGACGCTCCGCCGGCGCGGGCGGCGCCGGCGGCAGCTCGGGCGCACGGGGCTCCTCGGAGCCGAACACTTCCTGCTCGCTCTTGCCCTCCAGCAGCGCGTTGAACTCCTCCTTCTCGAGTGTCTCGCGCTTGACAAGGGTTTCGGAGAGCGAACTGAGGTGCTCGCGGTGCTCGGTGAGAATGTCTCGCGCGCGCTGGTGGGCAGCCTCGATGATGCGCCTGACCTCGTCGTCGATCTCGCGGGCAATCTCGTCGGAGTAGTCGGGCTCAGTGGAGAACTCGCGCCCGAGGAACGGCTGCCCGTGGTCGTGGCCGAAGACGCGCGGGCCGAGCTTCTCGCTCATCCCGAAGCGCATCACCATCTGCTTCGCGGTGGCGGTCACCTTCTCGAGATCGTTGGAGGCGCCGGTGGTGATCTCACCGAACACGATCTCCTCCGCGGCGCGCCCGCCGAGCGTCATGGCCATCGTGTCGTTGAGCTCCGCGCGCGTGGTCAGGAAGCGATCCTCTTGAGGCATCGAGATCGTGTAGCCGAGCGCCTGGCCGCGGGAGATCACCGAGATCTTGTGAACCGGGTCGGAGTGCTCGAGGTAGTGGCCGACGATCGCGTGGCCCATCTCGTGATAGGCCGTGATCAGACGCTCTTTCTCGCTCATCACGCGCGTCTTCTTCTCGGGGCCGGCGATCACGCGCATGATCCCCTCCTCGAGCTCTTCCTGGCCGATTTCGCGCTTGCCGGTACGGGCCGACAGGAGGGCGGCCTCGTTGATCAGGTTGGAGAGGTCGGCGCCGGTAAAGCCGGGCGTCTGCCCGGCGAGCGCGTCGATGTCGATCACCTTCGCCAGCGGCTTGCCGCGCGTGTGGACTTCGAGGATCTTCGCGCGGCCCTTGCGATCGGGGCGGTCGACGGCGATCTGACGGTCGAAGCGCCCGGGACGCAGCAGCGCGGGGTCGAGGATGTCGGGCCGGTTGGTGGCCGCGATCATGATGATGTTGTCCTTCGCCTCGAACCCGTCCATCTCGACCAGCAGCTGGTTGAGCGTCTGCTCGCGCTCGTCGTGCCCGCCGCCGAGGCCCGCGCCGCGGTGGCGCCCGACGGCGTCGATCTCGTCCATGAAGATGATGCAAGGGGAGTTTTGCTTGGCCTGCTCGAACAGATCACGCACGCGCGAAGCACCGACGCCGACGAACATCTCCACGAAGTCCGAGCCGGAGATCGAGAAGAACGGCACGCCCGCCTCACCGGCAACGGCACGGGCGAGCAGCGTCTTGCCGGTGCCGGGAGGCCCGTACAGCAGCACGCCGGTGGGGATCCGCGCGCCGAGCGCCTGGAACTTCTTGGGGTTCTCCAGGAACTCCTTGATCTCGTGCAGCTCCTCCACCGCCTCGTCCACGCCGGCGACGTCGCGGAAGGTGATCTTCGGGGAGTCGGCCGACAGCCGCTTGGCGCGGGACTTGCCGAAGGACATCACCTTCGAGCCGCCGCCCTGGATCTGGTTGAGCAGGAAGATCCAGATGAAGACGAAGATCAGGATCGGCAGCACCGTGACGAGCAGCGACAGGAGCACGCTGCTCTTGTTGGATTCGACGTTGAAGTGGACGTTCGCGGCTTCGAGCTTTTTGAAGAGTTCGGGCGCGGCCTGATCGACGTAGCCGATTTCGTACTTTTCTTTGTTCTTCAGTTCGACTTCGAGGGCGCTCGACTTGGTCTTGAACTCGACCGACTTGACTTCGCCCTTCGGGATTTCCTGGGTTACCAGCGTCTGGTAGGAGTGCGAACGCCCGTTGCTGGAGCCGCTCGGGAAGAGTTTCATGACGAAGAACACCAACACGACCACGATCAGGATCGGGAAGGCGGCGCTCTTGAAGAAACGGCTCATAGCTTGATCGCAGGTGTCGGGGTGCAGGCTGACGTGATTGGCAGAAGAGAAGCGCCGCTCGTCGGCGCGCGGCCGACCCCACCACCCTCTAAGACTGCCACCAGCCGACTAGCGTACCACGAAGGCTCGGATTTTCCGGGCATCAAAGGGCAGCGCGAGCCGTGTCCGACCGTCCCACGATCGACCCGCTGACGACGGGCCATCGGCCGCATCCAGTGTACGGGCCTACCGGGATAGGCCCTAAGCCTGCCATGCCTCATGCGACCTCCAACGCCGCCACGAATGGAAGGTTGCGGTGGCGCTCGGCGTAGTCGAGGCCATAGCCGATCACGAAGCGGTCGGGGATCTCGAAGCCGACGTAGCGGGGCGGCTGGTCGGCCTGGCGTCGGCCGATCTTCGAGCGGTCGGGCTTCATCAGCAGCGCACACACCTCGAGCGTCCGGGGATCGCGCGAGCCCAGGTTGCGCAGCAGATACTGCAGCGTCAGCCCTGAGTCCACGATGTCCTCGACGATCAGCACATCCCGGTCATCGATCGCGGCGTCGAGATCCTTGAGGATGCGCACCACCCCGGAGGAGTCGGTGGCCGAGCCGTAGGAAGCGACCGCCATGAAATCGACCTCCACCGGTATCTCGATCAGGCGCATCAGGTCGGAGAGGAAGAACATCGCCCCCTTCAGTACCCCCACCAGCAGCAGCGGACGCGCGATGTCGGCGTAATCGCGCGAGATCTGTCGCGCCAGCTCGGCCACGCGTAGACGCAGCCGCTCGGCGTCGACGAGCACCTCGCCCACCTCGGCAGCGTGATTTGGAGCGCCACTCGAGCGTGCGAAGGCATCGCTCGGGTTGGCGGGCGCGACGCGCTCCGGGGGCATTACGGCCACGCGGGGGAGTGTAGGGGCTGGGGTCTAGCGAGCGGGGGCCGAACCTCACGAGCGAGGCCGAACCTCACAAGCCTCACGAGCGAAGCCGAACCCTCACGAGCGAGGAGGCAGCCTCACCATGTGCAGCCTGCCATCCTCGATCACGGCGCCGACCAGCCGGCCGACGTGCAGTTCGGCGCGGCCGCCGTGGCTGGCACGCTCGGCCAGGTCGAGAATCTCCCCCACGCGGGCCCCCGCCTGCGGCACGAAGGCGCCGGCGGTCTGCTCCGCCAGGCGCACAACCACCAGGCGGGCGAGCGCGGCGGGCAGCAGCCGCAGGCGACTGATTGCGATGCTCGCCTCGCCGCCTCCGAGCTGCGCATCGACGAGTCCGTCGAGCACCTCGGCCTCTTCGCGCAGCAGCCGGGCGGTGCGCAGCACGTTCTCCCGCGCCGCGGGGTGCACCGCGTCGAGCGCCGGCAGCAGGCGCTTGCGCACGCGCACGCGTGCATACTGCTCGTTGTCGTTGCTGGGGTCCTCCCGCCACGACAGGTCGCGCGCGCGACAGTAGGCAGCGGTCTGCTCGCGCGTGATCTCCAGCAGCGGGCGCACGAGGCGGCCCTCGCGCGGCGACATCCCCAGCAGCGCACGCCGGCCGGGCGAGGCGGCGAGGCGATACAGGATCGTCTCGACCTGGTCGGTGGCGGTGTGGCCGGTGGCGATCGGGGCCTCACGATGGACACCCTCGTCCCTCCTCTGTCGTGCGTCCAGCTCGCGAGCAAGGCGCAGTGCCTCCCCGTAGCGCAGCTCGCGCGCCCACGCCTGCAGGTTGCCGGCCCCGACGGTCCGGTCGGCGCGAACGACCTTCAGCGCGACTCCCAGCCGCTCGCACAGCTCCTGGCAGTGGCACTGCTCCTCGTCGGACTCCGGCCGCAGCCCGTAGTTGACGTGCAGCGCGTACACGTTCTCGGCCCCGCTAATGCCCACCGCTAGATCGAGCAGGCAGACCGAGTCACGTCCGCCGGAAAGCATCGCCACCAGCGCGCCGTCGCGCGGCAGCAAGCCACCCGTCCGCACCCGCTCGAGCACCTCCTCGGGGGTCACGATCGCTGAAGGTGCTCGGTGGGTGACTGTGGCGGGGCGGCAATGTCATACAAAAGCGCGCATACCACTTCATAAAATGAAGGGTTAGAGGCCCAAAAGTAGATGCACGACCTCCCAGAGCCTTGGGATGGTGAAGCATCCCCCCATTGACCCCCCACCACTTCACAAAATGAAGGGTTTGGGTCTGCAAAATATGTGTAAGACACCGAGATCATCGACTTCATACTCCCGCAGCGTCCGCCTCGCACAGCCGTGCGGAGCCAGTCAGCCACAGGGCTGCCGGGCTCATTTCGCCGAGGCGAGGAACAGCTCGGTGGGCTCGGAAAAGCCCTTCAAACCGACCTCCCCGATCAGCTTGAAGGCGAGGCCGTGGACGCCCTCGGCGAGGTCGACGACGGCGCGCGTCACCAGCACCTCCCCGCCGGCCGCGCGGGCGACCACGCGCGCGGCCTGGTTGACCTCGCGACCGTAGTAGTCGCCGTCGCGGTAGATCGCCTCGCCGTGGTGGATGCCGATGCGCGGCGGCGGCACCCCCGCGGGCGCGCGGGCCTGGAAGCCGACAGCCCAGCGCGTCAGCGCAACCGAGTCGGCGGCGACGATCATCACCTCGTCGCCAAGCGTCTTGAGCACCCGCGCGTCGATCGGCAGCGTGCGCTGGACCTCTTCCACGAAGCGCTCCACCGTGCTCACCGCGTGCTCGTCGCCCTGCTCCTCGGTGAGCCGGGTGTAGCCGGCCAGATCGGCGAACGCGATCGCCACCCGCAGGCGGCCCGCCTCGGGCTCTTGCGCATCGGTCGTTTCGGCCTCCATGTGGGCGATCACCTCCTGCTCGACGAAGTACGCCAGGAAGCGGCCGTGCAGGGAGTTCATCAGCGGCGCGGTGAACGGCACCAACTCGCGCGCGATGCCGTCCATCTGCTCGCCGATTTCACGGCCCGAGACGCCCTCGCGCATCAGCGGCTCGTGGATGTACATGCGAAACAGCCGCACCTCCGTTTCGGCGATCTGGGCGAGCGCCTGCCCGTATACGCGGGCGATCTGGATGAACGCCACCTCGGGGAAGCCAGCCTCGAGCACGGCCGCCACGTACTTGAGCATCTCCAGATCCTCATCCGACATCGCCTCCACCGCCAACGCGCTGAGGCCGAGCGCGACGAAGATCCGCTTGATCAGCTCCGACGTGAGGCCTGTCTCGCGCGCCGCCTGGCGCAGCGTGTGGCGACCATCGGAGCCGGAGAGGAAGTCTTCCAGGTCCCCCAGCGCCAGGCGCCCGCTGTCGCTGGCTTCGCGGATCTGCTCGAGCGTGTAGCCGCGCTCCCGCAGGCGCGCGACGATCCCCACCTGCCTCGCGGCGGGCGCGTTCCATCCGCCGTTGTACTGGGGGATCAGCCCCTCGTTGACCCAGCGTCTCACGGTTCCCGACGAGACGCCGGCACGGGCAGCGACCCGCGAGAGGGTGAGCCCGCTCGCCTCGGACGTTCCCATGCCGAGCAGTCTATGGGGCCCTCCCCGGGACGGCAGGGTGCGGGCTCCTAAAGCTCTCGCTCGGGATCCACGCCCAATACCTGCCGGGTCTGGATGCGGCCGGCCGACCATCCCAGATCCGACATCTATTGTGACGAGAACCCCAATGGCACCGAGCCACCCAATCCACCTGCGTCCCACGGCCGAGCTGGCCGAGCGCGTGCTGCTGCCCGGAGACCCCGGGCGGGCGCTGGCGCTGGCGCAGCTGCTGATCGAGGGGCCGCTGATGTTCAACCATCACCGCGGCCTGTGGGGCTACACCGGCCCGGCGATCGCCGACGGGGAGCCGCTGACGATCCAGAGCACGGGCATGGGCGGCCCCTCGGCGGCGATCGTGCTGCAGGAGCTGATCGCCCTCGGCGTGCGGCGCGCGATCCGCGTGGGCACCTGCGGGGCACTCGACGGGGACCTCGAGCTCGGCGATCTGGTGGTGGCGCACGAGGCGCTCGCCGCCGACGGCACCAGCCGCAACCTGGGAGCGGGCGAGCGGATCGCCGCCGATCGCGAGCTGACGGCAGCGCTGGCCCACGCCGCGGACGGGGGAGCCAGCGCGACGGTCGTGAGCACCGACCTCTTCTACGAGCACGACCGCACACGCGAGCGGGCGTGGCGCGCGGCGGGGGCGGTCGCCGTCGAGATGGAGGCCGCCACCCTGTTCGCGGTGGGCACACGCGCCGGCATCCCGGTCGCCTGCGTGCTCGCCGTGTCGGACCTGATCGGCCAGCGCCCCGAGGACGGGCACGCACGAATCGACGACGACGCGCTGCTGATCTCGGCCGAGGCGATGGGCCGGGCGGCGGTCAGCGCGCTGATTTAGGCGCTTTGGCCGCAGAGCGTTTGGCGCCAGAGCCTGGTTTGCTGGCAGACCCTGGTTTGCTGGCAGACCCTGGTTTGGCAGACCTTGGTTTGCTGGCAGACCCTGGGTCGAGCTTGCCGGAGAGCGTCCGCAGTTGCTCCTCGATCGCCGCCAAGCGCGTCTCGATCGACGGACCGGAGAGCGTGCGCCCAATGCGGTGCACACCATCCTCGATCCCCTCCAGCCGCTGGGAGACCGAGCGCAGGCGGCGCGTGAGTCGTTCCACGTCGGCCGCCGACGGCAGGTTGAGCGCCCCCATCGCCAGCTCCTGCGCCTGGGCGGCCTTCTCGCGCGCGTCGGAGGCGCGGCCGAGCGCTCCGTTCAGCAGCGGGTTGTCGAACAGCTCGGTGATCGCTTTACCGAGGCGATCCTCGGTGCCCCCGGCGAGACGCTCACGCAGGCCCTTGGCTGATTCTGCATCGGACATCTGGCAAAGGATACGGTGCGAGGATGGCAGAGCGGCTGTTCCTCTTCGTGCAGATGGAGTTCCCGTGGGAGCTGGGACCAGCCGACGGCCGCTACCTGCTGCGCACGGGGGCGGGCGAGGAGCCCGAGCGGGTGGTGATCCTGGAAACCGTCGGCGCCACCCCGCGCCGCGGGCGGTTGGGGGCACGGCGGCGTCCGCCGGTGGAGCCCGAGCCCGAGCCGACGACGGTGCCGAGCACGCGCGCGACGGTGATCGACCCGGTGTCGGTGTCGGCGGAGCGCCAGGCGCGTGCATGGCTGGCGCAGCTGGACGTCGAGCGCGAGTCGCATGCGACCGCCGCAACCCTCAATCGCCTGTTGTTTGCCCACCGCATCGCCACAGCGGACCCCCACGTCGGAGCGCTCTCCCCCACACAGGCGCTGGCGACCCGCGCTGGTTGGGGCGAAGGCGAGCAGGTGGCCTACGGACAGTGGCGACATGCACGCGAGCTGCGCTTCCACGAGCGCCGGACGCGGCGCTCGGCGGCGCTGCGCCCGCAAGAGCGTTTCGCCGCGCTGCTGGGCGCGCGCGAAGAGGCGCTGCTGTGCGAGGAGCTGACGTTGCGCGCCCGCCTCGATCTCGACCAGAGCCGCGTTGCCCACGCCGCGATCGAGCTCGACCAGGCTTACAGCGCAGCGCTGGTGGAGCTGCCGGCGGAGGACCGCCCCGACCTCGCGCCGCGGATCGCCGAGCTGGAACAACTGCGCCCCAGCGTGAGCGCCGCCGCCCGCACCGCCCTCGGCGAGAGCGATCCCAAGACCCCGTCCGAGTCGGAGTCGGACGAGCAGGCGCTCCGCCAGGCGCTCACTCGCCTGGAAGCAGCGTTGCGGGCGCGCACGGCGAGAGGGCTTGGCGGGCACACCGCGAGCTCCCTGTAGGGGTTGCGTAGAGTGAGTGCCCGATGGACCCCACCACTACAGCCCTCGGCGCTTGGAGCGGCGGTCGCTTCATGCACTTCGGCGAGCCGGTGGAGGATGGGCGGCTGAAGGCGCTGCTACGACCCGGCGGGGGTATCGACACCGTGATCACCGCGGACGTGTACGGGGAGGGCGCAGCCGACCGGCTCCTCGGCGAGGCGCTGCGAGGCGTCGATCGCGACAGCTACTGCCTGGTCGGAGCGATCGGGCATGACTTCTACACCGGCGAGCGCGAAGGCGCGAAAGGCTTCCCGCGCTTCACCGACCCGCGCCTGCGCGGCGAGGGCGACTACGCGGCGTACATCCGGATGGCGACCGAGCGCAGCCTGGAGCGCATCGGCGTGGAGCGCTTCGATTTGCTGCTGCTGCACAACCCCGACCGCACTGGGTACTCCAACCCCACGGTGTGGGAGGGCATGCGGGCAGTCCGCGACGCCGGTCTCACACGACTGCTGGGCGTCGCGCCCGGCCCCGCCAACGGCTTCACGCTCGACCTGATCGACTGCGTGGAGCGCTTCGGCGAGACGATCGACTGGGCGATGATCATCTTCGGCCCGCTGGAGCCGTGGCCGGGGAGACTCGTGCTGGATGCCGCCGCCGCGCACGAGGTGAGCCTGATTGCTCGCGTGGTGGACTACGGGGGGCTGTTCCACGACGACGTGCTGCCCGGCCACCGGTTTGCCGCCCACGACCATCGCAAGTTCCGTCCCGAGGGCTGGGTGGAGGAGGGCCGCGAGACGCTCGAATGGATGCGCCCCTACGCCGTGCGTCACAGCCTGACGATGCTGCAGCTGGCCTGCCAATGGAGCCTCGCGCACCCGCCCGTGCGCTGCGTGGCCCCCACGCTGATCCAAGAGGCCGCGGCTGCCGATGGGGGGGGAGGAGGAGGGCGGGGCTCGCAATGCACTCCCCGCCCAATCGAGGACAAGCGGGCAGAGCTGGCGGCGCTGGCAGCGCTGCGATCCACCCCTGAGGCGTACCTCAGCGACGACGAGGTGGCGGCGCTGCGCGCGAAGGGCGACAACACCGGCTGCATGGCGCTGAAGGGCGCCAACCCCGACTTCGAGGGCGAGCCGCAGCCCGACCGCTGGCCCCTCACGGGCGAACTGGCGGCGCTGGCCGAGCGCTGGCGGATCGAGCCCGCGCAGGATCTCAGCTACTTGTCGTAAACCTCGATCCGTCGGGCATTTGAGCGGTCAGGTTGCGACAGACCAACGTCTGCGTCGAGTCGTCCGCCGCGGTGACTAAAAGTGTTCTGTGTCCAAGGATTCCGAGACACCACCAGCAGAAGAGCAGAAAACCCCGGCCTGGCAGACCGCCATCGGGGTAGTGGTGCTGACTGCCCTTGTCGTGGCGGCTGTGCTGGCGGTCATCCAGATCTATCCGCACAAGCTGCCGACCAGCGCAAATCCGAGCTTTGTAGACAACATCTTCGACAGTCGGGTCGTCATTTTGGGCGTGCGTGTGGCCCTCATTTTTGCGGCGGGCTACATCGTGATCTCCGTCGTGGGACTGATCGTTGCGCGCCGATGGCTCTCGCAACTTGGACCATTCAGGGCCTCAGATCCAATCTCTCGACTCGACAACAACGCCCAGTTATTGGATAGCGACCTTCAGGACGCTATCGATACGATCCAAGATCTCGAACAGCGCCTTGCCGAGAGCGACGAGAGTCTCACCAAGGCGCAAACAGATATTGATGTTCTGGTTGCGCTTATCGATACGATAGAAGCCAAGATGGAGGGGCACTGATGCCACCAAAGGACAGAGCGAGAATCCAAAGCGACCGGCAGAAAATCGAGCGGACGCTTGAGCGTAACCAGGCTGCTCTGCAGACCTCGCGGCAGAAGGTAGGCAAATACGCCCGCACTCTGACGAGTTCGGGCGCAGAAATCCGAAGCGCGCGAAGCGACCTCCGCAAAGCGGGCTACCTCAAATAGCAGCTTCTTTCAGGCCGCCAGGCGTCTGGCCGATCACCCACGCTCACAACCTCTCCGGGCAGGACATCTAGCCGGACAAATCGCTACTTCCCCTCGAACCGAGGAGCCCGTTTGCCCAAGAACGCGGCAATCCCCTCGCGCGCGTCGTCGGAGGCAAAGACCGTCGCAAAGCCGGCCTTCTCCGCGGCGATCCCCTCGTCGAGGTCGCCGGCGGCGGAGACACGCTTGATCTGCTCCAGCGCCAGCGGCGCCTGACCGGCGAGCCGGCGCGCCCAGGCGAGCGCGGTGTCGAGCAGTTCGTGGTCGTCCACCACGGCGCTGGCGAGGCCGTACTCGTAGGCCTCCTCGGCGAGCAGCGGGTCGCCGATCAGGTTCATCTCCAGCGCCTTGCTCTGACCGACCAGCCGCGGCAGGCGCTGGGTGCCGCCGAAGCCGGGGATGATCCCGAGCTTGATCTCGGGCTGGCCGAAGACCGCCGAGCGCGCGACAATCCGCAGGTCGCAGGACATCGCCAGCTCGCAGCCGCCGCCGAAGGCGAGGCCGTTGACCGCGGCGATCGTGGCGATCCCCTCGCTGCCGAGCTCGCGGAACAGCGCATGCGCGTCGTCGACCAGCTGGCGCCCGCCCGCCTCGTCCAGCTGCGTAAACGCCTTGATGTCGGCGCCGGCGCTGTAGAGGAAGGGGTTGGAGGAGGCGATCACGAGCGCGCGGATCGGCGGGTCGGCGGCCTTCACGTGCGCCCACACCTTGCCCAGGTCTTCGATCACTGCCGGGGCGATGGCGTTCATCTGGCCGTTGGCCAGCCATGCGATCGCGACTCCGCCGCCGCCATCCGCGCCGGCTCCGTCCCCGCCGGGAACCGGCAACGTCTGCAGCTTGACGACCTGGGTGGGTGGGGCCGAGTCGTCGGCGTCGGGCTGCGGGTAGGCATAGAAGCCCTGACCACTCTTCTTGCCGAGCCGGCCCTGCGCGACAAAGCGGCGCAGGATCGTCGGCGGCGCGAAGCGCTCGCCGTGGTGCTCGACCGCGTTCTCCAAGCGCTCGAGCACCGTGTCGAGGCCATCGACGTCGGCGCGCATGAACGGCGGCATCAACCCCCTTTGCGGGTCGAGCCCGGCGCCCGCCATCAGGCCGAAGTCGATGTCGCGGTGGCCCGCCACCCCCTCCTCCAGCACCAGGCAGGCCTCCACGAACGTCTTCAGCGTCAGCAGCTCCACGAGCTCCGCCACGTCGGGCTCGGCCTCGCCCTCCAAGTTGGATTCGCCCGCCGGGTTGTAGAAGCCGTCGCCACCGGTCTTGGCGCCGAGCTTGCCCTGCGAGACGAGCTTCTGCATCCCCTTCGGCACGTAGAAGCGCTCCGGGCCGTAGGACTCGGCGAGGTGTTCGGCGACGTGCAGCACCGTGTCGAGGCCAAGCAGGTTGAAGAGGAAGTAGGGGCCCATCGGCAACACGTTGGCCGCACCCAAGCCCTCGTCGATCAGCTTGATCGAGAGGCTTTTCTCCTCCTGCGCGCGCCAGATCTCCGAGCTGCCGGCGTTGAGGATGCGGTTGACCACGAAGCCCGGCACCTCCGCGCAGGTGATCGGCTGCTTGCGGATCGCCTGCGCGAACGTCACCGCCGCGGTGACCGTCTCCTGGGAGGTGTCCTCACCTTCGATGATCTCGATCAACGGCAGCAGCGAAGCGGGGTAGAAGTAATGGAAGCCGACCACCTTGTCGGGGCGCAGCGTCGCTTCGCCGATCTCGGTGATCGACAGCGAGGAGGTGTTGGAGGCGAGGATCGCGTGGCCGGGGGTGGAGGCGTCGAGCTCGGCGAAGACGGCGTGCTTGATCTCCATCCGCTCCGGGACGGCCTCGATCACGAAGTCCACGTCGCCGAAGCTCCCATAAGAGGTGGTGCCCTCGATGCGGCCCACGATCTCGGCGATCTGCGCCTGCGCCTGCTCATCGGTGAGCTTGCCGCGCTTGACCAGTTTGCCGACCTGCCCCGCGGTCACGTTGCGGGCCTCGTCGAGGCCGGCCTGCACGAGCTCCTCGCTGATGTCCTTGAGCACGACCGGGAACCCGGCGGCGGCGATCGTCTGTGCGATCTGCCCCCCCATCGTTCCCGCGCCTACAACCGCTGCCTTGAACACAAACATGCCGGCCTCCTGATCTCCCGCTCGGGATCATCGCTTGCTCATCTATTTTCCGACGCGGGAGCCTAGCGGGGCGAATGCCACAGCGCATCGATCGGGCGGCTCCGGGTATCCACAGCGCATCGACTGGAGGGCCCGCGGGTTTCGCATGGTTGGGGGACGGGCAGATACGGGGCGGACCTCATGTTTGGGGGCCGGGCAGATACGGGGTGGACCTATACGAAAGGTGTGTGCAAGATGAGCAAAGACAGAACGCGCTCAGCGCTTGGGGCGATCGTTGCGGGGTTGGCGCTGCTGGCGTTGGCGCCAGTCGCCTCGGCTTTTGCTCTACCCAGTGTCTACACCGGCGCCGCGACCGGCGTGAGCTACGGCTCGGCAACGCTCATGGGGTCGGTCAACCCGCACAAGAGCAACACCTCCTACTACTTCCAGTACGGACCCACCAGGGCGTACGGCGCGCAGACGGCGCTGGCCGACGCCGGCGCGGGCACCGCCATCGTGAAAGTCGCCGTGCCGGTGAGCGGGCTGCAACCGATCACCACCTACTACTACCGCCTGATCGCGGTCAACTCCGGCGGCGCGGCGACGGGCCGCGGCGCAGCCTTCAAAACCGCGAAGGTGCCGCTCTCGCTGGCAATCACGGCCGGCCCCAACCCGACGATCTTTGAGGGCACACTGGTGATCCAGGGCACCCTCTCGGGTACGGGCAACGGGAACGTTCCCGTGGTGTTGCAGGCCAACCCCTTTCCGTACACACAGGGATTCCTGGACACCGGCAACCCCGAGCTGACGAGCGCCACCGGCGGCTTCTCGTTCCCGTTCGTGGGGCTCACCACAGCGACGCAGTTCCGCGTGATCACGACCACCACCAAGCCGGTCGTCGTCAGCACGGTCGCTCCCGAGAACGTCGCAGTCAAGATCGAAGCCCACGTGGGCCGCACTCGCCGGCGCCACCACGCGCGCATCTACGGCACCGTGAGCCCCGCGATCGATGGCATGGAAGTCGGCATCATGCACGTTGTCGGCGGACACGAAGTGCTGGTGGCGGGCACCGTGCTGCACCACGACAACACCACCAGCTCGCGCTTCAGCCACGTGATCCGCGTCAAGCGGCACGGGCTGTACAGGGTGTTTGTGAAGGTCACCAACGGCGCGCAGGTCTCCAACTACAGCCAGCCGCTGTTCATCCGCTAAGCCGCGACCGTCTCCGCCGCCTCGACCCGCCGCGGCAGCAGCGTTTCGCGGGCGATCACCAGGCGCTGGATCTGGGAGGTGCCCTCGTACAGCTGCATGATCTTCGCGTCGCGGAACAACTTCTCGACGGGGTAGTCCTTGATGAAGCCGTACCCGCCGTAGATCTGAACGGCGTCGGTGGCCACCTTCATCGCGGCGTCCGCGGCGAAGCGCTTGGCGTGTGAGGAGACCAGCGTGTTGCGTTCGCCGTTGTCGAGCATCGCCGCCGACTTCCAGGTCAAGAGGCGCGCCGCTTCGACGTCGGTGGCCATGTCGGCGATCAGGAACTGCACCCCCTGGTGCATCGCGATCGGCACGCCAAACTGGATGCGTTCCTTGGAGTAGTCGGTGGCAAACTCGAACGCCGCGCGCGCGATCCCGGTCGCCATCGCCGCCACGCCGGGGCGTGTGCGGTCGAGCGTCATCATCGCGAGCTTGAAGCCCTTGTTTTCCTCTCCGAGCAGGTTCTCGGCGGGCACCTCGACGTCGTTGAAGCTGATCGTCGCGGTGTTGGAGGCGCGCTGACCTAGCTTGTCCTCCTTCTTGTCCACCACCACGCCCCAATCGCGCTCGACCACGAACGCCGAGATGCCGCGGTGGCCGGCCTCCTTGTCGGTCTTAGCGTACACCGTGAAGTAATCCGCGTAGCCGCCGTTGGTGATGAAGCACTTGGAGCCGTTCAGCACGTACTTGTCGCCCTGCTTCACAGCGCTCGTGCGCATCCCCGAGACGTCGCTGCCGGCGTCGGGCTCGGTCAGGCAGAACGACACCAGCTTGAGCTCCTCGGTGACGGCGCCCAGGTACTTTTTCTTGATCTCCTCCGAGCCGCCCAGCACGATCGGGGCGGTCGCCAGGCCGTTGCAGCCGAGCGTGGTTTGGATGCCCGAGCAGCCCCACGACAGCTCCTCCTCGATCAGACAGCCGTCGAGGTAGCCGAGGCCGGGGCCGCCGTACTCCTCGGGGATGTGGGTGTTCATCAGCCCCACCTCCCACGCCTTCTGCAGAATCTCCTGCGGCCACGTGCCCTCCTTGTCGTACTCCCAGGCGACGGGGCGAATCTCCTTCTCGGCGAAGTTGTGCGCCAGCTCGCGCAGGTTCTTCTGCTCGTCGGTGAGCGTGAAATCAACCATGTTCTGTTCGTGGCTCCTCGGGCTGGCGCGGGGCGGGCCTCCCGGTGGACGATCCGTTCGCCGCGCGAAGTAGATTGACTGGTCAGTCAACGCTGACTCCGAGAGGGTAGCGAAGCCGGCCGCCGAGCGGGCGGCGAGCTGGGCCCCTCGTTTTTCAGATCGTGGTAGCGGAGCGCGCCCCGTTGCGCCACAATTCGTCGATGCAGGCGCTCTTCCCCGACGTGCTGTTCGGTGCAATCGTCCTGTTCGTGCTGGTCGGCCTGCTGTCGATGCTCACCCGTCGCAGCCTCCACGATCAGATCGGCCAGGATGGCGCGTTCACCAGCGAGAGCCGCTCCCGCCTGCCGTCGTCGTCGTCGTTGCGGGCGCCCGACACGGTGCGCCCGTTCGACAACATCGAGCGCGAGGCCGAAATCCGCCAGCTGCTCACCGCCCGCAGCGAACGGCTGGTGCGCCGTGGCGAGGCGCCGCTCGACATCGACGCGGAGCTGGCCCGCATCGACGGCGGCGGACGGGATCCGAGCGTGGGCTCGCACGACCCAGCGCTCGCCGAGGAGGTGCGCCAGCTGGTGCGCGCCCGCAACGAGCGCCGCGCGCGCCAGGGCCTCGACACGCTCGACGTCGAGGCCGAGGTGCAGCGCACGCTGGCCGAGCTGAGTCCCTGAGGGTCTGCAACACAAGCTGCGCGTCCGGCGCGGCCTGTGCGTAGCATCCCCTCGATGCGTTCGCAGATGCTCGGAGCGCTCGCGCGCGCCCCGCTGTGGGGGCTCGTCCTCGCCGCGATCGCCCTTCCTACTCCTACCGCGGCCTCAGCCGATTCCCCACCCCTCGCCCGCGGGGCCCGCGGCCCAACCGTGTACGGCGCACTGCAGAGCCTGAAGCGCAGCGGGGCGCTGAGCGCCGAAGCGTACGGGCAGGACTCCTCCACGTATACCGCCGCCCTGAGCGCCGCCAAGCACCTGAGCGGCACGCGCCGCACCGAACTGGAAAGCGTGATCGCCAACGTCCAGCAGATCGCCGCCGCGGGCGAGCTGATCCCTTCGCGACTGCCCGCGCTGATGCTGACGCTCGAAAGCAACACCCAGTGGTGGAGCCACGAACCGCTGCCAGCGACCGACCAACACGTGGCCATCCCCGGCAGCCACCTCGTCTGGGAGTACTACCCCGGCCAGGGGATCGAGATCCAATGGCTGGCCACCTTCGGCGAGGCCAACGGCTACTACGACAACGGGCACGAGAACACGCAGCTGCGCGAAGTGCTCGAAGAAGCGATCCCGCTCGCCACGCAGCGGGCGGGGGGCATCGCGTGGGAGTACTTCTTCCACTTCGACGGTGGCGCGCCGCCGTGGACCAGCGGGCTCTCGCAGGGCACTGCGCTGCAGGCGCTCTCGCGTGCGTACGTGCGCCTGAAAGAACCGGCCTTCCTGACGGCCGCCAAACAGGCGCTCGGCATCTTCCAGACCTCCCCGCCGGCGGGGGTGCGCGTCGCACAGCCGGCCGGCACGCTCTACGCGGAGTACACCTACGCCCCCACCGACCGGATCCTCAACGGCTTCATCCAGGCGCTCAACGGCCTCTACGAATACGCCAAGCTCACCGGCGACCCGCTCGGCCGCCGGCTGTTCGAAACGGGCGACGCCGAGGCGCGCGCGATCACGCCGTCGTACAACACCGGCGCCTGGTCGAAGTACGACCAGTACACCGAATCCAACCTCAACTACCACGAGCTGCTCACCGAATTCCTGCAGAGCCTCTGCACGCGCACTGATCAAGGCCCACCCACCCCACCCACCCAGCCCATCCCGGCGCCTACTTCGACCTCCCCCACGTCCCCACCGGCTCCCACCACATCGACCTCCCCAGCTGCCGCCTCCGGCGGGACGACCACCCCGGGAGGAGCCGCCAGCCCCGCGGAAGCAAGCACCACGGGCGGCGCCACCGCCTCGGCGGCCTCCCTCTCCGGTGGGAGGTCCTCGGTGAGCGCCACCGCCTCAGCCGCGCCGGCGCCCACGCCGATCCCCGGCGACCAGGTCTACTGCACCACCGCCCAGCGCTTCACCGCCGACCTGCACACCCCGCCGGCGCTGAAGCTGCTGACGCGCACGCTGCCCGAAGGCGTGCGCGGCGGCGTACAGCTGTCGCTTTCGAAGGTCGCCACCGTCAGCCTCACGATCCGCCAAAGCGGGCGCGTGGTGTGGACCACCAGTGCGCTCGTCGAAGGTGGCGACCCACGGCTGCTGTGGGTCACGCCGCGCAAGCCCGGCAGCTACTCCGTGAGCCTCAGCGCCACCGATCTGGCGGGCAACACGGCGAGCACAAGCGGGACGATCGCGCTCGGCCCCGCCCCGCGCCCGCCCGCCAAACGCCCCAAGCACCGCTGAGACAGGTGGGCCAGCTCGTACGGCCTCCGCGGTCGGCGAGACGCCGAGCCACGGAGGGCCATTCGAGCGCCGCTGAGCGCCTCCGTACAATCGGTGTGTGCCCAGCGAAGCGCGCATCCGTGGCGGGGTAGGAGACCCAGACCCCGCCCACCCAAGCCGCCCCGCCGGCTCGGGTCTGGCGCGCAACTGGGGCACCCTCGATCGCGAGCGGCGCCTAGCGGCGGTCGCCGCGATCGCTCTGTTCGTGGCGATGTTCCTGCCGTGGTACCAGCAGAACGCGGTGGTCACCGCCGCGAAGAACCAGCCGCTCATAAGTCGCAACCTGAACGCCTTCCAGGTCTTCTCGTTCGTCGAGGCCGCCGTACTGCTGGTGGCGGTTGCGGTGCTGGTGCTGCTGTATATGCGCGCGGACGGACGCCGCTTCCAGCTGCCGGGCGGCGACGGAGCGGTCGTGTTGGCCGCCGGAGTGTGGAGCGCGCTGCTGCTGATCCTGCGGCTGTTCGACAAGCCGGGGATCACCCAGCACGGCGTCGCCGCCAACGTCGGCATCCAGTGGGGGATCTTCTTCGCGCTCGCCGCCGCCGGGCTGCTCGCCTACGCCGGCTCGCGGATGCGGGCCGGGCAGCGGCCCGAGCCGCCGTTGCGGCGCCGAGATCGGATGCCCCGCGAGCCGCCGCGCGCCGAACGGTGGGACCCTGACACGCCGGAACGCCAGCCTCCTGCTCGCGACCCGGCCCCGCCGCACCCACCCGAGCAAGAGCCGACGGTGGTAATGCCCCGTAGAACACCGGTCCCGTCGAAGCCGCGCAGCCGCTACCCTCCGGCGCCCGGGGAGGATCAGCTCTCCTTCGAAGACCAGCCCGACCTACCATTGCGATGACGATGCCCCCCGCCTCCCCCCCAGCCCCAACCTCGGCCGCCGAGGTCGCGGAGGGCCTGACGGCGGTGGGGTACCTGCCGGCCGAGTCCACCGCGCTGGTGGCGTACCTGGCGACGCGACTGGGCAAGCCGGTGCTGGTCGAGGGACCCGCCGGGGTCGGCAAGACCGAGCTGGCGAAGGCGATGGCGCACTATCTGGGCCGCGAGCTGGTGCGGCTGCAGTGCTACGAGGGCCTCGACGAGGCGAAGGCGCTGTACGAGTGGAACTACCGCAAGCAGCTGTTGCGCATCCAGGCGCAGGGCGGCACCGCGGGGTGGGACGAGGTGCAGGAGGACATCTTCGGCGAGGAGTTCCTGCTCGCACGGCCGCTGATGACCGCGATCGCCTCCGAGCAGCCGGTGGTGCTGCTGATCGACGAGATCGACAAGACCGACCAGGAGTTCGAGGCGATGCTGCTGGAGGTGCTCTCCGACTTCCAGATCTCGATCCCCGAGTTGGGCCGCGTGGAGTCGCGCACACACCCGGTGGTGCTGCTGACGTCGAACAACTCGCGTGAGCTCACTGAGGCGCTCAAGCGCCGCTGCCTCTACCTGTGGCTGGACTACCCCTGCCTCGAGCACGAGCTGGCGATCGTGCGCCTGCACACGCCGGAGCTCTCCGAGACGGTCGCCCGCCGGCTGGTGGAGGTGGTGGGGATGGTGCGCGAGCTGGACCTCAAGAAGCCGCCGTCGATCGCCGAGTCGATCGACTGGGCGCGCGCGCTGCTGCTGCTCGGCGCGCACGACATCGACTCCGGCACCTTCATCGAGACGATGTCGGTGATCGTCAAGCATCGCACCGACATGGACGTCGTCGCAGAGCGGGTCGGGTTGAAGCTCGGGCGCGACGAGTCCGGCGCCGTCGCCGGAGCGGCCTGAGCGGCACCAGGAGGGGTGGCATGCAATCTTTTCAAGCCCCTACCACTTCACAAAATGAAGGGTAGGGGCCCAAAAAGTACATACACAACCCCGCCCTCCTCCGGTCTCGCCCCTGCGCGCGAGCCCGGCGCCAGCACCGCACAGCCCCCCGAGGGCATCGCCGCGCGTCTGTTGGAGCTCGGTGAGGAGCTGCGCAATGAGGGCGTGGCGGTCGGCACCTCCGAGCTGCTCGACGCCTTCGCGGTGCTGCGCGAGATCGAGTGGACCTCCCAGCAGGACTTCCGCGAGGCGCTGGCGGCGACGCTCGCCAAGAGCCAGGACGACCGGCGGATCTTCGAGCTGGTGTTCGAGCGCTTTTTCTTCCGCGCCGTGGAGCTTGCGGCGGTACGCGAGGGAGTGAGCGAGGACCTCCACGACGGCCGGCGCCAGGGAAACGCGCCAGACGATGAGATAGGGGGACTGGATCTCGAAGAGCTCTCCGAGCTGCAGCTCGACGCGCTGCGCCGCCAGATCGCGGCGGCGCTCCGCGACGGCGACGACAGCGCGATGCGCGACCTCGCGCGGATGGCAATCGCCGCGCTCGCCCGCCGCGACGGCGGTTCGGGGGTGATCGGGGTGGACGTGCAGCGCATCCGCCGCGCGCTCGGCCTGCGCGCCGAGCCCCAGCCGGAGCTGCCCGCGGAGGACCCCCGCCACGAGGGCCTGCCGCGCGCCGCGCTGCGCCGCTTCGAGGCGATGCTGCGCCGCGAGCTGGAGCGCGCGCAGGTGCAGCGCACGGGGACCCTCCCTCCCGCGCGCCCGCTCGGCGAGCTCGACCGTGCGTTGCCCTCCGGCCCGCTGGCCGATCTCGCCGCGGTGCACCGCGTGGTGGCGCAGCTGCGCCGGCGCCTGGCCACGCAGGGCCACCAGACGCGCGGGCACCGCCACCACGCGCACGTGGACGTGCGCCGCACGATGCGCGCCTCGCTGCAGACCGGTGGCGTGCCGGTCGTGCTGAAGTACCGCCCGCGCCGCCCGAAACGCCCGGAGGTGTACGTGCTGTGCGACGTCTCCACCAGCGTCACCTCCGCCTCGGTGTTCTTCCTCTCCGTGCTGCACGCGCTGCACGACTCCTTCCGCAAGATGCGCTCGTTCGTGTTCATCGAGCGGATTTCCGAGGTCACCGACATCTTCGAACGCGAGCGCGA
The DNA here is from genome assembly GCA_963734815.1 of uncultured Solirubrobacterales bacterium. Taxonomy (GTDB): domain Bacteria; phylum Actinomycetota; class Thermoleophilia; order Solirubrobacterales; family Solirubrobacteraceae; genus Palsa-744. Next base: position 587,175 of record CAVTIH010000002.1, read on the forward strand.
CTTCAAAGCGGCCAACGAGCGGATCGCCTCAGACGCCGGGGTCGCCGACATCTCCGGCTACACCGACTACGGGCGCGTGTGGTCGGAGCTGTTGGAGCAGATCGGCGATGATCTCAACCCGCGCGCCACGGTGATCGTGCTCGGCGACGCCCGCACCAACGGCCGCCCGCCCCGCGCCGACGCCTTCGCGACGATCGCCGCGCGGGCAGGGCGCACCTTCTGGCTGAACCCCGAGCCGCGCCTGTACTGGAACTACGGCGACTCCGTGATCGCCGCCTACGAGCAGCACTGCACCGCGTTCGAGTGCTGGACCACCTCGCAGCTGGAGGACTTCGTGCGGGCGTTGACGCGGCCGGAGCTGGCGGCCGGCGCGGGTCGTTAAACCAATGCCGTTTATGCCACCTGGGCGACTCCATATACGTCTGCCTATCGGGTCATGTCGTGTTCGGGCGCTACCCTCGGAGCGTGCGGCATTCTGTTTTGAGCACCACCCCGACGGCTGAGAAGCCCGCGCTGAGCGATAAAGAGCGCGCCGAGCGGCGACGACGGCTCGCCGAGCGCGTATTTAGCCCGGATGGGCTGGATCGGGATACGCTCGAGCACATCGAGCAGCTGGCGGACAACCAGTCGTAAGCGGCCCGCGGTGGACGCTGTCGAGTTGCTGCTTGGTGACGCGCCGTTCATCGCCGACACATCAGCGTGGTGGCGGTTCTCGTCCCTCCCCACTGAGCTTGCCGTGCTCGTCAAACAAGCAATGGGCGATGACCGGCTGTGGATCACACCGATCGTGCGGATGGAGATCCTCTACTCCACTCGCAGCACCTCCGAGTACACCGCAGTCGAGACAGAGCTTGACGGGTTCCGAATCCTGCGTAATGATCGCGCCGTCGCCGACGCCGCGATGAGCGCAATCGGCGAGCTGGCCGAACAAGGCGACGGGTATCACCGCGTGCCGCTAACCGATGCGCTGATCGCCGCAGCCGCCACTGAACACGGTGGCGTTGCGCTGCTCCATCGCGACACCCACTTCGACAAGCTGGCCGAAGTCCTCACATTCGAGAACGTCGAGCTTCCAGGGACCTGACCTGTCTCGCCGCCTGGGCCGTCAGCTCACCACCACCTCCTCCGTCACCGCGTCCATCAACTCCCGCGCATGGTATCGGCGCTGACCTCGCGGGCCCGCTTTCCCCTCCTCCAGCACCCCGACCGCTTCGAGCTGTCGAAGCAGTCGCAGCGCCGTCGGACGGCTCACTCCCAGACCCGCCTCCACCGCGCGCGAGGAGATGATCGGCGTCTCGCAGACGAGGTCGACGAGCGCCATCGCGCTGCTTGACGCAATCGTCGCCGCCGCCACGCGGTAGCGCTCGCGCAGCTCGACGATGCGCTGCGCGCGAACAACCGCGTCCGTGGCCTGTGTGCGCACGGCGCTGAGGAAGAGCTCGATCCATGGCAGAGCTTCGCCGCGTTCGCGGATCGCTTGGAGGGTCTCGTAGTAGCGCTCGCGTTCGCGCTCCAAGTATGTGCTCAGGTACAGCAGCGGCGCGGGCAGCCGGCCACGGTCGACGAGCAGGAAGACGGACAGCAGGCGGCCGATGCGGCCGTTGCCGTCCAGAAAGGGGTGCAACGTCTCGAACTGGTAGTGCAGCAGGGCGTTCTGCACCAGTAGGGGGGCATCCAGCTCCGCGTGTGCGTAGCGCTCCCAATCGGCAAGCAGACTGGGAAGCTCCTCAGGCGGAGGCGGGACGAAGCGCGCGGTCTCGATCGTCGAACCGGCTGCTCCAACCCAGTTCTGCGTGGCGCGAAACTCGCCGGGCATCCGCTCCCGGCCGCGTACCCCGGCGAGCAGGCGCCGGTGCATCTCACGGATCAGGCGCACGCCAAGCGGAAGCTCGTCGATCTGACCGAGGCCCCATTCGAGGGCTTCGATGTAGTTGACGACCTCCTCGACGTCGGCGCTGGGCGGCTCGTCGCTCGCCTTGGCTTCGAAGACATCCGCCAGCGACGCCTGCGTACCCTCAATTCGCGTGGAGGCAAGCGCCTCGCGCAGGAGATAAGGGCGAATCAGCAGGTGCGGATTCGGTACCAGCTGGCCGACGCCGGCGAGCCGCCCGAGCGATGCCTCGGCGTCCGCGAGCAACCGGATCGTCGACGCGGGCAGCTCGATTGCGGGCGGGATCGGCGCGGGGAAGTATGCGACGTATCCGTGTCGGCCGATCGTGCGCCGTGGCTCCCCAAACGGAGTCGATGCGTAGTCCCTGAGCTCCATGGCCATACACTAGCGTCCCTAACACAAAAATCCAAATCCGTTAGGGACGCGAGGCGACCGTAACACGGGCTTTAAGGTCATCTCGGTGTCGGCGCGGCCCGCTCGGGTGCCGGCGCGGCCCGCGCTAGGCTGTGCGAAGAACAGACAACACCAGGGGGGCTGGCGGGAAGGCCGGCTGAGATGGCGCCAACCAAGACCCGGCGCCGACCCTTCGAACCTGTGGGGTAATGCCCGCGGAGGGAGTGGCGTGAGTGTCGATAGGACTCAGAGCCGAACCGCAGCCGCTTGAGCGAGCCGGGCTGCCGGATGCCGTCGCGGTCAGCGGCGTGAGCCGTGTCTACCCGGCGCGCGATGGCAGTCATGGATCGAGCAGGCACGGTCGCGGCGGCGCTGGCGCGTCGGTCCCAGCCCTCGCCGACGTCTCGCTGCGCGCCGGGGCCGGGGAGGTGGTCGCGGTGGTGGGCCCCAGCGGCTGCGGCAAGACCACCCTGCTGGAGCTGATCTGCGGCCTTCAGCAACCAGACGCGGGCAGCGTGCAGAGCGAGCCGGCCGCGCTGATGCCCCAGCACGACCTGCTGCTGCCGTGGCTGAGCGCCGTGGACAACGCGGCGCTGGCGCTGCGGATCGCGCGCCGGCCGCGTGCGCAGGCGCGGGAGCGCGCGCGAGAGCTGTTCGCCGAGCTCGGCCTGGCAGGCTTCGAGGCGGCGCGACCGTACGAGCTCTCGGGCGGGATGCGCCAGCGCGTGGCGTTCGTGCGCACGCTGCTGTCGGGCAAGCCGGTGCTGTGCCTGGACGAGCCGTTCGGCGCGCTCGACGCGATCACGCGCGCCGAGATGCAGGGGTGGCTGGCACGGGTGTTGCAGCGCGACCGATCGAAGATCGGCCAGCGCACCGTGGTGCTGGTGACGCACGACGTCGAGGAGGCGGTGCTGCTGTCCGATCGTGTGGTGGTTCTATCCCCCCGCCCCGGCCGCACGGTCGCGGAGCTCGAGATCGGGCTGCCGCGCCCGCGAGCGCGCACCGACGCCGCGGTGGCAGCGCTGCGCGAGCAGGCGTTCACTGAATTGGGGTCCCGGTGAGCCGCCGCGTCGCAGCCCTCCTCCCCCCCCTCCTTCTCGCCGGGATCGTGCTCGGCGCGTGGGAGCTGTACGTGGACCTCGGCGGCGTGGACCCCGCGGTGCTGCCGGCCCCGCACGAAGTGGCGGTGGCGCTGTGGGAAAACACGGGGCTGCTGTGGCAGAACTTCAAGATCACCGCCGAGGAGGTCGTACTCGGCCTGCTGCTGGCGCTGCTCGCGGGCTTCGCGCTGGCGGTGGCGATCCACTTCTCCAAGTGGCTGCGCCGCGCCGTCTACCCGCACGCGGTCGGCTCGCAGGCGGTGCCGATCGCGGTGATCGCCGCGCCGCTGGTGTTCTGGTGGGGCTTCGGCATCTTCCCGAAGCTGGTGGTGATCGCATTGATCTGCTTCTTCCCCGTGGTGGTCACCACGGTGGACGGCCTCGCCTCGGTGGACCCCGACCAGCTGAAGCTGCTGCGCACGCTCGACGCCTCGCGCTGGCAGGCGTTTCGCTTCGCCGAGCTGCCCGCCGCGCTGCCGGCGGCGCTCAGCGGCGCGCGGATCGCGCTCGCGGTGGGCGTGATCGGCGCCTTCATCGCCGAGACCTCGACCGCCACCACCGGCCCCTACTCGGGCCTCGGGCGGGAGATCATGAGCGACCTCAACAGCCTCCAGACCCCGCGCGAGTACGCCGCCACGGCCGTGCTGTTCGTGTTCGCGATCGTCTGCTTTCACACGCTGACGCTCGCCGAGCGCCGGCTTGCCCCGTGGGCCACCCGATCGAAGGGGGAGGCGTGAGAGAAGTCTTTCAAAACGGAGCCCAACCACTTCACAAAGTGAAGGGTTGGGGTCCAAAAGTAAACACACAGCATCCCCCTCCTACTTCACAAAGTGAAGGGTTGGAGCCCAAGAAGTAAGTACACAGCATCCCCCTACCACTTCACAAAGTGAAGGGTTGGGGGCCAAAAAGTAAGCACACAACACCCCCGCCGACAGGAGAACCACGTTGAGAATGCCTCGAATCACCCACCTCCCACCCTCGCGTTCCCGCGCTTTGCGGCGCGTGCCCGCGCTGTGGGTGGGGGGTTTGGCCGCGCTCTGCGCTATCGCCCTCACCGCCTGCGGCACCGCGCAGAACGTGACGACGGCGCCGGCGAGCGCGAAGCGCTTCACGGTGATGCTCGACTGGTTCCCGAACGCCGACCACGCGCCGCTGTACGCGGCGATCGCACACGGCGACTTCCGCGCGGTGGGCCTCGACGTGCAGCCGGTGACCCCCTCCGAATCGGCCGAACCGCTGAAGCTGCTCGCCGCCGGCAGGGTCGACATGGCGATCTCCTACGAGCCGGAGCTGCTGCTGGCGCGCGACCAGGGACTGAAGCTGGTGTCGATCGGCGCGCTCGTGCAGCGCCCGCTGACCTCGATCATCGCGCCGGCAAGCGCGCACATCAAAAGCGTCGCCGACCTCGCCGGCAAGAAGGTCGGCACTGCCGGGATCCCCTATCAGGCAGCCGAGCTGCAGGCGGCGCTGCAGCACGCGGGCGTGAGCCCATCGAAGGTGCAGGAAGTGAACGTCGGCTTCAACCTTGTCCCGGCGATGCTCTCTCACGAGGTCGGGGCGACGCTCGGCGGCTTCTGGAACTACGAGGCGATCCAGCTACAGCTGAAGCACAAGCACCCGACCGTGATCCCGATCAACGAAGCCGGCGTCCCCAACTACGACGAACTGGTGGTGGTCGTGCGCAGCGAAGAGGCCCACCACGACGGCGTCGACCTGCGCGCCTTCATGCAGGCGCTGACCCGTGGCGAGCGCGCCGTGCGCGCCGACCCAAAGGCCGCGGCGAAGCTGATCATGGCCGCCAACCCCAGCCTCGAAGAAAAGCTCGAGGTCGAGTCGATCGAACGGACGCTGCCGGCCGCCCAGCCGGCCGCAGGCAAGCCCTACGGCTACCAGAACTCCAGCCAATGGGCCGCGTTCGGCGCGTGGATGTACGGTAAGGGGCTGCTCAAAACGAACCCCAACACCACCGGCTTGCCCCCGTTCACCAACGAGTTCCTGCCCGGGGAAGGGATTTGAGACGATGAGCACGACCGTGACTGACACACCTCCCCTCCGCAGCCACCCCGCGTGGGCCGCCCTGGCCGCGCACCATGAGACGATCGCGGGGACGCACCTGCGCGACCTGTTCGCGGCGGACCCCGCGCGCGGGGAGCGGATGACCGCGGAGGCCGCGGGGCTGTACCTGGATTACTCCAAGAACCGCGCGACCGACGAGACGGTGGGGCTGTTGAGCGCGCTCGCCGAGCAGTCGGGGCTCGCGTCACGCATCGAGGCGATGTTCAGGGGCGAGCGGATCAACGTGTCGGAGGACCGCGCGGTTCTGCACGTGGCACTGCGGATGCCGAAGAGCGCCTCGCTGGTGGTGGAGGGCGTCGATGTGGTCAAGCAGGTGCACGAGGTGCTGGAGCGGATGACGGCCTTCGCCGCGCGCGTGCGCTCGGGCGCGTGGAGGGGCCACACCGGGAGGGCGATCCGCAACGTGGTGAACATCGGCATCGGCGGCTCGGACCTCGGGCCGGTGATGGCGTACGAGGCGCTGCGCCACTACTCCAAGCGCGACATGACCTTCCGCTTCGTCTCGAACGTGGACGCAACCGACTTCGTCGAGGCGACGCGCGACCTGGAGCCGCAGGAGACGCTGTTCATCATCAGCTCGAAGACGTTCACGACGGTGGAGACGATGACGAACGCGCGCTCGGCACGAGAGTGGTTGATGGGGGGATTAGGAGGGGGCAGTGGTAGCGGCGAGGACGCGATCGCAAAGCACTTCGTCGCCGTCTCGACCAACGCGGAGCTGGTAGCGCAGTTCGGGATCGACACCGAGAACATGTTCGGCTTCTGGGACTGGGTCGGGGGCCGCTACTCGATGGACTCGGCGATCGGCCTCGCCACCATGCTCAGCATCGGCCCCGAGCGCTTCGCCGAGCTGCTGGGGGGCTTCCACGCGATCGACGAGCACTTCCGCACCGCCCCCTTCGCGCAAAACCTGCCCGTGCTGATGGGCCTGCTGGCCGCGTGGTACGGCAACTTCTTCGGCGCGCAGACGCACGGGGTGATGCCCTACGAGCAGTACCTGAAGCGCTTCCCGGCCTACCTGCAGCAGCTGACGATGGAGTCAAACGGCAAGCGCGTGACGCTCGCGGGTGCGGAGGTGGACTACCAGACGGGCGCGGTGTACTGGGGTGAGCCGGGCACGAACGGCCAGCACAGTTTCTACCAGCTGCTGCACCAGGGCACGAAACTCGTCCCTGTGGACCTGATCGGCTTCGCGCAGAGCAACAACCCGCTCGGCGACCACCACGACCTGCTGATGTCCAACGTGTTCGCGCAAGCCGAGGCGCTCGCGTTCGGCAAGACCGCGGAGGAGGTCCGCGCGGAGGGCACGCCCGAGGCGATCGTCCCCCACCGCACGATGCCCGGCAACCAACCCACCAACACGATCCTCGCCACGCGCCTGGATCCTCGCACGCTCGGCGCGCTGGTTGCCCTGTACGAGCACAGCGTCTTCACGCAGGGCGCAATCTGGGACATCGACTGTTTCGACCAGTGGGGCGTCGAGCTCGGCAAGGCGCTGGCCAGGAAGATCGTCCCCGAGCTGACCGCCGAGGCCGAGCCGACGCTGGGCCACGACAGCTCGACCAACGCGTTGATCCGCCGCTACCGGGCTACCCGCCGAGGATGAACCGCTCCACTGCGTTGGCGAAACCCTCTTCCTCGTTGGAGGTGCTCACCAGCCGCGCTGCGCGCTGGACCTCCGGGGCGGCGTTGCCGACCGCGATCGGCAGGCCGGAGACGGCGAACATCGCCACGTCGTTGCCGGCGTCTCCGATCGTCGCGATCTCCTCCGTCGGGATGCCGTAGCGGGCCGACAGGAAACGCACGACACTGCCCTTGTTGGCCTCGGGGTGGGTGACGTCGAGGTAGTAGGGCTGCGAGCGCGAGGCCGCGAGGCGCTCACCGAAACGCTCGGCGGCGGCCGACGCGGCCTGTGCCACGGCGTTGTGGTCGTCGCTCACGCCGACGATCTTGGCCACGCCGTCGTGCAGCCCCTCGAAGCTCTCGACCAGCGTGGGGGCAAATTGCACGGTGTGGCTTTCGTGCTCCACCCGGGGGCCGTGCAGGTCGCGCACATACCACTCCTCGCCGCGATACACCCACGCGCTGAGCGAGAAGGACTCCAGCAGCAAGATCGCCGTGCCGACCAGCTCGTCGGGGATCGCACGCTGCTCGATCACCGTCAGGTCGGAATTGACCATCGCTCCGCCGTTGAACGCCCCCAGCGGCGTACTCAGCGCCAGCGGCTCGACGAGCATCGCCAGGCCTCGCGGCGGGCGGCTGCTGGTGAGCGCGAACATGATGCCAGCCTCCCCCAGTCGCCTGACGGCCTCGATCGCGCGCGGCGTCAGCTCCTTGGCCTTCGTGACGAGCGTGCCGTCAACGTCGGAGAGCACCAGCCGGATCGCCTGCCGATCGTTCGCCATCGTGACCCCATCCTGTCGCATAACCTGTGCGCCCATCCTGTCGCATAACCTGTGCGCCCATCCTGTCGCATAACCTGTGCGCCCATCCTGTCGCATAACCTGTGCGGATGCGTGTGGGACTGCTCACCGGCGGTGGAGACTGCCCCGGGCTGAACGCCGTGATCCGCGCCACCGTGCGCAGCGGCCTGGCGCGCGGGGAGCACTCCTTCCTTGGGTTCCGTCACGGTTGGGCGGGGGTGCTGGAGGACGAGGCGGTCGAGCTCGACCTGCAGAGCACCGTCGGCATCCTCCCCCGCGGGGGTACGATTCTCGGCACCTCGCGCACCAACCCGTTCGCCGAGGAGATGGGCGGTCTCGAGGCGATCCGCGCGACGCTGGAGCGTCGCGGCGTCGACGCGCTGATCCCGATCGGCGGCGAGGACACGCTCGGGGTCGCACTGCTGCTGCACGAAGAGGGGATCCCGATCGTCGGCGTGCCGAAGACGATCGACAACGACCTCGGCGGCACCGACGTCACGTTCGGCTTCAACACGGCCGTGCAGATCGTCACCGACGCGATCGACCGCCTGCACACCACCGCGGAGTCCCACAACCGCGTGATGGTCGTCGAGGTGATGGGCCGCCACGCCGGCTGGATCGCCACGCACGCCGGGATCGCCGGCGGTGCCGACGCGATCCTCGTCCCCGAGCGCCCGTTCGACGTCGAGGAGGTGTGCGCCCACCTGCGCCGCCGCCACCAGCGCGGGCGCTCCTTCTCGATCGTGGTCGTCTCCGAGGGCGCCACCCCGCGCGAGGGCACAATGCAGACCGTGCGCGACGCCGCCGCCCACACCCCCGCCGAGCGCGAGGACACCACCGACGCTTTCGGCCACGCACGCCTCGGAGGGATCGGCGTCACGCTCGAGCACGAGATCGAGCAGCGCACGGGCTACGAGACACGCGTCACGATCCTCGGCCACGTGCAGCGCGGCGGCACCCCGACCGCGTTCGACCGCGTGCTCGCCACCCGCTTCGGCGTCGCCGCGATGTACGCAGTAGCCTGCGGGCACTTCGGCATGATGGTTGCGCTGCACGGCGCGCGGATCGCCGAGGTCGATCTCGCGCAGGCGCTGGCGGCGCCAAAGCTGCTCGATCCCGAGCTGTACGCCACGGCGGAGTTGTTCTTCGGCTGAGCCCGGGGGTGTACATGTTCTTTCCAGTGCCCAACCACTTCATAAAATGAAGGGTTTGCGTCTTGAAAAGTAGATACACAACCCACTACGACTAGGCGGCCACCATGCGCGCAATGGTGTTCGAGGAGGTCGGCCGGCCGCTCCGAGCGGTGGATCGCCCGATCCCCGTGCCCGCACCCGGCCAGCTGCTGCTGAAGGTGCACGCCTGCGGGGTGTGTCGTACCGACCTGCACCTGCTCGACGGCGAGGTGCAGATCGCCGCGCCGCCGCGGATCCTCGGCCACCAGATCGTCGCCACCGTCGAGTCCGACGGGCGGCGGGTCGGCGTCCCCTGGCTGGGGTGGACCTGCGGCGAGTGCACCTACTGCCGCTCCGGCCGCGAGAACCTCTGCCCGCTCGCCCGCTTCACCGGCCGCGACATCGATGGCGGCATGGCCGAGTATGCGCTCGCCGACGAGCGCTTCTGCTTCGAGATCCCACCCGGCTACGCCGACACGCAGGCCGCCCCGCTGCTGTGCGCGGGGCTGATCGGCTATCGCGCGCTGCGGATGACCGGCCGCGCGCGGCGCCTCGGCTTGTATGGCTTCGGCGCCGCCGCGCACATCCTCGCCCAGGTCGCCCTGTGGCAGAGCCGGCGCGTGTTCGCCTTCACCCGGCCCGGCGACATCGCCGCGCAGACCTTCGCGCTGGAGCTCGGCGCCACCTGGGCCGGAGGCTCGGACGAGCCGCCGCCCGAGCCCCTGGACGCCGCGATCGTGTTCGCCCCCGACGGCGCGCTCGTCCCGCTCGCGCTGCGCGCCCTCGCACCCGGCGGCACCGTCGTGTGCGGTGGCATCCACATGAGCGACATCCCCTCCTTCCCCTACGCCGAGCTGTGGGAGGAGCGCACAATCCGCTCGGTCGCCAACCTCACCCGCCGCGACGCCGAGGAGTTCCTCGCGCTCGCCCCTCGCATCCCGGTCAAGACCCAGGTGACCGCCTATCCACTGGAGGACGCCAACGGCGCTCTAGCCGATCTCCGCGCCGGGCGCATCACGGGGGCGGCGGTGCTGACGGTGTGATTCACATCATGTGCGCCATCGCCAGCCCCGCCCACTCCCCGTAGGGAGCGAAGAACTCGCGCACTTCGGGCTCCTGCGCGCGGGCGTGGGGGTTGCCGCCGCTGAGCGCGCGCCCCACCAGCTTCAGCAGGCCGACGTCTCCCGCCGGCACCTGGTCGTGGCGGCCCTGACCGTGCAGCGCGAGCATCTCCACCGTCCACGGGCCGATGCCCGGAATCGCGCGCAGCCGCCGCCATGTACGCTCGTGATCGCAGGAGTGCAAGTCAATTCGCCCCCGCCCCACCTCGCGAGCTACCCGCACCAGCGTGCGCGCCCGCGCGCCGCCCAGGTCGAGCGATTGCAGCAGCGCCGGCGCCACGCCCGCCAGCGCCGCCGGGGTCGGCACGTCGCGCAGGTCGCCACCGCTGCGCCCCAGCCGCCGCACGATCCGCCGCTCGATCGCCGCGGCGCGCTCAAACTCGATCAGCTGCTCGCACACCGCCCACGCCAGCGCCTCCCACGGCTCGGGGCGCCGGCGCACCCGCAGCCACGGCCGGCGGCGCACCGACTCTCCGATCAGCGGATCGCGCGCAAAGCGGGCGTGGAACGCGCGCAGATCCTCGTCCACCCCGAGCGCGAAGCGCATCCGCGCGATCCCGTGCTCGGCCGCCTCGCCCGTGGGGGCGCGGGCATCGAACACCACCCGCTCTGCGGACGGTTGCGCGACGCGCACCACCACCGGCTGCTCGCCGTGGTGGAGCAGCCGTTCAAGCACGCCCCCGCGGTAACGCAGCACCCCGTCCATACCACCGTGCGCCGGCAGGCGGAACGGCCACGGGGGCCGTACCTCTATCTGCACTTCCGTCCCAGAAGCCTCCATCCCGTTCGGGCGCGGCGCCAAGCGCACGGCTGCGGCGTTAGTCGCGGCCACCGAGCAGGTGCACGTCCACGAGCAGCGAGCGGCTGCCAACGATCTGCACGAGCTCGCCGATGCCGCGTGAGCCGCGCGCTGCACTCGCACCCCGGCGACCCCTGGCCCGGCCGAGCCCTCGCCGGGCGCCCGCGCGCACCAGCTCGCGGCGCCGTTGGCGGCGGTGAGCGAGCCCCATCATCGCCGCACCCGCGACGAAGCTGCCGGCCGCCACGGCCACGGCCTGCACGGCAGGTCCCACCGTACGGCTGTCGCGGCGCTCGGGAAGCGAACGAGCCGCCGGAGCCACCACGACGGCGTCGACTTCCTCGGTGTCGCCGCCGACGGACTGCGGGGCGTCAGGCTGGAGCGAGTCGCTCACACGCCGAAGTGTACGGAGCGCCTCGGACCCTACGCCGAGGCCAGCGCCGCGTCGGGGGGAACGGTTTCGCCGGGCGTGCCGTCGAACACCCGCTCGTACATCCGGTAGCGCTTGACGACTCTGCCGCCCATCGCTTCCATGCCGCGGTTCATCGCGGTGTTGGTCTCGAGGATCCAGCCCATCTCACCGCCCTTCTGCGGGCGCGCCTCGGCGGCGTCGAAGTGCATCTGGTAGAGCTTCGCCGCGATCCCGGTGTGCTGGTACTCCGGTCGAACCCCCAGCCAGCCGACGCGCACACGGGTCATGGTGGCGCCCTTGCGCAGGAAGTGCCACCAGCCCAGCGGCAGCAGGCGCCCTTTCATCTTTTCGAGCACCTGGTTGAGATCGGGGATCGTGATCGCCATGCCGACCACCTCACCTGTGTCATGCAGCTCGGCGACCATGAACCAGTGCTTGTCGAAGGCCAGCTGTAGCTCCTGGGCGAGGGCGTCCAGGTCCTTCTTGGTGTATGGCACAAAGTCCCAGTTCTTCGACCACGCGGCGTTGTAGACCTCGCCGAAGAACTCCATGTCTTTGCGTAGCTGGCGACGACGCATAGGGCGTACGCGGATCCCGTGCTCGCTCTGCGCCTTGTCGGCGAGCTCCCAAATCACCGGCAGCACCTTGTCGCGTTCGGTGACCTCCAGTTTCCACATCAACAGGTCCATCGCCTTGGCCATCCCCGCCTCCTCCAGCAGCCGCTGGTAGGAGGGCGGGTGCCACGGCTGGTGGATCATCGGGCGCACGTCGAAGCCCTCTACCAGGATGCCGCACTCGTCGTTCATCGCGAAGTCGGCCGGCCCGACCATCCGCTCGCAGCCGCGCGCCTGGAGCCACGCCTGCGCGGCATCCAGCAGTGACTGAACGACCTCCGCGTCCTCCTCGAACTCGAGGAAGCCGAACCAGCCCCACTTCGAGTCGTGGTGGTCGTTGAAGGCGTGGTTGATCTGCGCGGTGATCCGCCCCGCCACGCGCCCGTCGCGGCGGGCGAGGAAGTATTCCGCCTCGCCGTGGCTGAAGAAGGCGTTCATGCGCCGAGTGAGGAAGATGCGCCGCTCGAGTTTCAGCGGGGGCACCCACAGCGGGTGGTTAGCATGCAGGCGGAACGGCAGGTCGATGAACCGCTTCAGGTCTTTCCCGCCCGACACCGGGCTGACTTCGACGCTCACAGCCACGGCACCCTACACCCAACGCCCCCCGACCATAATGGCCATCGGCACCAACCAGCCAGCGACCGCCGGCGAGAGCCAGTCGCCTCCCCCCGACCCCACCACCGGCGAGGACCAGCCGGCCACCAGCGACGCCGGTGGCAGCATTGACCAGCCTCCCCGCGACGTGTTCGCCAAGGCCCGCCACCACGAGCGCGCTGAGGTGCTGGCAGCAGCGCGCGAGGCTGACGTCCTCCCCTACTTCCACGTGCTTAGCACCCCGGCGATGCCGGTGGTGGAGATGGAGGGCGCGCAGCGGATCATGCTGGGCTCCAACAACTACCTCGGCCTCACCGGCGACGAGCGCGTAATCGCGGGCGCGCAGGATGCGCTGCACCGCTACGGCACCGGCCTCACCGGCTCGCGCCCGCTGAACGGCACGACGCCGTTGCACCTCGAACTGGAGGCGGAGATCGCCGAGTGGATGGGCAGCGAGGACGCGCTCGTGTTCACGACCGGGCATCAAGCCAACCTCGGCACGCTCGGCACGATCCTCGGCGTCGGCGACACCGTGATCGCCGACTCCGGCGACCACGCCTCGATCCTCGACGGCTGTTTGCTCTCGCGCGCGAAGCTGCGGCCCTTCCGCCACAACCGGCTGGAGAAGCTCGAGAAGATGCTGGGGCGCGCGGAGGGCGACGGCGGCGGCGTGCTGGTGGTCGTCGACGGCGTGTTCTCGATGGAGGGCGACATCGCCCCGCTGAGCGACATCTGCGAGCTGTGCGAGCGCCACGGCGCGCGGCTGATGGTGGACGAGGCCCACGGCGCGGGAGTGCTGGGCGCGCGCGGCGCCGGCACCGCCGAGCTGCTTGGCCTGGAGGACCGCGTGGACCTGCGCGTGGGCACCTTCTCGAAGTCGCTCGCCTCCTGCGGCGGTTTCGTGGCGGGGCCGGCCGACGTGCTCGAGTACCTGCGCTACTACTCGCGCGCCTTCATCTTCACCGCCTCCGCCGTGCCCGCCGCGCTCGGCGCCGCGCTCGCCGCGCTGCGCGTGCTGCGCTCGCCCGACGGCGCGGCGCTGCTGGCAAGGGTGCTCGAGAACGCCTGGCGCCTGCGCGACGGGCTGGAGCAGCTGGGCTTCGCGGTGGTCGCCCCCCAGCCGCTGCCCGTACGTCCCTCGGTCGCGGCCGCGCCCGGGGTGCGGCTCGACACACACGGCGACCCGAGGATCGTCACCCCGATCGTGCCAGTGCTCGTGGGCGACGACTGGAAGGCAGCGCTGCTGTGGCGCGCGCTGTACGACGAGGGCGTGTTCGTCAACACCGCGCTGCACCCCGCCGTGCCCCCGGGCGGGGCACTGCTGCGCACAAGCGTGATGGCCACCCACGACGACGCCGTGATCGATCGCGCCCTCGATGCCTTTGCACGGGTCAAGCGCAGCTTCGAGGCCGAACACGGGCCGCTGCCGGGCCCCGGCCACTCGGACCGATAACCCCGCCAGTTCCTCATCGCACGAGTGAGAAAAAGAAAAAGGTCGCTTTTAGCGCAAGAACTGCGCGCGATGGTGTTGACCGCGGGCCGCTGCTGGCGTAGCTTGATAGGGCGCTTTGCTTCAACGCTCGGAACTCGCTCCGTGTCGCCGGTAGAGGGGTGCCGTGGACGGATGGGACGTCCGATGAGCGAACGACGAGCAATCGAGGCGGCGCGCTACTCGTTAAAAATTCAAGCAGCTATGTTGTGCGTCGCGGGTGGACCCCCCGTGGCGGGCAACGGGGAGTGAGATCCAATGAGCGCGACAGCGACGCTGGCCCCTGCCGGCCCTCAATACATGCGTGCCCTGGAGCGCGCCAACAAGGTGCGCCTCGCCCGCGCGGACCTCAAGCGACGAATTGCCACCGGGGAGCTCCCGGCCGCCGAGGTGATCCTCCAGTGCCCGTGGGAGGCCCACAGCATGACGATCGCGGACCTGTTGATGAGCCAGCGCCGCTGGGGCGAGAGCCGCTGCCGCAAGCTGCTCGCGCAGCTGCAGATGCCCGAAACCAAGACCCTCGGCTCTCTCACCGACCGCCAAAGACACACGCTCGCCACGGTGTGTCGCGAGCAAAGCGCCATCCCCGCGCTCAGTCGGTGAGCAGACCTCCCGCGCGGGGATTCGGACCCCGCCCACCCCGCCGGGCACGCAGCCGCGGAGACGAGGTGTTCTGTCGTTCGCCGGTCAGCCGCGCGCCGTGGGCGCGCGGCCACGGTAACGGACAGCCTGAGGAGAGCGTCAGCTGCCACCAGCCGGCGAGCATCCCGATCACGCCGAGGCGGGGACGCACCTCCCACACGCCGCAGCCACGTTCGCCGAGGTCGGTGACACGCAGGCGCACGAACTTGTAGCGACCCGGTTCCAACCGCATCCGTTCCAGCTGATCGCGCGCGCGCAACTCGAGCTCCGCGCGCTCGCGCGCCTGTTGCTGTGCCCCACGCAGACACACCACCAGCCGATCACGCTCACGCTCGAGCTCGGCCAGCGAGAGCAGTCGCGGACCGGTGTACTCGGGAACCCCGAGCGGCGCGGGGTGGACATGCGGGAAGCCGCGGGCGACGATCCCCGACAGCTCTCCCTCCAGCCTCGCGACCTGCGCCCGCAGCGACTCGCGTGCGGCACGCTCGTCCGGAGCGCGCCCGCCCTCGGGCGCAACCCGCGCCTCCATCCCCGCCCGGGTGAGCGGTGTCTCACGATCGATCGTGATCTGCTCCATCGCAACCACTTGTGCCCAGCTCCTCCTCGGCTCGTACGCTTCGCCGATTCTACCAGCGCCCGGGCTTCATAAATCCATCAATGGTGAGATCCGGGACGAACCCCCTGGAGGAGCTCCTACCGTGGGCCTTCCAGCATCGCGCGGCACATCCACAGCGCCTCCTCGACGTGCAATGAGGGCACGCCGGGAACCTGCAGTGTGAACAGCACCACCTGGTCCGCGCCGGCGTCGGCGGCATGGCCGGGAGCGATCGCACCGAACAGCACCGCCACCGCGCGACGGGCGTCGGCGACGACCAGCCGGCCCGCCGGCAGGAGGGATGCGCCGACGGAGCGGGGCCGCCCGCGAGCAGGCAGGTTGGCGCGCTTGCCGGCGAACGAGTCGACTGGCGACTGGCTGGACAGCTGGGAGGGCGCACCTCCGAATGGCTCGTCCTCCCGGCTGGAGCGGACGCCGAGCGGATCCTCGACCGTGGCGGCGTCCAGCGCCCATACCGGCACGCCGGTGTCCACCAGCGTGATCAGCAGCGCATCGGCGAGCAGGTGGTTGGAGTGGAACCCGCCCTGCATCATCCGCGCAAACATCGCCTCCTCGAGCGGCGTTCGCACCACGTCGGGGTCGAGCCCGATGTGTCTGAAGAACACGCGGTAGGCCGCCGGCACGGGGCGCTGTCGCAAGCCGACCGCATGCGCCCCGCCCCAGCGATTGGAGAGCACCGCCAAGCGCCGCTTCACCCCCGGCGGGGAATCCCGGAGGGTGCGCGCGACACTCGAGCGGATTTGGATCAGATGCAGCCCCGGCAGCTCTTCGGAGACCTCGCGCTCGCACCAGCCCCGCACGAGCTCGGGCCTCACCGCGGCGGACCCCATCCGCGCGCGACCGCGGCCGCGACCAGCTCGCTGACGCGCCGGCGCAGCAACGCGAGCGAGGGCGTGGTGAGCAGGGCCTTGCTCTGCACAACCCCACCAGGGTAGGCGAACGTGATTTGGGGGCAACTCGCCATCGCGTACAGCCCGGGCAGATCCCCTTCGCTGTCGACGCCAACCGGGAAGGTCAGCCCGCGCGAGCGCACCAGCGCGCGCAGCGACGCGCGTTCGCCTTTGATCGCCACCGCGGCGAAGCGCACTCCGGAGAATCGGTGCCCGCCCGCCCGCACGAGCGCCTGCATCTCGCCGAGCACTCCGTCGCAGGCACTGTCGTCGATGAACAACGCCAGCACCACCGGGCCCTGTTCGTAGAGCTGGCAGATGTTGAGGATCCGCGGGCCCCTCACCGTGCAGGCAGCCCGCTTGGCGGGGCCCTCGTTAGGGTGCGTGGCGACGTTGACGGAGCCCTGCAGATCGCCGGTGGCGAGCGGAGCCGCAAAGGGCGGCAGGGGTGTGCCAGGTTTGATTCCCGCCAACCCGTTGGATGGCGTGACGATCGTGTTGACCGTGATCAGGATGAGGATCACGATCGCCAGCAGCCCGATCCAGCGGCCTTGACGCTGTGCGGCGAACAGCCCGCCGTGTCGCTCAGGCGGGCTCATGGCGCGGGCGTCGGCGGCCGCGGAGCGCTCGGAATCGTTGGGCGCCCGCCCCGGGGGTGATTCCCCGCCGCGCCAGTTCGCCGGGCTCCGACAGCAGCAGCACCGCGGGCAGCGCCACCAGAACGCCGACGAGCGAGACGCTGAGATCGATCAGGGTCACCACGCCGAAGTCGCGGAGCATGTTGATGTCGGAGAGGATCAACACGCCGAAGCCGACGATCGCGGTGACACCCGAGGCGGCGACCGCGGCGCCGGTGCGCGCATAGGTGAGCCGCAGCGCCTCGGGCAGTGTCCGGCCGGCGCTGCGCTCTTCGCGCAGACGCTCCGAGAGCAGCACACTGAACTCCGTGGAGACCGCGATCACGAGCGCGCTGAGCGTGACCGACATCGGGTTGAGCGGCACCCTGATCGCGAACACCACAAGCGCCGACCACCCGGTGGCCAGCAGCACCGGCAGCAGCGGCGCCAGCGCCCGGCGGCGATCGCCACGGAAGGCGATCAGCAGCACCAGCGCCGCCGCGGCCAGCCCCGCGAGCAGCGTCAGCACACGCCGCCACGGGGAGGCAACGAGCGCGCCCGACTGCGCGGCGAGGACGGGCAGGCCGACCAGCTGCACGCTCACCCCGCGCGGGGGGTGCAGCGCGGTGCGCATCGCTTCGATCACGCGTTGCTGTTCGTCGAGCGACATCAGGCGGATGCCGAACGCGAGCGTGGCGACCCGCCGGTTGGCGGTGATCGCGTTCTGGGAGAAGTACGCCGGGATCGTCCGCAGCAGACCGTTTACCGCGGCCGCGGTGAGCTTCGGCGTCGTCGAGTTGGACGTCGATGGGCTGGGCGTCGAGGATTTGGAGGATTTGGAGGGGGAGGTGGCCGCGGCCGCGCTGGTGCCGATCGCTCCCCCTTCGAACAACGACGGCAGCGAAAAGGCAGGGCACAGTCGCGCCCTGCCGCAGCCGCGGGTGGAGGTGTAGCCGAAGCGCTTTAGCACGGCGTCCTGGTAGCGACCCATCCATTCGATCGTCTTGGGGCTCGCGACGTTTTTGCCTGTCACCATCAGATCGATTTCGCCACCAACCCCCGAGGCACCCTCGAGCGCGTCGAGGTTGCGCAGCGAGGGCAGGCTCTGGGGCACCAGCTTTTCCAGGTTGGTTTCGACGTGCGTCTGCGTGTCGAGCCCCCAGCCGAGCACGGCGAACGCGAGACCGACGGCGATCACGCGGCCGGGGTTGCGCACCGCGTACACGAGCGCGGCCCTGGAGATCAGGCGGGTGAGGGGGTTGTCGCGCAGCAGCTCCTGCGCCCCGCGCCAGGCGGGCGTCAGCGACGTCCCGATACGGGGGCGTGGGGCAGTGGGCTCTCTGGCGAGCGCCAGCACGGCCGATCCGGCGGTGAGCGCACACAGCAGGGCGATCGCGATGCCGACCACCAGTAGTAGGGCGAAGCCGCGCACGGTGGGCACGGGCGAGAGGGTCATCACCAGCAGCGCGGCAGCTCCGGCGGCGGCGGCGGCGGCGATCGTGGGGCCGGCGGCCGCGGCGGCGCGGCGGATCGCGGCCGGGGTGTCCGGTGCTGGGTGGGTGGGCTCCTGATCCCGTGCCTCCTGCACACGTGACTGGAACTGGACTGCGTAGTCGACGGCAAGCCCCACCAACACCGGCAGGACGGCGACCTGGGCGACGGTCAGCGAGGCGCCCACCGCGGCAAGCGCACCGAACGTGAGCGCGACGGCGAGCACGGCGACCGCCAACGGCAGCAGCCGCGGGCGCCCGCGGAAGACGAGGCCGAGCGCAAGCGCCATCGCGAGCAGCACCGCCACCAGTAGCAGCACGATCGAGTGGGTGATCGAGCCCGTGAGCTCGGCGACGATCACCGGCTGGCCGGTGAGCAGGTAGTGCTCACCGTGCTGCAAGCGCCACTGGGGCATTGCGAGCGCGCGGCGGATCAGTGCGATCGTGCGCGTGCGCTGCGCTTCGCTCAGCCCCGCCCGCATGCGCACGGAGATCAGCGCCGCTTCGCGGCCGGGGAAGAGGTAGGCAAAGCGCTGCTTGGGGGTGCCCGGCAGCTTCGCGGTGTTGTCGAACACGAGCGTGTAGACGAAGCTCGGATCGTTGAGCGTGGGCGGTGAGCTGAGGCCGTACTCCGCCCCCAGCAGCTCGAGCTGCTGGGCGTAGCGTTCGCGTGTGATCGTGCCCGCTTCCTTGCCCAGCTTGCTCGCTTCGGCGGCGCCGCGGCCCTGGCTGAGCGCCAGGCGGCTGACTGCCTGTTCGTTCTGTGCGGCCTCTTTCTCCGCATGGTTGCCCTGCGTGGAGAGCATCCCGTCGATCTGTTCGACGGCCTCGTTGACGAAGGTGCCAGGACCGATCACGACCTTGACGGTGCCGAGTCGATCCAGCTGGGCGCAGGGGCCGTTGGCCCCTCCCTCACGGGGCAGCCCGGCGGCGGGGACCTTGCCCGCGAGGCATCCCTCGAGGCCCAGCAGGCGGTCGATGTCGGCACTCAACAGCATGTCCTGCAGATTGCCCTTCACCAACACGTCCACGGGCTCTTCCCCGAACGAGCCGTAGTAGCGCTGCGTCGCTTGGTAGCCCGTGCTGGAGCGCCCGACGAAGGTGTCGGTCGCGGCGCTCGGACGCAGGCTCAGCGCCAGCGCGGCGCCGCCCAGCCCGAGCAACCCCATCACCACCACGACCAGTAGCGGCCGGCGGGCGGCGCCGCCGGCGAGGGTGGAGAGAAGGCGGGCGACGGACACAGTACGAGGCTAACGCGAGATCAGGCGGCGAGCGCCATCATCCAAACAGCACCCCACCGCCTCCAAGCCCGTACTCACAACTTCAAAATCGCACCCCACCACTTCACAAAATGAAGGGTAGGGGGCCGAAAAGTTGATGTGCAACACACCCCGGGATCACTCCATCCCGAGCGGACCCGCCGATTCGCCGGACAGGAACTGCCGCACGAAGGGGTTCTCCGAGGCGAACAGCTCGTCGGCGGGGCCCGATTCCACGATCCGCCCGCGCCACAGGATCGAGATGTGCTCGGCCACGCGGCGCGCGGAGAGGATGTCGTGGGTGATCACCACGTAGGTGCCGCCGTGCTCGGCGTGAATTTCCTTGATCAGCTCGCACAGCAGCGCGGTGCGCACGGGGTCAAGGCCGGAGTCGGGCTCGTCGAACAGCACGATCTCGGGGTCGAGCACGAGCGCGCGGGCAAACCCGGCACGCTTGCGCATCCCCCCGGAGAGCTCGTTGGGCATCTTCTCGTTCGCTTCGCCGAGGCCAACCTCGCGCAGACGTCGAGTGACGATCTCCGAGATCTCGTCCTCGCCCTTCTCGGTGTGCTGGCGCAGGGGGAAGGCGACGTTGTCGTAGAGGTTGAGCGAGCCAAACAGCGCCCCGTCCTGGAACAGCACACCGAACTTCTTGCGCAGCTCGAAGAGGTCGTCGTCGGCGAGCGCGGGGATCGACTGCCCGGCGACGATCACGTCGCCCTGGTCGGGGTAGAGCAACCCCACGATGTGCTTGATGCACACCGACTTGCCAGTGCCGGAGGGGCCGAGGATCATCGACACCTGGCCTTCGGGGATGCCGAGGTTGAGACCGCGCAGCACGCGGTTGGAGCCGAACGCCTTGTGCACGTCGATGAACTCGATCGCGTCGGGGATGTTGCTGGGACGGTTGGCACCGGCGTGGTACTGGAAATCCTCCGCCTCGACCTCGTCGATCGTGTCGTGCTCGACAGCCATGTCTAACCCCCGATCGGGGCGCGGGGGTTGGCTCCCCAGAAGATCTGGGTTCCCAGCATTCCGATGACGTGAACGAGCACGATATTCATGACCATTGACTTGGCCGTGGCCGTACCAACCCCTACGGGGCCTCCGGAGGCGTTGTAACCGTAGTAGCAGCCGACCAGCACGATCGCAGTGGCCATCACCATCGCCTTGATCAGGCTGTAGAGAAAGTCGGGGGGGTTCTGGAACTGCCAGAAGATCAAGAAGTAGCCGCCGGAGGACACCACCCCCACCTGATCGACGACCGCGATGTAGGAGGCGAGGAAGGCGCCGCCGATCCCGGCGAGGTACAGGAACGGCAGCACCATCCAAGCCGCGAGCAGGCGTGTGGCGCAGAGGAAGGTGAGGGAGTCGATCCCCATCACCTCCAGCGCGTCGATCTCGTCGGAGATGCGCATTGCGCCCAGCTCCGCAACGATCCCGGTGCCGACCTTCGCCGACATCATGTAGCCAAAGGCGTAGGGGATGATCTCGCGCAGGTCGCACCACGCCGTGAA
Organism: uncultured Solirubrobacterales bacterium; assembly: GCA_963734815.1. Taxonomy (GTDB): domain Bacteria; phylum Actinomycetota; class Thermoleophilia; order Solirubrobacterales; family Solirubrobacteraceae; genus Palsa-744. The sequence goes on from CAVTIH010000002.1 coordinate 608,290, forward strand.
CACGCCGGAGTAGGCGGGCGCCCCGGAGGCCTCGGTGAAGTAGGCGCCCTGGATCCCGCACTGCAGTCCGAGGATGAACATCAGCGCCCAGATGATCAGCGTCGAGGAGATGATCAGAATGCCCGCCTGACGCAGCGTCTCGCCAAAGAAGCGGAACACGCGCAGGCTGTAGACGTCACCGACGATTTTGCCGCTGAAACCCGCGATATCGCCAGAGGCGGCGATCCATTCACGCGGCAGCGCGAACCATTCGTTCATCGCACACCGCCCCCGATCATTTGATCACGAGGATCTGGGGGTGTGTGGCGAGCAGCGTCTGCTCGAAGACGTAGTCGAACGCGAACACCGCGAGGAAGGTGATGACCACCGCCTGGTTGACGGCGCGGCCGACGCCCTCGGCGCCGCCCGAGGCGGTCATGCCCTTGTAGCAGCAGACGATCGCGATGATTGCCCCGTAGAGGGTGGCCTTCAATGCCGAGCCCCACATGTCGGTTGTGTCGGCGTTTGCGAAGAAGGTGTTCCAGAACGGCCCCAGCGGATAGCCGTTGACCAGCTCGGCGAGCAGGCCCCCGAAGATGCCGAACAGGATCGCGTAGATGTTGAACAGCCCCGTGACCAGCATCAACGCGAGGAAGCGGGGGACGACAAGGTTCTTGATCGGATCGACGCCCAGCACCTGCAGCGCGTCGAGCTCCTCGCGGATCTTACGCGCGCCGAGGTCGGCGGTGATCGCCGTGCCGGCGACCCCGGCAAGCACGATCGCGGTCACGTCGGGGCCGATCTCGCGCACCGCCCCGAGCACGAAGAACCCGCCCAGGCGGTCCAGCGCGCCGAACAGCGTGAGGAAGTTGGCAGCCTGCAGACCAGGCGCGGCGTAGTCGATGCACACCGTGGACACCAGCAGCGGAAACCAGCACAGACGCAGCGCGAACAGGAACTGCGAGACGAACTCGCCCCCATAAGGGTAGGGAGGTCGCAGCGCCGACCTGATCGTCCTGCCGGTCAGGATCATCATGTCGCCGACTTCCTCGATGAAGTTCCTCGTTGGGAGGAACGCCCGCTCCGCTGCGCTACGTACCACTGCGCTACCTACCCCTCCTCGGGTGGACAGTACACCGGCAGTGTACGCCGGTAATGGAACTCTACGCGATGCGCTGGCGTTGCGCCACCCCTGGGCCGCAACTCCTTCACGTGTCGGCCCCCCGCTCCCTCCGTCCACGGCCCCCCGTGCCCTCCATACATGGCGCCCGCTCCCTCCGTACGCGGCACCCCGCGCCCTCCATTATGCGGCGTGCCGAGTCACGGAGACTTCGATCGCTGGTATCGTCAGCGCGCTGTGAGGGGGTGTCGCGTACTCAAGGTGGTCGTGCTCGGCCTCTGCGGAGCGCTGGCGGTGGCGCTCGCGGCGGGCTGCGGCGAATCGCGCCGCCAGGACGCCTCCGAACCGAAGGGCCATTACACAGTGCAGGTCACGCACGCAAGCTTCCCGAGTGACCAGGCCGTGGCGCGACCGGCGCAGATGGTGGTGGACGTACGCAACACCAGCGCACGCACGCTGCCCGACGTCACGGTGGCGGTGACCTCGTTCGACTATCTCAGGGACTACCCCAACCTGGCCAGCCGCCGGCGCCCGATCTGGGTTGTCGACGAGGGCCCGGGACAGGTTCCCAAGCCGCCCGTCGAAACGGTGCAGGTGGATCCCCCCGGTAGCGGCACGACGGCCAACTACAGCGTTTGGGCGCTCGGTCCTCTGGCGCCGGGCGCAACACGCAGCTTCGTTTGGAACGTGTCGCCCGTCAAGCCAGGGATGTACAGGGTCTCCTACCGGGTGTACGCAGGCCTCAACGGCAGGGCCCAAGCCGAATTCGCCGACGGCTCCCCGTCCGCGGGAAGATTCGTGGTGCACGTCGCCGAGCGCCCCCCACAGACCCACGTGGACCCGGCCACCGGCAAGGTGGTCGCCGGTCCGTATGTACCGTCGGAAGAGTAAGGCCCTGACCCGGTAGGGACCTGCCTCTGGGGCGGCCGAGGGTCGAGCGAGGCGCGGACGCCGCGGCCCATTTGGCCCGCTGTCGAAAGATTGCACGCGGGATTTCGCCAATCGAGCGATACCCGGCCCGGCGGAGGCGTCTACGATTCAAATCGGCCCCTCCTCGGCGGGACGGGCCTGCGCGGGGCCGGGCGGTGACGCCCCCACTGGCTTCGAGCGCCCACATAGATCTAGATCGCGACGAGGAGGAACGGAACCCCCCCATGCCCCGCACACGCCAGCAGAACGTCACAGCCGCACAGTGGAGCGCCAACGGCAGCGCCCTCGGCTCGCTCGACCTCACCCTCCCCGGCAATCAGGTGTTCGCCGCCAACGTGTTCAGCCCGGTCGTCCAGCGCCAGCGCCTGCCGAAGGACGTGTACAAGGCGCTGAAGCGGACACTCGAGCGCGGCGAGGCGCTCGACACCTCGCTGGCGGACGCCGTGGCGCAGGCGATGAAGGAGTGGGCGCTGGAGCGGGGCGCCACGCACTACACGCACTGGTTTCAGCCGCTGACGGGCTCCACCGCGGAGAAGCACGACTCCTTCTACGGCCCCGTCGGGGACGGCACCGCGATCGCGGAGTTCTCCGGCAAGGAGCTGATCCAGGGCGAGCCCGACGCCTCTTCGTTTCCCACTGGCGGCATCCGCGCCACCTTCGAGGCCCGCGGCTACACCGCCTGGGACCCGACCTCCCCCGCGTTCCTGCTGGAGAACCCCAACGGCGCGCTGCTGTGCATCCCGACGGCGTTCACTTCGTGGACCGGCGAGGCGCTCGATCACAAGATCCCGCTGCTGCGCTCGATGGACGCGCTCTCCGGCGCGGCGGTCCGCGCGCTCGAGCTACTCGGCGTCGAGGGTTCACGGCGGGTGTTCACGACCGTCGGCCCAGAGCAGGAGTACTTCCTGATCGACGAGCAGTACTACTTCGAGCGCCCCGACCTGCTGACCACCGGGCGCACCCTGTTTGGCGCCAAGCCGCCGAAGGGCCACGAGCTCGACGACCACTACTTCGGCTCGATCCCCGAGCGGATCCTCGCGTACATGATGGAGACCGAGCAGGAGCTCGCGAAGCTCGGCGTGCCGGTGAAGACGCGCCACAACGAGGTCGCCCCCAACCAGTACGAGTTGGCGCCGATCTTCGAGAACTCAAACGTCGGCAGCGACCACCAGCAGCTGACGATGCAGGTGATGCAGAACGTCGCGCGCCGCTACGGGCTCGTCTGTTTGCTGCACGAGAAGCCGTTCGCCGGCGTCAACGGGTCGGGAAAGCACAACAACTGGTCGATGGGCACCGACACCGGCATGAACCTGTTGGAGCCCGGCGACACGCCGCACGAAAATCTCCAGTTCCTGTTCTTCTGCGCGGCCGTCATCCAGGCGGTCAACACCTACCAGGCGCTGCTGCGCGCGTCGATCGCCTCGCCCGGCCAGGACCACCGCCTCGGCGCCAACGAGGCGCCACCGGCGATCATCTCGATCTTCCTCGGCTCGGAGCTCGAAAAGGTGTTCGAGGCGATCGAGGCAGGCCGGGCGCAGACATCCAAACCAGGCTCGTTCCTCGGCCTTGGCACGCCGGTGCTGCCGCCGCTGCCGCTGCACGGCGGCGACCGCAACCGCACCTCTCCATTCGCGTTCACCGGCAACAAGTTCGAGTTCCGCGCGCTCGGCTCATCGATGTCGCTGGCGCTGCCCAACACGGTTCTGAACACGATCGTCGCGGAGGCGATCGACGACCTCGCCGACAAGCTCGCCGCGGCGATGAAAGGCTCGAGCGCCAACCTCGAGAAGGCGCTCACCAAAATCGTCAAGGAGAGCTATGCCGCCAACAAGCGGGTGGTGTTCGGCGGGGACAACTACTCCGAGGCGTGGCACGCCGAGGCCGAGAAGCGCGGCCTCTACAACCTGCGCACGACACCCGACGCGCTGCCGTGGCTCATCGACAAAAGCACCGTCGCGCTGTTCAAGAAGTACAAGGTGCTCTCCAAGCGCGAGCTGGAGTCCCGCTACGAGGTGTTCACCGAGCAGTACGCGGTGAAGCTCAACATCGAGGCCGAGACCGCCGCGGCGATCGCGCGCACGATGCTGCTGCCGGCGGCGGTGCGCTACCTGAACGAACTCAAGGCCACCGGCCTGGAGGAGCTGATCGCCGAGCTCGAGCCGCTGGTGAAGGAGCTGCACTTCAACCTCGTCAAGCTGGAGGACGCCAACCTCGCGGACAACCAGCCCGACTCCTCGGCGCCCAAGTGGGCAGCCTACATGCGCGACAAGGTGCTCACCGCGATGGACGACGTGCGCGAAGTCGCCGACCGCCTGGAGGGCATCGTGCCGGACGACCTGTGGCCGCTGCCGAAGTATTCGGAGATGCTCTTTATCAAGTAACGGCCAGCCGCGCGAGAACCTCCGCGCGGTCGGTGCCGTGGGCGCGCAGCACGCGATCGAACTCCTCGCCGTAGATGCGCATCACGGCGAGGAGCAGGTCCCTGGTGCCCACGCCCCCGGCGCCTCGCTGCGCGGCGATCTCGACCGCCTGCTCGCTCACCAGCGCGACGGGGTCGCGCTGGACGCCGCCGGCCGCGGAGGCGGGGGCCGCCGGTTCGCGCTCGTGGCTCTCGCCATCCTCTGTATCGAACGGCCCCTCGCTGACGCCCAGCGCCTGCAGCGCGATCCCCGACTCGCCGTGCAAGCGCAGCACTCGCAGCCAGCGCTCGGCCTCGCCCTCGGGGGTGCGCGCGAACGGCATCGCCGTGGCGGCGATCCCAAGCGCCATCGCCGCGTCGGGGGCGAGCATCGCGGTGGTGCTCATGGCGTTGCCCCGACCATGGCTTCCCCCACCCCCGCCTGTCTGCGTGCGAGCGCGGTGGGTAAGTGGGTGACGCTGTCGCGTCGCAGCCTCACACTCGGCGGGCCGCCGGCGGCGTCGAGGTGCAGCTCGACAATCGCGGTACCCGCCTGGCCCGCGGCGTGACGTGCATTGCCGATCAGTTCGGGGATCTCGCCCCGCGGCACCCCGCAGGCGAGCAGCAGCTGCTCGGCGCGGGGGCTTGAAGGCGTCTCGCGGTCGAGCTCCAGCTCCTCGAGGAGCACCGCCGGCGCGGCGGTGTCCCCTGCGATGTTAAGCACACATGCGGCCATGTCGTCAGAACGTGTATCGGTCGCTTCGGCCACACGCTCAAGCAGCTCGGATGCACTTGCCGCGGACCCGAGCTCGGCGAGCGCGCGTGTGAGCCGCTCGGCGCCGAACAGCTCGCCGCCGGTGCGTGCCTCGGTGACGCCGTCGGTGAAGAAGCAGACCTGCGCCTCGCCGGGCACCGCCACCGTGGTTTGGCGCGAGCCGGTGCGCATCCCAGCGCCGATCGGCGGTGCGGCGCACACGGTGATTGGCGTGATCGACTCGATCGACCCCACCGGCCCCACCGGCCCCATCGACCCCACCGGCCCAACGGATCCTCCCGACCCCGCCGAGGGCAAGCCAATCACCAACGGCGAGGGGTGGCCGGCGCAGGCATACACGAGGGTGCGCTCGTCCGAGTCGTAGGTGGCCACCACGACGGTGGCAAACGATCCGCCGAGCTGGCGCTCCAGCACGCTCTCCGCCGTCTGCACCGCCGCCCGCGGCGAAAGGCCGGCCTCGAGGTAGGCCCGCAGCGTGAAGCGCACGAGCGCGGTGTGCGGCAGCGCCTGGCGGCCGTGCCCGGAGATGTCCCCGAGGATCACCGCCACTCTGCCGTCCCCGAGCAGGAACACGTCGTAGAAGTCGCCCCCCGCGCCGGGGCCGTCGGCAGGCCGGTAGGCCGCCGAGGTGCCGACCTTACCGAGGCGCGCCGGCGTCACCGGCAGCAGCGCCGCCTGCAGCAGGCCGACGTCCTCGAGCAGTTCGCCGCGCTGGCGCTCCAGTCGCCGCGCGCGCAGCGCCGCCAGCCACGAGCGTGTGCCAAGCGCGAGCGAGAGCGACAGCAACAGCCCGAGCAGAAACCGTACCGGCAGCGGCACCACGTCGGCGATCTTGGTGATCGTGGTGACCAGCGGGGAGGTGCGCGCCTGCGACGACGGGTGCGGCGCCACCCTTGGGTGCGCGCCCCGCGTGGCGCCCTGCCGCCGCGCCTTCCCCCCCGTGCCCGCAGCGCCGGCGAGTGCTCGCGACAAGGTCGTGGCGCGGTGCTCCGCCGCGCGGTGTGCAGCACCTCTGGCACTCCGCCGCATGGCGCGACGGCGCGCGCGATCGGTGTGCTCCCCAGCTCGGTGGGTGTGGGCGCGGACGCCCGTTCGAGCCCCGCCTTTGACCTGCGGCGGAGATGTTGTCGCGGAGATCGTTGGCGTTGCGGCGCTCGTCGGGGTGGCCGTGGCCGTCGGCGTCGCGGCGGTCGTGGGGGTGCTCGACGAGCCAGCCGCGGTCGACGTGGAGGTGGCTGGTGCCGGCGCCGAGGGGGAGGCTGACGAGGTGGTGGTCGACGAAGGGGAGCCGGTGGTGGTGGAGCCGGTGGTGGAGCCCGAGTGCGAGGCGCCCGTGGGTGTGACTTGCGACTGGCTTTCGGCGTCGCGTCGTTCATGATGCTTGGTGCGCTGCTGCGCTTCGTGGCGCCCGCCCCCGCCCCGCTTTCCACTATCCCCGGCTTCCTGCTGCGGTGGCGTTTGCTGGGCTTGCGTTTGACCACCCTGCCCGTCGGTCTGACCACCATGCTGCCCACCGGCACCGCCCTGTGGTTCGCGACCATCGGCGCCCTGCTGTTCGCGACCATCGGCGCCCTGCTGTTCGCGAGCCCCCCCGCTTTGCTGGCCGGTCTGTGAGCGGTCGCCACCACCCGCGTCGTGCGACTGTTCGTGTCCTGCGCCCCGCTGTTCGGAGCCTTCGGCCCCCTGATGGGAAGACCCCCCGCCGCCCCCCTGCCCGCCGGCTTCCGGGTGGGCCCCGGCGATCGGGATGTGGGTCAGGGCAAGCGCACAGCTGACGGCGATCGCGCCGCACTGTATCCGTCGGCCAGGTGAGAGGCGCGTCATTCCCGCGCGCTTGCGAGCGCCTCGTCGAGCGTGGGAAAGACCGTGAAGACACCATCCATCCCGGCGAACTCGAAGATCTGCAGAACGTCCCCCCCGGGGCAGACGATCGCCAGCCGCTCGCCGGCGTCGAGTCCCCGCTTGACGCCGACGAGCACCCCAAGTGCGGTCGAGTCCATGAACGTCGTGCGCGAGAGGTCGAGGATCAGCCAGCTGTGTCCGGCCTGCAGCGCATCGAGCAACGACCACTTCAAGCGAGGGGCGGTCGAGAGGTCGAGCTCGCCCTCGACCGCGATCGCGCAGGTGTGTTCGTCGAGCGGGCGCTGCACGATCTCAAACGCGCTCGCCCGCGCGGCCCGGGCCCCGGGAACCGGGGGATGCAAACGGTTGGGTGTCTCGATCGAACTGGGCATCGTGGCCTCCTTCACGCACGGGTGATGTGGTCCACGAGCGCGACGTCGTCCATGCGTCCCCGCGCGTGTGAGGATCTTTCGGCCACCGGCTGCCGGTCTTTGATGGAGGGGCCGGATGATCGAACAAGCGTCCAGACGGCGTGAGCAATGGCGAGCCTCTATTCGGCCCACAGCGACTGGTCCTCCTCGCCCAGCCGCCACACCCCGGCGGCAAGCCCATAGCGGCGGGCGATCGCGATGCGGGTGAGAATCGCGCGCGCGTCCATGTACCAGACGCGGTGGGATACACCCCCCCGAACGTAGGTGAAGGTCATCTCACCAGAGGAGGTGTCCCGCACCGGTGCGACGCCCGCCGACTGGGCGAGCGCGAGCGCGCCGACGTATTGCAACGCGGTGGCGCGAGGAGCTCCCGCCCCGCCCCCAGCGGAGACCGCCCAGTCGAGGCCGTACATCGGCACACCGAGCGCGAAGCGCCGCGCGTGCGGCAGCGAGGCGACGTAGCGGGCGACACCCCGCACGAAGGAGAGTGGCGCGATCGGGCCTGGCCCGGAGCCTTCCCAGTGGGGACCCCACGCCATCACAAACACAATGTCGGCGGCGGCGGAGAGCGCGCGGTCGTCGTAGAAGCCGGCCGCGGGACGGGGAACGGCTTCGCCGGTGACGCCGACCACGTCGACGGCGAGCTTGCGCCCATCAGCGTGCAGGCGCGTGGCGAGGGCGGCAACGAACGCGGTGAACGCACCCCGGTCGCGGGCGCCGTCGTTCTCGAGATCGAGGTTGAGCCCGGCGTAGGAGGGGCCGTCGGCGAGCCCCACCAGCCGCGCGAACACGCGCGCTCGCAGCGCGGGCTGTGTGAGGATGCGGTGCACGAGCGCCCCGTTCTGGCAAGAAAAGCGCGGCATCTCGACAAGCCCGTGCGCGGCAGAGTAAGCATCGACTTCAGCATCGGCAGCCCCCACCACTTCGCCGCCGGAGGAGCATTCGAAGTAGGTCGGGTACACCACCCCGAGCGCCCCGGCGTGGGCCTGCAGATCGGCGAACGAGTCGGGGGCGCTCGTGAGCAGAAACGCCTGCAACGGCGACGGGGAAGGGGAAGGATTTGGATGGGCCTTCCCCCCTTCGAGGTCGGCCGGGGGGGCGATGGAGCGAACGGGCACACCCCAGGCCGATGGCGCCGCCATGGCGAGCGCCAACGCCACGGCACACGTCGCACGCACCCTCAAACTCACCCTCCAGCTCAACCTCAACCGCCCAGCTGGGGCAGTTCCCAGATGGACTGGTCCTCGCTGCCGAGGTGCCACAGCCCGATGCCGAGGCCGAGCGATTCGGCGAGCTGGGCGCGCACCCCGAGCGACTGCTGGTCGGTGTACCACACGTCGTGGTGGACACCGTTGGAATCGACGTAGGAAAAGTGCGGTTCGGCCGCCGCCGGTTCCCATTCGCCAAGCGCTCCGAACTCGCTTTGCTCCGCCATCACGTTGTTGAACTCCAGCGGCGTGGCGGGGTTGGCGGAGCCGCCGCCGTTGGGCCAGTCGAGCCCGTACATCGGCATCCCGAGGACGAACTTGCTCTTGTTGGGCATCGTCGCGGTGTAGTCGGCGACCTTCGTGAACCACGGCAGTTCGGCTAGGCCGCCCGGCGTGGAGGTGGTCCAGTGCAGGCCCCAGTCGAGCACAAAAATGTAGTCGGAGGGCACCGACAGCGCGGCGTCGTTGTACATCGCGGCGCGACCGCTGGTGATGTTGTAGTACTTGGCGGTGACGATCGTCGAGAGCTTGTCGCCGATCGAGTGCAGGCGCGCGGCGAGCGCGGTGATCCAGGCGGTGAAGGGTTCGCGCTCGGCCGGAGGGGCGCCCTCGAAGTCGATCTGGATGCCCGCGTAGCCGTTGCTTTCGCACAGCGACGCAAGCTGGTTGATCATGTTCTGCCCCGCGGCCGGTTCGTTGAGGATCTGATCCTCGTCGGTGGGGTTCTGGCAGTTCAGGCGCGGCATCACGGCGACCTGCCGCGCCCGCGCCCAGCCGGTGACCAGCGGCCAGTCGCTGCCGGTGACGGTGCCGCCGGGGCCGCAGTTGAAGTAGGTGGGGTACACCACGCCGATCTGCTGGTAGTGGGCCTCGAGGTCGAAGAAGCTCTGGTCGGTGGAGGCCAGCAGGAAGGCCTGCACGTTGCCGTGCGTGGGCGGCGGATCGGAGGTTTCCACCGTCAGCGGCGCGGTCGGTGCGCTGATCGCCCCAAGCGAGTCCACGGCCACGACGGTGATCCGATAGCTGGTGGAGGGCGCCAGCTCGGCGAGCGAGATTTCCGGCGCGGACACCTGGCCGACGGGGATTTCGTTGCGGAACACGCGGTAGCCGACGATGTTGCCGCTGACCGGCGTGGAGGGCGACCAGGCCAGTGTGGCGGAGGAGGCGGTCACTCCGGTGCTGTGCAGATCGCCCGGCGTGGAGGGCGGAGTGTGGGTCGTGAACACCGTCACTTCGGGCGCGGGCGCACTGAGGTAGCCGTAGGAGTCCAGGGCGCGCACGGTGAAGGTGTAGTGGCGCTCGGAGGCGAGCGTGACCGTCGTGACCTGACCGTCCACCACCCCCTCGGGCACGCCGTTCTCGAACAGGAGGTACCCGACGAGGCGCGCGCCGTTGGCGGCACCCGCCTGCCAGGAGAGCGTGGCGGAGGTGTCGGTGACGTGCTCGGCGGAGATCAACGCGGGGCCCTCGGGCGGGGTGTGGGTGGTGGTGAGGGAGAGTTCCGGCGTGCGCGCGCTTTCGCGGTGGTCGGCGTCGACGGCTGCCGCCGCGAGGTGGTAGGTGCGCAGCGAGGAGAGGTGGGTGAGACGCATCGAGTCCTGCGAGGTCTGACCGAGCAGCGCGCCGTTGCGATAGACGCGATAGCCGATGATCCGCGCCGAGCCGGGGGTGGCGGGCACCCACCAGAGCGTGGCGCCCGCTTCGCTGACTTCGGAGACGCTCAGCTGGCCGGGCACACCGGGGCCGGTGTCGCCGACGACGGCCGCCGTCCGTTTCCCGCCCCGGCTGACGCGTATACCGATTCGCAGCGCCCGGCTGGGCCGGCCGAGGCGCCCGCGGGTGTCGACGGCGGCGACCGTGATGCGATGCGCGCGGTAGAGGTTGAACTTAACCACGTACACGCGCCCGGGCGTCTGCCCGGCGACGACGCCGTCGCACCTGATGCGGTAGCCCTCGACGGGGGCCGACCCGCGCGTGGCGGAACGCCACGTGATGCGCACGCCGGTGTTGGTGTCGGCGAGCACCCGCACGCCCCGCACCCGGCCGGGCAGGCGCACGGCGTGGCGGTGACCGTGGTGGGCAGGCGCGGCAAGCGAGATCGCGGCCACCACGGCAACCAGCACACCACTCACCGCGCGCCGCCTTCCGGTTCGCCCGTGACAAGGAGGATCGGCGCGTGGGCCTTTTCCGCCCGCGTCTGGTGTTCGGCGAGCGCCGACACGCCCACCTGCGGGGTGAGGATGCGGGCGACCGGCGCAAAGATGTCACGCTCCAGGCGGGAGGCCCCGGGCGGGTAGCGGGGGGGTTGGGAGGGGGCGCTGCGCGCCGGGTGCTGTGTCGGCAGGACCATCCGCTCGAGGCGGCCGACCAGCGTCGCCGGCGCGCGCGCGAGTGAGGGCGCGAGCAGCACGACGGGCAGCAGCGAGAGCGGCAGCAACAGCATCGCGAGCCCGCGCCGAAGCGTGACCCCGGCCGCCGTTGGCCGCACCGCTGGGAGCTCCTCCACTGCCATCCCCTATCCCCCCTCCCCCCCGGCGCCGAGGCCGGCAGTCGCGGGTCGCGTGCCCCAGGCGGAGGTGCGGCAGGTGGCGATCGCGTAGTAGGTCTGCCACAGCATGATCCCGAGGTAGAAGAAGACGAACAGGATCCCGTACAGCCACAGCACGTTGTAGCGGTCTTGGAAGAGCAGGAAGTAGAAGGAGTAGACCAGCGCCAGCGCGTAGATCCCGGCGAGGTAGGTGAGCGGCAGCACCCCGTGGTGGGTGACCAGCGGCGCCCACACGAGCGAGTGCAGCGCCGCGATCGGCGCGAGCAGCGGCAGCAGGATGCTCATGTAGGCAAACAGCGCGGCGATGGGGTGCTTGCGCCAGATGAATTTGGCGACCAGCAGCGACTCGCGCGTCCACGAGCGCTTCCAGCGGGTTTGCTGAATCAGGAAGGAGCGGAAGGTGACGGGCACGATCGTGTGCGACACGGCGCGCCGTTCGTAGAGGATGCGCCAATCGCGCAGCACGCAGTTGGTGAGCGAGCGGTCGTCGCCGAAGGTGGACTCCACGCCCAGGAACGTCTGGTTCTCCCACCACTCCAAGCGCGGCATGATCGCCTCGCGCCGGTAGGCGGAGAAGCAGCCCGAGCAGCAGGTGACCGCGCCGAACACCGATTCGGCGGCCTTCACCACGCGGAAGGCGACGAAGTAGCGCACCGCCTGCATGCGCGTGATCCAGGAGTCGCGCACGTTGAGCACGTCGGCGTGCCCGCACACCGCCCCAACCCGCGGGTCGGCGAGCGGCTGCACCAGCAGTTTGAGCGCCTGCGGCTCGACCGTGGAGTCGGAGTCGACGAACACGATCACCTCCGCCGAAGTGGCGCGGATGCCCGCCGCCATCGCCGCGCGCTTACCGCGGTTCTCCGGGAAGTTGATCACGCTCACGCGTCCCTGCGACTCGGCCGAGACGCGCCGCATCTCCGCGAGCGTGCCGTCGGTCGAGCCGTCGTTGACCGCCACCAGCTCGAGCTTCTCGGGCGGGTAGTCGAGCTCCAGCAGCGAGCGCAGCGAGTCGGCGATCGCCTCCTCCTCGTTGAAGCCCGGCATCACGATCGCGATCTGCGGCTCCACGCCGGCGTCCGGACGAGTGCGGTAGAAGAGGCTGAACACGAAGCGCGAGACGATGTATGCCGCGACCGTGAGCGAGTACACGCCGAAGAACACGTTGGTGAACAGCAGCCCCGCGAAGGCCGCCTTGTAGGCCATCACGGCAGCCAGCAGCAGCAGCAGGTAGAGGCCGGCCAGCCCCTTCAGGATGCGGTGCGTCGTGATCTTGCGAGGGGACACCGGCTCAGCCGCTCGCATCGGTCTCGACACCTACATCCATGGGCAGATGAGATCGGCGAGGGGGGTGTTGTGTTTGCATTTTTTCAGGCCCAAACCCTTCATTTTGTGAAGTGGTGGGGGTGCTTAGGATGCTTATTTTGGAGGCCAAACCCTTTACTTTGTGAAGTGGCCTGGTGCGGTTGGATGTTTTGTTTTGGGACCCAAACCCTTCATTTTGTGAAGTGGTATGTGTGCATTCGGATGACATCTCTACCTCCCCGACCACATCACGGCGTGAAGCGCATTAGGCCGGCGTCGCGACGGCGGTAGGTGCAATCGAGCACCGCTGGGCAGCGCGCCAGCCACTCGTAGTCGTGGTCGGGGTGCAGGGTGGTGAGGATCGCCAGGTCGTAGTTCTCGGGATCGAGGGTCGGACCGTCTCCTGGCCGACGATCGACTGCCGTTGGGGCGCCCGCGGCGGGGGCCGCCATCCCGGTCAAGCGCCCACCGCCGATCTCGAGCGCCGGCACGAGCGGGTCGTGGTAGTCGACCTGCGCACCCTCGGCGCGCAGACGGGCGACGATCTCCAGCGCCGGCGACTCGCGCGTGTCGGCGACGCCGGGCTTGTAGGAGATGCCGACGACCAGCACGCGCGCCTCGGGCAGCGGGCGGCCCAACCCCACCAGCACTTCGTGCGCGCGCCACGCCACGTGCCGGGGACGGCCGGCGAGCTTGCGCAGCGCCTCCTCCGCCAGCTTCGCGGGACGCCCGCGCTCGCGCAGATCGTGCAGCAGGTAGTGGGGATCAACCGCGATGCAGTGCCCCCCAACGCCGGCGGAGGGGTAGTGCGGCAGAAAGCCGTAGGGCTTGGTGGCGGCCCCCTCGATCACCTCGATCGGGTCCAGCCCGTGCGCCTCGCACGCATCGGCGAGCTCGAAGGCGAGCGCGATGTTGACGGCGCGGAAGGTGTTCTCGTGCAGCTTCACCAGCTCGGCGGCCTCGGGTGAGGAGACGCGGTGCAGGCGCTTGCAGGTGTGGCGCAGCACGCTCGCCGCGCGCGTCGCGCACTCCTCCGTGACACCACCCAGCACGCGCGGCGTCTTCAGCTGCTCGTGGTCGCTCACGCCGGGGTCGATCCGCTCGGGGGCGAACGCCACGAACACGTCCTCGCCGACGCGCAGCCCGCGCTCGGCGAGCGGGTCGGCGAGCAGCTCGCGAGTGGTGCCCACGTAGGTGGTCGAGGTCAGCACCAGCGTCTGCCCGGGACGGGCGTGGCGCACGACCGAGGCGCACGCCTGGCGCAGGATCCGCGGGTCGGGCCGCAGCTGCTCGTCGACGGGGGTGGGCACGCAGATCAGCACGAGGTCGGCGGCGTCCAGCGCCTTGATGCGATTGGTGAGCACAAACCCATCGCTCGCCAGGTGCCGAGCCAGGTCGCGCTGTTCGGACTCCAGCAGCTCGGCCTGCCCGCTGCGGATCGCGCTCAAGCGGGGACCACTGACATCGATCCCGACGATCCGGCATCCTGCCCCCCGCAGCGCGATCGCAGTCGGCAGCCCGACGTAGCCGAGCCCCACCACAGCCACGACGGTGTGGCCGGCGCGCTTGGAGCGGTTTGGAGTGGCGCGGCGGCGGGTAGCCTGGGAGGAGGCGTGCACGACGACTGGCTCTGAGACGGAGGCGGTTGGCTGTGACATGGAGGAAGTCCTCTCCTGGCTGTAGAGGGGCGAGGGCTGGCTTGGCAGGGGCCGTAGCGGCGACCCGGCAGTGGCCGTGCAGAATGGCCGCTCGCACGCCGAGTTTCACGGCGCATGGACGAGTGGTTGACAAGCATCCCAAAGAGTGAGACCGACTTGTCGTTCCAAACGGCCGACAAGCGCGTCCCAAGCGGGCAGTTGGCGTAGGGCCGGCCGCACAAGTGTGTGAAGAGTTGTGAACCTCCACCATTCGGCCTCCCTCCCGCTTTGCGACCCTTTCCGGGTCCTAACCAAACAAGACTAAGTCTTATTCTTGTTTGGTTAGGACCCCAAAAAGAAACATTGACCCCCGACCCACCAAGCCGCGCCCACATGAGGGCGGCGATGGAGGCCGGTAGCATCGGTGTATGCGCGATTTCCTGCAGGCCATCCACAGCCGCGTCGTCGTCTACGACGGCGGCATGGGCGCCACCCTGGAGCAGTTCGACCTGACCCCCAAGGATTACGGCGGCCTGCAGGGCAAGTGCCATGAGGCGCTGGTGCTCAACCGCCCCGACGTGATCGAGGGCGTGCACGCCTCGATGCTCGAGGCCGGCGCCGAGGTCGTCGAGACCGACACCTTCCAGGCTTGACTCCGGCCGGGACGGTGCCGGCCACGCCTACCCAAGCCACGAATTGATTTGATAGGCTGAACTGGTTCGGGACACGAATCCCGGCACACGCACCTTGTAAGACGACCGCCCAGAGAAAGGATTTGCCCTATGCGAAAGAAAGCGCTGCTCCGGCTAGCCCCGATGCTAACTTTGGCAGTAATCGCAGTCGCACTGTCTCCGACGATGGCCACCGGATACCAGTACGAACATCTTTACTGTAATAATGATTTGGCGCCGGGTGGCACGTGTCCGCCGTCCGGTTCCAGTGAATACGCGCATCTTGAACTCAATGCGGGCGACGATCCAGAAGCTAGCCATGAGGTCTGCATCGATGAGTATCTGACAAACAGCGGATACACAGGCGAAACGTGCGTCTATTATGACAATGAAGTTGCCCACCAGTATCCCGGAGGAGAATATGGATATCCGCGGGCATGGAACGGTGGGAGCGTGTCACACGAGGTGCTGGGCGCAGAGTACGGCTACCACACATAACGAAGGGAGTACGAAATGATCAAGCGAACACAACGACTCGTGGTTGGTAGCTCCGTGCTGGTCGCCGTCGTGGCGACCATTGTGGTCACTGCGGCGACCGCATCCTCTAAAGACCATAGGGTGAAACAATCCGCAACCACTGCCCAGGTAGTTTCACCGCGGCTCGGCCATATATTCAAAGTGCTCAGGGGTAAGGATGTTCGAGGACATCCCGCACACATGAGCGCTGTAGGTGCTCAGCCGTTGCCTGCAGCTGTCGTAAAGGGCATGGGTAATCAGCCCGGCGTAGACCCATCGGCTGCGGTATTTGTAGGGGGCGTATATCCGACGTGGATTGTCCCTGGTGCTGCTGAAATCTGTCTTGTGGCCGGCGCAATGAGTCCAAACGACGTCCCGAGCGGGGTGTGTGGATCCATACCGGCGGCAGAACATGGGTTGGCCTTGACCTCGAGCAATGCAGCTGGCACCCCGGTGGTATTGGGTCTCGTGCCTAACGGAAACGCTACAGTCGAGGTAACGAACACAGACGGCACGACCGAAAATGTTCCCGTCACGAACAACGTGTACGAGATCACAAGCGACAACCCAAGCACAGTCCGTTTCAACGAAGCGTCCGGAATATCGATCACCCGTCACCTGGCGATACCATCGCGGCCTCCGGCCTCGGCGCCCGCCGGATCAACTGCACCATAGGCAATGTTGCGAGCGCCACCATGTAAGGCGGCGCTCGCCAGATAGCATCTAGGGATGCGCGATTTCCTGCAGGCCATCCACAGCCGCGTCGTCGTCTACGACGGCGGCATGGGCGCGACCCTTGAGCAGTTCGACCTCACGCCCGAGGACTACGGCGGGCTGCAGGGCAAGTGCCACGAGGCGCTGGTGCTCAACCGCCCCGACGTGATCGAAGGCGTGCACGCCTCGATGCTGGACGCCGGCGCCGAGGTGGTCGAGACCGACACCTTCCAAGCCTCGCGGCTGAAGCTGGGCGAGTGGGGCCTGGCCGACTACACCGTCGAGATCAACACCAAAGCGGCCGAAATCGCCCGCAAGGCCGCCGGCGAGCACCGCTTCGTCGCCGGCTCGATCGGCCCCACCGGCTACCTGCCGGCCTCCGAGGACCCCTCGCTCGGGCAGATCCGCTTCGGCGAGCTGGTGGAGGTGTTCGCCGAGCAGGCCGCCGGCCTGATCGACGGCGGCGCCGACCTGATCATCATCGAGACCGCCCAAGACATTCTCGAGGTGAAGGCCGCCGTGTTCGGCACACGCGCCGCTTTCAAGAGCACCGGGCGCACACTGCCGATCCACACCTCGGTGTCGCTGCTGCCCAACGGCGGCAAGATGCTGCTCGGCACCGACATCTCCGCGGTGTTGACCACGCTGGAGGCGCTCAACGTGGACGTGATCGGCCTCAATTGCTCGACCGGGCCGGAGGACATGCGCGATGCGATCCGCTTCCTCGGCGAGTACTGCCCGGTGCCGGTGGCGTGCATCCCCAACGCCGGCCTGCCGCTGCAGGGCCCCGACGGCGAGACGATCTTCCCCGAGAAGCCCGAGCCGTTGGCGGAGGCGCTGAAGGAGTTCGTGGAGCGCTACGGCGTGGGGATCGTCGGCGGCTGCTGCGGCACCACCCCCGCGCACATCGCCGCGATCGCCGAGCGCGTCGGCAGCCCGGGGAGCACGCAGGCGGGCGGCTCCACAACAGGCGCGCAGGCGGGCGGCTCCACGGCGTGCGCGGTCGGGCCCCGTCCAGCCCCCCGGCCCCCCCATCTCTCCTCGATGATCGCCGCCACCCCGCTCGCACAGGAGCCGGCGCCAACCATGGTGGGCGAGCGCGTCAACTCACAGGGCTCGCGCAAGGCCAAGGAGCTGCTGCTGGCGGACGACTACGACGGGCTGGTGCAGATCGCCGAGGACCAGGTGACCGGCGGCGCGCACGTGCTCGACCTGTGCGTGGCGCTCACCGAGCGCACAGACGAGGACGAACAGATGCGCCTCGTGGCGAAGAAGGTCTCGCTGACGCAGCCCGCGCCGATCCAGGTCGACTCAACCGAGCCGGAGGTGATCGAACGCGCGCTGGAGCAGATCCCCGGGAGAGCGATCGTCAACTCCGTCAACCTCGAGGCCGGGCGCGCCAAGCTCGACCGCGTCGTCCCCGTGGCGCTCGCCCACGGCGCGGCGCTGATCGCGCTGACGATCGACGAGGTCGGGATGGCGAAGACGGCCGCGCGCAAGGTCGAGATCGCCGAGCGCATTCGCGACCTCTGCTGCGAGGAGCACGGCATGGACCCGCAGCTGTTGATCTTCGACTGCCTGACGTTCACGCTGACGACCGGCGATGAGGAGTGGCGCCCGTCCGCCGTGGAGACGATCGCGGGGATCAAAGCGATCAAGGAGCAGGTCCCGGAGGTGAAGACCTCGCTGGGGGTCTCCAACGTCTCCTTCGGCGTGTCCCCCGGGGCGCGCGCGGTGCTCAACTCGGTGTTCCTGCACCACTGCGTGCAGGCGGGACTCGACCTGGCGATGGTCAACCCCAACCACATCACCCCCTACTCGGAGATCCCCGACGTCGAGCGGGAATTGGCGGACGACCTCGTGTTCGACCGCCGCGAGGACGCGCTGGAGAAGTTCATCGAGCACTTCGAGTCCAAGGGCCCCGAGGACACCGCCCAGGGAGCGGCAGACCCGACCGAGGGTATGGAGCCAGAGGAGGCGCTGCACTTCCACATCCTGCGCCGTCGCCGGGAGGGGGTCGAGGACTGGATCGACAAGAGCGTGCAGAAGATCGGCGCGGTGCCGACGCTCAACGAGGTGCTGCTGCCGGCGATGAAAGAGGTCGGCGACAAGTTTGGCGCCGGCGAATTGATCCTGCCGTTCGTGTTGCAGTCGGCCGAGGTGATGAAGCGCGCCGTGGCGCAGCTGGAGAAATACCTCGACAAGATCGAGGGCTACACGAAGGGCACCGTGGTGCTGGCGACGGTGTTCGGCGACGTACACGACATCGGCAAGTCGCTGGTCAACACGATCCTCACCAACAACGGCTACACCGTGGTGGACCTCGGCAAGCAGGTGCCGATCCAGACGATCCTCGACGCCGCGCAGGAGCACGACGCGACCGCGATCGGCCTGAGCGCGCTGCTGGTCTCGACCTCCAAGCAGATGCCGGCGTGCATCCAGGAGCTGCACGCCAAGGGCCTCCCCTACCCCGTGCTGATCGGGGGCGCCGCGATCAACCGCGCGTTCAGCTACCGCGCGCTGTACCCAGGTGGAAAGGACTCCGAGGAGGTGTACGAACCGGGCGTGTTCTACTGCAAGGACGCGTTCGAGGGCCTGGCGGTGATGGACCAGCTGATCGACGCCGACACGCGCGCGGCGCTCGTACAGAAGCTGCTCGCGGGCGCCACGGAGTTCCGCGCCAAGGGCGAGGCGCCGGTCGAGGACCTCAACTTCGCCGATGATTCCGTGCGCTCGCCCGCGCGCATCGACGCGCCGATCCCGACGCCACCGTTCTGGGGCGTGCGCGAGATCCCGGTCGACCTCGACGCGGTGTACAGCCACCTCGACACGCACGTGCTGTTCAAGCTGCACTGGGGCGGCAAGGGTGTGAAAGGGGAGGCGTGGCGGGAATTGTTGGAGGGCGACTTCCGCCCGCGGCTGCAGCGGATGTGGGACGAGCAGACCTACCTGCATCCCCGCGCGCTGCTGGGCTTCTTCCCCTGCTACGCGGAGGGCAACGACATCGTCGTGCTCGACCCGGCGGTCATGGACCCCGCCGGCGGCCCCGATCCAGCGGGTGGGCGGGCTCCTTCGACCGAGCTGACCCGCTTCGTCTGTCCGCGTCAGCCGAAGGGAGATCGCATCTGTCTGGCGGACTTCTTCCGCCCGGCGGTGGGGACGGCAAATGGAATCCCATCCGGCGACAGGGCGGGCGGGAAGGCCGCCGGGCGGGATGGGCCGGCGTGGGGAGAGCCTCCATCAGAACTGGACGTGATCGCCGTGCAGGCCGTGACAGTGGGCTCGGAGGTCACGGAGCTGATAGCGAAGCTCGAGACCGATGGCGAGTTCGCCGAACAGCTGTTTGTCCACGGACTGGGCGTGCAGACGGCGGAGGGTCTGGCGGAGTGGCTGCACCACGAGGCCCGCGCGATGCTCGGTATCCCCGCCGCGCAGGGCCGGCGCTATTCCTGGGGCTACCCAGCGGTCCCCGAGCAGTCGGAGCATCTGAAGGTCGAGAAGCTGCTGGGTCTCGGCAACATCGGGATGCGCATCACCGACGGCTACGCTCCCGAACCCGAGCAGTCGACGCTCGCGCTCATCGCCCACCACCCGCAGGCGATCTATTTCGGCACGCGGCAGGGCCGCCTACTCCCGGACGGCTCCCCCGACGACCTCATCAAGGGCTCCACACGGGACCCCTCACTGTTCGGCGAGCTGGGCGACGAGGACCCTTCTGATGGAGCAGTGGAGTCGGAGGACGAGCCCGCAATGGCCGGTTAAGAGAACCGCAGACGCAGCGCTGGCGGGCCCCGGTACCAAATGGGGCAGAACCGGCGAAAGCAGAGCTGGCCGGTCCGATCCCAAATGCGGCTGCGAGTCGCATGGAACGCGATTTCCCATATGATGATCGATCGTGGCAGATCGAACCCTTGTCAAGGTCCTGTCGATCGACGGCGGCGGGATCCGCGGGATCATCCCGGCGATGGTGCTCGCCGAGATCGAGCGCCAGACGAAACGACCTGCATGTGAGCTGTTCGACCTGATCGCCGGCACATCCGCGGGGGGCATCGTCGCGCTCGGAGTGACAGCGCCCGGACAGGACGGCGGGCCGCTCCACAGCGCGGAAGAGCTCGCCGACTTCTTTCGCACGGACGGGCCGGAGATCTTCTCGCGCTCGCTGCTGCGCACGATCGAGACGGTCGACGGCCTGATTGAGGAGAAGTATTCCGCGAGCGGCTTGGAAGCGGCGCTGCAGCGCAATCTGGGGGCAGCGCTTCTCTCCGAGGCGCTGTGCGATGTCCTGATCACCTCCTACGACATCCAGAGTCACGAACCGTTCTTCTTCAAGAGCCACCAGGCCAAGGAAGGCCCGGAGCGCGACTACCCGATGCGCGTGGTCGCGCGCGCCACCTCCGCTGCCCCTACATACTTCGAGCCCGAGCATGCCATCCCCGCTGTGGTCGGTCTCGACGAACCGGGCGACTATGCACTCGTTGACGGCGGCACATTCGCCAACAACCCCGCCATGTGCGCGTATGCGGAGGCGATGCGCGACCACCCGGATGCCGACATCCTGGTGGTCTCACTCGGCACAGGCCGCCTCACCGAGTCGATCCCGTTCAAGCAGGCGGAGCATTGGGGTCTGCTGGAGTGGGCGCGACCACTGCTCGGCGTGATCATGGACGGCACGAGCGCGGCAATCGACTACCAGCTCGACCAACTGCTCGAACGCAACGTGCGCCACTTCCGCTTTCAGACAGTGCTCGAAGGCGTGAGTGACAGCCTCGACGATGCGAACCCCGCCAACATCGAAGGGCTGGCTGGGCTCGCCAAGACTCTGATCAAAGACAGCGCCGCGCAGATCGCCGCGGTGTGCGAGCTGCTGTGACGGTGGTGGTGGTGTCCACTAGTGGGAGGGGCTACGCCTGCGAGGTGACCTTCCCGCCCCCCGGCAGCGGCGGCAGGCGGACCGGGGTGGCGTGCAGCGTGCGCAGGCGGACCTCCTTCCAGGAGAGGCCCTCCTTGACGAGCGCGGGCATGCCCATAATCACCGCGGCGGCCACCTCGACCGCCTGCAGAATGATCCCGTAGGCGACCGCGTCGGGGGTCGAGACGTGATAGGCGCCAGCGAGCACCGCGACGCAGGCAGCCTGGAAGATGCCGACGTTGGCGGGGGTGGCGGGCACCGCGGCGGTGACGTTGACGGCGAACAGCACGCCAGCGGCGCCGGCGATCCCGACGCGGTGGTCGAGGCCGAGCGCCATCAACAACAGCCAGCAGGAGGCGCACTGCAGCGCCCAGGCCGAGAGCTGCACCGTCGTGGCCACGGCCGCGCGGCGCGGCTGGCGGAAGATACGCAGGCCCTCGCGCACGCGCAGCAGCGAGCGGCGCAGCCCGAGCACCAGCGAGTGCAGCCGCGCGTAGCGCGAGATCGCGGAGCGGGGCAGCAGCACGGGGGTGAGCAGCACCAGCAGCAGCGCCGCCACCGGCACCAGCGCGGCGGCGGCCAGCGCCCCGTCGTGGCCGTGCAGGAGCGGCACGCCGGAGAGCATCGCGGCCGCGAGCAACGCCAGCGCAAGCAGGTTGAGCAGCGTCTGCGACACCATCGTGCCGAGCACCACCGGCAGCGTCTCGCGCGGGCGCCCGAGGCGGCGCGCGACGATCAGCGCACGCGAGGGCTCGCCCAGGCGGGCGGGCAGCGTGGCGGACATCAAGACGCCGATGAACGTCCCCTGCAGCGCGTCGCGCCGCCGTGCCGGACGCCAGGTCGGGGCGGCCCTGAGAATCGCGTACCAGGCGAGACCGCGGACAACCATCGAGAGGCACATCAGGCCGAGTCCGGCCGCGATCAGACCAGGGCTGGAGGCCACGAGGCTGGCAAGCACGCGCCCGACGCCGATCCGCGAGAGCGCGGTCAGTGCCAGCGCCAGACCCACAAGCGAGACCATGGCGAGCGCGCCGCGGCGGGCGACACGCAGCGCGCGGCGCGCCGGCGGCAGCGCCAACGCCGGCTCGGGGCTGGGCAGACGCTCGGCGGACACGCGCGGCAGCAGGTCGGCCGGCGAGAGACCGCGGCGCACGGCGAAGCGCCCCGTGCGAGTAGGTGCGCGTCCGACGGCAAGCGCCTGCTCGTAGATATCGAGCACCTCGGCGGCCACACGCGGCCAAGCGAAGCGCTCGGCGCGCTCGCGGGCAGCTGCTGCCAGCTGAGTGCGGCGCCCGGGGTCAAGCGCCAGCAGGCGCAGGGCCTCGGCGAGCGCCTGCGGGTCGCCGCGCGCGGTGAGCAGTCCATCGCGGCCGTCGCGCACGACGTCGCGGTAGCCGGCGATGTCCGACGCCACAACCGGCGTGCCGGCGGCGAACGCCTCGGTGAGCACCATCCCAAAGCTCTCGCCGCCGAGCGACGGTGCACAGAGCACGTCGGCGCGCCGCAACTGCTCGGCCTTCTGCTCGTCGGTGACCTTCCCCAACGCGTGCACGTCGCGGTCGTCGAGCAGCAGTGGGGCGACCTCCTCGGGCCCGGCGCCCACCAGCGTGAGCGTGGCGGGCACGTGCTCCCGCAACGCCTCGAACGCGCGCAGCAGGACGGGCAGACCCTTGCGCTCGACGGCTTGGCCGATGAACAGGATGCGCAGCGACGCGGGCCTCCCTTCCCCATCCACCCCGCTCCGTTGCTCGCGGTCGGCATCCAGCCGCGCCTCCCCACCCCAACCCGCACGCTCGGCGGGGTCGAGGCGCACCCCGTTGGGCACGATCCGGTAGCGCCCGCCGAAGAAGCGCCGCGCGGTCCAGGCGGCCGCCTCAGAGACGGCAATCCGCGCGTGCAGGCGGTTCATCCGCCGCCGGGCGCCGAGCGCCAGCCCGATCCCATTGGTGAAGGCGTTTTCGGAGAAGCTGTGGAAGGTGCCCACCAGCGGGAGGTCGCCGGCGCAGCTGGCCGCATACCAGCCGACCAGGGGCACCACCGGCTCGTGGACGTGCACGAGGTCGTAACCCCCGCCGCGCAGCTCCCGCGTCAGGGCAAGCAGCGAATCGACCGTGGCGGCGAGGTTGGAGACGGCGCCGTTGGCGGAGAACCCGGTGCTGCGCCCGAGTGGCACGACGCGCTCTGGCAGCTCCATCGGCTGAGGGCGCGCGCCGCGGTGCATCGCTCGGGCCAGCGCGTCGTCGGGATCGAAAGGCGCGAGGATGCGCGTTTCGTGGCCGCTCGCGTCGAACTCGTCGGCGAGCGCCTCGATGTGGCGGGTGACTCCCCCCGGGTAGGTCCACGAGTAGGGCGAGACGAGCGCGATCCGCACGGCCCCAACTCTAGCCCCTCCGCCCCCCGCACCGCTCGCGCACGCAAGCCCGATGACGTCCGGGACGCCCCGCGAGCAGGCAAGGCCGGCGTGCTTGTAGCCTGTGGAGTGTGAGCGCGCGCCACTTCGTCAAGTACACCTTCCTGAAGCTGGACCCCGAGTGGCGGCGCCTGGACGCCGAGCGGCGCGCCGAAGACAAGCGCGAGTTCGCCGCCGCGTGCGAGGACTTCGCCGACGGGCACTTGTTGCAGAGCTTCTCGCTGGTGGGCACGCGGGGGGACGCGGAGCTGCTGCTGATCTCCGAGGCGGAGAACCTCGATCGCATCCACGAGTTCCACGTGGTGCTGTTGCAGAGCGGGTTGATGAAGTGGGCGCACACGCCCTACTCGTTCCTGGGAATGCGCAAGAGCTCGGAGTACTCCGAGGACGAGCGCGCCGCCCCGCGCGCCTTCCGCGGCAAGTACGTGTTCGTGTACCCGTTTGTCAAGTCGCGAGAGTGGTATGGCCTCCCAGCGCAGGAGCGCTGGCGGATCATGCAGGGACACATCGCCGTGGGACGGGAATACCCGGGCGTGGACAACCACACGACCTACTCTTTCGGCCTCGACGACCAGGAGTTCGTGGTCGCGTTCGACACCGACGACGTCGGCACGTTCCTCGACCTCGTGCAGCGCCTGCGCACGACTGAGGCCTCGCGCTACACCGTGAGGGACACGCCGAGCTTCACCTGCCTCGCCGCCTCGCTCGGCCGCGCGCTGAACGCGCTCGATGGCGAGCCGGTGGCACTCGAGGCGTTGCCTTCTGCCTAAGGGCCTCACCCACTTGCGCCGCGCCGATCCGGTGCTGGCGGGCGTGATCGAGGCGGTTGGCGCCAACAAGCTCGGGGATGCCCGCGCCGGGCGCCCCGACGACCACTACGGGGCGCTGGTGCGCGCGATCGTCGGCCAGCAGCTCTCCACCAAGGCGGCGCGCTCGATCTACCTACGCCTCACCGAACGCTTCGATGGCAACACGCCCACACCCGAGCAGGTGCTGGCGGACGATCCCGAAGAGCTGCGCGCCGCGGCGGGGCTGTCGCGCGCGAAGGTGGGCTACCTGCGCTCGCTGGCAGAACACGTGCTGTCGGGCGAACTGGAGTTGGAGCGCCTCGACGAGCTGGAGGACGAGCAGGTGGAAGCCGAGTTGGTGGCGGTCAAGGGCCTTGGCGTCTGGACGGCGCACATGTTCTTGATGTTCCACCTACAGCGCCCCGACGTGCTTCCGGTCGGCGACCTCGGCATCCGCCGCGCGATCGAGCGCGCCTATGGGCTGGACGCCCTCCCCGACGCTCCCGAGATGGAACGGATCGCCGAGCCGTGGCGCCCGCACCGCACCCTTGCCTGCCGCTATCTGTGGCGCTCGCTGGACAACGAGCCGTAGCAGCGATGCAGGTCAGCTCTCGTTGAGCGAGATCCACAGAGCCAGAAACGGCTCGGCGATGCGGTACTTCCCGCGCGCGACGCGCTCGACCAGCTCGGCTGCCACCAGCGCGTCGAGCGCCGTCTGCACGCTTGCCGCCGACGCCAGCCTGTGCCGCCGCCGATAGTCGCTGCTGAGCGGCCTCCCGGGCTCGACCATAAGCGCCTGCAGCACGCGACGCTGCCCTGCCGACGCACGCGACCACAGCAGACTGAAGTGCGTGTGCTCGGAACGCAGCGTCGCACTGAGAGCGCGCCCCAAGCGCTCCTGGCCGGCAACCTTGCCGAGGGGAGTTTGCTCCCACAGGAAGTAGAGCAGCTCCTGAGTCGCGTAAGGATGGCCACCGGTGGCTTCCAGCACCTCCGCGCAGGTCACGTCTTCGATCGTCTTGCCCGTCCGCTCGAAGCGCTCGCGGGCGTAATCTTCGAAGGGCTCACGGGGAATCGAGCCAAGCTCACACTGCTTTGCGCTGCGCCAGAAGGGCTCGTGCTCGTCGTTGAAGATCCGCTCGATCATATGGCGCGCGCTGCCGAGATAGATGTGCGCAACCTCCGGCTGCTCCTGGAAAACCGAGCGCATCAGCTTCAGCAGCCCCCTGTCGATCTCGACGACCTCCTGGAACTCGTCCAATACGAGCGCAACCCGGCGATCGCGGTCGGCGGCGAGGCGGCCGGGCAGCGCGAGCAGTCCTTCAAGTGTCGCATCGAGATCCTCGCGCGCGGCGCGCGCGTCGAAGCTGAACGACAGCGAGCCGTCCTCGGGATCGATCGTCGCGGTCGGCGCGATCCGCAGGCCCGCGAACATACGCAGACGCTCGCGCGCGCGGAACAGCGGCGAGGCGATCTCCTCGTAGATCGTCTGTGCGAGCTTCTCGGCGAGCTTCTCCTTGGTAGGGGTGCGCATCAGGTCGACCTGTGCGACCAGCACGCCGTCGCCGACCAGCTGCTGGGCGACGCGCCAGATCAGCGAAGACTTGCCGTAGCGCCGCGGCGCGAAGAGGACCACGTCTTGCCCATTGCGGACGTCGCCCACCAGCTCGCGGAGCTCGTCTTCGCGATCGGTGAACGCCTCGTCGAGCGCCAGCGCACCGAAGCGAAACGGATTGACGGGAGCGCTCGAACCGCGTGCCACCCGACAATTATGCCTTACAAGATAATCTTTGTCAAGATGATTTACTTCATCTCGATCAAGATAATCCCAAAGGGCATCAAACGGCGGAGACCTGCTCCTCCTCGGCCACCCTGAACGAGGAGCCGCAGCCGCAGGCGGCGACCACGTTGGGGTTGTTGACCTTGAAGCCGGCGCCCTGGAGGCTCTCCTCGTAGTCGATCTCCGAGCCGTACACGTACTGGAGGCTGGGGCGGTCAACCAGCAGCTTCAGCCCGTGGCTCTCGAACACAGCGTCGTTCTCGCGCTGCTCGTCGAAGGCGAGTTGGTACTGGAAGCCCGAGCAGCCGCCGCCGCGCACCCCCACGCGCAGCCCCGCGAGCGCCACGTCGGCGCTCTGGGCGGCGAGGAACTCACGCACCTTGTCGGCTCCCTTGTCGGTAAAGGCGACCATCGCTATCCAAAGTATAGCGCTGGCTTGCGGGCGGCTATCCTCTAAAAACCAAGAGGGTGGCGCAGTCGGCTGAAGGCCGACGAGCCGAGCCCCTCTTCTCTTTCATTCCATGCCCACCACCGAGGAAATCAAGCAGCGCATCGAGGCGGCGATCCCGGGCGCCCGCGCGCAGGTCAGCGGCGGCAACGATCACTTCAAGGCCACTGTCACCGCCGCGGCGTTCGCGGGCCACACCCGCATCGAGCAGCACCGCCTCGTCTACGCGGTTTTCGGCGAGGAGCTCGGCGGGGAGATCCATGCGCTGTCGCTGAAGACCCAAGTCGACTGACCCCCACCCGAGAACCAGGAGCCTTCCATGCCGGCACACCAGCCGCTTCCCATGATCGACAACGATCTCGAAACCCACGCCCCACCCGCGGAGAGTGGGCCCAGCCCGATTCGCGAGGCGATCGAGCAGGCGATCACGGAGAATCGCGTGATCCTCTTCATGAAGGGCACTCCCGACGCTCCCGCATGTGGCTTCTCGCGCCGCACCGTTGCCGCGCTGCAGGCGCTCGATGCGCCGTTCGCGGCGGTCGACGTGCTGCCCGATCCCCGCATCCGCCAGGAGCTTTCGGCGATCTCCAACTGGCCCACGATCCCTCAGCTGTTCGTCGGGGGCGAGCTGATTGGGGGCTGCGACATCGTCAGCGAGATGTTCGAGTCCGGCGAGCTTGCGGACGCGCTGAAGTAAAGAGAGAAAGAGATCGCGAGGGGCGCACGTCCCGTTGCGGTAGGGTGCCGACCCCATGCCTCCGATAGCGATCGTCACCGACAGCACCCAGTACCTGCCGCGCGCGCTGGTGCAGAACGAAGGCATCCACCAGGTGAGCCTGTACGCGGGGTGGGGCAATGACAAACAGCGCGAGTCGGAGCTCGAGAGCTTCGACGCCTTCTATGAGCAACTGCGCTCCAATCCCGATCTGCCCACCACCTCCCAGCCTTCGATCGGAGACTTCCTCGCGGTGTGGGAGCCGCTGCTGGAGGCGGGGCAGGACATCGTCTCGGTGCACCTCTCGGGGGGCATCTCCGGCACCTGCGAGGCGGCCCGCCAGGCCCGCGGACTGCTCGCCGAGCGCGGTATGGGCGAGCGCGTGGAGGTGATTGACGGGGAGACGGCCTGCGGCGGGCTCGGCCTGCTCGTGCTCGCGGGCGTTGCGGCGGCGCGCGGTGGCGCCGACAAGGAGGGCGTGATCGCCCGCATCCGCGAGACACGGGCGGCGCTGAAAATGTGGTTTTGCATAGACACCCTGGAGTACCTGCGCCGCGGCGGGCGCGTCGGTAAGGCACAGGCATGGCTGGGAGGCACGCTGCGGATCAAGCCGATCCTCACGCTGGGCTACGAAATTACGCCCGTCGAGCGGGTGCGCACCGCCGGCAGGGCGTTCGAGCGGATGGTGCAGTACATGCACGAACTGCGCGAGGCCGGCTCGGATGCATGGGTGGTGCAACACATCCAGGCCACCGACCAAGCCCAGCGGCTGATCGACCACGGACGCGAGATCTACGGCTCCGAGCCGCTGTTCGTCTCCGAGGTCGGCCCCGTGATCGGCACCTACGTGGGCCCGGGCCTCGTGGGGGTCGGCGGGATCCCCCGCACGCTGCTGGCCTGAGGGCCTGGTCGGCGCGTCGGCCAGACCGCCCCAACGCGCTGCCGGCCTGAGGAATTTCGAGGGGCGTGGTGGAGATGTCTTCTTTTTAAGCCCCCACCACTTCACAAAATGAAGGGTTGGGGTCCGAAAAGTACATACACAACCCCGACCCGACCTCGCCACACTCGGACGCCCCGGTCCGCCGGACGGCACTCGCCCGCGCCCGGACCCGGACCCGGACCCGGACCCTGAAGCTCTAACGCCGACGACGCCGCCGGCGGCTGCGCATGCCGAGCGTGAGGCCGATAACGGCGGCGCCGATCAGCAGCTCGCGTTTGTGGCGCTCCACGTGGGCGCGCCAGTCGGTGAGTCGCGCCACCTCAACATGCAGACGCTCCATCGACACCGCCAGCTCCGCGCGGTTGGCCTCCATCGAGCTGCGGATCTCCGCGGGGGAACGCTGCGCCATCACTGTGCCTCCTTGCCGTCACGCTCGGAGCCCGAGCCCATCGTCTCGCGGATCAGACGGGCCTCCTCGATCGCCATCGTGGGCACCGGGGGGGAGCTTTTTTTGACGACTTTGGCAGCCACCAGCCCCGCGAGCACACCGAGCACCAGCAGGATCAGCGCCATTGCGAAGAAGCCCCAGAAGTACGTGAACTCGCTGCCGATCGGCAGCTCGTAGTAGAGCAGCCAGGCGAAGCCGATCAGCACGAAGAAGAGCGCTGTCACGATGAAGATGCCCGCGGCGACCGCAACCACCGCGCCGCGCGCCAGCTTGGCGGCCTTCTCGGTGACCTCCGCCTTGGCGAGCTCGACCTCCTCGTGCACCAGCACCGCCATACGTTCGGAGACGTCGGTGATCACAGTGGCGATGTTCTGCGGCCCGTCCGTCCGAGGCGCGCCCGCCCCGGCGTTTGTCCGAGGTGAGGCCACCCCAGGCGCGCCCGCCCCGCTCGCCCATGGGCGAGCGGGTTCCGGTCCTGTCGCCGCGCTCACTCCGGAGGCTCCTCGTCGAACGCCCGTCGCCACACCGCGCCGGCGGCGCGCTGCACGAGGACACTCGCGAGGGCGCCGAGCGCGGTGAGCATGCCCGACCACATCAAACGCTTGATCATCTCGTTCTCCATCATTTGGGGAGTGTATTGCCCACGGTGGTCGTCTTTGACTCCCCCCTCCGGTAATCACCGGCGGGAGGGGCCTCCAAACCCCCGCACACCGTCTCCACCACCAGCCACTTGGCGCGCTCGTACTGATCCTCCTCACAGGGGAGCAGCCCGAAGATCCAGCCGGTGAGCATCTGCTCGATCGCCCCGTAGAACGACATCGCCGCAAAGCGCGCGTCGATCTCGGCCTTGAAGGTGCCCTCGGCCTGGGCGGCGGTGACGATCTCGGCGATCAGCTCGTAGGCCTGGCGGATCTGAGCGAGGTGGGTCTGGCCGAAGGAGTTGGCCGCACGGGTGACCTCGACGATGATCACCTTCATCAGCTCGGGGTCGTGGCGGTAGGAGTCCACGATGAAGGAGGCGATCTCGTGCAGCTTCTCGCGCGCGCCCAGCTCATCGCGCGCGTCCACCGCGCGGATCGTCTCGAGCATCACGTTCCAGCGCTCGAGAAAGAGCGTGTCGAGGACCTCGTCCTTGGAGGCGAAGTAGTGGTACACCAGGCCATACGCCACCCCGGCCTCGTCGGCGATGTCGGAGACCCGGCACGCGTGGAAGCCCTGACGCGCGAACACCCGCACAGCGGCGTCGAGGATCATGCGCCGCTTGTCGGGGGCCTTCTTGGGGCGTGAGACGCTCATCGGGAATACACCTGCGGACGGCGGTGGGCGAGGACGGGCAGCTGCGCGCGGATCTCCACCTGACGATCGAGGTCGAGGTCGGCCGCGACGAAACCCTCGTGGTCGTCGGCGCGCGCGAGCACGACCCCCCACGGATCGACGATCATCGAGCGCCCCCCGGAGTGGTGCCCGCCGGGGTGGGGACCGACCTGGTTGGCGGCGATCACGAACACCTCGTTCTCGATCGCCCGCGCACGCACGAGGATCTCCCAGTGGTCGCGGGTGGTGGGCAGCGTGAAGGCCGAGGGCAGCACCACCACGCGGGCCCCGCGCATGGCGAGCGCCCCAAACAGCTCGGGGAAACGCAGGTCGTAGCAGATCGACATCCCCAGCTCGACGCCTTCGGAGGTGGCGCTCATCACGATCTCCTCGCCGGGCTCGGTGACCGCCGACTCCCGGTAGGAGCGGCCGGCGACCTCGACGTCGAACATGTGCAGCTTGCGATACACCGCTCGCACCTCTCCCCGCGGATCGACGTGCACAGAGGTATTGGCGAGCTTCCCGCCAGCCGACGCCCGATCGGTGGCGGGCGCCTCCACGATCGATCCCGCCACGAGGTCGATCGCAAGCTCCCGCGCGATCGCACGCGCCCACGAGACGGCAGGTCCCTCGAGCGTCTGGGCACCCGCGCGCAGATCGTCGTCGGCCCCGAGGACGGACCACTTCTCCGGGAGTACGATCAGTCGCGCCCCATCCGCCGCCGCGGCGCGCGTGAGACGATCGGCGGCGGCCATGTTCACGGCCGTGTCGGCCGTGGAGTTGAGCTGGACCGCGGCGACCCTCATAAGCGCACTCCCTTCCATGAGCGTCTCCCCACAGAATAGATTGACTAGTCAGTCAACAATCTCAAGCATAGCGCCGGCAGGGCCTGTGCCGCCCGCCCGCATGCCTCTCTTCCGTGGAACGCGCCCCCTCAAGCGCTGGCGCTACGTGGGGATCTTCTGCGATGAGTTGATGGCGTGTGCGGCCACCGTGCAGGTGGGACCGGCGCGCCAGACGTTCTGGGCGGTCCTCTCGCGCGAGGATCGCCGTCTGCGAGAGCGCACGCACACGCTCACCGGCCGCGGGGCGGTGGAGCTCGCACCGGGGCGGCTGCGCGTGCACGACGGCGCCGTGGCGCTCGACCTAGCGCTGGCGGAGGACGCGGGCGTCGAGGCGCTGTGCCCCCACGGCGGAGGCTACGTGTGGACGCGCAAGCAGGCGGGGATCCGCGCGAGCGGCACCGTGTCGCTCGACGGCGGCCCCCCACGCGCGATCGAGGCGCTCGCAGTGGTGGACGACACCGCTGGCTACCACGCACGCGTGACCGAGTGGCGATGGGCTGCGGGCGTCGGCGTGGACCCCGCGGGGATACCGCTGGCGTTCAATCTCGTCGAGGGCGTCAACGACCCCCCTGCCGGCAGCGAGCGGGCGGTGTGGCAGGCGGGCAAGCCGCACGAGGTGGCCGCTGTCCACTTCGCGGCCGACCTCTCGGGCATCACCTCAGCCAACGGGGACATCGACTCCGCCGAGGGCTCCCACCTGCGCTTTACCGCCGAGGCGCAGCGCAGCCACCACGAGAACTTGCTGCTGGTGCGCAGCGACTACCGGGCGCCGTTCGGCACCTTCGCGGGCACGCTCCCCGGCGGGGTCGAGCTGACGCACGGTATGGGCGTGGTGGAGCACCATCGGGCGCGTTGGTAGAACGAAGATAGAACGCGCAACAGACCTGGAAGACGTCCTCAAAGGCGAAGTCGCCGACCTGCAACCTCATGCAACCTGAACGACGGCATAGCCCGCCGTACTGTGCGCCTCAGGCACCGGTTCGCCATCCTCGGCGAGCCCTTCGATGTGAAACTCGATCGCCTCGCGCATCTCACGTTCACACTCCTCGCGCGTGTCCCCCACAGCGGCGACTCCAGGCACATCCGGGCTATACGCCGAATAATTGGACGTGCCGTCACCCTCAACGACGATCAGATATCGGTGGGTCATGGTTTCTCCATTCCAGCCTGCTTGAAGATGCTAGCGAGTGTCTTGGGGTGAATGGTGCTGCTGGGCTTGCCAGGGACGGTGACCTTGCCCGATCGGCTGGGGTGCTTGTACTGGCGGTGGCTCCCGCGTGTGCGCCATAGCTCCCAGCCTTCGTCCTCCAACAGGCGTATGACCTCACTTGTCTTCATTACAACTCGTTCTACCGACCGCTTCGGTCGGCTCGACCTGACCCGGAGTCCTACGCCCGAAACGTCGCGCCCTGCCCAGCCGCGGCGGCGGGGTGGGCGGGGTGGGCGGGCCCTAAAACCACGCCGGACTCCAGCAGAGCGGCGATCTCCGCGGCGGAGTAACCGACCGCGGCGAGGACCTCCTCGGTGTGCTCGCCCAGCGCGGGGCCGGGAAGGCGGTCGTGGATGGCGGGGGTACGCTCCAGCTTGACGGGCACGCCGAGCTGGCGCACGCCACCCTCGACACCGGGCTGCTGGAGGTTGACGACCATCTCGCGGGCGCGCACCAGCTCGGAGTCCAGGGCCTCGTCGAGCTCCAGCACCGGCTCCAGGCAGCAGTCGTACTCGCGCGCGAACTGCTCCCACTGTGCGCGGGTGCGCGCCTCGAAGATCTCCACCACCTGCGCGTGGGCCTCCGAGCCCGGCGGCTCGAACTGGCGCTCGATCAGGTCCTCGCGCTCCACGCCGCGGCACCACGCCTGCCAGAACTTCGGCTCGAGCGCACCCAGTGTCACCCACCCGTCGGCGCACGCGTAGGGGCGGTAGCAGATCACCGAGCCGGCCAGCAGCAGCTCGCCCCGTCCGGGCGTGTTGCCGTCGGCGAAGTGGGCAGCGGCCACCATCGCAAGCCACGAGAGCGCGCCGTCGGCCATCGAGACGTCAACGACCTGGCCAACGCCTGAGCCTGTGCGCGCCGGCGGGGCCAGCTCTCCGGCTCCCTCCGGCTGGGCACCGCCGGCGCCGGCGAGGGAACCGGAAGATCGCGGGGCGGGCGCACCGTCGCGCTCACGCAGGGCGGCAAGGATCCCGAACGCGGCCATCAACGCGCCACCGCCGAGGTCAGCGATCTGGCCCGCAGCCTGGACCGGTGGGCCGCCGCGTTCCCCGGTGAGCCCGAGCAGGCCGACGAGGCCGAGGTAGTTCATGTCGTGCCCCGACGCCTCGCGCTTGGGGCCGCTCTGGCCGTACCCTGAGATCGCGCAGTACACGATCCCGGGGTTGACCTCGCGCATCCGCTCGTAGCCGACGCCGAGGCGATCCAGCACGCCGGGACGGAAGGACTCGAGCACCACGTCGTGCTCGCCAACCAGGCGCAGCAGCACCTCGCGCCCCTCATCGCGCTTGAGGTCGAGGCGGATCGAGCGCTTGTTGCGATTGAGTGCGAGGAACAGCGCCGACTTGGCGCTCTGCTCCGCGCCCTCCACGTAGGGCGGCGACCAGCGGATGTAGTCGCCCATGCCGGTGTCCTCGACCTTCAACACATCCGCGCCGAAGTCGGCAAGCAGCAGCGAGCAGAAGCCGCCGGGCAGCAGGCGCGAGAGGTCCAGCACGCGGATGCCCGCCAGCGGGAGGTCAGGCATCGCGCTGGGGGACGTTCAGCAGCCGCCGTGCCTCTTGCACCGTTGCCGGACGGCGGCCGACGTCCTCGGTCATCTGGCGGGCCTTGGCGACCAGCTCGCCGTTGGAGCGAGCCATGGCGCCGTCCGGGAGATAGAGGTTGTCCTCCAGGCCCACACGGATCGAGCCGCCGAGCGTGAGCGCGGCCGCGAGGAGCTCCCACTGCCGGCGGCCGATCCCGATCACCGCCCAGTGAGATTTGGACCCGCCCTGCCCGCCGGCGTCTTCGACCCCCGGGATGTTGGCGACCATCGCCGCGAGGTTGCGCGCGCCCGGAGGCACTCCGCCGACGACCCCCATGATGCAGTCCACGTGCAGCGGCAACGCCAGCACGCCCATGTCGATCAGCGGCTCCAGGCTGCCGACATGGCCGAGGTCGAAGCACTCGTGCTCGGGTTTGATGCCAAGCTCACGCATCGCCCCCAGCAGCTCGACGATCTCCTCGAAGGGGTTGGCGAACACCATCTTGAAGACGAAGTCTTTTCGCGAGCGCGAGTACTTGGCGTAGTTCATCGAGCCCATGTTCAGCGCCGCCACCTCGGGGCGGCACTCGCGCAGGTAGGCCACGCGCTTCTCCACGCTCACCCCCATGGCGCCGGTGGAGAAGTTGATGATCGCGGCGTTCCCCACCTCCGCGCGGATGGCGTCGGAGATCGCTTTGTAGTCCTCCACCTCGAAGCTCGGCGAGCCGTCCGGTTTGCGCGCGTGGATGTGGATCATCGTGCCCCCCTCCTCCACGATCCGCCGCGCCTCGGCGGCGTACTCCGCGGGGGTGTAGGGGATCGCCGGGCACTGCTCGCGGTTGGCCAGCACGCCGGAGATCGCGCAGGTGATCACTACGGGGTCCTCAACGGCCATGCGAACGTACCTCCTCGCTGTCAAACGTCCGCGGCGTCATACGGGCACCACCCCATGCCGCTTCCACGGCCGCTCGACTTTCTTGTTCGCGGACACCTCCAAAGCCCGGCAGATCACCGCACGCGTCTCCCGCGGGTCGATCACGTCGTCGATCAGGTCGTTGCCGGCCGCGATGTACACGTCGAACTGCTTGCGGAAGCCCTCGATCAGCTCGGCGCGCTTGGCTGCCGGATCGTCCGCTTCCTCGACGACCTTGCGGAAGGCGATCTCGACGACGCCCTCGGCGCCCATCACCGAGATCTCGGCGGAGGGCCAGGCGACGATCAGGTCGGGTTCGTAGGCGCGGCCGTTCATCACGTAGTAGCCGGCGCCGTACGCCTTGCGGGTGATGACTGTGATCTTCGGCACGGTGGCGTTGGCGACGGCGTACAGCATCTTGGCGCCGTGGCGGATGATCCCTTCGGCCTCCACTTTGGTGCCCACCATGAAGCCGGGCACGTCCTGGATGAACAGCAGCGGGACGCCGAACGCGTTGCAGAGGTTGACGAAGCGCGCGGCCTTGTCGGCGGAGTCGTTGTCGAGGATCCCCCCCAGCTGCCGCGGCTGGTTGGCGACGATCCCCACGGGCCGCCCGCCGAAGCGCGCGAAGCAGGTGATGATCGTCTTCGCCCACTGGCGCTTGATGTCGAGGTACTCGCCGTCGTCGACGATCAGCTTGATCACCTCGTACATGTCATACGGCTTGCGGTTGGACTCCGGCAGCACGTCCAGCAGCGCCTCCTCGGCGCGGTCGATCGGGTCGGATCCGGACCCCCCCGCCCCGCCCGCCCGCACCGGCGGGGCTTCTTCGCAATGCGAGGGGAAGTAGGAGAGGTACTCCTTGATCCGCGCGATGCACTCCTCGTCGTCGGCCACTTCCATGTCGCCCACGCCCGACTTGCGGCAGTGCACGCGCGAGCCGCCCAGTTCCTCCTGGGTGACGTCCTCCCCTACCGCGGCGCGCACCAGGTGGGGACCGGCGAGCGCCATCGAGCCGCGGCCCTTGACCATGGGAACGAAGTCGGCGAGACCGGGGATGTAAGCGGTGCCGGCGGCGCACGGCCCCATCAGCGCGGCGACCTGCGGAATCACGCCGCTCGCCACGACCTCCTCGCGGAACAGGTGCCCTGACCCGGCGAACATCGCACCGGCGGCCTCCTGCACGCGCGCGCCGGCGGAGTCGAGCAGCCACACGAACGGGATCCGCTTGGTCAGCGCCAGCTCGCGCAGACGCGTGACCTTGATCTCGCCGGTCATCCCCATCGAGCCGGCCATCACGGTGAAGTCGTACGCGCACACCGCGGCGAGGCGGCCGTCGATCTTGCCGTAGCCGGTGATCACACCGTCGGCGGGCGCCTCCACGCCGTCCATCGCGCGCTGCGCGGAGTGCGGACGACCGTGGATGCCGAGCTCGACGAACGTGCCGGGGTCGATCAGCAGCGCGATCCGCTCCCGCGCGGTGAGCTTCTCGCGCTCGTGCTGCTTGGCGATCTTCTCCTCGCCGCCGCCCAGCATCGCCTTGGCGCGGCGGGCCTCGAGGTCCTCGACCAGCGGGCGCAGCAGGGAGGTGGGTGTCTCGGTCGATGCGTCGTCGCTCATCATCGCCCTTTCCACACGGGGTCGCGCTTCTCGAAGAACGCGGTGACGCCCTCGACGATGTCCTCCGTGGAGAGCGCGAGCGTCAGCTGTGCGCGCAGGTAGTCCAAAGCATCCTCCAAGGGCATATCGAGCTGGCGGCGCATCGCCTCCTTGCCGAGCCGCATGATCAAAGGCGACTTGGCGGCGAGCTTCCCGGCCCACTCGGCGACGGCGGCATCGAACTCCTCTGAGGGCACCACCTTATTGACGATCCCCGCCGCCAGCGCCTCCTGCGCGGACCAGCGCTCGCCGAGCAGCAGCAGCTCGGAGGCGCGCTTGCGCGGCACGTTGCGGTAGATCAACGCCATGATCATGAACGGGAACGCCCCCACGTTGATCTCCGGCGTACCGAACGTGGCCGCCTCGGAGGCGACGATCAGATCGCACGCCAGCGCGATCCCGAGCGCGCCGGCAAGCACGTGCCCGCGCGCCGCGCAGATCACGGGCTTGGGGAACGAGCAGATCAGCTTGAACAGCCCGACAAACTGCTCGCTGCCGAAGTGCTTGTACACCAGCGGCACGTCGCCGGCGAACCCGCCGAGGTTGGCTCCGGAGGAGAACACCTTCTCGTGCGAGGACGCCAGCACCACGCAGCGCACATCCGCGTCGTCGCGCGCGCGCTCGAACGCC
The DNA here is from genome assembly GCA_963734815.1 of uncultured Solirubrobacterales bacterium. Classification (GTDB taxonomy): domain Bacteria; phylum Actinomycetota; class Thermoleophilia; order Solirubrobacterales; family Solirubrobacteraceae; genus Palsa-744. The sequence goes on from CAVTIH010000002.1 coordinate 644,898, forward strand.
GCGATCAGCCCGCCCAGCAGCTCGGCAGAGAGCGCGTTGCGGGTCGCCGGTTCGTTCAGCGTGATCGTGGCCACGCCGTCGACGAGGGCGTAGAGGACGGGCGGCCGGGGCGCCTCGGACGCAGGTGCGGGCTGCTCGGCCCCGGGCGGGGCGGCAGCTGGCTGCTCGGTTGCGGGCCGCTCGGACACGCCGCCATCCTAACCGGCCGCGCCTGCTCCCCGCGCCGAGCTGGCTGGTTGGCCAGGCTCAGATCACGCGCCGGCGCTCGACCGCGGCCCAGCGCGATGCGCCTTGTGGCGACGCCGTTCCCTGCGTTCGATCGCACGCAGCCGCGCGATGCTGATCGTCTGGGAGGGGGGCGGCGCTTGGACCACGAGCGGGAAGTTGATCGCGGGGATGCTCAGCGTTGTGGACAGCACCGTCTTCGCGCTGCGCTCGGTGATCACCGTGCGCAGCGGCAGGCCGTCCTGCGCCAGCGACGTTTCGAGCGTGACCACCGGCGGCTGCGGTCGGGGCCGCAGCCGCGAGGTGGACGCCAAGTTTTCGCGTTCGATCTGCGCGGGTTCGAGGACCGCGAGGAAGTTCGTGACCGGCTGGCTGTAGAGCGTGCCCGCTCCCAGTTCGCGGACTTCCTCCGCCCCGGCCAGCACCTTGCGCAGCCCCGCGAACGACGGTTCGGCCAGTGCCGGCTCTTTTGGCGGGGCGGCCTTGGGTGTCTTGATGTGCTTCCCGTTGACCGTGAACACTTCGAGCAGCCCCCCCGGGCCGAGCTTGATCCAGATGTGACGGCGGCGGTGATGGCGGTCGAGTCCGGAGAGATAGAGGTAGGTGGCTCCATCAACCACGCGTACCTTGAAGGGATGTCCGAACAGGCTGAATGTGAAGTTGCCCGACGGCGGCGAGATCATCTCTTCCCCAGAGATCCCCGAATGCCCGAGCAGCTTCAGGAAACTCAGGAGCTTGCCGTCCGCGTGCGGCACGGTAATCGACGACTGAGCCGAGAAGCGCATGCTGGTGATCTTCAGTTCTTCCATCTTCTGCTCCAACGCCACCAGCGATGCGGGTAGCGGGGCATGCGCGGGCGTGGGCGTCGCGGGCGCAGGTTCGGCCGCAGACGCCATCCCGGGCACCCCAGCCAGCGCCAGCACGATTCCGAACAGCACGCACATCCCCCGCATCTCAAGGCCTCCTGATTGGTGAGCGAGCCAGCTTATATCAACTGTGTGAACATTGCCAGATACGGGCGGCCAGATCGCCGCCGTGCCAGTGGTGGTGACCCTACTCCCACACGATCTGCTCGGCCAACTGCTCTGCACCGAGGTCGATCAAGCCGCTGCGCTCGATCGGCGCGTAGCGCATGCCGCGTAGCGCCAACCAATGGGTCTCGCGTTTTTGCGGATCGACGATCAGCACCTCATTGACGTAATGGGCGGCGTAGAACGGCAGCTTCGCCCAGCTCTCGTCCTCGGGGGAGACGATCTCCACGACGAGCGCCGCGGTCGGGTAGTACATCTCATCAGGCCCGGGGCGATGGATGCCGCCGTCCGGCACGCGGTAGTTGCCTCTGGCCCCGAGATTGAAGCCCCCCATCGCCGGGGTGAGACCCGCTGCGCGCGCCAACGGCCCAAGCAGCTCGGCGAGCTGCTGCTGGATATGGGAGTGCCGTCCAAATGGGGCGGGATTCACGTGCAGCACCCCTTCCCACATCTCGTCGGCGTGATCGAGCCCGAGCTGTTTGCGCCGACACAGCAGCTCATCGATCTCCACAGGGAGCGGATCGAGAATCACCGTGGGCATAATGCAAGTCCGAGTCTAGCGACGACCCACAAGGAGCCACCGATGGCCGCCACCGCCGAGCCCGTACTGAAGCCGGACTTCGCCGCCAAGCGCAAGCACTTTTTGTTCACCGACGAGCACGAACAGCTGCGCGAGTCGATCCGCAACTTCGCGATCAAAGAGCTGGCGCCGCACGCCGAGGAGTGGGAGGAGACGACGTTCCCCGACTCGGTGTTTGCGCGCATGGGCGAGCTGGGCTTTCTCGGCCTCGACAAGCCCGAGGAGTGGGGTGGGCAGGGTGGGGACTACTACAGCGCGCTGGTGCTCGCCGAGGCGATCGGGCACGCCAACAGCGGCGGCCTGGCGATGGGGGTGGCGGTGCAGACCGACATGGCGATGCCCCCGATCCTCGCGTTTGGCACCGACGAGCAGAAGCGCACGTGGGCCGAACCGGCGATCAAGGGGCAGAAGATCCTGTGCCTCGGGATCACCGAGCCCGACGCGGGCAGCGACGTGAAAGGGATCAAGACGCGCGCCGTCAAAGACGGCGACGAATATGTGATCAACGGGTCGAAGACCTACATCACCAACGGCCACCGTGCGCACGTGATCGTGCTGGTCACGAAGACCGACGCCGACGCCGGGTACGACGGCTTCACGCTGTTCCTCGTGCCGATGGACTCCCCCGGGGTGATCCGCGAGAAGAAGCTGGAGAAGATGGGGATGCACGCCTCCGACACGGCGCTCTTGGCCTTCCAGGACGTGCGCGTGCCCGAGTCCGCGGTGCTCGGCCAGGTCGGCAGGGGCTTCTACCACATCATGTGGGAGCTCCAGGGCGAGCGCCTGATCGGCGCCGCCGGCAGCGTGGCGGGCGCGCAGCGCTGCTTCGAGCGCACCCTGGAGTACGCCAAAGACCGCACCGCGTTCGGCCGCCCGATCGGCAACTTCCAGGTGATCCGCCACAAGTTCGCGGAGATGGCCACGAAGATCGAGACAGCCCGCCAGATGGTGTACATGACCGCGTGGCGCCAGCAGAACGGCGACTACCCCGTGCGCGAAATCTCGATGGCGAAGCTGTACGCCTCGCGAATCGCCTGCGAGGTGGCCGACGAGTGCCTGCAGATCCACGGCGGCGCGGGCTACATGCGCGAGTACGGGATCGAGCGGGCGTGGCGGGATCTGCGCCTCAACCGGATCGGCGCGGGCACCGACGAGATCATGCTCGAGGTGATCGGGCGGTCTTACGGCCTTTGATCTTTACGACATGGCCGCATGCGGCCATGTCCCGGACGGCGCATGCGCCGTCCGGCCGGGGGGCGCATGCGCCCCCCGGAACAGCATCTGACCAATGACCCCCGACCCCCCCTTCACCGACGAGCACGAGGAGCTGCGCGACTCGATTCGCCGCTTTGTCGAGCGCGAGCTGGCGCCCCACGCGCAGGAGTGGGAGCGCGAGGAATGGTTCCCCGACGAGGTGTTTCCCAAGCTTGCCGCGCACGGCTTCCTGGGGCTGAAGTACCCAGAAGAGTACGGCGGGCAGGGTGGGGACTACCTGCACGACGCGATTTTGATCGAGGAGCTGACGCGCACCGGCTCCGGGGGGACGGCCGCGGGGATCGGCGCGCACGTCAACATCGCCACGCCCCCGATCTGGAAGTTCGGGAGCGAGGAGCAGAAGCAGCGCTATCTCGTGCCCGCCATCCGCGGTGAGAAGATCGGGGCGCTGGCGATCACCGAGCCCGGCGCCGGCTCCGACGTGGCCGCGCTGCGCACGCTCGCCACTCCCGTGGACGGCGGGTGGGTCCTCAACGGCGAGAAGACCTACATCACCAACGGCGTGCGCGCGCACTTCCTCGTCACCGCGGTGAAGACCACCGCGGAGGGCGGCCACCACGGGATCTCCTTCCTGATCGTCGAGCGCGGCGAGGGCGTGCACTCCTCGAAGCTGCGGAAGCTCGGCTGGGCCGCCTCCGACACGGCGACGATCGCCTTTGAGGACGTGTTCGTTCCCGAGGACCGTCTGCTCGGCCCCGAGCACGAGGGCTTCAAGTTGATCATGGCCAACTTCCAGTGGGAGCGCCTGGCGATGGCGCTCGGGGCGTGCGCCGCGATGGGCCTTGCGTGGGAGCGCACCGTCCAGTTCGCGCGCGAGCGCACCGCCTTTGGGCGACCGCTCGCCAAGCACCAGGTGACCCGCCACAAGCTCGCCGACATGGCGACCAGCGTGTACACCTGCCGCTGCGTCACCTACGACGCACTGCGCCGCTTCATGGCGGGCGAGGAACCGCTGAAGGAGGTCACGATGGCCAAGCTGCTCACGCAACGCGCCTCCTACGAGCTGATGGACGCCTGCCTGCAGATCCACGGGGGCGCGGGGTACATGCGCGAGCAGTGGGTCGAGCGCGCCGCCCGCGACGCCCGTCTCGGCCCGATCGGCGGCGGCAGCGACGAGATCATGCGCGAGATCCTCGGGCGCGTGTTGGCGCTTTGATCACCATCACCGGGCCTCGCGCCGTTCTTCTTTCGAGCCCCTAACCAAACGAGAATGAGTCTTGATCTTATTTGGTTAGGGGCTCGAGAAGTAGTAGAGGTGTCCACACCTCCACCCACCGCTCAGGCGCCGACGCCCATCAGCCGATGCCACGCACGTGGCACGCCTGGCCATCACGTCGCTGCATGCCCGCGCTGCCTACCTGTGCGCGCTCGCGGCGGCCCTGGCAGCCCTGCTCGGCGGCGCGATCCCCGCGTCTGCCGCGGCCTCCTGCGCCAACGCCAACCTGACACCCAACCAGGGCAACGTCGAACAGGTCCGCGCCGCGGTGCTGTGCCTGATCGACCAGGAACGCGAACGCCACGGCGAGGGCGCGCTCACGGTCAATGCGAAGCTCGCGCACGCCGCACAGGCGCACAGCCGCGACATGGCCGAACAGGACTACTTCTCCCACGTCGCCCCCAACGGCTCCACGCCGCTCCAGCGGATGCGCGCGAGCGGCTACCTCCCCAACGCGCAGGACGGGTACGTGGTCGGCGAGAACATCGCGTGGGGCACGATGTGGCTGGCCACGCCGCAGTCGATCGTCAGCGCCTGGATGGCCTCCCCCGGGCACCGCGCCAACATCCTCGACGGCGCCTACCGCGAAACCGGCGTGGGGATCGAGCCGCGGCCCCCCGCCGCACTCGCCGAAGGGCAGCCCGGGGCGCTGTACACCCAGGACTTCGGCACGATCGTCCCCGCCGGGCACTCCTCCCGTCGCCCCGCCACCGACGCCGGACAGATAACCTCCGCCGGCAATCAAGGCAAAAAAAGGAGCAAACGACACCATGGGAGTTCTCGACGGCAAAGCCGCCATCGTCACAGGGTCCGCGCGCGGCATCGGGCGCGCCACCGCAGAGCTGCTCGCCGAGCACGGCGCCAACGTGCTCATCAACGATCTCGACGGCGACGTCGCCAAGCAGGCCGCTGAGGAGATCGCGGGCGAGCACGCGGTGTTCGCCGGCGATTTGACCAAGCCCGGCGTGCCCGACCAGCTGGTGCAGAGCGCGATCGACGCGTTCGGCCGGATCGACATCATCGTCAACAACGCCGGCTACACCGTGGACGCGCCGGTCCACAAGATGACCGACGAGCACTTCCAGGCGATGCTCGACATCCACACGGTGGTCCCCTTCCGCGTGATCCGCGCCGCCGCGCCGCACCTGCGCGAGCCCGCCAAGCAGGAGCTCGGGGAAGGCAAGGAGGTGTTCCGCAAGATCGTCAACGTCTCCTCCACCTCCGGCACGTTCGGCAACGCCGGCCAAGCCAACTACTCCGCCGCCAAGGCCGCCGTCGTCGGCCTCACCAAAACGGTCGCCAAGGAGTGGGGCCAGTTCAAAATCAACGTCAACGCGGTCGCCTTCGGCTTCATCGACACCCGCCTCACGCAAGCCAAGGTGGAGGACAACACGATGGAGATCGGCGGCGAGAAAGTGCAGCTGGGGATCCCCGAGCAGATGCGCCAGATGGCCTCGATGCTGATTCCGCTCGGGCGCCCCGCCACACCGGAGGAGGCCGCGGGCGGGATCTTCTTCCTGTGCTCCCCGTGGTCCAACTACGTGCACGGACAGACGCTGCACATCACCGGCGGGCTGTTCGGGGGTATGACCGGCTGAGAGCCGCACCAGTCAGAGAAAGAGAGCAGTGCGGAGGGGCCCGGGCAACCGGGCCCCTCCGGTTTGAGGGCCGCGGGGACCGGCCGCCCGATTGACTACTCGGCCGCGGGCGGGAACCCACCCGTCTGGAACGACGGCAGTTCCGGCTCTTGGATCGGATCCCCGCCCGCCGTCTCCGCGTGCGCTTTGCGCAGGTCGAAGTACAGCACCGCGGCGGCGAGCGCGGAGATCGGTGCGGTGAGGATGCCGACGACCACGCGCACCACAAGACCCACGGCGGTGCCGGCGGCGTCGCCGGCGATCTCGACCCCCGAGGCGACCAGGCCGACGAGGATCACCAGCAGCAGGATCACCGCAAACACGTTCCAGCCGTTGCCGCGCACCAGCTCGCGGCTGCGCCCCAGCGCGCGCAGACCGTTGGGACGCTCGAGCACCACGACGGGGCCGCCACCGACCAGATCGTCGCGAGGATCAAACCGGGGCCGAACTCGTCGCTGGTTGGGTCCAGCGATGATGGAGGTTCGGTATGCCTGCGTTGGCGAAGAGTGTTGAGATCGCAGCGGACGATCAAGCGGAGCTTGATCGGATTGTGCGCTCGAGCACCGCTGAGGTGCGGATGGTCGAGCGCGCCCAGATCGTGCTTTGTGCCGCGGAAGGTCGTTCGGCTGCGGAGATCGGCCGGCTGGTGGGGTGTTCGACGAACACGGCGCAGAAGTGGCGGGCGCGCTATGAGCAGGATGGGATCGCCGGGCTCCGTGACTTGCCGCGCTCGGGTAAACCTCTGATCTATTCGCAGGCGGATCGGGCGAGGCTGATCGCCAAGGCGTGCACGCGTCCACCGGAGACACCAGAGGGGGCTCAGCAGGAACGCTGGACCTATGAGCAACTCGGGCAGGCGGTGGGGATGTCGCGTGCCCAGGCACACACGATTCTCGCGCGCGCCGACATCAAGCCGCACCTGACCGACTACTGGGTGATGAGCGACTTCTCCGACCCCGAGTTCGAGGAGCGCCTGAAAGGTGTCTGCGGTCTGTACGTGAATCCGCCAGAGAACGTGCTGGTCGTCTCGATCGACGAAAAGACCGGGATCCAGGCCAAGGCACCAACCAAGCCAGACATCCTTCCTGCTCCTGGGCGAACGACACGTCGCGAGCACGAATACATCCGCAACGGCACGCAGTGCCTGTTCGCGTGTCTGAAGGTCCACGAGGGTGACGTGCTCGCGATGACCTCGAAGACCCGCAACCGCTTCGATCTGATCCGCTTCCTCGACCAGCTCGACAGCGAGATCCCCGTCGTCGAGGGCCAGCAGATCATCGCGGTCAGCGACAACCTCTCCACCCGCGGCACCGAAGAGGTACAGGAATGGCTCGCCGCTCACCCTCGCTGGAGCTTCCAATTCACCCCCACCCACGCCTCGTGGCTGAATCAGGTCGAGATCTTCTTCTCGATCCTCTACCGCCGACTGCTCAAGCACGGCATCTTCTTCAGCGAGGAAGACCTCGCCGAGCAAATGCTCGCGTTTATCGAGACCTACAACCAGACCGCCAAACCATTCAAGTGGACCTACACCGGGAAGGTCCTCGAGGCATAACCCACAAACTTCACAGACGAACCACTAGGCCTGAGAAATCAGGCTTTTTGATGCCGTTGGTCGGCGGTCCCGGCTGGAATGCGTCGAGGCTGGCGCCAAGTCCGGCTTCGTACACGCAGAGGTTCCCCGCCGCGGCTTCCGGTTCAGTGGCGCTGCCAGGGCATTCCGCGGTGACCGCCTGTTCGGCCGCGATGTAGTGAACGTGTTTTTCGTCCAATTCGGCGGCGAGCGGGATCGGGAAGGAGATCGAGACCATCTGAATGACATCGCTGTTGAAGCTGTAGCCCCAGGTGCCCTTCTCGGTTTCCCCTTTCGGCAGGGTTTTGGTGAAGCCGGACTGGCCGTTGCAGGCGAACGTCGTGGTGGAGCCCACCGTGAATTCGCTGCCCCCCTGTTTTTTGCAGTTGGCGCTGCTGGTTTCCACTTTGGTGGCAGTAACCCCTTCACCGTTTGTACCATTGATGCCGTCGGCGCCCACTTTTCCTTCTTTGCCAGGAACTCCTTCTTTACCCAGTGCTCCTTCTTTACCCTGTGGGCCTTCCTTGCCGGCCAGGCCCGCCGACCCGGCCGACCCGGCCTGGCCACGCAGTTGCTTGAGCACCTTCGGGCTGATCTGCTTGGTGGAGGTGATCAGGTAGTGACCGGCGGCATATGCCCCGCCGGTCATCGCGAACACCAGCGCCACCACCGCGATCGCGGTGGTGGTGTTTACACGCGTACGCAAAGATTTCAACATCGTGCTATCTCCCCTCCTCAGGGTTCTGACTGTCTTTGATTGAACCGCGCCCCGCCGAGGCGTGGATGCGGATGCTCTGCGCGACCAGCGCGCCCTTATTGGTGAGCGACCACGCATTGGGCTCCCCCTGTGCATGGCCACCACCACGGTTCTCCAGCAACTCCAGCTGCTCCAAACGACGCAGAAGCTTCGAAACCTGCCCGGGGTCGGCGATCCCGGCATGGTCGGCGACACGCCGGTTGCTCGCCCCGGGATGCTCCTGCACCCCTTCCAACACCCGCGCGGTGCGATAGGTGAGGCGCATGGGGACGCCCTGCAACGGGTCCTCCCCCACTTGCGTGGCGCTCTCCGGCTGGCTGGCAGCACGCGCGGCAACCGCCGCCGGGGCCTGACGAGCCTGCTCACGCCGGGCGGCAGCAGGGCCGAGATAGGGCAGCACAATCATCCCCATCAGCTCGCCCAGCAGATCGGTCAGCGGCTCGCTTGCGTTGCGCACCAGCCTCCCGTAGACGATCATGTATGCCGCGCCAACCAAGCCCTCTGCAGTGAGACGCGTGCACTCTCCGCCTCGACTGCTCTCGCGGCGTCCCTCGTCGACCAACTTCGCCAGGCTTGCAAGCACCCGCTCGCGGCGCACAAGCGTCGCCGAGCCGCCGCCGAGCGCCTGCACAACGCACACCCGCGCCAGCGCCGCGTCGCGATCGAGGAACGAGAGAATCGTCCACAGCCCCAAGCGCAGGCGCTCGCGCCACGCAAGCCCCTCCAGCCCCGCCGCGCGCAAGTCGAGCGCCACGCGCGTCAGCGCGTCATCGAGCACCGCCGCGAGGCACTCCTCGCGATTGGCGAACGTCTTGTAGAAGGTGCGCCGCGAAACCCGGGAGCGCGTGACGATGTTGGCCACCGAGGTCTCCGCGTAGCCCAGGTCGTCGATCGTGCCAACGGCGGCCGCCAACAGTCGGGCGCGCTGAATCTCACCAATATACGTATACGCCAACCCCCCGCTGGACGCCAACCCCCCGCCGGCAACACCTCTCGCGCGCACACCCACAGCTGCCGTCACACCAGCCACCGGCCGGCGAGCCGGCCCGGGACGGCGCTCCCTCACACGCCCGGGCGGCACTACACCACCCTCCCCGCGCAAGAGGTGAAACTGCGTGGGCGCGAACGCGCCCGGCGAGGGGCCTCAGAAGCTAGATGCCGAGACGAAGAGAGAGAGAGAGAGAGAGAGTTGACCGGCGCACCACCACTACAAGCGCCGCGACAGCACTATATAACCACACCTGTAACGCAATGTCAAGCCCTCCTGCGGACGGTCGAGCAGTTCCGCTCCCGGGACACCTCCGACCTAACCCGTTCGGGCAGTTCCAGCGACTCGATCCTCAGATGCAGCGACTCGGTGGTGGATCGCTTCGGCAAAAGTGTAGTTGAGTAGTGTTTACTAGGCTACACTTCTACCATGAGCACGAGACGTTTCGTCGGACGGGAGGCCGAGCTCGCCGTCCTCCAAGAGCATCTGGAGCATGTGCGCGAGCGGGGAGCCGGGCGGATGCTCGCTCTGCGCGGGCGACGGCAGATCGGCAAGTCGCGCCTGGTTGAGGAGTTCATCCGGCGCAGCGGGACGGGGGCGGTCTTTTACACAGCCTCGCGCCAGAGCGCCACCGAGGAGCTGCGTAACTTCACCGAGCAGCTCGCGCTATCCGAGACGAACGCGGCGAGCATCGCCGCCGCGGGACCGATCGGCTCGTGGGAGGCCGCCTTGACGATCGCCGCCAGCGGGGCCTCGCCGGCACAGCCGCTTGTGCTCGTGATCGACGAGCTGCCGTTCCTGATCAAGAGCGAGCCCGCGATCGAGGCCATCCTCCAGAAGCAGTGGGACCGAAGCCTCGAGGGTCTGCCCGTGCTGCTGCTGCTGATCGGCTCCGACATATCGATGATGAGCGCCCTCGGCGAGCACGACCGGCCGCTGTACGGACGCCTTACAGAGATGACGATCGGGCCGCTCTCCCCGGCGGCGATCAGCGACATGCTGGGGTTGCCCGCCGCCGGGGCGCTCGATGCGTACCTGGCGATCGGGGGCTTCCCGCGGCTCGCCGAGATCTGGCGGCGGGGCGATGATCTATGGAAGTTCCTGCGCCGAGAGCTTCGGAATTCCGAGTCACCGCTGATCGTGCTCGGCGAGCGCTCGCTGGGGGCGGAGTTTCCGGCAGAGCTGAGAGCGCGCGACGCGCTCGAAGCGATCGGCGCCGGCGAGCGAACGTTCACGACGATCCTGCAGCGGGCGCAGATGTCGAACAAGACGCTCGAGACGGCACTCGCGACGCTGAGCGCCAAGCGCGTGATCGACAAGACGCTGCCCTACTCCGCCCAGCCACGACCCAAGCTCTCACGCTACTACGTCTGCGACCCCTATCTGCGCTTCTGGCTGCGCTTCATCCGCGCGAGCCTCCCCGCGATCGAGCGCGGACGCGGCGACCTCGTCCACCGACAGATCCGTGAATCCTGGCCATCGTTCGCGGGCCGCGCGATCGAGCCGCTGATTCGCGGCGCGATTCAGGCGCTGCTTCCCGACCCACGCTTCGGCGACGCCGAATTCGTCGGCTCCTTCTGGAACCGCGACAACAGCGTCGAGGTCGATCTCGTGGGCGGTCGCCAACAGGCCACAAGCGAGCAGATCGACTTCGTCGGCTCGATCAAGTGGCGCGAGCGCAACCAGCTCGACCGCCGCGACCTGAGCCAGCTGATCCGCCACCGCGCGCTGATCCCCGGGGCAAGCGACGACACCCTCCTCGTCGGCGTCTCCCGCAGTGGCTTCGCCGTCGACGGTCTCGATGTCCGCCTCACGCCGGAGGAAATACTCGCCGCGTTCGACGCCTCCCCGTGACCTGACGCTCGCGAGTACCCCCCAACCAGTGCAGTGCGCCCACCCCCGCGTCGGCGAGCGCCTCCCCTGCGACCGCCTGCGTCACCTCCCAGATCTCCTCCGCGTTGTGCTCCGCTCAACGCTTCTGGCGCTTGTGGCGCGCCTTACGTTTCTTGGCCTTCTTCTTGCTCTTCTTCTTCTTTGGTTCCGAGGTGCTGACCTTGCCCAGTTCGGAGGGCACCAGCAGCGTGCCGAGCGCAGGTGGTTCCTGGATCACCTGCGCCGGGTATTCGCCGGTCGTGAACGTCATGTCCTGCCCGTAGCTGCTGCCGCCACCGTTGCTCGCGACGAGCCGGTAGTGGTAGGTCGTGCTCGGCAGCAGGTTCGGGATGCCCACAACCACCGGCTGAGGGCCTTCCAGAGCGCCCATGTCGACCTGGACGGTGGGCCAGCTGGACCCGTAGGCGGCGCTGGTGCCGTATTCGAAGAGGTACGTGGTGTCCCAGCCGTGCGGGTCGACGGTGCCGTTCAGCGTCGCGGAGCCGACGCCGATACCGCTGGAGGCGCCGGTGCTGGCCGTCGGGGGGGGAACCGGCAGCGTCGTGAACGTTTCGTCAGGCCCCTTCACGTCCGTCGCGCCGGGACTGCTGGCGACGATCCGGTAGTGGTAGGTGGTGCCGGCCCGCAGACCGGACACGGGCTGGGAGACCGAGACCGTTTCGTCGGTGATCGGCGTGACGCCGTCAGGCACCGGCGCAAGTGAGCCATACGAGGTCGTGGTGCCGTATTCGAAGCGGTAGTCGACCAGCGCTTCATGGGTCACCAGCGTGCCGTTGAGCGTCGCGGCGAACTGGGAGCCGTCGGTCGCGGGCAGTACGCCGATGACCGGCGGCAAGAACTCCCTCGCGGGGGTGGAAAAGCTCAGATCGGCGCCCCTCTGCACACCGAACGAGTTGACGCCCACCAGCCGGAAGTGATAGGTGGTGGCAGGCAGCAAGCCGGAGATCTGTGCCTCGGCCGCCTCAACTTTGGAGGCTTCCCCAGCGTCGGTGCCCGGCAGCACCGGGCTCACCGACCCGTACGCTTCGGTTTCGCCGTATTCGAAGTAGTAGTGCGTGTCAGCTTCGTGCGGTTCGAGCGACCCGTTGAGCGTCGCGACGATCGTTTCCGGAACGGGCTGTTCGATGGCGCTGGCGGCTTCAGTCTGCAGCATGGGCACCACCGCCACGGTCGTCAACGTGGCGTCCTCGCCACGATCGGCGCCTTTGGCGTTGCCGGCCACCAGGCGGTAGTGATAGGTCGTTCCGGGCGTGAGACCGCTCACTTCAGCGCCGACCGGCACGGGGCTCGACCCCGAGCCGGGCGCGGGCACGCACGCGGCCGTGTGCCCATAGGCTGTGCTCGTCCCGTATTCGAACTCGCAGGACGTGACTTCTTCGCCTTCAGGGTTCACGGCGCCTTCGAGCTTCGCGCTCGTCCTCAGCACCGCGCTCGCGTTGCCCGTGGTCGCTTCCGGCACCACCACGGCCGGCCCGAAGACATCAACCACGCCACTGCCGCCATCGGCGACGGCCACCTGCCCGCTAGCGTTGACCGCGACGCCCGTCGGCGCAGAAAGCGCACCGGCTGGCGTTTCCGCGATCCTTCCAATGAACTTGCCGGAGGGGTCGAACTCGTCCACGACACCGTGCGCGGAGTCCACCGCATAGAGGTCACCCGTCGCTTTTTCCACTGCGATAGCAGTCGGCGCGAACAGCCCCCCGGGGCCACTGATATGGCTTTGATACACGTCTTCTGAGTTGTACACGTCGACGAACCCGGAATGACCCAAATACGTGAGCCCGGGGTTGGCGAGGTACACCGTGCCGCTCGCTCCACCGAACGCCAAGCCGGCCTCGATGGCGGGCCCGCCAGCCAGCGAGGCGTAGTTGAAGCCCTCTTCCGATTGGGGCAGCGATTCGCCCGCTCCCACGTTCAGTTCACCTTCGGCATTCGGTTTCACCACCTGAATCGTGTTCCTCGCGCTCGACTGCACGTAGACATCGCCCTTGTGCGGCCCGCTGGCGTTGTCGACCGCGGCGTAAACAAAGGCCTGTTCTCCGAGTGCGCCCGCGGGGCTCTGTTGCACGAGCTTGTATTTGCCGGCGCCTTCGGGCTTGTACACGTTCACGGTTCCGTCGGCCCCGACATATACGTAGCCGGTGGCTTCGTTGACCGACACACTGCGCGGAGCGTAGCTCTCGAAATCGCCGATGCCCAGTTGCCCGGTGAAGGCGTCGCTCGCATTGAACAGATCGACGGCGTTGGTGAAGGCGTCGGGAACCAGCAGGTTCCCGCTGGCGTCAAACGTCAACTCCAACGGCCCGCTCAGATTGTAGGAGGCTTGATTCGTTCCCAGTGGAGCGCCGTTGGTTTCGGTGATCTGCGAAAGATAGGGGTGGATGAAGAACCCCAGCGCGGGAGCGCTCGAAAAGGCAAGACTCCCCGCAAGCACACCAACGCTGCAGAGACCGACCGCGATGGCTCTAGAGATCCGGATCATCACCTACCCCCTCCTCTGCTGGCGCCGTGAGCGCGAGCGGCCCCGCGGGGCCTGCTAGTCCGTTTGTGTTTACTGGGCTTCCTGCTGCTCTTGCGGGCGGTGCCATGTCGTGCCGTGTGGGCAACCATCAGGACGCTCGCGGTCCTCGCCTTGCCGCTCGTGCCATCCGGCGGTGCCGGGACGAGCAGCGGCGCCGGGAGGAGCGTCTGCGCCTGCGGTTCGTCGAGGACCGCGGACGGGTAAGCGCTCGTCGTGAATGTCTCATCGACGCCGTAGGAAGCGCCGAACGTGTTGGTCGCCACGATCCGGTAGTGGTAGGTCGTGTCGGGCGTGAGACCTTGCAGTGGGGCCGCATACGCGAGTTCGCCCGGTTCGGAGCCCGCGTCGCCGAAGATCCGCGTGCCATAGCTCGTGTCGACCCCGATGTCGAACTCGTAGACGGTTGCAAACCCCTGTGTGTCGATCGTTCCCGTCAGCGTCGCCATGTTCTGCGCCACACCGGTGGCCTGCCCTGTGCTCACCACCGGCGGCCGCAACGGTGGTGTGATGAATGCTTCATCGCTTCCAACAGTCTGGCCGACAGCGTTCGTCGCAACGACCCGGTAGTGGTAGGTGGTGTTGGGCATCAGGCCGGTCAGCTCCTGTGCGACCGCTGTCGGGCCGGCGGCGGCAGCGATGTCAGCCTTCGGCGCCGGGGTGCTCGCGTCGTAGGAGGTGCTCGTGCCGTATTCGACGCGATAAGCGGTGTCAGCGTAGCCCGGGTCGATCGTCGCGGTCACTTCCACATGCGTCTGCGTCACCGCCGAGCTCGACACGCGCTGGATCGTCGGCTTGGCCTGTTGTGCGTAGATCCAGACGACGTTGTGGCCGCCGTCGGTTACGTACACCAGGCCGGACGGCGCGACGGCGAGCGTGTCGATCGTTCCCGCTGTTCCCACCGACGAGGTGCCAATCGTGCCCAAACCGAAGTCGGTGAGCCGTTCTCCGCTTGGGCTGTACACGACGACGTGGAAGCCGGCGCCGCTGTTCTCGCCGACGAAGATGTTGCCGCTGCCGTCCAGTGCGACCGACTCCGAGCCGTCGCTTCCGGGACCGCAGGTGTCCCCGGAGACAGCCGTGCAGACGTCGCCTTTGGTCGTCTGGTCCACACCGGTGCCGATCGCCATCACGAACGTGCCGCTCGCGGTGAACTCCTCCAGTCGGCCGTTGCCATTGTCCGCGACATAGATATCCCCGGCGGCGTCGAGCGCTAGCCCGGTCGGTTCGCGCAGCGCCTCCGGGCCGGAGCCGGTGATGGTTTTCAGCACGACGCCGGCAGGGCTGAACACCTGCACCTCGTTGTGCGGCGCGTTCGGCAGGTACACGTTCCCGGCCGTGTCGCTGGCGATCTGCACGGCCGCAATGCTCCCGATCAGGTTCCCCGAACCAGCGATCGAGAACGAGGAGACGAACTGACCAGCGGCGTTGAACGTCGAGATCTTTTCTTCCCCCAGCCCGTTGACGACGTACACGTCCCGGTTGACGGGATCGACCGCAGTCCCGGTGATGAATGTAGTACCGGGCGCAACGGTATTGAGATAGGTGCCGTTCGACTGGTACTCGGCGACCCCACCGGGTGCCAGGAGGTTGCCGACATAGACGTCGCCGGAGGCCTGGTCGACCGCGACGCCGAGCGGTACGTCGAGCTGGCCAGCGCCGAGGCTGCCGACCGGGACGTAGGTGACGCTCGCTTGCGCCGTGGGGCCCGCCAGCGCGCTGAGCACGATCGCGGCCAGCCCCGCGAGGATTGCTGTGGGTGTCCTCATCGGTTGCCCCTTCCGTGTGTGCCGTTACGTTGCTTGGCCGTTCGGGCTCCTCGAGCCCTACTGGCCTTTTTCGCCTTCTTCTTACCGGCCTTCTTGGCTTTCGGGCAGCCGGTGACGTTGATCGGCGTGCTCTGCTTGAGCTGCGCGCCGTCTTGCGCGGTGAACTGCACCGGCATCACGAGCTTCTCCTTGCAGGGATTCCCGTTCGCGGTCAACGCCGAGTACGGGCCCGCCGGCAGGAACAGCTCAAAGCTCGACACCGGCACATCTGGGACGTTCGTGAACGTCGTGCTCGTGACCCCCGCTTTGGAGATGAACGTATCCCCCACCAGGTTGACCCGCACCCCATAGCCCTGCAGCACCGCCACCAGGTTCGGGAACGCTTCACCGCCGTGCGAGACGAAATACACCGGACCCCTCAACGCCACCGGCAGGATCGGCGTCACAGCCTGCACCGCACCGATCACCGACGCCGCCGGACAAGCCGACGGGTTCGCTTCAAACGTGGCGGCCGGGCACGCTTTCTGTAGCGTCGACAGCCGCGAAGGCAGCTGACTGGGCAGTTCCACCCGTACGTGCGCGATGTTCGACTGCGCACCAGGCGGCAACGTCAGCTTCGCATCAAGCGTCGTGCCATCCAACCGCGAAGGCTTGCCGGACGTCGCGACACTGAACTTCGGGCCGAACGGCAGCCCCGCGCATCCCGCCACCGCAAACGGCGCCGACTCTTCGGCCTGAGTCCCCTGCGAACCGGAAACCGTCGCAGTGATGTGCAGCTGCGCACAATCAGTCGGGTTGAAAATGAACCCCGGCCGGTTGATCGTCACATTCGCTTTCCGCAGCCGCAACGGGATCCCATCCAAGATCTGCGGCAACGGGTCAGTCGTCACCGTCAACGCCGCCGTATACGGATCAACATCGATCCTGGCACGCACCACCACATTGCCCAAGTCGAACGGGCCCGCTTTCGTCGGGACCACAATCGACAAGCCGAACGGGGCACCCTTATACCGGCCCGTCAGATACACAATCCCCTTCTGGTAGTAGGGGTGCGACCCCGGACCAGCTGCAACGGTCATTTCCCCAAGCTGCGAGGCCGACGAGCAAGTCCCGAGGTCCGCCTGGGGCTCACCGCACAAAGGAACCCCCGACAAGCTCCCCAACAAGCCCGGCGGAGTCACAACCTTGATCTGCGAGAGATCCTGTTCGCGGTCTTCACGGTCGAACGTGACCGTCAACGGGCTCAGCTGCCCCGCATTCGGGTTCGACGTACCCGCTTCGAACGCGGGCTTGAACGGCCACACCCCGGGGCACGCTTCCCCGTTGCCGTTCCAATCGACGTTGAACTGCGACTCAGGCGTCCCATCCGGTGTGATCGGCGCACTCCACGGCGTCAAATCCGCCGTACTCGTGAACGTCCCACACGCCTGCGGCGTCGCCAACGCCGCGCGCAACCCGCTGTTGAAGTGCAGCTGCACATCGGTGACCGGCAGCTGCGGGATGTTCTTGAATGTCGTCGTCAACTGGCCGGTACTCGAGTTCGTGTAGATCTTGCCTTCCTGCTTGACCACCACCCCAGCACCCTCGAACTGCAGGAAGATCCTGTACATATTCCCATCCGACGCGTCCGCGTCTGTACACGGATCGCAATGCGGCGTACCGAGGAACACCTGCCCTTCAAGCGGTTCGGGCAACAACGGCGTGAACACCTTCACAGACCCGATCTGCGACCCCGACGGACACGACCCCACACTCGCCGAGGAAAAACCAATCTGTTCATCGTCGCAGCCTTCGAGACCATCCCCCGCCGAGGGTGAAATCGACAAGCCCGACGGCAGCGTCACCGTCGTATCCTCGATCTCCGGCGTGACCAACGCCGGGAACTGCTGCGCCGCCTGCGGCACACGCAGATCGACCGTCGTACCCGCCGGCTCATCCGCCTGCGTCGTATCCGGCGTCACCGACAACGACGGATCGAACTGCAACAATTCGCAGCCCACAAGCGACGGAAACTCCGTCGCGGACTTCGACAACCATCGCGGATCGCTCAGGTCCGGCTGACCATCAGGCAGATCCGGACCCGGGTTCTGCCACGAATCCACACTCACCGTCGCCACCTGCGGCGCCGTCGAGCAATCCACCGGATTGTCCAGGAACGCGACCGGCGCCGCACCGGACACCGAGCTGCGGTATCCGTTGTACACATTCGGATCGGTCGCCGGCGTACCGAAGAACGTCACCGAGACGTCGACCGGAGCGCCCCCTCCCGGAATACCGGGCGTGGTGATACGCACACCATAGTTGGAGTCCGGCGTGACGCTTGCATACAGAGGCACAGCCACATGCAAGCCCCGGATCAGGATCACGAACTCCGCCGGATAGCCCTTGTCGGGAACGACGTTGTACATCGGATTGATCCCACTGTTCGCCGGTTCCGTCGGGCGCCCAAAGATCGTCAGCCTCGCGAAACCGATCTGCGTGTCGGGCGGGCAGTTTTCGGCCGCGATGTCGTACTCCGGGCACTTTTCGACCACCGTCGGGTCGCCGACAAAGCCCTGGGGAACATCGACGATAACGTCCTTCGTCTGCGCGGCCAAACCATGCAGGCCACCAGCAGTGTTGTAGTACTCAGGGTACTGGGTACCCTCAGCTGTGTTCAGCGAAAAGGAGACCGTCGCCTCATACGGATGATCGCCCGCCTGAGCATCGGTCAACCCATTCAGGCCAGTCACTTCTGCTCCCACCGCCGCGAGGCCGAACGGCTCCGCCAAAGATTCCGCTTCGGTGCCGATCGCCGTCGTCACGCTCGCCGACACACCCGGCGCCCCGCCACCCGACACGAGCACGCTGTTCGTCACGGGACCCACCGCACCGGGCGCAACCGCCACCTGAACAATCATCGCCAGGCGCTGGCCGGGCTGCAGCACGGAGCTATAAGTGCACGTCGCAGTAGCCACTTCGCCACAAGGGAATCCTGTGCTGTTTGCTTCGGCGTCAAGGGCGCCTGCGAGATGGGTCGGTGTCAAGCCTTGGGGCAACTGGTCCCTGATCACGATCGGGCTCCCGTCCGTCGGCTGGCTGCTCGTATTCGTCACCTTCACCTGGTAGGTGTTGGGGAGCTCTTTGCTATTGAACGCGGAAGAGAAGATGGTCGGTCCCGCGACCACTTTGACCGAGAGCCCCGGAGGAATGGCAGCGTACGCCCCCGGCGCCCCAGCTGCCCATGCAAACACGACGCTCAAACCAGCCAGGGCGCCAATCAATCCTCTCCTCATCAGCGACCTGCCTTTCGGTTCGCACGGCCGCCCACGGCGGCTTTCATTGCCTTGCCCACACGCCGCTTCACGCGCCTGGTATCGGCCTTCCCGTTTTTCTTGACTTTCGTCTTCTTGGGCTTCGTCTTCGCCTTGGGCTTTGTCTTGGCCTTGGGCTTCGCCGCCGGTTCGCCCACCAAAGGCGGGTTGCCGCCCGCCTGAAACTCGCTACCGGGCGAAAGCAGCGTCGGCGCCGCGCTCAGCGCGCCCTGACAGGCATCGCCCGAGCAGGACGGTGACAGCGCGGGCGCGGGAAAGCCACCGTCGACGCGCGCGTCGTAGATATCAATGTCCGTGTCCGTGTCCTGTCCCACCAACTGGTCCGCGGTCGTGAAGAACACGTCGCGGCCCGACGCGTCCGTGCCGATTAGTTGCACATTGCTCGAGAACGGAAAGGCGAGATGGCTGAGATCCTGGCCGTCGGAGATCAAGCTCACCCGTCCCGCGTGATACTCATAGACGTTGTTGGCATATATCGGTTCGCGACGGCTGGGTACTTCATCGGCGGTTTCGCCGATCACCTGTTCGTTGAGCGCCTGCGGGGTGAGACCGACGATGCTCTGGAAGAACACATACGAGCCGTCAGCGGACACCGACAGGTGACTCCAGTAGCTTCCAGGTTGGTAAAAGCCACCCCCCGCGCCGGTTGCCGTTTCGATGACCGCCCCGTTGAGGGGCATACCGGAGCTGCTGTAGGCAACGGGCACATTGCCGTTGTGGTTGAAGCCATCCTGGCCGATCGACACACGCACCAACGCACCGGTCTGCGCGTCATACTCGAACACCTGCCTCGTCGGGCTGGAGTCGTCCGGTGTCAAATCGCGAGTGCTGGTGAACACCAGAAAACGGCCATCGGGTGTCGCATCCCCACCATGCGCACCGTTATCGTATGATTTTTCCGAGCTGTACAAACCCCGGTCTTCCCATACCGCGAGATCCTGAGTGGACAGACGAGCGACGAACGTGATGCTGCCGGCCGGATGATTGGCGTCGCGCTCGAACACATACAGGTTGGGCGCCCCCGCCACGGCCGCTTCACTCTCCGCGTTCGGCGTCTTCGTCAACACGCCCTGCGCAACGAAGTAGACGTGCGAACCATCCTGGGAGACCACGGGCCTGACGTTTTCAGGCACTTCAGCCGGCGCATCGGAGACGGTCGCGTCGCCCCCGGAGACCAGCATGACCCTTTCTCCCGCGGGCGCGTCGAAATCGTACTCGTAAAGGTTGCCGCTCGTGTCGCCGCCGAGCAACGGCTGAGCGGTCCAGAAGAACACCTTCGAACCATCTTCTGAGGCACCCTCAAACTGCGCGGCGGCGAACACACCCGCTTCGGTGTCACACGCCGAGCAGTCTTCCTTGGTGGGCTCGGAGATCGCAACCGTGCGCGCATCCGGCAGACCGTTGTCGACCCGCGCAAACACCTCTTCGGCCTCCGGACCCCCACACCCCGGCTTCGCAGTGAAGAACACCGTGTCGCCATCCGTGGAAACCGCATTCAGGGAAGACTTCTGGCCGCCGAGTTCGATTCCACATCGGCTGATGACTTCTCCAGCCGGCAGGGTCCTGCCACCCACGACGGTGGTGCCGTCGCTGACCCCGACGAGCATCGGGCTCGTATTGCCCGCCCCCGCATACTCATAGAGACTCCGGTGATTCGCTTCGCCCGAGGGAGCATGTTCCGTGCTGTCACCCGGCCAGTAATAGTTGCCGAGCCTGAAGAAGATGTGCGATGCGTCGCTCGACACCCCGACCGGATCCAGTTCGGCGGCTTCACCCAACGGCCGCGGACCACCGGACGGCGCCGTCGGCGGAAGCGCCGGGCCAACATCCACAACCGAGCGATCGGGCCGGCGCTCGAAGAAATCGATCCTGTTTTCAGGCTGCCAGACCGCGCGCTCCATGAACACCGTCGTCTGACCATCGAGGCTGTTCCCCTCAAAATCGAAAAACCCTTGCAACGTATACGCCAGGTATTCCGAGCTCGGCGGGTCATCGGCCACCGTCGTCCACCCCGACGCGGTGCGCGACGTCGAGTAATAGGACACCGGCCCTATGACCGAAACGTCCGGAAAACCTTCAAGTCCGGCAGCGGCCGCGGTATCGATCATCAAGCCCGAGGACCCGTCAGGATCACCTTCTTCCCAGTACACATGCCCGGCGTTCTTGAATGGTGGTGAGACCAGCTCGTACGCGCGGCAATCGGGCAGCGCCGCCGACGGGCCAGTACGAAACGCCGCGTTGGGGCATGCTTCCGTGGCGGCCGCGGTGGCGGGCAGGAACGCGATGAGCGTGCTCGCGCCGCAGAGCGCGAGCACGACTGCCGCGAGGACCCCGGCGGGGTTGTGCCTTCTTTGCTTGTTTTCGCCTTTGCTCAGCATGCCTGCTCCTATATCGATCTCACGCGGCTACCGGCCGCCCCGGTGTATGCGCGTGAATGCTCCGCGCGACCCTCTCACCCTTCGCGGTAAGACTCCAAGCGTTCGGCTCACCCTTAGCGTGCCCCTCGCCAGTGTTCGCCAGCAACCCCAAGCGCTCCAAACGCGCGAGCAGCTTGGAGATCTGCCCCTGGTCGCTGACCCCCGCGCGCTCAGCGACCACCCGGTTACTGATCCCCGGCTCCCCAGCGATGCACACAAGCACCTGCGCAGTGCGATACGTCAAACGCATCCGCACCTCCCCTAACGGATCACGCCGTGCCGCCAAAAACACCGACCCCCCACCGCCCGCCACCGGTACCAACCCCGGCCCCGAACGATGCTGCTCACGACGCGCCGCCCCCGGACCCAGATACGGCAGCACGATCATTCCCATCAACTCACCAACAAGATCCACCAACGGCCGAGACTCACCACGCGCCACCCGCGCATACACAATCCCGAACGCCGCACCAACCAAACCCTCCGCCGTCAACGGCGAACAACCCTCCGCGCGCGCACTCCCACCACGCCCTCCATCAATCACCCCCGCCAGACGCGCAAAAACCTCCTCACGACGCGCAAGGAGACCCGGACCGCCCTGCTGGGAATGCACCACACACACCCGCGCGAGCGCCGGCTCACGATCAAAGAACCCCAAAACCACCCCGAGGCCGCCACGCACCCGCTCACGCCACGCAAGACCCTCAAGACACGCCCCGGCGAGCTCCCCCTCCACCATCCCCAGAACATCGTCCAACAGCGCGCCAAGGCACTCCTCACGGTTCTCAAACAGCTCATAGAACGTGCGCCGCGACACCCGCGAACTCACCGTGATCGCGCTCACCGTCGTACCCGCGTAACCCAACTCCTCAAGCGCCGCAAGCGCACCCGCCAACAACCGCGAACGCTGAATCCCAGCCAAACGCCCCTCCGGCACCGCCAACCGCGCCGACACCCCAGCACGCCGCCGCGCACCAAGCGACACACCCGCCACAGACGCACCACGCGATCCAGAACGCGCCCGAGGAGCCGTCACGGTCCGCGCACGCACCGCTACACCACCCCCCACGGCGCCAACGGCGCCATCGAGAAACCCCGCTCCCCCAAAGGAGAACCAGGACGGCGCGAAAACGCCAAACGACGAAGGCCGGAGCCTAACCCCCTAGCGCAAGAGAGAGAGAGAGAGAGAGAGATGCGTCAGGCAGCTGACGCATCTAGCTACACGCCCCGAACCGGACGCGCACACCACTGTTGTGTATCCCTCTCTAGAAACCACGCTCAAAGCACTCCCTCATCGACGACCCGATCCCTCTCCCACCCGCTTGACTCCCCTGCGAGCGCTTTACGTCAACCACAAGGTGGGATGACCCAACCAGACTCTATGTATGCCCGCCAACCACACCGGTTGACCATGACCTCGTCATCATAACCACACAGTGCACGACTTGTCAACACCCCAGACGCAAGGGCGGCGATCGCGGCACGCCCAGCTCGACGGCCGGCGGCTGCCATTCCTCCTGAGGGCCCACGAACCCTTCGGTAGGTGACACAGCGGTGGTACACTCACCTGATGGCGACGTCGCATCCCCGCATCCAGGTCACCGAGGATCCCGAGCTTGCGCGTGCGCTGCGCGCCGCCGCACCGCACATGGCTCCCGGACTCTCTCGTTCGCGCCAGGTGCGCGACCTCGCGATCGCCGGCGCACGCCAACTCACTGACGAGCCGGCCAGCGAAGCGCGGCGCACAGCGCTCCTCGAGGGGCTGGCGCAGTGCTTCGAGCGACCGGAGACGGCACCCTGGGACTGGGATCTGTTGCGCGACGGCAAGCTCCGTGCCTGGCCGATCTCCTAGCCCGCCACCGTGGGGGGCACTGCCGCTGGTGGTCGACACCTCCGCCTGGTCACGGGCGTCCCACCCAACAGTCCGCGACCGCTGGGTCGAGGCGCTGCGCGCCGGCCGCCTGCGCGTCTCACCGATCGCACGGATGGAGATCCTGCTGAGCGCGCGCGACGGCGCGGACTTCGACACGCTGGCCGAGCGACTCGCCGCCCTTCGCACCGCCCCGCTCACGGCGACGGTCGCGCAGGCCGCGCAGGGCGCGATGCGAACGCTCGCCCACCGCTCCGCGGGCGCCCACCGCATCCCACTTGCCGACTACCTGCTGGCGTCCGCGGCAGAGGAGCTCGGAGCGGCGGTGCTCCACTACGACCGCGACTACGACACGCTCGCCGAAGTCATGACGTTCGAGTCGATCTGGCTCGCCTCGCCAGGGTCGATTCCGTGAGGGCCACCGCTGGCGCTGAGCACATCGGCGAAGCGCCACTTGGCGCCGTCAGCTTCTTTCGGGCAGTTGGGGAGGCTTTTCGATCCCAAAATGCTACCATCTTGGGATGAGCAAGCAGATCGCCGTCCGCCTCCCGGAGGTGCTCGTCGACTTCGTGGACGAGCTCGTCGACTCCGGAGCCGAGCCCAGCCGCGCCGCGGTCGTCGCCCGAGCGCTCGCGCGCGAACGACGGCGCGCGGTGGCAGCTCGTGACGCGGAGATCCTCGCCCGTACCGGCCAGGACCAAGAGCTCGCAGGGCTCGCCGAGCATGCCGCCGGCATCCGCTCCGCACTTACCTGATGCGACCGATCCATATCGCACAGCTCGACAAGGCCAGGCCGGTTCTGATCCTCACGCGTGAGCTCGTGCGCGCCCATCTCACGACGGTCACGGTCGCACCGATCACCACCACGATTCGTGGCCTCTCCACCGAGGTGCCACTCGACGCCGCAAATGGCCTCACTGAACGCTCGGCCGCCAGCTGCGACAACATCACGACGATCCCGACAAGAGCCCTGGGAGCACAGATCGGCATGTTGCTCGACCATCAGGAGCAAACGCTCACCGACGCGATTCAGGCCGCATTCGATCTCGAATAAGGTCACCGCGCCCGTTCCAGCGCCCCCTGCCACCCCGCCAGCAGGCAAGTCCGCTCGCCTGCGCTGATCCGCGGCTCGTAGCGGGCGCGCTCGCGCCAGCCGTCGCGCACGTCGCTGACGCTCCACAGGCCCGCGCCGACACCCGCGAGGAAGGCCGCGCCGAGCGCCGTGGTCTCGGCGATCTCCGGCACCACCACCGGCACGCCGAGCACGTCGGCCTGGAACTGCATCAGCCAGCCGTTGGCGGTGGCGCCGCCGTCGGCGCGCAGCTCGCGCAGCGGCTCCCCGGCGCCGGCCTCCATCGCGCGCACCGCGTCGACGGTCTGGTAGGCGATCGCCTCGAGCGTCGCGCGCGCCAGGTGCGCGCGCGTGGAACCACGGGTGAGCCCCACGATCGTGCCGCGCGCGTGGGGGTCCCAGTGGGGTGAGCCGAGACCGGTGAGCGCCGGTACGAAGTACACCTGCTCGTTGCTCGTAAGCGACTCGGCGAGCGCCTCGGTGTCGGCCGCGTGCGCGATGATCCCGAGGCCGTCGCGCAGCCACTGCACCGCCGCGCCGGTGACGAAGATCGAGGCCTCGAGTGCGTACGTGCGAGAGTCGCCGATCCCCCACGCCACCGTGCTCAGCAGGCCCGGCGCGGGGGCGGACACGGAGAAGCCGGCGTTGAGCAGCACGAACGAGCCGGTGCCGTAGGTGTTCTTGCCCATCCCCGGATCGATGCACGCCTGGCCGAAGAGCGCCGCCTGCTGGTCACCGGCGACGCCCGCGATCGACACCGCGTGGCCGTGCAGCGCTTCGGGCCTTGTGCTCGCCATCACGCCCGCACTCGGACGCACCTGCGCCAGCGCCCGCTCGGGCACCCCGAACAGCTCCAGCAGCTCCGGGTCCCAGCGCCCCGCCGCGATGTCGTAGAGCATCGTGCGCGAGGCGTTGGAGGGGTCGGTGAGGTGCTCCCCCGTGAGCTTGAAGATCAGCCACGAGTCGACCGTCCCAAACAGCGCGCGCCCCTCGCGCGCGCGCTCGCGCAACCCCTCCACGTGCTCCAGCAGCCACTCGATCTTCGTGGCCGAGAAGTATGGGTCGAGCACCAGGCCGGTGCGCGCGCGGATCAGCCCCTCGTGCCCCGCCTCGCGCAGCTCTGCGCAGCGCTCGGCGGTGCGCCGGTCCTGCCACACGATCGCGCGATGCAGCGGCTCCCCCGTCGCCGGGTCCCACACGCACACCGTCTCGCGCTGGTTGGCGATTCCCACCGCCTCAAGCTCCCCCGCGCGCACCCCCGCGTCGGCGAGCGCCTCGCCCGCGACCGCCTGCGTCACCTCCCAGATCTCCCTCGCGTCGTGCTCCACCCAGCCCGGCTGGGGGAAGTGCTGCTCGAACTCCCGATAGGCCCGCCCGACCGGCTCGGCGCGCTCGTCGAAGACGATGCACGTGCTGCCGGTCGTGCCCTGGTCGATCGCGAGGATCATCCTCGCGTGAGCCTACCTCTCAGCGCTTCTTCTTCTTGTAGCGCTTCTGCTTCTTGTGGCGCCCCTTACGTTTCTTGGCCTTCTTCTTGCTCTTCTTCTTCTTTGGTTCCGAGGTGCTGACCTTGCCCAGTTCGGAGGGCACCAGCAGCGTGCCGAGCGCAGGTGGTTCCTGGATGACCTGCGCCGGGTATTCGCCGGTCGTGAACGTCATGTCCTGCCCGTAGCTGCTGCCGCCACCGTTGCTCGCGACGAGCCGGTAGTGGTAGGTCGTGCTCGGCAGCAGGTTCGGGATGCCCACAACCACCGGCTGAGGGCCTTCCAGAGCGCCCATGTCGACCTGGACGGTGGGCCAGCTGGACCCGTAGGCGGCGCTGGTGCCGTATTCGAAGAGGTACGTGGTGTCCCAGCCGTGCGGGTCGACGGTGCCGTTCAGCGTCGCGGAGCCGACGCCGATACCGCTGGAGGCGCCGGTGCTGGCCGTCGGGGGGGGAACCGGCAGCGTCGTGAACGTTTCGTCAGGCCCCTTCACATCCGTTCCGCCAGGGCTGCTGGCGACGATCCGGTAGTGGTAAGTGGTGCCGGCCTTCAAACCGGACACCGGCTGGGAGATGAACACCGTTTCCAGGGTCAACGGAGTTTCGCCGTCCGGGATCGGCGCGACCGAGCCATAGGCGGTGGTCGTGCCGTATTCGAAGTGGTAGCCGGCAAGCGTCTCAGGGGTTTCAAGCGTGCCGTTCAGCGTCGCGGAGAACTGCGACACGAGTGTCGCCGGCAGCACGCCGACCACAGGCGCCGGAGTCGGCCCCGTCACGTAGGTATCGGCCGCACTGTGGACCACGCCGCCCGCGTAGCCCGCCTTCAGACGGTACGACACGACCACTTCTCCCGGCCGCAGCGGGGCACCTTCGATTGTCGCGCTGACCGCGATCGGTGCTTCTCCCGTCAGCGGATTGGCTTCCGAGACCTCGCCAGGCGAGGAGCAGGGAACGCTGTGATCGTAGGTACCTGTGGACCCCAATTCTTCCGCGGTCGCGTATTCGAATTCACAGGACGTGACGGTCACGCCTTTGGGGTTCACCGTCCCGTTCAGCGTCGCGCCGCCCTTGACCTGCAGGTTCGTAGCTGCATCGGCCGCCGCGGCGGGCGTCGGGGGAGGCGGGGGCGCGGAGAACACGGCCACCATGCTCGCCCCCGCGTCCGCGACATACGCGAAGCCCGTCGCTGAGTCCACGGCGATACCCTGACCCGCGGTCAGGTGTCCTTCGCCGAAAGTTTCGATCAACGACCCGGAGGGCATCCCATTGCATGGAGCCAACGCGACACAACTCGGGGCCTCGTTGAACTCCACGATCGAGGTGCCTTCGTCGACATAGAGGTCGCCGGCAAGGTCCGTAGCGGCGGCTGTTGCCTCCGGGGGACTTATATTTTCAATGAGAAGAGTACCCGCGGCATCGAGCTTTGCAAAGCCATCTCCAGCTACGTTATGCCCATTGCCGTGTATGTAAACGCTGCTGCCATCGGGGCTCACCGCAAACCCCGGCCCTGAGCCAATTCCGGCGTGTTCAAAGCGCGAGAGCAATTCGTTTCCGGACAGGTCGCTGAACTTCATGACTTCCGCACGCCCGTCGTAATTGCGCACGTAGACCCACACTCCACCGCCAGAATCTACGGCGACGCCCTCTGGCGCTTGTTCGAACACTACCGGCAACTGGCCTAGATACACGCCCGTCGCGGAGAACTTGTCGACCACATTATGACCCGTGTCGGCAACATAAACGTCGTGATCGGACGGGTCGCTCGGGTTATCCGAGTTATCGACAGCAATACCTTCTGGCGCAGAGAGCGGACCCGTAGGCGCGGCAGCACCGTTGAATTCGGCGAGCAGCGCGCTCCCGGTGGCGCT
This sequence comes from uncultured Solirubrobacterales bacterium, assembly GCA_963734815.1. GTDB lineage: Bacteria > Actinomycetota > Thermoleophilia > Solirubrobacterales > Solirubrobacteraceae > Palsa-744. The sequence continues at coordinate 672,384 of CAVTIH010000002.1, forward strand.
GAGCTCCTCCACCTTGCCGCTCCCCTGGTCAACGACATACACATCGCCGGTTTCTTCATTGACCGCGACGCCCGATGGATCCTTGAGCTGGCCGGGTTCACACGCACCTCCGACGCCTTCGCAGGGGCCGCCAAAGGATTTTTCGAAAGAACGACCCCCAGCCCAGGCTGGGGCGACGCCAAACGCCAGCACGCCAGCCGTACCCAGCACAGCGGTCACTCGCGCGGCACGGCGGCGTCCCGCGCTCACGGGTTGAGCGGTGCTCGCGCTCCGCGTCTTTGATCTGCTCGCTCCCTGGCGTACTGGACCGAAGATGCTCATTTCTTGCCCCCGCCCTTCCTCTTGGCCTTCTTTGGCTTCGGTTTCTGCTTGCTACTCCTGAGCGACTGGTGGCCCAGCCTGCGCGACTCGTGGCCCACAACCTTGATGCTCGCGGCTTTCGCGCCCTTGCTCGTGCTCGCCGGTGGCGCCGGCTCGAGCAGCGAGGTCGGAACAAGCGGCGGCGCCACCGGCTCGCTGAGCACCGCAGTCGGGTAGGCGCTCGTCGTGAACGTCTCATCGACGCCATAGACCGTGCCGAACGTGTTGGTCGCCACGATCCGGTAGTGGTAGGTCGTGCCGGGCGTGAGGCCTTGCAACGTGGCCACATACGCGCTCTGCCCCTGTTCGGTGCCCGCGCTGCCGAAGATCCGGGTGCCGTAGCTGGTGTCAACCCCGATGTCGAACTCGTAGACGGTTGCGAACCCCTGCGTGTCGATCGTTCCCGTCAGCGTCGCCGCGTTCTGCGCCACACCCGTGGCCTGCCCGGTGCTCACCACCGGTGGCTGCACAGGCGGCGTGGTGAATGTCTCATCTCCACCGACCGCTTGACCGAATTCGTTCGTCGCGACGACCCGGTAGTGGTAGGTGGTGCTGGGTTGCAGGCCGGCCAGCTCTTGCGCGACGGTCGTCGGACCCGCAGAGGCAGCGATGTCGCCGTCTGGGACTGGGGCGCTCGCGCCATAGGAGGCGCTCGTGCCGTATTCGAAGTGGTAGGTGGTGTCGGCGTTGCCCGGGTCGATCGTTGCGGTCACTTCCACATGCGTCTGCGTTACAGCCGAGCTCGACTCACGCTGAGCTGTCGGCGTCACGTGCGGCGCGTAGATCCAGACCACATTGTGGCCGCCATCGGTTACGTACAGTTGGCCGGACGGGCCGACTGCAAGGGTGTTGATCGTGCCCGATGACCCGAGTTCCGAGGTGCCGATCGTGCCGAGGCCGAAGTCGGTGAGCTGTTCGCCGCTTGGGCTGTACACGACGACGTGGAAGCCCGAGCCACTGTTCTCACCGACGAGGATTTCGCCGCCTGCACCTACCGCGACCGACTCCGAGCCGTCGCTCCCGGGACCACAGGTATCTCCTGAGGCGGCGGTGCAGACGTTGCCTTTGGTCGTCTGGTCGACACCGGTGCCGATCGCCATCACGAACGTGCCGCTCGCGGTGAACTCCTCCAGCCGGCCGTTGCCGTTGTCCGCCACATACACGTTCCCAGCCGCATCGACCGCCACACCGGTAGGTTCCCGCAGCGCCTCCGGGCCGGAGCCGGTGATCGTTTTCAGCACTCCGCCGGTGGGGCTGAACACCTGCACCTCGTTGTTCGGCGCGTTCGGCAGATACACATTCCCGGCCGCATCGCTTGCGATCTGCACGGCCGTAACCCTCCCGATCAGGTTCGCCGACCCGGCGATCGAGAACGAAGAGACGAACTGACCGGAGGGGTCAAACGTCGAGATCATTTCTTCCCCCAGCCCGTTCACCACATACACGTCGTGGTTCACCGGATCGACCGCGATCCCCGTGGCGAATTCAGGGCTGGCAGTGAGGGTTTTAAGATAGGTGCCGTTCGATCGGTATTCGAAGACCCCGGGTTCCAGGATGTTACTTACATAAACGTCGCCGGAGGCCTGGTCGACCGCGACGCCGAGCGGCACTTGGAGCTGGCCGGCGCCGAAGCTGCCGACCGAGACGTAGGTGGTGCTCGCCTGCGCTGTGGCGCCCCCGAGAGCGCTGAGCACGATCGCGGCGATGCCCGCGAGGATTGCAGTGGGTGTCCTCATCGGTTGCCCCTCCCGTGTGTGCCGTTACGGTGCTTGGCCGTTCGAGCTCCGCGAGCCCCACCGGCCTTCTTTGCTTTCTTCTTGCCTGCCTTCTCAGCTTTCTGGCAGCCGGTGACTTTGATCTGCGTGTTCTGCTTGAACTGCGCGCCGTCCTGCGCGGTGAACTGGGTCGGCATCACGAGCTTCTCCTTGCAGGGGTTCCCGTTGGCCGTCAACGCCGAGAACCGGCCTGCCGGCAGGAACAGCTCGAAGCTCGAGACCGGCACATCTGGGACGTTCGTGAACGCGGTGCTCGTAACCCCCGCTTTGGAGATGAACGTATTCCCGACCAGGTTGACCCTTACCCCATAGCCCTGCAGCACCGCGACGAGGTTCGGGAACGCTTCGCCGCCGTGCGAGACGAAATACACCGGGCCCCGCAGCTTCACCGGCAAGATCGGCGTCACAGCCTGTACAGCGCCGACCACCGACGCCGCCGGACAGGCCGCCGGGTTCGCTTCGAACGTCGCTGCCGGGCACGCTTTCTGCAGCGTCGGCAGCCGCGAGGGCAGCTGTTTGGGAAGTTCCACCCGCACATGCGCGATGTTCGACTGCGCACCGGGTGGCAGCGTCAATTTCGCGTCGAGGCTAGTGCCATTCAAGCGCGAGGGTTTACCCGAGGTCGTAACACTGAATTTCGGGCCGAACGGCAACCCCGCGCAGCCCGCAACCGCGAACGGCGCACTCTCTTCGGTCTGCGTGCCCTGCGAGCCGGAGACCGTCGCGGTGATATGGAGTTGCGCGCAATCGGTCGGGTTGAAGATGAACCCGGGCCGGTTGATCGTCACGTTCGTTTTGCGCAGCCGTAGGGGGATGCCATCCAGGATCTGCGGCAACGGGTCGGTCGTGACCGTCAACGCCGCCGTGTAGGGATCGACGTTGATCCTGGCGCGCACCACCACATTCCCCAGGTTGAACGGGCCCGCCTTCGTCGGAACCACGATCGACAAGCCGAACGGAGCGCCCTTGTACGGGCCCGTCAGATACACCATCCCTTTCTGGTAGTACGGGTGCGAGCCCGGGCCGGCCGCAACGGTCATTTCCCCGATCTGCGAAGACGACGAGCACGTTCCCAGGTCGGCCTGGGGCTCCCCGCACAAGGGAACCCCCGACAAGCTCCCCAACAGGCCGGGGGGAGTCACAACCTTGATCTGCGAGAGGTCCTGTTCGCGGTCTTCGCGGTTCAACGTGACCGTCAGCGGGCTCAACTGCCCCGCGTTTGGGTTCGACGTACCGGCTTCGAACGCCGGTTTGAACGGCCACACCGCCGGGCACGCTTCCCCGTTGCCGTTCCAATCGACGTTGAACTGCGACTCAGGCGTCGCGTCCGGCGTGATCGGCGAGCTCCACGGCGTCAAATCCGCCGTGCTCGTGAACGTCCCACACGCCTGCGGCGTCGCCAACGACGCGCGCAACCCGCTGCTGAAGTGCAACTGCACATCGGTGACCGGCAGTTGCGGGAGGTTCTTGAAGGTCGTCGTCAACTGCCCCGTACTCGAGTTCGTGTAGATCTTGCCTTCCTGCTTGACGACCACCCCAGCGCCTTCGAACTGCAGGAAGATCCGGTACATGTTCCCATCCGAAGCATCCGCGTTCGTACACGGATCGCAATGCGGCGTCCCAAGGAACACCTGGCCTTCGAGCGGTTCGGGCAGCAGCGGCGTGAAGACCTTCACCGTTCCGATCTGCGACGCCGCCGGACACGCTCCCCCACTCGCCGAGGAGAGAGCGATCTGCGCGTCATCACAACCCGCAAGTCCATCCCCCGCCGACGGCGAGATCGATAACCCCGACGGCAACGTCACAGTCGTGTCCTCGAGCTCCGGTGTGACCAGCGCCGGGACCTGCTGCACCGCCTGGGGAACATGCAGATCGACCGTCGTACCCGCCGGCTCATCCGCCTGCGTCGTATCCGGCGTGACCGACAACGACGGATTGAACTGCAGCAGTTCACAACCCATCAGCGACGGGAACTCCGTCGCGGACTTAGACGCCCACCGCGGATCGCTCAAATCCGGCTGTCCATCAGGCAGATACGGGCCCGGGTCCTGCCACGAATCCACATACACCGTCGCGATCTGCGGCGCCGTAGAGCAATCCACCGGATTGTCCAAGAACGCAATCGGCGCGGCGCCAGACACCGCGCTCCGGTATTCGTTGTAAATATCCGGATCGGTCGACGGCGTCCCGAAGAACGTCACCGACACATCGACCGGAGCACCACCTCCGGGAATACCGGGTGTGGTGATACGCACACCATAATTGGAGTCCGGCGTGACACTCGCATACAGCGGCACACGCACTTTGAGGCCCCGGATCAGGATCACGAACTCGGCCGGATAACCCTTATCGGGAACCACGTTGTACATCGGGGAAACCGCACTATTCTGCGGTTCCGTCGGACGTCCAAAGATCGTCAGCCTCGCAAAACCGATCTGTGTACTGGGCGGACAGTTTTCGGCGGCAACATCGTAGGCCGGGCACTTTTCGACCACCGTCGGATTACCGACAAAGCCCTGGGGGACGTCGACGACGACATCCTTCGTCTGCGCCGCCAGACCATCAAGGCCACCAGCCGTGTTGTAGAGGTCAGGGTACTGCGTGCCCTCCACCGTGTTTAGCGAAAATGAGACGGTCGTCTCGTACGGGTGATCGCCCGCCTGCGCATCCGTCAACCCATTCGAGCCGGTCACTTCCGCCCCCACCGCCGCGAGACCAAACGGCGCCGCCAGCGATTCCGCTTCCGTGCCGATCGCCGTCGTCACACTCGCCGACGCATTCGGCGCACCACCGCCCGACACGATCACGCTGTTGGTGACCGGGCCCACAGCACCAGGCGCAACCGCCACATCGAAGACCACCGTCAGGCGCTGGCCTGGCTGCAGCACGGAGTTGTAAGTACACGTCGCGGTCGACACCTGGCCACACGGGAATTCAAAGCTTTCTGACCCCGCATCAAGACCGCCCGCGAAAGATGTCAGTGTCAAACCGTGGGGCAACTGATCCCTGATTACGATCGGACTCCCGTCCGTCGGCTGGCTACTCGTATTCGTCACCTTCACCTGGTAGGCATCGGGAAGTTTTTTTGTGTCGAACGCGGAAGAGAAAACCGTCGGTCCCGCGACGACTTTGACCGAAAGACCCGGAGGAACGGCAGCTGACACACTCGGCGCCCCGGCACCCCCCGCAAACAAGACGCTCAGACCAGCCAGGGCGCCAATCAACCATCTCCTCATCAGCGACCTGCCTTTCGGTTCGCACGACCGCCCACAGCGGCTTTCATTGCCCTGTCCACACGCCGCTTCGCGCGCTTCTTGCCCTTCTTCGCTTTCGCCTTCTTAGCCTTTGCCTTGGGCTTCGCCTGCAATTGCGCCGCCGGTTCGCCCACCAGCGGAGGGTTACCGCCGGCCTGAAATTCACTTCCGGGCGAAAGCAGCGTCGGCGCCGCGCTCAGCGCACCCTGACAGGCATCACCCGAACAGGACGGCGACACCGCGGGCGCGGGAAAGCCGCCGTCGACCCGCGCGTCGTAGATATCGATATCGGTGTCCGTATCCTGCCCCACCAACCGATCCGCGGTCGTGAAGAGAACATCGCCACCTGACGAGTCCGTACTGATCAGTTGCACGTTGCTCGAGAACGCGAAACCGGTATCGGTGAGATCCTGGCCATCGGAGATCAAGCTCACCCGTCCCGTATGATACTCGTAGACATTGTTCGCATATATCGGTTCGTGAGCAGATCCCCTATCCGTTTCGCCGATAACCGCTTCGTTGAGTGCCTGCGGGGTAAGACCGACGGTGCTCTGAAAAAAGACATATGAGCCATCGGCAGACACCGACAGATGACTCCAGTAGCTTCCAGGCTGGTAGTAGTCACCCTCGCCGCCGGTTGTCGTCTGGATGAACGCGCCGTTGAGAGGTTGACCGTAGGGATTGTACCTAGCGGGCACATTGCCGTTGCGGTTAAAGCCGCCCTGGCCAATCGATACACGCACCAGCGACCTGGTCTGCGCGTCATACTCGAACACCTGCCTCGCCGTACTGGTGTCGTCCGGCGTCAAGTCGCGATTGCTGGTGAACACCAGAAAACGGCCGTCTGGCGTCGCATCCCCACCTTCCTGACCGTTGTCGTATGAGCCTGCCAACCCAGTTTCCCAAGCCGCGCGATCCCGAGAGGACAGCTGGGCGATGAACGCGATGCTTCCGGCCGGATGGCTGGCATCGCGTTCGAACACATACAGGTTGTTCGCCCCCGCTACGGCCGATTCGTCCTCAGCATTTGGCGTCTTCGTCAATACACTCTGTGCAAGGAAGTAGACGTGCGAGCCGTCCTGGGAGATCACAGGTTTAGTCTTTTCAAGCACTTCGGCCTGCACGCTTCCTACGGTCGCGTCCGCACTGGAGACCAGCACCACTCTTGCTCCCGCGGGCGCGTCGAAGTCGTACTCGTAGAGATTGCCGCTCGTGTCGCCGCCGAGCAGCGGCTGTGCGGTCCAGAAAAACACCTTCGAGCCATCTTCCGAGGCTCCCGCGAACTGCGCGGCGCCAAACACCCCCGCTTCGGTGTCGCACGCCGAGCAGTCTTCCTTGGTGGGCTCGGAGATCGCAACCGTATGCGCATCCGCCAGACCATTGTCGACCCGCGCAAACACCTCCTTGGCCACCGGTCCGCCCCCGCACCCTGGCTGCGCGGTGAAGAACACTGTGTCGCCGTCCGTCGAAACGGCATTCGAGGAAGTGCGATCGCCGCCGAGCTCGATCCCACATGGACTGAGCACTTCCCCAGCGGGAAGGGTCCTGCCCCCCACGACGGTCGTGCCGTCGCTGACCCCGACGAGCATCGGCGTGGTGTTGCCCACCCCCGCATACTCATACAAACTGCTCTTGGGACCCGAAGGACTGTCCACAGTGTTGTCAAATGGCCAGAAGTAGTGCTTGAGCGTGAAGAAGATGTGCGACGCGTCGGCCGACACCCCGACTGGAAGCAGATCGGCGGCTTCACCCAGTGGTCCCGGTTCACCGGGCGGCGCCGTTGGCGGAAGCGCCGGGCCGACGTCCACGATCGAGCGATCGGGGCGGCGCACGAAGAAGTCGATCCTGTTATCTGCCTGCGCGATCTCCCGGTCCATGAAAACCGTCGTCTGGCCATCCAGGCTGCTTCCCGCAAAATTGAAGAACCTTCCAATCAGATACGGGAGGTATCCCGAGCTGGGCGGGTCGTCGGCCACCTCCGTCCAGCCCGTGGCCGTGCGCGACGTCGAGTAAAAGGACTCCGGGCCCGTGAGCGTAAGCTCCGGAAAGGCTTCCAGTCCGGCGATAGCCGCGGAATCGACCATCAGGCCCGAGGACCCGTCAGGATCGCCTTCTTCCCAGTAGACGTGACCGGTGTTCTTGAATGGTGGTGAGACCAGCTCGTACGCGCGGCAGTCGGGCAGCTGGGTGGAGGGCCCGGTGCGAAACGCGGCGTTGGGGCATTCTTCCGTGGCGGCCGCGGTGGCGGGCAGGAACGCGGCGAGCGTGGTCGCGCTGAAGAGCGCGATCGCGGCCGCGAGGACCCCGGCGCGGTTGTACCTTCTTTGCTTGTTTTCACCGTTGCTCAGCATGCCTGCTCCTATATCGATCTCACGCGGCTACCGGCCGCCCCGGTGTATGCGCGTGAATGCTCCGCGCGACCCTTTCACCCTTCGCGGTAAGACTCCAAGCGTTCGGCTCACCCTTCGCGTGCCCCTCACCGGTGTTCGCCAGCAAACCCAGCCGCTCCAGACGCGCGAGCAGCTTGGAGATCTGCCCCTGGTCGCTGACCCCCGCGCGCTCGGCGACCACCCGGTTGCTGATCCCCGGCTCCCCCGCGATGCACTCCAATACCTGCGCAGTGCGATACGTCAAACGCATCCGCACCTCCCCCAACGGATCATGCCGCGCCGCCAAAAACACCGACTGGTTACTGCCTGCCGCCGATACCGGCCCAGGCCCCGAGCGCTGCTGCTCACGACGCGCCGCCCCCGGACCCAGATACGGCAACACGATCATTCCCATCAACTCACCAACAAGACCCGTTAGCGGCCGAGGCTCACCGCGCGCCACCCGTGCATACACGATCCCGAACGCCGCACCAACCAGACCCTCCGCCGTCAACGGCGAACAGCCCGCCGCGCGCGCACTCTCGCCACGCGCCCCATCGATCACCCCGGCCAGACGCGCAAAGACCTCCTCACGACGCGCGAGCATCGACGGGCCACCCTGCTGGGAATGCACCACACACACTCGCGCGAGCGCCGGCTCACGATCAAAGAACCCCAAAATCACCGCGAGGCCGCCACGCACCCGCTCACGCCACCCCAGACCCTCCAACGCCGCCCCCGCGAGATCCCCCTCCACCATCCCCAGAACATCGTCCAGCAGCGCCCCAAGGCACTCCTCACGGTTCTCGAACAGCTCATAGAACGTGCGCCGCGACACCCGCGAGCTCAGCGTGATCGCGCTCACCGTCGTACCCGCGTAACCCAACTCCTCAAGCGCCCCAAGGGCACCCGCCAGCAGCCGCGAACGCTGAATCCCAGCCAAACGCCCCTCCGGCACCGCCAACCGCGCCGACACCCCAGCACGCCGCCGCGCACCAAGCGACACACCCGCCACAGACGCACCACGCGATCCAGAAAGCGCCCGAGGAGCCGTCACGGTCCGCGCACGCACCGCTACACCACCACCCACGCCAACGAGAAACCCCGCTCTCCCAAAGGAGAACCAGGACGGCGCGAAAACGCCAAACGACGAAGGCCGGAGCCTAAACCCCTAGCGCAAGAGAGAGAGAGAGAGAGAGAGATGCGTCAGGCAGCTGACGCATCTAGCTACACGCCCCGAACCGGACGCGCACATCCCCATTGTGTATCTCTCTCTAGAAACCACGCTCAACCAACTCCCTCATCGACGACCCGATCCCTCTCCCACCCACGCTCCTGCGAGCGCTCACGTCAACCACAAGGTGGAATGACCCAACCAGACTCTATGTATGCCCGCCAACCACACCGGTTGACCATGACCCCGTCATCATAACCACACAGTGCACGACTTGTCAATACCCCAGGCACGAGGGCGGCGATCGCGGCACGCCCAGCTCGACGGATGGCGGCTACCCTCCCTCCTGAGGGCCCACGAACCCTTCGGTAAGTGACACAGCGGTCATGACGTTCGAGTCGATCTGGCTCGCCCCACCAGGGTCGATTCCGTGAGGGCCACTGCTGGCGCTGCGCACGTGGCCGCCCGGAGCAGGCACCGGCCCCGGGCCTTGCTTGCCCTTGCGCCCCGGCCCCTCACCCCGCGTGGTCGCGGATCCAGTCTTCGTGCGCAAGCCCGGGGACGCGCCGGAAGTGACGGGTGTTGCCGGTGATGAGCGTGGCCTGCTGCGCCAGCACGATCGCCGCGATGCGTAGGTCCGGGTCATCCAGACGCCTGCCCTCGCGCTCCAGTTCACTGCGCAGACGCCCATAGTGCCGGGCGGCGGGCTCGTCGAACGCGAGCACGTGCGTGCCGGCTAGCAGGCCCATCGCGCGCTCGAAGAGATCGGGGCGATCGACGCGGTGGGCGCCGTAGGCGAGCTCCCCGACCGTCACGGCCGTCGTTGCCTGCTCGGAGGAGGGCACCTCGGCGAGCCGTGCAAGGAGCGTGTCGGCGGGATGGGGTCGCATCAGCTCGCTGACGACGTCGGTGTCGAGGACGACCATCGCAGCGGCCCAGCCAGCGTCTACTCGGGCAGTCGTGGCGCCGGCCGTGAGCGCTGCGTGCGGCGGCCACGAACGGTGTCGGCCAGCGACTCGGCGTAACGCGGCTCATCTCCGAACGCGCCGACGAGCGCCAGGAAACCCGTCCGCCTACCCTCCGTGGACGGCGGGTGCAGGTCGGCCACAGGCACCAGCGCCGCCATCGGCGTGCCGTTGCGCTCGACCACGTAGCGCTCGCCCTGGTAGCGCACCATTCCGAGCACATCGGCGAAGCGCCGCTTGGCCTCCGCGACGCTGATGTGGGTCACAGGACCATCTGACATGATGTCATCATATCATACCTAGCCGTCGGGCTGAGCCCGAGCGGCTGTCTCACTTGGCCTTGCGCCTTGACTAGGGGCCCTACTTGTCCCCGCGCCCCAGCCGGCCGTCCCTCTTGCCCTCGCCCTTCCTCTTGCTCTTGCTCTTGCTCTTGAGCTTCTTCTTGTGCGTGGCTGTCTTGTGCTTGGGGCAGCCGGTGACGGCGATTTTGGTGGTCTGGTCGAGAGTGGCGCCGTTCTGCGCGGCGAATTCGGTGGGCATCCTTCGCCGGCTCTTGCAGAGGTCACGCGAAGGGGTCGCGCACGCGGATGCCGTCGAAGCGACGGAAGTCGCGGTCGTGGGTGAGGATCGTGCGGACACCGTGGCGACGCATCAGCGCCACGATGTGGGTGTCGGTCACGAGGTCGCCGCGCGCCCGCTGCTCTTCGGCGATCTCGTGGAAGGCGCTCCAGAACAGATCGTCCTCGCCGGGCGCGTACACGTGATCGCGACTCAGCAGCGAGCCGATCATCGCCAACGCCTCCGACGGGGAAAGCGGGCGGGGAAAGACACTCTCCCGGGTAGAGATCCGCAGGAAGGCCATCGCCACCGGCCAGAACAGATAGAGCACCTCCGGGCCTGCCGCCAGCTCGGAGATGACGCAGCGAGCCCGCTCGTGGCGCTCGTCGTCGGCGTTGGCGGCGTAGAGCAGGACGTTGGCGTCAAGCGCCACGCTCACGATTGGAGCCCGCGGAGATACTCCCCATCGAGCAGCCGACCCAACGCCTCCTTGTCGTCGAGGTCGATCCTGGGCCTGCCCATGTGCCTGCTCGGCCACTCCAGGGGCGTGGTGTCCCGCGGCGCCTGCTCCCGCAGGCCGGCGGCAAGCACCTCGGAGGCGACCCGCCCCATGCTCTTGTGCTCGCGCGCACCCCGCCGGCGCAGCTCGCGCAGAACTGATGGGTCGAGATCGAGCGTCGTCCGCGGCATGATGCTTGATGCTAGCAAGCTCAACATCAGATGCGCAGACGGCATGGCACGAAGAGAGCGCGGCGAGCGCGGAGTCGGGGCCCTCGGGGAGCGTCAGGTCGAAGCTCGTGACGGGGTGGGTTCGATCTCGCCCGCGACCCCGATCAGGATCCCGCGAGCCCCAGCCGGCCGAAAGCCGACAGCCGTTCAGGCGTACTGGCGGAAGAGGCCGAGCCGCTGCTCGCCGATCGAGGCGCGCAGCTCGGGGTCTTCGATGCCGAGGCCCTCGCGCTCGGCGAGGCACAGCACGCCGACCTTGCCGACGTGGCGATTGAGCTGCACCTCGCGTGCGGCCTCGCCCACCTGCTCCAGCGAGTACACCTTCGACAGCGCGGGCAGGATCCGGCCCTGCCCGATCAGGCGGTTGGCCTCCCACGACTCCTGCCAGTTGGCGCCGTGGCTGCCGATGATGCGCTTGACCCGCATCCACAGGTAGCGGTTGTCGAACTCGTGCTTGTAGCCCGTGCTCGACCCGCAGGTGACGACGGCGCCACCGGGCCGCAGCACGTACACCGACACACCGAACGTCTCGCGTCCGACGTAGTCGAAGACGATGTGGGGATCCTCGCCCAGCGCGCGCCTGATCTCCGCGCCGATCACCTTGCCCTTGCCGCTGTCGGAGAGGCCGTCGAGCTCGAGCAGATCGCGCCGCAGCACGACGTCGCAGCCGAGCTGTTCGAGCAGCCGAGCCTTGGACTCGGAGTTGACGACCCCGACCGCGATCCCACCGCCGTTGCGCACGAACTGGACCGCGTAGCTGCCGAGCCCGCCGGTGGCGCCCCAGATCAGAACGATGTCCCCCTGCTTGAACTGCAGCGCATGCGGGCTGACAAGCATCCGGTAGGCAGTCAGCGCGCAGAGCGAGTTGCACGCCGCCTCCTCCCAGGTGAGGTGCCGCGGCTTGGGCATCAGCTGGTTGGCCTTCACCACCGCGAAGTGCGCGAGACCGCCGAAGTTGGTCTCAAAGCCCCACGCTCGCTGGGTGTCGGTGACGGCCGCGTCGTAGTAGGAGCGTGGGTCCTGATCGTCCAGCCAACCGGGAGAGACCACCACGCTATCGCCGGCCGACCATCGCCGTACCCCCGCGCCGGTCCGCACCACCACGCCCGCCGCGTCGGAGCCGATCACGTGGTAGGGCAAGTTGTGGCGTGCGTCGGAGCTTCCCAGGGCCGCAAAGCGCTCCAGGAAGCGGAAGGTCGAGATCGGCTCGAAGGTGGCCGACCACACGGTGTTGTAGTTGATCGCGCTCGCCATCACCGCAACCAGCGCCTCGTCGGGTTCTAGCTCCGGCATCGGCACCTCACCCACCCGGATCGATCGGCGCACGTCCTTCTCGGGCGAATCCGCGAAGATCCCTTCATCCTCGCGTCGCAGGTGCGCCGCCAGATAGGCGGACGGAAGCTCGCCGGCGACCAGCCGCTCGATATCCGCCACCGCGCTTCTTACCTCAACTTGACTCATCTCCACTCTGCGGGATCGTAGGCACGCCGGCCCCACCGCGCAACTCACGAGTGAAAGAAAGGGCCTTTAGAGCGCCGCGGCTCCCTTGGGAGTGCGGCGGGCGGCGCGGCGCTGCTCGCGCACGCCCCGGCGCCCGTACTCCTCCAAGCCGGCGTACAGCCGCTTGATCTCGGTGAGGATCTCGTCGGCAACCGCCTGCTGCTGCGCGGGCGTCGGGTCGGCCACCTGCTCCCAGCGCAGCGCCTGCCCGTACTGCACGGTGATCGAGGGCAGCCGCAGGCGCTTCCAGTTGCGGATCTTCGAGGAGCCGTGGATCGCGATCGGCACCACCGGCGCCCCCGATTCGAGCGCCAACCGCCCGATCCCGCGCTTGGCCTGCTCCGCCAGCCTGCCGTCGCGCGAGCGCCCCCCCTCGCAGTACATCGTGATCGCCCCCTCGCGCGCGAGGATCGCGTTGGCGGTGACAAACACCTCTTCGTCGCGCGCGCCCCGGCGCACCGGGAAGACGCCGCCGTGGGTGTAGATGAACTGCATCGGCCCTTTGAACAGCTGCGACTTGGCCATGAAGCGCACCTTGCGGCGGATGTAGCAGCCCATCAGGAAGTGGTCCATGAACGAAAAATGGTTGGGCGCGAGGATCACCGCGCCGCGGCCGGGCACGTTGTCGGTGGCGATCGCGCGCGTGCGCAGCAGCGAGTACGCGTACAGCGAGGTCACGAAGCGCGTCAGCTCGTAGCACCAGTCCGGTTCGCGGGTGCGCGCGCGCTCGTGGAAGCGGTCGAAGTGCTCCTTCGGCCGCGGGTCGGTATACACCTGCTCGCGCATCGGCGCCAGCTCGCTCATCCTGTCCTGATCTCCCTGCCTGGTCGGGTGCCTGACTGCTCTACCTCGCAACTGGAGCAAGGTTACGCGGGTGGCAGGGCCCGAGCCGGCTCCAGCATTGTTTTCCGAGTGGGCAGAAGGTATTTTCCGTGTCACATGTGCGCCCGCGCCAGGGCTGCGTGCCAACCCGCCAGCAGGCGGGCGCGCTCGTCGTCGCCCATCCGCGGCTCGTAGCGGGGGCGCTCGCGCCAGCCCTCGCGCACGCCGGCGACGTCAGGGTACCCGGCCGGCGCTCGTCGGCCTCGGGTGAGGCCCGGCATCGGACCGTACGGGTATTGTCCGCCGTCAAGCTAACCAGGTAAAGCAAGGAGGCCGCATGGCTGAGGTCGAGGCCCACATCACCGGTACGGTGTGGAAGATCGAGTGCGCCGTGGGCGACCAGATCGAGGAGGGCGACACCGTGGCGATCCTCGAGTCGATGAAGATGGAGATGCCCGTCGAGGCCGAGGACGCGGGCACGGTCGCTGAGATCCTCTGCGAGGAGGGCCAGGCGGTCAACGAGGGCGACACGCTCGTCGTGCTGAAGTAGAGAGGCTCGGTATGCCCCCCACCACCACCCCCCAAGAGCTCGCCGACGGCAAGCTGCTGCTCGATCGCCCAGCCGAGCACGTCGCGCGCCTGACGATCAACAACCCCGCCAAGCGCAACGCGCTCGACCAGCCGATCCTCGACGCGATCGCCGCGACGCTCACAGAGCTTGCCTCGGAGGAGTCGGCGCGCTGCGTGATCGTGACCGGCTCCCACGGGATGTTCTCCGCCGGGTATGAGATAGGGGAGGTTGGCGACCAGAGATTCAAGGAGGACGCCGAGCGCCTGGTCGCACACCCGTTCACCGAGGCGATCGAAGCGCTCGAGAGCTATCCCTTCCCCACGCTCGCAGTGTTCCCGGGCCACACGATCGGCGGCGGCCTCGAGCTGGCGCTGGGATGCGACCTGCGCGTGGCGGCCGCGGGCGTCCGGCTCGGCATGCCCCCCGCCAAGCTCGGGCTGATCTACTCCCACACCGGCCTGCGACGCTTCATCGACGCGATCGGCGCCACCCGCACCCGCGAGCTGTTCCTGCTGGGCAGCTACATCGACGCCGACACCGCCCTGCAATGGGGCCTGGTCAACCGCGTGACGCCGGCGGCCGAGCTGGAATCGATGGCACTCGCGTTGGCGGGCGAGCTGGCGAGCAACGCGCCGCTGTCGCAGAAGGGCAACAAGCGCATCATCGCCGCCCTGCTGCAGGCGCGGGGCCCGCTCACCCCCGAGGTGGAGACCGAAGTGCTGCAGCTGCGGTTGGCCTCCTTCGACTCACGCGATCTGCGCGAGGGGATGAGCGCGTTCGCCGAGAAACGCGCCCCGCAGTGGCGCGGCGAATAGCCGCCCGCTTTCAGATCGCGCTCACCTCCCCTCGCCCACCGCGCCCTGGCTCACCTCGCTCTCGCCCACCTCGCCCCGCGAGAGCGCGATCGCGCTTAGAACGAGCCCATCGCGCACCAGCCACCGCCCCTCCAACACCCGCGGCGGAAACTCCGCCCCCAGCGAACCGCTCCCCCCCCGCACGGCCCCGAGCCGGGGCCAGGGCTTGAGCAATCGCGCCTGGAAAGTGCGTCCGATCGGATCGAACGTGAGCACCGCGTCCTCGAAGCCCAGCCAGCATGCGGCGAGCGGAAACCACACCTTGTAGACAGCCTCCTTCGCGCAGAACAGCAGCCGATCCCAATGCACCTGCGGCTCGGCGCGGGCCAGCGCCGCCAGCCGCAGGCGCTCCTCGGCGCGGGCGACCTGGCCGAGCACCCCGTCGGGCAGCGGGGCGTGGGGCTCCGCGTCGATGCCCACGCCCGCGATCTGCGCCTCGCGCGCCAGTGCGCAAGCGCGGTAGCCCGCGCAGTGGGTGATGCTGCCGACCACCCCCTCCGGCCACAGCGGCTGTCCCCGCTCGCCATTCGCGATCGCGCAGGGCTCCATGTCCAACCGCGCGAGCGCCTTGCGCGCACACGCGCGCGCGGTGACGAACTCGCGGCGGCGCTTCTCCACCGCGCGCCCCAGCGCGGCCTGCTCCTCCGGGAAGAGCTCGATGTCCAGCCACTCCTCGCGCGTGTCCACGGCAACCACCGCGGACGGCAGGATCTCCTCGATCACCGGTCGCGCTCCGCCTCGCCGCCAAGGATCCGGCGGGGCGCCGTGCGCTGCGCGCCACCCCACCGCAGCCGCTCCCGAGGGTAGCCCATCGACACCTCCGTGAACCTCACCCCGTCGCACCACGTCACGCGCGGGATGTGCAGATGACCGTACACCACCGCCTTCGCCCCGAAGCGCACGTGCCAGTCGGCGGTGCGCACCGTTCCGCACCACTGCGCGAACTCCGGGTGGCGCAGAACCCTGGTGGGATGATTGGTGAGGGGGAAGTGGTTGACGAGGATCGTCGGCAGCTCGGGGGCACACGCGACCAGTCGCGCTTCGCTCTCGCGCACCCGCGCGCCGCACCAGGCCTCCCTGCTCGGGTAGGGGTCGGGGTGCAGCACAAGCTCGTCGCTGCACACCACCCCGGCGGCATGGGCCCGCGCCAGCGCCTGCGCCTTGGTGGGGGCGATGTTGCTGCCGAAGGAGTAGTCGTACAACACGAACAGAGGCACCACCGTGGCGGGCCCACCCGGCCCCTCCCACACCGGGTAGGGGTCCTCCGGCGTGAGCACGCCCAGGCGCCGGCAGAGCGCCACCAGATGGCGGTAGCGCGCCTCACCGCGTAGTTGCAGCGGGTCGGCGGGGGTACACCACAGGTCGTGGTTGCCGGGCACCCACACAACCGTCGCGAAGCGTTCGCGCAGCACGCCCAGAGCCCACTCCACGTCAGCGCTCAGCTCGCTGACGTCGCCGCACACGATCAGCCAGTCCGCCGGGGTGCGCCCCCGCAGACCTTCCACAACGCGACGGTTCTCGGGGTAGGTTACGTGCAGATCGCTGATCGCGAGCAGGCTGGGGGGTCCCTCTCGGCTCATTTGCAGCTCAGAATCCTTTTCGCGAGGACGCGCATCTTATGAACGTACGATCCATATTCCAACCCGGAGGATGCTCACTATGCTCATCGTCTACATCGTCATCGCCGCCGTGCTCGTCTGCGGCTGCGTCACGCTCACAAAACGGCGCCGCTCGTCGCGCGGTGGCTGATTGGCCCACCGAGCAGGTCGTAAGCGCTGCCCAACAGGGAGACCCGCGTGCGATCACAACGCTGGTGTCGGGCTCGCACATGCAAGTGCAGCGCTTCGCCCGCACGCTCTGCTCGACGCCCGAGGATGCCGAGGACGCCGCCCAGGAGGCCCTGATCGTCCTGTTCCGCAAGATCGGGACGCTGCGCACCGCCGCGGCGCTCGCGTCGTGGATGTTCTCGATCGTGCGCAACGAGTGCGTCCGCCGCTCGCGTCTACGGCTCACCAGACCCGCCCCGCAGGCCACCACCGAGCCCTCCGCCGAAGACGCCACGCTCGCTCGCCTGGAAGTGGAGCGGATCGTGGAGGCGGTCGCCGGGCTCCCCGTCGAACAGCGCGCGGTGCTCGTTCTGCGTGACATCCAGGGCCTGTCGGGCGCGGCCACCGCCGAGGCGCTCGGTCTCAGCCGCGCCGCGATGAAGTCGCGCCTGCATCGTGGGCGCGAGGCTCTCCGTGCACAGCTGACGACGCCAAGCCACACTTACGCACACCCCAGCTACGCCAACACTCACCCCACCGCCGCCCATGGAGGTCGCTACGACGATGCGCAATCCTGATGTCAACCCTACACAGCCGCACACGACGAACGCCGCCGAGCACAGGGACAGTGCTCCCGCCGCGCCGCTCGGTCGCCAGCTCGCGCGGGGCGCGATCGGCTTCGGCCTGATCGGCTCGGGGCTCGCGCTGACGCCCGTCGCCGGTCCGGCCGCACTCCTGCTCGGGGTTCCCGGCATGGTCGCGCTCGGCGGCTGCCCCACGTGCTGGTTCTACGGCATGATCGACACCGTCTCCGCCGGGCGCCTGAAGCGCACGTGCACCGACGCGGGTTGTGAGCTGCACGCCGCGCCCTCGGGCAACGGTTCTTGACAGCTCGCCCACCGGCCGAAAGCATCTGCGGATGGTCGCGCGTTCGCGGCATATACCGGGAGCGGGCAGCGACGGACGCGTTGCCGTCATCGGCGCCGGCTCGTCCGGGTTGGCGGCCTGCCAGGTGTTGCGGGAGCGGGGACTCCCATTCGACTGTTTCGAGAAAGGGTCGGATGTCGGGGGTCTGTGGCGATACGAAAACGACAACGGGCTCTCCTCCGCCTATGCCTCGCTGCACGTCAACACCTCACGCGAGACCGCACGGTACGCGAGCTACCCGATACCGGAGGACTACCCGGACTTTCCGCACCACACTCAGATGCTCACCTACCTCCAAGGGTATGTCGAGCATTTTGCGCTCCGCGAGCACATCCGCTTTCGCACGGAGGTCCTCGGCGTCCAGCGCATAGGGGACGATGAGTGGGAGGTTCAATGGCGTCAGGCCGACGGCGCGTTGCACAGCGATCGCTACACTGCGGTGCTGGTGGCCAGCGGGCACCACTGGGACCCGCGTCAGCCCGACCCGCCGCCCCCGGGGAACTTCGGCGGGCGAGCGATCCACTCGCACTTCTACCGGACGGCACGTGAGTTCGAGGGCATGAACGTCCTCGTGGTGGGCCTCGGCGACTCCGCCCTCGACATCGCGTGCGACACCTCACGGGTCTCGAAGATGACCTTCCTGACCGCGCGGCGGGGTACCTGGATCCTGCCCAAATATCTCGGCAGCCAACCGCTGGGGGAGTTCGGCATCAAGCTGATGTCTCGGTCGCCGATCTCTGGCGAGGTGGCCGGCGGGCCACTGTTCAAGGTCGGCATCGGCCTCTTCTCGCGCTGGATCAACCTGCTCATGGGACGCCCCGAGAGCTATGGCCTGCCAAGACCCGATCACAAGTTCGGCGCCGACATAGCCGCGGTCTCCGCGGATATCCACGCGCGCATCGGCCATGGTCGTGTGACCCCGAAGCCCTGGATCTCGCGCTGCGATGGAGAGCGAGTGCTCTTCCAAGACGGCTCTGTGGAGGAGATCGACGTGATCGTCTATTGCACCGGCTACAAGATCACGCTGCCCTTTCTCCCAACCTCCGTCGTGGACCCCGAGGACGGCACCGTGCCGCTCTACAAACGGGTGGTGCACCCCGACCTGCAGGGCCTGTATTTCGTCGGACTGATCGATGTGGCGGGCCCCTTGAATCCGCTCGTCGAGCTGCAGGTGCAATGGATCGCCGATTTACTCGAGGGCAGAGTCGCGCTTCCATCGGCCGCCCGGATGACGCAGGCCATCGCCCGTGAAGATCGCCGGCGACAAAAGCGCTTCGGCGTGCGCGGGCGACACGC
Organism: uncultured Solirubrobacterales bacterium; assembly: GCA_963734815.1. Taxonomy (GTDB): domain Bacteria; phylum Actinomycetota; class Thermoleophilia; order Solirubrobacterales; family Solirubrobacteraceae; genus Palsa-744. Next base: position 691,304 of record CAVTIH010000002.1, read on the forward strand.
CATCTACGTCGACTACGCGCCCTACCTCAACGCATTGCGGCGAGAGCGTCGGCACCGTGGCGGTGGATCTCACGCCTCCCAACGAAAGCCGGTTGCCGCGGGGTCCGGCGCGAGCGGGCTCGCCGGCAGCCCCTCGGCCGGCACGGGGTCGTTGTAACCGGCGGGAGCGATGTCGTTGGGGGTTTGGGGGTGAAAAATGGATGCGAGATACTGCGCCTGCCCGCGCCCGGGGCCCAGCTCGAAGATGCCGCCGGCGTAAACGCCGATGTCCCGGTCCGCACACAGGTCGTACGCCCCGCACAGCTCCCGCAGTGAGCCAAAGTGCGAGGGCTTGATGTTGATCATGCGGGGCTCAAACGCCAGCGATTCGATATCCGCGACCGAGCGAATTGGAATGTCCCAGGTGATCCGATCGCGATAGGAGGCGAGCGCCGCATCGGCCTCGGGGGTTCCGAGATACGGGTCCTCCAGCCATGCGCCCGGCAGCGCCTCGGCGACACGCCGATACAGCGCCGGGTCGGCGGGAAGCGCAGTTGCAAGGTCGGGGGTGAAGCCCTTGAAGTCGACCGTGTCGACCGCGTCCAGCTCGGCCAGCTCGGCGAGCAGCCGGTCGTCCCAGGAGGGCGACACGTCCAGCTTCAGGCGCATGTCGGGGAAGCGGTCCCGCAGCGTGTGCAGCCCGTCGGTCTTCGCCGGCTCACCAAGGGTGGCGGACAGGACGAACGTCATCGGCCGCGGCTGCACTTCGAGCACCTCGTGCAACGCGCGTCCGGCCTGGCGCAGTGCCAGGTCGAGCGCCGCGGCGTGAAACGCCCAGCGCCGCCACTCCCGGTAGGCCTCGAACAGCGGCTGCGCCGTGAACAGATCGAGGCTGTCCACGTGATCGCCGAACTCGGCCAGCGTCCAGGTTCCCGCAAGGTCGGGCGCTCCGGCTTGCTGAAAGGCGAGCTGATCGTTGGGATAAACGATCACGTCCTCGCCGAGGCCCTCCTCGCCTCCTCCAAGCAGACGCACAACGGTCGTCATCCGCTCGCCATGCAGATCCCCCAGCACAACGCTCTTCGTCAACCCCTGCAGGCTGCACGACTCGACCTCAAGGGGAAGATCAGCCAGCTTTGCGAATGTCGATGACATGTTGTCTCCTCGTTTTGTTTCGTGACATAAAAAAACTGTGCGTGGACCGAGTTCCACCACCGGGGCTGCTCCCGGCGGACAGGCCACCGGGAGTGCTCCCGGGGGACAGACCATCGGGGCTGCTCCCGGCGGACAGCCTCATACGCCAGAGAGTCCGGGCTCCAGCGCCTCGGCGTCGGGCGAAAGCCAGTAGCGGCGTCGCTGGAAGGCGTAGGTGGGAAGCCGCGTGCAGCCGCAGCGCTCGCCGGGAAACAGCGGACGCCAGTCGACCGTCGCCCCCCGAACGTGCAGCCGGACCAGAGAGCGCAGGAACTCCCCGGCCCGCGGCCCGCCCGCGCGCAGGCCGGCGATCACTTCCGATGCGCACACGGTGCGACCGTCCTCGGGCGTTTCGCCTTCCCGTGACACGCAGTGCGCCGATGGCCTGCCCTGCGCCACCGCCTGCAGGCCCGCAAGCAGCTCCTCGCGGTCAGCCGCGAGGATCACCATCCGCACGGGCAACTGCGCACGGTGCAGGGCCAGTGTGGCGCCCACGTCGAGCAGCTCGATCTCCACGCGCTCCATGAGGTACAGGCGCAGACGCTCAGCCTGCGCGGCCAGCGCCTCCACACTCTTGGCCGAAACCGTGAACGGGATGGCCGGCAGCTCGAGCACACCCTCAGGCGGTCCATCGGGCTCCCCGGGCTCGTCGGGCGCGTGGGCCGGGGGAGCCTCCTCCAGGATCGCGTGTGCGTTGGTGCCACTCATCCCGAACGAGGAGACGCCCGCGCGGCGGGGACGGTCGCCCGCGGGCCAGCTCACGGGCGAGTGCAGCAACGCCACCTCACTCTCGGACCAATCCACATACGGAGAAGGCACCTCCGCGTGCAGGGTCTGCGGCAGGAGTCCGTTGCGCATCGCCATCACCATCTTGATCACCCCCGCGACGCCCGCGGCGAGCTGGGTGTGGCCGATGTTGGACTTGACCGTCCCCAACCGCAGCGGGCCGTTGGAGCGCTCCCCTCCATAGGTGGAGAGGATCGCCTGAGCCTCGATCGAATCCCCCAGGGGGGTGCCGGTGCTGTGCGCCTCCACGACATCCACATCGGCGATCGAGAGACCCGCCCGCGCGAGCGCCTGGCGCATCACCTGCTCCTGCGCCGGCCCGCTGTGCGTTGTGAGGCCATTGGAGGCACCGTCCTGGTTGACTGCCGAGCCGCGCAGCAATCCCAGCACCTGATGAGAGTTCGCTCGGGCGTCGCAGAGACGCTCGAGCAGGAGCAGGCCGGCGCCCTCGCCGAAACCCATACCGTCGGCGCCCGCGCCGAAGGACTTGCACCGTCCATCCGGCGCGAGAGCTCGTACGCGAGAGACACCGATGAACGCCACAGGGGTCGCCAGCACGGTCACCCCCCCGGCCAGTGCGAGTGAGCACTCCCCCGCGCGCAAAGACTGGCTCGCAAGGTGAATGGCGACAAGCGAGGAGGAACAGGCGGTGTCGATGCTCACCGCCGGCCCCATGAAGCCGAAGGCGTAGGCGATACGGCCTGAGACGATGCTCGAGGCGCTTCCCGTGATCCGCAGGTGCTCGAGCTCGGGCAGGCGCACGTCCAATCCATAATCTGAAAAGGCCGCCCCGGTGAACACGCCCGTTTGGCTGCCTCTCAGCGCTTCGGGATCGATCCCGGCATCCTCGCAAGCCTCCCAGGCGCATTCGAGCAGCAGCCGCTGTTGCGGATCCATCGTCAAAGCCTCCTCCGGGCCGATCCCAAAGAAGGCCGCGTCGAAGCCGGCGACATCGTCGAGAAAGCCACCATGCTTTACATAGCTGCTACCCGGCACGTCTGGATCTGGATCGAAGAGGCCCTCCAGGTCCCAGCCACGATCTGTGGGAAACGGGCCGATCGCGTCACGGCCGCGTGCAACCAGCTCCCACAGCTCCTCGGGCGAGCAGACGCCGCCTGGATAGCGGCAGCTGATGCCGACGATCGCGATCGGCTCGCTGTCGCGCTCCTCCAAGGTGCGCAGCCGCGCACGCGTTTGTTGAAGCTCGAGCATCACACGCTTCAGGTGTGGGAGGAGCTGATTTTCGTCGCTCACGCCGCTCACGCCTCCGAGAGGTCCAGTTGAATCAGCTCCACGATCTCCTCGGCTGACGCCGCCTCGATCATCTCGGCCGTGACGGTGTCCTCACGAGTCCGATCGTCGGTCATCGTCGTCAGCAGCGCGCGTAGGCGCTCACCGATGCGCTCGCGCTCGGGGCCGTCGCCCGTGGTGGCGGGGAGCATCTTCTCCAGCTTGTCGATCTCCTCATCGATGCTCTGCCCGCCCCCACGGTCGGCAGTCGCCTCGGCGAGCAGAAACCGCGCCACCGCGGCCGGGGTGGGGTGGTCGAAGACGAGCGTGGCAGGCAGCTTCAAACCGGTCGCCTGGCTGAGGCGGTTTCTGAGTTCGACCGCACCGAGCGAGTCGAAGCCGGCGTCTTTGAACGACCGATTCAGATCGACGGCGGCGAGAGAAGCGTGCCCGAGGACATCGGCGACATGGCTCCTCACGAGCCCCACACTGATGTCGCTCCATTCCGATTCCGCAGAAGCGGCAAGCCTTTCGGCCAGCGAAGCCCCCGCTGTGGAACCCCGCCGTGAGGAGCCTCCGCTCAACCCTTGCAGGACCGCCGGCAGGATCCCCGCCCTGGCGCGCACGCGCAGGGTCGCCGTGTCCCACCGCGCGGCAACCAGCAGCGAACGATCGGCGCCGCGGGCGAGGTCGAAGAGCTCGAGCCCCTGTGCGCTGGAGACGGACAACAGGCCCTGGCGTTCGATCCGCGCCCGTACCGAGGCGTCGAGCTCGCCGACCCGCTCCGTCCGCGCGGAGCCCTCGAGCTCGCCACGCTCGCCAGTGGACACTGGGAGCTCGGGCCCGCCAGCCTCCTCGGCGTTCTGCTCCCACACCCCCCAAGCCAGCGATATGCCTGGCAGGCCGCGAGCGCGACGGTGGGCCGCCAGCGCGTCCAGGAACGCGTTGGCGGCCGCGTAGCCGCCCTGCCCCGGGTTGCCGATCGTCGCCGCGACGGACGAAAATAGGATCAGCTCGGCCTGACCGGCGAGTTCATGCAGGTGCACCGCACCGTCGACCTTGGGACGCAGCACACGCGACAGACGTTCGCCGTCCAGCGACTCGATCAACCCGTCGTCCGGCAGGCCGGCGGTGTGAACCACCATGCACAGAGGGTGCTCGGCCGGAACCGACGTCAGCAGCTCCTGCAACTGCCCCCGCTGCGACACATCGCAGACGGCGGTGCGCAGCTCGCAGCCCAGCTCTCGCAATTGCGCCCCAAGCTGCTCGGCGCCCCCATCCGTCGCACCCGCACAGCTGGCGAGCAACACGTGCCGGACACCGTGATCGGCTGCCAGGTGGCGCGCGAACAGCCCACCCAGCCCACGAACGTCGTCGTCGGTGATCAGCACGGTGCCGTCGGGGTCCAGCGGCGCCGGCGGACGCAGCACCTCCGCCGTAACGCGCGCCAGTCGGGGCGCATGCAGCCGCCCCGCGCGCACCGCCAGCTCGGGCTCGTCGCTCGCGAGCGCGCTGAGGAGCGCGCCCATCGACGCCTCGCTGCCGTCGAGATCGATCACGCCGAAGCGACCGTGATGCTCGGAGTGGGCAGAGCGCATGAGGCCCACGAGCGCGGCCTGCACCAGGTTGCGTGCATCGCCGCGCGCCGCTCCAACCACGCCGGACGTCTCGTCGATCGCGACACCGCCCGCGGGGGGTCCGTCGCCCGCGAGCTCGACCGCGCGTTCGGTGAGCAGGATCAGCTTCGCGCCCGTCATATGCTCCGAGGCGAGCCACGCCTGCAGCAGCCGCAGCGCACGCGCGGTCGCGCCGTGCACGCTCTCGGCCAGCCCACCGGCGAGGTCGGCGCCGGCGGGCTGCGGGGCGCCGGACCCTACTGGGGAGCCGTCCGGCCCTGGAGACCCGACCAGGGAGCCGGCGGGCATCAGCACGAACCCCGGGGATGCGGCGCCCCCCACGAGCGCGTCTTCGAGCGCGTGCAGATCCGGCTGGCGCTGCACCTCGACGCCGGGCAGCCGAACGTCAAAACCCTCGCCGAGCACCACGACCGGCGAGGACGTGGCACCGGCGGGCCTTGCCCGCAGTCGCACCCACTGAAGCTCCTGAAGAGCGCTGTGACTTGCACGACCGGCCGCCTGCAGGTGACCCACATCCACCGACTGCATCCGCAGCGCCGCGACTGACAGCACCGGAGCGCCGTCCTCGCCCGCGGCGGTCAGGCGCAGTGCATCCTGCTCGCCGTCCCCGCCCACGCGCACACGTAGAACGCTCCCCCCGTGCCCCATCAAGCGCACTCCCGAGAACGCCGACGGAAGGCGCAGCTCACCGGCTGGTCGACCCTCCGACGCCTCCGGGCGCCCGTCGTGGGATTGACTCAACACCGCGACGTGCAGCGCCGCCTCGAGCAACGCCGGGTGGATCGCGAACGTACCCTCATCCGCTGGCTGGTCGGGGGCCAGCTCCACCTCGCCGTACCACTCATCCTCGCCCGCGCGCCATGCGCGGCGCAGGCACTGGAACAACGGCCCGTACTCATACCCGGCGTCCGTCAGACGGTCGTAGAGAAGCTCTATATCGAGCTCCTGCGCGCCCTCGGGCGGCCACAGCTCAGCCACCGGTGCAGCACGTTGCCCCTCGCCGGGCCCGCCCCGATCGTCGAGGAGCGGTGCGCAATTCCCCTCGCCGAGCGTGCCGAGCGCATGGCAGGTCCACGTGTCGGCGCCGAGCTCGTCCTCCCCGGCGCTCTCCACTCGCGAGTAGATGCCGATCGAGCGCCCCCCCTGCTCGTCGGGCTCGGAAACGGAGAGTTGCAGCTGCACCCCGCACTCGCCCCCGAGCAGCAGGGGACGCTCCACAGTGAGCTGATCGACGACGGTTGCGCCGACGTGCTCCCCGGCAGCCAGCGCCAGCTCGAGGAAACCTGCGCCCGCGATCAGCGCGTCACCGGCGATCGTGTGATCCATCAGCCACGGATGCGAACCGAGCGACAGGCGCCCGCTGAACAGCCATCCTCGATCGCCGGCCAGAGCGGCCGCGGCGCAGAGCAGCGGGTGATCGGCCGCGTCTTGCCCGATCGACGCCGCATCCCCCGCGTTCGGCGCCGGCACCAACCAGTAGCGCTCGCGCTGAAAGGCGTAGGCGGGAAGCCCGATCTTGCGGGCATCGGAATCGGCAACCAGCGCCGGCCAGTCGATGTGCACGCCGCGCGTCCACGCTTCGGCCGCCGACGTCAGAAAGCGTCGAGGGCCGCCCTGCCCGCGCCGCAGCGAGCTCACCACCACCACCTCGCCCGGATCCTCCAGCGCCTGCCCGGCCGTTTCCTGGGTTGCCATCGACAACATCGGGTGGGGACTGAGCTCGACGAACACCCGCTTGCCCTCATCCATCAGCATCCGGGTGACCGGCTCGAACCGGACGGTCTCACGTATGTTGCGATACCAGTACGCCGCGTTCAGCTCCGAGGTGTCGAGCACTTTGCCCGTCACCGTTGAGTAGAACGGGATGTCGCACGAGCGGGGAGCGACCGGCGCGAACGCCTCCAGCAGCTCCTCGCGCAGGCTCTCGATCTGCGGAGAGTGCCCGGCCACAGCCGGCGCTAGCACGCGTGTGTTCACGCCGTCCGCCTTCAGCTCCCGCAGCAGCTCCTCGAGCGGCTCGAGGTCGCCCGCCACGCTCACCGAGGCGGGTCCGGCGATCGAGGCTACGACGACGCGTCCCTCCCACCTCTCAAGCCGCCGCGAGATGGTGTCCACGTCGAGCGCCACCCAGGCCATCGCGCCCTTGTCGAGGAGCGCGAGCAGCGCACGGTTGCGCAGCGCCACGATCCGCGCGGCGTCATCGAGCGACAGCCCCCCCGCCGCATACGCCGCGGCTATCTCACCCTGGGACTGGCCCACCACCGCGGTCGGATGGACGCCCAACGAACGCCACATGGCCGCCAGCGACACGGAGATCGCGAACAGGACGGGCTGCAGGACGTCCGGCCTGTCGTGCCCGGGAGCGCCCCGCGCGCCGCGCAACACCTCCTCCAGCGACCAGTCGACGTAATTTGAGAGCGCCTGGTCACAGGCGCGGATCTCCTCTGTGAACACGGGCGAGCTGTCCAACAGCTCGAGCGCCATACCCTCCCAGCTCGCCCCGTGGCCGGGGAACGTGAACACGATGCCGCCGCTCTGCCCTGTGGCCGCGCCGTGCACCACCCTCGCCAGCGGCGCTCGCCCGGGCCTCGACTCCCCTGCCTCCACGGCATCCTGCTCCCCGGTCGCCAAAGCGTCCAGATCGGCCAACAGCTCCTCGCGCCCGCCGCTCAACAGCACGGCACGGTGCTCGAACGTGGGACGAGAGCACAGCGAGAAGCCCACGTCCTGCGGGCGTTGCTCGGGCTCGCCATCGATGAACTCCCGCAATCGCGCGGCCTGTGCTCGCAGCGCGCCTTGGCTTGTGCCCGAGAGCACCCACGGCAGCGCCCCCACGCCGATCGCCGCGCCGTCGAAGAGGACCTCGGCGGCGCTCTCGGTGGCCGTGGGCGCATCATCGGATTCGCGGGCGCGCGAGGGGCGCTCGACCGAGGGGGGTTCCTCGAGGATCACGTGAGCGTTGGTGCCGCTGATTCCAAACGACGACACCCCCGCCCGGCGCGGCTCGCCGTTGCGCTCCCACGGCCGCTCTTGCGCAAGCACCGAGACCGCCCCCGCCGACCAGTCCACGTTGGTGGTGGGCTCGTCGACGTGCAGGGTCCTCGGCAGCGTGCCGTGGCGCATCGCCATCACCATCTTGATTACGCCCGCCACGCCCGCCGCCGCCTGGGCGTGGCCGATGTTCGACTTGATCGAGCCAAGCCACAGCGGGCGATCCCGAGGGCGACTCTGCCCATACACGGCGATCAACGCCTGGGCCTCGATCGGATCGCCAAGCATCGTGCCCGTGCCGTGCCCCTCGACCGCATCCACCTGGATCGGCGAGAGCTTCGCGTTTGCCAGCGCTTGGGCGATCACGCGCTGCTGCGAGGGGCCGTTGGGAGCGGCCAGCCCGTTCGAGGCGCCATCCTGGTTGACCGCGCTCCCACGCACCAGCCCCAGGACCTCGTGACCGTTGCGCCGCGCATCGGACAAACGCTCGAGCAGCAGCAACCCAGTGCCCTCCGAGAAGCCCGACCCGTCGGCCGCCGTGGCAAACGACTTGCAGCGCCCATCAGCCGACAGCACGCGCTGGCGGGCAAACTCGGTGAAGGTCGCCGATTGGGCGATCACCGTGACGCCGCCGGCGAGCGCCAGCGAGCATTCGCCGCTGCGCAACGCTTGGCCCGCGAGATGCAGCGCCACGAGCGAGGAGGAACACGCGGTGTCGACCGATACGGCGGGCCCCTCCAGGCCGAAGGTGTAAGCGATCCGTCCGGACGCGACACTGCTCGTGACACCCGTCACCTGGTAACCCTCCACGCTTGCGTTGGCGGGGGCACCGACACCGTAGCCGGAGGAGACGATCCCGATGAAGACGCCGGTGGGGGTGCCCTTGAGTGTGGCGGGGTGGATGCCGGCGTCTTCGAGGGCTTCCCACGTGCTTTCCAGCAGCAGGCGCTGCTGGGGGTCCATCGCGAGCGCTTCCTTGGGGCTGATGCCGAAGAAGCTGGCGTCGAACTGGTCGGAGTCGTAGACGAAGCCGCCCTCGCGCGTATAGGTGGTGCGGGGGCGATCCGGGTCGGGATCGTACAGGCGCTCCAGATCCCAACCCCGGTCGGTGGGGAATCCCCCGATCGCGTCCCCGCCGGCGCTCACCAGCTCCCACAGCTGCCGCGGCGAATTCACCCTGCCGGGGTAGTGGCAGCTCATACCGATGATCGCCAGCGGCTCGTCGAGCGCCGCGGCGGCCGAGCGCACGACCACGCTCGCCCGCGCACCGGCAACCTCACTGAGCAGATGCGCGGCGACCGCGGCCGGGGTGGGATAGTCGAACACCAGCGTGGCGGGCAGACGCAACCCCGTGGCCGCATTGAGACGATTGCGCAACTCCACGGCGGTGAGCGAATCGAACCCCAGCTCCTTGAATGCGCGCTGCACATCGATCGACTCCGGCGAGGCATGACCCAGCACGCTCGCGACCTGCGCTCTGAGGATCTCCAGCACGACACCCTCGCGCTCGGGCTCGGGCGTGGCCGCCAGACGCCGTGCCAGCGAGCCGTCCGCCGCGCTACCCACGCGCCGCGCCGGTGCGCTCACCAGGCCGCTGAACAGCGCTGGCAGCACACCCACGCTGGCTTGCGCGCGCAACGCCGAGAGCTCCAGCGGGACCGGCAGCACCAGCGCCTCACCCCCACCCCAAGCGCCGTCGAACAGCCGCAAACCCTCCTCGTTGGAAAGCGGACGCATCCCCGCCCGCGTCATCCGCGCAACATCGCCCTCGCTCAAACCCCCCGTCATGCCGCCGGCCTGCTCCCACCACCCCCACGCCAACGAGGTGCCCGACAAACCCCGCACACGGCGATACGCCGCCAACGCGTCCAGAAACGCGTTTGCGCCCGCATAGTTGCCCTGACCCGGGCTGCCGAACACACCAGCAGCCGAGGAAAACAACACGAACATCGCCAAATCCATGCTTTCGGTCAGCTCGTGCAGATGCCAGGCAGCATCGACCTTCGGCGCAAACACCCCACGCAGCTGCTCCTCCGTCAACGACCCGATCACACCATCGTCAAGCACCCCCGCCGCATGCACCACTCCGCACAACGGATGCTCAGCCGCGATCGACCCCAACAACTCCTCCAGCTCGGCACGCACCGAGACGTCACACGCCTCGACCCTCACCTGCGCACCCAAAGACTCCAACTGCGCCCGCAACTCGCCAACGCCCTCAGCCTCGCCCCCACGACGACCAACCAGCAGCAAATGACGCACACCATGCTCCACCACCAAATGCCTCGCCACCAACCCACCCAAGGCGCCAGTGCCACCCGTCACCAACACCGAACCACCAGCATCCAGCGGCGCCGGCACCGACAGGACGATCTTGCCGATGTGACGCGCCTGGCTCATGTAGCGGAAGGCCTCCGGCGCGTGGCGGATGTCCCAAGCAGTGACCGGCAAAGGCTGCAGCACCTCCGCCGCAAAGAGCTCGAGCATCTCACCGAACATCTCCTGAATGCGCTCTAGACCGGCCTCGGCGAGGTCGAACGCCCGGTAGAACACGCCCGGATGATCCTTGGCCACGTCCGCGGGATCGCGAATGTCGGTCTTGCCCATCTCGATCAAGCGGCCGCGCCCGCCGTCCCCTCCCAGCAGCTCCAGCGAGGCGTCCACGAACTCCCCGGCGAGGGAGTTGAGGACGACGTCCACGCCCCGTCCGTCGGTCGCCGCCAGGAAGCGCTCCCTGAACTCGAGCGACCGTGACGAGGCGATATGGGTCTCATCAAAGCCCAGCTCGCGCAGGACCGGCCACTTCGCCGGGCTCGCGGTCACAAACACCTCTGCGCCCAGATGCCTCGCAAGCTGCACGGCGGCCATCCCGACGCCACCGGTCCCAGCGTGGATCAGCACCCGCTCGCCGGGCTGCAGAGCGGCCAGATCGAGCAGCGCGTAGCGGGCCGTCAAGAACGCCACCGGCACGGTGGCGGCCCGGGCGAAAGACCATCCCTCCGGCATCCGCGCAAGCGCGCGACGATCGGTGACGCCGACCGGACCGACGCCCGCGAACAACCCCATCACCCGATCTCCAACGGCCAGGCCCTCCACCTCCGGGCCCAGCTCGAGCACGACGCCCGCGCCCTCCGTCCCCACGCTGGCCACGCCCGGGTACATGCCGAGCGCGATCACGACGTCGCGGAAGTTCAGCCCCCCGGCGCGTATGCCGACACGTACCTGTCCCGGCTCGAGCGGCTCGGTCACACTGGGATCGGCCTCGAGCGAAAGGTCGTCCAGAACGCCTCTCGTGCCGGCGCCAAGGCGCCACGCGGAGACGCCCGCGGGAGCCTCCAAAGCGCCATTCGCTCTGGCTGCGTGTGTCATCCGTGGCGCGAGTGCGTTGCCTTTGCGCAGTGCCAGCTGGGGTTGGCGCGTGGCGAGTGCCTGCGTGAGGTGCTCGAGGGACTCCCTGGTGTGGTCGGTATCGATGAGGGTGAGACGTTCGGGGTGCTCCGACTGCGCCGAGCGTGCGAGGCCCCATATCGGCGAAAGGGCGAGACCTTCGATCTCCTCGGTGGTGGCGGCCACGGCGCCGGTGGTGATCAGCGCCAGGCACGAGCCGCTGAAACGCTCATCGGCGAGCCATTCCTGGATGACGGTGAGCGCACGCTGAGCGCTTTGATGCACGCGCTGCGGCAGGTCCGTCGGGTGGTCGTGGTCGTGGGCGCCGGCGGGGTCGTGGTCGCCGGCGTGGTCGTGGTCGTGGGCGCCAGCGGGGTCGTGGGCGTGGGCATGGGCGTGGTCGCAGTCGTAGAGGACGTGCTCGGGCAGCTCGGCGCCCTGCTCAAGCGCGGCGCTCAAGCCCTCCAAACCGCCGTAGAGCTCTACGGCGACGCCGCCCTCGCGCAGGGCTCGAGCAAGCGGCGAGTGCTCGGTGGCGATGAGCACGGCACGCTCGCTCGCGGGGGCGCCGGCGGAGCCGTCGGTGGCGGCGAGCGTATCGGCAGTCGTGCTTGCAGTGGACTTGGTGTCCGCCGGCGACAGCTCGTTCCAGCTGATGGTGAACAGCGAGTTGCTGCGGCTGCGGCGCGCGGCGAGGCCCAGTTGCGCCGTTGACACCTCGCGTGTGAGCAGCGACTCGATCGATGCCGCCAGCCGGCCGGCGTCGTCGGCGACGAGCAAGGAGGCCGCTCCATCCCCGCTCGGGGAGAGAGCGACCCGCAACGCCGACGCACCCTGCAGGTAGAGCTCCACGCCGGCGAATGAGAATGGCAAGCGCAAGCTCCGCTCCCGATCGCCACCGCCATCGCCCAGCAGGGCACTCAGCCCGACGTGGAACGCCGCGTCCAGCAGCGCCGGGTGCACGCCGAACGATCCCGCCTCCTCCAGCTCCTTCGGCGAGGACAGCGCGACCTCGGCGAAGAGCTCCTCGCCACGCCGCCACGCGGCACGCAAGCCGCGAAACGCAGGGCCATATTCAAAGCCATGCTCGGCCAGCGCGTCATACACGCCGTCGAGGTCGATCGCACTCGCACCCGGCGGCGGCCAGGCAGCGTCCTGCAGCAGCTCCGACCGCTGCTCGAGGGCCGCGGCCTGCCCGTTCAGCGCCGCGCCCGTCGGCATCAACGCGCCGCTGGCGTGACGCGTCCAACTCGCCTCCCCGGAGAACGGGTCTTCGCCGGCCGCTTGCTCCAGACGAGAGTAGACGCCAAACGATCGCTCCCGCGGCCCGTCACCCTCACCCTCACCCTCACCCTCACCAACCACCACCTGCAGCAGGAGGGCGCCGTCACCGGCGAACACCAGTGGAGCCTCCAGCGTCAGCTCGCGCACCGCGCCACACCCGACATGCCCGCCGGCACAAAGCGCCAGCTCCAGAAACGCGGTACCCGGCAGCAATACGGTGCCGGCAACCGCATGGTCGGCGAGCCAGGGGTGCGTATCGAGCGAAATGCGCCCAGTAAACAGCCAGCTTCCGCTATCGGCCAAGCTGACCGCCGCGCCGAGCAACGGATGACCAGCCCCCGACAACCCCGCGGCCGTGACGTCTCCCACACCCCCCGTCGAGGGCTCCAGCCAAAACCGCTCACGCTGAAACGCATACTTGGGCAACCCCACCCGCCGCGCACCAGAGCCCGCGAACACCGACTCCCAGTCCACCTCCATCCCTCGCACCCACAGCTCAGCCAGCGACCTCATCAGCACAGCGGCCTCGGGATGCCCGCGCCGCAGCGCCGGCACCGCGACGACCGGCTGATCGACGACATCCTCCAGACACTCCTGGCTCATCGCGCTGAGCGTCCCGTCGGGCCCGAGCTCGAACAAGCTCCGCGCACCCCGCGCGCCCAGCCACCGTATCCCGTCCATGAAGCGCACCGGTTCACGCACGTGCCGCACCCAGTGCTCCGCCGAGCACAGCTGCTCGGCGCCCACCACCTCGCCGGTCAGGTTTGACACGATCGGGATCGCGGGGGGTGCGAACGACACGCCCTCGACAACGCGCGAAAACTCCTCGAGCATCCCATCCATGTGCGGCGAGTGAAAGGCGTGCGACACGCGCAGCTGCTTCGTCTTGCGACCCCGCCCCTGCCACGTGGCCGCCAGCTCCGCGACCGCATCCCCGTCCCCGGAGATCACCACGGCGCCAGGTCCGTTCACCGCGGCGATCGCCACCCGCTGCTCCCAGCCACCGTCGCGCAGCTCTTGCAGGACCTCCTCCTCGCTCGCCTGCAGCGACACCATCGTCCCGAGCGCCGGCAACGCCTGCATCAACCGCCCGCGCGCCGCCACCAGCACACACGCATCATCCAGCGAGAACGCTCCCGCCACGTGCGCCGCGGCGAGCTCGCCAATCGAGTGGCCGATCAGAAAATCGGGACGCACCCCCCACGTAGTCACCAGACGAAACAGCGCCACCTCAATCGCAAACATCGCGGCCTGCGCAAACACCGTCTGATCCAGCACGGCGTGGTCGCGCTCGCCTGACGCAAACAGCACATCGAGCAACGGGCGCTCCAGGCGGCCGTCGAATCCCGCACAAACCTCATCCAGCGCCCGCGCAAACGTCGGGCAAGCGCCATACAGCTCCCTACCCATATCCACACGCTGAGACCCCTGGCCGGGAAACAAAAACACAACCCCGCCGCCAGTCTCAGCCACGCCCCGCACCACGCCAACATCCAACTCCCCCTCGGCCAATGCGCCAAGCGCCCCCAACAAACTCCCACGATCGCCACCCACCACCACCGCCCGATCCTCAAACGCCGGCCGTCCGGACACCAGCGAAAACCCGACATCCACAACCGAACACGCCTCATCACCCGCCAGCCACTCACCCAGGCGCGCAGCCTGGCCTCGCAGCGCCCCCTCGCCCTTGCCCGACAGCACCAGCGCCACCGCCTCGCCGTCACCCACCAACCCACCGCCGAGCTTCGAGGACCCCTCGGCCGTCGCGGGCTCCTCGACCATCAGATCCTCCCCCACCACCGCAGCGGAGCCCCCCGCCATCGGGGGCTCCTCGAGCACCACGTGCGCGTTCGTACCACTTACCCCAAATGACGACACACCCGCTCGACGAGGCTCACCATTCCCAACCCACGGCACCTCATCGGTCAACAGCGACACCGCACCAGCCGACCAGTCCACATGCGAGGAAGGCTCATCCACGTGCAACGTCCTCGGCATCACGCCGTGACGCATCGCCATCACCATCTTGATCACCCCAGCCACACCGGACGCGGCCTGCGTATGACCGATATTCGACTTCACCGACCCCAACCACAGCGGCTGCTTGCGCGAACGATCCTGTCCGTACACCGCAAGCAAAGCCTGCGCCTCAATCGGATCGCCCAACGTCGTGCCTGTGCCGTGACCCTCAACCACATCCACCTGGCCGGGCAGCAAACGTGCGTTTGCCAGCGCCTGACCGATCACCCGCTGCTGAGAAGGACCATTCGGCGCCGTCAGTCCATTGCTTGCGCCGTCTTGATTCACAGCGCTGCCACGCACCAACCCCAACACCCGATGGCCGTTGCGCTGCGCATCGGACAAACGCTCCAGCACCAGCAAACCCATGCCATCGGAAAAACTTGTGCCGTCAGCGCTATCGGCAAACGCCTTACAACGACCGTCAGGCGCCAGGCCGCGCTGCGCGGAAAACTCAACGAACACACCAGGTGTGAACATCACCGTCACGCCACCCGCCAACGCCAGCGAGCACTCGCCGGCACGCAGCGCCTGCGAGGCCAGGTGCAACGCGACCAACGACGACGAGCACGCGGTGTCAACAGAAACCGCCGGCCCTTCGAAGTCGAACGTATATGACAGGCGGCCCGACGCAACGCTGCTCGAGCCGCCGGTCAAGCGGTAGCCCTCGATGCCTCCGGTCGCGGATGCGCTCGTGGCATAGCCCGAGGAGAAGATCCCCACGAACACGCCGGTCGAGCTGCCATGCAGCGACCGTGGATCGATACCCGAGTCTTCGAAGGCCTCCCACGCTCCTTCCAGCAGCAGCCGCTGTTGCGGGTCCATCGCCAGCGCCTCGCGCGGGTTGATGCCAAAGAAACGCGCATCGAACGCCCCCGCATCGCGGATGAAGCCACCATCTCTCGCGTAGCTGGTGTCCGGCTGGTCGGGGTCCGGGTCATGCAGTCTCTCCAGATCCCACCCACGGTCTGTCGGAAACGGCGAAATCCCATCACCGCCGGCGGTGACGAGCTCCCATAGGTCCTCCGGAGAGCAGACGCCGCCCGGGTAGCGACAGCTCATGCCGACGATCGCGATTGGCTCACATCCCCTACCCTCGACCTCCTGCAAGCGTCGGCGGACCTTGCGTAGGTCGGTCGTGACCTTCTTCAGATACTCGCGCAGCTTGTCGGTCTCGCGCAGCTTGTCAGTCTCGCGCAGCTGGTCGGTCTCTGCCATTTATGTCAACTCCCCCGTAAATAACACTCGTCCGCGCAACTCAAACCCCTCCAAGCTCTCTGTCGATGAGATCGAACATCTCGTCGTCGGTTGCCGAGTCGAGATCGACCTCGGCATCGACGCCGGCAGGTTCATCTACATTCGAATCGGTCAACGCAAACGCCAGCGTCTGCAAACGGGTCGCGAACTTTTCGCGCTCCACGCCCTCTAACGTCGTCGAGAGGAGCATGAGCTGCAGCCGGTCGAGCTCAGCCTCCAGGGAGTGTCCAGCCCCCGTCCGATCGCGCCCGAGTTCGCTCAGCAGCTGCGCCGCAACCGCGGATATGGTCGGGTAGTCGAATACGAGCGTTGCCGGAAGGCGCAATCCCGCGGCCGTGTTGAGGCGGTTGCGCAGCTCGACGGCGGTGAGCGAGTCGAACCCGAGCTCTTTGAAGGTCCGTCGCGAGTCGATCGTCTCGGGGGTGGCGTGTCCGAGCACAGTCGCAACCTCCGCCCTGATGATCTCCAGCACGATCTTCTCGTGCTCGTGCTCTGGGGTGGAGGCTAGGCGTCGCGCCAACGACCCCACCTGCGCGGCGTCGACGCGGCGGGCGGGGATCGTGACCAGGTCGCCGAACAGCTCGGGCAGGACCCCCGCCCTAGCCTGCGCGCGCAGTGCCGCGAGCTCGAGCGGCACCGGGAGCATCAACGTGTCGCTCATCCTCAACGCGTCGTCGAACAGCCGCAGTCCCGCTTCGTTGGAGAGGGCGCGCATCCCAGCACGCGCCATCCGCGAAAGATCACTCTCGCTCAGCTTGCCCGTCAAACCACTGGCCTGCTCCCACAGCCCCCACGCCAGCGAGACACCGGGCAACCCCTGCGCGCGGCGATGGGCCGCGAGCGCATCGAGGTACGCGTTGGCGGCCGCATAGCTGCCCTGCCCGGGGCTGCCGAACACTCCCGCCGCCGAAGAAAACAACACAAACATGCCCAGGTCCATCTGCTTGGTCAGCGCATGCAAATACCACGCGGCATCGACCTTCGGAGCCATCACCGCCCGCATGCGCTCGGCTGTCAGGGAGCCGATCACACCATCGTCGAGGATCCCCGCCGCATGCACGACGCCGCACAGAGGATGCTCCACCGCGATCGACCCCAGCAGCTCCTCCAGCTGGTCGCGCACCGACACATCACACGCCCGCACCGCCACCACCGCACCCAAACCCTCGAGCTCGGCTCGCAACTCACCCACACCCTCGGCGTCTTCCCCACGACGACCTGCCAACAACAGATGACGCACACCATGCTCCACCACCAAATGCCGCGCCACCAACCCACCCAAAAGACCGGTACCGCCCGTCACCAGCACCGTCCCCTCGGGATCCACCGTGGCCGGCATCGACAAGACGATCTTGCCGACGTGGCGGGCCTGGCTCATAAACCGGAACGCCTCGGGAGCGCGACGGACGTCCCAGGCGGTGACCGGCAGCCGCTCGAGCACACCGGCCGTGAACAGACCGAGCAGCTCATCGAGCATCTCCCCGATACGCTCGATCCCGGCCTCGGCCAGGTCAAACGCCCGGTAGGACACGCCCGGGTGATCCTCAGCCAGCTCATCAGGATCGCGCACGTCGGTCTTGCCCATCTCGATGAAGCGACCCCGGCCCTCGTGTCGCCCCAGCAGATCGAGCGAGGCGTCCACGAACTCCCCGGCAAGGCAGTCGAGCACGACGTCCATACCCAACCCTTCGGTCGTGGCGAGGAAGCGCTCCTTGAACTCGAGCGAGCGCGAGGAAGCGATGTGGGCATCGTCGAACCCCAGGTCCCTCAACACCCCCCACTTCCCCGGACTGGCGGTGACGAACACCTCGGCCCCGATATGCCTGGCCAGCTGCACAGCCGCCATTCCGACACCCCCGGTCCCGGCGTGCACCAGCACCCGCTCACCCGACTTCAGAGCGGCCAGATCGCTCAGCCCGTAGTAGGCGGTCAAGAACACGATCGGGATCGCCGCGGCCTGCGCGAACGACCACCCCTCGGGTATCCGAACGATCGCGCGGCGATCGGCGACCGCGACAGGACCGAACCCCGCGAACAACCCCATCACCCGATCCCCGACAGCCAGACCTTCGACGCCCGGGCCAAGCTCCAGCACGACGCCCGCGCCCTCGCTCCCCACACGCGCCTCGTCCGGATACATACCAAGCGCGATCAACACATCGCGGAAGTTCATTCCCCCCGCGCGCACACCCACACGGACCTGCCCCGGCGCAAGCGCCGCCGCCACCTCGGCGGCCTCGGCAAGCGAGAGAGCCTGGAGCGTACCCTCCGTCCCCGCACTCAGACACCACTCGGCAGCTCCCTCTGGAGCCCTCAAAACACCATCCGCCCCCGCCGTGCGCGCTAGGCGCGGCACCAGGATCTCCCCCTTACGAATCGCCAGCTGCGGCTCGCCTGTCGCCACCGCCGTCAGCACAGCCCCCCAAGACTCCTCGACGCCGTCCACGTCCACCAGCACGAAGCGACCCGGATTCTCCGACTGTGCCGAGCGCACCAACCCCCACACCGGCGCGCACGCCAGCCCCTGCACGCCGTCACCAACCCCGCCGGCCACAACACCATTGGTGACCACCACCAGACGTGCACTCGCAAAACGCTCATCCGCAAGCCAGTCCTGCACAACCGCGAGCACACGCTCGACCATCTCCCTCGCCACCAGCGGCCCGCCACCAGCCCCCGCCGCAACCCGACCACAGTCAAAGATCACCACCCCGGGCAGCGCGCCACCCCCGTCCAAGGCGCCACCCAGCGACCCCAGGTCACCAAACACCTCAACCCCGGCCTCGCCACCGAGCGACGCCACCAACGGCGAACCCGCCATCCCCAGCACCGCCACACCCACCTCAGCGCCCCGAACATCCTCTTGAGCCGCGGTCGACAGCCCACGCCAGCGCACCGCGAACAACGAATCGCGATGCGCTCCGCCGGCGGCCCCCAACCGCGCGATCGGCACCTCACGCGCCACCCACGAGCCGATCGACGCCACCAGTGCGCCATCGTCGTCGACCACCAGCAACGACTTCGCCCCATTCTCCGCCAACGACAGCGAAACCCTCAACGACGAAGCCCCACGCGCGTAAAGCTGCACGTCGTTGAACAAGAACGGCAGACGCACCTCACCCCGCCCCTCGCTTCGCTGCCCGGACACCTCGAACAGACCGACCGCCGCCGATTGCAGCACGGCGTCAAACAGGGCGGGATGCAAGCCAAAAGCAACACCCCCACCCACACCCGACCCCTGATCCACGAGCGACACCTCGGCAAACGCTTCATCACCTCGCCGCCAAGCCGCCCGCAACCCCTGGAAGGCGGACCCATATTCAATCCCAAGCCCCGCCAACGCGTCATAGAACTCATCAGCCCCCGTCGCCTGCGCGCCGGCCGGCGGCCACGCTTCCCCGGCTAGTGCCGCTGCCCGTTCCACCGGTGAAGCCGCGCCCTCCACGACGCGCGCTTCCCGCGCCAACGTGCCACCACCATGACGCACCCACTCCTCGCCCGCCAGCAACGAATCGCCGTCCTCGACACCCACACGACGGGAATAGATATCCACCGAATGCTCTCCGGAACCGTCATCGCCACCAATCACGACCTGCAGCACGACCTCCTCATCCCCTGCCAACACCAACGGTGCCTCCAGCGTCAACTCTCCCACCACACCACACCCGACACGCTCACCAGCACAAATAACCAGCTCCAGAAATGCCGCCCCGGGCAGCAACACGCTGCCCATCACCAGATGATCGGCGAGCCATGGATGCGCAGCCAGCGAAACGCGCCCCGTAAACAACCATCCGTCGCCACCGGCCAAGCCGACCACAGCGCCCAACAGCGGATGACCTGTGCCCACCAACCCCGCCGCCGCCACATCACCCACGCCACCAGCCGACGGCTCCAGCCAGTGGCGCTCGCGCTGGAAGGCGTAAGTAGGCAATTTCACCTTCCGCGCGCCAGCACCCGCGAACAACCTCGACCAATCAACCTCCACCCCACGCACCCAAACCTCCGACAACGACATCACAAACCGCTCAACCCCCCCCTCCCCACGCCGCAAAGACCCAAGCGCCACAGCACCCCCCCGCGAACCATCAAGCACCACATCAACAACTTCCTGAACCCCCATCGTCAACACAGGATGCGGACTCACCTCAACAAACGCACGATACCCCTCCCCCAACAACGACCGAACCGCCCCCTCAAACTGCACAGTCTCACGCAAATTGCGATACCAATACTCACCACCCAACCCAGCCGTATCAACCACACCACCCACCACCGTCGAATAAAACGGCACCTTCCCCGAACGCGGCGAAATCGACTCACAAGCCGCCAACAAATCACCACGAATCTCCTCAATCTGCGACGAATGCGACGCATAATCAACCGGAATCCGCCGCGCCCTCACACCACCCACCTCACACCACCCCAAAAACTCCTCCAACACACCACTCTCACCCGAAACAACAGTCGCCGACGGCCCATTCACCGCCGCCACCGACACAACACCCCCCCGCCAACCCTCCAAACACCGCTCCAACTCCCCCACCGACAACGCCACCGACACCATCCCACCCCGACCCGCCAAACCCACCAACGCCAAACTCCGCAACGCAACCACACGCGCCCCATCCTCCAACGACAACCCCCCCGCCACACACGCAGCCGCAATCTCCCCCTGCGAATGACCCACCACCACATCCGGACGCACCCCACACACCCGCCACAACTCAGCCAACGACACCATCACCGCCCACAACACCGGCTGCACCACATCAACCCGCTCCAACCCCGGCGCCCCCTCCACACCACGCAACACCCCCTCCAGCGACCAATCCACAAACGGCGCCAACGCCTCACCACACAACCCAATCGACTCCGCAAACACCGACGACCCATCCAACAACCCCAACGCCATCCCCTCCCACTGCGAACCCTGACCCGGAAACAAAAACGCAACCCTCCCACCACCCTCAACCACACCCCGCACAACCCCAACCCCCGACACACCCCCAGCCAACTCAGACAAACCCCCCAACAACACCTCACGACCCCCACCCAACACCACCGCCCGATCCCCAAACGCCGACCGACCAGACACCAACGAGAACCCGACGTCCACGACCGAACGCGACCCGTCATCGGCCAACCACTCACCCAAACGAGCAGCCTGCCCCCGCAACGCACCCTCACCCTTGCCCGACAGCACCAAGGGCACCACGCCGCCATTGCCCATCAACCCACCACCAACCACCGCGGCCTCCCCCAGCGCCGGCGGCTCCTCCAGCGCCACCGAGTCCTCACGCGCCGAGGAGTCCTCACGCGCCGGGAAGCCCTCAAGCGCCGGAGAGCCCTCAGGCGCCGGGGCCTCCTCCAGCACAACGTGAGCATTCGTACCGCTGATACCGAAGGACGAGATGCCGGCGCGGCGCGGCGAGCCGCCCCGCTTCCAGTCCTGCGCCTCCGTCAACAACGAGATCGATCCGCTCGACCAGTCGACGTGTGTCGAGGGCTCATCGACATGCAGAGTCTTCGGCAGCACGCCGTGGCGCATCGCCATCACCATCTTGATCACCCCAGCCACGCCGGCGGCTGGACCGGCATGGCCGATGTTCGACTTGATCGACCCCAGCCACAACGGACGATCTGGATCGCGGCCCTGCCCATAAGTGGCCAGCAGTGCCTGGGCCTCGATCGGATCGCCGAGCGTGGTGCCGGTCCCGTGAGCCTCCACCGTGTCAACCTCTCTCGTGGAAAGCCGCGCGTCCGCCAGCGCCTGGAGAATCAACCGCTGCTGCGCGAGGCCATTGGGCGCCGTCAAACCGTTGGACGCGCCGTCCTGGTTGATGGCACTGCCACGCACCAGTCCCAGCACCCGGTGCTGACGGTGAGCGGCGTCGCAGAGACGCTCCAGCAGCAGCACGCCCACACCCTCACCCCAGCCCGCGCCGTCGGCCGCATTCGCAAATGACTTGCACCGTCCGTCGGGGGCCGACATCTGCTGCGCGCTGAACTCGACCAAGCCATCCGGCGTTGCCATCACCGTCACGCCACCCGCCAGCGCCAGCGAACATTCCCCGGCGCGCAACGCTCGGCAGGCCAGATGCAGCGTCACCAGCGACGAAGAGCACGCGGTGTCCACCGCCACGGCGGGGCCCTCGAGGCCGAGCGTGTACGCCACCCGCCCCGCGGCTACGCTGGCAAAACGACCTGTCGCGCGGTAGCCCTCGAGGCCCGCGGACGCCACCGGGTCCGCCCCGTAGCCGGTGGCGCCGATCCCGACGTACACGCCGGTGTGACTGCCCCGTAAAGACTCCGGATCGAACCCCCCATCTTCGAGCGCCTCCCAGCAGGCTTCGAGGAACAGCCGGTGCTGGGGGTCCATCGCCAGGGCCTCCCTGGGGTTGATGCGAAAGAAATCCGCGTCGAAGTCGCCGGCGTCGTCGAGAAACCCTCCGTATGGCGCGTAAACGGTCCCGCGGTGCTCGGGATCGGGGTCATAGAGTGCGTCCAGGTCCCAACCGCGATTATCTGGAAGGCCCGAGATCGCGTCACGGCCGGAGGCGAGCATCTCCCACAGCTCATCGGGTGAGCGCACACCACCCGGGTAGCGGCAGCTCATTCCCACAATCGCCAACGGTTCCTGGGAGCGCTGTTCGAGCTCCTCCAGGTCCCGACGTGCCCTGCGCAGCTCGAGCCTGGCTCGCTTCAGGTACTCGAGAGCCTTCTCGTTGTCGGTCGTGGCGAGAGCCTTCTCGCTGTCGGTCATGGCGAGAGCCTGCTCGTTGTCGGTCATCGGCCATCTCCCGCCAGGCCGAACTCCCTGTCCATCGCCGCAAACAACTCGTCCGCCGTACTCGCATGCAGGTCGTCCTCGACGATCGCCTGTTCCTCGCCCGCGAGACCCGCTACCAGTGCCTGCAGGCGCCCCATGATCTGCGCACGTTCGCGATCGTCGAGCACTGGCGTGGACAGGATACGTTCGAGCTTGTTGAGCTCCGCCAGCGCGGAGACCGCCATACCCCTCGCCGCGACGGCGCCGTCAACGGATGTCTGACCCAGCAGATACTCGGCGAGCGCCGCGGGGGTCGGGTGGTCGAACACCACCGTGGCCGGCAGGCGCAGTCCTGTCACCACGTGCAGGCGATTGCGCAGCTCGACCGCGCTCAGCGAGTCGAAGCCCAGTTCTTTGAAGGCACGCCGCTCGTCGATTTGCGAGGGCGAATCGTATCCGAGCACCATCGCCACGTTGGCACGCACCAAGTCCCGCACCACCCCCTCACGCTCGGCCTCGGGGACGACGGCGAGGCGTTCCGCCAGCGATTCGCGTCGCTCGTCCGGACGACGCTTGGGAACGCGTACCAGGTCGGCCAGCATCGCCGCCAACGCCCCCGCTCTCGCCTGCGCGCGCAGGATTCGAGGATCGAGCGTGGCCGCGAGCACGAGCGCCTGCTGTGAGTCCAGGGCCATGTCGAACAGCGCAAGCCCCCGCTCGGAGGAGAGTTCACGCATGCCCAAGCCCACCACCCGTCGGCGATCGGCTTCGCTCATATCCTCCGTCATGGCGCTGGCGCCCTCCCACAAGCCCCACGCAATCGCGCAGGCGGGCAAGCCGAGCGCTTGACGGTGGGTGGCAAGGGCGTCCAGAAACGCATTGGCCGCCGCATAGTTGGCCTGCCCCGCACCTCCGAGCAGACCGGCGGCCGAGGAGAACAGCACAAAAGCCCTCAGCGGCGCATCCTTGGTCAGCTCGTGCAGGTGCCACGCCGCGTCGGCCTTTGGCGCAAGCGCCCGGTCCAGGAGCTCCGGCGTCATCGAGCCGATCAAGGCACTCTCGAGCACACCGGACGCGTGCACCACCGCCGTCAATGGATGCTCGGCGGGAACGGAGTCCACCAGTGCCTTCAACGCCTCCCGGTCAGATACGTCGCATGCGGCGATCTGCACCGCCGCGCCCAACTCCTCCAGCTCCGCTCGCAGCTCCGCGGCGCCCTTTGCCTTGGCTCCTCCACGACTCACCAGCAGTAGTCGTCCAACGCCATAACGCTTGACGAGATGCCGTGCGATCAGGCCACCCAGCGTGCCGGTGCCGCCGCTGATCAGAGCCGTGCCCGCGGGGTCGAGCAACCCGGCCCGCGGCTCCCCGCCAATCGCGCCCTCGAGCGCCATCGCCGGGCTGAGAGCGCGCAGCCGAGGCACGGCTACCTCACCCCGCCTGACAGCCAGCTGGGATTCGTGCGAGGCGAGCGCTGCATGCAGTGCGACGAGCAGCTCGTCGCCGGCAGTCGCGCGGTCGACGTCGAGGAGCACGAAGCGCCCAGGGCTCTCCGCCTGCGCCGAGCGCATCAGCCCCCAAACGGGAGCCAGGGCCAATCCGTCGGGAGGATCACTCGCCGGATCCAACGTCACGGCGCCGCGTGTGGTCAGCACCAAGCGTGAATCGGTGAAGCGCTCATCGGAGAGCCAGCTTTGAGCCAGCTCGAGCACGCGGTGCACCGTGTGGTGCACCGCGCTCAGATCGACCGTCGGGTCGCCCCCTCCGCAGTCGACAAACACGGCTTGCGGTATGGCACTGCCCTGCTCGATCGCCTCGCCCAAGGAGCCCACGTCCGCATGCACCTCGATGCGACATCCGCTCTCCCGTAGAGACCGCGCGAGCGCCGAGTCCTCCTCGCCCAGCAGACACAGCACATCTGAGAGCGACTCCGATGAGGGCGGTGAGAGGGTCGTCGCGGCGGAGCTCCACTGCACGCCGAACAGAGCACTGTCCAACGCCCCACGTGCAGCCCCCACCTGCTCGGCGGAGACTTCGCGCATCACCAGCGAGTCGACGGAGGCAACCAGCCGTCCGTGCTCGTCGGCGATCACCAGCGAGATCGCATCGGCGTCGGTCCGCACAATCGATGCGCGCAGCGAGGATGCGCCGGGCGCAAAGAGCTCCACGCCGCTGAAGGAGAATGGGAGACGCACACCCAGTGTCTGAGCGCCGGTGAGCGCCCCATCTCCGAGCAGGGTGGCACCCATCACCTGCAGGGCCCCATCCAGCAACGCCGGGTGCACACCGTAAGCGGACGCGTGCTCCCCCTCCTCCGCCGGCAAGGCGACCTCGGCGAGCATCTCCTCGCCGTGCCACCAAGCCGCCCGCAACCCGCTGAAGACGGGCCCGTATTCGAGCCCGCGGGCTGCCACCTCGTCGTACAGATCCGCGACGGCGATCGGGCGCGCCTGCGGCGGCGGCCAGCTCGCTCCGGCCAGCGCCGCCGCGCGCTCCTGCGCCCGCGCACGGCCGCCATCGGCGAGCTCGCCCGCGAGCAGGCTGCCCGTGGCATGGCGCGTCCACCGCTCCTCGCCCAGAACATCGTCCTCCGCGGCGTCCCGCGGACGCGTGGAGATGGTCACGGACCTGCGACCTGACGCGTCGAGTGCGCCGATCAAGACCTGTAGCGCCACTCCTTGTGCAGGCAGAACGAGCGGCGCCTCCACGACGAGCTCATCGAGCACGCCGCAGTCGACCCGGCTCCCCGCGTGCAGCGCCAGCTCCACGAACGCCGTGCCCGGGACCACGGGCATCTCGAACACCATGTGATCCGCCAGCCATGTCTGCTCTCGCGTTGACAGCCGTCCGGTGAACAGCCACTGCTCACCGTCTGCCAGCTCCACCATCGCGCCCAGCAGTGGATGCACGGAAGGCACCAGGCCGACGGAAGCCACGTCGCCCGCGCTCGACGCTCCCTGCAGCCAGTAGCGCTCGCGCTGGAAGGCGTAAGTAGGCAATTTCACCTTCCGCGCACCAGCACCCGCGAACAACCTCGACCAATCAACCTCCACCCCACGCACCCAAACCTCCGACAACGACATCACAAACCGCTCAACCCCCCCCTCCCCACGCCGCAAAGACCCAAGCGCCACAGCACCCCCCCGCGAACCATCAAGCACCACATCAACAACTTCCTGAACCCCCATCGTCAACACAGGATGCGGACTCACCTCAACAAACGCACGATACCCCTCCCCCAACAACGCCCGAACCGCCCCCTCAAACTGCACAGTCTCACGCAAATTGCGATACCAATACTCACCACCCAACCCAGCCGTATCAACCACACCACCCACCACCGTCGAATAAAACGGCACCTTCCCCGAACGCGGCGAAATCGACTCACAAGCCGCCAACAAATCACCACGAATCTCCTCAATCTGCGACGAATGCGACGCATAATCAACCGGAATCCGCCGCGCCCTCACACCACCCACCTCACACCACCCCAAAAACTCCTCCAACACACCACTCTCACCCGAAACAACAGTCGCCGACGGCCCATTCACCGCCGCCACCGACACAACACCCCCCCGCCAACCCTCCAAACACCGCTCCAACTCCCCCACCGACAACGCCACCGACACCATCCCACCCCGACCCGCCAAACCCACCAACGCCAAACTCCGCAACGCAACCACACGCGCCCCATCCTCCAACGACAACCCCCCCGCCACACACGCAGCCGCAATCTCCCCCTGCGAATGACCCACCACCACATCCGGACGCACCCCACACACCCGCCACAACTCAGCCAACGACACCATCACCGCCCACAACACCGGCTGCACCACATCAACCCGCTCCAACCCCGGCGCCCCCTCCACACCACGCAACACCCCCTCCAGCGACCAATCCACAAACGGCGCCAACGCCTCACCACACAACCCAATCGACTCCGCAAACACCGACGACCCATCCAACAACCCCAACGCCATCCCCTCCCACTGCGAACCCTGACCCGGAAACAAAAACGCAACCCTCCCACCACCCTCAACCACACCCCGCACAACCCCAACCCCCGACACACCCCCAGCCAACTCAGACAAACCCCCCAACAACACCTCACGACCCCCACCCAACACCACCGCCCTGTGCTCGTAGACCGGCCGTGCGGCCAGTGAGCCGCCCACGTCGACGCTGTCGAGCTGCGCGTTGCGCCCGAGATGCTCGCGCAGACGCTCCGCTTGAGCGCACAGCGCCGCCTCGCTCTTACCCGACAGCACCAGCCCCACCGCGCCCCCGGCAAGCGCCTCGGCGGTAAAGATCGGGCGCTCGACGCCGGACACAGCGGGCGCGGATGGCGGCGCCTCCTCCAGGATCAGGTGAGCATTGGTGCCGCTGATGCCAAAGGAGGAGACCCCTGCGCGACGGGGCTTGTCCTCTCGCAGCCAGGACCTCGACTCCCTCAGCAGCGACACGTGCCCCGCCGACCAATCCACATGGGAGGAGGGCTCGTCGATGTGCAACGTCTTCGGCAGCACGCCGTGGCGCATCGCCATCACCATCTTGACCACGCCGGCGACGCCGGCGGCAGCGATGGGATGGCCGATGTTCGACTTGATCGACCCCAGCCACAGAGGTCGATCCGCCGCACGATCCCGGCCGTAAGCGGCCAACAACGCCTGCGCCTCGATCGGGTCGCCGAGCTCCGTGCCGGTGCCGTGCCCCTCGACCGCATCGACGTCCGCCGGGGCAAGCCGCGCACTCGCGAGCGCCTTCGCGATTACCCGTTGCTGGGAGGGGCCGTTGGGGGCGGTCATGCCATTGCTCGCCCCATCCTGGTTGACGGCGCTGCCGGGGATCACCGCCAACACCTCATGGCCGTTGCGCCGCGCATCGCCCAGGCGCTCGAACAGCAGCATGCCGGCCCCCTCCGACCAGGCCGTGCCGTTTGCCGCATCAGAGTAGGACTTCGCGCGCCCATCTGGCGAGGACGCCCGCATCGCGCTGAACTCGACCATCCCCTTCGGCGTGGACATCACCGTCGCGCCACCCGCCAGCGCCAGCTCGCACTCGCCGTTGCGCAAAGCCCCACATGCCAGGTGCATAGCCACAAGCGATGAGGAGCACGCCGTGTCCACCGTGATCGTCGGGCCCTCCAGCCCAAAGAGGTAGGAGACGCGACCCGACATGACGCCCCCGGTGGTGCCCGTCAGCAGATAACCCTCCAGGCCCTTGGCGCTGGGCCCGTGCATGCTCACTTCATAGCCCTGGGGACTCACCCCCGCAAACACCCCGGTTTGGCTGCCGCGGAGCGTGAGGGGGTCGACACCGGCGTCTTCGAGCGCCTCCCACGCCGTTTCCAGCAGCAGCCGCTGATGGGGGTCCATCGCGCGCGCCTCCTTGGGGCTGATGCCGAAGAAGGCGGCATCGAAGTCGGCGGCGTCGTGGATGAATCCTCCTTCGCGCACGTAGCAGGTGCCCTGGTTGTCGGGGTCAGGGTTGTACAGGCGCTCCAGATCCCACCCGCGGTTCTCGGGAAATCCGGAGATCGCGTCAGTGTTGGAGGCGACAAGCTCCCACAGCTCGTCGGGGCTGCGCACACCCCCGGGGAAGCGGCAGCCCATGCCGACGATCGCGATCGGCTCATCGCCGGCCAGCGTCCCGCGCGCTCTGGCGGGTACCGCCGTCTTGGCGACATCGGCCCGTACGTCGGAGACCGAGACCTCGCTCACCAGGTACCCGGCGAGCGCCTCGGGAGTCGGATAGTCGAAGACCAGGGTCGCCGGCAGACGCAGCCCGGTAGCGTCGCCCAGACTGTTGCGCAACTCGAGCGCCGAAAGCGAGTCGAGCCCCAGCTCGGTGAACGGCCGCTGCTTGCCGATCGCCGCCGGCGAGGAATGCCCCAACGTTCGCGCGATCTCCGACAGCACCAGCTCCAGCACCACGCCCGCGCGCTCAGCCTCCTCCACATCCGCCAGACGTTGCGCCAGCAACCCCCCCGCCGCTCCGTCGCCCCCGCGCCGCCGCTCCCGCGAGCGCGCGGGAGCGCCCACCAGCCCGCTAAACCAATGCGCCAGCACCCCCTCCGCCGCCTGCGCGCGCAGCCTCGCGCGATCGAGCCGCACCGCTGCCACCAGCGCCTCGTCGGTGGCGCGGCAGGCCGCATCGAACAACTCGAGACCCTCCCTTGTGGTGAGCGTGCCCAACCCCTGGCGCTCCAGCCGCGCATGCTCGGCGCGCCCCAGCCCACCGCCCATGCCCTCTCCATCGGCCTGCTCCCACAAGCCCCATGCCACCGACGTCCCGACCAGTCCGCGCGCCCGCCGATAGGCGACCAACGCGTCCAATGACGTGTTGGCCGCTCCATAGTTGCCCTGCCCCGCGCTGCCCAAGACCCCGGCCACCGAGGAGAACACCACGAACATCGACAGGTCCACGTGCTCGGTGAGCTCGTGCAGATTCCAAGCCCCCTCCAGCTTGGGCGTCAGCACCCGATCCAGCTGCTCGCCGGTCAAAGTCTCGATCAAGGCGTCGTCGATCACCCCTGCCGTGTGCACCACCCCACATAGCGGATGCTCCTCGGGAACCGTGGCCAGCAGTTCCTCCAGCTGCCTGCGATCGGCGACGTCGCACGCGGCGATGCTCACCTCAGCGCCCAGCGCGACCAGCGCAGCCCGCAGCTCATCGGCACCAGGGGCCTCACTGCCCCGCCGGCTGACCAGCAGCACCCGCCCGACCCCGCGATCGGCAACCAGATGCCCAGCCACCAACGCGCCCAAACCGCCGGTGCCACCCGTGATCAGCACCGTCCCTTGCAAATCGAGCGCACCACTCTCACCCTCGCGCCCCACGGCACCCTCCCCACCAGCGGCATCCAGCGCAGCCAACCGAGGCGCCAGCACACATCCACCACGGATCGCCAGCTGCGACTCACCGCTCCCCGCCGCAACGCTCAGCGCACCCCACGAAGCCTCCTCGCCATCCACATCAACCAACGCCAGCCGTCCCGGATGCTCCACCTGCGCGCAACGCACCAACCCCCACACCGGTGCCTGCGCCAAGCCACCCGTGCCCAGCCCATCTCCCACGCCGACACCAACCGCGCCTTGCGTCACCAACACCAGTCGCGAGCCCGCGAGCCGCCGATCGGCAACCCATGCCCGCACCAGCTCGAGCACGCGGTGCACAACCGCGCGCGCAGACTCGACCACACCGTCTGCACCACCACCACGACCATCCACCGTGCCATCGTCCGCGCCAATCCCCGCGTCCTCCGCGCCAGTCCCCGCGTCCGCCGCAACCCCCAGCCGAGCGCAGTCGACGAACACCACACCCGGAGCCTCCACCCCGCCGTCGATCGCCTCGCCCAACTCCTCGAGCGTCGCGAAGACACCAGCACCCGCGGGGGCGCTCGCACCGGCGTGCTCCAGCGCCCCCACATAACCGTCGCCCGCGGCGCCCACAACCGCCCACCCCTCGGACAGGGCGTTCGTCGCGGACGGCGACGTCGGCGGCTCCACCCCCAAGGCACCCCACTCCACGCCAAACAACGACCCCGTGTCACCGCCACGCCCCATGCCCGCAAGCTGCTCACGCGTAACACGCCGCACGGCCAGCGACTCCACCGACACCACCAAGCCACCATCCTCATCCACACCCACCAGCGACGCATTGCCGCCAATGCGCGATATGCACATGCGCAAAGTCGACGCCCCCAGCCGAAGAAACCTCACACCGCTGAAGGCAAACGGCAGGTGCAGAAGACCAGCTTCCTCGCCCTCGCTGCTCGCGTGCCAGCCGGCCACCTGCACGGCGGCGTCGGAGAGGGCGGGATGCACGCCGAACTCACCTGCTTGGGAGAGCTCTCGCTCGGATAGCGAGAGCTCAGCAAAGACCTCATCTCCACGCCGCCACAGCGATCGCACGCCGTAAAACGCCGGCCCATAGTCGAGGCCCTGCTCGGCGAGAGAGTCGTAGAAGCCGTCAACGTCGATCTCCACCGCGTCCCGCGGAGGCCACGCCTGCGCGGCGAGCGCCGCCGCGCGCTCGCGCTCCGCCATCCGCTTCTCCGTGACCTCTGCGTCGCAGGCCAGCACGCCACTGACCTGACGCGTCCAAGCGCCGTCGCCCCCATCCTCGGACCCCTCCGGGCGCGCGTAGAGCGCCACCGACCGTCGACCGTCCTCGTCCGGCTCATCGACGATGACCTGCAATTGCACCTCGCCCCTCCCGAGCACCAGCGGCGCTTCGACGATCAGCTCCTCGAGGAAATCACAGCCCACCTGCCTGCCCGCATGCAACACCAGCTCCACGAAAACCACTCCCGGCACCACGCACGCATCCAACACGACGTGATCCGCAAGCCAAGCGGGCTCGCGCTGGGAGATTCGCCCGGTGAACAACCAGCCCCGACCGTCAGCCAAGGGGACGGCGGCGCCCAGCAGGGGGTGCTCGACCGAGGCCAGGCCCGCGGCGGCCAGACCCCCGGCGCCCAGGGCACCCTGCACAAGCCAGTAGCGCTCGCGTTGAAAGGCGTAGGTGGGCAGCGGGACACGGCGTGCATCGGAGCCCTCGAACATCCTGGCCCAATCCAAGCCGGCGCCGTTCACCCAGATCTCGGCCAGGGCGCCGAGCATCGTCGCGGACTCCGAGCGTCCGCCTCGCAGCAGCGGGACCGCCGCGAGGCCAGTCTCCTGCGCCAGGCACTCTCGGACGATCGTACTGAGCACGCCCTCGGGGCCCAGCTCCAAGAAGCTCCTTACTCCCCGAGCCCCCAACCAGTGCACGCCGTTCATGAAACGCACCGGCTCACGCACGTGCCGCACCCAATACTCCGCCGTACAGATCTGCTCAGCCGAGATCAACTCGCCGGTCACGTTGGAAACGATCGGGATCCGCGGCGCCGAGAAGGAGATCTCTTCCGCCACAGCCGCAAACGCCTCGAGCATTCCGTCCATGCGGTGTGAGTGAAAAGCGTGACTCACCTGCAGGCGCTTGGTCTTCACCTCTCGTGCCTGCCAGAGGCTCTCCAGCTCGAGGACCGCGTCCTCGTCGCCGGAGATCACCACCGCCGCCGGCCCGTTCACTGCCGCGAGTGCAACCCGTCCATCGAAACCCGCGAGCGTTCCGCGCACGTCGGCCTCGGAGGCCCGCACCGACAACATCGCCCCGCCCGCGGGCAGATCCCCCATCAGCCGCCCGCGGGCCGCCACCAGCTTGCAGGCGTCCACGAGCGAGAGCACTCCCGCCACGTGGGCTGCGCTCAGCTCGCCGATCGAATGGCCCATCAGGAAGTCCGGGCGCACTCCCAGCGTCCCCACCAACGTGAACAACGCCACCTCCAGCGCAAACAGGGCAGGCTGGGCGTAGGCGGTTTGATCGATCGGCCCAGCGCCCCCGGCAATGCCTTCGTGCGAGGGCTGCCCGGTCGGGGAGCCGCCCGACCGGCCTTCCCGCGCAAGCTCGCCCAGCCGCTCGTCGGCGAACAGCACTTCGCGCAGGGGGCGAGGCAGGTGTTTGTCGAGCTCGGCGCAAATCTCATCCAGGGCATCCCTGAAGACCGGAAATGCCTCGTACAGTTCCCTGCCCATCCCGACGCGCTGGGCCCCCTGGCCGGTGAACAGAAAAGCCAAGCCGCCGGTGCTCACCGAGGCGCCGCCCGCGATCACGCCCGGCGCGGTCCTCCCGCTCGCCAGCGCGTCCAGGCCCTCCAGCGCTCCCTCCCCGCCCACCAGCACCACCGCGCGGTGCTCGAACACCGACCGGCGCGCCAGGGTAACGGCGATGTCGGGGCTCGCCGGCTGGGAGGCATCCGCGGCCGAGTAACCGTTTGCGGAGCTCAGATACCGGTGCAGCCGTTCGGCCTGCGCGCGTAGGGCCGGCTCGCTCTTGGCCGAAAGCAGCCACGGCAGCGAGTTGGCCCGCTGGATGGCGGCGAGCGTGGCGCCGTCGGCGACTGCACCGTTCGCGGGCGCGGGCGCCTCCTCGAGGATCACGTGCGCGTTGGTGCCACTGATCCCAAAGGACGACACACCGGCACGGCGCGGCTCATCTCCGCGTTCCCACGAGCGTGACTCTGTGAGCAAGGAGATCGCTCCAGTCGACCAATCGACCTCTGGGGAAGGCTGATCGACGTGCAGCGTCTTCGGCAGCGCACCGTGGCGCATTGCCTGCACCATCTTGATCACCCCCGCCACCCCGGCGGCGGCCTGGGTATGACCGATGTTGGACTTGATCGAGCCCAACCACAATGGGTGCTCGCTGCTGTGGTCCTGACCGTAGACAGCCATCAGCGCCTGCGCCTCGATCGGATCGCCCAACGTCGTGCCCGTGCCATGCCCCTCGATCGCATCTACCTGACCGGCGGAGAGCCCGGCGTTCGCCAGCGCTCGAGCGATCACGCGCTGCTGAGACGGGCCGTTGGGGGCGCTCAGCCCATTCGACGTGCCGTCCTGGTTGACGGCACTGCCACGCACCAATGCCAGTATCTGGCGACCGTTGCGCTGGGCGTCCGAGAGGCGTTCCAACACGAGCACCCCCATACCCTCCGCAAAGCCTGTTCCATCCGCGGCCGCGGCGTAGGACTTGCAGCGGCCGTTGGGAGCAAGACCTCGCAGACGGGAGAATTCGACAAACCCCCCCGGCTTGGACAGGATCGTCACACCACCAACCACCGCCGGCGAGCACTCGCCCGAGCGCAGCGCCTGACAGGCCAGGTGTAGTGCAACCAGCGAGGAGGAGCACGCCGTGTCCACCGATACAGCCGGTCCCTCCAAGCCGAAGGCATAAGCCAGGCGACCGGATACCACACTGGTGGTGGTGCCCGTCAACCCATATCCGGCAATGGCCTCGACGGCCGGCCCGATCACGCCGTACTCGGTGGAGATCACCCCCGCAAACACCCCGGTTTGGCTGCCCTTCAACGACGCTGGGTCGATGCCGGCATCTTCAAACGCCTCCCACGCGCCTTCCAGCAACAGCCGCTGCTGGGGATCCATCGCCAGTGCCTCACGGGGGCTGATGCCAAAAAAGTCAGCGTCAAACTCGTCGGCCCAATCGACGAACCCACCCTCTTTCGCGTAGCTCGTACCTAGACGCTCAGGGTCCGGGTCATACAGGCGCTCCAAGTCCCAGCCACGATTCGTGGGGAACTCACTGATTCCATCTGCCCCCGTGCTCACAAGCTGCCA
The DNA here is from genome assembly GCA_963734815.1 of uncultured Solirubrobacterales bacterium. Classification (GTDB taxonomy): domain Bacteria; phylum Actinomycetota; class Thermoleophilia; order Solirubrobacterales; family Solirubrobacteraceae; genus Palsa-744. The sequence goes on from CAVTIH010000002.1 coordinate 725,017, forward strand.
CAGCCCCCGCGGCGAGCGCACACCCCCCGGGTAGCGACAGCTCATACCGACAATCGCCAGCGGCTCGTGCGACATCGCCAGCAGGCGGCTGTTCTGCTGCCTGAGGCGCTCCGTCTCCTTCAGCGACTGCCGCAACGCCTCAACGACGTCGTTGTTGTCAATTGGCATCGTGTGCTCCCTCCATCGACTCCGTCACCGATCCAGCAACCGCCCTCTGGACGAGACTCTCGACATCCATCGTGTCGATGAGTTGAATGTCACCATCACCGATCGACGCTCCATCCGAGCCGGCCAACTGCAGCAAAATGTCAACCAACCCTGCCTCTCTAAGTCGACTGAGCGGGATCGACGAGATGGCACGGCGGACGTCGTCCGCTTCTTCCTGCGCCCCACCAACGGCTTGGGGGGTGTCGGGGAATATCTCCACGAGGACGTGAGCAGCGATTGCGGCCGTCGTGGGGTGGTCGAAGACGATGGTGGCGGGGAGTTGGAGGCCGGTTGTTTGGTTGAGGCGGTTGCGTAGCTCGACGGCGGTGAGTGAGTCGAAGCCGAGCTCTTTGAAGGTCTGTTGTGTGTCGATTGTCTGTGGTGTGGCGTGTCCGAGGACGATCGCGACTTGGGCTCTGACGAGCTCCAGGACGGTGCGTTGGCGTTCGTCGGTGGGTGTGGTGGCGAGGCGTTGGGCGAGTGTGTCGCTGTGTGTGTCGGTGTGGCGGCGTGTGGGTAGGCTGACGAGGTCGCTGAAGAGCTCGGGTAGCGTGCCGGCTCGGGCTTGTACGCGTAGCGCTCGGAGGTCGAGCGGTAGCCCCAGCGTGAGTGGCTCGCTGCTCTTGAGCGCCGCGTCGAATAGTTCGAGGCCGTGCTCGGGGGAGATCATCCGTACCCCGGAGCGCGCCATCCGCGCGATATCGCCCTCGCTCAAGCCTGCCGCCATCCCGCCGGCCGTGGGCTCCCACAGCCCCCACGCCAGTGAGATCCCGGGCAACCCCCGCGCGCGGCGGTGAGCCGCGAGCGTATCCAGCACCGAGTTCGCCGCGGCATAAATGCCCTGGCCCGGGCTGCCAAGCACCCCCGCCGCGGAGGAAAACAACACAAACGCCTGCAAATCCAGGCCCAGCTCCTCGGTCAGCTCATGCAAATGCCACGCCGCGTCCGCCTTAGCGGCAAACACCCTCTCCACGTGCTCCGCGCCCAGCGACCCGATCACACCATCGTGGAGGACCCCCGCCGTGTGCACCACACCACGCAGCGGGTGCTCTGCCGCCACCGAGCCCAGCAATGCTCGCACGGCCTCCCGCTCAGAAACATCGCAAGCCTCGATCCTGACCTGTGCACCCAGCGACTCAAGCTCTCCCCGCAGCTCCCGCGCGCCCTCCGCGCGCTCACCGCTGCGACTAGCGAGCACCAAGTGCCTCACACCATGCCGCGCCACCAGATGCCGCGCCAGCAACCCGCCCAGCCCGCCCGTACCACCGGTAATCAAGACCGTGCCCTCAGGGTCGATCCCCGCATACGGCGCCACCAGCACGTTCTTACCGACATGCCGCGCCTGGCTCATAAACCGAAACGCCTCCCGTGCATGACGCACATCCCACGCAGTCACCGGCAACGGCTCCAACACGCCCCCCGCGAACAACCCCAACAGCTCCCCGAGCATCTCACCAATCCGCTCAGGGCCAGCCTCCATCAAATCAAACGCACGATAAGCAACCCCCGCATGCTCCCGCGCGACCTCACCCGCCACGCGAAGATCGGTCTTACCCATCTCAACGAACCGGCCGCCCTCACCCAACAACCCAAGCGAAACATCCACAAACTCGCCCGCCAGCGAATTCAACACCACATCCACACCCAAGAAATGCTCCCCGAACTCAAGCGAACGCGACGACGCGATATGCGCCTCATCCAACCCCAACGACCGCAACACACCCCACTTCGAAGGACTCGCCGTAGCGAACACCTCAGCACCCAAATACCCAGCCAGCTGCACAGCCGCCATCCCAACCCCACCAGCCCCCGCATGCACCAACACCCGCTCACCCCGCCGCAAACCAGCCAAATCAACCAGCCCGTAGTAAGCCGTCAAAAAGACCGTCGCCACCGACGCCGCCCGCGCAAACGACCACCCATCCGGCACCCCCACAACCAAACGACGATCGACAACCGCCTCCGAACCAAACCCCCCACACAACCCCATCACCCGATCACCAACCACCAACCCCTCCACACCCTCACCGACCTCCAACACCACCCCAGCACCCTCACCACCCATCACACCACCACCCGGATACATACCAAGCGCGATCAACACATCCCGAAAATTCAACCCCACCGCACGCACACCCACACGCACCTCACCCCACCCCAACCCAACACCCAACCCATCCAACGCCACCAACCCCAACCCCTCCAACGTCCCACCATCACCCACACCCAAACGCCACCCACCACCCACCGGCACCACCAAACCACCACCACCAGCCCGCACAAGCCGCGGCACAAACACACCACCACCACGAACCACCAACTGCGACTCACCACACCCCAACACACCCAACAACGCCCCCCAACAACCCTCCCCACCATCAACATCAACCAACACAAACCGACCAGGATGCTCCAACAACGCCGAACGCACCAAACCCCACACACCCGCACACCCCAAACCCAACCCACCCTCACCCAAACCCCCCACCACAGCACCACACGTCACAAACACCAAACGAGAATTCGAAAACCGCCAGTCCGACAACCAGGCTTGCAGCGCGGCAAGCGCCGATTCGACACTCCGATGCACCGCCGCCGGAGAGCCGCCATCGCTCCGCCCGCCGCCATCGGCCACCGCGATGGTCTGCCCCGCCGCCACATCGCCGAGATCACCGTCCCATAGCACCACCTTGGGGATCGCGCCGTGATTGTCGAGCATCTCGCTCAGCGCCGCGACATCCTCAAATACCTCAACGACAGCTCCGGCTCCCCTGAGGGCCTGCGTCAGCGGAGATTGCTCACGCCCCAAAACCACCACGCCGTCCGCGACGTTCGAGGTATCCGGCTGACCAATGGATGCAGCCGGCAGCTCTCGCCAGTCCAGCGCGAGCAGCGAGTCGTGCTGCCGACCGCGCGCGGCCACGTCCAGCTGCGCAGTCGACACCTCGCGCGTTACCAGCGCATCGATCGAAGCCACCAGCCGTCCCTGCTCGTCGGCGGCCAGCAGCGAGAGATCGCCGCCCCCATCTTTCACCGGAGCCAGCGAGACCCGCAGCGAGGAGGCATCACGCGTGTGAAGCTCCGCGCCACTGAAGGAAAACGGCAGCCGCACCACGCCGCCATCGCCTGCATCCTCGCGCGCATCCTCCTCCTGCAGGGCGGCGCTCAGCCCCACGTGGAACGCCGCGTCCAGCAGCGCCGGATGCAGGCCAAAGGACCTGGCCGCAGATCCATCCTCGGTCTCGTCCGAGACGGGCGCGACCTCCGCAAAAAGCTCGTCGCCACGCCGCCACGCGGCCCGCAAACCTTGAAAGACGGGGCCATATTCAAAGCCGCGCTCGGCCAGCATGTCGTAGAGACCATCCAGCTCGATCGCCTGTGCATCACGTGGCGGCCAGGCATCGTCGTGCAACGACCTCGCCCGCTCTTGCATGACCGTGGCGCGCCCATTCAGCACGGTGCCGGCGGGTGCCAGCACGCCACTGGCGTGACGCGTCCACCCCTCCTCGGGAACCCCATCGTCGCCGACGGGGCCGTCCGCGCGGGAATAGATCCCCACCAAGCGCTCACCTGACCCGTCACCCGCACCTACCACAACCTGCAGCTGCACCGCATCGTCTTCGGAAAACACCAGGGGAGCCTCAAGCGTCAGCTCGCGCACGGCGCCGTGGCCAAGGCGCTCGCCGGCAGACAAAGCCAGCTCGAGAAACGCGGTCCCAGCCAACAGCACCTTCCCCATCACGGTGTGATCGCAAAGCCAAGGATGACTGGCGGTGGAGACACGCCCGGTGAACAGCCACCTTTCGCCATCGGCCAAACCCACCATCGCACCCAGCAGGGGGTGCCCAACCGTCGCCTGGCCGACACCGGCGACATCGTCTGTGGCCGTTGTGTTTGCGGGCAGCCAGTAGCGCCGGCGCTGGAAGGCATAGGTCGGTATGGATACGCGCTCGGCGGCCGTGTCTTTGAACAGCTCGCCCCAGCTCACCGCTGCACCGTTGGCCCAGATCTCAGCCAGGGAGCGCAGCGCCGCCTGCGCCTCGGGTCGCTCGCCGCGCAGCAACGGCACCGCCACCACCGAGCCGCCACCGGCGTCCGGCGCCGGAGTACCCGCGCCCTGAGCGCCATCCGGCGACTCACCCAAGCAATCCTCGACGATCGCGCTGAGCACACCATCGGGACCCAGCTCCAGGAAACCACCCACGCCCTGCGCCCGCAACCAGCGAACCCCATCCATGAAACGCACCGGTTCACGTACATGCTCGACCCAGTAGCCAGGCGAGCAAAGCCGCTCAGCCGCCACCGGCTCCCCCGTCAAATTCGACACGATCGGAATCCGCGGCGCGGCGTAGGACAGGCCATCGGCCACCTCGGCAAACTCCTCGAGCATCGCCTCCATGCGCGGCGAATGAAACGCGTGCGACACCCGCAAACGCTTGGTCTTGACCCCCCGCTGCCCCCACAACCCCGCCACCTCGAGCACCGCGTCCTCATCACCAGAGATCACCACCGCACGAGGGCCATTCACAGCCGCCAACGACACACGCCCGTCCAGCCCCTCGAGCGACCCCACGACCTCCCGCTCAGACGCCTGAATCGACACCATCGCCCCGCCCTCAGGCAACGCGCCCATCAAGCGCCCGCGCGCCGCCACCAACGTACACGCATCCCCCAGCGAAAACACCCCGGCCACGCACGCCGCTGCCAGCTCTCCAATCGAGTGGCCCATCAAGAAATCAGGCACCACACCCCAACTCTCCACCAGCCTGAACAACGAGACCTCCAACGCAAACAAACCCGCCTGCGCAAACAACGTCCGATCCAGCAACCCAGCCCCGTCACCGCCGCCCGCAGACCCGAACATCACCTCCGACAACGAACAATCCAACCGCGCATCGAACTCCGCGCAGATCTCATCCAACGCATCCCTGAACACCCCCGACGCCGCATACAACCCCGCACCCATGCCCACACGCTGAGCACCCTGGCCAGTAAACACAAACGCCAACCCACCACCAGCAAGGGGCGCCACGCCTCGCACCACACCAGGCGCAAAGCTCCCGCACGCCAACGCCTCAAGACCACCCACAAGCTCCCCACGCGCAGCCCCCAACACCACCGCACGATGCTCAAACACAGCGCGCCCCGCCAACGCCGATCCCACATCCACCAACCCCAGCTCACGCCCCTCGACAAACTCACGCAGACGCCCAGCCTGGCCGAGCAACGCATCCTCAGTCCTACCCGACAACACCCACGGCACACCACCAGCAAACACACCGTCGCCGCTGGAGCCCTCGCGGCTCACCGCAACGTGGCTCGCCGACGGCGCCTCCTCCAGGATCACGTGCGCGTTGGTGCCGCTCACCCCGAACGACGACACACCAGCCCGGCGCGGCTCGCCGCTGCGTTGCCACGCCTGCTGTTCGGTCAACAGCGAAACCTCGCCCACCGACCAGTCCACCTTGCTGGAGGGCTCATCCACGTGCAGCGTCTCGGGCAGCACGCCGTGGCGCATCGCCATCACCATCTTGACAACCCCAGCCACGCCGGCGGCGGCGCCGGTGTGGCCGATATTCGACTTGATCGACCCCAGCCACAACGGGCGATCGCGATTGCGCCCATAAGTGGCCAGCAGCGCCTGGGCCTCGATCGGATCGCCGAGCGTCGTGCCCGTGCCGTGAGCCTCCACCACGTCGACCTGGTCGGACGCGAGACCGGAGTTGGCCAGCGCCTGGAGGATGACCCGCTGTTGGGAGGGACCATTTGGTGCCGACAGCCCGTTGCTCGCGCCATCCTGATTGACGGCACTGCCCCGTATCAATCCCAGCACCTGGTGGCCGTTGCGTTGTGCGTCGGAGAGGCGCTCCAGCAGCAGCATCCCCCCACCCTCACCCCAACCGACGCCGTCGGCGGCGTCGGCAAAGGACTTGCAACGACCGTCCGGCGCGAGACCGCGCTGCCCGCTGAACTGCGCAAACAATCCGGGCGTGTCCATGATCGTCACTCCGCCCGCCAACGTCAGCGAGCACTCCCCGGCCCGCAGTGCTCCACACGCCAGATGCAACGCCACCGACGCGGAGGAGCAAGCGGTGTCGACCGAGACCGCCGGGCCCTCCAGCCCCAGCGCATACGCCACGCGGCCGGAGACGACGCTCCCAATCGTGCCCGTCAGCCAGTAGCCCGCGAGATTCTCGAGGCCGTCGGGCGCAGACCACAAACCGGCACCGAAGTCTCCGGGAGTATGACCCGCGAACACGCCGGTGCGGCTGCCGCGCAGGGTGACCGGGTCGATGCCGGCGTCCTCGAGCGCCTCCCATGAAACTTCCAGCAAAAACCGCTGCGACGGGTCCATGGCGAGTGCCTCTCTGGGGCTGATGCCGAAGAACCCGGCGTCGAACTCGTCGGCGTCGTAGATGAATCCGCCTTCGCGTGCGTAGCAAGTCCCAGGGTGGCCGGGGTCGGGATGGTAGAGGCGCTCGAGATCCCAACCGCGGTCTTCCGGGAACGGGGAGATCGCATCGGTACCGCGGGCGACAAGCTCCCACAGCTCTTCCGGGGAGCGCACCCCACCAGGGAACCGGCAGCCCATACCGATGATCGCGATCGGCTCGTCACTGCTCGTGACCGACACGGCAGCCATCGCTGTATCGATCTCCGTGTCGGACACCTCCGCCAGTAGATAACCCGCGAGCGCTACAGGCGTCGGATAATCAAAAATCAAAGTCGCGGGCAGACGCAACCCCGTGGTCTCGTTCAACCGGTTGCGCAACTCCAGCGCCGACAACGAATCGAGTCCCAGCTCGGTGAACGGTCGTTGCTTACCGATCGCCGCGGGCGAGTCATGGCCCATCGCCGTCGCAATCTCGCCCAACACCAGCTCGAGCACCACGCCGTCGCGCTCGGCCTCCGACACCCCCGCCAAACGCCGAGCCAACGACGACGACAACCCCGCCCGCCTACGCACCGGCCGTGAACGCACACGCACCAAACCACCGAACAGAGGCGACAGCGACCCAGCCTCAGCCTGCGTCCGCAATGCCGCCGCATCGAGCGGCACCGCCACCGCCACCGCCTCACCACCGACACCCACCGCATCGAACAACTCAAGACCTTCCCGCTCCGACAGCGAGCCGATCCCCAAACGCGCCATCCGTGCCAGGTCCACCTCACCCAGCGCACCAGCCATCCCGTCCGCGCGTGCCCACAACCCCCACGCCACCGAGGTGGCTACCAACCCTCGCGCTCGACGGTAACCGGCCAACGCATCCAAAAAGGCATTGGCCGCCGCGTAATTGCCCTGGCCAGCACTACCAAACGTCGCCGTCGCCGACGAAAACAACACAAACATCGAAAGATCCAGATGCTCGGTGAGCTCATGCAAGTACCACGCCCCGTCGAGCTTGGGCGCGAACACACGATCAACATGCTCGCTCGTCAACGACCCAACCACAGCATCGTCAAGCACTCCCGCCGCGTGCACCACCCCACAAAGCGGATGCTCCACCCCCACCTCAGCCAACAACTCCGCGAGCTGCGCACGATCACCCACATCACACGCAGCGATCCTCACCTGCGCACCCAATCCCACCAACTCCGCCTCGAGCTCATCAACACCCGCGGCCTCACGCCCGCGCCGGCCAACCAGCAGCAAATGCTCAACCCCATGCTCCGCAACCAAATGTCTCGCCACCAACCCACCCAGATCGCCCGTACCACCGGTCACCAACACCGTCCCCGCCAAATCGCACCCATCGACACCATCCCCACCCGCAACATCCGACCGCACAAGCCGCGGCGCCACCACCCGCCCAGCCCGAACCGCCAACTGCGGCTCATCGCACCCAGCCACCACACCCAACGCCGCCCGCGAAGCATCCTCACCATCCACATCAACCAACACAAATCGCCCGGGATGCTCCACCTGCGCACAACGCACCAACCCCCACACCGGCGACTGCACCAAACCCGAGACTCCATCCCCACCCGCGACCCCGGCAACCGCACCCCCGGTTACCAGTATCAGTCGCGACTGGGCAAACCGCTCGTCATCGACCCATGCTTGCAACAGGTCCAACACACCGCCCACGATCCCACGCACACCGCCAACCACCTCGCCACCGGCACCCTCGCCATCGGCACCCTCGCCAACATCCAAGCCCGCCAACGCCGCACAATCCACAAACACCACACCAGGCGCAGCCTCTCCACCATCCACCGCCGACCCCAGCTCCTCCAACTCCCCGAACACACCCACGCCAAGCCCCACGCCCGTCAGCGCATTCGCCAATCCAACCCCCTCGACGCCCAACACCGCCAACCCGTCACCAGGGGCCCCTACGACAGAGCCGCCAGCCTCCACCGCACTCCACTCCACGCCAAACAACGTCCCCAACCCACCACCGGCACCCGCAATCTGCTCACGCGACACCGGCCGCACAGCCAACGACCCAAGCGACACCACCAGCTCACCACCATCGTTCACACCCACCAGCGACATACCGCCACCCGCCGGCGTCAAACGCACCCGCAAAGCGTCCGCTCCCTTGACATGCACCTTCGCACCGGTGAACGAAAACGGCAGTCGCAGCGCCTCGTCGTTCGTGCGCAAATCGACACCGCTGGTGGTAAGTCCCACGATGATCACCTGCACGGCCGCATCGAACAGCGCCGGATGCAACTGGTAGTCGGCGGCTTGCACCTGCTCCCGGTCGGGTAGTGACAGCTCTGCGTACAGCTCCTCACCCCGTCGCCACACGGCGTTCACCCCGAGAAATGCCGAGCCATAGTTCAGGCCGGTCTCTGCGATCTGGTTGTAGAAGGCATCGATGTCGACGGCTTGGGCGCCCGCCGGAGGCCACGTCTCGCCGGCGAGCGGCGCGACTTGCCTCTCGCCCTCGACCGTCGCGCGATCCGCGACCTCCTCGGGAGCCAGCACGCCACTCGCATGACGAGTCCACGCACTCTGCGCTCCATCCTCCGCGCCACCCTCCGCACGAGCGTAAATCTTCACCGACCGGCGGCCAGCCCCATCGGGCTCCTCGACGGCGACCTGCACCTGCGCATCGCCCCGCTCATCCAACACCAGCGGCGCTTCCATCACAAGCTCGTCGAGCAACCCGCAGCCAAGCTGGCCGCCCGCATACAACGCAAGCTCCACGAACGCCACACCCGGCACCACACATGCACCCAGCACAACATGATCGGCAAGCCAAGCCGGATCACTCTGCGAAAGCCGACCCGTAAACAAACAACCGCGCTCGTCAGCCAACGCAACCGTGGCACTCAAAAGCGGGTGATCAGCGGCACCCAACCCAGCAGACGCCACATCCCCACCACCCACGCCCCCCCAAGGCTGCCAATACCGCTCCCGCTGAAACGCATAAGTCGGCAGCGACACCTGCCGCGCCCCACAACCGTCGAACGCCCTCGCCCAATCCACATCCCCACCGTGCACCCACACCTCGGCCAAAGCGCCCAGCAAGGACTCCACCTCAGAGCGATCGCCACGGACCACGGGTACCGCCACCGGCGCGTCCTGCGCCAAACACTCCCGCACAAGCGCGCTCAATACCCCATCGGGCCCCAGCTCCAAGAAACTCCCAATCCCCTGCGTCCCCAGCCAACGCGCTCCGTCCAAAAACCGCACCGGCTCGCGCACATGCCGAACCCAATACTCGGCCGTGCAAATCCGCTCAGCCTCCACCACTTCGCCAGTCAAATTAGAGACGATCGGGATCCGGGGCGGCGAAAACGAGAGACCTCCGGCAAGCGCCCCAAACTCATCCAGCATCCCATCCATCCGATGGGAATGAAACGCGTGACTCACACGCAAACGCTTGGTCTTCACACCCCGTTCTCGCCACACGCCCTCAACGTCGAGCACAGCGTCCTCATCACCAGACACCACCACCGACTCCGGCCCATTCACCGCCGCCAACGAAACCCTACCCTCAAACGCGCCCAGCGTCTCCAGCACGTCTGCCTCGGGCGCCTGCACCGACACCATCGCCCCACCCTCTGGCAAACCGCCCATCAATCGCCCACGCGCCGCCACCAACTGACAGGCATCATCCAACGACAACACGCCCGCCACATGCGCCGCCGCCAACTCGCCAATCGAATGGCCCACGACAAAATCGGGCCTCACTCCAAAACTCTCAACCAATCCAAACAACGCCACCTCCAAGGCAAACAGCGCGGGCTGCGCATAGGCCGTCCGATCGATCAGCTCTCCGCCCCGTTCCCGCCCGACCCCGCCATCCACAACATCCACACCATCGCCAGCTCCGCCACCAAACACCACCCCACGCAACGAACACCCCAAATACCGATCCAACACCCCACACACTTCGTCAAACACACCCCGGAACACCGCCGAGGACTCATACAACCCCGCACCCATACCAACACGCTGCGCACCCTGGCCGGTAAACAAAAACGCCAGGCGCCCGCCGCCATCGGCGGCCCCGCGCACCACGCGGGGGGCACGTTCGCCATCCGCCACCGCCCGCAGGCCGCTCAACAACTCCTCGCGGCCGGCCCCCAACACCACTGCGCGCTGCCCGAAGGTCGCGCGCCCGAGCAACGAGCGCCCAACGTCGAGCGGCCCGAGCTCCGGGTCGCCCTCGAGGCGCTCCTGGAGACGCTCGGCCTGTCCGCACAACGCCCGCTCGTCCTTGGCGCTGAGCACCCAAGGCACCGGGCTGCTCCCCACCGCCTGATCGGCGCCCAACAGACCCACTGCCGGCACGCCGTCGTCCTCGGCGCGCTCGCCGGCGCGCATCGAGCTGTGCTCGTCCATCGGCGCTTCCTCGAGAATCAGGTGCGCATTGGTGCCGCTGATGCCGAACGACGACACTCCCGCGCGACGCGGCTCCTCGCCGCGCCGCCACGGCTGCTGCTCGGTGAGCAGCGAGATCGAGCCGGCGCTCCACTCCACGTTGGTGGAGGGCTCGTCCACGTGCAAGGTCTTCGGCAACGCGTCACTACGCATCGCCATCACCATCTTGATCACTCCCGCCACTCCCGCCGCCGCGACGGTGTGACCGATGTTCGACTTGACCGACCCCAGCCACAGCGGCCGATCGACGGGCCGATCCTGCCCGTAGGTGGCGATCAGCGCCTGGGCCTCGACGGGGTCGCCAAGCGTCGTGCCCGTGCCGTGACCCTCCACCACATCGATCTGACCGGGCGAGAGACCGGCGCTGGCGAGCGCTTGGCTGATCACCCGTTGCTGGGAAGGGCCGTTGGGGGCGGTCAGTCCGTTCGACGCCCCATCCTGGTTGACAGCGCTGCCACGCACCAGCGCCAGCACGCGGTGACCGTTGCGCCGAGCATCCGAAAGGCGCTCCAGCAACAGCACTCCCATACCCTCGGCGAAGCCGGTGCCATCTGCCGCGCGCGCATAGGACTTGCACCGGCCATCCGGCGAGAGTCCCCGCTGGCGGCTGAACTCGACGAACAACCCCGGGGTCGCCTGTACCGTCACACCTCCCGCCAACGCCAGCGAGCACTCGCGCCCTCGCAGCGCCTGACTTGCCAGATGCAACGCAACAAGCGAAGAGGAACAAGCAGTATCGACCGACACCGCCGGCCCCTCCAAGCCAAAGGTGAAAGCGATGCGACCGGAGGCGATGCTGTCCGTTGCACCCGTCAAGCGATAGCCTTCGAGCTCGGGCGGAGCCGGTCCGTAAATACCCGATCCATAGCTTGAGGAGCTGATGCCGGCGAACACACCGGTCTGGCTGCCCCGTAGCGAAACCGGGTCCATCTTGGCATCTTCAATTGCCTCCCACGCCCCTTCCAGGAGCAGACGCTGCTGTGGATCCATCGCCAGCGCCTCGCGCGCGCTGACCCCGAAGAAGCGCGCATCGAAGTCGCCGGCGTCGTGAAGAAATCCGCCCTGCAGTGTGTAACTCGTAGCGGGACAATCGGGGTCGGGGTCATAGAGCGTCTCGAGATCCCAGCCACGATCGGTGGGAAAGGAGGAAATGCCATCAACCCCTTGCGCGACGAGTCGCCATAGAGCCGTGGGCGAGCTCACCTCTCCCGGATACCGGCAGCTCATGCCGATGATCGCGATCGGCTCGCGCGCCTGCTCTTCCATCTCCCGCAGCCGCTCGTGAGCGTCATGCAGATCGATCGTCGCCCGCTTCAGGTAATCTCGCAACTTCTCACTATCAGTCATTGTCGCTCTGTCCATTTGAGTGATTCCCAATCCCGATCCCGCTCCCAGGTGACGTATAGGCCTTGTCGTCGAGATACCGGAAGAGCTCATCGTCTGTGGCCACGTCGATCGCGTCGGCAACGGCGGCGCCACCGTCATCCCGCCGCAGCCGTCTCAAATTCGCCAGCAGCGACTCAATCCGGCCCTCGATCCTCGCCCATTCCCCGCTGTCCGCCGCAATCGATGGGAGTACCTGCTCAAGCCGATCGAGCTCGGTCTCTCCAGGCGCCGCCGCTTGATCTGCCGCGACCTCGCTCAACAGGCACCGCGCCACCGCAGAGATCGTGGGGTGGTCGAAGACGATGGTGGCGGGGAGTTGGAGGCCGGTTGTTTGGTTGAGGCGGTTGCGTAGCTCGACGGCGGTGAGTGAGTCGAAGCCGAGCTCTTTGAAGGTCTGTTGTGTGTCGATTGTCTGTGGTGTGGCGTGTCCGAGGACGATCGCGACTTGGGCTCTGACGAGCTCCAGGACGGTGCGTTGGCGTTCGTCGGTGGGTGTGGTGGCGAGGCGTTGGGCGAGTGTGTCGCTGTGTGTGTCGGTGTGGCGGCGTGTGGGTAGGCTGACGAGGTCGCTGAAGAGCTCGGGTAGCGTGCCGGCTCGGGCTTGTACGCGTAGCGCTCGGAGGTCGAGCGGTAGCCCCAGCGTGAGTGGCTCGCTGCTCTTGAGCGCCGCGTCGAATAGTTCGAGGCCGTGCTCGGGGGAGATCATCCGTACCCCGGAGCGCGCCATCCGCGCGATATCGCCCTCGCTCAAGCCTGCCGCCATCCCGCCGGCCGTGGGCTCCCACAGCCCCCACGCCAGTGAGATCCCGGGCAACCCCCGCGCGCGGCGGTGAGCCGCGAGCGTATCCAGCACCGAGTTCGCCGCGGCATAAATGCCCTGGCCCGGGCTGCCAAGCACCCCCGCCGCGGAGGAAAACAACACAAACGCCTGCAAATCCAGGCCCAGCTCCTCGGTCAGCTCATGCAAATGCCACGCCGCGTCCGCCTTAGCGGCAAACACCCTCTCCACGTGCTCCGCGCCCAGCGACCCGATCACACCATCGTGGAGGACCCCCGCCGTGTGCACCACACCACGCAGCGGGTGCTCTGCCGCCACCGAGCCCAGCAATGCTCGCACGGCCTCCCGCTCAGAAACATCGCAAGCCTCGATCCTGACCTGTGCACCCAGCGACTCAAGCTCTCCCCGCAGCTCCCGCGCGCCCTCCGCGCGCTCACCGCTGCGACTAGCGAGCACCAAGTGCCTCACACCATGCCGCGCCACCAGATGCCGCGCCAGCAACCCGCCCAGCCCGCCCGTACCACCGGTAATCAAGACCGTGCCCTCAGGGTCGATCCCCGCATACGGCGCCACCAGCACGTTCTTACCGACATGCCGCGCCTGGCTCATAAACCGAAACGCCTCCCGTGCATGACGCACATCCCACGCAGTCACCGGCAACGGCTCCAACACGCCCCCCGCGAACAACCCCAACAGCTCCCCGAGCATCTCACCAATCCGCTCAGGGCCAGCCTCCATCAAATCAAACGCACGATAAGCAACCCCCGCATGCTCCCGCGCGACCTCACCCGCCACGCGAAGATCGGTCTTACCCATCTCAACGAACCGGCCGCCCTCACCCAACAACCCAAGCGAAACATCCACAAACTCGCCCGCCAGCGAATTCAACACCACATCCACACCCAAGAAATGCTCCCCGAACTCAAGCGAACGCGACGACGCGATATGCGCCTCATCCAACCCCAACGACCGCAACACACCCCACTTCGAAGGACTCGCCGTAGCGAACACCTCAGCACCCAAATACCCAGCCAGCTGCACAGCCGCCATCCCAACCCCACCAGCCCCCGCATGCACCAACACCCGCTCACCCCGCCGCAAACCAGCCAAATCAACCAGCCCGTAGTAAGCCGTCAAAAAGACCGTCGCCACCGACGCCGCCCGCGCAAACGACCACCCATCCGGCACCCCCACAACCAAACGACGATCGACAACCGCCTCCGAACCAAACCCCCCACACAACCCCATCACCCGATCACCAACCACCAACCCCTCCACACCCTCACCGACCTCCAACACCACCCCAGCACCCTCACCACCCATCACACCACCACCCGGATACATACCAAGCGCGATCAACACATCCCGAAAATTCAACCCCACCGCACGCACACCCACACGCACCTCACCCCACCCCAACCCAACACCCAACCCATCCAACGCCACCAACCCCAACCCCTCCAACGTCCCACCATCACCCACACCCAAACGCCACCCACCACCCACCGGCACCACCAAACCACCACCACCAGCCCGCACAAGCCGCGGCACAAACACACCACCACCACGAACCACCAACTGCGACTCACCACACCCCAACACACCCAACAACGCCCCCCAACAACCCTCCCCACCATCAACATCAACCAACACAAACCGACCAGGATGCTCCAACAACGCCGAACGCACCAAACCCCACACACCCGCACACCCCAAACCCAACCCACCCTCACCCAAACCCCCCACCACAGCACCACACGTCACAAACACCAAACGGCCGCCCGCGAACCGCTCGTCCCCAAGCCAAGCCTGAAGCACGTGAAGCGCCTGCTCCATGGCGCCATGCATGCCGTGCAGCGAGCCACCGTCGCGATGGCCGGCGGCGGCGTCCCACGCACCTGCCCCGCTACCACCCCCAATCGCGCCAGCCTCGTCGAGCCCACAGCCCACCACCACGATCTCAGGAGGCGTGGCATCCGGCTTCAATTCCTCCCCCAGCGCCTCAATGCTTGCGTGCACGTCGATCGCAATCCCGTCGCGTCGCAGTGCGGCAACCAATGGCGAGCGGTCCGTGCCCAATATCGCCAACCTGCCGGTATGGTGCTCGGAGGTCCTCGGAAGCGGCCTCCACTGCACGTGGTATAGAGAGTCATCCTGCTCACCGCGAGCGAATGCAACATTCAGCTGGGCCGCCGAGACCGGACGGACGGCGAGCGCATCGATCGATGCCACGAGCTTCCCGCGCTCGTCACTGGCGGTCACAGCAATCGCGTCGTCGCCCACCGGGCAAAGACGTACTCGCAGCGTGTGAGCGCCAGTGACGTGTAGCTCGATGCCGCTGAAGGAAAACGGCAAGGGCACTGTGCTCTCAGCCCCATCCGCATGCCCACCGTCATGTTCTGCGCCGGGTGCACTCAGCACGGCGTGCAGTGCCGCATCCAGCAGCGCCGGATGCATACCAAAGGCACTCGCCTGCTCGCGCTGATCTTCGGCGAGCCCCACCTCGGCGAATATCTCATCGCCACGCCGCCACACGGCCTGCAGCCCCTGAAAGGCCGGTCCGTAGTCAAAGCCCCGCGTCAGCAGACGGTCGTAGAGATCCTCGACGTTCACAGCCTCCGAGCCCACCGGGGGCCATGACTCATCGGAGTGGCCGGCTCCCGCCTGCCCTCCCTCCAGCCCGTGGCTGCGCGTCTGCGCCCCGACGTTCAGAGCGCCCCCCCGCGGAGCAAGCGTCCCGCTGGCGTGATGCGTCCATTCCGGCGCGGACCTCCGCCCCTCGCCAGCAGCCTCTGGGCTGGAGTAGATGCTCACCGAGCGGCGACCGGCCTCGTCGGGCTCTGCAACCGATACTTGCAACACCACTCCGACATGCTCGTCGAGCAGCAGTGGTGCCGCCAACGTGAGCTCCTGCACCACATCGCATCCGGTTGCACCACCAGCATGCAGCGCAAGCTCCACAAACGCCGTACCGGGCAACAGCACCGTCTCCATCACCGCATGATCGGCAAGCCAAGGATGCGCCTGGCGTGAAAGACGGCCAGTGAACAACCATCCGTGATCGCCAGCCAGCGCTACAACCGCGCCCAGCAGCGGGTGGCCTGCGGCGATTTGACCCAGCGACGTGATGTCGCCAGCGCCCTCCAAAGCCGGGAGCCAGTAGCGTTGTCGTTGGAATGCGTATGTGGGTAGTGGTGTGCGTGTTGCGTGGGTGTGTTGGTAGATGTTGTGCCAGTTGGTGTTGATGCCGCGTACCCACATTTTGCTGATGCTGGTGAGTAGTGTGTGTGTTTCGTTTTGGTTGTTGCGTAGTGTGGGTGTGGCTTCGGGTGGTGGCTGGTGGCTGGTGTTGTGGTGTTGGCTGGTTGTGTTGGTGGGGTGGGTTGTGTTGGTGTTTGGTTGGTGGTTGGTGTGTTCGTGCACCATTGCGCTGAGTGTTCCGTCTGGGCCTAGCTCCAGGAAGTTGGTTATGCCTTCGTTGGTCAGCCACTGGATGCCGTCGGCGAAGCGGACTGCTTCTCGTACGTGGCGTACCCAGTAGCTGGGGTCGCTCAGCTCGCCGGGGAGCGCGAGTCCGCCGGTTAGGTTGGACACTATGGGGATCTGTGGCTCGTTGAGTGTCACGCTGTTCGCGATTCGTGCGAACTCCTCGAGCATCCCGTTCATGCGGGGGGAGTGGAATGCGTGACTGACGCGTAGCTGCTTGGTGCGCCGGTTCTGTTGTTTCCATCTGTCTGCGAGCTGGAGTACCGCGTCCTCGTCTCCGGAGATCACTACCGACCGTGGTGCGTTCACTGCCGCGAGCGCTACGCGGCTTTCCCAATCGTCGAGTGTCTCGAAGGACTCGAGGATCTCTTCCGCGGAGGCTTCTACCGCGACCATCGCTCCGCCTTGTGGCTGTTCGCTCATCAGCCGGCCGCGTGCCGCTACCAGACGGCACGCGTCCTGGAGGGAGAAGACGCCCGCGACGTGCGCGGCCGCGAGCTCGCCCACGGAATGGCCGATCAGGAAACTGGGGCGCATACCCCAGTGCGCCACCAGACCGAACAACGCGACCTCGAGCGCGAACAGCGCGGGTTGCGCAAACGCGGTGTCGTGCAACGCGGTGTCGTGGGACGCGGTGTCGTGGGACGCGGTGTCGTGCGGGGTGTCGGGGTTGGGGCCGTGCATTATCTCTTTTAGGGAGCGTTCGAGGTGTGGGTCGAGCGCGGCGCATACCTCGTCGAATGCCGCGCGGAATACGGGAAACACGCGGTATAGCTCCTGGCCCATTCCTGCGCGTTGGGAGCCTTGGCCGGTGAATAGGAACGCAACCTTCTCGTTCTCTTCCGGGGCGACACCCCGTATCACGTTCGGCGCGCTCTCCCCGCGCGCTAGCGCGCCAAGCCCAGCCAGCAGCTCGCTCTGGCCGTGCCCCAGCAGTACTGCGCGGTCTCTCAACGCCGGGCGTGCCGTGAGGGAGTAGCCGATGTCGAGCTCACCGAGCTCGCACGCGTCCACGACATGCTCCCCCAGCCGCTGCGCCTGCCCACTCAAACCAGCCTCCCCACGAGCAGAAAGCACCCAAGGAACCACACCGGCCAGAGCGACACCCTCAAGGAGCCCGGCAGAGACCGGGGAGCCGGGTGTGGCCTGCTCCAACGCGATCCCCGTCGCGGGTGCCGCCAACGCTAGGGCCGGTGCTGGCGCCGGCTGGTGTGCGGGTGCTTCCTCGAGCACCGCGTGTGCGTTGGTGCCGCTGATCCCGAAAGAGGAGACGCCCGCGCGGCGCGGTGCGTCCCCGCGCGGCCAGGGCCGCCGCTCGGTGAGTAGCGCGACCTCTCCCTCGGACCAGTCGACATTGCTCGAGGGCCGATCGACGTGCAGCGTCTTGGGCAACACGCCATGACGCATCGCGAGCACCATCTTGATCACACCCGCCACACCCGCCGCGGCGACCGTGTGCCCAATATTCGACTTGACCGACCCCAGCCACAACGGACGCTCGGAGGAGCGCCCGCGCCCATACGTCGCCAGCAACGCGTTGGCCTCGATCGGATCGCCCAGCGTGGTACCCGTTCCGTGCGCCTCAACCGCGTCGACCTCACCAGCCGTAAGCCCCGCCCTCGCGAGCGCCTGCTCGATTACCCGCTGCTGAGAAGGACCGTTGGGCGCAGTCAACCCGTTGCTCGCACCATCCTGGTTGATCGCGCTGGAACGCACCAACCCCAAAACCTCATGCCCGTGCCTGCGCGCGTCGGAGAGCCGCTCCAGCACCACCACACCGACGCCCTCCCCCCAGCCAACACCATCAGCCGCATCAGCGAACGACTTGCAGCGCCCATCGCCGGCGAGCCCCCCCTGCCCGCTGAACTGCACAAACAGCCCAGGCGTATCCAGCACCGTCACGCCACCAGCCAACGCCAGCGAGCACTCGCCATTACGCAGCGCCTGGCACGCCAGATGCAGCGAGACCAGCGAAGAGGAACAAGCCGTGTCCACCGACACCGACGGGCCCTCCAACCCAAGCGCATAGGACACCCTGCCAGAGACCACACTCCCCGCGCTGCCCGTCAACCAATACCCGGCAAGACTCTCCCGGCCCTGGCGCGCCGCCCACAACCCGGCACCGAAATCCATCGCGCTGACACCCGCGAACACACCGGTCTGGGTACCACGCAACGCATTCGGATCCAACCCCGCGTATTCGAGCGCTTCCCAACACGCTTCCAGCAACAAACGCTGATGGGGATCCATCGCCAACGCCTCCCGCGGACCAATCCCAAAGAACGCAGCATCAAACCCACCCGGGTCATCAAGAAAACCACCCTCACCCGCCGAGCTCGCTCCCCAAGCATCCGGGTCAGAGCTCTGCAACGCACCAAGATCCCAACCACGATCATCAGGAAACGAAGAAACCGCATCACGCTCATCAATCAACAACCGCCACAAATCCTCCGGAGAACACACACCACCCGGGTACCGGCAGCTCATCCCCACAATCGCGACCGGCTCAGCAGCGGACACCGCCACCACACCCCCAGCCGGCCCGCCAGCACCAGCCGGCCGGGCACTCATCGAGAGCTCCCCCAGCAGATAACCAGCGATCGCTTCCGCGGTGGGATAGTCAAACACGAGCGTCGTCGGCAAACGCAACCCGCTGACAACACCCAGACGGTTACGCAACTCCACCGCCATCAACGAATCAAAACCCAACTCCTGCAACGGCCGCCGCACCGCCACCGCCTCCGGCGAGGAATGCCCCAACGCAGTCGCGACCTCAGCACGCACCACACCCAACACCAAGCTCTCACGCTCATCCTCGCCCAGCGCCCGCAGACGCCCAGCGAGCGAGCTCGCCCCCTTACCCCCCGACCGCTTCGGTGCACCAACCAAGCCACGCAACATCACCGGCGGCGGCCCCCCATCGACCCGAGCACGCAGCGCACGCAGATCCAGACGCATCGGCAACACCAAGGCATCATCGACAGCCAGCGCGTCGTCAAGCAGCTCCAGGCCCTCCTCCGAAGACAAAGCGATCAACCCCAAGCGCGCCATCCGCGCGACATCGGCCTCCCCCAGACCTCCCACCATGCCGCCCGCCTGCCTCCACGGCCCCCACGCCAGAGACACACCCGGCAACCCCCGCGCGCGGCGATGCGCCGCCAACGCATCAAGGAACGTGTTAGCGGCCGCATAAGCGCCCTGCCCAGGGTTACCGAGCACCCCCGCCACAGACGAAAACAACACAAACATCGACAAACCCATCTGCTCGGTGAGCTCATGCAAATGCCACGCCGCGTCGACCTTGGCACTCAACACACCATCAAGACGCTCCCCGCTCAGCGAATCGATCACACCATCATCGAGCACCCCCGCCGCATGCACCACACCATCAAGCGGACACTCCCGCGGAATCGAACCCAACAAGCTCACCAGGCTCTCACGCTCACTCACATCACACGACTCAACCCTGACGCTCGCGCCCAACGCTTCGAGCTCTGCCCGCAACTGCCCCGCACCCGGCGCCGCCTCGCCCCCGCGACTAACCAGCAACAAGCTCCCCACACCGTGGCGCGTCACCAAATGCCGCGCGATCAACGAACCCAACGCGCCCGTCCCACCAGTAATCAACACAGTCCCACCCGCAGCCACGACAGGCGGCAAACCCAACACAAGCTTCCCGGTATGACGCGCCTGACTCATAAAACGAAACGCCTCCGGCGCGCGACGCACATCCCACACCCTCACAGGCAACGCCTCCAACACACCCCCACCAAACAACCCGAGCAACTCACCAAGCATCACACCGATGCGCTCAGCACCAGCCTCCATCAAATCAAACGCCCTATACGACACCCCGCGATGAGCCCCCGAGACCTCCTGCGCATCGCGTATATCGGTCTTACCCATCTCAACGAAACGCCCACCCCCCACCAGCAGATCCAGCGAAGCGTCAACGAACTCCCGCGCGAGCGAGTTAAGCACCACATCCACACCCCGCCCACCAGTCACACCCAAAAACCGCTCCCTGAACTCGAGTGAGCGCGAGGACGCGATGTGCTCATCATCCAACCCCAGCGACCGCAACACCCCCCACTTCGACGGACTCGCCGTCGCGAACACCTCCGCACCCAAATACCTCGCCAACTGCACCGCAGCCATCCCCACCCCACCAGCCCCAGCATGCACCAACACCCGCTCCCCCCGACACACACCAGCCAAATCAACAAGCCCATAAAACGCCGTCAAAAACACCACAGGCACCGACGCGCCGCGCGCAAACGACCACCCCACAGGCAGCCGCGCAACCAAACGACGATCCACGACCGCCACCGGACCAAACCCAGACAACATCCCCATCACCCGATCACCAACAGCCAGATCCCGCACCCCCGGGCCCACCTCCAACACCACACCCGCACCCTCGCTACCAAGCACCCCCTCACCGGGATACATACCAAGAGCGATCAACACATCACGGAAATTCACCCCCCCAGCACGCACCCCCACCCGCACCTGACCCTCCCCAAGCACCCCCCCCAACTCAGGCGCCGCCACCAACGCAAGCTCCTCAAACACCCCACCAGCACCCTCCCGCAGCCGCCACTCCCCCGCCCCCTCAGGCAACCGCAACACACCCACACCCGACCGCCCCAGCCGCGGCACGAACACCTCACCCGCACGCAACACCAACTGCGACTCACCCATACCCAACACCACCGGCAACGCATCCCACGAAGCCTCCTCACCATCAACATCAACCAACACAAAACGCCCAGGACTCTCCGACTGCGCCGACCGCACCAACCCCCACACCGGCGACTGCCCCAAACCCGACACACCCTCATACCCATCCACACTCACCGCCTGCCTAGTCACCAACACCAAACAAGCCTCCGACCAACGCTCATCCAAAAGCCAACGCTGCACCAAACCAAGCACACGCCGAGCAACCCCATGAGCCACCCCCGCCACCCCACCAACAAACGAAGACCCATCCCCACCCCCACCCGCCTCCACCCCGCAATCCACAACCACCACCTCCGGAACGACCTCCCCACAATCAATCGCCCCCCCAAGCGAATCAAGATCCTCATAAACACGACACAACCCCCGAGCACCCAAATACCCCACAAGCGACGCCCCCCCAAACACCGCCGCATCCCCAACCACCGCCTCCTCCCCAACTACCACCGCCGGCACACCAATCCCGACCAACCCATCACGCGGCACCACACGCTCCCCAGACACCACCGAAAGCCCCACCCAATCAACACCAAACAACGACTCCCCCGCCCCACCCCGAACCCCAGCCCCAGCCCCAGCCAACTGCTCACCAGATACCGCCCTCAACGTCAACGACCGCACCGACGCCACCAACACCCCAGCCTCATCAACAGCCACCAACGACATCGCATCAGCACCAACCGGCGAAAGACACACACGCAACGACGAACAACCCACACCATGCAACCGCACCCCACTAAACACAAACGGCAAACGCAACACACCACCATCCCCCACACCCCCCACACCACCATCACCCAACTGCACAACCATGCCCTGCATCGCCGCATCCAACAACACCGGGTGAATGCCATAACCACCAGCACCAAAGCCCTCCGACTCCGGCAACGCAACCTCAACAAACAACTCCCCCCCAAGCCGCCAAGCAGCCCTCACACCAGTAAACGCAGGCCCATACTCAAGACCCACCACCGCCAACTCCTCATAAAAAGCATCAACATCAAGCGCCAACGCACCCACCGGCGGCCACACACCACCAGCCAACACACCAACCCGCTCCCGCAAATCCTCCCCCTCACCCACCAAGCCCACCGCACAAGCAAGCACCCCACCAGCATGCCGAACCCAACGAACGCCATCAAAACCCCCACCAGCATCCTCCATACCCGCATACACAACCACCACCCGTCGACCCCCCTCATCAGGAGCATCAACAGACACCTGCAACCGCACCACACCCCCATCCGAGAACACCAACGGACGCTCCACCACCAACTCCTCCACCAAATCACAACCCAACCGGCCAGCCACATGCAACACAGCCTCCACAAACACCGCACCCGGCACCACCACCACACCACCCACCACATGATCCGACAACCAAGCAGACGCCCCCAACGACAACCGCCCAGAAAACAACTGCTTCGCCTCCCCAGCAACCGACACACAAGCCCCCAACAACGGATGCCCCAACACATCCAAACCCGCACCCACCACCCCCACCCCCCCATCACTCACACCCGCAAGCCAATAGTGGCGACGCTGGAACGCGTATGGCGGCAACTCCACGCGCTCGGCGCCCGATCCGCCGAGCATCCGCGCCCAATCCACGCCGACGCCGCGCACCCACAACGCGCCCAGACCCCCGAGTAGCGAGCGCGCCTCGCGGGTGCCGTCGCGCAGCAACGGCACCGCCACCACCTGGGGCCGCGGGTCGGTTTCGTCCTTTGCGCCATCCCAGTCCGCGCACTCCCGCACCATCGTGCTGAGCGCCCCATCCGGGCCCAGCTCCAAGAAGCTGCGCACGCCCGCACTCGCCAGCCAGTTGACACCGTCGGCGAAGCGCACCGTCTCGCGCACATGACGCACCCAGTAGTCGGGGGAGCGCAGCTCATCGCCGGAGGCGAGCCGGCCCGTGAGGTTCGACACCACCGGGATCAGCGGCTCACCGAAGTCGATTTCGCCCGCCACCTCACCGAACTCCTCGAGCATCCCATCCATGCGCGGCGAATGGAACGCGTGGGACACCCGCAGGCGCTTGGTCCTGATGCCCCGCCCCCGCCACACCTCCCTCAGCCGCAGCACCGCGTCCTCATCGCCGGACACCACCACGGCCCGCGGGGCGTTGACGGCAGCAAGCGTCACCCGATCCGCGGCGCCCTCGAGCTCGGCGAGCGAATCGCGGGCTTCCTCCTCGGAGATCGCTGCCGCAACCATGGCACCACCCGCGGGCAACCCACCCATCAACCGGCCCCGGGCAGCCACCAAGCGGCACGCGTCCCGCAGCGAGAAAACCCCCGCGACGTGCGCGGCCGCCAGCTCCCCGACGGAATGCCCGATCAGGAAATCGGGGCGCACCCCCCACGCCTCCAGCAGGCGATACAGCGCAACCTCCAACGCAAACAACCCCGGTTGAGCCCAAATCGTCTCGTCCAGCAGCGTGGAGTCGGGTCGGCTCGCACGACGCCCGTCGCCCGTCGTGGGCACGGTGGTCTCCCGCGCGAACACGACCTCTCTCAGGGGTCGCGCCAGGTGCTCGTCAAGATGGTCGCACGCCTCGTCAAACGCGGCACGAAACACCGGGAAGGCCTCATAGCACTCGCGACCCATTCCCACCCGCTGCGCGCCCTGGCCGGTAAACAAAAAGGCGACCTTTTCGGCCCCGTCCCGATCGCCGGCGCCGCGCAGCACACCCGGGGCCTCCTCGCCGTCCGCCAACGCACGCAGCCCCGCCAGCAGCTCATCGCGGCTCTCTCCGAACAGCACCGCGCGGTCGGCGAGCGCGGAGCGCTTCGCAAGCGAGAACGCCACATCCCTCACCGCCAGCTCCGGCTCGCCGTCCAAAAACTCCTGCAACCGACCGGCCTGCGCGCAGACGGCGCCCGCGCCACGCCCGGAGAGCACCCAAGGTGTCGGCCTGGCCGTCGCCTCACCATCGGCCGGCCCGCCTTGGGCTGCCGAGGCAACCTCATCCTCCGATCGGCAAAGCTGTGCGGAGGACGATGGTCGGGCAGGCGCTTCCTCAATGATCGCATGGGCATTCGTCCCACTGATCCCAAACGACGACACCCCGGCGCGCCGGGGTGCGCCATTTACCGGCCATGGCACCTGCTCGCCCAGCAGCGCCACCGCGCCCGCGGTCCAATCGACTTCGCTGGTGGGCTCATCCAGGTGCAGCGTCCGCGGCAGCAGCCCGTGTTGGAGCGCCATCACCAGCTTGATCACCCCAGCCACTCCCGACGCCGCCTGCGTGTGTCCGATATTGGACTTCATCGAACCAATCCACAGGCGATCGCGCTGGGCGCGCCCCTGCCCGTAGGTCGCAAGCAGCGCCTGCGCCTCGATCGGATCGCCCAGCCTTGTACCAGTGCCATGCGCCTCCACCGCGCTCACCTCCTGCGGTGAGACCTGCGCATTGGCAAGCGCTTCACGGATAACCCGCTGCTGCGCCAGGCCGCTGGGGGCCGTCAACCCGTTGCTTGCGCCATCCTGGTTGACGGCACTACCGCGCACCACCGCCAGCACACGGCGACCGTTGCGCTGCGCGTCGGACAGCCGCTCGAGCACCAGCACTCCCACGCCCTCGCTCCAGCTCGTGCCGTCGGCTCCCTGCGCAAACGGCTTGCAGCGCCCATCGGGAGCCAAACCCCGTTGACGACTGAACTCCACGAACACCCCCGGGCTGGAAAGCACCGTCGCGCCGCCGGCGAGCGCAAGCGCGCACTCCCCCCCTCGCAGCGCATTGCACGCAAGATGGAGCGCCACCAGCGAGGATGAGCACGCGGTATCGATCGTCACCGCCGGACCCTCCAAGCCAAACGCGTAGGCAAGCCGCCCGGACGCCACGCTGGTGGTCGTGCCTGTCAGGGCATAGCCCTCCAGGCCGCCCATGGCCTCAGACAGGCGAGGACCGTACTCCTGGGCGCTTACGCCGGCAAAGACGCCGGTCCTGCTGCCGCGCAGCGCAAGCGGGTCGATGCCCGCATGCTCCAACGCCGCCCAGCACACCTCCAACAGCAGACGTTGCTGCGGATCCATTGCCAGCGCCTCCCGCGGGCCAATCCCAAAGAAGGTCGAATCGAACTCGCCAGCGTCGTGCAGGAACCCGCCTTCCCGCACGTAGCTGGTGCGGGGGCGCTGCGCATCGGGGTCATAGAGCGCCTCCAGATCCCACCCGCGATCGGACGGGAACCCCCCGATCGCATCCCCGCCCTCGGCGACCAACCGCCAGAGGTCCTCAGCGGAGCGCACGCCCCCGGGGTAACGGCAGCTCATGCCCACGATCGCCACGAGGTCGTCCGCTCCGCTCGCACGCGCGGGAGCCGTCGCTGCCGGCCCAGCCACACCGCCCTCGCGGTCGCCCATGAGGTCCCCCAGCAGGCGCAGCGTCAGCGCGGCAGGCGTGGGGTGATCGAACAGCTGGCTGGCGCCAAATGCCAGCCCCACGACGGCGCCCAGCCGGTTGCTCAATTCCACCAACCCCGGCGAGTCGAACCCGAGCTCCTTGAACGTGCTGTTCGGCGCGATCGACTCCGGCCCGTCGAAACCGAGCACCGCGGCCGCCTGAGCCTTCACGAGTGCCAGAACCGCATCCTCGCGCTCGATGCGCGTCATGCTCGCCAAGCGCTCGCCGAATGGCGACCGGGCGGCGAGGCGGTGCTCGCTCTGTGCCGCCACCTCCAGCGCCGCGGCCTGCGCCCCATCCAGCGCCCCATGCAGCGCCGGAGTGGCATCCACCCCCTCCGCGTCGAGACCCTCCCGATCTTCCGCCGGCGTCCGCGGGAGGGCAGTCAGCCAGTGGCGCTCGCGCTGGAAGGCGTAGGTCGGCAACCGAACCCGTTGTCGCCCACCGCCCCCCAACAGCGCCTCCCAATTCACATCGCCACCGTGAGTCCACAATTCCGCCATCGAGGCGACAAAGCGCTCAGAGTCATCGAGACCGCGCCGCAGCGTGCCGAGCACCGCCGTCGCACCCCGCACGCGGGACTCGAGCTCAGAGACCTCGCTCGCTTCGACGATCCGCTGCATTCCCACTGTGAGCACCGGGTGGGGACTGATCTCAACAAGCGCCGTGGGAGCGCTCTCCAGAATGTTGCGTACGGCGCGCTCGAACTGAACTGGTTCGCGCGTGTTGCGATACCAGTACTGATCGTCGAGCTTTGCGGTGTCAAGCCGCTCGCCGGTGACAGTCGAATAAAACGGCACGTCGCCCGAGCGGGGGGCGATGCCCGCGAGCACCTCCAACAACTCCTCGCGCAGGGGCTCCACCTGGGGCGAGTGAGACGCCACGGTCGCCGCTACCTCGCGTGCGCGGACGCCATCGTCCTCGCACTCCTTCAGCAGCTCCGACAGCGCCTCATGGTCGCCCACCACTCCCACGGAGTCGGGGCCGTTCACGCCACCGACCGCGAGCCGGCCGCCCCATCGCCCCAAACGCCCCTCGACCCAGTCCAGAGGCGCCGCAATCGACACCACCCCACCCTTGCCCACCAGCGCGCGCAGCACCCGGCTGCGCAACGCCACCACGCGAATCGCATCCTCCAGCGACAAACCTCCCGCGACATGCGCCGCGGCGATCTCCCCCTGAGAATGACCCACCACCGCGACAGGGCGCACGCCACAGGCTCGCCACAGCTCCGCAAGCGACACCATCACCGCAAACAGAGCGGGCTGCACAACGTCGATCCGATCGAGCCCCGGCGCGCCGTTCGCGCCATGCAGCACGTCGAGCAGCGACCAATCCGCATACCCGGCGAGCGCATCGGCGCAGGCGTGAAGCCGCTGCGCGAACACCGGCGATCGATCGAGCAGGCGCAGCGCCATTCCCTGCCACTGCGATCCCTGGCCCGGGAACACGAAAGCGACCCCACCGCCATCCTCGGCCGAGCGGCGATCCCGTGATCTTCGCTCGGTCGCGGTGCCTTCGATCACGCTTCCCGTCGGCTGAGCTTGCGCCAGCGCACCCAGCCCGGCGACCAGCTCCTCGCGGCTGACGCCCACCACCACCGCCCTGTTGGAAAACGCCGCGCGGTCGGCTGCCAGCGAACACCCCATGTCAACGGCGTCCACCTCGCTCTCCTCCTTGAGGTGCTCGTCAAGCCGCTGCGCCTGCGACCGCAGAGCCGGGTCTCCCCGGGCGGAGAGCGCCCAGGCCAACACGCCTTTCACGAGCGGCCCCTCACTGGCCGAGGTCGCGGCCAGCACCTGCGGCGGCTCACTCAAAACCAGGTGACAGTTGGTCCCACCCACGCCAAATGAGCTGACGCCGGCCAACAGCGGCCGGTCGATGCGCGGCCACGCATCCAGCCGCTGCTGCACGCTCAAGCGCAGCTCGTCGAGCGGGATGTCGGGGTTGGGCGAGCGGAAGTTGAGGCTCGCGGGGAGCTCACGGCGATCGATCGCGAGCGCCGTCTTGATCAGACCGACGACACCGCCGGCCGCCTCCAGGTGGCCCACGTTGGTCTTGACCGAGCCCACCTGCAGCGGTCCAAGCGCGGGCCGATCCGCACCGAGCACGGCACCGAGCGCGGCCGCCTCGGTGCGATCCCCGAGCTTGGTGGCGCTGCCGTGCAGCTCGACATACTGAACCTCGCCGAGCTCCACTCCCGCTCGGCGATAGGCGAGTCGCAGAACCTCTTCCTGGGCTCGCTGACTCGGCATCGTCAAGCCGTCCCCGCCGCCATCGTTGTTGACCGCGCTGCCGCGGATCGTGCAATACACACGATCGCCGTCCGCAATCGCGCTCGACAGCGGCTTGAGCACCACCAACGCGCCGCCCTCGCCCCGTACATAGCCGTTGGCTCTCGCGTCAAAGGTGAAACAGCGCCCATCCGGGGAGAGGCCTTCGAAGCTCGACGCAACCGCTGCGCTGTGCGGCGAGATGTTCAGATGCACGCCACCTACGAGCGCCAGCTCGGACTCTTCTCCACGCAAGCTCTCGCAGGCGAGGTGAACGGCCACCAGCGACGAGGATTGACCCGTGTCGACGGTCAGGCTGGGACCGGACAGGCCGAGGGTGTAAGACACTCGATTGGCGATCATGCTCCTGTGCAGACCCGTCAAAGCATGGCGCGTGATGGCCTGCGTGCCGCAGGACTGCAGCAGATCGGCATAGTCGCTGGAGATGCAGCCCACAAACACGCCAGCACAGCTGCCATGTAGTTGAGCGGGCGGCACCCCAGCATCCTCGAGCGCCTCCCAGCCAAGTTCGAGCATCAGCCGCTGCTGCGGGTCCATCACCGCCGCCTCGCGCGGTGACACGCCGAAGAAGGCCGCGTCAAACAACTCCACGTCTTCCAGAAAACCGCCCCTCTCAACGGGTTGCGGGTTTCCGGTGAGCGCTCGCCGCCCGGCGGGTACCTCCCCGACGGCATCCACCCCGTCACGCAGAAGACGCCAGAAGGCAGCCACGCTCGACGCGCGAGGCAACCGGCACGCAAGGCCTATGACGGCAATCGGCTCACCAGCCGTGATCGCGCGCTCCGGCGAGCTCCTGCTCGTCTCCATGCGGGGGGCGACCGACCGCCCAAGGCTCCAGCGCCTCCTCATCCACAGCTCCATCCCACTCAGTGATCTCGATGTCGCCCAAGCGAGCTGCGCAGGCGACGGCACGAGCACCTCGCCGTGCCGCCGGCCTGCCACAAACTGGCTCGACAGCCAGTCGTTTGTGATACGGTGACATGCGGGCGTATTAAAGATTGTTGTCGGGCATACGCTTCCTTACGGCAATCGATTGTTTCACTATCTCTAAGCCTGAGCATCCCTACAGTGCCTTTGATAGTCACCATCTTGGACCAGCGTGGAGTGAACATGCTCCTGCGCAATACTGCGGACTCGCAGCTGTCGCAGGCATACCTTTCACGGTCGAGGCCACGGTACGCTCGCGCACCCCGCCACCTCACCTATTTCGAGCAACAATCTTAAACCCCAGCAGCGACTTTGGGGATATTTTCAGATGCCTATGTGGTGTATCGCCGCGCGGGCGATGCGCCAGACTGGCCCACTCGGGGCCTACATTTGACGCGCTCTCCCCCGCCCCACTAGGGTCGGGTCCGTGCCCACTCTTGCGGCTGCCCTTACTCCCCGGCGTGCCCGGATACTGCTGGCGGTAGCCGCGGCTGTCGTGGCGCTCGCTGGGCTTGTCAGCCTGGGGGTTGTCAAGCACCTGAGCCCCCTGGGCATCACCAACCCGAGCTCCGAAAGCGGGCAAGCCGACGCCCTGATCGGGCACGCCACCGGCTACGAGTCACCGCCGGGCATAGTCGCCCTGCTCGATCTGGGGCCGCCCGGCCACCACCGCAAAGGGTCGACAGCCGCGGTGATGGAAGGCCTGGCACGCGGGTTCAAGATCCATAAGCTCCAAGAAGCGATCGAACGCGACCACGACGTGGGGGAAGTGCAGAGCGCGCTCGACGTCGGCACCGCGGTCACCTCCCGCAACGAATCGCTTAATTATCTCACGGTGCGCTTCCGCCCGGCCTCCGAACAGGCGCACGACGAAATGGCGAGCCGACTGGCCCAACGCCTGGGCCACTGGCCGGGGCTGAAACTCGGGGGAGCCGACATCGGAGCCCCACAGTCCAACGAAGTGCTCGAACAGGACCTCCGGCGCGGGACGCTGCTCTCCTTCCCGATCCTGCTGCTGCTCGCGATCTGGTTCTTTCGCGGGGTGGTCGCCGCGTTGCTGCCGGTGATGCTGGGTGCCATCGCGATCGCGCTCACGCGCGCCGGTCTGCTCGCTGCCACACACTTCATACCGATCTCCGGTCTGGTGACCGGCATCGTCTCGGCGCTCGCCCTCGGCCTGGGGATCGACTACAGCCTGTTGATCGTCTCTCGCTTCCGCGAGGAGCTGGTCCGCAGCCCCAATGTGCACGCTGCCGTCGTTCGCGCGATGGCCACCGCCGGCCGTACGGTGCTGTTCAGCGCCTCATCGCTGGTGGTGACGATGGCGTCACTGCTGGTGATACCCCAGCAGTTCTTCTATTCGATGGGTATCGGCGGGATGATGACAACGCTGCTGGTGGCCGTCGCCGCGCTCACCGTGATGCCGGCGCTGCTGCTGCTGCTGGGTCCGCGCGTCAATTCGCTTTCGCCGAAATGGCTGCAGCGCTCGGCCGACACCATCGCCAGACCGGTCCTCGACGGCCGCTGGTACCGGCTGGCCACAGCCGTGATGCGGCGGCCGGTGACCGTCGCGGTATGCGCATGCGCGTTCATGCTGCTCCTGGCCGCACCCGTGCTCGGCATCAACTTCTCCGCCATCGGCACCGCGACGGCACTGCCGACCTCCACCAGCACGCGCCAGGTCGGCGACACGATCGAAGCCAACTTCAAGCTCGACCCCGAACACGCGATCGAGGTAGTGACCGCCCACGCCACCAACAGCCAGCTCCACAGCTATCACCGCATCCTGGAACGCCTCCCGAACGAGGTCGCCCACACGTTCTTCCAGCACTTCAAACGGCATGTGGCAGTGATGTACATCAACCCTGCCGGAGATCTCGCCGGCGCACGTGCGCAGACGCTGGTGAAGCGGATCCGCAACCTGCCGGTGCCATTCGAGCGCAAGGTGGGTGGACCCACCGCGAGCTTCATCGACCTGAAAGCGCTGATGGGCAGCAACCTGGTGTTTTTGTTGATTTACGTCGCGCTCACCACTGGCCTGACGGTGTTCCTGCTCACCGGCTCGGTCGTGCTGCCGCCCAAGACAGTGCTGATGAACATGCTCTCGGTCACAGCCGCAATCGGGGTGATGGTGCTGGTGTTCCAAGACTCTTCGAACCTCGGTGCGATCGCAATCATCCAGCCGGTGCTGGTGATCGCGATCGCGTGGGGCCTCTCCACCGACTACGGCGTGTTCCTGCTCGACCGCATCCGCGAGATCCACGAGGACGGCGCCAGCAATGAGGACGCAATCGCGCTGGGCCTGGAGCGCACCGGCCGGATCACCACCACCGCCGCGTTGCTGCTGTGCGTGGCGATCGGCGCGCTGGTCACCTCGCGCCTGCCCAACGCCCGCGAGCTGGCCCTCGGGGTGGTGGTGTCGGTGCTGCTCGACGCAACCGTCGTGCGGGCGCTGCTGGCGCCGGCGCTGATGCGTCTGCTGGGGGAGGCCAACTGGTGGGCGCCCGCGCCCGTGCGCAAGCTGCATCGCCGTCTCACGCGCCGATCGCGATCGGCGCCGGCATACTTCCCCGAGGCCGACCACCAGCCGCCGGCAACGCAGCCGGCGAGCCAGCAGCCCGCGCCCGAACGCGTCGGCTGAGCCATAGCGCCGCCGACGGCTCTCCCACGGGGCTGCCGGGCTCGATATACGCGGTCCGGGTGCCGGGGGAGGCGGGGCAGTAAGTAGTCCCGCAGTCCACACGATCATCTCCAGGCCGTTGTCGGCCCGGAGATACTTTGTGTAGGCGGAGCCTCCACGCGCTCCCCGCCCTCATGCAACAGCCGTTCGCCCTCTGAGCTTCCCGTCAGAGAGGCTCCGCACGGGGCCCTTGTTCAAGGCTCCCTCCGCGCGACCTCATTCAATGTATTTGCCAGTCAACGTGACGGTGAGTTTGTAGGTTCTGCGATTCAACGTACCCGCCAGTTTGATACCGAGGTTCTTGGCGTGCGTGAATTCTTCGGTGCCACTCACACTCAAGATCTGGCCGCTGAAGCCTGACTGCGCACCCGACACGTGGTAGTGGCCGGTGCCGGCGCCCCGCACCGTTCCCTTGCGGTGCTCGTCACCCATGTGCCCGTTGTTGTAAATAGTAAAGCTGGCGAGGGCAAGCGAGCCATTCTTCAGGGTCAGATCGAATGAGACACTACCGTTGATCTGCCCGCTCACCTCCTGGCCGTTGGCCTTGATCGTGTTGCCCGTGATACTGGAGACGCTCATCACCATCGTCTGGTGGACACTCTTCACCGCGGACCCACCCGCCGCCCGAGCCGTGGGAGGCCGACCACCGGCCGCGCCGACGGCAGACGCGCTGGCGAGAGCGATCGGCGTGGCGGCACCCGCTACGCCGCCGCATGCGAGCACACCAACCATCAGGCGGCGCACACGAGCTGCGCTAGACATCTTCTCGAGACTCACAACTGACCTCCTTGAGCTTGATTGCGACAATCCTCACCCACCATACCGGCCACCCATCACGGTAGGCTCCGCACCCAACGACATTCCAGGGCCCTACTGCAGAAAACCTTCCGTCGATGTCATGACGTCGTGACAAACGGCGTTTAGGCACGACGCCTGGTGGCGTGCCTGGGAGCATGGCTGCGGCGGTGTGCCCGCGTATCGTGGACGGACCGGCGCGCGGTGTGCCCGGCAGCTGGGCACCCGTGGGCCACTGCGAGCTTGGTAGTCCGGTTCAGCTTCGCTCCGGTGTGAGCGATGAACGCGTAGGCGAGCGTGAGGTGGCGCTTACAGAGGTTGGTGGTCGCACCGAGCACCGAGTGGCGTCCCCGAGGCAGGTCGATCACGATCGAGGAGAGCGGCACGTCGGGGAGCGCTTCGAACACCGCGCTGGTGATGCCCTGCTTGGAGATCAGGAACTTGCCCGTCAGCTGATCGGTGATGCCGTCACCTTTCAGCATCAGCTCCAGCCGCGGAAACAGCCCCGATCCACTCACCAGGTAGACCTGCCCGATGAGCGGGCTTGGAAGGATTGTGGTGGTCACCTTGGCGGTGCCCACCACCGCATCCGATGGACACTCAGTCGGGCTCTGCGCGAACCGTTCGGCGTTGCAGGTCTGCTGGATGGCGTCGAGGCGGCCACGCACCGCGCGGGGCAGTTCGATGCTCAGCTTGCTGGCTCTCGCCTGTCCAGCGGGAAATGTCATCGTCATATCCAGCCCGACGCCGTCCGCCCGCGAGCCGGGCGCTTCCGCGGTGGCGGCCAGGGTCGGCGCGAACGGGAGGCTCGCACACCCGGTGACCTGAAACGGAGTCGCCAGGGCAACGGTCGCGCCGGCCGTGGATCCGACAGTCCCGGTGATCTGCTGCGCGGCGCAGCTGGTCGGATTCACCATGAAGCCCCCCGCCGGGTCGACCGTCAGATCGACGCTCTTGATCCGCAGCGGCACGCCACCGAGGATCGTGGGAAGGGGTTCGACCGAGACCGACACGCTGGCCGTCGCCAGGTCGACGTCGATGCCCCCGCGCACCACGACCGTGCCTAGATTGAACGGGCCGGCCACTGCCGCAAGCGCGATCGCTATGCCGTACGGTGCGCCGCCGTACGGACCGGTCAGATAGACGTGACCGCTGAGGTGGTTGGGAGCCGAGCCCGCGCCGTCGCCGATCGTGACCGTACCAATTTCGCTGGCCGGCGGACACGCGCCTGTCGCGGCTTCGCCGTCGCCGCAGAGCGCAACCGAGGCGATGTTCGCCAGCAACCCCGGGGGCAGGGTCAGGCCGAAGTTCTTTATGTACTGCTGCCCATCCGTGCGCGTCAGCTGCAGCGAGAAGCCGCTCTGGCGGCCGGCCGTCGAGCTCACGCTGCCCACCTTGAGCGAGGGCGCGAACTGTCCGCCACACGCTTCGTCGATCGCAAAGCTGCTCGAGCGGGTGACCTGCGCTCCAGATTCGGTGGCCGAGTAGGGCGTCAGGCCCGAGGTCGCTTCGAGCTCGCCGCAGGCCAGGGGAGTGGCGATCGCCGCTCGCGGTCCCCCCCAGAGGTAGAGCTTCAGAGCGCTGATCGGCAAGTCGGGCACATCGTCCAGCGTCAATGTGAGTTGGCCGTTGGTGGTTTGCGCGCGAAGCTGGCCCGCCAGCTTCAGCTCCACCCCGTCCGCTTCGCCGGCCAAATAGACGCCCAGCACGCCGTCGAACGGGATGGTGGTTGGCTGCGCGATGTAGATCGCGCCCTGCATCGCGTTGGACAGCAGCGGCGATTGCACTTCGAAGGAGCCAACCTTGGAGTCGTTGGGGCAGCTGGGCGGAGCTTCTTCGCCGAGGCCGATCTGAGTGAGCCCACAGCCCGCGAGCCCACTGGCCATCGAGGGGTTGATCGACATGCCGGTCGGCAGGGCAACCGCGATTTCCCGCAAGCTCGCCGCCGCCAACCCGCTGGGATCGCTGTTGTACGGCATCCCCACTTCGACCGCCAGTCCCGTGGGCGTGTCGGCGGCGGCCGATTCCGGCCGAACAGCGACGGTTGGATCGAATTCCAGCTGTTCACAGCCCCGCAGTCCGCCGGGCATCCCGTCGGAGCCTTCGGCGGTCGTCGACTGCTGTATGGGAGTGTTCGGCGCTTCCCAAGAGTCCACCGTGATGCTCGAGGTGAGCGGCTGGGTGCACGAGTCGGGCATCGTCAGGAAGGGCTCCAGTGGCGCGCTGGTGGGGCAATTGCCGCTCGATTTGCCGGATTCTTCGAGACAGTTTCCCCGAAAAGGATCGTGGCTCGGGTCGGCGGGGACCCCCCAGATCGTCACCGACAACCCGGTGATCGGCAGGTCCTGGCCGAGATCGTGCTGTTCCACCGTGAGGGCGTATTCGTTCGAGCTGTGCAGCTCTCCATTCACCACCTCCGGGACAACTCCCACCGCCCCGAACTGATCGGCATGGCCGGGGGCGGGGACCAGGTTTGTAAGTGCCTCGTGGAGCTTGAGGCCGGGGCCGTACACCGCGATCAGGCCGATCTGCGTGTCCACCGGACAGTTGTTGGTCAGCAGAGAGCCGCTCTCGAACACCGCCATCGGGCACTGCGGCACAGCGTTGGCGTCGCCGATCAAACCCGGCGGCAATGAGATGTCGATGTCCTTGACCGACCCTTCGGGCTCTGGTTCCAGTTCGGAGTTGAGGACGGAGTTGAATTCCTCCTCAACCGTAATCTGGTAGGGATGCGAACCGGCCTGAAGATCGGGCGGTCCCAATGTTTCGGCGGTTTCGGGCGCGGTCGCGGGCGCCTGCTGAAATGACGCCCGAAACGACTTCAGGCCAAATGCCGCGGAGGCCGCCGCGGGCGCCACCGCACAACCGGAGAGAGCGAGACAGGCGCACAGCACCCACCGTAGCGAACGGTCGATCATCTCGTCCCGCCTTGCCACGCCGCGGTGTGGCCGCCTGCCCTCGGGGCATGCGTCGTCGCCTTCCGCTTTTTGCGGGCGGCCCCGCGCCGGCCGCGGGGTCTCCTCGCCTTGTGGGCGCGATGATCGGTCCTGGCTTTGTGCGTCACCTTCCTCGCCTTGTGTGGGCTCTTGGACGGCGCCGATGCGGGAGCCCCGGCCGGCTGTGCGGGGAGCGATTCGGCGCCCTGCGTTTCTTCGGTCGTGATTGCCAGCGGCGTCGGCGAAGCACCGATCGGACCCCGGCAACCTTCGCCCGAGCATGGGGCCGGCGAGGACACCGTGGGAAAGCCCCCGTCGACCCGGGCATCGTACATGTCGGAGTTTTCGTCCTGATCTTCGGGGACTAACCGCGAGCGCGTGGTGAAGAACACGTTGTCGCCGTTGGCGCTGGCGTCGGCCAGGGTGGCATCTTCGTCGCTGGTGCCAGATGAGATCAGGTGGATGACCCCGTCCTCGTACTCATAGACGTTCTGCTTGCCGTTGGAGGCGGCCGGCACCAGCTCGTCCCTGCTGTCGAAGAAGACGCGCTGGCCGTCTTCCGAGAGGTAGCGTGGAAGGCTCCCGGTGCGTTCGGAGGGCTTGGGCACGCTTGCGGGTCCGATCGGCCGCTCGCCGCTGGGGTTGCACGACACGCATCGCAACGTTTCGCCATCAGCGTCATAGAGGAACACCTCGGCGTCCGGACCGCCGGTGTTGAGGTCGGTGTTGAGGTAACCCGTGAGCGGAGCAGTCGACATGAATGCGAGATGTTCGCCGTCGGCCGTCACCCGCGCCGTCAGTTCTCTGAAGGTGCTGGCCCAGTCGCCGCCGTCTTCGGAGTTGAGCGTGGCGATGAACGTGATCGCGCCGTCGCGGGCCAGGTACAGATTGTGTCCACCCGGGCTCGGCTGTCCCGCGCCCGGGATGGCGTGGCTCGTCAGACTCGCGCTGGCGACGAAGTACACGCTCGCGCCATCGTCGCCGATGCCGAGGACGCCTTCCACGCCGGGGGCACCGCCAGCGTCGGGCGTGAGAACGGTCAGGCGATTGTCCGCGAAGCTGTATTCGTACAGGCCGCCGTTGTCGCCGGCTGCGTTGGTGAGCGCCGTTTCGTCGATGAAGAAGACCCGCGAGCCGTCGGGCGTTGCGGCCACGAACCGACCCGTCCCGTCGCCGAGCGAGGGCGTACGCTGCGAGGCGTTGAGTTGTACCGTCGTGGTGGCGTCTTCGCGCACATACAACTGGTTGTTGCCGTCGATCCAGAAGATGCGCGAGCCGTCGGCCGATACGACGTTGGGCAGCATGTTCCTTTCGCCGCCTGCACCATAAGCGCTCGCCGCCGCCACTTCCCCGGGGCCCGGCAGAACGCTGACGAGCCGCAGGGCACCGGCGGTCCATTCATACACGCTCTCGGTACCCGCCGGTGCGCCGGGCGTGAGCCCTTCGCCGGCTTCGAAGACCACATGACGCATATCGCTGGAAGCTCCAACCGGCTGTACTTCGTAAGCTTCGCCGCCGGCGACGGGGTTGACAGGCGTGCCGTCGTTGATCAGCTGGTAGGTGCTGTCGCCCGCTTCACCGAGGTAGAGGTTGCCTACTTCCGGCAGCGCGCCCTGCGAGCCCTGCGCGGGCGGCAGGTGCCTCCAGGTAAAGACCCACGCCGTCAATTCGGAAGTGAATAGGTGAAAAGGCGGACCCGACAATTCAAAATGCTGCTGCCCAACCAGCGCGGGCGAGATGGCATGCGTCGTCCAACCAGAGGGCCCGCGTGTTGAGAGATACTGCGTGGTGAGTGCTGAGCTTTGCGCGTCGCCGAAGGCGGCGTCCCCAACGTAGGTGATCGCCGAGCCGCTGGCCGCGCTCTCGCCGGCCGCATCGGTCGGTGGCTCCAGAAACCTACCATCGCCGCCGACGTCCGACCCGTTCTTGTCGGGCGGCGACACCAGCTCGTACACCCGGTTGTCCGGCAGCGAGAAGGCTTCATTAGGCGGATAGGTGGTGAACCGGGTGGCGCCCGCAGTCACCGTGCCGAGCGCATTGGTGGCCACGATGCGGAAGTAATAGACGGTGTTCGCTTGCAAGTTCGCCACGTACACCGAAACGGGCCGCACGCCGCTTCCGGCCGCGAGCGTCGCTTCGGGCAGCGGCGCCTGCAAGCCGTATGCCGTGGTCGTGCCGTATTCGAAACGATAGGTCGTCTGGAAATTTTCGGTACCGATCGTTGCGGTCAGGTCGGCGGCCGTGGCGGTCACGTTCGCCGCCGACTCTGCTTCGATGCTCACCGACCGGGTGGTCGTGAATGTCTCGTCGGGGCCATCCGTTGTCCCCAGCGAATTGACGGCCACCACGCGGAAGTGATACGCGGTGTCCGGGGTCAGCCCGGAGATGACGGATTCCGCGCCCCGCATGGAATCGGCTTCACCGATGTCTGTGCCGGGCGGCGCCGGCGCCGTGGACCCGTACGCAGTCGTCGATCCGTATTCGAAATAATAGTGCGTGTCCACAAACTCCGGGTTTACGTCCGCTTCCAACCTGACACTCGTCGCGGTGGCGTTTGCATCCGTCTCGCCTTCCACTTCCGGAGCCTGCGGCGTCGCCGTCGTGAACGTCTGATCCGGGCCATCGGTGGTGCCCAGCGAATTGGTCGCCACCACCCGGAAGTTATAGATGGTGCCAGGGGCAAGTCCCGAGAGCGCCGCTTTGGCGGCGAGGACCTCGTCGGTGGCCCCGATGTCTGTGCCGGGCGGGAGCGGGACCTGTGTGCCGTACGCAGCGGTGGGGCCGTATTCGAAGAAATACTTGGTGTCGAGCCCGTTGGCGTTGATCGATGCTTCCAGGATCGCCTTGGCGGGGGTGACGCCAGTCGCATTCTCGCTGCCCGGCGCCACCGTCGGGGAAGCGGGGACAGGTGGCACGAAAGCCGCCACCCGGTTGTCGGATTGGTCGACCACGTACAGCGCTCCGGGCTCGCCTGCACCGGCGAGGGTGACGTTTGGGTTGTAGGCCATCTGCGCGCCCTGACCCAGCGTGCCCGAATCGAAGTTGCCAAGCGATTCGCCGGTCGCCCCCCACTGGTCGATGCTGTAGCCGAGATCGACGTACAGCTCGCCGGTGGCCTGGTCAACGCCGAGACCCTCGCCGTTGGTACTGCCATCCACCCTCATGGGGGCGCCGCCGGCACGTGCCGCGGCGGTCCACTTCGTGGTTTCGCCCGAGCTGTTGATCAGGTACACGTCCCCGGCGCCGTCCACGGCGATCGCCCTTGTTTCGCTGTAGGTGTCGTTGAATTCCGTCATCAGCGCACCGGCGCCGCTGAACTCGTAGACGACGTTGGCGGCGCTGTCGAGCACCCACAGGTCGCCCTCGCCGTCAACGGCCACACCGGTGACGGCCTGAAATGTCGTGCCGGCCGAGGGGCCGGTGATTGTGCCGAGCAACGAACCCGACGGGCTGAACTCGTCGATCACCTTGTTGGTCGCATCGCCCACGTAGACATCCCCTTGACGCGGGCCGTTTGCGCTGTCGACCGCGACGCTCGTCGGGGCGCTGAGCTGGCCTGCGCCGCTGCCAGGGATGCCAGCCCGGCAGCCGCTCGTGCAGACCTCGAACGCACTGTTGCCGTCGGCCACCCCCCAGCCCCACGCGCTGATGAATTCGCCGGCGGCGCCGAACTGCTCTACGCGCGCGTTGCCGGTATCGGCGACGTAGACGTCGCCGCTGGAGGGATCGAGCGTGGTCTGGTCGACCCCGATCCCCTGGGGAGCAGCGAGCTGGCCGTCGCCTGTGCCTTCGACGCCGAACGTGGTGGAGAAGTTCAGTTCGGCGTGCGCGGAGCTCGCTCCCAGCGCGAACGAGGCGATGAGCGCCGCGCCGGCGGCGAGCAACTGTACACGGGCCCTGCGCGCGGCCGTACCTGCACGAGACTTGATCATCCCGTCATCTCCGGCGCCCGCCCTGCCTACCGTGCCCGCCCTGCCGCCGCGCCTTGCTGTGCGCCGCCGAATTGGGGCACGCCACCTTGGCTGCGGCTTCGGTGGAGGTGCCGTCGGCAAACCCGAGCTTTACCGCGAACGGGAAGCCCCCGGACGGACAGACGGCCGGCACGGCCATGCCCTTGGGGTGATAGCGCACCGTCTTGCCGTTGACGCGCTTCACATACATCAGCCCGCTCGGGCCCAGCGTGACCGCCAAGCTGGTGAGCGCGGCGGGCGGCGTTCCCGGAACACCAGCAGTCGGTGGGATCGCCAGACCTATCAGTGTGCCAAACGGCTGGGCGAGGCCTGTCATGTAACCCTCGAAGAGGAGTTCGGCAATCAGATCCGCCTGTCCTTCGGCGTAGAAGAACAGACGTGTCTGGTTGTTCACCGCCGGGGCCATCAGGACCGTCACTGCCACGGGAAGTTCGAGCTCTTCGGAGCCGGCGGCGTTAATCAACATGGCTTTCCCGCTTCCCATCACGGCTTCGAGCGGGCAGCCCGCCACGCCCCCTGCCTGCAGGGCTTTGCTCTCGCAGACCGAGAGGCCCAGCTGGGTGCTCGCCAGTCCCATGCCGGCGGGCAGTCGCAGCGCAAAACTGGTCGTCGCGGATGGCGGGGCCCCCGTCGTGGAGCCAACGTGGATGTCGAACGTGAAGGCGGAGCTGGCGCCCAGCCGGTAAGGAGAGAACCCGACCGCGAGCTTCGCCGTCTCGGCCGCCTGCGCACCACCGACCGGGGCGATCGCTAGCAGCGCCACCGCCATCACCGCTAGCAACGGCAGGCGCCGGCGCGCAAACGAGCGGCGATCGCGGGCGAGCGGGGCGATGCCGCGCAGCGGCATGCGGCGGCCCATCACCCGGCCGTTCTAGGTTCGGCGACGGTGAGCGAGCGGCGCGCGCTGTGCGGAAGCGGCACCTCGCCACCGCAGTGCGGGCAGATCACCTGCGCCCCCGCCTCCCGCAAGGTCTTCGCCGCCGCCGGCACGGCCGCCGCGGCCCGCTCGCGGTGGGTCCGCTCTGGGCGCGCACGCTCGGCGCGCAGCGCTACACGCAGGTCAGCCACCGTCAACCGCTCGGCCGCCACCAGGTCAAGCCACCGCTCCTGCTCGACGAGGCTCAGCCCCCCGACCGCCGCGTGATGGCACCACGTGAGAGCGGCGCGGCGGCGGTCCGGCGGGAACTGCGTGGCCATCCACGCCATGTTGCGCAGACTGCCGGCGTCGTACCCGGTGATGCGGGCGGCTTCGGCGTACTTCTGCCCCCAGCGAAAGTTGCCATACAGCAACCAGTCGCCCACCCACCACTGCGCGCCTCTGCCGAGCGCGCCGATCTTGCGCCCTGCCTGAACCCAGGCTGGGAGGTCGAGCTCGCACAGCGGGTCCCAGAACACCTTGAACGATCTCCCATCCAACCGACCCCCGTCGTCGGAGATGGCGACTGCGTCGCGCGGGGGTGAAGTTGAGAGAACGGACATTGGCAGGCTGGTGAATTGCAACGCGTCGATCAAGCAAGCCGGCAGACGATGCGAGCGCAAAGGGACAAGGAGAAGATCTAGGAAGCCCTCTGCGCGAAATATGGGTAACGTGGCAACGGTATATGCATAGAGTGAACCTTGGGTAAATCTGGAGACTTGAGATGTCTATCACCGAGCAACCGGCGGATGGTGGGCCGAAGTGGCACATCGATCGGCCGGCGGCGCACCACATCGGTTCGCGGTGAGCGGCCAGTACCTACGCGATCTTCGCCTCACGGTTTCGCGGCTGCTCGCCGCCGGCAGCCAACCCGAGTTCCTTTCGCGGCCGCTCGCCGCCGGCCGCCAACCCGAGTTCCTCCAGCCGGAGCACCACCTCCAGCTCGGCGTGGCAGAGGCGTAGCTGACGGCCAAGCTTCGTCTCGACCACCCGCAGCCGCCGTTCGACGGTGTGGCGATCGATCTCGAGCTTGGCCGCCGCGGTGGCCGCATTGCAGCCTGCAGCGAAATAAGCCCGCAATGTTTCGCGCGTCACCGGGCTGCCGATCGACGGCAGGTAGATGCCGACCAACGACCGCACGAGCGACTGGTTTTGGAGCACCAACGCCACCAGTGCGTGCTCCGCGAAGCGCATCAGCGGCGCCGGCCGGTGCGAAGCCACCAGCAGCGCCGCCTGCGCTTCATGATGGGTCAGAGACCAGCCCGACATCCCCAGCCGCGGCTCGCCCAGCGCCAGCGAGACCTCACCGCTGCTGGCGGTCGAGAGGATCCGCTCCACACGCTCCATCTGCGGTGCTTGGCACCCACCGATCCAAGCCCACACGGAGCCCTCGCCGGTCGGTACACACAGCAGCTGACGACGCAGCTCGTCCGCGAGGCCCCGCACCACCCGCTTGGCCCGTGCCCCGCTCGCAATGATCCCGAGGTGCCAGACGTCGTCGAAGTCATAGTCCAGCTGCGAGGTGTCGCGGCGCTCTCCGGCGAGCAGTCCCCGCACCAGCTCGATGTGGCACTCCTCGTGGGAGCGTTCGATCCGTTCGCGCTCCAGCTTATGCTCTTGAGCGATCGTGGTCATCATGCGCTCCAACACCGCCTCCTGCGTCGTACGCAGCTGGCGCAGAACGAGCCCATTGGAGGAGATGCCGCAGCGATTGGCCTCATCCATCACGAATGCCCCGAGCACCCTGTGACCACCCAGGTAGCGCAACAACATCGTGTCCACGCTGATGTTCCGGCGCGCCGCCCGGTGGGCCTGCGCAATCGCCACCGACGGGATCGGGGCAGGCTGCTCGGCGGGGTCTTCCATCTCGCTCAGCGAGAGGTTGACGGCTGCGGCGATCGTGGCGCGAAGCCCGGTCAGGTAGTCGGCGTCTTCGCCCGGCACCGACGCGAACATACCCTTGACGCGGGCGAGGATCGCGTCCTCGATCTCCTGTTCGCGAGTTCGCAGACGCCTAATCAGGGCACCACGTGCCTGCTCGAGCGCCGCGCTGCCACGCAACCTGGTCGTCCCGCCCCGCTGCGAGACCGTATCCTGGACGCTGCTCCCCACCAGCCCGCCTCCGTTCATGCTCCGTTCGAAATCCGGATGATGCACTTTTTATTGTGGATTGCACTCGGCCCACTGTCAACTCACAGGTAAAAAAATCGCGGCGTTTCTTCGCGTACTGAACAAGTCGGACAAAAGGTGACAAAACGCTTCACCGGCAAGTTGGTT
The DNA here is from genome assembly GCA_963734815.1 of uncultured Solirubrobacterales bacterium. GTDB lineage: Bacteria > Actinomycetota > Thermoleophilia > Solirubrobacterales > Solirubrobacteraceae > Palsa-744. Next base: position 767,661 of record CAVTIH010000002.1, read on the forward strand.
GTGCCAGGACGCCCGCGCTCGGCGACGGGAACGTCAGCACCGCCCACGCGGAGCCTCCCGCAGGCGCGCGAGCGACAGCCTCCCGCAGGCGCGCGAGCGACAGCCTCCCGCAGGCGCGCGAGCGATCATCCGGAGCTGTATTGTCCGCAACGCCACACGCCACCACCAACGGAGGTCGCGCCGATGCCGCCGCTCATCACACCGAAGGAAGCACTCCACCTGGGCGAGATTGAGGATCACGCCGAGATCGAGGCGCTCGTGCAACGCGCATGGGAGGCGCGCGTGGAGCGCTTCGGCGACTCCACCGACCTCTGCTCGCTGGTCAACGCCAAGTCGGGAGGGTGCGCCGAGGACTGCGGCTTCTGCGCACAATCGCGCTTCGCCGAGGCCGAGACCCCGATGCACCCGATGATGGACCCCGAGCAGATCCTCGAACACGCCCGTGCCGCCGAAGCCGCTGGGGCGCACCGCTTCTGCATGGTCACCCAAGGTCAGGGCCTGTCCAAGCGCGACTTCGCCAAGATCCTCGATGGCGCGCGCCTGGTGGCCGAGCACACCAACCTCAAGCGGTGCGCCTCGGTCGGACACATGTCCACCGAGCGCGCGCGCGCGCTGCGCGAGGCCGGTATCCAGCGCGTGCATCACAACGTGGAGACCGCCTCCAGCTACTACGACGAGGTCTCAACCACGGTGCGCTACGAGGGTCGCCTGCGCACGATCCGCGCGGTGCGCGAGGCAGGCCTTGAGACCTGCGTCGGGGGCATCCTCAACCTCGGCGAGAGCCGCGAGCAGCGCGTGGAGATGGCGTTCGAGCTCGCCGCGATCGACCCGACGAGCGTGCCGATCAACCTACTCAACCCCCGTCCCGGCACCAAGTTCGGCGACCGCGAGCTGATGGACCCATGGGAGGCGGTGAAGTGGATCGCGATCTTCCGGCTGATCCTCCCCGAAGCGCTGTTCCGCGTATGCGGGGGACGCGTGGAGAACTTCGGCGAGCTTCAGCCCCTGGCGGTGAAGGCGGGGCTGAACGGGGTGATGATGGGCAACTTCCTCACCACACTCGGCACCGAGCCCGAGCAGGACCGCGCGATGTTCGAGGAGCTCGGCCTCAACGTGGCCCGCCAGCCCGACAACGGCGCCAACCCTCGGCCCGACAATCGCACCGGGTGGCTGGAGGGCCAAACCCCGGACGTCGTTGAGGAGCACCTCGGTTGCGAGGCGGGTGGGGATCCAATCGCGATCGATCTGAACGTGCGGCTGTGGGACCCCTCCACGCAGCTGCGCTACCACCCCAAGCGCAAGGTGCCCACACGCCCCGACGGGGCGCCCAACGCGGGCGGGCTGAAAAGCAGCGAAGCGGAAGCTCATCCAAAAGATCCTCTAGACCAACCATCCGCGATGGCGACCCTGGCCTGAGAGCAACGCCCGGGCGCGGATTTCAGTGGACGAGATCGAGCAGCGGCTAGCGGCGATCGAGCGGCAGGGTCTCAGCCGCCGGCTGCGGTTGATCTCCGGGCCGCAGGGGCCACGCGTGCTGCTCGATGACCGCCCCGTGCTGCTGCTGTGCTCCAACAACTACCTCGGCCTCGCCGACCACCCGCGCGTGCGCGAAGCCGCCGCCGACGCCGCGATGCGCTGGGGAGCGGGCGCTGGCGCCTCGCGGCTGGTGTCGGGCACGATGACCATCCACGGCCGCCTCGAGGAGCGGCTGGCGGCGTTCAAAGGCAGCGAAGCGTGCGTTCTGTTCGGCTCGGGTTACCTCGCCAACCTCGGCACGATCGGGGCGCTCGCCGGGCCCGGCGACGCGGTGTTCTCCGACGAGCTCAACCACGCCTCAATCGTCGACGGCTGCAAGTGCTCGCGCGCGCGGGTGCACGTCTACCGCCACCTCGACGCCGAGCATCTCGACTGGAGCCTGCGTCACCACCGCGGCGAGGGTCGGCGACTGATCGCCACCGACTCGGTGTTCTCGATGGATGGCGACCTCGCACCGCTGCAGGAGATCGTCGAGCTCGCCCGCCGCCACCACGCGCGGGTTCTGGTCGACGAGGCGCACGCCACCGGGGCGCTGGGGCCGGGGGGACGCGGGGCCGTCGCGCAGGCCGGGTTGGAGGGCGAGGTGGACGTGTTGGTGGGCACGCTCGGCAAGGCGCTTGGCGCTTATGGCGCATACGTGTGCGCCAGCGCGCAGATGGTGCACTATCTGATCAACACCGCGCGAGCGCTGATCTTCTCGACCGCGCCCGCGCCCCCGGCGATCGCCGGTGCGTTGGCGGCGCTCGAGGAGATCGAACAGCGCCCCCATCGCGTCCAGCGGTTGCGCTCGCACGCGCGCACCCTGCGCGAGGCGCTCGCCGCCGAAGGCTTCGACGTGCCGGCGTCCGAGATGCACATCGTGCCGCTGCTGGTGGGCGACGAGCGCGACGCGCTGGCGCTCTGCCAGGCGGCGCTGGAGCGCGGGGTGTTCGCGCAGGCGATCCGCGCCCCCTCGGTACACGCGGGCAGCGCCCGGCTGCGCCTCACCGCGATGGCCACCCACACCCCAGCGCAACTGCGCCGCGCGGCCCGCGTGCTCGCGGAGGCCGCCCGCGCAGTGGGGCTCGAGCCCACTGCGATCGGTACGCCGGCCGTCCCGCGCGGGGCGAAGGAGCGCGAGAGCTCCCTCACCCGCGCCGCATAAGCGAGCGCCATGCGGGGGCTATTCGTCACCGGCACCGGCACCGGCGTCGGCAAGACCATCCTCAGCGCCGCCCTGCTCGCGGCAATGGCTGCCGGCGGCGAGCGAGTGCGCGCGCACAAGCCGGTGGTGACCGGACTCGACGAATCCCCAGGCGAATGGCCGCCCGATCATGAGCTGCTTGCGTTCGCCGCGGGCATGGACCCGGAGGCCGTCGCTCCGCTGCGTTACGGCCCCGCCGTCTCCCCCCACCTCGCCGCCGAGCTCGCGGACAGGCCCATCGACTCCGATCGAATCGCGACAGCCGCCGGCGCCGCGCTCGACGCCGCCACGACCCGCGAGGCAGTGTTGATCGTCGAGGGCGTCGGGGGCCTGCTCGTCCCGCTCACCAACGACAGCACGGTGCGCGATCTCGCCACCACGCTGAAACTCCCCCTGCTGATCGCCGCTGCGCCCGGACTCGGCACGATCAACCACACCCTGCTCACGCTGGAGGCAGCACGATCGGTTCAGCTCGATGTGCGCGCCGTCGTGCTCACGCCCTGGTCCGCGCGGCCATCAGCGATGGAACGGTCAAATCGCGCAACGATCGCCCGGCTCGGCGACGTCGACGTATCGACTCTTCCTCGCGTGCACGGTCCCCGGCTGGCGGCGCTAGCCGATGCCGGAGCGCGGCTGCCCTGGCGGCATTGGCTTAAACCTGGGGCGACTTCGGCTTAGCTGGGGCGGCTAGGATGCCAACGATGGACGAGCATCCCTTCCGGGTGGCGTGGCGGACGCGCGACCTCGACACGTGGATAGAGGCGCTCTCGCCCGAGTTCAAGGTGTACTCGCCGCTGATGAGCACGCCGCGCAGCGGGCGCACCACAGCCAGGGAACTCTTTGGCGTCCTATTCGAGGCGTTCGGTGAGATGGAGATCGTTAATGAGTACGCCGACAACGACTCTTACGCATTCATCTGGCGAGGAGATATCGGAGGCCGGCTCATCGAGGGCGTCATTCTGCTGCGCCACGACGAGCGCGGCAAGATCGCCGAGATGAAGGTCCTGATCCGTCCGCTCGCGCACCTGATGGCGTTCGCATCCGCGATCGTGCCGCGATTGGCAGCCCAGCGAGGCCCGATCCGCGGCGTACTGCTACGGCTGATTGCCATCCCGGTGAAGGCTGTCGTCGCATTCGCCGATGACGCCGGACCTCGTTTTCTGCTGCGAGCTGACAGGCCTTAGCCTTAGCCGCGACGCGCCGCGCTCGCTACCGCCCCGACGCGGGCCGTGCGGCAGCCAGCACCGCGCCCACCACGGTATCTAGATCCTCGTCGCCGATCACATAGGGAGGCATCGTGTAGATCAGATCGCGAAACGGCCGCAGCCACACGCCGTGCTCGACGGCGGCTGCGGTGGCCACCGCGACGTTCACCTCGTGCTCCAGCTGCACCACGCCGATCGCGCCCAGCACGCGCACGTCGACCACGCCGGGCACCTGGCAAACCGGGTGCAGACCCTCGCGCAGGCCACGCTCGATGCGTGCCACCTGCGCCCGCCATTCGCCGCTTGCAAGCAGGTCGAGCGAGGCCAGCGCCACAGCGCACGCCAGCGGGTTGGCCATATATGTCGGGCCGTGCATCAGCCCACCACCATCGCCCGCTGAGATCGCGCTCGCCACCTGCGCCGTGCAGAGCGTCGCCGCCAGCGTCATGTATCCGCCGGTGAGTGCCTTCCCAACGCACATCACGTCGGGGTCCACCCCGGTGTGCTCGCACGCGAACAGCGCTCCCGTGCGGCCGAAGCCGGTGGCGATCTCGTCCGCCACCAGCAGCAATCCGTGCTCGTCGCACACCTCTCGCAGCAACCGCACGCAACCGGGGGAGTGGAAGCGCATCCCGCCCGCGCCCTGCACCACCGGCTCCACGATCGCGCCCGCCAGCTCGTGAGCGTGGCGCCCCGCCAGCTCTCTCACCTGAGCCGCCCACAGCTCCCAGCGCTCGTCCTTGGGCGCGTCGAAACCGTCGGGGGGACGGTCGGCAAAAACGTGCTCGGGGAGGATCCCGGTGAACATGCTGTGCATACCACCCACCGGATCGCACACCGCCATCGCACCGAACGTGTCGCCGTGGTAGCCGCCCCTCACCGTCAGCAGGCGGCTGCGCTCCGGTCGCCCCACCGCACGCTGGTATTGCAGGCACATCTTGATCGCCACCTCCACCGCCACCGAGCCGGAGTCGGCGAAGAACACCCGCTCCAACCCCTGCGGGGTGATCTCCACCAGGCGCTCCGCAAGACGCACCGCCGGCTCGTGCGTGAGACCGCCGAACATCACGTGCGCCATCCTCCCCAGCTGCTCCGTCGCGGCGCGGTCGAGCGCCGGGTGGCGATAGCCGTGCACCGCGCACCACCACGACGACATCCCGTCGATCAGTTCGCGCCCGTCGGCCAGACGCAAACGCACGCCTGCGGCCGATACGACCGGCAAGGCCGTCGTCGCGGCTGGCAGGCCACCGTAGGGGTGCCACACGTGCTCACGGTCCGCCGCGAGCAGTGCATCCCAGTCGGTCATCTAATGACGGCCGCTAGGGCGGCGCCGGGCAAGCGAGGCAAGAACGCAGGGAGCGACCGAGGACGCAGCATCGCGCCGCCCGGCGGCGTCCTAGTCCTCGTACAGCGTGAAGTCGCGCTTGCGGGCCCCGCACACCGGGCAGAACCACGTGTCAGGGATGTCCTCAAACGCCGTCCCCACGGGAATGCCACCGTCCGGGTCGCCTTCCTCGGGGTCGTAGATGTAGCCGCAGGACTCGCAGATCCAGCGCTGGAGAGTTTGGGTTGTCATCGCCTCAAAGACTACCGATTGGCCCGTCTCCCGGTAGGGTCATCGGATGAGCACCCCGCCGATCGACGAGCGCTCCGGTCTCGACGAGCGCTCCGGTCCCGGGCAGGAGTACAACCCCGGGCCGCCCACGCTCCCGCGACAGGCGGCCACGGTGATCCTGCTGCGCGGTGGGGCCGATGGGCTGGAGCTGCTGCTGGTCAAGCGCAACCCCGCCGCGCGCTTCATGGGTGGGGTGTGGGTATTTCCCGGCGGCGCCGTGGAGCAGGCCGAGGGCGATGACGACCGTGCCCATCGCGCCGCCGCGGTGCGCGAGCTGCGCGAGGAGGCCGGGGTCGAGCTGCCCGACCCTGCCGAGCTCGTCAAGTTCTCGCGCTGGATCACCCCAGCGCTGGTGCGCACGCGCTTCGATACGCACTTCTTTCTCGCCTCGCTGCCCCCCGGTCAGGAGCCGCACGTCGACGGCGAGGAGTGCGTCGCGCTCGGTTGGTACACGCCTGCCGGGGCGCTCGAGGCGCATCGCACCGGTGAGATCCTGCTGGTGTTCCCGACGATCAAGCACCTCGAGCAGCTCGCCCCGTTCGCCTCCGCCGCACAGCTGCTGGAGTACGCGCGCGGGCGCACCGTGGAGGCAGTCCAGCCGCACGTCGTCCTCGAGGGCGAGGTCGCGCGCGTGCTGCTGCCCGGCGAGCCCGGGTACTGAGCTACTCCTGGGCCTGCTGCGCGGCGATCACGTGCGTGACCGCGTTGATCAGCGCGAGGTGCGTGAACGCCTGCGGGTAGTTGCCCAGCAGCCGCCCCGAGGAGGCCTCCAGCTCCTCCGCATACAGCTGCATCGGCGAGGCGTACGTCAACAGCCGTTCGCACAGCTGCATCGCCGCGTGGCACTCGCCGCTCTCCGCCAGCGCCGACACCAGCCAGAAGGAGCAGATCAGAAAGGTTCCCTCCTCCCCGCGCTGTCCGTCGTCGGTCTCCTCGGTGCGGTAGCGCATCACCAGGCCGTTCTCGGTCAGCTCCTCTTTGATCGCGCTGATCGTCGCGCACACGCGCTCGTCTTTGGGCGGCAGGAAGCGCACCAGCGGGATCAGCAGGTTGGAGGCGTCCAGCGCATCCGTGTCGTAGTGCTGGCGGAACACCCCCCGCTTGTCCACGCCCTTGTCGAGGATCTCCGCTTTGATCTCATCCGCCACCACCTGGAAGTGCTCGGCGTGCTCGTCCTCCCCGCGCCGTTCCGCCAGCCTCGCGCCGCGGTCCATCGCCACCCAGCACATCAGCTTCGAGGAGACGTAGTGGCGCGGCTCGCCCCGCGCCTCCCAAATGCCCTGGTCGGGCTCCCGCCACACCCGCTCCGCGCAGCGCACCTGGTCGATCAGCACCGGCCACAGCCGCTCGGGGATGTGGTCGCGCTTCTTGGAGTGCAGGTACACCGAGTCCAGCACCGCCCCGTACACGTCGTTCTGGCGCTGGTTGTAAGCACCGTTGCCGACCCTCACCGGGCGCGCGTTCTCGTAGCCCTTGAGGTGATCGAGCGTGCGCTCCTGCAGCTGTTGGTCGCCCTTGATCCCGTACATGATCTGCAGCGACCCGTCCTCGTTGCGCTCCAGGTCGGCCACGTACTGCACGAAGTCATCGGCCTCCCAGTCCAACCCCAGCGCGTGCAGCCCCCACAGCGTGAACGTCGCATCGCGCATCCAGCAGTAGCGGTAGTCCCAGTTGCGCGACCCTCCAGGGGTCTCTGGCAGCGAGGTCGTCGGCGCCGCCACCAGCGCGCCGGTGGGCATGAACGTGAGCCCCTTCAGCACCAGCGCCGAGCGCTCCAGGTGCACCCGCCAGGGGTGGTCGGGGTAGGTGCCTTCCGCCAGCCACGTTCGCCAGAAGTGGCTGGTGCGCTTCAGGTGCGCCTCCGCCTGCTCCACCGTGCGCGGGCCGCCGAAACCCTCCGTCCACGACATCGCGCAGAAGCGCTTCTCCCCTTCGCTCAGCGTGTGGCGGGCGTGCACCCGGTTGCCCTCGATGCCCATCCGCATGTCGGAGAACAGACGGAACGCCGTCCTGTCGCTGCCGTCGCCGGCGTCGAGCGCGGGGCCGCTGTCCGTGCGCTCGTCCTCGACCACGCTCCATTTCGCCATCGTCGCGCCGTAGTCCAGCATCGGCTCGCACACCATCTCCATCTGCACCTGCCCCTGCATGCATTCGATCACCCTCACCATCACGTGGTCGGCGTCGTAGTCGGTCGGCGGGCGCGTGTGGCTGGAGCCCTCCTCGTTGTCGTGCCACTCGCCGATCGTCAGCGCGTCTACTACCCGCACCCACCCCTGTGGCGTCATCCAGGTCGTCTCGATCACGTTGGTCCCCGGCAGGTAGCGCCTGCCCGCCGGCACATACAGCCCGTAGGGCCCCACCCGGAAGCGCCCGGCGCCGCGGTCCAGCATCGACGCGAACACGCTCGGGCTGTCGAAGTGGGGCATGCACAGCCACTCGATCGACCCATCCGACGCCAACAGCGCGCCGGTGTGGCAGTCCGACAGGAAGCCGTAGTCCGCGATTGGCGGGAAGGGTGAGTCCTCTTGGGTCATTGGCGTTCGACGGACTCTATGGGTCCCCGTGGAATCGGCGATCAACCGAGCTCGGGTAGCCGGCGATCGGTGGACACGAGTCTCCTTGGCAGCTATTCGCCCGGGTTCTCGCGCGAGAGCTCTGCCCAGGAGTCGTCCTCCCACACCGCCTCGCCCCACCGCGGGCGCTCCACCCCCGCCGGCAGCGAGCCCTCTTCCTCGAGCTTGTCCAGGTGGGCCGCCAGCGTGATCGCCGCCGCGGGGCGCAGTTCTGTGGGCACGTCCCACCATGCCTTGTCCAGCAGCTCCTGCACGGTGCGGGATCCTTCGGTCAACGCCAGCAGCAGACGATGCTCGCGGTCGTAGCGGTGGCCGATGCTCTCTTGCAGCTTTGCGACGGGCTCCCAAATCGCGGGGCCGTGGCCGGGACACAGCACCTCGAGATCGATCGTGCAGAGGTGCACCAGCGCGTTTAGGTAGGCATTGAGCGCGCCCGGGTAGGGGGCGATGAACGCGCTGCCTTCGCCCAGCACCGCGTCGCCGGTGAAACACACGCGGTCTGCAACCAGCGCGAAGTGGTCGGGCGCGTGGCCCGGCGTCGACACCGCCGTCAGCGGACCGAAGCGGACATCGTCGGCGAGCCTCACGTCGATGCCGCTCCCTCGCGCGGCCGCCAGCGGCGCCGGGCGCAGGCCGCGCAACGCGTTGACCGACTCAATGTGGTCGGTGTGATCGTGAGTCAGCGCAATCCCCCCCAACCCTCCGCGCGCGTCCACCGCCGCCACCACCCGCTCGAGGTGCTGCCTCAGCGCCGGCCCGGGGTCGATCACATAAGCCGGGTCGCGGTCCACGATCCAGGTGTTGGTCCCCGACAGAGTTAGTGGCCCGGGATTTTCGGCGCGCACGCGCAGCACATCAAAGGCCGCCAGCCGCCGCGCTTCCGCCAGCGGATCCACCGAGAAGCCCATCTCGCCCCCGAGCGCCAGGTCGAGCTCGGCGGCGGTTTCCGGCACCCATTCCGAGGCAGGCTCGATCTCCGTGTCCGGCCTGTCTGGGTCTGAGTCGGCCCCCGGATCCGGGTCGGAGCCCGATGGTGAGGGAGAGCGCATTCTGTGGCGTCTTTCGTGTCGGTTGACGACCGTCAGCATACCCGCCGTTCTGGCGGCAAGCCTTGTGTCATTGACATCGTGCATGGGCGCTCGCTCCCGGCCTCCCTCCCGGCCCGCCGAAGTCGCCCCTCGCGGCGCCGGCCTTCCCAAAGGGTCGCGCTAATCCCAATCTTGCGACTAATTCGCCTTAGCGTGGACGATGGCTGGTCCGCAGACAGCTGTCTGCCGAAAATACGCGTTGCCCGCCGTCTTCCATGCCTCAAGCCCTCGTCCCCAGCGGTCGAAAGGGGGCATTATGAGCGAGGGATCGTCGTCTTGGCTGTGCCCCACCGAGCTTGACCGCACGCGCGTCGTCGACGCCAACGACCGCGTGCGCACGATCCGCGTTGTCGGCGCCGTCGCGGTCGGCGTCGCGCTGCTCGCCGCCGCGCCCTGGATCGGCTGGTGGACGCTGGTGTTCTTCGCGCTGTGTGCACTCAACTTCGCATCGGTCGATCGACGGATGCGCACCAGCCCCCACCCCGAGCGTGTCAGCGCCACGGCGATCGTGATCACACTGCTGCTGATCGCCGGCGGCGTCGCCGTCAGCGGTGGGCCCGCGAGCCCCGCGCTGCCGTGGATGGTGCTCCCCGCGGCGATGGTCGCGGCGCGCTTCCGTCCCACGGTGGTGGTCGTCGGATTGGCGCTCACCGTGGTGGCGATCCTCGCCGCCACGCTCGGCGTCGACCCCACCGCCACGATCGACGACCCCGTGCGGCCAATCGCGGCGCTCGCGCTGCTCGCCGGAATCGTGTCGATCGTGTGGGCGCTGCAGGCCGCCGAGCTCCACCACCGTGACGAAGCGATCCTCGACCCGCTCACCGGCCTGCTCAACCGCCACGCCCTGATCCCCCGCTTCACCGAGATCTCCCACCAGGCGCGCCTCACCCACCAGCCGGTGTGCATGCTGCTGTGCGACGTGGACGCCTTCAAGCAGGTCAACGATCGCCACGGCCACGACCGTGGCGATGCGGTGCTGCGTGACGTCGCCTACGAGCTGCGCAAGCGGCTGCGCTCCTTCGAGCTCGCCTACCGCCTCGGCGGCGAGGAGTTCCTGATCCTGCTGCCCGGCGTCTCACACACCGAAGGCCTCGAGATCGCCGAGCGAGTGCGCGCGGCGGTCGCGCAGTCCAACCCCACCGGCATCCCCGTCACCATCTCGCTCGGCCTCGCGGCCGCCAGTGGCGAGGCGGTCGTCTACGAGACGCTCTTCAAGGCCGCCGACGAGGCCCTCTACGAAGCCAAGCGAGCCGGGCGCAATCGCATCGCCGCTGCTCCCCTCAGCGCGATCGCCGGCGAGCAGCGGAGCCTCGAGCTGGTCGTCGGCGAGCGGCTTACCGCGCCGGCGCTGCTGGCCGAACCGGGAACGCTGGCCGAACCGGGAACGCTGGCCGAACCGGGAACGCTGGCCGAACCGGGGACGCGAGCGGTAGGCGAGGGTCTTCCGGCTTCGGTCGGCTGAGTTTGGTCGGGGATCCAACAGAGAGACCCGGCGAGACGCCATACATTGGACGCCCCCAACCAGCTACTGGACCTCTCCTAGCTGCCATCTTGCCCATGCCTACAGGTCCAGTTAGTGTTGCGGCCCCAAACCGAGGCACCAACGGCGCCACCACTTCACAAAAATCAACGGCCCTACCACTTCACAAAATGAAGGGTTGGGGGCCGAAAAGTACATACACACACCCGCAACGCCACTCCATCGCCCAGCGATTTCCTCTGCCCGCGCATGTCGCACTCATCGAGCGATTTGAGCCCATCGCGGGTTGGTTGCTTTAGCCTACGCGTCTGCCATGGCCAAGCAACTCGACCCCGAAGCCCAGGTGTTGCTGGACGTGATACGCGCCGTGGGAGCGCCGGCGCTCAATACGCTGCCTGTGGCGCAAGCCCGGGCACAGACCCGCGCGGCGCTGCTCACGCGGGGCCAGCCACTGCCGCTGCACGACGTTGAGGACGTGAGCCTGCCCTCCCCGCACGGGGCGCTGCCGCTGCGCCTCTACCGGCCCCGCCCCGGCGTGCTGCCGATCGCGCTCTTTCTCCACGGCGGCGGATGGGTGCTCAACGATCTCGACACCCACGACCATCTCTGCCGCCGCATCGCCCGCCGCTCCGGGTGGATGATCGCCGCGCTCGATTACCGCCTGGCACCCGAGCACCGGCATCCGGCGGCGATCGAAGACGCCCGCTTCGCATACAACTGGCTGCTCGAGCACGCAGCTCAGCTGCAGGGCGACGCGTCGCTGACCGCGGCGGTCGGAGAGAGCGCCGGCGGAGCCATCGTGGCCGCACTCACCTTGCAGCTGCGAGACGCCGGCGCTCCACAGCCGGCGTTCCAGGTTCTGGCCTATCCGTGCGTGGACCCCCTCGGCCGCTGGCCCTCGCACGCGGAGCGGGGCACCGGTTACACGCTCGACAACGGCTTCCTACGGTGGTCGCTCGATCTGTACCTTCCAGCTGACTTCGACCCCCGGGACCCCCACCGAGATCCCTACCTCTCCCCGCTCGCGGCGTCCGACCTCAGTGGGCTTGCGCCCGCGCTGGTGATGACCGCGGAGTTCGATCCCGTGCGTGACGAGGGCATCGCCTACGCCGAGCGGCTGACCGCCGCCGGTGTGCCGGTCGAATACGTGCACGCCGAGGACCAGATGCACGGCTTCCTGATGGTCGACCGTGTGGTCGCGCGCGCGGGTCAACTGATCGACCGTCTCGCCGACGCACTCGCCGCGCGTGCGCCGGGGGCTGCGGGCACAACGAGGTAGAACGCCATCGCCCGGGCCTGCTACTACCCGGGTAGAGGGAGAGAAATGCAGGAGGAGGGGGGGAGGATGTCGAGTTTTGCTCCCCCGCTTCGTCATACCTTTGAACGCGCCATTCTGGGCGCCAGAGCAAGGAGGAAGATCATGAAGTTCATGTTGCTGCAGAACTACGCGGGCGGGGCGGGCTGCACGGTGCCGATGAGCGAGTGGGCCCCCGAGGAGGTCCAAGCGCACATCGACTACCAGCAGGACGTCAACCGCGAGCTCACCGAGCGCGGGGAGCTCGTCGATGCGCAGGCGCTCACCGTGCCATCGCTCGCCAAATTCGTGATCCACAACGGCATCGGCACGCCCGCCGTCACCGATGGCCCGTTCCCGGAGACCAAGGAGCTGCTCGCTGGCTACCGCATCATCGATGTCGAGTCCCCCGCGCGCGCAGTCGAGATCGCCGCCCGGGTCTCCGCGGCACCGGCGCGTGGCGGCGCTCCGATCCAGCAGCCGATCGAGGTGCGCGAGGTGATGGAGGCTCCCCGATCTGAGGGGTGATGGGCTGCTGGGGGATTCGGCCTCACATCAGCGTCGACCAGCCACGGTGTACCAGCGTGCTGGCGCAATCCGACCATCACGTGCATAACTCTCGGCCATCGGGGTAGGAACCCCTCGACCACCAAACGAGAACTCTTTGCCAAGACGCTCCTTGCGGCGTACCGCTGCCGAGCGAGCACCGAGGGAGGAGACACGATGAGCCCAGTCGCGACATCCCCATCCGCCAAAGGCGCCGTCCCCGGCCCCGCCGGCGACGACACGAAGGAGCTGTTCGCACGCTGGCAGCAGCACGGTGACGAGGCAGCGCGCGAGGCGCTGGTGCGGCTCCACCTGCCGCTCGCCAATCGCCTGGCGCGACGCTACATGCGCTCCTCGGAGCCGTTCGAGGACCTGCAGCAGGTCGCGTCGCTGGGACTGCTCAAGGCGATCGACCGCTTCGACCCCTCCCGTGGCCGTCCCTTCCAGTCGTTTGCGATACCAACGGTGCTGGGCGAGATACGCCGCTACTTCCGCGACTCGGGCTGGTCGATGCACGTGCCCCGCGGCGCACAGGAGCGCGCGCTGAAGGTGCGCGACGCCCAGGAGGCGTTCGCCAACGAGCACGGCCGCGCTCCGACGGTCAACCAGCTCGCCGTGTACCTGGAGCTCGACGCCGAGGAGGTGATCGATGCGCTGGTTGCAATCCAGGGATACAAGACGCTCTCACTGGATGCGCCCCGCCCGGGCGATGAGGACGATGCGATGAGCTACGGCGACTCCCTGGGAGACGACGACGAGCGCTACGAGCTCGTCGAGCTGGACGCCACCGTCACCGTGGTGCTCGACCACATCCCCCCGCGCGAGCGCCGCATCCTGCACATGCGCTTCGTCGAGGATCTCACCCAAACCGAGATCGCCTCCCGCATTGGCATCTCGCAAATGCAGGTCTCGCGTCTGCTGCGCCGCTCGCTGGATCAGCTGCGAGCCCTGACCGACGAATCGGCGCCAAGGTGATGGTGGGGAAGCGTTATCGGCACCCGCGCGGATATCGTCGTCAACTGCGCCCACTCCAACGGCGCACCCTCCCCTTGCGCGGCTCCGCGGAGCGATCGATCGATCCGCGATCGATCCGATTGAGCGCCCCACCACCGATGGCTGAGCCAGCGAACGTTCGTCTGCAACTGGTCAACCGGCCTGAGAATGTGATGCTCGTGAGGGCGATGCTGACGGGGATGGCGGAGGCGCTCGCGCTCGAGGGCAGCGATCTGATCGATATTCACACCGCCGTCACCGAGGCGTGCAACAACGTCGTCCAGCACGCCTATGGGGGCGACGAGGGGCCGCTTGACGTAGGCGTCGAGCTGGCGCCTGATGTGGTCACTGTGGTGGTGCGCGATTGGGGCGTGGGCATGTCCTCCAACGGTGGCCCCGCCCACGACGCCGGCCCCGGGATCGGCCTGACGGCGATCCACGCGCTCACCCACCGCTTCGATCTGCGCCGTCCGGTGGACGGCGGCACCGCGGTGTCGATGGAGTTCGCCACGTTGGGGGCACGCCCGCCGCAGCCGCCGGCAGCGCCGGACGCCGCGCTGCCCGCCGTCGCGCCCGACGGGAACGACAGGCACGCCGCGAACGCCGCGAACGCCGGGCACGCTGGACACGCTGGACACGCCGTGCACGCTGGGCACGCCGTCACGATCGCCCTCACGATTGTGCCGGGCGACCTGGCGCGCACCATCCTGCCCCGTCTGATGTGCGGTTTGGCGGCACGCGCCCACTTCTCCACCGATCGGCTTTCCGATGTGCACCTCGTCGCCGACGCCCTCGGAGCGAGCGGCGGCACCTCGCCTTTGCGGATCGTCGCCGGCGTCGAGCCGCGCGCGCTGGAGGTGCGCGTCGGGCCGCTGCAGCGGGGGCGGGCGCAGCGGTTGATCGCCGATTCCTTGCTCGAGGGGTTGGGTTCGGTGATCGCAAAGCTCACCGACGGTCATCGGGTCGAGAACGAGGGGTCCTACGAGGTACTTGTGTTGCGGTTGACGGATGGTCGCGGGCGCGCTCGCGATGCGGGGGCCACCAGATCCGGCAGGCTCTGAGTAATCCCGATCACCCCAGCAAACAGATCCCCATCACGCTCCACGCGCTTCAGCAGCTCCGACGGCCCAACGCTCAGCTGTTGGCCGAAACGGGGACTCGCGCCGGAGGCGCGTGTCTCCCGGCTTCGGTCGCGGCGGCGACGCGATCCGCGCGCCACCTCCTCCCAATCCAGAGGCGTCGAGATCAGCGGGGTCGCGTGGGCTCGCAGCGAGTACACCGACACGGTTGTCTTGTGCGGATCGTTTTGGCTCCAGTCGATCAGCACCCGGCCGGCACGCAGGCTCTTGGTCATGCGCGAGACCACCAGCTTGGGAAACTGCTTCTCCAGCAGCTCGGCCACGGCGCGAGCGAATGGCTTGGTCTGCTCGTATGACACCGCGGTGTTGAGGGGAACATACACCTGCAGTCCCTTCAACCCCGAGGTCTTCACCAGCGAGCGCAACTCAAATGCGTCGAAGATCTCCCTGATCGACAGCGCCACGCGGCAGCACTCGCGCAGACCGGCGGGCTCGCCTGGGTCGAGGTCGAACACGAGCGCCGTCGGGGTGTCCTGCGCGCCCGCTCGCGCGAGGCTGGGGTGCAACTCGATGGCCGCGAGGTTGGCGACCCACATCAGCGTCGGCAGGTCATCGATCAGGCAGTAGTCGATCGTCCCCTCCTGGCGCCCGCTCCACACCGGCTCGGTCGCCACCCACTCGGGGCGGTGGGTGGGGCAGCGCTTCTCGTAGAAATGGGCCTTCTCCACCCCATCCGGGTAGCGCTTGAGCGTCACTGGATGGCCCGCCAGGTGTGGCAGCAGAACCGGAGCGACAGCCGCGTAGTAGTCGATCAGCTGACCCTTGGTGAAGCCGGCGTCCGGGTAGAGCACCTTCTCGCGATTTGACAGTCGCAGCCGCCGGCCCCGCACCTCGATCTCGACGTGGCGCTTGGTCGTGTGAACGATCTCGTAGGGGCGCTCCGTAGCGTCCGGCGTGATCTCCTGCGCCGGCTTGTCGGTGCGCAGCCCCTTGTAGGAGGAGTGGCGCAGGATGTGATCGCGCGTCCAGCGCGAAAACTCGATCTCAGCCACCAGCTGGGGCTCCACGAAGCGCGCCTCCCGCGGCGGCTGGACACCGTGCTTGGCGAACGGGCTGGTGCGACGGCCGCGCGCCGTGAGCTCCCGCGCCAGCCGTTGCAGCTCGGGCTCGTCGAAGCCGGTGCCGACCCGGCCGGCGTAGCGCAGTCCGTGGCTCCCGTCGCGCTCGTGGTAGCCCACCAACAGCGCGCCGAGCTGCCCGGAGCGCCCCTCCTTACCCGGCAGCCACCCGCCGATCACGAACTCCTGGCGATGGAGGTTCTTGATCTTCACCCACTCGCCGCTGCGCTCACCGGGGCGATAGGGGGAGTCCAGGCGCTTGGCGATCACCCCCTCCAACCCCTGCTCGGCGGTCGCCGCCAGCAGCTCTGCGCCACCGCCCACGCGCTGGGCGGGAACCTGCCAGGCCGGGCCCTTCAGCCGCAGCCCCTCGAGCAGCTCCCGCCGCTGGTGGTAGGGCAGCTCGACGGTCGGGCGGCCGTCGAGATACAGCAGATCGAAGATCGCGTAAGTGACCGGTATCTCGCGGACCGCACGCGAGATCGCGCTCTCGGATGTCAGGTGCATCCGTTTCTGCAAGCGCTCGAAGCTCGGCAGCCCGCGCTCGTCGAAGGCGACGACCTCCCCATCGAGCACCACCTCGCGCCTGCCCAGCTGGCGTCCGAGCGCATGCAGCTCGGGATAGCGGGGGCCGATCTCTTTGCGGTTGCGACTCTCGATCCGTATCTGCCCGGGATGCCCACGACGCCAGTAGAGGAGCGCCCGCACCCCATCCCACTTGACCTCGAACGCCCACCCCTCCTCCTCCCTCGGCAGGCGACCGGAGCTGGCGAGCATCGGCGCCAGGTGCTCGGGCATCGCCTCGCGCGGGGACGCCGAGGAGTCCATGCGGTGGATCATCTCATCCTGGCGCCGGCGCCTGACTCTTCTTTCGCGACGTGCGACGGCGCTGACTCCCTCGCAGCGTGCGGCAGCGCTGGCTCCCTCGCAGCGCACGGCAGCGCTGGCTCCCTCGCAGCGTGCGGCGGCGCCATCGCTGTAATACTTGTCGTCCGTGTTGGGCAGCGGTGTCCGAGCACCGCCCGCAAGCCGGACCAAGCGATGCCGGGAGGATCAAACAAGGGGGAACCGACCAGCCTCGACGCCCAGCCGCGGAGCGAGGTGGCCGGGGATCTGCTGATCGAGGCCGGCGCCATCCTCGCCAGCTCGCTCGACCCCACGACGACGATGGGACAGGTCGCACGGCTGACGGTCCCACGGCTGGCCGATCTCTGCGTGATCGACCTGCGCGACGAAGACGGCTCGATCGTGGATGTCGCAGTCGTCGCCACCGAGGAGGGTCTGGCCCACAATCTCGAAGAGCTGCGCGCCCGGTATCCGCTCGACCCAGCCGGAGAGCATCCGGTGGCGCAGGTCATCCGCAGCGGCCAGCCGGTGCTACTGGCGGAGATGACGGACGCGCTGCTGCACTCGTTCGCGCAGGGATCCGAGCACGCGAGGTTCATGGTCGAGAACGGCTATCGCTCGGCGGTGGTCGCCCCGATGCTCGCGCGGGGGCGCACGCTCGGAGCGCTGTCGGCGTTGCGACTCGGCGAGAGTGCGCGCTACGGGAACGAGGAGCTGGAGTTGGTCGCGGAGCTCGCTCGGCGGGCGGCGCTCGCGATCGACAACGCCCAGCTGTACTCCGATCTGCAGCGTCTGGAGCAGCGCTTGGAGGCGGTGCTCGCAAACCTTGCGGAGGCGATCACCGTGGTCGACAATCGCGGGCGCACGATCTTCGCCAACCAGGCCGCGGCCGACCTGCTTGGGTTCCCCACGCCCGAGGAGCTGACGCATACCCGCCCGGGGACGGTTATGCCCAACTTCATCGTCCTTGACGAGCATGGCCGCGAGCTCGACCTCGAATGCATGCCGGCACGGCGGCTGTTCAGAGGCGAGCAGGTGGAGCCGCTGCTGGTGAGAAACATCGTCCGCGCCACGGGCGAGGAGCGCTGGCTGATCGTCCGCTCCTCACCGATCCGCGATCCCGAGACCGAGCGCATCGACTACGTGGTGAACGTCTTTGAGAACATCACCGAGGTCAAGCACGCACAGTTGGCGGAGCGCTTCATGGCGGAGGCCAGCCGCGTGCTGGCATCCTCGATGGACTATGGCGAGACGCTGCAGCGCGTGGCACGGCTCGCCGTGCCACAGCTCGCCGACTGGTGCGCAGTCGATCTCCTCGACGAGCGGGGGAAGATCGAACGGGTGGCGGTGCACCACGCCGATCCGCGCCAGCTCGAGCTGGCTGAGCGTCTCGACCGCCTCCACCACCCGGCAACGGACGAACCGGTGGGGGTGCCCGAGGTGATTCGCACCGGCGAAGCCCGCATCTTCAACGACATCCAACCGGAGGCGCTCGCGGCTTACGCGCACGACTCCGAGCATCTGGAGTTGCTGAGCGCGATCGGCGCGACCGCGGTGATCATCGTGCCGATGATCGGCGCCACCGGAGCGCTCGGCGCGATCACGCTGGTGTCCTCGGAGTCGATGCGCCGTCTCACCGCCGCCGACCTCGGGGTGGCCGAGCGACTCGGCCGACGCGCCGGCACGGCCGTGGAAAACGCACGGCTGTACACCGAGCGCACCCGCATTGCCCACACCCTGCAGCGAGCGCTGCTGCCGGAGTCGCTTCCCGAGGTGCCCGAGGCCGAGATCGAGGCGCGATATTGCGCCGCCGGGGAGCTGAACGAGGTGGGCGGCGACTTCTACGACGTGTTCGAGCACGGCGACGGCAGCTGGATGCTCGTGATCGGCGACGTCTGCGGCAAGGGCTCCCGCGCGGCCGGCGTGACGGCGCTGGCGCGGCACACCCTGCGGGCCGCGTCGATGGGCGGCCAGTCCTCCGCGGAGATGCTGCAGACACTGCACCGGGCGCTGCGCCGCCAACCGCCAGGAGCTGACCTGTGCACCACCTGCCTGGTGGTGGTGACGCCAGCCTCGGAGCGTCTGCGGTTGACGGTGACGCTCGCCGGGCACCCCCCGCCGATGCTGATCGACGCATGTGGAGAGGCACGGCCGATCGGCCGGCTCGGAACGCTGCTCGGCGTGCTCGACCCGATCGACGTCACCGAATGCGAGGAGGAGCTGCGCGCCGGCGAGACGCTGCTGCTCTACACCGACGGGATCACCGAGGCCGGCCACTCGGGCGAAGCACTCGGAGAACGTGGAGTCATCGAGCTGTGCCGCAGGGCGCCTCAGCTCACCCTCGCCGGCCTGCTCGAGCGCATCGAGCACGCGGCGCTGGAGCACGCCAAGGGGTCGCTGCGCGACGACTTGGCGCTGCTCGGCATGCGCATGCGCCCGAGCCGCCCGCGATAATATAAGCACCTTGTGATGGTGGGGGAGCAGCTGGACATCAAGGTGCGCCAAGAGCACGGCAGGACCGTGCTGACGCTCCATGGCGAACTCGATCTGCTCGCCGCGCCGCGGCTGCAGAGCGAGATTGAAAGCACCACGGTCGATGCCGCCGACATCCTCGTGCTCGACCTCGACGATGTCCGGTTCATCGACTCCGCCGGTCTGCGAGTCATCCTCGCCGCACACGAGCGCAAGCTGGAGCGGGGGCAGACGCTGGCGCTGACCCCCGGCTCGCCCCAGGTTCGGCGGCTGTTCAGCATCGCCGGTGTGAGCGGGCATCTGCGGACGATCGCCTCGGCCGACGCGGCACTTGTTTAGCGCACTGGCCGCCGCCGCGCACTGACCGCGTCAGCGTCCGTACCAGCGTCGACGTCCTCCGAGTTCGGAGGCACCCCCGACGAAGAAGCCGATCAGCCAGAGGATTATGGCGATCACAAGAACAAGCCACAGAACGTGTGCGGCGAAACCCAGACCGCCGAATATCGCAAGTATCAAGAGAAGAGCAATCAGTGCAACCATTAGAGGAACCTCCGTTTGTGGCTGTTGACGTGGGAATGGCTGGCGCCAACCTCGCATTGAGATCATTAGCTACCCGCCTTGACCCAAATCGACACTTGGGCCAGAGACCCCGTGCCATCGGGCCGGCCGCTGAGCGCGCGTAACGCGTGGCTGCTGCTGCTGGAGGCCTCCGGGGAGCAGCCACCGCAGCCGGTTGACCTGGTGGCGTCAGCGCTTGAGCGCGACCGAGCGCGTGACACGCCTATTGGCCTTGGCCCCGTAGTGCGTGCGTGCCTGCTTTTCACAGCCCGCACGCTTGTTCTTCGGCTTCTTCTTGCATACCATCAGCGCGTTTGCGAGCTTCTGTGCATTTGTGAGGGCCTTGGTCGTGGTGGGGGCGCGAGTTGCACACCGACTTCTTCGGGGCCTGCGGGGAGCTTCACTTCTTCGGTGGTGCTCCCGCCCTGATAGGGGTTTTCGGATTTCGAGATCGCGGCTTCATAGCCGGCCTGGTCGATGTAGGCGAATGCGGTCGCGATAAAGAGGCCGCTTTCATAACTAAGGCGTCATCGCTACCAATAACAAAATACCTTCGGATCTGCTATAGTTTTGATATGCTCAGCAACCTGATCGGCGTGCCCGAAGCCGCGCGTGAGATGGGGGTCGTCCCGTCGCGTGTTCGGGCGCTGATCGCCCAAGGTACGCTGCCAGCGCAGAAGCTCAGCGGTCGATGGTTGATCGGTCGCGAGGACGTGCTCGCCAGATGCAGAGACCCGGTGCCATCGGGCCGGCCGCTGAGCGCGCGTAACACGTGGCTGCTGCTGCTGGAGGCCTCCGGGGAACAGCCACCGCAGCCGGTTGACTCGGTGGCACGCTGGCGGATGCGCCGCTCGCTGGAGTACCAGGGCCTGGTCGCAATGGGACCCCGGCTCACGAGACGAGCCACCGCCCACCACCTGTGGGCGCTCCCCGGCGAGCTGCGTGTGCTGCGCGATGATCGCGACGTGGTGCTGAGCGGATCCAGCGCGGCAGGCGCGCTTAGCCTGGGGCTCATGGCGCCGGACACGGTCGACGCATACATCCCCGCGACGCGGCTCGCGGCGCTGGTGCGCGAGCATGCGCTGCAGGACGCACACCCCACGCAGGCGAACGTGATGCTGCGAGCAGTTCCCGAGGACGCATGGATGCTCAATGCCCGCGAGCTCGCGCCGGCGGCGGCAGTAGCAATCGACCTCGCCTCCTACGCGGACTCCCGCTCGGCGCGAGCGGGCAAGCGACTGCTCGAAGAGCTCGACCGCGGACACCGCCGCACATGAGTGAGATCGCGATCGACGCACTTGACCCGCAGACGATGGCACTGTGGCAGACCGTGTGCCGGATTGCGAAGGCGCTCGAGCAAGAGCAGACGCGCTGGTGTCTGGTGGGAGGTCTCATGGTCGCGCTGTTCGCGATCGAGGCCGAGCAGATTCAGCGTCCGACGAGCGACATCGACATCCTCTTCAGGTTCGAGGTCGATGGCAGCCTGGTCGACGTGCTCGCTCCGGACGGCTTGGGGAACCCCGCGATGACCGACGGGCAGTTTCAGACTATCCAGATCCCGGGCGGCACGCAGGCGCTCGAGCGCAGCGAGACCGTAGTGATTGTTCTCGATGGCGAACGCATTCCGCTGCGCCGCCCGACGCTGCTTGCAGCGATCCTGCTCAAGGCACGCAGCCTGAAAGTCCACAGCCACCCAGACGATCAGCGCGAGGACCTGATCACATTGCTGGGGCTGATGCAGGATCCCCGCGCGGCGGCGGGCGCCCTGAAGGCAACGGAGCGCAGGTGGCTGCGAGCCGCCGGCGCGAAGCTGAACGTAGACGACGACTCCCTGCTCACCAGGTTCCAGGAGACCCACCTCAAAGTCGCACGTGCGTCGTACGCCCTCCTGACCAGATGAGGGCACGCCCAGACCGCTCGCAACTGGATGTGGGACCACGGGCGATTTGGGCCCTTCTACTTCCTGAAGTGTACGGCGAGCGATTTCGTTTGCTTGCGGCGTTCCTTGCCGGCGCCGGGTGTGAAGCTGAGCTGGACTCGTGTCTTGAGTCCGCCCGGCCTGTTCTCTGGCAGCGTCAGGGTCAGTGTTTCGCCCCCGTGCGTGGTCTTGGATGTCCTCCGCAGGCCTTTGCCGGACGCTTGTACGGTCCCGGCGGATGGAGCGTACACCGAAAGCTTCAGCGTATGACCCTTGATCGTGTGGGAGACGATCCCTAGAGCGGTGGGGCAGCCTTCTACTTCGATGTGGGTGCTCTGGTTGAGGGTCGCCCCGTTTTGTGCCGCGAACGCGGTCGGCATCACGAGGTTCTGCTGGCAGAGGTTGCCGTTGGCCGCCAGTGCCGAGTGCTTGCCCTGGGGGAGCCTCAGTTCGAAGGTGCTGAACGGGGTATCGGGCACGGTCTTGAACGTCGTGCTGGTGATCCCCGCTTTCGAGATGAACGTCGTACCGACCAAATCGATCGTCACTCCGTCACCTTGCAGGACTATCGTCAGCGACGGGAACGCTTCGCCGCCGTGAGAGACGAAGATCGCGGGTCCTTCCAACGGGACCAACAGCAGCGGCGTGATGACCTTCGCGGACCCGATCTTCGATTCTTCGGGGCACCCGGCGGGGTTCAGTTCGAACTGGGCGTTCGTGCACGCCTTCTGCAACGTCGTCAAACGCGACGGGAGCTGCCTGGGTAGATCCACCTTCACATAGGCGATGTTCGCCTGGGCGCCCTGCGGAGCGCTCGGGTAAGACAGCTTCGCGGTGAGGCTCGCCCCATTGACTCTGCTGGTCTTCCCGCTCGTACTCACACTGAACTTCGGTGTGAACTTCAGATGCGAGCAGTTCGTGACCTGGAACGCCTCCGTGAACGCCTTGCTCGCACCGGCTTCGGTGGCATACCCGATCGTGCCGTTCAGGCTCGTCGGGGAGCCCAGCGGGTTGCCCGTGATACCACCGTCGAACGCTAGCTTCGAGCAGTTGGTGGGGTTGAACATGAACCCTTCACGGTTCAGCGTCAAATCGACGCGGCGCAACCGCAGCGGGATCCCATCGATGATCTTCGGGAACGCGTCCGAGACATCCGTGACCTGCGCCGTGTACGGGTTCAAACGAATCGACTGGCGCACCACCACCGTCCCGAAGTTGAACGGGCCAGCAACCGCGGGCACCACCACCGCGAGACCGAACGGGCCACCGTTATACGGACCCGTCAGATACGCCTTGCCCGAGACGAACAACGGATCGGGGCCCGCCCCGACTCCCGTCTGCACCGTCCCGACCTGGCTGCTTTCAGGGCACGTACCAGCGTTCGCCTGCGCTTCAGCACACTCCGGGACACTCCCGACGTCCGCAAGCAAGCCCGGGGGCAGCGCAACCTGAAGCCCGCTGAGTTCTTGATCGGTGTCCTGGCGTTCAAAGGACGCCACGAATGGGGTGTAGGCGCCGGCCTGGAGGTTCATGCTGCCGGCGGTGAAGGATGGGTTGAAGCCGCCGTTGGGGCATGCTTCGTCGATCGTGAACGGGTCGGACGCGAGCGTCGGGGACTCCCCCAGCCCTTCTTCAAACGAGTACGGGAGCAGTTCCGCACCGGTCGTGAACGTCCCGCAACTCTCGGGTGTCGCGAACGAGGCGCGTGGACCACCGAAGAAGTGCAGTTCGAGATTCGAGAACGGGAGGTTCGGGTTTTCGCTGAATTCACCAGTGATCTGCCCGTCGTTGGCGTTCAACGTCGCCTTCCCCGCGATCTTGATCAGCACGCCGGTGACCGGGTCGTGCACCACGACATACAGGCCGATCAGCGACCCCCCGGGGTGGCCAGGTTCCGGGTAGGGGTTTTCGTTCTGCTTGGCGAGAAATATTTCGCCTTTGAGCTTGCGTGCCCCGATCAGCGGCGTTTCCAGTTCCAGTTCGCCGACCTTCGACGCTTCCGGGCATTCCGGTTCCACCGCGTCGAAGTCCGTCGGGGTATCCGGATCGCCGGGCGTGTCCCCCAGCCACCCGATCTGCGCCTCGCTGCACGCCGCCAACCCATCGCCCGCGGACGGGTCCAGCGTGAACCCGGGCGGGAACGTCTCCACGACCTTCCTGAGCACCGGTCTCGCTACCACCCCCACCGTCTCGGTCTGGGGCAGCTTGATCGCGAAGTTCATCCCCGACGGCGTATCCGATTCATGCGTCGTCGGCTGCGCCCCGATTTCCGCGGGGAACTGCAGCAGGTTGCAACCCGACACCGGAGGAGACTCGGATTGCATCTTCGCCCACTCGGGTTCTTCCAGATCGACGGGCGTACCCTCCGGATCGAGCCGCGCCGGATTCTGCCACGAATCGATATAGACGTTCGCCGTCAGCGGTTCACCAGAACAATCCGTCGGGAGCGTGAAGAACGGCGGCGCCGCCGTCTGTTCGGGTTCAACGTGCCGGCCCGATTCCCGTTCCAGCCGCTGCGCTTCCACATCAGCAGCGTGCTGCGCCGGATCGCCGTAGTATGTCACGACGATATGCGCCAAGGGAATTCCCGGAATATCCGGGCTCACCGTCTGCAGCACATACCCGGACGAGGTGGGTACGACATGCGAATAGAACACATGTGAGCCACTGATCCGATCGAGATACCCAAACTCGGCCGGCACCCCCCGCTCGGGCACGAGGTTATAGATGTCGCTATCGATCGATGTCGCGCCCACCCCTTCCGGTTCGGTTTCGATATGCCCGACGACTGTATTCGCGGGACACGATCCTCCCGACAGCTGTGCCAGGGTGCACTCGGGCGCCGCGAGCGTACTCCCCACGAACCCCAACGGCAGATTCACCACGATGTCCTTCACACTCTGTACGCTCGTCAGGGCCGGCCCCACTCGCGCGTTGTCGAGCTCGATCGTCGTCGTCAGTCCGTACGGATGGTCTCCCGCCTGTGTCTCGGGCGCGCCGTCAACCCCGCTGATATAGAAACCGAAGTTCGACGGACCAAAGGGGGGCGACGACGATGAGATCTCGTTGTCCTGCTTCACCGCCGCTTCCGGAGCGCCGCCACCCGACACTGTCGCCCCGTTGGCAAGGAGCCCAGCTGCACCCGAGTTGACCGTCACATAGATGATCATCTTCAACGTCGCGTCGGGTTCCAGCGCGGGTAAGACGGACGCATAAACACCGGGATACTGGCACTTGACCGTGACCTTCGAACACAAAAGTCCGCCCAGTTCGAATTCTCCCCCCTTATACGACGAGGAGTACAGCGAGACCTTCTGGACGGTCAACCCTTCCGGCAGCGCATCTGCAAGCGTTATTTGGCTTGTGTCTTCCGTCGGCAGGCCGCCAGCATTCGTCGCCGTTATCGTGTAGACGTCACAGTCCGGAAGTATGAGAGTTTCGAGGGTTCCAAAGCAAACTGAGTTGTCATTTGCGGAAAAGTTGGTTGGCGATGCAAACGAGCCGATCGTAAACCCGGGGGACGCGGTCGCGGCCAACGCGGGCGTACCGAAGGCAAGGACAGCCAGAAGCGGTATGAGCGCAGCGACGATCTTGTGAAGAGCCTTGAAAACGGTCATTACTCAGCCCTCCGGTCGTAGCTGGATCTCTTGGTTTTCTTGGATTTCTTTTTCTTCTTCCTTTTGACGCACTTGCCCCGCTTGTTCCTGGTGAGGCCTTTTTTGCACTTGACGACCTTCGCCTTGGCTTTGACTGCTGGAGCAGGAGACTTCGGTGGGACATTGCCTTCCCCGTTGAAGCTCGCGCTGCCGGGCGTCAGCAACGATGGTGTCGCGGCGGGGACGCCGTGACAGTTTTCACCGTCGCACGGCGGCAGCGGCGACGACGGTTCGGAGATGCACGGGTTGCCGTTTTCCGGTTCGCAGATCCGTGCATCGTAGATGTCCAGTTGTGTGTCGATGTCCTTTGGCACAAGGGAGTCCGCGGTTGTGAAGAACACGTTCGACCCCGATGTATCACTGCCGAGCAGACACACCGAGGAAAGCGTCAAAGAGTAGATGGAGCAAATCGTTCTCCCAGAAGTCACATCACGCCCATCTGAAATCAGATACACATTGCCTTCGTGATACTCGTATACATTCTCCGCGTACTCCTCATAATCACCATTCGAGGTGCGACCGATTGGGACGTCGTTGAGCGCGTGCGTCGTCAGGCCAATCGGGCTTTCGAAGAAGATATAGGCCCCATCATTGGACATCGTAGGATCCAACCGCAGCGGGCCAGCCTGCTGTGAGCCTCTCCGAGAGGGCGGCACGATGTGTGCACCGCCGATCCCCGCGATCCCTGCGTTGCCATTGTCATTGAACCCATGCTCTCCGATCGAGATACGCACCATCTCGGGTGGGTGGGAACCGGATCCGGCGTCATAGCGAAAGATCTGAGTCGCGGCGTTTGCGCCTGTCGTATCGGGCGTCAGACGCCCGTAGCTTTCGAATACCAGGAAGCGCCCTTCTGGGGTCACGTTTGCCGTGCCGCGCTCGTTGTTGAAGCGCCACAGTTCTTCGTCGGATTGCGGCAACTGTGCGATAAATGCGACCTGGCCCCGCGGATCTGCCGCTTCACGCGTGAACACATAGAGATTGTTCGCGCCACTCTGCGCGGTCTGACCCTGATCATTGGCCGCCGTACCGAGAACGCCCTTCGCGACGAAGTAGACGTGCGATCCGTCAGCACTGATCGCAACAACGCCCTGGACTCCTGGTTCCTGTCCGCTCACATCCCCCGCGGAAACATCGACCAGATCACCTTCCGTCGCGGAATTGTCAAAGTCGTACTCGTACAGGTTGCTGCTGCCCTGGGTGGCGCTGTCGGTCAACTGCTGCTCACTCGTGAAGAACGCCTTCGAACCGTCGGCGGAGGCACCCGCGAATCCAGCGTCACGCCAGGCCGGGTTGCTCGCCGCCGGAGGCTCCGGATTTTCCGTGGCCCCGACGCATGCTGGGGAGGTACAGCCTTCATAGCCTTTATAGACCCCTGGGGCGGAGGGCGACAGGGCCTCGGGCTGAGAGATCGAGACCGTATGCGCGGCCGCTTCGCCACCGTCTACGCGTGCAAACAGCTCGTTGACCGGCACTTCCCTGCCCGCATTGACACCCGTACCGCCTGCCGGGCACGCACCGGCGGTGAAGTAGACAGTTGCGCCGTCGGCAGACATCTCTCCCGGGGCCGAGCTGAGGCTGGTAGCACAGGCGCTGATCAAATCGCCGCTACTCGACCCCCCGCTTACGCCAACGGGCGTGCGTTCTGTGTTGCCTGTCCCGGAAAACTGATAAGCCGATTCCTGGTACTCATAGGCGAGGTGGGAGAAGTCACTCGTCGCCACCATGTCCGCCCCTTCCGAGCCGTAGTGCGGGGTCTGTTCACCTTGAGACGATGGTGTGAGCGGACCGATGTCCGTGAACGTCCCCGCAGGCGGTTCGCCGGAGTTCCCGGCCGACCGAACGTAGAAATCGTCCTCGAACATCGGCGCCGTCGGCATGCTGAACAACGCGGTCTCCGTATCGGCGTCGAACAACCAGTCGCTGTCGATGGGGAACTCGCTCGCCGGCGGCTGCAGGGCAGTAGTCACCCAGCCCGTACTTGTGCGCGTAAACAGGTACGGCTGGCCTACTGACCCCCCCGTGCTCCGGATCACCGTGCAAGCTTCGGCGTTTGCGAAGCATTGGATGCTCATGGCCATTACACGCGATCCATCTTCAGAGATCGAGGGCCGCAGACCGCCAACGCTTGCGTATGCGACGAGCGCCCCATTCTTCTGTGGTGGCGTGACCATTTCATACGCGCGGTTGCCAGCCAGGGCTTCACCACCTGTAGCGTAGACAAATGTGTGATCCACGCCAGCGGTTGTGCCGGCTTCAGTCGTCGCGACAACGCGCCAGTGGTATTCCCTGTTGGCTTCCAGGTTCTCCAGGTGGGCCGTGACCGCCACGGGTTGGGTGCCGGCGGGGATCGTGGCGGGGACGCAGGGGGCTTCTTTGCCGTAGCTCGCACCGGCGCCGTATTCGAACTTGCATTCTTCGACTTCCAAGCCTCCGGGGTTGATCTGGGCACTCAAGTCAACCGATTCTTTGGCCAAGTTCGCGGTGCTTCCGCCGCTGATCGCGGGCTTCGGGGGCATGCTGAACGTTTCGTCGCTTCCGAAGTTGGACGGGTTGCTGTTCAGGGCCGTTTTGTTGGATGCCCGCAGGCGGTAATGGTATGTGACGCCTGGTATCAGGCCAGTGACGTCGGCGTGAACCTGCGTTTCTTCCCCTGTGGGTATCGCCGCGGCGGCAGGGACGCAGGGCGCCGTGGCGCCCGCCGCGTAGGAGTCGCTCGCCGTGACTTCGTAATGCGCTTCTTCGACATATTCAAACTGGCATTCGCTGAGCGCGACGCCTTCGGGGTTGACCGCGCCGTTCAGCGTCGCGGTCCCTTTGGGGTTGATGGCGCTCGCTTTGACGGTGCTGACGTTGGGCAGCAGGATGGCGGGACCGAACACTTCGACCTGCCCTTCGCCACCCCCACCCTGCGCCAGATAAACCTGGCCGGTGACGCCATAGATCGCCAAGCCGGCGGCATACCTGCCCGCACCACTGGTGCCAAAAGACCCGAGCCTGACACCGGCAGCATCGTATTCGGCTACCTGGCTGCCCTCATCGACATACACATGATCGGTGCTCGGATCGATAGCGACCGCGAACGCTGGGTTCGTGTCAAGCGTGCCTGCCTCAGAGTAGGTGGTCGACAACGTCACCGGGAATTCAGAGGGCGTGAACTCCTGGACCGGGCCCGCGTTCCCCACGCCGGGGCTTTCCGGGGCCTTCGCGTACACCGTCCCATCCGAGTTGACCGCGAGACTGCACAACCCACTCGAGGCGATGCTCGGCAGCGGCGCACCACTCGGCGCGAACACCCGCACCCCCGTCGCGAATTCGCTCACATAGATATCGCCGCTCGCATCGACCGCGACACCACACACTTCAGAACCCGTGATTTCGTTCGTGCCCGCATCGGGACCGGCCGTGAAGTCCGCAGGTTCCCCATCGGCCTGGTAGGCCCGCACGGCTTCGACGACTTCGCTGTCGCCATTCTCGACATACAGATCGTGGCTCGTCGAGTTCACGGCGATCTGAGGCATGAGAATCACACGAAACCCGGTGAGCCTGCCCCCCACGATCCCCGGCGAGATACCAGTGAACGGTTCAGGGTCATCAGCCGCGTCGAACTTCTGCACCGTTTCATCCGGGTAGGGATCGCCGACGTAGATGTTGCCGGTGGACTGATCCACCGCGACCGACGCAGGTCTTTCGAAGTGCGTCGCAACGGTCCCATCCGGACCGAAGCCCCCTTCGAGGTTGTGCGACTCGAAAGCCCAGGTGGGCGAAGCCGCGAATGCCAAGACACCCAGCATGCCGGCGAGAGCCACCAGCGTGGCGAGGGTAGCCAAGCGAGCGCGTGAGGACGCACCGGTCCCTTGGCCGACAAAGGGCGCACTATTCCCTTGGACGCGAAACAGCCCACGGAGCAGCGCGGAGAGACCGGTCTTCGGTGTGGAAGCGGCGTTCGCGGTGTGCTCGTGGTGGGTCATCGATGTGCCTTCTTTCCTGGTGTCGTGGTATGCGAACTCTCTCCAACAAACTGCTGGTATTTCCCGAAAAAACTGTCCCCACTCCTCGCATGCGGACGGCGGGTCCTCATGCCGCCTCGCTCGCGCGGCTGGCGTGGACTTGGATGCTCCGCGCCACTTGCTGCCCCTGGGGTGTCAGCTCCCATGCGTTGGGCTCACCCTTGGCGCGCCCCTCGCCGGTGTTGAGGACCAGCCCCAGGCCTTGCAGGCGCCGCAGCAGCTTTGAGATCTGCCCCGGGTCGTGAATCTCGGCATAGTCAGCGACCATCCGATTGCTCGCCCCCGGATGCTCTGAGACCCCGCCCAGCACCCTCGCAGTGCGATACGTCAGACGCATCTGCACGCCCTCCAGCGGGTCGCGCACACTGCGCACCTCGCGCGCAGTCCTCCGGCGCGCTGCCGGCGGCGCAGGCACAGCCCGCATCTGCTCACGGCGCGCCGCCGCCGGACCCAGATAGGGCAGCACGATCATCCCCATCAGCTCACCCAGCAGACCTGTGAGCTGCTCTTCGCCGCGAAGCAGCCGCGCGTAGAGGATCGCGAACGCCGCGCCGACCAGGCCCTCCGCTGTCAGCGGCCCACACCCTGCCGCGCGAGCGCTTTCACCACGACCCCCCTCCACCACCCCCGCCAACCGCGCAAGGATCTCCTCGCGGCGCCCCAACACCGCCGGGCCGGCGCGCATCGCCTCCACCACACACACCCGCGCCAACGCAGGCTCACGATCAAAGAACGACAGAATCGTCCACAGCCCCGCGCGGACCCGCTCACGCCACCCCCATACGCTCGAGACCAGCAGCGGCAAGCTCGCTCTCGACGACCGCGACGACATCCTCGAGCACCGCCGCCAAACACTCTTCGCGACTGGCGAACAGCTCATAGAACGTACGCCGCGAAACCCGCGCATGCGCGGTGATCTGCCCCACCGTGGTACGCGCGTAGCCGATCTCCTCGATCGCCTCGACCGCACCCGCCATCAGCCGCGCACGCTGCATGTCCGCGACCTGCGCGCGCAGCATGCGCGCACCCGCAAGACGCTCGCGCTCCACACGCCTCGCGCCCACCCGCGCCGCCGTGGTTTGGCGAGCCATCAGCCCGCGCCCCCCCACACCCGGCGAAAGCCATGCCCCCTATGCGGGGACCCGGACTGCCGCGAACGTGCGCGTCCAGCGCTTAGCCCGCTAGACGAAGAGAGAGAGAGAGAGAGAGAGATGCGACAGCGCC
This sequence comes from uncultured Solirubrobacterales bacterium, assembly GCA_963734815.1. GTDB lineage: Bacteria > Actinomycetota > Thermoleophilia > Solirubrobacterales > Solirubrobacteraceae > Palsa-744. The sequence continues at coordinate 798,055 of CAVTIH010000002.1, forward strand.
AAGCTGGCGCATCTAGCAAGGCGCTGATCGCCGATCGCGGCGACGCCCGTCACGTATTCCCCTCTAGAAAGCACGCTAAACAAACCCTCTCATCCGTTCCGACCCAGTCCCTCTACCCGCTCCAACACCCTGCCAGCGCTTGAAGTCAACCGCAAGGTGCGACGACCCAACCCGATCCTATGTCTGCCCGGACACCACAGGGATGACCATGACAAAGGCAACCGTACACGACCCCACTACGTTTGTCAACACCACACGGCCACGTAACGCCCCCTCACCCCCCTAACGGCGCTGACGATCCTGGCCTCAATGCGACGACGCGCTCGACCCTCGCGCGGCAGCCGCGTCCCGTCCGGGATGCAGCAGGTCCGTGAAGAAGCCCTTACCGAGTGCACTGAACACCAGCAGCGAGCCGAACAGCGCCACCGCGTCGATGCTCTCGCGGCCCTGCTTGGTCCAGTAGTCGTCGGCGAGGTTGAGCCACAGTGCGAACTCGTCGAGTGTCAGCGCCGCGCCCGCGCCGTACACCGCGGCGGTTACCCGCGAGGAGCGGCGCTCCTCGCGGACGCCGATCTCGAGCATCCATAGGTAGCCGACCGTCAGCAGGCCGGTGATCCCAAAGGTCATGTGGTGAAAGTGCAGTCCGCCCGGGGTGATGTTGCGGAACGGCCCCCGTTCGGCGCGGATCGCGTGCGTGATCGCGCGCACCGCGGCGAAGGTCGCGAAGAAGGCGCCGGTGGAGAACAGCTGGCGCTCCCTGCGGCGATCGCCAAAGTGCCGGTAGTAGAGCGCGCGCAGTTCTCGCGCATCCCGCCCGGGGGACAGCAGCGAGTAGAAGCGCCACGCCCGCGCCGGTGCGGGCGGTGGATCAGCGGGTTGGGGGGAAGCATCGCCTGCCATCCCCGCCCACCCTACTCTGCGCAATGATTGCGCGATGTTGCCTGCCGACCCCGACACCGACCCCGCCCTCGACGCCGACACCCCCGTCCGCGCCGACCTCGCCGCGGTGCGCGAGCGCCACGCGTTGGGCCTCGACGAGGCACGCCCCGAGGCCGTGGCGAAGCGCCGCGAGAGGGGCAGGCGCACCGCGCGCGAGAACCTCGCCGAACTGGTGGACGAGGGCAGCTACGTGGAGTACGGCCCACTGCAGTTCGCCGCCCAGGAGCGCCGCCGCCCGCGCGAGGAGCTGATCGCGCAGACCCCAGCCGACGGGCTGGTGGCAGGCGTGGGCGAGGTGGACGGCAACCCATGCATGGCGATGTCCTACGACTACACGGTGCTGGCGGGTACGCAGGGGATGCGGGGGCACCTCAAGAAGGACCGCCTGTTCGAGCTCGCCGAGCGCCGGCGGCTGCCGGTGGTGCTGTTCGCCGAGGGCGGCGGCGGGCGGCCCGGGGACGTGGACATGCCGATCGTCGCGGGCCTCGACTGCCGCGCCTTCCACCTCTTCGCCCGCCTCAGCGGCCGCGTGCCACTGGTGGGGATCGCCTCCGGGTACTGCTTCGCCGGCAACGCCGCGCTGTACGGCTGCTGCGACGTGACGATCGCCACCGAGGACTCGTCGATCGGCATGGGCGGCCCGGCGATGATCGAGGGCGGCGGCCTCGGCGTGTACGAGCCCGCCGAGATCGGCCCAATCGAGGTGCAGCACGCCAACGGCGTGGTGGACCTGCGCGTCACCGATGATCGCGCCGCGGTGGCGGCGGCGAAGCGCTACCTCTCCTACTTCCACGGCCCGGCCGCGCACTCCGCCGCGCCCGACCAGCGGCTGCTGCGCGAGATCCTGCCGGAGCGGCGCAGGCGCATCTACGAGGTGCGCCGCGTGATCGAGACGCTGTGCGACGAGGGCTCGGTGATGGAGTTGCGCGAGGGCTTCGGCTCGGGGATCGTCACCGCGCTCGCGCGGGTCGAAGGGCGCACGCTGGGGATCCTCGCCAACAACCCCGCCCACCTCGGCGGCGCGATCGACGCCGACGGCGCCGACAAGGCCGCTCGCTTCCTGACGCTGTGCGACGCATTCGCCCTGCCGGTGCTGTTCCTGTGTGACACCCCCGGCTTCATGGTGGGCCCCGCCGCGGAGCGCACCGCCACCGTGCGCCACTTCGCGCGCCTGTTCACCGTCGGCGCCAACCTCGAGGTGCCATTCGGGACGATCGTGTTGCGCAAGGGGTATGGCCTCGGTGCGCAGGCGATGGCGGGTGGCTCGTTCAAGGCGCCGCTGTTCACCGTCGGCTGGCCCACGTCAGAGTTCGGGGGCATGGGGCTGGAGGGAGCAGTGCGGCTGGGAATGCGCCGGGAGCTCGAGGCGATCGAGGACGACGCCGAGCGCGAGCGCGTCTTCCAGGCCACCGTCGCCGCCGCCTACGAGCACGGCCGCGGCATCAACATGGCGGCGTACGGCGAGATCGACGACGTGATCGACCCGGCCGACTCACGCCGCTGGATCGCCACCCTGTTCGACCCGCCCCCACCCGACTGGCGCACGCGGCCCACCAAGCGCCGGCACAACGTCGACGCGTGGTAGGGCCGCAAAGCAGTGACAACTGGTTTGGAATGGGGGCATTGCCGCTGCGGCGCTCTCTCTAACCGACGAGAAAGGAACCGCGATCATGAAACTGACAACCATGACGCAAGTCACCGTCGATGGCGTGATGCAGGGAAACGGCGGCGCGACGGATGAGGAACGCAGGAACGGATTCGAGCGCGGCGGATGGGCCATGGGGGCGGGCGACGACGAGACCAGGACGCTCATCACCCAGACCTACCAGCGCGCCGACGCGTTCCTGTTCGGCCGGCGGACCTACAAGCTCTTCGCCAGCTCCTGGGGCACAATCGCGGATATGCGGGCCCACCCCATCGGCGTGGCGTTGAATGAGACGCCCAAGTACCTGGCCTCGACCACGCTCACCGACCCGCAATGGGCGGGCACGACCGTCCTCTCCGGAGACGTCGCGGCGGCCATCGTCGAGCTGAAGGCCAGGCCGGGAGGTGAGTTGCAGGTGCATGGCAGCGGCACCCTGACCCGGTGGCTGCTCGAGAACGACCTCGTCGACGAGATGAATCTGCTCATCGTCCCGGTGATCCTCGGCCAGGGCACGCGGCTATTCCCCGATGCCGGCCCGGACATAGCGCTTGAACTAGTCGAATCGCGAGCCGACTCGAAGGGCGTAGCGCTCCAGGTGTACCGGCCCACCGGGCGCCCGCGGTACGCAACGGCCACGCCACGGCCGACCTGAAGCACTTGACATAGGTGCCGCCCGCGCAGCTTGACAGGTATGCGAACATACGTTCGTGCGGTGGAGCAACCTCACCCTCGGTGCCGACGCCCAACACAGCCTGCCGGGCTACCGCGACGAGGCCGTGGTGCGCCGCTTCGACGCGCCCGAGGCGCTCGACATGCGCTTCTACGAGGTGCACGCCCGCTCGGCGCTCAACCGCGTGCCCGGCGCCTCGCGGATGCCGTTCCGCTGGACGGTGAACCCCTACCGAGGATGCAGTCATGCATGCCGCTACTGCTTCGCCCGCCCCACCCACACATATCTGGGCTTCAACGCGGGGCGCGACTTCGAGCGCGAGATCGTGGTGAAGGTCAACGCGCCGGAGGTGCTGCGCGCGGAGCTGGCACGGCCGTCGTGGAAGGGGGAGCACGTGGCGCTGGGCACCAACACCGATCCCTACCAATGGGTCGAGGGCCGCTACCGGCTGATGGTGGGCATCTGGGAGGCGCTGCGCGACGCCCGCGGCGGCGCGGGCAACCCCTGCTCGGTGCTGACGAAGTCACCACTGTTGCTGCGCGACCTGCCGCTGATGGTGCAGATTGCGCAGCGCACCACGATCTCCGCGAGCCTCTCAATCCCCACGCTCGACGAGCGCGCGTGGCGCGCCACCGAGCCCCATACCCCCAACCCGCGCGCCCGCTTGGAGGCTGTGGCGGAGCTCAACCGCGCCGGGATCCCCACCGGCGTGCTGATCGCCCCGCTGATGCCGGGCATCAATGACGCCCCCCATCAGCTGGAGCCGCTGCTGCAGGGCGCGATCGACGCCGGCGCGAGGAGCATCGGCGGCGTGGCACTGCACCTGCGCGGCGAGGTTAAGGACGTCTTCATGGAGTGGTTGCGCGAGCAGCGCCCCGAGCTCGTGGCGCGCTATGAGGAGCTCTACCGCCGCGGCGCCTACGCGCCCCGCGCCGAACGCGAACGGCTCGCTGGGCTGGTGCGACAGCGCACTCCGCGCGAGTCGGGCGAATCGGGCGGCGGCAGCGCGCGCGATCGCAGCGGTCGGTGGTCGGGACCGCGCCCTAATGCGCCCGAGGCGCCCGCTCGAGGCGCCATAAAGCAACAGCGTCTGTTCTGAAGGCACCCTTGGGCGTATGAATCAGCCGGCCAGGGTCGTCTTGAGATATCGGACGGAAAAGCGTTCCATCCGCAGTGCGATATACGATGCTAAAGTTGGAATCGATGGACGTGGGGAATCCCGCCTGCTGCCCTCACAGGCAGCACCCGCTTATCTAGCGGTTGAAGGTGGCCCCGGTCCATCCCTTTCTTTTGGATCGTGCTCTATCGCGTCTACGTCGATGAGGCGGGGGACCGAGGTATCTCGCCCGCGTCGTCTAAGCACTTTGTGGTGTCGGCCGTCGTTGTGGCCGACGAACACGACACGACCGTCCGGGCTGAACATGCGAAGCTAGTGCAGACTCTTGGGCGCCATTCGGGGCACGTCCTGCACTTTCGCAAGCTAACGCACCCGCAGAAGGTCAAGGCCGCCCAGGACATTGGTGGTTCAGCCATTGCCACCATCACAAGCGTGATCATCCATAAGGGTCCGCTGGGCAAGCCTCTCCCCGCCGGGAGCATGGCTCATATCTCACGGCCAGACCCCATGTATCTATGGGCTTTGCGGCTCGTTCTAGAGCGCGTGTCGTGGTACGTAGACGAGCATGGAGGCACCGACGCCATCGTTACGTTTGCTCACGTGCGCCACTTCAAGGCGGAAAAGCTCCACAACTACCGCCGCGCGCTCGAACTCAACTCCGAAGTCAAAATCCGTCACCACGTCTTCACCGGCCATCACTTCAGGATCGACAGCCCCGACCAGATGCGACTGCTCCAGCTCGCAGATGCCGCCGCGTCGTCCGTCTTTCGAGCCGTGGAGCCGGATGAGTACGGCAACACGGAGAGGCGTTATCTGGAAGACCTCTCGCCCAAGATTTATCGGCGCGGGTCGACCAAGACGACCTCCTACGGGCTGAAGGTCTTTCCAGCGTCGGAGTGTGCTTACGGAACCCCCCTCGCGTGGCTCCAAAAGTTCTAGTGCGTCGCCGTCTTCCAGAGCGCTTCCAGAAGTGGTGGATTGCGCCGTCGCGTTGCACGAACCCATCGCCAGCGGCCTCCGCGGGCCACAGAACCAGTCGGCATAGCCTGAGCAGGTAGAGTCCACTGCTCCGCGACGCAGCACCAAGGAGGCGTCATGCCACACGTGAGCCTGCCCGCCGAGCACGTCGAGAACGGCTCGATCTCGCCAGCCCAACCGCCCGCCGGCCCCCCGGCCGGCGTCCGCCCCAAGCGCCCGCGCGGGCCGCTGCGCCACTACGCCGGCTTTCTCTCTCCGTCCGCCGCGGCCGCGATGCCGCTGCTGCTCGAACGCAACCGCCTGCAGCGGCTGCGACGGCTGGCCGCCACCGCCGGCGACGGTGTCGTCCAGGGGCGGCGCCCGACGCGGCCGCGGATGCGCGTCCTCACCGCGGCGCCCGGCGCGCGGCTGCGCTGGAGCGAGGCGCCGGCCCCTCCCGCCCCTGGTCCCGACGGGGCGGTGGTGCATCCGATCGCCGCCGCCACCTGCGACATCGACTGTCCGCTCGTGATGGGAGCCACCCAGCTCGCGCTGCCCCTGCACCTCGGGCACGAATGCGTCGCCGAGGTGTTGTCCGTCGGCGAGCGCGTCGCCACCGTGCGGCGGGGCGACCGTGTGGTCGTCCCGTTCCAGATCAACTGCGGCACCTGCGTCCCCTGCCGCTCGGGGCATCCAGGCAGCTGCCTGGCGGTGCCGCCGCTCTCCGCCTACGGCATGGGCCTCGCCACCGGGCACTTCGGCGGCGCCTTCTCCGATCAGCTCGCCGTTCCCTACGCCGAGGCGATGCTCGTTCCCCTGCCGGCCGGCATCGACCCCGCGGCCGCCGCGAGCGTGTCCGACAACCTCTGCGACGCCTACCGCCACATCGGGCCCCACCTTCCGCCGCTACTGGCCGCCGACCCCGACGCCGAGGTGCTGATCATCGCCTGCCTCTCCCGGCGCTCGCTGTTCAGCGCCAGCTGCCCGCTCTACACCGGTTTGATCGCACGTGCGCTGGGCGCCCGCCGCGTCACCCTCGTCGACTCTCGCCCCCACGTCCGCGCCCACGCCGAGCGGCTCGGCCTGCACGCGCTGCGCCCCCGCGAGCTGCGCCGTCGCGCCCCCGCCCCGCTGGTGGTGCACATCAGTGCCGACCCGCTCGCCACCGCGCTCGCCCACACCGCCCCCGACGGCGTCTGTACGAGCTCCGGGGGCCTGCACCGCAGCGCCCGCCTGCCGTTCCTGGGGATATACGTCCGTCGCGCCACCCTGCACGTCGGCATCGTCCATGCGCGTGCCCTGATGCCCGCTGTACTGGAGCTGATGGCCGACGGTCGCCTGCGACCGGAGCTCGTCACCACCAACGTCGCCCCCCTCGACCAGGCACCGCGGGCGCTGCACGAGCACTGCCGCTACGACGGGGTCAAGACGGTGCTCACGACGGCGTAGCCCCATCTCGCCACCCGCCTCGCCTATCTGCCTGGGGGCAGATGCCCACGAGCTGTGTGACGCGCCCGCGCCTCCCTCAGCGAATCACGTACACCGTCGCACACCGAAAGCGATGCACCGCGCTGGTGATTGGTTCGAGCTCAACCGTCAGATTCGCCGACCGGCAGTCGCCGAGCACGAACCGGGCGCCGCTGTGCCGCACGAAGCCAAACGCCTGCGTGGGTGACAGTTTGCCGGCGAGCAGTTCTTCGGCGGTCACGCTGCGGTAGCGGCAGCTCGGCTCCGACCAGTAGCAGTTGCCGGTGTACGTCTGACGACCGGTCTGCGCCGGCACGACCATGCCGAGGTAGAAACGCGTGAGCACTCCTCCCGGCTGCGAGTCGTGCGCGAGGTAGGAAAGCGCTGCGCTCTCGCCATGCGCGATGAAGTTGGCGTTTCCCTGCCGCGGTTTGACGGCCTTATAGGCATATTTGAGCATGTAGATCGTGCCGGGAATCGTCAGCACGGCGACCGCGACCACGGCGAGCGCGGGCAGCGACACCGCGGGGCGGGGCAAACGCCGGGCGAGCGCCCACCAGGACAGCGAACGGACGCCTTCCACCGCGAGCACCCCCAAGGGAACCGTGGCGCCGAGCAGCGCGTGCGTCGAGCCGCTGCCCTGCCACTCCGAGACCGCGAAGATCGTGACGACGGCAAATGGCCACACGCGCGCGGTCAGCGCGATGAAGCTCGTGACGCGCACGCGGTAGGCCAACGCCGCGGGCAGCACCAGCAGCACGAATGCCTTCACCACCAGCCACACCGGATAGGTGCTGAGGGCCACTTCCCGCTCCCGCTGCCACACGGCGTCGAAGTGCACGAGCAGCGCGAAGTACCCAAGCGGCAGCGCGGTGAGCGCCACGGTCAGCGCCAGCGCCGCCACAGCAACCCGCTCGCGGCGCGCCAGCAGGACGAGCTCGGTGCCGATCAGGATCACGATCAGCGTCTCGCCCTGCCACGGGTGCAGCCAGCTCGCCAGCGCTCCGAGCAGCGGCGGGAGCAGGCCGACACGTCCGGCCCCGCGGTCGCGCGCGTAGGCCAGCAGCGCGCCGATCGCGCAGGCCAGCGCGATCAGAGCGAACGGATAGCCCCACGACCAGAAGACGATCCAGGAGTCCCCGATCACGGCGCCCCAACCGAAGAACAGCGCCAGCGCCAGCGCCGCGCGGCGCGGCCAGCGACCATGCACAGTGCGGTGGACGTAGGCGCGAACCGCGAAGAAGATCGCGACGATCGCCACCGGCTTCCACAGCAGCAGCGCCACATAGGGCGCCACCCCGAGCGCCGCGACCCCGGCGGAGATCGCAAGCAGCGGCTGGAAGAAGTCGGCGGGCGTGCGCCCCAACACGTACAGGTCGGGGCTGGCGCCGTGTTTGAGGATGCCCTCGATCCACATCAGCGACTGCATCCCGTCCTCCTGGTAGACCGCTTCGGTGCCGGTCCACACGCGGGCGTGCACGAACACCTGCCACAGGTCGAGCCCAAGCGTCCACAGCGAGAGCACGACCAGCGCCCCCAACAGGCAGGAGTCGAAGCGGTCGAGGCGCCGCACGCCCGCTACGCGGTGAACTTCCGGCTGCGCACCAGCCCGCGCCGGTGCAATTCCAGGCGCAGCAGGGCGCGGAGCGTCTTCAGCCCGTACACGGTCGACGCCCGGGCCCCCACCGAGGATGCCTCCTGCGAGTAGATCGTGCGCACCGGCACCTCGGCGATGCGAAAGCCGAAGTGCACCACCTGCATCAGCAGCTCCGAGTCGAAGGAGAAGTCCAGCGAGTTGCGCAGGAACGGGATCCCCATCAACAGCTCGCGCGAGTAGGCGCGGTAGCCGGTGTGCAGCTCCGAGAGCGAGGTCCCCAGCACGCGGTTCTCGACCGTCGTGAGCGCTCGGTTGGCGATGTACTTGTACATCGGCATGCCACCCGCCAGCGCCCCGCCCCGCTCCATCAGCCGTGACCCGAGCACCAGATCGGCCTCGCCCGCGAGGATCGGCTTGACGAGCTCGGGGATCAGCGTCGGCTCGTACTGGCCATCGGGGTGCAGCATCACCACTACGTCAGCCTCGTCTTGGAGCGCCTGCAGGTAGCAGGTCTTCTGGTTGCCGCCATACCCGACGTTGTGGGGATGGGGGATCACCCGCAGCGGCAGCGTGCGCGCCAGCTCGACGGTGCCGTCCCGCGAGCCGTCGTCGACCAGGATGATCTCGTCGACCCACTCGCGGGGGATGCCCGACACGGTCGCCGCCAACGTGCGCGCGGCATTGAGCGCCGGCATCACCACGATCACCTTCGCCGTCCCCTTCTCGGCGCCCGCCGCGGATGCCTCCTCGGCCGGGGCTGCGGATGGCTCCTCGGCGGGCACCGCGGATGCCTTGTGGCCGTTCGAGGCGGCCGTCAATGTCTGCGGGGGGGAACTCACAGCGACGTCACACTATGCCACCGCCACCTAAGCGGTGCCTCAGGATCGCAAGGCGGACGCTCAACACGGAGGTGCCGTGGCGCCCCCGCCCGCAGCCTCGCCGGTGCCCGCACGCGCCGCACTCGCACCCGCACCCGCACCCGCACCCGCACGGTTGTAGGCGGTTGCGGCCTCACGCAAGCCTTCGCCACGATCCGGGCGCAGCGTCGCGGTGACGTGGCGCCAATAGCGATTGGCATCCCGCCCGCCCACGTGACCCGGCAGCATGAGCGCGATGAGCGCACGCACAGCGTAGGACCAGGCGGTCAGCCAGCGCACCGCGCGCGCGGCGGCGGGGGAGTGGTGCTTGCGCATGTAGAGATCGCGGTTGCGCGCCATTTCGACGATCCGGCGCTCGGGCACGGCGCCCGTCGCGAGCTGCTCGTGATGGATCGCGCGCGCCCCCGGCACATACAGGCTGCGCCAGCCGGCGTCGCGCAGGCGCCGGGCGAAGTCGACCTCGTCGGAGTAGACGAAGAAGTCGGGGTCCATGTAGTCGACCCGCGCCGCCGCGTCGCGCCGCACGAGCAGCGCCGAGGACTGGCACCAATCCACCTCACGGGTGTGCTCGCCCCCACTCTGCACCGTGTACAGCCGATGGGCGAACACCGCCCCGGCGAGCGCGGTCGCGACCGTCGGAAAGCGCCACGCGCACGGCTGCGCGCTACCGTCCGGCCGCAGCAGCTGCGCCCCCCCGCAGGCGGCGTTGGAGCGCGAACGAAGCGCCTGCCACAGCGCGAGCGTCGCCCCGGGGAGCAACTCGGAGTCCTCGTTCAGCAACAGTGCGTAGGACCCCCGTGCACGTCGCATCAGCTCCGAGTCGTTCAGCGCCTTGCCGCGCCGTTCGCCAAGCGCGATCACCTCGTCCACCGCGGGATGTGCGCGCGCCGCCTCGGCGGACCCGTCGCGCGAGCCATTGTCGAGCACCAGCACCTCCGTGGCGAACGGCAGCGCCGCCCGCTCGCGCGCGATCGCGTCCAGCCCGCGCAGCAGCAGCTCCCGCTGGGAGGTGTTGACCACGCAGAAGCTCAGCTCGATCTCGTCGCCCACCCGCCTATTGTCTCTGGCGGTGCGCGTCCACGTCGTCGACCCCTCGGCCTACACGCCGCCGTACGACCACGCGCTGTGCCGCGCGCTGGCGGCGGCCGGCGCCGAGGTGGAGCTGTTCACGAGCCGCTTCGCCTACGGAGCGGTGCCCGCGCCCGTGGGGTACAAGCGGCGCGAGCTCTTCTACCGGCTCGCCCACCGCGGAGGCGCCTCGGGCAGGCGCTCGCGCTGCAGCCAGGCGCTGAAGCTGCTCGAGCACGTGCCGGACATGCTGCGCTACCGTCGCTCCGCGCGCGCGGCCGACGTGGTGCACTTCCAGTGGTTGACCGTGCAGCCGCTCGATGTGCACCTGCTTCCGCGACGGCGACCCACCGCGGCAGGCAGGCGCCCCCAGCTCGTGCTCACCGCCCACGACGTGCTGCCGCGCGAGCCGCGGCCGGGACAGCTGGCCGCCCAGCGGCGACTGTACGAGCGCTTCGACGCGATCGTCGTGCACTCTGAGCACGGGCGCGCGCGGCTGCTGAAGCTGGGCGTGGATCCCGGCCGCGTGCACGTGATCCCACACGGAGCGCTCACCCACCTTGCCAAGCCGCCGGCCGGGGCACCGAGCGGGCTGCCGAGCAACACGGACGGACCGGTGGTGCTGTTCTTCGGCCTACTACGCCCTTACAAGGGCCTCGACGTGCTGCTGCGGGCGTGGCGTGGGATCGATGGCGCAGAGCTGTGGATCGTCGGCATGCCGCGTATGGATGTCACGACGCTGCTGGCGGGCGCCCCGCCGAATGTCCGCTTCGTGCCGCGCTTTGTCCCAGACGCCGAGCTGCCGGCGTATTTCACGCGCGCCGACCTGGTCGTGCTGCCTTACCTGGAGGCCGACCAGTCGGGTGTGCTGTTCACCGCGCTCGCGTTCGGCAAGCCGCTGCTGCTGAGCGACGTCGGCGGCTTCCCCGAGGTGGCCGCCACCGGCGCGGCTCGCACAGTCCCGGCCGGCGACTCCGCGGCGCTGGGGGAGGCGCTGCGGGAACTGCTGGCCGATCCCGCCGCCCTCTCCGCGATGGCCGAGCGAGCGCACGCCGCCGTGGCGGGGACATACTCATGGGACGCGATCGCCCACCGCACGCTCGAGCTGTACCGCTCGCTGTGTGCAACCAGGACGACCCGGCCGAGCGTACCGTCGCCGTAGCGCCGTAGAGTGGCTCGAATGGTTGATTGCTGTGTGTCGCCAGCCCTTCCCTCCGGGCCGTTCCGGGATCGTGCGTCCCGGAGAAAGGAGGAGCTACATGGGCAACCCACTGATCGTATTGGCCATCGCCCTGCTGGTTGCGTTGTTGGTCATCGACCGACTGGCGAGATAGCGGGGTGCCCTGGTGGTCGCAGTGAAGACGATCCCGGCGGCCACCAGGGACTTCCCCAAAAGAAGCTGAACAACCCGCTCAGCGTATTAGCCGCCAATAAGCGTAGCGACGTGGGCGGCGAGAGGCAAGCCTTGGGATGGTGAACACGATTCTGGAGGTCCTCTTCTGGGTGTGTGCCACCTTGATCGTATGGACACAACTTGGCTACGCGGCGACGCTGGCCATCCTTGGGCCCTTGTTCGCACATCCAACGGCTCCCGCACGCACAGCCGCGGCTCCAAAGGATGGAGGCCCGCCCACCCCGCTGCCCACCCCGCCGCTGCCCTCGCTGTCGCTGCCCTCGCTGTCGCTGATCGTCGCCGCACACAACGAGGAGTCGGTGATCGCCGCGAAGGTCGCCAACGCGCTGGCGCTGGATTATCCGCGAGAGCTGTTGGAGGTGATCGTCACCTGCGACGGCTGCACCGACGCGACCGCAGAGCACGCGAGAGTGGCGGGCGCCGACCTCGTGCTGGAGCTGGCGCGCGGCGGCAAGATCCGTGCCCAAGACGCGGCCGTCGAACGCGCGGGAGGGGAGCTCGTGGCGTTCTCCGACGCCAACGCGCTGTGGGAGCCCGACGCCGCCCGCATCCTCGTCGGCACGTTCGCCGATCCCTGCGTCGGCTACGCCTGCGGGCAGGTGCGCTTCGTACGGGCCGCGGGCGCTGGGGCAACCAACCAGGAGGGGGTGTACTGGCGCTATGAGATGGCCGTGCGAGGGATGGAGTCGCGGCTGAGCTCGATCACGGCGGGTAACGGCGCGATCTATGCGACTCGTCGCGACACCTACCTGGTGGTCGACCCGATCATGGGCCACGACCTGTCGTTCCCGTTCAACATGGTCAAGCGCGGCTGGCGCGCCGTATACGTCCCCCGGGCGCGCGCCACCGAGCGGATGGTGCCCTCGCTCGAGGGTGAGCTGGCGCGCAAGCGGCGCATGATGAGCCACACCTGGCCGATCGTGCTGCGCGGCGGGATGCTCAAGCTGCGCGACTACCCGCCAGGGTATGCGCTGATGATCCTGTCCCACCGTCTGCTGCGCTACCTGACCCCGTTCCTGCACGGGCTGGCGCTGGCCACCAACATCGCACTGGTGGCGAGCAACGCCGGTCCGCGCTGGTTGTACCTCGCCACGCTCGCCGTGCAGCTCCTCCTGCTGTTGGCCGCCGGGATCGGCGGGGTGGTGGAAGTCACGGAGCGCGCGACCACCATCCCGGCTATCGCCAAGGCCGGCCGCCCGCTGTTGATCGCGCGCTACTACGTGATGACGACGGCCTCGATCGCGTTGGGTCTGCTCGACTGGCTGCGCCATCGCACCACCCCCACGTGGGAGGCGGCGGAGGGAACGCGTCCCTCGGTGCTGCCGTCGCGCGGAGCGGTGCCGTGATGCGCCCCATCCCACAGCCATCGCAGGGGGCCGTGCTGTGATCCGCCGCGCGGTGGACGTCGCGGTGTCCGCCACACTGCTGGTGCTGAGTGCGCCCGTGGTGGCGGCCGCGATGGTGGCGATCCGGCTGGAGTCGCGTGGCTCTGTGCTCTACCGCCAGCGGCGCATCGGGCGCGGGGGGCAACCGTTTGACGTGCTGAAGCTGCGCACGATGGTGGACGGCGCCGAGCACATCGGCGCCGGCTTGGCGGTGGACGAGAACGACTCGCGCATCACCCGCGTGGGAGCCTTCCTGCGGCGCACCTCGCTCGACGAGCTGCCCAACCTGTTGAACGTGCTGCGCGGCGAGATGTCGCTGATCGGCCCCCGCCCCACGGTGCCGGTGCAGGTCGCGCGCTACACCCCCCGCCAGCGCGGGCGCCTCGCGATCCGGCCGGGGATCACCGGCTGGGCGCAGGTCAACGGCCGCGCCTCGCTGCCGTGGAGCGAGCGAATCGAGCTCGACCTCCACTACATCGAGCACCGCTCGCTGGCGCTGGATCTGCGCATCCTGTGGCGTACCCCGGCGATGGTGCTGGGGGGCTCGGGCCTGTACAAGGGCGAGACCGGTGGTTGGAAGGGAGGATTGGGGGATGGCTGAGCGAGAGACCCAACCGGGACGGGACATGGCGATCGGCAAGGGGCACGGGGATGGCTGAGTCGCCGGCGATCGTGCTGACCGGGGTGGGCAAGCGCTACGACATCGTCGCCTGCTTCGCTCAGCTCACCACCACGATCGCGGTCGATCCCAATCCGCTGGCGCCCGCGCGGTACGCAGCGCATGTACACCCAGCGCCACCGCCGATCGCCGACCCCAGCTATGTGCCGTTCCTGCAGGAGCTGTGCGAGCGCCACAGCGTCGGCGCGGTGATCCCGCTCACCGACCTCGACATCGAGGTGCTCGCGCGGGCGCGAGAGAATCGGACCCCGCTCACCCTGCCCGCGCTCGTACCCTCGCCCGAGGTGGCGCGCGCGACCTACGACAAGTACGAGACCCACCTGCTGCTCTCGCGGCTGGGGCTGCCCTCGCCACCGACGGTGCTGCCCGAGGAGGAGCCCGACTCCTACCCGGTGATGGTCAAGCCCCGCCGCGGCTCGGGCGCGCGCTCGATCCATCTTGCGCGCGACCGTGCGGAGAAGGACTTCTTCGTGCGCTACCTATCCGAGGCGCACCCTAACCGCAGGACGCCAGACCCGGTGCCCGAGCCGGTGATGGTGCAGCGCGCGATGGGCGGACCCGAGCTCTCGATCGACTGCCTCGGGGACCTCGACGGCCGCTGCCTGAACGCGATCCCCCGCACGATGCTGGAGTCCCGCGGCGGCGAGTCGATCAAGGGCGCTGTGATCCGCGACCCCGAGCTGATCGCGCTGGGGCAGCGCGTGATGGAGGCGCTCGCGGTGCGAGGACCCGCGACGATCCAGGTCTTCCGCGACCCCGAGGTGGGGCTGGGGATCACCGACGTCAACACCCGCTTCGGCGGCGCCTTCCCCGCGCCGGCCTACGCCGCCCTGCCCGGCCGCACCTACCCCGAGCTGATCGTGCGCATGGCCGCCGGCGAGACGATCGCCCCGCACGTCGGCGAGTTCCACGAGGGGCGCACGTTCACGCGCTACTACTGGCAGCTAGAGCTCGACGAGGCGCTGCGCCCCACCGGCCGGGAGATCGTCCCCGGGGGGCCGCCGGCGCCGCGCCCGTAGTGGTCAAGAGACGGTCCGCCGATCGCTCTCAGGGCTGGACACGCGGCCCGCCCCCGCGGCCAGAGCCCGGGCGAGGAGGCGCACCGGAATCTCCACGAGGGACACCATCCGACACTCAAGCCGCAACGCCCAGATGTCGAATACCCGAAGGCACCACAACTCGCTACCAGCGCATGGTTTTGACGGATAAAGGGAAGGTAGCCGGTAGTGGCAGGACGATTATGAGCTCTTTGATGAACTTCTTTCGACGCAAGGCCAACAACCGCCCGGAGGCCACCGGGGCCACCGCCAAACAGCCGTTATACGTCGGCAGGATCAGGGCAGAGCACTACGCAGAGGCGCTGCGGGACCCCGAGGTCAGAGCGAGGCTGGCGAGGGTGGTCGCCAAGACGAACGCAACACACCCAACCAGAGGTTAGGGCCACTCGGCTTCCGGGGCTGGGTCGACGGGGAAATACAGCAGACCGGGCATCTCTGGGTCGTCCATCGGCCGGAAGTGGTAGCTGTCCCTCCACATCCTCGATACGTCGTCATTGTCGGGACGGACGAAGATTGCGACGACAGCCGGGTCCTCGAGCGCGACCCCAAGCGCATGGTCGAACAGGACGTGCCCAAAGCCCATGGGGGTCGAGCGGGCCCTCGCAATGGACAGGAGGATGAGACCGGGTTGGGGATCGCGATGGGCCATACGCTTGCGAAGTTCGAACAACGGCCGCGCCCGGAACGAGATCTTTACGCGCGCGCGCTCGACAGCAAAGAAGCCAAGCAGCTCATCGCCAAGGCGGAGCGCGTAGGTCTCAGCCGGCATTGCCCCCTGATGTGCGGCGTCGCACAGCCAGTGCGCCATCGCAAAGCCGGCGTCGTGCGGGATGGGCTCGAAGCTGTCGGCCATCTCCCGCCACTGCTCGGCCTCGGACGATGCGAGGAGCTCGTCGCTCAGGCGCACCCACTGCGCGTCATCGGGTGTGGTGGGGACGTCTCGCTCTGTCATTGGAATCGATTGAGAGGTCGGCAGGCTCAACGGGACGAGCGAGAGCTGATGGCACGACAGCTCCAAGCCGCGCGGGTAGAGGAATCTATCCGGTGGCTCGGATGATCCAGCCAGACCACAGCCACGGCCCAGCCGAGCCACGGACCTGGCCGATCCGCCTGCGGCCTTGCCTAACTACTTCCCCCGGATAAATGACGGCTCAGGGGACTGAAACGGCCGCGTCCGGTTGGGCGCGGCCGAGTCAGGCTCATTCATGGGTTGCCCGGTTGGCGGGCTGGCGGGGAGTGTTTCAGCGGGCTCGGATGGCGAGGGTGTCGAGGTCGTAGGCGAGGATCGCCCACCCCGTCCAGGTTCTCATCCCGTCATCGCCCTTCAGCCTGGTTCGGCGTAGCCCGTAGCTGCGCTTGAGGTGACTGATGCGGCCCTCGATACCGGTTCGGTAGCGGGCTCTGCGCTTGCGGGTCCTGCGCGACCCAGGCTCGTGGCGGCCGGAGATCTGGATCTGCTGCTCGGTGAGATCGGGGAACGCGTCTTTGGTGGGGCCGGCCTGGAAGCCGCCGTCGCAGACGATCTCCTTGAGCGTGATCCCGGCATGTTCGAGCTCGAGCGCGGTCTGGGGCAGTAGCCGGTTCTCGGCGGGGTTGCCGGGCGCGTGGCCGGCGGGCAGGATGAGCCCGCGGGCGCCCTTGCGGGTGTTCTCCGTGACCTCGCAGATCTGGGCTACGTACCCAAACTCCGTGGGTTTGCCGAACTTGCCCTTGCGGATCGGCCGCGCATCGGGGTCGGCGAGTGACACCAGCCGGTTGGTGATCTTCAATCCCTTTGAGCGACGGTCGATCTGCTCGGTGACCTTCTCGCAGCGCGCAGCGAGCTGCTCGAGCCTGACGGCTGCTCTGAGCTTGGCCTGAGCGCCGCGGCCACGCGCCGCGGCCCTGGCCTGCACGGCGAGCCGTTGTGCCTCTCTCACCGAGCGTGCGATCAGCCGCCCGGCACGCTCGTTGAGCTTCATCACCTCCGCCTTGGCTTGACCGGTGCGACGCGCGAGTGTCTTTGAGATCGCGCGGACAGCCCGCCCAACCGAACGCGAACGATCCGTAACCCGCGTCGTCTTGCCCTTGATCAGCGCCGTGAGCTTCTTGCCCTCTCGTGCGAGCACCCGCACGCCTTGCAACGCGAGCATCGCATCGGAGGGGTAGCGGATGTCCGCCTCCACGACTGTCGAGTCGATCCTCGCTGCCCGCGCACGAAAACGCGTCTCGCGCTGGGCCTTGGAGATCACCACCCTGGTGATCTCCTGCACGACCTCGGCGCCCAGCCTGCGGGCGAGCTTGCGGACCGTCGACTCCTCCGGCACACCCTGATCGAGCGCGATCAGGCAGAAGCGCCGCAGGTGCAACGAGTCTGAAACCTCCCGCACCAGCGTCTCGTAGCCCCAGCCAGTGCGCTGCTTGATCACCATCAACCGCACGAAGCTCGCGATCGAGATCGACGGGCGGCCACGACCACGCGCGCCCTGCTCCCATGCAGCCGCGATCGGCTCCAGCAGCAGCGGATCGGACAGCACCGCATCCAGACGAGCGAGATCCTCGGGTAGCTCCCGCGCCTCGATCGGCAGCACCTCGTCCCACAAGCACTCCACCTGCCCGCCACACAGCGTGAGCATCACACCTCCACCGGGTTGAAAACCAATTCATGAGCAGGTGAATCGTCCTGAACACAGCGGACAGACCCAGTGGTTCTGACCGGCCCGGATGGGACCCTCACCACACCCGAAAGACAGGAGGCGCTGATGCCCGGACCAGGACGCAACGAGCTCTGCCCATGCGGCTCAAATCGCAAGGTCAAGCGCTGCTGCGGCCAGCAACGCGGACCCTCGCAGGAACAGCTCGCGCGCGCTCACGTCGCACTACTCGCACGCGACGCCACCGCCGACCTGCAAGGCCTCTCTGAGAGAGCCCTGGACCACCTCTGGCAGCAGCTCCTCGACATTCCCGCCACCGACCTCTCGCTGCTCGTGACCCTGCCAAAGCTCATCGGCCCAGACCTCAAACGCCTGCAAGAAGCCATCTCCAGGGACGACCCCGACTGGGGCTGGGACGCCCTCACCACCGTCGCAGAACAGATCGACACACCCCAGCAGCGAGCCAAGCTCGCCGCCGCGCTCGTCCGTCTACGCGACCAACAACGCCTCACCCGCCAGCAAGCCGCCGCCGCGCTCCTAGACCTCGACAGCCGATCCACACGCTTCATCGCCGCCAGCCTCCTCGACGCCGTCGCAATCTCAGTCGGCGTCGAACATACCCCCGGCGGCCTCCACCTCGCCGCCTAACCCCACACATTTATCCGGGGGAAGTAACTAGCTTTTGAGGCGTGAGTCGGCGGGGTCGTACCCGTACGTCTTCAGCCAGGCGCGGCGGGCGCGAACGATCATCGCCTGCACGGCGGGTGCCTGCGAATGTTCCTCGTAGCCACGACCATCGATCTCTCCAACTGACTTCATCTCAGACGCTCCATTCGTCGTCGCGGAAGTGCCTGTATTGGGCCGATGGATGAGCGCCATGCCAAGGAAGGGTAAGTCAGGATGCACCACAGTCAAGCTGGCCGAACATACGCCTAACGGCTTGCGGAACCGTACCAGATTGTTCTACGGATGGAATTCACAGCAAAGCAGCCTTGAATGGAGGTTCGGGTCGGTACCCGAAAACCCTTTGATTTGCTGGCATTCTCGGCACAGGAGGTACCTTTGGCGACACCCGCTGCCGATCTGCGCCACTCCGCCGCCGTTTCGATGCGCGGAGCACAGACGCCCGCCGAGTCCGCCTGGAATGTCTCCGTCCGGCTCACGCAGCCATAGCCGGGGCCACTGAGACCACTCGCGTGCACCTCACGCGGAGGGGTACGAAGCCTCATTCACGAAGCCCGGGTAGAATCAATGTGCAGTGCACACGTTGCTCGCTGATCCTCCGGCCGCGCCGAGCCCTGAACAGCCGACGGCTTCGTTGACTCCGGCGGTCCCGCCCGAGGGCGGGACGGGCGGGTCCGACGGCGCGGACAGCTCCGAGTCGCTCGCGCAAGAGCACGTCTGCGCGTACTGCGGCTCACCGCTGCAGGGCGACCAGCAATGGTGCCTGCACTGCGGCGGCTGCGAGCCCGGCAGCTTGAGCGAGCGGCCCAACCTGCGCCCGCTGACGGTGCTGGCGCTGACCGCCGCGATCCTCGCGATCGGCGCCGCGGTGGCGGTGGCTGCCGCGATCAACGAACACAGTGCGCCACGCTCCGCCACAGTCGCGCTGGTGCCCGCGACGACGCCTACCGCCGCGGCGCCGACCACGCCCGCCGGGACGGCTCCCGGCACCGCGAGCACCCCCGGCGCGGCCGGCGGCGCCACCACACCCCACAGCTCCTCCAAAAGCCCCAACCTGCTGTTCCCACCGTCTTCGAGCACCAAACCGCCGAAGGTCACGGCGCCCACACCCACCCCCCAAGCGAGCGGCGAATCGAGCGGCTCCGGAGAATCGAGCGGTTCGGGCAGCGGCTCCGCGACAACGCCCTCGAACGCCACCACCACCGAAACCGGCACCTCGACGAGCGGATCGAAAGCGAACGAAGGCTCCTCGGGCAACAGCGAACCGCCGACCCCGATCCTGCTGGACACCAACGCCGCCACCACCTACAACCCCTACAACTATCCCGAATCCGGCTTCGGCGATCCCGGTTTGGCGATCGACGGAGAACCCACCACCGCGTGGACGGCGCAGGTGCAAGCGCACTCCTTCCCCAACATGGCGGAGGGTCTGCTGATCGATCTGCGCGAACCCAGCAAGCTCGGCAGCATCGAACTGCGCACCCCGACTCGCGGAATGACCGTCCAGGAGTACGGAGCCAACGGCGCCAAGGCGCCCACCACGATCACCGAACCGGGGTGGGTGGCGCTCAGCGACTCACACCAGCTGAAGAAGACCGTCACCCGCCTGAAGCTCCGCACCGCGGGCCACACCTTCCGCTGGCTGGTGGTGTGGCTTGTCAAGGCGCCCGCCTCCGCGCAAGGCACCCCCACAGCGCCCGGCCACGTGGCGCTCAGCGAAGTGGTGCTCTACCCGCCCGCTTCTTCTTAGCGGTTTTGCGCCCCTCCCACACCTCGTCAAGAAAGCCCGCGATCTCGCCCGTCAGCCGCTCCGGGTGCAGGCGCAACTCGACCAGCGAGTCGGCCTCCAGCAGGCGCCCGTTGGGCAGCTCCTCGGCGAGCATTCCCGCGTCGGAGAAGGGATGCACCGGGTCGCGCCGATGGCCGATCACCAGCGCCGGCGTCTCGAACGTGCGCCGCTCGTTGCGATGCGGTGCGACGCGCCCGAAGAACAGGCCCTGCAGCACCGCCGCGCCGGGCCCCGGCTCCTGACGGACGGTGTCCAGCAGCACGTTGCCGTAGTGGGGCAGCAGCCCGCGCGGGATCGCGCGAGCACCGCGCGCCACCAGCTTCATCACCGGCTCCCCGAACGTCAGCGCCACCAGGATCGGGGTGAAGGCGAGCGCGCTCGACAGCAGCGCGTTGTCGAGCACCGGCATCTCGATCACCATCCCCTGCAAGCGCCCGGGCGACTCCAGGGCGATCTCCAGGGCCGTGTTGGCGCCCAGCGAGGTACCCATCACCACCGCCCGCTCGACCTCCAGGTGATCCATCAACGCCACCACCTGGTCCCCGAAGAAGCGCATCGAGTAGCGCCACATGTCGCGCGGGCGCTCCGACTCGCCGTGACCCAGCAGATCGACAGTCACCACGCGGTTGCCGCGCGCGGCGAGTGCGCGGGCGAGCGGCGCGTGCATCGTCTGGGCCAGCAACAGCCCGTGCACCAGGATCAGCGTGCGCTCCTGCGCCGCGGCATGCTCGGCCGCGTGCGCAGCGCGGGAGCGCGCAGAACTTTTGATCGGAGTTACGGCCGCTGGGCTGGAAGGGTCGGGGTGGTACTCCGTGTACGCGATCCGTTGCCCCTCGAACATGAAGTGCGCCATCGCTTCAGGGTATCGCTGTGCACACGCTCGGGCGATGCCGTGGATCGCCCGAGCAGTGCGTGCCCCTCTCCTCTTGGCGCCCCGCCGGTGGGGGGGTTTCCCAATCCTTTCCCTTCGCGGCAGGTCGTCCGTCAGTTCAAACCCGCTACGCCCACGAAAGATGCGCTGGTACATTGCACACCATGGCTAAGTCGCCGCGTCTCATCGCCGGACAGAACGCCGCGATCACCGGCGCCGCGCGCGGCATCGGCCGTGCCACGGCGCAGGCCTTCCTGGCAGCCGGAATGCGGGTGGCGATCGGCGACGTCGACCTCGCCACCGCCCAGCAGACCGCCGCCGAGCTGGGCCCCCGCACGGTTGCGCTGCCGCTGGACGTGACCGACCGCGACTCCTTCGCCCGCTTCCTCGACGCCAGCGAAGAGCAGCTCGGGCCGCTCGACGTGTTGGTCAACAACGCCGGGATCATGCCCGTCGGGCGGTTTCTCGACGAGGACGACCTCTCCGCACAGCGCATCGTTGACATCAATCTGCACGGTGTGATTCTGGGGATGAAGCTGGGGCTCGCGCGGATGATTCCACGTGATCGTGGACACATAGTCAACATTGCCTCGCAGGCTGGCAAGTTGGGCACCGCCGGCATCGCCACCTACTCGGCCACCAAGCACGCCGTTGTCGGGCTCACCGAGTCGGTTCGCGGCGAGCTGCGTCTGATGGGCGCCCACATCGACTTGAGCTACGTGATGCCATACATCGTCAACACCGAGCTGGGCGACGGCTTGGGCCACGCGCGCGGCTTCTCCAACGTCGAGCCCTCCGAAGTGGCCGACGCGATCGTCGAGGCGCTGCAGCACGGCACCGTCGAAGTGTGGGTGCCCCGTTCCACCCGGCGCGCCTACCGGCTCGGCACACTGCTGCCGCGCTCGGTCACCGAGGGCATCGGTCATCTGGCGGGAGTCGATCGCGTGGTCGCCGACGCTGATGTCGAGGCGCGGCGCGAGTACGAGCTGCGCGCCGCGCGCTCCGAGCCGGCGCTGGCGTCGGCGCCGGAGCAGGCTCAGCTCACTGAGTAAGCCACTCCGCGACGATCGTCAGCTCACTGAGTGAGCCACTCCGCGACGATCGCGCCGATCTCCGGGCCTTTGTCCTCTTGCAGGAAGTGCCCGGCGTCCTCGATCGCGCGCGGCGGCGGCTGGCCGATCGCGCCGGCGAAGTTCTCCGCCACCGACATCGGCAGCACCGGGTCGGAGTCGCCCCACAGGATCAGCGTCGGGCGGGTGTCCTCGCGCAGCGCGTGCAGCGTGTGCCGGCCCTCCGCCGCGCCAGGGGCATCGGGCGCGAACGGGATCAGCCCCGGGAAGGCGCGCGCGCCGGCCTTCGAGGCGGCGTTCGGGTAGGGCGCCTCGTAGGCGGCGATCACCTCATCGCCGGGGTCGTTCTTGCAGGCGCCCCTGACCAGCATTCCCACCGGCAGGTCCTCGGTGCGCGCGGTGAAGTCGCGGAACGCCAGCCACGCGTCCGACATCCGCTGGTTGCCGGTGAAGATGCCGCTGTCGGTGATCACGAGGCGGTCGATCCGCTCGGGGTGCTCCACGGCGAGGCGCAACCCGATCGGGCCGCCCCAGTCGTGTACAACCATCGTCGCGTTGCGCACGTCCAGTTCCTCGAGCAGCGCTGCCCCGAGCGCAACGTGGCGGTCGTAGGAGTACCAGCCGATGTCGGTCGGCTTGTCCGAGCGCCCAAACCCGGCGTAGTCGGGGGCGATACAACGAAAGCCGGCATCCCTCACCGGCGGGATCACCTTGCGCCACAGAAACGACCACGTCGGCTCTCCGTGCATGAAGATCACCGGCTGGCCCTCGCCCTCGTCGAGGTGCGCGAGACGCATCCCCTCCACCTCGCGGTAGTGCGCGTCGAAGGGAAAGTCCGGCAGACCCTCCAAGCGCTCGTCGGGGGTTCGCACCGTCTCGGGCATCGCCGGACAGCATACTCTGCGACTTGCTCGGCGCTCGCGCCGCCGCTATGCCGTAGCGTCGCGGGATGGCGGAGCACGCGCGCCCGTGTTAGGCTCGTTGGCGATGCACGTGGCGGTCATGCAGCTGGCGCCGATCCTCGCGGAGAAGAGCCGGACGCCCTTCTACATCGCCGGCGGCCTGCTGGTCGTCTGGGCGGTCGTGGTATCGCTCGGGCTCGGGCTGCGCAAACCGGACTTCCCCGGCGGCCTTGCGGGGCAGCGAGCGGTGGTCGCCGTCACGGCGGTGTTGGTGGCGCTCACGATGACGATGGCGATCGTCACCTCCGGCGCGCCCGGGTAGACAGACATCCTCAGCGGGCGAGGTGCTCTCACCCTCATACGCGCTGAATTGAGCGTGTAGCAAATGATTCAAGCGGGAAACCTAAGAGGGGACCCCTACTCGCTGTCCCCGTCCCGCAGACAAGGAGGAGGATGAGATGTCCGACAGCGATCTGGTGCTCGACACAGTGGAGCGCCTGGAGCACTCCGACCGGGGGCCGGTGGGATTCAAGCCCGCTGAGCGGGCACCGGGATTCGACCGACGCGCGTTTCTGCGCCGCACCGCGCTGACCGGCGCGGCAGTCGGCTCGGTGAGCGCGCTGCTGGAGGCTTGCGGGTCCAGCGCCAGCTCCTCGTCGGGCGGCAACTCCGCCGCCGTTTTCGGCTCCCACCCCGAATACAAATTCGTGTTCGTCAACCACGTCACGACCAACTCGTTCTTCACCCCCACCCAGTACGGCATCTCCGACGCCTGCAAACTGCTCGGCTCAAGCTACGAGTGGACGGGCTCCGAAAGCGAAAACATCAACCAGATGGTCAACGCCATCAACACCGCCGTCTCATC
Organism: uncultured Solirubrobacterales bacterium; assembly: GCA_963734815.1. GTDB lineage: Bacteria > Actinomycetota > Thermoleophilia > Solirubrobacterales > Solirubrobacteraceae > Palsa-744. The sequence goes on from CAVTIH010000002.1 coordinate 821,743, forward strand.
GGGCGCCCACGGGATCGCAGTGTCGCTGATCAGCAAGACCGCGTTCAACGTACCCATCGAAAACGCGCTGAAGGCGGGCATCCCAGTGGTCGCCTACAACGCCGACGCCCCCTCGCCCCCCAACAAACGCCTGGCCTACATCGGTCAGGACCTGAAACTGGCCGGCGAACTGATGGGCAAGCGGATCGTCGCCGCCGTGGGCACCGGGGAAGTGGTCATCTTCACCGCCAATGCGGGCTCCGCCAACCTGCAGCCGCGCCTCCAAGGAGCCGAAAAGGCGATCAAGGAATCAGGAGCGCCGATCAAACTGACCACGATCGTGACCGGCTCCCTGGAATCGGGTGAGAAATCGGCGATTGAAGCCTACTGGACCGGCCATCCGAGCACGAAGGGGATGTATGCCGTCGACGGCGGCGACACCGCGGAACTGGCGGGCGTGATGCAGAAGCTCGGGCTGACCGCCAAAGGCGTCAAGGCCGGCGGCTTCGATTTGACCGAAAAAACCCAGAAACTGCTCCACGAAGGCTATATCGAATTCACGATCGACCAGCAGCCCTACCTGCAGGGGTTTCTGCCAGCCCTGCAACTGTTCCTGTGGCAAGTCTCCGGCTCCCTGACGGGTCCGGCGGAAGTCGACACGGGCCTGAAATTCATCGACAAGGAAACCGTCACCCCCTACATCAACTCCAAGAGCCGCTTCGAGGGGACCTCCTCCGAACCGAAAGTGGTCCCGATCCCGGCGGGCACCGCCGCCTAGAGGGGGTCGGCGGCCGTGGACAGCGGCTCACAAGAGGGTCCAGCGCAGGCTTCGGCGCCGGGCCCTCCCGGGGTGGCGCGCACGCCGGCGGCCGATCCGGGTGGGGAGCGCGCACCGACGGCGGCCAACCCGGGTGGGGAACGCACGCCCGCGGCCGATCCGGGTGGGGAGCGCACGCCCGAGATCCCTCCCTCCAGGGGACAGCAGCTGCTCGAGCGGGTGCTGTCCCTGCGCGAGGGCAGCATCATCGTCGTCACGCTGATCGTGGCGATCTACTTCTCGCTGACCACCAGCACCTTCCTCACCAGCTCCAGCTTCAAGACGCTGCTGCCGTTCTTCGCCCCGTTCGCGATCCTCGGCGCGGGCGAGGTGTTCGTGATGATTTTGGGCGAGATCGACCTGTCGATCGGGGCGACCTATCTGCTCGCGCCGTTCCTTTACTACAAGCTGGCGGTGGCGGGGATTCCGTACGTGCCGTGCGTGCTGATCGCGCTGGCCGGCTGCATGGTGGTCGGTTTCATCAACGGGTTCTTCACGGCGGTGGTCGGCATCAGCTCGTTCGTGGCCACGCTCGGCATGCTGTTCACGCTGGAGGGGCTGACGCTGATCATCTCGCACGGCGTGCCGGTCGCGATGCCGGGGGCGGAAGTCACGAGCACGACCGTCAACGTCCACCACGTGATCAACGGGGCGCACATCGTGCTCACCGAAACGGTCAACCACGTCTCGACGTTCGCAAAAATCCTCGGCGAGGGCACCTACTCGGAGCTGATCTGGGCGCTCGTGATCGTGGTTGTGGGGCAGATCGTGCTGACGTTCACCCGCTGGGGCATATACACCGTGGCCGTGGGCTCCAACAAGCTGGCCGCCTCCGAGGCAGGGGTACGAGTGCGCCTGGTGATGATCCGCAACTTCATCCTGTGCGCCGCCGCCGGGGGCTTCGCCGGCATCCTCGAGGCGGTGCGAGCCTCCTCGGTGCAGCCAGACGTGGCCGGGGCCAACGAAATCCTGTTCAAGGGGATCTCGGCGGCGGTGATTGGCGGCACGCTCCTCGCGGGTGGGTCGGGGACCGTCGTGGGCGCGCTGATTGGAGCGCTGTTCCTGGGCATCCTCAACGACGGGCTGATCCTCAAGGGCGTCAACGCCGACTACCAGCTGTTCTATCTGGGCCTGGCGATCATCCTGGCGATGACCGTCAACGTGTACGTGCAGCGCGTGCGCAGGGGTTCCCGCAGTGGCTGATCGGCCCGTTCCAGCGGAGGCGATCGTCGGGCCGGTCTCGGCGGCGGATGACGTGCTGCGCGTCGAGCACATCGCCAAGCGCTTCGGGCCGGTGACGGCTCTGCGCGACGTCAACCTGCACCTGCGCAAGGGCGAGGTGCTGGGGCTGCTTGGCGACAACGGCGCCGGCAAGTCGACGCTGATCAAGATCCTCTGCGGCTTTCAGAAGCAGGACACGGGGCAGATGTTCCTGCATGGAGAGCCCTATCGACCCAAAAGCGTCGACGACGCGCGCGCGAAAGGCATCGACACCGTCTATCAGGATCTCGCGCTGATCGACGAACTGTCGGTCTACCACAACCTGGCGCTGCGCCGCGAGAAGGTGCACCGTCCGATCCCGTTCCTCGCCAACCGTGAGATGAAGCGCGAAGCCCGCGCCGCGCTGGATGAGATCGGCATCAACATCCCGCGCATCGACGTCTCCGTGGCACGCCTCTCCGGTGGCCAGCGCCAGGCGATCGCGGTCGCGCGCACGGTCAACTCCGACGCGGACATCATCCTGCTGGACGAGCCGCTTGCGGCGATGGGCGCCAAAGAGGGCGCACAGATCCTCGACCTGGTGGCGCGCCTAAAGGCCGACGGGAGGGTCTCGGTCATCATGATCCTCCACAACTACGTGCACGTGTTCGAAGCGTGCGACCGCGTGAGCCTGATCCAGGACGGCGCGATCGCACTCGACAAGCCGACGGCTGAGACCTCCGTGGAGGAGCTCACCGAGATCGTCGTCAACGAGTACCGCCGCGCCCGCGAAGCCACGCGGGCCGCGGGCGGGGTTTGAGGGCAACTGAGCCCGCGGACGGCAGCAAGGGTCCCTGGCGGCGCCAGCGAGAGTCCCTACGGCAGCAGACTCCCTACGACAGCGAGAGTCCCCACGGCAGCAAGCGCCCCCTACGATTGCCGGATGCCGGTCCGGTTTTTACATGCGCAATCCCGTGGCGCCCGCGCGGCGCTGATCGCCGCGCTGCTCGTTCCTCCGTGTGCGGCGTCCACCGCGGCTGCGCGCTGGTCTGCACCAGCGCGGCCGGCCGGCTGCGCCGCGGCGCTCCCATCCACGTCGGCGCCGTCGGTTGTGTTCCCGGGCGCCAACCCCACCACGCGCAGCGGGCCGGGGGCGCTGCTGTGGAGCGCCCCGCGTGGATGCGCTGGGGGTGCCACGGCCAGCGAAGCGGTGGGCACCGCGGCCAGCGAAGCGGTGGGGGCTCCGCTCGCGGACGACGATCTCCCGGGTCGCGACCGCGCGCTCGCCGCCGGCGCCGGCAACCTTGCTGAAGTGGTGGCTGCCGCGGGCACCGCCACCGGGCAGGTCCTCGTGGTTGGCGGTGGGGACCTGGCGGAGGGCGACGGTGTGGGCGCGTTCGGAGCGCCACACTCGCTGGGCGGACCGGCGACGCCGGTGGCGCTCGCCAGCGCCTATCTCGGCGACGTGGCGATCGCCTCCCCGGTACGCATACGCGGGTCGGGATGGGCGATCGCGGTGCGCGTGCAGCGCCATTACGCCGAGTCGCCCGCAGCCGCCCGCGTGGTGCCCGTGGGCGCCAGCCCGGTCGAAGCGGTGGTTGCGACGATGGACTATCACGCCGAAATACTGCTCGTGTGGGCCAGCCGCGGCGCGATCTACGCACGTGCGCTCTCCCCCGTGGGGGCGCTCGGGCCGGTGCAGCGGTTGGGGAGCTTCGCGGCCGGGTCGCCCAACCTGGAACTGCGGGCACTCCTCAGCGACGACGGCCACGCGATCGTGGCTTGGCGCAGCCAGTCGGCGGCACCCGACGGCGCGCCGCGCACGACGATCGAACTGAGCATCTCCGGCAGCGGGCTCGCCTTCGGAGCGCCGCGGCTACTCGAACGCTTCCGCGACCTCGGCGGCTTCGTCCCACCCGCCGGCTCGCTGCGGCTGCCGCGACTCTCCAGCGAGGCGGTGATGATCGGGTGGACAGGCGTCGATGCCGGCCGCTACGTCGTGCGCGCCTCGCCGGTGTCGCTGCGCCGCGGCGCGTGGGCGCCAGTGGTGATCTCCGGGCAGACCAGCTCAGACGCGGTGCTGGCGGACATCGCCGCAGGACCCGACGCCGAAGCGTTTGCGCTGTGGCGGACAGCTCCGAGCTTGGCGAACGGTGCCGCCGGGCGGGCGGGCTCCGGTCCTTGGGCGATTCGCGGGGCGCGCGGCCACTACGCCGGGCGTGGGGAAGTCTCCTTCGCCGCCCCCGAACCCGTGGCTGCGCCCGGGCCCAACGGACCGCCGGCGGTCGCGGTGGACCCCACGAGCGGTCGCGTGCTTGCTGCGTGGGTCACGCTCGCGGGCGGGAGCGGCGTGGGGCGCATCATGTACGCGCTGCGCGCAGCCGGGTCGCGGTCCGCACCGGCGCCAGCCGCCGCCTCCTCGACACATGCTGCGCGCCGGGATCTCGGAGGCCACGGCGGTGTAGCGCTGGTTGTCGGCCTCTGCTTGCTCGCCGCGCTCGTGCTCGCGGGCGCGCTCCTGTTCGCTGTCTCCCGCCGCCCAGGGCACATGCGCGCGCGGCGGGGTTGAGGCCGACAGGCCAGCAAATCGCCCCGTCTCGCGTCGCGGGTCAGCCTACGGCGGCTCAGCCGACGAGCAGCTGCGCTACGCCGGCCTGGTCGGGCACGACGTGCGGGAGACCCGGGATCGAGGCAAAGGCCGCGTCGCAGGTGCTCGCCGCTGGTGCTGACGATCATGCTCGCCGGCCGCGCAGCACCTCGAGCTCGGCGCGTAGATCCTCGGCGCGGGAGGGGACCGGCATATCGGCCGCTTGGAGCAGGCGCCGGCCCGCCGCCGCGCGGCGTGCGGATGGACTGCTGACCCCACGATCGATGGCCTCGCGGACAACGGTCGCGACCGACACGCCGCGCTCTCGGGCGACGTCGACGATCCGGCGGTGACGCTCATCGTCCAGCAGGATCTGCAGGCGATGCTCCAATGACATGCTCATACACTAGACCCCGGCCCCCTACGCCAGCATCGACAGGAGCGCCATTCGGATCGGGACGCCGTTGGCGGCCTGCTTGAAGTAGAGCGCCTCGGGCAGGTCGTCCACCTCGCGAGCGATCTCGTGGATCCGCGGCAGCGGGTCGAGCAGTAGCTTGATCTCCGAGCCGCGCACGTCCTCGGCGGCGATGCAGTAGCGCTCGCGATAGGTCGACGCCAGTGCGGGGTCCGCGATGCGCTCGACCTGGAAGCGGTTGACGTACACCACCTCGCGTGCCAGCAGCTGTTGCATGTCGCTGCTCTGTTGCACCCGCAGGCCCCGCTCGCGCAGGTCGCCCAGCTCGCGCTCGTCCAACCACAGCTCCTCGGGGCCGACCAGCAGCACGTCGTTATCGGGGTAGTGGGAGAGGCCGCGGCAGAGCGAGTGGATCGAGCGCGAGTGGCGGGGGTCGAAGCCCATCCCCACCCGCAGCGAGTGCAGCCGCCCCAGTTCGCGCTCGATCGTGTACATGTCGATCAGCGCCTGCGTGGGATGCTCGTTGGGGCCGTCGCCGCCGTTGATCAGCGGCACCGGGCTGACCTCGGACGCGCGCTGCGCGACACCGGCCGCCTCGTGGCGCAGGACGATCAGGTCGGCGTAGCTGCCGACCACGCGTACCGTGTCCTCGATCGACTCGCCCTTGGATAACGACGAGGACTCCACCCCGCGGTGCTCGATCACCGCGGCCCCCAAGCGCGCCGCGGCCGCATGGAAGCTGAGGATCGTGCGCGATGAGGGCTCGAAGAACAGCAGCGCCACCACCCTCCCGGTAAGGCTGGAGAGGCGCGTGGGGATCCGCAGCGCGGCGGCCATGTCGTCGGCGGTCGCGAAGATCTCGCGGGCCAAGTTGTCGTCGACCTGGTCGATCGAGATCAGGTGACGGGGCATCGACGGGGAATATAACCAGCGTCTGCTGCCGAAGTGGACACTTCTTTTGGGATCCTACCAAATAAGACTAGGTCTCGTTCTTATTTGGTTGGGGCGGCAGGCGGCACTTATTTGGTTGGGGGCGGCGCACAGGGATGCTACGCCAGCACCATCGCCCCGGTCTCCAGCGCCAGCAGCTGCTGCTTGCGCGGCAGCCCCCCGCCGTAGCCGGTGAGCGTCCCGTTCGCACCGATCACTCGGTGGCAGGGTATGACGATCGCGATCGGGTTGCGATTGTTGGCGCCACCCACCGCACGGGCCGCGCCGGGTTGACCGACGGTGGCCGCGATCTCACCGTAGGAGGCGGTCTCGCCGTAGGGGATCGCGCACAGCGCGCGCCACACATCGAGCTGAAACGGCGAGCCGCTGGGGGCAAGATCGAGCTCGAACTCGCGGCGCTCGCCCGCGAAGTACTCCTCCAGCTGGCGGCGCAACGGCGCGAGCGCCTCCTCGTTGCACACCCAAGAGTCGCGTGCTGGGAGGCGGTGGCCGCCAAGAGGGTGGCGCAGCCGGCCGGAGGCCGGTGAGCCGGGCCCCTCGTTCTTAGTCAAAAAGTGCAGGCCGGTGATTCGACCCGCCGCGTCGGCGCTGGCGAGCAGCTCTCCGACGGGACTGTCAATCGTTGTGTAGTTCATGCCACTACTCTGACACCCGCCGGCGCCAGATGCTGGCGGAAATCGGACAGGGTAGGTATGGAGAACGTCGCCGTCCGATTTCCGCCAACCCTGCCCCTCATACTGGTGTGCATGAGTGCTTTCGACACGCGTGACACCGGGGACTTCCAGGCGCGCTACCGCGTGCTCGGCAGCCGCGACCACCGCTTCGACGGGTGCTTCTTCGTGGCGGTCACCTCCACCGGAATCTACTGCCGCCCGAGTTGCCCCGCGATCGTGCCCAAGCGCCGCAACGTGCGCTTCTACCCGACCGCCGCGGCCGCCCAGAGCGCCGGCTTTCGAGCCTGCCTGCGCTGCCATCCGCACGCCGTGCCCGGCTCGCCGGAGTGGAATCGCCGCGGCGACCTGGCAGCACGCGCGATGGGACTGATCGCGGACGGGGTCGTCGACCGCGATGGCGTTCACGGCCTCGCGCGCCGGCTGGCCTACAGCGAGCGTCACCTCACGCGTCAGCTCACCGCCGAGCTGGGCGCCGGCCCGCTCGCACTGGCTCGCGCGCAGCGCGCGCAAACCGCGCGCATCCTGATCGAGACCACGCCGCTGAGGCTGATCGACGTCGCCCACGCCGCGGGCTTCGCGAGCGTGCGCCAGTTCAACGACACGATCCGCGAGGTCTACGCACGCACCCCCACGGAGCTGCGCCGCCGGGCGCCGGGACAACGCCGCGGCATCGAGCACGGGAACGCCGTGGCGAACGCCCGCCCACCGGGGAGCGGGTTCCAAGCTGGGCCAATCGCACCGGCCGAGGACATCCCGCTCACCGTGCGGCTGGCCTACCGCGAGCCGCTCGACTGGGGGAGGCTCGCGGGCTTCCTCGGAGCACGCGCGGTGCCCGGCGTGGAGGAGGTTGTGGATGGGTGCTACCGGCGCACCCTGCGCCTGCCCCATGGGCACGGCATCGTCGCACTCACCCCCGTGGACGGGCAGATCGAGTGCCGCCTGCGCCTTGCCGACCTGCGCGACCTGACCGCCGCCGTGCAGCGCTGCCGGCGCCTGCTCGACCTCGACGCCGACCCCACCACACCCGCTGAGCACCTCGCCCGCGACCCGCTGCTGGCGCCGCTGGTGCACGCCGCGCCCGGGCTGCGCCTGCCCGGAGCCGTGGACGGCGCCGAGCTCGCGGTGCGCGCCGTGCTCGGACAGCAGATCTCCGTGGCCGCCGCTCGCACCGCCGCCGCGCGGCTCACACAGGCGCTTGGGGAGCCATTGGCAGTGGTTGATCCCCATCCTTACAACGACACCAGTCCACAAATCGCCCACGGTGAGTCCACCCTCACCCACCTGTTCCCCACCCCCGCCGCGATCGCCGCCGCGGCACCTGACGAGCTGCCGGGCGGCCCTGCGCGCCGGCGCCAAACACTGCAGGCGCTGACGCGGCTGCTGGCCGATGGAGAGCTCGCGATTGACCCCGGCAGCGACCGCGGGGAGGTGCGCGCGCGCCTGCTCGAGCTTCCCGGCGTGGGGCCGTGGACCACGGAGTACATCGCGATGCGCGCGCTCGCCGACCCCGACGCGTTCCTGCCCACCGACCTCGGCGTGCGCCGCGCGTTGGAAGCGCTCGGCAGCTGCTGGCCGAACCGGGGATGCTCGCCGGAGGCGAGTGTCTCCCGGCTTCGGTCCGCGTCGAGTGGAGGGTGCTCGCCCCGGGACGCCGCGCGCCTGGCGGAGCGCTGGCGGCCGTGGCGTGCCTACGCGCTGGCGCACCTGTGGGGCACGCTCGCCCCGGCCTGACCCCCGGCAGCCCGACCCCCCGGCCGCCTGACCCCCCGGCAGCCCGACCCCCCGGCGGCCGCCGGTCCCACAACGTCAGCCTCGGCATCCGCCAGGCCCCGTAGATTGGCCGGGTGCTCGGCGAGAACAGCGTCATCCTCGGCGACAACCTCGACGTGCTGCCGGGCCTCGAGGACGAGGCCTTCCAGCTGATCTACATCGACCCGCCGTTCAACACCGGCAAGGTGCAAACGCGCAAGACGCTGCAGGCGGTGACGGACGAGGGCGGCGATCGCATCGGGTTCATGGGGCGCCGCTACCGGACGCGCCTGCTCGCGGAGTCTTCCTATCTCGACGAGTTCGACGACTACCTCGCGTTCCTGGAGCCGCGTCTGCGCGAAGCGCACAGGCTGCTGGCAAACAGCGGAACCATCTACTTCCACATCGACTATCGCGAGGCCCACTACTGCAAGCTGCTGCTGGATGAGATCTTCGGCCGCGAGTGCTTCCTCAACGAGATCATCTGGGCGTACGATTACGGCGCGCGATCGCGCCGGCGCTGGCCGGCCAAGCACGACACGATCCTGGTGTATGTGAAGGACCCGCGACACTACCACTACGACGACGCGGCGGTCGACCGCGAGCCGTACATGGCGCCGGGGCTGGTGAGCGCCGAGAAGGTGGCGAAGGGCAAGCTGCCGACCGACGTGTGGTGGCACACGATCGTGCCCACCAACGGTCGCGAGAAGACCGGCTACCCCACGCAGAAGCCCGAGGGCATCGTGCGGCGCATGATCCAGGCATCGACGCGCCCGGGCGACTGGTGCCTGGACTTCTTCGCCGGCAGCGGCACGCTCGGAGCGGTGGCCGCGAAGCTGGGCAGGCGCTACGTGATGGTCGACTGCAACCCCGAGGCCGTGCGCGTGATCCACGCGCGGCTGAAGGTTGGGACGGACGAGCGCGCGAGCGCCGGGGGATAAACACGAGGTACGGGGCGACCGACGCCTCAGCTCGTTGTCGCGTCAGGCAGCGGACACGTCTGGGCCCGCCTGCGCCCCCCGGTAGCCTTCGCCTTTCGGCCGCGGGCGCCCGCCCGGAAACGCGAGGCGCAGGATCGTGCGGTGCACGGTGCCGAGCTGGCGGTGGAAGGGCCCGCTGTTGTACGGCAGGTCGTAGCGGCGGCAGATGTCGCGCACGCGCGGGGCGATCTCGGCGTAACGGCTGGAGGGCAGGTCGGGGAACAGGTGGTGCTCGACCTGGAAGCCGAGGTTGCCGCTGACGAAGTGAAACAGCTGCCTGCCCTCGATGTTGGCGGAGCCGAGCAGCTGGCGCACATACCACGCGCCACGGTTCTCCTCGGCGACCTCCTGCTCGCCGAAGGTGTAGGTCTGGTCGGGGAAGTGCCCGCAGAAGATGATCGAGTGGGCCCACACGTTGCGCACGATGTTGGAGGTGAAGTTGGCGGTGAGCGTCGACTTGAAGGTGCGCGCGGCCGCACGCCGGCGGGACGACCCCGCCGAGCCGCGCGGGGGGAGCGCAGCCGGACGCCGGCCGGGCCGCGCCACCGAACCCCGGCCGGACGACGCCGCCGAGGCCGCCGCCGAGAGTAGCGGGAAGGCGATGTAGTCCTTGACGGCCTGCCGCCGCGCCTTCAGCCCGATCGCCCGCAGCTCGGCGAGCGCCTTCGCCTTGGGCTTCTCGCCCTTGCGGATCGCCTCGAAGTTGAGGTCGTGCAGCGCCACGCCCCACTCGAAGAAGCCCATCAGCAGCAGGTTGTACAGCGGCTGCAGCAGGTACACCGGATGCCAGGGCTGGTGGGGGTCGATGCGCATGATCTCATACCCCAAATCGCGGTCCTTGCCGCGGATGTTGGTGAACGTGTGATGCTCGTAGTTGTGTGAGTGCCGCCACGCGTCGGCCGGCGAAGCGGTGTCCCAGTCCCAGTTCTGGGAGTTGATGTCCGGGTCGTTCATCCAGTCCCACTGCCCGTGCATGACGTTGTGCCCGATCTCCATGTTCTCGAGGATCTTCGCCAGCGACAGCGCGGCCGTGCCGGCCAGCCACAGCGGCCGTTTGTCCGAGCGCAGCAGCAGCAGCCGCGCGGCGATCACGAGCTGGCGGTGGAAGCGGATCGTCGAGCGGATGTAGCGCGCGTCACGCTCGCCGAGATCGGCGTAGACCTCCTCGTGGAGCGCGTCGAGCTCGCGGCCGAGCTGCTCGAGCTGCTCGGGGGTGAGGCGGTGCAGCGGGTTCTGGGGCTCCTCGAAAGATGGGGCCGCGGGGGGCGGCACCGGCGGGCGCTCAATGGTGGCGGACATCGATACCTCCGTCAAGTTGGGTGTCAGTAGTGCCCGTCCTGGAGACGAGCACCCGTGAGTGGGCGAGTTGGGGTGGCGGGCATACGTATGTACTTTTCAGACCCAAATCCTTCATTTTGTAAAGTGGGTCGGCGCGGTCGGATGCTTTGTTTTGGGTCTCAAACCCTTCATTTTGTGAAGTGTTATGTGTGCTTTTGGATGACATCTACCCCAGCCCCGCCCACCCGATTTTTGCCCCTCCCGGTTGGCCCTCGACTTTCTCGGACGACTCCTTCTCAAACCTGTCGGACGACTCCCCCTCAAACCTGCGCAGTTCGATATTGAGTCGACTTCTCACAGCTCAATCTCAACCGCGCCCTCGGGCGCGTTGACGCAGGTCTGCACGAGCTCGCCGGGCTGACCGTGCACGCGGCCGGTGCGCAGGTCGCGCACCTGCCCGCAGCGCAGCCGCCCGACGCAGCTATGGCAGATGCCCATGCGGCAACCGTGGGGCAGGGTGGCGCCAGCGCGCTCGCCCGCCACAAGGATCGGCTGCTCGCCATCGCTGTGCGCGCGGATGCCGCTGGCACAGAAGTCGATCTCGCCGCCCGCACCCCGCTGGGTGGGCGGGAATCCATTCATCTCGCCGGTGGCGGGCTGGAAGCGCTCGACGTGCATCCGCGCGGGATCGCCCTCGATGCGCCAGTGCTCGCCGAGCGTCTGCAACAGGCCGGCGGGACCGCACACGAACGCCTCGCGCTCGCGCCAATCGGGGCACAGCGCATCGAGCTCCGCCGGCGCCAAGCGGCCATGGGCACCGGTGAGCCGCTCATGCAACCGGTAGCCGGGGTGGCGCGCGTGCAGCCCGTGCAACTCGCGGCGGAAGATCACATCCGGTGCGTCGCGGGCGCAGTGAATGTGCACCACGTCGTGCAGCGCGCCGTCGCGCGCGAGACCGCCGCCCCGCGGCGCACCGCCATTCCGCGCAAGGCTACGCAGCATGCTCATGATCGGCGTGATTCCACTGCCGGCGCTGACGAACAACAGCCGCGCAGGCAGCGGGGAGGGCAGCACGAAGGTGCCTTCCACTCCGCCGAGGCGCACGATCGCCCCGGGGCGCACGCGACTGAAGAGGTAGGGCGACACCTTCCCGCCCGCCAGCAGCTTCGGCGTGATCGCGATGCGCCCGTCGCGACGGCCCGGATCGGAGGTGAGCGAGTAGGCGCGCCAGTGATGCACGCCATCCACCTCGATCCCCAACCGCAGATACTGCCCGGGCAGGTGCCCCGGCCACTCCCAGCCGGGCTTGATCGACACGCTCACCGCCGTCGCACTCTCGCGGTGCACGCCCTCCACCCTTCCGCGCAGCTCGCGCGTGGACCACAGCGGGTTGACCAGCTCCAGGTAATCGTCGGGCGCCAGTGGCGAGGTGAAGGAGCCGATCAGACGCAGCGCGCGGCGACGCACCGGCGCCACAGGGGGGACAGCGCCACGTTCAGCCATGGCGGCGGGGAAGGGGAGATGAGGATGGATGCATGATGACCTGAGTCGATGTTACCTCGTTTGAGGTTACATCAAACATAGTATCCTTGCATTGAGATGGCGAGTGTGAGGAGCGACACGCAGACTGGTACCCGCAAAAGCCGCCGACGAAAAGCGGGGGCAGGCGCACGGGCGAGCACCCGCGAGCGGGCCGGGGGAGCCATCGCGAGTGCAACGCGCGCGACGCCGGGGGGCAGGGCAGGCGAAGGCTCGGAGGACGGTAATCGCAAGGTGGCCAACCCAAGCGCCCACGCGGAGACCTCCCCGGCCGACCTCACGATCGAGCAGCTGGCCGCGGAAGTGGGGATGTCGGTGCGCAACATCCGCAACCACCACTCGCGCGGTCTGCTGCCCGCTCCCGAGGTGCGCGCGCGTGTGGGCTACTACGGCCCCGACCACGTGGCGCGGCTGAAGCTGGTGCTCGACATGCAGGCCGACGGCTTCAACCTCGCCGCGATCGAGCGCCTGCTGAGCGCCTCGGGCGGCTCGGCAGGGCGCCTGCTGGGGCTGCGCAACGCGATGACGGCGCCGTTTGAGAGCGAGACCCCGGAGGTCATCACCGTCGAGGAGCTGCTCCAGCGCTTCGGCGAAGTGGACGTCAAGGACGTCGAGCGGATCCGCAAGCTCGGGCTGCTGATCCCCCTCGGCGACGATCGCTTCGAGGTGCCCAGCCCGGCGCTGATGCAGGCGGCCGAGGAGGTCACCGCGCTCGGCATCCCCCTGCACGCGGCGCTCGCACTGGTCGAGCGCCTCAGCCGCGACTGCGAGTCGATCTCGCGCGCGTTCGTGAAGCTCTACCTGAAGGAGCTGTGGGAGCCGTTCACCGCCGCCGGCCAGCCCGAGGAGCGCTGGGACGAGATGATCGAGGCGATCCGCACGCTGCGCGGCATCGCCTCAGAGGCGCTGCTCGGAATGTTCAAGCTGCGCATGACCGCCCAGGTCGAGGCCGCCTCGGGCAAGCTGCTGGAGCATCAGGTGAAACGCTCGCACTGAGGCGCGCTCCGCGGCATCCTCAAGAGGGCTCGGCAATCCAATGAGTGCGAACGCCCAAAAGCTCGCCGAGGCGCTCAAAATGGCGATCGTGGTGGAGCACGTCCATACCCGCGTGCTGCGCGGCAACCACGACGGTCAGGTCGGTGAGCGGCAGACGGTGAGCGCCATGCGAGCCAAGATCGGCGAATTCCCGCATCGCCGATAGCACACCCCGCTGTACCGCCCGATCGACCGCGAGCTCACGCAGCCCCTCCAGCAGACGATCGACTGCTGCGATCGCGTCTGATCCACGCGCGTCGACGACCAACTCGTAGCGGACCGGCCAACACCACGCAACCTCGCCACGCTCCACGGCCGCAAGCAGCAGCTGCCGCGCCGATGAATCGCGCCGGGCAGCCATCCACGCCGAGGTATCGGCAACGACGGGCCCGCTCCCGTCCCAGAGATCGATGCTCACGCGAGGTTGGTCGGTGCGTTCAAGCGATCGATCGCGTCCAGATCCAGATCAAACCCACCGTCGTCCATCGCGGCGAACAGCGCCTCAGCCGCTGCACGCCGATCGCGTCCAGCTTGCAGCTCCACATCCGCCCCAACGACCGCCAGACGACGCACTAGAGTCGCATCGCCCTCGCACGTGCCGGTCGCCGCGCGCACGCGCGCCAACGCTTGCCCGAGATCCGGGTCGGCGGTTACAGCAATCCGTGGATGCTTGCTCGGCACAACAGCCAAAGTGTAGCTCGCTGGAGTCACTCCCGAGGGCAGGCCTTCCTCCCCACCCTCACCACCTCCAACTCACTGACCCTCACTGCTTCACAAAATGAAGGGTTGGGGCCTGAAAGTAAACATATACGCCGCCGACCCGACCATTTCATCTACCGAGGCGCCCGACCGCTCTCCCGCGTGCGGAAAGCTCACCCGCACGCGACCTGTAACGCTCGGTGACTCCCGGCCATTACACCTATATGAGTATGGAGCGGCGCGTCAGATTCGAGTTGCTGTACGACGAGCACGCGCCGGCGGTGAAGGCGTACGTGCTGCGCCGGGCCACGCCGGCGGTGGCGGACGATCTGGTAGCCGAGGTGTTCGTGGTGTGCTGGCGGCGCTTCGAGGAGATCCCCGCCGACCCGCTGCCGTGGCTGCTGGGCGTGGCACGGCGGGTGCTCAGCACCTACCGTCGCGGCGAGCGGCGCGGCGCGGCCTTGCGGCAGCGGTTGACCGACAACGCCGGCGCTCCCGAGGCGATTGGCGGCGGCGCCCCCACTTCGATGAGGACCGGTCGCGTCCGTTCGCAGGGCGCGCCGGGCGAGGGCATCTCCCCGTCAGCCTCCTTGGACGAAGGCGGCGGGGCCCTGCGCGAAGCGCTGGCGCGACTGAGCGAGTCCGACCGCGAGCTTTTGCTGCTGATCGCATGGGAGGGGCTGTCACCCGCCCAGGCCGCCACCGCGATGGGTGTGAGCGCGGCCACCGTGCGGGTGCGGCTGCACCGCGCCCGCCGGCGGCTGGCGCGCGCGCTTGTCCGCGGGGGGGGCAAGCGGAGCGAAGCGGACGCGGGGGGCGAAACGCTCCCATGTACACCACTGACTATGGAGGCACCATGACCACCGCCGACAACACCATCGCCCTGCTGACCGCCGCCAACCCCGTCCCCGAGCTGCCGGCCGCCGAGCCGCCGGAGCGCCTGCGCAGGCTGATCGAGGCGGAGGGCCTGGCGGTGGGTGGGGAAGGCCACACGGTGGGTAGCGCGCGGCAGCGCACACCGACCAGCAGGCTGATGCGCCCGCTGGTGGCAGTGGGCGCGGCAATGCTGGTGGCCACGGTCGGCCTGCTCCTCTCCAACGGCGCCTCCAGCCCCGGCCTCAACATCGCCGCCGCCGCGTACGCAGCCACCTCGTCGGGGAGCGGCGTGCTGGAAGCGCGGTTCGTCGACAGCATGTTCCTGGCCCATGGACGAGTAGTCACATCACACCACCGCGAATGGATCGACGCGAGCACCGGGATGCGACGCGTACAGCGCACGCTGCCGTGGCTCGTCATCCGCCGGCACGCCGGTAGGCAGCCCGACGCAGTCTTCGAACTGGCCAGCTCCCCCGGCTGGCTTGAAACCTGGGACAGCACCGCGGGCAAGCTGAGCGCGATCCATCGCATCAGGTATCCCGCGGTCGTCCGCACCCCGGTCGGGGCTCCATACCCCGCGCCGCGTGGCGCGGCACAGGAACCTGCAGGCATCGCAACCTACCGCCGGCTCTACCGCGAACGGTCGCTCAGGCTGGTCGGCCGCGAGCGTCGGGACGGTCGCCTGCTGTGGAAGTTCGAAGGCGATGACGCATTCGCCTTCCACTCTTCCCACGCAAAGCCCGTGCCGATCATGGCGGTGGTGGTGCTGGTTGACCCGCGCACTTACCTGCCGGTCGTCCAGCGTATGGTCAACCTCCTACCCGGGCACCGGCGCCAGGTACAGCAGGAAAGCGATCTGCTCGGCTACCGGCACCTGCCGGGCGGCGCTTCGAGCGAAGCCCTCCTGAAGCTCACGGCGCAGCATCCGCGCGCGCACGTCGAGACGGAAAGCCCCACGACTCCCACACCTCCAGGCTCATCACACTACATCCGCGAGCCCATGCCGTAACCGACCCGCGGTCCTCCCAACAGCTCACGGCCACGCGCGCCACGAGCGTTTGGCCGACTCGGGCAACGCTCACGAAACAGCGGCGACCGCGCGCCGCCCCGCGAGCGCCGCACCGTGACGGATCAGATCGGCGGCGCGCTCGGCGAGCGCGATCGTGGGGGCGTTGGTGTTGCCGCGGGGCACCGTCGGCATCACCGAGGCATCCACCACGCGCAATCCCTCCACCCCGCGCACGCGCAGGTCGGTGTCCACCACCGCCTCGGCGTCGGCGCCCATGCGGCAGGTGCCGACGGGGTGGTAGAGCGTGAACGTCTGCTGGCGGATGTGCGCGCGCATATCCGCGTCGGAGTCCGACGCGGGGATGTAGTGGGGGCGGGTGGTGTACGGAGCGAGCGCGGGCTGGCGGGCGATCTCGAGCGTCACGCGCATACCCTCCACCATCCTCGCCATGTCCGACTCCTCGGCGAGGTAGTTGTGCAGGATGTACGGCTTCGCGGTGGGGTCGGGCGTGAGCGGCAGCACATACCCGCGGGAGGCGGGCGTCAGCACGCAGGGCGCCAGACCGAAGCCGTGTTCGAGTACGGGCTCGTCGACGTACATCGCGGGCGCGGCGTGGAACTGGATGTCGGGCGCGTCGCGCGCGGCGGAGGAGCGGATGAAGCCTCCGGCCTCGGCGACGTTGGAGGTGAGCGGGCCGCGCCCTTCCCCCACGAACGCGGCGAGGTTGGCCTCCGTTAGCGGGTTGAGCAGCGACACCGGCTCGTCGTGCGCCCACGTGGCGCCCGCGGCGGGGTGGTCCTGGAGGTTCTGCCCGACGTGGCGCAGGTCCTGGACGACGGGGATCTGCAGCATGCTCAGCAGCTCGCCCGGGCCAACCCCGGAGAGCATCAGCAGGTGCGGTGAGTTGTAGGTGCCGGCGCACACGATCGTCTCGCGCGTGGCGCGCAACTCGTGCGGCTCCCCCAGCCGCGCGCCCTGCACGCCGACGGCGCGCTCGCCCTCGAACAGGATGCGGTGCACCTGCATGTAGGTCTCCACGGTGAGGTTGGGACGGGTCATCGCGGGGTGCAGGTAGGCGACCGCGGCGCTGCAGCGCCGGCCGTCGCGCTGGGTGCGCTGGTAGCGGCCAAACCCGTCCTGGGTGTCACCGTTGAAATCCTCGTTGGCGGGCAGCCCCGCCTGGGAGCAGGCCTCCAGGAAGGCATCGGTGATCGGGTTGGGCGCGCGGTCCTCGCTGACCGTCAGCGGCCCGCCGGCGCCGTGCAGAGCCGAGGCGCCGCGCTCGTTGTCCTCGGCGCGGATGAAGTAAGGGAGCAGGTCCTCCCAGCCCCACCCCGCGCAGCCCGCGTCGCGCCAGCCGTCGTAGTCGGCGCGGTTGCCGCGGATGTACACCATCGCGTTGGTCGACGACGACCCCCCGAGGGTCTTGCCGCGCGGCAGGTAGATGCGGCGGCGGTCGGCGTGCGGCTCGGCGGTGGTCGAGTAGTCCCAGTCGACCTGCGTGCGGAACAGCGCGGGGAAGGCGATCGGCACGTGGATGTTCTCGATCGCGTCGGGCGGCCCCGCCTCGATCAGCGCCACACTCACGTCGGGATCCTCGCTGAGACGCGCCGCCAGCACGCATCCGGCGGATCCCGCGCCCACGATCACGTAGTCGTACTCGCCCATTTCGCTGCCTCCCTCGTCGCCGCGCGCGGATGTTGCGCTTGTGCTCAATGGTACTCCTCCACTTGAGCCGATCCCACGGCCTGCCGATGGTCCGGCATGGGACTCGACTCCGGCAGGGGGGCGTACGCCTTCAGAGTGGCTCCGTTCGCGGCCGCGGCCGCGCTGGTGTGGGCTGCCGTGATCGTCGGCTCCACGATCGACTGGACCGTGTACGCGCTCTCCGTCGCACTGCTGCTGTTCGCCGGGGGCGTGCGCTTCACGCCGCTCGGCAGGCGCTTCGAAGGCGCCCTCTCCTCGCTGGTGTTCCTCGGCGCCGTCGCGGTGCTGCGCGACTCGGCCGGCGGGATCGGCTCGGGCGTCGCCGTGGTGTCTCTGATCCCCGTCTTCTACACCGCCCTCTACGGGCGCCGCCTGCGCTGGCTGTATGCGGTGCTCGGCGGCGTCACCGTCTTCTACCTCGCGCCGATCGTCCTCGTCGGGCCTCCCGCGTACCCGTCCACGCAGTACCGCGCCGCGCTGTTCACGGTGGTCGTCGCCGCCATCATCGGCCTCGCCACGCGGCATCTGGTCAACGACGTCCGCCACCAGGTCGCCGAGGCGGTCGAGCGCGAGCGCATGCTGGGCCAGGTCAACGAGGTCGTACGTGGACTGCACGGCGGCTCGCAATCGCGCCTGGAGGTGTGCGAGGCGGCCCGCACGATCGGCGCGGCCTCTATGGCGATCCTGTACGAGCCGGTGCCCGGCTCTCACACGATGCGTTCCACGGCGATCTCCGGCGCGGATGCCGAGCCGATCGAGATATCCACGCACCGGCGCAGCGCCGTCACCGAAGCGTTCGCCTCAGGTCAGCCGCAGATGATCACCAAGGACCTCGAAGCGCACGTCGGCAGCCTCGTGCTGTGGGAGGCCGCCGGCCGGCCGGAGTCGATCCTCTACGAGCCGCTGATGCGCACGGGCGAGCCGGTGGGGGTTCTCGTGGTCGGGTGGCCAGCCAACGTCACGGCCCACGACCCGCGCGCCACCGTCGTCGCGCTGCTCGCGCACGAGGCCGCCGCCGTGATCGATCGCGCCGACGCGCTCAGCGAGCTCACCGACATGGCCAGCACCGACCCGCTGACGGGCCTGCCCAACCGCCGCGCGTGGGACGCGCGCGTCGCGGGCGCGCTCGCCGTGGGAGAGCGGTTCACGATCGCGATGCTCGACTTCGACCACTTCAAGGAGTTCAACGACACCCACGGCCACCCCGCCGGCGACCATCTGCTGAGGGAGACCACCGCCGCGTGGCGCGAGCAGGTGCGCTCCGGCGACCTGCTCGCACGGCTGGGCGGCGAGGAGTTTGGGCTGCTGTTGATCAACTGCGACACCCCCCGTGCCACCGAAGTGATCGAGCGCCTGCGCGGTGTCGTCTACGGCGACCAAACCTGCTCCGCCGGCTTCGCCTCCTGGCGGCCCGGCGAGTCGGGCGACGAGGTGCTGGCGCGCGCCGACATCGCACTGTACGACGCCAAGGAGTCGGGGCGCGACCGGGTGTGCATGAGCGCCTGAGCCGCGCGCCCTCGCAGGCTGTGCGCTTTGATGTGCGCCATGACCGTTCTGGCGGCCCTCGGCTGGCCGACCGTCGCCTCGCTCGCCACCGCCGCCGGCACGCTGGTGCTCGCGATCGCCACGTTCGGCTCGGTGCGCTCCGCCAACCGCTCCGCGCGAATCGCCGAGCTCGCCCTGCAGGAGCAGCGCCGGCCGGTGATCGTCCAGTCGCGCCTCGACGACCCGCTGCAGAAGATCATGTTCGTCGACGGCCACTGGGTGCACGTGCCAGGCAGCCGCGCCGTCGCCGAGCACATCGAGGGCACCGTCTACCTGGCGATCAGCCTGCGCAACGTCGGCGCCGGGATCGGCGTGCTGCAAGGGTGGGTCGCACGCGCGGGACTGCAAACCGGGCAGGTCCCCCACGCCGCCGAGGAGGATTTCCGCCGCCAGTCGCGCGACCTGTACATCCCCGCTGGCGACATCGGCCTGTGGCAGGGAGCGCTGCGCGACCCCGCCGAAGACGACCACACGCCGATCGCGGACGCGGTCGACCAGCATCAGACGATCACGATCGACCTGCTCTACAGCGACCAGGTCGGCGGCCAGCGCACGATCAGCCGCTTCATGCTGGCCCCCGTCGGCGAGGACGGCTGGCTGGCCTCGGTCGGGCGGCACTGGTACCTCGATCAGGACGGGCCGCGGTGAGGTGCCGTGAGTCGCAAGCGCGACATCAAGCAGTTCCGGCAAGCTTGCACTGAGGTCCACCTGACCGTCGGCGAGCGCTATCAAGCCAGCGATGCACTGCATGCCGAGAAGGCATCTGGCGACGTGCAGGGGGACATGAGCTATCCAGAACTGCTGGCGTGGCTGCAACAATGGAAGGACTCATGGCGACCGTCGTAGCCCTGGATGCATCACCGATAAACGTCCTGCACTCGCTGCGTGGGTCGATCGTCGATGCACGTATCGCCTACCCAGATGTCCTTCACGTAGAGGTGCGCGATTCGCGCGGGGACGTCTGGCGTCTGGCCACCCAAGATGCCCAATGGTCGCCGGCTGACCCCGCTCAGCTCCTCGGGCGCTCGATCGAGGATGCCGACATCGACGAGGAGACCGGTGAGTTGCGTTGCGGGCTTTCCGACGGTACAGTCCTCAGCGTCAAACCTGCCGCAGTCGAGGCGGAGGATGACCCGCCCAATTGGGAGCTGTTCAGCCCCGCCGGAATCGTCCTCGAGTTCGGTCCCGGAGTTCGCTGGCAGATCAGCGGCGCTGACGCGCCGGCCTCATCGCGCCGCTGAGGCGCCGGCCTCATCGCGCCGCTGAGCGCACGATGCGGGGGGCCATCGAGCCCCCGCAAACGGGGTTGCCCTCGACGTGACACAACTCCTATACACCTCGGTGAGAGTCGAGCTCATGAGATAGCCACAATATGCCGATTAGTGGGCTTGGGATGGCAGTTCAACGCTTCACTACATCGGGTCTGGATGAGATACGCGTGCCGGCGCCGCCGTCCGCGCTGGTAGAGGCGCCCGCGGATGATCGGGGTCGTCTCGGCGAGGCGCTGAAGGCGCGCACCGAGGAGGTGCTCGATCGGACCGTCGCGCTCACCTCGGGAACAGGCCACGACGTCGAGGCCGTGGTGCAGGGCAGCTTCGAGCGGATCAGCCGCAGCTCCACGATCGCCGTGGCACGATGGATTGCGGGGGAGAGCATGGAGGTGGCCATCGAGGCCGGTCAGGAAACCTGGCTGATCTTCGGCGAGCTCGCCGCCCAACGCGCGGCAACGCTCGACGAGGTCACCAGGCGCTGCTTCTGGTGGCGCAACGTGATGGCCGAGGTGCTGCGCGAGAGCGCGACGCAGCTGGAGGTCTCGCCCGAGGCGCTCGCTCAGGCCCTCAACATCCTGCAGCTGAGCCTCGAGTTCAGCCTGCTGCGGATGTGCGAGTGCTACGAGACCGAGCGCCGCCACACCGACGAGGAGCTCACCCGGCGCGAGGACGAGCTGTCCTTCCTGGCCACCCACGACCCGTTGACCGGCCTCCCCAACCGGACGCTGATCCTCGACCGCGTCGAGCAGCTGCTCGTGCGCTCGCGGCGCAACCAGACCCCGACAGCGGCGCTGTTCATCGACCTCGACAACTTCAAGAGCATCAACGACACCCTTGGCCACGGCGTCGGCGACGAGCTCCTGCAGGCGGTCGCCGCGCGGCTCGACGGGGTAATCCGCGGGGCCGATACGCTGGGGCGCCTCGGCGGGGACGAGTTCGTCGTGATCTCCGAGGATCTCTCGCTGGAGACCGGGCCCGAACTGATCGCCGAGCGCCTGCTCGACGCGCTCAAGCAGCCGTTCAAGCTGGGGTCCGACCAGGAGACCCGCGTGACCGTGACCGCCAGTATCGGCATTGCGATCGGGGAGCGCATCTCCGCCGAGGAGCTCCTGCGCGACGCGGACATCGCGATGTACCGCGCCAAGTGGGACGGCAAGAACCGTCACGTCGTATTCGAGAGCGGCATGCAGGACACCGTGCAGAAGCGCATGGAGCTCGAGATGGACCTGCGCGAAGCGCTCGCCAACGACGAGTTCTTCCTCGCCTATCAACCCACGCTCGACCTCAGCGACATGAGCCCCAACGGGGTGGAGGCGCTGATCCGCTGGCGCCACCCGGTGCGCGGCATCGTCCAACCCAACGATTTCATCCCGCTGCTCGAGGAGACGGGGTTGATCACCGAGATCGGCAGGTGGGTGATGGAAGAGGCCTGCCGCCAGGGAGCCGCGTGGCGAGCCGCCGGGTATCCGATCACCATGGCCGTCAACGTCTCCGGACGCCAGCTCGACACCGATCAGCTCGTGGGTGAGATCGAAAGCGCGCTCTCGGACAGCGGCATGGAGCCAGGGGCGCTGACGATCGAGATCACCGAGACCACCCTGATGCGCAACATCGAGGCGACCGCCCGCCGGCTCACCGAGATCAAGCGGCTCGGCGTGCGGATCGCGATCGACGACTTCGGCACCGGCTACTCCTCCCTCGCCCACCTCCAGCGCTTCCCCGTCGACGCGCTGAAGATCGATCGCTCGTTCATCTCCGGCCTGAAGCACAACAAGGAGGGCGAAACGCTGATCCACACGCTCGTGCAGCTCGGCAAGGCGCTCTCGATCGAGACCTTCGCCGAGGGCATCGAGCAGCAGCAGGAGCTCTCCCTGCTTCGCGACGAGGATTGCGACAGCGGGCAGGGCTTCCTGTTCGCCCAGCCGCTCGACGTGGCCGCCACCGAGGCGTTCCTGCGGAGCTGCGCCGCGCCCGCCTCGACGTAGCGTCCCGCGCCTCAGCCGCCGAGCACAAACAGTGGCCAGCGGCCGGGAACACCCTTGAGCTCGTGAAAGCCCCGGTCCTCGAACGTGAACGGGCCGCCCACCACGGTCCCGAACACGGTGCCCGAGACGAGCACCTCGCCGGCGCCCGCCAGCCCGCTCACACGCGAGGCGATGTGGACCGCCATCCCGCCGACGTCCTCGCCGATCAGCTCGCACTCGCCGGTGTGCATGCCGATGCGCACCTCGACGCCGAGCTCACGTGCCGCGCGGGTGATCGCCAAAGCGCAACGCAGCGCTCGCGACGGTGGGCCGGCGAACGTCGCCAGGAAGCCGTCTCCAATCGTCTTGACCTCGCGGCCTTCGAAGCGGTGCAGCTCCTTGCGCACCTCCTCGTCGTGACGTGCCAGCAGATCGCGCCAGCGGCCGTCGCCGAGCTCGGCGACACGTGTAGTGGCGTCGACGATGTCGGTGAACATCACCGTGAGCAGTGCCCGTGCCCGCTCTCCCCCGCCCCGGCCGCCGGTGAGAAACTCCTCGATCTCTTCGACGATCGCATCCCCGTCGCCGACAAACGGCAAGGAGTCGATTCCATCCAGCTCGATGTAACGGGCTCCTTGGATGTGCTCAGCCAGGTAGCGCGAGTGGCGTGGGTCCCAGGCGCTATCGCCGGATCGGTGTATCACCAGCGTTGGAACGCGGATGCGCGGCAGCGTGTCGCGCACATCAAGGTCGGTGGCGGCGTTCAGGAGGATGCGGGCCTCACTCGGGCTCGCCGCCAAGCGCTGCAAACGCGCAAACCACTTGGCGAATGCTGGGTCCTCGGCCATCGAGGGCACCATCACCGGCAGGCCGGGGCCGTCGCTCTCGCCCCACGTGGCGACGGTGCGCTCGGTCCACTGGGCGCGATCCTCGACCGTCATCGCCCAGTCGTAGTCTGGCGCCCACGAGGTGCGCGCGATCGACGCGTACATAATCAGAGCGCCCACCCGCTCCGGGCGATCGGCGGCAAGCAGCGCGGCTACGGGGCCGCCCAAGCCGTAGGTGAACAGCGCCGCCCGCTCGCTGCCCACCGCGTCGAGCACCGCGAGCGCGTCGCGCGCCTCCTGCTCGAGGGTGTAGGCCTCGCCGACGCTGTCCGATAGTCCGCTTCCGCGGCGGTCGAACAGGATCAGGCGGCTGAACACCGCCAGACGCTCAAGCCAGCGTCGCAGCGCAGGCGACTCCCACAGCTGCTCGATCTGAGAGATCCAACCGGGCATGAACAGCAGATCGAGCGTCCCGTCTCCCGTGACCTGGTAGGCAATGCTCGCCTCGCCGCTGCGCGCGTATCGCGTGACGGGAGCCATCAGGTTGCTACCTCGCCGCTGCGCGCGTATCGCGTGACGGGAGCCATCGGGTTGCTACCTCGCTACGGTGAGCATCAGGTTGCCAACTCACCACCGTGCACGGGGTCAGACGGGCGTGTCGGCAGGCAGGCCCACCAATTGGGCGCTGCGCTCCCACAGACCCTCGGCGAGCGTCTCGTCCTGGGCTTGGGCGCTGGGCGCGAGCACCTTCTCGTCCTGGACGTACTCGCCGGTGAGGGCGGCCGCCTCGGGCGACGTCGCAAGCCACACGAGCGAGCGGGCACCGCGCCGCGGCGAGCGGAAGAAGGGTCCGCCGAGCGTGGTGAGCACCCTCCAGATCCCATTTTCGTTCTTGCCGAAGCCGGTACGCACGACGCCGGGGTGAAAGCAGTTGGCGTGCAGCTCCGGCGCGCGTCTGGCCAGCTCGCGTGTAAAGAGAATGTTGCACAGCTTCGAGGTTCCGTACACGCGCATCGCGGAGTAGGACTTCGCGGACTGCAGATCATCCAAATCCAGGAGCCCCGACTTGTGGGCGTCGGATGCCGTGGTCACCACGCGGCCGCCGTCCAGACGATCGCGCAACAGGTTGGTGAGCAGGAACGGTGCGAGATGGTTCAGCGCGAAGGTCTGCTCGAAGCCCTCGGAGGTCTCCTTCCGTGATGCAAACAGCGCCCCGGCGTTGTTGGCCAGGACGTCGATGTGCTCGTAGCGCTCGCGCACCTCCTCCGCGAGCGCCCGCACATCAGCCATCAGCATCAGGTCGGAGACGTGCTCGTGGACCGGCGCGCCCCCTCCGGTCGCCCTCGCCTCCCGCGCGAGCGCCTCCACACGCTCGCGGTCGCGACCCACGAGCGCAACCTCGACCCCGTCGCGCGCAAGCTCGATCGCGGCGGCGCGGCCGATGCCGCGCGTGGCTCCCGTGAGCAGGACAAACGTCATGGCGTGGACTCTACCGTCCACCTCCCCGATGTGGCCGGCGTCATCACCGATCCGCAAGGCGCGACGTTCACCGCGAGTAAGTTCGTGCCCGAGAAACAAAGACCTCGCCAGCCGCACAGCAAACGGCGCGCAGAAATGCCTCTACTTCTCGTAGTGGTAGCGGGCCTGTAGGACCACGAGATCGGTGTCGAGCACCTGATACACCAGCCGGTGCTCCTCGGTGATACGCCGCGACCAGGCCCCGGCGATCCCGTACTTGAGCGGCTCGGGCTTGCCGATCCCGCCTGTCGGATCGCGTAGAGCGTCATCGAGCAGGCGGTTGATGCGTCTCACGATCGCGCGATCTGCCCGCTGCCAGTAGGTGTAGTCCTCCCAGCCCTGTGGCGTGAAGACCAGCCTCACGTGCGGTCGAGTGGGTGCTCGACCGTCTCACCGCGCTCGGCCGCCTCAGCGGCATCGAGCAGGCGCCGCGCGTTGACCGGCGAGCGGAACAGGTACGCCGTCTCCTGCCACGCCGCGTACGCATCGGCCGACATGAGCACGGCATTGCCGCGCTTAGACGTGATCTCGATTGCCGCCCGATCGTTGTTGACCTTCTCGATGAGCGGGAACAGCTCTCTGCGTGCCTCACTGGCCGTGATCGCCACCGCCATCTCCTTTTACTGGTACCAAATATCGTACCATAGGCCTACACGGCCCGCATCATGCTTTGCTCAGATTGACGACGCCTGCCAGCACCCCCGCCCGCCGGCGCGCGGCGCGCACCGCGTCGGTGAGGGCTTCGATGTCGTAGGCGCCGTAGTGGCGGCGCCCGTTGATGAAGAAGGTGGGCGTTCCGGACACGCCGCTTTCGTCGGCGCTGACCACGTCTTCGTCGACCCGCGGCGCGTACTCCCGGCGGCGCACCTCCTCGAGCATGCGATCGTCGTCCAGCTCGAGCTCCCGCGCATACGCGGCGAGCTGCGTGGAGCGCAGCTCTCCCTGGTGGCGCAGCAGCGTGTCGTACATCTCCCAGAAACTGTCTTGCGCGGCCGCCGCCTCCGAGGCCTCGGCCGCCATCTGCGCGTACGGGTGGACATCGTTGAGCGGCAGGTGACGCCACACGTAGCGCACCTCGTCCTCGAACGAGGCCAGCAGCTCGCGGATCGCCCCCTCCGCCTGGCCACAGTAGGGACACTCGAAGTCGCCGTACTCCACCAGCGTCACCAGCGCGTCGGTGGGACCGCGGATGTGGTCGCGCTCGGGGTCGACGTCCTCGGCGAGATCGAGGATGTCCTCGGCGGTGCTCGCGAGCTGTCGCGCTCGCACCCGCGCCGGCAGTCGCTGCACGATGCGCAGCACCGTCCAGCCAACCAGCGGCGCGAGCACGACCGAGCCGAGCGCGCCCAGCTTGGCCTCGTCGAGCCGCACTCCGCTGAAGGCGAGGCTTGCGATCAGCAGCGACACCGTGAAGCCGATTCCCGCGAAAGCCCCACCGGCCGCCAGCAGCGGCGGGCTCAGCGGCGAGCGCGGCCCGCGCAGCGCCGGCCGGGACACCAGCCACGAGGCGCCGGCGATGCCCAGCGGCTTGCCGACGACGTAGCCAAGGAGGATCCCCAGCGTGATTGGCGAGCTGAGCGCGTGTTCGAGCAGCCCGCTCGTCAGATGGACACCGGCGTTGGCGAGCGCGAACAGCGGCACGATCACGTAGCTGGTCCACGGGTGCAGGGTGTACTGCAGCCGCTCGTTGGGCGAGATCGCCGACATCACGCCCTCCTGCGCCGAGCGCGCCAGCTCCGGGGTGGGCTGCTCGCGGAACGAGCGCGTCAGCATTGTTGCGCGCTCCAGATCGTCGCGCGAAGGCGGGTAGGCGCTGGTGGCGAGTCCCACCACCAGCCCCGAGATCACCGGATCGATGCCCGACTCGAACATCGCAACCCACAGGCCCACCGCGAGCACGATCGACACCGGGCGCAGCCACCGCGGCGCACGACTGAGCAGGAGCAGACCGCCGAGCAGCGCAACCGCGACCGCCAGCGCGAGGATCGAAACGTGCGTGGTGTAGACGATCGCGATCACCAACAGCGCGCAGAGGTCGTCGACCACCGCCAGCGTCAGCAGGAAGACACGCAGTCGCGTAGCCGCGCGCGGGGTGAGCAGCGCCAGCGCGCCAAGCGCGAACGCGGTGTCGGTCGACATTGCCGCCCCCCAGCCGTGCGCGCCCGGACCGCCCGCGTTGAACGCTAGGTAGATCGCCACCGGGACCGCCATCCCGCCGAGTGCCGAGAACAGGGGAATCGCGACGCGGCGGCGCTCGCGCAGCTCGCCGAGGTCGAGCTCGCGCTTGGCCTCCAACCCGACCACGAGGAAGAAGAACGTCATCAGCCCCTCGTTGACCCAGTGGCGCAGGTCGGTCGAGATCCCGCTGCCGCCGATCGTGATCGAGAGCGTCGTGCTCCACAGCGACTCGTAAGCGTGCCACCACGGGGAGTTGGCCCACGCCAGGGCCAGCACCGTCATCGCCGCCAGCACGATCGCGCTGCCGGTTTCGGTGCCGAGGAAGTCCCTTACCGGAGCCGCCAGGTTGCGGGCCCAGGCGGTGCGGCCGGGGTCAACCGCCGCTTCTCGCTCGCGCGCCATCACGGGCGGATTATCGCTTCGCGGCGCGCACGGGGCGGCACGGCGCAGCGCGCACGGGGCGACACGGGGCCGCAGGCTCGGGCGCGCCCGCACGATCACGACCGGCCCGATGCTGTGGTCTCGCTGAGACCCGCCCTACGCCGCGGCCTCGCCGACGCGTCTGGGTGGCGAGCGCCTGGAGAGCACCGCGCCCCAGTCGGCGTCGTCGATCACTCCGGGCCGCGTGCTTTGGATGAACTCCCGCAGCACCTCAGAGAGCCCATCTGGATCCTCCAGATGCGGAAAGTGCGCGGCGCGAGGCAGCGTCCGGAAGTGGCTGTTGGGGATCGCTTCGTGTGCGCGGCGTCCGTGCCGCAAGGGGATCGTGTTGTCGCGCTCACCCCACACGATCAACGTGGGCATCGATTCGAGCAGATACAGACGATCCGTCGCGCTCACCCGCTGGCCGTGCACGTCGATCACGGCGCGGAGCGTCTGCAGGAACGCCTGGCGCGCATCGGCGTTCTCCAACGGGCGTAACGCACGAGCCAGTGCCTGCATGTGCGCGCCGAGGCGCACTTCGCGTTCGCGCAGGCGGCGCCCGGCGTCCGTCAGCCCGCCGAGCAGGCGCCGGTGGATGGTGAGCGACAGCAGCGCGGAGACGCCGGGCAGCGCGGCGGTGCGCAGCACCGGGCTGACTTCGTGGCCGAGACCGCCGGAGGAGATCAGCACCAGCCGCTCGGTGCGTTGGGGGAACTGGTAGAAGAACTGCATCGCCACTCCGCCTCCGAGCGAGTGCCCGACGACGCTCGCGCGGTCGATCCCGATCGCCGCCAGCAGGTCGCGGATGCTGGAGGCGTGCGCCCCCAGCGAGTAGTCCCCGCGTGGCGCCGCCGAGTCGCCGTGCCCGATCAGGTCGGGTGCGATCACCGTGTAGTCGCCCGCCAGGCTCAGCGCCACTGAGCGCCAGTGGCTGGAGGAGTTGAGCATCCCATGGATCAGCACCACCGGTGGCCCGCTGCCCGCGACCCGGTAGATCACGCGACGCCCGTGGAGCTCGATCTGCCACTCGTCGAACTTCGGGGGGAGGGTGGTCACCCCAACTGGCCTCGGGGGCTCCCGCGAGCGGTCCTCGCCGTCTGTTGTGGCCTGGTTGGTTGTCACGGAATGACCCTGACGCCACCCTAACCGATCCGGCGTCCTCCTGGTACTACCGGCGGTGATACCATTGATGAGCGGTGACCAAGATCAGCATCAGTCTCGAGGACGATCTCTACCAGCAGGTGCGCGACGCAGCTGGATCTGACGGTGTATCCGGCTGGCTGGCTGCAGCGGCAGCCGCTCGCCTGCGGGTGGATGCCATGCGCGCCGTCGCCGAGGAGATCGCCGAGGCGACTGGCGGCCCCTACACGGAGCGCGAGCTCAGCGAGGCCCGCGAGTGGCTGCCCTCGTCTTCGATGCCGGTGGGCTGATCGCCCTCGACCGCGGCAAGCGGGAGGTCGGCACGTTGCTTGCGGCGGCTGCCGACACCGGCGTCGAGGCGGTGACGTCGGCTGCCTGCGTGGCTCAAGCGTGGCGCGACCCTGCCCGCCAGGCGAGGCTCGCCCGGGCGCTCGCGGGCTTCCTGGAGCGTTCACTTGATCCGTCCGCCGCTCGTGACTGCGGCCTCCTGCTCGCCCGTTCACACACCAGCGACATAGCCGACGCAGCGATCACACTTCTGGCCAGGGACGGCGACACAGTAGTGACAAGCGACCCCGACGATATTGCACACCTGCTCGATACCGCGGGTATACGGGCACAGGTGCTTTCAGTATGAGCGGACCGCGAGCCGACATCCGCGAGAGCCGGCAAGGGCAGCGATCGTGAGCGCGGTCGCAACCCCGTCGACCCCACCCGCGGCGGAGCGGGGAGCGCAGGTCAACCTGCGCTTGGTGTTCGCCGGACTGCTGCTCGTGATGTTCCTGGCGGCGCTCGACCAGACGATCGTCGCGACGGCGCTGCCGACGATCGTCGGGGATCTCGGCGGTCTCAACCACATCTCGTGGGTGGTGACCGCCTACCTGCTCGCGCAGACAGTGGTCACGCCGCTGTACGGCAAGCTCGGCGACCTGTACGGGCGCAAGATCGTGCTGCAGAGCGCGCTGGTCGTATTCCTGATCGGCTCGGCCCTGTGCGGGCAGAGCCGCAGCCTCGATGAGCTGATCGCCTTCCGCGCGCTGCAGGGACTCGGCGGGGGCGGGTTGATGGTCAGCGCGCAGGCGGCGATCGGCGACGTCGTGCCACCCCGCGAGCGGGGCCGCTACACCGGCCTGTTCGGCGCGGTGTTCGGTCTCGCCAGCGTCGCCGGCCCGCTGCTCGGCGGGTTCCTCACCACGAACCTCAGCTGGCGCTGGATCTTCTACGTCAACCTGCCGCTCGGCGTGGCCGCCCTGTTCGTGCTGGCCGCCACGCTGCCCGCCGCCTCGGAGCGCGTGCACCACACGATCGACTACCTCGGCACCGCCCTGCTCGCGGCGGGGTTGAGCGCGATCGTGCTGGCGGCGTCGCTCGGCGGCACCTCCTACGCGTGGGGCTCATCGACGATCGTCGGGCTGTGGATCGCCGGGGTGGTGGCGCTGGCGGCGTTCCTCGTGTGGGAGCGTCATGCGCGCGAGCCGATCCTGCCGCCACGGCTGCTGAGCAACCGCGTGTTCGCGGTCACCAGCGCCGTCGGCTTCGTGGTGGGGTTTGCGCTGTTCGGGGCGGTCACCTATCTGCCGCTGTTCCTGCAGGTCGTCAAGGGCGCCAGCCCAACAGGCTCGGGTCTGCAGTTGGTGCCGCTGATGGGCGGCCTGCTGATCACCTCGATCGCCTCCGGGCAGGTGATCACGCGCACCGGCCGCTACAAGGCCTTCCCGATCGCCGGCACCGCGGTGATGACGCTGGGCCTTTACCTGCTCTCGACGATGGATTCGTCGAGCAGCACGGGGCTGATCTTCGTGTTCATGTTCGTGTTGGGGTTGGGGTTGGGGATGGTGATGCAGGTGCTCGTGCTGGCTGTGCAGAACGCTGTCGAGTACTCCGATCTGGGTGTGGCGACCTCGGGTGCGACGATGTTCCGCTCGATCGGCGGCTCGCTCGGCACGGCGACGCTCGGCGCGATCTTCTCCAACCGCCTGCGTGAAGAGCTCGAGCGCTTTCTGCCAGCGAGCGCGGCGACACAAGCGAGCAGCGGTAGCGGCGAGGTGGACCCGGCGCAGATCGCGCACCTGCCGCCGGCGCTGCACAGCGGCTATCTGCACGCGTTCGCCGGCTCGCTGAGCAGCGTCTTCCTCACCGCGTCGGGCTTCGCCGCGGTGGGGTTCGTGCTGACGTGGTTCATCCGCGAGCTACAGCTGCGCGACACGGTCGCCACCGGCGATCTCGGCGACACCTACGCCACGCCGCGCGACGCCGACTCGCTGGTGGAGATCGTCAACAAACTCGGGCGCCTCGATCGCCGCGAGGGGGCCCGGGAGATCGTGATGCGCGTGGCGGCCCGCGCCAATGTGGAGCTCTCCCCGGCGGCGTGCTGGCTGCTGGCGCGGCTCAGCGAGGACCACGCCCCCGACCTCGCCACGCTCGCCGCGCGGTTTGATATTCCCCTCGACACGCTCACCGACGCACACCAGGAGCTGGGGAGCAAGGGCCTGATCGGGCCGTCCGCGGGCGGCGCTCGCACGGCCGAGGCGCTGAGCAGCGGTGATCGCTCAGCCGCGGCGCTCACGGGCGGCGCACCCCCCACCGAGGCGCTCACCAGCGACGGCCACGCAACGCTTGCGCGCCTGACCGCCACGGGCGAACAGCGCCTGCGCGACCTGCTGGAGGGGTGGCGACCCGAGGAGCACGAGGAGCTCGCGCGCATGATCGCCGCGCTGGCGCGGCAGTTCTTCATCGATGCATCCAGCCTGTGCGAGCCGATCGACGCGGTCGCGCAAGTATCGTGACCGCGCGATGGAAGTAACACGGTCGATGACGCCCTCGGATCTCGAGCACGCAACGCGTGTCGAACCAGAGAGCAGCGGGTATGTCGCACGGTTGTCGGAGGAGTGGGAGATATGGGGTCCAAACGGCGGCTACCTCGCGACGATCGCGCTGCGCGCCGCGGGGATGGTCGCCCAGATCCAGCGGCCGGCGAGCTTCTACTGCCACTTCCTCAGCTCGCCGGCCTTTGACGCCGTCCAGCTCAAGGTGAACCTCCTCAAGCAGGGCCGCCGCGCCGAGTCGTTCGCGGTCGAGATGACACAGCAGGGCAAGCTGATCCTGCACGCGCTGGTGAAGACCGCCGCCGACGCGCCCGGCTACAGCCATCAACACCCCGAGGCACCCGACGTTCCACCGCCCGAGACCCTGCCGACCCACGTGCGGCGACCCAGCAGAGAACAGCC
Organism: uncultured Solirubrobacterales bacterium; assembly: GCA_963734815.1. Classification (GTDB taxonomy): domain Bacteria; phylum Actinomycetota; class Thermoleophilia; order Solirubrobacterales; family Solirubrobacteraceae; genus Palsa-744. The sequence continues at coordinate 853,331 of CAVTIH010000002.1, forward strand.
GGCGTTCAGCTTCTGGAACAACGTCGAGCAGCGGCTGGTGGACCAGGATGCGACCGATCGGCCGGCAGATCAGCCAACAGCGCCGGTGCTCCGCCAATGGGCCCGCTACCGACCCACAGCGTGCTTCGAGGACCCCTTCCTCGACGCCGCCCGCGCGCTGATCCTACTGGATACCTACGGCTTCCCGGCCGCCTACCAGCACCACCGCAGCTGGGAGTACCTGGCGCCCAGCCTCGACACCAGCGCGTGGTTTCACCATTTCAGCCCGGCCTGCGAATGGCTGTTGATCGACAGCGAATGCCTCGTCGGCGACCGCGGCCTGATGGGCGTGAACGGCAAGGTGTGGGACACCGAGGGCCGGCTGCTGGCGACCGGGTCGGCGCAGTTGTGTTGCATCGAGAATCGCTCGTGAGCCGCCTCCAGCCGCTCACTCGGCCAGCGCGCCCAGGATGTCCAGGCGGGCGGCGCGTCGCGCCGGCAACTGCGCTGCGAGCAGGCCCGCGAGCGCGGCCGCGACCAGCAGCACGAACAGCGTGCCGACGGGGATCGCGAGCACGTAGCCCGCGCCCGACAGCGCGAGCTTGCTGACGAGCACCGCGCCGACGACGCCGACGACGATCCCGAGCACGCCACCGATCAGGCCGGTGATCAACGACTCGTAGCGGATCATCTGGCGGATCTGGCGGCGCGAGGCGCCGATCGCGCGCATCATCCCGAGCTCGTGCGTGCGCTCGTAGATCGACAGCACCAGCGTGTTGACGATCCCGAACAGGGAGACGAGCACCGACAGTGCCAGCAGCACGTACACGAGCAGCAGGACCTTGTTGGCTTTGCTGCTCACTTCCTGCGTGTACTGCGCTGCCGTCTGCGCGTGTGTCTGGGGATAGCTGGCGTGCAGCAGCGCGTCGATGCTGTCGTGCACCTCTGTGCCATTCACGCCGGGGGCGTAGGCGATGAAGTCGACGCCGTCTTCGCGCTGCCCGAACGCAGTGCGAGCCAGCGAGCGCGAGATCGTCAGGTTGGAGAACAGGCCGATCGCTTCTTCGGAGACGATGCCGCGCACCGTCAGCATCACCTGATGGCCGGAGGCGCTCAGCACGAGCAGGCGCTGCCCGACCCCCAGGTGGTGGGCGCTCGCGAATTTCTTTGAGAGAATCGCGCCGTCCTGGCCGAGCGCCGCGAGCGTCGCCGCCGAGCCGTGTTCCCATTCGACTTTGTACATCGCGCCGAACGACTCCGGTTCGATCGCGGTCACGGGGCTCTTTTCGTCGATCACGGGCGCTCCCGGCTGATCGAGTGCCCGCACCCTGGCCTCGGTGAAGGCGATCGCGGTGACGCTGCCGACGCCGCGGACCGAGCGCAGCGCCGGTGCGATCCCCGCCGGGACTCCGCCTTCGCCGGCGCGCGTGTTTTGCACGATCAGGTTGCCGGCAAACGAGCGGTTGACCGCCTGGTCGATCGTCGCTTTCGAGCCCGCGGCGAGTACCGAGATGAAAGCTACAAGCCCGAGCCCGATGGCCAGCGCGAGCGCGGTCACCAGCGTGCGGCCCGGCTGGCGCACGGAGTTCTCGCGTGCGAGGCGCCCGGTGATGCCGCGCCAGCTCACGATCAGGCCGATCGCGCGGCCGAGCGCGGGGATCACGCGGTAGTGGCGCGCCGGGCGCTCGCCGGGTCGCTTCAACCGCGCCCGCAGGCGCAAGCCGCGCCAGACACCCCCGACGATCAGCACCACCACGGCGCCGCCGCCGACGAGGATGCCCGCCGCCACCACGACCACGAGGTACAGCGCGAAGCGGATCACGAGCGCTTTGCGCGTCGGCAGCGGGCGCGGCGGGATCTGCACGCCCTCGCGCATCGCCGCCATCGGCGGTACGCGCGTCGCGCGCAGCGCCGGGAACAAGCCGGCGAGCACGGTGATGACGATGCCGACGCCGAGCGAGACGATCACGGTGCGTGTCTCCAAGACCGTGCCGTTGTCGGGCAGGTCGGCGCCGAACGCCTTGAACAGCCCGTCGAGGGCCGGCGCGAGGCCGATCCCCGCGAACAATCCGACGGCCGACCCCGCGACGCCCAGCAGCAGCCCTTCCTCGATCACCGAGCGCATGAGCTGCCCGCGCGAGGCGCCGAGCGTGCGCAGCAGGCCAAACTCGCGCGTGCGCTGGGCGACGGTGATCGAGAAGGTGTTGAAGATGATGAACGCGCCGACGACGAGTGCAACGTAGGCGAAGACGAGCAGGAACGTGCGCAGGAAGCCGAGCTTTTCTTCCAGTTCGGAGGTCTGATTGGCGGCTTCCTGAGCGCCGGTGCGCACGATCAGCGTCCTCGGCAGCGCCGTGCGCACGCGCGCGGCGAGCTGTTCCGGGGAGATGCCCGGGTTTGCGGCGACGTTGATGCCGTCGTATTCACCGGGTTCACCCGCCACGTACTGGGCCTGGGCGGACAGCACCAGCGCGACGCTCGCCCCACCGAGGGATTCGCTGCCCGCGAACTTCGCGATCCCGGCGATCGTGTAGCTCCGCGCCGGGGCGCTGCCGGCGATCACGAGCCGCTGCCCGAGCTCGAGGTGGTCGCGCCGCGCGGTGGCCTGGTCGACCGCGACCTCGTCTTCGGCGTTCGGCAGATGCCCCCGCGCGGCGGTGAAGGCCTCGAAGCGGGGGGGTTGCAGTGCGTTGACGAGCGTCGGCCCCGTGCCCGATATGCGTTTGCCGCTCGCCGTCAGCAGCGTGGCCGGCGTGGAGATGGAGCCGGAGGCCGCCGCCACTCCTGGCACCGTGCGTACACGGGCGAGCGTCGCCGCGCGGATCGGATATGCCTGTGAGCCGCTGTTGTGGCCGAGCGTTTCCCTGGCGGTGACGACGACGGCCTTGTCTTTGTAGGCGTTGCCGAAGACTTCCGCGAAAGCGTGGTTGATCGTGTCGGTGAGGATGTAGGTGCCCGCCATCAGCGCCACCCCGAGCACGATCGCGATCCCCGTCAGCAGTGCCCGGACCTTGCGCTGGGCAAAGCCGCGGAGCATCAGCTTGTTCATCAGCCCACGGCCTTCATCAGGTCGAGTGCCTGCTCGGCGCTCGCCGCCTCGCCGTCGTGGACGATCCGGCCGTCGGCCAGCACCAGCAGCCGGTCGGCGAACGACGCCGCGTGCGCGTCGTGGGTGACCATCACGACCGTCTGGGAGAAGTCGTCGACGGCGTGGCGCAGCAGCTGCAGGACGTCGCCGGAGGCTTTGGAGTCGAGGTTGCCGGAGGGCTCGTCGGCGAACACCACCGCGGGGCGGGAGATCAGCGCCCGGGCCACCGCCACGCGCTGCTGCTGGCCGCCGGAGAGCTCCGCGGGGCGGTGGCTGAGCCGGTCGCGGATACCGACCGTGTCGACAAGCCGATCAAACCACTCGCGGTCGACCTCGCGCCCGGCGATCGACAGCGGCAGCAGGATGTTCTCCTCGGCATTGAGCACCGGCAAGAGATTGAACGTCTGGAAGATGAAGCCGATGCGATCGCGGCGCAGCTGCGTGAGCGCGCGGTCGTCCAACTCGGTGAGCTCCACGCCGCCGACGCTGACCGTGCCGGTGCTCGGGCGATCGAGCCCCGCGAGCAGGTGCATGAGCGTCGACTTGCCCGACCCCGACGGGCCCATGATCGCCGCGAAGCGGCCCGTGGGGAAGTCCACCGTGACTCCGGCCAGCGCGTCGACGGCCGCTTCGCCCTCGCCGTAGCGGCGGCGCAGGTCCCGGGCCTGCACAATCGTCTGGGCCCCGCCGGCGCCGGCGCCCCCGTTTTCGGGTTCTGGGCTTGTCCCTGAGTTGTTTGTGAGCATGCCAATTACGATACCCCCGCCCGCTCGGCACGGCGCTCGGCCTCGCGTGAGGCGTAGCCCGCGGCGATCACCTCGCGGAAGGAGCGGAAGCGGAAGATGAACACGACCGCGCCCAGACCAACCACCGCGGTGAAGACGGCGATCGCGATCTGCTGACCCACCGAGTACGCGGCCACCGTCGCCGTGCCGGCGGCGCTCGTGGCGAACACCTTGACCAGCAGCGCCTGCTGCACGCCGGCGCCACCGGGGGTGAACGGCACTGCGCCCGCGACCTGGTTGACGCCGAACACCAGCAGCACGTTCTCCACCGAGCCGCCAACGCGGAAGGCATCGAGCAGGAACCAGAAGGCGGCGAAGCGGCAGACCCACCCGGCGGCCTGCAGGGCAGCCACTTCGCGCAAGTAGCGGGGGCGGTCGGCGAGGATTGTGAGACCCTGGCGGACGCGCTCCCAGAAGGCTTGCACGCGCACCGACAGCAGCGCGAACGCCACCAGCCCGAGGATCGCGAGGGCAGTGATCAGGAAGAGTGTGAAACGGAAGTGCGCCGCCAGGTAGGAGATATCGAAGGAGCCCAGCTGCGAGAAGTCCGGCGGCTTGGGAAAGACGCCCCGGGTGAAGGCGAAGATCAGCACCAGCACCCCCACGCTCGCGTCGAAGATCGACTCCACAAAGAACGCCGAGGCGACCGTCGGGTAGGTCGAGCTGGGGATCGAGCTGCGCGTGAGGAACAGCTTGATGATGTCCCCCCCGCGCGCGGGCACCACGTTGTTGAAGCCCACCGCCGCCCAGTACGCGCCCCAGATGCGCCGCCACTGGAAGCTCACCGCCGGGTAGGCAGCGCGCAGGCTGTTGAAGAACGCCCGCGAGCGCAGCGTCAGGTTGAGGCTGAAGAACGCCAGCCCCAACACCAGCGCGCCCCAGTGGACCGCGGCCAGGTCCGAGAAGAATTGGCCGGCCGCTTCCAGGAAGGTGCTGACGCTGTGGCCGATCGAGGTCGAGGCAAGGGGCACGCCTCAAGCGTACGGACCTCGGCGGGTACCCCGCCTCGAATGTCGTCCTGCTCGGGGCCTCGAGAAACGGGGGCATCATAGTGTTGCGCCCGACGGGGGAATAGAGTGGCTGCTCCATGAAGGCCCTCTACTACCGAGGCAGCGCGGGCGGCCTGCAATGGCGGGACGATCCCTCGCCTCAGATCGAGGTGGGCTCCGATGCGCTCGTGCGTCCAATCGCAGTATCCACCTGTGACCTCGACCAGGCCATCATCCACACCACCGTTCCGGGCGCCGAGCAGCCCTTCGCGATCGGACACGAGGGCGTCGGGGAGGTGGTGGAGGTCGGCCCCGGAGTCACATCGGTTAGCCCGGGGGATCTCGTCGTGATCCCCTACCACCTGTCCTGCGGGGCGTGCGACCGCTGCCGCGCGGAGCTGCCGCTCTTCTGCCGTGCGACCGCGGCCGACGCGCTGGCGGTCTACGGGATCCCGGTCGGGGCCGACTACGGCGGCCTCTTCTCTGAGCTCGTCCGCGTCCCATTCGCCGATTACGCGCTCGTGAAGCTGCCGCCAAACGTATCTGCCGTGGAGGCGGTGTCGGTCGGCGACAACCTCACCGACGCCTACCGCGCGATCGCACCGCAGCTGCACGCCCGACCGGGCAGCGAGGTGCTGATCATGAGCGGCGGCTCGATCGGTCTATATGCAGCCGACATCGCGAGAGCCTGCGGCGCCCGCCGCGTCCGCTTTGTCGACGCAAGCTCAGAGCGCCGCGATCTCGCCGCAACCCTCGACGCAGAAGTCGGCGCACCCGAAGACTTCGACCCCAACGAGCGCCAGTACGAGATTTCGCTGGTCACCCACGGCAGCGTCCGGGCACTTCGCGACGCGATCCTGGCGACAGCGCCAGGCGGGAGGGTGGAGAACCTTGGCTTTCACTTCGCAGACGTGGAGCTACCACTGCCGGCAATGCACTTCAAGTGCCTGCACTTCCGCTCAGCGCTGTCCAATGCGCGACCGCTGATCCCCGAGGTGCTTGCGCTGGTGGCAAGTGGTCGCATCGCTCCCACGCAAGCGCAGACAGCGGTGCTGCCGTTCGACACCGCGGTGGAGGCGCTGCCCACGGCGGGCTTCAAGCCCGTGTTCGTGCGCGAGCCCGCCCACGTCGATCGAGCCTGAGCGACGCCACGGCGACCCCTGGATTGCGAGCGCGACGGTGCGGTCGGGGGCAGTGGGTCGTAATATCTTCCGCCATGAGCTCGGCGGGCTACGCGGAAAGCTTGGGGCCAGCGCGCACGCAGACGCTGTTCGGTCGCGTCATGGGACTCGTCGCCCTCACGGTGGGCTTCGCAACGTTGGGCGTGTACCTCGGCCGCAACCTGGGCGGCGCGGGGTGGTTCGTTGCGTGGCTGATCGCACTCGGCTGTCTGGTTGGCCTCAATGCGGCCAACGCTCGGGGCAACCACAGCCTGGCACTCGGGCTGCTCTTCGCCTTCGGGCTGTTGATGGGGGCAAGCATCGCGACCACGATCAACTACTACTCCGCCACCGACCCCACCGCGGTGCGGCAGGCGTTGGGCGCCACGGCCCTCTTCGTCGGAGGACTGGGAGCCGGCGGCTATGCGATCCGTCGCGACCTGTCTTTCCTGTATCGGATCGCGTTCTGGCTGCTGCTGGCGTTGATTCTGAGCGGGATCGTGCTGATCTTCGTCCACATCCCCGCGCTCTACACGGTTTACGCGCTGGCGGGGCTGGCGATCTTCGGCCTGTACACGGTGATCGACTTCAACCGCCTGCGCCGGGCGGGCACCGGCGAAGCGATCCCGCTGGCGGCGGGAATCTTCCTGGACGTGCTGAACATCTTCCTGCTGTTCCTGCGGCTGTTCTCCCGATAGTTGACGCCAGGAGCCGGCGACCGTCACCAAAGCGGACGGCGGCCACCTCGCTCATACGCCTTCGACGACACGCCAACGCACCCCGCCGTCGACTATTAGCGCTCGCCATCCCAGTAGGCGACGTTGCCGTCAGTGCGCCGCAGCATCATCTCGTCGTCCGGGTTGCCTGGCCAAACGCCGAGCTTGTCGCTGTCTGGATAGACGGCCACGGCTGGCTTTCGCGCGCTTGAGAACATGATGATCCGTGCCATCTCCGTCCTGCGATTGGTCGCCTTGTGCGCACCGGCAGGACCAGGCGCAAAGCACACCACCTCACCGCGCACGAGCTCGTGCTCGCCCTCGGGGGCGCGCACTACAACGGTGCCGTCGAGTACCAGGAGCCACTCCTCCTCGTACTCGTAGTGGTATGGGCAGACACTCTCGCCGGCCGGCAGCTCGTAGACCTTGACGGCAAGCGCGTCGCCTCCAACCGCCTGAGCGATATCCGCGAAAGCCGAGTGGTAGCCGTCGGGATCGCTCGGGTCACAGTCGCAATCGACACTTAGGACGTTGGACCGGCGCATTTGGCAATCCTCGCATACCAACTCAAGGGGAGTCAGGTCGAGGGCCTGCTGCCCACGCTCCACCACATACAGACGCCTCGCCGTTACCGCGCCACTGCGTGTCGGTGTCGCCATCAGCGACCACCCCCCACGCAAGTGTGTGAAGCCCTTTCCCATTGCAGGGGCGGCCTCGCGATGCAGATGTCAAGCCTGGAGGTCAAGGCTCCGCTGATCAGACCCAGAGCCCACTGATTGGCACTGCCCACAGACGGTCACCAAGTGGAATCGTTTGGGTGCCCGTACAGACGAGGACTCCAGCCCTGAAGCGCTCGCCGATCGAGTCGCGCAGCCGCTCCATCGGCCTGACGTCACGGCGCGCGACCGAGGCCGCGGCCTTCACCTCGATCGCAACGAGCTCGCCGGCGCGGCTTTCGAGCACGAGGTCGATCTCCTCCTCGCGCTGACGGTAGTGGTACGCGGTGGTGTCAATCTGCGACCAATCTGCATGCTTGAGCACCTCGGTGACGACGAAGTTCTCGAGTGCCTTACCGGTCACTTGATCGTCCGCGGCGATCCTGCGTTCGTCGGCGCCGAGCAGATGCGCCAGCAGGCCGGAATCGACGATGTACGCCTTGGGCGCCCGCGCCTCTCGTGCTCCAATGCCCGGGCGCCATGCGGGCAGCAGGCGAACGAGGAAGATCGTCTGCAACAGCCCGACATACTCGCGAACGGTGTCGTGGCTCAGATCGAGCTTGGCAGCGATGCTGCGGTAGGAGAGAACGTTCGCGGCCTGCGTGGCAAGCAGGCGCAGGAGTCGGGGCATCTCTTGAAGCTTGCGCGCGTCGCTGAGCTCGCGCAGATCCCGGTCGAGCGTGGTATCGATGTAGCTGGCCAACCAACGGCCGCGCCGACGGCCGGTACGCTGCAGCGCCTCGGGGTACCCTCCGGCCGCCACGATCTCCACGAACGCGTCGCGCCCGGCGGCGGCACCGGTGACGTGGGGCGGCGAGGACGCGAACAGCGCGTCGACAAAGTTCCTGGCGCACCCGTGGATCTCGCTCTGGGACAGCGGCCACAGCGGGATCGTCTCCATGCGCCCGGTGAGGGCGTCCTTGACGTTGCGAGCGGTGAGGATATTCGCCGAGCCGGTGAGCAGAAACCGTCCCGGAGTGGTGTCTCGATCGACGGCGCCCTTGATCGCAAGCAACAACTCGGGCGCGCGCTGCACCTCATCGATGAACACGGGGCCGCGCAGGGCCGCGATCAGCCCCTCGGGATCGGCGAGCGCCGCCTCGCGCGTAGGGCGGTTGTCGAGGCTCAACTCCACGGTCGGATGCCCAACGAGCCCCATGCCGGCGATCTCGTGTGCGAGCGTGCTCTTGCCGACCTGTCGTGCACCGGCGATGAACACCACCCGCGTGTCGGCGAGCGCGTCCAACACCAGCGGACGAGCGTGACGGGCAAGTATGTGGACAGCAGCAGGCATCAGCAACTCCGGCAAATGGCGATCTCAGCCCTGGCAGATGGCGATTAGTTTAGCGGCAAATGGCGATCTCAGCCCTGGCAGATGGCGATTAGTTAGCGGCAGATGGAGGCACTGAGCCGAGCTCGGGTCGGAGACAGCGCGCCGCGCCCGCGCAGACGAATTCTGTGTGCTGGTGTCACCCTGCCCTCTACAGATGGGTTGGTGCGCCGGGTTCTAATCCGCGCCTGCGGCGACTCTTTAGCATGAGTACATGAATCCGAATCGTCGCGCGAATTGACAAACGGGGGGTGGATGTCGCCGTGGGTGGGCGAACCACTGCCGGCTCTCGCATCCCGCTGGCGGTCTTCCACCTACGAGCAGGCGCTCGACTGGATGCAGGAGATATCGCCGCCGACGCAGTTGAAGCACCGACGAGCGGATCAGATCAAGGGCGGTGCATCCCGCGCCAGCGCCTTCAACACCAGCTGGTCATGCTCGGCCGGCCTGACCCTGCGCAGAACCTCAGCGACCTTCCCGTCTGGGTAGATGATGAACGTGGTGCGTTCGTTGCCCATGTACTTGCGTCCGTACATCGACTTCTCCACCCACACGCCGTACGCCTCGGCGACGGCGTGGTCCTCGTCGGCGAGCAGCGTGAAGTCGAGGGCCTGCTTGTCGTGGAACTTCTTGACCTTCTTCACTGGATCGGGGGAGATCCCCAGCACCCTCACCCCAGCTTTCGCATAGTCGGCGCGGTGGTCGCGCACGCCGCACGCCTGGGTCGTGCACCCCGGCGTGTCGGCCTTGGGGTAGAAGTAGACGACGACCGGCTGCCCGCGCAGCTCCGAGAGCTTGACCGAGTTGCCGTCCTGGTCGGGCAGCGCGAAGTCGGGGGCCGTCTGTCCTGGCTCGATCATGGCGGGATCCTATCGGCGACTCGCGCCGTCTGCCCGCCCGCGGAGCCAAGCCGCGGGCGGGCGCCACGATCGACTACCTGACGGCCAACCGCGCTACAGCACGGCTTCGATCAGCGAAGTGAACTCGGCCTGGCCGGAGACGTTGGGGTGGTAGCTTTCGGACAGCGGCAGCGACTGGCCGTTGAGCCATTCCGAGGACGAGCAGACCTCGTGTGATTCAAAGGCGCTGGTCGGGTTGACGAAGGTGAATTTCGCCGCTTCCGCGCGTTCGCGGATGACTTTGTCGAGCAGTTCGGCGGCTTCGTTCATTTTCTTCTCATTGCCAGAGGTGAGGAAGTTGACGTTGCAAGTCTTGCCTTCTTTGGTGAACAGCTTCGGGTAGCCCAACACCACCACTTTGGCGTTGGGCGCGTCGGAGTGGATGTCTTTGTAGGTGGTTTCCAACCGCCCCGGCAGCGTTTTGCGCACGAATTCCTCCGATTCGGAGATCGCTTCTCCGCAGGTGAAGTAGTAGAGCGCGCAGTTGATGATCACGTTGCTGAAGCCCGCGTCGTTGCCGCCGATCGTGATCGTCACGAGACTGGTGCTGGCGCTCAGCGTGCCCAGCTGTTTTTCGTCCACTTCGGTGGTGATCGCGCCGCTGCACGCCTGGAAGCTCAGCGTGTAGCCCTTGGCGGCCGCGATCTTCGGCCCATATGCGTCGGGGCTGCGGTCGCATTCGCCCGATTCTTCGTAGAACACGCGGGTGCCCACTCCGGAGGAGTAGGAATCCCCAAGTGCCACGTACTGCGGCAGGGCGGCGGCCGACGCCGCCGGTATGAGCACCCCGGCGGCCACCGCCGCGAGGCCGAGTAGGCGATTTCTGTTTCCCATCTTCTTTCTCCTTCCTCTTGGAGCTCCTAACAAATGCGGTACCCCCATTTCTTTAGGAGCTCTTACATGTCGCCCAGGCCGTCTCCGCGATCATCGGAATCGTCCTTTTGTACGGGCCTCATCGGGAAAACCTAATCCCCCGGATCCGCCCCGTCAAGACCACCGTCCCGCGCGGCCGCTCGCGGCCCCTCTAGATGTAGACTCGTGCGATGCGCATTCTCAAGCGATTCGAGCGGCCCGTACGGTGCCGGGAGGGGCACGTCTACACGACGATCTGGATTCCCGGAGGCTCGCTGAAGGCGGTGAGGATGGGCAGGTGGCGCTGGCAGCGTTGCCCGGTGGGCCGTCACTGGACGTGGGCGCGGCGCATCGACTGGAACTCGGCGGACCTCGTCGAACTCGGGGCCGCTCGCGCCAAACACGACATCCGCATCCCCTGAGCACGTTCCCCGAGATCGCACCCCCGGACGTTGCGGCGACGTTCGCCTCGATTCCGATGACCGCAATAATAGCTTTGCAGATCCGCAATATCCAGTCGGAAGCCGAGGTGCCGGCCGCTCGGGAGAACTGGCTCAGCGATATCCCGGTGTGGGCGCGCCAGGCGCGTATCTGCGCGGCGTTCAGCTGCAGCCGCGCTTTATTTGGCCTTGGTTGGTTTGCTCGCCGCCGACCCCACCAGCTCGATCGTCTGGGTGTACTTGGTTGGCTTCTTCGCCTTACCCAGCTTCAAAGCCACGGCGAGCGTCGCCTCCAACGTCGCGTGATGCTTCACCAGGCGACGACCCTGTCTGTTCAAGGGAATGCGCAGCACGGCCGCATGCCTTCCCTTCAGCTTGAAGGCGGCCGACCCGATCTGTGTTGCGGGCACGCTCGCGAGCGAGGCGGCCTTTCCGTGTTTCGCTTTGAGTTTTCCGTGAATCACGAGCCAGGCCGTGCCGGTGCAGGCACTCGGGCATTCGATCGTGGTGATCACCGTGCCGCCGGAGATCTTCGCCGCCACCGGCAGGTTGGGAACCGATGAGCTCACCTTGCAGCCGGTGCAGGTCCCGCTCTTGCCCACCGACCCGGTCGCGACCGGTGTGCCGCCGGCGCTGAGCGAGGAGCCGCCCGGACCCGGTTCCCCGTGCACGAGCACGGTGTCTTCGGAGATCGTCGCCTTCGCGCCATAGAGGTTGGCTTCGTAGATCGCGTAGCTCGGGCCTCCCGTCCCGCCGCCGCCCCCGCCGCCACCACCGCCGGAGCCGCCGGAGCCGGCGTTGCCGCCGGTGCCGATCGTGCCCTGCTCGTAGACCCCGCCTTCGCCGCCCTGACCGCCCGCGCCACCGGCCCCACCCGGGCCGCCGTTGCCGCCGCGGCCGCCGCCGGCCGCTTCGAGGTGGCTGGCGTAGCCGATCGTCGCCGTCGATTCGCTGGTGATGAAGAAGCCGAACGACCCACCGCCCCCGCTGCCGCCCTGTCCGCCGTCGCCCGGGCCGCCGCCACCCCCACCGCCACCGCCACTGTCGCCGGCGCCCTCTTCCGGCAGTGTGATTTCAAAGCTGAGGCCCGTACCGCCGCAGCCGGCGCCGCCCCCACCGCCCCCGCCACCGGCGCTGCCGACCGCGCCGGAGCCGGCGTAGCTGGGATTCCACGTGGCCTCCTGATGGAGCTGGTATTCGGTCTGCACGTGACCGGTCTGGCCGCCCACGCCGGCGCCGCCGGCGCTACCGGACCCGCCGTCGCCCTTGCTGTTGGTGGGCGTGCACCCGCGGGTGCCCCCTTCGCCACCGCCCCCGGCCGGGCCGGCCGGGGTGGAGCCGCCGGCGCTTCCGGGGGTGCCGTGGGGCGATGACTGCGGGCATTCCGCGATCGTGCATTCTCGGAAGTACTGCCCGTTCTCGTGCAGGTAGGCGTCGCTGTAGCCGCTGAGCCCGCCGGCCCCGCCGACGGCGCCCTGGGTGTGTTCGGGGTCGGTTCCCCCTTCGCCGCCGGCCGCGTTGCCGCCGAGGTACCCCGCGTCGCATCCCGGGCTCGGCAGTTTGACGCAGAACTCCTGACCGGGCGTGTGGCCCTCGGCCCCCGCGACGCCCTTCGCTCCCGGATTGCCGCTCGCGCCGGGGGCGCCGTTCGCGCCGGCCGGGGCGTTGCCGGCGCTAGCGTGGACATCCGCGAATGTCGCGTGGGCCTTGTCGATCATGCGCACCCCGTACACCGATCCGCCGGCGCCTGGTTCCCCGCGGAAGCTCACCTGCTGGAAGCTCATTTCGGTCGATCCGTTGAGCAGCAAGCCCTGCGGCCGCCCCACGAAGCGGGTGGGGTTGGACGGTTCGCGTTCGGCCTTCCAGGTGCTCGGGTTCAGGTCGCCGTAGACCGAGATCTCCTTCGCCCCGTTGAATTCCAGACCTTCGTATTCACCGCCGGCGAAAAGCAGCTCGAGCGGGCTGACTTCGCCGTGTTCGTGAAAGATTTCTTCTTCCCTGCGTTCGAGCAGCGGTTCGAGCGCCCGAGTGGACCGGAACGGGGCCTGCTTGGTGCCGTCTCCTTCGCTGGGGGCTTCGGCGTCGAAGTACGCGTATGCCGTACCGCCGGGGGGGCTGCTCGGCGGGCCGAGTTCGAAGCTCGCGGTGTCCGTCTCGGTGCCTTTCACGTGTTCGAGCTTGCATGGGTTCTGGGTGGCGCACGAGCCGCCCGACCAGCCGACGAACTGCAGGCCCGGGTCCGAGCTTTCGGCCGTCAGCGTCGCCGCTTCGCCTTCGTCGACAGTGCAGCTGGTGGCAGCGCAGACGGCCGCCGCCCCCGAGGCGGTGGCGCTCACTTTCGTTTCCTGTGTCGCGGTCGCCGCGGTGACTGCGAACCGCGCGAGAAACTTCGCCGTCACCGACTGGTTGGCGCCGTCGTTTTCGACTTCGCACTCGCCGGCGACGATTTTGGAGCAGCCGATCCATTCCGCGAAGCCAAAGCCGCTGGAGGGCACCTCGGAGAAGTTCACCTTGCCGCTGGCTTGCGCGGGCACGGTGCACTGCGCTTCGCTGCATTCGGCTTCGGCGATCGCCGATTTGGCGCTCACCACGCCCGCGCCGTGCGGCGTCACCGACGCGGAGATGATCGCGCCCGGCTTGGCCCCGTACTGGTAGGCGCCCGCGGAGCAGTTGTTCCCAGCGGGACGTTCCGCGCCGCGCTGGTCGCTGGCGGGACAGTACTGTTGCAGGCCGTTTTTGACGGGCGGGGAGAGCGCGTCGGCAATCGCGATCGTTTCGGTCGGACCACCGTTGTCGGCGAGCTTCGGCGCTTCCGCCGATTCTTTTTCGAGGCCGGGGTCCGCAGAGATGTCGTTGGTCTTTTTCTGGTTGGCCAGTTCGCAGCCCACGTCGGCGACGTCGTTGCCGCCGAGCGACGTCGGGTTGGTCCCGGCGCAGGCCCGGCCTTTGTCGTAGGCGATGATGTTGTTGGCGATCGTGCTGGTGGCTTCGCCACCGGTCGCAAGCGTGCCGCCGTTTCCAGGGGCGCTGTTGCCCGAGAGGGTCGAGTTGGTGAGTTTTAGGATGGAGCCGGCGTAGATCGCGCCACCCTCGTTGGTGCTGCCGCCCGAAACCGAGTTGTCCGCGATCGTGGAGTTGACCACGGTGACCAGCTCGTGGCTGAAACTGTTGGGGTTCTCGCTGGAAAGCCCGCCGCCCAGGCCGAGCCCGCCGGTGACGGTGTTGTGAGCGATCGTGCTGGCTTGGACCGCCAGTTCCCCGTCGTCTTCGACGCCGCCACCGGCGCTCGCGGCGGTGTTGCCCGTGACCAGGACTTCGTCGAGCTCGAGCGTGCCGTTCTGTTCGATCGCGACGGCGCCACCCTCGCCTTTTTCGGGCTCGAGGGGTTCTTCCGGCTCGATCCCCCCTGCTCCGTTGCCGCCGGTGATCTCGAGGCGTTTGAGCACGACCGCTCCACTGGTGCCGCCGAAGTTGCCGTCGACCAGAACCCGGCTTTTGCCCGCGGCGGTAATCACGACTTCATCCGCGCGAGCGCCGAGACCTTGGAGCGTGAGCGTGAGGCCTTCCGGTTCGCCGCCGTATTTGTGCTTGATGCGCAGCGGCCCGTTCGTCAGGGTGTAGGTGCCGACGGGCAGTTCGATCGTTTGGGTTTCCGTTTTGAAACCGTTGACAGCGGCTTCTTCGGCCGCTTCTGCCGCCGCGATCGCCTGGCGCAGCGCACAGGGGGAGGTGCACGCGCTCGTGGCCGTCGTGTCGGGGATCGACGGGCTCGCGACGAACCTCTGCGCCTGCGCGGCGGGGGTTGCCAGCAAGCCGATCGCGACCGCCAGCGCACCAGCCGTCCTGGCGATCCATGGATGCAGCATCGCGCCCCCTGCCTGTCGTCGTTTTTCGCGGCGACCCGCCATCTCCTGGCCCGCGCTCGCGGCGATGATACAAGTGGCGGAAGACGCCTCAGGGCGGAATTCGGCAGCTGTAGACTCTTGACCGATGCGCATCCTCGAGCGATTCGAGCGCCCCGTACGCTGCCGCGAAGGCCACGTCTACACGACGATCTGGATTCCCGGGGGCTCGCTGAAGGCGGTGAGGATGGGGAGGTGGCGCTGGCAGCGCTGCCCGGTCGGTCGCCACTGGACGTGGGTGCGGCGCATCGACCGGAGCTCGGCGGATTTCGTCGAACTCGGGGCCGCCCGCGCGAAACATGACATCCGCATCCCATGAGTGCCACTCGATTCCGCCTGCGCAGCCCTCGAGTGGCCGGCGATGCAAGTTTCCCGCCGCGGCTTGCTCGCCTCCGCGCCACGCACGGGATCGAGATCGACCATCCGCACCTCTCCCCGCCGCATCACACACCATCGCCGACAACAGCGTTCCAGCTCTCCGCTTCGCCGTCCGCGTCCCACTCCGCCCAGGCGTCGCCATACGCCTCGTGAAGCTCGCCGAGCCGAAGCGCCCGGATCGCCTGATGCACGACGGCAGACCGTGATGGGTACGCATGAGTGCTGGCATACTCATCCAGGAACGCCACATCTTCTCCGGGCAGGCTCACACTGACCTTCACCCCATGATCCTACCATTCTTCCGACCGCATGGGGTGAGCGCCAGACGCACTGTGAAGTTCTCGTAGGCGGATAGCCGGGGAAAGCTGTATCTGGCGAAGACCGGGTTTGGAGAGAACTGATCGTTCTCGATACATCGGTCGTGCTCGCCTTCATGGACCGGGATGACGCCAATCACCAGCGGCATCGGCGCCACTTTGCCCACGTGCGGGCCCGGACAGCGTGTGGTTGCCTTCCGGACCCGCGCGTATGGGTGATCAACACGAACGCGATCTGCAGTCAGTCACCGGCAACTGCCCAGGTGCCTTTGTCCACCGTTTCTGTTTCTCCCGTTTCCTCGAACGCAGGTGAGAATTCAGTCGTCCACGTAGCCAGTGTGCCAGTGGGTCCCATTTCGCCGGCATCACCAAATCCGGTGCCCGCGGCAAAAGATGCCTTGACGGACACCAGGTCCGCCAATTCCGACTGAGCTAGAACGTCGTAAACGCAGAGATAGCCTTCCGTTGCGGTCGGATTTTCTGCGTTACCCGGGCAGTGTGCGGTGGATGACTCTCCGCCAACGAATTCTACTCGCGGCTTGGTCTTCAACGGGATCTCGAATGAGATTGCTTCACGACGGACTTCGCCCTCCTTGCCACCGAAGTCGCTCCATACTCCCTTCTCTTCCGCTCCTTTGGGGAGCGTCCCGCCCGCGGTCCACGGTGAGCCTTCATGGCCGTTGCATGCGAGTGCTTTGGTGGCCCCGGCCGCGAATTCAGTGCCACCCTGGTGTCCGCACTTTTCGCTGCTGGTTTCGATTTTGGTGCTCGTAACGCTTGCCCCCGCTTTTCCTTCGGAGCCCGTTTTGCCTTCGGGTCCGGTTTCGCCTTTCTCCCCGGCGGATCCCTGTGGGCCCGCAGGGCCGGCGGGGCCCGTCGCGCCGGTGCCGCCCGCGGCTCCCGCCTTACCTTTCAGCTGTGCAACCACGCTGGGCTTGATCTGCTTGGTGGACGTGATCACGTATCTGCTAGCGGCGTAGGCGCCGCCGGTCATCGCGAACACGAGCGCCAGCGTCGCGGTGACGTTGGCGTAGGTGCAGCGTCTGCGTATCGTTGACAGCATCGGGTCTTCCTCTCATTTTTGCCCTTCAATGGGCCGTTTGCTTATTTGCGATGCCCTTGCTCGGGCTGCTGCCGCCTGCTTGGCTTTCTTCTTCTCTTTTTGTTGATCTTCTTCTTCGTTTTCCCAGGCGCGGCCTTCGGCTTTGACGCGAGGGCCGGCGCGGGGAATGCGATGTCGGGGATCGGGAGTTGCGCCAGCGGAGCGGTGACGTTCAGTACCGCCGGGAGTCCCTGTGTGGTGAATGTCATCGCTGCGCCTGTCGCCGCCTGCCCTCTGGCGCTGCCGTCGCCGCTATGCGCACTGATGCGGTAGGCGTAGGTCGTGCCAGGTTGCAGACCAGACAATTCGATCGTCTCGGCCACTGGGAGAGCGCCGGCTCCCGCAGGTGCCGAGGACACGATCCCGAACTGTGTTTCCGCTCCGGCGTCGCGTCCCACTTCAAAGGTGTAGGACGCAGCCTGCCCATCGGGGTTGACCGTCCCCCCCACCACCGCGGTGGTGGTGCTCACCGCCGTGGCGGCACCCGTCTGTGCGCTGACGGCAGGACCGGGGGCTGTCGTGAACGTGCCCGTCGCGCTGACGGCTTCGCCGCCTTCCGGCTTACCGTTCACTTCGTGCTGGTTGTTCGCGACCAGCCGGTAATGGTAGAGCGTCTCTGGTAGCAAACCCCCCGTTTCGACGGTGGTCGCAATGGCACCGTAGGCAGGCGACTGCACCGGCGGTGTCTCCAAGACCCCGGGGCAGCTTTCCAGGTTTTCGCATGCCCCGTACTGGAAACGGTACGTCGTGTTGGTGTTCTCCGGGTTCAGTTCGCCGAACATCACCGCCGAGAACGGCCCCGCGTGCAACACGCTCGGTTCGCCCACGATGCTCGGGGCGGCAGACGGCGTGACGAACGATTCTCCTTCGCTCGTGAGCAGTTCCGGCGCTTTGGCGTTCTGATCTTCCCCGGCGAGACGGTAATAGTACGTTTCGTCAGGCAACAGGCCCGTCAACGGGCTGCTCACACCTACCGCCACTTTGCCGGTGGCGACAGGCATATGGGGAGTCGCCGTCCCGTAAGTAAGCGTCTTGCCCCACTGGAACCACGCTTCCGTCGCGGAAACTTCCTCCGAATTGACTTCACCGCCCAGATCGCATTCGTAAGTAGCGTCCGTCTGATTGTCTGACCCCGGGGCGCACTTTGGTCCCGTCGCCAGCAACGAGGCAACCGCGACCGGCTTGTAGGAGACGATTTCGTTTCCGCCTATTGCGTACATATCGTCTTCGTCATCAAAGCTGATGCTCGCTACCTCAATACCTGCTTCATCCTCCTCTTCCATCGTGATTTCAAAGACGCCTTCCGTCAGCGCATGCAGGCCGCCGTGCCCGTTCACTTCATATAATGTTCCCCGGAGGACGTAGATAGGCTCGTCTACTCCATTGACCCCCAAAAATTCTCTTTCGGACAGCTCAATTCTACCCATAGGATCAACCGCGATTGCTTCGACTCCGACAGAGGCTCTGCCACCCGCATCTTTTGATGCCAATTCAAATAGCTGCAGAAGCGCGCCATTCGGGCTGAACTCATAAATGAGACCTGAATGTGATCCTGTCTGATATGAAGCATACAGATCCCCTGCCTGATTGACGGCGGCCGCCAGTATCCCGCTGGTTTCTTCCGATGAGATCGATCTAAGGGATATTTCGCCCACCGGCGTGCCATCGGTCTTAAAGATCTCCACACGATGCTTGTCGCCGACGTATAGAAGATTTTCGGAACCACCGACCGTAAGCAATTGCCCAGCTGATTGTTCGAAAACGAACGCACCGATTTCCGTGCCGTTTACTTCACCGCGTTCTGCACCCTTGCATTTATTTTTGGATTCTGCGGTGCAAATGTTTTCTTTGGTTGATTCGTTGACATCCTTACCGATCATCAGTACGAATTCCCCGGTCGCCGTAAACTCTTGTACTCGCGAGTTCGCGAAATCCTCCACGTACACATTTCCGGTCTGCGGATCGACAGCCAAACTTTTCGGGTCGGAGAACTGCCCGGAAGCGCCTCCTTCGACGCCTGCCTGACAGACATCTTTGGATTCTGCGATGCAAACGTTTCGTTCTGCTTGAGGCGCGCCTGCCCGTTCCTTTGTCCCGTTAACATCCCAACCGAACATCCGCACAAATGCACCCGTCGGGGAGAATACCTGCACACGGTCGTTGAAGCCGTCGGTAACGTACACGTCGCCATGCTCGGGACTCACCGATGCTGGGGCGTTATCGACCGCCACACCTCTAGCGGACGGGTATTCTCGTGTGAGGCCGCCTGATTCGTGGCTCACTACTCCGAATCCGCCGGCTTCGCTGCTGACGGTCGCTTGCTGGCATTCGTCTTTGGATGCGACGGTGCAGATGTTGCGTTCGGCCTGGGGCGCGTTTTCTTGTTCCTTGGTCTTGTTGACGTCCCAGCCGAAGCGGCTGTTGGGGATCTCCTTGATGGGCGCTTGGGCTGCCAGTGCCACACCCGGTGAGACGATCAGTGTCGTAGCCGCGAGGGCCAGTGTGAGCTTTATGTGGGTAGGCATCCTCATGATTTAGCACCCCGGCTGTTGCCGGTTCTCTTGACTTTGTTCTTCTTCTTCAATGTTGGTTTTGGCTTGGGCTTGGCCTTGCTCGCGGTGCACCCGGTGACTGCGATCTTCGTGCTCTGTTTGATCACCACGCCGTTCTGAGCGACGAATTCGGTTGGCATGACGAGCTTGCTCTGCTTCTTGCACAGATTTCCCAGCGCTGTAAGAGCCGAATATTTACCTTGTGGTAGGTACAGCTCAAAGGTATTTACTGGAACATCTGGCACTGTCTTGAAAGTACTACTTGTGATTCCAGCTTTGCTTATGAAGGTACTTCCAGTCAGATCCACCCTTACACCGTCTCCTTGCAACACGATTATCAGCGATGGAAAGGCTTCGCCTCCGTGAGAGACGAAGTACACCGGTCCGGAGAGCTCTACCGGTAGCAGTGGCGTTGTGGCGCGCGCGATGCCCACGATCGAGGCCGGCGGACAGGCCGCTGCATCGGTTTCAAAGGTGTGCGCTATACAGGCCTGCTGTAGTGTGGGCAGCCTCGAAGGCAACGCGTTGGGCAGGTCCACTTTCACGCTCGCGACGTTGGCGTCGTTGCCCATCGCGACCTTCGGATAGGACAGCTTCACATCGAGACTCGCCCCATTCGCGCGACTCGTATGCGCACTTGTCGAGACCGTGAACGTCGGTTTGAACGCGAGGCTCTTGCAGCCCCCGACCGCGAACTGGCTGTGGACTTCGCTCTCGGCGTTTTCAGAGCCCGAGAGCACCGCGGAGGCCTGCTGGACACCGGGCTGCCCTGGGGCGCCGCAATTCGTCGGGTTGAACATGAACCCGGGCCGGTCGATGTTGACCGCGATCCGCTGTAGGCGCAACGGCACGCCGTCGAGGATCTGCGGCAGCGCGTACGGCCCCGTTTCATCGGTCGTGACCGTCAGCGTCGAGTCGGTCGGGTTCACGTCGATCCGCGCCCTGACGACCACCAGCCCAAGGTTGAAGGGGCCCGCGACCGCTGGCGTGACGACGCTCAAACCAAACGGCGCACCATCGTGCGGACCGGTGAGGTATACGCTGCCTTCGATTTCGAAAGGGTGCGATCCGGCGCCGGAGGCTACGCGTGTGGTGCCGATCTTGGAGGCTTCGGGACAGTGCCCTTCGTCTGCCTGTGGCTCTTCGCAGAGTTGGACGCTTGAGAGCATCCCCAACAGGCCTGGTGGGGTGTGTACCTGGATGCCCTTCACGAACTGTTCGCGATCCTGGCGTGAGATATTCAGCGTAAACGCGCTGAACTGGCCCGCCTGCGGCGTGACCGTTCCCGCGATGAAACCCGGGTTCAGCGGCGCCGGATCAGAACAACCCTTGACTTCGAAGAACGACGAGGACAGCGCGTCGGGCGTACCCGCCACGAGCGACCCGTTGACTTCTCCCGGCGCACTCCAAGGCGTGAAGTCGGCCGTGGTGCTCGCGGTGCCGCAGACCGCTGGGTTGTCGATCGGCGCGCGGGGACCGCCGTTCAAATGGATCCTGACTTCGCTGTAGGGGGCCTGCACGAGTTCTGAGACCTTCGTCGTCAGCTGTCCGGTAGCGGGGTTGGCCTCGGTCTCGAACGGCACCTTGAACTCGATCCCGGTGTTCGCGTCTTCACCGGTACCGCCTAGTTCCAGGTACAGCTTGTACAGGTTCCCATCGAGCGCGTCCTTTTCCGTGCATGGCGCCTGTCCTTCGCCGCCGCAACCCGGTCTCGCGAGATACACGTGCCCCTTCACCGGGACCTGCAGGAACGGCGTGATCGCTTCCGCCGTGCCGACAATGGACGCGTCGGGGCAGTGGCCGGGTGCGAGCTGCAATTCCCCGTTCAAACCGAGGACTTCGGATTCGGGACCTTCGATGTTGATCCCTTCGGGGCCGGTCGCTTTGCACGCCTTGACGCCGTCCACAACACCAGGGCTGACGGACATGCCCTCCGGCAGCGTCAAGGTAATATCGCGCACCTGGGGCGTCGCGTCGGACTGCGGACGTTCATTCAGCGGTACTTTTATGTTCACACCCAAACCGACCGGTTCGTCGGCGAGCATGGTGTCGGGCGTCGTTTCGACCGTCGGCGCGAACCCCAGCAGGTTACAGCCGGAGATCCCCTGCGACGCACCGCCGAGCAGCGTCGGCAACGCCTGTTCGGCATCCGCTTCGGCGTAACCGGCATAACGCTGGTTATCTTCAGCTTTGCCCGGTTGCTCCCACGAGTCCGCGCGCACCGAGCCCGGCAATGGCCCCGCCGAACAATCGGTCGGCATCGTCAAGAACGGCACCGGCGCCACACCCGCCGGCTGCCCACCATCGGGCTGACACCGCAAAGGCAATCCCGGCGCTTCATCGCGCGCAGTCGTCGCGCAGTAGAGGCCACGCATCGCATTATGGCTCGGGTCGGCCGGAACACCCCAGAACGTCGTTTCTGCGCTGAGGAGTTCGATCTGGGGAATATCGTTCGTCGTGACGGTGAAGGCGTAACCCTCCGGCGTGCGCACCAGATGCGCGATCAGGATCTGATTGATGTGGATTTCGTTTTCGAGCGCGAACTCGGCCGACTGGCCGGCTTCGGGTACGACGTTGATGATCGGCCCGAGAAATTCCTTACCGCCAAACCAATGCAGCCGGTACACGCCGACCTGCGTCGAGGAGGGACACCTGTGGTCTCCTTCCTGGATGAGCTCCAGTGGGCAGCGCGGCGTCGCCAGCGGATCACCCAACAGGCCCGGCGGCAGGTCCACCACGAGATCCTTCGGGTCACGCGTCGGCACGATCAGTTTTTCCGTCGTGCTGCCGTTCTGATGTTCGATTTCTTCGCTCGCGAATTCCACCTTCGTGGTCAACGCCCACGGGTGGCCGCCGGCCTGCGTAAACACTTCCGGTTCGTTAGCGAACTCGTAGAAGGGGCCACCCACCGGGATTTCCCTGGTCGGCCCCGTGGTCTCCATCGAGAATTTCGCGATCCCGAACGGGCTACCTTCAACTGCCGCGCTCGCCGACGCCGACGCCGCCAACAGGACGATAACTACCACGGCACCGACCACCGCCGCCAAACGCGACGAGCTAAAAGATCTCATCACTTCACCCTCCGGTCGCCGTATGCCTTCAGAGCCCTACCCCTCACCTTCGCGTGCACCTTCTTTGATTTCTTCTTGACCTTCACCCGCTTCTTCACGCTCGGAGCGGGCGCGGGCGCCGCGAAGTTACCGCCCGCTTCCTGGGAAACGCTCCCTGGCACCAACAACGGCGCCGGATTCGTCAACGGGCCCTGGCACCCATCTCCTTCGCAAGGCTCACGTTCCGCGGGCGCAGGCGAAAAACACGGGGCCCGCACCGTGCATTTATGCGCATCGTAGATGTCCGGCAGGCCATCCGTATCGCCAGACACCAACCCCTGCGAGGTCAAAAAGAAGATATCTTCCCCCGACGGCGAGATCGTCGCTTCATCGTCATTTTCTTCGGACGTACCGGTGGAGATCAGCGACACACTGCCTTCATCCCATTCATAAACGTTTACACGGCCATTGGTTGCGGACGGCGACAGCGGGTCGGCCGTGCTGAACACGATCCGTGAACCGTCTTCGCTGATCGCACGACTCGCCAGTTCATAATCTTCATAAACAAAGCTGCGGCCACTCCACGAAGACGGCAGCGCGATGTCCGCGCCAAACGCATTGTTGTTGCCGTCAGCGTCATAGTCGTCTTCGCTGACCGATACGCGCTCCAGCCCCCCGGTCAAAGCGTCGTACCGATAAACATCCTTTGCGCTATCGGTATCGTCCCGCGTCAACTGCGCGTACGCCGCAAACACCAGGAAAGCCCCGTCGGGGGTCGACTGCGCCTCCGGGTAGGCACGACCCAGCCCTCCCCACAACAGTTGCGCATCCCCCCCGCCTTCTGCCAATGCACGGGGGCAGTGTACGTCTTCCATCACGCCCGAACGCCCCGGCCCGGAACAGAGATCGGCCACGAACGCCGTCTGCCCCGACACACTGTCATACACGTACAAATTATCCGCGCCCGCCACCGGCAGGGACTGTACGCCTTCGCCCGTGGCCCCTTCACTCGTCAACACGCCACGCGCGACGAAGTAGACGCGCGACCCGTCACGCGCGACGCTCACCACACCCTGCACTTCCGCGGCCTGGCCCGCGACCGGGTCATGGGAGACCTGCACCAGCCCCGTGACTTCCCGCTCGGCCGCTTCACACCCCGGCTCGCTCGCCGGACAACCGATGCTCGCCATATAGAGATCATTCCCAGCGTCTTCATCACCGCTCACCAATGGCGCGCGCGTCGTAAAGAACACCCGCGACCCATCTTCAGAAGCACCCTTGAAATACGCGCCCGCACGCCCCGAAGAACCATCACACGGCACTTCGCCTGGCACCCCGCCCCTCACACACCCACCAAACGGCCCACCTTCAAGCGACCTCGAGACTTCAACCGTCTTCACACCACCGACACTTACAAACAGCTGGCCATCTTGGCTACAACCATTGGATTTGGTTCCCTCTTCCACCTGCGTGGTAAAGAAAATCTCACCTCCGTTCGCATCCACTGCATTCAAGCCCGCTGCCTGTTCGAGGCCTTGAGGGCTTTGCACATATTGACCAGTGCCCAAGTCCACTTGACACCCGGGGGTGATAATCCTCCGCGGATCGCCGTTATTCAATCCGATCAGCCGCAAATACGGTTCGCTACCCGCACACCCCCTGGACAGATCATACAGACTGACCGGCCCTCCTTCTTTCCCTTCGGGTAGCAACGCACGTTCGGCGCCGATCACGACATGACAGAGGTCGCTACTCGCGCCCTCCTCCGAAGCACTGAATTGCAGCCCTTCGGTCTGCCGCAAGACGATGCCCCCAAACACACCCCAACTTTCAGGCGTGTCAGGCACTGCGCTGTCATGCAGCTGAAATTCCTGCTCGACACTCGACCCATCCTCGACACCCGCATTCGGGCCGACCGGAACAGCCGCCAAACCATATTCCAAATTTGCCGAGACGTCCGACAACCCCCCGAAAGGCGGTTCAAACGATCCCGTCGACCAACCCGACCCACCACGACGCGCCAAATAGTCGTGGTGCGCGTTGATACCACCCGAAAGCGCCCCCGCAAAGCCCCCCTGCGCAGTGAACGCGACACTTTCACCACTAGGGCTCACCGCGAGAACTTTAGTTACGCCGTAACCCTGCTTGTAAACAGGGCTCACCATCTCATACGCCCGACCAGCGGGCAGCGCCGACGCGGAACCGCCAGACGAGAGCAAACCCACCAGCACGGCCGCAAGCGATGCGGCGACGATCACCAGTCCGCGCACAAAACCAGGCTTCAACGAAATACACAACATCTACTCACTCCCCTTGCGGTGGTTGACCTCTACTGATGATTTACGGCGGTAGCGCGAACGCGGAGTCGCCGACGCGGCGTAACTCCGGTCACGAGCAAGAGCACTGAGTCGCCGCGCCACCTGGTCCCCCAGCGATGTAAGCTCCCACGCGTTCGGCTCACCGCTCTGATAACCCCCGCCACTGTTCACCGCGAGCCCCAAGCGCTCGAGACGCGCCAGCAACTTCGAGATCTGACCGGGATCCGCGACCCCCGCGCGCTCAGCGACAACACGGTTACTCGCACCTGGCCGCTCGGCGATACACGCCAGAACCCTGGCGGTGCGATAAGTGAGACGCATGTCCACCTCATCCAACGGGTCTCTCTCCGCACCCAGAGAAACTCGCTCATCAAGCGACACGGGGCGCACCACGGGAGCAGGACGACGCTGTTCGCGGCGCGCCGCACGAGGCCCCAAATACTGCAACACGATCATCCCCATCAACTCATCCAAAAGCCCCGTCAACGGCCCCCGATCACCACCACGCAGACGCGCGTACACCACACCCAACGCTCCACCCACCAAACCTTCGGCAGTCACCAAAGTGCACCCCTCCCCACGCGAGCCCTCCCGGCGACCCTCATCCAGCACCCCCGCCAGACGCGCCAAAAGCCACTCGCGATACTCAAGCGCCTCCGGGCCCCCGTGCAGCGACTGCACCACACAAATCCGCGCCAACACCGGCTCCGCGTCCAGGAACGAGAGCATCACCCACAAGCCGCCACGCACCCGCTCACGCCACGCAAGACCCTCCAAACTCGCCGCCTCGAGCTCACGCCGCACCCGCTCAGCCGCCTCATCCAGCAGCGCGACTAGGCACTCCTCGCGGTTGACGAACAACTCGTAGAAGGTCCGCCGCGACACCCGCGCACGGTCAGTAATCCGCTGCACCGAGGTCTGCTCATAACCCACCTCGTCGATCACTGCCGCCGCCGCCGCCAACAACCGCGAACGCTGAATCTCCTCCACCTGCACACGCGGCGTATCCCGCGGCAACGCCAACCGCATCGCCCAACGCCCCCGCCGCTCCACCGGCAACCCACGCTCGCCCACATAGACACGCGCCGCCGGCGCCGTGCCTCCACGCACCAACGCCGCCATCAACGACCACCCCCCGCGCGCCCATACGGAGCCGTTGCCCCGACTACAGCCGGGACGAACCCACCCTCCGCCGGAGCGAAGACAAGGCGGCGCGAACGCGCCCGATGAGAAACGCCTTCGGCTAGACCACTAGCCGAAGAGAGAGAGAGAGAGAGAGAGATGCGACAGCGCCAAGCTGGCGCATCTAGCATCAGCCCGCCGGGCCGACGCGCACATCCCCATCATGTATCTCCCTCTAGAAACCACGCTCAAACAACTCCCTCATCGCTCCGATCCAGACCCTCTCCCACAACTGCCAAAACCCTGCGAGCGCTTTGGACGTCAACCACAAGGCGGTATGACCCCAACCAGACCCTATGTACACGGCTCCCAATAGTGGGAGTACCGGCTTGTCAACGCACAGTAACGACTCGCGATGCAGATGTCAAGCCCAGAGGTGCCCATCTTCCTCTGCAATACATCACCAGATGGCCCAAAATGGGTGCAAGATGGGTGTGACGCATGAGATCTGGTAGCCTCAAGCAATGAAGACGATTCAGGTACGCAACGTACCCGACGACGTCCATCGGACACTGCGCACGCGCGCGACGGCCGCCGGCGTCTCGCTGTCGGACTTCGCCTTGGAGGAGCTCGAGCGCGCCGCGTGCCGACCACCCGTCGCCGACCTGTTGGCGCGGGCACGTGCGCGGTCGGGCGGCGCCGACAGCAGGGCGATCCTCGCCGCGATCCGCACGGGCCGCGATCGCGACTGAGCGAGTGCTGGTCCTCGACACCTCTGCGATCCTCGAGGCGCTCGCGGCCCGCGACCCGGCTCCGGGACTGGTGGATCGCCTCGCCGACGACGGCGACCTCCACGCACCACACCTCATCGACGTCGAGATCCTTCACGCCCTGCGGGGCATGGTCATGCGCGAGGAGATCAGTGAGGAGCGCGCCGCCGACGCGCGTAGCGATTTCGCCGACACGGCGATCGTTCGCTACCCCCACGCGCCGCTCAGCGATCGCATGTGGGAGCTACGTCACAACCTGAGCGCCTACGACGCGGCTTTCGTAGCGCTCGCCGAGCTGCTCGCCGTTCCGCTCATCACGTGTGACGGGCGCGCAGCCTCAGCTTCCGGCCACGACGTGCGCGTGGAGCTCTTCGATGTCCAAACGCGTTGAGGCAGGCTGCGGGAGGCTCACTTCAACAGCCGCGACAGCCGCCGGTCCTTGAGCACCCGGCCCTCCGTTTGACACGTGGGGCAGTAGGCGATCACGTAGTCCTCGAAGTGCACCGAGCGCAGCGTCGTGGCACAACGGGGGCAGGGCTCGCCCTCGTGGCGGTGGATGCGCAGCGGCATCGGCAGCTTGTCGGGGATCGGCAGCTCGACGACGCGCTCGTAGTGATCGATCGCCGCGCCGAGGATCGCGACGGTCGCCTCGCGCAACCGCACGGCCTCCTCCTCGGTGAGGTCAGCCCCGCGCTTGTAGGGGGAGAGCTGGGCTTCCCACAGGATCTCGTCGACCCACGAGCGCCCGATGCCCGCGATCGTGCGCTGGTCGCGGAGCATCGTGTGCAGCGGGCGGGAGGCGTCCAGCAGCTCCTTGAATCGATCCCGCCCGCCCGGGTCGGGCCACGCTTCGGGGCCGAGCGTCGCGAGCGCCTCCTCACGGTCGAGCTCCTCGGCGCGCAGCAGCTTCACCCACGCCGCCTGCTTGGAGCCGAACTCGCGCAGGCGCAGCTCCCGACCGTCATCGGTCCGCACGAGTAGGCGTGAGGTGCGATCGCGTGGGCCGGCATGCTTGTCGTAGAGCTGCAGCCGACCGGCCGACATCAGGTGGATCAGCAGCGCCAGCTCTGCGCCGGCGTCGTCGGCGGCGGCGGCACCCTCGAACCCGTCGATCTCCACGATCAGGTGCTTGCCGCGCCGGCGCACACCCGCAATCGTGCGGCCCGCCAGCTCGGTGAGCGGCGGGTCAAAGCTTCTCAGCGCGTTGATGCCCGGAGCTGTCGCCGATTCGATCTGTGCGCCTCGCAGCCCTGCATGCAGGCGGCGCGCGGTGATCTCAACCTCAGGCAGCTCCGGCATCGCCCTCCCATTTTAGGGCGCAGGCGTGGCTCCGATCGGCGGCCCTTCGTACTTCACGCCCGTGGGGCTCGTCCAGCGCACTTTCCACGACACCCCCGCCACGCTCGAGGTGAAGCTCCAATAGCCGAGCGATTCGGTGGTGGCGGTCTTCAGCACGCGGTACTTCTTCGCCCCTCGGGTCTTGACGAGGATCGTCACCTTGGTCGAGCCCGTCGCCGGGCGCACCAGGCCCCACAGCGAGAAGCCGTGGCCCGCCTTGGAGACAACCAAGGGGACCGACCACGCGTCGTAGAGCGGCTTGGGGCTGGCGTTGACGTACTCCAGGCCCGTCTGGAAGCCGACGGTGCCGCCGTGGACGCCCGACCCGGGAGGCCCGCCCGTGGGGTCGTCGTGCAACAGGTACTGCGAGAAGGCCGCCACACGCGGGTTTTTCCAGGCGATGTATTCGGCGAGCGCGTCGTATTCGGCCTGTTTGGTGGGCGACACGCCCTCGTAGCGGTTGGGCGTGCTCTGCACCCCGAACTCGGTGAGGTAGATCGGGATTCCCGCCCTGATCGCGCCAGCGTGGGCGGCCAGGTTGAGCGCGTTTTCCAAACGGGAGAGCGTCCCGATCGTGACATCGTCGTGCACCGGCGGTACCCACAGGGGGCCCTGCTTCTGGGTGTAGGCGTGCGTGGAGTAGCCGTACGCCGGCACCGATCCGCACCCACCAGCTTTCTTGTAGTGCGAGTTGAGGCACAGGGCGCCGCGCAGGAACGCCAGCGGCGCCACGTCGTGGAGCAGCCCATATTTGCGGACTTCCGAGTGGCTGAGGCTGTCGAAGCCGACCGGCGCCGTTTCGCCCATCAGCACCTTGGGGTGCGCGAGGCCCGCTGCCTGCAGCCCCGCGTAGCCGGCCTGGAACAGGCCGCGGTAGGTGCGCGGCGAGACGGGCTGGCCGGAGGCGCTGAACTGCGGCTGCAGGGAGGCGATGTCGTTGGGCTCGTTCCAGATCGCAAACAGCGACACCTCCGAGCCGTAGTGCTTGCCCACCGCGGTCATGAATTCTTCGAAGTCCTTGGCGTTGGGGCTGCCGAGGCTGGTGTGGTTGGCGCTCGCCCACTTCGGCACCGGCGAGGTCACGGTGAGCAGCACCGGCCATTTCAGTTCCCTCGCCTTGTTGAGCACCCAGTCGTACAGCGTCCAGTTGTACGCAGCGGGGTTGGTGGCTTCGAACTTCGGGCGCTTGTTGGCGCCCGAGGCGGGTGCCACGTAGGACCAGTAGAGCTCCACGCGCAGCGCGTGCACCCCGAGATGCTCCATCTGCTGGAAGGCGTGTTCGCGCTTGTGCGGTTCGATCAGCACTTTGCCGGCCTCGAAGAAGACGGTTTGGTTGCGCGAGGCCAGCGCCGCGGGAGCGCCGAGCGCCGCGCCGGTGAGCGCGGAGCAGACAAGCGCCAGCAGAATCAGGGGGGTGCGCACGAGGGCGAAAGGGGGTTGGGAGAGGGCAGCTCTGGTTTTGGGCATGGATCCTATGACACGGTTATGGGGTCGAGGTTGCGGTTGGGATCGAGGAGAGGTTGGGCGATGGTTGGGAACCCGTTCGGGGGATGAGTCGAGTGGAGACCGGGCGGCATGAGGAACGAGCGGACGCGCGCGCTCCGATAGCGTGCGGGCCATGAGTTCAGCAGTCGCCCCGGATGACATCGTCCAGACCCACGCGCACGCGCGCGAGAACGCCCGCCCGCCGCTGCTGGTGCTCGACCCCTTGCGCGAGTTCCTCGACGCCCACGGCCTCGGGGAGGGGGAACTCCAGGCAAGCCCGATCGGCGAGGGGCACTCCAACGTCACCTACCTGATCCGCCGCGCCGACGGCAGCGAGCTGGTGCTGCGCCGCCCCCCGCGCCCCCCGCTGCCGCCCTCGGCCCACGATGTGCTGCGCGAGGCGCGGCTGCTGCGCGCGCTGCAGGGCACACAGGCGCGCGTGCCGAGCGTGCTCGCAGTGGAGGACGACCCCGCCACGATCGGGTGCCCCTTCTACGTGATGGAGCGCGTGGAGGGCGAGGCGATCGTGTTCACGCTGCCGCCCGCGCTCGACGCGCCGGCCGAGCGCCGGCGGATCGCCGAGGAGCTGATCGACGCGCTGGTGGAGATCCACGGCGTCGATTGGCGCGCGGCGGGCCTCGAGGACTTCGGCAAGCCCACCGGCTACCTGGAGCGCCAGCTGCGGCGCTTCGGGGGGCTGTGGGAGATCAATAAGACGCGTGAGATCCCCGCCGTGGAACGCGTCGCCGAGTGGCTGGCAAAGCACCTGCCAGAGTCCGGCAGCGCCACGATCGTGCACGGCGACTATCGCCTCGGCAACACGATGTTCGCCACCGACGCCCCCGCGCGGCTGACCGCGGTGCTGGACTGGGAGATGGCGACGATCGGCGACCCGCTGGCGGACCTCGGGTACATGTGCATGGTGTGGGGCCAGGCCGACGACCCCCCCGGCGGCATCAGGGACTCGCTGGGGGCGGTCACAAAGGCCGAGGGCTTCCCCACCCGCGCGGAGCTGATCGAGCGCTACGAAGCGCGAAGCGGGCGCTCGATGAGCGACCTGCGCTGGTAT
Organism: uncultured Solirubrobacterales bacterium; assembly: GCA_963734815.1. Classification (GTDB taxonomy): domain Bacteria; phylum Actinomycetota; class Thermoleophilia; order Solirubrobacterales; family Solirubrobacteraceae; genus Palsa-744. The sequence continues at coordinate 883,688 of CAVTIH010000002.1, forward strand.
GTGACGCTGGCGGTGTGGAAGATGACGGTGTTCATGGAGGGCAACTACAAGCGCGCGCTCGCCGGCGCCACCGACGACCCCTATCTAAAGCACTTCGGCGAGGGCGTGCTGCAGCTGGCCGCCCACGCGGAGGAGGTGACGCGCGGTGAGTGAGTCCGCCGAGACGCCCGGCGGCGGGAACGCGCCCGAACGGCCCGCGACGAGTGCGCCCGGCGACGCACGCGACGGCGGGAACACGCTCGACGCCGGCAACGGCGGCACCCGCACGGCCCTGCTGATCGACTGGGGCGGCGTGCTGACGACCAACCTGTTCGCGTCCTTCCACGCCTTCTGCGTGGCCGCGGAGATCGACCCGCAGAAGCTGATGGGCCGCTTCAAAAGCGACCCGGAGGCGCGCGAGCTGCTGGTTGCCCTGGAGAAGGGCAAGCTCGACGAGCGCGCGTTCGAGCAGAAATTCGCCGCGCTGCTGGAGGTCGAGCCAGATGGGCTGGTGGATGGTCTGTTCGCGGGCGTGGGACCGGACGAGGCGATGGTGAACGCGGTGCGCATGACGCATGCCGCCGGGCTGCGCACAGCGCTGGTGTCCAACTCGTGGGGTGTGCACCGCTACCCGCACGACCTCTTCGAGGAGCTGTTCGACGGCGTGGTGATCTCCGCCGAGGAGGGCATCCGCAAGCCCTCGCGCCGAATGTACGAGCTGGGGGCAGAGCGCGCCGGCGTGGCGCCCGAGGCGTGCGTGTACGTCGACGACCTCCCCTTCAACCTCGCCCCCGCCGAGGAGCTGGGGATGGCCACCGTTCACCACACGAGCGCCGACACGACGATTCCCGAGCTCGAACGGCTGCTTGGGATCCAGCTGCGCACCACAATTGGTGTACCGCCTGCCTGATACACTTTCGCCATGCCAGCAACCAAGCCTCGCATACAGGTGACGCTCGACTCCGAGCTGGCCGCCGCGGTCGCGGAGCTCGGCGGCGCCAAGCCACGGTCACGCGCCGTGCACGACCTCGCGCTGCGCGGCGCCGAGGCGATCCGCTCCGAGCGGGACCGCCGCCAGGAGGCAATCGAGTTTCTGCGACGACTCGATTCGGGCGAGGACGACGGATACGACTGGTCGGTGTCCGAGCGGCTCCATGCAGAACGCCGCTGAGCCATACGGCTCGGGCACACCGCTCGTATTCGACACCTCCGCGTGGAATCGCCGCACCGATCCCACGGTCCTGGCCAGATGGGCGGCGACCCGCGACGCCGGCCTGCTGACCGTCTGTCCAGTGGTCGCATTGGAGCTCCTGGCGACCGCACGTAACGAGGAGAAGTTCGCCAACCTCGATCGCGCGTTGCAAGGACTCGCACAGGCACCGGTGACACGCAACGCGGGCGATGCGGCCCTCGGCGCCTCACGCGAACTGCGCGGCGAGCGACGCTTACCCGCCGCCGACTACATGATCGCCGCCGCCGCCGCTGAGCGCGGCGCGGCGGTGCTGCACTACGACAGCCACTTCGACCTGCTCTGCCGCGTACTCGGGATCGAAAGCGTGTGGATCGCCCAGCCCGGCTCGATCGACTGACCCTCGGCTTAGTCCCGCTTGCCCCGCCCGTACAGCAGCTTCAGCGCTTTGCCCAGCCGTTTGGTGCCCCCGCGCGAGTAGGGGAAGAAGTGCAGTTCGCGCTTCAGCGCCAGCTTCGGCGTGATCAGCAGGGCCTGCTGGTTGCAGTACTTGCGGATCCCGCCCGCGCCGTGGCGCGAGCCGAGGCCGGAGGCCTTGACGCCGCCCATCGGCAGCTCCAGCGCCGCGAAGTTGATGATCGCGTCGTTGACGCACACCGCGCCCGCTTCCACGCGCCGTGCGAGCTTCTCGCCCTTGTCGGTGTCCTTGGAGAAGACCGAGCCGGCGAGGCCGTATTCGGAGTCGTTGGCGAGGCGCAGCGCCTCCTCGGCGTCGCGCACCTTCATGATCGGCAGCGTCGGGCCGAACGTCTCCTCGGTCATGCACTTCATCGAGTGGTCGACGTCGACCAGCACCGTCGGCTCGAAGTAGTGCCCGCCGTTCTGCTCGCCGCGGTGCCCACCGGTGAGCGCGCGCGCGCCCTTGGAGAGCGCGTCCTGCACGTGGTCCTCGACGAGGTCCACCTGCGGGGGGAAGGTCATCGAGCCGACCTCCACCGTGCCCGGCCCGCCACCGGGGCGGCCCTGGCGCAGCGCGCGCACCTTGTCGGTCACTTTCGCCACGAACTCGTCGTACACCGGCGCCTCCACGTAGGCGCGCTCGATCGAAATGCAGGTCTGGCCGGAGTTTTGCATCGAGTAGTAGGTGGCCACGTTGGCCGCACGCTCCAGGTCGGCGTCGGCGAGCACGATCATCGGGTCCTTGCCGCCCAGCTCCAGCGAGCAGGGGATCAGCCGCTCGGCGGCCGTCTGCGCGACTTTGCGCCCGGTGCGGGTGGAGCCGGTGAACATGATCATGTCGACCTCGTCGATCAGCGCGCGGCCGGTGTCGCCGCGGCCGGTGGCCACCTGGAAGACGTCGGCGGGCACGCCGCACTCGAGAAAGCCCTCGGCGAGCAGCATCGAGGTCAGCGGAGTGACCTCGGAGGGCTTGAGGATCACCGAGTTGCCGGCGGCCAGCGCCGGGATGCAGTCGCCGAAGGAGTTGACCAGCGGGTAGTTCCACGGGCCGATCACGCCGATCAGCCCGAGCGGGCGGTAGCGCAGGATCAGCTTCTTGCCCTTCACGAGCATCGAGCTGGTGTGCACGCGCTCGTCGCCGAGGTACTTCTCGGCGTTCTTCGCCCAGAAGCCGAACGCGGCGCCGCCGTAGGAGATCTCCGCCAGCTGCGCATCCTCGTAGGTCTTACCGGTCTCCGAGACGATCGTGTCGATGATCCGCTCGGAGTTGTCCATCACCCACTTCTGCATCCGCCGCAGCACGCGCCCGCGGCCCTCGAAGCCGTACGCCTCCCACGTGGGCTGCGCCAGGCGCCCGCGCTTGGCCAGCTCCGCGACCGCCGCCGCGTCGAGGTCGGGGACGGTCGTGATGATCTCCCCCGTGGCCGGGTTTTCGACGGGGATCTCCGCGCCCGCCGGGGCGGCGACCGTCGTTCCGTTCGCCGCCTCGTTGTGAATCTCGATTGCGTGCTCCTCGACAGTCGCCATTGCGGGACCTCCCATGCTGGTTTGCGCTCGGTTACAGAGGCTACACCTCGAATGGGGTCTCGTCTGGCTCGGGAGCCAATTTCTTTGTTCCAGATGGCGCATGCGCCATCTGGCCGGCCGCGCATGCGCGGCCGGCGACGCCGCACATGTGCGGCGTCGAAAGGTTCCGTTAAGCTGTTGCCACCATGCCGACGCTCGTGCTCGATCCCCCTCCCGCCGAGATCGAGGCGCTGCTGGAGCGCCGCCGTCGCATCGGTGCCGACACCCACGATGAGATGTGGCAGGGTGTGCTGCACATGGCCCCCGCACCGCTCCGCCGGCACGCACGCCTGCAGGCCCAGCTCGCCGCCTTGCTCGAACCGCTCGCTCGGACTCAGGACTTGGAGGTCGTGACCGACTTCAACCTCGGCGTAAGCGACGACTACCGCGTGCCCGACGGAGGGTTGCTGGCGCCGGGACCCGACGAGCTGTATATGTCCACCGCCGCACTGGTGATCGAGGTGCTCTCCCCCGGCGACGAGAGCTGGAAGAAGCTGCCCTTCTATGCCGCCCACGGCGTGGAGGAGGTGCTGATCGTCGACCCGCAGGAGCGCGCCGTGCACTGGCTGGCCCTCGACGGCGGCTCCTACCAGCCGATCGAGCGCAGCACGCTGATCGAGCTGGGCCGCGGCGAGCTCGCCGAGCAGCTCGACTGGCCGGCTGGCGCGTAGCGCCGCTACACGGCCGCATGCGGCTGTGCCGACCCCGGCACATGTGCCGGGGTCCCGCCAGCGCATGCGCTGGCGGCCTACTCCGACAGCTCGATCGAGGCGATTCCGACCGGCTCCACCGGGCGGTCGGAGCCGTCGGTGGCGACGCCCTCCAGGCGATCCACCACATCCATGCCGTCGGTGACCTCGCCAAACACGGTGTGCTTGCCGTCCAGCCATGACGCCTTCTTCGCGGTCACGATGAAGAACTGCGAGCCGTTGGTGTTGGGGCCGGCGTTGGCCATCGCCAGCGCGCCGCGCACGATCTTGTGGGGGTTGATCTCGTCCTCGAAGGTGTACCCCGGGCCGCCGGTGCCGGTCCCCTGCGGGCAGCCGCCCTGGATCATGAACTCCTTGATGATCCGGTGGAAGTTCAGCCCGTCGTAGAAGCCCTCGGAGGCCAGCTTGCGGAAGTTCTCGACCGTTTTCGGGGCATCCTCATCGAACAGCTCGAAGACGATCGTGCCCTCTGTGGTTTGCATCGTTGCGGTGGACATCTCTGCGGCTCCTCTGTCGGCGCTCAGCGTGAGCGGCGCACGATAGCGGCGCGAAGGCAGACGGGCCCAGCGGGCGGGCGCGTAGGTCCCGCAACGCTCCCGGGTTAGAGACAGTGCGCTATCGCCGCCAGCCATCCGCCGGCGGCGGAATCCTGTGCACTGGCGCTCCCAGCGCTCACCGCGTAGTTTGTACGCTGAGTCGATTACTCCGGCCCCGGGTACGGCGTCGGGCGGCTCTTTAGGCTGGATACATGAATCCGAATCGTCCCGTGACTTGACAAGCCGGGGGGGATGTCGCCGTGGTGGGCAAGCCACTGCCGGCCCCCGCAGGACGCTGGCCTCGATCGTGGTGCTGGTGACGCTGGTGCTGGTGACGCTGGTGCTGGTGATGGCCACTGGAACGCAGGTCCACACCGACGCCGGCGCAGGCGCCGTCACGTCCCGCCCATGCCCCGGCGCAACGCCGTGCCCGTACTCGACAGTGGCAACGATCGGCCGCCGCGCCGAGGGCGTGCTGCGGGTGCCCGAGGCGATCGCGCTCGGGCCATATGGGAGCGTATACGTGGCCGACCAGTTCAGCCATGTCGTGCAGCGCTTCTCCACCACCGGCAGCTTCGAGGGCGAGTGGGGCTCCTACGGGGACGAGCCGGGCCAGTTCGGCGCGATCGGTGCGCTGGCGGTCGCGGGGCAGGGCGACGTGTACGCGGTGGACAGCAGCCACAACCGCATTGAGGAGTTCGACGCGCGCGGCGACTTCATCCGCGCCTGGGGCAGGCGCGGCACGCGGCTTGGCGAGTTCGACTTCGGCGGCGGCGGCGGCCCTGACAAGCCGCCGGGCGGCGGGATCGCAGTGGCGGGCTCGCGGGTGTACGTCGCCGACACCAACAACGACCGCATCGAGCGCTTCTCGCTCACCGGCACAGGCGCCGTGGCGTTCACGCGCGCGGGTGGCAGCCATGCGCATTTCGCCGGCCCCCGAGGGGTGGTGGTAAGCGACGACACGCTCTACGTCGCCGACCTCGGACATGGCCGTGTCGTGGCGCTCGGACTCCACGGCCGCTTCATCGGCCAGAGCCGGCGGCGAGGTCCCCGCGAGCAGCGTCTGAACGACCCGTACGGGCTGGCGGCACACGCTGGGAACGTGTACGTCGCCGATGACAACAACGGCCGTGTCGTGGCGCTCAACCGCCAGCTCCGGTACGTCCGCGTTTACACAGGCCGGGGAGCCGACCGCGTGAGCAAGTGGCTGCGCGACGTGGCGGTCGCCGCCGACGGGAGGGTGTACATCGCCGACTCGGCCCACGGGCGAGTCGTGGTGCTCGCCCGCGACGGCGCGCCGCTCCGCACCTGGGGCGTCATCGGCACCAGACGCGGAGAGATGACCCTGCCGCTGGCCGTCGCCGCCGGCCGCCACGGCGACGTGCTGGTGGTGGCCACCTACGGGATCGACAGCCCGATCTACCGCTACGGCCCCGCGCTCGGCTATCGCGGCAGCTGGATGGACGGCGGCGGGGTAGCGGTCGGCCACCACTGGTTTGCGCCCACCGCCGCCGACATCGGCCCCGACGGCAGCCTGTGGGTGACCGACCGCGACAACGACGTGATCCGCCACCTGAGCCCCGATGGGACCTTCCTCGGCACGCTCGGGAGTGTGGGCCCCGACCCGCTGGCATACCCCGAAGGGGTCGCGGTCGGCCCCACCGGGGAGATCTACGTCGCCGACACCCAGCACAACCGCATCGTGCGCTTAGCGCCCGACGGCAGCGTGCTGGGGAGCTTCGGCCAACGAGGGCCGCGCGCGCAGCGGCTGCGCCAGCCAACCGCCCTCGCAGTCACGCCAGACGGCGAGGTGTACGTCGCCGACAGCGCCCACAACCGGATCGCGGTGTTCGACGCCGGCGGCAGGCTCGTGGCCTCGTGGGGCAGCCCGGGCAACGCACCCGGCCACTTCGAGGACCCCGCCGGCATCGCGGTCGGCCCACACGGCCGCGTATTCGTGTCCGATCGCGGCAACGACCGCGTGCAGGTGTTCACAGCGCGCGGCCACTTCCTCACGCAGTGGGGCGCGCCCGGAGTCGGGGCCGGAGATCTGAGCCGGCCGGGCGGCCTGACGATCGACTGCCGCGGCAATCTGCTCGTCGCCGACACGCAGAACAACCGCGTCGAGGTCTTCCGGGGGGTTGCCGCGGCCGTTGGTTGTGGCGGTCCGCCGTCCAGCAAAGCCCGTGCTGAGTAGTCGTTCACCTCCCGCCGTGGTTCTTGGTCTTGCGGTGCTTGGTCTTCTTGCGTCGATGGTGCGCTTTCTTCTTCGCGGCCTGCTTGTGCTTGGGGCAGCCGGTGACCGCGATCTTGGTGGTCTGCTTGAGCTCGGCGCCGTTCTGCGCGATGAATTCGGTGGGTATCGTGAGCTTCTTGGCGGCGCAGAGGTTCCCGAGGGCTGTGAGTGCGCTGTAGGGGCCCGCGGGGAGCGTCAGTTCGAAGCTTGTGACGGGCTGGTCGGGGACGGTCTTGAACGTGCTGCTGGTGACCCCGGCTTTGCTGATGAACGTGTCGCCGACCAAGTCGATCGTGACGCCGTAACCCTGCAGCACCAAGATCAGGTTCGGGAACGCTTCGCCGCCGTTTGAGACGAAGTACGCCGGCCCTTCCAGCGGGACGGGCACCAGGGGCGTGATCGCCTTGGCGTGGCCGACGATCGAGGCCGCCGGGCAGCCCGCCGGGTTCGCATCGAACCGCGCAGCGGTGCATGCTTTCTGCAAGGTCGTCAACCGCGACGGCAGTTGCTTGGGCAGTTCGACTTTGACCTGCTTGATGTTCGCCTGGCTGCCAAACGGAGCGCTCGGGTAGGTCAGCTTCGCGGTCAAGCTCGCGCCGTCGGCACGGCTGGTCTTCGCGGACGTCGAGACCGCGAATTTTGGTTCGAACTTCAACGCCGCGCAGTTGGTGACCTGGAAAGGCGTTGAGATCGTGCTCGTGCCGCCTTCGCTCAACTGCACCGTGCCGGTCAGCGCCATCTTCGAGCAGTTCGTCGGGTTGAACTGGAAGTTCCCACGGGTGGTCGTGGCGTTGACGTGCTGGATTTCCAGGGGGATCCCTTCGATGCTCGTCGGGATCGAGTCCGGTGTGCCGGGTGGGTTGGAGGTGATCGTGATTGCGGAGGTGATCGGGTTCAGTTCGATCTTGCCCCTGACAACCACGCAGTCGCACGCGGGATGGTTGTTCTTCGTGTTCGCGAGGTCGAACGGGCCGGCCTTCGCGGGCACCTCGAACGTGATCCCGAACGGTGCGCACCCCGCCTCACCGACCGTGCAGCTGCCGCGGCCGTTGTAGGGGCCGGTGAGATAGAACCTCCCGCCGGTGACCGTAAACGGGTCATTGCCGACCCCAACACCGATCGTCGCTTCGCCGATCTTGCTGGTTTCCCCGCACAACCCTTCACTGGCCTGCGGTTCGGGGCACAGTTCGACACCCGTCAACACACCCGACAGACCCGGCGGTAGTTTCGCTTCCAGCGACTTCAGGTTCTGTTCGCCGTCTTTGCGGTTCACCGTCACCGTCAACGGCGAGAACGCACCCGCCTGGATGTTCGTCGCACCCGCATTCACAGACGGGTTGAACGGCAAGGTCGCACCGGGACACGGGCCGCCGTTCGGACCGCGTTCGATCTTGAACGACGATTCCGCCGTCACAGGACCATTCCCGTCCCACGGCGTGAACACAGCGGTCGTGGTATAGGTCCCACACCGCGACGGTGTGGACAACGGGGCGCGTTCGCCGCCGAAGAAGTGCAGTTCGAGATTTTCAAACGGAAGGTCCGGGGTGTTCTTGAACGTCGTGACGATCTGCCCAGTCTGCGGGTTCAGCGACACTTCGCCCGCGAGCTTGACCAGGCTCCCCGAATAGGGGTCTTCCACGATGATGTACATCGCTACCACGCTCCCGAACGGGTTGTTGTCCTGCGCCGCCAGATACACCGCGCCTTCCAGTTCGTGTTCCAACAGCGGCGTCTTGATCTTCACCGTCCCGACCTTCGACCCGTTCGGGCAGAAGTTCGCGCCCGGCGCAAGCGGGCTCGCCATACTAGGCGTGAAGGTGTTCCAGTTCACGCCCGGTTCGTATTCGCTGTTCAGTTCTTCCTGGCCCTTGTAACCAATCTGATCGCCGGGGCTGCCAGACGCACCCGCCGCGAGCGCTGCCGGTTCGGACGTGCACGCTTCAAGGCCCCCGCCACCCGACGGGTTGATCGCCACACCTTCCGGCAACGCCACGGTCGTATCCCGCAGCGACGACTCCGCCAAGCCGCTTGGGTTCAACGCGGCGGTCTGTGGGACATGAACATTCACCGTCAACCCCGAGGACGTGCTGGCGTTGCTGCTGTCCGGCGCGACGCTGATTTCCGGCAGGAACTTGAGCTTGGAGCAGCCCGTCAGCGAGACGGGCGTGCCCGCGCCGTTGTGCGTGACCGTGCTCGCCTTCACCCACTGCCCCGGCTTTCCCCACGACTGGACTGCCATCGTCGAGCGCAGGGGACCATGGCAGCCGGTCGGCATCGTCAGGAAGGCCTTGCCACTGCCCAGTTCCCTTTCGTATTCGCCCTGGCCTACCTGGGCGGTTTCTGTGCACCGCGATTCTAGGTATTTACCGGTCCCCTTTGGTACTGCTTTACAGGGGGCCAGAACACCATAGCTCACCAGCCTGCTCTTGATGACGGGTGCTGCCCCTGGCGCTTCCGTCACTGTCGCCTGCACAGGGTAGTCGCCGCCGGCGGCCACACCGGTGTTGATATACAGCAGCGGTATGTAGAAATCGGTGCCGAGCTGCAAAGCCACACCGCGTGTGGGCGACATCGCGAAGAGGTAGTCGCTGAGGCTCGTTAAACGAGTCGCGTTCAGCGACCAGCTCAGGTGCAATTCGCCGACGACCGATTCGGTGGGACAAAGGGATTCCAAAGCTATACCACGCAGCTGTTCTCCGGTGCACTTCTTGGAGGTCGCGTTGGGGTCTCCGATGAAGCCGGGGGGCAGATCGACCGTGACATCCCGCAAGACGCCGTCGGGCAGGCGAATATAGGGCGAGTCAGCGTTCGATTCCGTGCGCGCGAAGTGCGAGTTCAGTTCAAAGAGGTCGACGAACTGGTACGGGTGCGAGCCCGCCTGCGTATCGGGCGTGCCGTTTTCGTTGATGAAGCTGACTTCAAAGTTCTTGATGCCGAAGCCGACGCCCTGCGTTGCGAGCAGACCACCGCCCTCCCCGACGCCGTCGGCGTTGCTCGCGACGAGGCGGAAGTGATAGAGCCCGCCGGGTTCGAGGCCTTCGAGCTCCGCAGAGACCGCCACGGGGCCACTTCCCGCTCCTATTTCGGCCGGTGTCTGCTTGCAGGGCTCGGTGTGGTTGTAAGGGCCATTGCCAAATTCGTCGGTGAGGCCGTATTCGAACTCACAGGAGCTGACGGCCACGCCCCGCGGATCGACCGTGCCGCTCAGGCTTGCAACTTCCTTGGTCACATCCGCCGGTTCGCTGACCGCCACCGCCGGGGCGTCGCTGGCGAAGACGTAGACCTTGCCATCGGCCGGATTTGAGACGTAGACCTCGCCGCTCGCACCATCCACAACAATCCCACCCTCGCCCGCAAAGCTCGAGAGCTGCGCCGAGCCAAACCGCGCGAGGAGCGTGCCAACGGCTTGTCGCGTTTCCCCCGTGACGTGGTTTTCAACGCTGTTGCGGTTCATTGCGCCCGTGTCCCACTCTGCCGCGGAGGACTGGTCGTCCACGTAGAGGTGGCCGGTCGCCGGATCGACGGCCACCGCCACGTCGCCCGTTTCGTTGTCCACGCGGCCTAGCGCGGAGAGCCGCTGCCCGAACTTGACCGTACACGCGCACGACGGTTCGTACATCGGGTAGTCATCGCCCGTGGCGGAGACGGCGAAGCCATGGGCGAGCGGTGATTCGGTCAGGCCGACACCGCCACGCGCGTCCCATGACTCCCATTGCTGGCGAGCCGTGAGCTGGTTCGCAACCTCGCTGTCGAACTCCTCGACCAGCGGGTTTCCGGGCAATGACTTGAGGTCGACGTGCAGCGTGCCGCTCGCGTCGACGCCCAGCCCCAGCAGTTCGCCTTCGGTGGAGCCGGTGTATGGCCAGAAGCCGCCGATCTGGCTCAGGTAGACGCCTTCAGCGCTGAACTTGTCGATCACGCCGTGGCCAGCATCCATCACGTACAAATCGCCCGCCGAGGGGTCGAGTTCTTCGCAAGCCTTGCCAGTGAGCGCCGGGGTGTGCTGAACGCAGGCGTTATCGACGGCGATCGCCGCCGGGTTGCCGTACGCCGTGGGGAACGAGAAAGATCCGGCCGGAGTGGCGGCTCCGCTCAGCGCGGTTGAGCCGAGCGCGGCGAAGTTGAGTGGGGTGCCGGCCGCGTCGAACTTGTACACCGTGTCGGTGCCGATGTCGGCCACGTACACGTGGCCGGTCGCTTCGTCGACTCCGATCCCGTTGGGATTGGAGAATGGCACACCACTGGAGCGTTCGAAGCTCGTTGTGAGCGGATGCGGTTCACCAGTAGCGAAGGCGGGCGTGGAGCCACAGAGCGCTGCCAGGGCAAGCGTCGCGGCAGCGACCCAAAGCTTACGTGTAATCCTCATGTTCAGCGCCTCCCGCTCTTGTCGTTGCTCTTCCTTGCCTGCTCTGCTCGCTTCGCCTTCTTGCCCACCTGGACTCGCGTCCTCGTCGCCCGTTTCCCGGCCTTCGCGCATCCGCCCTTTTTCTTCGCGGAGCCCTTGCGACACTTCGCCTTTTTCTTCGTGGTGACGGTCTTCGTCGTGACGGCCGCTTCGGTGGGCGGAGCGAGATTGCCGACACCCTCGAAGGTCTGGCTCGCCGGTGCCCCGTAAACCGAGGGCTGCAGCGGGACCGCCGCGCGGCAAGCGTCGGCGGTCGTGCACGGCGGCGAGGAGGACTGTTCGACGAGGCCCCCCCCAACGCGCGCGTCGTAGATGACGATCGTTCCTTCCTGCTTGTCCCGCGGCGCAAGCGCCTGATCGGACCTGAAGAACACGTCATCGCCGCTTTCGCTCGCACCCTCCAGGTACGACGCGGTGGAACTCGTGCCGCTCGAGATCAGGTAGGCATGGCCGTCCTCGTACTCGTAGTCATCGAGCTGACCATTCGTATCGGCGGGCACGAGCGCGTCCGTCGTCTCGAAGAACACCTGGCCGGCGTCCGTGAGCAAGTGCTCATGCCGGACCTCCCCCTCGCCTTCTTCGGAGTCTGCCGTGGGCAGCGCCACGCCGGAGACCGGAAGTTCGCCCGTAGAATTGCATGAGGCGCAGATGAGCGTGGGTGGCTGGGAACCCGATCCGGCGCCGTAGAGGAAGAGCTCCCTGACATTTTCGTCATAGCCGGTCAGGCCCTTTTCCGATTCGAACGCAAGCCACTTACCGTCGGGCGAGGTCTGCTCGTCACCGTGCAGCCCGCTTTGGAGGACGCCGCCAGCGATGAACGTCGTCGTGTCGCCGTTCCACAGATATAAGTTCTCCTTCCCGGCCTGCGCGCCTTCGACGACAATCTTGCCTTCGCCGTTGGTGAATTCTCGCGTGTTGGACGCCAGCACGCCCATGGCGACGAAGTAGACGTAGGAGCTGTCATGGCTGCCGAGCGGCGTGACGCGCCGCACATCGGCGTGTTCGCCCGCCGTGGCGGGCGAAAGGTCGCTCAGTTCGCATTTGCTCGCGCCTTCGGGCAGCACACACTCGTACAGGTCGGGTTCGCCCGCGGTCGCGGTCGAGGCGGCCGTGAGCTTGCTTTCGTCGAGGAAGAAGACCTTCGAACCGTCAGAGGTGGCGGCCTTGTAGGTGCCACCGCCGCTGGGGCCCGACCCGCCCTGCCGTTCGTCGACCTGAACGGTGCGCCGCCCGTCGATGCGGTCATACAGGGCGCCACCGGAGGTGAAGAGCACGTGCGAGCCGTCGCTCGAAACCACACCTTCGTGTTCGGGCGTACCCACTGCTGCCGCGAGCGATCCGGGGGCAGTCGTGCCGTCCGCCAGCACGCTCACCAGCGACAGCGCGCCTTCGTCCCATTCATACAGGTTCTCGACGCCGTACCGCGCGCCTTGGGCCAGAGGCGAGGCCTCCGTGAAAATCACACGGCTGAGGTCGGCGGAGGCGGCCTGGTAGTGCGCGTCGGTGGGCGTCACGCCCGGCGGCGTGACGTTGACGAGTTGGTATGCGCCGGTCGTGTTGTCGCGTACCAGCAGGTTTTCGTGGCCCACCGGTTCGCCGCTGACGACCTGATGGCCTTCGGGGTTGCACGATTCCGGGTCTTCGTGGAGGTTTCCGGACACGGAAGCGCCCGACCCTCCATCAGCCAGCATCACATCCTTGGTGAGCTGGGCCGAGTAGCCGAACACGGGTTGGAATCTCTGGCAGCCTACCCCGTAATAGGATTCAAGCGGCATGATGTCTTCCGCGATCCAGCCGCCCGCGCCACGCGTCGCCACGTATTCTTCACCGGAGGTGGGCGCGCCCGGCTGCGGCTCCGTGGCGCGAAGCGTGACCGCTTCGCCATCCACGGCGACCGTACTCGCATACGTATCGTCCGCTTTAGCGTCAAACTGGGATGAGTTCATGGTCGGCGGCGTCACGAGCTCGTAGGCGCGACAGTCGGGCAACCTCCCAGAGAAGCCGCCGCGCAGCTGTTCGTTGGGACACGCAGCCTGTTGGGAGGTCAGCGTGGTGAAGGTCTGGTCGGGGCCGTAGACTGTTCCCAGTTCGTTGCTCGCCACGACCCGGTAGTGGTAGGTGCTCCCGGACGCGAGGCCGCTCGCGGACGCCCACACCGTGCGGGCTTGCACGCCTTCGCCGACGCTGCCTTCCGGGAATGGCGTCGAGCTGCCGTAGGCGCTGGTGGGGCCGTATTCGAAGCGATAGCTCGCGGCGATGCCGCCGGGGTCGACCAGTGCGCCGAGCTTCACTTCGGAGGCGCCGACTTCGGCGGTGAACTGCCTGTCGACCACGGGCGCGGTGGGAGGCCCGAACACCCAGGCGGTGCCTTGGAGGCCGGCGACATATATATGCCCGTTCGCCTCGTTCACCGCGAAAGCGGTGTAGTAGCGTTCCACTTCGCCACCACCGAAGGTGCCGGCCCCAACGTCGGCAAGCTGCCTGCCTTCCGCACTGTACTCGACGAGATGCAGGCAGGGCGATTCCCTTTCGCCGCACGGGTCGGCGCTGTTGTCGACGAGCGCGAAGACGTCCCCACGCCGGTCGAGTCCCACCGACCACACGCCTCTGCTCTCGATTTCAACGGGCTTGCCGTTCACTTCCACGGGCGCACCGCTGGAATCGAGCTCCACGATCCTGCCGCCGGTGCCGGAATTGGCCACCCAGAGGTTGCCGGAGGAGTCGATCGCTACTGCGGTCGGTTCGTCGAACGCGCCGGCGCCGGATCCCTTGAGGGTCCTCAGCAGCGTGCCGCTCGGGCTGTACTCGAGCACCGCATTTTCCGGCACGACCGGCACATACACATTGCCGGCCGAGTCGGCCGCAATCTGTACATCTGTGAAAAAGCCGGCGAAATTGCGTGACGCCGCGACTTCAAACGACGAGACCGGCGTGCCGGTGTTGGGGTCGTAGACGAAGATCATCGCGGGCGTAGCCGGCGTCAAATAGCCTCCTTCTTCGCCAAGCACGTACACGTCACCGTTCGTCGGATTCACCGCAACACCCGAGTAGTGCGCAGACCCAAACGGCGACGGCGGCGAGAGCAGGTTGCCCAAAGGACCGAGCTTGACCACCGACGACGGGGCAAACCCTTCCGCCAGGAGACCCGACACGAACAGGTCTCCAGAGCCTTCCACAGCGACACCAGCCGCGTACGCCTGGTGCGTGCCAAACTGTCCGTAGGGGATCAGCTTGGGGGGTTCGGCTTGCGCGACGCCGGCGCACAGCGCGAGCACGGTGACGATGCCGAGCGCGAGCGCTGCGAGCATTCGCCACAGCGAACGCGTACCCCCGCCGCAACGCGATGGCCAAACAGAAAGACTCATCTCCAGGCTCCCGACAGGTCGCTGAACACTCACGAGCACACTCCCTCCTCAATAAAGACCCGGGCAAGACCTGCCCGAACGCGATGACTGGGTTTGTTCACGCTGCCTCCCGCCGGTTGGGTGTATGCATACGCAGACCGTCGACGACGAGGTCTCCTTTGACAGTCAGCCGCCACTGGTTGGGCTCTCCGAGGGCGTGCCCCCCGCTGTGGTTCTCGATCAGCCCGAGACGCTCCAGACGACGCAGAAGCTTGGAGATCTGGCCAGGGTCACCGACCCCGGCGAACGTCCCGATCTGACGGTTGGAAGGCCTCCCGCCATCCCCCGAAAGCTCACGCACACCCTCCAGCACCCTCGCGGTGCGGTAGGTGAGACGCATCGCCACACCCTGCAACGGGTCCTCAACACCCAGCGAGAGCACACTCACCGCCGCCGCGCTCAGCTGCGCCTCCTTCACCGTCTGCGGCGAGGATGGTTTGCGCTCGCGTTCGCGCCGCGCGGCGGCCGGCCCGAGAAAAGGCAGCACGACCATTCCCATCAGCTCACCGAGCAGCCCCGTGAGGCCCGGCCGGCCGGGCCGCTCACCACGCGGCCTGTGTTCGAGGTGGCCGGCCCGCTCACCAAGCGCTTGTTGCTCGGGGTGAGCGATACGCGTGTGCACGATCGCCAACGCGGCACCCACCAACCCTTCCGCGGTCAACGCACTGCATGCCTGGCCGCGGGCGACCTGTGAGCGGCCTTCATCCACAACGGCTGTCAGCCGCGCCAGCACCTGCTCCCGGCACTCCTGCACCACCGGGCCCGCACGCAACGCCTGCACCACACACACCAGCGCCAACGCCGGCTCACGATCCAAAAACCCCAAGATCACCCCGAGACCCACACGCACCCGCTCACGCCACGCCAACTCGGCGACGCCCGCCGCGTCCAGCTCGCGCTCGACCCGCGCGACCGCGTCCGCCAGCACCGCCGCCAAACACTCATCGAGATTGGCGAACAACTCGTAGAACGTGCGCCGCGACACCCGCGCGCGCCCCGTCACCTTCCCCACCGTGCTCCCCGCATAACCCAGCTCGTCGATCGCCGCGACCGCACCCGCCAGCAGCCGCGCGCGCTGAATCTCACCCAACGGCCCACGCAACGGCAAACCAGCCCCCACACGCGCCCGCGCCGACGCCGAGACCGAGACCGAACCCGGTGAAAACACCGAAGCCGACCCCCTCGACAGCATCGAAGCCGACCGCGGCATCACACCGCCCTCCCCGCACGGCGGGGACGAAAACGCAGCGAACGAGCCGCTTCCGGCGCTAGCCCGCTAGCGCAAGAGAGAGAGAGAGAGAGAGATGCGACAGCCCCAGGCTGACGCATCTAGCCTCAGCCCACAGGCCAGGCGCAGAAACCAACATCACGTATTTCTCTCTCGAAAGCACGTCTAACACAGCTCCCTCATTCACCGCAATCGATGGCCCCTCTCCCAGCGAGCCCCTGCTGCGCGCCGAAGTCAACCGCGAAGCGCGTCGACCCAACCCGATCCTCTATGTGACACGGCCCCCCACCTAGGGATGACCATGACAAAGGCAATCGTACACGACGCCGGCCGGGTTGTCAATACCCACAGGAAGCGGCTACGAACAGGGCCCGACCTACGGCGCAGGACTGTTGAGGACCGCGATGCAGCGCTTGGAGCGCTCCGCCACCAGGTCGACCAAGCGAATCGGCAGCGGGCTGTCGAGCTTGACAACCTCTGGCCTGCTTGCTGCTTGCGAGAACGCATCCGGTGCCCGCCGGGCAAGGTCGAGCACGCGGCCCACCGCGCTCTCTGGGTCGAGGCCGAGCTCCCGCGCGGTCTTCGGCCAGGCGTTATGGAATGGATGGACGCGGTAATCGCCGCCGATCTTCATGGCAAGACGAAGCTTGCGCTCATGGGTTCCGTACGGCAAGGCGGAGGCGATGTCGTAGAGCGGTGCAAGTCGCACCTGCCGACCGGCGAGCAGGAGCGAGTAGTTCTTGGCGTGGGCGTCCGTACCAGCGATCAGCCAGTTCCATGCAAGCGCGTCGAAGAACCGCGAGACGGCATCGTCCGCGGCCGGCGGGGGCATGACAGAGCGAAGCAGGCGAGCGATATCGCGGGGCCCCGGCCCACCTTCGTTCTGATACTTGCGCTCCGGACGAATGCCGAGCGCCTGGCAAACATCCTCCTGGTGGATGCGCGCGAAGCGCCCGTCGAGGAGGCGCCGATCGTAGCGCTCGACGACTATCGCGCTCTCGCCGTCGAATCGAGCGACGCTCGTGCGCGCTACGACGAGGCCGGCGCGCCGGGCCGCATCGAGGCACAGGTGCTCGTTCAGGTCGTGGTCGTCGAGGCCAGCGACCGCGGGCTTGAGGATATGGCTGGTTGCGATAGCTCCCGACGGAACGCCCCAACGCCCGCCCTCGTTGAGCAGGGCGGTCTTGGCTTGGGCGCCGGCGAGACTGAACTGGCCCGTGAAGTCGCGACCGAGCCACGCCGTCGTGTCCTTGCGGAGGTCCGCAAGACGCAGTGCAACCTCTTGCGCGGTGAGCCACGCAACCGATCCTCGCGTTGCGAGGACTTCATCTACGACATCGGGGGTCGCAAAGCGAACGGCGCCCGGGCAGTCGTGACCGATGGGCGTTGAAAGGAGTGAGAACGGCGACGCGGACGCATGGAAATCGCGCGTCCACCGTCTGATGACCGCGTCGTTGTCGGGAAGCAGACCCCAAAGCCAGGGGCTGACGGCTCCGTCAGAGTGCGATCGAACGCTCGTGGGCATCGAGACCGACAGGGAAGTTGAGTTTCCGCTCGCGCGGTACTCCTCGTCGTAGTCGAAACGCAGTCGGCCACCCGCGAGTCGAACGACGGTGCCCGCGACCCTGTCGTCGAGCAGTACGACGAGGGTGTCGGCCATCAGTCGCGGTACTCGTCGATCACAGCGTCCAGGTCCACCGTGGTTTCCGTAGCCTCGGCGTTGCCGTCGCTCAGGATCATCAGCTCGATGCCGAGGCCCAGAGCATCGAGCACGCGAAGTAGAAGCCCGAGCTCCGCCGCCGGCTTTCCCGCCTCGAACTCGTAGATCCACTTGCGCGAGACGCCCGTGCGCATGGCGAGCTCGACCTGACTCATGCCCAGGTCCGTGCGGCGGCCACGTATCGCCGCAGCCAGGTCATGGATGGATCGGATGGCCATTATATGCTACTTGCCACTGCTCGGTAGCAAGCATAGCATGTAACCGTTCGGTAGCACGCTTGATATGTAACCGAGCGGTGGCCAATATGGCATGTAACCGACCGGTGGCAAGCAAACCCTCCGTGGCTCGATCTGCGGCGCGAGAGTAGACGGGCGCGATGGGCTTGCGCTACTACCCCACCCGTTCCAGCCGCACCGGATGTCCGCGCACGCGGCGCTCGCGCAGCGCCTCGATCACGCGGTCGGCCTCGGAGGCCGGCACCGAGAGGAAGGAGAAGCGGTCGAGCACCAGCACGTCGCGCACCGCCTCGCCGTCGAGGCCCGTCGCGGAGGTGACCGCGCCGACGATGTCCGCCACCTGCACCCCACCGGCGCGGCCGCCCGCCAGCAGCAGCTTCGTGTGGGGCTCGCTGCCGTCGCGCGTGATGTGCGGCTTGGAGTGGCGGCGCGGGCGCTCCTTCACCGGGGTGGGCGGCGCCTTCGCGTCCGGCTCCCACGGGGTGATCGAGGTGCCGATGTGCTTCTCGATCGCCTCCAGCTCGCGCATCTGGCGGGACTCGACGAACGTGATCGCCCGACCCGAGCGCCCCACTCTGCCGGTGCGTCCGATGCGGTGCACGTAGGTGTCGGGGGAGGTGGGCACGTCGTAGTTGATCACGTGCGTGACGGTCGAGATATCGAGGCCCCGCGCCGCCACGTCGGTCGCCACGAGAATCGGCACCCTGCCGCCCTTGAACGCCAGCATCACCCCGTCGCGCGAGCCCTGCGTCATGTCGCCGTGCAGCGCCCTGACGTTCATGCCACCGTCGCGCAGCGTGCGGTACAGCTGGTCGCAGCGCACCTTCGTGCGCACAAACACGATCGCCTGGTCGGGCCGCTCCGCCTTCAGCACCTCCACCAGCTTCTCCGGCTTCTGCTTGGCGTCCACCGGCAGCTGGAACTGCGCCACCGTGTCGATCGTCAGTGTCGCCGCCTCCACCTTCACCAGCACCGGGTCGTACAGATACCCGTCGGCCAGTTTGCGGATCGGCGGGGGCATGGTCGCCGAGAACAGCGCCGTCTGGCGGCCGCTCGGGGTCATCGAGAGGATTCTCTCCACGTCCTCGAGGAAGCCGAGGTCGAGCATCTCGTCGGCCTCGTCGAGCACCACGAAGCGGCAGTCGTGCAGCACCAGCGAGTGCCGGGAGATCAGGTCGAGCACCCGACCCACGGTCCCCACCACGACGTGCCCGCCGCCGCGCAGCTGCGCCTGCTGGGTGCGGATCGGGGCACCGCCGAACACCGCCACCACGTCGACCCCGGCGTGGGCGCCATACGCGCGCAGCGCCTGCGTCACCTGGATGCACAGCTCGCGCGTGGGGGTCATCACCAGCGCCTGCACCTCACCGAGCTCCGGATCGACGTACTCCATGATCGGCAGCCCAAACGCCGCCGTCTTGCCGGTGCCGGTCTGCGCCTGGCCGATCACGTCGCGCCCCTCCAGCAGCGAGGGGATCGCCTGCTCCTGGATCGGGCTGGGCGACTCGTAACCGACCGCGCGCAACGCCCCGAGCGTGCGCTCGGTGAGCCCGAGCTCTGCGAATGACTTGGCCATGACGCTGGGGAGCTTACGGGTTGCGGGCCGTTGGGCGCGGATGCCGGCGCCGCGGGGCCGCCCGGGAGCGCGATCTCACGCCGTGGGGTCGAGCAGCAGCTTGCCCGTGGTGCGCCGCTCGCGCAGGTCGATATGCGCCTGCGGCGCCTGGTCCAGGGGGTAGGTGTGTCCAACCACGACCTCCAGCCGGGGGTGGGCCGACCCCGGGCGAACGGCAGCCGGACCGGCGGGACCCGGGCCGGGGGCGTTCGCCGCCACGCGCGCAAACAGGTCCTCCAGCGCCCGCTCGAACATGCCGGGGCGCTCCAGGCAGTGGAAGATGTAGAAGCCCACCACAGCGCGCGAATGGCGCAGCAGCGAGCCGCTGCGCACCTCGTTGGGCTCCTGCGAGGCGATCCCGCACACCACCAGCCGCCCGAACGGCGCCAGCGCCGCGTAGGAGGCGTCGAACACCGCCCCTCCCGCCATCTCGAACACCACATCCACCGGCCTGCCCCCGTTGGCCTCCAGCAGCCGCTCGGCGAGTCCCTCGGGGGCCGGGTCGATCGCCGCATCTGCCCCCAGTCGCAGCGCCAGCTCGCGCTTCTGCTCGCTCGACGCGGTCGCAATCACGCGGGCAGCGCCGAGCGGGTGGCCGAGCTGCACCGCCAGCGAGCCCACGCCGCCCGCGGCCGCGTGCACCACGACGGTCTCGCCCGTCCCCTCCGCCACGTGCGCCGCGGTGCGATACAGATGCCACGCCGTGGTGCCCTGCACCAGCAGCGCCAGCGCGGTGCCGTCGTCGACGCCCTCGGGGATCGCCCACACGTGCGCGGCGGGCGCCACCGCGTACTCGGCGTAGCCGCCGCTGCCGGTCAGCGCCACCACGCGCTCGCCGGTGTCCTCGCGCACGCCCGCCACCTCTGCGCCCGGCACCAGCGGCAGCGTGGCCTTGCGCACGTAGGAGTTGGTGCGCGTGTGCGTATCCGCGAAGTTGATCCCCGCGCGCGTGACGCGGATCAGCACCTCCCCCGGGGCGGGCTCGGGCCGCGGCAGGTCAACAGGCTCGAGCACCTCCGGGCCGCCGAACTCGCTGATCTGGATCGCGCGCATCGGCCGGGAGGGTAACGGCATCGGCGGGTCGGCCCCAAGGCCCGGGGCTTTGAGCAGATCCTCGGGATCACATCCGAGGCAACCCGCCCGCCCTACGGCGCCACTACACCACAACCGCGTAGCACTATTGCTACCTTGTGGTGATGGCGACTATTCAACAGAAGGAGCTGCGCAACCACGTCGGTGAGATCTTGCGACGTGCCGAAGCCGGGGAGCAGTTCACGATCACCGTCTCTGGACGCCCGGTCGCCCAGCTGGGCCCAATCCGCTCCCGCCAATGGGTGCCGGCCGCCCAACTGGCCGAGCTGTGGAGCGCACCCCCCGACCCGACGCTCGACAGCGACCTCCAGGCACTCGGTGGAGAGCTGACAGACCCCTGGGCCGCATAGCCAGTGCCCGTTCTGTTGGACACCTCGGTGCTGATCGCCGCCGTGAAAGGCCCCCACGAGGACGCAGCGATCAGCGTCGTCTCCCTGACCGAGCTGCACTGCGGGGTGCTGATCGCCCGCGACCAGGCAACACGCGCTCTGCGGGTACGACGCCTCGGCGCCATCGAGGATCACTTCGACGCTCTGCCCTTCGACGCCGCCGCGGCACGCGAGTGCGGACGTCTGCACGCGCTCGTCTCACAACGCGGCGGTCAGCCACGGCGACGAGCACTGGACCTTGCGATCGCAGCCACCGCCAACGTTCACGGCGTGCCGCTGCTCACCTACAACGCCAAGGATTTCCAGATCATCGCCGACGAGATCGACATCCGCACGCCATAGCGGCTCCCCATCTGTCGATCAGCCGAGGCTCTTTACGATCAACCCGGATTGGTAGGCCGTGCTATTCCGGATTGGTAGGCTACACTAGTCCGATATGGTCGAAGATCTGGGTAGCCGGACCCCACGGGGCTGACGGGTTGATCCTTCCGTGGAGCTGATCCCCAGGGGCATAGAGGCGGAGCTGCGCGACATTCTCAGCGTGAGCCGCGCCGCGGCGATCATCGGTCCGCGGCAGGCGGGTAAGAGCACGCTCGCCAAGCAGCTGCAGGCAGCGGGCGTGGTCCCGAACTACTTCACCCTCGACGACGAGGGGCTGCGCGCGGCAGCACGCACGGATCCGGACGGGTTCGCCCTGTCGCTCACGCGTCCAGCGGTGATCGACGAGGTCCAAAGGGCACCCGAGCTGGTGCTCGCGATCAAGCAGATCCTCGATCGCGACCAGACACCCGGCCAGTTCCTGCTCACGGGCTCTGCTGACCTCCTCACGGCCGGGGTCATCGCCGACGCGCTCCCCGGCCGGGTCGAGTACGTCAACCTGTGGCCCCTGTCGGCAGCCGAGATAGCCGGCCGAGACACCTCTGTCATCGACGCGCTGCTCAACGGAGAACCACCGCGCATCAGCGGCTCGCCCAAGGGTCGCGCGGCGAGCGCCGAGCTCGTCCTCGCGGGCGGCTTTCCCGAGGCCCGTGCCCGCGCCCCCCGCCAGCGCGCGCGCTACTTCCGATCCTATGTGCAGACGGTTCTCGGCCGCGACCTGCCCGAGATCGGGGAGGTGCGGGTCGACTCCTCCAAGCTCGAGCAGCTGCTGCGACTGCTCGCGGCGCGCACGAGTGCAATGGTGAACTACGCCGCGCTCGGGCGCGAAGTCGAGCTCGACGATAAGACCGTCAAGGCCCATGTGGAGCTGCTGAGACAGCTGTTCCTGGTGGATCGGCTGCGCCCCTTCTCAATGAACCTCGGGGCGCGGCAGGTCAAGACACCCAAGCTGCTGCTGACCGACACCGGTATGGCCGCGGCCCTGCTCGGCGTCGACGAATCCCGCTACTGCGCGCCCGACCAGGGCGCGATCGCTGGGATGCTGTTCGAGACGTTCGTGGTGATGGAGCTCGTCAAGCAGGCGACTTGGGGCAGGACCCCGGTGGAGCTGTTCTTCTACCGCGACACCGACAAGCGCGAGGTCGATCTCGTGATCGAGTCCCCATCCGGCGAGGTCGTCGGAATCGAGGCCAAGTCCGCGGCGACCGCGCGTGTCTCCGACGCACGTGGCCTGCATCTGCTGCGCGACAAGCTCGGCCCACGCTTCAAGACCGGCATCGTCATCTACTCAGGAGAGCACACTCTGCCCCTCGGCGATCGCACCTGGGCAGTGCCCGTCTCGGGCCTGTGGGCGTGAGACTCAACCCCGCTTGGGTCTGTGGTGATGGCGACCATCCAACAGAAGAAGCCGCGTATCGCCGCACCAAAAGGTGCTATAAACCTACACCTTTAGGTGCTAGGCTATAGCACTATGGGTAGTCCTTTCATCTATGAGGAGCCGCTCGAACCGCCCGATCTGCTCGCCGACCGCACCGCCGAGCTGGCGCTGTTGCGGGACCGGGCGGCCGAGACCCGCAACAGCCGATTGGAGGGCCCGAGACGGTACGGCAAGACGTCGCTCTTGAAGGCCGCACTCGACGCCGCGGACAAGGACGGGTTCGTCCCGATCTATGTGAATTTTCTCGGCGTGCTGACCGCGGCGGACGTGGCCGAGCGCATCGAGCGCGCCTATCGAGAGCAGCTCGACGGGCCGCTGAAGCAGTGGTTCGCCGGAGTCGTTTCGACACTCCGTCCACACCTCAAGGCAGCCCCGGGTGGCGTGGGCCTCGAAATCTCACCGACGACCCAGACGCCCGCGCTGCTTGACCGGCTGAGCTTGCCGAGACGCCTGCAGGAACGCCACGGACGTCAGTGCGCAATCGCCTTCGACGAGTTCCAGGACGTGGTGCGAATCAGTGACGCGCTAGCGGGGACGATGCGCTCGGAGTTGGAGCGACACGGGAACGTCGCCGGCTACATCTTCTCCGGGTCCCACCCAGGGCTGATGCGCGATCTCTTCTCCAACCGACGACACGCCTTCTTCGCGCAGGCCAAACCGATCCCGCTCCCGCAGCTGGGGGCCGAAGATCTGGCGCAGTACGTCGGGTCGCGCTTTCAGAGCGGCGGCCGTGACGCCGGCGAGGCGCTCGAGTTGCTGCTGAGCACCGCGGACGGCCACCCTCAGCGAGCGATGCTGCTCGCCCACCACCTCTACGAGCAGACTAAGCCCTCGACGCCCGCCTCAACTGATGAGTGGGTCGGGGCGTACGCCGCGGCGACTCTCGACGCCAACCCGGAGGTCCAGGCAGCCTGGGACTCATGGAGCAACAGCGAGCGGCGCCTGATGGCTGTCATCGCGAAACGAACCACACCGCTGCAAGGTCGCGTCGCTCAGGAGGAGTTCGGCGTCAGCAAGACCGGCGGCAACCAGGCGACGATCTCGAACCTCGAGCGCGAGGGGCAGATCGTCTCGGACGAGAGCACGAGGACCGGCTGGCGAGTAATAGACCCCCTGCTCGAGCGATGGCTCGCAAACGGCCGCAGGTGGCCGACGCTCGACGACTGAGCCGCACGAGCCTCGTCCGGCGGAGGTCAACCCCGTTCTTGAGTAGCAATGTTATTCCGGAGGCCCCTACGAGCGCTTGAAGTCAACCACACGACGCCGTGACCCAACCGGGATCCTATGTTCACCAGCCACCCCCAAGGGGATGACCATGACAAAGGAGACCGTACACCACCTTCTACGGTTGTCAATACCCCTACGTAAGGCTCTACCACAAAGACCCCAACGCCCGGAGACAGGCTCAGCGGACGCGGTGATCGTTTCGCCGTTCCCGTCGTGGAGACGCTAAAGTAACGATATGGACGGTACCATTTCTGCTGCGGCGCTTGCACGGGAACTCGGCACCAGCGTGCCGCGCGTGGTACGCACAATCGAGCGGCTGGGGCTCGACACCCGCCAGGACAATGGACGCATGGCCCTCCGTGCCTCAGACGTCGCACGTCTGCGCGAGGAGCTTGGGACCTCTCCCCCTCGCGTCCCGGGGCTGACGCCCACAGAGGTCGAGGTCTTGGCGGCGCTTGCCCGGGCGCCGCTTGGCCTGACCTCCGCGCGAGCGGTCGCCGAGCGCGCGGGCGTCTCCCCCACCACAGCGAGTCGCGCGATCAAGTCACTTCATTCGCAAGGGCTCGTGACGATCGCGCGACGCACGCTGCCGGCCGGGCGCGCACGCACGGTCGACCTGATCCGCATCGACTACGGCTCGCCGCGCTGGCAACGGTTCGCGGGCGCGATCGCCGGCGCGCGGCCTCGTCCGCGTCCCCGCGGGACCTCCGCCCGGAATGTTCCACCTAGGCTCAGTCACCTGTTCTGGAACACCGACCCCTCGCAGCTCGACACCATTCGGGCCGGCGGCTACATCGCCCGGCGGCTGCTAACCGTGGGCGACCCCGAGGGCCTTGCGTGGGGCGCCGCGAACATCTCCGCCAAGGATTGGAGGCACGCCGCCCGCACACGAGGCATATCACCTCGACGCCGCGCGCTCGCCCTGAACTACGCCGCCGCCCGCAGCCGCGATGGCGCTCCCCGCTGAACTCACCGACATCCTGCCGGGCGAGACCGCCCGGGCGTGGGAGCACATCGCCCCCATCCTCCCCCCCAGCTGCCGGCTCGCCGGCGGAACCGCGCTCGCCGTGCACCTGCGTCACCGCCAGAGCCGCGACCTCGACTTCTTCTACAACGACCCCAGCCTGAACCTTGCCATGCTCGAGCAGCGCCTATCCAGGCTCGGCTCATTCGCCGTAAGCAGTCGCGCGCCCGGAACCCTCAACGGGATCCTGCAAGGCGCCAAGCTGCAGTTCCTGGGCGCCCACGACCAACTCGACCTCAACGAGCCCGAGCCGCACGCCGGAATCCTCGTATCCAGCCTCGCGGACATCTTCGCGATGAAGGTCAAGGTCATCGGCGACCGGGGCGAGCTGCGCGACTACTTCGACCTCAAGCGAATCGAGGAAATCACCGGCCGTCGCGTCGAGGAAGGCATCGGCCTCTATATGGCCCGCTACCACGTGCTGCCCGAGCACCCCAGCATCGAGCACATCATCGAGTCCCTCGGCTATCTCGACGACGTTGACGACGACCAGATGCTCCCCGAGAGACACGCCACGATCGCCGCCTACTGGAAACGCCGCCAACCCGAGGTCAGCCGCAACCTGGCTCGCTTCCCAGGCACGTAAGGAGCGTGACGCCGAACGCACTCACGGAGAGCGACCCGGTCGGTACCCATACGAGTCCGTGTGAAACACAGGCTCCACATTGGGCTCCAAGTACCTCTTTACGACCGTTTGCGGTCGCGGATAGGGTCGCGGTTTGCAGGTGGTTCGCGATCTCCCCCTGCAGGGCGACCACGGAGGCCTACCTCCATCTCCTGTACAGCAACGCATCAAAGAGCACACCACTACTTCTTCTTCTTCCTCTTGGTGTGCTTCTTCTTGCGCTCATGGCGCACCGCTTTGGGGCAGCCCGTGACCGTGATCTTGGTGCTCTGGTGGATGGTGGCGCCGTTCTGCGCGACGAATTCGGTGGGCATCGTGAGTTTCTGCTTGCAGGGGTTGCCGAGCGCGGCGAGCGCGGAGTCCGGGCCCTCGGGGAGCGTCAGTTCGAAGCTCGTGACGGGCTGGTCGGGAACTGTCTTGAAGGTGCTTGAGGTGACGCCCTGTTTGCTGATGTAGGTGGTGCCGACCAGGTCGATCGTGAACCCGTACCCTTGGAGCACCACGATCAGGCTGGGGAACGCTTCGCCGCCGCGAGTAAACGATCGCAAACGCCGCACCGACCAGGCCCTCCGCCGTCAGCGGGGTCAAACCCTCGCCACGCGCACCATCCACGCGACCCTCGTCAACCAGCGCTGCCAGCTGTGCGAGTACCACTTCGCGGCGCTCCAGCGCCGGCGGGCCGGCACGCAACGCCTGCACCACCCACACCCGCGCCAGCGCCGGCTCACGATCGAAGAACACAAGGATCCCCCACACACCCATACGAACCCGCTCCCGCCACGGCAACCCCTCGCTGCCCGCCGCCGAAAGCTCCCCCGTGATCGTGGCGACCAGCTCCTCCAGCACCGCCGCAAAACACTCATCGCGATTGGCGAACATCTGGTAGAACGTCCGCCGCGACAGCCGCGCCCGCCCCGTGATCCGCCCCACCGTCGCCCGCGAATAACCCAACTCATCAATCGCGCTGACCGCACCGCTCAAGAGCCGCGAGCGCTGAATCTCACCCACCCGCGTCCGCGGCAACACCACATCACCCACACGCCTCGACGCCCTCGCCACGCCACCGCCACGCGTACCACGATCAACCGCGGCACTCACGACAACCCCTCCAAGCACAACCGGAGCCCTCCCCACACGGGGGACGACGGAAGGTCCGTCAGGACCCGAAGATGAGGAGCCCCAGCCCCCGGCGGGCTAGGACAAGAGAGAGAGATGCGACAGCGCCAAGCTGGCGCATCTAGCATCACTCCGCTGAGCGGACGCGCACATCCCCACTACGTATCTCCCACTCGAAACCACGCTAAACCCCTGCTCCCTCATCCGTTGCGACCCGGTCCCTCTACACCAACCAACACCCTGCTAAGCGCTTGAAGTCAACCACGGAGCGCGGCGACCCAACCGGATCCTATGTTCGCCAGTCACCCAAGGGGATGACCATGACAAAGCCCACCGTACACCACCCCCGCACCCTTGTCAATACCCCCACACCACAGCTCCTAACACACAGGTCCCTTCCCGGCAGGCCCGCCGGGAAGGGCGGGGCGCAACCAGCCGAACTATCCGCATCCGGCCGGTGTAGGCTGCCTGCATGCCCATAACAGTCGTCGGATCGATCGCCTACGACAGCGTCTCAACGCCGTTCGGCGAGCGCCAGCGGATGCTCGGCGGCGCCGCGGTGCACTTCGCGCTGGCCGCCTCCTTCTTTCAGGAGGTGCGCGTCGTCGGGCCGGTTGGGGACGACTTCGGCGAGACAGAGCTCGACGTGCTGCGCAACCGCGGCGTCGACATCTCCGACGTCGAGCGGATCCCCGGGGGCAAGACCTTCTTCTGGCGCGGCAAGTACGGCTGGGATCTCAACTCGCGCGAGACGCTCGACACGCAGCTGGGCGTGTTCGAGGGCTTTCAGCCGAAGCTCTCGGAGAGCTCGCGCTCCAGCGACGTGCTGTTCCTTGCCAACATCCAGCCCGACCTGCAGCGCGAGGTGCGCGCGCAGATGCCGCGCGCGCGGTTTGTCGCGCTCGACTCGATGAACCTGTGGATCGAAGCGGCGCGCGAGTCGCTGATGAAGGCGATCGCGGAGTGCGACTGCCTGATCCTCAACGACTCCGAGCTGCGCCAGCTCACCGACAAAGCCTCGCTGTACGCAGCCGCGCGCGAGGTGCTCTCGTGGGCCTCCTCGCCCCCCAATGGCGGTCCTGAGACCTCGACACGGCGCGGGCCACGGGTGATCGTCGCCAAGCAGGGCGAGTACGGCGCCGCGCTGGTCACCGCCGACGGCTTCTTCTCCTTGCCCGCCTTCCCGCTGGAGTCGGTGGTCGACCCCACCGGCGCGGGTGACACGTTCGCGGGCGGCTTCGTCGGCTACATCGCCGCCCACATCGAGGAGGAGATCACCGACGAGCTGCTGCGCCAGGCGATGGCGCACGGCACCGCGCTGGCCTCGTTCAACGTCGAAGAGTTCGGCACCCACCGGGTCGAGAGCCTCGCGGGAGCCGAGATCGTCGCGCGCGTGCGCCAGCTGCGCGAGTTCACGCAGTTCTCGGCCGCGGCCGTGCCGCTGGGGGAGTGACCCTGTTCTCCGGCCCCGGGCAAACCGAGGCGCGACAGGGTGTTGCTTATAACTTTTTGGACCCCAACCACTTCATTTTGTAAAGTGGTTGGGGTCCAAAAAGTACAGTCCATGCCTCCCCGCCCAAATCGGCATTAGCCCAGGGCCAAGATCGGTAGTACGATCGGATGTGGCGTGGATGCCTGGACCTTCATCTGGCTGATGTTCATCCTGAAGATCCCGATCGTCGGGCTCTTCCTGATCGTGCGCTGGGCGGTCCGCCAGGGGCCGGAGGTGGCATCCGACGAGGAGGGCGGCATCGGCCCCGTCCCGCGCCCGCATCATCCGAGTCATCCCCGCCACCCGCGCCCCCGCCTGCCACGTCAGCCACGCCGCGGACCCCATCGCGGCGCCTCCACGCTGCCCGCGCCGCCACGGATCCGCGCCGTCGCCGCGCGCGGGCGTCTCACGGCGCACTGAGCGTTGCGGCGCCGCGCGGCAACCGCGGAGCCTGCGAAAATCTCCGCGGTGACTCCCTCCGACCCCGATCGCCGCTTTGCCTCCCCCGTCGACCGGGGCTTTGCCTCTCCCGTTCCCGACCCCGCCTCGGTGCTCTCCGACGGCACGATCGTCCGCCTCGTCGAAGAGGGCCGCATCGCGATCGACCCGTGGGACGCGGCGCTCGTGCAGCCGGCCAGCGTGGACCTGCGCCTGGGCGACTCCTTCAGGGTCTTCCACAACCACAGGATCACCGCGATCGACCTGCGCGACCCCCCGCGCGGGCTCACCGAGCAGGTCACCCCCCCGGAGGGCGAGCCGTTCGTGATCCACCCGGGGGAGTTCTGCCTCGGCCGAACGCTCGAGCACGTAGAGCTCCCCGACGACATCGTGGCCCGGATCGAGGGCAAGAGCTCGCTGGGACGCCTGGGGCTGATCGTGCACGCCACCGCCGGCTTCTGCGACCCCGGCTGGAAGGGCACGCTGACGCTCGAGCTCAACAACCTCACGCGCGTGCCGATCAAGCTCTACCCCGGCCTGCCGATCGCGCAGCTGTCGTTCATGACGCTCGACGCCCCCGCCCTGCGGCCCTACGGCCACGCCGAGCTCGGCAGCCACTACCAGGGGCAGGTCGAGGCCACCGAGAGCCGCTACGGTGGAAGCAGCTGACCGGCACCCGCGGAGCGGCGGCAAACCGGCTTGACGGAGCGGCGGCAAACCGGCTTGAGTTGCCTCATAATCGGGCAAAAGATCTCTGGACGGCCGAACAG
The DNA here is from genome assembly GCA_963734815.1 of uncultured Solirubrobacterales bacterium. Lineage (GTDB taxonomy): Bacteria > Actinomycetota > Thermoleophilia > Solirubrobacterales > Solirubrobacteraceae > Palsa-744. Next base: position 912,960 of record CAVTIH010000002.1, read on the forward strand.
GAGAAGCCAAAATGAGTACGGAGACGGCGGACACGCAGGGCGGGGCCACGGGCCACAGCACGGGCGGTAACGGCGCCACGCCCGCACAGACGCTGACGGTGACCGACAACCGCACCGGGCGCATCTATGAGCTGCCGGTCACCGACGGCACCGTCCGCGCGATGGACCTCCGGCAGGTCAAGACCGACGAGCAGGACTTCGGGCTGATGGTTTACGACCCGGCGTACATGAACACCGCCTCGTGCCGCAGCTCGATCACCTACATCGACGGCGACGCCGGCATCCTGCAGCACCACGGCTACCCGATCGAGCAGCTGTGCGAGCACTCCACCTACCTGGAGGTCGCCTACCTGCTGATCAACGGCAAGCTCCCGACGCAGACGGAGCTGACGGGCTGGGTGGAAGAGATCACGATCCACACGTTCGTGCACGAGAACGTCAAGGACTTCATGCAGGGCTTCCGCTACGACGCCAACCCGATGGGCATGCTCGTGGCCTCCGTGGGCGCGCTGTCGACGTTCTACCCCGACGCCAACCAGATCCACGATGAGCGCGTCCGCGCAATGCAGATCATCCGGCTGCTGGCGAAGATGCCGACGCTGGCCGCGTTCGCGTTCCGCCACAACATGGGCCAGCCGTACGTGTACCCCGACAACGACCTCTCCTACGCGGGCAACTTCCTCGGGATGATGTACAAAATGACCGAGCTTAAATACGAGCCCGATCCCCGCTTGGAGCGCGCGCTGGACGTGCTGTTCATCCTGCACGCCGACCACGAACAGAACGCCTCCACCAGCGCCGTGCGCTCGGTCGGCTCCACCCAGGTCGACCCCTATTCCGCCGTCGCCGCCGGCGTGGCCGCGCTGTACGGGCCGCTGCACGGCGGTGCCAACGAGGCCGCGCTGCGGATGCTGTCGAGAATCGGCACGGTCCAGAACATCCCCGACTTCCTCGAGGGCGTGAAGGCCGGCAACGAGCGGCTGATGGGGTTTGGGCACCGCGTCTACAAGAACTACGACCCCCGCGCGCGAATCATCCGCAAACACCTCGACGACGTGTTCGAGGTGCGCGGCAAGAGCCCGCTGCTGGACGTCGCCACCGAGCTCGAGAAGCGCGCGCTGGACGACGACTACTTCACCTCGCGCAAGCTCTACCCCAACGTGGATTTCTACTCCGGCCTGATCTACGAGGCGCTCGGCCTGCCCGTGGCAATGTTCCCGGTGATGTTCGCGATCGGACGCACCTCCGGGTGGATCGCACAGTGGAAGGAGATGGTCGGGGACTCCGAGCAGAAGATCGCCCGTCCCCGCCAGATCTACACCGGAGAGCGCGACAGAGACTACGTGCCGGTGGCGCAGCGCGGCTGATGGTGCCGTTCCGTCTGCCACTCGTTCGTTTCAGAGTTCGCGGACCTTTGTAAAGATCGCTCGAGAACCTTTCAAAGCTACGGCGTTTGACTGGAGGTTGTTTGACAACCTCCAATGAGATGGTGGTCAGATTGGAGGTTGTTTGATAACCTCCAATTCAAGGTCCGATCATGTCGAAGGTTATAAAGCGCCGCTGGCACAGCGATATCGGCGGCTATGGGCTGCCACGCAAAGACACGCGCTCATGCAATTACGAGGCCTACCTCCCCGATCCCCTGATCGGTAGGCAATTCGTTTTCGAAGGGGACGTTGCGGCGGATATAGCCGACGCGGAAGCCGCGATCGCCCGGATGAACACAGAAGCGACGGCGCTCGTGGATACGGAGGCGCTCGCCCGCATCCTGTTGCGCGCGGAGTCGGCGGCCTCGTCCCGCATCGAGGGTCTCGAGGTCGGGGCCAGACGCCTACTGCGGGCCGAGGCCGAGCGCTCGCTGCATCAGTCACCCTCCGACATCACCGCGACAGAGGTGCTTGGCAACATCGACGCCATGGTCTACGGCATCGAGCGCGCTGGAGAGTGCAGGGAGATCACCGTGGATTTGCTGCTCGAGATTCACCGGCGCCTGCTGAAGGGAACACATCTCGATGCCCACGCGGGGCGAGTACGCGAGACCCAAAACTGGATCGGCGGCAGCGACTACAACCCCTGCTCGGCCGCCTACGTTCCCCCGCCCCCCGAGCACGTCTCAGGGCTCCTCGACGACCTGTGCGCCTTCTGCAACACCGACGAGCTTCCCGCCGTCGCCCAGGCGGCGATCGCGCACGCGCAGTTCGAGACCATCCATCCATTCGTGGACGGCAACGGCAGGGCGGGACGCGCCCTCATCCATCTCGTCCTGCGCCGCCGGGGATTGGCACCGCGCGTTCTGGCTCCTATCTCGCTTGTGCTTGCCACCCAGGCTCGCACGTATGTCGACGGACTCACCCAGTACCGCCACATCGGCTTGCCGACGTCGCGTAGGGCAGTCCAAGGAGCGAACAGATGGGTCGCCCGTTTTGCTGGCGCCTGCACGCGCTGCGCGTCGGACGCCACCGCGTTCCAAGCTCGCGCCGAGCAGTTGGAGGCGCAGTGGCGCGAACGACTGGGCCGGATCCGCGCGAACTCGGCGACCGACGTGCTGCTGCACAGCCTGCCCGGAGCGCCGATTCTCACGGTGCACAGTGCCGAAGCCCTAATCGACCGCACCTTCAAGCCAACACACACCGCCATCGGACGACTGGTCGAGGCAGGCATCCTGCGACCCATCACAATCACCAAGCGCAATCGAGCCTACGAGGCACCCGAGATCATCGAGGCATTCACTGCCCTGGAGCGCCAACTTGCCAGCCCGGCGGGCGACACCCGTGCCGCGCGTCCGGTCCGCCCAGTGCCCTACAGGCCAAAGTGAGAAGACGCATCAGCCCTACAGCACCAACGTCCCCCCATGCCGGCGCAACCACTCGCGATCCTCGCGCCAGCGGGGCCAGCGGCGCTCGACGAGCGCCCAGAACCGAGGCGAGTGGTCGAGGATCTCAAGGTGGCAAACCTCGTGCCAGACGACGTAGTCGAGCACGCTGTCGGGCGCCATCATCAGGCGCCAGTTGAAGCTCATCCCCCCCTTCGCCGAGCACGATGCCCAGCGCGAGCGCTGGGCACGGATCGAAAGACCGCTGTAGGGGGTGCCCGCCAGCGCGCTCGCGCGATCCAGCCGCGCGCCGATCTCCGCGCGCGCGGCACGGCGGTAGAAGCGCTCGAGCGCCGGCCGCGGATCGTCCGCCGGCACCAGCAACCGCTCGCCGCGGCGGTGTACGCGTGTGCGGCCCGGCTGCGCCACCAGCGCCAGCGGCTCTCCCAGATAGGGGACCGTGGCGCCGCGCTCGGCGATGCGCGCGAGCGTCTGGTGGGCCTCGTGCAGCCGCCGCTCGATCCACGGGCGCAGCTCCTGCACGGCGGCGGCGGCCGCCCGCTCGGAGGCCCGCGCCGGCAGCACCACCTCGACGCCCGTGTGGGCGTGCACGTTGACCCGCACTCGGCGCGCGCGGGTGGAGCGGCGGATCGTGTAGGGGATGTCGGACACCGCACCGTAGGGTACGCGGGCCGGCGGGTGCATAATCCGAGCCGCGTGCCACGCTCGATCGTCAAGCTCCCCCGCGAGGTGCGCGGGCCATACGAGGTGTACCTCAACGGGGTGCGCCAGGAGCTCGGCGCCGATTACGTCGTCAAGAACGGCGCGCTGGTGTTCGAGCAGGAGCTGCGCAAGGACCACATCAGCGGCTGGCGCTGGCTGCTGGGCGCCTGGGGCGTGGGCACCTACCGCCAGAACGACTCCGTGGACGTGCGCTACGAGGCGCCCGACGGCTCGCCGCGCGTGGCGGAGGGGCTGGAGATCGAGCTGGGGTGAGTGACCTGCTCCCACGGCCGCGCCAGCTTCAACGCGCTGAGGATCGCGCGCGTGGCGGGGGAGCGGTTGAGCGTGTAGAAATGGATGCCGGGGGCGCCGCCGGCGAGCAGCTCGGCGCACTGCAGCGTGGCGTAGGCCACGCCGAAGTCAAGCACCGCCTCGGGGTCCTCGCCGCGTGCGTGCAGCTCACGACGCAGGCCGTCGGGGATCGAGGAGCCGCATAGCTTGGCCATGCGCTCCACCTGGCCTACGTGGGTGATCGGCATGATGCCCGGGATGATCGGCACCTCGATCCCGGCCGCACGGGCGCGCGCGATGAAGTCTAAGTACACAGCGTTGTCGAAGAACAGTTGCGTGATCAAGAAGTCCACGCCCGCGCGCACCTTCTCGCCGAGGTGTTCGAGGTCGGTTTCGGGGCTTACCGCGTGGATGTGGGTCTCGGGGAAGCAGGCAGCGCCGATCGCGAATGGGTAGCCGCCGGCGATCAGCTCGACCAGTTCGCGTGAGTACTCGAGACCCCCCTCCGTCTTCCTCCACGCCTCCTCACCCGCCGGTGGATCGCCGCGCAGCGCGAGTACGTTGTCGATGCCCGCCTCATGCATCTCGGCGAGCGTCGCCTGCAGCTCCGGCACGGTCGCGCCCACGCACGTGAAGTGCGCCATCGCCTCCAGGTCGTACACCTCGCGAATCCGCTTGACGATCTCGATCGTTTTCTCCCTAGTGGAGCCGCCCGCGCCGTAGGTGACCGACACGAACGAGGGCTCGAGCTCGCGCAGCTCCCCGAGCGCCGCGTACAGGTTGCGCTCCCCCTGCTCGGTCTTGGGGGGGAAGAACTCGAAGGAGAAGACGGGGCCGTCGTCGTGGAGTAGCGTGTCGATGCGCATCGCCGCTCAGTTTGCCATCGCCCACTGCTCCGGCTCGCCGGGGATCCGCCGCGCGCGCCCGATGACCTCCAGGTGGGTGAGGAAGGCGAGCGTCTCGGTGAGCAGCCACGGCGCCGTATTGGGGGAAAACGGCACCTCGTAGAGCACCTCCGGCACGACTTCGAAGGCGGTGCGCGGGCGTTCGGAGATCACCTCGAGCACGCGCTCGGTGCGCTCGCGCACCAGCTTGCGGTTGCCTTCGATGTGGGCGTGCACGTCGGCGAAGGTGCGCCCGTGCCCCGGCAGGCACAGCCTCGCCCCCAGCCGCTCCACCACATCGAGCGAGCCGACGAATTCGCCCACCGGATCGGGCGAGTAGCCGTAGTCGAAGAACAGCGAGATGCGCCCCAGCAGGTGGTCGCCAGAGATCAACAGGCGCCGCTCGGGCTGAAACAGGCAGACGTGCGAGGGGGCGTGCCCGGGCGTCTCGTGCACAGTCCAAGCACCAAGGTCGGTGGCGACCGTGACGCCCGGCAACAGCGCTCGATGAGGCTCGATCACGGCGGCGATCCCCGAGTCGTGCTCGCTGCGCTCGGCCGCGTAGCGGCGCAGCGGCTCCTCGGGCACGCCGCTCTGGCGCGCCACTTCCAGGCGGCGCGCGATCGCCGCATCGGTGTCCTGCGCCCACTGCAGCATGTGCTGGTAGTTGGGGTGCATCCACAGCTCGCAGCCGGCGCGTTCCACGATCGTGGCGGCCTGGCCGTAGTGGTCGGAGTGGGCGTGCGTGCACACCAGCAGACGCACGTCCTCCACGCGCAGACCGCACATCTCGAGCGCCCGTTCGAGGTTGGCGATAGAGCCCTCCTCGTGCATCCCGGTGTCGAACAGCACCACCCCGTCACCCGCCGCCACAGCCCACGCGTTGCCGTGCGGTACCCCCGGCCACGGCAGCGGCAGGCGCAGGCGGAAGACCCCAGGAAGGATTCGTTCGCCGCGGCCCAGCTCGCGCTTGTGCACCATCTCCGCCATCCTCGGAGCCTATTGGCTCACCGGCCAAACGGCTCTCCAGGTAAAGGCCCAGCCTTCAAAGTCCCTACACTTGGTGCCTCCGCCGCAACCCGCCCAAGGAGCTGAAAGCATGGCTGAGGAGCACGTCGAGCAGGCCGCCACCAAGGTCCAGGAGGCCGCCTCCAACATCCACCAGCCAACGGGCTCCAGAGAGCGCATTTCGGGAGATCGAGCCGGAATGAGCGAGGCCGAGACCGTGGCGCGGCGCTACTTCGAGGCGATCAACGCCCACGACCTCGAGGCCGCCGTGGCGCTGTGGGCGGCGGGTGGGCGCGAGAACGTGCGCGGCCAGGTGGACGTAACCGCCCCCGAGGGCGTGCGCGAATTCGTGGGCGACCTGCTGGGGGCGCTGCCGGATTTGCGCTGGGAGATCGTCAGGACAACCACCGAGAGCGACCGCTGCGCGGTGCAGTGGCGGATGGTCGGGACCTTCACCGGCCCCGGCACATTCGGCGGGCTGGCGCCCACCGGTCACCCGCTCACGCTCGAAGGGGTGGACGTGCTCACCGTCCGCGATGGGCTGATCGAGGCCAACGACGCTTTCACCGACACGATGACGGTGCCACGTCAGATCGGGATGATGCCGCCGCTGGGCTCCACCGCCGAGCAGCGGCTGCTGGGGGCGTTCAACGTCAAGACCCGCGTCACCGGGCGCGCCCTGGGCGAGGCCCAGCTGGTCGCCGAGGGCGTGTGGGTGGTGCAGGGGGGCTGGCCGGGCCACTGCAACGTGTACCTGATCGAGGATGAGGGCGGCGTCACGATGTACGACGCGGGCGCGCGTACGATGGTGCGCGCGGTGGCCGCCGCGGGCGCCAAGCTCGGCGGCATCCGCCGCGTGGTGCTCGGCCACGGCCACACCGACCACCGCGGCACCGCGCCCGCGCTGGGGGTGCCGGTGTACTGCCACCCCGCCGAGGTGCAGGACGCCGAGGGCAGCGGCGGCTTTCGCTACTGGCCGGAGGGCCTGGTCGGCATGCCGACCCCCCAGCGCCAGATCCACCGCGCGGTGCACCGCTTCGCGTGGGACGGCGGCCCGGTGAAGATCGCGGGGACCCTCGAGGAGGGCGACGAGGTGGCGGGCTTCAAGGTGATCGACTTCCCCGGCCACGCCCCCGGCCTGATCGGGCTGTGGCGCGAATCCGATCGCCTGGCGCTGGTGAGCGACACGTTCTACACCGTGGACCTGTGGGGCCGCGACCGCGAGCCGCGCGTGCCGGATGCCGTCTACACCTACGACACCGAGCAGGCCCGCGCCAGCGTCCGCAAGCTGGCCGCCCTGGAGCCCGCCGCGGCGTGGCCGGGCCACGCCAAGCCGGCGACGGGCGACGTGCGCGGGCAGCTGGAACGGGCCGCCGACACCATCTGAAGTGGCCAGGCGCAAGCCCAAGCAGCGGCAGGAGCGGCTGAAAGCTCCGACCAGCGACTACACCGACGCGGAAGGCAACGTGCTGACGCTGCGCGGGGCGATGACGCCGGCCACGCGGCTGAAGTACGCCGAGACCGTGGCGGGCGAAGACGCGCGGGCAGCTGGAACGCGCGAGGACGCCTGGCACCGGGCGGTGGAGCTGCTGTTCGAGCGCCTCGCGGTGCGCTGGGAGATCGCGGGCGCACCGGTCGAGCGCCAGCGGGAGCTGCTGGAACGCTTCCGGGTGGCGAGTCCCGCGGAGCGCGCGTGGGTGCGTGAGACGCTGCGCGAGCACTGCAGGGAGAACTTTCCCGACGTGAAAGCCCCGTAGAACCCGCCCGGCCGCTACCGTGCGTGCCGATGCGCCGCACGAAGATCGTCGCCACGATCGGCCCCGCCTCGCGGGAGCCCGACACCCTGCTGAGAATGGTCAACGCCGGGATGGACGTGGCGCGGCTGAACTACTCGCACGGGACGCTCGAGGAGCACGCGGAGACCGTGCGGCGCGTGCGCGACGCCGCCGGCAGGGCGGGGCGGCCGGTGGCGATCCTGCAGGACCTGCCCGGCCCGAAGCTGCGTATCGGCCCGCTGCGCGAGGATGTGGTGGAGCTGAAGCCGGGCGACGTCGTCACCTTCACCTGCGGCGCGGGAGACGACGGCGCGGACGAGGAGGGGGGGGATGCTGAGCACATGACCATCTCCTGGCCGGGGCTCGCCGACGCGCTGACGCAGGGGGACGTGATCTACCTGGCGGACGGGTCGGTGCGGCTGCGGGTGCTCCAGACGCGCCCCGACCAACGGGAGGTGGAGGCCGAAGTCCAGGTCGGCGGCGCGGTGGCCTCACGCCAGGGCCTCAACATCCCCGGCCCGGTAGACATGCTGCCGGCAGTGCCCAAGGAGGACCTGGAGCTGCTGCGCCACGGCGAGTCGATCGGGGTGGACATGGTCGCGCTGTCGTTCGTGCGCCGTCCCGAGGACATCGAGCAGGTGCGCGAACACACGCGGCTGCCGCTGATCGCCAAGATGGAGAAGCCGCAGGCGGTGGAGCGTGCCGAGGAGATCCTCAGAGCGGCCGACTGCGTGATGGTGGCGCGCGGGGACCTCGGCATCGAGCTGCCGATCGAGCGGGTGCCGATCGTGCAGAAGGAGCTGCTGCGCCTCGCGGGGTGGCTGGCAAGGCCGTCGATCACCGCCACACAGATGCTCGACTCGATGGTCACCTCCTCGCGCCCCACCCGGGCCGAGGTCGCCGACGTGGCGAACGCGATCCTCGACGGCACCGACGCGGTGATGCTCTCCCAGGAGACCGCGGTCGGCGCGTACCCGGTGGAGGCGATCGCGATGATGGCCTCAGTGGCCGAACAGGCCGAGGCGATCGCGCCTTATGAGGAGTGGAACGCCTCGCGCGTGCGCCGCACCGAGGCCGACCCCGCTTACACGGTGGCACACAGCCTGTGCATCGCGGCACGCGAGCTGAGCCTCGACGCGCTCGTGGTGCCGACGCTCTCCGGTCGCTCCGCCCGCCTGGTGTCGGCGCACCGCCCGAAGGTGCCGATCTACGCGCTGTCCCCCGGCCGCGAGACGGTCCGTCGCTGCGGGCTGATGTGGGGCGTGCAGGCCGCGTCAATCCCCCGCCACGAGACGACCGAGGAGCTGATCGCCGACTCCGCCAAGCGCGTGGTGGAGCTCGGCTGGTGCAAGCGCGGTCAGCGCGTGGGCATCACCGCCGGTTTGCCGAGCGGGCGGCCGGGGACGACGAGCCTCGTGCAGATCCAGGTGCTGTAGGCCACCACCCCAGGCCGGCTCGACGCCGCATTGGGCCGCCGGCAGTCGCGCGGGTGGCCAGTCGCGCCGGCGGACAGTCGCGCCGGCGGACAGTCGCGCCGGCGGACAGTCGCGCGGGTGGCCAGTCGCGCCGGCGGACAGTCGCGCGGGTGGCCAGTCGCGCCGGCGGACAGTCGCGCGGGTGGCCAGTCGCGCCGGTGGACAGACCAGCGGGATGGCCACTCACGGTGGTTGGGGCGGCGTGGGCATCCCTGCCCACCGCCGCCCGGGAGCCGCTCGCCGTCTCGCGGCGAGAGATGGCTCATCGTACGCTCATATGAACATTCGGACTACGGATTCAGCGCCATTGAACACAACTCTGACGGTTAAGTACATGATGCCCTGACGAGGGGTGGGAACCCTGACCGATTCGACCGTCAAGTTGCACGCCCTGTTGAGGGGGCCAAACTGGAAGTTCTGGCATTCCACCAAAGTACGCCCCGTGAGTGAAAAGAATTTTTCAGGTGCCGGTGTCGTGAAATTCCCGGTTGTTTCCATGGCGGTCAAGGGTCCGTTGCCGAGAATTACTGGTTCCATTGATCCGGTGTATACTATCCCCACGGTTCTTGTGCTATTCACTGGTGACATATAACCTCCGCCGCCGGCAAACGACAGGTTGAAAACGCCCGTGGCCATGCCCCCACCAACATTTTTGGCTTCCACGCCATCAAACAGCTTGCCGGTTGTCGCGGATTTGATTTCCGCCGTAGTGCATGCAGCGCCGCTGACTGCGGTAGTAGTAATTTTTTCAAGAGCAAGCCCAAAGACAGTGTTTTCGTTTTTTTCGCCGCTGTGACTCATCGTCGCTTCTTTGCGTTCTTTGTTTTCTTTGGATTCGATCTTTATTTCGCATATCGATTCTTTTGAGACTTCGATTTTAAATGCGCAAGTGCTGACCACATCGGCGAGCCCTCTTGTTTCGGCATGAGGCTCTTCGACCTGCAGTTCGCATTCGCTGCTGGTTACTTTGGCTTCTTTGGATTCAATGCCTTTAGCTTCGGCAATGCATTCTCCCCAGGTTTTTGCCTTGAGGACTAGATCGGGCCCTTTTTCGACGTGTTCTTTCGATTTGTTCTCAATGATCCACGTGCCGTCGCCAGTGGGTTCTGCCGCGGGCTTGCACTGGATCGTCGCCCCGCCCGCTTCCAGGCTGAGCGCGCTGGAGCTGGTTTTTCCTTCTGACGCTTTTTCCACGGCTGTGAATTCAGCCGAAGCGACAGGCGCACCAGCCAGCAGAACGCCGACCATCAGAGCGAAGCCGGCGAGAATTGTTGTTTTGCGCATCGAGGTTCATCTCCTTTTGAGTTTGGCCACTCACTCCCAAGAGAGCCAGTAGCGGCTTGAAGCTGTGACGCGGGCGCGCACCCGTACCACAGCCACGCCATTTTCACGCCGGCCTGCGCCTAAGGCAACACGCGGGGTGCATGCAGAGCTCGACAACAGCCCAACATCCCGGAGCGCCACCCCAACGTTGCGCAAAACATCAGGCGCCGGCTACAAAAGCCGGGGGTTCGAGGGCCGTCATGGGGAGACCTCTGCGCACCCGGGACCCAGCGCAAGATGTCGCGTAATATTTCCCACTTACCCGCAATCCAAGGGACGCACCGCCAGCCGGACGCCGTCGCGGGCGTCCAGTCGGGCGATCAGCCGTCTACGACGCCGCGCCGACCCCGCCGCGCGCGTAGAACTCGGCCTCCTCGCGGCCGAGTTCGGTGACGGGCGGATCGCCGTAGATCCACTCGCGCGCGATCCGGTGCCAGTTGGCGGTGGCGCGCAGCTGCGAGAGCACCGCCAACGTCAGCATCTCCATACGCCGGCCGAAGAGGTGCTCGGCGCGCATGTCCTGGTGGCGCATGTGGCGGAAATGGCTGGAGCGGGGGTCGGAGCTCTCGATCATCACCTCGGTGGCGATCTCCGGCGTCAACGCGAACACCTCGTCCGTGGTGTACCAGCCGATTCCGTCCTCGATAAACGACAGCAACTCCTCGGGATCGACGCGCTCGGGCTGGGGCAGGAAGCCCGACTGTGCCAGCAACGCGTGCAGCGCCGGCGCGTCGTGCTCGATCACGGCGCGCTGCGCCGCCAGCTCCAGTTCCACCGGCGGCGGGTCCAGGCGCTTGAAAAGACCAAAATCCAGGAACGCCACGCGCCCGTCGCCCAGCAGCAGGAAGTTGCCGGGGTGGGGGTCGCCGGAGAACTGGCGGTGACGGTAGAGGCAGCCAAGAAAGAAGCGGAATACGATCTCCCCGATGCGGTCGCGCTGGGCCTGCGGGTAACCCTTCAGCTCCTCGAAGCCCACCCCCTCCACGAGCTCGGTGACGAGCACGCGCTCGCGCGAGAGCTCGGTGACCACCGCGGGGATCTTGATGAACGGGTGCCCGTCGAAGATACGCGCCAGCGAGCGTTGGTTCTGGGCCTCGAGCTCGTAGTCGAGCTCCTCCACGATCCGCTCCCTGATCTCGCGCGCCACAGCGCGGACGTCCAGCTGCGGGGTCATCCGCTTGAGCAGGCGCATGATCATCTCCAGGTTCTGCATGTCGGCACGCACGGCCGCCGCGACCCCGGGGTACTGGACCTTCACGGCAACCTCGCGGCCGCCTTCGCGCAATCGCGCACGGTACACCTGTCCGATCGAGGCCGCCGCGATCGGCTGCTCGTCGAAGGACTCGAACACCGCGGGGATCCGCTCTTCGAGGTCGTCCTCGATCACCCTGCGCATCTGCTTGAAGGAGACGGTCGGCGCCGCGTCGCGCAGCTTCGCCAACTCGTGCTGGAACTCCTCGCGGTACTCCTCCGGCACCAGCCCGACGTCCAGGAAGGACATCACCTGGCCGAGCTTCATCGCGGCCCCCTTCATCGTGCCCAGCACCGACACGATCTGCTTGGCGGTCTCGACCTGGCGGCGCGCCAGCGCCTCCTGGCTGGCCTGCTCGCCGCGCGTCATGTTGGCCGCACGCGTGCCAAACTGCTTCACGGTCTCAGTGGCCGCCAGTTTCCCCACCGTCGCCGTACGGCGCACCCTCGATGTCGGGACGTTCTTCTCGCGAGCCACACGACCATGTTAAGGGGCGCGCCTGATGCTCACATACCTCCTGGGTGGCCTCACCCCAGGCGCTTTACCTGGGAGCCGGGCACAATGTCGTCCGAGCCGTCCGGCCAACGCACCCACGCCTTGTAGCCACCGTCGTAGTCGCCGCACAGCAGCACCAGCGTGGCGGACTCACCCAGCGCGGTGCAGGGCTCAGAACCCTCCCCGTCGAGCCCGCGCCACACGCGGATGAACGGATTGTGCTCCCACTCCTCGGCGACCGAGGTGGAGTCGGCGTGCCCGGGCTGGATGACCGTCTCCTGCGGCAACTCCATCAGCGTGCCCATGATCGAGTCCCGCAGGTCGGTGTACGTGGTGTGACCGGGAGCACGCACTCCGCCCACCGAGCCGCGGAACAGCGTGTCCCCGGTGAACACCGCCCCTTCGCGGCCCGTGAACCCCCCCGGCGCGGTGGTCGAGGAGGGACGTGATTGCACATCGGGCACGCACACAGCGAACGACAGCATCCCCGCCGTGTGCCCGGGCGTCAGCAGCGGGCGCACCTCGAGCGCCCCGAAGTGCAACGCCTGCCCCGGCTCCACGGTGCCGGTCGCCACGCCCTCACCCAACAGCTCTCGTTCCACCGGGTGGATCACGACCTCAAGCTTCGGCCAGTGCTCGCGCAGCGCCCCCACCTCGCTGACGTGGTCGAAGTGGTGGTGGGTGAGGAGCACGTGAGTGGGCGCCACCCCCAGGCGCTCGGCCGCCTCGATCAGCGGCTCCACCGGCCCACCCGCATCCACGAAGAACGCGGGCCCACCCTGCCCGTCGCACACCAGGTAGGTGTTCGACAGGAACCGCGGATGCGTTGCACGCTCAACTATCACGCTGCCTCCATCCCAAAATCATCGCGCCATCCTTGCACGAAGCGGCTCGCCACCGAGGCGTCCCCGTACACTGCTCACCATGCCCCTCATCCACACCTGCTACCGCATCACCGACGTCGACCGCTCGATCGCCTTTTACAATGCGCTCGGCTTCGAGGAGGTCGGGCGCATCCCGATCAAAGACGAGGCGATCAACGTCTTCATGAACCAGCCCGGCGACGGCGACATGCCACGCCTCGAGCTGACCTACAACTTCGGCGTGGACTCCTACGAGATCGGCACCGGCTACGGGCACATCGCGCTCACCGCCGCCGACCTCGACGCGACGCTCGCGCGGCTGGCCGAGCAGGGCATCGAGCCCGAGAAGCCGCCGTACAGCGTCCGCGAGGGGGGCTCGCGGCTGTGCTTCGTGCGCGACCCCGACGGCTACCGCGTCGAGATTTTGGAGATGGGCTAAAAGCCCAGCAATACAGCTAGATTCTTGTGCTTCGTGCGATAGCCGCCCAGCGGGTCCCGGAGCAGTCCTCGGCACCCGGCGCAGCTAATGCGCGTAGATCGCCGGGCGGTAGCGCGGCTCGGGAATCGGCTTGCCGGCCTCCCGCGCCGCGGCGAGCCAAGCGTGCTTGGCGAGTTCCACCTCCGCCAGGGCCTCCTCAGGACTCGAACCCAGAGCCGAGCACGCATCCAGGTCGGGGATGTCCGCGACATAGGCGGCGTCCTCGTCGCTGTAGAAAACGTTGATGTGGTAGTCGCTCACGGCCGATCCTCCAGCCTCAGATCGTAGCGCTCGACCAACCTCATGAGCTGGCGGACCTGATAGGGCTTGGCCTGACCACGAATGGACTGTAGGTTGACGAGCTCCGAGATGCGCAGGAGGGCTGGACGCTTGAGCGCGGTGGCAAGCACCAGGTCAAGATGACGAAGCCGGGCCATCGACCGATCACGCTGCCCGAGAACAAGCGCCGCGCGTACTCCAAGGGCTTCGAGGCGCAGCTTAGGCGCGAGGCCGGCCTTTAGAGAGCGGAAGCTCCATCCGATATCTTGACGGAGAGCACGATGCCTGAGCCACAGCAACTACATGTCAACGTCCGGCTAGAGGATGGGTCGCTATGGGCCACGGTGGACGAGTATCCCGGCGTGTTCGCCACCGGGGACAACCTCGAAGAGCTTCGAGAAAGCCTGCAAGAAGGGATCGCACTCGTGCTGGCCGATCTGGGCGAGGAGCCTCCGACGGTGACGCTCGCGCCGCTGCACGCCGAGCCGGTCACTACGACCGCCAGCGCCGAGCTTCTCTACGCCTGATCGCTCGCGCCGCAGCGCCGACGCCTGAGTTGCAAACCGACCGACGCCTGAGTTGCAAACTGGCCACTACCTAGATGGCTACAGAATCGAGATTTTGGAGATGTAGGGCTTGATGCTCAGCCCATGTCCTTGACACGATATGCTGGCATATCATGGTACGTACGACGGTAAAGATCCCCGAGGAGCTCGACGAGCGGTTGCGGCACGAGGCGAGACGCCGCGGCAGCACCATCTCAGACGTGACGCGCTCGGCGCTAGAGGCCCATCTACAAGGCGGACGTCGGCAACTGCGAGCCGCTGCCGCCGGCCGCAGCGGCAACACCGACATCTCCGAGCGGATAGAGCAAATCATCAGCGCGGAGTTGGGCGATAGCGCTCATCATTGACGCTGGGCCACTTTACGCTTATGTGGACGGCGACGATGCTCACCACGAGGCGTGCCTCGAGTTGCTGGAGACTCATCCCGGACCCCTGATCGTCCCGACCCTCGTCATCACCGAGGTCGCATACCTGATCGCGAGTCGCCTCGGCTGGCAGGCCGAGACTCGATTCCTCGGCGACCTCGCAGCCGGCGAGATGAGCCTCGAGCCGGTCGAACCCAATGACACTCTGCGAATCGCAGAGCTGGTTGCTCGCTACCACGACCTTCCCCTTGGCACGGTCGACGCATCGGTCATCGCTGCCGCCGAGCGCCTTGGCGCAACCGAAGTGGCGACACTCGATCGCCGCCACTTCACAGTTGTACGCCCACGCCATGTTGAGGCGTTTGACCTCCTCCCCAGTCGTATCGAGTAGTCCCCGCCTACCCTGAGTTGCAAACCGACCATTACCTAGACGGGTACCGGATCGAGATCATCGAGCAGCGATAGACGGCGCGCAAAGCCGCGTCGCAAGTCAAGCTCACGAGCTGTTCGACCCATGTGCTACATTGTGACGCACAATGGCTGTCACACATTCGATCGGTGCCACGAAGACCGTTGGAGTGCGCGAGCTGCGTCAGAACCTGAGCCGCTACCTCGCGCGCGTCAAGGAGGGTGAGACGCTGACGGTCACCGAGCGGGGGCACGAGGTCGCTCGGCTGGTGCCCTCGAGCCCCGATATCGACCCTTACTACCTGGAGCTGGCCGAGAAGTACGGCGCGACGATCCCAAAGGGGGATCTAGTGGAGACCATCAGGAATCTGCCGCCGCTCGCAAACCCCGCACCAGCTGGCACAACGGACGCAATGCTCGCCGAGGGTCGCCGGGATCACTTCTGAGCCGGTGAGCACCGTCTACATAGACACGAGTGCGCTCGGCAGAGTCCTACTCGATGAACCCGACAAGCCGGTGATCGAGGAGGCGCTCGACACCTTCGATCAAATCACCGCAAGCCGTCTGCTGCGCATCGAGCTGCGGCGCGTAGGCACAAAGAGAGGATTGCTCGACCGTGCTGACGCGCTTTTGGCGGACATCGCGCTCATGCCCATGGATGAACAGGTTCTCACCGCAGCGGAGTCCATCGCCCCGACGACCGTCGCCACGCTCGACGCTATCCACCTCGCTACGGCTGTCCAACTGGCGGAGGCTGGCAAGCTGAACGTGCTGATGACCTACGACAAACAGCTGGCCGATGGCGCGCGCGAGCACGGGATCACGGTGCTGTCTCCCAGCTGACGGCCGGGCACCTCCCGAGTGGACGCGCGCGACGCCTCGACCGCGCGCCGCGCAAGAACTCTATGGCGATAGCCTCGCATCAATGGAACTGGGCCTCGCCACCTTCGCCGACCTGCCGCTCGGGGCAGACGCGCCTCACGCGGCGCAACGGCTGCGCGAGCTGCTCGAGGAGATCGAGCTCGCCGACCAGCTTGGGCTGGAAGTCTTCGGAGTCGGCGAGCACCATCGGCCCGACTATGCCGTGTCCGCGCCACCGATCGCGCTTGCCGCCGCGGCGGCGCGTACGCAGACGATTCGCCTGAGCAGCGCCGTCACGGTGCTCAGCTCGGCCGACCCGGTGCGGGTGTTTCAGGACTTCGCCACGCTCGACCTGATCTCCGGCGGGCGCGCGGAGATCATGGCTGGTAGGGGGTCCTTCACGGAGTCGTTTCCGCTGTATGGCTTCGACCTCGACGACTACGACGAGCTGTTTACGGAGAAGCTCGAGCTGCTGCTGGCGCTGCGCTGCACCGAGCGCGTCACCTGGTCGGGGCGCCATCGGGCAGCGCTGCACGACGTGGGTGTGTATCCACGCCCACTGCAGAACCCGCTGCCGGTGTGGATCGCGGTTGGTGGGACGCCCGCCTCGGTGGCACGCGCGGGGATGCTTGGGCTGCCGTTGATGATCGCAATCATCGGTGGGCCCCCTGCACGGTTCGCGCCGCTGGTTGACCTCTACCACCGGGCCGTCGCACAGAGTGAGCTGAAGGATGGCCAGGCCAACCCCGCTGGACCCGCGGTCGGGATCAACTCGCACACCTACCTTGCACCCACCTCGCAGCGGGCGGCCGACGAGTACTTCCCGGCCTACTCGCAGGTGATGAACCGCATCGGACGCGAGCGGGGCTGGCCGCCGATGTCCCGCGCACAGTTCGACGCGGCGTGCGGCCCGGAGGGGCATCTGCTGGTCGGGAGTCCGCAGCAGGTGATCGAGAAGATCCTTGCCGAGCACGAGCTATTCGGGCACAACCGCTTCCTCGCGCAGGTCAGCATCGGCGCGTTGCCGCATGCGCGGGCGATGCGTGCGATCGAGCTGTTCGGCAGCGAGGTCGCGCCGGCCGTGCGCGAGGCGCTTGCCGACCGCGGCTGATCGCCCAGCCCTACGCAGTGACCGGACGCAGCTCCTCGACACCATCGAGCAGCTGCCAGTTGCCATCCAGCGCGGCTTGGGCGCGGGCGAGCATGCGCTCGCCGACGGCGTCGCGCTCGGCCGCGTCCTCGGGCAGCAGCTGCTCGATCAGCTCGCGCGCCTGGCGCGCGTGCTCCACATCGAGCTTGGCATGCAGGGTGAAGTAGGCGGCTCCCGGGGAATCCTCCGGCACGCCGTAGTGGGTGGCGAGGCCCTCCAGCTTGGTGGTCGAGATCGCCGGCTGGCTGGCCTCCACGGTGTACAGCACCGCCAGGTGCTCCAGCAAGCCCTCGCCCGCGGTCCACGCCCGTGCGCATGTGCGCGTCTGCGCCAGCGGTTCGGCGCTCGCGCCCAGCGACTTCGAGCCGACACCCGGGCGCCGGTCTTCCAACCGTGGCTGCGCGTCCTCGGGGATGCCCACCGCACGCGCGAACTGCTCCCACAGCTCCACGTGACTCTCCTCCTCGGTGGCGTGGCGGGCGAGGCCGGCAGCGTGCTCGGGGCCCGCCTGCTCCGCGGCCAGCCGCGAGGTCTGCGCCAGCGCGCGCACCGCGTGGCCGTACTCACCGGCGTACAGCTCCAGCTCGCCATCCTGCAGTTCGCCGGCGCTCCAGCGCTGGTAGAAGGGGTGTTCGAGCACGTTGGTGCGTCTGCGCACCTCGTCGAGCTGGGCGAAGATGTCCATCGCGGTCAATCCCCTTCCGTCGGCTTTTGGGTGTTGGTCGGTTTGAGGGTGGTCGTCGTCGGCAGTGGCGCTGCAGCGCCGTCGTTGCGGCGCCGCAGCCGGCATGCCGCTGCATGCCGCTGCATCGTACGCCCGCGACCGGTCACCCGCGCTACGCTACCGGCGAGCGATGGCGGACACCGGCAAGATCGCCAAGAACCTCGAGCGCTTCGCCCAGGCGGTGGCGGCGCACGACCGTGAGAACCCGACGCACACCGCGCACGGCATCGGCCTCGCCCACTTCGACATGGAGCGGCTGGACTTCGAGGAGGGCGAGGAGATCCTGCCGGGGATCACGATCCACGCCGACAGCGGCGTCACGGGCAACTTCCGCGTGCTGTGCGACGGGCAGCACGACGAGCAGCGCGAGGAGTCCGAGGCGGAGGTGGTCGAGGCGGTCGCCACGCAGTCCGTTCCAGTCGTCGCACCCGGCGGGGCGGGCGATCCTCGGTTCCGGCCGTTCGGGGAGTAGTCAGCCGTGGAGTAGTCAGCCGTAGCGCACACCGGCGGGTCCGCCGTCGCCTCAGCGTGCAGGGAGTGGCGCCGGGATGCCCACCCGCTTGGCGATCGCCGCCACCAGCCGTTCGATCGTCGGGCACTCCACGCCGTGGCGAGCGCCCGCGCGCAGCACCGCCCCGGGGATCGCGTCCAGCTCGGGGGGGCGGCCGGCGGCGATGTCGCGCTGCATCGAGCTGCCCAACGTGGGGTGCGCGGCGCTCAATTCGCCCAGGGGGTCGGCCGCGTCGATGCTTGCTCCCGCGGCCGCCGCCACCGCGCAACCCTCCTCGATCGCGCCGAGGAGCTCGGCGCGCAGCTCGGGCGTGGTGAGGATTTCGCCGAGCCGCCGGTCGAACGCGCTGGTGGTACACGCCAGCGCGTTGAGGCGCACCAACTTGCCCCACATCACCTGCGCCTCGGACTCCTCCACGCGCGCGGGGATCCCCGCCGCGTTCAGCGTCACCGCCAGCGCCTGCATCCCCGGGCGCGCCGCCGCGTGAGCGGAGGCCATGTCGATGCGCAGGAAGGGGCTCGTGTGCACCACGACGCCCGGCGCGGGGCGGTCGGCCTCGACGCGGATCGTGCCCGCCACGACCGTCTGGACGCCGAAGCGCTCGCGCAGCACCGCCAGGTGGTCGAGGCCGTTGAGCAGCGGCAGCACCAGCGCGGGCCGACCGATCGAGGATCGGTCGGCGATGCGCTCCAGCGCCTCGTGCAGCCCCGTCGCCTTGGTTGCCACCACCAGCGCCTCCACGGGCTCCTCCAGTTTGGTCACCGTGCGGGGGTGAGCGACGAAGTCGCCCAGCCTCACCGAGCTCACGCTCAGGCCCTGCTCGGCGATCAGCTCCGCGGTGGACTCGCGCGCGACCAGGGTGACGGGGGTGCCCGCACGGTCGAGCGCGCCCGCGACCAGGCCACCCACGCCGCCGGGGCCGAGCACCGCGATCGTCATGGCGCGCACCCCTTGCGCCGCAACGCCACGGCCGCGGTAGAGCCGGCTGGGATTGCCGTGGCCGTCACTCTCACGGCAGCGGGTCCACCAGCACGCCGGGGTTCATGATGCCCTGGGGATCGACCGCCTGCTTTGCGCCGCGCAGCGCCGCCGCGAACGGCTCGGGGCGCTGGCGGTCATACCAGGGACGGTGGTCGCGGCCCACCGCGTGGTGGTGGGTGATCGTGCCTCCCGCCTCGATGATCGTGTCCGACACCGCGCACTTGATCGCCGCCCACTGCTCCAGCTCCTGCCCGCGGCGCCCCCTGGCGAGCACGGTGAAGTAGGGCGCCGGGCCGTCGGGGTAGACGTGCGTGAAGCGGCACGACACCCCGCCGGGCTGAGCCCCCACCTCGCGCATCGCCCGCTCGGCCGCCGCCGTCACCCGCTCGTGGAAGGTGGGGAAGCGCTCCCACGTGATCGCCGTCTCGAAGGTTTCGCTGATCGCCCCCATCGCCACGAACACGTCGCGGAGGTAGGGGGCCGCCAAAAACGTCTCTCGCCAGGTGTTGACGGCGTCGCCGCCACCAGCGCCCCCCGCGCCGCCACCACCAGCACCGCCGCCACCACCAGCGCCACCACCACCAGCGCCGCCGCCGCGCTCGCTGGCCTCGCCCCGATGCTCGCGGCAGATCTCCAGGGCCCGCTCCATCGACGCGTCGACGGGGTGGTCGGTCGACTCGAAGCCCATCACCAGCAGCGCGCTGCCGCCGTCGCCCGCCATCGTCATCTTCGCCTCGCGCTGGTCGATCAGGCGGCAGTTGGCCGGGTTCAAGCCCGACTGGCTGAGCTCCCGCACGCACTCCACGCCCCTGGCGAAGTCGGCGAACGCCACGCTCGCCGAGCGGCGGTGGGTTGGGCGCGGCTGGACGCGCACCCACGCCTCAGTAATGACCCCAAGGATTCCCTCCGAGCCGGCCAGCATCCGGTCGGGGCTCACCCCCGCGCCCGAGCCCGGCAGCCGGCGCGACTCCCAAGCTCCCGCGGGCGTGAGCGCGCGCACCGACTCCACGAAGTCCTCGATGTGCGTCCACACGGTCGCGAAGTGCCCCGCCGCACGGGTGGCGATCCAGCCGCCGAGCGTCGCGAGCTCCCACGACTGCGGGAAGTGGCGCAGCGTCAGACCGTGCTCGGCGAGCTGGCGCTCCAGCTCCGGCCCGTTGGCGCCGGCCTGGATGCGGGCCGCGCGGGAGACCGGATCGACCTCCAGCACGCGGTCCATCGCCCCGAGGTCGACAGTGATCGCGCCGTTGTAGGAGGGGGCGACCTCGGGCCTGACGCCGCCCACCACGCTTGTGCCGCCGCCGTAGGGAATCGCCGCCACGCGCTGCGCGGCGCACCACTCCAGCAGCTGCTCGACCTCGTGCTCGTCGCGCGGGTAGGCCACGAAGTCCGGCGGATACTCGAAGCTGCCGCGAAAGCCCCTCACCACGTCGGCGTACGAGCTGCCCCATGCGTGCGAGGCACGCGCGTGGGTGTCGTCTGCGCAGAGCTCCACCAGCCCGGCCGGCGGGGAGATCCGCGGGGCCGGCAGCGTCACGGCTTCGAGCGCCACCGGATCCTCCACCTCCACCTCCCCCCCCAGCCCCAGATGCGCCGCCAGCCCGCTCGCGGCCTCACGCACCTGCTTGGGCGAGAAGCGCTGGTCCTCATACCCCCAGCCCCAGTGATTGCGTCGGCGCGCCAACATCGATGCCGAGTGTATTTGCCGTGCGCAGCGACGCACGCGTGGAACGTGTGCGCAGCGACACACGCTTGGAACGCTAGCCTCACTCGGCTATGCACATCGGCCTCAACCTCATCTACCTCGTGCCCGGCGAGACCGGCGGGATGGAGGTCGTTGCGCGCGAGCTGATCCCCGAGCTGCTCGCCGCCGCGGCCGCTGGCCCATTCGGGGATGAGAGCGAAGCGAGTGTCTCCCGAATCGGCAAGTCGGGCCGCGACTTGCGCTTCACGGCCTTCGTCAACCGCGAGGCGGCCGCCGCCGGCGACGGTCCCTGGGGCGAGCTGCTGCCGGCGGTGACGGTGCCGGTCAACGCCCGCCGCCGCGAGCAGTGGGTGCTCGGCGAGCAGGCCCTGTTGCCGGTGCTGGCGGCGCGCGCGGGCGTCGACCTCGTGCACTCCCTCGCCTCCACCGCGCCCGCGTGGGGGCCCTTCCGGCGGGTCGTCACCGTCCACGACCTGATCTACGCACGCTTTCCCGAGGCCCACTCCGGCCTGCGCGACCGCGGGATGCGCGTGCTGGTGCCGCTCGGGGTGCGCCGCTCCACGCGCGTGATCGCCGACTCGCTCAGCACGCGTGCTGATCTGATCGAGCTGCTCGGTACCCCCCCGGAGCGGATCGACGTCGCGCCGCTGGGCTTCGGCGTCCCCCCCCGCGCGCACCCGCTCGGCGAGACCGCAACGCGAGCGCGCTTTCGCCTCGACACCCGGCGGGTGCTGCTCAGCCTCTCAGCCAAGCGCCCCCACAAGAACCTGCTCGCGTTGATCGACGCGCTGGCACGCATCCCCGCGGAGCGCCGGCCGCTGCTGGTGCTGCCCGGCTACCCCACCTGGCACGAGGCCGAGCTGCGCGAGCGCGCCGCCGCGCTCGGGGTCGCCGCGGACATCCGCTTCGAGAACTGGGTCACGGGGGAGGAGCTCGAGGGCCTGTGGGCGCTCGCCGACGCCTTCGTCTTCCCCTCGCTCTACGAGGGGTTTGGGCTGCCGGTGCTGGAGGCCATGCATCGCGGGGTACCGGTCGCCTGCGCCGACGCCTCCTCGTTGCCCGAGGTCGCCGGTGACGCGGCGCTGCTGTTCGATCCTCGTGACGTGGCTGCGATCGCCGCCTCGATCGAGCGCCTGCTCGGGGACCCCGAGCTCGCGCAGTCGCTCCGCGCCAAGGGCCTTGCCCGCGCGCGGGAGTTCACCTGGGCGCGCACCGCGCGGCTCACGTTGGACTCCTACGCGCGAGCGTTGGGCTCCCCGGCGCCGCCATCCGGCTCGTCCCTTCCCGCCGCCGCGGGCGATCCAAAGGGTATGGGGGGCGCAGTCGGCGGCACGGACTCATAGCTCGCCAGCACCGCACGCAGCGACGACTCCAGCGACAGGCGCCGCGCGTTCTGCTCAAACCACTTCGCCGTGCTTTCGCGCATCGCCATGCCCGCCTCGTGCACCCTCACAATCGCTGCCGCGATCGCCTCGGGGTCGGCGGTCGGGGCGACCACACCGTTGACACCCTCCCGCACCAGCTCCACGGCGGCGTTGTCCTCGCCGGCGACCACCACGCTCGGGGTCGCCCGCGCGGCAGCCTCGATCACGACCATGCCGTACCCCTCCCTGCGCGAGGTCGAGAGCATGCACATCGCCTTCGTCAGCGCCTCGTCGATCCGCGACGCGTCGACGAAACCGGGGGCGCTTGCGATCTGGCCCACGCCGTGCTCTTCGATCGCCCGCTCCAGTGCCTCGCGCTCGGGACCGTCGCCGTAGAACTCTCCCCGCAGCATCGGCTCGGGTGCACCCCCAGGCGCCGGCCCGGACTCGCCCAGCGTTTGCGCTCGCGACCCGGACTCGCCCCGCGGCTCCGACGCAGCGATGCGGCGCGCCGCGAGCGCGAATGCCGCCACCGCCAGCGGCGCCTGCTTCTCGGGGATCAACCTTCCCGCGAACACCACCAGCGGCTCGGCGGGGTGTGCGGTCGGGGTGTCGAGTGTGCCCGCGTACTCCCCCTCCAACACCGTCGGCTCGCCGCGCAGGCCCTCCGCGCGCAGGCGCCGTGCGTGCAGCCGCGAGAAGCAGAACGCCTTCTGGGGTATGCGCGCGCACAGCAACTGCACCGCGTACCCCACCGCGCCGCCGATGCCGCCGAGATATTCGCGCCAGTACGTGCGGCTCCACACCTCGTGCCAGTCGACCACCAGCCCGTAGCGGCCGACGGGGCGCGCCGCCGCCGCGGCCAACAGCGAGAAGTAGGGGAAGGAGCAGGTGTGAACCACCCGGTAGCAGCGGCCGTTTCGCAGCAGGTGCCACAGCACACCCAGCCCGAACACCAGCGGCGGGGCGATCTTGCGACGGCCATCGGTGGTGTACAGCGCGAGTTTCGGTCCCACCGCCACCACATCTACCCCGTCGATCCGCGGCTCTTCGCCCCGCTCCCACTGGCGCAGCGTCAGGTAGGTGACCTTGTGGCCCTCCTTGGCGAGGCGCTCGGCGAGATTGCGATACCAGCGCTCGGCGCCCCCCACCGTGCAGGGGAAGAGGCAGTCGTATACCAGGCAGATGCGCATCGCCCAGGAGAGTGCCACACGCTGCGGTAGCATCCGGCTGCGGCGGAGTGCGACCCTTTCCGCCCCTTCGCGCGTTATAACCGCATGACTCGGCTCCCGCACCACCCTCGGTGCGGCGCTGCACGGGTTCCCCAGACATGAGCACAGTCGAGCAGACAAGGCCCATCCTTCCCGCGGACCTCGAAGGCCGCTCCTCCGGCGGCGGCGACTCGCTGCTGGTGTCGGTCGTGATCCCCTGCCTCAACGAGGCCGAGAACATCGAGCGCTGCGTGCGCACGGCGCTGGAGGTGCTGGCCCGCAACACGCTCGCCGGAGAGGTGCTGGTCGTCGACAACGCCTCCGAGGACGACTCCGCCGCGCTTGCGTCCGCCGCCGGCGCCCGCGTCGTGCACGAGTCCCGCCGCGGCTACGGCAGCGCCTACCTCGCCGGCTTCGCCGCCGCGCGCGGGCGCTACATCGTGATGGCCGACGCCGACCTCACGTACGACTTCAACGAGATCCCCCGCTTCGTCGCGGAGCTGGAGCAGGGCGCCGAGCTGGTGATGGGCGACCGCATGGACAACATTCAGCCGGGCGCGATGCCATGGCTGCACCGCTACGTCGGCAATCCGATCCTCACCGGCCTGCTCAACATGTTCTTCGACACCGGCGTCAAGGACGCCCACTGCGGGATGCGCGCGCTGCGCCGCGACGTGCTGCCCCGCCTCGACCTGCGCACCACCGGGATGGAGTTCGCCTCGGAGATGGTGATCCGCGCCGCCAAGGCCGACCTGCGAATCGCGGAGTTCCCGATCGAATACCACCCCCGCGGCGGAGAGTCGAAGCTGTCGAGCTTCCGCGACGGCTGGCGCCACCTGCGTTTCCTCCTGGTGCACTCCCCCAACCACCTCTTCATCCTGCCCGGCGCGCTACTTGCCGGCCTCGGCACGCTGATCGTCGGGCTGGTCGGCGGCGGCCTCGATTTCTTCGGGCGCTCGTGGGGCATCCACGCGCTGATCGCCGGCTCGCTGCTGATGGTCGTGGGCACCCAGGTGCTGGCGCTCGGCCTCTGCGCGCACGCCTACGGCACCTACTTCATGGGCGAGCGCGACCCCTGGTTCGATCGTATGCGCGCCCGCTTTCGCCTCGAGCACGGCCTGCTGCTCGGCGGCGCCTTCGTGCTGGTCGGCTTCGCACTCGGCGCGGTGATCGTCGCCACCTGGATCTCCCACGGGTTCGGGTCGCTGGCGGACGAACACATGGCGGTCGTCGCCGCCACGCTGCTGATCGTCGGCGTCCAGATCTTCTTCTCGTCGTTTTTGCTGTCGATTCTCGGTCTGCGCCGCGGCTGAGCCCGTGCGCGTGCGCCGCCGGTGAGCGCCACCCCTCCAGAGGTGGCCTCCACGCCAACCGCGGCGGTGAGCTCCACGGAGGCTCACACCGACGAGCGCAGCGCCCGCGTGCCGGGCCCCGCGACGGGGTCGGGGACGCGACTTAGCGGCGCGCGCGCGGTTTGGTGGCCAGCGGCGATCGTCGGCGCCGTGATGGCCGGCCTGATCCTGTGGCAGCTGGCGATCCCCCGCGACTTCTACACCGGCACCGACAGCGTCGGCGTGCGCAGCGTCGTCGCCAACCTCAACGTCGGTCAGCGGCTGTGCGTGCCGGGCCTGCGGCTGCCCGCCGACACCGGTCGCGTGCAGCTCGCGGTGTTCGCCCACAGCCCCACTTTCACCGCCTCGCTGCGGGTCATCGCCGGGGGGCACGCTGTCTCCTCGACGATGACCGGCGTCCCCGGGCCCACCTCGCTGGTGTACGCCAACGCGGCGATCCCCGCGCGGCCGGCATCCCCCGCGGCGATGCCCGCGACGGTGTGCATCGCTCCCCGCAGCGGGCCGATCGCGCTCGGGGGGATGATCGGCCTGCAGGCCAACCAGCTGCCCGCGCGGCTCAATGGCGCCCCGGTGCCCAACCGCGTCGGCGTCTGGTTTATGCCGCCGGCGGGCGTGCAGCGCTCGCTACTGGAATCGGCGGGCTCGATCTTCTCGCGCGCGGCGCTGTTCCGTCCGGGGATCGTCGGCGCGTGGACCTACCCCTTCCTGCTGTTTGGCCTGCTGCCGCTCAGCTGGGCGCTGGCGCTGCTGGCGCTGGCGCGTGCCGCCGCCGGCCGTCCGCTGCGCCTGCGCGGGCGCACGCTGCGGCCCGCCGTGGCGATCGCGTTGATCGCGTTCGCCAATGCCGCCTCGTGGGCGCTGATCACCCCCGCGTTCAACGCTCCCGACGAGCCCGACCACTTCGCCTACGCCCAGTACTTCGCCGAAACCGGCCATGCTCCCGAACGCGTGCCCGGTCCGCGCCCGCCCTACTCCACCGACCAGACGATGGCGCTCAACGCGGTGAACGTCTTCTCGCAGATCGCGCTCCCCGACGGGCGCCCGCCGTGGCTGGGGGTCCAGCAGAGCGCTTGGGAACACGAAGTCGCCACGACCCCGCATCCGGCGGGCAACGGCGGCGGCTACACCACGGCGGCCGCGCCCCACCAGCCGGCCTACTATGCGCTGCTCGCGCCCGCCTACCTGGCCGTGCGCTCGCAGTCGATCTACTCGCAGCTGACCGCGATGCGGCTGGTCTCCGCACTGCTGGGGGGGCTTGTCGCGCTGTGCGCGTTTGGGGTGATCCGCGAGGTGCTGCCCCGCCAGCCCACCGCCGCGCTCGCCGCCGGGCTGCTGGTCACCTTCCAGCCGATGTTCGGCTTCATCTCGGGCGCCGTCAACAACGACAACGGCATCAACGCCGCCGCCGCGCTGGCGCTCTATCTGACGATCCGGGCGCTGCGGCGCGGTCTCACCTGGCGGATCGCGCTGGCGCTCGGGGCGACGCTTGCGGTCGCGCCCCTGCTGAAGGAGACCGGCTATGAGATCTACCCGGCGGTGGCGGTGGGACTGCTGGGGATGGCGTGGCGCCGCCACCGCCTGCGCGACACGCGCGCGTGGACGGCGCTCGCGGCGGCCTTCCTGGTGGTGCGCGAGGGGTGGTCGCTGCTACAGCCCGTCTTCTACCCGCCCGTCGCCGGCCACACCCCCGGCGGCGGGATCGCGGCCGCGAGCGCGCTCACCACCGCCGAGCAGACGCCGGGCCGCTTCCTGGTGTACCTGTGGGAGCTGTTCCTGCCGCGGCTCTCGTTCATGGGCGACCTGTTCCCGCCCGGCTGGCCATTCAGGCAGGTCTACGTCGAACGCGGCTGGGGCGCGTTCGGCTGGTACACGTGGCTGTTCCCCAGCTGGGTGTACACCGCGATCATCTTCGCGATGGGCCTCGTCGCGCTGCTGGCGCTCTCCGCGGCGGTCCGCGAGCGGGTTGCCGTGGCTGCGCGCTTCTTCGAGGTCGCCGTGATCGCGCTGTTCCCGATCTGCGTGCTGGTCGCCGTGGAGGCCGCCTACTTCGCGCCCAACGGCGGGCGCACCGTGGTGGCCGAACAGGGCCGCTACATCTTCCCCGCGATCGCCGCGCTCGCCGCGATCGCCGTCGGCGGCACCTTCGGCGCCGGGCGCCGCTGGCATGTGCCGCTGGCCACCACGCTGGTGGTGGCGATGATCGGCCTCAGCTACGCCTCGCAGTGGCTGACGCTCGGCAGCTTCTTCACCTGACGCCTGCCGGCCGCGGCCGTTCGCTTCACAAAATGAAGGGTTGGGGCCCGAAAAGTTCAATACACAACCCGCGGCCGCCGGGACGCAGCGGGCCTCGGGGGTTGAATGCTTTATTTTGGGACCCAAACCCTTTACTTTATGAAGTAGTTGGAGGGGGGGTGGATGCTGTGTTTTCACACCCCAACCCTTCATTTTGTGAAGTGGTGGGTCAGCCAACGGAGGTAGTTTCGCGCTCGCGCAGCGCGTGGTGCAACCCCGCTTCGACCTCGTCGGTGGCGTGATCCCAGGTGTGGGAGGCGACGAACTCGAGGCCCTCGCGCGAGCGGCGCTCCCACACGGCGCGGTCGGCAAGCAGGCGCTCGAGTGCATCGGCGATCCGCGGCGGATCGAGCGGCGCCAGCTCCAACGGACCGTCGGCGCCGAAGATCGACTCGGCGCTGACTCCCGCCAGCTCCACGCACGGCAGACCGCAGGCGAGCATCTCTTTGGGCATCAGCGAGAAGTTGGTGAGCGACAGGCACAGCCCGACGGTCGCCTCCGAGTACAGCCGCGCCAGCTGCGCTGGCGAGAGCACCCCCATGTGCTCGTAGGGGAAGGCGGCGTGCAACGGCCTGTCGGTGCCGAACAGCACGATGCGCACATCCGGCCGGCGCCGATGGAGCTCGGCTAGCGCCATCAGGCCGACCGGCACCGCGCGCCGGGGCGTGGAGTGGCGCGCGTAGTAGATCACGGTGTCGGTGCGGCGCTCCACCGGCAGCGGGCGATAGGTGTCGCCGTCCACGCCCAGCTGAAAGGCGTCGGCGCTGGCGCCGTAGCGCTCGATCAGCAGATCCCGCAACCATGGGCTGGCGGCGATGCAGTGCAGTCCGTAGCGGTAGGTGTCCTCGGCGAGCACCTGCTCGGTGGAGACGGCGTAGAACTCGGGCTCGTGGTCGTTGACGAGGTAGGCGCGCGCGCGGCATTGGTCGAGCGCCAGTGTCGCGTGCACCGTCTGCCAGCCGGTGGCGATCGCCACGTCGGCGCCCTGCCACTGCTCGAAGCCCTTGTACACCGGCCCCTCGAAGGGCGCGAAGTACTCGCGCAGCTCGCTGCGCAGCCGCGCGGCGCGCACGTCGCGCATCTGGTTGTGGTAGTCGGCCAGCCACACGCTGCACGGATGCCCGCGCTGCTCCAGGCGCGTGAAGATCTGAAACAGCGTGTTGTGGCCGCCGCTACCGCGGCTGAAGGGGGGAATCACCAGCGCCAGGCGCAGACGCTCGCGCGCCGCCATCCCGGGCACGGGTTCGAGCAGCGGCGCCGCGCCCTCATGCCAGACTCGCACCACCACGTCGTAGTCGTCGTGCGGCAGCACCTGGGGGATGCGCTCGGTGGGGGGCAGCTCGGGCAGCACTACCGCCGGCGGCCCCGCATCATCGCCTGCACCGCCCCCGCTCCCCTCGTCGTCGCGCCCCTCCAGCGACAGCCGGCGGCGCAGCGGCGCGGGCACCCGCTCGGCACGTGACCCCAGCGCCGAGAAGACGCGCCGCCCGCCGTGGTGGGTGAGGGAGCGCGCGGTCCAGCGAGCCCGCGCGGCGGCGCTCATCTCCCGCTGCGCCATCCAGCGGCGGTCGGCGGCCACCGCGCCGGCGACGTGGCGCGCGGCGGGCAGCGGCGCGAACGGCTCGACGTGGCCGGTGCTCTCGCGCAGGCCGCGGTACTCGTCGAAGTAGCGGCGCATGAACTCGATCGCCCCGTAGTCGTGGGCGTGCAGCACCGCGGCGCCCGGTTGGTAGACCTTCGCCCAGCCCGCCGCCAGCATGTCGCTCCCAAACGCTTGGTCCTCGGAGTAGGGGACCTCGCGAAAGCGGATCTCCTCCCAGCAGGCGCGCGCATAGCAGGCGTTGACATTGGAGAGGAAGGTCGGGTCGCCGTTGCGCTGGAGCACCGGTCTCCCACCCGCCCCGCCGCCGCCCGCGCCATTCGCCCCAGCGCCCGTCCCACCGGCCCCCGCGCCATTCGCCCCAGCGCCCGCGCCATTCGCCCCAGCGCCCGTCCCACCGGCCCCCGCGCCATTCGCCCCAGCGCCCGCGCCATTCGCCCCAGCGCCGCCGGGGCCATTCGCCCCAGCATGCCCGGCGGCGAAGCCGGCGAAGAACTCGCTCAGCTCGCGGGCGATCATCGGGCTGGTGTCCCCGCGCGGCAGGTGCGGCCCGTAGGCAGCACCCACCCGCTCGTCGAGCTCGAACGCCTCGCGGTAGGCGTCGAGCCAGCCCGGCACGGGCGTGGCGTCCTGTGTGAGAAAGCAGATCAGCTCCCCCGAGGTGCGCTCGGCGCCAAGGTTGCGGGTGCGCCCGTGGCCGAACTCGGCAGGCTCGATCCGCAGCAGCTGCACGCCGGCCGCACGGGCAATCTCTGGTGAGCGGTCGCGCGAGCCGGAGTCGATCACCAGCACCTCGTCGGCGCCCTCGCGCGCGAGGGCGCCGAGCAGCTCCTCCAGGTAGCGCTCCCCGTCCTTGACGGGGATGACGACCGAGACGCGGCTCACGAGGGCCCGAGCAGCCGCCGCTTGAGGAGCTTCACGCGCCACCACACCCCGCGCACGGAGCGCACCGCGCCGAGCAGCTCGGTCGCTCCGGGTCGGCGCATCAGCGCGTTGAGGTCGAGGTGCCAACGGTCCAGCCAGTAGGCCTGCTCCTGCCATTTGGCGATCGCGGCGTTGGTGCGCGACTGCACCTCAACCAGCTCGGCCTCCAGCGCGGCCACGCGGGCGCGCAGGCGCTCGTTTTCGGCTGCCGGCGCCAGTTGCCCGCTCCCCGCCTCGGCCCCCAGCCGCTCGCCCGGCATCTCGACTCGATCGTCCATCGCGTCCCCCCTCTCCACTTCGGCGCGCTCCATGTCAGAGATTCTCCGCGATTCGCGCCGCCGCGCGGTTGAAGACCAGGAAGCCCACGACGAAGATCGCCACCACGATCGCGAGCGCTCCGAACAGCGCGCTCCAGCTGCCGAGCACTTCGCCGGCGCTCGGGGTGGCGTTGGTGATCATCGCGTGGCGGAACTGTTGGAAGATCACCGCCAACGGGTTGAGCATGTAGACGTGCAGCAGACTCGCGTTCACTTTGGCGATCACCGTCTGGATCGAGATGATCACCGGCGAGGCGTAGAAGAGGATCTGGGCGAACACTTCCCAGATCGGCTGGATGTCGCGGAAGTGCACGAACAGCGCCGAGAGCAGCATCGCCATGCCCGTGGCAAACACGACCAGCGCGCCAACGATCAGCGGCAGCTCCAGCCAGCTGAGCATCGGACGCACGCCGGCGCTGACGGCGAAGATCGCCACCACGATCAGGTTGAGCGCCAGGTTGAACATCGCCAGCAGCACAACCGAAAGGGGAATCACCAGGCGCGGGAAATGGATCTTGCGCACGAGGTTCTCGCGATCGACCACGCTGCGCACCGCATTGGTGGTCCCTTCGATGAAGAAGGTGAACAACACGATCGACCCCAGCAGCTGCGCCCCGTAATATTTTTCACCTGGCTTCTTGCCATCGTTGACGTGGCCGACCTTGGTGAAGAACACCCACAGCACGCTGAACAGCAGCAGCGGCTTCATCAGTGTCCATACGTAGCCCAGCACCGAGCCGTAGAAGCGCAGCTTGAATTCGGTGCGCGCGAGTGTGAACGTCAGCGACCAGAAGCGGTGCAGGTCGCTGCCGAGCGCCGAGGGGCCGTGCACGCGATGGCTGCCGGGCGCTCGCAGTGGAGCAGGCAGCCCGACATCCGGCATCGCGCTCACGACCGGGCCTCCGTACAACGCCGGCACGAGCACGCATGGTCGACAAGCACGCTCATGCCCGCTCGATCCTCGCTTCGACGGGCAGCTCGAGGATCCCGCCGCTGGTTGTGCCGTGGATGACGACCGAGGTCATGTCCTCGACCAGCGCAAGCGCGTTTGCGCCGGTGCCCTCGAGTGCCAGCGAAGGGGTGAGCGTGTAGCGGGACGGGGTCAGCCAGGAGGGGATCGAGAAGCGCGCGATCGCGGTTTCGCCCGCGCTGAAGGAGCCGCTGGCACCGCCGTGCTGATCGGAGCGCGCGACGACTATCGTGTGCCCGAGCTCGGTGCGAAGCGTCGCCGCGAACACCGGGTCGGCGAGGTCCTCACCGAAGCGGACCTCGAAGCACATGTTCAAAGCGTCCTCCTGACTGCAGCTGGTCACCCGCTCGCCACTGGAACTCTCAAACCAGGCGTCGGCGATCATCGTCCCCGAGTTGGAGTGATCCTCGGCGGGCGCCTCGTGGGGGAGCTGGCCGAAGTTGAGCTTGTGGTAGGCGCGCCCGATCGCGCGCGGTTCGCCGATCTGCACCATGCTGCCCCGCTCCATCAGCATCGCGCGGTCGCAGAAGCGCTCGACCGAGTACATGTCGTGCGAGACAAACACGATCGTGCGTCCTTCGCGCTTGAGCCGGTAGAACTGCTCGAAGCACTTCTGTTGGAAGGCGGCGTCGCCGACGGCCAGCACCTCGTCGATCAGCAGAATCTCGGCGTCGACCTCGATCGAGGTGGCGAACGCGAGGCGCACCAGCATCCCGGAGGAGTAGTTCTTGAGCTTCAGGTCGATGAACTCCTCGAGCTCGGCGAAGGCGATCACCTCGTCGAAGCGCGCTCTGGCCTGGCGGCGCGAGAGCCCGAGCATGATCGCGTTGATGATCACGTTGTCGCGCGCCGTGAGGTCCATGTTGAAGCCGACCCCCAGCTCGATGAACGGCGAGAGCCGGCCGGTGATCGAGATACGGCCGGCGTCGACGCCGTAGATACCGGCGATGCACTTCAGCAGCGTGCTCTTGCCGCTGCCGTTGCGCCCGACGATCCCGAAGAACTCGCCGGTGGCAATCTCGAGCGAGACGTCCTTGACGGCGTGCAGCTCGTCGTAGTCGGTGCTGCGAAACGGGTGCAGCGCGCGCTCCTTGAGCGTCGAGTACTGCTGGTGGGGCAGTCTGAAGGTCTTGCTGACGCCCTCGATCGAGACCGCGGCAGGGCCGCCGCGCGCGGTGGGCGCGGGCATCGAGGGGGAGGGTGTGGGGGTGGTTGCGACGGTAGACAAGGGCAGGTGAACGCTACCAACCGCGTGCTCGGATCCCGTCACATAGATTGCGTGTCGTACTCGGGTTGCTATCCCGATCGGGACAATAGGGTAGATCAGCGGCTATCTATAAAAGAAAATGTCCCGACCGGTATTTTTTTGCTTTTGACCCCAAATTTTTCGCTATAATTGTCCCGATCGGTAACATGTCTAGCGCGATCCGCAAACCCGCCGACCTTGGCTTCGCCGTGCGCAGAGCACGCAAGGCCAGGGCGCTGCGCCTCGAGGACGTCGCGTTGACGGCCGGGGTGGGAATCCGGTTCGTCAGCGAGCTGGAGCGCGGCAAGGCAACCGCCCGCCTGGCCGAGACACTGCGCGTGGCCGAGGCGCTCGGAGTGAGCATCGTCTTGGAGGATCCGCTTGAACAGCCGGATGCTTGAGGTCTCCGTGCTCGATCACACTATGGCTATGCGCGCAACTCCGTGAAACCGGCCGCGGAGAAGTCGCCATCGAAGGCAAAGGCCTCGACGATCTTCAGCTCTCGCATTGTGGCGAAGCTCGTGGCATCGATCCAGGAGAACTCCCGGTCGTCTCGCTGACGCAGCCAGGCGCCTGCATCGGCTTCGGCAGAGTCCGAGACCCGGACGAGCTCCAGGCGCAGCGAGGTGTGCAGAGCGTCGAGGAAGCCGACGGCCGCACGGTGGCCGGCTCGCCGCCGCAGGAATGTCCAAGTCTCACCGCGCACGTCATTGGTTGTGATCAGTCGGTCGTTCTCGTGGGCGGCGAGGAGTGCGTTTGCTTCGTCGTGACGATCATCCCGTCGGTTGGTGAGTGCTACCCAGAAGGACGTGTCGACAAAGATCAAGGTCAACGGCCGTAGACGGTGTCATCGATGTCGGTCGGCTCGAAATCGGCGCTACCCACGAGCAAGGCGAGGGGGTCGTCTGCCAGTGGGGGGATCGGCCGCAGCCCGAGTCGCACGTAGCGGCGGACAAGTGACGCCTTCGAAACATGATCCTGGGCGGCCTGGATGTCGAGTGCCCGATCGACATCCTCTTCGATCATTATCTGCAGACGCTTCATACTGGCCATGTTACACCACTTTTGAAATCTGCTGTAGCATGCAGTAGGGCGACAGGGGCCAGGTCCCTGGACTGGCAACGACAGCGCGGTCACACGCGCTGCAACACGTACACGTCCTGGTTGTCCTGGTTGCGCCCGGGCGCGAACTCCAGCACGCGCCAGCGCGGGCAGAGGTGCGTGAGCAGCCACTCCGGCGAGAGGAAGGCGGTGCCCCAGTCGGGGTTGATCACGCCCCAGTCGCCGTCGGCGCCGAACTCCTGCGCATACCACCAGCCGCGCTGGTACATGCCGCCGACGATCTGATCGGACTGCGCGGGGGTGCGCAGCGTGTTCTTGACGTAGAAGTCCACCGAGGTGAAGCCGTGCGTGGTGCAGACGAGGTGCCCGCCGGGGCGGATCACGCGATGCATCTCATCGAACCAGCGCAAGCCCAGCTCGGGCGCGAAGTGCGACCAGATCGAGATCGCGCATGCGAGGTCGAGCGAGCCGTCGGGCAGCTGCAGCGGCGGCGCGTTGGAGCTGAGGAACAGGTTCACGCGCGGGTAGGCGCCGCGCGCCCACTCGATCGCCGGCCCGTTGGGGTCGCAGCCGTGCCAGACGACTTCGGGGTAGGCGGCGGAGAGCACCCGCACCAGGCGCCCCGAGGAGCAGCCGAAGTCGAGCCCCGCCGTGGCCGACTCGATGCCGACGCCGACGCTCGCCAGCGCGCTGGCGAGCATGTCGGCCTCGTACAGCCCGCCGGCGGCGGCGAGCGGCCCGCGCGCCATCGCGTGCACCTCCTCGGGCGGCTGCTCGACCCCGAGCGCCACCTTCTCCAGCACCGCGGGGATGCTCAGCCACACGCCGAAGCTGAGCAGCAGGAAGACCCGGTGGCGGCTGTCGGGGGCGCCGGTGTAGTAGGCCTGAAGCTGATCGTCCTTCGCAATCGCGGCCTCGATCTCGCTCACGTCGGCCGCGGTGAGCCGCTCGTAGAGCCGGCGGCTGACGATCTGATCGGCCTCGGTGGCCTGCATCGGCTGCAGGTCGCGGGCAAAGCGCGCGGGCGCCCCGGGCTCGGGAGAGATCGGCGGGGGCGGGCCGGCCTGCCCGTTGACGCTGCCGTTCCCGCCGGGACCGGCGGGGTGCTCGGCCGGTGCCCCGGCGCGCGCGGCGACGAACTCGCCGCCGTTTCTTGCCAGCCGCCGCAGCCATCGAGTGCTCGCCGAGTCGCGCATCCCACGGAACGTATCAGCCACGCCCGGCCCTCACTCAGCCTCGGGCCAGCGACCGTTACCGAGCGCCTAACGGCGCTACTGCCCCGGCAGCGAGATGCTGTTGGCCTCAACGTCGCGCAGCATCGCCACGGCGTCCCCGTACATGCGCTGCTTGATCGTCGCGAGCGTCGTCGGGTCCTTGGTGGCGAGCGGTGCCGCGAGCGCGATCGCGTGCTCCAGCACGTGCTCCTCGGTGACGGCTGCCTGGACGATGCCGGCGGCGTGCGCGTCTGTGCCACCGTAGCGTCGGCCGGTGGTCATCGCCTCGTGCGCCGCGGCAATCGGCAGGCGCGCCACGATCAGAGCGCTCATGCCGGGGCTGAAGGGGATGTTGATGTCGACCTCGGGCAGGCAGAAGAAACCGCGGTCGGCGCGCATCACGCGCTGGTCGTGCGCCACCGCGAACATCGCGCCAGCCGCGAAGGTGTGGCCCTGGAGCGCGGCCACGGTGGGGACGCCGAGCGTCAGCACACGCGCAAACAGCTCGTGTACCCGCGTCAGGAACGGGTTGGCCTGCGCAAGGTTGGCCGCGAGCCACTCCAGGTCCAGACCGTTTGACCAGAC
Source organism: uncultured Solirubrobacterales bacterium (assembly GCA_963734815.1). GTDB lineage: Bacteria > Actinomycetota > Thermoleophilia > Solirubrobacterales > Solirubrobacteraceae > Palsa-744. The sequence goes on from CAVTIH010000002.1 coordinate 948,026, forward strand.
CTTGCCCTGCGCGGCTGTCACCAGCGCGCGCGGCACCGGAGCCGCCTCGACCTCGTCCAGCAGCACATTGACGGCGCTCACCCAATCGGGGTTGAAGCGATTCTCGTTGTCGCCAAGGTCGAGAACGAAGACATCCTCGTGGCGGCTAAGGCTGGGCATGGATCTCCTTGGGGGGTGGTGTGAGGGCAGGCCGCAGTCTGCCAGCTTGCGCTTTGGCCTGTCCTATAAGCGCGCGGTAGACGGAGCACGTCGGCCGCAACTCGCCCAGAAATGGAGGTATCGCTTCCCCGAACAAGCAAGATCATTGACATTTTGCGGCGCGCCCCGGCGGGCTCGCGGCTCACGCGGCGTCGTCGCCTGAACTACAACCAATCCTCGCCGTCGGCGAGATCGCGCTCAGCGGGATGGGCCGCGAGCTTACGCTCGAGCGCCGCGACGATGCGGCCGGTGTCGGCCCTTGTGCGAGGGTAGCCGCCGGAAATGAAGATCATGCCGTAGTCGCCGGGACCACCGGGAGTGATCGCCTCGTAGTGCAGGGGTCGCATGTCGGAGAGGTTGTCGGTCACGACTGCTCTGCGCTCCCGTCGAGCGAGCTCGAGCACCTGCCTATCCTCCAAAGCCTGCCACTCACGGTGCTCCTGGATTGCCCGCGCGTCATGCCCTCGGACGCGCAGCTCACGTGCGATCGTCGGGGAGAGCATCTCGTCCAGCAGCAGCCTCACCCGCCGAGCGCCCTACCGCCGGCAAGGAAGGCCGCGTGTGCCGCCTCCGTCTGCCGCCGGCCCAGCTCGATGCGCGCGTCGATCTCCTCGGGGTAGGCGCCGTAGTAGGTCGCGGCGGCCTGCACCAGCCCGAGCGGCAGCTCCAGATAGGAAGCGGTCTCGCGCAGGTCGCCGTCGTTGTCGCGCGCCACCGCGATCACCTCCCACACGTCCGGGCCTCCGATCAGCCGCGCGCGGCGGCCGGCGGGGCCCTCGGCAAACCGCACCAGCGGATGGTCGTCCATCCGCAGGCCCTCCTCCACGTAGCGCTGAGCGAGGGTGCGCGGAGCCAGGCCACTGTGGCTGGATCGGTCGGCAAGCCGACCCAGGGTCCGTTCAGGCAGCCGAATGCTCAGTGGCGCCGCACTCATGTAGTACAAAGTAGCACTGACCGCTACGGAGGGAAGGAGGCGGTTTGGGGTGGTCGCACTCTTGAGATCTGAGAGCGGCTCATCCCGATGCCAAGACGGCATTACGTATAGCCGACCATACGTATAAACGGCTAAAATTAAAGCTCATGATCTTCCGTCAGAGGTCCAACAGGAAGCGCAACACGCGTGCGATCTGGAAAACCGCTTCGTCGCCCACTGCTCCAAGTCTTCGAAGGAGCCGCTGCTCGGAGATCGACTTAACGTCCTCGCACTTCGCGTAGCTGACCTCGTCGAGCCCCGAATCGCCTCGGTCCAGCTCGACGTGAGACGGCAGGCCACGATGGGCGGTGGTGATCGGGACGACGATTACAACGCCAGCACGGCTGTCGTTCAGCAAATCAGACGAGAGGATCGCCGCAGGGCGACAGCCCGACTGCTCGCGACCGACAGGCTCGCCGAAGTCGACGAGCCAGACCTCGCCCCGCCGAGGGCTCACGACGAGCTGTCGCGCAGCGCCCCGCTCTCGACGGCGCGTTCGGCCTCGATCTCCCCCCAAGTGTCGCCATCGGCGCGCAGAGCCTCATAGCCGGCGGAGAGCCGATCGAAGAACATGCGCCGCTCCAGCTCATCGACAGCCTCATCAACCAACTGGCTCATCGGACGGCCGGTGGACTGCGCCAACCTCGCGAAGCGATCACGAGTTGGCTCGCTGACCCTGATGGTGGTGCTCATACCTTGCAGTCTACCGTTTAGGCGCTTGATTTGTCTACACACAACCCGGCGGCCCCAAGAGCCGATCCGCTCTGCCAGGCGCGCGCGACCGACGCGGGGGCGCCCCGGCTCGCGCGCCACCGTCGTGGACTGTACCGCTTACCAGGTCCAATAATGTACCGTGCTCCCGGTCCATTATTCGAGTAGCGGGCTCGGTCGGTCTGCTAGCGGGTCCCTGGTACGTTGGACAACCCCGCTTGATCGAGCTTCGATCAGGGTCTTCCCGCGGCCACGACCGTCTCCAGGGTGAGCGATCCCCGGAACACCCAGGCTTCGACCGAGCTCCTGTTGAGTGAAACCCGCAAGGCTTTCCCGCAGCTCTTCCAGGTTGTCGCCCGTGGCACTGAACGTCTACCGCCTAATCCGCTGCTGTGCCCACTGGACGGCAGATGCGGCCCAGCTCAACGCCTGGTCGCGGTCGAGGCCAGTCGAAGGGGCCGCGCCGTAACGCAAACGAACAGCAAAAGGCGACAAACGGCCGACCTCTAACAGGTCCTCCGGCACATCAATGTTGTTCTCCTGGCAGAGTTCCAGCAGCGCATCGAGATCGTGCGTGTAAGGGAAACTCAACACCCCGAAGCGCCAGAACCGCCTTCAAAGACTTCTCTACAGCCTGCTGAGCGTGAAACCCAAGCCCGGCATCAGTGACTCCCTCGATCGGCAGCAACGATCTCGCCATGAACTCGTCATCGGCTGCCAGACCAAGCAAACCTACTGCAATATCGGCAGGTCCAGGCATCAGGCCGCCAGAGGACGGCCCTCAGACAGCGCCGCGTGAATTACGGTCCCGTGGACATCGCGCCAAGCCTCGGCTTCGTCTTCGCTCACCACGATGATGTCGGCCGCAACAAGCAGACCACGCAGCGCTCTGCGCAATCGAACGGACTCGCCGATGGTGTCATCGACCGACGGCTCGATCACTAGGAAGTCAAGGTCGCTGTGGCGCCCAGCCTCACCCCGCGCGTGCGACCCAAACAGGACCACCCGGGTTCCGGCCGGCGCAGCATCCAACAGCCGGCGACCCGCCTCAGCAATGACCGTGTCGTCGAACACGACCAGATTGTACCCGCGGACCCGCCATCCGCCGATCACCTCCAAGAGGGCAGAGCCGAGGCACGTTCGCGCTCATCCCTTCAGGCCGCTTACCGCCCACGCGTTGCCCGCCACGGCCTCGAGCCTACGGTCGGACCCGGGCGAGGACCCCTCCGCCACCTGTCGGCAGGTGGCGGCAATCGCTGCTTCCCACGCTCGCCGGCACCCCTCCCATTCCGCTGACCCCATCCGTCCAGGCGTTCGATACGCTATCGCGCCGTGAGAAGCAGACAGTCGTCGCCATACCCCACACCGCCAGCTGAGGCAGGGCGGCGATAGCCGCCTCGGCACGCACGCAGGGCGACTCGCCGCGGGAGGTGTGCGCAGCGCTGATGGCGCACTTGCAGGCCAGGCGAGAGGAGGTGGCACAGGACATCCACGCACGCATCGACGAAGCGGTGCCCTCACCGCCGAGCAGCATGGACCCCAGCTACCGGCGGGGGGTGCAGCTGGCGATTGTGGAGCTGCTCGACTACACCTTCGACGGGCTTACGCAGGACCAGGAATGGTCGCGCGCGGTGCCCGACGCGGCGCTTGCCCAGGCCCGGCGCGCGGCACGGGCGGGCGTGGGCGTGGGCACGGTGCTTCGCCGCTACCTGGCAGGGCACGGGCGTTTGGGGGAGCTGATCACGGAGGCGGCCGACAGCGGCGACTACACCGACGGCGAGCCCGCGCTTCGCCACCTGCGCGCAAGACAGACCATGCTGGTGGAGCAGCTGAGCGCCCAGATCGAGCAAGAGTACGAGCGCGAGCGCCGACGCCTGGCATCGGCACCCGAGCAACATCGGTGGGAGATCGTACGACGGATGCTCGCCGGCGACACCCTCGACCCCGCGGACACGGCCACGCTGGGCTACCAGGTCGACAACCGCTGGCACGTGGGTGTGGTGGTGACCGGGGATCGCGCGCAGGAGGCAATGCAGACGCTGCAGCAGCAGCTCGGCCGTCGCCTGCTGTGGGCAACGTGCGAGCAGGGACTCGTGTGGGCATGGCTGGGCGATCAACGCAAGCCCGCCGCCGGCGAGCTCGAGCAGCTGGCGTGCGCCAGCCACCACACAGCGGCGGCGGTGGCGATCGGCGAGCCCGGCAAAGGAATCGAGGGATGGCGACTCACCCACCACCAAGCCCGCGAAACGGTGGCACTCGCCACCCGCAAACCCGAGCGACTGGCACGCTATGGCGACGCGCCGCTGCTGGCGGCGGCACTCAACAACAACACGCTGGCACACTCGCTGACCACACTCCTCGCCCGGCTCGACGCTCACGGCAACGGCTCCAAGCTGCGTCGCACGCTGCGCGCCTACATCGACCTCCAGTGCAACGCCACCTCAACCGCCGCACTCCTGAAAATGGGCAGGCACACGATCGAAACCCACGTACGCTCCGCAGAGGAGCTCCTGGGCCGAGCACTGCGGGATTGCCTGGCTGAGCTCAGCGTCGCGTTGGCGCTCGACGCACTCGAACTGACCGCCGGCGCCACACACGAGCACGGCGCGTCGTCGGCGCCACTCGATCGACGGGCAGCCACAAACCCCAGCCACGCCGCGGCCGACGCCAGCTCGAACCAATCGCCGACCTAACACAGCACGGCCTGCCACGGGAGCGTCTTTCAAGCTCCGAGCAGTGCGAGCGGAATGGTCGCCACGCCGTCGGGTCGGCGGTAGGCGAATCTGCCCGTGTAGACCACGATTCGGTCGACCAATCGGTCGCCGATCTGCTGATGCAGCCAGTTGAGGTGCACTACGTCGTGGTCACCGACGGTGTCGGCCAGCTTCGCCTCGATTGCGACGCACGATCGGGTCTCGCCTTCGACGATCAGGTCGATCTCGTGATCGCCGTTCTTGGTGCGCAGGTGGCCGACGCTGGCATAGGCAGCATCGGCGTAGACCCGGACCGACTGGGTCACGAGGGACTCGAAGAGCGCACCGAGCCACGTGCCGGTGGCAGCCGCGATGCGGCTGCCCTGGCCGCGCAGCAGGCCGGCCTTGTCGACGCCGACGAGCCGCGCGGCGAGGGCGGGGTCGACCAGGTGGTGCTTGGGTGTGTAGGTGAGTCGCTTGAGAGGTGCAAAGGTGGGGATCCACGCCCGCAACGGATCGAGCACAAAGATCCGTTGCAGGTGCTCTCGATACGCCGCGGTAGTCTGGCGCGCAGGCTTCTCGCCCTCGCCTGGCGTGGCGGCGTTTAGGATGGTGCTGTAAGCGGCGTTTGTAGCTGTTGCCGCCGCGTACGCGACCAGCCACGCCCGCAGCGCGCCAGGACGACGGACGCTGACGCCGTTCTCCGGCAGCTCGCGCTCGACGATGCGAGTGACGTAGCTGTCGAGTTGGATCTGCCGCGCCCGCTCGGGCAGATCGCGGATGCCGGGGAAACCGGACCGAAGGATCTCCTCGGCGTAGCTCGCCACGTCGACATCGGAGGTTCCGCCGATCTCGCGCGACTCACCGTTGAGCAGGGCCCCAAGCGAGACCGTTGGCCGACAGACGCCGCGCTCGCTGAATGCCATCGGGCGCATCGCCATGCTGACGATCCGGCCAGCACCTGAGTGGATGCGAACCCCAGGGGCTACGCCCGCGGACCCGGCCAGTAGGAAGCGCCCGCCAGTGAGGTCATCGTCGACCGCTCGACGAACGCGGTCCCAAACGCCGGGCTCCAGCTGCCACTCATCGATCAGCACCGGCGGGGGCACCTGCGTAACGAGGTCAAGATTGCCGGCGAGAGCTGCCTGCTCGTTAGGGTTGTTGAGCGACAGAATCGTCGACGCCCGCTGAGTTGCCGTAGCCGTCTTGCCTACGCCCTTGGCTCCCTCCAAAGCGATCGCCGCCAGCTGTGGGAAAAGCTCGTCGAGCGTCTCGTCGATGATCCGCCGCCGATACGCCATGCACACAAACTAACATATAGACGTACTCCTATCTAACATCTGGTCGTTGGTCGACTCGAGACCGACCAGCTACAGGTCTACCCCGACCCGGGCACCAACTGGGGTCGCAAAACGCCCAAGCTCATCGACGTCAAGCCGATCAACTACGAGGCCTACTTCGCGTCGGTCACCGGCGACCCAATCGAAGGCCAGTTCTCCTTCACAGTCAGTCAACGTGGGTCGAAGGTGGCGTCTGCTGGGATGACTGAGAACGTTTAGGCAGCCCGGCTCACTGCGGCCGCTTGGGGGAGCGCGTTCCCTCGGGGATCGCTGGGCTCGCAGTCGCCGTGCAGAAACTCCGGCGAGGGATCAAGGCCGTTGGGCCACATCACCGTTCGCGCTTCGTCATCGACCCGGACCTGCCGGAAGTACTTGGGATCGCGCAGGGGCTCTCCAAGCGTCCCGTGAAGCAAGAAGGAACAGTCGACGTCCCGCTCGACGCCGTCGTTGAACGCGACCCGCAGGCGATACCCGTCTAGCGGCTCGACGTCGGTGACTCGGAGCATCATTCCTTCATGCTAGGGCAGCGGCTCGATCGGCGCCAGGGGCTCCAGTTCCTGGGCGCGCGTCCAGTTATCGGCGAGCTCTTTGGTATGGAGTCGTGCCCAAGCTCGGACGAGTCGCAGCGCACGCGGTGGAAGCGAGCCATTGAGAATCCGAAGGGTGCTGAGCTCGATCTGAGCGACCTCGTCTCCGTACTGGGCGTGGAAGTGCGGCGGTGGATGATCGGGACGGTACATCCAGATGACGATCCCGTAGAACGTGGCGAGACGAGGCACCGCGCCATTGTCAGCGACAGCGCGGCGGATGTGGTGGATCCTCTTCGAGTCGCTCCTGCGGTGGGCCATCTTGTGGCCCGATCTGGCGCTCGACGCAATCGTGCGGGCGCCGCGCGGGGGAGAAAGGAGCAGCCTCCAACGTAACCATGGCGGGCACCTCGGGCCACGGCGGAGTGCACATCCCACCTGGAAACGGCCGGATGTCGTACTCGCGGAATGAGCCCGGACGCTCGCTATCGCCAGCGCTGCGGCTGACGCCAAACAAAATGCACCGAACAAACCACCCTCTTCGAGGTGCGCGGCGCCGCCCGCGGCAGCTATGGGCGGCGGGCGAGAGTATTACTTGCTAGTCTTACTGCATGCGGGTCACACAGAAGGGGCAGGTCACAATTCCGCTGCCGGTGCGGCGGGCGCTCGGCATCCAGCCGGGCAGCGACGTCGAGTTCCAGCTCGAGGAGCATGGCGCGCGGCTGCTCGTCGACTCCGACCGGGCCACCGAAGAGATCAATCGCATGCGTGGCGCCGGCGAGGGCGAAATGAGCACCGAGGAAATTCTCGCCCTGACCCGTCGGTAGCGGCTGAGCTTGGAGACATTCATCGACAGCAGCGTCCTGCTGGACCTCTTCACCGAGGACCCGCACTGGCTGTCCTGGTCCCAGACGCAGCTCACGCGGGCCGCCCAGCGAGGCGCGATCGTCCTCAACGCCATCGTCCTCGCCGAGATCGCCCCACGGTTCCCACGCATCGAGACACTGCACTCAGCGCTCCCGTCGATGGCGGTCATCGAGGCAATCCCGCCCGCGGCAGCATTCCTCGCCGGCCACGCCCACACCGACTACCGCCGCTCTGGCGGAACGCGCGAGGCCATCCTCCCCGACTTCCTGATCGGCGCGCACGCTGCTGTGACCGGCCGCCCCCTGCTTACGCGCGACCCACGCCGCATCGCCACCTATATACCGGGCGCCACACTCGTCGCCCCATAGGGTTCGACATGGGCTGGCTGCGTCATTCCAAACCCCTTGACGCCACCCCGCACGCGGCGGCCAGGCCGGGACGCGGGGAGCGCTGAGGATCAGGGATCGTCCACGCGGGTGGACGCGGAGACCAACGCGTGGGGCGCGCGACCGAGGTAATGGCTGGCGAGGAACCGCCACAAACAACGATCCCGGCCCATTCGCTCAGCACCATCTATCCCAGCCTTCGATACGATGCCGCGCCGTGAGAGGCCAACCACCGGCGCACCACCGGGCACGGCGAGGACAGCCACGGTGGCGATAGCCCACGAGGCGGACCAGCCGAGCGAGTCGCTGCGCCAAGCATGCACACCACCCTCGTGGAGCCGCTACGCGCGCGCAGCGAGGAACTCGCCCAGGCCATCTACACGCGCATCCACGAGGCTAGGGAGTGATTCGTCTCGAGTATCTGTGAGTCGCCGCGTAGGGCTACATTCAGCTCATGGACGTTCGGCCCTGGCCTGTGTTGCCCGATGAGGATCGCTGGCTTGCCGACACTATGGATCGCCGGCTGCGCGACAGCGCGCAGAGCAGGGAGCAGTTGCGCTCGCGGGCGCGCGAGTTGCGCGCCGAGGCGGAGCAAAGCGACGTGCAGGGGATACGCAACGCAGCCTTGGCGCTCGCAGAGCGCTACGAGCAGACAGCAGCCGCCCGGCTTTCGGCCTGAGGGTCTGGCCCGCTAGCGTGCTCGGCTGACGAGATCGAGCAGTTCGGCAGCAATCTGGTTCTGTCTGGCGCATCCGCTCGAACACCAGTGCGTTGGGCCTCACGCAAGCTGGCGACGGCTCTGTCGTCGGTGGCGTTGGTCGTCGGGGAGTGCCTCAGTCGTCCTCGTCGTAGGGATGCTCATCGATCGACAGGATGTTCCCTTCCTTATCGGACTCAACGTGGATAATCTCACCGTCTGGGTGCTGCCTGCCACGCAACGCGGTTCGACGTGTCGTAGCCGTCCGTCCGGCAGGGGAGCGAACATATGTTCGGGAATACGCAGGAGGTAGGCTTGCGAGCACGAAGGAGTCAGAGCCTTGGCCGACAACAGCGCAATCGAGTGGACGAACGCGACTTGGAACCCCGTTACGGGTTGCGACAAGGTTTCGCCGGGCTGCGCGCACTGCTACGCGGAGACATTCGCCGAGCGCTGGCGGGATATCCCCGGCCATCCCTACCAGCAGGGTTTCGATCTGCGCCTGTGGCCGAACCGGCTGAACCAACCGTTGCGCTGGAAGCGTCCACGAACGATCTTCGTGAACTCGATGAGCGATCTTTTCCACGAGCGCATCCCCGAGTCGTTCATACGGCAGGTGTTCGAGGTCATGGAGCAGGCGAGCCAGCACACCTTCCAGATTCTGACCAAGCGCCACGAGCGCCTGGCCGAGCTAGCACCAACGTTGCCTTGGGCTCCGAACGTTTGGATGGGAGTCACCATCGAGAACCGGCGCTTCGTGCATCGAGCGGACTACCTACGCAAAGTCGATGCAGCGGTGCGATTCATCTCCGCCGAGCCACTGTTGGGTCCCCTCGAAGGGCTCGACCTCAACGGTATCGACTGGCTGATCGCAGGTGGCGAGTCTGGGGCGAAGCATCGACGCTGCGACGCCGCCTGGATACGCAACCTGCGCGCCCGCTGCGCAGAGGAGGACGTGGCGTTCTTCTTCAAGCAGTGGGGAGGTCGCACGTCGAAGACGGGGGGCCGGTTGCTCGATGATCGGACTTACGACGCTATGCCGTCGCCGTCCGATCGCCAGCACCGCGAGCTAGCTGTCGCCGCCGTTTACGCGGGCCGCTCTCCATATCGAAGAGCGTTGTCTGTCCAAGCTCCTCCTGCACGCGCAGGCGCACACGATCGAACACCCAGTCCATGATTTTCTCGCCGGCGTCGTTGTCGGTGGCGAAGATCAGAAAGTACATGGGCTGGCCGTTGGACTTCTTGATCTGCCGATCAAGCACCGTCGCGTAGCCCAGGCGCTTGAAGCCCTCTGCGTACATGCGCACATACTCGCCGCGGGCCTCCTCCGCGCTGATCTGGCCGGACTCGCGCCGAGCATAGATGTCTTTCCAGCCGTCGTGCCCATAGATTCGGGTCACAAGCTCTGGATGGTCGGGCGCAAGCCGCACGAATCCCATATCGGTCGGGAACAAGATGAGTTGCTCGATCTTGTTGGGACTGTGCCCGCGCTTGTGCTCGGCGATCACCTCGGGCGTCCGTGCCTCCAAGGCGATCAGCGCAGAGCCATTGATCTCCCGGTCGCGGGTCGTGGACCAGTTCAACCCGGTTCCCGCGAACAAGTCCAGGGCATACCAGCCGCCAGCCGTCCTGCACGCCTTCGCAAAGGAGTTGAGATAAGCGTCGAGGATCATCAACTTCTCCTCCGTCCACGACGCAGCATCTCGCGCCGAATAGCCATCCGCCGCGTTGTGAAAAGTCGCTCGTGCCATGCGGCCCGCGACTTTAGACGGCGCTTCGGAGGTTTTGCGTCCGCGCCGTGTCCCAAATAGCAATCCCCGCCTCTGCTGGCGCGCTCGGCCCAGGGCGATCCACCCGAGGCCAGATCGTGGAATCGTCCTGCCAGCGAGGGGCTATAGCGGGGACTCGCTGGAGCATCAACCCACGCCGGTCCCCGCCCGAACCGATCGAGCCGGACGAGCACGGTGGTCGCGTGGGCGACTTCGTCTGTGGCGCCAAGCTCAAGGGGCAGACCGCGACCGCGCGTTCGCGGCGATCACGCGCAGCGTAAGCCCGGTGGCGCCGCGCCCGGGCGCCTGACGCATCCCCCCCACACGGGCGAAAGCGGCGACGGTTCGGCTGACCTCGGATAGCGCCCGCAGGCAAGATCCGGGCGCTGGCGCGACACGACTGTGGTTCCTCGAGAGCGTCCGCGCGCCGTGGTGCGAGCACCAGCGTGGTGGGCGCGAGCACCAGCGTGGTGGGCGCGAGGCATCCCTGCCTCGCGACCGACGACACGGCGAGGACCCCTCCTCCACCACCTGCCGTCAGATCGCGGCAATCGCACCATCCGACGAATCGCCTCCGCCCTCGGCGAGGTCTCGGGGGTGGCACAACTGGCCGAGAAGATCGAGCCCAAGACTCGCCTGCCGCCACCCATGTAGTCGCCAGGACGCCAACGCCATAGTGAACAAGCTCGCGGCGTACCAGCTGCGGATCGCTACTTACCAGATGGTCGGAACCAGCCGGGCTTCGCGGATGGCGTCATCCCTGGTCACCAGCGACAAGGCAATCCAGTCGGTGACGATGGCGGGCACCTCGGGCCACGGCGGAGGGCACATCCCACCTGGAAACGGCCGGATGTCGTGCTTGCGGAATGAGCCCGGACGCTCGCTATCGCCAGCGCCCGGACGAGGCTCGACGTCCCACGCACGAGCGTGTTGCCCTCGATCGCAGTCGAGTGGTGAGCCTCCTCCAGCCATCCCAACCTGGTCGCTCACACCCCGCGGCGAACAGGTCGCGCGGGCGCTCGAAGCTACGCACCGAGATCGCTAACCCCCACAGTTACAACCTATGAATTATCATGTATGTATGCCCAATCCCGCCACGCTGCTCAGAGCCTCGCGCCGCCGCGCGGGTCTCACACAGCGGCAACTCGCTCTGCGCCTGGGAGTCAGCCAGGCGGCGATCGCGAAGCTCGAGCGTCCGGGGGCCAATCCCACCTTCGAGACGCTCGCGGGTGCGGTGTGGGCCACCGGGCACCGCCTTGAGCTCGAGGCCCCAGCTCGGCGCGGCGGCGTGGACGAGGGCCTCGTCCGCCGGCAGCTCGAACTGTCACCCAGCGAACGGATGCGCGAACTCGAAGCGATGCACGCGCAGGCGCGCGCGCTCGCTCTGGCAGGCGCTCGGGGCCGCGGTGAGCACACCTAAATCCTGGCTGGACCAGCCGGCCTTCAAGCTGGGCAGCCTGCTGCGCCGCCTGACCAACGCGGAAGTGGATTTCGATCTCAACGCCATGCTGCGCGGCGTCGATGAGGATCTGCCGTTCGCGCCCGACGCGCGCACGCTGAGACGAACACAGATCCTGACGCTGCGCACCGGCGAAGGTGACATCGACCTGCTCGTCAACCCCGACGGAGCGCCGAACTATGCAACGCTGCGACGCAGAGCGAATCGCATGGACCTCGACGGCCTCACGGTGGCCGTCGCCTCGATCGAGGACCTGATCGCGGCCACACTGGGTCCGCCACTACAACGAGCAGCGCACCCACAGCGCCCTCGGCAACCGCCCACCCACCGCGTTCGGGGGACATCACCGGGCACAACACCTAGCCGAGCGCGGCAGCCAGCTCGCCCGCCTCGACCCGCACTGAGTGCGGCACCGTGATCGTGAGGTGCCCGTCACGCTCCAGCAACCATCTCGCGTTGATGATCGTGACGCCGATCACCTCACCGTCAGGGCCGTAACGGACACCGTGACCCTCGGGCGTGAGCACGGCATCAGCAGCCATGTTTGACTCGCCACGCGTGAGGTAGAGCACGTCGCCGTCCGCGTCGTAGTTGGCGCGCTCGAATACTAGATCGTCGATCTTGACCTTCATGTTGTCCATCCGCTTAGTGTTGTCCATCCGCTTGGCGATTCTCCGTGTCCGTAGCCAAGAGCGGTCACGATGCGTGGCGGCTCCTTTTCAGAGTCTACGACCACCATCAGCCACTTGCTAGGGCCAACACCCTGCTTGAAGAAGCGCTCGCGCAACGGTCGAGGGTCCGGCTCGCGATGATCGGGGTCGGGAAGGACGGCGAGCACGACGGCGAGATAGGGCTCGAGCTCTGGATGCCCCTGCTGCGGGAGCAGGATGTGGCGGAGCCATGTGTCCTCGAACAGCACCACTCGTGTGCCCTCTGGCGTCCTCGTCTCAGCCAGGATCGGGCGCTCGCTCATGACCGGCTCGCTTTTGGTGCCGGACGAACGCGCCAAGCTTCACTATCCACGATGGACAACACAGCCCGAGGCTACCTACGCGGTCGGATCGCCGAATGCCCGGGCGACCATCTCGACCTCACGCTCGTTCGGCGCGTAGTCGGCGTAGCGCTGCGTGCTGGTTGCTCTCGCCGAGGAGCGCCATCGTCGCGCCGCCCGAGCCGTCACACAACTGATCGAACTTTTGTGCTTGGCCGTCCCGCGAAGCGCATCGACGCGGGTTGGCTCGCCGGGCGACCTTGACGGTGAACGTCACGTGCTGGCAAGCGACTCGGCGTCGCCGGCAGGGGCATCAGCGAAACCATCGCGCGTCAGGCTCGGCGAGCTCGCGCTGGTCGGCGGCGGCGGCCAGCAGCAATTGCCAGCGCTTATCGCTGCCGGCCGTCTCGCGGAGGCGCCCCAGATCGCAACGCAGATCGACAACGCTCGCGAAGGTCGGCATCATCGGCCGTTCTCTCACGATGTCCATCAACCCACGCCGGGCCCACGCCCGAACCGATCGAGCCGGACGAGCACGGTGGTCGCGTGGGCGACTTCGTCTGTGGCGCCAAGCTCAAGGCACAGACCGCGACCGCGCGTTCGCGGCGACCACGCGCAGCGTAAGCCCGGTAGCGCCGCGCCCGGGCGCCTGACGCATCCCCCCCCACACGGGCGAAAGCGGCGACGGCTGGCTGACCTCGGATAGCGCCCGGAGGCAAGATCCGGGCGCTGGCGCGACACCACTGTGGTTCCTCGGGAGCGTCCGCGCGCGTAACTATTCAGGTGCCGATCCAGCGTTTGTAGGCGGCGAGGAGGCGTGAGGTGACTGGGTCCGCGTCGATGTGGATATCGAGTAGGGCGACCTCGTAGCGTTTGCCGTTGCGTTGGCATGTGGCGATCAGCTCGCGGCGGTTGCCTGTGGTGGTGACAGAGAGCACGTCGACGGTCTCGCCGACGATGGTGCCTGGGCATGGGAAGTTTGCGTCGTAGAAGGCGTTTTCGAATCCCATCAGTTGCTCGTCCTCGTCGTAGCAGTCGACGGTGATCTCCTCGATCAGGGCGTCAAGCTCTGGGTCGGATTGGCGGGCGGGGCTCATCGGGCTCTTCTCATAATCAAGCGGCTGGGTGCAGGCGCTCCAAAAGCAGTGGTGGGCATTGGCGGATCTCGCCGCTTTGGAACCGGCCGACGGGCTGGTGCACGCAGACGGTGGCGGTGCGCTCATCAAGCTCGATCACGACGCCGTGCACGCCGCACAGATATTGGGGTTTGGTGCGCTCGCTGAAGCGGACGCGGTCGCCGAGGGAGAGCATCGCCAGTGCCTTGGCGGAGTTGACCGTCTCCAGCAGGTCAAGGCGTGCGTGGATCGCGTCGGCGATCGCTGTCAGGTGCTGATCGAGTGCTCCGGCTGCGATCTGGTCGAGCAGCAGCCGCTCGGGCCGGGCTGGCGTCTGCTGTGGATCATCGCGCGGCGGCGGGGAGCTGGCGCCCGCGCCTGATGGCAACTGACGTTGGGGTCTGTTGCGACGGGAGCGCTTGCTCATGCCCCGCGATTATTGCCACCGTGGTGGACGGCGCGGCTTCAGGTTTCCCCGGCGGCCGGCAGCCAGGGTGTGCCCCGCGCCAGCGCGCTGAGCACACCGAGGGTGTCTTGGCCCTGCTTTCTGGCGGTGGAGATGTAGGAGCGGACCGTCAGGTAGCGTTGCGCGCCCTCCATCGTGCGAAAGCACCCGGATATCTTTTGCTGGAGCTTCACCATGCGAAGATCGGCCTCACAGATGTTGTTCGTGAAGGGTACGGAGAAGTCGTGGGCGAAGAGGGTCGCTTCGCGCTCACACCGATCCAGGCGCAGCAGCAGGTTCTGCGCCTTTGAGCGCTTGATCCGCTCACCGGCGTGCTCGGCCAAGCCGGGGTTCTCCGCAAAGCCCTGAGCGATCACGGCGCGGTAGCTGCGGTGAAGTTCTAAAAGCGCGCTCTCGGGCAGCCGTTTGCGGCCAGCCGTCTTGGCGTCATCGACCATCTCCTTGGTGTCCAGCAGCAGGCAGCTCATGCCCGAGGCCCACGCCTGGCCGGCCTCATGCGCGGCGATCAGCTCCCGCAGGTGGTGAGCGCCGCAGAGAGCATGGGTCGCCTTGGTGTAGGTGCGGTAGGGTGTGAAGCCGTCGTGCACGGCGACCCCGCGGAAGCGGGGGAGCACCCCGGCGTCGTCCATCGCGTCGGTGCCGCGCTTCTCATGGACGGTGTAGCGCGTGAGCATCTCGGTGGAGGTGGCATGCGCCCAGCGCAGTCGCTCAGCGATCCGCAACCCGGTCTCGTCGTAGTGCGCGACCGGCTGATCCGCGAGCAGACTGCGCAACTGCTCATCGAACTCGGTAAGACCCGCAGCGGCCTTGCCCACCCACGAGCACAGCGTGGCGGTCGAGATCTCCGCCCCGGTGAGATCACAAATCAGTCTGTGAGCACGATCGTAGGGGATGTGCTGAAAGACGATCAGGTAAACCCCGAACGCGCGCAGGTTGCACCCATACCCGACGGGAGCGAGAACGTCCTCGGGGAAACGCCCCTCATTCACGCGCCCACAATGCCCACAGCGCCTGCGCTTCGCGACGTGCTCGATCACTTCCAGCGCGAGCTTCTCGGGGATGTCGAAAACCTGACGGGACTCCCCGCCCGCAAGCTCCTCCCCGTCAACCAGATCACGCCCGCAGCCCTCACACAGATCGGGCTCGTGGGGAATCTCACGATCAGGAACCTCCACGCGCTCCAAGTGCGCGCCCGCATGACCCTCCTGGCCTCCCGGTTTGCGCCCCGAGCGCTCCCGCAGGCTGCGCTTCTTCGGCGAAGGCTTCGAGTAACCGTCTGAGGACGGCGGCTTGCTCGAGTTCCTTGAGTTCTGATCCAGCTTGGCCTGCAACTCGGCGACCTGTGCCCTCACTCCGGCATTCTCAGCCATCAGCGCCGCGATCACCGCATCCTGCTCAGTGATCCGGGCTTCAAGCTCCTCGCGGCTGAGCTGCCGTGCACGCTGCCCTGCATCGGCCATGACCGCAAGATTCCCTGCAACCAAGCGGACTCCTGCTCACCCCCACCTCCCCTCAACCGCGCGCACGCACCCGAACCTGCGCTTGACCTTGACGAACGAGACCAGCCAGACCTAAATAGTTACGCGCGCGCCGTGGTGCGAAGACCAGCGTGGTGGGCGCGAGGCATCCCTGCCTCGCGACCGACGACCCGGCGTGGCTGGGCCATCAACGCAAGGCCGCCACCGGCGAGCTTGAGCAGCTGGCGTCCGCCAGCCACCACGCGCCGCCGGCGGTGACGATCGGCGAGCCCGGCAAGGGGATTGCCTGGCTGAGCTGAGCGCCGCGTTGGCACTGAACGCGCTCGAGCTGGCCGTCGGCACCGCAGACGAACACGACGGCCGCACGTGGACATCATCAGAACAGCCAGCGCCTGACCAAAGTCGCTACCGCCAATGTGGCCTGCTCAACAACGCGCATCGGCCTCGCGACGGTCGAATAAAGCCTGATACAGGACTGCTGACCGTTGTCGGAGAGCCATGCGCACGCGCTGACAGCAAGCCGATACCAATTAGCCGCCTCGTCTGATTGTTCTCAACTGGAGATGAAAATGAGCCTGGCGGCTCGCCCGGTTCGGTGGCGAGAAATGCAGCGCGCCCGACCCCTCGCCGCAATCGCGGCGGTGGTGGCCGAGCGCGGGTACGCGAACACCACGGTGAAGAGCGTGACGGCCCGGGCAGGGGTGTCGAGCCGCACCATCTATGAGCTGTTCGCCGGCCTGGAGGATTGCTTCTCGGCAGTGCTCGATCTCGGGCTGGAGCGCGCCGACGAATTACTCACGGAGGCGTTCAAGCGGGAGGATCGCTGGCAAGACGCAATGCGGACGGCACTCGCTTCGCTGCTCACGACACCACACACCGCGCTGGAGCGGGGCCACCGCCGGCAACGCAAGTCGAATCGGCATAGAGCGGCCTTCACAGCCCGCATAGCGTTGGGTCTACATGGCCAATGTGGCTTATACGACAAGTCGTATCGGCCTCGCGCTGGACAAACGCCGCTGATAGAAAACCGCTGCTTGTTGTCGATAAATAGTAGCGCAGCCGATTGGGGAGTGATGATGGCGGGAAGAATGGCAGCTCACGAGCGCGGTCACCAAGGAAACGAGTTGTGTTACACACCCGGGGCGGCTGGCGGCATAAGCGATGGGGAAGCACACCAGCGACGCGCTCGTGGCTTTTCAGCCGCGGGGCTCACTCTCGCCCTGGCTCTCATTGCAAGCCTGCTGGGATCTGCCGCCCCACCCTCTGCCATCGCGTCTGCGTCCGGTGAACCGGCGATGCGCTCGGATTGCGTCGAGGGGACCGGCGCCATCCCTCCCGCTCTGCGGCCTACCGAAACCCGATCTTGCGGCCCGCTTACGGTCAGCCCGTCGTATGCACCCTCCGTCCAGGAACAGTCCTCACCCGGCGCTCAGCCCGCGGTGGCGCCGGCGCCCTCCGCTGCCGCGCAAGGGGCGCCCCCAAGCGCATCGCTCTTTTCGCCCCTATCTGCACCGAGCGGGAACATCCCAGCAAACGAACAAGCCATCTACTGGTATAGCCTCTACTCCTCTCATCAGAATTGCTGGCAGAGCGAATGGCCCAACAGCTCCACTTCGCTGGCTTGTGATGCGGTTGGTGCCGGATATCTCTCGGCGGCCGGTGGGCTCAAAGGTGGGCTTGCCCACATGGATGAAGTCAGCCAACAGGGGATCGGCGAAAGCATCGGGCTGCCGAGCAGTGGCGATTACTGCAACTACTCCAACGTCGGCGACTACATCAACCGTCAGGAGACAAACAACCAGGCAGGTTGGACGGGCTATGAAACACCGCAGCCGTTCGGCAGCTACCAGGAGAGCGACGGCCACGGCGACGCGTGCCAGGCCAACGAAACCTTCTGGGGTCAGCGCCTTGGAAATGAAACAGAACCCCGTCGCTGCTGGTGGTCCGGGGCGACCAAAGAACTAGAAGAAAAAGGTCTGTACAAGAACTGCATCGTCGAGCACTATGTGTCTTTCAACGAACAGGAGCAGCACGGCCACGAAGACCGCCCGTGGGCGAGCGGTCTGAAATCCCCCAAGCTGGTTGTCTCCGTCGAAGCCAATCCCTATTGGTCCCCGACACCAGAACCGACTGCCTGGGGCTTCGTGTGCCCGGTTTTCGAGGACCAGACGTCGGGCCAGGTACTCGAGTACTGCATTCAGGAGTGGCGGAGCTACCTTGCTGGGCAGCACGAACCAAAGAACTACTGGGAATCCGAGGGCCTGCCGTTCTGCGGCGGTGGTGGCGGCCACAATCTGGACATGGTCAAGACGATGTTCTATCCCGGCGTCCGGTTCCTGACAAATGAAGGTCCCACAAACACATTCCCCTACAACGGAAACAGCGGCTGGAGGAAGTTCAGCGCCGCCATCACCGCATCGAACCTCGAAAATGCCATCAACCGAGAGAACGAACCAGAAGAAAAGGACGCCGAAGGGCACGAGCTGCGCGGCTGTGGACGACACGTCTCCACCAACCCCGCCAACTGGGCGCTCATCGGCGTCGAGCAAGGGGTCGAGGGCTGGAATATCCATGCACAAGTAGGTGCAAGCACCGGCAACCTGCAGCTCTGGACGCAGTTCATCGCCGAACCACCGAGCGTGACTACCGAAGGCGCCTCGGAAGTGGAGCAAACGCAAGTCAAGCTGAATGGCAGCGTGAACCCCAGAGGTCTTAGCACCCACTACTACTTTGAATACGGCAAGACCACGGGGTACGGCTCGTCAACGTCGTCGAGTGCTGCGGGATCGGGACTGAACCTTGTAGGAGAGGGGGCCACCGTGAGCGGTCTCGAACCCGGCACGGTCTACCACTATCGGTTGGTCGCCACCAACGAAGGCGGGACCGTCTACGGGAGTGACCATTCGTTCACGACACCTGTTCCCACGATCGCCTTCCAGGCTACCACGGACACGCTCTGGGCAGACTCGTCGGCATCGTGGGGTGGCTGGTCGAACACGTCGTTGGGGATGAAGGAAGGCACGAGCCCAAGCATCGCCGCGTTGCCCGGCGGCGGCTACGAGTATGCCTTCCAGGCACTCAACGGAACCAAAGGCGAACTGTGGGTGTGTTCCTCGACTCCCGAATGCCACAACACTGGCTTAGCAATGAAGGAAAAGACCAGTCCAAGCATCGCCGTATCCCCTTCGGGTGGTTATGAGGTTGCGTTCCAGGCGCTCAACGGAACCAAAGGCGAACTCGCGACGTATTCCTCGACAGGTGAATACAAAAACACCACACTGGGGATGATGCCGGAAACGAGTCCCAGCATCGCTGCGTTGCCCGGAGGTGGCTACGAGGTTGCGTTCCAAGCGATAGTTGGTAGCAGCGGGAAACTATGGACATACTCGTCGAACGGCGAATACTACAATATTGGCTTGGCCATGAAGGAAAAGACCAGTCCAAGCATCGCCGTATCCCCTTCGGGTGGTTATGAGGTTGCGTTCCAGGCGCTCAACGGAACCAAAGGCGAACTCGCGACGTATTCCTCGACAGGTGAATACAAAAACACCACACTGGGGATGATGCCGGAAACGAGTCCCAGCATCGCTGCGTTGCCCGGAGGTGGCTACGAGGTTGCGTTCCAAGCGATAGTTGGTAGCAGCGGGAAACTATGGACATACTCGTCGAACGGCGAATACTACAATATTGGCTTGGCCATGAAGGAAAAGACCAGTCCAAGCATCGCCGTATCCCCCTCGGGTGGTTATGAGGTTGCGTTCCAGGCGCTCAACGGAACCAAAGGCGAACTCGCGACGTATTCCTCGACAGGTGAATACAAGAACATCGCATTGGGTATGAAGGAAGGCACGAGTCCGAGCATCACTGCGCTGCCTTCAGGTGGGTATGAGACGACCATTCAGGCAAGCAGCGGCGCACTTTGGACGTATTCGACACCACCGAACACCGGCTGGCTCAATACGTCGTTGGGGATGATGCCGGACACGAGTCCGAGCATAGCCGCCCTGCCGGAAGGCAAGTATGTGGTTGCGTTCCAAGCGATCGTTGGTAGCAGCGGCCAATTGTGGACGTATTCTTCGAATGGTGAATACCACAATACCGGCCTGGCGATGAAGGAAAAGACCAGTCCAAGTGTCGTTGCGCTGCCCGCGGGCGGCTACAAGTATGCGTTCCAGGCGCTCAACGGAACCAAAGGCGAACTGTGGGTGTGTTCCTCGACTCCTGTATGCCACAACACCGGCATAGCGATGAAGGAAGGCACGAGTCCAAGCATCGCCGCGTTGCCCGGAGGCGGCTACGAGGTTGCGTTTCAGGCACTCAACGGAACCAAAGGCGAACTCGCGACGTATTCCTCGACAGGTGAATACAAAAACACCACACTGGGGATGATGCCGGAAACGAGTCCGAGCATCGCTGCGCTGCCCGGAGGCGGCTACGAGGTCGTGTTCCAGGCGGTTGTTGGTAGCAGCGGCCAATTGTGGACGTATTCTTCGAATGGTGAATACCACAATACCGGCCTGGCGATGAAGGAAAAGACCAGTCCAAGTGTCGTTGCGCTGCCCGCGGGCGGCTACGAGTATGCGTTCCAGGCGCTCAACGGAACCAAAGGCGAACTGTGGGTGTGTTCCTCGACTCCTGTATGCCACAACACCGGCATAGCGATGAAGGAAGGCACGAGTCCGAGCATCGCCGTGTTGCCTAACAGCGGCGGCAAGTATGAGGTGGCTTTCCAGGCGCTCGTCAGTAGTGTCGGCGAACTGTGGACGTATTACTCGAATGGTGAAGTTCACAACACGACGTTGGCCATGAGAGAAGGAACGAGTCCGAGTATTGAGGAATGATGGAAATGATGCACTGCAGCCGTTCGGTCGATGAGATTGCTCTGATCGGGAGTGGGTGGAATGTTTAATCGGGACCGGACGGCGAGCGTGTCAGTGTCACGGGCGAGAATTCCCCGCTCGATCCAAATTTGCAGCTCCTCGTGCCCCTTTTCAGGCGACTGCGACCCAGACCGTAACGGCGCGTGAAGTGCTGAGCCGGCCCGACGCCGGCTCGATAGTGCTGTAGCCGTCGATTCATGCATCGGGAGCCAGCGGGAAGTCGTGAAGCCGCCGGCATGAAATGCTCCCGGCGAGTCACCTGGTCCCGAGATACGGTAAAATACCGGATCAGTTTCGGTGTGGCCCAGATAACCAGTGCGTTTGTCTTTGTAAGCGAGGTCAGATGCAAAAAACAACTTTGGTCTCGTGCGTTGCGCCGCGCTCGTCCGGCACGCGGCGCTGGGCTGCCACGGCTTGCTGGCTGCTATCTACCGCGTTTCTGGCGCTCACCAGCTACGCTATCGTCGCTGAGAGATCGTTTGCGAGCGACAAGATTCCAACAGGATGTCCATTCGCGTTCAGCTACAGCTCATCTGCTAGCCCATACAACGAATCAGCCGCGCAGGGGGATGCCGCGTCTTTGCTTGCCGAGCTCTCGCTGCCCCCTGGCTCAAGCGAGTCATTGACCGAGCCCGCCGAAGATGATTCGCTGCTGGCTCACCCAGCGATCGGCCCACCGGCAACTCCCAACGCGGTCGACGAGCACGCCTGGTGGCTCGTCCCCGCCGCCCCTGCGCAAGCACTCGCCTACATATGCGAACACCTCCCCGCCGGAACGACACGCCCTGAGACCGTTAGTCGGGGCCCCAGCGAGCCGAACGTGCCCGACAACGAAATCGCGGTGTTTACGCCGCCCGGAAGCCCCGGCACACTAGTCATCAAAGCCGTCCAGCTCCCCAATGGGTCCACAGCTCTGCGCGTTGACGCCCAGGTTGTGTGGATTACCCCCCGTCCGGCTTCCCAGACGATCCCCTCCGGCGCGCACCTCCTACGGATCACCGTGCACGACAAGCACAGGAGATCCAGAGACGCCGAATCCAAGTCGCTGGCGTTACTCGAGCGCCTGCCGTGGAAAATAACATCCCCGCGACAAATCGAAGGGATCGCCGCACTACTGAACAAGCTCCAGGTGGTTCAGCCGGGACGCAGGTTCTGCCCGCTCAAGCTCGGCGATAGCAGCGCCAAGTTGACCTTCTACGCAAGTCCCGACGCGACACCGCTGGCGGTCGCGGACATTGAACCCGGAGGGTGTAGCAGCGTGGGCCTGACGATCGAAGGGGTATCCCAGCCTCGACTCGAAGGAGGATGGGCCTTGATCGATCAGATCAGCGAAGTGCTCGGTGTCAACGCGGCCGCAGGGCCGCCGGTTGGTGCCAAGCCCCGCATCTCCCGAGTGCGGATGTCACACAAGAGGCTCCGGATCAAATCCGAAGATACGGTGACCGTGAACGTCCAGCCCGGCTCGGAATTCCTATTCAATCTATCCGCTCCGTCGGAGGTGAGCGTCGCAATAAGCCGTCTACCACAGGGCGTCAGCTACGCCGAAACGTGCAGCGCAAACGCCGGGATGCGCATGCGCGCGACGCGCTGCCAACACACCGTTGACGTGGCCAGAATTACGCGACTGACCGAGCCCGAAGGCGAAGACGACATCGCCTTCAGTGGCCACGACGGCGGCCGCGCGCTATGGCCCGGTCGCTACATCGCAGTGCTGAGGGCACACAACACCGGTGGACGCTCCCGCGTGGCCATTGTCCAGTTCGAAATCACACGCTGACGCGACCCTCAACATCGACCGGGCCGGCGCAACGGGTCCTGAGAGGTTGTCCCGTAGCGCGTAGAAGTTCG
The DNA here is from genome assembly GCA_963734815.1 of uncultured Solirubrobacterales bacterium. Lineage (GTDB taxonomy): Bacteria > Actinomycetota > Thermoleophilia > Solirubrobacterales > Solirubrobacteraceae > Palsa-744. The sequence continues at coordinate 970,424 of CAVTIH010000002.1, forward strand.
TAGGTGGCGGTTCTCTCGCCTCGTCCGGTCCTGCTGGGACCGTGGCGAGTGCGAACAAGTCCATCGAGACGAGAGGAACCGCCATGAGGACCGTAGAGCAGAAGCAGGACATCCACCCTGGGCGCGTTTTGCCGCCGGGGGTACAGGGTGCGCTGGGGGAGCTGGCGGGGGCTGCGAAGGAGGGGCTGCTCGCGTTGAGTGTCGGTGTTGGACTGGGTGTGCTCAGCGAGATGATGGAGGCGGAGCTTGAGGAGGTCGTTGGTCCCAAGCACGCCAAGCTCCCAGGGCGCGCCGCGGTGCGTCACGGGCACGAGGACGGCGAGGTCACGCTGGGTGGCCGGCGGGTGTCTGTGCAGCGTCCGCGGGCTAGGACCGTGGACGCTGAGCGCGAGGTGCCGCTGGGGACGTACGCGTATTTCGCTGATAGGGACCCGTTGACGCGGGTGGTGTTGGAGCAGATGCTCGCGGGTGTCAGTACGCGGCGGTTCTCGCGTACCCGGGAGCCCGTCGGTGAGGAGGTGTGCGCCGGGGAGCGCTCGGTGTCGAAGTCCGCGGTCAGCCGCGAGTTCGTCGGCCGTACGCGTGAGCGCCTCAAGGAGCTGATGAGTCGTGGCCTGCAGGACGTGCGCTTGGCGGTGTTGATGGTCGACGGGATCGAGCTGAAGGGCCGCTGCTGCATTGTTGCGCTCGGGATCAGCACCGAGGGAGTCAAGATCCCGCTGGGGTTATGGGACGGCTCGACGGAGAACAAGACCGTTACCGCGCACCTCCTCGCTGACTTGGTTGACCGGGGCCTGGATGTCGAGCAGGGCGTACTCGTCGTCCTGGACGGCAGCAAGGCCCTGCGGGCAGCGGTCGGGGAGGTCTTCGGGCCCGTCCCGGTGCAGCGCTGTGTTCGCCACAAGGAACGCAACGTCCTGGATCATCTCCCCGAACGCGACCGTCCCGCGGTGAAGGCGCGACTACGACGCGCGTGGGCGAGCGATAACTACGCGCTCGCGCTGGATGGTCTGCAGACCTTGGCCGGGGAGCTGAAGCGCTCGCATCCCGGCGCGGCTGCGTCACTCACCGAGGGCATGGAGGAGACCCTCACTCTCACTCGCCTGGGGGTCCGTGGGCGCCTGAAGAAGACGCTCGCTTCGACGAACCCGATCGAGTCGATGATCGAGATCATCCGTCGCACATCGCGCAACGTAAAGCGCTGGCAATCCGGGGACATGTGCCTCAGATGGACCGCCGCAGGGATGCTCGAGGCCGAGCAGCAGTTCCGCAGGGTCGCCGGCTACAGCGATCTCGCGAAGCTCGCCCTCGCCGTCGAGCGCGACCTCACCATCGAACACGGCCCCACCACCAGAGAGGAGACCGCTACGCTCATCACCGCCTGAGCATTTACACCCGACCGCCACCACCGACTTCTACGGCGAATGGGACAACCTCGGTCCTGAGCCGATCGCAGCCAATCAAGAGCGCGCAAGCCTCCCACGCCAGCCCGGATGTCAACGATGTGCTTGCGGTCGTCACTTAACTTTGATCTTGCAGGAAGCCACCGCGCCCCCCTGAGTGGGGGCGCGGTGACTCCGGTTTGAGTAGGGGTTCTGGGCTTGCTAAAGGTCCTGATCCCAAGCTTGGAGGTCCACCTTGAAGGTGATGCACGATGGATGCCCGGTAACCGTAGATGTTAGCGCGGACGGCGAGGCTTGGTCTCGCATGCCGGTAGCGCTTTGTTGATGTGGTGTGAAGGGGTTGGCCTGACCCCCTGAGTTCGGTCCGGCTGGTCTGGTCCCATAGTAATGGACCGCACCGACGCGGCCGATTTCAGCAGCGTCGTTTGCGTGCTCGACAGCCCATAAAGATGAATCCCGCCACGCCCCCGGCTGCCATGACGATACCAACCGCTACGAATGGCCAAGGGCTCCACTGCTGTTCGGAGCTGGTGCATGCCGGGCCAATGTGAGCAGTGCATACTTCTCCCGGTCCATCACGGTTCAAGTACGCGACATATAGGAGCGGGATGGCGCATCCACACAAGATGCCTGGAATCCCGATGCGTGTTCGCCTGCGCGAAACGAGCGCGAGTGTGCCTGCGGCAGACATTGCGAGCATGCCGAGGAACACCGGTATCGCAAACGCCGCGAGCAGACCGGCCAGAGCGGTCATGCCTACCGCGATCCATCCAAAGAATGAGCCCCACGTGCGTGGCTTGTTCATGGTCGCCAGCGCCTCACCGCATGGCCGCCGGGATCACGAAGTGGCGTTGGAGCTCGTTGGCGTAGGAGCGGCCGATCGAGCTGCTATTCGCCGCGAGCCACTCACTGAACGCGATCCGACCGAGAGGCGCATCGCGCGAGACGAGTAGGCCGGACGTCAGACCGCTGATCTCATCTGGCGTCAGCACGACGTCGCGAACGAGTAGGCCCAGCGCGCGTGAGGCCGCTGACATGACCCGCGGCGATAGATGCAGGATCGGGGAGCGTGCTCCGACGGCACGGCGGACCGCCCGGACAAGCTCCTCGAAGGACATCGTCTCAGGTCCGGCGGCATCCACGATGACGTCGCCTTCGGTGTGAGCGGATTGCTCGCAGATCCGCGCCAGGTCATCGACATGTACCGGCTGAACCTGGTAGCTGCCGTTCCCCGGGAGCGCAAAGATCGGCATGCGCCGCAAGATCCACGCGATGTTGTTCGCGAGGACATCGCGATCGCCGCCAAATACCCAGGTGGGCCTAACGATCGAATAGGGAACGCCGGCCTCGGCCAGCGCACGCTCAACGAGCGCCTTGCCCCTGTAGTACGGCAGCGCCGAGTCGAGCGAGGGGTTCGTGATGCTGACGTGGACGATGCGTGCCACCCCGGCCTTTCGGGCTGCGTGAAAGAGTGCCCGCGAGTTCGCGATCGCGTTGGCGAAGGTCGTTTGGCGGTGATCGAAGCGCACCCAATAGGTGTTGTAGAGCGTGGTCACTCCCTCAAGGCTCCGAGCAAGAGCGAGCGGGTCGTCGAAACGGTAGGGCGACGTCTGAACTCGCCCCTGCAAAGGATGTACTCGATCCGGGTGAAACGTGAGAGTCCTCACGCTGCGTCCCGCGTCGAGCAGCCTCCCGGCAATGCGAGACCCCGAATAGCTGAACGAGCCCGTGACGAGGTCCAGTCCCGTTTCCTCACTCATGACAATTCTCCTTCCTGCTGGGAGGGCAACAGCGTGCCAAGCAGCGGCGCGTAGCGCTCACCGAAGTCGAGCAGCGACTCGGCACGTGTGTGGTCGCCCTCGAGGTGGCTGAGCATGTCGACGCCCAGGTACAGCGCAACGATCGCGAATGCCACTTCCCGTGGTGGAACGATCGACTCAAGCGGCGATCCGGCGAGAAGCCCTCGCAACTTGCCCTCGACGAGGTCGATCCAGGGCCATAGACGAGCGGCCACCTCGCCACCCAGCTCGGCATCGGACACGCCACCACCGACCATCTCGCCGAGCACGGTGACGTATCCGTTCTCAAGATCCTCGTCGTATATCCGGCGGGCGAGGCTCGCCAACTCGGGGAGCGTCTGCGCCTGCTCAAACAGCGGCTGGTAGGCGTGCATCCTGCGAGCGCTAACGAGGTCGAGGGCTGCCAAGAGCGCGTTCCGAACGCTGCCGAAGTGGTAGAAAATCAGCGCCTGATTGAAGCCCCCGACACCAGCTACCTCGCGCGCGCTCGCACCAGTAAACCCCTTCTCCTTCAGGGTCTCAAGCGCCGCCTCCGCGATCTTGAGCTTCGTCCCCGTCAGCGTTAGCGGGCTATCCCCGGCGGCGCCCTGTACGGGCGCCTGCCGACCCTTGGCGTTTCCTAGCGGCTCCATGCCCATAGTTTAGCATACGCTCAAAACGTTTGCTCAACTAGTGCGCACAGCCATACCGGCAACAACCGTTCGACTCGCCCTGGGTACGATCGCCAAAGCCCATGCCACACTCAGTTATCAACGCCATCCGCCCTGACGGTCGCCCGCTGATCAGCGAGTCCCCGATGGCTTCTCGATCCCGCTAGGTAGACCAACGCAGCCGACAAGCAACAGTTGCTTGCGATGCGCGGATTCATTGGAGCGAGTACTCATCGGCCCCTGCACGAACGCCTGCCGAGCACCTACGGGCGATGCACGACAACAAACAGCCCTCGTGGCTGGATCCCAAGCGAAGGGGTGCTGACCGAGTCGCTCCAGCTGACGATAGCCTCGCCTGCCCTGTCGATTCCGATATGGATTGTTTGGGCGGCGACGTTCCCAGCCGATAGGACCTTGGCGGGGCCGAGGTGGCCTTTGGTCCCCACGGCGGCTGCGAGGCTCGAGCGAGTAGGGCTGACAAGTCCGGGCGGTCCTGCATGCCAGGCGATCACGAATTCACCCGTAGCGCTGGCGGCAAGCGTCGGCGGCTCGCGCGAGTTGGGACCGCTCACAGCAACGGGCTTGGCGAAGTGATCGCCATTCGCCGGAAGCAAAGACCATGCCAGGCCTCCCAAGGACCCCTCTGGGTTGGATGTCTGGAACACGGTGAGCGCCCCGTGCCGACCGTAAGGGGTCACGACCGGGAAGCCGCCGAGGCCCGACAACTCGCGTTCTGTTCCCCAGCGCCCATCGGGGCGTCGAACCGCGTCCCACAGCTCGTTCCTAGGCGACGGAACGGGAGACGGGATAGTTTCATAGCTGGCGAGCGCGTTCGCAGTGCCGTCTTCCGAGAGTGCTATAGCTAGCTGCCAAAGAGAATCGTGGCCGACTCGACCAAGCTTGTGCAGGTGCCGCTGCGAGCAGCGACCCTCCGGGTCGCACACAGCGACGAATGGGAGGTACAGGTCTTCCCACAGGCCGTCCTCTGAGGGTCTTTCGCTGGCGTAGCCGATCGCCGCAAAGGCGCCCCGATCGTTGAGCGCAAACGACTCGCCTTCGCCCTCGACCATTGTTCCCGCCGTGACCGCCGTTTCCAGAGTCCCGTCGGCACGAAGCCGTGCATACTGCAACACCGTGGGCGCCGCCGACAAGCCGGGAGCACCGGTTGCCCAGACCACCACCACGGGGCCTGAAGGACTTTGCACGAGCCTTACTTCACTCGTGTGCCGCGGTAGCAGTTCGCGCGGTGCCGAAAACGGTTGCCGAGGTGCTGCTGTTGCGATCAGTGTGGCTTCTTGCGCGTTTTCCCAAACAGCGTAGGCGGTGCCGGTCCCGGAGACCGCTATCTGCAAATTGAAGCCGGTCGCGCTCAAGACGGTGGGAGGCTGGAAGCCACCGGCCACAGTACCGCGATCTACTACCACCGTTTTGGTGGGCGGCGCTGGGTGGCGTTTGCCTGGTCCTATTGGTATTGAGGCGACAGGCGGCGGCTCGCCGCTGAGCCACCCCGCAAGCACCTGCCCGTTCGCCGTCACTGCCAACTGCGGGTGGAATACGTTTTCCGTGATGGGAGCCAGCATTTGCGGCGCGCCCCATGAACCCCGCGCTGGTGTACCGGAATCTGCGGTCGCGCTGCCGCCCAACACCAAAGTTGCCACACACATCGCCGTCCCAAACCAAAGCTGCCTCGACCAGCACATGCGCCGAGTATGGCATTTACAGAGAGCGAGTGTCACGCGGCATGCTCTGCAACCCCCGGCGCGGCCTTCGGGCGAATCGCCCAATACGCCGCCCGTAGACGATCGACATCGACGTGAGGGGTTGTCCCGAGGTCTGTAGAAGTTGAGACGGCGGTCCTCCCGCCCGTCCGCTCTGGTTGAGAGCGTTCCGGGCGGATCCAGCCAAGATCGAGAAGGAGGACCGCCGTAATGAGCAAGCTACACGTCGTTGGGGTCGCTGCGCCTGAGCAGGAGCAGCTGTTGGAGTTGCCTGAGCATGTCCAGCTGTCGCTGGGGGAGATCGCTGGGGCGGCGAAGGAGGGTCTGCTGGCGCTCGCTGTCGGCACGGGCTTGGCGGTGTTGCACGAGACGATGGAGTGGGAGGTGACGCGGCTGGCGGGTGTGAAGGGCCGTCACGACGCGCAGCGCGCCGCTAAGCCTGGATCCACCGGGGGATGTGGTGTTTGGTGGGCGGCGTGTGTCGGTCAGTCGTCCTCGGGTGCGTAGGGCGGATGACACCGGGGAGATCGCCCTGGAGAGCTATGGGGAGTTCAGCTCTCGTGATCTGCTCGGCGGGATGATGGTCGAGCGGATGCTCGCGGGGGTCTCCACGCGCCGCTACGAGCGGGCAGCCGAGCCGGTCGGCCGCGAAGGTCATCGAGCGTTCACGCTCGACGTCCAAGAGCGCGGTCTCGCGTGAGTTCATCAAACGGACAGCGACCGCGCTGGGAGAGTTGCTCTCTCGCGGGCTTGATGAGGTCGAGCTCGCTGTGCTGATGCTCGACGGGATCGAGTTGGAGGAGCGTTGTCACGTCGTGGCGCTCGGGATTACGACCGACGGTAGGAAGGTGGGGTTCGGGGTGTGGGAGGGCTCGACGGAGAACGCGACCGTCGCGACGACGCTGCTCGCCGATCTCCAGGGTCGCGGGCTGTGTCTGGATCACCCGATCCTGTGCGTGCTCGACGGCGCCAAGGCACTCGCGAAGGCTGTCCGTGCCGTCGTGGGGAACCGCACGCCGATCCAGCGGTGTGTCCGGCACAAGGAACGAAATGTCTGTGACCAGCTGCCCGAAGCCGAGCGGCCGTGGGCGCACGCGAAGCTACGTGCCGCGTGGGCCGAGGACGACCACGGCCGCGCGCTCAGCGCGTTGAAGACTCTCACCTCGAGCGTTGAGCGCGCTCATCCCTGCGCGGCAGCATCACTGCAGGAGGGCATGCAAGGCACGCCGACACTCACCCGCCTGGGTGTCACGGGCTCACTCAAGAGTGCTCTGCAGTCAACCAACGCGATCGAGAGCATGCTCGACACCGTGCGACAGACCCAACGCAACGTCAAGCGCTGGCAGCCAGGAGACATACGCCTGCGCTGGACAGCCGCCGGGATACTCCAAGCCGAGCATGAGTTTCGCCGCGTCAAGGGTCACCGCGACATGCCCAAGCTCACCACCGCGATCCACCACGAGCTTCACCCCACCACCACGACCAAGGAAGCCAATACCCTGATCACCGCCTGAAACGCTCCCACCCGGACCGCCGTCAAGTTCTACAGCGAGCGGGACACCTCCTCCCCCAGGTGTTCGGCGGAACCTGATTGGGCCCTTAGGAAGGGCCATAGTTCCGACCCGACCAGGGGACGCGACCCTGAGTCAGTGACGGGTGGATCGGGACCTATGCGCGGTATCGCGGAGCAGTCCTGCCCAGGTGCGCCGTCGGACAGAACGTCTACGTGCTGAACGACTGCAGGGTCCGGCACCGGACGACATCTCCCGAGGACACCTCTGAAAACCGGGTCTGTTGACTGACGATCCTGCCGCCACGGCACTTATATACGGCCGACGTGAGATTCGCAAGAGTTAACTTGCGAAAATCTTTGCTACCCACAACTGTTAACAGTCTTCCGGCGCTTGGTCCTTTGCCGTGCCGCTCCGCTTTCTGCTCGCTCGCTTTCTAAAGCCAGAGCTGGTAAGCGAGATGATCGATCTGCTCGCCGCCCGCTCGGCCGACCGTTGACATCGACACCTGTCAGTGACGCCGCGTATGCCACGCAGGGGTGGCGCGGTCTGTCGGGACGCCTGGCGACCTCTCGCCTGCGCTCAAATGCAGCGCTCTACGGCCGGTCGCTGCCCCCGCCACCCGCAAGCTGAGGCACTCACGCAAAGTGAGGTGGTGGCATCGCGCAGATCGCGACCAATCCCGCCACCGAGTGGGAACGAGGCGACCGTCCAGCGCTACGGCAAGACCGAGACACTCTTGCTATGCGCGATCGACTGCCTATGGGGCCCACGCGGACCCGAGACCACGGTACGCGGCACCCACCGCCACCCCAGGACCCGCCGTTCGGGGCGACCAGTACGGAGCACGGTGAGCTCTGGTTTAGACTGCCCGCTGTGAATGCCTGCACGATCGTGAGCCGTCGGGAGCTCGCGAGGGCGCGCGTGCTCGTCTCGACGTTCCGCGAGCACCACCCGGACCCCAATCTGAAGTTCACGGTGGTTCTGCTCGATGGCGTGGCAGGCGCCGAGGTGGTGGAGGGAGCTAAGGTGCGCCAGCTCGGGGAACTGCTGGGCACGGAGGGCGGCCTCACCGTGGCCGGCAACCCCAGCGAGGCGCTCGATGCCGTGGTGCTCCCATATCTGCTGCGCCGCATGCTGGAGGAGGGCTCGGGTCCGGGGGTGTACCTGGCGCCAGGGTTGCGAGTGCTGGGCCCGCTTGCCGAGCTGGAGCGGGCGTTGGAGCGGAGCGGGCTGGTGCTGGTGGCACGCGCGGCGCCCGAGCGTCCCCGGGACGCGCCGGCGTTCGGGGGGCAGACCGGCGGCGGCGCGCTGAGTCGCCGGCTGCTGGCGGTGAGGGCTGGTGAGGACGTGGCCGGCGTTCTTGAGTCTTGGCCGCGTTGGTTTCAGGACGGAGACAGGGCGGTGCAGTCCTGGTTGGACGGCCTGCCCGCGATCGCGAAAGGCGCGGCGGTGCTGCGCGAGCCCGGCTACGGGCTGGACCCGTGGACGCTGGGAGAGTGGCACGCAAGCGGCAACCGCGAGACGCTGGAGGTCGGCGGGAAGCCGGCGCGGGTATTTGACTTCACCGCGCTGGACCCGCTGCACCCCGAGCGACTGTGCGACGCCCGGGAGGTGATCCAACTGAGCTCCGTCCCCGCCCTTGCGGAGCTTTGCCGGCGCGAGGCCCAGGATCTGCGAGAGGCGGGTTGGGAGCAGGACGCGGCGCGCGTGGAGCGCCTGGAGGTGCTGAGCGACGGCACGCGCATGACGCCAACCCTGCGCGGGCTGCTCGTGGAGGGCGTGCGCGAGGGAGAGTTGTCGCGCTCCCCCTTCAGCGACGCCGGTCGCGCCGAGCTCTTCGCGTACCTGAACGAGCCGGCGCAGCGCGGACGAGGGGTTGGCCTGACCCGCGCGCACCTCGCGATCTGGGAGGACCGGATCGACCTGCAGGCAGCCTACCCCCACCTCGACGGCCCCGACGGCGAGGGGTACGCCGGCTGGCTGTGCGTGCACGGAGGCCAGGAGGGCCTCTCGCAGGCGCTGCTGCCGCCGGCCCCGCCGCACATCCACCGCGACAGCGCCCCAATCCCACATGAGCAGGAAGAGCCGTGGGGAGTCAACGTGGCGGGCTTCTTCACCTCCGAACTGGGCCTAGGCGAGGCCGCGCGCCTGCTGATCGCGGGCCTGGACGCATGCGGAGTGCCGGCGTTGCCGGTGCAGGCGCAGTTGGTGCCGCCGTGCCGCCAGGGCGCGGAGTTCATCTACGCCGACCCGGACGCGGCGGTGTACCCGATCAACATCGTCTGCATGAACGGCGACACGATCGCCCCGTTCGCACGCGAGGTGGGAACGGCATTCTTCACGGGCCGCCACACGATCGCACTGTGGTGGTGGGAGGTGGGCGAATTCCCAGCCGGCTGGGATACGGCGTTCGAGTACGTGGACGAAGTGTGGGTGGCGTCCAAGCACATCTACGACGCGATCGCCCCCACCGCGCCGGTGCCCGTCGTGCAGGTGGGGCTCCCGGTCGCGCTGCCGCGTGTCTCGCCGCTGGGCCGCGCACAGGTGGGAATGCCAGTGGAGGGCTTCCTGTTCCTGTTTGTGCACGACTACCACTCCACCGCCGCGCGCAAGAACCCGGTCGGGCTGGTGGAGGCATTCAAGCGGGCCTTCCCCCCGGGCTGCGGCGCGAAGCTGGTGGTGAAGTCGATCAACGCCGAGAACCTCCCTCACGAGCACGACCGCGTGGTGCTCGCGGCGGGCGAGCACCCCGATATCACGCTGATCGATGCGTACGTGTCAGCGGGGGAGAAGAACGCGATGATCGCCGCCTGCGATTGCTACGTATCGCTGCACCGCTCCGAGGGTTTCGGCCTGACGGCGGCCGAGGCGATGCTGCTGGGCAAGCCGGTGATCGCTACGCGCTACGGCGGCACGCTGGAGTTCATGAACGACGGCAACTCCTACCTCGTGGACTGGCGGCCGACGCAGGTCGGCGAGGGCGCGCACCCCTACCCCGCAAACGGCGAGTGGGCAGACCCGAACATCGACCAGGCAGCGGCGCTGATGCGCGAGGTGATGGCCGACCCGAAGAGCGCCCGTGAGCGCGGCGAGCGGGCCAGGAGCGAGATGATCGAGCGCCACTCCCCGCGCGCGGCGGGGGAGTCGATGCGCGCGCGCCTGCGCACGATCCACGAGCAGCGCGAGCGCGCGGGCGCGAAGGTGCTGAACGTCGCGCACGTGCCCGTGCTCGATCTGTACGAGCTGCCGCAGCTGATCGCAAACGAAGCCAGCGGCCCCACAGGACAACGCGCCATACGGATCAAGCGGGCAGTGCACCGTGTGGTGAGCAGGCTGATGAATCCGTTCGTCGGACACCAGCGCGAGGTAGACGTACACATTCTAGATGCCGTCAAGCGCTTGGATGTGCGTCTGCAGGAGGTGTCGCGCACTCTCCAGGATCAGCAGGAAGCTCGCTTCGCGCAGTCCCTTGGCCTGGCGCGCAGGCTGCGCGGCGACCTGGACGACGCGCGGGCCGAGCTGGCGGGCGTGCGCACTGAATTGACCCATATCCAGCCCAGTCCACGGCTCCAGGCGTTGGAGGACATCGGCTCGGAACTGGAGCATCACCTGGCTGAGCACCGCGCGCGACCGTACGTGGACGAGGATCACGACCTGGAAAGCTGGTCGGACCCGGCGGTGGGCGTGGTGCTGGGCTTCCGCGCAGGCGAGGCCAAAACGACAGAAACCGAGCCTGGCGCGCAAACCGCTGCGGCCTCACGCGCCGAGCGGACCTATTTCGATTTCGAGGCGACCTTCCGCGGCTCGGAGGAGCGAGTGCGGGAGATTCAGCGTGCCTATCTGCCGCTGCTGAGCGGACACGCGCCGGTGCTCGATCTGGGCTGCGGTCGCGGGGAGCTGCTGGATCTACTCGCAGAGGTGGGCATGCAAGCCAGCGGCGTGGACCTGGACGCCGGCATGGTCGAGCATGTCCGCGCCAAGGGCCACAAGGTGGCTCGTGGTGACGTGATTGCGCATCTGCGCACGCTGGCGCCGGGGTCGCTCGGCGCGGTGGTGGCGCTAGAGGTGATCGAGCACCTCCCCTACACGGCGCTGCTGGAGCTGCTGGAGCTGGCCCGCTCGCGCCTGCGCCAGGACGGCGTGCTGCTCCTGGAGACGGTCAACCCCCACGCAGTGCACGCAATGAAGGCGTTCTGGGTGGACCCCACCCATCAGCACCCACTGTTCCCCGAGGTGACGCTCGAGCTGTGTCGCCTGACCGGCTTCGCCGAAGCGCTGTGGTTTCACCCCACCGGCAGCGGCGATTTCGAGGCCGATCGTAACAGCGAGCCGATCTATGCGACCCTCGCACGGCCCGGTCCCGAGCCTGGTCGCCCCTGACTGGGCACAACCCGGATCAAGCGCTTCAGGTTCCGGCGGCGGCTTCCTGGGAGCAACGATGCGCCGGCGGCTGAAGGAGCTGAGCGGTACCGGCGTAGTGACGGTCCGCCCACTGGGCGGGCGGGGGCGGCGAGGCAGGGAGCCCCCGCTTGGCGATCACGTGCGGCCAAACCGACCTGACTTCGCAACCTTGCAATAAGCTGCCGCCGGTGGCCCTGTCGATCTGCTGCGTAACGGCCAGCCCAAGCCGGGCTGCGACCGTCCTGTCTGGGCTTCGACAGGTCGCCGACGAGATTGTGGTTGCGGTGGATGTGTCGGGTGGCGAGCAGGATCTGACGCCGCTGAGCGCGGTGGCCGACCGCCTGTTGCAGATCGAGGTCGACACCTTCGTTGAGCAGACCTTGGCCTGGCTTCACGCGCAGTGCTCAGCCGACTGGATCTTGCGCGTCGACGACGACGAGGTTCTCGGCGTGAGCCTGCTCGAGCGGCTCCCAGAACTCACGCAGGCGCGGGACGTCGTCCAGTATTGGATCGCACGGCGCTGGCTCTACCCCAACCCCGAGCACTGGCTCGAGGAGTGGCCGTGGTTCCCTGATTTTCAGGGGCGGCTGGTCCGCAACGATGCCCGGCTGTGGTTTCCCGGGCTATGCCACAGCAGCGTGGCGCTCGCCCTACCAGCCCGTTACCTCGACGACGGCCTCTACCACCTAGTGCTCCTGCTCGCAGATCGCCAGGAGCGCGAGCGCAAGGTCGAGCGTTATCGCAGGGTCGATCCGGGGCTCCGTGTAACGGCGGCGGATTCCCACCTGTCGAGCTACTACCTGCCTGAGCGTTTTCCGGGCGCGCGGAGCGCCGTGGTGAACCCTCGCGACCGAGACGCGATCAGCGCGGTGCTGGCACACCCGGAGGAGCCCCGCTCCCTCCCTGCGGCGGCGCCCCCCGCGCAGCGCTTCACTCGTGGGGAGGTCCAGGCGCGGTGGGCCGAGCGAGATTTCGATGAGTCCGGATACCGCGCGACGATTGGTCCGGTCGACGTCTATCGTCAGTTGGTGGCCAACGATCACCGTCCGTTTCGTATCTGCGTGCGCAACGAGGGGACCGAGTGGTGGCCCGGCGGCGGCGAGGACCGACGGCCGCTGATTCGCGTGGCCTACCGATGGCTGACCCCGCAGGGAGCCGCGGTCGAGAGCGAGGGGCACCGCACCACGCTCCCACATCCACTGGCTCCGGGGGAGTCCTGCCTCGTGCAGATGCAGGTGACCGCGCCGGCAGTCTGTGGCCGTTACCTGCTCGCGCCGGACCTCGTGCACGAGCACGTCAGGTGGTTTCAGTGTGAGTCGCAGCCCGTGGAGATGCTGGTCACGGTACCCGACGGTGCGCTGCGATGACGCTCTCGGTCTGCTGCATTACAAGCGATCCGGGAGCGCGCGTGGCCGCGATCCTGCGCCAGTTGCGACCGGTCGCCGAGGAGATCGTGGTGGCGGTAGACTCGCGGCTGGACCCGCGGCGCCTCGGCCGCTACGCTGAGGTCGCCGATCGGCTGCTGCGTTACGAGTTCGTGGATTCTGCCGAGCAGGCCGCTCCCTGCATCATCTCTCAGTGCACCGGTGACTGGATCCTGAGGATCGACGGCGACGAGGTCTTGAGCCGTGCGCTCATCGAGCGACTACCGGAGTTGACCGGCGCGCGCGACGTCTTTCAGTATTGGCTGCCGTGTTGCTGGCTGTTCCCCGACGCACGCCACTACCTGGCCCAGCCACCCTGGCATTTCAGCGCCGCACGACTGGTGCGCAACGATCCCGCCACGCTCTGGTATGGCGGACTCTCACACAGTCAGTTCGAACCAGCCTTTCCGTCGGTCCATCTCAGCGAGGGCTTCTACCACCTATCGCTGCTCGTGCATGACCTCGCCTACCGAGAGGCTAAGATCGCGCGCTATCTGAGCATCCAGAGCATCCACAACCGCCGCGTGCTCGAAGTCGACCTAAACGCATTCTATGTACCCGAGCGGGACCGGACCTTCGGCATCAATCCCGTGCCCGTCCCATCTGGCGACCTTACCGCCATCGCAGAGGTGCTGGCCGCCTCGGGAGAGGAGAGGCCGGGGCCGCCTCCCGATGAGATCCCGATGTGGACCTGGAGCGAGATCCAGTACGCCTGGCCACGGCGGACGCTTCCTGAGACGGCCTATCGGGGCGAGATCGAGGCGTTCGAACGCGCCCCCAAGCTCTATGGCGGTCAGCGGCGTCCGGTCACAGTGCGCATCAGGAACGCCGGCACCGAGCAGTGGCCGGGATTGAACCGGGAGCCCTGGATCAAGCTCTCGCACCGGTGGCTCGCACCGAGTGGCCCCGTTCCTGGAGAGTGGGTGGATGCCTGCCTACCTGCACGTTTACCCCCCGGGGGCAGCACGCTGGTGCCGGTGGCGATCGAGGCTCCCCCGAGCACCGGACAGCACATGCTCGAAGTGGCGCTCGTCCACGAGGATCCGTTGCGCGAGCAAGTCATCAGGCGCTTCGCCGCGGTCTCACTGCCTATCGACGTCGAGGCTGCGGAGTGATCGCGGGCTTCCAAATCTGGACCTCACTTTGCAATCGTTCCGATCTCACGACGTCAACTGAGGCTGTGGACCCGGTGCGCAAAGTGTTGCCGCAGCACCTGAGCGCCCGCCCTTGCGCGATATGATCGGCAGACATAGCGCTGGCTCGCTGATCGTCGCATTACGAATCTGCAGAGCAAGCTCCCGGGTGTCCGGTGGATATCGCACCAGTGGAGCATCGGTCAGGAAATGCACCAGATTGTGACCTGGGGCCAGGGTGAGATGGGCAGAGAGGGCGGTTCCCCGCGAGGTGACGATAGAGTGCACAGTCATACCGCCCGGGTACTTGACCACCAAGTTGCTGGGCTTTGCGAGACCCGTAGCAGCGACTGCCGTAAAACGCGCAGAGCGCGCGATTTTAGCAGGATTGAACAGATCCAAGCTGGAGCTCTGAAGAGCCCAATGCCAGCTGTTCGCATCCTGAGTCTCCACGTCGTAAAAGCCCGAACCGAAGTTCATCTGCAGCGGGTAAAGAGCGGCTGCCGCGAGTTGCTTGCCCTGTGCACCCGAGTAGCGCTGGCGCAACCGCTGGTTGTAGAGGGCCATGTTGAAGAAATACAAGCGTCCATCGGAGCTCACGAACGGCTTGACATCGAGCGCGCTCGACAGCGCGGGGATGAGTGCCGCCCCGCCATCGGAGTATCCAAACGTATCGACGTAAATACCCTTGAACCCCGCCGCCGAGATCTCAGCGAGCATCAGCCCCAGCGGCCGATTCACGACGGCCGACTCCCAGTCTGAGGGCAGGCCCTTGAGCTGGCCGTAGCTCCAACGCAGACGAGTTGAGTGCACGTACGGGATCAGCTCGGCGTAGTCTTCCATCCGGTTGACCGGCGGGTTCTCGGGAAACGGGACATAGGGCAGCTGGAACACGCTGGCGCCGGCCGGCAACTGATGCTGTACGGCGTAGACAAAGTTGGCATCCGTAACGTACTCGGCAGCCTCCGCCTTGTAGTCCGGCGCCATAGAGGAGCCCGTCTGGTCCAGCACGCCAACGGCCAGTACCGCGGCGAGGCAGGCCGCAAAGCCCCAGCGCCGACGCCGCGAACCGCTGCCGATGCGCCGCCTCAACGCATCCAGCATCAGTCCGGCGCCCATCAGAGCAAAGAACGCAATGAACACCGAGATGCGATTCCACGCGCGCAGCTGGGGATTTACGACGTAGGCGAAGATAGTCCCCAGCCCGCCAACCGTGCCGATCAGGAAGGCGAGCCCAGCGGCGAGCGCTGCGTACGCATAGCGGGGATCGGGAACTCTCACGCGGTCGAGGCCAAGGGCGCGCACTACAGACGCGATCACCAACCCCAATAGGCCCAGCGTGCCGACCAGCCCGAGACTGGCACTGTGTCCCTCGCCGACGGGTGCGGTGGCCGTAGCTTGGTATTCCTCGGTGAGTTGCGACAGAGCTTCAATGCGATGCCCAGCGATTGGCAGAACGAGGTCGGCGAGCGACAGCGCATACATGTCACTCTCAAAGGGAAAACGCTGACCCACGGCCGGATCCCCGCCGTGCTGGGATCTGTAGATCAGTGTCGGTAGACCGTTTAGGGCTACCGTCGCGAGGACCAGGACAGTGACAACGGTCCCGCTCACCAACACCCTGGGACTACGCTTGGCGAGGGACGCAAATGCTGCCACCAATAGAACCAGGGCTGCGGTGAAGACAGCGTAGTAGTTGTCTGACGAGCCCATCACGACGCAGGCCAACACGGTTGCGGCGGAACGCCAAGTCAGATATCTTCCGATACCGCGCCTCTTCGCACTACGACCAAAGAGGGCTTTGCCTGAAAGTACCGCGATGACGAGATAGCAGCCGAGTGGGACGGCGAAGTAAGAGCCCTGGAAGAGGTGGCCCTCGCCGTCGTAGAAGTGATAGGGCAAGAGAGTAAAAAGGACGGCGCAAACGACCGATGCGCCAATCGAGATCCCCACTGCACGCAACCCGGCATAGGCACTCACCGCTATCAGCGGAAAGCAGAGTAGAAAGAAGAGATTCTCGATAACGACAGGATTACTAAACGGAATCCCGATGAGCTTGATGATCAGCAGGTAGAGACTATCACCGCTAAACACCGGATAGTCATAGAGATGCTGGCCAAGAGGTGCGCCAACGCTAGGGTTGGTCAGGTACCAGCCATGTTCGAGGATGCTCTTGATGACAGCAAGGCCAAAGGTCTCGTCACCACCGGGGCTCGAATACAGAGGTACCCTTAGATTGGCCTGCCACACTTCGAGGACAACGACTCCTATGACTGTCGCGAGCGCCGCTGCGAGGAAGGCTGCCAATAGCTCGGATCGCAGGCGTTTGGCCCATACCGACGCCGTTCTGCGAGACCCAGCAGACGGCGAGCCGGTTTCCGCTTCGGCAATTCCCTCCGAGCTAAGCCCCTGCGCTTCCCTGGTACTGGTCTCGCTCATGATCGTCTGGCAAACAGTGTGCCGCTGACTGTCTTCAGCTCGCCCGCAAGATCGTTCCAGATCGAGCTCGCCTGTACGTCGAAGAGGCGACGAGCACTAGCGATCGCTCGACCGTCGAGTCGGCTGAAGGACGAAGGCAGCCAGTGCTTGTCGCTCTGGCTGCCGACATCGGTTCGACGGGGGGAGGTGGAGATACTGCCTGTGGTTTGCCGTGAGAACATGGATGTCGAGCGGAACGTTACTAGCCACAACCCGGCGGCACGGTGAGCACA
Organism: uncultured Solirubrobacterales bacterium; assembly: GCA_963734815.1. GTDB lineage: Bacteria > Actinomycetota > Thermoleophilia > Solirubrobacterales > Solirubrobacteraceae > Palsa-744. Next base: position 987,177 of record CAVTIH010000002.1, read on the forward strand.
GCCTGCGGGGCGATCACCGGACGTGTACTGTTCGCCCGCTTGGACGCGAGTGCGGTCATGCGGAACGCTTGCAGGCCCTGCCCGTCGGCGCCAATCTCTCGCAACATGAAGCGACGCCGCAACAATGCGAAGGTGTATTGCTGGATCGGCAGCAGCTGACCGGCGTCTTGTGGAGCCGTACTGATGACGACGATCCCGCCTGGACGCAGCGAGCGGACGGCTGCCACCACACGCCCGGGTCCCTGGGCCGACAGCGATTCCTGGCAAGGCTGGCTCGCCCCGACCGCATTTGCCGTACCGAGACGCAGGAGCGCCTCCGTCTCGACGCTCGGTGTCAGCAGGGTTGTCAGGCCACCATGCATGGATCCGAGGGACGAGACGAAAGCCACGACGTGCGCGGCGGTTGGATCGATCACCGGGTTGTGCCACATCGCACGCAGCTGACTGCCCAGCGGGGGAGCGCTCCCCAGGACCGCGGCGAGTGCGGTGTGCGGGTATTTCAGGCCGATGTCTTCCCCCTCGCTCGCGACGATCATCGCGCCAAGGAAGATCGCCGTACCGCTCGCGACCGCTACCGCGACGCGACTGTCGAATGTCAAGCGGATGATGCCAAGCCAAACGAACAGCAGCGCCACGGCCGGCGGCGAGATGTGGATGAGATTGTCCGGGTGAGCGCGATCCAGGTAGTACGTGTAAACGAGGGCCCCGAGCACCGTCAGGCCGGTGACGGCGCGAAATGCGAGTACGCGCTCACGCACGAGTCCTGGTCGTGCGACTGCGAGCAGCACGATGACTATGGCCGAGACGGTATACATCGCCCCAAGCGCAAGGCCCGCCGACCAAGGTTCTATCGGCAGCGCGCCAAGCCCTCCAGTGGTGTACAAGCGGACGTAGTCGAGATATGCACCCCAATTCGCCCAAGCACCGCTCGCCACTCGTGTCACCAGTGTAAATGCCAGCAGGCCGAAGAGGCTCACCGCAACCAGCTGCGCGAGACGGCGAACGGCTATCCACATACGCTCGCGTGCGCTCACCTCCGCGACCGCGGCGTCCAGGCAAGCAAGTGCACCCGCGGTTCCCACGCAGTAGACCCAGGCCTCCCCGCTCCAGACGGCGGCCACGGCCACGGTCGCCAGGACAAGTACATCGAATAGTCGTCTGTGGCGCACCGTCCTCGCCGACGCGAGCGACCAGAGGATCACGAGCCACGGCAGACCAAACCGCAACACGCCGGTGCTCGGGTAGTAGGTGTAGTAGGAGGGTTCCTCGAAAACGTAAAGAGACACGGCGACAGCCAATCCAACTATCGCGATGAGCAGCGATTGGGTGCTCCAGCGCAAGATGACGTAGATGACGACTGACAGCAGCACCGTCAATAACGAGAGCAACAAGGTGAACATGCCGTAACCAATCGGCACGACGAGGAAGACCGCCGCCAGTGCGTCAAAGAGGCCCACGCCGTACTGCGAGAACGTGCCGACCAACATCGGATGTCCGTGGAGTACGTCGTTGGCCGGTCCGAGGAAGTAGTTGTGATCAAGCGCCAAACCGAGTTCCGGAAGCCCGAGATAGACCACCACGAGTGTGCAGACGACGAGCACGGCGGCATCGATTGCTCGGGTCCACCCGCGCGGCGGACGGTGACGGCCTCCAAACGCTCTGACCAGGTCGAAGGTTGCGAGCCCGGCGGCGAGTGCCACAGCGAGGTCGACGACGCTGAGCGTAGCGGGTGGAACGAACGGCGTCACGGCCGCCGCGAGCACGAGCGGCGTTGCGGCGAGCAGCGCCCCGCGCGGAATCCGCTGCGGCCACGCCTCTGGCATGAGGCGGGCCGCGAAGGCGATCGCGGCGCGGGCTGCGAGCAGTCCGAGCAGCACGAACAGGGACGTGTCGACGGTTGCTGCGGGCGAGAGCGCCAGCAGGCGCGCAAGACACAGCACGCCCGAGGTCGCCGCGAGCGTCGCGAAGGCGAGCAGCTGCTGGCGTTCCCCCGTCGCGCCCGCGCGCTGCCGGCGCCATGCGAGCGTTACGCTCAGGGGCACGATCACGAGGATCGCGAGGAAGTAGCCGAGGCGTTCGATCGGCTTGGTCTGCCCGAGCAGCGCGATCAAAGCCGCGGCGCTGATCGCGAACATCATCACGCCATCCGCGATCGCCCCGCTCAGCAGCGATGCAAGGTCCCCGTCGGCGTCGTCGGCCGGCGGTGCGCGCCGGGCGCTCACGATCAGCGCGGCGACGATCACCTCGCAGCCGACGATCAGCAGCGTCGCCTTCTTCCAGCCGAACGCCGAGGACGCCGCGACGCCCAACGTGTTGGCGGCGAGCGCCAACACCACCGCCGCGCCGCCGGCGACGAACAGACTCACCGCCAGTCGTGAGCGCACTCCGAGCGTCATGTCGACCTTTGCCATCAGGCGACGCCCTCCTCCGCGCCGGAGCGCTCCCACAGCCGCCGTCTCGCCCGCAGCCACGCGGCCGTGCGGGCAAGGCCGTCCCCGAGGCTGGTGGCGGCTCGCCAGTCGAGCAACTTGCGCGCGGCGCGGGGGTCGGACACCCAAACGTCCGCGTCCCAGCCGTGCTGGCCCATCGTGCCCCACGCCGGGAGCACCGTCACGCCCAGAGCGCCACGCGCCACCTCGACGAGCACGCACCGCGGGCGAGCCGCGGGCAGGTCGAGCACGCCGCCGTACAGCGCGAGGATGTCAGCGATCGACAGCACCAAACGCCGGCCGTTGTGTGGAGTTGCGGTCATGCGTGCTCGAATTCCCACAACGTCACCATATGGATCGAGGGGCACGAATCGAACGGGCACACGGGCCGCGGTGGGCATGTCGTGAGATGAACAGGCATTCAGGGTGCATCCGCGAGTACCGGTCGACGAACTGCCAATCAAAGCGAGTGCGCCACCGGCTCGAGCAGGCCGCTGGCTACGTTCGAGCTCGATCGCCAGGTCGATCGCGCGGTCCATCGCCTTCGCTGTAAGCGACTTGGCCGGGTTCACGTTGCTCGCCATGCTTCGATCATCTCCTTGTAGCCGGTGCGCACCGTGGTGATCGCAGCCCGCATACCTTCCTCGTAGTCCAGCACGTCGCGGTAGCGCTGACTCATGCTCCCACGCCCGACTATTCCGCCGCCACGACACCGCCGGCCCAGGCGACACACCGCCGACATCGCCACCGCGCGTCAGCGCGTGGGGCCTTCGTGTGTTTTGGGCTCCAGGTCATCCGAGTGCCGAGACTACCCGTGGCCCCCGACGCTCGTGATCGGGCTCGCACATTCGCGCGGGTACCAGACGGGTACATGGCAGTCTCCGCGAGCGGCCATCAGGGGCGACGCCGAGGCCGATCGGCCCTGTAGATGTGCGCTTATGCGCCCTCCAAGGCCCTTCGCTGCCCCTTGTAGTGGGATCGCACCCAGGAGGTCGTGGGTTGGCACAGAGAACCTCGGGTGGCTGTTCTGTTCCGCCCTGCCTGCACCCAGCGCCCGACGCGGGGCACGATGCCCCGCGCCCACCCCGCCCCTGTGGCACGCTGGGCCACGCGGACGATCCCCTACTCCCACCGCTCCAGCCGAGACCCCGCGACGTCCTGCCAACGCGGGGGCAGATACCCAAGTCCTTTGGCTCCCCGCCGGGCCGGGGGCATGCCTCAGGCGTCCGCGGGCAGCAGGCGGAGCGGCTTTCCGCCCGAGGCCACAACACGGAAGTGCCGCTCGTCGAAAGTCAACACGTCACGGACGCGATGGCGCACCGCCAACACCACGATCGATGCATCAGCGAGGCCGATCTGAAGGTCGGTGCAGCGCTGGATAAATCGCGTGCGCGCGGGCGACATCCGCGCCCGTCCTCCACTGCAGCAGCGCCGCGTATGACCTCTTCGGGCAGGCTGAGCACATCTATGGGATGCCAGCGACGATCACTCGGGAAGCGCTCGCCGCAAGTCGAACAGTCCGGCCAACTCCTCCTCGCTCATGCCGGTCTCCTGGAGCACCTGCTCGACCGCCTCACCGAGCCTGACGACGGCACGCCGAACCTCGCCCTCATCGCGCTCAAGCGGGATATAGAAGCCGATCACATGCCCGTGCTTACTAACCGCGACAGGATCAGACCCCGACAGATAAGTCGTGGCATGGTCGCGGAACTCCCTGACTCCGATGCTCTTCATCTTAGGCATGTGACCACAATGTGGTCACACTCTAGCACTGATCCTCGGTCGGGTGTCGGTCAGCCTCTGCGCGCTTCCAGTCCGCAAGCAGCGCCTCGCGATTGCGTTTGCACCAACTCGTGATCTGGCCGCTTGCGCGGCCGGAAGCACGCCATCGATCAGCTCACCTGTGTCGATCGAGAACCGGGCTTCCGTCGTAACCCTCCGCGAGGTCAGGCGCCGGGAAACTCCGGACGCAAAATCTCACCGGAGTGTTCAGCCAGATCGGCGGGGTCCATCGAAGCTCGCGAAGAACGACGGCAACTCCTGCTCAGCGACGGTATTCGATCCGTTGCGATCGACAACCGCGACGTGGAGTCGCTGCCCGGGCTTCACGCCGTGGCGGCGAAACTCGGCCACCAGCTCAGTGTCGTCGCCTGGCACGACCAAATCCCATTCGTTGGCTGCGTCGGCCGTGCCCATGCCCAAAGGGTAGCGATGGCAAACGGTCCTTTGAATCTACGGTATGGACTTCCGCCTAGCCGCCGTCCAGCGCGCCGGGACGGTGTGGTAGCGCAGACATAGTGCTACGCGGCTTGGCGCACCGCCCGATTTCAGCTAGGCACGCACGACCCGGCGGTTCTCCGCTCTGCCGAAGAGCCGAACGTGTCGAGGTCGGACGGAACGATTCAGCGGCTTCTCCGTCGAGTCGGGCGAGGATCAGCAGCACGATCACAGCGACGAAAAGCATCTTGGTGAGGAACAGGCCTTTCCACTCTTGGTCGCACGCGCTCTGCAGGTCTTTCGCGAAGAATGGGATCGGTACGGGAGAATGACGGGCGACCCAAGGCCAGAACCCGGACTTAGTGGTGCCTCGCACGTTCTCTTCGAGTTCGATCATCGCCTCATACCAGGCTTTAGGGCTCTTCGCTGCCCCCGGTTTCGGTCCGTCAGCCTTCGCTTCGACTTTGTCGCGGAGCCGGCGGTATGGCTTGAGCACGCTGGATAGAACGCTCACGCACACCATCGCCGCGAAGACGCCGAGCGCCCAGCGGGTGAGTGTGTGGTCCAAGTGCGACTTGCCGGTCGTCTCAAACCCAGTGATCAGGCCTGCAACGACCGCGGCGGAGATCGGCAGCGGTCCGAGCTGCTTGGTGATGTCAGACCGAGCGTCTCGGAGCCGCTCGTTCTCTCGCCGCACATCCTCGAACCTCAGCCGGAGCGCCTGAACCTCAGATGTTTCCTCTGGCACACTGCCCCCTTTCGCGATCGACAAAGCATGGCGAGAGTGGCGGATCGAACGCTGGCGCGTCACATACGGGAGGGGCCTGTGACCATCGGACTTGCAGGCAGCGAGGGCACCTTCGGCAGCTATCTGGATCACGGTGGACGCCAGCTCGAAATGCAAGCGCACTGCCTGTAAGCCGCAGAAGTGCAAATAGCCCGCCTGCAGTTGAGGCGGGTCGGCGACTGAGTGATTAAACGGCGCCCGAACACCGACACCCGTCGTAGTAGCCTCTCCGCTATGGGCGCGATCCAAGAGCTGGCGGCTGATCTGGCTGTCGAGGGGCGCACGTTGCGCCGGGCTGCATCACAGGGCACTCTCCGCGCCAGTCGAGATGGATCGCACGATTTGCAGTTGGCGCCCGGAGAGCGCGACTACCTTTGCGCCCACTGGCCGCTGCTCTCCGAGCTGCGCGGCGCGATGCTACCTGATCACGACATTCGTCTTGCTGTGCTCTACGGCTCTCTGGCGCGAGGCGACGAGGACGCAGATTCCGATCTCGACCTAATGATCTCGCTCGCCGACGACCGTCTCTCGGCAGGGTTCGAGCTTGCCGTCCGCGTCAAGCGTGTCAGCGATCGCCTGGTGGATATCGCGCACCTCGCGCGCGTGGAGGCACAGGCGCCGCTATTGCTGGACCGGGTTCTTGACGAGGGACGAGTCCTGATCGATCGCGACGGGCAGTGGGGCCAGCTATACGAGCGCCGCTCCGCCATCCGCGTCCGCGCTCGCCGTGACCACAGCCGCCAGATGGCCAGCGCGGCCCGTGCGATCAAGGAGCTGACCGGGTGAGCGAAGACCCGCCCGCGAAGCTCGGCCACGACGCACTCGCGGCCGAGCAGGCCCGGCTTGCTCGCTTCTTTCAAACCATCAGCAAGCACCACAAGGCGCTCAACCTCGCGATCGAGGAGAACTTCGATGGCCGGCTCGACCCGACCGAATGGAGGAACGCCTTTCAGTCCGCCGAGCCCCACGACGCCAACCGCACGATGGTCGTCACCGGCGATCACTCCGCTGTGCTCAACGCCTATGTCGAGATCCTCAAGGCCAGCGCGGGATCGCGCCTTATTGGCCTGCTCCCACACCGGCGCCCTCACGCCGAGCAGGTCTTCGAGGCACTCGTCGCCGGCGGCGGTCTGACCGAAGACCAAGCCACCCTCCTGAACGAGGTCTATGTCCTTGAGGGTCGCCTTGAGCACGCCTCCCCTGATGTCGATGCCGAGGAGGTCCGCGATGCCATCGAGCGCCTACGCGAAGCGCTCCCAGGGTTGATCGAGGGTACCCACGTCTGGCTCCGCCGCCACGGCGTCGAGCTCGGATAAGGATTTCCCGTCAGCGCTGCCAACGCCGGACATCCGCGGGCAGCAGGCGGAGCGGCTTTCCGCCCGGGTCAACACGTCGCGGACGCGATGGCGCTCTGCCAACACCACGATCGATGCTTCAGCGAGGCTGATCTGAAGGTCGGCGCAGCGCTGGATGATCGCGTGCGCGCGGGCGACATCCGCGCCCGTCCTCCACTCCAGCAGCGCCGCGCATGACCTCTTCGAGCAGGCTGGAGCGCATCTATGGGATGCCAGCGACCTACTCCCCGCCGGACCGTCCGCAACGGGGATTCTCAAACTGATGCACCACCCGGTCGTCAGGCGGGGTGCCTTTTGGTCCCGGCTGGAGCGGGCGCCGCTCGCTCCGCCTTGCCGTTACCGGCCTCGCGCATCATCTCGATGGCCCGGCGGGCTCCCTGGGAGAGCAGCATTGCGCTTTCGGCGACCTCGCCACACCCAACACCGCGTGATGAAGGCCATGTATGTGCTGACGGGCCTGCAGTGCTCCGTACAGCGCCGTGCCGGCGATCAGTGCAGACTTGCCTCATACAACGTCCAGCTGTCCGTATCGCACCCTTCGCCTTGGCACAGCTTGTGGCTCGCCGTGGCGACAACAGCTGCGTACGCGGTGTGCACAACCGCCGCCGGCACGCGGAATCCAGTTCGCGCACCGGGCGCAGTCCAGCTGATGCGACGCCGCTGAGCGATCTCATAGACGTGGACCGCCGCGCTTGGTGGGCTGTACCAGCTGACAATGCCCGCACCCACCTGGTCGCCTGGACCGTCGAACCAGGTGTAGACGTCGGTTGCGGCCGCTTCCAGAACAGTCGGCATCGCGGTCCCACAGCGCCCCAACACCAGGCCGGGGGGCGCATACGGGGCGCTGTTCATTGGGTTTCCGTTCATTGGGTCGACTGCCTGCCCATACAGCACGTACGGGGGCTGATACAGCTGTGGGTTCGCCAGCAGGCTGTCGTCGAGGTTGGACGGCTGAGCTGGTGGACAGCGCGCCACCGGAGAAAGCGCAGGCGTGTCGAGGTCACGCGCGAGCACTTCGGCGCGGGGCACTTCAATACGCGTGGGCTGCGGAGGGGAGCTGTTCCCGGTTTCCATAGGCGGCGGCGGGTTCGTGGGCGAAGAGTCGATCCGGCGGATGGCGCCCGTGCGCCAATTGAAGTAGTCGTCGCAGACATAGAAATTCGGGCAGTTGGGAGCTGGGGTCGGCCCGACCCAGAAACGACCAATCCCCGACCATGCCTCAGTCAGCCCCGTGGGATTCGGCAATCGCCGCAAGCGCCCGGTGGTTGCGTTGATCAGTACGCTGCCCGATTCACACCCCAGCTGCACCATCGGAAAACTGATGTCCTGCAACGCATTCGCACCGGCCTGGACACACCGCCCGGGCAGATACCGTGCGTACCGACGCCCGGTCAGCGTATCGAGCACATCGACAGCCGCCCTTTGTTGGAAGGCCACATACCGGCGCCCATCGGACACGAATGCCCTCACGTCCCCCGCCAGCGGCTCCAGCGCACCAGGAACACCGTTCCGCGCCGGCGGGAGCTGCACGAGCCGCGACACCACCACGCGCGTCGTGACAGACCGGGAGCCTCGCAGAGACAGCGTCAGCAGCATCGCGGTCGTCCGCCTGTGCTTGACGATCGCAAAACCCGCCGGAGTCAACGGCATCACAACCAGTCCCCTCCCTCCCGCGGCGACGTCGAACGGGCCACTGCCAACCAGCACCCGCCGGGGAGACCGGCGGGCTGCGCCTGCCGATCGCACCTGCAGCATGCGAGACGTCTTCGCCTTCTTCGCTGCTACCGAGGCCGGGCACGGGCTGCAGGCGCGAGTTGAACCGCTCGAGCAGGAGATCTCCCTCCCATGCGCCCCCGAGCAGACCGCCATTCGGAAGTGGGGTGAGCGCCAACCTCTGGTCGCAGTACGCAGGCGTGCAGCCCAATCCTTCCATCGGAGGAACCGCGCCGCTCGTGGTGGCGGAGAAGACGAGAAAGTCAGGGGAACACATCCCGTACTTCGCGCAGATCGCGGCGCCCACCAGTGCACGTCCATCGGCCCTCAGCAGAAGAGCGTTGGGGTCAAACGAATCAAAGGCCGACACACCGCCATACCGTTCCACCAAAAGTTGCCCGGCGTTACCGAACGCCGAATTCAGTCTCCCATCGGCCATCAATCGCGCCACGAGGCCGTCCCGTGGCAAACCGCGGGTCCGGCGTGCCGCCTGGCAAAAGGCGCGCCACGAACGCCGTCGAGGTCATGGCGCCATTGGCCGGTTCGGCGCTCGCGTACCCTCCCACCACAATCTTGCCGTCGTGCTGCAGCGCAAGGCTGTCAGCGACATTGGCAACGCCAGAGACGATTTGGGCAGCGGTTACGCCTGACGAGCCAAACCTGGGATCCAGAGTTCCTGCATAGCTCGCCCAGGCACTTGACGCGCCGAGCAACGCCATCAAGAGCACTACGCAGGCGAGGGCGGATCGTATTCTCCGCAAAGTCTTGATCAGTTGCAGCATATGGTTCATGCGGATGCAAACGCCGGCCGTTGTGTGGAGTTGCGGTCATGCGTGCTCGAATTCCCACAACGTCACCATACGGATCGAGGGGCACGAATCGAACGGGCACACGGGCCACGGTAGGCATGTCGTGAGATGAACAGGATTCAGGGTGCGTCCGCGAGTACCGGTCGACGAACTGCCAATCAAAGCGAGTGCGCCACCGGCTCGAGCAGGCCGCTGGCTACGTTCGAGCTTCCTACGCGATGCGGGGTCAGCCGAGCTCTATGCTTCGTCAGCGGCTCGCGGCGAGCATCTTCGCGGTGATGACCCGCTCGCGCCCATCGGCTGAGACGAGCACGACCGCGTAGCCCTCATCGAGCGCACGTGTGATCTCGTGCCCAGCGTGGGGCGAGTCGGCGTCCACGAACGCGGCGTGCTCGGGGTAGGGCGAGCTGCCCTCGATCGCCAGGTCGATCGCGCGGTCCATCGCCTTCGCTGTGAGCGACTTGGCCGGGTTCACGTTGCTCGCCATGCTTCGATCATCTCCTTGTAGCCGGTGCGCACCGTGGTGATCGCAGCCCGCATACCTTCCTCGTAGTCCAGCACGTCGCGGTAGCGCTGACTCATGCTCCCACGCCCGACCATTCCGCCGCCACAACACCGTCGGCCCAGGCGACGCACCGCCGACATCGCCGCGCGTCAGCGCGTGGCGCCTTCGTGTGTTCTGCGCTCCAGGTCATACCGAGTGCCGAGACTATCCACGGCCCCCGACGCTTGGGGTCGGCTCGGCCCATTCGCGCGGGTACCAGACGGTTACATGGCAGTCTCCGCGAGCGGCCATCAGGGCGACGCCGAGGCCGATCTGAAGGTCGGCGCAGAGCTGGACGACCAGCACCCGCCGGGGAGATCGGCGGGCTGCGCCTGCCGATCGCACCTGCAGCACGCCCACGCCCCGACAGTTCACATACGGCAAGCAGGCCACGGACACGCTCGCGACTCCCCCGACCGGTCGCACCAGCCGACGCAGGATGCTCACACGCGCGTGCGGCACAGGACTGAGACCGAACAGGCGTGCCACAAAGATGCCATTGCCATCGCTGGAGGAGGCTGTGCCGGCGACAACGACCTCGCCATCGCCGAGGTACGCCCGGCGGCGCCGGCGTGCCGCTGACGTGGTCAGGCGACCTTGAGGTACTCGCGCAAGGCTTTGCGGATCACCGAGGAGGTCGTTTCGTGATCCCGCTCGGCGCGACTCGTCAGCGCTTGACGCAACTCGGGCTCCAGCCGCACCAGGGAATGGGCGGAAGATGTTGCTGATCAGCTGCGCTATGCCCTCCCTGCGGGCATACAGGTCGAGCTGGGGGCTCCCGGCGAGCCTCTGCGAGACGGCCAGCCGTTGACCGGCTTCACAGTCCGCTGCCAGGTGTCTCTTGCGGGAACGCCAGGAGCCGCGGTGACCAGACGAGTGCGCGCAGCGCTCGCCAACATGGAGGGCCTTGAGGTTGACTACAGCCGGCCCCTCGACCTCATAGTCATCGCGCCCCTCGGCTGAGCACAGCACCTGCCACGGACAGCAGCCGAGTGCTCGGGCACCTGCATCAGCCGATCAGCCCGGCGCCCCGCCGGACGGGTGGGCTCGCTGACCGCGACGCGAACGAACGGCAGCACCGAGGGAGGCGCCGGCGAGCTAGGATCGATCGGATGACCAGGACTCCTGCACATCAGGGAATGCGATCCCCGACCGGCTACACAGAGTTCCTCGCCGAGGTCAAGCACCGGATCGCGGCGGCGCGCACTCGCGCCGCGCTGGCGGTCAACAGCGAGCTCGTCAGGCTCTATTGGGAGATCGGGCACGACATCCTCGACCGCGAGAACAGGGAGGGATGGGGCGCGAAGGTCATCGACCGCCTCGCCACAGACCTGCGCCGCGAGTTTCCTGAGATGACCGGGCTCTCACGGTCGAACCTGCACTACATGCGCAGCTTCGCCGCCGCCTGGCCGTGCGAGCGCAGCAGCGAGGAGATCGTCCAACAGCCCGTTGGACGATTGCCGTGGGGGCGAACATCGCCCTTCTCAGCAAGCTCGAGGACCGGGATGCCCGCTTGTGGTACGCCGTCAAGGCTATCGAGAATGGGTGGTCGCGCAAGGTGCTGGAGGCCCAGATCGCGACCGGTTTGCGCGAGCGCCAGGGGACCGCGCTCACCAGCTTTGCGCACGCCCTCCCGTCACCGCAGTCCGAGCTGGTGCGCGACACGATCAAGGACCCCTACAACTTCGAGTTCCTCGGCCTCTCCACACAAGCCAAGGAGCGCGACCTCGAGCTCGCCCTACTCAACGACATCCAATCGTTCCTGGTTGAGATGGGACGCGGCTTCGCGCTGGTGGGACGGCAGTTCCCGCTGCGAGTCCTCGACGAGGAGACCGGCGAGGAGCAGGAATTCTTCATCGACCTGCTGTTCTACAACTACATTCTGCGGCGATTCGTCGTCATCGACCTCAAGATCGAGGACTTCAAGCCTGAGTTCGCCGGCAAGATGAACTTCTACCTCAACGCGGTCGACGCGCTCGAGCGCCAACCCGAAGACGAGCCATCGATCGGCCTGGTGCTCTGCCCCGGACGCAACAAAACGGTGACCGAGTGGGCGCTGCGCGGCGTCGACGCCCCAGTCGCGGTCGCGCGCTACACCACCGGCGAGGTCACGCTAACCGACACCCCGCCGACCGAGCTCAAGCGTGCGCTCCCCGACCTCCCCAAGCTCGCCAGCGAGCTCACCGGCATCGTGGAAGCCGCCAACGCCATCTACGACGGACACTCGAGCGACGGAGCGCCGCGGAAGGCATAGGCCCCGGCGGGAGCCCCAACGCTGGAGATTGTCCAACGGGTCGTTGGAGAAGCCAATCAGGCAGACGCGAGCATCCGCGCCGACGGGCGACGAGCGACGGCGCGTACACGGCGAGACCACGGCAAGAGCGACTGCCCAGGCCCCGACGGCTGCGTCTTTGCCGATCTTCCGGTGAGCATGTCATATGAGCTCAAGCGAGCGCGGTCCCGTTAGCCGCCCACTGAATACAGCGCCGATCGTCACGTTCCCTGCGTCGTCGGCGATGAAGGCCATGTATGTGCTGATGGGCCTGCAGTGACTCAGTACAGCGCCGTGCCGGCGATCAGTGCAGACGTGCCCCTCAAGCCGGCCGATGGAGATTGGTCAGGCCGCTTCAGCGGCCAGTGCCTCCCGCACGAGCCTCTCAGGGCGCTGCTCGATTTACACTCCAGCTGCACCATCGGAAAACTGATGCCCCGCAATGCATTTGCACCAGCCTGGACACACCGCTCGGGCAGATGCCGTGCGTACCGACGCCCGGTCAGCGTGTCGAGCACATCGATAGCCGCCCCTTGTTGGAACGCCACATACCGGCGCCCGTCGGACACGGTCGTCACGCGCCAGCAGGTAGCCAACCTCGGCGATCACCATGCCCGGCACGAGCCGAGGCGGACGGGCCGCTACGAGCGCTTCCGTGGATGCGCGGTGATGCGTGTCGTTGCGGTTGGCGGCGGCGACCAGCGGGCCGGTGTCAACCAGGATCATCAGGCGCTGGGAAACTCCGAACGCAAAATCTCGCCGGAGTGTTCAGCCAGATCGGCGGGGTCCATCGAAGCTCGCGAAGAACGACGGCAACTCCTGCTCAGCGACGGTATTCGATCCGTTGCGATCGACAATCACGACGTGGAGTCGCTGCCCGGGCTTCACGCCGTGGCGGCGAAACTCGGCCACCAGCTCAGTGTCGTCGCCTGGCACGACCAAATCCCATTCGTTGGCTGCGTCGGCCGTGCCCATGCCCAAAGGGTAGCGATGGTCGGCTACGACGGGCGGGACGCAGGAGCATCCCAGCGCCCGACGCGGGGCACGATGCCCCGCGCCCGCCCGGCCCCTGTGGCACGCTGGGCCACGCGGACGATCCCCTACTCCCACCGCTCCAGCCGAGACCCCGCGACGTCCTGCCAACGCGGGGGCAGATATCCAGTCCTTGGTTCCCCTCCAGGCTGGGGGCGTGCCTCAGACGTCTGCCGACAGCAGGCGCAGCGGCTTTCCGCCCGAGGCCACAACACGGAAGTGCCGCTCGTCGAAAGTCAACACGCTGCGGACGCGATGGCGCTCTGCCAACACCACGATCGATGCATCGACGAGGCCGACCTGAAGGTCGGCGCAGCGTTGGACGATCGCGTGCGCGCGGATGTCGCCCGCGCCCGTCCTCCACTCCAGCAGCGCCGCGCATGACCTCTTCGAGCAGGCTGGAGCGCATCTATGGGATGCCAGCGACCCTCCTCCCCGCCGGACCGTCCGCAACGGGGATTCTCAAACTGATGCACCACCCGGTCGTCAGGCGGGGTGCATTTTGGTCCCGGCTGGAGCGGGCGCCGCTCGCTCCGCGTTGCCGTTACCGGCCTCACCCATCATCTCGATGGCCCGGCGGGCTCCCTGGGAGAGCAGCATTGCGCTTTTGGCGCGCGGCCGCCGCCGACACGACACCCTCGATGTGACGCGGCGTCATCATGTTCGCGCGCAGCACACACGGCCACGGCGGTCTCTCGCGGGTGATGCTGTGGACTCCCCAGCGTCCCCAGACCCCACATGGGTCCGTGCCCGAGAAATAAGGGCGATCAGCTGCCCATCGGAATCCCTCTGCGTCGCCGTCGACGGGTTCAGTTGAAAAGCAGCGGCAGCAAAACTCGCTACACAAGTCGGTCGACCTCCGCCCGGTCGGGCCGCGTCCCGTGGAGATAGGCCAGGCTGTTGAAGCCCTTCTGTTCGCCCGGGCTCACGTGGTCCTCGGGCTGCGCCAAGCGGCGGCGGCGCTCCGGGGAGCTGAGCGCGTCGACGCGGCTGGCTTGGGTTGCGCCGATTTCTCGATTGCGCTGGAGCTTGGTCTCGATTAGGTCGTTGATGAGCCTCTTGATATTCGTGTCGCGGTCGCGGTGGCCGTCGCGGACCATTCGCGCGGCGAGGAATGCGATGTCGTTGTAGTGCTTGGCGTGTCCGAACAGCCACCATGCGACGATCTTCTCGGCCAGGATCTCGTCACGATGCAGACGATTCGCGCGATGTCGCGGACGACCTGTTCTTCGTTCAATCCAGGCCGCGTGTTGCAGAACTCGATGATCTGCTCGTCGATGTTCTCCTCGACCGCGAGGATCGGCTCATTTGCCATAGGAGAGCCAGCCCTCCAGCCGGTCGCGGCCTGCGTTCATCCTTACCCGCCAGAACGGGTCGAGCTCCATCTGCTCGTTCGCCGCTGGGCCGTCGGCGAGCATCAGCGGCGCGCGGTCGCCGCGACGAACACGGCCCGGCAGCTGTGCGCGAGCAACCTCGCCGGCGCCGAGCAGGTCGAGCATCAACCCCGTCCGGCGGGCGACTGTTGGGCCGAGCGCCAGGGCATACCGGCAGGCCGCGAGCGGATCCAGGCGCTCCTCGCGCATGCCGCGCCCCCAGGCACTCACCCATGTTTCGGTCGCGCCGCCAAGCTGCGGATGCCACAGGCGGGGGTGTCGCGCAGTGTGGCCGCCGCTACGTGCACCAGAGGCGTCGGCTTCGCCTCCGGACTACTCCCACATCGCAGCAGTATTCCGCTGCTCTACGCAGCAGCGCTTTGGGGAGCGACGGGTGTCGGCAGGGCTTCGAGCAAGGTTCGAGGTAGGCGGGTGCTGGCGTCCCAAATCTCGATAGCGACGAGCGTATGAGTCGCACGGTCGTAGTCGCGTAGACCGCCAGGGACACGCTCGCTGACGACATCGTCGGACTCACCCGTCGGGAGCCAGGCGATGTCCGCCTCGGGGTCATAGTAGGCGTACATGCTCATTCCAGGGTACCGTGCCAGACCCCGAGCAACTACCCAACCCGCCACGCCGACACGATGCGTGCTGTCGTCTCGTCGCCCCCGCTGGGTGGTCGTATACGGCTTCGAAACCGACGCCATGGGCGGTGAGGCCTTCGATGAGCCAGTCGCCCTGGCCGTCGTTGATGCACTCCGCGATGTCCGTCGCGGATCGCCTGCTCGACATCAGATTGCGTCAGCATGCATGCACAGCGCTCGCTCCGCGCGTGCTCTCGCCGCCCGCGAACGCGCCTCGTCGATTCGTCGTCATCGACCTCAAGATCGAGGACTTCAAGCCTGAGTTCGCCGGCAAGATGAACTTCTACCTCAACGCGGTCGACGCGCTCGAGCGCCAACCCGAAGACGAGCCATCGATCGGCCTGGTGCTCTGCCCCGGACGCAACAAAACGGTGACCGAATGGGCGCTGCGCGGCGTCGACGCATAGGCCCCGGCGGGAGCCCCAACGCTGGAGATTGTCCAACGGGTCGTTGGAGAAGCCGATCAGGCAGACGCGAGCATCCGCGCCGGCGGGCGGCGAGCGACGGCGCGTACACGGCGAGACCACGGCAAGAGCGACTGCCCAGGCCCGACGGCTGCCGTCCTTGGCGATCTCCCGGTGAACACCCCGCAGAATGGCCCGGCGGCAAGCAGGGGTGTCGGTCGGACGAGCGGTAGCCGCCACGGCCTTTGCCGTGGGCATCGCCGTGCTGGTTGCGAAGCCCCCCGATGCCCTCCACGACGGAGGTCGCTCCGCCGAGTATTCGTCTGATTTGGGTCGTCTCCTCGCCGGCTGCATCGGGTGCCACGCACAGCGATTCAGAGGCGCGCGCCAAGATGAAGAGGTTCGTGACTCGCCGGAATCGCAGGTACCATCGGGGCATGTCGCCACAGTCAAAGGCGGATCTGGCTCGCGAGCACCTTACGAGAGCCAGCGGAGCGTTTGAGCTCGGGGATCCTGTGGTAGGCGTCACCTTCCTGCATCTCGCTGCAGAGGCGGCGGTCGTCGCACTGGCCGAGCTGAATGGCATCCCGACCGAACGCCAGCACTGGCGTAAGGGGGAGGCGGCGACCGAGCTACACGCGCGCGGCATCCTGTCCACGGACCTTGGTCCGATGCTGGAGTGGCTGAATCAGGCGCGCAAGGACGCTGGCTATGAGGGCGAGGACCCGGACTTTGGCGACTGGACTTCGGAGGAGCTCGTGGGCACCGTCGAGGATGCTGTACACGCAGCCCAAGGGGCTGCACACACTGTTCCGAATGAGGATGAGAAGAGAGAGGGAGCGGTGGACACCCTGGAGGAGTCGAGTCCATGACGGCGGTGGATGTAGCAACCCAACTTTCCGTCGATGCTAGATGGAGTGCTCGCCTGCGAGACGATCGCGGGCGAGCGATCAAGCTCCAAACACCTCCGCAGCGGCAGGCCACGGAGACGATCCTTCAGCGTGCGCTTGTCCTTGGCGCCCAAGCGGTGGCGCTCACCGGCTCGACCGTCCGTGGTCAGCGAACGACGATCAGCGATCTCGATCTTATGGTCGTCGGTGGGCGCCCCAACCTCGGGGGTATCCGGGAAGACGTCGATGTGTACGCGGCCAGCGCAAATGCGTTCTGGGAGCGATTGCTCGCCGGCGATGACTACGTCCAGTGGACGCTGCGCTTTGGCTGCATACTGCACGACGACGGTATCGTACGGAGCGCGAGCCGCTATATCGAGGAGCATGGCCTCGCCCCGTCCGCTGAGCGCAAGCTCACCCAGGCCCGTCGCGGGTTCAGCCTGGCCCGGCTGGTTCTCGAGGGCGGCGACGTCGAGGCGGCCCGTGAGCAGTGTCGCGCGGCTCTGACCACGATCGCACGGTGGTGGTTGATCGCAAACGGGGAGTTCCCGCTCTCCCGCAACGAGCTCTCCGGCCAGCTGGTTACGCTCGGCCGCTTCGATCTGGCCGCGGCACTGCACCGTCTGATCCACGACGAGCCCTCCCGCGAGGAACTGCAAACCGGCCTCGAGCTCGCCGAGAAGCTCATAGGCGAGCGGCTAGCTGACGAGGGTCCCTAATATCGCAACACCAAGCGACTCGGAGGGGCACGCAATGGACCTCGTGGCCTGACCCCCTGAATTCAGTCCATTACTAGGGGACCAGATCAACATTCAAGTTGTTCTGTTCCGCCCGGCCTGCGCCCAGCGCCCGACGCGGGGCACGATGCCCCGCGCCCACCCGGCCCCTGTGGCACGCTGGGTCACGCGGACGATCCCCTACCCCACCGCTCCAGCCGAAACCCCGCGACTTCCTGCCAACGCAGGGGCAGATCTCCAAGTCCTTGGTTCCCCGCCGAGCTCCCTGCCACTGGGCCGCCAACTGGCCGACCGCAACAAACGCGACACCGTGGCGCTCCAACGCCGCAAGCATTGCAAGCGTGTACGTTCAGCCACTCACTCCACTCCTCAAGCGAGACAAACTGGGACTTCACCAGTTGCAAATCGATGAACACCCCGCAGAGTGGCCCGGCGGCAAGCAGGGGTGATGAGAACGACATGGGAGGAGTCACCAACCCTCATAGCTGCCGCCCATCAAGGCGGGCCCCACAACGCGGGGACACGATCAGCCGGATCACCTCCCGTTCAGCCTCGTGAGAGACTGGTAGAGAACCACGAATTGGAGCGAAAGGGATGAGTGATCAAAACGAGGGCCGCGTGGCAGTCATCACTGGCGCGTCATCGGGTATCGGCGCAGCCACCGCTCGAGCATTGGCTGCTGATGGTCACCGCGTAGCGTTGCTTGCCCGACGGATCGATCGGATCAACGTTCTTGCCGAAGAGATCGGGAAGGGGGCAATCGCAATCGAAGCGGACGTCACCGACCGCGACTCGCTCGTCGCCGCGGCGGAGCGGGTGCAGAGCGAGCTCGGAGGCGCGGGCATCCTCGTCAACAACGCCGGCGTGATGCTGCTGGGGCCCTTTACGTCCGATCAGCGCAGAGAGCAAGAGCAGATGGTCAGGGTCAACCTCCTGGGTGCCATGACGACAACCGAGGTGTTCTTGGATCAGCTGAAAGACGGCGGCGGCGACCTCGTCAACCTCTCCTCGGTTGCAGGCCGGACCGCCCGACCCGGTAACGCGGCTAGTGCGTATCCGGTTTGCTCATGCTGTTTGGCTGGTGTGGGTGGTGAGCTGGCGGTAGGTGGTTGGGGGGTGGCGTCCTGCGAGCCCGAGTAGCGTCTGAAACGCCGCCATCGGTGTGTGCCGGCGGTTGTGGCGGAACACGTACTCATCGAGGTAGACGGGCAGGTGCTCGTCAGAGACGTCGCGGTGAGTGCCGTGCATCCAGGCCTTCAGGTTGCTGACGGCGCGGTGCGCACGGGGTAGCAGTTGCTCGCCGGGCGCTGCGGCTCGCTGGCTGCGTGGCCGGTGCTCGTAGCCGAGCTTGGCGAGCCCGGCGTAACCTTGCCACCCGTCGGTGTGGACAATCGCGCTAGCAGCGGTTGTAGCCTTCAGAAGTCCATGCAGCGAGTCAGCCGAGGCGTCGTTCAGGACTTGCAGGCGTAGCCGTCCCGAGCCGCGACCACGAACCTCTACAGCGATGCCGACGAGCACCTTCTTGCCCCGCTGGCGGCCGCCTTTGCGTCCCTCTTCCAGTCCCCCGAGGAAGAACTCGTCGACCTCGACCTCGTCCTTGAGCGGCTCACGCTCGGGGGCGACCATCGCTCGCCTGAGCTTCTGCAGGATCAGCCACGCTGTCTCATAGCGCGACAGGCCGAGCTGGCGCTGCAGCTGCTTGGCCGAGATCCCGGGATGGTGCGTAGCGACCAAGTACGCCGCCCAAAACCACGTCCGCAGCGGCGTGCGCGTCTTGTGCATCACGGTCCCCGCCGTCACAGAGGTCTGCAAAGCGCACTCCGAGCACTGCCACAAATGACGGCGCTCCAGCACCCACGCCGAGCGACCCCCACACCCCGGACAGACGAACCCCTCCGGCCAGCGCGAAGCCGCCAGATAGTCAAGGCACGCCGCCTCTGTCGCAAACCGCTCCTGGAACTCCATGATCGTGCGCGGGAAGTCTGGCCGAGCCACCGGCGAACCGTAGCGACCCTACCTGACGTAACCGGATACGCACTACGCGGCTTATGCTGCCACGAAGTGGGGCATGAACGGTTGGTCAGAGTCCCTGCGCCAAGAGCTCCAGCCGGACATCCGGGTGATCGTGATCGAGCCTGGCGCCGTCGCAACCGAGCTGCCACAGCACATCACCGATGCCCCAACCAAGCAGGGCGTGGAGCAGATGTACGAGACCACCGCCATCCCCGCCGAGGACATTGCCGAGATCATCGCGTTCGCCGTCAGTCGTCCACGCCGCACGACGATCAACGAGATCCTGGTTCGGCCTTCTGGGCAGGCCGGTTAGCGCATGGAGATGATCATCTCAACAACGGCGTCGAGATGCCGGCGCTGGGCCTGGGGGTCTTTCAGACGCCATCCGATGAGACTCGTGACGCGGTTTGCGCTCGACGGTTTAGTCTTCGCCTGCCAGCCTCCAGGCTCCATCACTTGATGCGCTATGATGCGCTACTATGGAACCTCGTAGAAGGGCGCCCCGGCGGACAGGGCACAGAACCACTCTCACCGTGCCTCACTCTGTGCTCGACGCAGCGGATCGGCTGGCGCAAGAGCTGGGCACTACGACCAACGACGCAATCGTGCGCCTAGCGGAGGAAGGTGCCTCTTCCCGCGAGCGCCATGAGCAGATCGCCGCACTGGCAGCTGAGCGCCGCGCCACGGTCGAGCGCGCTGGCTCGAGCGATGCGCTCGCATTCCCGTCGGCAGACGAGCTCCATGAGGCGATGCTCGCAGGCCGGCGTGCTTCTTGACGCCTACTTGGGACACGACGCTCGTATCCCGGATCTATCCGGGCGGGCCGCTGGAGCGGCATCTGTTGGATCAGGCGCGCACAGACGAGCCGGTCGCCGTCACAGCGCCCACCATAATGGAGGTCGTCCGCGGCCTCCAAGCAACCGCGGTCGACAAGCCGAGGATTGCGTTGGCGTTGACCTGGTTTGTCGGGCTCGCCGCGAGCGATCTGGTGGAGATCCTCGCGCTCGACCGCCCCGCGGCTATCGTCGCTGGGCGACTCCGAGCAATGCAGCCGACACCACCCACCGGCGCCCGACGCAAGGGCGTCAAGCCCGAGCAACGCGCCGGGTGGGTGCTCGATATTCAGATCGCGGCCTGCGCCTGGACCCACGGCCGCCAGATCGCCACCGAGAACCGCCGCGACTTCGAGGCCCTGCGCGACCTCATCGCAAAGCTCTACCCTGACACCTCGCCGCTCGTGGTTGCTCCACCGCCCCCATAGACGATCGCGTCGCTGGCGCCGTAGTGCTCCAGCGCGCCTGCAGCACCGGGCTCCCCCCGAACGCTGTAATGGACCGCTGAGAACGGTGGGTGTCGCGTAAAGGTGGGACACCGGCAGGCTACCATGCGCTGGATGGGTTGCGTCCCACGAACGCCGTATAGTCGCGCCAAGTCAGAGAGTCGGGGCGTGCGGCGAGCTCGTCCGCGAGCCGCGCCAGGATGACTCCGAACTCGCTGTGGTCGATCCCGACGAGGATCGCACAGCCTGCGTGATGCCGGCGCTCGCCCGCCCATTCCCGCGCGATGCGGGCAAAATCGCGCGCGTTGAAGGTGACCATGATCCGATCTTCCGCTGCCGCAAGCTCGAGCAGGCGGTCGTCCGCCCAGCCGTCAAGCCCGCGCTCTTCGTCGGCCGCTCGAACATCGTAACCGTGATCGCGCAGTGCTCTGGCGATCCGCCCTGCCGAGACGTGGGCGTCGAGGAACAGCCGCATCTGTGCTCAGCGCTCGCCGAGCACGTCGATCGTCGGGTACTCCCGGTGAAGCAGCGGCGCACTCGGCGGTCGCCATCGGCTCGGCCCACCCCGACCGGTCTATAGAAATCTAGCGTTGTATAGCGCGTACGCCTATACTGGCCGCTGCGCCCGCGGCAGAGCTTGCTGGACTGGCGAAACCGCCTATCGGTGTGCCCGACGAGGATCGGGCCCGGCTGGGAGGCTCAGCGCAGCCGCCGGTTGTAGCGGGCCATGTCGAAGAAATACAGGCGCCCGTCGGAGCTCACGAGTGGCTTGACGCCAAGCGTGCGCGACAGCGCCGGGATGAGCGCCGCCCCGCGGTGGGAGTAGCCGAACGTGTCGAGGTAAATGCCCTTGAACCCCGCCGCCGAGACCTCGGCGAGCATTTGCGCCGGCGGCTGGTGCGCGACGGTGGCCTCCCAATGGGATGGCGGGCCCTTGAGCTGCCCATAGCTCCAACGCAGATGGGTGGAGTGCAGGTACCCCACCAGCTCGGCGTAGTCGCTCATCCGGTGGACGGGGGGGTTCTCGGGAAAGGGGACGTACGGCAGCTGGAACACGCTTGCGCCGGCAGGCAGCCGATGTTCGATGGCGTGCACAAAACGGGCGTCGGTGAGGTATTCGGCGTCCTGCGTCTTGTATGGGGGAACCAGCGACGGGCTGGTCTGGTCGAGCACGCCGACGGCCAGCACCGCCGCGAGGCAGGCGGCGAAACCCCAGCGCCGCCGCCGGGAGCCGCTGCCGATGCGCCGGCCCAGCGCATCCAGCATCAGGCCCACCCCCACCAGCGCGAAGAACGCGATGAACACCGAGATGCGGTTCCAGGCGCGCAGTTGAGGGCTGACGACGTAGGCAAAGATCACTCCCAACCCACCCACCGTGCCGATCAAGAACGCCAGTCCGGCGCCGAGCGCCGCATACGCGTAGCGCGGGTCGGCAAACCGCGAGCGGTCGCCGCGCAGGCCGCGCGCGAGCAGCGCCACCACCAGGCACAGCAGCCCCAGCGTGCCAACCAGCCCGAGGCTGGCGCTGTGCCCCTCGCCGATCGGTGCGGTGGCCGTCCTCTGGTACTCCTTGGCAAGATGCCTCAGCGGCTCGATGCGGTCGCCCGCAATCGGCAGCACGAGGTCAGCGAATGACAGCGCGTACATGTCGCTTTCCTTCGGCTGGCGCTGCCCGACGGCCGGGTCGCCGCCGTGCTCGGAGGTGTAGATCAGGTTGGGCAGCCCGTTGAGAGCCAGCGTCGCGAGGATCAGCACGGCGACGACCGCCCCGCCCGCCGGCGTTCGCCAACCGCGGCCAGCGATGAGCGTCAACGCCGCCGCCAGCAGCACCAGGGCGGTGGTGAAAGCGGCGTAGTAGTTGTCCGAGGAGCCCATGATCACGCAAGCCAGCACGGTGGCGCCGGAGCGCCACGTCAGATACGCCCTGACACCGTGGCTGTGAGCGTTGCGAGTGAAGAGGGGCTCGCCGGCGAGCACCGCGATCACCAGACAGCAGCCGAGCGGGACGGTGAAATAGGAGCCCTGAAAGATGTGACTCTCGCCGTCGAAGAAGCGGTAGGGCAGCATGGAGAAAAGCACGGCACACACGATCGACGAGCCGATCGAGATCCGCAGCGCACGCAGCCCGGCGTAGGCGCACAACGCGATCAACGGGAAGCACAGCAGGAAGAAAAGGTTCTCGACGACCGCCGGATTGCCGAACGGAACCCCGATCGCCTTGATGATCAGCAGGTAGAGGCTGTCGCCGCTGAACACCGGGTAGTCGTAGAGATGCTGTCCAGCCGGCGCACCGACGCTCGGGTTGATCAGATACCAGCCGTGTTCGAGTACCCCCTTCACCACCGCGAGGGCGAAGGTGGCGTCCCCGCCGGTGTAGAAGGGCACCCGCAGGTCGGCTTTCCACAGTTCGAGCACCACCACCCCGATGGCGGTCGCGAGCGCCGCCGCGAAGAGACCCCCCAGCAGCTCGCGCCGCAGGCCCACCGTCCCGGGCGTGGCTTGCCGGTGGAGCATGGCGTCGGACTCTACCCCGGCGGCATCACACCCGTGCCCGCCGCAACGGCGTCACACGAAGCGAGAGAGACGAGCCGGAGACGAGCGGGAGGCTCGCGCAAGCTCAACCAGTAGGCGCCCTGGCAAGCACGGTGTAGCCCAGGCAGTCATCGCCACCATCGCGCAGCAGCGACGCCCTGGCCACGATCACGCACGCCGCCAGCAACGGCGAGAGCACGAGGCCACCGACACGCAAAGCCATCTTGCGCAGAGCGCCCTCCCCGTGAGGCATCAGCAGCGGCAAGATCAGCGCAATCAGCTTGTAGCAGGCGACGGTGAGCTCGTTGCCGCGTCGATACACCTCCACCTCCGCGAACCCGCTCCCACTCAGAAGATGCACGAGACCCGAGGGGGTGAAGCGCCAATAGTCAAATGGAACGTAGTGCCAGCGCGCCGCAAACGGCACCGTGAGGATCAGCCGCCCGCCGGGCCGCAGCGAGCGCCTCGCTTCCGCGAGGAACGCCGGTGGATCCAGGACGTGCTCGAGGGTCTCCGTGCACAGCAGCGCGTCGGCCGCCCCATCCTCCACCGGCCAGCGCTCGCCGGTGAAGTACGTCGTGTCCGGTATCTCGTAGCCGAATCGATCCTTCGCGTCAGCCGTGTCGATGCCGACGTACCGCACGCCGGCCGGCACCAGCGTGCGGTAGGGCTGCGCGCCGCAGCCGACATCCAGCAGCGTGCCGCGCACCGTCCCCAGCTCGCCGGCGAGGTCGTTCCAGATCGAGCCGGCCTGCACGTCGAACAGACGGCGGGCGCTCGTTATCGCGCGGCTGGCGGGACCCTCCGGCTGGACGAACGGCGGCGGCTGCCAGCGCTCCTCGCTCTGGCCGCCCACGTCAGTCCGATGCGGTGAGCTCGAGATGCCGCCTGTGGCTCGCCGCCGCATGTTGTCGGACTCTATCCTTGGGAGCCTACTTTGGCCGAGCGTAGCAGCCTTGCTACACTAAACGCCTGGCAACGACAATACCCCAGCGCGAGCTACGTAATCAGGCCGGCGCGGTACTGCGTCGCGCCGAGCGGGGTGAGCGGTTCACGATCACCGTGGACGGTCGCCCGGTGGCCGAGCTCGGACCGCTCGCAGGCGCCCGAGCGCCTGCGCCGCCGGCGAGCTTCGCGGCGCTCATCAAAGAGACCCCGGTCGATGCCGGCTTCGCCGCCGACATCCGCGCCATGCGCGAGGAAGACGAGGCCGTCGCGGTCGATCCGTGGGCGACTTGACGATTCTCGTGGACACGAGCGTCGCTGCCGGTGACGTGCCGATCGAGCTTCGGGAGCCGTGGACGGTCAGCGTTGTGACGGTCGGCGAGCTGCAGGCGGGTGTGTTGCTCGCCAAGAGCGATCGGATCCGCGCGGAACGTCTCGCTCGACTGACCGCCATCGTCGGCGAGGCGCCGGTGCTGCCGATCGACCGTCACATCGCCGGTCTCTACGGCAGGCTGCGCGCCCAGACCGGGCGCAAGCCGCACAACGACCTGTGGATCGCCGCGACGGCGATCGCACACGGGCTCGTGCTCCTCACCGCCGACGAGCGCCAGGCAGCACTGCACGGCGTCGATGCAAGGCTGGCATAGCGGATCAGCGCACCGCCGGACCGCTCAGCACGCCGTAACGCTCCCACAGCCGCGGTGTCGCCCGCAGCCACGCGGCGGTGCGGGTGAGACCCTCATCGAGGCCGGTGGACGCCTGCCAGTCGAGCAGCTCGCGCGCGGCACGCGGGTCGGACACCCACACGTTGGTGTCCCACTCGCGCTGGTCCATCGTGCCCCACTCGGGCTGGGCGGCGACGCCCAGGGCGCGGCGGGCGACCTCCACCAGCTCGTCGAGACGTGTTTGGGCTCCCGAGCCAATGTTCAGGGTTGCGCCGGGGGCGCTGGGTGCGCCCCGCTGTGCCGCGCGCACCAAAGCCTCGCAGCAGTCCTCCACATACACGAAGTCGCGCGCCGTCTGCGGGCCCACCAGCGGCGGCAGCCTGCCACGCGTCGCCTCGCGCACCAGCGCCGGGATCAGCCGGCCCGGCTCCTCCCAAGGGCCGTAGATCGAATACAGCCGCAGCGTCACCGCCGGCAGGCCCTCCGCCGCGGCGAGCGCGACGAGGTGGGTGCCCGCGGCCTTCGTCACGGCGTAGTGGCTGTTGGGCTCCAACCACTCGTCCTCGCGCGGCGCGTGCGCCTTCAAACCGTACTCCGAGGATGAGCCCGCGTTGACGAACGCCTGCGCGCCGGCGGCGCGCGCGGCCTCGAGCAGCGCCGCCGTAGCGGCGACGTTCACGGCGACCATCGCCTCGAGGTCGGTTTGCCATGAGTAGGCGCCGTGGGCCGCGAGGTGGAAGACCCACTGCGGCTTGCTCGCCGCGACGGCTTGCCTGATCGCGGCGGTGTCGCGGAGGTCGAGCTCGACCGTTTGTACCTCGGTGGCGAGCTCCGCCAGCCGCCACGGCGTTCCGCCGGGGCGCACGACGGCGATCGGGTCGTGGCCGGCGCCGGCCAGATGCCGGACGAGGTTGGCGCCGAGAAAGCCCCCGGCGCCTGTCACGAGCGCTCTCACCGCGGCGATCAGCCCGGCTTGCGCGCGATCAGGCAGAGATTCCCGAGCGGCACCGTCACCCGCAGGCGGGCGGCCGGGCCCGCGCGCAGGGCGGGCAAGAGCCGCGACTTCAGTGCGGCGGGCAGCGGTGTGAGCTGCGCGAGATAGGCGAGGCTGTAGGTGTTGCGCACGCTGCGCACCCGCGGATCGACGAAGCCCGCCTTCGCGAAGATGGCGCGCATCGTCGCGGGCGAGTACAGGTAGGTGTGCTCGATGTCGACGATCGGGCTGCGCTCGCCGAGCAGCCGCGCCGAGAAGGCGCGAACGTTGTGGTTGAAGGCAAGGATCTGCCCGCCGGGCCGCAGCACCGCCAGGCACTCCTCGAGCAGGTCCACCGGGTTGGAGATGTGGTCGAGCACCTGAAACAAACACACCGCGTCGAAGCTCTCGGGCGCAAACAGCCCACTGCGCATCACGTCCTGCACGATCGCGCCGTCGAGCTCGGGCGGGGCCTTGGCGACGGCGTCGGCGCTCGGCTCCACCCCGCGCACCTCCCGCCAGCCCTGCCGGCGCGCCTGCGCCAGGAAGAAGCCGTTGCCGCAGCCGATCTCCAGCAGCGCGTCACGCCGCGTCGCGCGCTCCTCGAGGCTACGCAGCGCCCGGCCGTAGGTCGCCTGGATCGAGGCCACCTCCTGGCCGTAGTCGAAGCTGCTGGACGCGTACAGCTTCGCGAGCAGCTCCTCACCCGCGACGGGGTCCGAGCGCACGAGGCCACAGGTGTCGCAGGTGACCATCCGGTAGTGCACGCGGTCGGGCAGGCGACGGGCCGAGAACACGCGCGCGCTGAACGCCTCGGGGTCGAACGTCGCCGGCCAGCGCTCCGCGGCGCCGCCCGCGCGCTCGCAGATCGCGCAGCGGGTGGCGCACATCTCCGGCAGCTCGGTGTCGAGCGCGCCGCTCACGGCGCGGGAGCCTTGACGGGGGGGTTGAGCACGCTCTCCACCAGAAATGGCGGGCGGTGCTTGCTCTCCTCGTAGATGTGCGCCACGTAGGAGCCGATGATCGCGAGGCACAGCAGTTGGATGCCGCCGATGAACAGCATCCCGACGATCAGCGTCGTGAAACCCTTGGGCGCGAGGCTGGGGTCGGAGAAGTGCAGGATCAGCTGCGCCACCAGCGCGAGGAACGAGACGCCCACCGTCGCCAGCGCCAGCCAGGCGATCAGATCGAGCGGCACGTAGGAGAATGAGACGATCGCGCGGCGCGCCCAGCCGAGGTTCTTGATCAGCGAGTTGGTGGTCTTGCCGAACATCCGCTCCGGTCGCACATAGGGCACTCCCACCTGGCGATAGCCGACCCATGCGCGCAGGCCTCTGATGAAGCGGTGTGACTCGGGCAGGGCGTTCAACGCGTCGACGACACGGCGATCGAGCAAACTGAAGTCGCCCGCGTCGAGCGGGATACTGAGGTAGGAGAGTCGGCGGAACAGGCGGTAGAAGAGCTTGTAGGCCCGGCGCATAAACGCCGTCGCCTCGCGCTCCACCCGCTCGCCATACACGATGTCGAAGCCCTCCTGCCAGCGCTCGACGAACTGGGGGATCACCTCGGGCGGGTCCTGCAGGTCGCCGTCGAGCAGCACCACCGCGTCGCCGGTGGCGATCTGCATCCCACTGGTGAACGCGCTCTGCGAGCCGAAGGCACGGGTGTGGTTGACCACCACCACCTTGGGATCGCGCCCGGCAAGCTCGGCCAGCACCTCGCGCGCGTTGTCGGGGCTGCCGTCGTTGACGAAGATAATCTCGTAGTCGGCGCCGATCTCCTTGAACATCCTGCTCAGGCGCTCGTGCATGACGGGCACCGCGGGGGCGTCGCGGTAGCAGGCAATGACGGCGCTGAGCTTCACGCTGTGGCGGTGTCGAGCGCCGCCTGCGCGGTGGCCGCCAGCCGCTGCGCCGAGAGACCGAAGCGGTCCTCGAGAAACCGCTGGCTGCCCGTGAGCCCGCGCGGGACGGTGTCGACGCCGGCGCGGATCAGGCGGCAGTTCAAACCCTGCTCCGCGATCGTCTCCGCCACCAGCGAGCCGAGACCGCCGTTGAGGTAGTGCGTCTCCACCGAGATCGCCAGCGACACGCCTCCCAGCAGCTCGGCGAGATCCTCGACCGGCGAGGGATTGAACGTCGAGACGACCGCGACGGTCGCGGCGACGTCCTCTTCGGCGAGCAGCTCCGCCGCGCGCTGCGCCTCGCGCGCGACCGACCCGATCGCGATCAGCGCAACGTCGCCGCCGTCGCCGATCAGCTCCGCTCGGCCGGTGCGGAAGCGACCGTCGAGGCCGGACACCGGCGCACCCTGCTTGGCGATCCGGAAGTAGATCGGCCGCTCAAGGGTGCGCGTGGCTCGCACCGCCGCACGCGCCTGGGCGCTGTCGCCCGGGGCGATTACGGTGAGGTCGGGCTGAGCTCGCATCAGCGCATAGTCCTCGAGCGCGAAGTGGGTGATGCCATTGTGACCGTAGTCGAATCCGCCGCCGACGCCGACGATGCGAACCGGCAGGTTGTGGAGCACCGGGCCGTTGCGCACGAATTCGTACGGGCGCATCGTGGCGAACGTCGCGATCGAGTAGACGAAGGGCACGTACCCCGCCTCGGCGAGACCGGTGGCGATCCCCACCATGTTCTGCTCCGCCACGCCGACGTTGAAGAAGCGATCGGGAAACCGGTTGGAGAAGACGTCGAGCACCATGTAGCCAAGATCGCCCGTGAGCAGGACGATGCGCTCGTCGGACGCCGCCAGCTCGGCGAGCTCGGCGATGAAGTCGTCTCTCATACGGCCGCGGCCTGGAGCTCGGACAGCGCCTGCGTGTGCTGCTCGTCGGTCATCGGCAGATAGTGCCAGTCGATCACGTTCTGCATGAAGCTCACGCCCTTGCCGAAGGTCGTGTGGGCGATCACGATGTGCGGCGGCTGCTCGGTGAAACCCATATCCTCGATTGTGGCTGCCAGGGCGGATGCATCGTGCCCGTCCACTTCGTGAACGTCCCACCCAAACGCGCGCCAGCGCTGCGCCGGCGCGCTTAGGTCGAGCACCTCATTGGTGTAGCCCATCGCCTGCTGCCCGTTGAGGTCCAGCACCACCACCAGATTGGAAAGGCCGTGGTGGGCGGCGAACATCGCCGCCTCCCACACCGACCCCTCGTTGAGCTCCGCGTCGCTCATCACGACGAAGACCCGGCGCGTCGATTTCTCCATGCGTGCCGCCAGCGCCGCCCCCACCGCGATCGGCAGCCCGTGACCCAGCGAGCCCGTGCAGAAGTCGACCCCGTCCAAGTCGCGCTCGGGATGCACGCCCAGCAACGTGCCGTCGGCACAGTAGGTACCGGTGCTCCCAACGGACACGTGGCCGGTCAATTCGAGCGCCGCGTAGAGGGCGAGCGCGGCGTGCCCCTTGGAGAGGACGAGGCGATCCCGACGGGAGCGATCGGCGGGCAGGTCGAGCACGCCGCCATAGAGCGCGGCGAGGATGTCGGCGATCGATAGCGCCGACCCGATGTGACCGACGTTGGCACGCTTGGACTGGTCGATGACGATCCGACGGATGTCGCCGGCAAGGGCCGCGCTGTCCACGCCGATCACCGCTTCCCCGAGTCCAGGTGGGGCGGGTGACGCGCGTTGTAATTAAGAAGCAGGAGGCCGACGAGCACGAACGGCACGAAGCTTACTGCGTGCAACACGAGCGCAAACGGCAGGATCGAGGACTTCGGCAGCCCGTACGCTTTCAACGCCAGGATCGCGGCGCCCTCGAACACCCCGATCGCGGCGGGCGGCGAGGGCAGGATCATGCCCAAGCCGACGGCCACCGCGACGAGCACCCCGCAGGCGAAGGGCAGCTGCAGGTGGAACGCCACCGAGACGAAGTATGCGCACGCCGCGGTGAGCATCCACGCGGCCACGGTCCAGACGAACGCCTCCAACGCCACCTCGCGGTTGCGCAACCCGCTGAGACCATGGACAAGCTCGCCCACGGTCTTCTCCAAACGCTCGCCCGAGAACAGCGAGATCCGACCGAGCGGGCGCAGCAGAAACCGCACCGGCCGCTCGCCGTAGAGCACCAAAACCACCACCGCGACGGCGATCGCGAGCGCCAGCACGAACGCGGCGATCGCGGCCGCTTTGAACCAGCTGACGTGCGGCAACCACGGCTGCGCGACGAAGAAGATCGCCAGGATCGCCATCACGTCGTACAGCCGCTCCACCACAACCGTGCCGACGGTCTCCACCGGAGGCACCGTGGTGCGCCGCGTGAGCACCACCACCCGCGCCGCTTCCCCGGCCCGGGCCGGCATGATGTTGTTGTAGAAGTACCCGATCATCGTCGCGTTGAGCGTGGGCCCCACCGGTGGACGCCTGCCGGGAGCGAACAGCGAGCGCCAACGCAACGCGCGCGCCACGTCACCCAGTCCGAACGTGGCAAGAGCGGGGATCAACCACCAGTAGTCACAGCTGCGCAGCGCACGCCACACCTCGCTGAAATTGATACCGCTCAGCGCGATATAGGAGAACGCCACCGTGACGACGATCGCCACGAGGTTGAACGCCAAGCGCGAGCGCCGGCCGGTCTTTGAATCACTACCGGCGGGACCACCGGCGGCGAGACCACCGCCGCCATCCGGATCGTGCCCAGGGGTCTGTCGCTCGCGCTCTTGCAGCAGCATCGGCTCGCACGTTAACCGATGCCGCCCCGGAGACCAGCGCGTAGTCCCGCCATGCCAAACCGGTGCAGTACCTCGGTGTTACACTCCCTCGGGATGCCCACCCGCTACCCCCGCCACTCGATCACCGAGACGCCCCCCGTACACGAGGCGCTCAGCGAGCTGCGCCGCCGCGGCGAGCGGATCCGGCTCGGCGAGCTCGTGACCCTCGGCGCCCGCACGCGCCTGCGCGAACTGCAGGCCGAGTGCGACGAGGAGGCTCGCAAGCTGGAGCTTCGCCGCGATCTGGTGCGGCGACTGCGCACAGGCGAGGGTCTCGACGCCGCCGCGGCTTATGAGGTGCGCGAGCACGGCTGGACGCATACTTGACCGGCTACAACCGGTCGCTGCTGCTCGACAACTCGGCCTGGGCAAGGCTGGTTGACGGGCGCCTCATCAACCCCTACCGCAAGACCTTCGAGGCGGCGCTCACCGCCGGGCAGCTGTGGACCTGCCCGCCAACGCTGCTGGAGATGCGTTACAGCGCACGCGACGGCGATCAGTTCACCACCCTCGTCGATGAACTCGACGCGCTGCCCCACGCGCCGCTCACCGCGGCTGCCGCCGCGCAGGCGCTCACCGCCCAAGCCGAGCTGGCCGCCGCGCCCGGGGTCTCGCACCGCGTCAAGCCAGTCGATCTGCTGATCGCCTCCGTGGCCGCCGCCGAGGGGCTGGGGGTGCTGCACTACGACCGCGACTACGACGCAATCACTGAGAACACCTCGCTTACCTTCGCCTCTGTCTGGATCGCCCCCCGCGGCAGCTTCGACTGAGGCCAATGTTGGTCACTCCGAAAGGACGCCCTCCACCGCGGCGAGGAAACCGCTTGCCAGCTCGATCGCCCGGCGCGCCTCATCGGCCGGCGCCGCCCAAGCGTCGTAGTCGGCCTGCTCGCGCTCCGGCTGAATCTTCTGCACGGCGGCCACGAGGTCGGCGTCGACTTCGCCGCTTTCGACGAACGCCACGCGGAACTCATGCCACGCCCCGCGGTGAGTCTTTGCGTAGACGCCACGCTCGCTGAGGGCGGCCCTCGCGCAGTAGAGCATCGCGTAGTACGCCGCGCTCAAAGCGGTGGAGGGATCCTCCGCCACCACCGCGTCGGCCGCCGCCAGGCGGCGCCGCGCCGCCGCCATGAACTCACTCGAGCGGGGGCTCACGCCGACCCGAACAGCGCGATCCTGTCGCGATCGACCTCGGCGATGAAGAACGACTCGATCTCGCGACGCTGCGCCAGCCACGCGGGTGTGTTGATGTGCACCGAAAAAATCCACGCCACGGCCTGCGCCCCGAGCGCCTTCGCCGCGGCGTCAAGCGTTTCGCGCACCCGCATCTTGCCCTCCCATGAGGCGTCCTCGACGAGCACCAGCACGTCGACGTCCGACTCGCTCGTCGGCCGCTCGCCGCGTGCGCGCGAGCCGAACAGCCACACGGCGTGCAGATCGCCCCCCAACTGCGCCTGGAGGTCCTCGGTGAAGCGCTCGAGCAGCGCCCGCTCCGTCGCGCTCAGCGAGGCCTCCGTGAGACTGGACACCTAGTCAATGTACAACGGACACCTCGATATTACGGTCCCGCGGCCAATGCCAGAGAAGAGCGGATGCAAAGATAATGGTCGTCACGCTTCGATCCGGAGCCACCGGCACTGAATGAACGCCATTGGTCAAGATCCGCAGGACCAGGTAGGAGCTGGGGCAACCCCGGGCGGTTCCGGCGGACCGCCACAGCTCGGCGGCGGTCCGATCGAGCGCCTGATGATCGCCGTCGTGAACGGCGAGCTGCCGCTCGCCGTGGCCAGGAGCAAGGCGTCATCGAGCGAGGTGGTTGCGCTGCTCTCGCCCGCCTATGTTGAGGACCTGGCGACGTTCGCCGAGGATTCGCTGAGGCAAGGCGCCAGCCAGTCCGCCCTGCTGCTCGTCGAGCTGCTGGCGAGCGCCGCCGTGGCCGGCCGGGACGCGCCCGTGCCTGCGCCCGGCGCCGCCACGCGGGCCGCTCGCGCGGTGTTCGCCTACATCGAGGTGACCCGCGGCTATCTGACCGATACACCCGACGGCCGGCTGTTCCACCGCGCACTGCAGCTCGGCCGGGAGGAGGAGCAGATCGCGAGAGCCACCGGAGACACCCGCCTGCTGGGCAGCTTGCTGCAGCGGCTTGGCACCTTGCACCTCGATCCATACAGCGCCAGGCGAACCCTCACCCCTGGAGACACCACGCAGTACGCGGCCCAGCACCGGCGCTGGCTGGCCAACGCACACCAGGACTTGGACGACTTCCGCGTGCCCGTGGACGGCGACGACGCCGCAATGCCCGAGCCGATCGAGGCGATGCGCGCCGCCGAGGGGTTGCTCGGAGAGGCCGCCGGCATGCGCGAGGGCGACGAGCGTGGGCGTTCGCTGAAGGCCGAGGCCGAGGCGATGCTGTGGCGTCAGTTCCTGGGCGATCCGGTCGACGACCAGGCGATCGTCGGCGTCCTGCGGGAAGCGCTCGCGGGGCTGGCGTGGGATCGGGATCCCCAGCTGCGCCTCACCGTTCTCAACGCGCTTGCAGCCAAGGGACAGGAGATAGACACAAACGAGGTCGATCGCGTGTTCGAACGTTCCCTGGACTCGTGGCTGCACGGGCTCGGCGCGGTGCAGGCGCTCGATCTGATCAGGCAGTCCTACCGCCTGCTCCTCGCTTCGCGCCCTCGCGAGGCGCTGAGATTGCTCGACGAAGGCCGGCCGATCGCCGAGGAGCTTGGTGAGGAGGCGCTCACCGGACATCTGCTCGAGGAGATCACGCTGTTGAGTCGACTCGCCCCGGAGGATGACCTGACTCCAGCCCCCGGCCAGTTCGACGCGGCGGTACAACGACTGCTCGGGCGCCATCGCGACGAGGACTGGGACGTTGAGCGTCTGTTCGGGGCGCTCGTGTCGTTGATCGCCTCGACGTGCGCCAGCGACGAGGAGGCGGCGGGCCTGGCACTGTTGCCGCGGCTGAGGGCCAACACCGCAACCCTGCTCGCGGGCCGTCACGCGTCGGCACTCGACTGGCTGACAGCGACCCTCCAGCTGAACACTGCAGTAAACGGGGTCAACCGCGGCGACTATGCCGCCGGCATCGCCGGCTACTCGGCTGCACTGGCCGGCTTCCTGAAGCTGGGACTGGCCCGCTCGGCCGAAGACTGCTTGGTCCGCACCGTGGATCTGATCGAGCGGGGCGAGGGAGGGGCGAACGTCGCGGTCGCCGCGATCGCCGGCGTAGCTCCGTCGGCGCTGACGGCCGAACAACGCATCGGGCGCAACGCCAGCCAGCTGATCCACCGCGCCGCCAGGCGCATCCTGGGAACCCCGCCAGAGGAGCTCGAGCCGCAGGACTTCCTGTTCGCCTCACAGGTGTCGAAGGGACTGCGTCTGGCAACGGCGCTGTACGGCGGCTCTCGGTACGAGTGGGACGAGGACGAGGAGGGCCGTCGCCTGCTCGATGCGATTGCCGCCGATAGCGAGTCCGAAAAAACCGCGTCCTGGACACCGCTCGACGAGGATGTGCTGCTCAGCAGCTACGAGCAGGACGTCGGCCTTGGCGAGGACCAGCCGGCCACTCAGACACCGGCAGAGCGTCGAGCCTGGCTTCGTCGCCGCTACGACTCGCACCTGTGGGACGCGCTGCTACGCAATGCCGAGGCTTCCGAAGCGCTGTGGCTGCAGCTCACGAGCGTACAGGCGGCGCTCGACGAGCGCACGGCACTTATCTCCTACTTCCTGGGAGCAGTGGAGCCCGACGGAATGGTCGGCACCTGGGCGATGGTGCTCACCCGGAGCACGGTGCGCAGCACGCTGCTCTCACGAGGCACGAGCGCGATCATGGGAATCGGTCCGACGCGCAAGGCGGTGCAGGCCGATCCCGGGTCGGGAGACGTGAGCGTAGAGGGTGAGAACGCGCTGACGCTGGGCTGGGAGCGGTTCCTGGGCGCCGGTGAGCTGCTCGGGGACCTGCGTGCGCAAGGGATCGACCACCTGTGCATCGTTCCGCACGGCCCGCTGCACTACTACCCGCTGCATCTTGCCGGTCCGGCGGACAAGCCACTCGCCGACGACTGGATCGTGACCTACCTGTCGAACCTGCATCTGTTCGTGTCACGACGGGGGCGGCCCGCGGCGCGACGGCACCGGGGGCGGGCCCTGTCATCGATCGGACTGTCGTTCGAGCGGGACAACCCCCACGGTCTGCCGCCGCTGCGTGGCGCGGCGCAAGAGGCCATCGACGTAGCTGGCTGCTTCGGGGTCGACGCGGTGCGGGAGGCCCAAGCGACCGAGGCGGCGGTACGGGACGCGTTGGAGAACTCGCGTCTCGTACACCTCGCGACTCACGGACGGCTCGACGTCGACGCGCCGGCGTTCCAGTGCCTGTACCTGACACCCGACCAGACAAGCGATGGCTGCCTGCGCGCGCACGAGCTGCTGTCGATGGACCTGCGCGGCCTCGACCTCGTCACGCTGAGCGCCTGCGAGACCGCGCTCGGCCGCTTCGACCGCTCGGACAACCTTCGCGGACTGCCGGCCGCGCTGATGCTCTCGGGTGTCTCCTCGCTGATCGGGACGCTGTGGAAGGTCGAGGACTCCACGTCGCGCCGGTTCTTCACAAGCTTGTATGGGCGCCTGCGCGAAGGCGAGCACTGCCTTGACGCGTTCCGCAGCGCTCAATTGGCCACACGCCAAGAGCATCCCCAGTACCGTGATTGGGGCGCGTTCTATCTGGTGGGCGACTGGGATTGGAGTGGAGGTTGATGAGCCCCGTCACAATCGAAGTTCCCGAGCTCGGCCTGATCGCCGAGAGTGCCGTGCTGTCCGAGCGCAGGCTGGCGCTGCAACCTCGGCAGACCCGGGGGGACGACAACGCGCCCGTGTCGATCCGGTCCGAAGTCGTGCTGGGAGGACCGGACGCAGCGCGGATGCAGGCCCGCGACGCCGACGACGCGAAGCTTGCCGACCGCCGGGAGGACGACGACTTCTGGTCGGTGCTGATGAGCCTGACCTTCGATCCGGTGGACCCGGAGACCGTGGCAAGCGCCTGGTTGCGGGTCGATCTGTCGAGCCACGGTGAAGGCGTGGCGCCCGTCGCGTATCTGATGGAACCAGATCGCCAGGAGGACGACGCGCAGCGGACCCGGACCGGCGGGGGGCAGGCGACGCTGAAGCTGATTCAGATCAGCGGCTCGACCGCGCGCACCTACACCGTGCACCAAGCCGAGGTGCTGGCCAGGCGCAAGCTCCGGTCGGACCCGGCGTGGGACTTCAGGCCTTCGCAGGGACGGCCCATCGACGGTGGGATCGACCTGGCGATGGTGGTGAAGGCGCCCAAGGGAACGTCCGGGCAAGGGGTCGTGACGTTCGGGGCGACGATCGAGCAGAAGGACGGCCTGTGGCGGCGACCACACGAGGCGTTGTGGGCCGCAGAGCCTGTGGAGTTCGACCTCAGCTGAATGTCGGCGGGGAACCGCCGGGAAAGGAGCCACGTGTCAGTAGCACGAGAGCTGTTCATACGTCCATCGGTTGAGCAGGCCAAGGCGACGATCATCACGGTGCTGGGAATGCTCGATCGAGGCGACGAATACGACCTTCACACCGAGGTCAATCCACCGTGGATGAGGGTCGTGTCAAACCGGCCCGATCAGATCGTCAGCGCGATGGAGGAGGCCGGCGTGTCGGTGCAATTGGGAGCCGGATAGCACCCGCCGGATCGACAGCCACCGCCACATACGTTACTTCACAAAATGAAGGGTTGGGGTCCAAAAAGTACATGCGACACCCCCAACACCGAGCTCGTCGCCAAGCCCGGCGTCACTCACCGACCGCGTCATAGCGCTCGCCGCCAAGCCCGGCGTCACTCACCGACCGCGTCATGGCGTCGCCACACCTCCGTTACGCCTGTGCCGCCCCGGGTCACTAGCCTTGTCATCATGCCCGCTCAACCCGAGCCCGCCACGCCACGCCCCACCGAGCCCGAGGCCGCCCCGCGGCGCCCGACTGTGCTCGCGCGCGGCCCCTGGCCGCTGGAGCGGGTGACCGCGAGCTGGAGCGAGCAGTGCTTCGAGCCCTCCCCCGCGCACGTAGCGGAGGCCGACGCCGCGATCGCCGCGTTGCAAGAGCGGGGCTCTCCCAGCCACGACGGGATGGCGGGGCGGATGGTCGGCTACCGCGAGTCCGACGGGGGGATCGAGATCGAGATGCAGCCCGTGCGCTGGGCGCTGCGCCTCGTGGGGGGCGACGCCTCCTGCAGCATGGCCGCACTGTGTGTCACCCGCGACACCGCGGGGCGCTGGCTGGCGGGGCGACGCGCGCCGTGGGTCGCCTCGTGGGCTGGGCGCTGGGCGCTCGGCGCCGGCGGCGCGGTGGACCTCGGGGAGAGCCCCGCGCACACGCTCGTGCGCGAGCTCGCCGAGGAGTGGGCGGTGGAGCCCGCGCGCGTGCAGGCCGAGGCGTTGGTGGCACTGCCCCACCGGATGGTGATGTTCGTCGGCCAGGCATGGCTGCCCGAGGGCGCCGAGGTGACGCCCGACCACGAGCACGACGCCTTCGACTGGTGGCCCTCGGAGATCGACGAGTGGCCCGCCGAGGCCGGCGAGGCCCTGCCGCTGGTGGCGCGCTGGCTGACGGCGTGACGAGCAAGTCGGAGCTCCGTGACCCGCACGTCGGAGCTCCCGCGGTGACGAGACGCTCGCCGCCGGTCCGCCACCCGCAGGTGTTCACCCGCCTGAAGTGGACGTCGTTCACACACTCCTGCATCTACACCGCGCTGTTGATCTGCGCCTTCGTCGCGGGTAAGCCGCAGCCGGAGACGTTCATCCTGGGACTCACCCACGGGCTGCTGTGGATCGGGATGTCGCTCGCCTGCATCGTGTGCGTGCGCCTGCGGATCGTCCCGCTGCGGCTGGCCACGGCGGTCGCCGTGCTCGGTGGCATCGGTCCCTTCTTCGGCAGCTTCGAGTTCGTGCGCGAGTCGCGCCGGCGGGAGGCACCGCTTGGCGATCCGATCCGCCCACCCGCCGCGCTAGAGTGAGTCCAGGTATGGCGGCATCCGCGACGACTGGCCAGACGATCGACGTCGTGACCCCTGCCGCGGGCGAGTCGGTCACCGAGGGAACGATCCTCGAATGGCGCGTCAAGGTGGGCGACCCGATCAAGCTGGACGACCCGATCGTCGACATCTCCACCGACAAGGTCGACGTCGAGCTGTATGCGCCGGCCAGCGGCACCGTCAGCGAGATCCTTGCGCAGGAAGGAGACACGGTTACCGTCGGCCAGGTGATTGCGCGGATCGCCGTCGACGGGGACGCACCCGCCGGGCCGGGCGGCGACTCGCAGGGTGGCCCCGAGGGGAACGGCGGCGCGAGCGACGGCCAACCGTCGAGCGCGCAGGTCACCCCCGTGGCGGCGCGCGCCGCCGCCGTCGAGGGCGTGGACCTCGCAACCGTCTCGGGCAGCGGACCGGCGGGTCGCATCGTCAAGGCCGACGTGCTGAGCGCCGCCGCCGGCAACGGATCGACGACGACCACCACCGCATCCCCGGCGGCCCCCACACCCGCAATCGCAGCGCCAGCGGGCGCGCAGCTGATGAAGGGCAGCGCGGCGGCGCTCGCCCGCTACATGGACCTGTCGCGTTCGATCCCCACCGCCACAAGCTTCCGCACGCTCACCGTCACCGCGCTCGACGCCCGCCGGCGCGAGCTGAAGGCGGCGGGACGCAAGGTGTCGTTCACCCACCTGATCGCCTACGCGATCGCGCGCGCCGCGGCCGACATGCCGGTGATGGCGGAGCACTTCGCCGAGATCGACGGGCGGCCCCACCGCGTCAGCGACGGGCAGGTGAACCTCGGCCTCGCGGTGGACGTCGAGAAGAAGGACGGCAGCCGCACGCTGATGGTGCCGGTGATCGAGAACGCCGCCAACATGCCCTTCGAGCGCTTCCTCGCCGCCTACGACGCACTGGTCGAGAAGGCGCGCACCAACTCGCTCACCGCCGACGACCTGCAGGGCGCCAACGTCACCCTCACCAACCCGGGCGGCCTCGGCACGATCGCCTCGGTGCCGCGCCTGATGAACGACCAGGGCACGATCGTCGCCACCGGCTCGATCGGCTACCCGGTGGGGCTCGCCGCGATCGGCGCGATGATCGGAGCGGAGAAGGTCATGACGATGACCTCCACCTACGACCACCGCGTGATCCAGGGCGCGGAGTCCGGGCGGTTCCTCGCACGGATCGAGGAGTATCTGCAGGGCGAAGGAGGCTTCTACGACGGCGTGTTTGCCTCGCTCGGTGTCGAGCTCGGCCCCGCGCCCCCGATTCCGGCGCCGGCGGCCGCTGCTGCCGCGGCGTCGGCCACCGCCGAGCAGGCGCAGCGCAGCGCGCAGCCGCGCACCGCACCCGACGAAGAGCTGCTGCAGGCGGTGCAGTCGGCGACCGCGCTGCTGAAGGCGTTCCGCACCCACGGCCACCTCGCCGCGCGCCTGGACCCCCTGGGCGTCGAGCCTGAGGGCGACCCCGCCCTGGACCCCGAGCCGCTCGGGCTGACTCCTGAGCTGATGGCGCAGATCCCGGCCAAGATCCTGCGCATGTGGGTGCCCGGCGCCACGCTCGCCGACGCGCTGCCGCACCTGCGCGAGACCTACTGCGGCACGATCGCGTATGAGATCGAGCACATCGCATCCCACAAACAGCGCGTGTGGCTGCGCGAGAAGATCGAGTCGGGGAGCTTCCGCCAGCCGCTGACCAACGACGAGCAGCAGACGCTGCTCAAGCGCCTGATCGAGGTGGACGCGCTGGAGCGCTTCATGCACAAGGCATACCTCGGCCAGCACCAGTTCTCGATCGAGGGCCTTGACGTGACGGTGCCGATGCTCGATGAGCTGATCCAGCTGGCGGCGGCGCACGGCGGCAAGGAGGTCGTGATCGGGATGGCGCACCGCGGGCGCCTCAACGTGCTCGCGCACAATCTTGGCCGCCCCTACGACACGATCTTCGCCGAGTTCGAGGGCGCCTCGACACTCGAGGCGGTCACCACGATCCCGCAAGGCGGGACGGGCGACGTCAAGTACCACCACGGCACCCACGGCTCCTACGAGCTGCCCGACGGCGAGACGATCCAGGTGAACCTCGAGTCAAACCCCTCGCACCTGGAGTACGTCTCCGCGGTCGTGGAGGGCGCCACCCGCGCCGCCCAGACCACACGCAAGGGACCGCACGCCCACCAGGACACCGACGCGGCAGTGCCGATCGCGATCCACGGCGACGCCGCCTTTCCCGCGCAGGGCGTGGTCGCCGAGACGCTCAACCTGCAGGCGCTCGACGGGTACCAGGTGGGGGGCACCGTCCACCTCATCACCAACAACCAGGTCGGGTTCACCACCGACCCCGACGACGCCCGCTCCACGCGCTGGGCGTCGGACCTCGCGAAGGGCTTCGACGTGCCGATCATCCACGTCAACGCCGACGACGTCCCCGCGTGCGTGAGCGCCGTGCGCCTCGCATTTGCGTTCCGCAGGGAATTCGGCCACGACGTGCTGATCGACCTGATCGGGTACCGCCGCTTCGGTCACAACGAGTCCGACGAGCCCGCCTACACGCAGCCGGAGATGTACGCGAAGATCAAGGGCCACAAGCGTGTGGCGGAACTGTGGGGCGAGCGCCTCACCGCCGAAGGGGTCGTCACCAAGGAGCAGATCGACCATATCGCGCAGGGCGTGTGGGACAACCTCACCACCCTGCACCAGCGCCTGAAGGCAAAGATCGCGGCGGCCTCCCAACACGGCGGGGGCACCGGCGAATACCAGCTCGACCGCTCACCCTCGCCCGAAGTGCAGACGGCGGTGCCCGCCGATCGGCTGCGCGAGCTGGGGATGCAGCTGCTGCGCACACCCGAGGGTTTCACCGTGCACCCCAAGCTCGTCAAACAGCTCGAGCGCCGCCGCGCCGCCCTGCAGGAGAGCCACGGCGCCGGCGATGAGCCCGCCCGCCTGGACTGGGCCCACGCGGAGGCGCTCGCGTACGCCTCGCTGCTGACCGACGGCACCCCCGTGCGGCTCACCGGCCAGGACACCGAGCGGGGCACCTTCTCGCAGCGCCACCTCGTGCTGCATGACGCCAAGACCGGCCAGACGTTCTGCCCGATCCAGAGCCTCTCCGAGGCGCTGGCGCCGTTTGAGCTGCACAACAGCCCGCTCTCGGAGCTGGCGTGCATGGGCTTCGAGTACGGCTACTCCCAAGAGGCCCCCGAGACGCTCGTGCTGTGGGAGGCGCAGTTCGGCGACTTCGTCAACTCCGCGCAGGTGATCGTCGACCAGTTCATCGTCTCCGGCCTGGCCAAGTGGGGACAGACCTCCCGTCTGACGCTGCTGCTGCCCCACGGCTACGAGGGCTCCGGCCCCGAGCACTCCTCCGCGCGCTTGGAGCGTTTCCTCGCGCTGGCGGCGGAGGGCAACATCCGCGTGGCCAACCTGACGACGCCCGCCCAGTACTTCCACCTGCTGCGCCGCCAGGCGCGCATCGCCAAGCAGCGCCCGCTCGTGATCATGACCCCGAAGTCGCTGCTGCGGCTACCGCAAGCCGCCAGCGACATCGCCGACCTCGCCGAGGACAGCCGCTTCCAGCCGGTACTCCCCGAGCCCGGCGTGCAGGACGAGAAGGTCACGCGCCTGGTTCTATGCACCGGCAAGATCTACTACGACCTCGTGGGCCACCCCGACCGCCAGAACAGCGAGGCTGTGGCCGTCGGCCGCGTGGAGCTGCTCTACCCCTTCCCCGAAGGGCAGATCCTCGCGCTGATCGCCCGCTATCCCAACCTGCGCGAGGTCGTGTGGGCCCAGGAAGAGCCCCGCAACATGGGCGCCCGCGCGCACATGTTCCCGCGCCTCATGCAAATCCTCTCCCGGGAC
Organism: uncultured Solirubrobacterales bacterium; assembly: GCA_963734815.1. Classification (GTDB taxonomy): domain Bacteria; phylum Actinomycetota; class Thermoleophilia; order Solirubrobacterales; family Solirubrobacteraceae; genus Palsa-744. The sequence goes on from CAVTIH010000002.1 coordinate 1,028,402, forward strand.
GTCCACTTCGGCTACATCGGGCGCCCCGAGCGCGCCTCGCCAGGCGAGGGCTACCCGGCCGCGCACGCCGCCGAACAGTCGCGCATCGTGCGCACCGCGCTGGACCTCAGCCTCGACACCTCCCAGTATCCCCGCAAGACGCCGGGGGAGCGGTAGGCTCCGTCGATGCTGTGGCGACGCTTCAAGAACGTCTTTGCCCAGTGGCGCCGCAAGCGCCGCGCGCGGCGATGACGATCGCCAACCTGCACCAGAGTCCCTCACGCGAGTTCGCGATCGGCCACATCAAGGGCATGTGGCGCGATCTCGGACGTGAGGTCGGCACACGCAGGGTGGGCCTGCGCCGCATCGAGATCGCCGAGGGGCACTTCTCCACCCCCGCCCACGACCACGGCGCCGACGAGGAGATCTTCTTCGTGCTCGGCGGCGAGGGGCTGCTGTGGCAGGACGGCAAGACCTGCGAGGTTGGGCCCGGCGATTGCATCGTGCACAGGCCAAAGCGCGGCCCGCACACGCTGCGCGGCGCCACGGGGGGGCTCGATGTGCTCGTCTTCGGCCAGCGACTCGACGCGGCGCTGACCGCGCTGCCCCGCGCTGGCGTGGCGTGGTCGTTCCCGCGCTGGGTGGAGCTCGGCGACGGCGACCCGCCGTTCGCCCGCGAGGCCGCGGCCGGTGCTCCCGAGTGCCCGCCTCCAGAGGCGCAGCGCCCGCGCAACGTGGTCGCCCTCGCCGACGTGCCCGCCGTCTTCGACGGACGAGCCCGGCGCTGCGGCCGGGCGGCGGGAGCCGTCGCGACCGGCTTGAACCACGTGGTTCTGCCCCCGGGGGGACGGGGCGCCTCGGCGCACTGCCACTCGGCGGAGGAGGAGCTCTTCGTGGTGCTCGACGGTGGCGGCGTTCTGGAGCTGTGGGGAGGTGGCGCCGAGCGCCCCGAGGAGCATCACCTGCGCCCCGGCGACACCATCTCGCGCCTGGCCGGGAGCGGCGTCGCACACGCGCTCCGTCCCGGCGAGCAGGGACTAACATACCTGGCCTACGGCACCCGCGAGCCGAACGACATGTGCTTCTACCCCGAGTCCGGGCGCGTCTCGCTGCGCGGCCTCGGCATCGCCCTGCGCTCCCCCGAGATCGATTACCTGCCCGACCTCTGAGCGGTAGGGCTACCCGGGACCGCCCTCGTTCAGAGTACTGGGATCGCTCGACAACTCAGCTGACCCTGACCGGCTTGGCGCTGGCCTCACCACTCGCCAGGGAGAGCAGGCACTCCGCCGCGAACGGGTGGTGCTCTGCGTGAGCCAATCGCTTCCTGCCCGCAGGCGTCAGACGCAGCGCGATGCTCGCGCTCTTGCCCACCGCCAGCGAGAACGAGCCCTTGGCAAGGATCAGGGTCTCCGGGCCCAACACCACCCTCGCGCCCTCGCGGTGCCTGGCGACGACCTGCGTAGTCAGCTCCACCAACCCGTGGCAGGGGGCGCCACTGCACTCCAGCTTGACGTGCACCAGCCCCGAACGTCCTGGCTTGAGAACCCCCATTGAGGTGACTTTGACTCGCGGTTGCGGCCCCGTCGACTTGGCTGGTCCCGTTGGGGTTCCAGGCGCAGTGGGAGCTCCCGTGGTCGGGGGCAACGTGGGAGGCTTTGGCGCAAGCGCGGCATCGATTCCCGAGACGGTGCTCCCGAGAAGCACCGACACCGCGTCCGCTTCGGAGAGCGCGGCCCTGCCGTTGTAATACTGCACCGCATACTGCGGCGGGTCGGCGAAGCCGACCTTGTATTCGCCGCCTATCAACCCCGTGATCGTGTATTCGCCGTTGGCGTTGGTAAACGCGCACCCGCCGCTTTCGGGGTTGAAGCCAAACGCACACACGATCGCCCGCTCGATCGCCGCCCCCGTCGAGGCATCCGTCACCCTGCCGGCGATCCGACCGCCTTCGGTGAGCTTCGCGTCGATCCCCGAGACGGTGCCGCCGGCGGTGACCGTCACCGGCTGCGCTTCGGCATACGCGGACTTTCCGTTGTAGAACTGGGTGACGTAGTTGAGTTCGCCCATGAACGGTGACCCGAACCCGACGATGTATTCCCCACTCGCCAGGCCCGAGATCGTGTATTCGCCGTTGGCCGCGGTGGTGGGGCATTGGGCGAGTTCTTCTTCGGTGCCTTCTTCTTCGGTTTCGCCGCCGCCCCCTGGCTCTTCATCGCTCGTCTTTGGAAACGCGCAGACTTCGATTCCGGCGATCGGCGCTTCGGTCGCCGCGTTCGTCACCTTCCCGGCGATCTTCCCGCCTTCGGCCGCCTGTGCGAGGGAGGTCGTGCAGGCGGCGAGGACGAAAACCGCAAAGAGAGCGATTGCCAGTCGCATTGGGATCCGCTACCGCCCTCGCCACACCGGCTGGCGCTTCTCCTTGAACGCGGAGGCGCCCTCTTTGGCGTCCGCGGAGGCGAACACCGGGCCCGAAATCGCCGCCTGGCGCTCCCACATCTCGGCGGTGGACCAGTCGAACTGCTCTTGCAGGATCTGCTTGGAGGCAATCAGCGCGAGCGGGCCGTTCTTGGCGAGCGTCGCCGCGAGCTCCAGTGCGCCCTCGACGGCGCCTCCCGGCTCGGCGAGCCGATTGACCACGCCGAGCTCGTGGAAGCGCTCGGCCGGCATCGTGTCGCCGGTGAGCGCCAGCTCCATCACCACGTGGTAGGGCATCCGCCGCGGCAGTCGCAGCAGCGCGCCGCCGGCGGCCACCAGCGAGCGCTTGGCCTCGGGGATGCCGAGCTTCGCGCCTTTCGCGGCGACAATCAGATCGCAAGCAAGCGCCACCTCCATGCCGCCCGCCACCGCGAAGCCCTCGATCGCCGCGATCAACGGCTTGCGCGCGGAGCGCTGGGCGATGCCCGCGAAGCCGCGGTCACCAAACCAAGGTGATTCGCCGCGCACGAACGCGCCAAGGTCCATGCCGGCGCAGAAGAAGCCCCCCGCCCCGGTGAGGATCCCCACGGCGAGCTGCTCGTCGGAGTCGAGCTCCTCCAGCGCGTGGGCCACGCCCTCGGCGACGGCGGCGTTGACGGCGTTGCGCACCTGGGGGCGATTCAGCGTGATCAGCAGCACGCCTCCGCGGCGCTCGGTCAGGACCGCGGGTGGGTCGGTGGGGGGCGTGCCGGTCGTGGAAATGCCCGCGGTCGCGTCGGTGGTGGTGGCGTCGTTTGTCATTGCCGGAGGGTACCTACCGACGCGCCGTCGCCGCAAGGGCGTGCGCTGGCAAATCAGCTGGACCGTACCGAACGGACGTTGCACGGGGCGCCAGTCGTCCGAGCGTCTGCCCCAGGTCGATAGCCCCGCCCTCCCCTACGCCGCAAACAGCTTCAGCTCCGGCTCGCGCTCGCCGCGCAGCACCTCCAGATCGACCTCGACGCAATCGATCCCGCGGGCCTCTGCAAGCACCCGCGCCTGCGGCTTGATCCGCTGCGCCGCCAGCACGCCGCGGCAGGCGCCGAGCGCGGGGTCGTGGCGAATGCGCTCCAGGTAGCGCGTCAGCTGCTCGACCGCATCGATCGTGGCGATCCGCTTGATCTCCACCGCCACCCACTCGTCCCCGGCGTCGCGGCACATCAGATCGACCGGGCCGATGTCCGTGGGCCACTCGCGGCGGACCAGCCGGAAGCCCTCGCCGCACCACTCCGGGGCGTCCGCGAGCAGCTCCTGCAGCTCGCGCTCCAAGCCCTCCTTCTCCAGCGACACCAGCGTGTCCAGCTCGTGCTCGATGTCCGACAGCACCTCGGCGATGGCGATCTCCAGGCGATCCTCCTGGCGCTGCTTGCGCACGGTCAGATGCGTCAACATGCCCTGCGGGTCGGCCTGCGCTTCGAGGACCGTCGGCGGGGTCATCCAGTTCAGCGGCTTCACGTTTGGCCCGCCGCCGTCGGCCCACACCATGAACGTGCCGTCGGCCTTGTGCATCAGCAACCGCACCGCCTCGGGCAGCACCGTCGTCAGACGGCCGATGTATGAGACCTCACAGCGGGCCACGATCAGGCGCACCTCGGAAACCTATCCCGCGCGGCGGACCGCACCACCAACGCCGGGGCTCGAGCCTACTCAGGCTCCCGCTCGGGCTCGGGCGCAGGCTCGGCCAGCTGCCCGGCCGGCGGTGGCTCGTCCACCACGCCGCCGTTCAGCGCCTCGCGGAACTCGCGGATGCTCTTGCCGGCCGCGCGCGTCAGTTCGGGAAGGCGCTTGGGGCCCAGCACGACCAGCGCCACTGCCGCGAGAAACGCGAGGTGCACAGGGTTCTCGATGCCCACACATTCAGGCTAGCGCGCCCACGCGCACGCACAAGCACCGCATCCACCGAAGACCCACCGCGCCTCGCGGCCACCTCGCGCGTTGCTCGCGTTCGCTCTCGCATGGGCTCTCAAGCGGCACTCGGACACGGTTCGTGAGGATCGTGCCAGCCGATCCGCGCCGTACCCTGCACCCGTGGACCAGGCCTCCCCCTCCCCCTCGGCCTCCCCCTCTCCCTCCCCCTCTCCGACCTCTCCCGGCCGGCCCTACCCGCCGCCGCCCGCCTCCGAGCCCTTCTGGCCGGCGCAGGCGACGATCCTGGCGGCGATCGCCCTGCAGGTGGCGCTCCCCAAGCGGCTGACCGCGGGGCCGCCGTGGCTGGTGCCCTCGCTGGAGGCCGCGCTGCTGCTCGGGATGTTCATGGCCACGCCTCGTCAACTCGAGCACGAGCACCCACGCCGGCGGCGCGTGGCGCTCAGCCTGACCGCGTTCGTGAGCGCCGCCAACATCTACTCGCTTGCTGCGCTCAGCAGCCTGCTGCTGCACCGCAACGTGCAGAGCGGGACCGAGCTGATCACCTCCGGGGTGCTGATCTGGATGACCAACTTCCTGATCTTCGCCCTCTGGTACTGGGAGACGGACCGCGGCGGCCCCGGGCGCCGCGCCGCCGGGCAGGATCGGGCGCCGGACTTCCTCTTCCCGCAGATGAGCGACGACCGCATCGAGCCGCTGTACTGGCGCCCGAAGTTCATCGACTACCTGTACGTCTCGCTCACCAACGCCACCGCGTTCTCCCCCACCGACACGATGCCGCTCACCTCCACCGCCAAGAGCATCATGGGCTTGCAGGCGATCGTCTCGCTGGTGACGATCGGCCTGATCGTGTCTCGCGCGGTGAACATCCTGGGCTGATGTGATCACCCTGGGCTGACCGGAGCCCGGAGCGGGTAGATGCATTCTTTTGCGCCCCCAACCACTTTACAAAATGAAGGGTTTGGGCCTGAAAAGTTAACATCAACTGGCGCCACCCGAAGCTCGACCCGCTACGCGGCGCGGGAGCACGAAGCTCGACCCGCTACGCGGCGCGGGCGCGGGAGCACGAAGCTCGACCCGCTACGCAGCCGCGGGCGCAGGCGCGGGAGCCCCAGGCTCGACCCGCTACGCGGCAGCGGGCGCGGGAGCCCGAGGTTCGATCGCCAGCGCCTGCACCACGAGGTCTTTGACCTCGTGGTTGGCCCCGAGGCGGAGCGCGCGCTCCAGCGCCTCCAGGGCGCCCTCACGGTCCATCATGCGCAGGCGCAGGCGGCCGAGGCGCTCCCACGCGCCGGCGTCCGAGGGGCCCCGTTCGGCGGCGCGCCGCGCCGCTTCCTCGGCGAGGTCCACCGCGCCGACGTCTTCGTAGATGCGCGCCGCGAAGCGGTGAGGTGCCGGGCGCTCGCCGTCGACGCGCGCCCAGTCGCGTACCGCGCGCGCCGCCGCCTCGAGCTCGCCGGCCTGCCAGAAAGCCAGCGTCATCAGCCGCAGCACCCCCACGTCGTTGGGCTGTGCTTCGCGCGCGTACACCAGCCGCTTCGCCGCCAGGGCGTATTCGCCTTCGGCCATCGCCCGCTGCGCCGCCACCATGAAGCGCTCCATCCGCTCGCCCGCGGGGTCGGGCTTGGAGAAGTCCACGAAGCGCATGCTGCCCGCCGGCACCGTGCGGATGCCGTGGCTGAACTTCACCCGTGCCCACTGCTGCACTTCATCGCCCGCCCCTTCGCCGGCGGTACTGTCGCCGGTGAAGTAGATGCCCGCCACAGTTCCCACGCCCCACTCGGGGTAGGAGGTGCAGCGCGCGTAGCGGTGCACCACCGAGTGGTCGGGCACCCTGCTGCCAAAGGGGTCGTACTTGGCGTTCTCGGTCGCGCTCGCACGCGCGCGCTGCTCAGCTTCGTAGGCACGGCGCCCCGCCTCCTCGCGCGCTTGGCGCGCCGCCGCCGCGCTCGCCCGCACGGCGTTGCGTGAGACTCGCCCCCCGCGCAACGTCTCCGCCATCCGCTCCAGCTGGTCGGCCGCCTCGTTGATCGCCTTCAGGTGGCGCTCGTGCTCGACCTGGCGTCCGGGGGGCGCGAGGTCGGGATGCCAGCGCTTGGCCATCTTGCGGCGCGCCAGCTGCACCGCCCGCTTGTCGAACGGGGGCTCCAGCTCCAGCAGCATCATCTGCTGCTCGATATCCAGCACCGTGGGCATGAAGCACAAACGGTAGGGCATCTCGCCGCCCCCATCCAGTCCGGACGGCAATCCTTCTAAGCTGCCCAGAATGTCCGCCCAGTACATCTTCACGATGCACCGCCTGTCCAAGCTCCACCCACCGGACAAGACGGTGCTGGACAACATCACGCTCGCGTTCTACCCCGGCGCGAAGATCGGCGTGCTCGGCTACAACGGCGCCGGCAAGTCGACGCTGCTGCGGATCATGGCGGGGGTCGATCAGGAGTACCGCGGCGAAGCCGCGCTCGCGCCGGGGGCCACCGTGGGCATGCTCGAGCAGGAGCCGCACCTCGACGAGAGCAAGGACGTCAAGGGCAACGTCGAGGATGGCGTCGCGGAGACCAAGGCGCTGCTCGACCGCTTCAACGAGCTGGCCGCCAACTACTCCGAGGAGATCGCCGAGGAGTTCGGCAGGATCCAGGCGAAGATCGACGCGGCCGACGCCTGGAATCTCGACACGCGACTCGAATACGCGATGGACGCGCTGCGCCTGCCCCCGCCGGACGCCGACGTGAGCAAGCTCTCCGGCGGCGAGCGCCGGCGCGTGGCGCTGTGTCGCCTGCTGCTGCGCGCGCCCGATCTGCTGCTGCTGGACGAGCCCACCAACCACCTCGACGCCGAGTCGGTGGCGTGGCTGGAGCAGCACCTCTCCGAGTACAAGGGCGCGATCGTGGCGGTCACCCACGACCGCTACTTCCTCGACAACGTGGCCGGCTGGATCCTCGAGCTCGATCGCGGCAAGGGCATCCCCTACGAAGGCAACTACTCCAGCTGGCTCGAGCAGAAGCAGGCGCGGCTCGCCCAGGAAGAGCGCGTGGAGAAGGGCCGTGAGCGCACGATCGCCGCGGAGCTCGAATGGGTGCGCATGAACCCCAAGGGCAAACGCACGAAGTCCAAGGCCCGCCTCGCCCGCTACGAGGAGCTGATCGCCGAGGAGCGCAACGTCAAGCTCGACGAGGTCCAGATCCACATCCCGCCCGGGCCGCGCCTGGGAGCGAAAGTGCTGAGCGCCACCAACCTGTCCAAGGGCTACGGCGAGCGCCTGCTGATCGAGGAGCTCTCCTTCGACCTACCACGCGCCGGCATCGTCGGCGTGATCGGCGCCAACGGCGCCGGCAAGACCACGCTGTTTCGGATGATCACCGGCCAGGAGCAGCCCGACAGTGGCACGATCGAGCTGGGCGACACCGTGAAGCTCGCCTACGTCGACCAGTCGCGCGACTCGCTCAACCCGGAGAAGACCGTGTGGGAGGAGATCTCCGAAGGCTACGAGCACATCCAGGTGGGCGACCGCGAGGTCAACTCGCGCCAGTACACGGCGGGCTTCAACTTCAAGGGCTCCTCCCAGCAGGCGCGCATCGGCAAGCTCTCCGGCGGCGAGCGCAACCGCGTACACCTGGCCAAGCTGCTGCGCAGCGGCGGCAACCTGCTGCTGCTGGACGAGCCCACCAACGATCTCGACGTGGACACGCTGCGCGCGCTCGAGAACGCGCTGCTCGAATTTCCCGGCTGCGCGGTGGTGATCTCCCACGACCGCTGGTTCCTCAACCGCGTGGCCACGCACGTGCTCGCCTTCGAGGGCGACTCCCAGGTGACGTGGTTCGAGGGCAATTTCGACGCCTACGAGGAGCGCCGCCACGAGCTGTTGGGCGCCGCCGCCGACCGCCCGCATCGGATCTCCTACAAGCGGTTGGTGCGGGGATGAGGTAGGTGGCCCGCGCTGGGGCGAGCACGCCCCGCAAGTCGGCCGGGGCCGTCCGGTGTTGCTGTATACTGCGCGGTATATGGCTGCTACGCGCACACAGGTGTACCTGACCCAGGAGCAGCGTGATCGCATCGAGGAACTGCGCGCGCGCGACGGTCGCACGCTGGCCGAGGTCATCCGTGCAGCGCTCGACTCGTACCTGCCACCGCCGGAACCGGACCTCGAAAAGTTGCAGCGCGTCTTGGACGAAACATTTGGGTCCTGCCCGGACCTGGAGGTACCGCCGCGCGAGGAGTGGAACCGCTTCGACCTCGACTGGAATCGTATTGAGTCGGATCCTCCTGGACACTGACGTCCTGATCGATCACCTGCGCGGATACCGCCCGCTGCACCTACTCGACCCCAAGCTGAAGATCTCCGTGGTCACTCGCTGCGAGCTGTTCGCCGGCCGGAACGTCGACGAGCCGGCTTTGCGCCAAGCGCTGAGCGTGCTCGAGGAGGTCTCGGTGGATCGAGCGATCGCCGAGGCCGCCGGACGCATCCGGCGCACGACCGAGCTTCCGGTGCCAGACGCGCTCATCGCCGCCACTGCGCTGGAGCACGGCATGAAGGTCATGACTCGCAACCGGCGCCACTTCGAGCGGGTCGCGGGACTGGAATTGCAGACGCCCGCGGGGGAGTCGAGCAACTCGTAGTGCCCTCGGGTTGCGCCCGCGCCGTCAGCGTGCCACGTGGAAGCTCGCGGAGCCTTCGGCGTTTTGGCTTCCATCGGCGGAGGCCAGATAGATTTCGATCACGTAGGTCCCGCCGCCCGGCGGCGTCTGGATCCAAGCGCCTTCGGTGTTTTCGTACTTGACTGCTTGCGAGACGATGCGTTCCGGCGGCCAGATGCTGCCCAGTTCATCTGCGATCACCGTCTTTTCGCCTGCCTTTTCGCGAAAGAGCGTGTGAGTCACCTCAAATCGACGCCCAACTGGCCCTTCCAAGAAGATCTTCCACTGCACTTCAGCTCCCGGCTGGCGCAGCGCCTGATCGATTTCCCGCTGGGTCAAGGGCGGTTCCCCGTCGCGGATGGCAGCCGTCCGCAGTTGGGCTTCTTCGCGTTGGAGCTGCCCGGGATGGCTCTGGAGATAGGTGTACTCGGTGATGCCGGGGTGCGCGTGGACATCCACTACGTGAGCCACCAACTCGGCCGGCGCGGGCGGCGCGGGCGTGGGCTTCAGAGCAAGGTTCCATATCAGCACCCCGGCGGTGATCACCGCCGTGAGCGCCCCCGCTATCTGGCCCGCTTTGATCACCCCGGCGCCGAGCCCTTTGGAGCTGTCCTTCGAAGATGTCCCGGTCTCAGGCAGGAATCCAAATCATATCTAGATCCGAACCTTGCGGCGTGTCGGAGAGTTCTGTATTCTCGTAGCCACCATGGCTTCCCGGCGGCGAAGCTCGGCCAGGCTTGGCGCGATCGCCGTGGTCGGCGCGATCGCGGCAATGCTCACGCCCAGCGCCGCGGAGGGCTCCTTTCCCGGCGGAGACGGCGTGATCGCGTACTCGGCCGAACACAGCATCTGGGCCGTGGACCCCGCCACGGGCGACCAGCTGCGGCTGACCACCGGCCCCGAAGACTCCGCTCCGAGCTTCTCGCCGTCGGGCGACCTGCTGGCATTCCAGCGTCGCACGACGACCACTCTCCCCGCATTCCACCCCACGGCCAGCACCGTCTCCCCCTTCCATCCCACGGCCGACGCCCGCCCCCCATTCCATCCCACGACGAGCACCCTCACCGTGTACGTCGCATATGCCGATGGCTCAAACCCCGCTCCGCTCGTCGCGGGCAGCGAACCCGCCTTCTCCCCCAACGGGACGCAAATCGTGTTCGTCAGGCCCTCCGGCCTCTTCCTGACGGGCGTGGCGCCGGGCTCGCCCGTGCGCCCACTCACCGATCATCCCGGCGATCGCACGCCGCGTTGGAGCTCGAAGGGGTCGATCGTGTTTCAGCGCGCCGACGGAGCGGGCAGCGAGCTCGACATCATCACTCCGCCAAGCCCCCACATACGCCGGCTCTTCACCTACCACCGCGGCGCCGGCAACGAAGACCCGATCGTCATGTGGCCCGAATGGTCGCCCAATGGCAGGAGCATCTCGGTGGCGCTCTGCGAACCCGGCAGTGAAATACCCCCCGTGGAGACCGTCCCGTCGATCGTGTTCCACGCAAGCTGCGCCCCGGACGTGTGGGCGCCGGCGGGCGGGCCCCCACTCGAAGCCGGCACCGGGGCGCTGCGGGGCAAACCCGACTCCTCATGCCCCCCCTTCATCAAGGGTGGCACCAGCGAGGACGTGAGCTTCTTCGTTCATGGGCGACCCCTGTACCAGGGCGAAGGCCCAAACTGGCCGATCGCATGGCAGCCGCTGCACCCCGGCACGTTGCGAGTGCCCACGGTGCCGTGTGCGGAAGACAAGGAAAGGGAAAACGAGCCCACCGAAGCGGTCTCGCCGGCGTTCGTGGTGCGCGGTGGGCAGCTGTGCGCTTATTTTCGACGACGCCACCGGAGGATCTGCCACAAAACCTGATCGAGATCGGGACGGCCACCGGAGGATCTGCCACGAGACCTGATGGGATCGGGGGCCCATGCGAGCTCGCACGAATCGGACGACTTTCTTAGTTAGCAGTCGCTAAGATTCTGGCTCGACTTTCGGCGGTCGTCGACCTCGGCGACCACACAAAACTACGGATAGGGAGTTGCTGTCATGCCCGGATACACCGCAAAGCAGATCGACGAGATGGAGGGCGCGTTCGGCGGCGGCCTGAAGAAGGCCCGCGCCGAACTGGGCGTCTCCTCCTTCGGCATGCAGGTCGTGGACCTGCCCCCCAACTACAATGACTACCCTGAGCACGAACACGCGGAGGACGGCCAGGAGGAGGTCTACTCGGTGATTCGCGGATCTGGCGCGATCGAGGTCGAGGGCGAGCGTCTGGACCTCACACCCGACGTCCTCATCCGGGTCGGCCCCGGCATCAAGCGCAAGCTGTTCTCGGGACCCGAGGGCATGCGCGTGCTCGCGCTGGGCGGCACACCCGGAGCGGCATACGAGATCCCCGAGTTCACCGAGCTAACCCCCGCCGCCTGAGGGCCCTGTTCGCCGGCCGATCGGGGATCGACGGGATCTCCGATCGGCGCGGCCGGCGGCGCCGACCCGCTAGCGCGCCAGCGACGTATCCACGCCGAGCGTGCGTGCCGCGGCGGCGATCAGCTTTGCGGCGGCGTGCACATCGGCCAGCTCGACCAGCTCAACCGGGGAGTGCATGTAACGGATCGGGACCGACACCAGCGCGGTGGGAACGCCGCCGCGGCTGAGATGGACCGCATCGGCGTCGGTACCCGTGTTGCGACCGATCGCCTCCACCGTAAAGGGGATGCCTTCGCGCTCGGCGGTGTCGTGCAGCAGCTCGAACAGGCGGGGGTGCAGGGTGGAGCCACGGCTGAGGACGGGCCCCGAGCCGAGCGGGTGCTTGCCCGACTCCTTCACCTCGATCCCGGGGGCGTCGGTCGCGTGGGTCACGTCCACCACGATCGCCGCGTCGGGCTCGAGCGCAAAGGCCGAGGTGCGCGAACCGCCGAAGGTGGTCTCCTCCTGCGCGGCGGCCACGGCGACGAGCTCCCACTCGGCGCCACCACTGCCCTCACCCTCGCCGTCACGCCGGCCGCCTGACTGCGCCACCAGCCGCGCGGCCTCGAGCGCGACGAATGAGCCGAGGCGGTTGTCCAGGGCGCGCGAGGCGATCCGCCCGTTGGGCAGCTCCACCGGCTCGCCGGCGATCACCGCGACGTCGCCCACCCGCACCAACTCGCGAGCCTGCTTGCCGTCGCGCGCGCCGATGTCGATGTGCAGGTCGCGCACCTCGGCGACCTTCTTGCGCTCCTCCTCGCGCAACAGGTGGATCGGCTTCTTGCCGATCACCCCGGTGAGCTCGCCATCGCGAGTGCCGAGCACCACGCGCTGGCCGACGAGGATCTGCGGGTCCCAGCCTCCCACCCCCCGAAACCAGAGGAAGCCCTCGTCGTCGATGTGGGTGACGATCAGCCCGATCTCGTCGATGTGGCCCATCACCACCAGCCGCCGGGGGGCACTGGCAGGCGCGGCGTCCCCAGCGGGGAGGGCTGGAGATGTGGAGTCGACGCCCTGGCCGCGAGCCGGCACACGTGCCGAGGGCGTGCCCACCACGTCGATGTCCACCTCGGCGCCAAACGCCTCCGCCGCCGCGCGCCACACCGCCGCGGGGGCTGTCTCATAGCCGGACGGACCGCGCGCCGCGAGCAGGTCGCGCAGGACCTGCGGGAAGTCGTCGCTCATGAGGCGAGCAATCCTCGCAGGACGTACTGGAGGATGCCGCCATGGCGGTAGTACTCAGCCTCGCGGGGCGTGTCAATGCGTAGCGTCACCGTGAACGCCTTCTCATCGGCGTTCACCTTCAGCTCGTGCGGCAGCTCGGCAATCCCCTCTATCGAGAACGTCTCGTAGCCCGTCAACCCCAGCGAAGAAACCGAGTCCCCGGGCTTGAACTGCAGCGGCAGCACGCCCATCCCCACGAGGTTGGAGCGGTGGATGCGCTCGAAGCTCTGCGCGATCACGGCGCGCACGCCGAGCAGCTTCGTGCCCTTCGCCGCCCAGTCGCGCGAGGAGCCGGTGCCGTACTCCTTGCCGGCCAGCACCACCAGCGGCACCTCTTCCTGCGTGTAGCGCATCGCGGCGTCGTAGATCGACAGCTGCTCGACCGCCCCCGGCTCGACCGCAGCGCCACCCGCGAGGCCCCCCGAGTCGCCCTGTGAGCCCGCCGTGGACACCGGAATGTGGTAGGTGAGGCCGCCTTCGGGCAGCGCGCCCTCCCCGCCGGCCCGCAGCAGGTTGCGGATGCGGATGTTGGCGAAGGTGCCGCGCATCATCACCTCGTGGTTGCCGCGGCGCGCGCCGAAGGTGTTGAAGTCGCGCGGGGCCACCCCCTGTTCCTGCAGGTACAGCCCGGCGGGGCCGTCGCGCTTGATCGCGCCAGCGGGGGAGATGTGATCGGTGGTGACGGAGTCCCCCCACACCGCCAGCACGCGCGCGCCGCGCAGGTCCTCGAGCGGCGCGGGCTCGGGGGGCATCCCCTCGAAGTAGGGGGGCAGGCGCGCGTAGGTCGAGCGCTCGTCCCAGGCAAAGCGATCACCGGTGGGAACCTCCAGCCCGTTCCAGTGCTCGTCGCCGGTGAACACCTCGGCGTAGCTCTTACGGAACATGTCCGACTGCACCGCCTGCTCGATCGTCTGCGCGATCTCCGCCTCGGTGGGCCATAGATCACGCAGGTAGACGTCCCCCCCGTCGGCGTCGCGGCCGAGTGGGTCGGCGACGATATCGATGTCCATCGTGCCCACCAGCGCGTAGGCGACGCACAGGGGCGGCGAGGCGAGGTAGTTCATCTTCACGTCCGGGTTGATGCGCCCCTCAAAATTGCGGTTGCCGGAGAGCACCGAGACCACCGCGAGGTCCTTCTCGCTCACAACCTTCGAGATCTCCTGCGGCAGCGGCCCGGAGTTGCCGATGCAGGTGGTGCAGCCGTAGCCGACGAGGTTGAAGCCGAGCTGCTCCAGCGGCTCGGTGAGCCCGGCGCGGTCGAGGTATTCGCTGACCACCTTCGACCCGGGCGCCAGCGAGGTCTTCACCCATGGCTTGCGCTGCAGGCCCTTGGCGAGCGCGTTGCGCGCGAGGATCCCCGCCCCAATCATCACGGAGGGGTTGGAGGTGTTGGTGCAGCTGGTGATCGCCGCGATCACCACGTGGCCGTGGCGGAGGGTGGTCGAGGTGCCGTCGGACAGCGCGACCACTGCCCCCTCCTCCTCCTCCTCCTCCTCCTTACCGGCCCGCGGAATGCCCGCCGCGCCCGCCCCCGACGCCCGCGGAGCGCCTGCCGCGCTCGTCCCCGAAGCCCGCGGAGTGCCCGCCTCGTCCGCCCCCGACGCCTGCGCGTGCGCCGCGCGTGCGCCTTCGCCGTTGGACGGCTCCTGCGAGGCGGTGGGATCGCTCGCGGGGAAGGTCGCCGCCACCGCTTCGTCCTGGCCGTTTGAGGTAGGCACGTAGCCCGCCAGCGCGCGGCGGAAGGCCGGCTTGGCGTCGGTCAGCGAGATCCGATCCTGCGGGCGCTTGGGGCCGGCGAGACTCGACACCACCTCACCCAGGTCGAGCTCGATCTGCTCGGAGAAGCGGGGCTCGGGGGAGCTCTCGTCGTGCCACATACCCTGCTCGCGGGCGTACGCCTCGACCAGCTCCACCTGCTCGGCGGGACGACCCGAGAAACGCAGGTAGCGCAGCGTCTCCGCATCGATTGGGAAGATCGCGCAGGTGGATCCAAACTCGGGCGACATGTTGCCGATCGTTGCGCGGTCCGCCAGCGGCAGGCCGGCAAGGCCGGCGCCGTGGAACTCCACGAACTTGCCCACCACACCGCGCTCACGCAGCAGCTCGGTGACGGTCAGCACCAGGTCGGTGGCCGTGGCCCCCTCGCGCAGCGCGCCGTGCAGGCGGAAACCGACCACCTGCGGGATCAGCATCGACAGCGGCTGCCCCAGCATCGCCGCCTCCGCCTCGATCCCGCCGACGCCCCAGCCGAGCACGCCGAGGCCGTTGACCATCGTCGTGTGCGAGTCGGTGCCCACCAGCGTGTCGGGGTAGGCGGCGGGCAGACCCTCGCCGTCGGCGACGAACACCACGCGCGACAGGTACTCGAGGTTGACCTGGTGCACGATCCCGGTGTCGGGGGGGACCACCTTGAAGTTGTCGAACGCCTGCTGGCCCCAACGCAGGAAGAGGTAGCGCTCCTGGTTGCGCTCAAACTCGCGCGCGGCGTTGATCGCGAAGGCGTCCCGCGTGCCAAAGGCGTCGACCTGCACGGAGTGGTCGATCACCAACTCCGCGGGTGCGAGCGGGTTGATCTTGGCGGGGTCGCCGCCCATCTGCGCCATCGCGTCGCGCATCGCGGCGAGGTCCACCACCGCCGGGACGCCCGTCAGGTCCTGCATCAGCACACGCGCGGGAGTGAAGGCGATCTCGATCGAGGGCTGCGCGGCGGAATCCCAGCCGGCCAGAGCCTCGATGTCGGCAGCGCGCACCGTGCCGGTGCCCGAGGCCGCACCCTCGGCGCGCAGCAGGTTCTCGAGCAGCACCTTCAGCGAGAACGGCAGATGCGCCACGTCGAAGCGCTCCGCGAGCGGGGCGAGGCGGAAGATCTCGTACTCGCGCCCTCCCACCGAGAGCGTGCCCCGCGCGTCAAAGCTGTTGCCTGCCATGCCCCCAGTCTATGCGGCCAGCTCGACGCAGCCCTTGCCCGCGCGCTTGGAGCGCAGCAAGGCGGCGTCGCACGCTTCGAGCAGCTGCTCGGCGCTCATCGGGGGAGCCCACTGGGCAACGCCGATCGAGGCGGACACCCCCGCGACGAGGTCGAAGGAGGAGACCTCGGCAAGCCGTTGCAGAGCACGCTCACCGGCAAGCGCGGCGCTGTGCAAGTCGGCAGCCGGGAGGATCACGACGAACTCGTCGCCGCCGTAGCGGGCGACGCGGTCGAAGGCGCGGAACTCGCCCTGCAACGCGCGCGCGACGCCGCGCAGCACGGCGTCTCCGGCGGGGTGCCCGTGGCGGTCGTTGACCAGCTTGAAGTCGTCGAGATCGATCAGCAGGCAGCCGAGGTCGCCGCCGGTGCGGGTGGCGCGGTCGATCTCTTCCCGCAGACGGCGGCGCATCGCGCGGTGGTTCATGCAGCCGGTGACGGCGTCGGTGCCGGCCTCCGCGCGCGCGCGCAGCAGCGCCAGCGTATGCGCCGCCTGATCGACAAGCGCGCCGGCGCGGGCGATCTCGGGCTCGCTCCACCCAATGGGGCGCCGGCGTGCGGCGACGACGACCGCCTCCACCTCCTCGCGCACGGTGAGCGCCACCAGCAGCGCGCAGCCGAAGCCGGCGGAGGCGGCGCGCGGCAGCGAGGCGGCCAGCTCGCGGGCGCCGACGGTTTGCACGCTCTGGCCGGTGCTCGCGACCCAGGCGACCCCGGGCGGACGCTCGGCGCGGGGGACGACGTAGCCGAGACGGCCCTCGCCGCCAAACAGATAGGCGACGACCGGCTCGCCCGGCTCACCCTCCCGCTGGCCGGCCTCCGAGCGGGCCCCCTCGCAGGCAAGATGGTGCACCTGCATCTCCTCGGCTCCCAGCAGCGTGCACAACTCGTGCGCCAGCGCGCGAAAGACGGCCTCGGAGGAATCGCCGCCGAGCTCGGAATCGCCGCCCGCATCGGCAAGCCGCATCAGGCGCCGCAGCGCGCCGAGCAGCGGGTCACCGTCGGTGCCGGCGACTTGTCTTACGGGGGCGTCGATGCGTGCGGTGGCCATGCCCGTGAGACTTTAGACGGCGGCTCCGATGTCCTGTTTTTTTCTTGTGCCGGGGACAGCCCCTGACGAGGATCTTCGTGCTCTGTGTGATCCGCGCCCCGCTCTGCGCGACGATCGTCGTGGGCATCACGAGTTTCGAGCCGCAGAGGCTGCCGTTGCGGTTGTCGGTCAGCACCGAGCGCGGGCCCATGGGCAGGCTCAGCGCGAAGCTCGAGATCGGCACGTCGGGCAGCGATTCGAACGAGGAGGAGAGGATCCCCGTGCGGGCGATGCGAGTGTGGCCGACCAGCACCACCTCCACCCCGTTGTCGCCGCTGAGGATCACATCCAGGTCGGGGTAGGCTTCGCCGCCGTGGGAGACCAGGTAGACAGGCCCGGTGAGCGCCCCAGGGAGCACGGGTGTGGTGACGGTGGCGGAGCCGACGCGCGCTTCCTTGGAGCAGCCACCGGGGGGTGGGCTCGCTTCGAAGATGGCAGCGGAGCAGGCTTTGTGCAGTGTGGTGATGCGCGCCGCCAGCTTTTTCGGCAGCGAGGTGAGCACCTCATGAATGTTGGCCCGACCCAGCCCCGCGGGCTGTGTGCCCGCGGCCTGCGTAACCTTGACTTCGAGGCTGGCCCCGTTTACCCGCGAAACGCGCGCGCCAGTGGAGGCGGTGAGCTTCGGGGTGAACGCCAGCTTGTTGCATTCGCCGAGCTGGAAGGGACTCGAGACGCTCTGTTCGGCGGGCGCGCTGGACCCGGGAACGAAGCCGCTGAGCAGCGATTCC
This sequence comes from uncultured Solirubrobacterales bacterium, assembly GCA_963734815.1. GTDB lineage: Bacteria > Actinomycetota > Thermoleophilia > Solirubrobacterales > Solirubrobacteraceae > Palsa-744. The sequence continues at coordinate 1,045,792 of CAVTIH010000002.1, forward strand.
GTGGCCAGCGAGGAGCAGTTGGTCGGGTTGAACAGGAACTTGGGCCGGTTGACATCGACGTCGATGTCGCGCAGACGCAGCGGCACACCCTGCACGATCCTCGGCAGCGCAGCGGTAACTACCGCGCGAGCGCTGTACAAGCCGACACCGATCCCTGCGCGCGCGATCACGTTGCCGAAATCGAAGGGTCCCGCGCTGGCAGGCACCACGATCGAGAGGCCGTATGGGGCGCCGTTGTAGGGGCCCGTCAGGTAGACCTTGCCGGCGAACGCATACGGTTCGGGGCCAGCCCCGGCGCTCACCGATGCGCTGCCGATTTCACTGGCCGCGGGGCAGGTTCCCGCGTTGGCGGGCGTTTCCGCGCACAGCGGCACTGAGGGGATCGCTCCGAGCAGGCCGGCGGGCAGCGTGGTTTTGACGTCGGCGAAGTACTGCTGTCCGTTCGCGCGGGCAAGGTCGAAGGCGTAGGAGGTGTAGGCGCCGGCGTTCGGCGAGGCGTCGTGGGTGCTCTGGCTGAGCGAGAACGGCAGCGGCGAGGAGCAGCCAGTGGCGGCGAACGGCGTCGAACTGAGCGCGGGAGCGCCACCGGTGTAGGGGGTGAAGAGCCCTTCAACCGCCCCCACGGCGCACGACAGCGGGTTGGCCAGCGGTGCCAGCGCCCCGCCGTCAAACTTCATCGCCAGGTCAGCGAAAGGCAGCGGGGGGTTCCCCGCGAAGGTCGCCTCCAGGCGACCGGTGCTGGGGTTGGGCGTGACCTGCCCCTGCAGTCTCACCGACACGCCCAGCGCGCTCTCGGCGTCCACGTAGATCGTGTAGGGAGGGCCGGTGATCGACGCGCCCGTAGGGCTGCCGAGGTAGACGTTGCCGGTGAGCGACCCGGGCGGCAGGTCGGTTTCGATGCTCACGCTCCCAACCTTGGAGGCCGCCGGGCAGGTGACGGGCGTGGTGGGGCGCACGCCGGGGCTGATCTGCTGGAGCCCGGCCTGCGCTTCGGTACAGGCGGCCAGCCCGCGAGCCGCGGAGGGATCGAGCGTGAGGCCTTCGGGCAGCGTCACCTGGGCGTCGTCGATGTCGGCCGTGTTGATCGCTTCGGCGCCCACGTTCTGCGGTACCTTCACTTCGGCGGTGACGCCATCGGGTTCATCGGACTTGGCGGTTTCCGGGTGCGCTTCGGCCGCCGGCTTGAACGGCACCTGGTTGCACCCTTCGACCCCCACCGGCGTGTGGGTCTGGGTCTTCGAGATTTCACCTTCCCATGATTCGGCTTCCAGATAGGAAGTCGTGGTCGTCGAGCAGACACTCGGCAGCGTGAGGAAGTTGCCCTGCCCCGCCCGCCCGTCGAAGATCAGCTTCGACTTCAGCAGCGGAATCGATCGGGGAATGTTGTTGATTTCGAAGTACTCGTGGAAGTCGGTGTTCCAACTGACGTGGCCTTCGAGGAAGATGTGTTCGTTGGCGACGAGCGGCACCGAGACGTGGATGCCGAAATCGAGCGGCAGCCCGGGCGGCTGCGCGAGGTTGTAGACGGGCGCGGAGATCGGCACATCGGCGGCGCCCACGAAGGCGGTCAGTTCATCCTTCCCCACTTCGGTTTCGGCGGGGCAGCCGTCTTCTTCGAAGGTCTTCACCGGACACGCCGGCAGCGCCTCGGGATCGGCCGCGAGACCGGGGGGAACGTCGACCCGCACCCGCTTGACGTTGCCGATCGGTTGCTGCCCCAGACCAGAGGAGGTGGAGTTGAATTCAAAGCCGGTGATGCCGTACTGGGGGTGGCCGGCGGCCTGCGTGTACGCCTGTCCGTGGTCGGCTTCGACGCTTGCGTAGGTGCACGAGGAGACCGTACAGGTGCCCGCTTCAAAGTTCTTTGCTTCGACGCCGAAACTCGCCTGAGCGCCGGGCGCCGCGACGCCGCACGCCACACAGGCGAGCAGCGCCGCCAGCCAGATTCGTGCCTCTCCACTCCTCACGAATGACTGTTACCCGGCGACAAGCGGTTCTAACTTTAAGTTGGACCCGCCGGCGCCAGGACTTGCCCGGCGGGTCCAACTACTACGCCCTGAACGTAACGGTGGCGAACGCCTTGGAGGTGATGTTGCCTTTTTTGCTCTTCGGCACGAAGCCAACCCGCACCTTGATCCGCAGCTGGCGGAATTTGCGCAGCACTTCCTTGCCGACCGAGGTGAGCGACACCTTGACGTTGGTGCGCCCCCCCGCGCCGACGCTGCGCTTGGTGAACTTGAGGTCGGTGCCCGCGCCGCTGACGCTGCCAGCCGCCGGCAGCTGCACGTTGAGCGTTGCGGTGGCGCCGCTGGTTTTGTGTTTGACGATTTCCACCGGGCAGTTGCGCACTGCGATGATGGGCGATTGGAGGATAATCGCCCGGTTCTGGGCGACAAGCGTGGTGAGCATCTTCATCGGCGAGCGGCACAGGCTGCCGTTGGCGCCCAGCACCGAGTTGGGGCCGGACGGCAGGTAGAGCGAGATGTTCGAGACCGGCACGTCGGGCAGCGTGCTGAACGAGGTGGTGATCTGTGAGTTGGACACTTTGGTGCGCCCCACGAGGATCACGGTGACGCCATCCCCGTTCAGGATCAGGTCGAGGTTGGGGTAGGCTTCGCTGCCGTGCGACACCAGCCAGGCGGTACCGGTGAGCGTCCCCGGCAGCACCGGCGTGGTCGCTTTCACGGTGCCGACGTTCGCTTCCTTGGCGCAGCCGCCGGGCGCGGGGCCAGCTTCGAAGGTCGCCGCCGGGCAAGCTTTGGCGAGCGTCGAGAGGCGCACCGGCAGCTGCTTGGGCAGTGTCGTGGTCACCTGCTGGATGTTCGCCTGGCCGACCGGCTGGCTGATGTTGACTTCGAGGTTGGCGCCGTTGGTGCGCGAGGTTTTCGCGCCGGCGATCGCGCCGAAGGACGGCTTGAAGGCAAGCTTGTTGCATTCTTCGGTGACCAGTGGGCTCTTGACTTCGGCTGTCGTGAACGTGCTGGAGCCGAGCAGCGTCACGCCCGTGAGCGTCGATTCGGTCAACAGCGGCACGCAGCTGGTCGGGTTGAGCATGAAGCCCTGACGGTTGACTTCGACGTTCAGGCTCTGCATCCGCAGCGGAATGCCCTTGTAGATCGTGGGCACGCTGCCGGCCACCACCACACGCGAGGTGTACGGTTCGACGTTGATCGTCTCGTGCGTAACCACGTTGCCGAGGTTGAACGGACCGGCCACCGCGGGTACCACGATCGCCATGCCGTAGGGCGCGCCGTTGTAGGGGCCTGTGAGGTAGGCCGAGCCGGAGAACTGGTACGGCGCCGAGCCCGCCCCGGCGAGCACCGTGACCGAGCCGATCCGGCTGGAGGCCGGGCAGCCGCCCGTGCCAGCGGCGGCTTCGGCGACCTGCGCTTCGGTGCAGAGCGACACCGCGGGAATCCGCCCGACGAGGCCGGCTGGCAGCACGGTCTTGATCTGCGAGAGGTACTGCTGGCCGGAGGGCCGCGTCACGGTGAACGAGAAATTGGTCGAGGCCCCTCCGGTCGCGGGCTGGCTTTCGGACGCCTGCGTGGGCGCGAACGGCAGCGGCGATTTGCACGCTTCGCCGGCACCGTTGTTGTCGACGGTGAACGCGGTGGTGGGCGTCTTGGTGAAGGATGGGCCGCCTGGCGATTCAATGTATGGCACGAGCGTCGTTTCGGTCTTCGCCGTCCCGCATGCCAGCGGGTTGGCGATCGGCGCGAGCGGGCCGTCTTTGAAGTGCAGGATCACTTCGCTGACGGGCTGTTCGGGATTCTTGAGGAACCTCGCGGTCACCTGCCCGGTCTTTTCGTTCGCTTCGACCGTACCTTTGAGGCGCACCGTGACGCCATACCGCGCCGATTCGGCGTTGAGGTAGGTGATGTAAGGCTGCCCCGTGATCCGCCCGGATTCGGAGCCACCAAGGTAGATGTCCCCCTTCAGCGATTCCGGCGGCAGGTTGGGCACGTTGATCGTGACGGTGCCGATTTTAGAGCCAAACGGGCATTTCGCGGCGTTGCGCGTGCCGAAGCCGATCTGCGCGGGCGTGCAGGCTTCGAGGCCGTGTGCGGCGGAGGGGTTGAGCGTCATCCCTTCCGGCAGCGTGATGGTCGCGTTGTCCAGCTGCGAGGAGTCGATGTCCGCTTCTGTGTGGCCCGGGTTGTGCGGCAGCGTCAATTCCGTGGTGACGCCCGTGGGCTGATCGGACTGCGTGGTTTCCGTTTTCAGCGCGAAAGCTGGTTCGAAAGGCACAGGCAAGAAGGGCGTGAGGCCGTTGCAGCCTTCGGTGCCGATCGGGGTGATGTACACCCTCGACGCGACCTGGCTTGTGGCCGCTGTGAGCGTCACGGTGTTGGTCGTCGCGGGACCCGGGCCGGGACAGCTGCTCGGGTTGGTGATGAACCCGCCGTTTCCGGTGTCGCCGATGTTGCCTTTCAAGATCAACCGTGAAGAGATCAGCGGCAGCGCGGGAGAGACCTTGATTTCATAGTAGTCGTGGTAGTTGCCGGCCCATTCAACGCTACCTTCGATCAGCGTGTGGGCGTAATACTGCCCGCTCTCGAGGAATTTTTCGTAGGCTTCTTTTTCGGCTTTGCCCCCAGGGAAGTCGGCTTCGGGAAGCGGTTTTGCGGCAAAGGCTTTTTCAAGCTGCCCTTTGGTTAGCGACTTGGGGAGTTCGAGCGCCACTCCAAAGTCAGAGGCCACGCCGTTGGGCTGAGCGAGGTTATAGGCGACGCCTTCCAGCGGCAAGTCGGAGATTTCCGGCGCCGGAGCTTTGGAGACACCTCCAGGGCCCACATATACCGTGACCTTGTTAACCCCAATCACAGTGTTGCCGGAGCCCGATTCTGAGCATTCCGATTTGGCGTAGAACCCTGATCCCGGGACGGCTTCTTCTTCTTTCGGGTTGCCGTCGAATTCTTGCATCGAGCACTGCGCCACAGCCTCGGGGTTGGTGCTGACGCCGGGACCCACGTCCGTGCGAACGTGCGTCACCACCTTGCCTTCCGCTATACCCGCTGGAGCCTCGTTGGGGAATGTTCCTTCAGTGTTGACCTTGAAGTCGGTGATTCCCCACGGCGGATGTCCGGCGGCCTGGGTGTAGCCCTGTTCTTTGGCCTGAGCCAACGTTGGTTCCTTGGGGAACGAGTACACAAGCCCGGGAGCCAGTTTGATTTCTTCCGAGCCACATGTTTCAAAGGCCGTGGTGCAGTTGGCCGCGACAAAGGTTTCGACGCCGAATCCAGGTCCAGGCGCAGCCTGGGCGGCGGGCACAACGATGGCCAGCGCCGCGCACGAACAGAGCGCAACAAGCCAGACGCGAGCAGACCGTACCGTCGTGTCAGTGGGAAACCTCATGTCATCCTCCCTCGTAGCCAGGGCATCCTTGTGGTCCCTAGAACACACATTCTATACCCAGGTTGCGCAGACCTTAAGCAACTTTTCGCCCAGTGGGATCGGTCGGGGTGTCCCACTTGGCACAGACAATCAAGAACGGAGCGTACCTCCGGCCCCAACCCGACCGGTCCGGTCCGGTCCGGTCCGGTCCGGTGGGCAGGCAGGCTGGCGGATGGAGGCCTACGACGAGCCGGGTTGGGCAGTCGTCAGCGAGGCGTGCTCCTCGCGGGCGATCGCAAGCGTGGGCTCGAGGCCGTGGCTGGCGCGGTCCGTGAGCGGCTGCAGCAGCATCCGCAGCGGCAGCACCGGCGCCACCCAGCCCGGCGCGATTACGCGCCTGGAGCGGCGCTCGACCCCGCGCTCGATCGCGTCGAGGGCGCGCTCCAACGGCACCGGCTTGACGGCGGCGCGGCGCACGCGCGAGGCCTGTTCGACGGCCCGCGTCCGCGTCCCGCGGCTGACCATGTCGGTGTCGATAAAGCCGAAGTACGCCACGCCCACGCGCGCGCCCGTGTGCAACAGCTCGATGCGCAAGGTGTTGCCGAGCGCCTCCACGGCTGCCTTCGAGGCGTTGTAGGCGCCCATCATCGGCGCGTGCAACGCCGACGCCAGCGAGGCGATCGGCAGCGCATAGCCGCGCGGGTGGGAGATGTGCGGGCCGGCCGCGCGCAGCGTGTAGTAGACACCGAGCAGGTTGACGGCGATCGTGCGCTCGAAGATCTCCGGATCGCCTCCCACCAACGGCAGCTGTGCAGCGACGCCGGCGTTGGCGATCGCCACGTCCAGGCCCCCGAGCCGCTCGACGGCTCCCTCCACCGCGCGCTCCACCTGCGCCCGGTCGGCGACGTTGCACTCCCACCAGGGCGCATCGCCGCACTCGGCGGCGACCTGCGCCAGCAACTCCGGCTCCAGCCCCGCCAGCGCCACCCGCGCGCCCCGCGCATGCAGCCGCCGCGCCGTCCCCGCGCCGATCCCGCGCGCCGATCCGGTGATCAGCACGCGCCGGCCCTCCAGGGGGATTGCAGCGGCGCGTCTCATCTGATGCTCGGGGCGATCGAGGCCATCGACGGCTGAGAGTACCTGAGGAGACCCCGACGGCATGCCACCCCCTGCTTGTCGCCCGCCGTGACGCACGGGAGTCTTATCGTGTTGGCTGCCCCTCATGCCAAAGGGGGAAGACGTTGTGCTACATTGTATACATGTCGGTCAACGTCTCCGTACGCCTGGACGACGGTCTTGCCGAGCGCCTGCGTCTACGGGCGCGGGCCGCGGGCGAGACGCTGTCGGACCGCCTTCGCCGCTACGCCGAGGAGGGGACACGACGCGAGGAACATCCACTGATCACGTTCCGTGACGGGCCAACGGGCCGGCGGGCCGGGCTGCTCGGCGGTCCCGACGTCTGGGAGGTCGCGATGTGGCTGGAGGATCTAGCCACTGAGGAGGACCCCGTCGGCGCACTCGTCGCGGAGTCGGCCCTCTCGCGGTCGCAGATCGAGGCCGCGCTGCGCTACCGCGGCGCCTACCCCGACGAGGTCACGGCGCGGATCGAGCTGCACCGTGCCGAGACGGCCGCCGCCGAAACGCATTGAAGCTGCTGTTGGATGAGATGTACTCGCCCACCTTGGCGCAGGCCCTGCGTGCCGTCGGCATCGACACCTCCACCGTCTTCGAGCTCGGGCTGGCCGAGCGCTCCGACCCCGAGATCCTTTCCGCGGCGATTGCGCACGGTCGCGCGATCCTCACCGAGAACGTCGCCGACTTCGCGCGCATCTCCGCCGAGCGCCTCACCGCCGGGCAACACCATCCGGGTGTACTGATCGCGCTCTCCTCGAGGTTCTCGCGCCGCCCCGCGGGCGCCGGCCCGCTCGTCGCGGCAATTCGCGCCGTCGCGGATCAACCACTCGACGATCGCGTCGTGTATCTCGCGAGCGCGGCGGCACCGGGTATTTGACGCCGGCGGGTCACGCTCCCGCCACCCCCAGACGCGGCGCGTGTCCTGCTCATCCAGAAGAGCGCCGCGAACACGAGCGTCGCGAACACGTTCAGGAAGAGCTTGTAGTCGAGCGCCACCCTGCCGAAGACGGCCGTGGTGCTGGGGCGTGGGCCGGTGGGGATCAGGCCGAGGGCGCTAAAGAGGGCGGCGATGATCAGGGCGGCGAGCACCATCGTGCAGTACATCAGCGCGACCGTTCGCAGCGCGTACTCGCGGCCGTAGTACTTGCGGTAGATCAGGATGATCGGCAGCACGATCAGGTCGGCGAACAGGAACGCCAACACCCCGGCGAAGCCGATCCCCCCCGACCACAGCACGGCCGCGAGCGGCACGTTGCCGATCGAGCACACAAACGACGCCACCGCGATCAGCGGACCCACGAGCGCGCTCTCGATCGCCGGCCACGGCGCGGGGGCGTGGACGATGAACAGGCTCTGGAAGAAGCCGTGGCCGAGCTGCGCGATGAAACCCGCGAGCAGGAAGCCGGCGGCGATCTCCCGGTAAACCATCGCCCAGTCGCCGCGGAAGTTGCCCGCCACCTCGACCCACGCGGCGCGGGAGGTCAGGCGCTCGCGACACCCGTGCGCGCCCTCGCCCTCGCCACCGCCACCGCCATTGTCGCCTTGGCCGTAGTCGCCGTGGTCATGGTCGCCTTGGCCTTGATGGTTGGGGGCGTGGTGGCTGCAGTCGCCGTGGTCCTCCGTCACGTGCTGGGCGTGCTCGCGCGCGCGAGCCTCCAGGTCCGCCGGCACGAAGGCCCGTAGCGCCACCGCCATCAGCGCGATCATCACGACGCCGCCGAGATACTCCGCGAGCGTAAACTGCCAGCCGATCAGCACCCACAGCACGAGGCCGAGCTCCCACACGAGATTGGTCGAGGCGAACTGAAACGCCAGCGCGGTCGCGGAGGATGCGCCCTTGGCGAACAGCGAGCGCGCGATCGCGATCGCCGCGTAGGAGCACGACGAGGAGGCCGCCCCGAGGCCGGTCGCGAGCGCTACGGGCCGCGGCCCCGAGCCCGACAGGGCCCCCTGCACGCGCTCGCGCGGCGCCCACGCCTGCACGATCGCGCTGATCGCGAAGCCCAGCACCAGCGCCCACCACACCTCCCACGCCATCAGCAGCGAGTCGCGCAGCCCGTGCCAGATCACTTCGAGCGCGCTGCTCACGCGCACAACCCGTTGTGCATGCAACGAACGCTAGCGGGATGCTCACACCTTCAGCAGCGTCGGGCGTTCGAACGTCGCGGCTTCGGGGATCACGAGGCCCGCTTCGGTCTGAAACCACTGCTCCAGCAGCGAGCAGTACATCGCGCGGAAGTCGGAGGTGTTGAGGAGGTTTTCGTTTTCGTCCAGTTTGCCCAGGCCGGGGAACTCGCCGATCATCGTGCCCGCCACCTGCGTGCCGATCAGGAACGCCACGCCGGCCGCGCCGTGGTCGGTGCCCGAGCCGTTTTCCTGGGGGTGGCGTCCGAACTCCGACCACAGCTGGACGATCACGCGGTCGTCGAGCTTGCGCGCTTCAAGGTCGCGTTGGAAGGCCAGCACCGATTCCACGGTCTGGCCGAGGTTGGTGCTCAGCGTGGTCGGCTCGTCGGAATGGGTGTCGTAGGAGCCTGGCGCGGTTAGCGAGGCGCACTTGATCGGCAGCCCCGCCGCGAGCATCGCCGCGAGCGCTTCCAGGCGCCCGGCGAATTCCCCACCGTCCTTCGGGTAGGCGACGGGCGCGGTGTACGTCGGCTTGCCTTCTGGGCCCACGAACGGCGCCATCTCCTTGAGCACGATGCTCGTGTCCCACGCGGCGCCGCGCGCCTGTGCGTACGCGGGCGAGGGGGCTCCCAGCGCACCCAGCTGGCCGAAGGTTTCCATCGCCGGGCCCGCGATCGGTTCGTCGAAGCCGTACGCCCACATGTTGTAGTCGGTGGGGGAGCTGACAGCCGCCACCGGCAGCTTTTCGGTCGCCAGCGCCGGCGCCAGGCTGTAGTCGAGCGAGAGGCCCTGCAGCGGGTTGTTCGGTTCGCCGGTCGCGTCGATGAAGCGCCCGATCCAGCCGCTGCGCGCGTTGGCGTCGAGCTGGCCCACCTCCCAGTAGTGGCGGCTGGTGAAGTGGCTCTCGTCGGGCGGGTCATACCCGACGGCCGGGAACACGGTCACCTTGCCCTCGCCGTGCAGCGTCGCGAGGCCCTGCGCCTGGGGGTGCCACATCAGGTTGGGGTCCTCGCCAAACGGTTCGCCGCTTCCTTCCGCCAGGGCGAGCGCGGGGCGCAGTTGGCGGTAGCGCGCTTCCTTCACCGGCGCCAGCACCGACAGCGCGTCCCATCCGCCTTCCATGAAGATCGACACCAGCACCGGCTGGTTGGGGGAGGTGGCGGCGGCCTGGGCGATGCCCTCTTCGAAGTGGCGCGCGCCCAGCATCGAGGCGCCGTACACCGACACCACGGCGCCAGCGGTCCGCAGCAGGAAGCTGCGCCGATCCATCCCGGTGCCCGCCGGCAGCGGCATCCCCGGCTCGATCGCCGGCAGCCCTTTGCCCGCCATCGCAACGCCGCGACGCAGAAGTTGCGCGCGGTTGAAGTCATTGCAGGAGCAATTACTTGCCATCGAAGAGCTCATGCGGGGGTCGCGGTGATTGTATTGCTCTTTTCAAAAGGTGTGCGCCATTGCGCACGGGCCCGGGGGTTGTATTACTCTTTTTTAAAAGGCGTGTGCTATCGCGCACGGCTTCGAAATTTTTCATATGCATCCTCAGCTCACCTGCATGTCGGGCGAGGTGGCGATCAACATGCGCAGTGCGTTCTGGCGGATCGCCCGGTAGGGGCTCTGCTCCCATTCGGCCATTTCGCCGGGCATGCACGACTGTGCGAACGCGGCGATGCACTGCTGCGATTCGGCCGACAGTGGCGGGTTGCCCCAGTACGCCAGAGCGCTCGCCAGCGCCGCCGCCGGTTCCTCGGTCGGGTCGTACCGCGGTTCGCCTTCGGCCGGCCACGGGTTGGGGTAGGTGTTGGCGACCACGTAGTTGGCGATTTCCCAGCGCGCCTTCACCGTCGAGGTGTCAAGCCAGCGGCCGAATTCCCATCCGGCGACGTTCGGCGGATAGAACAGTTGCTGCCCCGCGCCGGCCGACAGCCACGCCCACGCGGTGGTGTCGATGTAGCGGCCGATTGCGCGCAGCAACCCGGCGTTGTACACAACCGGGGGCGTCAGGAGCTCCGGGCCTTCGTAGAAGTCGGGGTGCTGGAGGATCGCCTCGACCACCGCTTTGATGCTGAAGCCCGAGCTCGTGTAGATGCCCTGCAACGATGCCAACGTCGCTTCGTCGGGCTGCGTGGGGATGAAGTAACCCCACAGCTTGGTCACGAAGAACGAGGGGTGCAGCGGGTGTTCGACGCACATCCGCACCGCGTCTTCCCAGTTCCAGTTCCCCGTCTGCCCAAACACGGTCTTCTGGCCTTCGTCGTGCTTGGAGGGGTCGTAGCGAAAGTTGTGCATCCCTCCTTCGGCGGACCATTCCGCCTGCCACCCGGTCAGCGCGCGCCCCATTTCGCGCACGTCGTCCTCGGTGTACGCGCCGCGATCGGCCCCCAGCGAGAACAGCTCCATCATCTCGCGCGCGTAGTTCTCGTTGGAGTCGCCCTTTTGGTTGTCGATCCCGTCGAGGAACACCAGCATCGCGGGGTCGACCGTGACAGCGAGAAACAGGTCGTAGAAGCTGCCCAGCGCCTGGTCGCGGAACAGCTCGTTCTGGTTGAGCATCAGCTGCGGGCTGTTCACCTGCGCGTTGGAGTTGGCAAACCAGTCGTGCCAGATGAAGGTCATCCGCTCGACCAGTTGCTGGTTGGAGCGGACCATGCGATCCAGCCACCAGCAGTGGTCATCGCCCCACGCGTGCGTGGGTTCGAGCGGCTTGCCTTCTTCATTAGTCGGCGCCGGACCGTTCAGCACTGCTTCTCCAGAGGGACGCGTGAGGCCGTACACGACCTGCCGCAGCGGCTGCCCCGCGAGCGCCTGCGCTTCGCCGGGCCGCGGACCGAAGCCCGCTCGCCACAGCAGCCGCTGCGCCCCCGCCGTGCTCAGCGGCGCGCCGAGCGAGGCGACCGGCGCGCTGGAGGGCGCGGGGGGCGTGGCGGGAGCTGTCGGCAGCGCCATCGCGGCGGCGGCAAGCGCGTGCGGGTGCTTGACCTTGTGGCGGTGGTGGTGCTTGTGCTTGCGGGCATGCTTGGCGTGTCGGTGCTCGGCAGCCTTGGAGCGCCCCTTCCCGTCGTTGGGATGCCCGTGGAACCCCTTCGGATGGTCGTGGCCGCGAAGGGGCTTGCGATGCACAGCGGTACCGCGTGAGGCGCCCTGGCTGGTCCCGCCCATCCGCTGCTTGTACCGCACCCCGGGGCCCATTCACCCAGATCGGGGCTTGGCTCGACGTTTGTTGGAGTTGGAGGGGCCGACCCAACTAAACCGTCCCAAGAGGCACGTACCCTCGGGTAGATGACTGTTCGCGCAGCGATCAGCGACCCCAAGGGCACCACGATCGAGTTGACCGAGGAGCGATGGGGCCACATCATTGAGCGACACCCTGAGATCAAGCCGTTTGGCGAGACCGTGCTGCAGGCGGTGCAAGCACCGGATCGTCGTATGCCCGGACGGCTCAGCAACGAGGAGTGGTACTACTTGAAGACAGAGGCACCCAGCGACTGGCTGAAGGTCGTCGTAGCCTACAGTGAAGGACGTGGGCACATCGTCACGGCCTACGCCACAGGATCGACGTCATGACCATCACGATCGGCTCATTCACATTCGACAACGTCTTCTACGACGCAGAGGTCGATGTGCTCTATCTGCACAAGGGTGACCCAGCCTCAGCGGTGGCCTTTGACGAGTCGCCGGAGGGCCACGCTTTGCGCTTTGATGCCGCGGGAAGTCTGGTCGGGGTAACGATCGTGGGAGCCAAGTCGCTCCTTGACAGTTCGGGGGAGATCAAGATCACTGTCCCGGAGATCGTCAGGGTTGGCTCCGACGCGGTAGCACCAGCACTCGCCGGCGTATAGACCGCAGAAGCGCCGGTAAGCACGGCTTCCACTGATACTGCACCCGGTCGTATAAGGCTGACATCGTTTCCGCCCAGCGCACGACCGGCTAGCCCGGCAAATGGAAGGGAACCGTCGTGATCACGATCCCCGGCAGCCGACGCAGTGCGCGGCGCAGGCGGGGGGCGACGCCGTTGTGCAGGGCGCGGTGCCAGTAGCGGCGGGGCACCAGTTCGGGGAGCACAACGGTGATCGTGAAATGGGGCGCCTGGTCGTGCAGGAGCCACAGGTAGCGTCCCAGCGGGGCAACCAGCGCGCGGTAGGGGGAGAGCACGATCTCCAGCGGGACGTGGTCGCCCCACTCCTGCCAGTAGGAGCGAAAACGCTTCGCCTCCTCCTCGTCGGCGGAGATGTGCAGCGCCAGCACCGGCTGGCCTAGCGAGGCCGCGTAGGCGAGTGCCCGCAGCGAGGCGAGGTCCATCGCGATGATCGGCACCACGGTGAGGTTGTGCACCTGATCTGGCGCCTCCTCGTGCTCCTGCTGACCGCTCAGCACGATGCTTGCCCCGCGTTCCAGTTCGGCGAGGCCGCTGGGCGGCGGCGTGATGCTCCGCGCGCGCGCCTTCGCCGGCAACGGCTGCAGCGCCACCGCGCGCCCAACAGCGAGGTAGTGCTTGCGAATCTGCAGAAACAGGGTGACAAGCATCGGAATCAAGATCACCACCAGCCACGCGCCCTCGAGGAACTTCGTGAACGAGGTGATCAGCAGCACGATCGCCGACAGGAACGCACCGAGCGCGTTGAAGCAGATACTCCCCTTCCACCCCTCCTCGCGGGTGCGCAGCCAGCGCACAACCATGCCGCTCTGGGAAAGCGTGAAGGCGAGGAACACCCCCACCGCGAACAGCGGGATCAGGCTGCTAACCGAACCGTCGAACGCCGCGAGGATCGCCGCCGCGGCGGCGCCCAGCACGACGATCCCGTTGGAGAACGCCAGGCGGTCGCCCATGCGCAGGAAGAGACGCGGCGCGGAGTAGTCGCGCGCGAGGAAGAACAACAGCCGGGGGAAGTCGCTGAACGCGGTGTTGGCCGCCAGCAGCAGCACCAGCGCGGTGGCGGCTTGCACGTACCCGTACAGCGCGCCGCTGCCGAGGTTGCGGTGGGCGAGCTGCGAGAGCACGGTCTGCGAGGACTGCGGCACGATCCCGTCGAGCTCGATCAACGCGATCGTGCCGATGAACATCACCACCAGCAGGCTCACCATCCAGGTGAGCGTGGTGCGCGCGTTGCGCCACTCCACCGGCCTGAAGGCGGGGATCCCGTCGGAGATCGCCTCGATCCCGGTCATCGCCGTCGCGCCCGAGCCGAACGCGCGCAGGATCAGCAGCAGCCCCACGCCCTCCGCCGCGTGCACCGGCGGGCGCGGTGTGGCGTGAAAGCCGTGCCCACCGGCATCCACCAAGCCGACGACGACCATCAGCAGGATCCCGAAGATGAACATGTAGGTCGGCGCCGCAAACAGCAGCCCCGCCTGGCGCACGCCACGCAGGTTGCCGGCGACGAGGATCGCGATCACCGCCAGCCCCAGCGGCACGGTGTCGGGCGCCAGCGAGGGAATCGCGGAGGTGATCGCCGCGATCCCCGAGGCAACCGACACGGCGACGGTGAGGATGTAGTCGAGCATCAGCCCGGCGGCGGCGATCAGGCCGGGGACCAGGCCGAGGTTGTCGGAGGCGACGATGTACGACCCCCCGCCGCGCGGGTACGCGCGGATCGTCTGACGGTAGGACAGCCCGACGACCACCATCAACACGACGATCGCGATCGAGATCGGCACCGAGAAGCCAAACGCCGTCGCGCCCCCGAGCGCCAGCACGACGAGCATCGCTTCGGGGCCGTACGCCACCGAGGAGAGCGCGTCGGAGGAGAGCACCGGCAGAGCGACCAGCTTGCGCATCCGCTCCTCCAAGACCGCGGCGCTGTGCAGCGCGGGGCCCAACAGCACTCGGCGCACCCGCCCCGCGGTCCAGCCGCCGCGGGTGGGCGCGTGCCCGGCCTCGCGCGTCGCTTCGAGCTCCTCGCCGGGCGCGCCGTCGGCCTCGACCGGCACGAAGCGCGTGCGCTTGCCTCCCAGGCGCACGGTGCCCGGGTGTCCGATCCTGGTGCCCCGCAGGCGGGCCTTGGCGGGGCCGCTCGCGGGCGCCGTGTCGGTCGAGGCCTGCGCGTGGGCCGAGTCACCGGGTGCGGCCGGGGGGCCAGCGCCCTGGCCGAGGTTGGGGTCGCACGGCAACGCTTTGATCCACTCCGCACGGTCCCCCAGCGCCGCCCCCCAGCGCCGTCCGATCCCGCGCAGCACCTCGAGATCGGTCTCCCCCAGCGCGGGGTAGCCCGTCGCGGGGCTCAACACCACGGGCACGTGGTCGTCGTCGGGAGCCGCGCGGGGGGTGTCCGCCGCGCGGGGTGCCGCTGGCTCGGTCTGCGACTCGGTGGGGCTCGCCATTGGCGCAATCATCACAGAGCGGGCCGTTGGGCCAGCGGCGCTCCCTTGCGTCCCCCATTATCCGTCCACCAAAGATCACACAAGTTCACCAAAAGTGTACAATCGCGCCTCGGCCTGGAGGGAAAATCCATCGGAAGCAACCGGAGAAAGGCGCGCATTTGAATCATGGCGGCTGCCCAGACATACCCAGGCGTTTACATCCAGGAGCTTCCCAGCCCGGTCCACACGATCGCGGGAGTGGCCACCTCGATCGCGGCCTTCGTCGGCTACACGGCGCGCGGCATCGACGACCGTGCCCAGAACATCTTCAGCTTCTCCGACTTCGAACGGCTGTACGGCGGGCTGGCCTCCGATAGCGAGCTCAGCTATGCGGTGGCGCAGTTCTTCCAAAACGGCGGCACCCAGGCATACGTCGTGCGCGTCAAAGCCCACGGCGCCACGCCCTCGAGTGTCACCTTCGACGGGCTCACCTTCACGGCGCTGAGCACGGGCGCGTGGACGAACGGGCAGCTCCTGATCGACGTCGACCTCCAGAACATCGATCTGACAGCCGACCCGGAAGCGTTCAACCTGACGGTGACCGACCTCGCCGGCCAGACCAGCGAGTCGTTCGCCAACGTGACGTTGAAAACAAGCGCGACGCGCTACTTCGCGACGGTCATCAACGACCCCGACAACGGCTCGCGGCTGGTGAAGGTGGCAGGCACGCCGGCCGGGGACGTGACGCCGACGGGGATCGTCGGCGTCACGATCACGAGCTCCGCCGTCAACAAAGAAATCGGTGGCACCACCACCGCCACCGAAGCCACCAAAGAATTCGGCCTCGCCCTAACCACATCGACGCCGCTCCCAGCGGGCTCGAAACCGGTCCCGGTGACGGTGCTGGCCAAAGGCGCACCGATTCCGCAGAGCATGGCCGGCCTGGCGGCGCTGCTGCAGCAGGCGGTCAACCAGGCGCTGTCGGCACTGACCCCAGGTGCAAGCCCGCTGGCCGGGGCCTCGATCGCCGTCACGGTCACGCAGGTCGTGGGCGGCCAGGCGTTGCGCGTCGTGGCACAGATGCCCCAGCACCCCGACGCTGTGCTGGTGTTCGAAAAACCCTCTGCCGGCGGGGACGCGGGGAAGGCGCTGGGGCTCAATCCCCCCTCCTCCTCCAACAGTGCCCACAACCCGCTGGCGGGCGGCTCAGACGGACCGACCACGCCGCTGATCCTGCCCCAATCGGAGGAGCTGATCGGCGATCCCAAAGCCTACACGGGAATCTACGCGCTGTCGAAGGTCCCGAGCTTCAACATGCTGAGCATCCCGGACGCCACCCGTGCGATGGCGAGCAGCCCTACCACGCTGGATAGCAACGCCGGGGAACTCGACCCGGCCGCGATCTACGCCGCCGCCATCACCTTCTGCGATCAGATGCGCGCGTTCCTCCTGGTGGACCCGCCCCCCGAAGTCGCCACCGTGAGCGGGGCGATCGATTGGAAGTCCCAACAGCTTGGCATCACCGACGCCAACGGCGCGGCCTTCTGGCCGCGGCTGCGGCTGGCGGACCCGCTCAACAACTACAACCTGCGCACCTTCGCGCCCTCCGGCATCGTCGCCGGCGCGTACGCGGCCAGCGACACCCGCAGCGGGGTATGGACCGCGCCCGCCGGCATCCAGGCAAGCCTCAACGGCGTGCAGAGCATGACCTACCAGCTCTCCGACCAAGAGAACGGCCAGCTCAACCCGCTCGGCCTCAACTGCTTTCGCACCTTCCCCGCCATCGGACCGGTCCTGTGGGGAGCGCGCACGCTGGCCGGCGCCGATGTGATGGCCAGCCAGTGGAAGTACGTCCCGGTTCGGCGCATGGCCCTGTTCCTCGAGTCGAGTCTCTACCAGGGTACGCAGTGGGTCGTCTTCAAGCCCAACGACGAGCCGCTGTGGGCGGCAATCCGGCTCAACGTCAGCTCGTTCATGCAGACCTGCTTCCTGAAGGGCGCATTCCAGGGGCAAACGCCGGATCAGGCCTACTTCGTGAAGTGTGACAGTGAGACCACGACGCAAACCAACATCGACGAAGGCGTTGTCAACATCCTCGTCGGCTTCGCTCCCCTGCAGCCAGCCGAGTTTGTCGTGATCCAGATCGAGCAGCTGACCGGGCAGGCGCTGTCCTAGCGCTCGGGCGGAGAAACAGAAAGACGGGAGAGCAGCCATGGCCGAATTTGTCGCAAACTCGACGCGCTTCGATCCCTACAAGAACTTCAAGTTCAGGCTCAAGTGGGACGGCCTGTACGTGGCTGGTGTCTCCAAGGTGAGCGCGCTCAAGCGGACCACGGAGACGGTCAAGCACCGCGACGGGGGTGACCCCAGCACAAGCCGCAAGTCGCCCGGGCGCACCGAGTACGAGGCCATCACCCTGGAGCGCGGTGTGACCCACGACCCCGCCTTCGAGGCGTGGGCCGCCAAGGTGTGGCAGATTGGCGCCGGGCTGGGTTCCGAGGTGTCGCTGGCGGACTTCCGCAAGGACGTGATCCTCGACTTCTACAACGAGGCCGGGCAGCTGGCGATCAGCTACAAGATCTACCGCGCCTGGGTATCGGAGTACGAGGCGCTGCCCGAGCTGGACGCCAACGCCAATGCCGTGGCGATTCAGCGGCTGAAGCTCGAGAACGAGGGCTGGGACCGCGATGTCTCCGTGACCGAGCCCACCGAGCCCAGCTTCAGCTCGACCCACGCCTAGCGAGCTGGTGCACGCGCTCGCCGGAGAGCTCCTGCTGCAGGCCTGGGAGCAGGGCGCGTCCGTGCCCGAGCCAACCCGACCGCTGGCGCTGCTTGGCCTCGCGATGCCGGATCGTGACCCCATGGAGCTGGCTGACATCCCTTTGGCGGAGCGCAACCGGCTGCTGCTGCGCCTGCGGGAGCTGAGCTTCGGCGCCGAGCTGAGCGTGATCGCCACTTGCGCGAGTTGCTCGGCGCAGCTCGAGCTCTCGCTGCCCGTGGCGGAGCTGGCAGCGCTGAGCGAGGCCGAGGAGCGCGCGGGGCTCGCTTGGACCGACGGGGGCCGGCGCTTTGAGCTGCGCCCCGCAACCACGGCCGATCTGCTGGCGTCGCTGGAGCCGGCCGAGGTCGGCGCCGCCCAGGAGCTGCTGCTATCGCGATGCCTGACGGTGGACCCGCCGCGGGACGCCGATCGGCTGTCCGCGACACCCATGGTGCTCGAGCAGTTCGAGCGACTGCACGCGACAGCGGAGTTGAGGTGCAGCGTGGCTTGCCCCGAGTGCGCGAGCGAGGAGGTGCTCGACCTCGACATCGGGCGCTTCCTGTGGACCGAGATACGCCGAGCCGCGTCGCGGCTGCTGCGGGAGATCCACGCCCTGGCCGCGGGCTACGGCTGGAGTGAGCAGGCGATCCTGGCGATGAGCGAGCGTCGCCGCCTCGCCTACTTGGAGATGGTCGCTCTGTGAGCACGCTGCTGCAGCGCATGGTGATGCGCACGCGTGCTCCGCTGTCCTCGGCGCAACCGGCAACGCGCCCGTTCTTCGCCCCCGGCGACCCGGGGCTCGCGCCTGGCGTTGCGGGCAGGCCCGAGGTATCGGCCGACGCGTTCACGGCTTCGCCCATTGCCGGCACCGCCACCGAGCCACAGCTGATGGGCGAGCGAGCGCCTACCGGAAAGTCCGAAGTCTCCGATCGCGAGATCTCGGCCGGCGCATCCCCGCCCGCCCGTGCCACGCCTCCCGGCGGGCGCTCCGACGCTGAGCGGGATCGCCGGCAGGAGTCCGGGGAGACCACCGGCGTTGCGGCGTCGCCAAACCGCACCGGCGCCGGCGCCGCGAGCGCCGGCCGAGATGAGGTCATGAGCGTCGCGACCGCCACCCCACCAGCGGTCCCGGCCTCGCCCACCGACTCGACTGAGCTCCCACCACCAGCGCCCGCGGACCCACCACCGTCGCCCGCCGACCGACCGCCATCGCCCGCCGACCGACCGCCGGCGCCCGCGGGCACCGCCGGCCGCGTGCGGCGTCGCCAGCAGCTCCTCCCGCCGCCGGCCAACGAGCCGGCGGTTGCGGCGCCAGCCGCCGCGCCCGAGGTGACGATCTCGATCGGCCACATCGATGTGCGCGCGGCGCCGCCACCGGCGCCCGCACGCAGCCGGCCGGCGTTCCGCCCGCGCGTCTCGCTCGATGAGTTCCTCGCTGCCCGTCAGGACCGCCGACCATGAGCAAGGACCGTCGGCCATGAGCAGCTACCCCGCCGTCGGCGGCGTCAGCGCCGTGCTTCGCTGGCTGCTCAGCAGCGCTCTGAATCCCGACGGTCCGAGCACGCTGCTCAACTCCTCCACTCCCGGGATCACCGCCGTTTCGCCCGATCTGATCACCACGGGCTTGGAGGAGCAGCCGCAGCTGAACCTGTTCATGTACTACGTCAGCCTCAACCCGGCGCTGCGCAACCTCGATCTACCCTCGATGAACGGACACGGCGAATCGATCAGCAACCCTCCGCTGGCGCTCAACCTGCACTATCTGGTGTCCGCCTACGGCGCTCAGCAGTTCGATCCGGAGATCCTGCTGGCGTGGGCGATGAAGGTCTTCCACGACAACCCGGTCGTGCCCCCCGCGACGATCCAGGAAGCGATCACCGGTCTGGCGAAAAGCTCGCCCGGCACCGCGGCGACGCTGATCGCGGGGAGCGGCCTGGCGGAACAGACCGAGCATCTGCGGATCACGCACGAGACCCTGACCACCGAGGAGATCTACCGCCTGTGGGCCGCGTTCCAAACCGCCTACCGGCCCAGCACCGCGCTGCAGGTATCCGTCGTCGTCGTGCAGGACACCACCGCGTACCCCTCAAACAAGGAAGTCGAAACGCGCAGCGTTGCCGCGGAACTCCTCGAGCCCCCGGTGAGCGCATGACTGTCGCCGCGACCGTCGGATCCGCGCAGGCGCGGCCGGAGTCGCTCGCCGAGGCGCTAGACCGCATCTACCGCGCGCTGGCCGAGCACGCCGGGACGCCGGCCGGGCATGAGCGCGTTATCGACGAGGCAGCTTTGCGCTCGCCAGCCGACGGCGGCGATACCTGGCATCCGTTCGCGCACCTGAGCAACCTGTTCGACCTGACGCCGTTCGAGCGCGATCTCATCGTTCTCTGCACCGGCTTCGAGCTGGAACGCAGGTTCATCTCGTCCTGCGCCGGCGCCGCCACCGAAGACGGCGCGCGCCGTCCCACGCTGGCGCTCGCCCTGACCGTGCTCGAGAAGCCGCACTGGAGCGCCATCACCCCGGGAGCGCCGCTGCGGTACTGGCGACTGATCGAGCTCGGAGGCGGGAACCTGCTCGATGCCCCGCTGCAGCTCGATGAGCGAGTTTTGGAGTTCGTGCTCGGCGTGCCCGCCCTGGATGCGCGCCTACAGTCGTTGGTGCGGCCGATCTCGCAGGTCGTGGACGGCCACCCACCCCGGGACGGCGCCACGGGGGCCGGGCCGTCCCAGGACAGCGCCATGGGGGCCGGGCCGCCTCAAGACGGCGCAACGGGGGCCGGGCCGCAGGACAGCGCGATCGCGGTCGGCGTGCGCCACTGGAACCGGTCCCCAGCGCCGCGCGAGCCCCTGCTGCTGGTCGGTCGCCACCGCTCCAGCCGCGAAGCCATCTTCGTACAGATATGCCGCGAGCTGGCTCTGTCGCCGTACTCGCTCGACGCCGCCGACCTGCCGAGCGAGGCTGTCGAGCGCGAGCACCTCGCCCGCCTGTGGACGCGGGAAGCGATTCTCTCCAGGGCCGCCCTATACGTGCGAACCGAGCGCTGCGAGACGGTGGCCAACACGGGGGCGTGGCTGGAGACCGCGCGGGCGCCGATCGCGGTCGAGGTCCCCCCCGGCAGCCCCGCGGAGCGGCTCGAGGGCGTCCGCCTACACCTCAGCCCGATCACCGCGCTGCAGCGGCGCGAGCTGTGGAGCCGGGATCTCGGCGCGCTGGCAGAAGGAATGGACGGTCAGCTGGACCGGATCGTGGAGTACTTCGACTTCGACGAGCCCGCCATCCGGCTGACGGCGGCGCAGGTACGGGAGACGGCGGCCACCGGCGATGAAACCGATGCGGGACAGCTGTGCTGGCGCGTCTGCCGCGAGCACAGCCGGCGCTCGCTGGAGTCCCTTGCCCAGCGGATCGACGTCGCGGCCGCCTGGGAGGACATCGTGCTCCCCAGCTCGCAGGTGGAGACGTTGCGTCAGATCGTCATCCACGTGCAAAGGCGCTCGCTGGTCAACCATCGTTGGGGCTTCGCCGGCAAGCACGCTCGCGGCCTCGGGCTAACCGTTCTGTTCGCCGGAGCCAGCGGCACCGGCAAGACGATGGCAGCGGAGATCCTCGCCGCAGAGCTTGATCTCGACCTCTACAGGGTGGATCTCGCCGCGGTGGTCAGCAAGTGGATCGGGGAGACCGAGAAGAATCTGCGGGCGATCTTCGACGGGGCGGCGCAGAGCGGCGCGGTCCTGCTCTTCGACGAGGCGGACGCCCTGTTCGGCAAGCGCAGCGAGGTGCGCGACAGCCACGACCGCCACGCCAACCTCGAGATCAGCTATCTGCTCCAGCAGATGGAGGCCTACCGCGGGATCGCGATCCTCACCACCAACATGCAGCACGCTCTCGACGCGGCGTTCATGCGACGGATCCGCTTTATCGTGCAGTTCCCCTTCCCCGATCAGGCCGCGCGAGCCGACATCTGGCAGCGCATCTTTCCGGCGGACACACCGACCTCGGCAGAGCTCGATCACGGGGTGCTCGCGCAGCTCAACGTGTCCGGTGGGGTGATCCGCAACATCGCGCTGGGCGCGGCGTTCCTCGCCGCCGACGACTCGCAACTGGTGGAGTCAAGGCACATCATGGAAGCGGCGCGCACCGAGTACGGCAAGCTGGAGAAGCCGCTGACCGCGGCGGAGACGCGAGGGCTCTCGTGAGCGGCGAGAGTCGCGCCGCCGCCACCGGTGGGGCCGCCGCGAGCGGGGGCGCCGTCAGCGGAGCCACGGGCAGCAGCGCCGCCGCGCACGGAGTCACAGCCGGCGCAGCCGCCACCGGCGGCGGCGGAGCGATCCACTTCGAGATCGGGCGGATCACGCTGCACGGCTTCCCGCCCGCGCACCGCGCCCGGTTCCTCGCGTCGCTGCAAGCCTCGCTGACCGAGCTCGGAACCGGCGGGGACTGGTCGCCCGCGGCGCCGCGTCAGCTCGGCCGCGTGGACGCCGGCCCCCTGCGCGCTGGGGCATCCCCGGAGGAAGCCGCCGGGCTGGTGACGGCGCAGATCCGTGCCGCGATCGCTTCGGCGCCCAACCGGGAGCCGGCACCATGAGCGTCTCGCCGCTCGTCCGCCAGGGCGCGATCCTGTCGCTGGATCCCACCAGCGGCACGCCGCTGGGCACGATCCTGTTGCAGTACAACCCGGATACGCTGACACGCTCGCTCAAACCGCAGTCGGTCGGCGAGGAGCCCGACCGGAGCGAGATCCTGCGCCTCAAGGGTCCCCCGATCGAGACCATCCGGGGCGAGGTCGAAATCGACGCCACCGATCAGCTGGCCGCGTCGGACCCCGTGGCGATGAGCCTGGGCATCCAGCCCCAGTTGTCGGCGCTCGAGCTGCTGGTGTACCCCTCCAGCTCCACGCTGATCGCCAACGAGGTGCTCTCGCTGCTCGGCACGATCGAGATCCTGCCGATGGACTCGGCGCTGACGGTGTTTGCTTGGAATCGCAACCGGATGACTCCGATCCGGATCACCGAGCTGGAGATCGCGGAGGAGGCCTTCGACCCGCAGCTCAACCCGATCCGGGCCAAGGTCACTCTGAGCATGCGGGTGCTGAGCATCAGCGACGTGAGCTTCACCAGCCCGGCAGGCGGCCTCTACATGGCCTACCAGCTCGCCAAGGAGGCGATGGCCCAGCAGGCCTGAGAGACCAATGGATCAAGCACTGTCAGCACTCATCACCGCGGCGGCCGGAACCGGCGCCCCCACTAATCCGAGCAGCCGTTACTACGGCTCGGCCGTGCAGCCGTTCACACTCCCCGACGGCACGCCGGTCATGTACCTCGCGCGGCGGATCGTCCCCCAGACGTCGAGCTACATCAGCACCCAAACCTACGGGATCGCCGACAGCGACCGCCTGGACAACCTGTCGGCGAGCTTCCTCGGCGACCCGCTGCTGTACTGGATGATCTGCGACGCCAACGGCTCGGTCGACCCCGACGAGCTGACCGCGCAGGCCGGCCGCCAGATCGCCATCCCCGTAGCCTCCGCCATCTCGCCCGGAGCTCGCAGTGGATAGCCCTCTTTATCTCACCCTGCTGGCCGGCCCCATGGAGGCCGTGCCCGTACCCAAGCCGCTGATCGACGCCTTCACCTCGGCCGAGGTGACCGAGTCGGCCACCGGCGCCAGCGGCTTCCAGCTGACGTTCACGCTGGCCGACGACTCGATCCTGCAGAGCTTCCTGTTGCTGAGCGCGGGCGCGCCGATCCCGGTTCTGCGCGTGATCCTGGTGGTGAGCTTCGGCGGCCTGCCGCAGGTGATCGTCGACGGCGTGATCGAGCACCACGAGGTTGTCCCCAACACGATGCAGGGATCTTCGAAGCTGGTGGTCAGCGGTCACGACCTGTCGGCGATGATGGGCCTGATCGACTTCAGCGGGCTGCCCTACCCCGGCATGAGCCCCGACCTGCGCGTGGAGACGATCCTCGCCAAGTACGCGGTCTTCGGGATCGTCCCCGAGGTCATCCCGGTCCCGATACCGGACATCTCCGTGCCTGTGGAACAGATCCCGGTGCAGAAAGGCAGCGACCTCAACTACGTGCAATTCCTGGCCGGCGAGGCGGGCTACGTCTTCTACATCCAACCGGGCCCGCTTCCGGGGATGAGCCAGGCCTACTGGGGACCCCAGGTGCGGGTGGGCATACCGCAGCCGTCCCTGAACGTGAACATGGATGCCTGGACCAACGTGGAGAGCCTGAGCTTCAGCTACCAGCCGCAGAGCTCGGTGACCCCGATCGTGTTCATCCAGGACCAGACCACCGGGGTGCCACTGCCAATCCCGATTCCCCCGGTCACCCCGTTCAACCCGCCGCTCGGGCTTGCCGTACCGGTGCCCCAGCAGTTCCTCCAGCTCGAAGCCACCGCCAACCGTTCCCCGGCGGAGGCGCTGATGCTGGGCATGGCCGAGGCGGTCAAGAACGCCGACGTGGTCACCGGCAACGGCACCCTCGACGTCGTTCGCTACGGGCAGGTGCTGCGGGCTCGCAGCCTCGTCGGCGTGCGCGGCGCCGGGCTCGCGTTCGACGGCATGCACTACGTGGACAGCGTCACCCACAACCTCAAGCCCGGCGAGTACAAGCAGACCTTCGTCCTCAAGCGCAACGCCCTGATCGCCGACGTGCCGGTGGTTCCGTCGCTCCCCTACTGAGGTCTTCATCTACCGTGAGCAACAAGAACACATGGTTTGGCAAGTACCGCGGCTTGGTCATCGACAATGTCGATCCCATGCAGACCGGACGCCTGATGGTGCAGGTGCCCGACGTGTCAAACGTGCTGCCCTCCACCTGGGCGCTACCCTGCCTGCCGTTCGCGGGCATCCAGTCCGGCCTCTACGTGGTTCCCACCATCGGCTCGACCGTGTGGATCGAGTTTGAGCATGGCAATCCGGACCACCCCATCTGGGTCGGCTGCTTCTGGGGCTCGGCGGCCGAGGTCCCGGCGCTCGCGCTGGCCGCGCCCCCCGACGTCCAGCAGGTCATCATCCAGACGCTGGAGCAGAACACGCTGATGATCAGCGACGTGCCCGGCCCGACGGGGGGGATCATGCTCAAGTCCACCACGGGCGCGCTGATCTCGATCTCGGACACCGGGATCATCATCAGCAACGGGCAGGGGGCGACGATCGCTCTCAACGGTCCGGCTGTCACCATCAACGAGGGCGCGCTGGAGGTCATCTGACGATGCCCGGGCTCCTCATCCAGGAGGGCGCAACGGTGATGTGCGCGCACGGCGGGCAGGCGCTGCCGACGGTGCCCAGCCCCGACGTGAGCTTGGACGGCATGCCCGCGTCGGTCGTGTCGGATCCGTGGACGGTGGCCGGCTGCCCCGGCATCCCGGCGGCGACGATCCCTCCCTGCGTCACCGCGCAGTGGATGCTCGGCACCACGCGCGTCACCTCATACGGACAACCGCTGGTCATCGACGGCGGAGTGGCGGTGTGCGTGCCGGGCGGCACCCCGCTGCTGCCGATCGCCACCCAGGTCAGGGTCACCGCGACATGAGCACGTCGATGAACGTGGCCTTGCCCACCGCGCCATGAGCACGCCGATGAACGTGGCCTTCCCGTACGCCTTCGACGCCGGCGGGCACACCGCGCAGACCGACCCGCTCACGCACATCGGCGACATGATCGAGCAGATCCTGTTCACCTCCCCGGGCGAGCGCGTCAACCGCCCCACATTCGGCAGCGGCACCGCCCAGCTGGTGTTCGCGCCCAACAGCGACGTGCTGGCGGCGGCGCAGCAGCAGGCGGTCCAGGCGGGACTTCAGCAGTGGCTGTCGGACCTGATCCGGGTGCAGTCGGTCAACGTGAGCGCTGAGGAGGCCACCCTGCAGGTGACCGTGACCTACACCGTCATCCAGTCTCAGCAGCAGCAGACACAGCAGTTCGTCTACGGAGCCGGCGGCGCGTGATCTACTTCTGCTCACAAGCCAACCGCCGGGAGTTGGTCCTCTCCAGCGCAAAGCTCAACGGCATCGACTACCTCGAGGTGCTGGGCGAACCGGGCTGCGGCAAGCAGCTGGCGGTCACGTTCCTCAAGGACGCGCGCCCGCTGGGGCTGACCACCGACAACGTAAGCATCAGCGGCGGTGCGGCGGTCGAAGCTTCCTCGATCGAGCCGATCGCCGCCGAGGACCCCACGGTGGTCACCTTCGATCTCGACCACACCGGCGACTTCTCCACTTACACGTTCGCGCTGGTGGCCGGCCCGGAAAGCGGCGAACCGCCCCCCGGCATGGACCCGGTGCTGGCGAGCGTCGAATTCTCCTTCAAGGCCGGCTGCCCCACGCCCGCGGATTGCCTGCCGAGCGACTGCTGCCCCTCGGACCTCCCGGCGCCACCCGACATCAACTACCTGGCCAAGGATTACCCCGGCTTCCTGCAGGTGATGCGCGACCGCCTGGCCGTGCTCAACCCGGCGTGGACGGAGACCCACGCCGCCGACCTGGGGGTGGCGATCACCGAGGCGCTCGCATACACCGCCGATCACCTCAGCTATCAACAGGATGCGGTCAGCACCGAGGCGTACATCGACACGGCACGCAGCCGTATCTCGCTGCGCCGTCACGCGCGCCTGGTGGACTACCAGCTCAGCGAGGGCTGCAACGCCCGCACGCTGGTGGCTGTGACGACGGCCACCGAAGGTCTGGCGATCCCCGCCGCAACGCTTTTCTACACCGGCGCCCCCGGCCTGCCGTGCGCCGCCCGCGACGGCGATCCAGTCGCCCAGCAGCTGGCAGAGGCCGCCCAGCCCGTCTTCACGGCGATGCGGGACAGCGTGCTGCACCTCGCCCACAACGAGATCAACTTCTACACCTGGGCGGACGCGGACTGCTGCCTGCCGCAGGGGGCCACGCAGGCAACCCTGGAAGGGACGCTGGCGAACCTCGCGATCGGCGACATGCTGATCTTCGAGGAGGTCCTCGGACCCGACACCGGCCAGCCCGAGGACGCCGACCCCGGCCGCCGCTGCGCCGTATGCCTGACCGCCGTGAGCACCACGGGCCCCGGGAACAAAACGCTCGTCGATCCGCTCACCGGCACGCCGGTGACGCAGATCACCTGGGCCGCCGCCGACGCACTGCCTTTCCCACTGTGCATCTCCTGCACCACCAACACCGAACACAGCCCCCAACCGATCGCCGGGGTCTCCGTCGCCCGGGCGAACGTCGTGCCTGCCGATCACGGCGTGTGGCTGAGCGCTCCCGGCGAGGAACTCGGCACCGTGCCGGCTCCCGCGCCGACGCCGGTGGCGAGCGCCGGCTGCAGCTGCGGCGCCGACAGCACCACACCCGCGCCGTTACCACGCTTCCATCCATCGCTGGAGCGCTCGCCGCTGACTTTCAGCGTCCTCTACCAGGGCGCGAGCTCGGCCGCGGCGTTCCTCTCGCCCGACACCGCGGACGCCGCCCCCAACATCACGGTCACCGGCGACGACGGACACGTGTGGGAGGTGCAGCCGAGTCTTCTCTCCAGCGGCCCCGCCGACCGGGCGTTCGTCGCGGAGATCGAGCACGATGGGACCGTCTTCCCGCGCTTCGGCGACGGCCAGTACGGGATGGCGCCCGACACCGGCCTCACGTTCAGCGCCGTCTACCGGATCGGCAACGGCGCCGCCGGGAACATCGGGCACGACTCCCTCGCCCATGCGGTGCTGCCCGCGGCCTACCTGCCCGCGCTGGACGGGATCGCCGCGGTGCGCAACCCGCTGCCCGCCACCGGCGGCGTCGATCCCGAGACGATGGAGCACATCCGGCAGTTCGCGCCGTTCGCCTACCAGACCCAGGAGCGGTGTGTCACCGAAGCCGACTACGGGCAGGCGACCACGCAGCTGACCGGTGGCCTGCAGGCCCGGGGAACGCTTCGCTGGACGGGGAGCTGGTACACCGCGTTCGTCTCGATCGACCCCACGCAGCTCACCCCGACGGTGCTGTCCGAGACGACCAGCGGCCTGGCTAAGCGGCGGATGATGGGCACCGACGTGGCCGTGGAGGCGGCGGTGATCGTCGGGCTGGCGATCGAACTGGCGATCTGCGTCGACCCGCGGCACCTCCGGGGCGACGTCTACGGCGCGCTGATGGAGATCTTCATCAGCGGCGACCAGTGCGACGGCACCCCCGGCCTGCTCGACGCCGCGAACTTCAGCTTCGGGCAGACGGTGTACGCGAGTCCGCTGGTCGCCGCCGCCCAGGCCGTCGAAGGGGTGGTGTCGGTCAGGCTGAGGAAGTTCACCCGCCTGGATGCGCCGTGGGTTGACGGCATCGCCAACGGCTGCTTGACGATGGGTCGTCTGGATATCCCGCGCTGCGACAACGACCCCAACCACCTCGACCACGGCACGTTCGAACTAGAAATGGACGGTGGCAGGTGAGCGGCGACTGCCAGCCCTGTGAGCAGCAGCTGTGCGACTGCTGCACGGGAGTGACCGACGAGACCCCCGAGATCATCGGCAACCGGCCCGCGCTGTCGTCGATCGCCTACCGGGTCGGGCGCTGGGCGACGTTCGACGCCAGCATGCTCGCGGCGCTCTCCAACTCGGAGTTCGCGCCGCTGGGACAGCTGCGCACGCGCGACAGCAGCGACTTCTCGATCGCGCTGCTCGACGCCTGGGCGCTCACCCTGGACATCCTGACCTTCTACCAGGAGCGCTTCGCCAACGAGGCGTTCCTGCGCACCGCCGTGGAACAGCGCTCGGTGATCGAGCTGGCTGCCCTGGTGGGGTACGAGCCCTCACCGGGCGTGGCCGCCTCGGCGGCGCTCGCGTTCACGCTGTCCAGTGCTCCCGGCTCGCCCGAGAACGTCCTCATCCCCGCGGGCACGCGGGTGCAGAGCGTGCCGGGGCCGGGCCAGACTCCACAGGTGTTCGAGACCTCCTCCGATCTGGCCGCTCAGATCGCTTGGAACGCACTGCCGGCGCACACCACGCGGGCGTGGGCGCTCGCCAAGGGAGACACGAGCACGTGGATCGCCGGCGCCGCCAACAACATCAACGTCGGCGACGCGCTGCTGTTCGTCCTGGAACCGGGCGGCACCCCGGAAGAGGCGGACTTCCACTACGTCACCGCGGTGAACGTCGTGCCGGGGGCAGCTCCGGCGCCGGTGCCGGCCACGCCGGGCGCAACCACAATGCCGGGCGCAGCCACCACGCCGGGGGCGACGCAGGTCACCTGGGATCGACCGCTGTCCTCGACCTTCGCCCACGGGCCTGACAGCACCGAGGCCACGGTGTACGTGTTCCGCAAGCGGGCGGCGCTCTACGGCGTACAGGCGCCGAACCCCGAGACACTGCCCACATCCAGCATCGAGTACGTGAACGGTGCACCAACTGGAAAATCCACCGGGGCAAACTGGGACTACAGCGCGCTTCGTCGATTGAATGACGGCTCGCAGATCAACCTGGACGCCTCCTACTCCGGCCTGACGCCGCAGCTCCACGGCCCTCCGCAGTGGCTCGTGCTCGCCGGCACCAGCCACGACTACCGGTCGGTGTTCGAGATCGAGCGTGCGGTCGACACCAACCCCAACTACTTCACGCTGACGACGAAGACGACTCAGTTGACGCTGAAGCTGTTCCATATCCTCACAGGCGATACCCGGCTCAGCCAGGAAGAAGTGATCGAAAAGTTCGTGAAAGAGACACCCCAGATCACCGCTTTCATCCAGAGCGCCCCGCTCACGCCCTACCCACTCCCGCTGACCAGTTGGCGCGAAGACTCAACCTACGAACGCCAGACCGGGATGCTCGCACCGGTGGCCGGCACGAAGGTGTCCGTGGTCGGCGGGCAGCAGATCGCCGCGGGCCAGCCGATCGGAGTATCCGGAAAGCGCCTGCGCCTGCAGGTGGCGCTCAACCACAGCGCGAGCTTCATCCCCGCGGGGTTCGCGAGCGGATCGGAGGCCGGCGGGCAGGTGTTCGTGATCGACGCCTTTCCGCCGGTGAGCGATCCGGCCAGCCCCAAGAACATGCTGTGGAGCGTCGAGACGCTCAGCGGCGTGTCGGGCTCGCTGAGCGTCCCGCCGACCACCTCCGTGCAGTTGCAGCCGTGCGACCCCAAGGCCGACGCGAACGTGGGCGAGGCGGCGGTGGTTCAGTCCGTGGAAGTCAAGGGCGACGTGACCAAGCTCACCCTCAACGCCGCGCTGTCGCGCATCTATGACGCGAGCACGGTCAGCGTCAACGCCAACGCCGTGCAGGCCACCAACGGGGAAACCGTGCAGGAGATCCTGGGCTCCGGGAACGCCGCCGCCGACCCGCTGCTGTTCACCCTCAAGCAGGCGCCGTTGACCTATCTCACCGCGCCCTCGGGATCCGGAGCGCAGTCCACCCTGCAGGTTTGGGTCAACAACCTGCGCTGGACCGAGGCGCCCAACCTGCTCGGCTCCGACCCGGCCGACCGCGCGTTTGTGACCGCGGCGAAGGCGGCCGGCAGCCGGGTGGTGAGTTTCGGCGATGGCCTGCAGGGCGCCCGTCCCCCGACCGGAACCTCGAACATTCGGGCCACCTACCGCAAGGGCATCGGCAGCGCCGGCATGGTGAACGCCGGGCAGCTCACGCAGCCGCTGGACCGGCCGCAGGGACTCTCCTCGGTCACCAATCCGAGCCCTGCCTCGGGCGCCGCCGACCCGGCCACCGCCGCGCAGGCTCGCGCCAGCGCCCCGCTGCCGGCGCTGACGATCGGCCGCGTGGTTTCGCTGCAGGATTACCAGAACTTCGCGCTGGCCTTCGCCGGCATCGCCAAGGCGCTGGCCTCGTGGACGTGGTTTGGCGACGTCCGCGGCGTGTTCCTGACGGTTGCCGGAGCCGGCGGCGCAACCCTCGACGGCGATGACCCGATCCTCGCCGCGTTGATCGAAGCGATCGGGCTCTGCGGCGAGCCCTGGGTGCCGCTGCGGGTAGCCTCCTACGCGCCGGTGCTGTTCAGGTTTTCGGCCACCGTCGCCGTCGACCAGCCAACCTACGATCCCGACCAGGTGCTGGCGCAGGTGTGGCGGGACGTCCGCGCCGCCTTCGCCTTCGAGCAGCGCGATCTGGGACAGGGCGTCGCCGCCAGCCTGATCGTCGAGATCATCCAGCGGGTGCCCGGCGTGCTCGCCGTCCAGCTGCAGACGCTCGGCCGCAGCGGCGACCCTTCGACCTCCCCCGCCGCGCCGATGCTGTGCGCCGCCGGCCCCGCGCCGCCGGCGGGCGCGCGGCTGCTCGTGTTGGACCCGGCCACCGAGCGCGCGATCGGACAGTGGTCGTGAGCTTCGACGCCGAGCAGCTGTACGCGCTCCTACCCGCTGTGTATCGCACGCGCGACGCGCAGTCGGGCGGTGCGCTGCTGGGGCTGTTCGAGGTCATGGCGGCGCAGTCGGAGATCGTGCAGGACAACATCCAGCAGCTCTACGACGACCAGTTCATCGAGACCTGCGCCCCCTGGGCGATCCCCTACATCGGGGACCTGATCGGCTACGACTCGATCTACGAGGTGAGCTCCGCGAGTGGCGACAGCCGCGCCGAGGTCGCCAACACGATCGGCTACCGCCGCCGCAAGGGGACGCTGCTGGCGCTCGAGCAGATGTGCGGCGACGTCTCCGGGCGAGCCGCGGTCGCCGTCGAGGAGTTCCGGCGCCTGATCACGACCGAGAGCATGCGCCACGTCGAGCCCCACCACCACGCGACGGTCGATCTTCGTGCAGGGCACGCGCTCGAGCGGCTCGGCACGGCCTTCGACGTCGAGAGCCACACCATCGACGTCCGCCGGATCGCCCCGCGGGTCAGCGAGACCTCAGGGCCCGACACGACGCCGCTCGACATGGTGCTGCACGGCGGCGGCCGTTTCAACATCCCAAACGTCGCCATCCACCTCTGGCGCTGGCAGAGCTGGCCGGTGGTCGGTGCGCCCGCGTTCGAGGTTGCCGGCGGCCGGTACACGTTCAGTCCCCTCGGCGCCGACATGCCCCTGTTCTCCCGCTGGGCGCGACCGTTGCCGTTCACTACGCTCCTCACGCGCACCAACACGCCGCAACCGATCGCGCGCGATGAGCTGCTCGACTACTACGGGCCCAGCGGCAGCGTCCTGCTGATCGCCGATGGCGTCCCGGTCGACGCAGGCCAGATCTGCGCCGCCAACCTGTCGGACCGGCCCGACGGCTCCCTGTGCGTCGTGGAATCCGGCAAGATCGCGATCGACCCCGAGCTGGGGCGAATCCGGTATGCCGCCGACGTGCCGCCGCCGCAGACCCTGCGCCTGGATTACCTCTACGGCTTCCCGGCGGCGATCGGTGGCGGCGGCTACGACCGCTCGAACGCCCTCGAGCAGGTTGTGAGCACCAGCGCCGCCAACTTCTTCGCGCTCGTCGGCTCCCACGACTGTCCGGACGCAGCGAGCGCGGTCGCCGCGTGGAACGGGTTTGCGCCGGGCTCGTCGGGGATCATCGTCCTCCCCGGCTTCGAATCGCTGACGGTCGATCTGACGGGCTCCTCAGCGGTGCAGCTGCCGGCGGGCAGCAGCCTGTCGATCCTCGCCGGCGCGCCGGATCCGGCGGGCGGCCCGCACGATGTGATCTGGAATGAATCGTGGCCCACGGTGTTCGGCAACATCGAAGTGACCGGCGTCGCCGCGGGGCCCACGGCGGACGGTGTGCCGCCGGCCGCCGGAGCACTGCTGATCAGCGGCGTGCGGATCGCGGGCCAGCTGCTGGTAGGTGGCGCCGCGTCGAGCGTCACCCTCTCCGACGCGACGCTGGTGCCGGGGCTCGGGCTCACCGAGGACCAGCCGGCCCTCCAAGGCGCATCGAGCGCCGACGGTGGGGGGACCGGCAAGCCAAGCGCCGCCGGCACGACCCCGGGCAAGCCAAGCGCGGTCGTCACCGCGCCGGGCGCCACGCTGGTGCTCAACCGGGTGATCAGCGGGCCGGTGGCGACCGGCGCCACAGCGACTACGAGGATCTGCGCGAGCATCCTCGACGCGAGCTCCGCGTCCGGTGTGGCCTACGCCGCCGATGACCTCGCCGCGGCCGGCGGCGACCTGCACGTGGAGGACAGCACGATCATCGGCAAGGTCCGGGCGCGGACGATCACGCTCGCCTCCAACACCATCTTCCATAGTCGCCTCAGCAGCAACGACAGCTGGCTGGCCGCCGTGTGGGCCAGCCGCAGGCAGGCGGGCTGCGTGCGCTTCTGCGTGCTGCCGGCCGACGCCATCACTCCCCGGCGCTATCACTGCCTGGCGTCCGAAGATTCACAGGGGCCGGCGTTCGCACCCTCGTTCGTGACCCTCCGCTACGGCCTGCCCGCATACGCGCTGCTGAGCGGCGACTGTCCGGCCGCGATCTGGAACGGCGCCGCCAACGGGTCCCAGATCGGGGTCTACCTGCAGATCCAGGAGACCGAGGCCGTGACCAACGTGCAGCTGCGAGCGGCGGAGTACCTGCCGGCGATGCTCGAAAGCGGCGTGTTCATCCACCCATCGCAAATATCGACCGCGAGAGCGCGAGAGGACGAATAGTCATGAGAGGCGACTTCAGCCGCATCAGGTTCAACCGCCTGAAGGGGTATACGGCGGTATTGGACCAGCAGGGGCGCGTCGCGCTCGACGCCGACGCCAACGAGCAGTGCTTCACCGACGACTACCTGCGGCGCACCGAGACCGTCGACGTGATCGGTGAGTACGGCGCCCCGAAGGACGACGCCGGCTTCAAAATCAGCGTCGCCGGTGAGGAGATCGAGATCGGTCCCGGTCGCTACTACGTCGATGGGCTGCTGTGCGAGAACCCGACCAGCCTCTCCTACGACGACCAGCCGTTCCTGCTCGGCACCCACCCCACCGCCACCAAGCTGCTGGAAGAACTGAGCGCCGCGGGCGCCGGCTCCGTGGTGCAGCTGTACCTCGAGACCTGGCAGCGCTTCGTGACCGCCCTGGATGACCCCTGCCTGCGGGAGCCGGCGCTCGGCCTGGCCGACACCACGGGGCGGCTGCAGACGGTTTGGCGTGTGGTGGCAAGCGAAGTGCTCCCCGAACAGAAGCCCTCAGCGGACGCCCCGGCAAGCCTGTCGCCCTGCTGCCAGGCCATGTACGGGGTGCCCACGGTGCAGAGCACCGGGACGATGAACGCCGAAACCAGCGGCTCCGCGGCGGACTGCGGCTGCCAGCCGGTCGCCGCCGCCGGATACCAAGGCGTCGAGAACCAGCTCTACCGGATCGAGATCCACCACGGCGGCGCCGACACGGAAGCGACCTTCAAGTGGTCCCGCGAGAACGGCTCGGTGGTGGCGGCGGTCACCGAGATCGCGGGCTCGACCGTCACGGTCAACTCGCTGGGGCGCGACGCCAACCTCGGCTTCCAGGCTCAGCAGTGGGTCGAGCTCAGTGACGACAACGATGTGTTCGGCGGCGAGCCCAACCAGCCGGGAGGCCTGTACCTGGTCAACAAGATTCAAGCCACCGATCCGTCGGTCACGCTGGCCGGGACGGTGACGCCCGTCGATCCGACCCGCAATGCGCGCCTGCGGCGCTGGGACCAGTCCGGGCCGGCGGCGGGCTCGAACGGGATCCCGCTCGCCGCCGGGAGCTGGATCGTGCTCGAGAACGGCATCCAGGTGTTGTTCACCGCCGGCACGTACCGCTCCGGGGACTACTGGACGATCCCGGCGCGGACGGCGACCGGCACGATCGAGTGGCCCCCCTGCGGCAGCGTCGGCAGCGCGTCCCAGCCGCCGACGTCGATCGAGACTCGCCGAGCGCCCCTCGCCTGCATCCACTGGCAGCCGCCGTCGCGACCGATTCGCCCGCTGGCTAAAGCGAAAGCGACAAGCCGTGCGCTCGCCGCGAAAGGTGGCGACGTCGCAGTGAAAAACCCACTCGAGGGCGGCGGCGTCGTTGCGCAGAGCCCACTCGAGGGTGGCGGCATCGCAGTGAAAAACCCACTCGAGGGTGGCGACGTCGCAGTGAAAAACCCACTCGGGCGCGGCGGTTTCATCCCGGAGGACTGCCGGGTGCTGTTCGAGCCGCTGAGCGTCCTTACCGCCCCGGTCACTCCGCAGGCGATACACGTGGAGCACGTCAGCTGGGTCAACGACGACGTCACCACACTCGATCGCCTCCTCGCCGACGGCCTGACGGTGCAGCTCGACCAACAGCCATCATCGCCGATCAGCGGCGCGAACTTCATCGTCACCGTCGAGCCGGTCGTCGTGCCCGCTCGAGAAGACGGCGACACGCACCTGCTTCCCCTCCAGCCCGATAAGGGCCTGCTGTCCACGCTGCTGCGCAGCGTCACGATCGTCGACTCGATCGGCGTTCCCTCGGGGGTCGTGGTCGACAGTCAGACACTCAGCTGGCAGCTGCCCTACGAGACCGGCTCCTATCTGGAGCGACTCACGATCGCCAACCTCAAAGCGCTGATCCTGCCGGGCGCCACGGCTGGTCTCTGGGCCCGCGTGCGCATCCGGCTGCTCGGCCAGATGATCTTCGCGGCCGGCGATGCGGGTCCGCTGTTCCTGGACGGGCGGGCGTTCGGCACGCTCGCCGAGCGCGCCGATGGCGAGGCACGCATCGAACTGCAGCTGCCTTCGGGCGATGGCGAGCGCGCCAGCGACCTCGACGGCTGGTTCTACCTGGCCCCCACCCTGGAAACCCATTCGTTGGAAGTTGCCTACTCGGAACTGACGGTGATCGCCGACCCCGACGAAAGCGTGACGGCTGAAGCGCCCGGAACGAAGGGCAAGGTCAAACCCACCGCCACCGCCTATTTCAACTATCCGGCAGTCGCGGAAACCAGCCTGACACTCGCCCTCACCGGCGACAAGGGCGTTGGGACGGTCGTGAGCATCCCCTCGTCGGTGAAGATCCCAGTCGGCGAACGCTCGGTCACCTTCCCGATCACCGTCCTGTCCGATCCGGGTCAGCAGGTTCCATTCGAGATCGTCGCCACCATCACTCCAGCGGCGGGGCCCTCCTCGTCGTCGAGCGCGAGCTTCAAGGTGACCGGGGGACAGCAGCAGGAACGGCCCAAAGTGAAAGGAACGGTCAAGTGAAGGTTGCGAAGGCCACGCGCGCGATGTGGTCGGCCGGCTGATGGAGCACGCCCGCGCGCCTGCTCAGAAATACGTCCGCGGCGGGATCGCCAGCAGCGCGTAGATCTGCGTCAGCGCGGCCTGGCCGAGCAGTTCGGCGGTGGGGGGCGAGCCGTAGGCGAAGAGGTTGTCGGAGAGACGATGGCGCAGCCAGGCCCAGTAGGCGTATTCGCGCGCCGGGAGGGTGCCGGGGGCTTCGTGGGTGATCGAGTCGAGGTAGATTTGGTTGCGGAAGTAGACAGCCGCGAAGAATGGGTTTTCTGAGGCGAGCCTGCTGTAGGGGAAGTAGGCAACCGCGGCCTTTGCGGTGGCGCGCGCCTGGGCGAGGTAGGAGCTCTCGTGGGTGACCTGGTAGAGCAGCGTGCCCGCGCCGATCATCACGCCCTGGGTGTAGCTCCACAGCGAGTGATTGATTTCGCCGTCCAGTTCGATGTGGTCGGCGTACATGCCGCTCGGTTCCAGCAGACATTCGCGCACCCAGCCGTAGGCCATCTCGGCGAACTGCAGGTAGCGCACTTCGTGGGTGATGCGGTACAGCTGCACCCCCAGCTCCGCGGCGGGGCCGTCGGTGATCGTGTTGCGTTGGGTGTTGTTCTTGGCGTTGGAGAACGGCACGCCCCCGGGGCACGGCAGCGGCTGGCCTTCGGCGCCGGTGGTTTGCCAGCCAGCCATCACGAACTGCATGATCTGCTCGGCTCCGCTCAGCGCGGTGGCGTTGTGGTTGAGCTCGTACATGCGCGCCAGCTCGATCCCCACCCACTCGTTGTCGTCGTAGTAGCTGGCGCCGCCGGGTCCGATCGGGGGCGCGGTGACGTCGTCGTAGGAGTACAGCGTGGTGGCCGTGGAGGCGCCGCTCGCGGTCGTTTCTCCGGGGGGCGTCGAAGAGCTGGCGTACACCTGCAGGCTGGCGCCGAGGGCGTGCAGGCTGGTTTCCAGCTTGGGCTGCTGGTTGGGGATGTGGGCGACGCTGACGCTCGCCGCCAGCGCCTGCGAGAACGGCCACAGGAACGAGTACTCCGGTTCGCCCTTGTACAGGCCGGCGCTGGCCACGTAGAAGTTCTGCTGCATCGCTTCGTACGCCGCCAGGGCGCGTTTGGCGTAGAGGTCGAGCACGGGCTTGGGCTTGGGCTTGGCCGGCACGTGGTGGCGCGTGCGCGCGGCGTGCACGGGGACATGGGCGTAGCGCGAGCGAGTGGCGAGCGCGGGGACATGGGCGTGGCGCGAGCGCACGGCCAGCGCGGGCGTGCAGAGCGCCGCCAGCGCGAGCACGGTCGCGAGGCATGCGGTGAGCACGGGTCGGTGAGCAGTCCGGGGCAGGGTCATCGGGCCGTCACTGATCGAGAACAGACAGGCATTCGATTCGATGTGGTTGGGGTCCGTAATGAAACGTCGGGGTCAGAGAGACATGGTAGGGACGTGGTGGCGCGGCGATGCGGATAAGAGGGCCCGGAGCGACAGCGTCAGCCAACGGTTCCCCACGAACGGGGTCAATCCTTTGTCGAGCCCCCGTGAGCGCCCACAGATGGCTGGGTCATGCAGGGTAGGTCTTTACTTCTGCGCAAGTTCGCAACAGCCAAACAGACAGGAGAGCGTATGAGAGCGGTGAACAAGAACTTGCAGCGCCCCGAGGTCAACAGTCCCGTGGTCCCCGCCGGGAGGCGCGGCCGGGTCATCTCGGCGAGCGCCTGCCGTCCGGCAATCCCAGCGAGGGTGCGCCGCCCGCCGATCCCCGGGTCGCTGCGCCTGGAACTTACAGGCGGCGAGGGGATGCCGCTGCGCGCGGCGGTGTACGGCGAGATCGACTACGCGGGCGCCTTCTCGATGCAGGTGCGCATCGCCGCGGCCTGCCGGCGGCGCCGCGCGCGGGGGCTGATCGTGGATCTGGCGGGCGCCGAGTTCATGAGCTCGAGCGGGCTGGCGGCGCTTCTCAATCTACAGCGCGAGACAGCCTGCCAGCGCGGCGGGATGGCGCTCACCAGCCCCAACCCAGAGGTGCGACGCCTGTTGAAGATCACCGGCATCGACCGGCGTCTGCTGGTGGTGGGCTCCTGCGAAGAGGCGGAGATGCTGCTGCTCTACAGCGCCGCCGGCTCCGACGTGAGCCCCGGCCTCCCCCGGGATCCCAGCTTCAACTGAGAACGGGGGCGCCACCACCGCGTGCCCCGCACCGCGCTCCCCGCCAACCCGGCGCCAGCCGGCATCCCCACCCCAACCAGCGAGGCTGGAGCACCGCCCGCCGACCACCAGCGCCGCGCTCGGGTACGGTTCCAGCGTGACCACGGTGAGGGAGGCGACGTTCGAGCTGCTGCGCGCGCGCGGCATGACCACGCTGTTTGGCAACCCCGGCTCCACCGAGCTGCCGATGCTCGGCGAGTTTCCGGCGGACTTTCGCTACATCCTCGGCCTGCAGGAGTCGGTGGCGGTGGGAATCGCCGACGGGTACGCGCAGGCGAGCGGGCACCCGGCGCTGGTCAACCTGCACACGGCACCCGGCCTCGGCAACGGGATGGGGGCGATCTTCAACGCGCAAGCCAACAAGTCGCCGCTGGTGGTCACCGCCGGGCAGCAGTACCGCTCGCTGATGACGCTGCAAGCCAACCTCACCAACCGCGACGCCACGCGGATGCCCCACCCGCTTGTGAAGTGGAGCTGGGAGCCGCCCTGCGCGCAGGACGTGCCGCATGCGCTGGCGCGCGCGCTGCACACCGCCGCCCTGCCCCCGCGCGGCCCCGTGTTTGTGTCGATCCCGATGGACGACTGGTATGCGCAGGTGCGCTCGGAAGACGAAGTCAGGCACCAGACCACGCGCGCCGTGAGCGGCGGGGCGGGCCTCCCCGACGGGGGGAGCATCGCGAGCATCGCGCGGCGCCTGGTGGAGGCGTCCAACCCCGCGCTGGTGGCCGGCCCCGACATCGACGCCTCCGGCGGGTGGGACGCCGCGGTGCGTCTGGCCGAGCGCGCGCGCCTGCCCGTGTACGCGACGCCCGCGACGGGCGGCGGCCGGCTGGGCTTCCCCGAGAACCACCCCCTCTTCCAGGCGATCCTGCCGCCGGCGGTGCAGCCACTTGGCGAAGCGCTTGCTCCGCACGACTTCGTGCTGGCCGTGGGCACCTCGATCTTCCCCTACTACCCCAACATCCCCGGCCCGCTGCTGGCGCGGGGCACCCGCCTGACGGCGATCACCTCCGATCCCGACGAGGCCGCGCGGGCGCCGATGGGCGATGCGATCGTGGCCGACGTGGGGCTGACGCTGGCGGCGCTGGCGGACGCGGTGGGCGCGCTTCTGGACGGGAATGGATCCTCGCCAGAGCAGGCCGCGCGCGAGACCCCAGCGGCACGGCCGGCGCCCGAGGCAGTGCCGCTCACCAACCCGATGAGCCCATCGACGGCGGTGCGCACGCTGGCGCAGGTCTTCCCCGATGACGGCATCGTCGTGCTGGAGTCGCCCTCGGCGACCCCAGCGCTGCGCAACCAGTTGCGCCTCGGGCGGCCGGGGAGCTACTATTTCTCCGCCGGCGGCGGCCTCGGCTTCGGGATGCCGGCGGCGATCGGCGTGCAGCTGGCCTGCCCGGAGCGCCCGGTGGTGTGCGTGATCGGCGAGGGCTCGGCGCAGTACGCGGTGCAGAGCTTCTGGACGGCGGCGGCCTACAAGGTGCCGGTGACGTTCCTCGTGCTGCGCAACGAGGAGTACGCGATCCTCAAGTTCTTCACCCTGCTGGAGGAGATCCAGGGCGCGCCCGGCCTCGACCTGCCGGCGCTGGAGACGGCGGCGGTGGCGGCGGGGTACGGCATCAACGCACGCCGGGCCTCCGACCCGGAGGAGCTGGGCGTGGAGCTGCACCGGGCGCTGGCCTCCCCGGAGCCGGAGCTGATCGAAGTGCGGGTCGCGCCGGGCATGGCGCTGGCGTGACGCCACCCGCGAGCTGATCGAAGTGCGGGGGGTCGCACCGGGCACGGCGCTGGCGTGATGCCACGCGCGTATAGCTAAGGTAGTTATCGGGTAGGGTGTGCGTTGATATAAAGAATTAAAAGGTCGTGCGCCATGGCTATCGGCCTTTAAAAAGTTAATACAACACCACGCCCCCACCCCCGTCCAACCCGCACCAACCACGCACCAACCGCCGTCGTCGGCCCATCGGCGACCGGCCGAGCGCGCCGTCCCCTACCCTTTCGCGCAATGACCACCTCCAACGGCAACGGCCCACACGACCAGCCCGCGCCCGACGTGATCGTCGTCGGCGCCGGCCTCGCGGGGCTGGTGAGCACACTGGAGCTGCTGCGCAGCGGCCACACGGTGCTGCTGCTCGACCGCTGTGAGCCGCGCGAGCTGGGGGGCCTGGCGCGCGAGGCGTTCGGCGGGATGTTCATGGTGGACTCTCCCGAGCAGCGCCGCTCGCGGATCCACGACAACGAGCGCCTGGCGCTCGAAGATTGGCTGCGGATCGCCGAGCTCGGCGCCGAGGAGCAGTGGCCGCGCCGCTGGGCGGAGCAGTACGTCACTCGCGCGCGCGACGATGTGGGCGGCTGGCTGCGAGCGATCGGCGTGCGTTTCTTCCCCGTGGTCAACTGGGCCGAGCGCGGCAACTTCGGCGACGGCAACTCCGTCCCGCGCTTCCACCTCACGTGGGGCACCGGCAAGGCGCTGGTGGAGGCGGTGTGGGGCGCGATCGAAAGCCACCCCCGGCGCGCGGCCCTGGAGGTGCGCTTCCACACGCGCGTCGTCGGCCTGCTGGTCGAGGAGGGGCGCGTGGTGGGCGCCCGGATGGAGCAGGGGGAGGAGGAGGATGGGCACGTGCGCGCGAGCACGGCGGTGGTGATCGCCGCGGGCGGGATCGGCGGCAACCACGAGCTGGTGCGGCGCGTGTGGCCGACCGCGGAGCTGGGTAGTCCGCCGAAAAAGATGTTGATGGGCTCGCACCCCTACGCCGACGGCGCGCTGCACGAGGAGGTCGAGCGCGTGGGCGGCGCGGTGACGCACCTGGAGCGGATGTGGAACTACGCCGACGCCGTGCGCCACCCTGCCCCCCAGCGCCCCGACCACGGGCTGAAGCTGATCCCGCCGCGCTCGGGGGTGATGCTCGACCCCGACGGCCGGCGTTACGGCCCCGTGCCGGTGATGCCCACCTACGACGCCTACGCGGCGCTGGAGCGGATGTGCGAGGACGAGCGCAAGTACTCGTGGCTGATCTGCAACCAGCGGATCGCCCGCCGGGAGCTGGACGTGTCGGGCTCCCAGCACAACCCCCACCTGCGCGAGCGCCGCTGGGTGCGCTTCGCGCTCGGGGTGCTGCTCGGCAAACCGCGCGTGCTCGCGCACCTGCTGGAGGGCTCGCCCGACTTCGTCTCGGCCGACTCGCTGCCAGAGCTGGCGCAGCGGATGAACGAGGTGACAGGCGAAACGGCGATCGACCCCGAGGTGCTGGCCGCGGAGATCGGGCGCTACGACGAGTCGATCGCACGCGGCAAGGGACTCTTCAACGACGACCAGTTGCGGCGCATCGCGCAGCTGCGCAACTGGCGCGGGGACCGCCTGCGCACCTGCGCCTTTCAACCGATCCTCGACCCAAAGGCGGGGCCGCTGATCGCGATCCGCCTGCAGGTGATGGCGCGCAAGAGCCTCGGCGGCATCCAAACCGACCTCGCCTGCCGCGTCCTGCGGGCCGACGACGGCGGACCGATCCCCGGTCTGTACGCCGTCGGCGAGGCCGCCGGCTTCGGGGGCGGGGGGATGCACGGCAAGCGCTCGCTGGAGGGCACCTTCCTCGGCGGCTGCGTCTTCACCGGCCGCCTCGCCGCCGCGGCGATCGCGGGCACGGAGCTGCCGCAGCGGATCCCGCCGCGAGTGGCCGTCCCCGCGCCATAGCACTCGCGCTCGCGCGCTTCATCACAATCGGCGCTGTGCCCCACTACGACTACACGACCGTCGGACACGTCACCGTCGACGTGCTCCCCGACCGATCCCACCGCCCGGGCGGAACGGCCTTCTACAGCGCACTCCAGGCCGCCCGGTGCAAGCTGCGCACGCAGATCCTGACAAAGGGCAATCGCGCCGAGATCGAAGATCTCCTCGAGCCCTACCGCGACGAGCTCGATCTGACGGTGATCCCCGTCGAGCACACCACCACGCTGCAGACCGTCGGCGAGGGCCTCGAGCGCCACCAGCGGCTGCTCGCGTGGGCCGGGCCGATCGAGGGACCGATCGAGGTGGACACAGCGATCCTCCACCTCGCGCCGGTCGCGCGCGAGACGCCGCGCGCGTGGTCCGGTCACGCCGAGTTCGTGGGGCTCACGCCGCAGGGGCTGGTGCGCGAGTGGGACGCCGCGGGGGAGATCACCCTGCGCCCGCTGCGCCCCGAGTTGGCGCCGGAGCGCTGCGACGCGTGGGTGCTGAGCGAGCGCGAGCGCGAGTGCTGCGCCGAAGCGGCTGCCCGCGCCGCCGCGGGGGGTGCGGTGGTGGCCGTCACCGCCGGCGCCCACCCCACCGAGCTGCAGCTGCCGGGCGGCGAGCTCCTGAGCGTCCCCACACCCCCGATCGCGGCGCCCGTCGACGATCTCGGCGCCGGCGACGTGTTCGCCGCCGCCATCTTCCTCGCGCTGCACGAAGGCCAACCGCCCGCACCGGCCGCCGCCTTCGCCGCCGCCGCCGCCGCGGTGCGCGTCGCCAAGGCAGGGCCCGATGCGATTGGGGATCGTCGCGCGATCGCGGCGCGGCTGGGCGATGCATTCTGAGAACCGCCCCGGGGATCGGCGCCCTGGCACCAGGCGCCCGCGCCAACTCCTACACGCGCCGCGCGCCCTGCGCCTCCTCGATCAGCCCCGCGAGGTCGAGCTGCTCAAGCGCCGCCGCCGCCCCGCAGGCGCGCGCGGCCAGCAGCAGGGAGCCGCCCACCGGCGCCATCTCCACGACCGTGACCTGCGCCCGCGGCGCGACCGCGTGGATCTCCCGCGTGAGCGGGTCGACGTACACCGCGCCGGCCTTAAACGTGCTGCCGATCAATCCCACCGGGAACTCGCCCTCCAGGCCGGTCTGGTGGATCACCGCGGCGATCTGTCCGGCCAGCTCCCGGGCGCCGCGCTCGTACAGCTCGCGCGCCACGGCGTCGCCACGATCGGCCAGCCGCGCCGTCTCGATCGCCAACGCGGCGATCTCGCCCTTGGTTAGTGGTTTGCTGTACACGAGCGCCGCCAGCGCCTCCACGCTCGCGACACCGAAGTGCTCCACCACCGCATCGCTCAGCGCCGTCTCCGGCCCCGAGCGCTCGCGGTCGCGCAGCGCCGCCTTGATCGACTGCAGCCCGTACCAGTAACCCGAGCCCTCGTCGCCCAGCTGGTGGCCC
Organism: uncultured Solirubrobacterales bacterium; assembly: GCA_963734815.1. Classification (GTDB taxonomy): domain Bacteria; phylum Actinomycetota; class Thermoleophilia; order Solirubrobacterales; family Solirubrobacteraceae; genus Palsa-744. The sequence continues at coordinate 1,088,867 of CAVTIH010000002.1, forward strand.
CATCCCCCGGCGCGCCACCCGCGCCCGCCGGCGCCCACGCCGAACACGTTGCTGCCGGTGCCCGCGATCGCGCCCACCCCGGGGCGGGCGCCGGTGGCGGCAGCCCACGCCCCCACCACGTCGCCGACGACGATCCACTCCGCCGAGCGCTCCGCGCGCACGTGCGCCACCACCGCGTCGGTGTCCGTGCCCGCCACCGCCGCCACCGCCGCGTCAAGCTGATCATCGGCGATCCCAGCGCCCGCGAGCGCCTCGTCGGCCGCTCCAAACAGCGCCTCCCCGGCAGCCCGCACGCCGACCGCGTCCTGGTTGCTCGGCCCGCCGCGCCCAAGGTGCAGCCGCCCGTGCTCGAGATCGAGCACCCCCGCCAGCGTCTTCGTGGCGCCCCCGTCGATCCCCAACAGGAAGCGCGCGTCGCGCCGCGGGGGCTCCGAGTCGAAGTGGGCCAGCTCGGCCGGAAGCTTTACGAGCGAGTCACGTCTCATACCGGGATACTTGCAGCCGATGCCCCCGACCCGCTCACACCCCTCGCGCGCCGGCCGGTTCCGGCGACGAGCCCAGGCCACTGCGCCGATCATCTCGGGAGAACACCGGCGATGACCTCGGGAGAGCACCGGCGATGACATCAGGTGTGTGTGCGGTCTTTCCCGGTGCTCCGATCAGCTCGGGCATGTACGAGTCGTTTTACCTGCGCGCCGTCGCCCCCGACCAGACCGCGGGTGTGTGGATCCGCTACACGGTGCACAAGCACCCCGGGCAGCCGCCGCGCGGCTCGGTGTGGTGCACGGTGTGGGACGGCCCCGCGCGGCCGTACATGCACAAGCTCACCACCGAGGAGCTCTCGGCGCCCGCGGGCAGCTGGATCGTGGTGGGCGACGCGCGGATGGGCCCCGCGGACGGCTCCGCCGGCGAGGGGCGAGGCGACGCCCAGGGCTCCGGCGGGCAGATCCACGGCGAGGCCGAGGGCGCCTGCGGCGAGGCACGCTGGTCGCTGCGCTTCGCCTCGGAGGAGCCCGAGCTGCGCCATCTCCCGCACGCGCTGCTCTACCGCGCGCCGCTACCGCGCACCAAGCTCTCAAGCCCGATGCCCGCTGGACGGTTCGAGGGCGTGCTGGAGCTTGGGGAGCGCACGCTCGTGCTCGACGGCTGGCGCGGGATGGTGGGCCACAACTGGGGCGCCCAGCACGCAGAGCGCTGGATCTGGCTGCACGGTGTCGATTTCGCCGAGCAGCCTGACGCGTGGATCGACGTGGCGATCGGGCGAGTGCGCGTCGCGGGACTCACCACGCCGTGGGTGGCCAACGGGGCGCTGAGCGTCGACGGCGAGCGGCTGCGCCTTGGCGGGCTGGGGGCCCGGGGGCTGCTGGTGGCCGAGCGGCCCCAGCACTGCGTGCTCTCGCTCCCGGGTACCGGCGGACTGGTGGTCGAAGCACACGTGCAGGCGCCCCCCGCTGCGCTCGCCGGCTGGCGCTACGCCGACCCCGACGGCAGCCGGCCGGGCGAGGGCCACCAGCACGACGTGAGCAACTGCTCGATCGCCGCGCTCACGCTCGTGGTGCGCCGGCCGGGGCGCCCCGCACGCACGTTGCGGACCGCAGATGGCGCAGCCTACGAGCTGGGGATGCGCGAGCGCGACCACGGCGTCCCGATCGCGTCATTTGCCGACGGCTAGGGTTCTCGCGCACAAGGCCGCCTTCCCCGTCGTTATGCGGGTCGTGACCCCTCGAGGTCGACAACCCGTAGGAAACACTTTCGGCCTTCTGCGAACTACAGAAACGTCTCTGTCCAACTAACCTCGTCTGACAAATGGGACCCTCGCCTTCAGTAATCCTCCACAAAAGTGGATTTGTGTCGCCAAAAATAGTCGCAAAATGCGGCGAGGATCGTCTACACTTGGGCGTGCAGCGCAGATGGATTGACAGCGATAAGCACGGATAGCTTGGGTTCAGGCCGTGGTTGAAGCCACGTGTGCCGGCATTATGCCGGGATGGTGCGTCAAGATGACGACCATTCTGAACTTCGACAAGCCCCGGGGGCACGGGGCAGTTGGGACAGCGAGGAACAGGGATGATCATCGCCAGCAGCAACTCAGAGTCGCCACGCCGTGGGCATACGGATGACGCCCTGCACGTGGCCACGCGGCTCCTCGCCCACGAGCGCTGGCAGATGGCCACCGACGTGCACGACCTGATCATGCAGGACCTCTCGCTCGCGCTCGCCAACGCGCGTGCGCTCGGCGACAACCCCGCGTCCGCGTCGCGTGCCGGCATCGTCGTCGGCGCTCTGGAGCGTGCGCTCGCGGGCGCTCGCCACGTGCTGGGGGGGCTCTCCGAGCACGACACCCGCCCGATCGCGCTGGCGATCGAGGCCAACGTGCGGGCCGCCGCGCGCCACACGCCGCTGCGGTTCGACGCCGCGCAGGTGCCGTCCTCCGCGCGACCCAACCAGCACACGCGCACGGCGCTCGTGCACATCGCCCGCGAGGCGGTCACCAACGCCGTCAAGCACGCCCGCCCTTCCGCGATCGAGGTGGTGCTCCAGCACGCCGGCCAGTGGCGGCTGACGGTGCGTGACGACGGCCACGGCTTCGAAGAAGCTCCGGCCATGGACACCGCCATCGGCGGCTTTGGGCTCCTCAGCATGCGCGAGTCCGCCCACGCGCTCGGCGGCGCGGTGCACGTCGGCAGCGCCACCGGCGCCGGCACCACGGTGGAGGCGGTGCTCCCATGAACAGCGCGCCCACCGTCGTGATCGCCGACGACCACCCGCCGATCCGGCTGGGCGTGCGGATGGCGATGATGCAGGGCGGCTTCCGCGTGCTCGCCGAGGCCGCCGACGCCACCGGCGCGGTGGAGGCCGTGCTGCGCGAGCGCCCCGACGCCTGCCTGCTCGACGTGCGCATGCCGGGCGGGGGCATCGAGGCAGCCGTGCGCCTGGCCGAGCTCGCGCCGGACACGGCCGTGGTGATGCTCACGGTTTCGGCCACCGCCGAGGACCTGCTCGCCGCGCTGCGCGCCGGCGCGCGGGGCTTTCTGCCCAAGGACATGTCCCCCGACCGGCTCCCGGCAGCGCTGCGCGGGGTGCTACGCGGCGAGGCCGCCCTACCACGCACGTTCGTCGGGCGAATGCTGCAGGAGCTGCGCATGCTCCCCGACCGTGAGCTCGCGCCGCTGCGCGTCGGCGACGTCGAGCTGACCCCCCGCGAGTCGGAGATCCTGCGGATGCTGCGCGGCGGGCTCTCCACAATGGAGATCGGCGAGCGCCTCTCGCTTTCGCCGGTCACGGTGCGCCGCCACATCTCCACCTGCGTCGCCAAGCTCGGCGCGGAGGGCCGGGACGACGCGCTGCGGACGATCGGCCTCGCCGCCTGACCTGGCGACCGCCGCGTGGATCAGGTCAATTCGGCCCGCACGGCGTAGACCGCCGCCTGCACGCGGCTGTGCACGCCCAGCTTCTCGAAGATGTTGGTCACGTACTGCTTCACCGTGTGCGGGCTGATCGACAGCTCCCTGCCGATCGCCACGTTGTCGGCCCCCTCGACGATCAGCCGCAGCACCTCTCGCTCGCGCGGGGTCAGCGCCGGGCGCTGCTCGAGCGCCGCTGGCGCCGCCACCGTGGCCGCAACGCCGGCGGCGCTCGTGCCGTCGACCCCCGCGCTCACGTCGGTCGAGGCCGCCCGCGCGCCCGCCTGCCCCTCCGCGCGTACGCGTGCGACCAGCGCTTTTGCCACGTCGCCCGAGATCACCATGTTGCCGGCCGCCGCCTGCCTGATGCCGTCCGCCAGCCGATCCACGTGGGTGTCCTTCAGGAGATAGCCGCACGCCCCCGCCGCCAACGCCTCGACCACGTCGTCGTCCTCGGCGGACACCGTCAGCACCACAGTTTGGACATCCGGGTTGCTGCGTGCGATCCGCCGCAGCGCCTGCATACCGGAGGTGCCCGGCATGTTCAGGTCGAGCACCGCCACCGCGGGCTGCAGCTCCGCCACCAACGCCGCCGCGTCGGCACCGTCGGCCGCTTCGCCCACGACCTCCATGCCGGCGTCCCGCAGCATCCCCTTCAAGCCTTCGCGAAAGAGCTGATGGTCGTCGGCGATCACCACTCGCAGCGCATCGGCGGAAACATCCACAGGGGGAAAATAGAGCAAACGCCGCGGCCGCCCCGCGCTGCCCCGGCACCCGATGTGGCATTCTTCCCGGCTCGACGCTCGCGGGCGCTACCAGCGCGCGCATGGGTTGTTCTGTATCTGCAAACATGCGCCGCTATGGACTCATCATCCTGGGGATCGTCGTGCTCGCATGGGGCGTGTCGGCGATCGTGCTCGGCTCCCCCAGCCTGACGCTGCTGTCGGGCTCAAGCGCCACGAGGACGCGCGGCGGCGTCTCGCCCTCGTGCCTGCCGGCCACGCTCCAGCACACGGCCACGCTGCCCGGCACCGGCGTCGACGTCTCGCCCGCGCCGGGCAGCGGCACCGCCAACCCCAACACCCAAATCAGCTTCCTGGGCGCGCCCGCCGCGGATATCCACGTGGTCTCCGTCACCGGCCAGCGCAGCGGCCCGCACGCCGGCAGCCTCCACGGCTACTCGCAGGGCGACGGCGGGAGCTTCGTGCCCGACACGCCGTTCGACGCCGGCGAGCGCGTCGCGGTGCATGCCACGATCGGCAGCGTCGGCGCCGGCGCCGGCAGTACCAACGGCGGTGCCAACAGCGGCAGGCGGGTGGCCTTCGAATTTCGCGTCGACACCCCCTACCCAACGGGCGCCGTGGCGGAGTTTGGCAACCCACGCGCGGCGCCCGCCGACTACCAGAGCTTCGCCACGCTGCCCGGCGTGCAGGTGCCGATCCTGAGCGTGACCGTGCCCGATCGCGATCCCGCCGCGGGCGACATCCTCACGACCAACGGCCCCGGGCCCGGGCAGTACGGACCGCTGATCTACACACCTCAGGGCACACTCGTGTGGTTCGACCGGCTGCCCGGCGGCGAAACGGCGGAGGACCTCAACGAGCAGACCTACGCCGGCCGGCGCGTCCTGACGTGGTGGCGGGGGCGCGTGCTCGAATTGGGCTTCGGCCAGGGCGAAGACGTGGTCATGAGCTCCGGCTACCAGATCGTGGCGAGGGTGCCCGGGGGCAACGGGTTGCACGCCGACCTGCACGACTTCCAGATCGCCCCCCACGGCATCGCCTACATCACCGCTTTCAACCCGATCCGCTGCAACCTCTCGCCGCTGGGTGGTGCGCGCGACGGGGCGATCATCGACACGGCGATCCAGGAGGTCGACATGGCGACCGGGCTGGTGCGCTGGGAATGGCACAGCCTCGACCACATCCCCGCCTCGCAGTCGGAGACCCCGACGGCCACCAACATGCGGCCGTGGGATTGGTTTCATATCAACTCGATCGACGTGGAGGGGGCAGGCGCCAACTCACCCGGCGACCTGTTCATCTCTGCGCGCAACACATGGGCCGGCTACCAGCTCGAAGGCGGTAGCGGCCGCATCCTCTGGCAACTGGGAGGCCTGAAGAGCTCGTTCAAGATGGACAGGGGCACCGAAACGGCGTGGCAGCACGACGGCCGCATCCTGCCCGACGGCGAAGTCACCTTCTTCGACGACGGCTCCAACCCGCCGATCCACCACCAGTCGCGCGCGGTCAGGATCGCGCTCGACTTCGCCACCCACGAAGCCCGCCTCACCTCCTCCTACACCCACTCCAACCCGCCGCTGCTGGCCGCCAGCCAGGGCAACATGCAGACGCTGGAGGGCGGCGACGCCACCGTCGTCGGCTACGGCGGGGTGCCCGCGATCAGCGAGTACGCGCGCGACGGCGCACTGCTGTTCGATGCCCACTTTCCTTACGAAATGGCTTTCTATCGGGCCTTCCGCTTCCCCTGGAGCGGGCGCCCGGCGAGCCCGCCGGCGGTGCTCGCCAGCCTCAACGACACGGGAGAAGAGACGATCGTGCACGCGAGCTGGAACGGCGCCACCGAAGTGGCAGCGTGGCGCGTGCTCGCCGCCAAGCACACCGGCCCGCTGGCGGCGCTCGCCACGATCCCCGCCAGCGGCTTTGAAAGCTCGACGACCCTACCCGTGAAATACGCCCACGTGGCGGTGCAGGCGCTCGACGCGGCCGGCCACGTGCTCGGCACCTCGCACACGGTGCCGGTGAGCAGCTACGCCGCCTCGCTGCCGAGCTGAGGCTCAGTAGCCCGGTTTGGTGGCGTGCTTGTGCACGGTGCTCGTGGTCGTCGTCGCCGGACTGCTGGTCGTCGACGTCGTGGAGGAGGAGCTCCCGCTTTTGCCGCCGCACCCCGCCACGGCGAGGGTGGCGGCCAGGGCCGCCGCGAGCGTTAGCATGGCGGTCAGTGGCGATCTTCTCATCGGCCGGGCTCCTTTCGTGGCACGAGGGCTGGAGCGCCCCACCCTACCAGGCGTCTATGGCAGCCCGACGAGCACAGGGGAGAGCCCCCACGGTCGACCATGGGGGCCCCGATTCGCGCAAGGGGCGCTCGACTCGCCGGCCTACGGCCGGCATCTGAGCCGTCATGAGCGTCGAGACGACCGCAAGCCCGGTGGCGACGCCGCCACCCCCGGCCGAGACCCGCAAGCCGGGCGGGGGCATGGGACTGCTGCTGGCGGTGTGCTGCGTGGCGCAGTTCATGGTGATCCTCGACCTCAGCATCGTCAACGTCGCGCTGCCCTCGATCCAGTCGAGCCTTGGCTTCACCTCGCCCGAACTGCAGTGGATCGTCGACGCCTACGCGATCACGTTCGCGGGCTTTCTGATGCTCGGCGGGCGTGCCGCCGACCACTTCGGGCAGCGCCGGATGTTCGTGATGGCGCTGCTCGTGTTCGGGCTCGCCTCGCTCGCCGGAGGCATCGCCGCCGACCGCGAGACGCTCATACTCGCGCGCGCGGCGCAGGGCGTCGGCGGCGCACTGATGGCGGCCTGCTCGCTGGCGATCATCACCTCCTCGTTCGCCCCCGGTCATCAGCTCAACCGTGCGATCGGCGCGTGGGCGGCGATGAACGGGCTCGGCGGCGCCGCGGGGATGCTGTTCGGAGGGATCATCACGCAGGAGCTCTCCTGGCGGTGGGTGCTTTTGATCAACCCTCCGATCGGGGTCGCCGCCGCCGTGGTCGCATACGCGGTCGTCAGCGAGCGCCGCCGCGCCCCCGGACGCAGCTTCGACCTCGCCGGCGCGCTGACGCTGACGATCGGCCAGATGGTGCTGGTGTTCGGGGTCGTTGAAGCCGGCCTGCAGGGCTGGGACACGTTCGCCGCGCTGGGCCCGATCATCGGCGGCGTGCTGATCCTCGCGGTGTTCGGCGTGATCGAGACGCGCTTTGCCTCCGAACCGCTGATTCCCTTCAAGGAACTGACCAAGCCGCTGCGGGTCGCCAACAACATCGTGCTGCTGTTCAGCGCCTCGCTGTTCCCGATGTGGTTTGTGAGCTCGCTCTACCTGCAGCAGGTGCTGGGGCTCTCCCCCCTGCACACCGGCCTGATCTTCCTGCCGATGACGTTGATGATCATGGCGGTCGCCTCGCGCGCCGGCAAACTCGTCAGCCGCTTCGGGGTGCGCCCGGTGCTCGGCGGCGGCTTGATCATGTTGGCGGCGGGGATGCTGCTGATGGCCAAAATCGGCTCCAGCGGCAGCGCGATCGTGTACATCATGCTGCCCGGACTGCTGACGGCGGCGGGGATCGCGATGTCGATCGTCCCCTCGACGATCGCCGCCACGCAGGGGGCCAAGGAGGGGCAGGCGGGACTGGCCTCCGGCCTCGTCAACACCTCGCGCCAGATCGGCGGCGGACTGGGCCTGGCGATCCTGGTGACGCTCGCCACGCAGCGCTCCAGCCACCTGATCGGCACCGGCGTGCAGGTGCCGCAGGCGCTCACCGACGGCTTCCGCCTCGCCTACCTGATCGGAGGCGGACTCGCCGCGGCGGCGGCGCTCGTCACGTTCCTGGCGGTGCCCGCCCCCGCCGGTGCGCTGCGCGGAGCGGCGCGTCGCCTGACGGTGGCGATCGGCGTCGTCGTCATCGGCTTCATCGCGATCGACCAGGCGTTCGCCGGCTCGCACGGCGCACCCGTGGGCGCCTACACGACCGACGGCACCTCCAGCTTCGTCACCGAGCCCTCGCTGCATCCCCCGGCGATCCACAAGGACGGGCCCACGCTCGCCGGCCGCCTCGCGCCCGGGTACATCCTCACCACCAACTTCTACAACCTCAACTACCCCCCGCTGGTCGGCCAGAGCGGACCGCTGATTCTCGACGACAACCTGCAGCCGGTGTGGTTTCGGCCGGTGCCGGAAAAGGTCGTCGCCGCCAACCTCAGCCCGCAGACCTACGAAGGGCAGCCGGCGCTGGCGTGGTGGCAGGGGGTCGTCACCAACACCGGCTCGACCGAGAGCGGCGAAGACGTGGTCGTCAACCGCCACTACCAGACGGTCGCACGGCTGAAAGGGGCAGACGGCTGGGTGCTCACACTCCATGCGCTCACGATCGATGGCGAAGACGCGTGGGTGACGGCCAACAAGAACGTCGCGCGCAACCTCTCCGCCTACGGCGGCGCCTACAACGGGGCGCTGATCGACTCAGCGGTGCAGGAGTACAACCTCAAGACCGGCAAGCTGCTGCGCACGTGGGACGCGCTCGACCACATCCCGCCGGAGGACTCTTATGCCACCGTGCCCACCAACGGGTTCCCGTGGGACACCTACCACGTCAACGCGCTCCAGCTGAGCGGCAACGGCATGACGTTCCTCGTCTCGATGCGCAACACGTGGGCCGCCTACCTGGTCGACATCGCCACCGGCAAGATCGAGTGGACCCTCGGCGGCAAGCGCTCGAGCTTCAAGTTCGGCCCGGGCGCCGCCTTCCAGTGGCAGCACGACGTTGCGTTCGCCCCCGGCTCGAGCGCGGCGGGGCCCCGCTCGAGGATCACGATGTTCGACGACCACTGCTGCCAGCTCACCGGCGGCGGCACCTCGGTGCACGCCACGGGACCCTCGCGCGGGCTGGTGCTCGATCTCGACCAGCCGGCGCGCACCGCCACGCTCGTCGCCCAGTACCCGTCCGGCGGCGAATTCGAAACCGAATACATGGGCGACACGCAGCCGCTGGCCAACGGCAACGTGTTCGTCGGCTGGGGCTCGGAGCCCTACTTCTCGGAGTTCACCCGCTCCGGGCAGCGGCTGCTGGAGGGCAACTTCCCCGGCTCCGACCTGAGCTACCGCGAGACGCTCGACCCGTGGGTCGGCCTGCCGCTCACCCCACCCGTGGGCGCCGCCCGCCGGCAGGGCACGCGAGCCACGGTGTACGCCAGCTGGAACGGCGCCACCCGGCTCGCCTCCTGGCGGGTCCTGGCCGGGCCCAGCGCCACGCAGCTGAGCGCCATGGCGAGCGCCGCCAAGTCCGGGTTCGAGACGGCGATTCCGCTGCCGCAGAGCTACGCGAGCTACGAGGTCCAGGCACTCGACAGCACCGGCCACGTGATCGGCACCTCGAAGCCGTTCACGGGGTAGGCCAGCGGGCGGCGAGCGCCTCCAACACGCGGTCCACGGCCGCCTCGATCGCTTCGCCGGGAGCGCCCACCACGACATCCGGGGAGGTGGGGGCCTCGTAGGGGGCGCCAACACCCGTCAGCCCGTCCAGCTTGCCCGAGCGGGCGCGGGCGTAGAGGCCCTTGGGGTCGCGCTGCTCACACTGCGCCAGCGCGGTGCCGACGAAGACTTCGAGGAACGGCAGCTCTTCCTTCGCGTGCAGCGTCGCCGCGAGCTCACGGTCGGCGGCGTAGGGGCTGACGAGGCTCACCAGCGCCACCGCGCCGCACTCCGCCAGCAGACGCGCCACGTGCGCGGTGCGGCGCACGTTCTCCGTGCGCGCGCACTCGTCGAAGCCGAGGTCGCCGTTGAGACCGTGACGGAGGTTGTCGCCGTCGAGCAGGTACGCGGGGCGCCCGGAGCGCACGAGGCGCTCCTCGATCGCGCGCCCGATCGTCGACTTGCCGGCAGCCGGCAGCCCCGTCAGCCAGACGGTCGCGCCGGTGAGCCCGAGCGCCGCCCAGCGCTCGTCGCGGGTGATCGTCTCGCGCTCCCAGCGCACGTTGGGGCTGCGCTCGGTCTTGGCGGGCGCCTCGCCGTCCGTCGCGACACCGTCGCCGCCAGCCCCGGCGCGCCCCTCGGACTCCACCTCGGTGTCGAGGATCACCCCCGCGGCCACCGTTTCGTTGGTGGCCTCGTCGATCACGATCAGGCTGCCGGTGGCGCGATTGCGCCGGTAGGAGTCGAACACCAGCGGCGCCGCCAGCTGCACATGCACGCGTCCGAGGTCATTGAGCTCGAGCGTCGCGGCGAGCTCGTCACGGTGCATCGTGTCCACCTCGATCCGGTAGCGCACCTCCAGCGCGCCCACCGCCGCGGTGCGCGTGGTGTGCTTGACGAGGTAGCGCCGCGCGGGGTCCAGCGGGCGCTCGGACATCCAGCACAGCAAGCTCTCGAAGCTGCTGGCGACGGTCGGCTGGTTGTGGGGGCGGGCGATCGTGCTGCCACGGCTCACGTCGACCTCGTCGGCGAGGCGCAGCGCCACCGACATCGGCGGGAACGCCTCGCGCACGGGCCCGTCGAAGGTGTCGATGCCCGCGATCGTGGTGTGCTGGCCACCCGGCAGTACCACCACCTCGTCGCCCTCGCGCAGGATCCCGCCGGCGACCTGGCCGGCGTAGGCGCGGTAGTCGGAGCCCTCGGAGGAGCGCGGGCGGATCACCCACTGCACCGGGAAGCGCACGTCGATCAAATTGCGGTCGGAGGCGATGTGCACGTGCTCGAGGTGGTAGAGCAGCGGCGAGCCCTGGTACCACGGCATCGCCGGCGAGCGCTCCACCACGTTGTCACCCTTCAGCGCCGAGATCGGGATGAACGTCACGTCCTGGATTTCAAGGCGCGCCGCGAACCGCTCGAACTCCTCGACGATCGAGTCGAACACCTCCTCGTCGTAGTCGAGCATGTCCATCTTGTTGACGCACACCACCAGGTGGGGGATCTGCAACAGCGAGGCGATGAACGCGTGCCGACGCGACTGCGCCACCACGCCCTTGCGCGCGTCGATCAGCACGATCACCAGATCCGCGGTGGAGGCGCCCGTGACCATGTTGCGCGTGTACTGCTCGTGCCCGGGGGTGTCGGCGATGATGAAGCGCCGCTGGGCGGTGGCGAAGTAGCGGTAGGCAACGTCGATCGTGATGCCCTGCTCGCGCTCGGCGCGCAGCCCGTCGGTGAGCAGCGAGAGGTCGACGAAGTCGTGCCCCATCCGCCGGCTGGCTTGCTCCACGTGCTCCAGTTGGTCGGCAAGTACCTGCTTGGAGTCGTACAGCAACCGCCCGATCAACGTGCTCTTGCCATCGTCCACCGAGCCGGCGGTGGCGAAGCGCAACAGCTCGGCCGGACGCTCGGTGAGGCGCCGGAAGATCTCGTCGGTGTCCTGCGTGGTGGGTGCGCCGTCGTGGGCCTGCGTCGCCGTGCCGGTCGTCGCCATGCCGCAGCAACGGTTGTGGGCGGGCAGGACTTATGGCGCGGGAGAAGGAATATCGGATGCCGCGTTCGCCAAGTTCTCGTCCATCCGCTTCGGGCGCAACCTCAGCTCGTCTAAGGCCGCTCCTGGCAGTGCCTTCCGTCGCCGTCTACCAAAGCGCGATGGATGAAGGGCCGTGCCGTTCTCGATCCGCTCAACCCTTCCGACGAATCGATCGCTAAGCGTGCTACCAAGAGCTGGTTTGAGGTCCGTAAAAAGGACGCGAAAGTTGCCGAGCGAGAGTGCGGACCAGTCCGCGTCCGCTTCCCCGTTCGGTATCTCGGGCAGCCCATTTGACCGCCCGATATGCTCGACCCTCAGATCGCTCGTTGGCTCCAGCAACTCGTCCTTCATCGTGCGGGATAGCAAGAAGCGCGTGGGACGACCAAGCTGGCTCAGGTCATTCTTAGCCTGATCCGAGAACAAGATGCGCGCCGCCGCGCCGCGTAGGGGCTGGTCGTAGGCCATATCCCTGGATTCTAGCCTTGATCGTCTTGGCTCTCAAGAAGCCAGCCAGCAATGAATAGGATCGCCACGATACCGGCGCTTGCGCCCCCGCTACGGTCTGAAGGAACACGCCATAGACTTTGGCAAAACGCTTCGTGCCGGCTTGATCGGGAGCGATCAATAGACCCAATGCAAAGCCGATGGGACCCGCGAGGACTGCCGGGATGAGCAGTACCCCCCGATGCCGGTAGGAAAAAAACTCGCGAGCCGCGGAGACGAAGTCGCCCATGGACCGCTCACGCCACCGTCTGCCGCAGCCAGCGCTCAAGCAACGGGTCGACGATCGAGAAGCCGGCCTGAGCGCGCTGAACTTCGCCTTGGTCGATCAGAGCACGTACCGCCGCTTCGGCCGATCCCTTCTGGAGCCCGTACGCGTCGAGCGTCCGGCGGTTGTAGAGCGTCTCCGCGCTGTTGGCAAGGGCGAGCAGCACCTTGCGCTGGTTTGGCTTCCCGGCGAGGTCGTCCCACAGCTTCTCGAACGCTTCCTTCGTCTCCCGGTCGATGGCGGTGAGCGCACGATCGAACGTCTCGAGGTCCGCTGTGGCGCCGCGCGGGGTCTGCTCGAAGAGGTGGTGTGCACACAGCATCGCTCGCTGGGGGTGACCACGAACCAAGTCGAGCAGCGCATCGAGCGCCTCGTGCGGGTCACGCTGCGCGCGCTCGAAGCGCTCGCCGATGAACTCGATCAGGTCCTCGTCACGCAACCGGTCGAGCGGAACCAGACGTGCCTGGCCGAACAGCGGCCGTGCGCGATCTCCGAACAGCGCGTTCAGCATCCCAGGCTCCGACCCGGCGAAGATGTAGCTGGCCTCGTCGCGATGAAACTGGATCTTCGACCGCAGCAGCCCGTCGACGTCGGAGTCGATCCGCAGCAGGTCTTGGAACTCGTCGAAGACGACGAGCGTGCGTGCGCCGCTGCGCTGAAAAACCTTCTTCGGCAGATCCAGCATGTCGGAGAGTCGTTGCTGCTCTTGACGCTTCACGGGCTCGACCTCGGCGCCGATGCCCCCGGGCGTAACGACGACCTTCCCGTGCCACCTGCGAGCGACGGAGGCGACCGTGCGGCGTGCGGCGCCGACCAAGCTCGCGAGGTAGGCCTCTTCGATTCGCCGCGAAACCTCCGCGAGCGTAACCGCACGGTAGAAGTCGACGTACACGGTGTTCATCCCAAGCTTCTCCGCCTCGAGACGCACCTTGCCGAGGACAGTCGTCTTGCCGTAGCGCCTCGGGGCCTGCAACCGCGTGTTGTGCCCCCCCTCCGCCAGCGCCAGCAGCTGCTCGGTCTCGGGCTCGCGATCCACCAGTTGGTCTGGGGGCAGCGGATCGTCGTACACGAACGGATTGAGATCGCTGACCACAGTCAGGATCATAGCACTGAGTCAAGATAGATATGACCAGTGGGTCAAGATATTTATGACCGTGTGGTCAATGCCAAGCGAGGCCGGTGTGCAGGCGGGCCGGACTTATGGCGCGGGGGAAGGAATATTGGACGGTACAGCGCGTTCGCGTCGCCGATGCCACATCCGGCAAACGGTAGCGTCGTAGTCCGGCAAATGGCAGCGTGGCACCCCCATCCAACTGGTGTCCGTTAGCGGGTACACTATGGCTTGGCAACTCGCCATTCCCGCATTCAGGTACCTAGAGACCAGGCACTCGACCGCGCGATCGCCCGGGGGCGGGGCATCCTGGGCCCGGGGGTGTCGTCCTCAAAAATCGTTCACGAGCTTGCCCTTCGGGGGGCGGCCGCGCTGGAACACGACCATGAGTCCGAGCGCCGCGCGCGTGAGTTCCTCGTCAGCGTGGCCGAGGGCACCTCTGGGCTTGATCTCGAGCGCCTTCGAGACGTTCGGGATCGCGCGTGGCGCTGAGCTGGGGCGAGGGCCCATGGGTCGCCGACACTTCGGCCTGGGCGCGGGCAGCGAACACTGCGGTCGCGCCCCAATGGAAGGCCGCGGCGTACGCGGGAGAGATCGTCGCCTGCCCCGTCGTCACCCTCGAGCTGCTCTACGACGCACTCGATCGCGAGCAGGTCGAGCAGGTAGCCGAGACGGTGTCGGCCCTGCGCCAAGCGCCAATCACCCGCTCAGTCACGGACGCGGCAATCTCGGCCATTCGTCAGCTCGCTGCCGGGGGCTCAGCCGGCAGCCATCGCGTCCGCGTGCCGGATGCGATGATCGCGGCGGCAGCGGCTGAGCGCGGCTTTGGCGTGCTGCACTATGACCAGCATTTCGATCGGCTCACCTCGGTGCTCAGCTTCAGAAGCCAGTGGGTCGCCGAGGCCGGCAGCATCCCGTCATTGGCAGACCCAGCGCGAGCGGGTCTGGTCGAGCGCTTCGCGGCCGACGAGCGCGCAGCCGGCCCCGAGGCGCCGCTCAGAAGTACCCCCGCCGCTTGCGATCCTCCATCGCCGCCTCTGAGGCGCGATCGTCCCCGCGCGTCTGGCCGCGCTCGGTGAGGTCGGTGGCGGCGATCTCCGCGACCACCGCGGCGAGCGTCGCCGCGTCGGAGCGCACAGCGCCGGTGCAGCTCATGTCGCCGACGGTGCGGTAGCGCACGCGCGCGGTGAACGGCCGCTCGCCGTCCACCAGTTCAGTGAACGGGCTGACCGCGTAGAGCATCCCGTCGCGCTCGAACACCTCGCGCTCGTGGGAGAAGTAGATCGAGGGCACCTCCAGACGCTCCTCGGCGATGTACTGCCACACGTCGAGCTCCGTCCAGTTGGAGATCGGGAACACGCGCACGTGCTCGCCGCGGTGCAGGCGCGCGTTGAAGAGGCTCCACACCTCTGGGCGCTGGCGCTGGGGCTCCCACTGGCCGTGGGAGTCACGGAAGGAGAGGATCCGCTCCTTCGCCCGCGCGCGCTCCTCGTCGCGCCGCGCGCCACCGAAGGCCGCATCGAAACGGTGCTCGGCGATCGCGTCCAGCAGCGTCACCGTCTGCAGCCCGTTGCGCGAGGCGTACGGGCCGGTCGCGTCCTCCACCCGCCCGCGTCGGATCGACTCCTCCACCGAGGCGACGATCAGCCGCTCGCCGAGCTCGGCGGCGCGGCGGTCGCGGTACTCGATCGCCTCGGGGAAGTTGTGGCCGGTGTCCACGTGCATCAGCGGGAACGGGAACGGCCCCGGCCGGAACGCCTTCTCGGCCAGACGCAGCAGCACGATCGAGTCCTTGCCACCGCTGAACAGCAGCACCGGGCGCTCGAACTCGGCGGCGACCTCGCGCATCACGTGCACCGCCTCGGCCTCCAGCGTGCGCAGGTGCGGGAGGCGGTAGCTGCCCGCGGGATCGCGCTCGCCGCTGGGCGCGGCGACCCGGGCGGGAACGCCGGCGGGGGCCGGCGAGTCGACGGAGGCCGGGGCGTCAGCGGCGGTCGGCAGGTGGAGCTCGGTGGGGATCGGCACGGTCCACCAACGGTTGTCGGCGCCCAAGACTTATGCGCGCGAGGGGCCATCTTTTCAGCTCACCCTGCGTGGGGTGAGCGCGCACCGGTCTCGCACTCGTCGGCGGCGTCATCGCTTTCCAGCGACCTCGTGAGCGAGTGATGGCAGGCGGCAGGATCGGCCACGTCCACTGCACCACCATGAACGCAAAATAGACTGGGATCGATGCTAGGATCATCCTGATCCCATGGATCCTGCTCTGGCAGATCGAGTCGCCGAGTTCCCGCAATGGCATTACGAGTTCGATCTCGGCCATGGGATCGTCACGCCGATCTTTGACCAGGGCCATGTGAATCGGCACAAGCAGCGTGCTCGTTATTTCTTTGAGCCACTTGTCCATCAGTGTTGCGGAGGCAGTCTTGCCGGCAGGCGGGTGCTCGATCTCGGCTGTAACGCAGGCTATTGGTCCTTGAAGGCGCTCGAGGCCGAAGCCGATTTCGTCCTCGGGGTTGACGGTCGGCAGATGCATGTTGACCAAGCGAACCTTGTCATGGAAGCGAAGGCTATAGATCCCGCCCGCTATCGCTTTCAGCAAGTGAATGTGTTCGATTGGGACCCGGGCGAGCAATTCGACATCGTGCTTTGCCTCGGATTGCTCTACCACGTCGCAAGGCCGCTTGAGCTGCTCGAGCGATGTTCCAGCTGGAATAGTGACCTGCTGGTGCTCGATACCAACCTATCTCGGCTTCCGGGTAATGCGATCGAGATCGTCCATGAGAATACGAGTGATCCACGTGCCTCGATCGAGTACGACCTCGTCATGCGCCCCACCCGCCAGGCGGTAATCGATATCTGCCGGCACGTCGGTTACCCACGTGCAGTAATGTTGAGGCCTCGGTTCTCCTCGTGGGAGGGCAGCAACGATTTCAGGTTGGGCTTGCGCCGCGCGTTCATCGCAGCGAAGAACACGCAACTTGTGAACCTCGATCAGGAACGCGTGCGAGCACCGATGCTACGTGATCTTGGGGTGTGGTCACTCCTCACTATGTGGGCCAGCACAGCCCGGCGGCAGGCTGCCATTCGCGATCGCGGCCGACCCCCACATCCACGATAGGGACTCGCCACCCGGCCGCGGGAGAAGCAGTCCCCCCAGCTCCCCGAGTCGGGTTTTCGTGCCGCACATCGGACCAGCGCGAGCGGCAACGCAAGTGTGAGCCCTCCGCAACCGTTATGCGGGCAGCAGCAGGGCCAGATAGGCGTCCGATCGCATCGATCGAACGCGCGGCGGGTTGTGGGAGCAGACCTACGATGGGAGCGGGGAGCAGACCTATGATGGGAACGAAGTCGAAATCGGAGGCAGGCGCGGGATGGGCAGGCTGACAATCGGCCGCGGGCTGGTGCTCGTCGCGGCACTGCTGGCAGGAGGGGCGCTCGCGCTTCCGTTCGCCTCGTCGGCGAGCCTCTCGGCCACGACCACAACCACTGGCACGACTGGCACCGGAACGACTGGCACAACCGGAACCACCGGGACGACCGGCACCACCGGCACCACCGGGACGACAGGCACCACCGGCACGACGGGGACGACGGGCACGACTGGCACGACGACGACAACCACGACCACCCCCAAACCGACTGCCAAACGTCCGCTGGCCTACACGGGGTACGTCGAAAGGGCCACTGCCTCTACGGCAGCGCTCAAAGGAAGGGTGAACCCCGAGGGCACACCGACCGACTACCGCTTTCAGTACGGCCCTACTGCCGCCTACGGCTCGGAGACCCCGCTCGCGGCAGCTGGCAGCGCAAGCCTGGAAGGCAAAGTCACCCAGACGATCACGGGCCTCACGCCCTACACCACCTACCACTTCCGCATCGTCGCCAGCAGCTCCGCCGGGACAACCGACGGCGCGGACGCCACCTTCATCACTAGGAAGATCCCTCTGAGGCTCGTCGCAACGGCGAGCCCCCACCCGGTCGTGTTTGGCAGCCCACTGAGCCTCACGGGCACGCTCTCGGGCACCGGCGCCGCGGGCGCGGAGGTGGTCGTACAGGAGAACCCATTCCCCTACACGCACGGCTTCTTCAACGTCACCGGCACCGAGCCCACCAACGCCGCCGGAGGCTTCTTCTTTCCGGTCGCCGGCCTGCTGGTGAGCAGCGAGCTGCGTATTGCGACCGTCGCGGCACCGGCCCTCTACAGCCCGGCCATCCTCGAGCCGGTAACAGTGCGCGTGACCCTCCACGTACGCCCCACGAGGCGCCGCGGGTATGTGCGGCTGTACGGCACCGTCACGCCCGCCGAGCCCGGCGCCCCGGTGGCGTTCGAGCGATGGGTCCACGGCCGGTATGTGACCGTCAGCGGAACCACGGTGCGAGTCCACCACGGTGTCGCGCGTTTCGCGCGCAAGCTGCGCCTTCACCGCCACGGGCGCTACCGTGCGCTCGTGCTGGTCGCGAGCGGCGCGCTGGTGTCGGGGCGCAGCCAGCCCGTCGCTATCCGCTGAGGGCGGCAGGCGCCCGCGGGGCTAAGCCTGGATCCACCGTTCTGCGTTGATGGTTCCGTCCGGTGGTGAATCTTAAATGACCTCCTGAGCAGGCAGAAAGCTGTCGTGTAGGGCGACGGCGGGCCTGCGACAGGAGGTCACCCATATGGTGCATGATGCGGCGGACGTTTCGGCTGGGCCGGTGAGCCTGGATTCGGTTAAGGTGTCGTTCGCTGAGCGGCGGCTCGTCAGCGATGCTGGCCTGCTGTTGACCGCGACGCTCGCTGAGCGGCTCAGGGTTGAGGAGCTGGTGAACGAGTCGGTGTGGCTCGGGTACCGGAAGCCCGGAGCGGCGTTGCCGGGCCGCAAGGTGATGAGCTTGGTGCATGGGATGCTTGCTGGGGCGGACAGCATCGATCAGATGAATGTGCTCCGGGCCGGGTCGACCGGGCTGGTCCTCGGGCACCAAGTGATGGCTCCTTCGACGCTGGGGACGTTCTTGCGCGCATTCACGTTCGGGCATGTCCGCCAGCTCGACTACGTCCTCGGCCAAGCTCTGGCGCGCGCGTGGGAGTCCGGAGCGGGACCGGGCGAGCTGCCGTTGGTGATCGATATCGACAGCTTCATCGGCGAGGTCCATAGCGATCAGAAGCAGGGCGCCAGCTACGGGTACACACGCCAGCTCGGATATCACCCGATCGTGGCTGTCCGCTCGGACACCGGGGAGGTGCTGCACATCCGCAACCGCAAGGGGAGGGCCAACACGCAACGCGGCGCGGTCCGGTTCGTCGAGGAGCTGCTCGCGAGGGTTCGTCGCGCCGGTCATGTCGGGAGGACCGTGATCCGCGCCGACAGCGGGTTTGAGAACCACAAGGTGATGCACGCGCTCGACCGCCAAGGCGTCGAGTTCTCGATCGGCGTCAAGCAGTCAAAGACAATCCGGGGGCTGATCGAGCAGATCCCCGACGAGGACTGGGTCACCGTCGATGACTACCCCGACACGGGCGAGGCGCAGATCGCGGAGACCCGCTTGGGGGATTGGCGGCTGATCGTTCGCCGTACCCGCCTGATCGGTGCCCAGGCCGAGCTGTTCCCCGACTGGCGCCACCACTGTTTCGCGACGAACCGGACTGTCCCGACGCTTACGGCCGATGTCGATCACCGCGATCACGCGCAGATCGAGTTGGTGATCCGCGATCTCAAGGACCAAGCGCTCGCTCACTTCCCGTCCGGCCAGTTCAACGCAAACGGCGCGTGGACCGTGATCGCCGCCTTGGCGCACAACCTCGGACGCTGGGTCACCCAGATCGGCCAGCCCAACCAGCCCGTCCAGACCGCCCGCTCCCGCCGCCGACACCTGCTCCAGATCCCCGGCCGCCTGACCCGCACCGGCCGGCAATGGACACTCCGAATGCCAGCCCGCTGGCCCTGGCAGAACACGTTCACCACCGTCCTGGACGCGATCCGCGCGCTCCCTGCCCTCACCTGATCTCACTACACGCCCGCACCGACGCCAAGCACGCCACCCGCCACACACGCCATCCACGGCACCCCAAAACACGCCGTAGCGCGCTCCCGCGGGAACGCCGACACCCAATCAACATCAAAACCGCGAGCGTGAAACCCCACCAACCCTCGATCAGCCAAATCCACCGACACTCGCCCCCCCCCACCCAGCCAAACGGTGGATCCAGGCTAAGAGCCAGTCGCGGACCGGGCCGCACTTCCGGCGACGCCCGCAAGTCGGCCGTGGCGAGACACGTTACTGACAGCGACGGCGGGGAATCGACGGACCCGAATGCGCTGCACGAGCAAATCGGGCGACATCATCCAGCCGAGCATCGAGAATGCTTGAAAACGACCAGAAGGGTGTGCAGATGAACCGGGTTCTCCATGCAGTGCGCTCCAAGCCATGGACGATCGTCGCAGCCATCCTCGCGACGCTGCTGAGCGGCGGCGCCGCGTCGGCCGGAGCCACCTCGGAAATCGAAGGCGTCTGGTCGTTCAACGGCGGCGAAGTCGCAGTCCACGCGGTCGCCGGCGGGAAGTTCGAAGGGGTCGTGGTCGCTCCGACGCAATTCACCGAATGCACGCACCAGGTCGGCGAACACGTATGGACTGAAATCACCCAGCAGCACGATGGCTCCTTCTGGGGCAAGCATCAATGGCTATTCGAAAAATCCTGCCTCCCAAACCCCAGCCTCGGTCCGACCGCGTGGCGCGTCCTGCACACCGTCACCGGCAACCGCTACCTGGAGGTCTGCTTCAGCGAACCAGGCATGAGCCAGCCGACGATCGCCCCCGACGGCACGAGCGCCAGCGTCAGCTACGACTGCGTGAACTCCTCGCCCACCGCACCGCTCCCGGTCGTCGTCAAAGCCTCCGGGTCGAGCCACGGGACGAGCGCCGAAGAGATCAGCTTTGCCCACACGATCCTGCTGCCGCGGGCGCGCGCCTGCGTCCGTCGGGGCATGCTCGCGATCAAGATCAACGACCCCAAGCGCGACCAGCTCAAGGAAGTCGTGATCCGGATCAAGAAGCACAGGATCGCCGACGTGCGGGGCGTGAAGCGGCTCGAAAAGGGCATTGTGCTGAAGCACCTGCCGAGCGGCGGCTACACGCTCAAGATCCTCGCCACGACCGTGCTCGGCCAAAAGCTCAGCGGCAGCCGCACCTACCACAGCTGCAAACGGCGAGCAGGCAAGATCAAGCTGCACGGGCACCACGGGCATCGTTGAGTATCGGGGTTTCGCGCCTGGCCCGCGAAAATGAGCGAGCAAGGCGCGAACAATGCAGACCCCGGAATCCGGAAGAATCCCAACGTCCTTGGAGTTAACGGAGATCATGCACGCGCGCCATATCGCCTACGGCCTCGACCTGCACGCCTCCTTCTCGCTTGCCGGGATGCAGACCGGCGATGGAGACGGGCTGCCTTCACTTGCGCTGGAGCGTGTCGCGCCGGCTGAGCTGGAGGAGTCTTGGAGCGGCTCAGAGGGCCTGCCCGAGTGGAGCGGTCGGCTCGGCGACGGCTCCACTTTGACGATCGAGCGAGGGATCCGCGGCGATGTCCTGTTCAGCTACGGCAACCGTGCCCGTTTTCGCCTCGACGCCTCACAGGAGCGCCTCGACTGCGCGCTCCTACGCGGTGGCCTTCAGTGGCAGCAGGTGCTGCTCGGACGAGTCCTGCCGAACATCGCGATCATGCTGGGCTACGAGGCTTTGCACGCATGCGCAGTGGACTCGCCGGAGGGCGTGGTGGCCGTGGCCGGCCCCAGCGGCATGGGCAAGACGACGCTCGCACTCGAGCTGGTGGGACGCGGATGGCCCTTGGTCGCGGACGACGTGCTCACGCTTGGTGAGACGCCCGAGGGCGTGCGCGCCCACCCCGGCACCCCGCATATGAACGTCTCCGAGCCGCCCCCCGGCGCGATCGACCCGGAGCCGCTCGGCACCACCCTCGGGACGCTGGCAGGCGAGCGGTGGATCGCCGTCCACAGAACCGCCGGCGAGCCCCGCCCGGTGCGCCTCGTCTGCCTGCTGGAGCGTGGGCCCAACCTCACGCTGGGCGGTGAGCCGCTTCCTTGCACCCCGCTGCCCCTCGCCCCGTATATGCTCGGCTTTGCCTGCGACGCTGAGCGTGAGCGCCGTAGGTTCGAGCGGTACGCCGATCTGATGGGCAGCGCCTCGCTGATGCGGCTCACCTGCGCCACCACCGATTGTCCCGCGGATCTAGCCGCGGTGATCGAGCGGGCGCTCGCCGAGCAGCTCCTGCTTGCGGTCGGAGGCACACGATGACGGTGCACCCGATCGAGGCGATCGCAGTGCCCGGGCCACTCGCGGAGCCCGATACAGCCACGCGCGATGCAGAGCGCCCGCTTCGCCCGCACCCCGATCCAACCGTGGCGATGACGGATGCCTTCCCGCTGGCGATTCGCGGCGTCAGCAAGCGCTGGCGTGCGGACCTGCCACTGGTGCTGGACGAGCTCGACCTGGTGCTCGAGCCTGGTACGAAGACCTGGATCGGGGGCCGCAACGGCGTGGGGAAGACAACGATGCTGCGAATCGCCGCCGGCCTGATCGACCCCGACAGCGGACGCGTGGAGGTATGGGGTATCGGGCCAAACGAGCACCGAGAGCGCTACCAGCGGCTGGTGTCGTTTCTGCCCGCCGGCGATCGCGGCCTGTATGCGCGGCTGACCGTGCGGCGGCAGCTCGAGTTCTGGGCTCGGATCGCAATGGTGCCACGCGCGCAGTTCCGCAGGACGGTCGCGGATGCGATCGAGACGTTTGATCTCGGCGAGCTCGCCGAGCGACGCGTCGACCGCATGTCGATGGGTCAGCGCCAGCGACTGCGGATCGCAATGACGTTCCTCTCCCAGCCGGAGATCGTGCTCCTGGACGAGCCGCTGACCAGCCTCGACAGCGAGGGCAGCGCCCTGCTGCAAGCCGCGGTCGCAGAGGTGCTCGCCCGCGATGGAGCCGTCCTGTGGTGCTCACCCAGCGGCGAGCATCTGGGGATGAAGTTCGACGCCAGCTGGACGATTGAGCGCGGCAGGCTGGTGGCGGCATGAACAGCGCGCGCACCGCAAGCCACGCCTTCCTGGCCGTCATGCGACGCGACCTGCACATCTACCTGTCGTATCGCACTCGCCTCGTCAGCCAGATCCTGACGTCGGTGTTCAGCCTGACTCTCTTCTACTACATCTCCCGACTGGTGCATGTGAGCGGGTTCGGCTCGCACAACGCCTACTTCGGCTTCGTCGTCATCGGCATCTCGCTTGTCGGAGTCATGTACTCGTGTTTCTCGATCCCCGAACTCGTGCGCCAGGAGCTGATCGCGGGCACGTTCGATCGCCTGCTGCTCTCGCCGTTCGGCGCGGTCCGCAGCGTGATCGCGATGACGATCTTCCCCATGCTGTACTCGTTCCTGCTCGCGACGATCACGCTCAGCCTCGGCTGCTTGCTTTTCGGCCTGCGGCTGCATTGGTCGACAGTCCCATGGAGCATTCCGGTGATATTCCTGGCGCTGCTCGCGTTTCTGCCGTTCGGGGTGCTTTTCGCCGCGCTGACGGTCGTATTCAAGCAGGGCAGCATGGGAACAACCTGGGTGATCGCGCTGCTGTCGATCATCGGTGGCTTGTACTTCCCCATCTCGCTGCTGCCCGGCTGGGTGCGAACGGCGGGCAAGCTGCAACCGTTCACTCCGGCAACCGAAGTGCTCCGGCACCTGCTCGTCGGCAGCCACCCGATCACCCCTGTCGGGTCGGCACTCGCCAGGGTCGCGCTGTTCGCAGCTGTGCTTCTACCCATATCGATCCTCGTCCTAGTCCGTGCGATCCGCATCGGCCAGCGCCGCGGAACGATTATCGAGTACTGACAGTCAGGACCCAACACTATGATCCGCGATCCAGTGACCAACGCCTCCTCGCTCCTGACAGCGAATGTGAAAGTGCCTCAGCACGTCGTCTATCGCAGCTTCCCGGCGGAGACGGTAGTCCTGAATCTCGAGACCGGCAAATACCACGGGCTCAACACCACTGCGGGCCAGATGCTGGAGGCGCTCGAGCAAGCCGCCTGCGTGCGCGACGCGGCAGTTACGCTGAGCGCACGCTACGAGCAGGAGCAGAGCGCAATCGAGCGGGATCTGTGCGAGCTCTGCCAGTCACTGCTGGAGCGAGGGCTGATCGAGACCGATGGCGGCGCAGCACCCTGAGTCGCGCAGCGTCTGCGACCGCCCGACAGCGGCCGTCGGACGCCCACACGAGGAGCGCCTGAGTCACGTTCAGCGCGTGGCGCTCGCCGCCGAGATCGTCGCGGCGTACGCACGAGCGCGCCGCGCGCTGCGGCGCGCTCCGATCGCCGCTGTCATCGCCGACCTGCGCTCGGAAGCACCTGCCGACCTTCAGGCCGGCGCGATCACGTACAGCGAAGCCCTGCGTCTGGGCTATGCGGTGACACGGACCCTGACGCTCATGCCAGGCGACACCCGCTGCCTGGCCCGTTCGCTTGTCCTCACGAAGCTGCTTGCCAGACGCGGCATACCGTCCAAGCTCATAATCGGCGCGCGCACCGACCCCGACTTCCTCGCACACGCGTGGGTCGAGTGCGACGGTCAGCCCGTCCTCGCCCCCGGTGACGAGACCTTTGGCCGGCTTGTCGAGCTCTGAGGCGAAGCGGGTGACGTCCACCCCCGAGCGTGTGTACGGCACACAGGGCGCAAGGTGCGGTCCGTGAAGAGCGCGGTGTTTGGGCTCGACGTGAGCTCGGAGACTCCCGTCTCTTTTCTGGAGGGGGCATCGACGACGCCGGTCGGACGGGCGCTTGCCCTGTCGGTAGACCGAGGGGATGCGACGGAGCTCGACTGGCCGCGGTCCGCCGAGCTGGTCTGCGACGAACGCCAGCCCGACGGCAGCGTGATCTTTCAGATCGAGGCACACCCTGAAGCGGGGTACAAGATCTCCGGGCCGGAATACGGCACCCACCTGCTTTCGGTCGATGGACGGCGGCTGCTGTGCGTTCCCGAAAACCGCCCCAACGACGCCTGGCAGCGGCTGTTGATCGCGCAGGTCCTGCCGTTCGCAGCACTGCTCCAAGGGCTCGAGGTCTTTCATGCCGGCGCCGTCGTCAGGGACGGACAGGCGATCGCCTTCCTCGGGCCCTCGGGTATCGGCAAGACCTCGGTCGCGCTCGAGCTGTGTCGTCGGGGAGCCAGCTTCCTGACCGATGACGTGCTTGCCTTGGAATCCAACGGGGTGGAGCTGCTCGCTTACCCCGGGACGCCGCTTGCGGGAATGGATCACGGCGAGGCGCAGCGACTCGAGCTGGCTGGTGTCCAGCAGCGACATGAGATCGTGGCGGTCAACGCCCGCGAGCGGCTCGTACGTATGCACCCGGCTGAGCCGGCACCGCTGGGAGCGCTCTTCTTCCTGGACCGCCGCTCGGATGGCCCCAGCCAACCACGCTTCGAGTCCGCCGCCGACGCGCGGGCGCTACTCTCCGCCAGCTTCAACTCCGTGCTCACCGGCCCTGAGCGCCTACGCCGCCTGCTCGACGTATGCGCACTGGTCGCCAGCCACCGGGTGGAGCGGATTCTCGTCGGCCCCGGCGTGAGCGCCGCGCAGCTCGCCACCGCGGTGCAGACACGGCTTGGTACGCCAGCATGACCCGCTGGCTCGCCGGCATCTTCGATCCCAGCGACCGTCTCGATGCCTCTCGACTGGACCGCGCGCTTGCCCCGCATGCGTCGAGGATCGCCAGCTACGGGTCGCTTCAGACGGCATACAGCGGATCGGCGCGCAACTCGACTGGCCCCCTCTGCCTGCTCGACGGGTTCCTGGACAACCAGCGGGAGCTGCGCCTCGCGCTCGAAGCCCCGACCGACGCATCGGCCGAGGACGTTCTCGCCGCCGGATACCGGCGTTGGGGATCGGGGCTACCGGCCCGCATGCGCGGGGACTTCGCGTTGCTCGTCTGGGATCACGAGCGCGGAGAGGGGCTGCTCGCGCGCGACCAGCTGGGGGTGCGCGGGATGTTCCTGCACGATGCCTCCGATGGGCTGTACTTCGCCAGCGAGGTGCGCCATCTGCTGGCGCTCCTGCCACGGCGCCCGGCGCCCGACCCGGTGAGCGTCGCACACTGGATCGCGATGAGCAACCGGCCGGGCGTGGGAACCCTCTATGCCGGCATCCACCGCCTTCATCCCGGCACGACACTGATGCTCGATCGCCAGGGCGTGCGAGAGCATCGCTACTGGACGCCTCGCTTCAGCGAGCCGTTGAGCGGCTCCGAACCACAGCTCGCTGACGAAGTGCGCGCGGGGCTCGATCGCGCTGTGCACAGGCGAATCAGTCCTCAGGGCCTCACCGGCGTGCTGATGAGCGGAGGTTTGGACTCCTCGTCGGTGGCGGCCGTTGCCGCGACACAGGCGCCGGGTCGGGTTGCTGCCTATTCGGGCGTGTTCCCCGAGTACCCCGAGGTCGACGAGTCCAATCTGATCGATGAGCTGCGGGACGCACTGGACCTTCCGGGCACCACCGCCGTGGTGGGTGCAGGCGGCCTGCTGGCAAGCGTCCTGGAGTATGTCAGTGCTTGGGATACCCCCCCCGTAGGCTGGAGCGAGTTCTGGATGCTGCCCCTGATGCGGGCGGCAAGCCGGGCCGGTATAGAGATCGTGCTCGGGGGGACCGGTGGCGATGAGCTGTTCGGCTCCAGGGTGTATCTGCTGGCGGATCTGCTGCGCACAGGGCATCCGTCTCAGGCGATCGGGCTCGTACGCCAGCTGCCCGGCGCCGGCTACCGCTCCGCGCATGGCAGGGAGGTCGCCAGGATGGTGGCCAGCCTGGCCGTATCCGGAGCTCTGCCCCTTCGCCTGCACCAGCTGGTAAGCCGTCCGTTCTCCGGCCGGGACACACCCGAGTGGCTGCGCCCCGAGGCAGCCCGCGATCTGCTTGTCTCCGACGATCCACTGGCCTGGAAGCGCCTTGAGGGGCCACGCTGGTGGGCCAACATCGCCCACGGGCTCACCCACGTAATCGAGGAGGCCGGCGTGCTCCAGCATCAGCGTCGACGGTCGGCGTCGGCAGGCTTGGAGGCCCGCCATCCAATGTTCGACCTAGATTTGGTGGAGCTGTGCCTGCGCCAGCCACCGCGAGCCACCTTCGATCCTCGGCACAACCGGCCCGTGCTGCGCGCCGCCATGGCCGGTCTGCTCCCGGATTCTGTGCGACTGCGCCCGGGGAAGGCGTGGTTTGACTCCCTGATAGCGGATTGCCTGACCGGACGCGACGGCGCCGCGGTCCGCACTCTGCTGTCGAGTCCCCGTACGGAGCTCGCCGCCTATGTAGACGTGGAAACCATGCGGCGCACGCTGCTGGACGGAGGACCGGGGGAAGCGCCCAGTCCCTTCCGCTGGATGTACCAGATGTGGCGCCTGGTGACGGCCGAGTGCTGGCTGCGCAGCCAAACGCAGACCGGGGTCGAGATGCTCGCTGCCGAGCTGCACCCATCCACGCCACAAGTGATGCTGAGAACAGCCGACTGACCCGATCCATATGGCCTCATCGCACGCTCCGTGGCCTCATCGCACGCTCCGGGCGCACCCGGCCCCACCACACACCCCGGCCCCACCACACACCCCGGCCCCACCACCACACACCCCGGCCCCACCACCACACACCCCGGCCCCACCACACACCCCGGGCGCCTCCGATCTCCCAGGGGCCGAAACCACGGCTCGTAGCGACCAGACCCAGAGCTAGTACTTTTTTCCTACTCGTACATTTTTCCACCTTGACCCGTTACTGGATTGCCCTAAGCTCCGTCCCTGTAGCTGGCCGTTCCGTCATCGGCGGGGCGGAATACTGATTTGCAAAGGAACCCTTCCATGGACGACAAAACGTATTCCCAGACGTACGCAAAGCCTCGCGTCATCGACTACGGCAGCCTGCAGGAGCTCACCGCAGCCTGCATCGGCGGAGCTGGCGGAGACTCGGAAGTACCTGGTGGAGTCACTTTTGAGGGTAAGGGCTTCGGCACCAGCAACCCAGCTGCCGCCTGTCACTCCAAGCCGTAATCGGCGACTTCTTCAGGCAGAAGGCATAGCAGCGCCCACAGCCGCCCATCGGGCGGCTGTTGTGTGTCGCGGCCCTGCCCCCAGCCAAGCAGCACGCTGCCGGCACACCCGCCGCCGGCACACACCGCTGCACCCCCAGCGATCTTCTGAGGCCCCCAGTGTGATCTTCTGAGGATGTTGTAAGTTCGCGCGCACGATCGCCGTTAGTGGTACATGTCGAAGTCCGGCAACGCAGTGGCACCGTCGATCGCGTCCAGCCGAGGCACGTGCAACTGGATCGCGCTGATCACCGACGAGGACGCTTGCGAGAAGCTGACGGCAATCCTCGAGCGGGAGGAGCTCGATTGCGACACGTTCGCAGACCTGGACGCGTTGATCCTCTCGCAGGCCAGCCCGTCGCTCATCGTGGTGTGGGTGGACGATACGGGCACGACTCTGCCCAAGACCATCGAGTCGCTGACACAAAGCTTTGAGCAGACGCCGATCGTGGCAGCCTGCGCGGGCATTGAGCGCTGGGAGTTGCGCGCCGCCCTGGGGGCGGGCGCTGCCGGCATCGTGCTGCACGAGGATCTCGACTCCGCGCTGGGTCCCTGCCTACAGGCTGTGCTGGCCGGGCAGACCTGTGTGCCGCGAGACCACTGGCGACAGATCGAGCCACCCGCCCTGTCCACACGTGAGAAGCAGATCCTCGGGTTGGTCGTGATGGGCTACATGAACAGTCAGATCGCCGAGCAGCTGTTTCTCGCCGAGAGCACCGTCAAGAGCCACCTTTCCTCGGCGTTCGGAAAGCTCGGGGTGCGCTCGCGCAACGAGGCGGTGAGCCTCATCCTCGACCCCGAACGGGGCCTGGGCATGGGCATCCTCGCGCTGGGGGGAGAACCCGTGGAGACAGGGACCGGCTGAAGGACAACAACGCCAGGGAGGCGAACGATGAGCGGGGGAGTCAGCAGCAAGGCAGAAATACCAATACCGGAAGCGCGACCTAGTGCCGAGGCGCATCCAGACACGGCGGGCTTCACCGGGCTTGAGGGCGAGCGCATACGGATCACGGGCGTTCGTGACGCGCCGCCGGTCGAGACGCGAGGTCTGATCGAGAACCACTCGCGCGAATCGCTGTTCCGCCGCGCGCTGCTGGCCGCCGACGTGGTGGCAATCGTCGGCGCCTTCGTGGTGCTGGCGGGAGTCTCCGGGAAGGCCCTGCAGCTCACCTGGGTCAGCGTCTGCGGGCTGTTGACGCTGCTGTTGAGTGCCAAGATGCTTGGGCTGTACGACCGTGACGACGTACTGCTGCACAAGACGACGCTCGATGAGGCGCCGAGGCTTTTCCAGGTCGCGACGCTTGGCGCCCTGGCAGCCTGGTTGGCGGGGGGCTTCGTCATTCACGGCGTCCTGCTCAGCCGCCGCGAGGCGCTGCTGTTGTGGCTGGTGCTGATGCTCCTGCTGGTACTTGCCCGCGCGAGCGCCCGGTCCCTCGCGCTGCGCGCCGTTCCGGCCGAACGGTGCCTGTTCATCGGGGATCAGGCCTCGGCGCGGACGATCCGCTCGAAGCTCGCGGGACACGGCGGCGTCAAGGCCGAGGTGGTCGGGCACCTCGACCTGAACGATGTCGGCACGTGGTCGGTGAACGCGTTCTCGGCGCAGCGTCTCTCGGAGATCCGGAACCTGGCGCGTACGCTGAACGTGCACCGCGCGATCGTCGCCCCCACCAGCGCGGACGGGGGCGAGATGCTCGATCTGGTGCGCACGCTGAAGGCGGTTGGGGTGCGGGTCAGCGTGCTGCCGCGCCTACTGGAGGTGGTGGGCTCCTCGGTCGAGTTCGACGACCTCCACGGCGTCACGCTGATGGGGGTCCGGCGCTTTGAGATGTCGCGCTCCTCGGGCGTCGTCAAGCGTGCCTTCGACCTGGCCGGCGCCTCCCTGGGTCTGCTGGCGGTGGCGCCACTGTTCGCCGTGATCGCCGTCGCGATCAAGCTCGAGGACCGTGGCCCGGTGTTCTTCCGCCAGCTGCGTGTGGGACGGCACGGACGGCATTTCGAGCTGCTGAAGTTCCGGACGATGGTGGTGGGCGCCGACGAGATGAAGGAGTCTCTGCGCGACCGCAACGAGGCCCAGGAGGGGCTGTTCAAGATCGCCGACGACCCCCGCGTGACCCGGGTCGGCAAGCTGCTGCGCAAGAGCGCGCTGGACGAGCTGCCCCAGCTGCTGAACATCATCAAGGGCGAGATGAGCCTCGTCGGGCCGCGCCCGCTGGTGCTCGACGAGGACCGCTGCGTTGAAGGGTGGTACAGACGGCGTCTGGAGCTGATGCCGGGCATGACCGGCCCGTGGCAGATCCTCGGTCCGGCGCGCGTACCGCTGAGCGAGATGGGCGCGATGGACTACTTGTACGTCGCGAACTGGTCGCTGTGGGGTGACGTCAAGATCCTGTTGCGCACCGTCCCCCACGTGCTCGGCCGGCGGGGGCTTTGAGCGAGCGGCGCGTCGCTGCGGGCTGCCATACGACACGCAGCGATGACCACAGCCACCACGAGCAACCACACAAGCAAGCATAGGATCGACGCGATGAGCACTGGATCAGGTGGCATGAGGTCGGAACGTGAGGTCGGCGCTGAGCTTAGACCGCCGATGTTGATGGCTCCATCGGACGAAAGGACGCCCCGCTTAACCGCCATCGCAGGCACTGGACACAGCGGGTCGTCTCTGCCCGCGGGCCGCAGGGGGCGCGAGCGATGACGATCCGATCATCAGCCAACCCGTTGGCACCGTGCAGTCCGCCGCCCTCACCCACGGCTACCGAGCCCCCAACGAGAATCGCTCGCGCGGAGCCCGCACCTCAGGCAGACCACACCTTTGTGTTCATCGGAGGCCTGCACCGGAGCGGAACCACCCTGCTCGCACGCATGCTTGCTTCGCATCCCGCCGCCAGCGGATTCGCCGACACCGAAGCGACCGAAGACGAGGGGCAATACCTTCAGTCCGTCTACCCCACCGCCAACCGTTACGGAGGACCAGGGCGGTTCGGCTTTGCCCCCGAGATGCATGTGACCGAGAGCTCCCCGATGGTCACCGAGGCCAACCGGCGGGAGCTGTACGCGGCTTGGAGTCGGCATTGGGACCTCGCCTGTCCTGTGCTGATCGAGAAGTCGCCGCCGAACCTGCTCAAGGCACGATTCTTGCAGTCGATGTTTCCGGACGCCCGTTTTGTCATGGTTTTGCGCCATCCGATCGCGGCCGCCTTTGCGACAAAGAAGTGGAGCGGCACGTGGCTTGTCAACCTGATCCGTCATTGGCTCGTCTGCAACGAAACCGTGCTGGCCGACGTGACCCATCTCCGGCACGTCGCGCTTGTGCGCTACGAGGATCTGGTGGCGGACTGCGACGATGAACTGATGCGTCTGCACAAGTTCATCGGGCTCGAGCCCAAGCCGTATGGCCCGCGGCCCAGCGAGCGGCTCAACGACGCCTACTTCGCGCACTGGGACCATCTGCGGCGCAGCCTGGGAGGCCCGCTGTATCGAGAGCTGATCGTGCGGCGCTTCGAGACGCGGGTCAATCGCTTCGGCTACTCCCTGAAGCACCCCGAGCGTCTGGCCGACCGCCAAGCGCTGCTCGATAGCCTTCCGCCTGCGCAAGTCTGACGGTCGGTCTGCCGTTGGTCGGGCATGCCCAGGCTCACGACCCGACGGAGTGGCCCGCAAGCAAGCCCACGGCGCTCGGCGCCCCCCGATTCATCGGCGGGCTTGTGATCAAGGTTGCCGTTATCGGGCTTGGCAAGATGGGACTCTCGCACTACGCGATGATCAATGCTCATCCCGACGCCGAAGTCGTCGGCGTCTGCGATTCCTCCACCTATATCCTCGGCGTCTTGAAGAAGTACACAGGCGTAACCACGTACACCAATTTCGAGAATATGCTGGAAGCTGTCGACCTCGACGCGGTGGTGATCGCCACCCCCTCCAGCTCGCACGCGAATATGGTCAACGCGGCCCTCGAACGGCGTCTGCACGTCTTCTGCGAGAAGCCGTTTACGCTCGACGCACACGACGCTGAGCGCCTCGCCAAGCTCGGTCGTGACCACAGCCTCGTCACTCAAGTTGGCTACCACAACCGCTTCGTCGGCACTTTCAATGAGGTCAAGAGCCTGCTAGATGGCGGGGCCATCGGAGACGTGACTCACGTCCTCGGCGAGGCTTACGGGCCGGTCGTGCTCAAGCCGAAGAGCGGAACGTGGCGAAGTCGCCAGAGCGAGGGCGGAGGGTGCCTATATGACTATGCGGCGCATGCCATCAATCTGGTCAACTGGTACCTCGGCGAGCCGACGGGAGTTGGCGGTACCGTCCTCAACAGTGTGTTCTCCCGTGAAATCGACGACGAGGTGTCGAGTACGCTTTACTTTGCGAAGGGAAGGACAGCTCAGATATCGGTAAATTGGTCAGACGAGTCCTGTCGCAAGATGACCACACGCATAACCCTCTGGGGCACGACAGGTCGAATCTACGTTGATCGCCAGGAATGCCAGGTCTATCTAAGAGACACCGCAAGCTGCCAGCCCAACGGCTACGAGCAGGGGTGGAACGTGCGCTTCACCACCGACCTCACCGCACCTGTATGGTTCTATCTCCGCGGGGAGGAGTACAGCGCGCAGATCGACTCCTTCATCAACGAGGTGCAAAGCCGACGCCTTGATGGCGTCAACGACTTCACCAGCGCGGCGGTCACCGACAAGGTCATCTCGCTGATGATTGCGGACGCCCAGAAGGGCGCATCCACTCTCACCGACAACAACATCACCCACCCCGCACCCACCAAGCGCCCGCGGCGGCTGCGCCTACGAAGCTGAAATGAGCCACAACATAGTGCCATCCAACACAATCCAGGCCTCCGAGGAGTTCACGCTCGATCGCGTGGTCTTTGGCGACAATCAGTTCTTTGGCGTCAATCACATGTCGGAGGAGAAGGCACGGGCACAGTTGTTGCGTTTTCAAGACCTTCGCGCCGTAATCGATGTTCTCGATGTGGCATATGACGAAGGCATCAGAACCTTCATGTGCACCACACACGATCGCATTGCTCAAGTTTGCGACCATCTGCGCGAGCATCCCGACCGCTATCAGGACTTCATGCTCCTTCCAAGCATGCCCTACGCTCACAAGTACGCCAACGCGGTGACCGAGAGTGGGATGCTCGGAGCAGTGAAGCGGTTCCTTCCTGGCAACGAGCTCGTGGGCGCTGCCATCCGTGGCAGCACGTCAGTCGCCAAGAAGGACATTGAGGGCATCACGACGCTTTTGATAGACGCCGAGATGAAGATGTTCCACGATCTGCGCACCCCCGTGATCTTCCTTCAAAATGTCGTTGTCGACCTGCTGCTCGGCCTCGGGTTCAAGGATGCCTTTCGTATCTTCGCCGAGCACGTTAAAAGCCGATACGACGCCGAACCAGGCTTTATCACTATGAATTTGCCGGCGCTGCTCCCCGTACTGCAGGAGCTGCAGATAGATAACCCAATCGTATGTGCCAACATCAACAAGATCGGCTTTCGTATGTGTGGAGGGCTCGACGCCTACGAAAAGGCATTGCGTGAGCATCAATTCCGAGCCGTTGCGATGTCCGTTTACGCGTCGGGAGCGATACCTCCGCGCGAGGCGATCGAGTGGGTCTGTGCCCAACCCAACATCAAATCGATCGTGTTCGGAGCCTCGAGCAGGGCGAACATACGCAACACCACCGAGCTGGTCGCGGAGTACTGGGCAGATTGACCTGCGCCTGCGGATACGGGCCGGGTAAACGCACGATGGCTCACGCAGACTTCGCCCTCGGTCAGATCTAAAACACGACAGCCCTCTCAAAGTTGATGGACAAGACAGTACGTATTCTGGGGACCCATGGAGTACCGGCGGCGTACGGTGGCTTCGAGACCGCCGCGGAAAACGTTGCTCTCTTTCTAGCTTCGCGAGGCTGGCGCGTCATCGTATACTGCCAGCTTGACGGCACAGGTCCGATCCGGGAAGACGCGTGGAATGGACTCCAGCGAGTACTTATCCCCGTAGATCTTGCCGGCTGGAAGGGAACGTCCAAGTTCGACCTGCTCTCGATTCGACACGCATCAAAAGCAGGCGACCTCTGTCTGACGTTTGGCTACAATACGGCGGTCTTCAACACGCTCCAGCGCGCCAAGAAAATCCCGAACGTCATCAACATGGATGGCATCGAGTGGTCGCGATCTCGTTGGGGCTTCTTTCGACAAGCGATCCTTTACACCAACGAGCGCATTGCCTGCGTCGTGGGCAACCACTTGATCGCCGACCACCCTGAGATCGAGAAGTTCCTCTTGACACGCGCGCCTCGCCGAAAGCTTACGACGATCACCTACGGAGCCGACCGTGTAGTCGACGCGCCGACTACGACGCCAATCTCCCATGGCCTGGAGCCAGGTAGATATCTGACCTTGATCTGCCGGCCAATTCCAGAGAACTCGATCGCCGAGCTGGTTCGCGGGTTCTCACGAAAGCAACGCGGCTATAAGCTGGCCGTGCTTGGCGATTACAGCCCCGAGGAGGATCCCTATCATCGCGAGGTTGTCGAGTCGGCCAGCGATGACGTGGTCTTCCTCGGCGCCATCTACGACAAGTCGGAGGTGGAGGCATTGCGCTTTCATTCAGCCGCCTACCTGCACGGACACACGGTCGGCGGGACCAACCCATCGCTGGTGGAGGCGATGGCCGCAGGCAACCCCATCATAGCCCACGATAATCCTTACAATCGCTGGGTTGCGCAGACGGCCGCCGTTTACTTCACCTCCGAGGACGACGTATCCAACGGGTTGGACGAGATTCTCGCTTCACAGGACCAGCTCGCACAGATGCGTGCCGCGAGTCGTGATCGACACAGTGCCGAGTTCACGTGGGAGTACGTGGCTGGCCAGTACGAAGAGCTGCTGCTGCGCTTCCTTCCCGACACCCCCGGGCGCTCGCTGGATCCCGTGCCCGTGGAGGCTGTGTTGTGAATAAGCTCTCGCGACTCGTTGAGTTCGTACACCGCGATCCTCGAGCGGACCTGCTGATAGTCACCAACATGTGGCCCGACGAAGCACATCCAGTATATGGCATCTTCGTCGAGCGCCAGGTGCAGGCGCTGCTGGATGCAGGTCTTCGCTGCGACGTGCTCTACGTTCGTGGCTATCTTTCCAAAGCCACCTATCCCTTGGCTGTGTTGCGATTTCTTTGGCTCAACATCTCCGCAAGGGGCCGCTATCGGCTGACTCATGTACACGCCGGCGAGACCGCTCTCGTCGCTCGGTTTTTCGCGATGCGGCCGATGATCGCCACCTATCACGGGGACGACATGCTCGGGCATCGAGACGACAACGGCTCGATCCCTTTTCTCAGCACTATTAGAGCTGCCGTAGTGCGGGGGCACGCCTACTTGTTCACGGCTACCGTTACGCAATCGGGCGAGATGCACCGCCGACTGCGCCGCTGGGTACGGCGTCGCGATACCGTCATTCGCTGCGGTGTGGACGCGACACAGTTCGCACCCACAGACCAGCGCGAGGCACGCAGGCAGCTCGGCTGGGACGACTCCGAGCGAATCGTGCTGTTTGCGGCAACACGCCCGTATGATGCACTCAAGAGACTCGATCTGGCCCAAGCGGCGGTGGCCCACGGGGAAGCAGAGGTTGGTCCGATACGGCTTGTGGTAGCGGAGAACGTATCGCCTGACACCATGCCAGTGATGATGAACGCCGCCGACTGCCTGCTACTGACCTCGATGAGTGAGGGTAGTCCGATGGTTGTGAAGGAGGCTCTGCTATGCACCCTGCCAGTTGTTGCGACGGACGTGGGTGATGTCAGGGAACTGCTCGCTGGAATTGCGCCATCGACAGTGTGTCGACACGACCCGTCAGAGCTCGGCGCAGCGCTTACGAGTGTGCTGAAGGCAAAACAGCGCTCGAACGGTCGTGACCGGTGGGTAGACATGGACCAATCCACCACTGTTAAGCGGCTACTTGATCTCTACGCCACTCTAGGGCTCAAGCCAGATGCAGAGTGACGGCGGCTACTTGGTGGGCCGCCGCCCCAGGTAGCCATAGGCAGCTACTTGGTGGGCCGCCGCCCCAGGTAGCCATAGGCAGCTAGCAGAGGAAGCGTCAGGGCGCCAACACGAGCTTGGTCTTGCCTAGTCATCGCCGTGCGCCACTCCTCATCCAGCCGGATCCCCGTACGCGCACCGTTGAAGCGCACGGGATTCCCCCCGAGAGTGTGCTCAGCGCCGAAGTCGAGACTCGGTGAGTGCAATAGCTGAGACGTTGCTGACACCTCGTTGCGGGCTAGGAACTGCCCAATGCGCTCCAGCTCCTCCGCCGGCTGGCGGGCGTATCTCTCGTACCGGACGAGCAGTCGCGGGACGCCTCGAACCCACAGAAGGTGGAACGGCAAGTTGATCATCGTCCACTCCAGCGCAGCCTCGACGGGGGTTGCACGGGGCATCAACTGACGATGTCCTGTGATCTCCGGGCGAACGACATGCTTCTGAAACGACCACGCCACGCCGCGGCTGTCGCGAACCAGGTGGATCACGCGAGGCTCAAACCCACGGGAGGCGCTGAGCATCAACACCTGCGCGGGATGCTTGGAGGACTCGACCACAAGTGCCCGCCCGGAGATCGCTTGGAGAGCGCGGTAAAGGGCAGCAAGCGTCTCGCGGTACTCGGCCAGTTCGCGACTAAACGCAGGGTCACGGTACTCAGCCAACGCCGGGAACAGCAGCATGGGCAGTCCTCGGAATCGGTCAATGCGGTCGATCCGCTTCTGCAATGCGGTCAGACGCTCCAGCGGGAGGGTGTTCCATCCTCCGAAAGCTTGACGGCCGACTTCGACCCAGAAATCGCAGGAACAGAAGGGCTCGCCGCAGCTGCAGCGCTGGTTTTCGAGCGGCCCGCGATGCCACACATCCTTCAACTCGCCCACCACCACGCCCCCAAATGCCTTCGCGACAAGGTGCGACAGCACAGTGCTGCCGCTGCGCGACGACCCCCCGACATAGGCGATCGGAACCGGAGGATCTTTGACCATTATCGCACCACCCCCACATCGCCTGCGCTATGCACGACGAGCTCTCCACAACGCAAGCGAGGACAGGATCGAGGCGCGAATTTCAATACGCTTCTTCGTCACTTGGTGAAGCCATATGTTCCACACAACCATACTGAAGGAGGTAGCACACGCGGCGCCAGTGAGTCCGTAAGTCCGCGCCCCGAGGTAACAGAGCACCACGTTGAAGATCCCTGTGATGCCATACACCCTTGCGGTGTCATTCTGATGGCCTGTCATTCCCAGGAGGTAACCAACCGCGCCGCACCCGGCGTTGAACAGCTGCCCAAAAAGCAACACATAAAGAGCCCAGCGCGCCGTGATAAATGCGGGCCCGAACAGTCCAAGGATGTACGGCGCCAGCAAGGCGAGGGCGGCGGCAAGCAGCAGGGTGGGCCAGAAGACCCATTGGACGGAAACCGACACAAGTCGCTGCAGTCCCGCGCGATCACCTCTGAGCTCGAACTCGGCGAACAGTGGAGCTGTGACGGCGTTGAGTGCCACGAGCAGATAGCTGACAAGCATTGCGGTCTTGCTGGCCGCAAGGTAAAGAGCGGCATCGCGAACGCCGCGCATCGCGCCGATGATGAGCAGGTCCGCCTGTCCGAGCGCGATCTGAAATCCAACGACGAGAAATAGAGGCGTCGAGACCCGTAGCCACATACGCGACTCGTACACAGCCGCCGGCGACGGATCGCCATGCCCGACGACCTCGCGGACACGCCTCGATTGCAGAAATGCGACTCCAGCGAAGGTGACGAGCGTGGCGATCACCCCGGCGACTGCCGTCAGCCGACCCCAGACGCCCCAGGCGACCGCGGCGAGGAGCAGGATCGCGGCGGGACGGATAACCAGAGAAGGCGCAAAGGCCGCCACCACCCGGCCTCCCGCCCTAATGATTGCCGAGTCGAGGTTGATCAAGGCACCTATCGGAATCAGCCACATCGCCAGCACGGCGGCCAGCGCGGCCCCGCCTGAGCCGCTTGGGATGGCCACGACGATGGTAATTGTCCCCAGCAAAGCCACTACGAGGCCCGCCGCGAGGGCCGTACGCCGGCTCATCCGTACGAGTCCGCGCAATCGCGCACGATCATCTGTAGCGCGATATTCCGGGATGAACCGCAGCACCGACGATGGGAAGCCCAAGCCGGCAAGAAGTGCGAGGAGCGTTGCCCACGCCATCACGTAGGCGTAGGTACCAAACTGTGAAATGCCCATCCAGCGCGCGAACGCGATCTGCGAGAGGTACGCCAATCCAGCGCCTGTGACCTGCAGAACAAGGGTCACAGCCGCTCCGCGCGCCACTCGAGAGAGGAACCCGGGATGCAGAACGGCAGCTTCACCAGCGCGAGGTACCGCGGGGGCGGAGGCGAGCTCTTGTGTCATTCAGCTACCCCCATCGACTGCCGATCGGCCCGAGAGAACATGCTCGTCATGTATCATGCGGGTCGGGGTGAGATACCTCTTCGGCGCAACGCTCTGACTCCCCACGCCATGCAGCTCGGGGTGCATCGTTACGCGTGGTGCACCTCGCGCGCTCATCACGGGCGATCGCGATCACACCGTCGATGACTCCCTGAGCTTCCCGCAGCGACACCACGTTGGCTCGGAGAGTGCCGTTGACGGCATGGAGTAGGAAGTCGCCAAACGTCGACCACCAAAACGCGGTACGCGATAGGCCAAACGCGCTGTGCTCACAAACCCAATCATGTGTGGCCTTGGTACGTTGTCGTGCGTGGGTGCGCATCGAACTCCGCGCAGTCGGGGTGAGATGGTGAATGCATGTGGCCATAGGCTCGATGGCGAGCCTATGCTTGCGACTGAGCCTAAAACCAAAGTCGTAATCCTCACCCAGTGAATATCCCTGGAGGCGGCTATCAAACATTTGGTCATCAAATGCAGTAATGCGAAAGCTCATGCTGCAGCCGCTGAGCCACTCTACGCGGGCGGTGGCCCGAGCACCGGGATACTGGCCCAGAACAGGGCGGCCCGACCGCAGCACGGACGCAGGCCGGCGACTTCCCATAAGGAAGAAGCTCTTGATCGTCAGATATTTCACGAGCGGCTGATTGATAATTATGCCTCCCACACCCATCACTGTGGGGTCTTGATGAAACCGTCGTTCGACGGCGTCGAAGTACCCGGCCAAAACCTCCGTATCGTCGTCGATGAAGTGCACTAGCTTCGCGCCCAACTCACGGCAGATTCCAACAGCCTCATTGCGCTGGTGTGTAAGGCCCGGCTGCGACGCCCGCCGGTAAATGAGGTTCAACGACGATTCGGGCCGGCGAGCGATGCCTTCACAGACATAGCGAGTGGCCTCTGTCGTGCTGGCATCTATGACCAAAATCGGTATGCTCGGCGAGGCAGCGTGGGCTGCTAGGCAGGACATCTCGATCTCCTCCGACCGATCCTTCGTACAAATCACAACGACGCCGCAAGGTGACGCCATCGTCTACGCCACTTTCGTAGTCGATGTCTGCCGCCCGGCACCGGCCGACAGGCTGAGGACGGCCCCCACAATCAGCGCAGCGGCGTATCCCGTGGTGGTGTACTGGAAGGTGTTGTCCGCCGCGGCGTTAACCAGGCATCCCGCAACGACGGCGACACCCAACGCCCCGACGCCGGGCATCCCGGGAATCCTGCGCCGACGAGCGAGCCGACGCACAAGCAGGACGACGGCCCACAGGAGGATTGCCAGCCCGATCGCGCCGGTCTCTACTAGATACCGCAGGTATTCATTGTGGGGTACCGACGCAGCCGTCTTGTTTTCGGCCGTGCCTTCGGCGGTCAACGTCGTTCCCAGACCCTGTCCGAGGTATGGCGCTTGTTCCCACTCCGGGATGAGTGTCGACCACTTATAGAACCGCCAAGCAAGCGATGTGCTGGAGGTGGTCTGGGCGCTGCGCGTCGAGACAAAGCTCAACTTCGTCGAGGACTCTTTAGCGATACGTTCCGACCCCAGCGGTGTCGCCAAGAAGGCGATGATGATCAGGCCAGCCACCGCGTAGGAGCCAAGCTTGAGCCGGAAGGCGCCGGGCCGCATCGCACCAAACACCATCAGCATCGCCAGGAGACCCGCCAGTCCACTCAGGCTGAATGTCGCTATCGCGGCTGCCGCAAAGACGCCAGCAAAGAATGCGTCAGACCGCAGCCGTCCATTGTCCACGTACCGCCACACCGATGACACAGTTGCGATGGCAAAATACATGGCAGCGCCATTTGGGTGAATAAATGTCCCATTTGAGCGGATCTCACCGTTGATCAGCAGACCCTGGTGGGTAGCCAGCTGATAGAGCGCGACCAGCGCAGGTAGGACCCCTACGACCTGGATCATACGGGTCACCACGGAAACGCTGAAGACGCCACGCGAGTTGTACACAATAACGGCCAGGGCGACGATCGACACCTCGCGCACGCCCTCTCGTATGGTCTCTGTCGAGGCGCCGTGTAAAACGGCGGCGATGGCCGTCCACGTGCACAGCCAGAGTGTGATCGCAACCGTCGGCCATAGCCCCCGACGGCGACGGAGCAGCAGACCAACGGCCACCAGGACGAACACGAGGGCGATAGCCCCCGACAAGTTCAAAGATCCGGTATGCCGAATGGTGCGCGATGACAATGAGGCGTCGGTGAGCACGCGTATGAGCAGGGTCAGGCCCACGAATGGGGCTATCGGGATGTCGACCGCGACCGCTACGAGAAGCAGGCCGACCAGCGGAGCCGCCCATAGGTAGGAGTGCGTAACCGCTATGCCCTCCGCAACCAGGACACAGATCAGGCAACCAAGCCACAGCACGACACGAGGCTGGACGCCACGAGCCGAGTGCGCCAACCCCGCCGTCGCCGAAAGTGGGCGCCGACGGGAGAGTATCTGTGATCGCGACAGCCAAGCGCTCATCGCTGTATTCCGCGTGTGCCGGTTGATCGGCTCTCGAGGCCGTCGCGCGGCGGCGGGACAAGTGGGCTGTAAGCGGGATCACATGGCATGCCTGCTCCTCCCTATGTCGGCCTGCTTCCTCAGTGCGGATCGCGCCGCCGAGCACCGTGCATAGTGCCACCAGGCATGATAGACAGAGGCTCGTCCTGGTGCATAGGGTCGATAGCCTACAACGCCCGGATCCGAAGATTTCTTATGCCGCGGCCCAAAAGTTTCTAGACCTGAGAGCGGTTTGTAAATGTACGGAACTCGCGGCGATTCGATTCCAATCCAAGAGGCCGGCCTACTACATGCAGCAAGACTCCGAAACGATCGATCTCGCACAAGCTCTTGGCGTCCTCCGGCGACGCGCGTGGCTGATCGTGCTATGCGTCGTGGTCGTCGCGGGTGCCGCCTTCGCGTTCTCCCGGCACCAGACCAAGAAGTATACTGCGACCGCGTCGCTCGTCTTCAGCAACAGCTCACTCAGCCAGCAGATCGCCGGCCTTCCGGCCGGCAGCAACGGGACCCTGCTAGCTCAGCAGGCCAGCAACCTCGAACTTGTCAGGCTTGGCGCCACCGCCGCGATAACCGCCAGCCGGCTCGGTGACGGGCTGACGACAGAAAAGGTCAGCAGGGATTTGAGCATAACCGGAGAGGGGGAATCCGGTGTCGTCGCCGTCTCGGCCACAGCGCCCTCCCCAACGCTCGCGGCCGCGATCGCCAACACCTACGCCCGCCAGTTCGTCAAGCAGCAGCGTAGTGCGACTCGCCAGTACTTCAAGTCGGCGCTGGCGCTCGTTTACCGGCAACTCGCAGCGCTCTCCCCGCGCCAGCGAGTAGGAGTAGACGGCGTGGAGCTACAGAACCGCGCGCAGACTCTCGAGCTCCTCTCCGAATTGCAGTACGGCAACGTGCAACTCGCCCAGGAAGCACTCAAGCCGACCGTCCCCTCGTCGCCGAAGACGTCGAAGAACACAATCATTGGGGGGCTTCTGGGACTGATCCTCGGCCTTGGTATCGCCTTCGTACTGGAGCGCACCGACCGTCGGCTCAGAGGACCCGATGATCTGCAAACGATCTATGGCGTTCCCCTGCTCGGT
The DNA here is from genome assembly GCA_963734815.1 of uncultured Solirubrobacterales bacterium. GTDB lineage: Bacteria > Actinomycetota > Thermoleophilia > Solirubrobacterales > Solirubrobacteraceae > Palsa-744. Next base: position 1,130,499 of record CAVTIH010000002.1, read on the forward strand.
GTCGTCCCCGAAAGCAAGTCGCTCGTGCGCTCTGGACGGTCGGGGGAAACCGCGTCGGCGGCCCTTCCGACGGCCGAGGCTGAGGCGTTTCGTCTGATTCGCGCGCACCTGCGCTTCTTCAACGTCAATCGTGACCTGCGCACGGTTCTGATCGCATCGGCCGCGCCAAGCGACGGCAAGACCACAATCGCACGCCACCTCGCTGGCGCAGAGGCGAGGATCGGCTCACGTGTGCTGCTTCTCGAGGTTGACTTCCGGCATCCGTCACTGGCCGGGCAGCTCGGCATCCAGCCGGCGCCAGGTCTTACAGACGTGCTGATCGGTGCGCTCTCGATGGACGAGGCGATTCGGTCGATCGCCTTGGAGGAGCGGTCTGGCAGCGGAGAGGTCCGGACATTTGATGTGCTGAGCGCCGGCGACATCGCGCCCCCCAACCCGGGGGAGCTGATCGAGAGCCACGCCATGGAGACGGTGCTCGATCAGGCGAGGGCCGAGTATGACCTCGTTGTGATAGACACACCGCCGCTTACTGTGGTTTCAGATTCGTTCCCGCTGCTGCGTAAGGTTGACGGCGTGGTTGTCGTGAGCTGGGTGGGGCGCAGCCGGCGCGATGGCGCAGAACAGCTCCGCCAGATTCTCGACAGCTGCGCCGCGCCGCTGCTCGGAGTGGTCGCCAACGGCTCCAGGGCGAGGGGCAATCCCAACCCCTACACCAACCCACGAAGCGACAAGGGAGCACCCGTCGTTGCTTCGGCCAATGGCGCTGCTCCGGTGGAGCGAGTACACACTGCCAGGACCTGAGACGATCAGCCGGGCAGCACGTTCAACGCAAAGTTTCAGGCGCGCGTAGGAGACTGGTCATCCTCAGCCCATACCGGCCCAGGGCGCCTGCACAATGGCCCAGAGGCGAGTGCCCTCGCCACTCGCCCGCGTGTCGGGCTCGCTCGTCCAGAACCGCACGCGGCGGCAGCACCTGGCGCCTTACGAACGCACCAAACCCCCGCGGGGGCGTCAGCAGACCGTCAACCAGTCCCATGTCGGCATAGAGCTGCGATGAGCTTGAGTGGGGATTGGGATTCGCCAGCCGCGTGGCGACGCGCTCCCGGACACTCAGCCTGGGTATATCTCCGAAGACCTGTGTACTGGGCAGGCCAACCACATCCTCCGCCACCTTGGCCGCAACCCGAGTAACGCTAGAGAGGGCCGGATAGAGCCGCATCAGCTCATCGAAAGCGCCGGGACGCAGCTCCGCGCCAAAGACGTCCCACCAGGCACTCAGGTCGGCGGCTAAGCGCAGGCCGACGAAACCGTCGCGCGCGTAGAACAGCAGCAGGGCCACAAGCTGATCGATTGGGGCGGGATGCCAATCTTCCGATGGCGTTCCCTCGGGTGGCAGCAGGCGCTCACGCGCAAAGTCTCGCTCATACCAGTGGATGCGCCAGTGGAGCTCGACCGTCGGCAGCTTTTGCTGTACGTGGGGGAGCAGGAAGTGCAGCAGCGGCAGGCCGCCCTCCTGCACACAGTCGGTGGGGGCGGCGTAGCCCAGCTGGCGTACCACCTCCACCGCCGCATGGAGTTGCTCGGCCCCTACGAGTAGATCGATGTCGCTCGAGACACGCCGGCCGGGATCGCCATAGATCGCCTCACCCAGCAGCGGACCCTTCAGCGGCGCGCAGCGGATCCCCACCTCGGCGAGCATGGTCATTGCGCGGCGGGAGATGAGCTGCAAGAAGGCGCCCTGCCGGCGCCCTTCCGTGGTCGCCCGCTCAACCGCCGCGGCGAAATCGTCACTCGCGCATCCCTCCGCGAGATCCAGAATACGCGGACCCAAGGTGGGCAGCAGTCTGCGCAGGCGCAGCGTCTCGCCAAGCGTTGACCAATCCACATCGTCTATCAGCCGCATGGCGCGCTCACGCATGGCGCGGCGACGGGCAAGGACGCCCGCGCTGAGCAGGATGAGCTGCCCTTCGTCCCGCGGGCTGGCCATCCGGGTCAGCGCCTCAACCCGTTGTGAAGCCCGGACCTGACCGGATGCAGACTCATCCTCAACAGTTCCAGGTGGCTCCAGGGGAAAGAGGCGAGGATCTGGTTGGGGTAACGTTCTTCAAGAAAGCCGCCCGGGCCGGCGTACGGGTTGGTCCCGGTGGGGGCTGGATCCTGCGCGAAGAACGACGTCACGTCCGCTGCCCCATCCCTGACGAAGATGCCGTAGCGCTGCGCCGCCTTAGCCATCATCAAAGTCAACCGCGGAAGATGCAGCGCAGCGAGATTCAGCTTGGGATCCAACCTCAGATGTGCCCCCTCGGGCAGCGAGAGCGGATCGGTGGAGGTCCCATCGGTGCGCTGCGCAGGAGACGCATACACACCGCCACGCACATGCGGAACCGCGATAGCCAGCGCGTGGTTGATCTGGCCCGCCGCGAGATCTTCGAGCGTGATGAGCCCACCGGCGATCGACAGCGAAGACGCCGAAGCACCCCACGAGGATTTCCCATTCAGCCAAACACTGGGGCTATAAGCCCCAGAATCAGAGGAGACGTTCTGCATCGCCCCGCCCCACAACGCGCTCCAGCCTTCCGATCCGTGTGCCAGCCGCCAGAACTCCCAAAGCCGATCAGTACTCGGCTGCCAAACGACGAGCTCCTCATCGCTGCCCGTCGCAGGCTGCGCCGTCGCCGGCAACGGAACAGCATCCCACGCCGCCTGCAGCGCATACCCACGCGGATGATTGAGCAGCTGAACACGAACCGTAGGCTGACTCGCCGGCACCGTATAGATCGGAACGCTATACCCGATGATGTTGATCCACGGCCCACGCCTTGCAGCCTCCTCCGCCGCGATCTCTTCATCAAAGGAAGCAACCACCGCAGCCGAACTCGGATCCAGCAGCGCACCAGCCGCCACCGGCTCATTCCAAAAACTGGTCGCAGCAAAGAAACGAAACGGATTTCTACCGACGAACGTAGCGGGAGGGCTGGAACTGGCGTCAATCTCCGTGAGTGTAGGTTGCCGCTGCCGATGAACGCCGCCACAACCCGCAGCGACGCCACAGGCGAGGAGAAGCGCTATCAGAGCCACGAAACGGGAGACGTAAGACGGCACTTGGATGAAGGTCAGGGTAGCGAAGCTCCGCCAACCCTGATGCAGCTCAGTGCAGTTCCATCCTCAACAGTTCCAGGTGGCTCCAGGGGAAAGAGGCGAGGATCTGGTTGGGGTAACGTTCTTCAAGAAAGCCGCCCGGGCCGGCGTACGGGTTGGTCCCGGTGGGGGCTGGATCCTGCGCGAAGAACGACGTCACGTCCGCTGCCCCATCCCTGACGAAGATGCCGTAGCGCTGCGCCGCCTTAGCCATCATCAAAGTCAACCGCGGAAGATGCAGCGCAGCGAGATTCAGCTTGGGATCCAACCTCAGATGTGCCCCCTCGGGCAGCGAGAGCGGATCGGTGGAGGTCCCATCGGTGCGCTGCGCAGGAGACGCATACACACCGCCACGCACATGCGGAACCGCGATAGCCAGCGCGTGGTTGATCTGGCCCGCCGCGAGATCTTCGAGCGTGATGAGCCCACCGGCGATCGACAGCGAAGACGCCGAAGCACCCCACGAGGATTTCCCATTCAGCCAAACACTGGGGCTATAAGCCCCAGAATCAGAGGAGACGTTCTGCATCGCCCCGCCCCACAACGCGCTCCAGCCTTCCGATCCGTGTGCCAGCCGCCAGAACTCCCAAAGCCGATCAGTACTCGGCTGCCAAACGACGAGCTCCTCATCGCTGCCCGTCGCAGGCTGCGCCGTCGCCGGCAACGGAACAGCATCCCACGCCGCCTGCAGCGCATACCCACGCGGATGATTGAGCAGCTGAACACGAACCGTAGGCTGACTCGCCGGCACCGTATAGATCGGAACGCTATACCCGATGATGTTGATCCACGGCCCACGCCTTGCAGCCTCCTCCGCCGCGATCTCTTCATCAAAGGAAGCAACCACCGCAGCCGAACTCGGATCCAGCAGCGCACCAGCCGCCACCGGCTCATTCCAAAAACTGGTCGCAGCAAAGAAACGAAACGGCGTGGTTGCTTCTGTGGTATCGGCCCCGGCGAGGCTTTCCGAGCCTGAGCCCGAGGAGGAGCCGCTCGATTCACCTGGCGGGTTCGAGCCGTCTTCCGAGCCCGATGCGCCTTCGTTGCCCGTAAGACCAGGGCTTTCTTCTTCGGAGCCCGGCCCGGGAGCTCCTTCTACTTCTGACCCCAATCCACCTTCAAAGGGGCTGTTGGGTTCGGACGATGACGAGCCGCCTTCAGAGCCCGATGCGCCATCGGTTCCAGAGCCGACTTCCGCGCCATCCGTACCGCCCGCGGATGGCGGAGCTTGGACCTCCGCGACGGAGGGAAGCGGAGCCGCGGGCAGGCCCGGCTGCAAGGGATTGGGCGCCGGGGAGGAAGGGCTGGCCCTCGACGTTCTCTTGGCCGGCTTCGAGCATCTCGACGAGAGCGTAGAGCGCTCGCGTCGGCGGTCCGCACGGTGGTGCTTGCGGCGAGCGGCGAACGGGCATGACGCTGACCGCGAAGACACGTTGCGGGTCGGCAAATGCCGTCCCACCGCATGCGTTCCACGAAGCGGTCGCTGAGCACTGGCGGCCTGCGGCCCGTACACGGTGCCAAACGCCCACCAGAGGGAGGCGATCGCCGCCAATCTGCCCACAAGCATCCAGACGCTTGCCTGCCTAAGCCCGTCAAGTCGCCCGGCGGCTCGTGTCGCGCTCATTGCCTATCCATACCCGCAGCGATACGAACGAAACAATCCGGGCGAGCGGTCGATTCGGTGCATCCCGCAATCCGGCTTGCAGCGCTCATATGGCGCTTATCGGGCGGTCACTGGAGAGCTTGAACGATGCCTACAAGCTTGGACCTCTTTCCTGAAGCATGCGCGATGCGCGCCGGAGCCAGATCAACCAGCCAACGAGCGAGCGGGAGCATCGGCAAGCCGATCACGGGCGAAGACCCACGGTGGGACGAGCGCAGCCACAAGCAGCCGCGGAGTGAACCCCCGACCGACATGGATCCGCGGCACGTCCAGAGGATCCCAGCGCGACGGACGTACAAAGCCTCCGTAGAAGCTGAAGACGAGCTCGACCCCGCAATCGTGCAGGATTTCCTTTGTGGCGTGTGTGAACGTGTCACGGCCACCGACCGGGTAGGCAAACCAGCGCATCGCCACTCCAACCTCTTCGCTCAGCCGGCGGGCGCACACCGTGATCTCCTCTCGCTGACGCTCAACCGGTATCCGCGCAAGCACGGGATGGGTCACCGTGTGGCCGCCGATCGACATCCCCGCCGCGCGCATCTCGCGCACCATCTCCCATGTCATCCATAGATCTGCGGCGTCGTGCGGGCCGCAGCGCCCACTGCCGAGCGTCTCGGCGAGCTCTTCGAGGAAGCTCTCGCCGTCATCGTCGGGCAGTGCCTTGTAGACGGCGATGAGCTGGTCGATGGTGGCATCTTGGTCGCAGGCGGCAAACGAGATGCCAGCCGGCAGCAAGCTCGCGCCGCGAGGCGACGCTCCGCCGGAGTGCTTCGCTTTGGGGTGTCGCGCCTCACCGCCGGCGTGGCGGACCATCCAGGCAATCTCATCCCACCATGCAACGCAAGGACCGTCAAGGAAGCCTGTCGCCAGGAAGAAGGTGGCTGTCAGGCCATGCTTGCGCAGCAGAGGAAAGGCGAGCTCGTAGTTGTCCCGGTAGCCATCATCGAAGGTGATCAGCACGCGCCGTCCCCGTCCCGCGCCCATCGCGGCGGTGACGTCGCAAGGATCGATGACCTCGGTGTGGCCTGCCAGCGTCTTGAGCTGGTCATCGAGATCCTTGGCGCTCGCGTTCCACAATGTGTGGTCCCACGGCTGCCCCTCGCAGCTACCGATGCGGTGGTAGTTGAGCACGAGCACGCCCGACCACTCCCCCATGAGCTTCAGCACTGTTTGCAGCGGCAACTTGGCCGACACCGCCGCGGCGCGATCCCTAAACACAGGGCTCCTCGGAAGGGCCCAGATGAAAGGGCAGCATATGCCACATGCCGGTCATAGGTTATGTGAAATACGCTATTGATACCGGGCCTCTTCCGTGCCCTTGGGCGTCTGATTGGGAAGAAACAAATAAACTTCGCGCAGATGGGTAGGCCTGAGGCTCGAACGGGGAAGGTAGACGCGCTGTTCCTCGACGCCGCCCAACGGCAGGCGCTGGTGGGCGTCCGCGAACTGGGAAAGACCCACCTTGCCGTCTGCGCGGCCGAGTGCCACCCGGGCGCGCCGGCTTTTGCGTCCCGCTGGTGCACGGTCAGCGCGGTGCTCCCCAACCTCGCCGAGCGCCGTGACGCCTTCATCGACGCGCTCTTAGAGTTGTGCACCAGCTACCAACCACAGGCGCTGATTCCCTCCCACGACGGCACGATCGAGGCGCTGCGGGACAGGCGCGCGGACGTCGAGAGGGTCGTAGGACTGGCGCTCGCCTCCCCGGAACCGCTGGCGATCGCGGTAGACAAGTCCCGCACGCTCGCGGTCGCCAGCGACCTTGGTCTGCGCATCCCCCGGGGCGCGGTCGTGAAGGCAACGGCGGAAGCGGATGCGGCGCTCGACGAGGTGGGGCTGCCGGCGGTCGTCAAGCCGGCTCGCTCGTGGGCCCAGCAGAACGGGACGGGGCAGCGGCTGAGTGCGATGCCCGCCATCACTCGCGCCGCCGCGCTCGCCGCCATCGAGGCCGTGCTCAGAGAGGGTGTGGAGGCAGTGGTGCAGCAGTGGCTGCCCGGCGAACGCGAAGCGATCAGCCTCTTCTACGCGCGCGGGCGCATCTGGGCGCGCTTTGCTCAGCGCACCACTCGCACCGCGCCGCCACTCGGCGGCTCGTCGGTGCTGCGCGAAAGCATCCCGCTCCCAGACGACATTGCGCGGGACGCCGAGCGCCTCGTGCGGGAGCTCGATCTGGAGGGCTACTCGGAGGTCGAGTTCCGGCGCGACGCCGACGGGCACGCGGCGCTGATGGAGATCAACCCGCGCCTCTCCGCCTCGGTGGAGGTGGCGGTGCGCGCGGGAGTGCCGTTCCCGCGCCTGCTGTACGATTGGGCCAGCGGGGGACGCCTTCACGAGCAGGTCGGCTACCGCACCGGTGTACACATGCGTTGGCTTGGAGGCGACCTGTCGTGGTTGAAGAACGTGCTGGTCAATCAGGGGCATCCCGACGCTCCCCCGCGGGGACGGGCGGTCGGCATCTTTCTCGGGGACTTCTTGCGTCCGATGAGCTACGACTACGTCGACCTGCGCGATCCGCGCCCGGCGCTCGAGGCGGGGGCTGAGGCGATGCGCCGCGTTCCTCAGCGCGCCATGCGCGGGATGGGCAGCGCCAGCAATGGGCGCGCGGGGCTCGACACCGATGTGGTGGTGATCGGTGCCGGACCCTATGGTCTGTCGATATCAGCGCATCTGAGCGGGCGTGGAATCCGCCACGAGATCTTCGGCGAGCCGATGGACACCTGGTGCGGCCACATGCCGGTGGGCATGTGCCTGAAGTCGGAGGGCTTCGCCTCCAACCTCTCCGATCCCGACGGGGAGTGCACGCTCGAGCGCTTCTGCGCCGAGCACGCGATCGAGTATGGAGACGTGGGCGTGCCCGTGCGCCTCGACACCTTCGAACGCTACGGGCTCTGCTTCCAAGAACGCTTCGTCCCCGGGTTGCGGCGCCACCTGGTCGAGCGCGTGAGCCCCACCGCCGGCGGCTTCGAGCTGAGCATAAACACGGGCGAGACGCTGCGGGCGCGCCGCGTGGTGGTGGCCAACGGCGTGCAGGGCTATGCGCATCTTGCCTCCGCGCTGCAGGGGCTGCCCGCGGAGAGAGTGATCCACAGCTACGAGCAGCGGGATCCCGCGCAGTGGCGCGGACACCGGGTCGCCGTGGTGGGGGCCGGCCAGTCGGCGCTCGATGCCGCGGTGCTGCTGCACGAGCAGGGAGTCGACGTCGTGGTGCTCGCCCGCACGCCCAAGCTCGTCTGGAACGCCGATCCGGTGCTCGGTGCTCGTTCGCGGTGGGCACGTATCCGCTACCCCACGTCGGGTCTCGGCGAAGGTCCGCGTATGCGCCTTTACGCCAGCTACCCGCTGGCCGTGCACGCCGCACCCACCAGCTGGCGGCTGGGCGTCGCCTACACGGTGCTCGGCCCCGCCGGCGGATGGTGGCTGCGCCCGCGCTTCGAGGGCCGGGTAGAGGCGCTGCTGGGGCGGACCGTGCAGGCTGCCGAGATGCACGACGACGAGGTGCACCTGCGCCTGCGAGGCCCCCAGGGCGAGGAGGAGCTCACGGTTGCCCATGTGCTCGCGGGCACCGGCTATCGCGTGGACCTGAGCAGGCTGTCCTTTCTCGATCCCGCCATGCGCAGCCGCATCGCGACGGCGGCGGGCACCCCGGTGCTTGACCGCTCGTTTCAAAGCAGCGCGCCCGGCCTGCACATCGTCGGCTACGCCGCGGCAGGCAGCTTCGGGCCGGTCATGCGATTCGTGTACGGCGCGGACTTCACAGCGCGGCGACTGGCAACGCGGCTTGCCTGATTGACTCACGCCTCGCTAGCTCGTCGCTCGGCGACTGCTTCGCGATCGCCACCGCCTGCGCTCACAACGCGACGCTCCTCACGGGAGACCCAGAGATCCTCGATCGCGACACCCCATGCCCGGTCGAGGACCTACGGGGCCGACGGACGTAGGCAACGGCACTGCCTCGAAGCCTGGCGGCTCGCCACGTTGCGGACCGGCATGTTATTTTAGAACGCCAAATTACTCATACCTTCAGATGCGGGAGATAGGCTGCAGACAATCCGCTTCATGCTCGATGCCGCCGCCGGGGTACGGCGATTCTCGCCACGGCCCCACTTGGAAGAACCAGCCTTTTTCGGTACCCCATGGGAGCTTGTGTGCGAGAAGTCTGGCGGCCGCCCGACGTTGGAGCAGAGTGCAGTGCGAACCGACCTCGACGGTGATCCCCTTGTGCGCTGAGTTCAGTCCCGACAGTTCCAATGAGCTGGGTTCCCACCCCACCCGCGAGCTGAGGCTCGACCTCGACGCCTTCGCGCGCGAGGCGCTCGAGCAGGAAGCGGCCCGGCTCGCCGTCTCCGTCGAGGAACTCGCCCGCTTCGCGATCCTCTACTACCTCGCCGATCGCGACAGCGGGCGCATCGCCCGACAGCCGCGGCTGGCCCCCCCGCCCGATCAACCCGGCCAACCGCACCCGCTCGGCAAGCTGCTGGACGGCTGACCGCTCGCGCTTCGGCGGGTCTCGACCTGCGGCGCTCTCAGCCCGACCCGCGGGCGCCGGCCATCGTCGTCGGCGCCATGCCGCGGCTGGTGAGCTCGGCGGCGAGTGTGCGGCGCCCACGGTGGTGCAGTCCGTGGATCGACCCCTCGCTCTTGCCGGTCAGCTTGGCGATCTCCATGGGCGAGAGTCCCGCCACGTGGCGCAGGATCAGCACCTCGCGCTGGGCACACGGCAGGGTGTCGAGCGCCTCGCGCAACTCATCGATCGCCCCGCCCGCCGCCGGGTCGGACTCCTCGCGGCCGGCGGCGTGGACCTCCTCGACCGGTACCAGGCGCTCGCTGCGAATGTGATCCATCGTGACGTTGCGCGCCACCCGCAGCGCCCATGCGAAGAAGGGGACGTCGCGCTCCTCGTATTTGCCGATCACCCGCATCAACTTGGTAAAGACGTGCTGGGTGATGTCCTCGGCTTCGTGGTGGTCGCGGACGATACTGCGCACATAGCCGTAGACGTTCTCGGAGTAGCGCGCGTAGAGGAACCCCAGCGCATCGCTGTCGCCCGCCTGAGCTCGCCGGATCGCCCGCGACACCAGCGGCGAGTTTTTCTCCTCGTTGCGCAACAGCCCGCCCACGGGCCCCTTCGCCTCGGCGCGCAGCAACGACGCGGCTGCCACGCGCTCTTCGATCCCTGCCGTTGCCACTGCCGCTACCGCCGTGTCGTTCATCCTGCCTCGCACCTCTCCCGACGCCCGAGTCGGGCCGCCCAGGAAATCCAGTTCTGCCGTATATGTCCGCTGAAGGTACTCATCCCTGACCAAAGCGACGTTAAGAAGTTGTACAAAATGCAAGTCTCGCGCCTGTGACGATTGCCGGAGCACCTTTCCGTGTGATCCCCGGCAGGCTGCCGCTACCGTCAGACGGTTTGAGAACGAAAGTCAAGCATCGCGCTCGCGCGGATGCGCTTGCCGTACCCCTCCTTGCCTTCCAGCCCGCCCCACCAGCTGATTCCGCAATTTGCGGGCTGCTTGAGGGCGCACCCTACCACATCGACATTTGTTTGACAACGCGTCGTGGCCCGTGCGAGCGAGCCTGCACCAGGGGATCCTCACTAAAAAGGTAAGCTTTTCGGAGGGCCCTCCGCTGGGTTTTCTCACTAAAACACCCAGCTTTATCCTCAATCATCGGGGCAGGCGTCGTCCCGACGACCCGACAGCCGCGTCGTCCCTTCAAGCGGACACCGCCGTAATCCCAATCTACTGATTTTGGGGGATCTCGTGGTTTAAGCGTCTAGGGCGTCCACGGATGGGTAAAGGGGAGCCCACCAGCCGGTCGAGCCGGATCGGAGCACACCGGCGTCTGGACCGGCGCACACCCACACCCCGCCAGGAGGGTTTCGATGCTTAAGCTTCTCACGCGCAGCACCCTCACGCTCACGGCCCTGCTGCTTCTGCTCGGCACTTCCTCGGCGCTGGGCGTGCGTGACTTGCACCGTGGGACAAAGGATGCAGTCCACCACCGCCACACCCACCACACCGCAGGCGGCGCCGGCCCCGCTTCCGCCGTCGTGAGCAATACAACGACGACGGGAGCAACCACGCTGCTCGGCGACGAAGCGGTTGAACCCAACCGGGACAGCCTCGGCGGTGGGCAGGCAAGAGCGTTCCCCTTCCGCGCCCGCGTTTCAGGCACCGCGAGCGCGGTCCACATCTACGTCGACTCCGCCGACACCGCCACCACCCTGCGCGTCGGCCTCTACGCCCCCCGCTGGCACCACCCCGGCTCCCTGCTGAGCACTGGCTCACTCTCCGCCCCCGTGCCCGGCGCGTGGGACACCGTGCCGCTGGTGCCCACCCAGCTCGTGTCCGGCGGGACCTACTGGCTGGCTGTACTCGGCACCGGTGGGAAGCTGAGCTTCCGCGACCGCACACATGGGACCTGCGTGGCCCTCGCCAGCGCCCAAACCAACCTCGAGACAGCGGCGGCCACCTGGCGCACCGGCGCCCCCGAGTGGGCCTGCCCCGTCTCCGCCTACGTGACCGCCGCCACCGGCTTCCCGATGGAACCACCCGCGCCCATCGAACTCGCGCCTCCCCCCACGCCGGTCGAATCGCCCACCCCACCAACCGAGCCAAGCCCGCCGGTCGAATCACCGGCCCCGCCGGTCGAAACGCCTGCCCCGCCGGTCGAAACGCCTGCCCCGCCGGTTGAAACGCCGCCGCCGGCGCTCCCGGCCCCGACGGACACAGCGCCACCGGCGATCAGCGGTACCACCGAAGAAAACCAGCAACTAACTGCCACCAGCGGTGCTTGGACCGGCAATCCCACCTCCTACGCCTACCAGTGGGAAGCCTGCGACACCGCGGGAGATGCCTGCTCGGACATCGCGGCAGCGACCGCCTCCACATACACGCTCGCGGCGAATGATGTCGGCCACACGATACGCGTCACGGTGACCGCCACCAATGCCGGCGGGTCGAACTCGGCCGCCTCCGCCACCACCACAACCGTCGCCGCCGATCCCCCTCCACCGCCGGCGGCCCCAACCGACACCACTCTGCCAACGATCAGCGGCGGCGCCGTTGAAGGCCAGCAGCTCAGCGCCACCGCTGGCACCTGGAGCGGCAACCCCACCTCCTACACCTACCAGTGGCAGGACTGCAATACAACCGGCGAAGCCTGCTTGGACATCGCGGCAGCGACGAGCTCCACCTACAAGCTCGCCACGAGCGACGTCGGCGACACACTACGCGTTGTCCTGACCGCAACCAACGCCGGCGGCTCCGCAAACGCATCCTCGACCGCGACCAAGACAGTAGCCGCGGCCCCACCGCCCCCTCCAACGAACAGCGCGCTCCCGGCCATCAGCGGGACCACCGTCGAAGGCGACACGCTATCGGCGAGCACAGGGACATGGTCCAACAACCCCACCTCCTACACCTACCAGTGGGAAGACTGCGACACCACAGGCGAAACCTGCACCGCGATCGGCGGCGCGACCAGCCCCACCCGCGAGCTGACGGCCGGCGACGTCGGCCACACACTACGCGTCCTCGTAAGCGCAACCAACGCCGGCGGCTCCGCAAACGCATCCTCGACCGCGACCAAGACAGTAGCCGCGGCCCCACCGCCCCCTCCAACGAACAGCGCGCTCCCGGCCATCAGCGGGACCACCGTCGAAGGCGACACGCTATCGGCGAGCACAGGGACATGGTCCAACAACCCCACCTCCTACACCTACCAGTGGGAAGACTGCGACACCACCGGCGAAACCTGCACCGCGATCGGCGGCGCGACCAGCCCCACCCGCGAGCTGACGGCCGGCGACGTCGGCCACACACTGCGCGTCCTCGTAAGCGCAAGCAATGCCGGCGGCTCCACCAAAGCCTCCTCGGCCGCCACGGCATTGGTCGTCGCCGACCCGCCACCCCCTCCGCCGCCGCCGCCGACCGCGAGCTTCAACTACTCACCCGCTTCGCCGGTAACCGGTCAGCCGGTCACCTTCGACGGCACCAGTTCCACATGCTCCGAGGACCCATGCACGTATGAATGGTCCGACGATGGCGGCACCACGAGGCCGATCCCAGCGCTGTGGCCGCTTGGCAGCGGACCGACTCTCTCCTTTACGTTCTCCGGCGCCGGTACCAAGTACGTGCGTCTGGTGGTAACCGACACGATCGGCCGCTCTGCCACGGTCGAGCACAACGTCGTCGTCGCGGAAGCTCCGCCGCCGCCACCCGTCGCGCCGAGCAACACAGGTCTGCCGGCCGTCAGCGGCACACCCGAAGGTGGGAACACGCTCACCGCGAGCAGCGGAACGTGGGCCGGCGGCGCGCCGATCGGCTATGCCTATCAGTGGGAGGACTGTAACTCCTCGGGCGGATCGTGCTCGATCATCGGTGGAGCTACCTCCAGTACGCACATCCTGGCATCGAGCGATGTGGGGCACACCCTCCGCGTCGTGGTCAAAGCCACGAACTCGGGTGGAACGGGTGAAGCCACCTCGTCCGCGACAAGTCCTGTGACAGCGAAGGAAGGAACGCCGACGGACTGCTTCGAGAACCCGGAAACCGAAGGCACCGAACGATTTGAAGCTTGCGGCTACCCCGGACCGAAGAACACAGGCGTCGTGGAAATCGCTGGAAAAACCGAATGCTCGGCGCTCCCCGAATACGCCGGCTCAAAGACAATCGGCGGCGAAAAAACGACGATCGAAGGCAAAGAGCTCAAGATCACTCTTGGCAAAGTGTACGGCGAAGGAGGAATGACGGTCGACGCCAAAGATGTTACGTTCAACAACGACTGCTTCCTCGTCAAAGGCGGCGACAACGAAGGTCCGGTGATTCATCTCGAAGGAGGAGCCGCCAAATTCCTGCTCGAGAACTCGACCATTCGTGGGGAAAACAGCACCACACAGTCTTATGAACATGCGATCAACGACTTCGGCGGCAATCGAGGCGAAGGCGCCACGACCGGCGTGGTACTAAAAAAGGACCGCCTCGAAGACTGCGGAGAGTGCCTGAGCGGCACTTTTGAAACGGTTGAAAGCTACCTGATCGCCAACGAGAGCTTCAGCTTCGCCCAAAAAATCTCTGACGAATCTCTACACCGGGAGACGTGGTACGCCAACGAAGAAACGGTCGTCGCAAGAGATGACACGTTCTTGGTGCCAGAATGGGAGACGGCAATCATCTTCGACAACACGAACAACGGACAGGGCGGCGTCCCCTGCGGCACCCACGTGACCGTTGAAAACAGCTTCCTGGCGGGGTCGGGGCAAATGTTCCAAACATGCGGACATACCACGAACGTCGGCACTGGCACGCTCGTCCTCAAAAACAACCGGGTCGCCCGCTGCTTGACCATGCCGATGAAATGGGAGCCAAACGAGTCCGACGGATGCTCGGGCTCTGCCTTTGGTGGCACCGAATCGCATGGCTACTACCCGTATGGGGGCTCCCAGAACATCGTGCCCTCCGGCACACCCGAGCCGTGGACATGGGAAGGCAACTATTGGGATGACAACCTGAAGACAATCTCCAAAGCGGAAGCCGAGGAATGACCTGCCGGACGGTCGTCGCCGGGGGGATCCCCGCAGACTCGTAGTTTTCCGCACCTCCTGGAGGCCCTGACTGGTAACGACCGTTGCCTGCCACCGCGTCCGGAGAAAGCTGTAGGATGATGCCGCGGTGGGCGCGAAAGGAGTTCCAACCCGCTGACTCTGACAGACGACACCACACGGAGAGGGGCGATCGATGCCCAAGCTTGTGAGGCGCAGTCTTCCGACGGCGGGTACCATGTTTGCGTTCTTCGCGTTCGCGCTCTTCGCGATCTCGTTGCTCGCCAACCCGGCAACCGGCACAAACCCTTCGACGATGCTGCTCGGTACTCGGCAGGTCGGCTCGCACCAGAGCGACCTGCAACCCGGGCGGGTCGAAGCATTCCGATTCCGAGCACGCGCATCCGGCGTCGCGGGGGTCGTGGACGTGTACATAGACCAGGGCAGCACCGCGAGCGCCCTCACCGTCGGCATCTACAGCGACGCCGGCGATCATCCCGACTCGCTGCTGAGCGAGGGCTCCACGCCATCGCCGCGGGCGGGCGCGTGGAACGCGGTGTCGATGACGCCGTCAAGCCTGGCCTCCGGGAAGACCTACTGGCTCGCCGTGCTCGGCGACGACGGCACACTTCGCTACCGCAACCCCCCGCGTCGGTCATGCCTGAGCGACGCCAGCACCCGCACCCACCTCCACCGGCTGCCGGGGTGGTGGCACCGAAGCATGGTTCACGATCGCGGCACCCGCTGTCCGATCTCCGCCTATCTGCTCGCGGCCAGCAGCGAGCTCTCGTTGAGTCCGCTCGTGTCCGGCTCCTCCTCTCCACCGTCGGCACCATCGGCTCCTTCGAATCTCTCGCCCCCGAGCGCAACACCGTCGGCGCCATCACCTCCGACAAGCACCCAGCCTTCGAAAGGATCCCCTCCGACCAACACCCAGCCCTCGGAAGAATCCCCTCCGACCAACACCCAGCCCTCGGGCGAACCGCCACCGCCCACCGCCCCCGCCGACACCACGGCCCCCTGGATCAGCGGCTCGGCGGTCATCGGCAAGCACCTCAGCGCCTCACATGGCGCGTGGTCGGGCGACCCCACGGTATATTCCTACCAGTGGCAGGATTGCAGCAGCACGGGCATCTCATGCTCGGATGTGACGAGAGGAGCGAGCGGCGCCACCTATAAACTCGGGTCAGAAGACGCTGGCCACACCGTGAGAGTGGTGGTGACAGCGAGCAACGCCGATGGCTCGACGCCCGCCAGCTCGGCCGCGACGGGCACGGTGCTCCCGCTGGCGCCGACGAACACCAAGCCGCCGACCATCAGCGGGTCGGCCATCGAGGGCGAAACACTGCATGCGAGCCCGGGGTCGTGGTCGGAAAGCCCCACCTCCTACGCCTACCAGTGGGAAGAGTGCAACGCCCTGAGCGGAGACTGCATGCCCGTAAGCGGGGCAACCGCGTCGAGCTACACGGTCACCCCCGAGGACGTCGAAGGCACCGTGCGCGTAGTGGTGACGGCGAGCAACGGCGGCGGCTCAACCCCAGCCAACTCAGCCATGACGGACACGGTACTCCCGCTGGCGCCGACAAGCACCAAGCCGCCGGTCATCAAAGGGGCGGCCGTGGAAGGCGACACGCTCACCACCTCCAACGGCACCTGGGCCGCAAGTCCGAAATCCTTCGCCTACCAGTGGGAGGACTGCGACTCCTCGGGCGCAAGCTGCACGGCCATCGGTGGCGCGACAGCCAGCACGCGTGCGCTGGCCTCAAGCGACGTGGGGAACACCCTGCGGGTCGTGGTGAAGGCGACCAATGCCGCAGGGACCGGCGAAGCCACCTCGAGTCCGACAAGCGTCGTGACTGCGCCAGGAGGCACGCCGACCAACTGCTTCGAGGATCCCGAATCCGAAGGCACGTCGCGGTTCGAAGCGTGCGGCTATCCCGGCCCGAAAAACACCGGCGTTGCAGAAACGAGCGGGAAAACCGAATGCTCCTCGCTACCCGAATGGAACTCGGGTACTGAACCCCTCTCTGAAAACGCGACGATTGAAGGCAAAGAGCTCAAGATCAGCACCGCGGCCAAGAACGGCGGCGGCATCTCGACCAGCGCGAGCAAACTCACGCTGAACAAAGACTGCTTCCTGATCAAGGGCGAATGTGGATGCCTGCAGGAAGGTCCCGCGCTCAAATTGGAAGCCGGCGCCACCCTGACGGTCGAGAACACGACCTTCCGCTCCCCCAGCCCGACCGAATCGGTCGAAAAGGATATTTGGTTCAACTCGTCGGGGACGGACATCATCGCCAAGAACGATCGCTTCGAAGATTGCGGGGAGTGCTTGAACGGCCTGGGGAATGTCGAAATCACCGACAGCTACATGGACGCCAGTCAGTGGGAGGGCAAAGAACCGGAGAACAATGAACTCCATCGGGAGAACATCTACATGATGCAGGGCACGGCGATCGTGAAGGACAGCACGATGTTTGTGCCGGACGACGAGACCGCTGAGATCTTTGACGAAGACAACGGGATCGCGTGCGACACCCACGTGACGTTCGAAAACGACTTCCTGTCAGGATCGGGGCAGATGTTCCAGCTGTGCGGACACTCCAACGGACAGGTCGGAACGGGCTCGACCATCATCAATCACAACCGCTTCGCACGCTGCCTGACCACGCCGATCGTAAAGCCCAGCAACGGGATACCAATCTGCTCGGGACCATATACCGAAGGCGCAGACTCACATGGTTTCATGCCGTCTGGAGGATCAACCCAAATACTGGGCAACGGCGAGACAAATCCCTATGGAGCGAGAAAAGAATTTGAAGGCAACTATTGGGATGACAATCTCGAAACGATCACAACCGAAGAAGCCGAAGAATGAGCTGGAGCATTATGAGACGGCGACGGGAGTGCGCGACTCCGACGGCACAATCCCGACCGTCTCCCGATACCAGAGCTCGAGCATCAGCAGGCTCCAGATGCCCTGCCCGTGGTCGTGCGTGCCGGTGGCGTGCTCATCCAGCAGCCGGCACACCTCCCGCTCCTCGCACCAGCCTCGCGACGTCGCGCCGGGATCGAGCAGCACCTCGCGCGCGTAGTCGCGCAGCTCGCCGCGCAGCCAGCGCGCCACCGGCAGCTCGAAGCCCCGCTTGGGCGCGTCGAGGATCTCGTCCGGGATCCAGCCGCGCAACGCCGAGCGCAGCACGCGCTTGCCCTGTCCGCGCGCAACCTTGAGCTGCGAGGGCAGCGAGGCGGCGAGCTCCATCAGTTCGTGGTCGAGCAGCGGCGAGCGACCCTCCAGGGAGTACGCCATCGTCGCGATGTCGATCTTCACCAGCAGATCGTCGGGCAGGTAGCTGTTGACGTCGACGTCGAGAAGCTGGTCCAGCAGGTCGGCGGCGGTCGAGGAGCGCCACGGCTCGAGCACCGTTTCGGCGGCACCTGCGCCGCCGAGCATGGCGCTGTATTCGGGCGTGTACAGCCGCTCGCGCTCGGTGGCTGTGAACACCGAGCGCGCCGCGAGATAGCGACTCTCCCGGTCGAGCTCCGAAGCAATCGCAAAGCGCCCCACACGGCTGCGCATCCTGCGTGGATCCCCACCGAGCGGCGCACGCCGCGCCGCGGCGCCGGCCGCGCGGCGCAGCGCGAGCGGCAGCCGGTCGAGCTCGGCGAGCGCCAGGTTGGTCGTGTAGCGCTGATAGCCCGCGAAGCTCTCGTCGCCGCCGTCCCCGTTGAGTGCCACCGTCACGTGCTCCCGCGCGAAGCGCGCGAGGTGGAAGCAGGGCAGCGCCGAGTGGTCGGCAAACGGCTCGCCGTACTGGCGTACGATCTGCGGCAGCATCTCCGCGGCATCGGGACGCACGATCAGCTCGTGGTGGTCGGTGGCGAACTTGCGGGCGATCAGACGGGCGTGGGGCAGCTCGTTGAAGCGCTCATCCTCGAACCCGATCGAGAACGTCTTGACCGGCGCCGGCGAGCTTTCGGCCATCGCGGCGACGACCGCTGAGGAGTCGATGCCACCCGAGAGGAAAGCTCCCATCGGCACGTCGGCCACCATCCGTCGCTGGACGGCGCGCCGGATCGAGGCGCGAAGCTCCTCCCCCACCTCCTCCGCGGGCCGCTGCGCTCGCTTGCGGGAGTAGTCAAGGCGCCAGTAGCGCTCGATCGAAACAGCTCCGTCACGATAGGTGAGGGTGCTGGCGGGCATCAGCTTGCGCACCGCGGCAAACGCGCTCATCGGCGCTGGGACGCACTTGTAGGCGAGATACGCGTCGAGCGCCCGGTGGTCGATCTCGCGTGGGATCTCGGGATCCTGCATCAGCGCCCGCAGCTCCGAGGCGAAGCTGAGCGCGCCCTGCCGCTCGCAGTAGAACAGCGGCTTCTTGCCGACCCGGTCGCGCGCCAGCAACAGCTGGCGCCTGCGACTGTCCCACAGGGCGAACGCGAACATCCCGTGCAGCTCGCGCACGCACGCCGGCCCGAGTTCCTCGTAGAGGTGAACGATCACCTCGGTGTCGCCCTCGGTGGCGAGTCGGTGCCCATTCTCGCTCAGCCGGCGGCGCAGCTCGCGGAAGTTGTAGATCTCGCCGTTCAGCACCACAGTCACCGTGCGATCCTCGTTGTGGACCGGCTGGTCGCCGGTGACGAGGTCGATCACGCGCAAGCGCTGGATGCCAAGCCCGATGCCGTCACCGATGTGCAGACCGCGTGCGTCCGGTCCGCGGTGCGCCTGCGCCTCGCACATCCGCTCGAGCGTCTCGCGCTGCACGGGAGCACCGGAGGCCCGCGCGATGCCAGCGATCCCGCACATCCTCCTGTCCCCTCAGCGCTCGCTGGTGGAGACGGCGACGAAACCCCGGCTCCGGCGCGCGCGCCCGGCGAGCTCACGCCGCGCGCGCTGGCGCAGCTCACGCCGGACGAAGCCGCGGAGCTCCCGATCGTCCACACGCGGGACACGGAGAACCGCTGAGCGCAGGTAGCCGTAGAAGAACGCCACGCCCGACAGACCCCGCGGGCGCAGACGCGCCATCTTGAACGCGCGCAGCGTGACCCACGCCAGCGGGAAGTGGACGATGTAAGCGCACTGGCCGTGGCGCGCACGACCCCGCAGGGCCCCGTCGGCGCTGCCCCACGGGCGGTGGTGTCGGGCGATCAGCTGTGGAAAAGAGCGCGTGCGGAATCCACGCATCCGCGCGCAGGCCACGTCGATCGTGTCCCACCCAAGCCGCTCCTGAACGCCGTCGATCGCCTGAAAGCATGCGAGCGAGTAGCACTTCAGAGATCCCATCACGTGATGCTCGAGCGGAATCGGCTGCACTCTCCAGCCATCGCCGTCGCCCTCGCCGTGCAAGTCTGGCTCGGCCCACACCCCTCCCGCCACGCCCAGCCGCGGGTCGCGCTCGAACTCTGCCAGCAGCCGCTCGAAGTAGTGTGGCGGCAGCTCGATGTCGCCGTCGAGCTTGGCGATGTGCGTGAAGGAGCGCCACTCGACGCTGTCCAGTCCGACGTTGAACGTGCGCGGCGCGGCAGCCGTCGCCAGCCGGTCCTTCACGCGGCCCTGCCGCGGCTGCTCGGTGACGTTCAGGACCTTTACGAAGCCGATCCGTTCGGCCAGCCTCGCGAGAATCTCGGGTGTGCCGTCGGTGGAGCCGTCGTCGACGAGCACCCACTGATCCGGCGGTCGTGTCTGGCGCGCCACCGCGTCGGCCACCAGCTCGAGGTGGGCGGCCTCGTTGCGAACCGGTGAGATCACGAGCAGCCGCTGCGTCATCGCCTCAATCAACGCCACCCGCCAACCCCAACTTGTGTATATGTGTGGCCGGGCCCGCCCTCTTCCGCGGCCCGCGACGCTAGCGCAGCGCCTCGACGCGGTCTTGTCCCTCCGCCAGGGCACGCCGGATCCATGGCCACAGCCTGGCGCCGGGCGCGGGGACCTCCGTTGGGTTCAGAGGCCGATCGGCAGCCAGCGTCAGGCCGACCCGGGTCGGCCCATCGATCGCCAGCGGCTGGGAGGCTCCCCAACCATCCTTGAAGGCGATCTCCACCGATCCGCCGGCGTGGGTCAGCCGATGCCCGGCAGCTCCACCGACCGGCTCCTGCAGCAAAACCCGCAGCGTGCGTACACCCGCGGGCACCTCCACCGCGATCCGGCGCGCGTGCATCCTCACGAGCAGTGTTTCCCCCAGCCGCCGCGTGGCGTAGCTGCCACGGGCGATCCCACCAAGCGGACCCCACTGGACCTCCCCGAGACCGTCGATCTCGCTCGCGGCCCGCGCGAGGAGGTCGAGACCGTCCGCGAAGTCCTCGTGGTGCCCGTAGAGAATCAGGGGCTGGCCGAGCATCGCCCGCAGGGCAAGTTCCTCCCTGGAAGCGTCGAGCGGATGGCGCGGGAGCACGGCTAGGCCGCCCGCGACCAGTTCCGCGGGGTGCCATCCGGCGAGCGGCGTCGAAGCTGGCATGCCGGCATGCCGCGGGTAGATGGGGGCGACGGACACCGCCTCGATACCCAACCTGAACATTGCCCGCAGTGCGGCCTCCGAGCAGGCGCCGTGCGGGGGTGTCATCACACGGTCGACCGCAACCCCGGAGCGGCGCTCCAGCGCAGCGACCCGCCGCAGCGCCTGCGCGATCACCGGCTGAGCCTGTGCGTCGGTGCTCAGCCGGGCCAGCTCGCTGGCGACGTGGTCGTTGCCATGTATCACCAGCGAGAGCGCCGATGGGTTGCCCGCCAGCAGCGACGCAGCTCGCCGATCCGCGCGCCAACCATCGATCGGGACCGTCGCCAGCGCAACGTGATAGCCGTGCCGCGCGGCGTGTGCCACCAGCTCTCCGTACTTCAGAAACCCGTATGACGGCCAATGGAGGTTGGGGTCGTCGATCACAAACGCTGCTCGCAGCGGCGGTGCTCGCCAGCCCTCGGCCCCGAGCACCAGCCCGAGGAAGTGCACCAACGGCAGCAGCCCCATGAAGCTGCCGACTCGCAGGTGGTCGCGCAGCGCCTCTCCTTCGCGCAGTCCGGCGAGCGGGTAGGCGCTCACACTTTGTAGGGCGGTCGAATCGCCCGCCTGCCACCACACGGGCGTGTCCTGCACGCGTGCCAGCACGCTGGCGCCGACGGGAGCGAGCGGCAGTGCGCCGGCCGCCGCGTTCTCAGGGATCGCTCGTCCACGCAACGGCCGGGCGAGGTCGGAGCCGTCTGAGAGCACCACCGGAGCGGCCTCGCCAGGAGCGACCGAGATATTCCAGCCATCCCCCCCCTCTGGAGGTCTCTCGCGAATGTTGGAGCTGGAGGGCAGCACCAGCCGTGGGAGGAATGTGCGCGTACTGCTCGGCGACGCGCGGCCAAGCACGAGGACACCGTCGCAAGCGCTCAGGTCGGTCGGGTGGGAGTCAAAGCGCACGGGGAATGCGTCCTCGAGCGCAGTCAGCATCCGTTCCTGTCCGGGATCGAGCTGCGCGCAACCTGCCTCGCGCGGCCCGCCCACGGCCCGCTGGCCGGGAACGGCGTCAGCGTCGGGGACCACCACCACACCTACGCGCTTGCGCGGCTCGTCGTGGTTGGGCTCGGTCAGGTCGATCGCCATTGCGGTTTGCGCCCGAGCACCGCCCGTTGACTACGGCGCAGGCCTCAATGAAACGTTTACCGCGAACTGTGCCTTGCGCCCATTGCGAGCGTCGGCTCTCCGGTGTTCGAGGCAGGATCGGCAAACCCCCCGCGCGAGGTAGCGCGGAAGCCGGGCGTCGAAGCGGTGCTGATGGGTTGAGCCCTCACCACAGCGCACTGATGCTTCTCCCAGATGACTTCAGCCTGCAGCCCAGCGCTCGTCATCCAGGCGATTTGGTCGGCGAGCAGGTCGGGGTCGTCGTAATCGACGTGGGCGCCCGGCCGCAATCGCCGGATGATCTTGTCAGTAGTGCCTGCCACGCCGTTCTGGCGCAGGGAGCGGCCCAACCGCCGTATCGCCGACGGCTGATGCCCCGTCTCTTGGGGATCTCGGATGGAGTCTCCAAGCACGAAGCTGCCGGTCGGAGTGAGGACTTCGCGGATCCTGGTGAAGAGGTCTGCCTTGCCGGGGCCGTTGAGATGGTGGACCGCGAGCACGGAGACAACCAGGTCGAACGGCCCGGGCGGCAGGGGATCCTCCAGCCGGCGATTCACAAGCGTCGTTCGCTCGGGCGGGAGCGCCGCGGCGGCCGCGTCGAGCATCGCTCGATTGGCGTCGACGCCGACAACGGTCGCACCCTCGTGCACGGACAGCAGACGACGCGCCGCCTCACCAGTGCCGATCCCAAGGTCGAGAATGCTCGTGGCGCGGTGGTCGCGAGCGGCGTCGAGCACCGCGTCGTGCAGCTCTTCGTAGGCGGGACCGATGGCCGCCGTGAAGGCCGGGTATGTGTGAGGATCCCAACCATCTACGGTTGAGGGATGCATCGAGGCTGGCATCTGAGAAATCCCTCCAAGTGAGCTCATCGGAAGTCGTTTTTCGGCCGGCGGGGGCCCATCGGCCATATACGCTGGTCGAGAAGCTGCCCCGACCCCGTGCCGACACAACGCTCTGAGCTCCGAGAAGCTTCCGCAATCTTGAACAATCTTGCGCAAACCTGCCCAACCCCGACCTCCAGGGCGAAGACACACGCTCCAGGAACACCAGAGCCCAGCCAACATACGCCTTGTGGCGAGCCCAGATTAGAAGAACGGCCCCAGCCCCGCCGTTGAATTGAGGGCCGTGAGCGTCCGCATACTGCACAGCTTTCCCCACAAGATCGGGGCCGACCGGATTTGTATGACCGCATGGTGGGAGGCCGCCAGTGTGGCGGCTGCGGGCGGCGATCTCACGGTGTACGCAGGCGCCGTCCAGCAAGCGCTGCCTACGAGCATCCAGACTCACACGACGCTGGCGCGCGGAAGGTGGCGGATCCCCTACCGGGCGCTTGGCACCCTCCGGGCGCTGGCTCTGCACGACCGCCTGGTGGCGCAGGCGCTTCCCAAGCTCGGCGACAGCATCGACGTGGTGCACACGTGGCCGCTGGCGGGCCTACAAACGCTGAAGACCGCCAAACGCCTCGGCATAACGACGCTCGTCGAGCGGCCCAATGCGCACACGCGGTTCGCCATGGAAGCTGTCGCGCAGGAGTGCGAGCGCCTTGGCGTCGTGCTGCCCGCGGATCAGGAGCACGCTTACAACGCGGGCAAGCTGCGCACGGAGGAAGAGGAATACGACCTTGCCGACTACCTGCTGTGCCCGTCCGATTTCGTCGTGAAGACCTTCCGCGAGGAGGGGTTCGACGAGGATCGGCTCGTGCGCCACATCTACGGGTACGACGAGCAGCTCTACTTTCCGCAGGCCGGCGAGCGCGAGCGCAGGACGGGAATCGATGCCCTGTTCGTCGGTGTGTGCGCCGTGCGTAAGGGCGTGCACTTCGCACTCGAAGCGTGGCTGCGCTCCCCCGCCAGTCGCACCGGGACCTTCCGTATTGCCGGGGAGTTCCTGCCCGACTACGAAGCGCATCTCGCCGACATGCTGGCCCACCCAAGCGTCCAGGTGCTCGGCCACCGCACCGACGTTCCGGAGCTGATGCGCCGCAGCGACATCCTGATGCTCCCCAGCATCGAGGAGGGGTTCGGGCTGGTTTGCACAGAGGCGATCGGCAGCGGATGCGTGCCGCTCGTCTCCGACGCCTGCACCGAGCTTTGCGTGCACGAACAGAACGCGCTCGTGCACGCCGTCGGCGACGTCGAGTCCCTTACGCAGCATCTCACCCTGCTGGACGCCGACCGGGACCGGCTAGCCGAGCTGCGGGCCGCGTGTCTGGCGTCCACGCCTACGCTCACATGGGAGGCCGCGGGACGGCAGCTGCTCGAGGTTTACGAGCAGACCGCTCGCTCGGCGCACGCTGCCGAGGCTGCGTAGCCGGGACGGCACCGCACGGCTCGGCACGGCCTACAAAAGCTCAGCGGCGACATCAACGGCCGCTACGTCATTAATGATCGGCGAGCTGGTGGTGAGCTGACACTCGTGCCCGACACCTCCGCCGAGGCGATCCGCGACCGCACGCGCCCCGAGTACATGGCGCGCCGCGCCGCGACCAATACCGAGCTCGCAGCCTACTTCCAAACCCCGACCCTGCAAAGCACTGGAGATGTGGTGTGTAAAGAACGGGAGCGACGGGAGTTGCGCCCCCGAATGTCACCTCGCTGATTGAGATCCGGTTGTGAGGACGTGGTCGTCGGAGCAGACAAGGCGATGAGCCGTCCCAAGCAATTGGTATGCTCAGCGTCGGCCGCCGGATGCCACAGCACCTCGTATGGCGCGGTCCAGGATCGGCAACCTGCTTGAGCACGGGAGGCTGCTGAGCTCGCCGAGGAGTATCACGCCGCCGTTGTCGCTTGCCGGGACTCATTGAGTAGGCTCGGCCGCGTCGGAGATCACGGCACGCGCGCTGCGATTCAGCATGCGCGGGAGAAGCTCGAAGCAGTTGGCCCACGACTCGGCGCTCCTCACAGCAGCGCGATCAGGGGGAGGATGGGTCGGGTCTGCGCGAGCTGCGCCCCCGGGCGGGACGCAGCCGCTGGCGACCGATCTACCGACAAGTCGGCCCAGGGATCTTCGTGATCCTCGCCGTGGCCCCCGAGGCCCAGATCGCCAAACGCGACTTCGACGCAAAGATCCGCGACGCTCGAGGACGCTTCGATGAGCTGGGGACATGAATACTGCCTGTGCGAGTGATAACAGACTTGCTATCATCTTGGACGTGGAGCTGAGCGACATGAAGACAAGCGAGCAGGTGCTGGCCGAGGATTTGCGCGATCCCGACTTTCAGCGCGCGTGGGACCGAACCGCGGTCGCGCGGGCCGTCGCGCTCAAGGTGCTTACTTATCGCACCAACAACGGGTTCTCTCAACGAACGCTGGCAAAGAAGCTCGGCATGACCCAGCCACAGCTCGCGCGCCTTGAGGCCGGCGAACACAACCCCACTATCGATACGCTCGCGCGCCTCGCACAGACAATGGATATTGAGTTCGCTATCGGCGTCCACCCCCGTGAGCGTGTGCCCAAGCTGCTCAGCGGACGCGCCCAGGGCAAGAATGCCATCGCCTCATATGAGACCGATACCGCAGCGATTCTGCTAGCCGCCGGCTGAAGTCGACGTGGCGCGTCGTCAGTTCGACTGCTCAAAATAGTGCGCATCCTTTGGCGCAACGCGAGACGATCCGCAGGTTTGCCGTCGAGAACGACTTGGAGCTGATCGGCGAGTACTGCGACTTCCACTCCGGCTGGCGCAAGTCCGAGGCGCTCCCGCCTTCGCGCCCTACTTCCAAGCACTCGACGACACCCGGCCCAAACCCCCCAAAGCAGACCAGAAAAAAGGGGTGACAAAAGCGGAGCGACGGGGCTCGATCCCGTTTACGCGTAGACCCTCGTCCCGTTTACGAGCAGACCGCGTCGGCCGGCACGCGCTGCTGAGGCAGCGGCTGGATCGCGGTCGCCGGCGGCGGGCCGAACGGGGGCTCGATACGCCCCGTCAACGTGTGCAGCGCACGCCGTGCGCCCTCGCGGCGCGCCGTCCTATCGGCCCCGCCACCCCTGCCGACGGAGCGCACCAGATGGCGCAAGCCGCGCGCCGCGAGGTACAGGTCGCCGTAAGCTCTGCTGAAGTGCTTGCGCGCGTACTGCTTGCGTGCGTAGGTGTCCTGGGCCACCATCCGTGGCTGGACACCCGCCTTCTCGGAGTGATGTACGACTGTCATCTGGGGCAGGTAACGAACCTGCCACCCGGCGCGCTTGACGCGTAGGCAGAGATCGGGCTCCTCGCACTGCAGGAAGAAGCGCTCGTCGAGCAGCCCGACGCTCAGGAGCGCCTCGCGGCGCACGAGCATGAAGGAGCCCGTCGGCCAATCACAATCGCACTCACGCCCATACGCATCCGGATCGAGCTCGCGCTCGCCCGCCCACGTCGGGTGGATCGGCCAACGCTCGGACCACAGCGCCTCGCCCAATGCGCGGGTGAGGCTGGGAAAGCGGTGGATAGATCGACACAGCTTCCCGTCGGGCTTGACCTGGCACACGCCAGCCACGCCGACCTGGGGCCGCGCATCGAGCAGACGGATCAGCTCCCCGAACGTCCCTCCGACCACTTCGGTGTCGGGGTTGAGCAGCAGCGAGTAGCGCGCGCGCGCCTGTTCCAGGCCGCGGTTGTTGCCATGTGCGAAGCCTCGGTTGGTCGAGCTCACCACCCGCGCCCGGGGAAAGCGCGACTCCACAAACTCACGCGTGCCGTCGGTCGAGTCGTTGTCGACGACGATCACGTCGAGGGTGGCTCCCCCCGCGCGCTCGAACACGGTGCTCAGGCAGCGCTCCAACCACTGGACCTCGTTGGTGGAGACGACAACCACCGCGAGGTCGGCGAGGACCTCGGGCCCACTGTGATCGCTCGTTATCTGGTCCTCTTGGGCGGTGTACAGCACTCTGATCAAGGAACGAATCGCGACGCGCCTTCTTCTACCGGATGGTGTGCAAGAAGGCCGTCCATCGATCCGTTTTTCAGGCAATGAGCCAGAATGGATCACACTCCAACAACGGGACTCACTCCACCAACGGGGCA
This sequence comes from uncultured Solirubrobacterales bacterium, assembly GCA_963734815.1. Lineage (GTDB taxonomy): Bacteria > Actinomycetota > Thermoleophilia > Solirubrobacterales > Solirubrobacteraceae > Palsa-744. The sequence continues at coordinate 1,157,438 of CAVTIH010000002.1, forward strand.
AACCCGACGAACAGCGGGGCAAACCACTCCAAACGGGCCACTGGCGAGCGCTGCAACGGCCTCGCACACGAGGCCCCGAGCCCCGACCAAACGATCCTTGTAGCCGGGGGCGCCGGTTACATCGGGAGCATCCTCGTTCCCAAGCTGCTGAGTCGTGGATACCGGGTGCGCGTGCTCGATCGGCTCTTCTTCGGCGAGGACTCGCTGGCGGAGGTGCGCGAGAAGATCGACCTCGTGGTTGCAGACGTCCGGGATGTCCCCGCGGAGGCACTGGAGGGAGTCGACGGCGTGATCAACCTGTCCGGCTTGAGCAACGATCCGACCGCCGAGTTCAACCCCGAGGCCAACTGGCAGATGAACGCGATTGCCACCGAGACGCTGGCACAAGCCTGCCTGGAGCGCGGTATCGAACGCTACGTGTTCGCCTCCTCCTGCTCGCTCTACGACGGCATGCCGCCGGGTATGCACGCCGAGGACGCCCCCATCCAACCGCGCGCAGCCTACGCGACCTCCAAGCGCTATGGCGAGGAAAAGCTGATCGAGCTCGGCGCCGAGGGCCTCTGCCCCGTGATCCTGCGCAACGGCACCGTCTACGGCTGGAGTCCCCGCATGCGGTTTGACCTGGTCGTCAACACCTTCGTGAAGGACGCGCTGCTCTCGGGTGCGCTGAAGCTGCACGGTGGTGGCTGGATGTGGCGCCCGTTGGTGGATATCCGCGACTGCGCAGACGCGATGATCGCCGCCTACGAGGCACCCGCGGAGAAGGTGAACGGAGAGATCTTCAACGTCGTGCACTCCAACTATCAGATTCGGGAGCTTGCGATGATCGTCGCTGGCTCGGTGCAGCTCACCGGTCGCCCGGTGCTGCTCGAGGAGATGCCCGCGCCCGAGCTGACGCGCAACTACGAGTGCGCCAACGCCAAGCTCTCGACAACGCTCGGCTTCATCCCCAGACGATCGGTGCTCGAGGCGGTGAGCGACCTGCTCACACGGATCGAGGGCGACAACCTCGCGGGCCTCACAGACCCGCGCTGCTACAACATCCGCTGGCTGGAACTGCTGCACCAGGTCAAGCCGGTGCTGGACGCCTTCGCCGAGGTCCTTTGAGAGCTCTGATAACCGGCGGTGGGGGCCAGCTTGCCAGCGATCTGAAGTCGCTGTTGGGCGACTCCGCGCGGGCCTACTCGCACGCCGAGCTGGACATCACCAACAGCCCGGCGCTGCAGCGCGCCCTCGCGGAGACCGAGCCCGACATCGTGTTCAACTGCGCCGCGTTCCACAACGTGGATACCTGCGAGCGCGAGCCGGATGCCGCCTGGGCGGCCAACGTGCGAGCGGTGCGCGAGCTCGCGCACCAGGGTGCGCGACTCGTTCACCTCTCGACCAACTACGTCTTCGACGGCCGGCGCGAGGAGCCCTACGCCGAGCACGACCTGCCCTCACCCCGTTCGATCTACGCGCTGACGAAGCTCGGTGGCGAGTACGCCGCGCTCGCCTACGCCACCGACGCACTCGTCGTGCGCAGCGCCGGCCTCTACGGTCTGCACGGCAGCGCCAGCAAGGGGGGGAACTTCGTCCAGCGCATGATCGCTCGCGCCCGCGAGCAGGGTGCGCTGAGCGTCGTCGCCGATCAGCACCTGCAGCCGACCTTTACGGCCGACCTCGCCCGGGCGATCCTCGAGGCGGTGAACGCGGAAGCCAGCGGAGTGCTCCACCTCACCGCGACGGGCGCCTGCTCGTGGCACGAGTTCACCACCGCGATCATGCAGGAGGCCGGTATCGACGTGCCGATCCAGGCGAGCACCACGGAGATCCCGGCGGGCGGCGTCGACCGCCCCCTGAACGGCGTGCTCGCCCGCCCACATGCCGATTCCCTGGGGCTCTCGCCGCTGCGTCCTTGGCGCGAAGCGCTGAGCGACTACATGAGTCGCGCCGGCCTGGCGAGGTCATAGCTTCTGGCTCGAGGCCGTAGGGTTCTCGCAGTCTGTCCCACACCAAATTCGACCGGAGGAACTCCCATGGAACGTCTTGCGACCCGTCTGGATGGCCCAATCCTGCTCGCCCCCAAGGTGTTGGGAGACGAGCGAGGTTTCTTTGTGGAGACCTACCGCCGCACGATCTTCGCCGAGCTGGGCATCCCCGAGGAGATGGTGCAGGACAACCACTCGCGTTCACGGCACGGAATCGTGCGGGGCATGCACTTTCAGATCGGCGAGGGAGCGGCCAAGCTCGTGCGCGCGGGCCGCGGCGCGATCTACGACGTGCTCGTCGACGTGCGCGCGGGCTCGCCCACGTTCGGCCAGTGGGAGGGCTTCGAGCTGACCGAGGAGAACATGCACATCCTCTACTGCCCGATCGGATTCGCCCACGGCTTCTGCGTGCTCAGCGAGGTCGCCGACGTGATGTACAAGCAGAGCGGCTACTACGCCGACACAACCGAGCGCGGCATCGCGTACAACGATCCCGAGGTCGCGATCGAGTGGCCGCTGCCGACCGCAGAGCTGATCCCGTCCGAGCGCGATGCCTCCGCCCCGCGCCTCAGCGAGATCGCCGCCGAGCTGCCGTTTCGATACGCGCGGTGAGGACCCCTCGCCGTCCCTCGCACTGAATACGCGTCACCTTCCCTCGAGATCGCGGTAGGCCCCCACAAGCCGCTCGGCTTGCGTTGGCCACAGCAGCTCCATGCCGCGCGCCCTCGCGCGGTCGGCGCTCGCACGCCAGGCGTCGGGTGAGCTCAACAGCTCGACGAGCGGGGGCAGGAACGCCTCGGGCGAATCCTCCTCCACCGTGACGACCGCGTCCCCGCCCGTCACCCGCGTCTCCCGCAGGGCAGTGGCTACGACGGGGAGCCCAACGACCAGGTACTCACGAATCTTCACCATCGTCGAGCCGTTGTTGACGTCGGTGGCGGGCGCCGTGTCGAGACCCACGTGCGCCGATGCAAGCAGCGCTGGAACCTGCTCATAAGGAACCCATCCGGTGATCCTGACGCGGTCGCCGACGTCGAGTCGCTCGGCACGCTCCTCCACCGCTCGGCGCCGTGGCCCGTCGCCGACGATCAGCAGCTCCGCATCGACTCCGCGACCCACCAGCTGTGCGAGGATCTCGACCGTCCGCTCCACGCGATCCTGTGCCCCGATCTCACCGAGGAACACGAGCTTTGCGCGACCGTTGGGCGCCGAGGAGCGGTGGTCGGCAAACCACGCCGGGGGGCAGTTGCGCACAACAATCACGCGGCGCGCGTCGGCCTCGACGAGCTCGCGCTGGGTGTCGTTGGTCGTGATCGTCAGATCGGCCGTCCGCGCCGACTGCCGGCGCATCCACGCCAACAGCGACTCGGCGAAGGTTGCGCGCCCAACCTTGTCGCGCAGCATCCCCGCCGCGTCGTCGTGGTGGTCGAAGACGCCCGACCAGCCGCGCCAGCGCGCGACCTGTAGTAGGGGGAAGAAGAGGTCGGGGGGATTGTGCACGTGCAGTGTTCCACGACGCCTGCGCACCAGTCGTGGCAGCACCGCGGCGGTAATCGTGCAGCACGCGGCCAGGTACTCCACCGCGGTGCCCACCAGCCTGCCCCGACCGTCGATCCGCGCAAAGCGTGTCACGCGCACCCCGCGGATGACCTCGCGCACGGGGCGATCGGACTGCCGGGGGGCCAACACCTCCACCGACAGGCCCGACTCGACCAGGCTCTCCGCCTCCAGCCGGACGCGAGCATCGCCGGGGTAGGTGTTGTTCTCGAGCACCATCAAGACGTCTGGGGGGGCTTGGCCGCGGATGCTCATGGTTGGCTGGATCTTCGGAACTTGTGCGGCGCGTCGCGAACGTACGGATCGCCAGTCGCTGACACGCGCGCGCGTCTTCAGACGCGTGTATCGACAAAACGCCCCCGCAGCGCTCCAGCTTGCGGCCCTGCCTGCGGGCAACGGCGGTGCGTGGCCTGCGCCCGCGAAAAAAAGGCGGCCCAAGGCCGTTGATTAAGCACCAGGGTGCACGGCGCCTAGTGGAACACACGAAGGCTTTGCACGACCTGGCACCGACAGACGCAGAAAGGAAGATCTGAATGGAGCTCGCACGCGCCATACGCGCACTCTCAAAGCGTCCCTGGCTGTTGGCCGCGGGGGTGTTGATCGCCGCGGTCGCCGCGATGTTCAGCGTCTACACCCTGAGCGGCGGCAAGCTGAAAGCACGGTCGCTGCAGTACTCCTCCGCGAGCACCCAGGTGATTGTGGATGCGGAAAGGTCGGTGCTCGGCAGCGTTACGCAGCCGTTTGAACCACTGGCGCAGCGTGCGTGGGTCTACGCGAACTTCATGACCAGCCCGACGTTCCTCGACGTCGTCGGTCGTCCGGTGGGCCTATCCGGCGCCCAGCTCTACGCAGCCGGGCCGCTGACCGTGAACGAGCCGCGCATCGAACAGGAGCCCACAGAACTCAAGCGCAACATCGAGATCACCGGCGAGACCAAGCCATACCGGCTGGGCTACGAAGCCCAGACGGGACTGCCGACGATCACGATCAACTCGCAGGCGCCGACGACCCAGCAGGCCGTCGCGCTCGCGAACTCGGCGGCCGCCGGCCTGCAGAGCTATGTCGCGCACTCTGAGTTGGCGGAGGACATCCCACGTAACTTGCGAGTCGTGATTCGTAAGCTCGGCCCGGCAAGCGGAGCGGTGGTCGACGGTGGGGTCAGCGTGGTACTGGCGTCGCTGGTGTTCATCGGAGTGTTCCTGCTGTGGTGCATGCTCGTGCTCTACGGCGCGCGGTTCCGCGAGGTTTGGCGTGAGAGCGCCGCGCCGCGGGTCAGCTGGGAGGAGGACTGGAACGAGGTGGCTGACATGGGCGCGGTGAATGGCAGGGGCGAGGTGGCCGACAGGGAGAAGGTCGGCAACCACGTGGCCGCGCAGTCGCCGCATGGTGGTCCCTATGCGTTGCACCCCGAGAGCCGTCGCTTCGACACGCTCTCGGACAGCGACGAAGGCCATGCCGCGGCGGCGGCGCGGAGACTCCGGTGAGCGCCCTGCTCACCCCACGGGCCACGTGAGCCATGAGCGAAGCAGCAGTCGCAGACCGGGCCGGGATCGCGCGCCCGCCCAAGCCGCGTCCCGCCGCGTCGACGCCGCGGGACGCGGCGTCCACACCGCGCGACGCCTTCCCCCATACCAAGCGTCCATTGCCATGGATCCTCGCCGGATTCCTGGCAATGGTGTTCTTCATCCCGATCGACTCGACCGAACTGCAGGTCAGCATCGGGGTGGACTCTCACCCCGACCGCCTCGCTGTGGTGGTGCTCGTGCTGGCGTGGTTGTGGTTTGGCGGCGACCAGCGGGCGTTCCTGCACACACGGCGCTCCAAGCTGTTTGTCGTCGCGGCCTGCATCTACCTCGTGATCGCCGTCGCCAGTCTCCTGCTCGACGCGCCGCGGATCATCAACCTGGGCGACTTCCTGCTCGCCGAGAAGCGCTTTGCGCTGCTGGGCTCCTATCTGGTGCTCGGGTGGTTTGCGCTCACCGCGCTGCGGTTTGAGGACCTGCGCGGCTTTGGCAGCTATCTGATCGGGTTGGGCGTGCTGATGTCGATCGGGATGCTCGTCGAGCGCCACACTGGCTACAACGTCTTCTACGAATGGAGCCGCTCGCTGCTGCGGCCGATCGCCAGTGTCGCGGCGTCGCCGACGGACATCCATCCATCGCCCAACGTCGAAGAAGGCCGCATAATCGTCGTGGGGCCAACCAAACACGGGCTCGCCGCGACGGCGGTGCTGATGATGGTGATGTCATTCGCGCTGGTGCGCGTCCTGCATGCCACTTCGCGCAGATCCTGGTGGCTGAACGCGGCCGCATTCGCGCTCATGGCGGGAGGCGCGGTGACAACCGATCGTAAGACGGCGCTGCTCGTCCCCGTCGCTCTGATCATCTATCTGGCGTGCTACCGCCCACGCCAGATGCTGCGCCTGGCGCCGCTCGGAATCGTGGCCTTTCTCGGTGTGGCGCACCTGGCCTCCCCGGGCACGCTGGGGCAGTTTGCGAGCGTCGCCTCGGACGCACACAGCGGTTCGACGGCTCACCGCGTGGGCGCTTTCAGCGACCTCAAACCCGACGTGCTCGCACATCCGGCGCTCGGCCGCGGCTACGGCTCGATCAATCCAGACCAGCCGCAGCAGTTCCGGATCAACGACGACCAGTACCTCGACGAACTGTGGCAGGTCGGGCTGGTCGGGCTGATCGCCTTCGTGTGGATGATTCTCGCGCCAGTGGTCATCGCCCGATCCGCCATCCGCACACGCGGGCCGACGGTCGCCTCACTCGCGCTTGCTGCCTCCGGCGGGTGTGTTGCCTTCCTTGTCATCAGCGTCCTGTTCGACTCGATGGGCTACCCGCAGGGGTGTTACATGTTCTTCCTGGTGGCTGCGATGACGGTGATCGCCGCCGCCGGGCCGGAGGGTAACGTAGTGCCCTCCCGCCGGTTCGCGCGTCAGCTCGCAGGCAGGCCACCACGCACCGCGAGCGCGACGTGCCCCTCCACGTAAGCTCAGCCTACGCGCACACGTTGTTTTGTCATGTCGTCCCATCCGGTTGAACAATGCAGATCATCAGGCGTAGACACCGCGGTGGTCGCGGCCACCGCGCAACGTCGCGGTGGCCGGCTTGTCGACGCCAGCTGCCGGGCGCTCGACATCGTCGGCGCGGCGGCGTTGCTTGTTCTCATGGCGCCACTGCTGTGCCTGATCGTCATCGCAATCCGGCTCGACTCGCCCGGACCCGCCGTCTTTCGCCAGCAGCGCGTTGGGCGAAACCGCAAGCCCTTCACCGTCAACAAGTTCCGTTCGATGTACAACGGCGCCGCGCACGACCGACACCGCGAGTTCGTGCTCAAGCTGATCAAGGGCGACACACCCCAGCAAGACATCTCCGACCCCGACGCCGCGGGCGAGGATGCCGGCCGCAACCCCCCGCGCCCCTACTACAAGATGATCGCCGATCCACGTATTACGCGCGTTGGCCGCGCCCTCAGACGCTCGAGCCTCGACGAGCTTCCGCAGCTGTGGAACGTCCTGCGCGGCAACATGTCGCTCGTCGGGCCACGCCCCGCGATTCCCTACGAGGTGGAACACTATCCCCCCGCGTGGTTCGATCGCTTCGCGGTCAAGCCAGGGCTTACGGGACTGTGGCAGGTGAGCGGCCGCTCCAGCGTAACGCTCGACGAGATGGTGCGCCTCGACATCGAGTACGCACGCCAGCGGACGCTTTGGCTCAACCTCCGGATCCTGATACTGACGATTCCCGCTGTGCTGAGCACAAAAGGGGCGTGGTGAGGCAACCGCACCACGGAGGGTGAAAGGCATGACTGGCGACTCACCGTCGGGCGAGGAGCTCCGCACGGCGGCCGCCCACGGGGTCCGCTGGTCGGCGATATCCCGTCCCACGATCGAGGTCGTCCAGCTGGTGGGGATTGTCCTTCTGGCGCGCCTGATCGCCCCCGCCGAATTCGGCCGCTATGCGGTGGCCTCGATCGTCGCGGAAGTCGCGAGCCTGCTGGTGGCGGGAGGGCTCAGCGCCGCGCTCGTCCAGCGCAAGCGGCTGGACCGCGAGCATCTGCAGGCCGGGGTGGCCATCGGGCTGTTCGGGGGTATCGCGCTGACGGCCCTCGTCTGGGCCAGTGCGAGCCTGATCGTCGCCCCGGTTTTCGGTGCACGCACCGCTCTGTTCGTTCAGCTGCTGGCGCCGTTGTGCTTCCTCGAAGTACTCGGCTCCGTACCAGTTTCCATCCTGCGGCGGCAGCTGGCTTTCCGACGCCTGAGCGTGATCGAAATGCTTAACAACATCGTGCGTGTAGTCGCGTGCATCGCGCTGGCGCTCGCGGGACTGGACGGTGAGGCGCTGGTGCTCGGCATGGTCGCCGGCGCGCTGGCGGGAGTGATCATGGCCTGGATCAGCGCGCCGCTCCCCCTGCCGCGCCTACACCTGAAGGCCGCGCGCGAGCTGGTGCGCGTCGCCGGGCCGATCTCGCTGGCAACGGTTAGCTGGGTCGGCTTTTACAACATCGATTACGCGATCGTGGGGGCACGCCTGGGTCCCTTGCAGACGGGTTACTACTACCGCGCCTACACGTTGGCTGTCGAATACCAGAACAAGATCGGCATGCTGATGGGTCAGGTGGGTTTTCCGATCTTGGCGCGCACGCACGAGGCGAATGAACTCGCGCGACTGTACCGTCAGATGATCCGCCTGCTGACGATCGTGCTCTTTCCATTGCTGGTGTTGCTGGCGATCGCCGCGCCGGTGGCGATACCGTTTATCTTCGGCTCGCGCTGGAGCGCGGCGGTGGTGCCCACTCAGATCCTGGCGCTGGGCGGCGCGTCCACGATTATCTTCAGCGCCGTCAAAACGGTGTTCATGGCGAGCGGGCGTGTCGGGGTGCTTGTCGGCTTCGGGTGGACCCAGTTTCTCCTCTACGGGCTGAGCGTGTTCTTGGTTGCGCCATTGGGCATCGTCGCCGTCGCCATCGACGCTGCACTGATGCACGCGCTGTTCGCGATGATCGCCTACGCCCTGATGCTGCGTGGCTCGAACGAACGTCCCCTACGACGCCTTTGGAGCGATGTCGCGCCGGCCACCATCTCCTGTCTGGGATTGGTCGCGGTCGCCCTGCCGGTGAGCCTTGCCCTGACGGCAGCGCATACGCCAGCGGCGCTATGGCTGGCGCTGCTCGGCCTTGCCGCGCTGCCGCCCTATCTGCTGACCCTACGCGTCTGCTTCCCGGCGACGTGGCGCGATCAATGTACGGCGCTCGAGCGCATCCTGCCCGGACACCGCCGACTGAACGGCGTGAAGCGACGCCTCGCGGCGACAGCCGTTCGCTGATGGCCATGGGCCTCAGCCGGTAGTCAAGCTGGCGAGGTGTCGTACTTCTGCGAAAAGGCCACGAGATCGGTGCTCGCCAGCTCGTCGATGCGTGCCCGCACGACGGCATCGTCCCAGTCCCACCAGCGGATCCGCAGCAGGCTCTCGACGATCTCCCGCGAGAATCGCTGCCGCACGGCTCGCGCCGGTACGCCAGCCACGATCGTGTAGGGCGAGACGTCCTTCGTCACCACCGACCACGCGGCAATCACAGCGCCATCGCCCACGGTTACCCCCCCGAGGATCTTCGCACCCCGGCCAATCCACACGTCGCTTCCGATCACCACGTCGCCCTTCGACCACGGCTCACCAACCCGCTCCGCGTTGTCCGGGACGAGATGCTGGCGCAGCGCATAGGTGGTGACCGTGTCGGTGCGATGGTTGCCACCGGGCATGATCTCGACGTCGCTGGCCAGCGAGCAGTAGCTGCCGATGACCACCCGCGCGGAGTCCCCCGCGAACACCCGCACCAGCGAGGGGGGAGCATAGGAGTGGCGGCCGACCACCAGCATGCCGTGCTGCTTCAGCCACGCCTCCGATCCCGGCCGCGGCGGCACCAGCGCCTTCAAGCGCCGCTTCGTCCGTCCGGCGAGTGCGCGCAAGCCGCGGCTGTTCACCGGCGGTTCCGGCGGGACGGCCATACGAGGCACCTCCTTGGCGATCGCCCTATGCAAGTCAACGCACCTCTGCGGCTTCGCTTTGCGGGAGCGCCGCGCCGTGGCGGATCAGATCCGCGGCACGCTCCGCCAGCGCGATCGTCGGCGCGTTGGTGTTCCCACGAGGAACCACCGGCATCACCGACGCGTCGATGACTCGCAGGCCCCGCAGGCCGTTCACGCACAGCCGATCATCGACGACCGCCTCCGCGTCCTCGCCCATCCGGCAGGTGCCCACGGGGTGATAGAAGGCGACCGTCGTGCGCGCGACGTGAGCGCGCAGCGCGTCGTCGCCGTCCCTGGCGGGCACATTGAACGGCTCGGCGCAGCAGCCGCGCATGGCGGGCTGGGCGGAGATGTCGAGTACCAGCCGCAACGCCGCGATCATGCGCTCGAGATCGTCGCCCGCCGTGTAGAACGCGTTGTGCACGATCGGCTTGGCTGTGGGATCGCTCGAGGTGAGCCGCACCGAGCCGCGACTGTGTGGTGTAAGTAGGCACGGCGACACCCAAACGCCGTAGGCGTCGGGATCGCTGACGCCTTCGTCGAGGAACTGCACGGGCGCGACGTGCAACTGGATGTCGGGCGCCGGCGCGTCGGCGGCCACCCTGGCAAAGCCGCCCGCCTCGGCCAGATTCGAGCCGAACGAGCCCAGCTGCGTCGCAAGCAGCAGACGCGCGCTGCGCCAGCGACGCCGACCGGCACGGTCTTGCGGTGGGGCCGTCATCCACAACAGCTCCGTGGCGGCGTGGTCTGACAGGTTCTCTCCGACCGCCGGGCGGTCGAGCAGCACCTCGATCCCGTGCGCACTCAAATGCTCAGCCGGCCCCACACCCGAAAGCATCAGCAGCTGCGGAGAGTTGTAGGCGCCGCCACAGAGGATCACCTCCCGCTCGACTCTCAGCTCGAGTTCCTGTTCGCCACCGGCCCGACACGCCTGCACGCCGACCGCGCGAGTGCCCTCGAACAACACCCGTCGGACATGCGTGTGCGGCATCACCGTCAGGTTGGCACGCTCCCGCGCCGGGTGCAGATAGGCGGCTGCGGCACTCGCACGCATGCCACCGCGCTGGGTCACCTGATAAAAGCCCACACCGTCCTGCTCGGCACCGTTGAAGTCCTCGTTGCGAGCGATCCCCACCTGCGCGGCGGCGTCGAAGAAGGCATGTGAAACCGCGTTCAGCGCTCGCGGCTCGCTCACTGCGAGCGGACCGCCCACACCGTGCCACAGCGAGGGCCCGCGCTCGTTGTCCTCGGCCTTCAGGAAGTAGGGCAGCAGCTCCTCCCACGACCAGCCACGAACGCCCCACGCGTCGAAGTCGCGACGGTTGCCGCGGATGTAGATCATCGCGTTGATCGAAGACGACCCGCCCAATACCTTCCCTCGGGGCAGCGCAATCCGCCGGCTCTCGCACAGCTGCTCTGGCGCGGAGTGATACTCCCAGTCGAGCTCCGCCTGCGCCAGCTTCAGATAGCCGAGCGGGACGTGGATGTTCTCGTCCGTGTCGGGCGGTCCCGCCTCAATCAGGAGCACTCGCACATCCGGGTCTTCGCTGAGGCGGTTGGCGAGTACGCAGCCCGCGGATCCAGCTCCGACTATGACGTAGTCGTACATGCGCTCGCAACCCGCTTCAGCTCGTCCTCGATCACCTGATCGATGAGCGCGTGGACCTGCCGCTGCAGCCACACCGGGGTGAGCGTATGCGTGTCGGCGGAGGTTCCTCGAAGCGCCAGATCGAGGTTGGGCCAGCGATCCATCTGGTCGAGCACGCCGTTCTCGGTCAGCTCCTCGCGCAGCACCTCCTTGCCGGTGAACAACAGCAAACCGTGCTGATCGCGATCCCGCAGCTGGTCGAACAGGTTTTCGATCGGCTCGCGGGCGCCGGGCTGGCGCGCGCCAGGCTGGCGCACAGGCCCGGCTGCGCGCCGGGGGGCGGCGATCCGCCCGTACACCCGTCCCGGCCCGCTCCTCGCCCGCCCGAGGAGCGTACGCCCCAGTTCGACGTGCCTGGCGAGTTTGATCTCGCCGCGCAGCACCTTGCGCCAGGTCGCTGCCCGCGTCATCTTGGCTCTGAGCAGGCGCGTACGCCTGAGGGTGTGCCGCCACTCGTCGAACACCAGCGTGCGCGGATTGAGCATTACCACGGCCGCCACCCGCTCGTCGGCGAGGGCGGCGTGCGCCGACCAGTAGGCGCCCCCACACAGGCCGAGCGTCACAAAGCGAGGCGGCAGCCCGCGCGCTGCCATCGTCTCCAACGCCGCCCGCGCCTGGGCGACGTACTCAGGTTTGTAGAACTCCGCGTTGCGCGCGAGGACCGAGGCGTCGCCATCGGAGTCGCCGATGCCGGCGGCGTCCAGCCGCAGCGTCGGCACCCCCCGCGCGGCCCAGCGGCGCGCGATCTCGACCCACATGCGGTTGGGCCCGGTCCGGCGCTGAGGCCCCGCGTTCACCAGCAGGGCGCTCAGCTCCCGGCGGCCGCCAAGCGGCTCGGTGAGCACCGCGAACAGCCGTTGCCCGTCAGGTCCCTCGAGGAACACCGGGCGCTCCCGCAGCGCGACGCCCGAACAGTGGAGCACCATCTCCTCGTGCGCGGTCAGCTCGCCCGAGACGGCGGGCGGGGCGCCTGGCTCCTCCGGCGGGCGTGCGAGGACCGGTTTCTGCGGCTCCTCACGTTCGTCGCGCCCCACCCGCGAGGTGACGGCAGCCGTTCCACGCAACTCCCCCCCGTCCAGCCACGAGTCCACGCGCTCAAGCACCTCGATCGGCGTGCGGGCGTCCTGTGGCTCCACCATCATCGCTCCGTACCCCGGACCGTCCGCGACCGTCACCTCGGCGCCGGCGCGCTCCAGGACCCCGGACAGGGTGCTATCGACCTTCAGCCCGTCGCGTCCCAGCAGCAGCACCCTGCGCAGCACTGGTGCGGAAGGCCGCACCTCGTCGAGGTCGAGGCGCTGCAGCTCCGCGACCGTCGCGGCGCTCAGCAGGTAGCCGTTGGCCACGAGCGTTCCCTCGTCGGCCGGCTCGCTCGGCGGCGCGGACTCCCCGGGCTGCAGGACGTTGGCGACCTCCAGCGCCGCGAACGAGCGCAGCTCGCGCACCAGCGTGCGACCGCGGGCGGGGACAGCCCACAGAATGAGCTCATCGATCGGTGCGCCTCGCAGCGCGGCCCGGCACGAGACGAGCCCACCGAGACCAATGCCGATGACCACCACCCGCTCGGCGCCGGCCAGCCCATTACCAAGGGGGACGGCGTCACCAATCGGTTGCCGTAGCCACCGCGCCGCTCCGTCCACCGCCTGCGTCCAGGCGTCCAGCTGCCCGGGATCGGTCGGGGCACCGGCGCTGTCACCACTGCCGGGGAGGTCGATCCGCAGCGTCGTATACCCATCGCCCGCAAGCCGTTCGGCCCATTCGCGGCGGATGCGGTAACAGCACATGTCCTCCCAGCCAAACGGTGGGCACAGCAGCACCGCGGTCTGCCTCGTGGGGCTCGACGGCGCGTGGAGGAAAGCGAACATCGGCGTGCCGGACCCCGTCAGATACAGCGGGCTGGGCGTCGTCGGCAGTCCGGAGAATCGGAGAGTGGAAGGCTCGGGTGTTTGGAGCACACTCACGGCGCAGCCACCTCGACGGGCACCCGGGCGGCGAGCTCGATCTGGCCGTCCATGTTCAACGCCAGCACTCTGCCGTGCTCCAGCGAGCTGTCGGGGCCGGTGGGTCGCAGCGTCAGGCCGCGCGTGCCACCGGGCTCGATGAAGAAGCCGTTGTCGCTGGGCAGGAACCCGGGCGCGTCGATGCGCACGCCGTAGACCAACCGCCTGCTGGTGAGTGCCAGCCGGAGCTCACCAGCTCCAAGCGGAGTCGTCTCGATCTCGATCCCGAGCCGCTCGGGTGACTCGCGGTCGAGCGGCCGTCCAGCGGGAAAGCGGACCGCTTGGCAGATCGTCCTCGAGCCCGTCTCGGGATCGCCCGAGCCCAAGCCCGCCTCGATTGCGCCCGATCCGACGTCGGGGCCGCCGTCGCGCTCCAGGCTCACCACGACCGCATGCTGCGCGGGCGGGCCGAAGCGGTAGGCCCACCCCGCGTCGACGAAGCGACCGATCACGGTCTCGACGTTCCACTCGCCCTGGCTGTGCGGCTGGAGCTCGACCGGCGTGGCGGCCTGCTCGATGCACAGGCCATCCTCGCGATAGAGCGACACCCGCAGCGACGCGCGCAGCGGCTTGGAACCGTCGTTGGCCACGTGGGCGACTACGCCGCCCAGACCCTCGTCGACCGTCCACACGGCCACCGGGGCGAGCGCGCGCTTGAGATGGTGGAACGCCAGCTTCGGCGCGCCGCGGTGGTCGATCACGCCCCAGCCCGCGCCGGGCAACAGGTCGCGCAGCCACAACACCAGCCCGCCGCCGCAGGGCGAGCCGGCACGCCGCCACTCGCCGAACACCTCCGCCATCACCTCGCCGGTGGTGGCGCGCGCGAGCTCGAGGTAGCGCTCGGGGTCGGCCGCCCGCAACGTGCGCGGGTCCACGTCGAACAGCACCCCGAGGTAGTGGTCGCGGACGTCGGCGAAGTCCCAGTCCGCACCGACATCGCGGGGGATGCCCGTCCTCAGCACTGGATTTTCGCGGGCGAGCTCCCCGGGCGCCGCGGCGCTTGCCCTATCCCCGGCCGCGGCGCCCGCCCCATCCTCGAGGCTCTCCGCGGCGAGTGCCCCGGACGGCACATTGGAGAAAGCCAGGCACTCGGCGGCGAAGCGCACCCCCGCGCGGCGGGCATCCTCGAGCGGACGACGATAGCCGCCCACCCCGTAGTAGTTGGCGATCCCGCGATCGGGCCGGAACGGCAGCTCGCCGCCGCACGGCGCCGAGGGAACGTAGATGGCATCCACGCCGCTCTCGTGCACGAGGCGGGGCAGCAGCTCGCCGAACAGCTCGCCGCGCCCCAGCGCGGGATCCTGCCCGAGCATCGCCACCTGCTGCTCGACTTCGCTGTTGCCGCACAGGACCGCGAGGCTCGGGCGCCCGCCCAGCGCTCGCAGCACCGCGGCAACCTCGTGGGTGACGGATGCACGAAACGGCTCGTGGCCAATCGGGTAGTCGAAGTTGGCGAACATAAAATCCTGCCACACGAGGATCCCCAGCTCGTCGCAGAGGTCGTGGAACGTGCTTGTCTCATACGCGCTGGTGCCGGGCACGCGCAGCATGTTCATCCCCGCCTCGCGCACCTGGTCGAGCGCCGCGCGAAGGTCCTGCCCGGAGGGCGCCATACCGATCGGGTCGATCGGCGTCCACACCGCCCCGCGCGCGAACACCTGCACCCCGTTGACGTGCAGGTCCAACCCGTCGTGTTCGACGTCGTGAGCCGGCGTCGTTCCGAACGCCAGCTCCCGAAAGCCGACCTGGCCCGCGTCGATCACGATCGGCCGCTGTCCGGGGCCACCAACCAACAGGCGCACGTCGTGCAGGACCGGCTCGCCGTGCGTGTGCGGCCACCACCGCGCCACCGCGGGCACAACCAGCTCGCCCCGCGCGGTGGGCTCCTCCGGAGGGCCACTCAGCGTGAGCTCGGCCCGGTGCGTACCCGATGGGCCGTCCAACTCGACCTCGACCGAGTCCAGCCGCGCCCCCTCCAACGGGCGCAAGCGCACCCCCACCGACAGCACCCCGTGCTCGCCGTCGAGCCGCGGGCGCAGCGCCAGCTCCTCGACCGCCACCCGGCGGCGGCGCTCCAGGCGCACCGCCCGCCAGGGGCCGACGACAGCTGGCCCGGGCGCAAAGCCGGGGGCGCGGCCGAGCAGCATCGTGCGAAAGAAGCGCAGGTTGCGCTCGGGCACCAGGCGCGTGCGCCAGCGCGCGCGAGGGCGGCGACTCTCGCCGAGCAGCGGCGCCAGCGCGCGGCAGCGGATCGCCAGCTCGTGGCGGGTGACACCTTCGCCGGGGGCGTTGCTCAGGTGCGCGCCAAGCGACAGCGTGTGGGCCGCGAACATCGAGTCGCTCTCGAGCAGGCGCTGGCCGTTGAGGTACACCTCGGCGACCGTCGCGATCCCGTCGAGGCACAGAACCACCTCTTCGCCCAGCACGGCCGGCTCGGCGTCGAAACTCGTGCGAAACCACCACTCCTCGAGGTCGAAGTCACGGGGTTCACCCAGCCGCCACTCCCCGGCGTCGCACAGCGCCCCCGCCGCGGTGCCGGGGACGCGTGCGGGGATCCAGCCCAGACCATCCAGATCCTCCACCGCACAATCGCGATCGCCCGGCACACACGCGGCTTCCCATCCCTCCGACAGCGCCCGCGACTCGTGGCAATCCACCTGGACGCGCCACCCCGTCGACAGCGCCCGCGCCTGCTCGCCGTCCATGCGAGCGTGTGAGCTGCCGGTCGGTGTGAGCTCGCTCTCAAGCAAGCGCGGCATCGAGCAGCTCCATCGCCTCGTCCCACGCCAGGGCCGAGGGGGACAGCGCCGGCTCGGGCTCGAACGCGCGGCGGCGCGCGAGCTTGAACGACAGCGCCTTGCAGCCCTCGACGATCCGCATCAGCGCCGCCGACGCGGGGCCCGCGGCGTCCGCCAGCAGCCACTGCGCCTGCGAGGCGGCGACCTCGAACGCGGAGCCAGCCATCCGCACCGTGGCGAACGCGTATGCGTGGTAGTCGCTCGCGTCGCCCTCCAGCAGGCGCGGCAGGTCGCGCTCGAGCTGGGTGGCGAAGCGCACGAACGGGTTGGTGGATGGACGGTGGGCGAGATGTCGGCGCAGGAGCGCGCGCGCGGCCTCGCGCAGCTGCACCCCATGCAGGCAGGGGCCGGCGTCGAAGCGCACCAGCTCGGTGTACGGCGGCAGGACGTCCTCCGAGAAGGCTCTCCCGAGACGCAGAGCGCCACGGTAGTCCTCGCCCGAGAGCTCGTACAGCCCGGTGCCGTGGAAGTAGCGCAGCCGTTCGCCCGACGGGTCGATGCCCTCGACCACAACCGAGCTCTTGACATGTTCGGAGCGGTAGGTCCTCGCAAGCGTGTCCGGCAGGTACCAGGAGTCCAGCTCGACGATCAGCGTACGGCCCCTGGCGAGCTGCTCAACCGCCTGCTCGGCCAGCGGTCGGTAGGGCTGCATCTCGTGCACGTCGATCCCGAACAGCAGCTCCAGGTCCTCGGGGAACGGCTTGAAGAACGTCCACTGGTCGCCCTCGAGGTCCATCCGCACGGTACAGCCCAGCGCCGCCAGCGGCTCGACGCCGCGGGCGTGGAGCAGCTCGATCAGGATGTCGGTGTAGCAGTTGGTTTCCCCGTACGTGCGCCCCGGCTGGTGCAGCGCATGGCGGCGATAGGTGGCGGGGTCGAGGCCCAGGAGGCTCACGAAGTCCGTGGCGAGGTGCGCCGCGGGCGCAGTCATCGGTCCCACGGCAGGGCGCGCGGCGGGCGCAGTCATCGGTCCCGCGGCGGGGCGCGTCATCGCTCCCATAGCCGCTCGCCGACCTCGGCGGGCCAGGCGTGGATGTCGAACCCGTGTGTGGCGAGCAGCGCGATCGTGATCCGCTCGAGACCAAAGCCGAGGCAGGCCGTGTGGGCAGGCTCGCCGTCCGCGCATCGCAGGCCGTACACCGAGGCAAAGTGGTCCTGGTGATAGTTGAACGACGCCACTGCCGTCGGATCGGGGCCGGCGATCGGCGTCAGCACCTCGAACTTCAACTCCTGCTGGCGCTGGCTGGCGGTGAGCATCCGGCCGCTGCGGCCAAAGAACGGGTCGGAGGCAAGGTCGAGCTCGACCTCGAGACCGATGCCGCCCAGCAGCTCCAGCGCGCGCTCGCGCCAGGCGTCGCGCCACGCCTGCACGATGTGCGGCTCGCCGAGTCGCACGATCTCGCGCTGGTGGAACATCTGCAGCCGCGCCGGATCGTCGGAGGGCTCGCGGCGGAAGACGTAGGCGCCTCCCGCGTCGACCGTCACGCCGCCGGCGGGCAGCGCACCGCGCGCCGCGATCGCGGGATACACGGGGTAGCAAGCGGCGGGGGTCAGCACGAGGTCGGTCATCTCCTGGAACTCGCTCCAGTCCTCATGGCAGCAGGCGCGCCCGTACTGCTCCGCGGCCTGCGCTTCGGTGCCCTCGAAAGCGAAGATGCTGCCGGCGAGATGCGGAAAGGACTTCAGGTACTCGATCCGCTCGAGGTCGCGGCGTGGCAGGATCGGCGGGAAGCGCAACTGCTCGGGCGCTTCAGCCAGCGCGGCGCGGGTGACGAGGGCGGCGACTCCCTCGCGCACCTGCTCGAAGTCCCCACCGCGACCGTAGACGCCAGGCACGCCGCTTGCGATCAGCAGGCGGCGATCGATGAGCTCCCGCAGCAGCTCCGCCTGATCCGGGTTGGCCGGGCGAGTGGCAGTGGGCATCAGACGTCCTTGGCGATCAGCAGCAGGCTGGCGTTGGTTTGGTGGATACGCTCGTTGGCGATCATCAGACAGGCGGACATCGTGTCGCGCAGATGGCGCCCCACGCTGAACGGCGTGTCGTTCTTGAAGCCCACGATCCCGCACACCCCCAGCGCGCCCTGACACACCCGCGGAGCCTGCTCGGAGGAGGCGATCTTCAGGTTGTTGAAGCGCAGCGCGCAGGCCATCGTCGAGAGGCGCTCGCGCCCGGGCTCTTCAGAGATCTCGACGAATTCCGTCAGGGCCGAGCCAACCTCGGCGCGCAGCAGCGACAGCTCGCTCATCAGATGGGAGAGGCGTAGGGCAACCGGGGGCGTCTCGCCCGGCGTGCGCTTGGCGGCAGCGCGCACGAACGCCCGCGCGCGGTCGAAGGCGTCGGTGGCGATGCCCAGCCACAGGTGCGACCAGAGGATGTGAGTCACCGGCACGAGCGACTCCGCCATCACCCGAGGGAACGGCGTAGGCAGGATCTGCTCCGGGGAGAAAGTGGCGCGCACCACATAGCCGGGGGAGCAGGTCCCGCGCATCCCCAGCGGATCCCACGTGCCGGTCTGCTCGAGCGTGACCTGCTCGCGGTGCACGAGCGCCACCACCTGGTCGCTCTGCTCGGTGTCCGGGCCGCGGCGCAGCGTCACGAACAGGTCGTCGGCGTGGCTGCCGTAGCTGACCGTCGGCGCCTGCTTCTCAAACGTGCAGCCGCCGTCCGCGGCGGGTGTGACGGCGGCGATCGAGCGCCCCATGTCTCCGCCGGTGCCGATCTCCGAGGTCACCGAGGCGATCAGGCGCTGCTCGGCGGCCAGCCGCGCGAGGTACGCCTCCAGCCAGGGTGACTCCTCGAGGTGGCGCACCATCGTCACGGCCTGAATCTGGTGCATCGCGAAGACCATCGCGCTCGAGCCACAACGGCGCCCCAGCTCGAAGCACGCGGCGGCGATCGTCTCGAAGCGCACGCCGCCGCCGCCGAGCTCGGTCGGGACGAAGGCTGACAGCGCCTGCTCGGCGCGCAGCGCATCGATCGTCTCGGCCGGAAAGCGCGCCTGGCGGTCGACCTCGTCGGCGTGCGGCGCGGCATACTCCTCGGCGACGTGACGGACGGCGTCCAGGAAGGCCTGGTCGCGGTCGACCGTGACGACGCTCACGACTGCCTCGCCACGGGGCGCAGCTCGCTCACGGCCGCCTCGATCGAGGCGATGCTGGCGAACACGCCGGGCGTGAGCATCCGATCGGGAAACTCGATGTCGAAGTGGTCCTCGAGGGCGAGCATCATGTTGACGCTCGCGTGGGAGCTCAGGCCCGCCTGGTAGAGATCGGCGTCGCTCGCGAGCGTGTCCACGTCGATCGACAGGTGGCCGTGGTCATTGATGATCTTGCGGATTTCGTCGGTCATACGTGAATCAACGAGACGCGATGGGTGTTTTTTTTACGTGCCACCGGCAGCCACCACGGCCGTGGCGTAGCCCGCCTCGTGGGACATGCTGAGGGCGAAATCGCCCAAGCCCTGGGTGGCCGCCGAGACCGCGGCACGGCCGCCGAGCTTCAGCTCGACCCACCCGGAGGGATGACGCACCACCTCGATGTCGCGCCACGGGATCGCCTCCGCCGCGGGGCGCAGCACCTTCAGGGTCGCCTCCTTGGCAGCGAACCGCGCGGCGAGGCGCTCCGGGGTGGGACCCTCGGCCCCCTGGCAGTCGTGCAGCTCGGCGTCGGTGTAGATGCGCTTCAGGTAGCGCTCGCCGTGATCGCGAATCGACTCGACCACGGTGGCGACGGACACCAGATCGATACCTACGCGTATTGACAAGGTCGTTCTCTCTCGATCGTGGGGGTGTGGGTGGGCGCAACCCTCGCGCGAGCGTCGTGTGCGCAGGCTCGGGGCCTCGTCGTGTGCGCAGGCTCGGGGCCTGTCACTCCCAGAGGGCATCTGGCAGGCCCGTCAGGCGAATCCCCGGGTAGTGGGCTCCGTGGTGGGCCTTCACCGCAATCAAAAGTGCGGTGAGTGACTCGGTGACTCGCGCCATCTCCAGCGGGCCGCAGTCCACACAGCGCAGACCCTCGATCCGCTCGATCAGGCCCGCCGCCTCGCGCTTGTCCGCGCGCGAGTCGCCACACAGCAGCACATCCTGGTCCAGGGGATGGTCGAGGGCGCACAGCGAGCCGGCGCAGACGGTGTGCAGCGCGGAGACCACGCGCACGCCGGCGGGCACCATCTCCAGCGCCTGCTGCGCGGCCGAGCCCTGCCACAGGCCGAGCGTCCGCGTGGGGTGCCCGTTCACGACCGCCGCCAGCGGCACGGTCGCATCGATCAGCAGCTGCCCCGGCCGCAGCGCCTCCCGCAGCGCCTCCAGGATTTCGGGCTGGCTGTGCAGCGGGACGCTCAGAATCACCGCGCCCGCGTCGCGTACGGCGCTCGCGTTCTCGCGACCGCTGAACGAGCCGCCCGGCGCGACCCGACGTGCGCGCTCCACGGTGTCCGCCGCGCGCCCGGGGTCACGCGAGCCGATCACAACCGGCGTGCCCGCCTGCCCGAGTCGGACGGCGAGCCCGAACCCGAGCGCTCCCGACGCGCCGACGACGGCAACCGGCCGGGTGCTCGCGGCGACGCCCTCGCGCCCACCGCCGGCGGGGTGGCCGAGCGGCCGTTCTGCCACGGGCGTGGCGAGTTTCATCAGCACAGCGCCACCTCGTCGCCGTCGCCGACCTGCAGCCGCAGCGCACGCGGTATCGAGAAATCGCGGAAGACCCGCGCGTGGCGGCCGACGATGCTGGCCACGAGGCGCCCGCCGACGTGCAGCACGCTGGCGTCGTCGAGCACGATCGAGCGCTCGAGCTCCGATCCGTCGATGCGCACGCGCTCGCCGATCGAGGTGTGCGGGCCGATGTAGGAGTCGGTGATCAGCGAGCCGGCGCCGATCATCACCGGCCCCACGATGACGCTCGCGCTCACGCACGCCGTAGGGTGGATGGCGACGGGCCCCTCGAAGCGGTTGCCGTCGTAGGCACTGGGGGTCGTCTCCATGCCGAGCGACCCCAGCATCGTCCGGTTCATCTCGAGCAGGTCGAGGGTGTCGCCGGCGAAGTGCCGCCACCCGCGTGCGAGGTGCACCTGCGCTCGCCCACCGTCGCGCGCCAGCTGCTGAGCCAAGGCCGCGAAATCACGCAGCCGTACGGAGCACCCAGGTCGCGCAAGTCGTGCCAGCGCGCCGGCGCCGAGCAGGCAGACGCCCGCGAAGCCGGGGATCGCGAGGGTTGAGTCGACCTCGCAGGGAAGGGGCGATACCGGCGGCACCAGCCTGAGTCGCGGGGCCTCGCATCCACCCTCCTCGACGAGCAACAGCGCGTCCACGGCCTCACGGTCGAGCAGCTCGATGTGGGGGAGCAGCGCCTGGCCCAGCAGTCCGTTGGCACGGTGCAGGACACAGGGATCGTCCCCGACGAACTCCGCGGCGGCGAGCAGTGCGGCGTCGCCCTCGCCGAGCCGGTCGGCCACGAGGGAGCGGACGGCGAGACCCTTCGGTCCCTCGCTTGCGACGCACTCGCTGATCTCCCGCATCGCATCGTTCGGCGATACGACGGCGACATCGACGATCCCGGCTGCCAGGAGCGCATCGAGCACGTGGCAGACGATCGGCCGGTTGGCCACCCGCTGCAGTGACGGTCTGCGTGTCGCGCCCAGCCACGGCCCCGTCCAGGCGGCGGTTTCGGGGACTACGACAACTCCCTTGACCGCCTCGGTGAACACGTCGATCAAACGGATGGCGCGGGTCGGTTCTCGCGCAGGACGCTACGCAGCCGCCGGCTGCAGCCGCGCCTGGGACCCGACGGGCACGCCGTTGTCGCGCATCGAGGCTTCCGCCATCTCGACGGCCGCGACGATGTCGAGGCCGAGCGCAACATTGGAGCGAGGTTCCTCCCCGGTGCGGATCGCGCGGGCGAAGTCCTCCAGCTCCAGGCGCAGCGGCTCCTGGGGTTGCACGCGCGGGATCACGATGTCGCCGGTGCGGTAGGTCAGCTGGTGCTCGCCGAAATTGGCGGCGGGCTGTACGTCCATCCCCCGGTCGTACACACGCACCGGCTCGTCGGAGGCGGTGTCGTCGTACTGCACCATGCGCTTGCTGCCCACCACGATCATCTGGCGCACCTTGCGCGGCGCCAGCCACGAGAGCTGCACGTTGGCGGTCGTGCCGCCCGCGAACGTGAGCGTCAGGAACGCGGTCTCCGGCACCCCGTCGGCGAACACGCTGCTCCCCGACGCCGCCACTTCCACGACGGGCTCCCCGAGCCAGTACATCAGAATCGAGAGGTCGTGCGGCGCGAGGTCGCAGACGACCCCATCGCTCTGGTACTTGCCGAGGTTCATCCGCGAGGAGGTGATGAAGTGGACGTCGCCGACGGTCCCATCGCGAATCAGCTCGCGCACAGCGTTGACCGGCGGGCTGTAGACGAAGGTGTGGCCCGGCATCAACACAAGATCCTGAGCCCGCGCCAGGTCGGCGAGCTCGTAGGCGTCGGTCAGCGTGGTGGCGAGCGGCTTCTCGACGAGTACGTGCTTGCCCGCCAGCAGCGCCCGTTTGACGAGCGCGTGGTGGGTCCGCGGGGGAGTGGCGACGATGACCGCCCCAACCGCGTCGTCGTCCAGAACCGCGTCGAGGTCGACGACCGCGCGGGCGTGGGTGTGGCGCGCCGCCAGCGCTCGCAGCTGTGCGGGGTCGCGGTCGCACAGCGCCTGCAGCCGCAACTCGGGATGCTCGACCACGTTGCGGGCCAGGTTGGGCCCCCAATAGCCGCAACCCACCACCGCCACGCCGATCGCGGCGGCGGGCCGCGGCACGATCCGCCGCGGCCGTTGAGCCTCGCCGGCGGGAACCCCCCAGTTGCCGACCATCGCTCAGCGACCCCTTCCTGGTGTCGACGTCCAACTCATGCTTGCGTCGTCCATGTGCCAATCAACGCCGGCGCGCCACGCCGTCTTTTGAAAGAGTCGAAGTGCCGTCTGGGAGGCTCACCCCATGCGGAGTCGACGCAGCGGCCGCCGTGAAGCTCGCAACCGCCTTCGCCACCTGCTGCAGCTCGGCCCCACTCATCCCCGGGAACATCGGCAGCGAGCAGATCCGCTCCGCCAGCGCCTCGCTCACCGGGAGGCTCCCCGGGCCAAGGCCGAGGTCGGCGTAGGCCGCGGTGCGGTGGATCGGCACCGGGTAGTGGATGCCCGTCGCCACGCCCCGCTCGGCGAGGTGCCGGCGCAGGGCGTCGCGCTGCTCGCAGCGCACCACGAACAGGTGGTGGACGTGGTCGGCCCCGAGGAACGGTGGGCGGACTGGATCGACCACCCCCGCCCCTGGGAGCGGCAGGCGGGCAGAGTCCACCGCGGCTCGCCCCTCCCACGCTTCGGTGATTCGCGCTCCCACCGCGGCTCGATGCGCCGCGCCGGCGGCCCGTGCTCCCGCGGTCGTGATCCGCGCCCGCAACTCCGCGGCAAGCCAGCGGCGCTCGTCGTTCCAGCCGTCCAGGCGCGTGAGCTTGCGCCGCAGCACCGCCGCCTGCAGGGCGTCCAGCCGCGCGGTGGAGCCGACCACGCGGTGGTGGTAGCGGGGGCGCTCGCCGTGCGCGCGCAGCAGTCGCACACGGTCGGCCAGCTCCGGGCGCGAGGTCACGACGGCGCCGCCGTCGCCCCACGCACCGAGGTTCTTGGCGGGATAGAAGCTGAAGCAGCCGAGCGCCCCCAACGTGCCCACGCGCCGGCCGCGGTAGCGCGCACCGTGCGCCTGGCAGGCGTCCTCGACCACGTGGATCCCCGCTTCGCGTGCCAGCTCGAGGATCGGGTCCAGGTCGACGGTCGCCCCGTACAGGTGCACCGGAATCACGCAGCGAACGCGCGGGCCGAGGCTGGCCGCGACCAGCTCGGCGGTGAGCAGGTGGGAGTCGGGGTCGACGTCGACCGGCACCGGCACGGCGCCCACCGCGGAGACCGCCTCGGCCGTAGCGATGAACGAGTTGGCCGGCACCACCACCTCATCGCCCGGTCCGATCTGAAGCGCCCGCAGTGAGAGCACCAGCGCCTCGGTGCCCGAGGAGACACCGACGGCGAAATCACTCTCGCAGTAGGCCGCGAACTCCCGCTCGAACTCCTCCACGTGGTGACCGAGGGTGAACGCTCCGTGCTCGGCCACTTCGCGCACCGCCCCCAACAGCTCCTCCAGCAGCGCGGGGTCGGCGCAGTCCATGCGCGTGAACGGGACCTGCGCGCATAGCGCGGGATCGTGGGTCGTTGTTGCACTCGACATGCCGTGACCTCAGCCGGCGGCGACAGCCGTCGCGGGAGCGCAGTCCAGCCGCGACAGCTCCAGCTGCAGCGCGCGACGGCCGCGGTGGTGCAGGCCGTGGATCGAACTCTCCGAGCGACCCATCCGCGCGGCGATCTCCGGTGGGGTGAGCCCGATCAGGTGGCGCATCACCACCACGTCGCGCTGCTCTTCAGGCAGCGAGTCGAGCGCCGTGCGCAGCGTACGTGCGCGGTCGAGGGTCTCCTCGTCGGCGTGCGCATCCGCGCCGTACACCTCCTCCGCCGGGGTGGCACGGCGCCGGCGCAGGTGATCGAGCGCCACGTTGCGCGCCATCCGCAGCAGCCACCCCGAGAAGGGGATGCCGCGGTCGTCGTACTTACAGATCACCGTGATCAGCTTCAGGAAGACGTGCTGGGTGAGGTCTTCGGCCTCCTTCTCGTCACGCACGATCGAGCGTATGTAGCCGTACACGTTGTCGGAATAGCGCACATACAGCAGCCGCAACGCCTCGCGGTCGCCCTCCTTCGCCCGTGCGATCGCGAGGCGCACCTGGCGCATCGCCTCGGGCGACTCGTCGAGTGTGGTGCGAGCGCGTAGGCCGATGTGGCCGCTCTCACGAGCGTGCATATCCTTGGTGACCACTTGAGGCACCTCCCATCCTTGGTTGGACATTCCCGTTCCCTAGTTCCATCAAGAGCCCATCTGCTGCCCCCGGGGCCGGTGTATGGCAAGCGATGATGGGGGCTGCCCGGAGCCCCCACAATCGCCCGTTGGTCGCGACTTGCGTTCAACTGACATGAACGCCGCGATCCGCCATCCTTCGGGTGTCACCTACCCAAGGAGCCCCGTATGAGCGAGCACCCCCATCCCCGCGCGCAGACCGACGAGGAGGATCCCTATGAGTCGCTGATGGCCCGTAAAGGAGCACCAAAGCACCGGTTCCCCGCTCGCGAGAGCGATCCCCGACTCGCATACGCGCTCGTACACGACGAGCTGATGCTGGACGGCGTGGCGCGCATGAACCTCGCCACGTTCTGCACCACCTGGGCCGAGCCCGAGGTGCTGGCGCTGCTGGCGGAGAGCTTCGACAAGAACATCGTCGACAAGGACGAGTACCCCCAGACCGCGGAGCTGGAGGCCCGCTGCGTGCGGATGCTCGCCGACCTGTGGCACTCCCCCCACCCGGGCACCACGCTCGGCACCTCGACCACAGGCTCCAGCGAGGCCGCGATGCTGGCGGGCCTGGCGGCGAAGTTCCGCTGGCGCGAGCGCCGCGCGGCCGAAGGCAAGCCCGCCGACAAGCCCAACTTCGTCTGCGGCCCGGTGCAGGTGTGCTGGGAGAAGTTCGCCCGCTACTTCGACGTGGAGATCCGCGAGGTGCCGATGGACGCGGGGCGCTATCTGATGGAACCGGCGCAGTGCCTAGAACGTTGCGACGAGAACACGATCACGGTCGTGGCCACGCTCGGGCAGACGTTCACCGGCCTGTTCGAGGACGTCGCCGGGATCGCCGCCGCGCTCGACGATCTGCAGGCCGAGCGGGGCCTCGACATCCCCCTGCACGTCGACGGCGCCAGCGGTGCGCTGCTGGCGCCCTTCACCGCCCCCGACCTGGAGTGGGACTTCCGCCTGGAGCGCGTGAAGTCGATCAACGCCTCTGGCCACAAGACCGGTCTCGCCCCGCTCGGCTGCGGCTGGGCGGTGTGGCGCGAGAAGCACGACATGCCCGAGCGAATGATCTTCAACGTCAACTACCTCGGCGGCGAGATGCCCACCTTCAACCTCAACTTCTCCCGCCCCGGCGGCCAGGTGGTGACCCAGTACTACGACTTCATCCGCCTGGGGCGCGAAGGGTACAGCCGCGTCCACGGCGCCACCTACGAGACCTGCGCCTACCTCGCGCACGAGCTCACGAAGTGCGGCCCGTTCGAGCTGGTCCACGCCGGCGACCCCGACAGGGGCATCGCCGCGGTGTCGTGGAAGCTCACCGACGGCGTCGAGCACCCCTTCAACCTGTTCGATGTGGCCGACCGCCTGCGCGCCCACGGCTGGCTGGTGCCGGCCTACACGCTCCCGCCCCACCTGGAGGGCCTGGCGATCCAGCGGATCCTGGTGCGCCACGGCTTCAGCCGCGACATGGCCGATCTGCTGCTGGCCGACATCCACCGCAGTCTCGCCACGCTCCACGAGCACCCGCCGAGCAGCTCGCTCTCAGAGCGCGAGGTGGGGTCCTTTAATCACAACGCCACGGCGGCGGTGCGCTGATTCGAGAAAACCCGACGCCGCTCTGGCGCGAAACCACCGCGAGCGAATGTCGGGCGGAGCGGCGTCGGGCCAGGCTGGGCCTCCTACAGCGCGTCCTGCGCAAACGCCTCCGCGAGATCGCCGTGCCAGGTGCGGAAGAAGGCCTCCGCGGTGGAGGCGTCGAGGGGGCGGGCGAAGAGGAAGCCCTGGCCTGAGTCGCAGTGCTCGTCCTGCAGCAGGTCGAGCTCGTGCTGGCGCTCGATGCCCTCCGCGAGCGTCTCGATCGACATCGCCTTGCCCAGCTGCACGAGCGTGCGGATCAGGGTCTCGCCTTCGGGGCTCTGCGTCAGGCGGGCGATGAACGAGCGGTCGATCTTCAGTGCGTCCACCGGGAACTGCTGGAGGTGGGAGAGGGAGGAGTAGCCGGTGCCGAAGTCGTCGATCGCGATCCTCACGCCCAGCTCCTTCACCTTCTTCAGGCGGCTGACGGTCAGGTCGGTGTCGCGCATGATCGTCGTCTCGGTGATCTCCAGCGTCAGCGCGCCCGGCTCCATGCCGCTCTCCCGCAGCGCGTCGCGGACGTCGCCGACGAACTCGTCGGTGTCCAACTGGCGCGCGGAGACGTTCACCGACATCCCGATCGCATGCCCCGCCTCGCGCCAGGCGGTGCTCTGGCGGCAGGCCTCGCGCAGGACCCAGCCGCCGATCTCGGCGATCATGCCGGTCTCCTCCAGCAGCGGTACAAAGTCGTCCGGCTGCACCACCCCGCGCCGCGGGCTGTTCCAGCGCAGCAGCGCCTCCACGCCCGTCGGGGTCATGTCCTGCAGGTCGAAGGTCGGCTGGTAGACGAGGAAGAACTGTTCGTTCTGGAGCGCTTCGCGCAGGTCCATCTCCAGCTCCATGCGGCTCTGCACCGCATCGTGCATCGTCGACTCGAACACCACGTAGCGGTTCTTGCCGTCCCACTTGGCGCGGTACATCGCCACGTCCGCGTCGCGCAGCAGCTCCTCGGCGGACTCGCGCGGGCCCATCGCGATCCCCACGCTCGCCGTCACCGCCAGGCGTTTGGCCTGGCCGTCGTCGAGGCGGAAGGGCGGCGCCAGCGCCTCCAGCAAGCGCTCGGCGATCAGCTCGGGGCCGGCAGCCAGAGACATCCCTTCGGCGATCACCACAAACTCGTCGCCGCCGAGGCGCCCGAGCGCGTCGGTCTCGCGGATCGTGTGCCCGAGCCGCGCGGCCACCGCCTTCAGCAGCCGGTCGCCAGCGCCGTGGCCGAGCGTGTCGTTGATGCCCTTGAAGTTGTCGAGGTCGATGAACAGCGCCGCCACCGGCGTCTGGCTGCGGCGCGAGCGCACCAACATCTGCTCCACGCGGTCGAGGATCAGCGTGCGGTTGGGCAGACCCGTCAGCGGGTCGTGGGTGGCGAGGAACACCAGCTCGTCCTGGCGGCGAGACAGCTCCTCGTGGGCGCGGCGGCGCTCCTGCTCGAAGGACTCGCACATCCGCACCAGCGTTACGTCGAGGCTGCGCTGCAGCATCCCCAGCGCCCGCGCGCGTACCTCCTCGGAGAGCTCCAACGCCCGCGCGTGCTCCATCACCACCTCCTCGGCGGCGTCGCGCCAGCGCAGGCAGCGCTTGGTCACCTCGTTGAGCGGGGCCGCTCGCTGCGCCGCAAGCTGGCCGAAAATCCGCCACGACTCGCGGCCCACCTCGCGAGCAACCTCCTCGCCGTCGCCCGCCATCCAGCGCGCCACGGCGATCGTCGACACCGAGCCCACCCGCGCGAAGCTGTCTTCGACGAGCGCGTCGAGCACCTGCCCCGACTCCGCCGAGCGGCGCTGCAGTCTCGCGACGACCTCGTCGGTGTCCCGTTTCAGGGCTTCGCCGAGGCGGCGCAGATCAGTGGCGGACATGCCCGAGCTATCGACGCCGCCGCCGATTCCTTGAGCCTCTCGCCCGCCGGCCTGCCGCTCCCACTCGACACGAGTGGCTGTAAGCGGTAGTTTTTCATCATGCGCCCCGTCCGCAACCCGCCCGCCCGATGCATCGCGTCCGCAACTCGTGCGCGCCTGATGGGTTTGACCATATGACGGGACGTAATAGACAGCGTCTTGACGAAAAGCCTAGCGGGCCAGTAGGGTGCTAGGTTCTAGCCTGGGGTCTACACCGAAAGCAGTGGAGGAGAGGATCGTGGTTATGAGAAGCCTTGCTCGCCGTAGCCTTGCCGTTGGAGGTTCCCTGGCGGTCGCCGCCGGGACACTTGGCCTCGCCGTCGGCGCCACCGGCGCCTCAGGATCGACCGCGCACGCAGCGCGAACGGTCTCGCTGAACGACACCGGCAACCTGCACAAGACCAGCAAACACGGGTTCAATCTGTACGAGTCCGGCAACGCCTCCGGCTCGCTCTCAGGCTCGATCTCCCTGCACCTGGACGTCGTCTCCACCAATAAAGTCACGGCCGAACTGACCGTCAGCCCGCGGGGCGGCTCGCTCACCGGAAAGGCCTCGGGCAGCTATCGCACCAACGGCGGCACCGCGAGCTTCTCGGGCACGCTCTCCATCACCCACGGCACCGGCAGCTACTCCGGCGCCCACGGCTCGGGCATCAGCTTCAGCGGAACGATCCAGCGCTCCAACGACTCGATGACCGTTCGCGTCAACGGCAAGTTCTCCTCCTGACGCCCGGGCAAGGGGGGAGCTCAATGCGCAACATCACGACAGTCGCGGTGGCGGCGGCGCTGCTGGCATGCGGATGCCTGCCGGCGGGCGCCGGCGCGATGGCCACCGAGCAGGCGAAGCTTCATGCATCGTTCAGCCCCGATCGACTGGGGGCGACCACCACAATCGGCTTTTCCTTCACGGTCGCCACCACCGAAGGGCTGGCGCCTCCGCCGCTGACCAGCATCGACCTGCACATGCCCGCCGGCATGAACTACACCGACACCAACCTCGGCTTGGCGGTCTGCAGTCCCGAAAAGCTGCAGCTGGAAGGCCCCGCGGCCTGCCCCGTCAACTCACGTCTCGGGTCGGGCAGCGCATACGTGGAAGTGCCGTTCGGCGACGGAGCGGGCCAGGAGCTGCCCGAAGTTCAGGCCGTAATGGGACCCTCCAACAACGGCAACCTGGTCGTGCTGTTCTACGCCAACGGCAAGACGCCGGTCTCCGCGCAGCTGGTATTCAAGGGCGAAGTCCTGCCCGCCTCGGGAATCTTCGGCTCGCAGTTGGTGACCACGGTGCCGGCGATCCCCAGCGTTCCCGACGGCCCCAACGTTTCGGTTGTCAGCGTCAAAGCGACAATCGGCCCCCAGGGCCTGATCTACACCAAGCACGTCCACGGCAGGCTCGTGCACTTCCGTCCAACCGGCATCGGCGTGCCCGAACGGTGCCCCCACGGCGGCTTCCCGTTCTCAGCCTCGTTCACCTTCGAAGACGGTTCCTCCACAAGCACCACGGCGACGGTACCCTGTCCCGCGCACAGCGCGCGCAGGAAAAAGTAGCCGCGAGCGCGCGCAGGAAAAGCTTGCCGCGGCCACATCCTTGGTCGCGGCAAGCTGGCGTCCGGCGGAGTGGCACCATCTCCCCGTCCGGCAGTGGGTCAGTTTGAGCCCCGTCTGCATGGCGTTCTCCGAAGACCGCTTTGGTCTTGCGATAGTAGATATACAAAGGGGGTGGGGTTGTTGTAAAAAATTCAGAGCCCGGTAGCAATTGCGCACGGCTTTCAATTTTTGTTTCACACCCCTCCCCTATTGCAGAGCTATATACGGCTCTATTCCTAAACTGACCCAGTGCCCCCCGTCCGGCGGAGCGGCACCGTCTCCTGCCGCAGAGTGATCGCGTCACCCGGCGGGAAGGCGGCCACCGCGTGGTTGTTGCGGACGGCGAGCGGATGGACGCCGCCACCGCTTGGTCGTTGCAGATGGCGAGCGGATGGACGCCGCCACCGCTTGGTCGTTGCAGATGGCGAGCGGATGGACGCCGCCACCAATGCACCCGGCTACTCACACAAGCAGGTAGGCATCGGTCACCGCGGGAATCGGCGGCTGAGCTGAGATGCGCGACGAT
Organism: uncultured Solirubrobacterales bacterium; assembly: GCA_963734815.1. Taxonomy (GTDB): domain Bacteria; phylum Actinomycetota; class Thermoleophilia; order Solirubrobacterales; family Solirubrobacteraceae; genus Palsa-744. Next base: position 1,187,994 of record CAVTIH010000002.1, read on the forward strand.
CACCGCTGGCCGCAGGGTCGGCAGCCGGGCGCGCAACCCTCTCCCGCGAGCGTCGCGGGATGCTTGATTGGGACCTCGGGTGTCAGTCCTGCAGCGCCACCGCCGGCGGCACGCCGGCGGCAATGTATCCCGGTATCGCGACAATCGCCACGGCCGCCGCGGTCACCAGCGCGAGGCTGGCGAGTGCGACAAGGATGCCGAAGGAGTACACCACAGGGAAGTTGATCACGTTGGCGAGGGCGCGGTCGAGCAGCTGCTGGCCGTAGAGGCCAAACACCGCGCCGCTGACGCAACCCACGCCGAGCAACAGCAGGCTCTCCAGGAGAATCGTGCGCCACAGTTCCGCGCGCGGGAAGCCCTCCAGCTTCAGCTTCGCCAGGCGCGGGCGGCGCTGCCACACCATGTTGCCCATCGCCGCGGCCATCGCCAGCACCGCCGCTATCAGGATCAGCGTCGCGATCTGGCTGAGGCGTTCGAGGCCCTGGTGGCTGAGCGCGCGCTGCTGGGCTGCGTGTTCTTCGGCGGTCTGCACCGCAAAGCCCGAGCCGCTGCCGAGCGCGCTTTCGATCTCGTGCTTGCCCTGCGCCTGGGAAACGCCAGGTGAGAGCAGCACGTTGTATGCGCTCGCGTCCGCCGAGCCCCACACGCGCGCGTAGTCGTCGGCGTTCATGATGATCGCGCCCGGCGCCCACCCAATGTTGGTACCGATCGCCGCCACTTTGAAGACGCTCGGCACAGGGGTGGGCAGCGCGAAGGAGCCACCGACGTGCAGGTGGTGTTCATCGGCGATCGCCTGCGACACCACCATCCAGTCGCCACTGCGCACCTCTTCTTCGGCCCGCTTGACGTTCCCTTCGACGATCTGGCTGGCGGGCAGCAGCGGCGTGGAGTCGCGCGGCGGGGCGATCACCCACACGCGCCGTTCGCCGATGTCCAACAGCCCTCCGCGGTAGAGACGCACAGCGCTCACGCCCGGCAAGCTCGCGAGCTTACCCTGATCGCTCGGCGTGAACGGGGTGGTCCTCAGCAGGTCGTAGGAGCCCGCCGGTGCCACCCATACGGCGGTGAAGGCGTTCATGTCGTGCGCCGCGTTTTCGAGGCCGTGCAGCAAATCTCCGTGCGCCGCCTCGATCGCGACGCTGCCGAACACGGCGACGGCTCCGGTCGCGGCGATTGCCACCGCGCGCGCGCGCCCGGCGCGCAGCTCCATGACCGCCACGTGCGGCACGGCGCTCGTGATCCCAGGCGCGATCCGCCGCACCAGCGCGAGCGTCGCGTTCAACGGGATCGGCAGCAGCAGCAGCAGCGCGCCCACCAGGAACACCATCCCCAGCACCGCCGACTTCGGCGCCGCCAACAGAATTGCCGTGGCCGCCGCCAGGCACACCACCCCGCCCAGCGCCAGCCAGCGTGTGCCGCTGAGTGTGCCGGCGCCGTCCTTGTCGGTGATCGCCGCCAGCGGCTGACGCGAGACGATGTCTTTGAGCGGGCTGAGCACCGCCACCGAGGCGGCCAGCATCCCCCCCGCGACCGCGACCGCGACACTCTGGGCGCTCACCACGCGCTGCGCGCCAACCGCGAAAGCGGAGGAGAGGTAGCCGGGGTTCGCGTGGAAGAGGTGGATCGAGAGCTCCTCGCCGAGCGCCAGCCCGAGCATGCACGCCAGCACGCCGAGCACCAGCGCGTCGAACATCATCACCGCGATCACCGTCCGCGGGGGATAGCCATCGCGGCGCAGGTCGGCGATCAACCGCCGCCGCTGGGGCACCGTCAGAAGCATCGCGTTGAACGCGAACAGGAAGCCGACGAGCGCGCTGATCACGGCGAACAGCGCCGTGGACTGGTTGGTGGCGGCCGCCGCTTTCGTGAACAGCGTTTCGTCGTAGTTAGCCGGCTCCACGTTCAACCGCCCCCCCGCCAGTCGTTCGAGCCCCGCGCGCACGCTTGCTTCGGCACCCGGCACGGGCTCGACGAGCACGCGGCTCACGCGGTTTTGCAGCCCGGTCATTTCCTGGGCGAATTCGAGCGTCGTCACCGCAATCGGGCTGGAGGTGAGCGCTCCGATCTGGTTGGCGTGCAGCAGCGCATACAACGGCGCGTGTTCCACGTGACCGCTCACCTTGAGGGTCGCTTCGGAGCCAAACTTCACGATCCCGATCTTGTGGCCCAGCGGCGCCGGCAGCACGAGCGCTCCAAAGCCGCCGAAACCTTCCACCTTGACCTTGCGCACGAGCGCCCCATCGAGTTTTGCGAGACTCGCGTCGGCGCCCACCAGCTCAACCGATTCTGCGCCCTTCGGGCCGGAGATCTCAGCATTCCCTTCGAGCAGCGGCGCCGCGACGCGCACCCCCGGGAGGTGGCGCACCTTCGCAACCATCCCCGCTTCGAAGCCCTGCGCATCGCGAGCGAGCAGCTGCAGCGAGGCGTTTCCGACGATCCCTTTGGAGAGCTGCGCCACCGAGCTCGACAGGCTCGAGCTCGCCACCTGCGAGGCGAACAGCAGCGCCACGCCCGCCGCGATGCCAACGATCGCAAACAGCTCCTGCAAGGCCCGCGCGCGCAGGCGCACGCGGTAGAGGTGCAGAACGTTGAGAGGCTTCATCGCAGTTCCCCTACTGCGCGGCTACCCGCGCGGCCCACTGCTCGGGCTCGTACTCGCCCAGCTTGCCGTCGCGTAGCGCGAGCACGCGGTCGGCGTACGCCGCCGCCTGCGGGTCGTGGCTGACCAGCACGATCGCCACCTGGTGTTCCCGGCACAGTTCGGTCAACAGTTCCAGCACTTCGCGGCCGCGCTGGGTGTCGAGGCTGCCGGTCGGCTCATCGGCCAGTAGCAGGCGCGGTTTGGTGGAGAGCGCACGCGCGATCATCACCCGCTGACGCTCACCCATCGAGAGCGTCTCCGCGCTGTGGTCGAGGCGCTCGCCGAGGCCGAGGCGCTCGAGCAGCGGCGCGATCTGGCGGTGAGCATCGCGCCAGCGCATGCTCTTGAGCAGCTTCAGCACCGCGTTGTCGATCGCGGTCACGCCTGGCAGCAGATCGAAGTTCTGGCGGATGAAGCCCAGTTCGGAGAGCCGAAAGTGCGAGGCCTCCTTCTCGCTCAGCGAGGAGACGTCGCGGCCACCGATCAGCACCGCGCCGCTGGTTGGCGCAAGGAGCGTTGCCACCATCAACAACAGCGTCGTCTTGCCCGACCCGCTCGGCCCATACAGCGCCACCATCTCGCCAGGCTGCACTTCAAGCGACACGCCGTCGACGGCTCGCACCGGCTCCCCGCCGATCTGAGGGTAGTGCTTTACAAGATCACGCAGCTCAAGCATCGGGGCTCTCCCTAATGTGGCACATCAAACATGCCCGTCCCGCAGCGCGGCGGGCGTGGGTGGCAGGCCGGCTCCCATGGCCGAGTTTGATCTGATCGGACACTGATTTACTTTATGCCACGCGCATCGTGGCCGAGCGGGGCGCGCGTGGTGGCGATCGCCGAGGCGGGGGCCACCTCCTGCGCCGGGGGCATCACTACCTCCGCTCCACCGCCGCGCCGCGCCGGCGCGCCGGGCGTGCTGGGCGCCAGGCGCCGCAGCGCCAGACGTGAGCGGAACACCGTCATCGCCATCTGCGCCGGCTCCCCAAGCGCCTCCAGCACAGCGTCGGCGACCGGCGCCGCCTCGGGCACGCGCGCCTCCGGCGTGCACAGGTAGAAGCTTGCCATGGCCGCCAACACCAGCGTGTGGCGGCGGCCCGGCAGCGCCTGAGCCGCCTGCATCGAGTGCTCCGCCAGTAGCCCCATGCGCGTGGCCGCGTCGCACGGGGAGGCGTAGCAACCGACAAGACTGCGCTGGCCCGTCGCGTAATCCTCAGCGGCGTCGATCAGGTTGTCCAGCAGCGAGTGCAGCGCCCCGATCCAGGGAAAGTAGGCGGACTCGATCGCCACGATCTCCTCAGGGTTCACGTGGGGTTCGGCGGCTGCGGCAATCAGCGCGTAGACGCACAGCGAGCTGCCCCCGGCAGCCGCCGTCTCCCACCAGCGCATGCCGATCCCGTGCGGCGTATGCGCCCGTGCCCACCGTTCGAGCGCCAGGTAGTCGCCCTGCACCTCGCCGGTGTTGCAGCTCTGGAAGGCCACGATCCGCTCCGCCGCACGCAGCGCGGCGGGCGCAACCGCCGCGTAGGAGGGCAGCTGCGCCAGCGCCGCACGACAGCCGTCCACCGTCTCCTTGAGATAGCCGCCGTCCTCCTGCAGATGATGGTGGGCGTAGTAGTCGAGATGCTCCGCCTCGGGGTCCAGCGCTACCAGCAGCGCGCGGTGCAGGAGCCTGCCGTTTGCCACCGGGTCGGTGTTCGGCAGCTCGGTCAGCATGTCCAGGTAGTTGTATGCCGCCTGGAAGCACACCATTGCGCGCGCAGCCGCGGCGCGCCGGCGCCGAGGGACGAACGCCGCGAACGCGCTCGCGCCCTCGATATTGCCCCACTTGCGCAGAGCGTCCACCACGACCTGGCGCAGCAACTGGTCGGGGATCTCCTGAGCGCGCGCCTCGCGACGGCGACGCTCGGCGCAGACACCGGGGAACACGCCCAGCCAGTAGCGCCTCGCCGCGCCCGCGAAGGATCCCCCAAGTGCGACACGACCACCAGCTTTAGAACTCATCGGCACCTCCCCCAGACCCTAGCTCCTCGACCACGCCGACCCGCGCGCTCCCGGATTATAGACGCTGACGCGACCCGCTGTCCAGCGTGCCACTTTCACGTGTAAGAGAATGTTCCAGATGCGGCCTCTCAGTTAGGGTGCTGATCCCCATTCTAGGCTGCCATGATGGTTCGATGAGCCACCACCGAGCGGCACGCGGTCGCGCGAGACGGCTGAGTCTCAGGCTCCGCAATCACGCCCTCGCGCGGGACGCTGAAGCTCAGGCTCAGCGATCGTTGCGGGCGCGGATCGCCTGCTCGAGCTCCTCGCCGCGCTGAGTCAGCCGCCACATGTTCGGCTCGCCTCTCACGAGGCTCTCGCCCCCATTGGAGATCAGCCCGAGGCCCTCCAGGCGCGCCAGCAGCTTCGACATCTGGCCCTGGTCGGCAACGCCCGCGTCGCGTGCGATCTGGCGGTTGTTGAGCCCCGGCTGCGCCGCCACCGCGCTCAACACGCGCATCGTGCGATAGGTGAGGCGCATATCCAGGTGCTTGAGTGGGTCCTCCGGGCTGCGCGCCTGACGGCGCGCGCGTGGCGAACGGCGGGCCAACTCGGCGGCGGCCGCCTCGGGACCCAGGTAGGGCAGCACGATCATGCTCATCAGCTGCCCCCGCAGCGACACCAGCGGCTTGGGCGACGGCTCGCGTAGACGGGTGTACAACACGCCCAACACGGCGCCCACCACACCCTCCGCGATGACTCGGTTGAGGCCCGCTTGGGTGCCCGCCTCGCGACGACCGCGGTCCACTGCGCCCACCAGCGCGTCCACCACACCCGCGCGACGCTCCAGCGCCTCGGGACCCGCGGCGAGCGAGTCCACCACGCACAGCGCCGCCGTTGCGGGATCGGCGTCGAAGTATTCGAGCATCGCGGTGAGCGCAGCACCGATCCGCGCGCTCCACCCACGCTCGCGGCGGTACGCCGGCATTACCGCCCCCTCAATCCGCCCCAGCGCGTCATCCAACGCCTCCAACAGACACGCTTCGCGATCCTCGAACAGCTCATAGAAGGTACGGCGGGACACGCCCGCCCGGCCGACGACGTGCGCCACCGTCACCCGCTCGGCGCCACGCTCGCGGGTCAGGTCCACCATTGCACCCAGCATCCGCGCGCGCTGGATCTCCGCCACGCGCTCGCGCTCGAGGTCGAGCTCGCCACGCCCGCGAGCCGACGATTCGCCCGAGCGCAGCTCGCGCCGATGACCACTGCCATCCTCAGTGCCACTCCTGCTCACCACTTTGCCATGACTTCCGATCCTCTCACCTCACTCCCGCCTGCCCCGGCATGTGGAATATAGGCGACAAGCAGTGATTTTGTCAAGGGATGTCTCTGTTTCTCCAAAAGTGTCCGATGCCGGTATCTCCGCGGATTGGCACGTTGCCCGCAGTGATCGCTGCCGGCGGAACGACCAGCGCAAAATTCGAACATCTGGTCATAGTCGGGAAGAATTTGCCCACTTCGGTGGTATCCTGCTGCGTGGAGCGCAAACAAAACCGGGACGTGGAATTGGGCGAGGCTCGCCAAAGTGGCGGGTACGGCACCGTCCGCAAGCGTTCCAGGGCCAGGCGTTTGACATCCAATCGTCTCCAGGAAAAACAGCGATGGACCGTACCGTACGTGGGGTACTGGATCTAGCCCGCGACGTGCTCGCCGAGCTCGACCTCGACGTTGTGCTCGAACGGGTGCTGGACTCCGCGCAGGACCTCACTGGCGCCCGCTACGCAGCACTGGGAGTACTCGACGAGTCGCGCAGCGAGCTCTCGCGGTTCATCACGAGCGGCATCGACAACGCCGCCCATGCGGAGATCGGAGCGCTCCCCCGCGGACGCGGCGTGCTGGGCGCGCTGATCGAGGATCCCGTGCCACTGCGCCTCGAGGACGTCGGACGCCACCCCCGCTCCTACGGGTTTCCCCGCGGGCACCCCCCGATGCGCACCTTCCTGGGTGCGCCGATCATCGTTCGCGGACTCCCCTACGGCAACCTCTACCTCACCGAGAAGGCCGGCGGCGCGCAGTTCTCCGCGGAAGACCAGGAGGCGCTCACGGTGCTTGCCGAGCTCGCGGGCGTCGCGATCGACCACGCGCGGCGCTACACCGGGGCCAGCGAGCGCCGCGACGAGCTCGAGCGCACCGTCGCCACGCTCGACGCCACCACCCAGATCGCGCTCGCCGTCGGCGGCGAGACCGACCTCGAGGTGATCCTCGAGCTGGTCGCCAAGCGCGGACGCGCGTTGGTCGGCGCGCGGGTGCTGCTGATCGAGCTGTGCCGCCGCCAGGAGCTCGTCGTCGCCGCCGGCGCGGGGGAGCTGCCCGCCGGCGTGGTCGGCCAAACCATCCAGCTGCGCGACTCGCTCTCCGGGCAGGCACTGCGCGTGCGTCGCACGCTGCGCCTCGACGACGAAGTCAACCGCGCCCGCTTCGAAGAGCATGGCACCGGTCGTCTCGGCGTGAGCGCGCGGGGCGGGCTGGTGGTGCCGTTGCTGTTCCGCGGTCACGGCTATGGCGCACTGCTGGCGATCGACCGGCTGCAGGACGGGCCAAGCTTCAGCGCCGATGACGAGCGGCTGTTGGTGGCGTTCGCGACCAGCGCCGCCACCGCCGTGGCAACCGCCCAGTCGGTCGCCACCGAGCGCCACCGCCAGCGCCTCGCCGCCGCCGAGGGGGAGCGCCGGCGCTGGGCGCGCGAGCTGCACGACGACACCCTCCAGAGCCTCTCCGCACTGCGGATCGGACTCTCCACCGCGGCGCGCTCGGAGCGCCCCGAGGCGCTGCGGGACGCCTTTGTCCAGGGGATCGAGCAGCTCGAGGAGTCGATCACCAACCTGCGTGCGCTGATCACCGACCTGCGCCCCGCGGCGCTCGATGAGCTCGGCACCCAGGCGGCCGTCGAAGCGCTCGCCGAACGGACCGCCCGCCACGGCATCGAGGTAGACGTCAGCATCGATCTCGCCCACGAGCAGAGTGGGAGCCAGGGCGAGGGCGAGCGGACGCTCGCGCGCCACACCCCCGAGCTTGAGACCGCGCTCTACCGGATCGTGCAGGAGGGGCTCACCAACGCCGCCAAGCATGGCGGCGCGAAGCGCGCCGTCGTCGAGATCCACGAGGACGCAGACACGGTGCACGTCGAGGTGCGCGACAACGGCACCGGCTTCGACCCCGGCGCCGACACCTCGGGCTTTGGCCTGCTCGGGATGCGCGAGCGCGTTGAGCTGCTCGACGGCACGCTGCAGATCGACTCCTCCCCAGGCGCCGGCGCCACCGTGCGGGCCAGCTTCCCCGTCCAGCGGCGGGCGCTCACCGCCCCGGCCGCCGTACGCGCTATTCGCGGCGGGTGAGTCCCTACGGGTTCACTGACGTGGGCCCTCAACGTGCATCAGCCCGCGCTCCATCGCGTAGCGCACCAGCTCCGCGCGGGAGGCGAGGTTCAGCTTCTGCTGGATGTGAGCGCGATGGGTCTCCACGGTACGCACCGACAGGAACAGCTGCTCGGCGATCTCCGCATTGGTGTGGCCGAGCGCGATCAAGCGCAGCACTCCCATCTCGCGCTCGGAGAGGTCGTCCGAGCGTCCGGTCGACGGCTCGGTTGCCATGCAAGCGCCCAGGCGCGGGGTCAGATAGGTCTCGCCCGCGGCGGCGGCCCGCACCGCCCGCACAAGCTCATCGTCGGCGGACTCCTTGAGCACATAGCCGAGCGCGCCCGCCCCGAGCGCATGGCGGGCGAAGGCCGGCTCCTCCCGCATCGTCAGCACCACGATCTGGGTGCCCGGCGACTCGGCCCGCAGCGCGGGGATCGCCTCGAGGCTCGACCCGCCCGGCATGTTGAGGTCCAGCACCAGCACCACAGGACGGTGACCGCGTACGTAGCGCCGCGCGCTCTCAACGTCACCGGCCTCCGCCACGACTCGGAAGTCGGGCTCGCTGTCCAGCAACATGCGCAGGCCGCTACGCACCACGGCGTGGTCGTCGGCGAGCACGATCTGGATCCTCGGCTCCGGCGCCGCCACGCCATCCCGCCCGCGCTCCTCGAGCGCTTGGATCTCCCCTTCTTGCACCCGGGTAGCTATACAACCCGTGCGCGGCGCCGTTAGCCGTAGTTCCCCACAGTACGGCTGCGGACTTACGCGGTCCGCCGATGGCTGCAACTGAAGCGATAGGCCAGGCAGCAGACAAAGCGCTTTGGTCACCCGATCCACTAGCCTTGAGCCGTCATCCTGGAGGGGTGGCAGAGCGGTTGAATGCGGCGGTCTCGAAAACCGTTGTGCGTCTTATTGGCGTACCGAGAGTTCGAATCTCTCCCCCTCCGTTGTTAGGGCCGAAGCGCCGCAGTACTTTGCCTATTCACCCCAGCCGTTGAAGGGGCTAACGTGGCCCTCTACTTCGAACCAGTATTGACGAAAGTGGTTGCATCTTCCGTCCACCGGGTCGAGCCGAGCGATGAAACACCCCATGAGCGTCCCTTCCTTCTCGCCCTCGCGGTTGCTCATTGTGGCCCAGAACTCGGCCACGACCTGGTCTGCCTGGACGATGGGCTTGCCCATGCGAACGGTCGCCGTGCCCTGTTCGGACTGCTCCTTGCGGATATAGCGCTCCATCTCGGCCCTCCCCACGACCGTTTCATCGGTGGGGTGCTCGACATAGACGACGTCCCTGCTGAACAGCTCGACGAAGCCCTTGAGATCCCAGCTCTCCCAAGTCCGCCCATAGCCGTCAACGAATGCCGCTGCTGCCTCATAGTCGATGCTCACGCCTCCTCCTTGGGGTCGCGCCACATGGTGGTGATGATTGGGCCGCCCGCAGGACCGAACTCCGCCTTCGGCTTGAAGCCAAGTGCTTCATAGCGCGGGAGGTTCGCCGGGTTGGTCGACTCCAGGTAGGCAGGCATCCTCTGGGCGTCGATGCGCGCGAGGTTGTCGCGAATGAGCGCGCTGCCGAGTCCACGACCGGCGTGCTCGCGGTGCGTCGCCCACAGGCTCAGATAGAAATGCGGCTCCTGCGGGTGATGCTCGTCGAAGAGCCCGAAGAGGGCGTGTAGCTCACTAGCTCGTTCCCCGAGCAGGTCATCGATGAGCACCACGAATGCGGGCTCCTCATCCGCTGTGAACTCCGGCTCAGCAGGCGGTAGCCAGATCGCGACCGCTTCGGCATTCTCCGTCATCCGGACCCACGGGTGTCGCACGCCAGCCAGGACCCAAAACCGCATCAGCTCATAGAGCGGTTGAAGTCGACCAATGTGGTCGGGAAACGTCCACAGACCCCACAAGGGATCCTCGTAAAACGCATTCGCTAGGCAGGCAGCGACGGCAGGCACGTCATCCGCCACGGCTGCGCGTCCGACGGAAGATGACCGCTCAACCATACCTCGCCACTCTAGGAGGGGCTAGTAGCAAAACTCGGAAGCCTTGTGTTCATGCGGGATTGGTGATGGGGGCGCACGGCGAATCGTCCGTGAAGAGCTCGCGGTTTTCTTCGAGCCGAGGATCGCTGAGCTGAAAAGCGGGCCACAGGCGAGGGCTGCGGCATCAACGCCCGAGACAGAGCCGATGCCCACAGCGCTTAGCTATTAGGAGCGTATCGCCCTACGACTGGGTTCGGCTCGCAGAGTACGTACTGGAATTCGTCCCTCCCCCTCCGTCCCAGGCTACCGCCGCGAGGCGAAGAACTCGCTGAGCAGCGCCCCGCACTCCCCCGCCAGCAGGCCGCCCGCGACCTCGGGGCGGTGGTTGAGGCGTCGCTCGCCGAGCACGTCCAGCACGCTGCCCGCCGCACCCGCCTTGGGGTCGGCCGCGCCATACACCACGCGCGGCACACGCGCCAGCACGATCGCCCCCGCACACATCGCGCACGGCTCCAGCGTCACATAGAGCACCGTGTCCAGCACCCTCCAGCTTCCCACGGTGCGCGCGGCCTCGCGCAGCGCCAGCAGCTCCGCGTGGGCGGTGGGGTCCTGGCGCAGTTCCCGCTCGTTGTGGCCGGCCCCCACCACCTCGCCGGCGCGCACCGCAACCGCGCCGATCGGCACGTCCTCGTGTTCCAATGCGTGTTCGGCCTCGCGCAGCGCGAGGCGCATGAAGTACTCGTCGCGCGGGAAGAAGCGGTCGCTCACCGTCCCCCCCGCGGGGCGCTCCAGCTGAAGGTGGGCTCCTGTGGCGACACGCGCCATCATCATTACCAATCCGATGCCCCACCGCCTCCCCTCCACCCGGCTCGCGCGGCAGCTCGCCTACGCGACCCTCGCGCTTGGCGTGGGGGCGTCACTGGCGCTCATTCCCCGCTCCACCTCGGCCGCCATCCCGGGCCGCCCTCCGGGCGAGCCCGCCATCCCCACCTCATCCTCCCCCTCCACGCCCCCCGCCGCGGAAGCTCCGTACGCGCCCGGCAAGGTGGTGGTCGGCTACGCGCCCTCCGACTCTCCCTCCGCGTCCGCCGCGATCGCGCACGCCGCCGGCGCGGTGGACCCGATCGAACTGGAATCGCACACGCGCGTGCTGACGCTGGGCGCGCACGCCTCCGTCCCCGGCGCGCTGGCCCGCCTGCGCCACACACGCGGGGTGGCGTGGGCGGTGCCCGACTACATCGCTCATGCCGCGGTGATGCCGCGCTCGCACTCCACCCCAGTCTCGGCCGCCGCGGCCGCGGGTCCCGCCGCTGCCGCGCCCGGCGAACCCTTTCCCAACGACCCCGGCCTGGCGAAAACGCCGGGGGGGTGGAGCAAACTGCAGTGGAACTTCGTCGGCGAATTCGGCGTCAACGCGCCCGGGGCCTGGCAGAACCTGATCGCCGACCACGCCCCCGGCGGGAAGGGGGTGCTCGTCGCGGTGCTCGACACCGGCGTCGCCTACGCCAACCGCGGGCGCTTTCGCATCTCGCCCGACTTCCACCGCTACCAGTTCGTGGCGGGGTGGGACTTCGTCGCGCACAACCGCTATCCCAACGACCGCAACGGCCACGGCACCGACGTCGCCGGCACGATCGCGGAGGCCACCGACAACGGCAGGGGCCTCACCGGGCTGGCTTACGGGGTGCGGATCATGCCGGTGCGTGTGCTCAACTCCGAAGGCAACGGCGACGCCGCCACGATCGCGCGGGGGGTGCGCTTCGCGGTCAACCACGGCGCGCGCGTGATCAACCTCTCCCTCGAATTCCCCGGCGGGATCACCGCCTCCGACATCCCCGAGCTGATCTCCGCCCTGCACTACGCCCACCGCCACCGTGTCGTGGTGGTCGCCGCCGCCGGCAACGAGGCCCACTCCGCCGCTGCCTTCCCGGCGCGGGCGCCCAACGTGATCGCGGTGGGGGCCTCCACCGAACATGGCTGCCTGGCCTCCTACTCCAACTTCGGCACCGGCGTCACCCTGGTGGCTCCCGGCGGCGGGCCCGACGCCAACCTACCCGGCGACCCCAACTGCAACCCCGACCTCGCCTCTGAGCGCGACGTCTTCCAGGTGACCTTCCTCGGCACCTCCCCCCGGCGCTTCGGGATCCCGGGCGGGTATGAAGGCACCTCGATGGCCACCCCCCACGTGGCCGCCACCGCGGCGCTGATCATCGCCTCGGGCGTGCTCGGCCACCACCCCACACCCGCGCAGGTGGAAGCCCGCCTGATCGCCACCGCGCGGCCACTCGGCGGGCCCTCCGACAGCCGCCTCTACGGCGCTGGCCTACTCGACGCGGCAGCCGCCACCGCGCCCGGGGGTCCTGGGGCAGTTACACACTAAATGTGGCCATTGTACGCAGTTTATGTGTACAATCGCTGCTCCACCAGTCGCCGGCGCAGCAGCGGGTTGAGGATGCGGTACGAGCCATGACCGGTGCGCTCGATCAGCCCGGCGTCCCGCAGCTTCTTGAGCGCGCGGTCGGCGTCGCCGCCGTGCATGCCCTCGGTCAACGTCGCCCCGACAGCGACGCGGCGTGCGATCTTCAGCGCTTGGCGGTGGCTCGAGCGGATCTGCTCGAGCAGCTGGTCGAGCAGTGCGCTGTCGCCGTGGTAGGCACCGTCATAGCCCTGCCTCACAAGCGCGTGGTCGATCGTTCGGCGGTCCAACAGCACGCTGAAGAAGTGGGTTTGCTGGGCGATCAACATCGTCACCCGCGGGTGCCCCTCCCCCAACTCGACGATCTCGTCCAACGCCTCCCGCGCGATCTCACAGTCGTCAGCCTCGAAGCGCTCGCGCAGCCCCTCCCGCCAATCCTCCGCGGCGATCGGCCGTAGCGCGTAAAAGCTGCCAAAACCGCTCAGCGCGCGATCCCGAGGCGCAAACAGGTCGCGCATCACATGCTCGATGCTGCCCGCAAACAGGTAGGACACCTGCGTGGCGCGCTGGAAGATCGCGCGCATCCGCTTGGTCAGCGCATCCGGGTCGCCGTAGGGGTGGCGCCCGCCCGCCACCTCCTGGAACTCGTCGAAAAACACCACGCACCGCCGCCCATCGGCGAGCGCCACGCGCTGCGGAAGCTCGAGCGCCTGCGCCAGCGCTTTTTGCGGGTTCTCCGCCGCCAGCCCCGGGGTCAGCGCCAGCTCGACGGCGTCCCCGAGCTGGCTCTTCATCTTCATCACCGCCGCCCCCTGCGCCGCGCTCAATGCCTGCCTGCCAAAGCGGCGCGCCTTCGGCATCAGCTTGCGCAGCGCCGGGCGATTGCTCAGCACCGCGCCCACCAGCGCCTCGGCGAGCTCGGCATCGTCGGCGATCGCAAACAGGTCCACCGCCACCACATACACCCCGCGCGAGCGCACCCGCGCCAGTGCCGCCTCGCACACGCTCGTCTTGCCCGTCCGTCGCGGGCCCGCCATCACCAGGCTGGTCCCGTTCTCCAGCGCCGCCGCCACCTGCCGGACATCCTCCCCACGGCCGATCATCTGGCTCGCCGGGATCGGCTCGTCGGTTGGGAACAGCTCGCCGCTTGCCTGACGGTGCTTGGCCTGTACACGGTTCATGTGTACATTATACACGGCTTTTGTGTATATGGCTGGTGGTCAAAGGCAATTGGCCAGTCGTCGTGTATCGCGCTTGGACTCGGCCGCGCGCGTGATCACCTCCGCCATCTCCGCGCGGAAGCGCTCACGCCCGAAGCGCTCGGCGTTGGCGCGCACGTCGGCCTGTGCGAGCGTGAGCCGCTCGAAGCGCTCGATCGCGCTCGCCATGCCCGCGGCGGTCGGCTCGTCGAACAGCACCCCCGTACGCCCGTCGCTCACGGTCTCGGCGGCCCCGCCGACGCCGTAGGCGATCACCGGCAGTCCGGCGGCCTGGGCCTCCACGGGCACGATCCCGAAGTCCTCCTCGCCCGGAAACAGCAGCGCACGGGCGCCGCCCAGCAACTTGTCGCGCTCGCGCTCGCTTACGCGGCCGAGGAACTCCACGCTCCCGCCCGGCGGCGCCCCGGCGCGCACGGCGTCCAGCGCCCGCCCGTCGCCGGCGACCTTCAGCGGACGACCCAGTTGCGCGCAGGCCGCCACTGCCACATCCACGCGCTTGTAGGGCACCACCCGGCCAAACGCCAGGTAGAAATCCTCCGGGGCGCGCGGCACACCGAGGTAGTGCCGAACGTCCACCGGCGGGTTGACCACCTCCGCGGTGCGCCCATAGCAGCGCTCGATGCGTGCGGCCACGTGGTGAGAGTTGGCGACGAACACATCCGGAGACGCCGCGCCGCGCAGGTCCTGGCGGCGCAGGCGGCCCAACAGCAGCGGCAACGCCAGCCGCGTGAGGCGCCCCACCTCCTCCTCACCGTCGAAGAAGCCCTCCTCCCAGACGTAGCGCATCGGCGTGTGGCAGTAACACACGTGCAACGCGCCAGGGGGCTTGCGCACGTTCTTGGCGCAGGCGTGGTTGCTGGAGATGATCAGGTCGAAGCGTGAAAGATCGAAGGAGCGGTAGGCGCGGTCCATCAGCGGCAGCAGCCTGCGGTAATGACCGCGCGCTCCCGGGAAGCGGCTGAGGTAGGAGGCGTGCACCGGGCGCTCGGTGATCTGCGCCGGCCACCGACCGGCGGTGGGGGTCGGGTTGTAGATCGAGCAGAACAGCTCCGCTTGCGGGAACATCTCCAGCAGCTCCTCCACCACCTGCTCGGAGCCCCCGGGGATCGTCAGCCACTCGTGGACCACCGCCACGCGGGGGAAGCGGGCACGCAGCTCGTCGATCGGCGCGGAGCTCACGGTGGCGAGCCTAGCGATCGCCCCCGCGGCACCTATGATCACGGTGGCGATGCCCGACCACCGACGCCTGCGCGGACGCAAGATCGTGTGTGTTGGGTTTGCCGACTGGGACACGGAGCTGTGGACCAACCAGCACCACCTGATGTCGCGCCTGGCACGCGAGCACCGCGTGCTGTTCGTGGAGTCACTCGGCCTGCGCCAACCACAGCTGGCCGGCCGTGACCTCACCCGGATCGCCCGCAGGCTGCGGCGCGGACTCGCGCCGCCCCGTGCGGCCGACGGGCTGCACGTGCTCTCCCCGCTGGTGCTGCCACTGCACCGCCACGCGACTGCTCGCGCGCTCAACGGCCGCCTGCTACGCGCACAGGTGCGCCGCGCCGCACGCCGGCTCGGCATGATGAGCCGTCCGATCCTGTGGGCCTACGTGCCCCAGGCCGAGGCGCTGATCGAGGCACTTGATCCCGAGCTCGTGGTCTATCACTGCGTCGATGACATCGCCGCACAGGAGGGCATCGACACGGCGAGCTTCCGCGCGGCCGAGCGGCGTTTCGCCGCGCGCGCAGACCTCGTGCTGGCGAGCGCGCCCGCGCTCGCCGCCCGGATGCGCGAGCTCTCGGGGAGCGTGCTGTACGCACCGAACGTCGCCGACACCGAGCTGTTCGCCCGCGCGCTCGACCCGGGCCAGTCCGACCCGGCAGTCGCGGCGCTGCCGCGGCCACGGATCGTCTTCACCGGGGCGATCGTCGCCAAGAAGCTCGACGTGCCGCTGCTCGCGGCGCTTGCGCGCGCCAGACCGGCGTGGTCGTTCGCGCTCGTGGGACCCATCGGCCTGGGAGACCCCGGCACGGATGTCGCAGCACTCGAAGAGGTGCCCAACATCCACCTGCTGGGCACCCGCACATACGCGCAGCTGCCCGACGTGCTGCGCGCCGCCGACGCCGGTCTGATTCCCTACGCGCGCAACACGCTCACCGAAAGCATCTTCCCGATGAAGGTCTACGAGTACCTAGCCGCCGGCCTGCCCGTGGTGGCCACCCCGCTGCCCGCCTTGAGCGACGTCGCCGAGATCGCAACCGCCTCCGACGCCGAGGGCATCGCGCGCCTGCTGGAGGAAGCGATCGCCGCGGATGGCCCAGAGCGCCGCGCCGAGCGCTCGCGCGCCGCCGCCGCGCACTCCTGGGAGCGGCGCCTGGAGGAGATCGCAGCCGCGATCGAGGCGCTGTGAGGGACCTGCTCGTCACCACCCACACCCCCGTGCTGGGCTCCGGCCGGGCACTGCGCACCTACGGGGTCGCGCGGGCGCTCGCCATCCACGGCGGCCTGGACCTGCTCTATGCGCGCTTCGAGGGCGACGCTCCCGACGCGGCTTTTCGCGCGCTCCCCGGGATTGTGCTGCACGAAGCAGTGCCTTCACGCGGCGCTCGGCGGCTGCTGAGGTATGGAGCCGCGCGCCTGCGCGGCGTGCCCGCGGCGCTCGCGCGCGGCGCCTCCCCCGAGCTGGCCGCCGCGGCCGCCCGGCTGGCGTCCGTTCCCGGCCGCGGGCGTGTAATCGCCGACGGGCCGGTGGCCGCCGCCGCGCTACAGCACCTGATGCGCGAGCGTCCGGTGATCTACAACGCCCACAACTTCGAGTCAGGCTTCCGCAACGAGCTCGACGGTGGAGGTGGGATGGGCAGCGCGAGCGCGTTGCGCGCGTTCGAGCGCGGGCTGCTCCAAGCAGCGAGCGAGTCGTGGATGGCCAGCGAGGCCGACCTGGCGGCGGCGCGCGAGCTGTGCCCGACGGCGCGGCTGCGGTACGTGCCCAACGTGGTGGACGCGGGGGCGATCGCGCCTGTACGGGCACACCTTGGGGAGCGACGCGCGATCTTCGTCGCGAACTTCACCTACCAGCCCAATCGCAGCGGGCTGCGATTTCTGCTCCGCGAGGTGCTGCCACTAGTTTGGCGGCGACTGCCCGACGCCAAGCTGGCGCTTGTCGGCGCCGGCCTAGAGGCGCACTCCAGCGATCGAGCGGACCCCCGCGTGGAGGCACTCGGCTTCGTGGGTGACCTGAGTGCCGCCTATGCGCGCGCCTCCTGCGCGGTCGTACCCCTGCTGCAGGGAGGAGGCACGCCGCTGAAGCTGATCGAGGCGCTCGCCTACGGCCTGCCGGTGGTTGCTACCCCGCGCGCGATTGCGGGCCTCGCGGTGCGCGACGGCGAGCACTGCCTGATCGCCGACGGCGCCGAGGCGTTCGCGGAGGCGCTCGTCCGCGTGCTGCGCGACGGCGCGCCCGAGCTCGGCCTCCGCGGGCGCCAGCTGGTTCTCGAGCGCTACTCGATCGAGGCGCTCAGCGAGCTGGTGGCGCCATAGCGCCGTCGGGGAACGAAGTCGAAGGCACAGCGACCCCGGCAGGGTCGCCCGCCGTCCTGACCAGCAGCGCCAGCAGCCCCACCTGCACCGCGAACAGCACCGTGAAACGCGGGTCCACGCCGGTGAAGCTCGCGGTCGTGTCGATCGCCACCAGACCCGCCATGCCGCAGAGCGATGCCAGACCGAACGCCCGCAGCAGCGGCTCGTGACTACGCCGCCACGCCAGCCACGCCACCCAGATGCTTCCCACGATCACCCCCACGTAGGCAAAAAGGCCGAGCACGCCCAGCTTCAGCCAAAACCACAGTGCAGCGAAGTGCACGTACTGGCGACCTTCTTCGCGTTCGACTGACAGCGGCTGCACGGTCGCCGCCCAGGGAATCGTCACACCCAGGCCGGTGATCGGGTGTTCGCGGAGCTCGCCGAGCACATTGGCGCGCTCGTCCAGGCGGTAGCTGTCCTGCACGTTCGTTTCGAGCTTCGCCGGGGCGAGCGACGCGACACGCTTGGCGAGCGGCAACTGCGACTGGAAGTTGATCGACCCCAGCAGCCAGATCGCCACCGCCACGCCGAGGCCCGCGGGCACGAGCAGCCGGCGCCCGCTCGGCGAGGTGCCCAGCAGCAGCACCAGCAGCAGGCCGAGCACGGCACCGATCCAAAAGGAGCGCCGGTAGGAGAGGATCAGGCACGCCAGCAGCAGCGGACTGCCCAGCAGCATCCACAACGGCGGCTTGGCGCGTGTCAGCACCGCCGCAACGACACCCAGCAGCGCGATCATGATCAGCCAGTTCGGCGCCGGTTCGTAGTAGGTGAGGGTCGAGCTGCCTTCGATCGCGACGCCAAAATGGCCGACGATCTCCACCAGCCCCAGCGCCGCCTTGAAGATCGCCAACGCCATCAGCCCGCCCAGCAGCAGCGTCACCTGGCGGCGGTCGATGTCGAGATTCGCCACGGCAAGCGGCAGCAGCAGCAGGTATGCCAGGGTGTGCTCGGAAACCAGACCGAACTTGAGGCTCGCACCGGCGGCATGCCCGGTGACGAGACCAGCCACCATCGCGAGCGCCAGCGTCGCCAGCGGCAGCACCAGCGGCCGCGGCAGCCACACCGCCCGGCGATGACGCACCACGTCCACGGCTACGGCAAGCACCGCCAGGGCGACCAGCAGGTCGAGCGTCGTGATGTACTTGTAGAGCGTGTCGTACAGATTCGAAGTGACCGTCAGGAACCCGAAGGACGATCCCTCGCAGAGAATCGTGAGCACCACCACCAGCGCCACCACCACGAGCGGCCTGGTGAGCAGGATCGCGACCAGCGCCAGCGCCAGGGGCACGAGCACCCCAGCCGTACCGAGCTTGTGCACGCCGGCAACGGTCAGCAGCGCGATGACGCCCGAGGCCACCACCGCGATCAAGAGCTCGACACCCGCTGCCGGCAGTCGCCATCGCGCGACCATCGCCGCAATCCTCAGAGTGGCAGCCGGTGGCGCTCGGCGCCGCTCGCGGAGCGCGGCGGCGCGCCGACATCGACGTCGAGCGTGGGAACGGGTCCGCGGTAGGCGCTGTAGCCATAGCGGCCCAGATCGCGCAGGCCAGTGACGACGATCCCGACGGGCGCGACGATGTGACGATCGAGGGTCGCCCGTGCACGGCGCACCTCGTCGCGCTTGGTCTGATCGATCCGGGCGACGATCATGGCGGCGTCGATCGCCTGGTTGTTCAGCAGCACCTGCGCATCGGCCACCGGGTTGAGTGGCGGAGCGTCGATGATGACCATGCCGTCACCGGCCGCAAGCTCGGAGATGATCTCCGTGATGCGAGCCGAGCCGAGCAGCTCGGACGGGTTGTGGGGCAGCTGCCCGGAGGGCAGAACCAGCAGGTTGGGCACATCGGCGAGCGGCTCCACCAGCAGCTCCTCGAGCGTGCCCCCACCGGTCAGCACGGTGGTCAGCCCACTCCCGGCTTGCAGGTCGAAGTGCTCGGTGAATGTGGGGCGACGCAGGTCGAGCTCGATCAGCACCGTGCGACGTCCCGTCAGCGCAACGGCGTGCGCGAGGTCGACGGCGACGGTCGTCTTGCCCTCCCCCGAGATGGCACTGGTCACCATCAGCGTGCCCAGCGAGCGGGTGACCGCGGCAAAGTCGAGCGCGCTGCGCAGGATGCGGTAGGGCTCGAGCAGCTCCGTGCGCTGCGCGGCTTGGCGCGCACCAAAGGACGACTGAGGTACCCCGGCGAGCACCGGCAACCGATACTCGCGCTCGAACTCCTCGATCGACTTGATGCGCCGGTCCAGCGACTCGAGCAGGAACACGAGCGAGAACGCAATCGCCAGCCCGATCAGGAGGCCGATCACAACCGTCGTGGCCAGGCTGGTGCCAGTGGAGCTCGTGGGCGGCGTCGCCCGACCGATGATGCTCGCCCCTCCGCCGGCGACCGCTCGCAGCGAGCCCAGCCGCTGCAGCGACTGTTCCAGCGCCGTCCGTTCGGCGGAGCCCGCCGGCAGCGCGGCGATCTGCTGCTGCAGGCGGGTCTGGGAGCTGCTGATGCCGGCGAGCTGCGACTGTGCCCTGAAAGCGATGTACTGTTCGGCGAACGCGTTCGCCAAGCCGGCCGAGGATCGCGCGTCGCCTGTGCTCGCAATGAAGTTCAGGACGTCCGCGTTGGGCGCAGCTTCAACCTTCACCTCTTCCAGCAGTTCGCTCGAAGCGGTGCTGAGATGCAGCTGGGTGCCCGCCGCGCGCGCCACTTCGGGTGAGTGGGCGATCAGGACTTCGGTGTTAGCTTCGCGCTGCGGTTCGCCACTGCTTTCCGGCGTGACCTGCAGTGCGGCGTCGGAGAGCGTGCCGCTGTGGAAGGCGACGCTGGCACTCGCGGAGTAGGACTTCGCTTTGCGCTCGTGGCTGGCGAGCAGCACCGCCACGGACACCAGCACCACACCGACGATGAGCAGCCAGCGGCGGCGCAGCACCTCGAGCACACCGGAGAGGCTCTCGCCCTCGCGCACGCGCTCGAAGCGATCGGAAGCGCTCATGCGGAGCGCCACCGCTCGGGCGTCGCGGCATGAGCCGGGGTGAAGAATCTCATTTCAGGGCTCCTATCGTCGACTCGGAGCTCACACTTGACGCTGAAGCCCGCGGCTGAGTGAGCCGGCGAGATCGGCATCGCCGCTCATGGTATCGGCCATCGCGCTCGTCGGCCGGGCATTGAGCGCAAGCCCGTGCGCTCGTCGGCCGGGCATTGAGCGCAAGCACGCGCGCCCGTCGGCCGCGAGTTGAAGCGCGCGGCGACATCCGTCCAGCCGCCGCGCACGGTGTGTTGCAGCGCCGGCTGGCGCCGATTAGAGACCTGGACGACCAACAGCGTCGCTCAACGCACCAGGTGCACCACGACAAAGGCACACCCGTCGCGAGGCGGGGCCGCAAAGCCAGGGGTCTCAACGAGACGGCCCGGCCTCCGAAAGAGCACGAATGCTTTCTCTCTCTCATTTTGGTCGCAGTGTCGCAGCGCTTCTCACTCTCTTTGCCGTCGCCTTCATAGGCATCCTGAGCGCCGGTCCGTCCGGCGCCCAGACCCTTAATCGGCAGCAGTCCGGGAAGCTTGCGGTCATCGCGCAAGCCACGTTGCAGGCTCGCACCGCCGAGCGCCGGCGCCACCGTCTGCGCCAGGAGGTCAGGGCTGCCTGCGCGTCGCACAGGCGAGCCCTATGCCTCACGGTTCGCGCGCGGCTGGCGCGTATCGATGCCCGGAGCTCGCGCGCCGTGCGCGAGGGCTCCTCCTCAGCCAGCCCCGGACTCTCAAGTGCCTCGGACTTCTCCCCGAGCGCCAGCTCCGGGTCTGGCTCGCCCTCGAGCGGCTCCGGCTCCGCCGGCGGGGCCGACTACACGAGCGGCTCCGGCTCCAGCTCCTCCAGCGGGGCCGGCTCCACGGGCGGCTCCGGCTCCTCCTCAGCCGGCGGGTCGGGCACGATCGAACTCCCTTTGAGCGGGACTCTCCCGGAAGAAGCATCCTCCACACCCAGCACCCCGGGGTTCGAACCGGGTCTGAACTCGGGAGCGAACATGAGTCTCGACGTCTCGGGCTCCGCGCAGCTCGGAGCCAAGGTCGTGCGGATCGCGTTCTTGATCGACGAAACCCCGGCGCAGCTGGAACCGATCATCGCCGGGTATGCGGCCAAGGGCATCCGCGTCCTGCCGCTGGCATGCTTCGACGGCACGATGCCGAGCGCCGACGAAGTGCAGCAGCTCGCAAGCTGGGCGAAGGCCTACGGCCCCGACGGCACCTACTGGACCGGCCACCCGGAAACCTCCCCCGAGCCGATCCAGGCGATCGAGCTCGGCAACGAGACCTCCTACGGGTACCAGTACGGCGACGAACCCGGGGATCGCTCCTATACGCAACGAGCCGAAACCTACGCACGGCGCGTCGAGCAGACCGCCGAAGCGATCACCGCCACCGGCATCCACGTGGGCGTGCTCGCGCAGGCCGACGATTGGAGCGGGGACTGGGTCAGCGGCATGTACGCGGCCGTCCCCGACCTCAGCCGATACGTAGCCGGTTGGACCATCCACCCCTACGGCCCCAACTGGAGGGAAAGGTTCGAAGATCTCATCGCGCAGACCGCGGCCCATGGCGCACCCGCGACGATCCCGATCGACATCACCGAGTGGGGGCTGTCGACGGACAACGGTGACTGCGTGACCGAAAACTATGGCTGGAATCCCTGCATGACCTACCCGCAGGCCGCCGAAACGCTGAGCGCCACCGTCAGCGAAATGCGCCAGTTGCTGGGTGGCCGACTGCACATGTTCTTTGTGTATGCAGTGCGCGATCAAGCCACCGCCGAAACATCGAACAACCGTGAGGCTTACTTCGGGGCACTCCAGCAAGACCTGCAGCCCAAGGGCGCCTACACGACCGCCATTCAGACGCTCCTTGCAAGCTCCTGAACGGCGCGTGCGATACTCCTCCGATGAGCACACAGGCGTCGACCCCGGCGACCTCGGTGGACATCGCACACGCACGCCTCGACGCCGACCACTCGGGCTCACAGCGTCCACGCAAGCCACAGCCGATCGAAATAGTGATAGGCCTGACAGTGCTCGCGGCCATCCTCCGGTTTGCGACATTGAACGTTCAGAGCATCTGGGCAGACGAGGCGGCCACGGTCGTGCTCGTTCGACCCGGTCTCCACTATCTGACCTCACATATCGCCTATAACGAAAACACGCCACCGCTCTACTTCCTGCTCGTGTGGGCGTGGACCAAGATCTTTGGGGCGAGCGTGCTCGGCTTTCGCTCTTTCTCGGCGGTGGCGGGGACGGTGACGATTCCCCTCGTGTACGTCGCCGGACGCTGGATCTCACCGCGCGTGGGGCTGTGGGCAGCGGCGCTTGCCACCGTCAATCCGGTGATGTACTACTACTCGCAGGAGGCACGCAGCTATGCGCTTTTGATTCTCCTCTCCACGGCAGCCATGATCTTCTGGCAGCGGGCCCTGCAGACTCCCAGCAGACGCAATCTCGCACTGTGGGCCGCCATGTCGGCGCTCGCCTTGCTGACTCACTATTTTGCCGCCTTCCTGTTCGTGCCGGAGGCGCTGATCCTCGCACGGCGACTCTCCGTGCGGCGCGCGCTGCCTTACGCGGGCGCGGTCGGGATCGTGGGACTTGCCCTGGTACCACTGGCCGCAAAACAGTTGAGTCAGGGTAACGGAAACTGGATCGAACAATCCTCTTTGGTTTCGCGACTCGCACAGGTTCCCAAGCAGTTCCTGGTCGGTTTGTACAGCCCCCTTGAGATATTTACGACTCTGCTCGGCCTCCTGCTCGTCGCGGGCGCTGTTGCGCTGATCGTGCGTCGCGGCGAGGAGCGCGAGCGCAGGCTCACCCTCGAGCTCGCGATCCTGGCCGCGGCCGCGCTGCTCCTGCCGGCGCTACTGGCTGTGACACACCTCGTCGATGTGTTCAACGGACGCAACGTGACAGCGACCTGGATACCGTGCGCCATCGTGGTGGCCGCGGGACTGGGTGCACGGCGGGCAGGTCGCGCGGGCGCGCTCATCGGCGGAAGCCTCTGCCTGCTCTCACTGCTCGTCGTGGTCGCAATCAACGCCATCCCCGGCTACCAGCGCGACAACTGGCGCGGTGTGGCGAGCGTACTGCGGACGCCCGCCGACGGCCGTGTCGTCATCGGTCCAGAATTGAGCTCTGCGCCACTGATCATCTACCGCCCGGCGCTCGAGGTGACAAAAGCCGTTGATCTATCCACCCGAGAAATCGATTTCGTCAATCTGCGCACCCGGCGCACCGGTCGCTCGCCGCTGCCCCCGGTCGTACCGACCGCTCCGCCAAGTGGCTTTCGGCTGGCGGAAATACATCGAACCGAAACCTATGCGGTCTCCCGGTTCCTGGCCCCACGTGCCACACCGATCACGGCCCCGGTCCTGCGCCGCATGCTTGGAGAATCCACCGCGGAAGTCATGCTCCAGCGCTGATCCGCTCGAACATGTCCGGTACGCCGTCCCGCACCGCAAAGCTCGCACCACACGCCCCGCAGCGCAAAGACTGCGGCTGCTCCTCAAGCTCGCCGCGGCACAACGGGCAACGCCACTGCGGCGCTTCCACGCCGACACTCTCCCCGGCGCTCGTGCCGGCACTCCCGGCGACGCCCATCCCGGGGACCGTGATCAGCCAATCGCGGTTGCGCAGCGGCTTCAGCCGATGGGTGGGCGCCCCCCAACGCTGGGACACACGGTGATCGAGGCGGTAGAACCCGTCCCTGAGACCCGCCGGCAGGTAGCGTCCGGCGCCGACGATCAGCGCCAGCGTGGCGTTGCAACGGAAGCTGCCCAGCTTCGCATCGGGACCAAACAGGCGCCGTACGGTGGTGGGGTCGAAGTTGTTCACGTGCCCCTCCGCGCGCAGCTCGAAGTCTGGCTCGTGCTCATCCTCGGTCTGGCTGACCGGGGTGGTGACCAGCACCGTGCGACGCGCCACGCGCCGCAGCTCCGCAACCATCAGGTCGGGGTCGAGCACGTGCTCGATCACCTCCGTGGAGTAGACCAGGTCGAAGCTCCCGTCGGCGAACGGCAGCCGCGTCGCATCGGCGGCCGCCACCGTGAGGCCGTGCTTGTCGTGGGCCTTCCCGAGCGCCACCGGCGAGAGATCCACCCCCCACACCTCCACGCCGAAGCGCTCCCGAACAATCTGCATGAAGTAGCCCTCCGCGCAGCCCACGTCGAGCGCGCTCTTGAACTCGAGCCCCGCGAGCGCATCCAGCAGCGCGATCTGGCGCACGTAGTGCCTGAAGGCGGCCGGGGTGTAGCCGCTGTGAGGGTGGTGGTCGTAGCCGGAGAGCGTGCTGTCGACATCCTCGCGCACCGCGTGCACGAACTCCTCGCGCGACAGCGACTCGCGACCTGTGCGATCCGAAGCCACAGGCGCAGGTTAGCCGCTCGCAATGGCGAGCGGTAGTGTGCGAAGCCATGGCATTGCGAGCAACCCGATGAGCAAAGCCCTTCAGGCCACAGCCGCCACGCTGAAGCGCTCAGCGCGCGCCTCAGCCATCCGCCTTGGGCGCGAGGAGCAGGCGCGGGAGCTCGTGGGGCGCGTCCGCGAGGCGCGGTCGGCCTTCGATCCGCCGCTACGCCAAGAGCTGCGCGACGAGCACGCGCTACGGATCCTGCTGGCCACCATCCTGCGCGCGGACTCCAACGCAATCGACGTGGGGGCCAACGAGGGCGCCGTGCTCGAGTCGATCGTGCGCATCGCCCCCGCCGGCAGGCACATCGCCTTCGAGCCCATCCCCGACCTGCACGCGCGCCTGGCGGCGAGGTTCCCAGACGTCGAGGTCCGCCCAGTCGCACTCTCAGACGTCGCCGAAACCACCGAGCTCTTTCACGTGCTCGACGCTCCCGCCTACAGCGGGTTACGGCAGCGCGAGGATCTTCCCGGCAGCGCCGAGAACGTGCGGCGCATCCCCGTGCGCACCGAGCGCTTAGACGACGTCTTGGAGGATGGGTACGTGCCCTCGCTGCTGAAGATCGACGTCGAGGGGGCCGAGCTGAACGTCCTGCGCGGGGCCATCGAGACCCTTCGCCGCCATCGCCCGTTCGTCGTCTTCGAGCACGGGGCGGGAGGGGCCGATCTCTACGGCACTCACCCCACCGAAGTGTTCGACCTGCTCGAGGGCGCCCGCCTGCGGATCTTCGACCTCGAGGGCAGCGGGCCCTACACCCGCGAGCGCTTCCAGGAGACCTTCACCGAGCCGATCTGGAACTTCTTGGCAGCGCCCGGCTAGACCATCGCCGCGCGGTAGACCGCTTCGTAGCGCCGCGCCATCGCCGTGTCGGTGAACCGCTCCATCGCAACCAGCCGGCCGCGCTCGCCCATCTGTGCGCGCCGCCGCGGATCGGCGAGCAAGCCGGCCAGGCTCTCGCGCAGCGCCTCGGCGTCGTCGGGCGCCACCAGCAGGCCCGTCTCACCGTCACTCACCGCCTCCGCGATGCTGCCCACGTCGCTGGCCACCACCGCCAGCCCCGCGTGCATCGCCTCGAGGATTCCCAGAGGCATTCCCTCCCAGCGGGAGGGCAGCGCGAACACGTCGAACGCCGGCAGGTGGCGGCGTGGATCCGCGGTCCAGCCGGTGATGCGCAGCCGGTCGGCCACCCCCAGCCGCGCCGCGAGATCCTCCAACGCCCCCCGCTGGGGACCGTCGCCGACGAGCACCAGCGTCGCGTCCGGCATTCCGGGCAGCGCCCGCACCAGCAGGTCGTATCCCTTCTGCTCGGTGAGACGCCCCACCGAACCAATCACCGGCGCGGGCGCGGGGGACGGCGTGAGCGGCTTGCTCTGCCAGCAAGGCACGCCGTTGGGCACCGCGCCGACCGAGCCCGGGCGCAGGCCGAGGATGCGCTCGATCGCGCGCGCGGCGCCATCCCCGACCGAGACGTGCGCGTGCAACCTCCGCGCCAGCAGTCGCCTGGCGAGCAGCCGCCGCCGCGGCACGGCGCTGGCGACCGGCAGGTGATCGACCGCTACGACGCGCACCTCCGGGCTCAGCAGAGCGGCCACCTCGCCATAGCCACACGCCCACGGCCAGGCCTGGTTGGCGTGCAGGATGTCGGGGGCGTGAGCGCGGATTGCGCGTATATGCGCCAGCAGCGCCCCGCGATCGCAGGACCCCACCGGCGGCGACACAACACTGAGTGGCGCACCCGGACGGTACGCGGCGAGCGCCTCACCGACCTCTGCGTTGGTGGCCAACACGCCCACCTCGATCTCTTCCGCGAGCGCCCCAAGCAGGTAGCCGAGCGCCAGCTCCGCCCCCCCGACCGTCTGCGAGTCGGTGTACGCCAGCAGTCGCAAGGGTCGGGAGCCGCTCACGCCAACATACGCTCGTACAGCTCCACCACCGGTGCCGCCGCCACCGGCGGGGTGTGGTGGAGCATGAAGTTCTCGCGCGCCCGCTCGCCGGTCGCCGCGCGCAGCGACGCGTCGGCCATCAACGCCAGGGCCGCGTCGGCGATCCGCCGATCCTCGGTCTCGACGATCACCCCGCCATGATCCACCAAGCCCTCCGCTCCCTCGGGAGTGCTCACCACCGGCAGCCCGAGCGCCAGCGACTCGATCACCTTGACCTTCGTGCCGCTGCCCGCACTCAACGGGTACAACAGCAGACCCAGCTCCGCGAGCAGCTCGCTCGCGCTTGCCACCTCTCCTCGCCACTCCACGCCGCGCAGGCTCGCGTGGACGGGAAACCTCGCCGCCTCCATGCCGCGCCCGGCGAGCACGAGCTTCGCATCGGGCTGGCGCGCAAGCACCTGCGGCCAGACCCGGGTGAGCAGCCGCTCGACCGCGTTGGCAGTGGGCGGCCACGTCGCCAGACCGATCAACCCCGCGACCGGCCGCTCGAGCGTCGCCCGCTGCTGGTAGTACGCGGGATCCAGCGCCAGCGGGGCCACCCCAACCTGCGCGTCCCGGGTCCTCGCCAGCTCGGCGGCGACCTCCTGGGAGTTGGTGAGCAGCCAGCGCGCGCGCCGGCGCGCGCGCCGCTCGGCGCGCAGCAGCTCGATCGAGATGCGGTCCTCCTGGCGCCACAGACCGCGGATCCGACGGTCGCGGAGGGTCAGGCAGTCGATCTGCACAACCGCTGGGCGATCCACCGCCCCCAGCACAGCCGCGGCGTGCACGTCGATGTAGTGGACGACATCCGCCGCCGCCGCCCGCGCCGCGAGCCGCCGGGTGAACGCTCCGCGCGTGAGCGCGCCCGCGGGGCTCGTCAGCCGCTCCCAGCGCGACCGCATACGCGAAGGCACCTCGACCGGGACGACCTCGACCGGCAGATCGTCGGGCACCGACTCCCGCCCCGCGCCGATGCCGGCGGCCAGCGCCTCGCAGTCGACGCCCACCGCGCGCAGACCGCGCAGCAGCCCGACCGCGCAGCGAGCGGCCGCTCCACCCTCGGGCTGCGGCAGAAACGGCAGGACGACGAGCACACGCAAGGCTTGAGAGAGTATGCCGCAGATGGTGAGCAGGGCGAGAGCGCTCCCGCGCAGGCTGATGCATGGAGGCGCAGCCGGCGACGCCGGCTCGGCACACGGGCGCCAGATCGCGTCGAATGTTGCCGTGCAGGTGATCGCGCGCGCGATCACGATGGCCCTCAGCGTCGTAACGGTGTCGCTGACGGCCCGGACCCTGGATCCCACCGGGTACGGGGTCTGGAGCGGCGTGTCCAGCTACATCGGCCTGTTCAGCGTGCTCACCGACCTCGGTATCACCACCGTCGCGATGCAGCGGATGGCGGCCGATCCCGAGCGCGAGTCCGAGTGGCTCGGGGCGCTCGCCGGAGCCAGGACGGCGATGTCGCTCGTAGCGATGGGGCTCTGCGCAGCCTCGATCCCGCTCTTTCTGACCGACACCGATCACAGCCACACCGTCGCCTTCGTGATGACCACGACGATCCTGGCGACCGGCGCGGCTGCGCTGATGACGGTGTTCCAGTCGCGGCTGCGTGCCGGACTGGTGCTGTCGCTCATAGTGCTCCAGAGCCTGCTGTGGCTGCTCATCGTGATCGCGCTCGCGGCAAGCCACGCGTCCGTCGTGACGTTCGCCGCGGCTTATGCGTTGCTGATCGCCGCGATGGCCGTGCTGCAGATCCAGACCACGCGCAAGTTCGCCCACATCGCGTGGCGTGCCGGCCGGCACCTGTGGCGCCCGCTGTTGCGAGTCGCAATACCGCTCGCCATCGCCGGCGTGATGATCACGATCTACTACCAGGTCGACTCGGTGCTGCTGCTCCAGATCGCCGGTCCCAAGGAAGCCGGCATCTACGGTGCGGCGTACGGGTTCCTCGGCCCGCTCACATTCCTCCCCGCGGCGGTCATGTCCTCCCTCTTCCCCGTGCTCTCGGCCATCCACCGCGGTGATCCGCAGCGCGCGCGCAGGCTCGTACAGACCGGTGCGGAGGTGATGGGCGTGATCGCGCTGCCGATCCTCGCCGGGACGATCGCGCTCTCGGGACCGATCATCCATCTGATGTATGGAGCCGACTACCAGCGAGCGGCCGGTCTGCTGCCGATCCTGATGATCGCCTTCGTGTCGATCTGCTTCGGCTCGCTCGCCGGCTTCCTGGCCCCGCTGCTGGGCCTGCAGTGGCGCCAAGCCCTGTACGCGAGCGTGGGCGCCGCGGGGAACGTCGCCCTGAACCTGGTGTTGATACCCCCCTACGGAGCGTACGGCTCCGCCTGGGCCACAGTCGCCACCGAGATCCTGACGATGACGTTGATGCTGGGCACAGCCCTGCGTGCGCTCCAGCTGCGGCTCGCCCCAGGCAAGCTCCTGCGAACGCTCGCGCTGGCGTCCCTCATGACGGGCGCAATGGTCCTCGCCCGGCCGCTCGGCCTGATTCCGGCCGGCCTGGCCGGCGTGCTGCTCTACACCGCCGGGCTGTTCGCGCTGAGGATCGTCGACTGGGGAGAGCTGATGGCGCTCAGAGCACAGAGCCCGCCGAGCGACTCGTAGAGCAGCACACTCCCCGCGGCTCAAGCGGGAAGCGCTCTCTGCCGATGGCGCGGTAGCATTGCGCTGCTCCTGCGCCGAGGGCGTCTGGCGGCCCGCGACGGACTTCGGGACCAGCGCCGTGAGATGGCACGACACGGAACGATCAAGGAGGAGCGTCGAATGAGCAAGGCGACACTGGTCACTGGCGGCAGCGGCTACATCGGGGCGCTGCTCGTGCGGGAGCTGCTCGAGGCGGGGCGCGAGGTGCGCGTCCTCGACTCGCTGCTGCACGGACAGGAGGAGATCGCGGCGGAGCAGGAGCGTGCCGGGGTGCGGGTGATCCGCGGCGATGTCCGCGACGCCGCGGCCCGGCGTCAGGCGCTCGCGGGAGCCGAGGCGGTGGTGCACCTCGCCGCGATCGTCGGCGACCCAGCCTGCGCACTCGACCCGGCGGTCTCTGACGAGGTCAATGTGCAGGCCACCCGCGCGCTGGTCGCCGACGCGAACGATGCGGGAGTGCAGCGCCTGGTGTTTGCCTCCACCTGCTCCAACTACGGGCGCATGGCCGACCCGGCGGTGCCGATCACCGAGGAGGGCGAGCTGCGTCCCGTCTCCCTCTACGCCGAGCAGAAGGTCGGGATGGAGCAGCTGATCCTGGGGGGGGAGAATGGAACCCCGTCAGATGGAATCCCGCCAGCTCGCGTCACGCAACCGACGTGCCTGCGCTTCGCCACCGTCTACGGCGTGGGGCGGCGGATGCGATTCGACCTCACCGTCAACGAGTTCACCCGCGAACTGTGGGCCGACCGCGAGCTCGAGGTCTTCGGCGAGCAGTTCTGGCGCCCCTACATCCACGTCGGCGACGCCGCGCGCGCCGTGCGCACGGTGCTCGAGGCGCCGGTCGAGGAGGTCACGGGCGCGGTCTTCAACGCGGGGCGCTCGGGCGAGAACTACCGCAAGCTCGACCTCGTGGAGGAGATCCACAAGCAGATCGACCGCGGCACCGTCTCCTACGTACGCCGCGACGAGGATCCTCGCGACTACAAGGTGAGCTTCGAGAAGATCCGCGCCGAGCTTGGCTTCGAGACACTGATGACCGTGCCCGACGGTATCGCCGAGGTGATCACCGCACTCGATGCCGGCACCTTCGGCGATCCCTTCGATGCGCGCTACAAGAACATCCCCTGACCTCCCGTCATCACGATCGCGTGGCCTCA
This sequence comes from uncultured Solirubrobacterales bacterium, assembly GCA_963734815.1. GTDB lineage: Bacteria > Actinomycetota > Thermoleophilia > Solirubrobacterales > Solirubrobacteraceae > Palsa-744. The sequence goes on from CAVTIH010000002.1 coordinate 1,218,389, forward strand.
ACCGAAACCTTCCCCGAGCTGCCGCTGTTCGACCTGCAGCTGCAGCCGCAGGATCTGAGCGCGGTCGCACAGACGCTGCGCTCCGGCTGGCTGACACTCGGCCCCCGCACCACCGCCTTCGAGCAGGCGTTCGCCGCGCACCTCGGCGCGCGTCACACGGTCGCCGTATCGAGTTGCACCGCGGCCCTGCACCTCGCCTACCTCGCCGCCGGTGTCGGCCCCGGCGACGAGGTGATCGTGCCCTCCTTCACGTTCACCGCCACAGCGGCGGCCGCACTCTACTGCGGGGCCACCCCCGTGTTCGCGGAGATCGTCTCGCGCGCGCGCCCCTACCTCGACCCCGAGGACGTCGCCGCGCGCATCACCCCCCGTACAAAGGCCGTGTGCGTCGTGCACTACGCCGGCTACGCCGCCCCCGCCGACCGCCTGCGCGAGCTCTGCGACGCGCACAACATCGCGCTGATCGAGGACGTGGCGCACGCGCCCAGCGCGGAGCTCGCCGGACGCAAACTCGGCACATGGGGCCTGGCGGGCGCGTTCAGCTTCTTCTCCAACAAGGTCCTGTCCGTCGGCGAGGGGGGGCTGCTGTGCACTGACAGCGACGAGGTCGCCGAGTTCGCGCGCTCACGCCGCTCGCACGCGATGACCAGCGGCACCTGGGACCGCCACCGCGGTCGCACCGACACCTACGACATCGTCGGGCTGGGCTACAACTACCGCATCGACGAGCCCCGCGCGGCACTGCTGCTCTCGCGCCTGGCGCGGTTGGAGGAGGACATCGCCCGCCGACGGGAACTGGCCCTGCGCTATCGCGGCCTGCTCACGCAGATCGAGGGGATCATCGTGCCCTTCGAGGACGCCGACGTGCCGAGCTCCTCCTGCTACGTGATGCCGATCATGATCGAGCGGGACGGCCGCCAAGCGCAGGTGAGCGCGCAGCTGCGGGAGCGGGGGATCCAGACGAGCATCTTCTACCCCTCCATCCACCGCTTCAGCGCCTACCGCGAGCGCTTCCCCGGAGTGTCGCTGCCGATCACCGAGCTGGCCTCGCGCACCGAGCTGACGCTGCCGTTCTACCCGCACATGACCCACGCCGACCAGGACCGAGTGCTCGCCGCCCTGGCGGAGGCGATTCGATGAGCGACTGGCGCGTACCGCTCACCGACATCGCCATGCCCGAGCAGGACGTGGAGGCCGTGCTCGAGTGTCTGCGCTCCGGCTGGCTGACGATGGGGCCGCGCACGCAGGCATTCGAGGAGGCGCTCGCCGCCTACACCGGCAGTCCACACGCGCTCGCCGTCTCCAGCGGCACCGCCGCCCTGCACCTCGCATGTCTCGCCGCCGGGATCGGCCCCGGAGATGAGGTGATCGTGCCCGCGCTCACGTTCGTCGCCAGCGCCGCGGCCGCGCGCTATGTGGGCGCCAAGCCGATCCTCTGCGACATCCGCGCCCGCAACGGCGGCAGCTACGACCTCAACATCGACGTACACGACGCCGCCCGGCGGATCACGCCGCTCACCCGTGCGATCATCGCCGTGCACTTCGGAGGCTACCCCGCCGACGTGCTCGCCCTGCGCGCGCTCTGCGACGAGCACGGCCTCGTGCTGATCGAGGATTGCGCCGAGGCGATCGGTGCGCGGCTCGATCAGGATGGGCACCAAGTCGGAACCGTCGGGGAGCTGGGTGCGTTCAGCTTCTTCTCCAAGAAGCAGCTGTGCGTCGGCGAGGGCGGCATGGTGTGCACCGCCGACGAGGAGCTCGCCTCGCGCGTGCGACTGCTGCGCTCGCATGCACTGAGCAGTTCCACCTGGGACCGTCACCGCGGTCACGATCCCGCCTACGACGTAGTCGACATCGGCTTCAACTATCGCCTCGATGAGCCCCGCGCCGCGTTGGGGCTCAGCCGTCTGCCGCGCCTAGAAGAGGAGATCGCGGTCCGCCGCGCGCTCGTGCGCACCTACCGCGAACAGCTCGCCGAGATACCCGGGCTGGAGCTCGTGTGGGACGATCATGCCGTCGAGCTCGCCTCTCACTTCTTCTTTCCCGTGCTGCTCCCCTCCCGCGACGCGCGTGATCGCTTCCGCGCCGAGCTCGCCGCATCCGGGGTGCAGACGACGTGGTATCCGGCGCTGCACACCTTCACCGACTACCACGACGCCGGCTCCGCCGAGGACCTCCCACGAGCCACCGAAGCGGGCCACCGCCACTGCGCACTGCCGCTCAGCAGCACCATGCATGAGGCTACCCTCAGGCTGGTCGTGCAGATGGTCCGCGCGGCGCTCGCATAGCACCCACCCCGAGGCTCAACTCTCCGGCGGGATCAGCCGCTCGCGCACGCTCTCGAACTCCTCCTGCGCCTGCTCGTAATCGTCATGGCGGCCGATGTCCAGCCAGTAGTCTTCGCTCGGCCACGCACGCACCACCTCACCCGCCGCAATCAAACGCAGCACGAGGTCGGGGAAGTCCAGCCGCTCGCCAGGTTGGATGTGCGCGAGTGCCCGGGGCGCGAAGCAGTAGACGCCCATGCTCGCGGTGTAATCGATCGCCGGCTTCTCGTCGTACCCGGTCAAGCGGGTAGGGTCGCCGTCGTCGCCGAAGCGCAGCACGCCGAGCGAGATCTGCACGTGGCGCGTCTTGGTGGCGATTGTCGCCGCGGCGTCGCTTGCGCGGTGGCGCTCGAGCAGCGCGCCGTAGTCGATGTCGGTGAGCACATCCCCGTTCATCACCAATACGTGCTCCTCCCGCACGCCCTCAATCAGCGCAAGCGCACCCACCGTGCCGAGCGGCTCGTGCTCGCGGTAGTAGTCGATCGGGATGCCATACGCCGAGCCGTCACCGAAGAATGCCTCGATCAGCTCCGCCAAGTAACCCGTCGCGATCGTGATCCGTTCGAAGCCGTGTGCCTTCAGCTGACGCACCACGATGTCCAGCACCGGGCGATCCCCGATCGGCATCAGCGGCTTGGGCAGCACAGTGGTGTATGGGCGCAGGCGCGTTCCTTTACCGCCCGCGAGGATCACCGCGCGTTTCATGTTCGCAGCGCGCTCTCCAACAGGCGCTCGATCTCCGCCGCCACCACCGGCGCGGCGTAGGTTCGCTCGGCGTACGCGCGCGCCGCGGCGCCCTCGCGCTCCACCCGTTGCGGGTCTCCGACGTAGCGCTCCAGCAGGGCTCGCAGCGCCGCCGGATCGTTCTCTGGGGAGGCGATACCTCCAAATTCGGGCGCGATCATGTCCGCCACCCCCTCCGCACCCGTCGACAGGCACGGGCGGGAGGCGAGCATGCCGAGGATCACCGCCCGCGGGGCGCCCTCCGTTGGGCTCGGGCAGAACACCGACACGTCGAACGCTGAAAGCACCTCTGGCACCTCCGCGCCCGGAGTCGCGATGAAGTGCGCGCGCTCGCCCAATGGCGCCGCCAGCTCGCGCAGCCGCCCCTCCGTCTCCCCATCCCCGGCAAGAATCAAATGCACCCGTGGATCCTCGAGCTCCCGCACCGCGCTCACAACGACGTCGTTGCGCTTCTTCGGGTGAAACCGCGAGATGCATCCCACCACGAACGCATCCGCGGGGATGCCCAGCTCGCCACGCACCCGCGCGCGTCCCTGCGCGCTGTAGCGGATCTCCTCGGTACGCAGCACATTCGGGACCACCACCAACTTGGCCGGGTCCACCCCAACCGCCCTGACCGAGTCGAGCGTGCCCCGTGAGACGGCCATCACCAGCCGGGCCCCCCGCGCGGCGGCAAGGTATGCGCGCCGTGGAACGCCTCCTCGCAGCGGAAACGGGACTGGGCCCCACTCCGACCACACCACCGCCCGCCGCGCCCGCCCGGGCAGCGAGAGCGCCAGCAGCTGCTCCTTCTTGTAGTGCAACAGCAGCACATCGTATGGCTCCTGCGCGGACAGCGCCCGCCGCAGGCTCATCGCCAGCAGCGGCCACCGTGCCGCCAGGCCCACCCAGGTCGTGGTGGAGAGCTTGGGGCCGATGTCGATCGGGAGCACCCGCACCCCGGTGTCGCGTCCGATCCCCGGCATGTCGGTGAGCATCACCACGTCGTGGCCGCGTGTGCGTAACGCCTCGAGCATCTCCACCGCCGCGAACTCCGCGCCGCCGCTGGAGTCGGTTGTCATTACGCTCACGATCTTCATCCGCCCGTATCATCCCTGCTCGGAGCCAACCTGTACTTCTCGTACGCTTTTTGCCCCTCCCGGAGCCAGCACACTCGACCCTCTTCCGATGTGGTAGAGGCAAACAAAGGATGCGCTTTTGAGCACGCAGCCCAAGCCAGCCATGTCCAAGCTTCACCCAGCCAAGGTGCGCTCCGCGATCGGGCGCCGGTGGTTTGAGTGGCGGCTGGGACGCACACGGGTCAGCGGGCGCGGCCAGCCGGTCTCGCTCGGCTCGGTGTACGGGGGCTGGATGGCACCCGCGGCGCTGATCGAATCCGGGTGGGTCTGCTACTGCGTCGGCGCCGGCGCCGACATCTCTTTCGACCTCGAGCTGATCGAGCGCTTCGACGTACGCATCCAGAGCGTCGAGCCGGTCGAGCAGTATGTCGAGGAGGCGTTGGAGGCGGCCGCCGGAGAGCCCCGCTTTGCGGCATACCGCGCAGCGATCGCCACCAGCGATGGGCCGATACGCATGCAGCACACGCACAACCCGGGAGGCCTCGCGCTCTCCAGCGCCAACCTGTTCGACACGCGGCGGTTCGTGGAGGTCCCCGGTCGTACGCTCGCGAGCCTCGCCCGCGAGTTGGGCCATCCCCGCATCGATCTGCTCAAGCTCGATCTCGAGGGGGGCGAGTACGATGTCATCCCACAGCTCGACCTAGCGGCGCTCCAGGTCAAGGTGCTCGCCGTTCAGCTGCACCACAACCGTGGCACGGGAGCGGCTCGACGGATAATCGAGCACCTCGGTGCATGCGGCTTCGAGCCCGTGGCGATCAAACCGGCCGTCAAGCTCACCTTCGTGCGGCGCGACCTGCTGGGAACGTAGCTACCCCCGGATGTCACGAGCGCGGATCTCGGCATGCTTGATCGTTCAGAACGAGCATGAGCGCCTGCCGGGGGCGCTTGCGAGCGTGGCCTTCTGCGACGAGGTGATCATCGTCGACGGCGGCTCCACCGATAACACGGTCGAGCTGGCCCGCGCAACCGGAGCGCAGGTGATCGAAAGCCCCTGGCGCGGCTTTGCGATCCAGCGCAATGTCGCGATCGACGCCGCCCGCGGCGACTGGATCCTCGAGGTCGACGCCGACGAGCGCGTCTCGCCGGCGCTGCGCACCAGTGTCGAGGCGCTGCTCGAGCAGCCATCCGAGGACGTGGACATCGCTGTTTGCGCGTTGCGCAACCGCTTCCTCGGTGGCCTGCTCGGACCGTCGGCCAAGTACCCCGCCTACCGCTCGCGGCTGTTCCGGCGCGGGGTCTACCGACACGACGAGTCGCTCACAGTGCACGAGGGCATCGAGCTCCGTGAGCTGCCCGCGATCCTCGGCGGCGATCTCGAACATGAGCTCGCCGCCACGCTGCGCGAGGCGCTGCGCGACACCTGGGGATATGCCCGGCTGGAGAGCCGGCAGATCCCGCGACCCCGCTCCGCCCGCGCCTACCTGAAGGGGATCATGCTGCGCCCCGCCGCCAAGCTCGGCTACCGCACGGTAGTGGAGGGCGGGTGGCGCGATGGCTGGCGTGGACTCATGAAGATCTCACTCGACGTGGGCTCCGACGCACTGGTGTGGATATTCGTACTGCTGCGCCGCGACGATGCGCGCCAGTCCGCGGACAGCGGCGGCGATGGCGCTGAGCATTTCGGGCGCCGGCGGGCCGGCCCCGCACGGATCGTCGCCGTCGCCGATCGCGGCCGCCCCACCGAGAGTGCGATGCGCTGGCTGAGCGCGCTGCAACAACGCGGAGTGGACGTGGCGTTGATATCCGAAGAGCCACAACCCCACCACGCGGAGCCCAACCACGCAGAGCCCAACCACGCCGGCCCACACCTGAGGCCTACTCGGACGGCGGCCAAGCCCTCCGGCGTCCCACACCGAGGCGTGCACCGGATCCGCCCACTGACGCTGATCCGTGCCCTGGAGGTCGAGCGACAGGTACGCATCATCGACGCGGTCGTTCCGTTCGGACGGCGGGCACGCTTGCTGCAACGCCTACTACCGCGAACTCTGCGGCCCGAGATCCCGGGATTGGACGCCGATCTGGAGGCGGGACGGGCCGCCGCGTTGATCGCGGATGCCGTGCGGCCGTGAGGTAAAGCCGGGAGGCTGCCGCGAGCGCGGCTGGGACCAAGGGGCGAGGCGACGCAGGGAGGAGGGGGAGGCGGTAGAAACCCGTCAGGTCGTACGGATGACCAGCACCGAGCAGGGCGCGTGGTGGGAGACCCTGTTGGGCACCGAGCCCAGCAGGAAGCGCTTGGCTCCGCTCATACCCTTGTTGCCGACCACGATCAGGTCCGCGCCGCGCTCCTCGGCGACGTCGAGGATCGCGTCAGCAGGGTCGCCCTGGCGGGCGTAGACATTTACCTCTACGCCCGCCTCGCGCGCCGGCGCCGCGGCGGCCTCGAGCGCGGCGTCCACGTCCTCGCGGGGGTTGATCGCCCACTGCAGGTCCTCCGGGGCGTCGCGCCGTTCCGAGCGCAGGCGTCCAGCCGGCACCGGCTCGTAGGCACTCACGATCTCGAGCGTCGCCCCTAGAGTACGGGCCAGGTCGCCTGCCTGGCGCACGGCCTCACCGGCCGTCTCGGAGCCGTCGGTGCCAACCACGATCGATTTGAACATGCTCTGACCTCGCCTGCTTGTGTGTGGGCAGCTGTGGACGTGAAACGAGCGCCGACGCGGCTATCATCGCATTCGTCGCCGCCGCACCGCCAGCCGACTCGATCATATCCGGGCCAGCCACGACGGGCCACCGCGCGTTCATCGACGAGCCTCGCGTAACGTTCAGAGCAAGCGTGATCGACCTGCACTGCCACGTGCTGCCCGGGATCGACGACGGCCCCGCCACGATCGAGGGCTCGCTGGCGATCGCGCGCCGCGCGGCGGCGGGCGGCACGCGCGTGCTCGTAGCCACCCCGCATGTGAGCTGGCGCTACCGCAACGACGCCGAGACGATCGCCGAGCGCGTGGCCGAGCTGAACGAGCGCCTCCTCGCGGAGGAGGTGCTGACGCTCGACGGCGGGGTGCTCGAGGTCCGACCCGGGGCCGAGATCGCGCTGACGCTGATCCCCGAGCTGCGGGACGCGCAACTCGAGTCCCTCGGTCTCGGCGGCGGCCGCTGGCTGCTGGTGGAGCCGCCATTCACGCCCGTGGCGCCAAACCTCGACGCGATGCTGCTGGAGGTGCTGGCCGATCATCGATCGGCCGACGGCCGTCGCGTCGTGCTGGCCCACCCCGAGCGGTGCCCCACCTTCCAGCGCGATCCTCCGATGCTGAGGCGGCTGGTGCGTTCCGGCATGCTCACATCGGTCACCGCCGGCTCGTTTGGAGGACAATTCGGCGGCGACGCGCGCCGCCTGGCGCTCGCGCTCGCCCACGAAGGCCTGCTCCACAACGTGGCCTCCGACAGCCACGACGCGGTCAACCGCCCCCCCGAGATCGCCGCCGAGATCGAGCGAGCCGGACTCGCCCCGCTCGCGCCCTGGCTGACCGTCGCCGTGCCCGCGGCGATCCTCGGCGACGAGGAGATCCCGCCGGCTCCCACTGTCACGCCGGTGGAGATCGAGCATGCACCGCGAGGGTGGTGGCGCTCCCTGCGCAGGTGACGATCACGATCAGACGAGCTTGGTGATCGCGATGATCATCCCGATCACCACGAACACCACGATCGCGATCTGCATCCATATCCACGTTGGGGACATCGGCCCCGACAGCGTACTTGCAGCGGCTAACGTGTAGAGATGGCAGGATGCCGAGGCACCATGGCTGGACGCCTACTCACGCTCACCTCCGTCGCCCTGCTGGGGCTGCTCTCGGCCGGGTCGCTCGCACCGGCGGGCCACGCCCGGTCTGCAGCCGCGGTGCGTTCCTCCTCCGTCGCGCCGCTCGGTGGCGTGAACGTGCTGGGGCTCTACCCGGGCGCGTCGCTGGGTGCTGCCGACCGTGAGATCGCGGCCGCGCGGGCACTGCATGCCGAGGTGGTGCGCGTCGACGCGCCGTGGTCGGTGCTGGAGCCTCACGGCCCCGGCCAGATCGAACCGAGCGCGCAAGCCTTCCTCGACCGGCTTGTCGGCGATGCGGCGGCAGCCAGCATTCGGGTGATCGTGACGGCCGACAACACTCCCTGCTGGGCGTCCTCCGCACCAGCGTCGGTGCTTCGCAAGTGCGTTCCGGGAGGGTCCAGCAAGGCCGACGCCTGGCCGCCAGTCAATCCCTCCACCTACGCGAGCTTCGTTGCCTATTTAGCCGCGCGCTACGGCACCCGCCTGGCGGCGATCGAGATCTGGAACGAGCCCGACCAAGCCAACGAAGACTACTTCGCCGGTCCCGAAAAACCACAGCGCTACGCGGCCATCCTACGAGCCGCCTACCCCGCTGTCAAGCAGGCCAACCCCGGCGTGAAGGTGCTGGCGGGCTCGCTCGTCGGCTCCAACGGAGTCTTCTTGCGCGCGCTCTACGCGGCCGGTATCAAGGGCTACTACGACGGTTTGGCCGTCCACTTCTACACCCTCACGCTCGGTTCGCTGCGGGCGATCCACGAAACGCAGCTGGCCAACGGGGACAACACGCCGCTGTGGCTGGATGAGTTCGGCTGGAGCAGCTGCTGGCCACATCGCAGGATCCAACAAGAACAGGCGTGCGTGACCCCGAAGGTCCAAGCGACGAACATCACCAACCTGTTTCGATCCCTTGCGCGTACACCGTATGTCGCCGCCGAGGTGCTCTATGGGCTGCAGGACGGCGCGCATGAAGATTTCGGGGTACTAAACGCCAAGGGTGCCCGCAAGCCAGCCTTCGCGGCACTCTCCCGCGCCCTCGCCAACCCTTTCCCCAACCCCAGCGGCGTGACGCTGAGCCTCAGCCGCCGCCACGGCGCGGTACTCGCCAGCGGCGAAGGCCCCGTCGGCGACTACATGCAGCTGGAAGCCCTCCAGGGCAAGGTGCTTCGCTACAAGGCGCTGTTCACGCTCAACCACTTCAACCGCTACGCGATTTCGCTGCCGCAGGTACTCGGCACCAGCGGTTTGACGGTGCGCGTCTACCAGTACTGGCAGGGCAGCGGCACAGACGCACACCGCAGCATCTGAGACACGGGCCTACGGGCAATATGGCAGGCTGTTGGCGAGAGCGACCCGATCACTCCACGTTGTGCAGCAGCGCCCCGAGCGTGAGCGCGAGGATCTTCAGATCGAGCGCGAGCGACCAGTGAGCGATGTAGTAGTTGTCCCACTCGACCCGTTCGGCGAGCGAGGTTTGGCCACGCAGGCCGTGTACCTGTGCCCAGCCCGTGATCCCCGACTTCACGCGGTGGCGGTCGCCGTAGCGGGCGACGTCGTGGCGGAAGAGCTCGACGAACTCGGGACGCTCGGGGCGCGGTCCGATCACGCTCATCTCGCCGCGCAGCACGTTGAAGAACTGAGGCAGCTCGTCCAGTGAGGTTCGGCGCAGGAAGCGGCCAATCGGAGTGCGACGGTCGGTGCCCTCCACGCCGCCGGGAGCGGTGTCACGCTCGAGCGCGAACTCGAAGGCCGCGATCTCCTCGCCGCTCAGGCCTGTCTCCGCGGGGCCGTATCCCTTCGCGGAGCCGTGACCGTCTGCTGAACCGTGGCCGTTTGCCGAGCCGTGACCGTTTGCCGAGCCGTGACCGTCTGCTGAACCGTGGCCATTGAGGGAGGGCACCTGCCCGTTGGCGTTCGAATGACCGTTGACGCTCATACGCGCTGACTGGAGGCCCTCCGACGCGTCGACCCGCATCGAGCGGAACTTGTAGACGTCGAACAGCGTGCCGTCACGGCCGACGCGGCGCTGACGGAAGAGAATCGGGCCGGGGGAGGTGAGGCGCACCGCCAGCGCCGTGAGCGCCAGCAGGGGGGAAAGTAGGAGCAACAGCACGGCGGCGAACACCCGGTCGAAGGCATGCTTGAGAGTGAACTGCACACCCTTCGGGTTGACCGTGGTGAAAGAGAGCAGCGGCAGGCCGCCGACGGTGTCGTAGCCGACGCGGTTGTTGATCGTGTCGAACATGCGCGGCACCACCGACACCTCGACGCCAAGCTCCTGACAGCGCTGGATCAAGCGACTGACGTGCGCGTCGGCGACCGAGGAGAAGGCCACGATCAGGTTGCGCGTGTGCGTGTTTCGTACAACCTCATCGAGATCCTCGGTGCTGCCCAGCACCGGCACGTCGCGGCCGCCCACTTCCGCCAGCGGACGCGGGTCGTTGTCGAGGAAGCCCGCGGGGTAGAGGCCGTACTCAGGATGATCCTCCAGGCGGCGCGCCACCTGCGCGCCGACCATGCCGGCGCCGACGATCAGCACCGGGCGGCCCACCAGGCGGCGGCTGCGCGCCCACCGTTGCGCGAGCGCCAGCAGCGCACGACCAACCCCAAGCGTCACCAGCGAGAGCAGCCATGCCGCCACCCACCGCGACTGGTCGGGGATCCGCCCATTGGCGAGCAGGCCGATTGCCGCGACCGCCATCGCCGCGACGGACACCGCGCTCACGGCGGGGGCCAACCCGTCGAGCATGAGTGCGCGCAGACGAGTGCGGTAGAGCCCGCGCAGGTAGAGCACCAGCAGCGTCAGCAGCGGCAGCGCCAGCAGCGGCGCGGCGGCGGCCGAGACGTGCAGCGTGGCGTGTACCCCGCCGAGCGCCAGCACCATCGCAAGGAACAGCATCGTGAGGTCGATCGTCGGCACCAGCACGTTCCAGCCCGGCTCCTCGAGCAGCAGCTGCAGCGGGCCATGGAAGATCCCGCGGTGGGCAGCGTGCGGCCCTGGAGCCGGCCGCGCGGCCGGGTGCCGCGTCAGCGGCAGGCTCGGTGCGGTCGTTTGTTGGGTGAGACGAGGTCCGCTCATGCGAGGTAGGACATCCTTGTCCATCGCGATTCGCGTTCGAGTCCCTGCCGTCTATCCATGATCCGCACCCACACCCGACAAACGCACGGAGGCAGCCGTAACGAGCGCCAGCGCCCCGGCGACCAGCACCAGCGCCAACAGATCCCCGCCGGTGAACCACGACGACCCTGCCGCGCTCACCGAGGCAGCCATGGCGGCTTCGGGGTGCGACCGGCTCGCGTACGCGCCAGTACTCCTCGCGGATGCCCCACCGCCCGCCGAGACCCCCCTGCTGCCGGGCCGGGGGGCTGGGCTTGAGCCCCGGCCGCCGGAGCTCCCGGGCACGACCCGCCCGCCACCGGCTGCAACGCGGCTTGCATTCGTCGAAGACGAGGAGGAAGAGGAAGAAGAAGACGAAAAAGAGGAGCTGGACGAAGAGGAGCCGCCCACGCTACCGTCGGAGCCACCGCCGGGTCCGTTCAGCAGCGTCCCGCCGATGATCGCCTGGGCGCCAGCCCCAGGGCCACCGTAGCCGCTGAGCAGCGGCCCGCTGGCGAGCGCGGTCGGGACAAGTATGGCGAATAGCGCCAGCAGCGCCAGCGTCCCGAGGGTTATGCGATTGCGTCTCATGCTTCCCAACCTTGGGGGTCCTTTCGGCGTCGAGCAACCTCAGGTCACTCTCCTTGCCTCTTTCTCTCGCCCGCCGCTTCGCCTTGCCATCCGTTGGACACCGTGCTCGGGGCATCGCCGCCACAGCGTCGCGGCCGGTGAATCGGTCGGTCACTACACAAACTAGCGAACTTACGATCGATGTCGAGCGAAAAGCCGTGTTTCTGGTCCGTAATTTCACTCAACATTCATTCCTATTATGAGAATTGCTGAGCGTTGCGCAGGATTGAGAGGTTGAGTTCCCCGATGTCCACCAGGTGGCCGCCACGCACCTCCGCGAGCGCCGCGCGCGCGAGCGGGTCGCGCGGCGCGAGGCGCACCGCCCGTTCGAGCAGCGCAAGCGCTTCGCGGCGATCGCCACTTGCGGAGGCGATCGCCCCTCGCTCGAGCGTCGCGTACGCTTCGCCCGGGGTGCGCCCGAGCGCCAGCGCGAACTCGTGGTTGGCGCGCGCCGGTTCGCCCCGGCGCAGCGCGATGCTGCCGGCCACCACGTACGGTTCGTCGCTGAGCGGGTTCAGCCGCGCGGCGTGGTTGAGGCGCGCGTACGCTTGCCCTGGCTGATGCACCCACACGCGCGCGGCGCTCTCAACCTCGAGGCTGCTCAGCCACGGGGCGGTGAACGAGACGATCGCCACCACCGCGGCGGCAGCTCCGAGCGCGATCAGCCAGCGCGGCGGCCGGCCGCGGGAAGCAGCGCGCGCGGCAGCCGGCCGCGGCGCGAGCGCACAGGCAAGACCGAGCATCGCGAAGGCCGGTGCCCCCAGGCCGGCAAACTCCCAGAACCAGTCGAACGAGCCATGCACGACCCAGTAGGCGAAGCCCGCCACCGCGGCCGCGGCGACCGCGCGCGCGAGTGGATCGGGGTGGCGAACGAGCGCCCGCCAGGCCGCCAGCAGTGCCGCACCCAACCCGACCACGGCGAGCAGCGCTCCCACCAGCCCGGTTTGCACGAGCGTGCGCATCTCCACGCTGTGCGGGTAGCGCGGTGTCTCGGTGGAGCGCCCGTGCGCGAGGTAGGGCTCGGCGAAGTTGTCGGCGCCGATCCCGAGTAGCGGGTGCGCGGCGAATTCGTCGAGCGCCACGCGGTAGAAGTCGTAGCGGCTGGAGCCCAGCCCGCTGGCGAGGCGGCTGCCGGTGGTGTCGTTGGCGGCGTAGCCCTTGGGACTCTTGAACGTGTCCCACGCGTGGCGGGCCCGCGTCACCGGGTTGCCGGCCACAGCCCAGCCGCCCGCCAGCAGCGCCACCAGCAGGATCAACCCAACCGCGGCTACGCCCCGGTGCATCCGTGCGGCCGCCGCGGAGGAGAGCGTGCGCCGGCTCTCCAGCGCCGCCCCCGCCGCCACCACCGCGCCGACCGCGAGCGCGCTGAGCAGCGTCGCCACCACGGCGGCGTGGACCGCGGCCGTGGCGCTGTGCAGGACGGCTGGGCTGTGCAGGACGACCCCGCCGTGCGCACCTTCCAGATCGCCGACCCGTTCGCCCACACGCAGCACCGCCGGCGCCGCGAGGCCGATCCCCACCGCGACTGGCACCAGCAGTGCGAACGTGCGCACACGGCCGGGGAGCAGCGCGAACACCAACACCAGCATCACCGGCTCGGCGTACACCGAGCCGCGGCTCTGGCTGAGCAGCGCAACCTCGGCGAGCAGCACCGCGCCGCCTGCCAGCACCCCGCGCAGCCACCACGGCAGCCGCCGGCCGGTCTCCGATCGGCCGCGCGCCAGCAGCAGCGCCGGCCAGGCGGCCATCAGCCACTGCGCCGCGTTGGCGTTGACGTACCCCGCCGGGTACACCAGCCGGCCCCCCGGGAGCAGCGCGATCAGGCGCGCCGCGCCGGCGGCGGCGTCGATGTGGAGCAGCACGAACAGCCCCACACCAACCATCGCGAGCACCCACCCACACAGCAGCAGCGCCGCCGTGGGACCGGTCTGCGCCCAGCAGGCGAACAGCGCGAACACCAGCAGGTAGAGCAGCGTGCGGTTGGCCCCTTCCCAGGCGTCGCCGGGCACGCCGGCCCACAGGATCGAGAGGAAGCTGAGCGCGGTGTAGGCGGCCAGGCAGCCCACCGCGATCCGCGTCGCCAGCGGGATCTTGGCCCAGCGCGGCACCACCGCCAGCAGCGCGATCGCCAGCAACGCGAGCACGATCAGGCCACCCGGCGCCCAGTGGGTGAGCGGGTAGCCGGCCTGGTTGGAGGCCCACACCACCATCAGCGCGAGTGCGCCGAGGGCGGGCACCGTGGCGGGGGCCGCGCGCAGGGGCGCAATCAGCCTCATCCGGGGGCAGAGACTATGACTTCAAGACGACGCCGGGCGCGTCGCCCCCGCCAGCAGCAGCGAGAGAACTCTGCCCATCAGCTCGTCCGGGACGGCATCGGGGTCGGCCATTCGCTGGCGGGCGATCCCATCGGCGAGCGCGTCGATCGCGATCGCCAGCTGCTCCGCTGGGAGGGTCAGCTCCAGCTCGAAGTCGCGCGCACCGTCGGCGATCAGACGCGTGAGCGTCGCGCGAGCGCGGGCGAAACTGGCGGCCACGTGGCGGCGCACACCCTCGTCGCGGGCGGCGTAGGCCCAGAACTCCACGAACAACAGCAGCACCTCGGGCTCGCGGTCGATCATCGCCATCCACCGCTCGGCGCCGCCGCGTGCGCGCTCGTCCACGGAGGTGCGCTCGCGCACCGCTTCCTCGATCTCGCGCGTGTGCTCGTCGATCTCGCGGTCCATCACCGCGAGGAACAGCTCTTCCTTGCCGCTGAAGTTGGAGTACAGCGCCCCCGTCGAGTAGCCGCCCTCGGCGGCGATCTCCTCGACTGAGGCGCCGTGGAAGCCGCGGCGCGCGAATACCGTGCGCGCCGCCAGCAGCAGCCGTTCGCGGGTGAGCGCCTTGCTCTGCTCGCGTGTCAGACGCGCCGTCGTCACAACGCAATCGTACTTGACGGAGCGAGTGCTATTGCGATAACGTTCACTATCCATTCGCAGCCGAGCCGAGGAGCAGAAGACCGATGGCAACAACCGAGCAGCCCAACATCTCCAGCGAGCTCGGCAGCCTCCCCGCCGACGCGATCTCCTACGAAGACCTTTACGCCCGCTGGGAGCGCGGCAACTGGAAGGCGACCGAGCTCGACTTCACCGAGGACGCCCGGCAGTGGCAAGAGGAGTTCTCCGAGTTCGAACGCACGGCGGCGATCTGGAACTACGCGCTGTTCTTCTGGGGCGAGGACGCGGTCGCCGACAACTTGTCCCCCTACATCGACGCCGCGCCGCGCGAGGAGCAGAAGTACTTCCTCGCCACCCAGCAGGTCGACGAGGCGCGCCACGCGGTGTTCTTCAAGCGCTTCATGCACGAGGTCGCCGGGATCGGCGACGGTTCGATGGCGAGCGGGCTGAACGCAATCAAGCCGCAGCTCAGCCCTGGCTTTCGCAAGATCTTCGAGCGCCTCGACCGGATGGCCGACGAACTGCGCGCCGACCACTCCCCCGCCAAACTCGCCGCGGCGGTCACGCTCTACCACATCGTGGTAGAGGGCACGCTCGCCCAGCCCGGGCAGCACCTGATCTGCAGCTACCTGGAAGAGCGCGACAAACTGCCCGCCTTCCGCGAGGGAATGCAGAACATCCAGGTCGATGAGCAGCGCCACATCGGCTTCGGCGTGAAGCTGCTGGCCGATCTGCGCCGCGAAGACCCCGTCAGGGTCCCGAAGGCGGTCGCGGGCATCCTGCACGACGTCACCCGCTACACCGCCCAGGTGCTGATGCCACCCGGCTGGGACGAAAGCTATCTGACCGTGTTCGGCTACACCTTCGACAAGATCGGCCCCGACGGCGTCAACTCGCTGACGACCAAGCTGCGCTCGGCCGGGATGCCCGCCGAGACGCTGCCCGGCCCGCCGCTGTTCCCCCCCGGCCTCACGCCGCTGGAACTCTCCCAGCGCGGGCGCCGTCTGGCTCAGGCGGGCGTGCTCGGCGTGCGCGAGGGCCCCTCGATGCGCGACCCCGAAACGGTGGAACTGCTGTTCGACACGGTGCGCCGCCAGGTCAACCCCAACCACGGGCTGCGCCGCCCGACCGTCTTTCAGTGGGAGTTCACCGATCCCGACGTCCCCACCTGGCACCTCACCGTGCAGAACGGCTCCTCCGCTGTCGCCGAGGGGACGGCGCCGAGCCCCGACGTGCGCCTGCGGATCGCCTGGCAGGACTTCGTCGACATCATCGGCGCCCGCCTCACCCCGATGCGCGCGCTCGCCACCGGCCGCCTGCGCCCGCGTGGCAACCCGCTCGGGCTGAGGCTGCTCACGAAAGTCTTTCCGCAGCCCTAATCCGAGGATCTATTCAGGCCCGAACTCCCGTTCCGCACGGCTGGGTGGACCGCTCGGCGTCGATGCCGGCGCAGCTTCCGAGCCCGAGGTGGATTCCGTAACGCTCGCAGTCGATTCCCCGGCACCTGTTCCCACCTGTCGAACCGAGGCCGCGTGTGCGGTGGTCGGCGCGGACTGTGACGATGAGCTTGCGGTAACCGTCGCCGGGGCGGGCCGTTCGAGGCCGAACTCCCGCTCGGCGTGCCTGTCCGCGGCGCGCCTCACCGCAGCGGCGCGCGCGGTCGGCGAGATGCGCGGGCCAGCCTTCGCGGACGAGTGCCCCGCGATGGCCCCGCCAAGAGCGCTTGATGCCGCGAGAGCCGGGGAGGCCGTCACAGAGCCCGGGACGTCCGCGAGGTAGGCCTCGGTTGGCAACGCCTTGCGGCGCGGACCCTCGCGATGGGATGCTCCCGCGTGGTGAGGCACCACCGTGAGGGCCACACATCCGACGCTCAGCGCCAGCACACAGCCCACCGCCAGCTTGGCGCCCACGGTGCCCCCCAGCAGCCAGCCTCCACTGGCGGCGCCGCCAGCACCGGCGGCGCCCGACGCAGCGATCGTTCCGGCGCCGGTCCCTGCCCCAGCGCCTGCGAATGCCAGCCCCCACGGCAGCGGCGGCAGCACCGCAGCGAGGCCGCGCAGGGAGAGGACGTAAGCGCGACAGGCCGGGCACTCACGCTGGTGCAGGCGCGCGAGACGGTAGCGCTCGCCGCCGGGGTCGAGGATGCCGAAGGCGAAGCCACGCATCAGCGAGCGCTGCTGCTCGCACCACTCCCCGCCACTGATCGCCTCCAGCAGTACTCCCACCTTGCCCGCCACGCCCGGTCTTCCGGGGCCGCGGCCCTCCATCAGCTTCGTCATACGCGCCTCGCTGATCCCCATCCGCCGCGCCGCCTGCGCGCGGGTGAGGCCCTGCAGGTAGCAGAGCACCGCCGCTTCGCACTCGCGCGCGCTCAACCGGCTGCGCAGCGCCTCGAACAGCTGGCGCAGCTTCGCGCGGTCGTCGAGCTCCGCCGCGAGGTCAGGCTCGATGCGGGCAGTGTGCGCGATGTGTGCTCCTGCCGCCGCTCCCGCCACCTCGCGCTCGGGGCCAGTGGGCTCAACCTGGGCGAGACTGCCAAACCCGCGCACGCGGGCACCGCGGTGCTCGTCGATCGCGCGCCGGAACGTCACCACCGCCAGCCAGCCCCCCGGGTTGGCGATCTCCTCGCCCGCGGCGATCGAGGCGTAGAGGCCCTGCCACGCCTGGGCGTAGCACGCTTCGAGATCGCTGCCATCGAAGTGCACCCCGCGGGCGCGCAGGCGTCCGCGCACGCTGCGCAGCACCTCCTCGCGCAGCCCCCCGAACTCCTGGCGCAGCAGGCGCTCTGCTCGGTAGCGGCGCAGGGTGGAGGGGCTCACTGTCCCGAGCGAAAGGGGCTCACTCCCGAGAGATTACGACTTGCGGGAATCCTGCGGCCCAGTCGAATCATGGTCTGTCAAAATGCGTGCAAATCGACCCTTTCGGGAGGGGCCGAGAGAACTGCTGCTTGGCGAAAACGGCACAGCTACGCGATCGCCACCGTGGTGGCTATCTTGACCCCATCGTTTCCCCCGCCCTCTCAACCATTCCAGCGACCCCGCTTTGCGTGGAGATCCTCGGTATCCCGCTGGCGGTCTCCGACTACGAGCAGGTGCTCGATTGGATGCAGGCGATGATCGTCGCCGGCGAGCGTGGGTACGTGACGGCTGCCGCCGTCAACCTTGTGATGAGCGCGCACGAGCAACCCACCACGCTTGCGGCCACGCTGGACGCCACGCTCGCCGTGCCCGACGGGATGCCGCTGGTGTGGGCGCTGCGCCTGCTCGGCCACCGCGGCGCCACCCGTATCTACGGGCCCGACCTGATGGCGGCCTTCTGCGCGCGCGCGGCGGGGGACGGAACGCCGATCTACCTCTACGGGGGCCGCACGCCCGACGCCCTGGAGCTGCTCGAGCGCCGCCTGCGCGAGCGCTTCCCCGGCCTGGTAATCGCCGGCGGATGGTCGCCCCCCTTCCGCGAGCTCACCCCCGAGGAGGAGCAGCGCGTGATTGCGGAGATCGACGGCTGTGGCGCGCAAGTCGTGTGGGTCGGCATCGGCCAGCCCAAGCAGGAGCAGTGGATGCAGCGGATGCGCCCCTGCCTGCGCGCGCCGCTGCTGGTGGGAGTCGGCGCCGCCTTCGACTTCCACGCCGGCCTCGTCTCCCAGGCGCCGCCGTGGATGCAGCGTCATGGCCTGGAGTGGGTCTACCGGCTTGCGCGCGAGCCGCGCCGGCTGTGGCGGCGCTACGCCCGCTACAACCCTCGATTCGTGGTCGGCTTTGCGCGTCAGTACCTGCGCGAGCGTGGCTGACGCTTGGTTGACGTGCAGATCAAAGCGGTATAGCTATAGTATGCATAGGGTCGGGGTTGTTGTTGTTATGAAAAATTAAAAGCCCGATAGCAATTGCGCACGGCCTTTAAAAAGTTCATTACATACCCAATGCCCACCATCCCATGCCCCGTCGGCGACCCGTCTCCCCTGCCCGTCGCCAACCATCCACCCGCCGACGACCCGTCTCCCACACCCAAGTCGCCGAACCATCCACCCGCCAGCGCATGCGGGCACTGGATTCGAAAGCTAACCTGAGCGCTGTGACCCCTCAGGAGCACACCGCCGATGTCTCGGTGATCGGCCTCGGTCGCGTCGGGCTGCCGCTCGCGCTCTCCTTCGCCGACCGCGGCCTGCGAGTCATCGGGATCGACAACGACGCCGCACGCCTCGGCGCCGTGCGCGAGGGCGCGATGCCCTTCGAGGAGACCGGTGCACAGGGGTTGCTGGATCGCGTGCAGGCCGATCAGGGCCCGCCCGCCCGGTTGGAGCTCTCCGAACGCGTCGCCGATGCCGCCCGCGCGCGGCACATCGTGATCACGCTCGGCACCCCCTCCTTCTCCCATATCGAGATCGACATGCGCGACATCCGCTCCGCGCTCGACGATCTCCTGGGGGTGCTCACGCCCGGGCAGTCGCTCGTGCTGCGCTCCACGGTCGCACCCGGCACCACGGAGTTCGTGGCCGGGTACCTGGAAAAGCACCGCGGCTTTCGCATCGGCGAGGAGGTGTTCGTCGCGCACGCCCCCGAGCGGATCGCTGCCGGGCGCTTCCTGGAGGAGATCGACACGCTGCCCTGCATCATCGGCGGCGTGGGCGCCCGCTCGGGCGAGGTCGTTGCGGAGCTGTTCGGGGTGTTCGACGCGCCGATCGTGCAGACCACGCCCGTGCAGGCCGAGCTCGCGAAGATCTGGGCCAACATCCTGCGCTACACGCACTTCGCGCTGCCCAACCTGCTGATGATGGACTGCGAGCGCCACGGCGCCAACGTGTTCGAGGTGATCGACCTCGTCAACCGCGACTACCCCCGCGGCGGCCTCGCTCAGCCTGGGTTCACCGCCGGGACGTGCCTGCGCAAGGACTTCACCTTCTCCGAGGAGCGCTCCCCCGCGCCGGGGATGCTGCTGGCGGTCTCGCGCGTCAACGAGTCGGTGCCGCTGTTCCTCGTCGAAGGCATGCGCCGGCGCCTCGGTTCGCTCGCCAACCGCAAGATCGCCGTGCTCGGCCTCGCCTTCAAGGCCGACACCGACGACGAGCGCGACTCGCTCGCGCACAAGCTGATCCGGCTGCTGGAGCGCGAGCTTGCCGACGTCGCCGCGCACGACCCCCATGTCGCCACGCCCACGGCGCCGCTGGAGGAGGTGCTCGCGGGTGCCGATGCGGTGGTCGTGGCCGCCAACCACTCCGAGTTCCGCGAGCCCCACACGCTCGCCGCGATCGCCGCGCTCGCAGCGGAGGAGTGCCTCGTGGTCGATCCCTGGAACTGTTGGGGCGCGGGGCAGGTGTTCGCGTACGCCTCCGAGCTCGCCGCGCTGGGCGCGCCCAGCCAATGAGCCGCGTGCTTGTGACGGGGGGCGCCGGCACGATCGGCGCCGCGGTGGTGCGCCGACTGCTGGCGGACCCCGCGTACGAGGTGCGGGTCTCCGACCAGCGGCCCGCGCCGCAGTGGATGCGCGAGGGGTGCGAGGTGCACACCGGCGACCTGCGCTCCCTCGCGGAGGCGCGGCGGGCCACGGAGGGCTGCTCGCACGTGATCCACCTGGCCGCGATCGTCGGCGGCATCGCCAACTTCCACCGGCTTCCCCACACGCTCACGGAGGTCAACGCCGCGCTCTACAACGCAGTCGTGCGCGCCGCGCTGGACGTCGAGGTCGAACGCTTCACCTACGTCTCCTCCTCGATGGTGTTCGAGCGCGCCACCGAATATCCGACGACGGAGGCCCACCTGCCCGACTGCCCTGTGCCGCTCTCCGCCTACGGCTTTTCCAAGCTCACCGGCGAGGTGTACTGCCGCGCCGCGCATGCCGAGCACGGTCTCCCGTACACGATCTGCCGCCCCTTCAACGCCTACGGCCCGGGTGAGGTGCCCGACGCCGAGCCCGGCATCGCGCACGCCGTGCCCGACCTGATCCGCAAGGTGCTCTCCGGCCAGCGGCCGCTGCAGATCTTCGGCTCCGGCGAGCAGACGCGCACGCTCACGCACGTCGACGACATCGCCGACGGGGTCGTCGTGGCGATGGGCTCCCCCGCGGGTTTGAACGAGGACTTCAACATCTCCGCCTCGCGCGAGCTGTCGGTGGCGGAGATTGCGCGAATCGTATGGGTCGCCTGCGGCGAGGACTCCGAGACATTCGAACTGGAGCACCTCCCCTCCTTCACGGTGGACGTACAGCGGCGCTGGCCCTCCGTCGAGAAGGCCCACACGCTGCTCGGCTGGGAGGCACGAATCGACGTCGAGGAGGGGATCGCCGCCACGGTGCGGTGGCTGCGCGAGCGCGAGGCGCCAGTAGGGTCCCACGCGTGAGCGTCCCCCTGTTCGACACCTCCTCCCCGCTCGCCCCGCTGCGCGGCAAGCTGCGCGCCGCGATCGAGCGGGTGCTCGACTCCGAGCGCTACATCCTCGGCCCCGAGGTGTCCGCCTTCGAGCAGGAGTTCGCCGCCTACTGCGGGGCGGCCCACGCCATCGGCGTCGCCAACGGCACCGACGCCCTCACGATCGCGCTGCGCGCAATGGGCATCGGCCCGGGCGACGAGGTGGTGGTGCCCTCCTTCACCTTCTACGCCTCTGCCGAGGCCATTCCCCCGACGGGCGCCACACCGGTGTTCTGCGACATCGACCCCGCCACCTACTGCATCACCGCCGATACGGTGCGCGCCGCGCTCACCCCGCGCACGAAGGCGGTGATCGCCGTGCACCTGTTCGGCAACCTCGCGCCGGTCGCGGAGATCGAGGCGCTGGGAGTGCCCGTGCTCGAGGACGCCGCCCAAGCCGCGGGCTCGCGCTCCCCCGCCGGGCGCCCCGGGTCGCTCGGTACCGCGGCCACGTTCTCCTTCTTTCCCTCCAAGAACCTGGGGGGCTTCGGTGACGGCGGCGCAATCACCACGTCGGATCCCGCGATCGCCGAGCGCGCACGCACGCTGCGCTTCCACGGCTCCCACAACAAGGTCACCTACGAGCAGGTCGGCTACAACTCGCGCCTGGATGAGCTGCAAGCCGCGATCCTGCGCGTGCAGTTGCCCCTGCTCGACACGTGGGCCGCGGGCCGCCGCGCCGCCGGCGCCCACTACGAGCACGCCGGCCTCGGGGAGCTGGTGACACTCCCCGTGCCCGTCGCCGGTGCCGAGCCCGCGTGGCACCTCTATGTGATCGCCCACCCTCACCCCGAGCCGCTCGAAGCCGCGCTGAGCGCCGCCGGCATCGGCCACAAGCCCTACTACCGCACCCCCCTCCACCGCCAGCCAGCGATGCTCCAGTGGGGTGCCGGCGGCGAGCTGCCCGCCACCGAACACGCCGCCACCACCCACCTGGCGATCCCGATGAGCGCGGTGCTCACGCAGGCGCAGGTCGAGGAGGTCGCCGCCGCCGTGCGGCAAGCTTTGGCGGCGTAGCCGTCTCGGTTGCGGGTGTCCGCTGCTCGACGGGCTGCTCGCCATTCCCACCCTGCCCCTGCTGCCCCTCGCCGTCCAGCGCAGCCTGCAGCGCGGCCAGCCGGCGAATGAGGTGCGTCTGGGTCAGCTCCAGCTCCTCTGTGTCCAGCAGTCGCGGGCCACTGTCGGGCAGTGCCCGCCGCGGTGGCACCGCCGCGCGTGAAACAGGGGTGAGCTCGGGGTGCTCGGCTTCGATCTTGACGAGCATCTGCTCCAGCGTGGCAATCTGGATGCGCAGTACGCGCCGGCGCTCCGCCGCCCGCTTGGGGGGCGCGGGCTGGTGCTCGGACTCGACGTACAGCGCGGCCGCGACCTCGCGGGGATCGATTCCCGTCTGGCGGGCCTCGCGCGCCGCACTCGCCGCAATCGCGCCGGCGGCTGTGCGCTCGTGCGCGGTGGCAGTGACGTAGGTGCCGCTGCCCTGCTGGCTTTCGATCATGCCCTCATGCTCCAGGCGCTGGTAGACGGCGCGTACCGTGTTGGCGTTGATCTTCAGCGCCTGCGCCAGATCCCGCAGGCCCGGCAGGCGCTGCCCGGTTGCCAGTCGACCGTCGTGGATGCGCGCGCGCAGCGCCCACGCCAGCTGCACGCCGATCGGAACCTCCGCGCGGCGATCGATCGTGAGACCCAGGCCCCCGCCACCGGTGTTGGGCTCGTCACGAGTCACCCCTTTACGGTAGCGCCCTCCGCGCCCGTCTGGGAGTCTGCTAGTGAACTAGCACACTTACCGCCAGCGCTCCAGCAGGTCCTCGGTGGAGACCTCGCGCACGATGCGGGCGGGGACACCCATTGCGACCGCGCGTGCGGGGATGTCGCGGGTGACGACCGCGCCGGCGGCGATGAACGCCTCCTCGCCGATCTCCACGCCCGGGGTCAGCACCGTGCCGCCGCCCACGCGGCAGGCGCGGCGCAGGGTGGCACCACGCAGGGGGCTGGAGTCGTCGTGGCGGGCCATCGTGTCATCGTTGGTCGTCGTCGCGCCCGGGCCGACGAACACGTCGTCCTCGATCACGGTGAAAGCCGTGAGGTAGACGCTCGTCTGCACTTTCACGCGCGCACCCACGTGCACGTCGTTGTCGACCACGCTACCCCTGCCGATCACCGAGCTCTCGCCCACGCGAGCGCGCTCGCGCACGAATGACTGGTCGCCGATGATCGCCTCCTCGCCGATCGTGGCCCCCGCGAACACCACGGCGCCGGCGCACACCGTCACCCGCTTGCCCAGCTCCAGGCGACCCACCTCCCCCTTCGCGGAGGAGCTGCGCGCCAACCGCGGGCGCTTGCCGAGCACCGCATGGTCCTCGATCACGCAGCCGGCACCCACCACGGTGCCAGCGTGCACCACCACGTAGGCGCCGAACGACACCTCCGCGCCGATCTCCACATCCTCGCCGAGCAGCAGGCCGGGCGCGCGTGGGTCGGGGGTGAGGCTCACGGTTGCACCGGACCGCGTGGGTCGGGGGTGAGGCTCACAACTGCACCGGGGAACATACGCTGGGTGTTGGCCTCACAGCCGCTCCACATTGGCAACGAGTGTCCTGCGCGTGACCCCGCGCAGATCCACCACCACCCGCGCCCGCTCGGCGGCGAGCGAGTGGTCGACCGTGGGGTGAGCCGTCACGATCAATGCGAGATCCGCCTCGTGCAGGGCATCCTGGAGCGGAAGGCTACTGAGACCGGCGTCGGGCAGCTCGGGGACGTGGGGATCGTGGTAGACGAGCTCCGCCCCCAGCGCACCCAGCAACGCGATTATCTTCAGCGCCGGGGATTCTCTTACATCACCCACGCCCGGCTTGTAACTGACGCCCAGCACCGCGATCCGCGCGCCCTTCACCGGCAAGCCCACATCGTTGAGAGCGCGCTCCACCCTCATCACACAGTGGTAGGGCATCTGCTGGTTGACCTTCCCCGCCAGCTCGATGAACTCCGTTGCCATGTCGAACTCCCGCGCGCGCCAGCTCAGGTAGAAGGGGTCCACCGGCAGGCAGTGCCCGCCCATCCCCGGGCCCGGCTCGAAGCGCATGAACCCGTAGGGCTTGGTGGCCGCCGCATCCACCACCTCCCAGATGTCGATCCCCATGCGCTCGGTCAGCATCGCCAGTTCGTTGACCAGCGCGATGTTCACCGAGCGGAAGATGTTCTCCAGCAGCTTCGTCAACTCTGCCGCCTCGGGACTCGAGACCGGCACGATCTCGTCGCACACCAGCCCGTACAGGCTCTCCGCGCGCTCCGCGCACGCCTCCGTCAGGCCGCCCACCACCTTCGGGGTGTTGCGCAGCGTGAAGTCCGTGCGGCCGGGGTCCACGCGCTCGGGGGAAAACGCGAGGTGGAAGTCCCGCCCCGCCGTCAGGCCCGACTCCTCCTCCAGGATCGGCAGCACCTGCTCGCGCGTCGTGCCCGGATAGGTGGTGGACTCCAGCACGACCAGTTGGCCTGCCTGCAGCACGTCCGCCAGGGCACGCGTGGCGTCCAGCAGCGGACCGAGGTCCGGCTCGCGATTGCGCGTCAGCGGCGTGGGCACGCACACCAGAACCGCGTCCGCCCGCTCCAGGCGGGCGTAGCGTGTGGTCGCGTGGATCCGCTCGCCCACCGCCCGCAGCGCCGCGGAGGACACGTCCTCGATGTACGACTCCCCCGCCTCGATCGCCTCCACCTTGCGCGGGTCGATGTCCACCGCCACCACCTCGCAGCCGTTCTGCGCAAATGCCACCGCCAGCGGCAGCCCCACGTAGCCCAGCCCGACGATGCCGACGGTCGTCATGTCCGGGCGTAGTGTAGAGCCGTCGTCCCCCCGTAAATCTCCGCGAGCCGCGCCGCCACCTGCTCGGGGGCGCAGAGCGCGCGGACCCGCTCCAGTGCCCGCGCTCCCGCGCCGAGGTCGCCGCACACGCGCTCGATCGCCTCCGCCAGCGCCCGAGCGTCGCCCGGGGGCGCCATCGCCTCATCCTCCAGCAGCTCCGGCAGCGCGCCCACACGGCTGCCCGCCACCGGCACGCCAGCGGCCATCGCCTCGGCCGCCGCCAGGCCGAAGGTCTCCGCGGAGCGCGAAGGCACCAGCGCCAGCGCCGCCCCCGCCCGCAGCTCGGCCAGGCGGGCGTCGTCGACGCGGCCCACGAAGCGCACCCCCTCACGTTCCGTCTCGCGCACATCGGTACCGCCGTCCAGGCCCGCGCCCGCGACGACCAGCGGGATGCCCACTTGGCGGCATGCCTCGATCGCCACGTCGATCCCCTTCTCGGGGGATTGGCGCGCAACCACCAGCGCATACCCTTCCGGCAAGTGCTCCGCGGGAGGATGGCCCGCATACCCTTCCGGCAAGTGCTCCGCGGGAGGATGGCCCGCGTACCCTTCCGGCAAGTGCTCCGCGGGAGGATGGCCCGCGTATCCCTCCGGTGGACGCCTCGCGGCCGGCCCGCCCTGCTCCAGCGCCCTCACCGGGGGCGCCAGCACATGCACCCGCTCCCACGGCAGCGGCGCCCCCAGCTGGCGCAACCGTTCCCGCGCGAACTCGCTCGGGACGATCACCGCGTCCGCCTGCTCCACCACGCGATGCTGCCACAGCGCCAGGCCCGCCCCGTAGACGAGCGCCTCAGCGTGGCTGCCGCGGCAGTTGCGCAGCACCCCCGGAAGCGTGTTGCGACCGTGGCAGCGCACACACTCCGCTCCGTCGGTGAAGCACACCCCGACGGCGCACACCAGACGGTACTGGTGCAGGTGCACCACGACCCGTGCTCCCGCGGCGCGTGCCGCCGCCAGCGCACGCCAGCCGAAGGTCGGGTGGATGTTGTGCGCGTGCACCACGCGAGCGCCCGTGCGGCGCACCGCGTCCCCCACCTCCCGCGGGTCGAGACCGCCGCGCAGCAGCCCCGCGGCGGCCCGGTTGCGCCCACCCCCGTTTGAATCTCGTGCCAACAGCTCCGCGGGCTCACCCATCCGCTCGCGCACCAGCCACATCAGGTCGTCCACCACGCGCTCCTCTCCCCCGAGCGCGCGGTAACGATTGTGCAGGAACAGGATCATCTTTGCCTGAAAAACACGGGGCCCAGCTTGTCTGGGCCCGACGCCCGCTGGGAGATCGAGGAGAGGTGGAGATGTCTTTCTAGCGCCCCTACCACTTCACAAAATGAAGGTGTTGGGGGCTGAAAAGTACGCATAAGACCTGCAACACCGACCCGTGACTCGGCAATGCCCACCAATAACCCGGCAATCCATCCCACCCGAGGGTGTACGCACACGCGACATGAAAGCCAACCTAGAATGTTCGCGATGCGAATACTCTCAATGCGACTATTCGCACGGAGAGGGCGTTGGCGCCGCCAGCCAAAGGCTGGCGAGCCGGGCCCCTCTTCTTTGGTCCGAACAATCGCATCTTGAACCTCATCGATCCCACCGCCTCGATCGTCATCCCTACCCGTGCGCGCCCCGACTACCTGAGGGTCGCGCTCGCCTCGATCGCCCCGCAGGCCGCCGCCGCCGGGGCCGAGCTGCTGGTGGTGGAGGACGGCCAGCCCTCGCACGAGGTCGGCGCACTCGCCGCACGCTTCGGCGCCGCCCACCTCTCCCACACGCGGCCGCTCGGACTGAACGCCGCCCGCAACACCGCCGTTGCCAACTCCAGCGGCGAGCTGGTGGTGTTCGTCGACGACGACGTCGAGGTTCGCCCCGGCTGGCTGCAGGCACTGCTGGCCGCCGCCCAGCAGCACCCCGAGGCACAGGTCCTCACCGGCCCCATCCGCCCCCGCCTCGAGGGCCGTGGCGGTTGGAGCCGGCACTCCTGCGGACGCGAGGGGCCTCCGATCACGTCGCTCGACCTCGGACCGCGCGACACCAACGATGTGCGTTTCGCCTGGGGGGCCAACATGACGGTGCGCCGTGGGGCGCTCGAGCGAGTCGGGCCCTTCGACGCGACGCTGGGGCTGTACGGCGACGAGCAGGAGTGGCAGGAACGGCTGCTCGCCTCCTCGCGCAATGGCGAGCAGCCGATCCTGTACGTCGCCGCGGCCGCGCTCGAGCATCGCCGCTCCCCGGCCGACGCGCGCCTGCGCTCGCTCGCCCGCGCCGCCCATGCTCGTGGACGCGCCAGTCGCCGGTACAACAACTGGAAGGGGGATGCTCCATCGCTGTACACCGAGTTGCGCACCCTCATCGGGTGCCTCGGCCACGTCGTTCGCCGACGCTGCCCGGCCGGCCTGACGATGGTCGCCCACAGCCTCGGCCGGCTCGAGCAGGGCATGCGCGAGCGGGGCGTGCACGAACAGGGCATGCGCGAGCGACGTCATCCACCGAAGCGCGCACCGATCGATGACTTCCTCTCCGGGGAAAGCGGCACCGTTGGGGGTCTCGACGCGAAGCGGCGCGGTAGCCTCGACCGCCTGGTGGATGCCCGCGAGCTGCTCGGCGGCCGGCGCCTGCGCCTCGATCGGGCCGCGCGCCGCTCACCCCCCCGCCGGCGGGTGCTCGTGCTGGGCGTCGAGCGCCCGCAGCGGCGCGCGCTAGCCAGCGCAATCCGCGCGGAGCTGGCGCACTCGCGGCACGACGTCACGGTGCACCTCTGCCCTCCGGGGGAGCTTGGGAAGTTTCAGAACCTCAACCACCTGCTCGCTGCCCATCCCGTCGAGGAGTGCGATTGGCTGGTGGTGGTCGATGATGACGTCGTGCTGCCCCACCACTTCCTCGATCGCCTGCTGTTCCTCGCCGAGCGCTTCGACTTCCAGCTGGTTCAACCTGCGCACCGGGCGTACTCCCACGCCGCCTGGCGCGTCACCCGCCGCCGCGCGGGGGTCGTAGCCCGCCAGACGCCGTTCGTCGAGATCGGCCCCGTCACCGCGTTCGCCCGCGCCACGTTCCCGGCGCTACTGCCGTTCCCCGACGTGCGCATGGGCTGGGGCCTCGAAATGCACTGGGCGGCGCTCGCGCGCGAGCGCGGCTGGCGCTGCGGCGTGCTCGACGCCGTCGCAATCCGCCACTCCGTCGCGCCCGCCGGCGAGGCCTACTCGCGCGCAGCCGCGATCGCCGAGGCGCGTGCGCTGCTCGCCAAGCGACCCCACCTGACGGCCGCCGAAGCCCAAACCACACTCCTCACCCACCGACGCTGGTGAAGGTCGCAGTCGTAGCGGAGTTCTACCCCAGCCAAGGCGATCCCGTGCTGGGGGTGTGGGCACACCGTCAGGCACTTGCCGCACAGGCCGCGGGGGCAGAGGTGCACGTGCTCGTGCTGCATCGTTTGGTGCCGCCGCGCGCCTCCTCGCATGCACGCGCACTCAGCGGCCTACTGCGCGAGCCGCGGCACCAGGTCCGCGACGGTCTGCCCGTCACCTACATCCCCTACATCTCCCCCCCGCGGTGGCGCGCCTACGCATCGTGGGGCGCATGGGCAGCGCCCGCGCTGGGGGTCGCGCTGCGCCGTCTGCGCCGCCGCACCGGCTTCGAACTGATCCACGCCCACAACGCCATCCCCGCGGGGGATGCCGTGCGACGGGTGGGCCTCGACGCGCCGCTCGTGGTCTCGGTGCACGGCGGCGACGTGCTCTACACCGCCCCCCGCTCCGCCGCGGGGCGAGAAGCGGTGGAGCGCGGGCTCGGCGCGCCCCGCCTGGTGCTCGCCAACAGCCGCGGCATCGCCGAGCTCGCCCAGGCGTACGGCGCCCCCGAAGTGCGTGTGGTGCACCTCGGCGCCGACCCCCCGAGCACCGGGCTCACCCGGGATGCCGAGCCCGCGCTGGTCACCGTCGGGCATCTCGTCGCCCGCAAGCGCCACGCCGACGTGCTGCGCGCGCTCGCCGTGCTGCGCGATCGCCACCCCACCCTGCGCTACGTGATCGTGGGCGAAGGCCCCGAGCGAGTGGCCCTCGAAGGGCTCGCCGCCCGCCTCGGGATTCGCGAGCGGGTGCTGTTCTGCGGGCAGCTTCCTCCAGCCGAGGCGATCGAGCGGGCCCGACGCTGCACGCTGTTCGCGATGCCCTCCACGGAGGAGGCCTTCGGCGTGGCCTACATCGAGGCGATGGCCGGCGGCCTGCCCGCGATCGGCTGCCGCGGCGAGCCCGGCCCGGAGGAGATCGCCGCCGCTGGGGACGGCTTCATGCTGGTTCCCCCCGGCGACATCGAGCGCCTCACGCAGCGCATCGACGAGCTACTCTCCGATCCCGCGCGGCTGCGTGAGGCCGGTCGCCGCGCGCGGGCCACCGTCGCCGCGCACTTCACGTGGGAGCGCTGCGGCGAGCAGACCGTCGCGGCGTATGAGCACACCCTTGGCTTGGTGTGACGGTGGGGTGCCGGGAGTTGTTATAAAAAATTTAGAACCCGATAGCTATCGCGCACGGCTTTTGAATTCTTTGCTCAACAACCCGCCCCGCCTTTGCAAGACACCCCGATGAAGCCGGTGCTGTTCGTCACCGGGCACGCCCCCTTCGACCGGGTGGGCGCGTTCGCCCGCCTGCACCAGCTGGAGGGCGTCGAGTTCGCCCTGTTCGGAGGACGATCCCAGCACGGCGGAGTTGCAGGCGAGCATCGATCGACCGACAGTGGCGTATCGGCCGGCGAGGGCGAGGGGGCCCTCCCTTTCCCCCACCGGCACGTGCGCCAGCATGAGCTCGCCGCGCTCGCCGCCTCCGGACGCCACCGCGCGGTGGTTCTTTCCACGGGAGGCCGCCTCGCGCTGCCGGCCGCCTGGGCGGGAGCGCGCCGCGCGGGAGTGCCCGTGATCCTCTGGAGCGCCCTGTGGGCTCACCCCCGCACCGCCGCCCACGCGTTCAGCTACCTCGCACTGCGGCGCCTCTACCGCTCCGCGGAGGCGCTCGTCGTATATGGGCCGCACGTCGAGGCGTACGTGCGGGCACGGGGCGCGCGCAACGTGCACATCGCGCCGCAGTCGGTCGACAACAAGTTCTGGTCCCACCCACTCACCACCCCCACCACGATTCCGGGGTGGCCGCCGGGCCCCACGATCCCGAGTCGGCTATCGACCCCAGCGACCGCGAGGTGGCCATCGGAGACAGCCGTGAAGTTCCTGTTTGCGGGGCGACCCGTGCGGGAAAAGGGACTCGGGGTGCTGATTGAGGCCTGGTCGGATTCCGGTCTCCAAGCGCCCTCCGCCGCGCTCGTCCTCGTCGGCGTGGGATCCGCCCCCCCTTGGGTCCCCGCCGGCGGCGCGGTGGGGAGCGGGGTGGTTTTCGTGAACCCGGTGCCCCCAATTCAGCTGCGCGACACGTACTACGCCGCCGCCGACGTCTTGGTGGTGCCTTCGATCCCCACCCGCACCTTCCGCGAGCCCTGGGGGTTGGTGGTAAACGAGGCGATGAACCGCAAGCTTCCCGTGATCGCGAGCGATGCCGTGGGCGCCGCCGCCGGCGGGCTGGTGCGCGACGGGCACAACGGCCTGGTCGTGCCGGCCGGCGACGTGCGTGCGCTGGCGGGCGCCATGCGGCGGCTGGCCGCCGACGCGCAGCTGCGCGCCCGCCTCGGCGCCGCTGGGGAGCACGACGTGCAGGCCTACACGCACGACGCCTGGGCGCGGGGGTTCGTGCGAGCACTGGGCAGCCTCGGTCTTTCCCGCGGGGGGCACTGGTAGCGTGCGTCGCTTGTTGAGGGAGAACCGCTTCCACAAAGACCGGCACGCTCAGATGCGGTCGGTCGCTCCTCGGCTGGCGCTTGCCCTCGCGGCCGCGCTGGTGCTGGCGTTCCCCGTCATCGCTTCGGCAAACGCAAGCGAAGTCACGAAAATCTACGAAGCCTGCGGAAATGGCACGGTGCCCACCGGGTACAGCCAGCAGGCCTACAGCCAGGCGATCAAGGAAATGGAACCCTTCCTCGCCGAGTACAGCGCATGCCCCGACCTGATCCACAAAGCGCAGCTCGCCGGCGCCGCCGGCTCCCACGGCGCCGGTGCGTCCGGGCCAAGCGAAGCGGGCACCACGGCGGTGGCGCCCGCCACCCCAACCGAACAGCACACGCTCGAAAGCATTCCCCACGCGAGCGCCCCACCGGTGCGTATCGGTGGCGAGGTGATCCACCCAGGCGTCGTCCACGTCAACCTCGCCTCGGCGTTCAACACACTGCCGACTCCGCTGCTCGCGCTGCTCGCCTTCCTGCTCGCCTGTGCCCTGCTGATGGCCGGCCGCGTCCTCCGCAACCGTGTCCGCACCCGCAATCCCGGCAACTGAAGCGGCCGTGGAGGCACCGCGGTGGCTTGCCCGTGCGGCTGGGCTCACGCTCGTCGCCCTGCCCACGCTGCTGGTCGCGGGCGCCCTCTGCCTGATCACCTTCCTCGCCGGCGGCGGCCTCAACCTCAGCACCCGCACCCCCGTCGAGATCGCGCTGACGCTGGCCTGCGGCATCGGGATCGCCGCGGCGATCCTGCTCGCGCCGCCCGGCCGACGTGTCTACGGAGCGTGGTCGGTGAGCCTGCTGCTCGCGCTCGCCGCGCTCTCGGCGCTGTCGGTGATCTGGTCGGTGCAGCCCGACGCCAGCTGGCAGGACGCCGGGCGCCTGTTCGCCTACAGCGCCGTGTTCGCACTCGCCGTGCTGCTCGCGCGCGCCGCCCCCGCGCAGTGGCCGGCGGTGCTCGGGGGGGTGCTGCTTGCCGCGGTGATCGTGTGCGGCTATGCGCTGCTCAGCAAGATCTTCCCCAACGCGATCGGCGTCGCACAGAACAACGGGCATGTCTACGCCCGGCTGCAAGCGCCGTACGGCTACTGGAACGCGATCGGCCTCGCCGCCGCAATCGGCGCGATCGGCTGCATGTGGCTGGGCGCCCGCCGCACCGGGCACGCGCTGCTGAGCGCACTCGCCTACCCCGCGATGGGACTGATGCTGGTGACGCTGCTGCTCGCCTACTCGCGCGGCGCACTCGCGGCGCTGGTGCTCGGGCTGGCGCTGTGGCTGTGCCTCGTGCCGTTGCGCCTGCGCGGGGCGGCCGTGCTCTGCAGCGGCGCGCTCGGGGCGCTCGTGGTGGTCGCGTGGGATTTCTCCCAACATGCGCTCACCACCGACGACATCCCACTCGCCGAACGGGTCACCGCCGGGCACCAGCTCGGGGTGCTGCTCGCCGCGGTGCTCGTCGCGCTCACGCTCGTGGGTCTGGCGATCGGCTTCCTCTTCGGCCGCCGCGCGCTCTCGCCGCGGACGCGCAGACGTGCGGGCACAGTGCTGCTCGCGCTCCCCGTGATCGCCGTGCTCGCGCTCGCCGGACTGCTCACCGTCAGCCACCGCGGCCTGTTCGGCAGCATCTCGCACACAGTCAGTACGCTCACCAACCCCAATGCCCCTCCGCCCACCAACGGCCCGGGGCGGCTCACCGCGATCGGCAGCGTGCGCGCGCGCTACTGGAACGAAGCGCTGGAGATCTTCTCCGACCACCCCCTGCTCGGGGTTGGCGCCGAAGGCTACGAAACGGCGCGCCTGCGCTACCGCACGGCGATCCTCAACGTCGGCCAGGCCCATGGCTTCATCGTGCAGACGCTCGCCGACCTCGGCCTGGTGGGGCTACTGGTGGTGCTTGCGCTGCTCGGCGCCTGGATGTGCGCCGCGGGGCGTGCCACTCACCCCTTCAACCGGCGCTGGCGGCATTGGCGCTGGCTGGCGCTCACAGGCCACGAGCGCTCCTACTCCGCCGAGCGCGTCGGGCTGCTCACGCTGGTCTGCGTCGTGGCAACGTTCGGCATCCACTCGTTCGTGGACTGGACCTGGTACGTCCCCGGTGTCGCCTGCGCCGCCCTGTTGTGCGCCGGCTGGGTCGGCGGTCGCGGGCCGCTCGGCGGGGTCCTCGTTAGCGCCGGCGCCCCGGCGGGCCTCGATCCGAACGCGGTGAGCAACTCGGTCTCGCACTCGCCGCGTTGGCGCTCGCTCACACTGCGCAACGTCGGACCGCTACGCGGGGGGATCGCCGCGGCCGTCGTCGTTTGCGCGCTGCTCGCGGCGTGGGCGCAGTGGCAGCCGCAGCGCTCGGTCGACGCCTCCAACGTTGCGCTGGCGCTGGTCGCCCGCGACCCGACCGCCGCGCTCGCCGCCGCGCACACCGCGGTCAGCCGCGATCCGCTCTCCGCGGAAGCGCTGCTCACGCTCGCCGCCGTTCAGGAGGGCGCCGGCCAGTCGGCCGCGGCCGCCGCCACCTACGAGCATGCCGTGCACCTGCAACCTTCCAACTTCCACACGTGGCAGGCGCTCGGCGAATACGACCTGCGCGTCGGCCAGCCGCAGGCGGCGCTGCAGGCGCTGCGCGCCACCGTCTACCTCAACCCGGAGGCCGTCGCCCCCCGCCCCGAGATCGCCGAGAACGCCGAACTGCTCTCGATCCAAAATGCCTATCTGCAGGCGCTGCGCGACACCGCCAGCGGGGGTGGCACCGCCGCGTCGCGCACAACGTCCCGGCGATGACGGGGACCTTCCGTGGCGCAGCCCGCTGAACATCCGCGTCATACCAACGCTCGAAGCTTTCCCGGCGAACACAGCGTGGGTCCGGACCAGCGCCCGGACCCACGTGGTTACTCCCAAATCGAGCTAGGGTAACGGACTCCAGTTTTCTTTACTGAGCAGCGTTATTAATAACACGGCTGACAAGGTCGCCGGTTCGGTAGCCGCGGTCAGTTCGACTTTTTCTTCTTTGCCTACTCCGCCTTTGATTGACCAGATTTTTTTTATCGGGGTCGCTGGATATCTGACATACCAGGATGTCGCTTCTATTTTTTTGTTTGGCAATTCGACTGGCACTTCTTCTGTGTTGGTCACTTCGCCGGCCAGCGATCCTTCTACCGTCATTTCTTTGATCGTGCTACAAGTGCCATTGAATTTTATTGTCGTCCATTTAGCGCCTTTCAATGGGAATAACCATACTAAGAGCTTCTGCCTGGTCGGGTCAAGCACAAGTACTTTCCTGAGGCTGGTGGTCACGATCGGTTCCGCCACAGTGCAGCTTGTACCGTTGCCTTCCTGTTTACATTTTGCGAGTTCGATGGCCTGATTGCCTGTGCCTGGTTCACCTGCATTTGAACCTGATAGCACGCCTTCCTTGAGGGCCAGCGCTTCACATTTGACGGCTATACCGAGAGAAGGGGCGTCTATAGTGAGGTTGGTGCTGATCAGTTTTGCAGTGATGAAGCGGGTCTGACCGCTGGCAAGTCTACTCCCATTAACGGTCCAGAACGGTGCTTCTTCGGCCTGCGCGGCAGCAGCTGTCACGCCACCGAGCGCGAACACCGCCAGCAATGCTGCTATCACGGATCGGGTTCGTTGAGAATGCATTTTATACTCCTTCTTGTTGTAATTGGCCCAGGTGCGCCCCTGAATCGCGCGGAGGCACCTTGGGGCCAGTATACCTTTAGGTACCTAGATCTCTATAGAGAGCCCTCTCTGCTGGGCCACCAAGAGGTCGTCCCCGCGGACGAGAACCCCGATCACACCCGGCGATCGGCGGTCTAGTGCGGAGATTTTGATGGCTAGAGCACATCCAGCCACCAGGACCTAAGATTTCGACAAATGTTTCCGACATCAAAATGTTCCCGGCATCCACTGCTGGGCCGCTCTCACCATGTTGCAGCAAGCCGCAATGGGCAAGCCGATTCGGGCTCAGAAACGCTTGCGCCGCGCCGCCACCAGCAGTACCTGCCGCGGTGGCAGAGGGCCGATCGAACCGCCCACGGCACGGGTCTCGATCCGCTCGAAGCCAAAATCCTCCAACAGCCCCACCAGCGTGCGGCGGGTGTAGAAACGCAGGTGGTCGGAGCGCGGATCGAAATGAGCCGCGAAGGCGCGACCCGAAAGCCCGAGCGCCAGACGGGTGAGCAGCTGGTGCGCGGGTGTACTCAGTACCAGCGCTCCTCCGGAGCGCAGCACGCGGCGCACCTCCGACAGCCACCCGGCGGTGTCCGCCACGTGCTCGATCACCTCCCCCGCCCACACCGCGTCGAAGCTCACGTCCCGCAGCGAGGACCACTCCCCTTCCGCGGGGACGCAGCGCAGATCCAGGCTCGGCTCGCGGGCGCGGGCACGGCGCAGCGGCTCCTCGGCGACGTCGATCCCCACCGCTTCTCTGCCCACCTGCGCAAGCGCCGCCGTGAACCAGCCTTCACCGCAGCCCACGTCCAGCACACGTGCGCCGCGGGGCACGTGGGTGAGCAGAAAGTCCAACCGTGCCTGCATGTACGGTGGGCGCATGCTCTCGGGGACCTCCTCCCACAAACCCTCGTGATAGTCGCGCGTGGGCAAGCCTGCAGGCTAGACGGGCGACTGAGAATTCGCACAGAGCGGCAACTCCGCTCTCATCGCTACTACTCCCCCACCAAACCGACTAAGGTCCTCGCTGTGAACGTCCTGGGGAGAGACGTCAGGGCCCGTCAAGATGTCAGGGCCCGTCAAGCAGCGATGTCCGATGGTCCCAGCGACCGCGAGCGCCTATGAGGCTGGCGTTCGACAGCCGTCCGACCACCGACCCGCAAGGGCTGGGGCGCTACTCGCGCGGCCTGCTGCAGGCGCTGCGCGACACCGCCGAGGAGCATGACGAGATCCTCGAATCCCATCGTCCCCGCGGGGCCGACCTCTTTCACGCTCCCTGGGTGCAGGGCGCGATGCTGCACAGCCCCTGCCCGATGGTCGTCACCCTCTACGACATCGCCGCGCTCAAGCGCCCCAGCGAAAGGCTGCGTGGGGGCGGCATGCACCTGCACCTGCGCCACCTCGCGCTACAGCGTGCCTCGCACGTAATCGTCCCCAGCGAGCTCGTCGCCGGCGAAGCCGTCGCCGAGTTCGGGCTCGAGCGCGAGCGTTTGGCAGTGATTCCGGAGGCGCCAGACCCCGCAACCTTCGGGGCTGGGCCGGTCCAACCCGCTCCGCCCGGAGCGTCTACCTGGGAGGACGCCACACGCGAGACCGGCGAACCCGCTCCGCCCGTGGCGTGGACCTGGGAGGACGCCGCGCGCGAGACTTGGCGGGTCTACCGCCGGGCGCTCGCCCACCCCCACCGGCCGTGCGTCACCGCCTGGCGCCGGCCTCAGAGCCTCGCCGTACACCGTGTCGGCCGGGCGCAGGTCGATCCGACTCAGTAAGCCCCGCGGCGAAGCGGGAAGGGGGCAGGCCCCCCCGACCTCCCCCCAAGGACGAAACCGACGGATCAGTAGGCCCCGCGGCGCGTCAACACGGCGGGGATGGTCTTCAGCAAGATCGTCAGATCCACCGCCAGCGACCAGTGCTCGAGGTACAGGAAGTCGAGGTGCACGAGGTCGTTGAAGTCGAGCTCCGCCCTGCCCGACACCTGCCACAGGCCGGTGATGCCGGGCAGCACCAGGTAGCGCTTGCGGTGCCAATCCTCCAGCTTCTCGAAGTCCCGCTCGGGCAGCGGGCGGGGGCCGACCAGCGACATCTCGCCGCGCACCACATTCACCAGCTGCGGCAGCTCGTCCAGCGAGAAGCGCCGCAAGAAGCGCCCCACCGGTGTGGTGCGCGGGTCGTCGCGGATCTTGAACAGGGCGCCCGAGGCCTCGTTG
This sequence comes from uncultured Solirubrobacterales bacterium, assembly GCA_963734815.1. Lineage (GTDB taxonomy): Bacteria > Actinomycetota > Thermoleophilia > Solirubrobacterales > Solirubrobacteraceae > Palsa-744. The sequence goes on from CAVTIH010000002.1 coordinate 1,254,922, forward strand.
AGCGGTTCCAGGTCGGCTTGGCGGTGCTCGGAGTCCTCGTACATCGTGCGGAACTTCAGGCACGCAAACGGCCGCTCGCCGATCCCCGGGCGGATCGAGCGGAACAGCGCCGGGCCCTTCGAGCTCGCCCGCACCGCCACCCAGATCGCCGCCAGCAGCGGGCTGAGCACGATCAGCAGCAGCGTCGCGCCGAGGATGTCAAAGGCGCGCTTCAGCGCGAAGTCGACCCCTTCGAAGACCGGCGGCTTCAGCTCGAACAGCGGCACCGACTCGCCCGGCACGAACTCCGCGCGGTGGATCAGGATCTCCATCGTGGAGGGTGCGATCCGCACCCGCACCCCCCGCTGGTGGCAGCGGTCCACCAGCTCCACCGCATCCCCCTGGGGGAAGTCGGGGTCGGCGATGATCACCTCGTCGACGCGCTCCCGCACCAACACCTGGTCGAGATCCCTGGGGGCACCCAGCGAGCGCAGGCCATTGGCAGGCAGCGCCTTCGGCGAGACGAACCCCACCACCTCGATGCGCGAGTGCGGTGCGTCCCGCAACGCGTGCGCCACCTCGTGGATGTGCTCCCCGGTGCCAACCAGTACCGCGCGGCGCTCATAGCCGGCGGCGTGCAGGATCGCGCCGGTGGAGCGCTCGTAGAGCAGCCGCAGCAGCGGTATGTACAGCAGCGCAAACGCCAGCGAGCCCCAGAAGATGTAGTAGCTGGAGAAGTGCTCGCCGCTCACCAACGCGAAGATCAGCGCCACAACCGTCACCTGGAAGAGGCACCCCACGATTCGCGCCATCCCCGGCCGCTGCGCCCGCACCGCGTACAGGCCGGAGCGCGCGAACAGCAGCGCCGTCAACAAGTAGGCAAACGCGATGATGCTGCGCGTCTCCTCGTAGGCGCCGTGCGCACTCACTTCGCTCAGCACCGCCGCCTTCAGTACCAGTGCCGTGAAGATCGCCGCCGCCAACCCCGCGAAGTCGAGCGCCAGCAGCGTCACCACGCGCACGGCGCGCCGCGCCGTGTCGGCCCGCAACAGGAACGACAGCACCGGCCAGCGCTTGCGGCGCATGTCGCGCCCGGTGGACTCCTTGCGCACCGTCGCCTCCGAGAGCATTTCCAGAGGATGAGGCTCGCGAGGCGGGGCAGGCGGCGTCTGCGTGGCAGGTGCCATCTCGCCGTTCACAACGCCTCAGACTGCCAGATGTAGCGGTCGGGAGGCTTCCTAGCCAACCAATACCTCGACACCCGACTCCTCGATCGTGCGCTCCAACCCCTGCTTCAACGCCACCTCCGGCGACCATCCCAACAACTCTCGGGCAAGTGCGATGTTGGGTCGGCGCTGCTTGGGGTCGTCCACCGGCAGCGCCTCGAACACGATCTCCGAGCTCGACCCGGTCACCTCTTTGACCGTATCCGCCAGCTCCAGCAGCGTGAACTCGTCGGGGTTGCCGACGTTCACCGGGCTGTGGTGGCCGGATTCGGCGAGCGCGATAATGCCACGGATGAGATCGCTGACGTAGCAGAACGAGCGCGTTTGGCTGCCGTCGCCGAACACGGTGATCGGCCGGTTGGCGAGCGCCTGGCGCAGGAAGGTCGGGATCGCGCGGCCGTCGTGTGGGCGCATGCGCGCGCCGTAGGTGTTGAAGATCCGCACGATCGCCGTGTCCACCCCCTGCTGGCGGTGGTAGGCCATCGTCAGCGCCTCGGCATAGCGCTTGGCCTCGTCGTACACCCCCCGCGGGCCGATCGGGTTGACGTGCCCCCAGTAGGACTCCGACTGCGGGTGTTCGAGCGGGTCGCCATACACCTCGCTGGTTGAGGCAATCAGGAAGCGCGCGCGCTTGGCCTTCGCCAGACCGAGCGTGTGGTGGGTGCCGTAGGAGCCCACCTTCAGCGTGTGCAACGGCAGGCGCAGATAGTCGATCGGGGAGGCGGGGGAGGCGAGGTGGTAGACGAAGTCCACCGGCTCGTCCACGAAGTAGGGGTCGATGATGTCGATACCCAGGTGCACGAAGCGCTCGGGGTCGCGGATGTGCTCGATGTTGGCGAGCGACCCCGTCTCGAGGTTGTCCACACAGATCACCCGGTGCCCGCGCGCCAGCAGCTCGTCGCACAGGTGCGATCCCAAGAAACCTGCGCCGCCAGTCACCAGACAGGTTGCCATGCGCGCAGGATACCCTGAGGAGGTGACCCAGATAGATGAGCACCTAACCGTCGCCCCGATCGTCGGGCCCGACGATCCCCGCCGCTTCACCGACTCGGGGATCGAGGTCGCGCCGCTGTACACCGAGGAGGATCTCCCCGCCGAGCTGGACCTCGGCGAGCCGGGCGAGTTCCCCTACACGCGCGGGCCCCACCGCGAGATGTACCGCAAGCAGCTGTGGACGATGCGCCAGTACGCCGGGTACGCCTCGGCGAAGGAGTCCAACGTTCGCTACCGCTACCTGCTCTCGAAGGGGTCGACGGGGCTGTCGATGGCGTTTGACCTACCCACACAGCTGGGGCTGGACTCCGACAACCCCCGCTGCCTGGGCGAGGTGGGGCGCACGGGCGTGGCGATCGACACGATCGACGACATGCGCACCGCGTTCGAGGGCATCCCACTCGATCAGGTGTCCACTTCGATGACGATCAACGCCCCCGCCGCCTGCCTGCTGCTGCTGTACGAGCTGGTGGGCGAGGAGCAGGGCGTGCCTGCAGAGCAGCTGCGAGGCACCACCCAGAACGACGTGCTCAAGGAGTACATCGCGCGCGGCAACTACATCTATCCGCCCGCCCCTACGATGCGGCTGACGACCGACCTCTTCCAGTACTGCCAGGAGCGCGTGCCGCGCTGGAACACGATCTCGATCTCCGGCTACCACTTCCGCGAGAAGGGCTGCTCCGCCGTGCAGGAGGTGGCGTTCACGCTGTGCTCGGGGATCGCCTACGTGCAGGCCGCGATCGACAAGGGCCTCGACGTCAACGACTTCGCGCCGCGGCTGGCGTTCTTCTTCAACGGCCACAACAACGTCTTCCAGGAGGTCGCCAAGTTCCGCGCCGCGCGGCGCATGTGGGCTCAAATCATGCGTGAGCGCTTCGGCGCCACCAACCCGAAAGCCACGATGCTGCGCTTCCACACCCAGACCGGCGGCGTCACGCTGACCGCGCAGCAGCCGGAGAACAACATCGTGCGCGTCGCGCTGCAGGGCTTCGCCGCGGTGTGCGGCGGCACCCAGTCGCTGCACACCAACGGCTTCGACGAGGCGCTGGCGCTGCCCACCGAGCGCGCCGCCAAAATCGCGCTGCGCACCCAGCAGATCCTTGCCCACGAGTCGGGCGCCGCCGACACCGTCGACCCGTTCGCCGGCTCCTACTTCGTGGAGGCGCTCACCGACGAGCTCGAAACGCGCGCGCAGGAGCTGATCGGCAAGGTCGACGCGCTCGGCGGGTCGGTCAACGCGCTGGACTTCATCACGGGTGAGATCGACGAGTCGGCGTGGGGCTACCAGGAGCGCTACCGCATCGGCCAGGACATCGTGGTGGGGGTCAACAAGTTCGAGGAGGAGGACGTCGAGGTCCCCGACCTGCTGCGCGTCGACCCCGACTCCGAGCGCGCACAGGTCGCCCGGCTCACCGCCTTCAAGGACGCCCGCGACCACACGCTGGTCGAGCGCCGCCTGGAGGAGCTGCGCGAGGTGGCGCGCGGTGAGGTCAACCTGCTGCCGGCGATCCGCGTCGCGCTGAAGGACCGCTGCTCGCTCGGGGAGGTCTGCGCGGCCATGCAGGACGTGTTCGGCAAGTACGCGCCGACGTTCTGACGTTCGGCCCGCCTTCGGCGGACGCCCTGGGGGGATGGTCGTGCTTACTTTTGGGACCCCAACCCTTCATTTTGTGAAGTGGTTGGGGTGCCGAAAAGAGAACATACAACCCCCATTCCTCCTGCCGTTCTCTTTTGCGGGCCCATGCCGCATGCGGCATGGGCGGCAGGGTCGCATGCGACCCTGCCTGGAACGGCCATATATGGCCGTTCCCGAGGTCGCATATATGCGACCTCGCCGGTCGGCGCATGCGCCGACCGGAGCCTCAGCTGGCGCAAATGTGTTTTTTCCGGGCCCTAACCCTTCATTTTGTGAAGTGGTTCTAGGCCAATTTGAAAGACATCTACCCCAGCGCCCCGAGACCGTGGCACGCGCGCCGACCGACTCAATAGGATCCGCCCGTGCTCCTCGCCGTCGCCTTCTGGGAAGTCGTCCTCGCGCTGCACATCATCGCCGTCGTGTTTGCCTTCGGCGCGACCTTTGCCTACCCCGTACTGCTCGGCGCCGTCGCCAGAGCCGACCCGCGCGCGCTGCCCGCCCTCTACCGCGCGCTGCACGCGATCAGCCAGCGGGTGATCATGCCGGGACTCGCGGCCGTCATAGTCTTCGGCATCTACCTCGCCTCCCACCTCGAACTGTGGAGCTCGTTCTTCGTGCAGTGGGGCCTCGGCGTCGCGATCGTGATCGGCGCCGTCGAGGGCGCCTACCTGGGGCCGCGCGAGCGGCGCCTGATCGAGGTGGCCGACCGGGACGTGTCTGCCGCGACCGAAGCCGGGGGACACCGGCCTTCGGCCGGCATCCCCGTTTCGGCCAGCGACGGCACGGTGACGTTCAGCGCCGAGCACGATTCGCTTGTGCGTCGCATCGGCGCGGTCGGGGCGCTGATGGACCTGCTGGTGGTCCTCACCATCTACTTCATGGTCGCCCACACGGGGGCTTAGAGACCGACCGTGCGTCACAGCGGGATTCGCCCGCTGGTCGCGACGGTCTGGTCCTCCGGCAGCCTGAAGTAGTCGGCCGGGTCGGCGGCGTAGCGCGCCATTGCGACGTACAGCCGCTTGCGCCACATCGCCATGCCAGGCTCGCGGGTGGGCGTGATCGCAACCTTCGAGACGAAGTACGTGGCGCTGGCGAGGTCGGGCTCGCCTTCGACCAAGCCCTGCTCCACCGCCATGCGCAGCGCGGCCGGGACGTCCTGCTCTTCGAGGAAGCCGAAGCGCACCGTCAGCGGCGTGATGCTCTCTACGAGTGGGTCCAGCGGATCTCCGGTCGCGGCGCTGAACAGCATCTTCGCCCCCGGCAGCACCCTCTCGGAGTCCGCTACGCGAGGGACGCGCTCCGTCTCGACCGCGACGATCATCACGTGGTCGTGCAGGGTCTGGTTGTGTTCGAAGTTGGCCTGCAACGCCAGCGGCGCCCCGCGCAGGTTGGGGCTGAGGAAGATCGCGACGCCCGGGACCCGGCGCACCGGGAGGCGCTGCCCGCCGAGCTGCTCGATGAAGTCCGCCAGCAGCCCTTCCGCGCTCTCGCGGTTGGCGTTCACGATCTCGCGTCCGTGATACCAAGTGATGACGAGCGTGAAGACGACGAGCGCGATCGCGAGCGGCAGCCATCCGCCGTGCGCAACCTTCGTGAGGTTGGCCGCGAAGAACGCGACCTCGACCGTGAGAAACACGGCGGCGCCGAGCGCGATCTGCCATCGCGGTCGGCGCCACAGCAGCCGCGCCACCGCGAGGAACAGGATCGTGTTGAGGATGAACGTGCCGGTGACCGCGACGCCGTAGGCCGACGCCAGCGCGGTGGACGAACCAAATCCGATCGCGATCGCAAGCACGGTCACGAACATCGCGCCGTTGATCGCCGGCACGTAGATCTGCCAGATCTGTCGCTCGGAGGTGTGGCGGATCGAAAGCCGGGGCAGAAAGTCGAGCTGCACGGCCTGCTGGGTCACGCTGAAGGCGCCCGAGATCACCGCCTGCGAGGCGATGATCGTCGCGACGGTCGCCAGCACCACCATCGGGATCTGCGCCCAGCTCGGGAACAACAGGTAGAAGGGGTCGGAGATCGCCTGCGGGGAGCGCAATATCAGCGCTCCCTGGGCGAGGTAGTTGAGGGTGAGCGCCGGGAACACGATCAGAAACCATGCGCGGCGGATCGGCGGGCGCCCGAAATGCCCCATGTCCGCGTACAGCGCCTCGGCGCCCGTCACCGCCAGCACGACCGACGCGAGCGCGATGAACGCAACGCCACCGTGCGCGGCGAAGAACTGCACCCCGTAGCTCGGCGACAGCGCGCGCAGGATGCCGGGGTGGTGCGCCACCTCCACGGCGCCCACCCCGCCGAGCACGCCGAACCAGATGACCATCACCGGCCCGAACAGGTTGCCGACGACGCCCGTGCCGAAGCGCTGGATCGCGAACAGCACGCAGAGGATCGCCACCGCGATCGGCAGCACGAGCGAGTGCAGGCTCGGCACCGCGACCTTCAACCCTTCCACCGCGGAGAGCACCGAGATCGCCGGGGTGATCACGCCATCGCCGTAGAACAGCGCGGCGCCGGCGATCCCGAGCGTGATCAGCGCCGCCGGCACCACGGCGCTGCCGCGGCGCCGCGCCGCTTGCAGCAGCGCCGTCAGCGCCATGATGCCGCCCTGGCCGCGGTCGTCGGCGCGCATGATGAAGGTGATGTACTTGACCGACACCACCAGCGTGATCGCCCAGAACACCAGCGAGATCACGCCGTACACGTCGCCCTGCGTGGCGTGCACCGCGTGGTGATCGGCGGTGAACACCGCCTGCAACGCGTACAGCGGACTGGTGCCGATGTCCCCGAACACCACTCCCAGCGCGCCAAGCGTGAGCGCCGCCATCGCGGTCCTTGCGGGGGCGTTCCCACTCGGCCCGGACTTGCGGGCGGTCTCGATCGATGGGGCGAGGCTCTCGGCGGGCACGGGCGGACGGTATCGCGCGCTGCGCAAGCCCCACGCTTCCGTCGCTCGCTCCACCCGCGTCCGTTGGGTCAAGGCTCGAGGCGTCTAGGAGCAGCCGGCCGCTGTACCCTGGAGCTTCATGAGCCAGGGACACCGAATAGCGGTCGTCGGCGCCACCGGCCAGGTGGGCTCGCTGATGCTGCGCCTCTTGCGTGAGCGTGCGTTCCCCGCGCGCGAGGTGGTGCCGTTTGCCTCCAAACGCTCCGTCGGGCGCGTGCTCGAAGGCACCGCGGCCGACGGAGGCGACCTCACCGTCCAGGGCCTCAACGAGGACTCCATCCAGGGCTTCGACCTCGCGCTGTTCTCCGCTGGGGGAACCATCTCGGGCGAGTGGGCGCCGCGCTTCGCTGACGCGGGTGCCGTGGTGGTGGACAACTCCTCGCACTGGCGCATGCGCGAGGACGTGCCGCTGGTAGTTGCGGAGGTCAACCCCGACGCGCTCGCCGGGCATCGCGGAATCGTCGCCAACCCCAACTGCTCCACGATGCAGATGGTGGTCGCGCTCAAGCCCCTATACGAGGCCGCCGGGATCGAGCGGCTCGTGATCTCGACCTACCAGGCGGTCTCCGGGACGGGCAAGGCGGCGGTGGATGAGTTGCTCGATCAGTCGCATGCCCTGTTGCACGAGCGCCCGATCGTGCCCCCCGGCGCCTACGCCCACCAGATCGCCTTCAACGCGCTCCCCCACGCCGGTTCGTTTGCGCCCGGCGACGACCACACCGACGAGGAGCGCAAGCTGATCAACGAGACCCGCAAGATCCTCGGCGACCCCGCGATCCGCGTCAGCGCCACCTGCGTGCGCGTGCCCGTCGTCAACGGCCACTCCGAGGCCGTCAACGTGCAGACTGTCCGCGAGCTCTCGCCCGCACGCGCCCGCGAGCTGCTCGCCGCGGCGCCCGGCGTCACCGTGCTGGACGACCCCTCCGCCGCGCTCTACCCGCTCGCGATCAACGCCACCGGCAGCGACGACGTATTTGTGGGGCGCATCCGCCGCGACCCCGGCCACGAGCGCGCGCTGGACCTGTGGATCGTGGCCGACAACCTGCGCAAGGGGGCCGCCACCAACGCGGTGCAGATCGCGGAGCTGCTGCACCAGCGGGGGCTGATCCGCCCCGCGCGCCAGCACGTTGCAGCCTGAAGGAGTCCCGACGTCGCCCTCGAAACATGGGGGCGATGCCCCCCATCGAAGCCCAACGCACCCTCGTCAAGTCTCCGCCCGAGCTGTGGGCCCTGCTGAGCGATCCCACATCCCTGGCGCGGCATCTCGGCGAGTTCGGCGAGATCCGCATCGCTCGCGTCGAGGCCGAGACCAGCGTCGAGTGGGAGGCCGAGTCCGCCAGCGGGAAGGTTGAGCTCAAGCCCTCCGGCTGGGGCACCAAGGTCACGCTCACAGTCGTCCGCGAGACTCCCCGGCCGTTGGCAGTGGAGCCGGAGCCCGAGCCGATCGCGAGCGCCGCGGAGCCGGAACCGCTCCCGGAGTCCGAAGCTGCCACCGAGGCCGGGCCCGTCGCGGGGGAGAGTCCCCAGCCGCAGCCAGCAAAACGTATACGTCTGTTCTTCGGCCGCCTTCTTCACCGACGCAAGGCGCCCGCGAGCGAGCTTGAACAGTCACCGGCCGTCGAACCCGAGCCACCGGAGCCGGATGCCGCCCCGGAGCCGGGGACCCAGGAGCCCCCGCTCGACCTCGCCGCCGAACTCGCCGCGGAGCTGGCGCGGGTGGAAGCGACGATGGCCGAGCAGGACGCGGAGCTGCTGAGTGCGGTGCTCGACCGCTTGGGCGCAGCCCACCACCGGCCGTTCTCGCGGGGTTGAGCCGCGCTCTCTGGCGCGGTCCAGTCGCGCCGCCGCACCACTCTGGCACGTCGCCGCGGGCTTGGCGACGGATAACATCGTGCGGCCGATGATGCGCGCGAAGGCACCGGAAACCTACGAGGAGAAGCTCGCCCAGCTACAGGAGCTGCGCGCGGCCGCCGTGCACTCGGCGCCGGAGGCCGAGAAGAAGCAGCACGCCCGCGGCAAGTACACCGCCCGCGAGCGCGTCCAAAAGCTGCTCGACCCCGGCTCCTTCCAGGAGCTCGACACCTTCGTGCGCCATCGCACCTACGAGTTCGACATGCAGAAGAACCGCCCCTGGGGCGACGCGGTGGTCACCGGTCACGGCACGATCGACGGCCGCCAGGTGTGTGTGTTCAGCCAGGACTTCACCGTCTTCGGCGGCTCCCTCGGTGAGGTGATGGGCGAGAAGATGTGCAAGATCATGGACCTCGCCGCCAAGATCGGCTGCCCGATGGTCGGCATCAACGACTCCGGGGGAGCGCGCATCCAGGAGGGCGTCGTCTCGCTGGGCTCCTACGGGGACGTGTTCCTGCGCAACGTCCGCTCCTCGGGGGTGATCCCCCAGATCAGCCTCGTGATGGGACCGTGCGCCGGCGGCGCGGTGTACTCCCCGGCGATCACCGATTTCATCTTCATGGTCGCCGAGACCTCCCACATGTTCATCACCGGCCCCGACGTGATCAAGACCGTCACCGGCGAGGAAGTCGGCTTCGAGGAGCTGGGCGGGGCGATGACGCACAACACCAAGTCCGGTGTCGCCCACTTCGCCGCCGTGGACGAGGACGCCTGCCTGGAGGACTGCCGCTATCTGCTGAGCTTTCTGCCCTCCAACAACCTCGGCACGCCCCCCCGCGTGCAGCCCACCGACGACCCACTGCGGATGGATGAGTCGCTCGACCACGTGATCCCCGACAACCCCAACAAGCCCTACGACATGCGCGACGTCGTGCGCCTGATCGTGGACGACGGCGAGTTCCTCGAGGTGCACGAACACCACGCCAAGAACATCGTCTGCGGCTTCGCGCGCATGGACGGGTGGACGGTCGGGATCGTCGGCAACCAGCCCTCACAGCTCGCGGGGGTGCTCGACATCGACGCCTCCGCCAAGGCCGCGCGCTTCGTGCGTACCTGCGACGCCTTCAATGTCCCGCTGCTCACCTTCTGCGACGTCCCCGGTTTCCTGCCGGGCACCGCGCAGGAGTGGGGCGGAATCATCCGCCACGGCGCCAAGCTGCTGTATGCGTTCGCCGAGGCCACCGTGCCGAAGGTCACGATCATCACGCGCAAGGCCTACGGGGGCGCCTACGACGTGATGTCCTCCAAGCACCTCGGGGCCGATTTCAACTTCGCCTGGCCCACCGCCGAGGTGGCGGTGATGGGGCCGGAGGGCGCGGTCAACATCATCTACCGCCGCGACATCGCCGGCTCCCCCACGCCCGAGGAGCGCCGCAAGACGCTGATGGACGACTACAAGGCGCGCTTCGCCAACCCCTACACCGCCGCCGAGCGCGGCTACATCGACGATGTGATCGTCCCGCATGAGACCCGCCCGCGGCTGATCACCGCGCTGCGCACGCTGGAGACCAAGCGCGAACCGGGGCCCAAGCGCAAGCACGGCAACATTCCGCTGTAGCGACGCGCCCCGCCGAACTATCATGGGTCGAGATGGTCAACCGCCGCCCGCAGCTGGAGTTGATCGCCCCTGCCGCCTCGCCACAGGAGGCCGCCGCGGTGGTGGCGGCGCTGGAGCGCTTCATGAGAGACACCGCGCCGCGGCTGGCGCCGGTGGCCGAGCGCCGCGACCTGTGGACGCGTATGGCGATGCTCGAATGCGTCGGGCGCGAGGACGAGTGGCCATCCGACTGGGGCGACCCACATCCCTGGGAATGAGCGGGCTCTCTCGCCCAACCCTTCGGTGAGCAGTTCTTTCAAAGCTGCAACTCACGCCCTGGATAAATACCCAAAAGTCGCTAGGCTTTAGGGCCAAATCCCGTCCGCCCGCCGATCGCCAACAGCACGCACCCCCGAGAAGGCCCTCAGGAGGTCTCGTAGATGGAGCCAACCGCCGTACCCACCGCCCCCCGAGGCACGTTGGAGGATCCCGAGATCCTGCAGAACGTGCCGGGCCACGTGATCCCGATCCTGCAGCGGGAGTTCGACGACTTCAAGACCGAGGCCACGAAATACCTCGAGGGGCAGACGCCCGAGGACGAGTTCATCAAGTTCCGCCTCAAGCAGGGGGTATACGGGCAGCGCCAGGCAGATGTGCAGATGATTCGCGTGAAGCTGCCGTTCGGCGGGATCACCCCGGAGCAGCTGGAGAAGTTTGCCGACGTGATCGAAAAGTATGTGCCGCTCAACAAGGGCCACATCACGACGCGCCAGAACATCCAGATGCACCACATCCCGCTGCCGGAAGCGGAGCTGGCGATCCGCGAGCTCGGCGAGGCGGGGCTGTCCAGCCGCGAGGGATGCGGCAACACCGTGCGCAACGTCACCGGCGACCCGTGGGCGGGCGTGGCGAACGACGAGCTGTTCGACATGACCCCCTACGCGGGCGCGTACGTGCGCTACTTCGTGCGCCACCCCACCACCCAGGCGATGCCGCGCAAGATCAAGACCGCCTTCGACGCCAGCGAGCCCGGCAGGGCGATCAGCGAAATCCACGACATCGCCTATCGGGCCCGCGTGCGCGAGATCGATAACGGAGATGGAAGCCCCGGGTTGGGGAAACTGATCCGCGGGGCGCAGATGCTGGTCGGCGGCGGCACCTCGATCATGCCCCGCAAAGCGCCGGTGCTGTACGAGTGGGTGGAGCTCGACAACGGCGACTACCTGAAGATCGCCGAGGCTGTCTTCCGCATCTTCGACCGCCAGGAGTGGCTGCGCGCCAACCGCGCACGGGCGCGGATCAAGGTGTTCGTTGACAAGTACGGGATCGACGAGCTGCGCCGCCAGGTGGAGGAGGAGCTCGAGGGCGAGTGGGTGGCCGAACGGGACTTCTCGGTCGAGCACCGCTTGTTCCTCGACGACGAGCGCGAGTCCGCGCCGGCGCCACCCGCGACCTACGGAAGCCCCAACGGGGACGTCTCGGAGTTCGAGCGCTGGCGGGCGGCCAACGTGCGCGAGCAGAAGCAGGAGGGCTTCGTCACGGTCGAGGCGAAGATCACCCGTGGCGACCTCACGCCCGAGCAGCTCCGCGGGCTGGCGACGATCGTGCGCGAGCACTCCGGCGGGTATGCCCGCACCACGGTGCAGCAGAACCTCGTGCTGCGGTGGGTGCGCCACGAGAGCGCCTACGACGTGTGGCGGGCGCTCAGCGAGCTCGGCCTCGGCGACGCGGGCTCGCGCGAAATCGACGACGTGGTGTCGTGCCCCGGCACCGACTCCTGCAAGCTCGGCATCACTTCCTCGATGGGGCTCAACCAGGCAGTGCAGGAGCGGATCGAAGCGATGGACATCTCCGACCCGTTGACGCGCGCGATCCACGTCAAGATCAGCGGCTGCCCCAACGGGTGCGGACAGCACCACGTGGGATCGATCGGCTTCACGGGAGCGTCGATCAAAGTCGGCGAGCACACGATCCCCGCATACATCCCGCACGTCGGTGGGGCCTTCGAAGGCAAGGAGATCGAGTTCGGCCAGCGGCTGAAGGCGCGCCTGCCCTCCAAGCGGGTGCCGGATGCCGTGGAGCGATGGCTGCGCCACTACGAGTCCACACGCCAGCAGGACGAGACGTGGAGCGCCTTCGTGCAGCGCGTGGGCACGCCGGAGCTGGAGGCCCTGGTGAAGGACCTCTCCCTGCCGGTGGAGTTCGGCCTGGAGACGATGGGCCAGTTCATCGACTGGAACCGCAACGTCCCCTTTGAAGTGATCCGGGGAGAGGGCGAGTGCGCGGTGTAGCGCGCGAGCCTCAAGGTGACCGGGAAACGAGACAACCAGATCAGATGCAGCCATTAAAGAGCGACATTGCGCCGGCCACTTCCGAGCTCGACCCGGCGCTCAGCCTGACCCACACCCTGCGCGAGGCGGCACGTCACGGCGAGCGGGCGATCCTGCTTTGCTCCTTCCAGAAGGAGGAGTCGGTGCTGCTCGACGAGCTGCTGACGCTGAATGATAGGGATCCCGCCCACCCCGGCCGCGCGGTGCGGATCGTGACGATCGACACCGGCGTGCTGTTCGAGGAGACGCTGCAGACGTGGCGTGCCTTCGAGGAGCGCTTCGGTGTGAAGATCGAGGTGCGGGACGCCAGCAGTCCAGAGCGACCGTGGAGCGGACCGGAGCACTGCTGCTCGCAGGCGAAGGTGGCGGCGCTGGAGCAGGCGCTGCACGGCGCCGAGGGCTGGATCACTGGCATCCGCCGCGAGCAGGGCCCAACGCGCGCTCAGGCGCAGCCGATCGAACGCGACGAGCAGCGGGGGCTGTGGAAGTACAACCCGCTGGCGTCGTGGACCGAGAAGGATCTGTGGCGGCGTATACACGAGCGCAACCTGCCGTACAACCCGCTGCACGATCATGGGTACTCCTCGATCGGCTGCGCGCCGTGCACCCAGCCGGGCAGCGGCCGCGAGGGTCGCTGGGCGGGGACGGACAAGACAGAGTGCGGCCTCCACGTGGAGACCGTCGGATGAAAAGCGAGGACGACGGATGTACGGCGGGTCGGGCAGAGTGATCGTGAGCGTCGCGGAGCGCCCCCAGCTCAGCCACTTGCGCGCGCTCGAGAGCGAGGCGATCCACGTGATGCGCGAGGTCGCCGCCGAACTGGAGAAACCGGTGCTGCTGTTCAGCGGCGGCAAGGACTCGATCGTGCTGCTGCGCCTCGCGGAGAAGGCGTTCCGGCCCGCCCCCTTCCCGTTCCCGCTGATGCACGTGGACACCGGCCACAACTTCCCCGAGGTGATCGAGTTCCGCGACCGCCGCGTGACCGAACTGGGGGAGCAGCTGATCGTGGCGAGCGTGCAGGAGTCGATCGACAGCGGGCGCGCGGTGGAGGAGACGGGGCCACGGGCCTCGCGCAACCGCCTGCAGACGGTGACGTTGCTGGATGCGATCGCCCAGCACGGCTTCGATGCGGCGTTCGGCGGCGCGCGGCGCGACGAGGAGCGGGCAAGGGCGAAGGAGCGCATCATGTCCTTCCGCGACGACTTCGGCCAGTGGGACCCCAAGAACCAGCGCCCGGAGCTGTGGAACCTCTACAACGGGCGCATCCGCAAGGGCGAGAACGTGCGCGTGTTCCCGCTGTCCAACTGGACGGAGTTGGACGTGTGGGAGTACATCTCCCAAGAGCGGCTGGAGGTGCCCTCGATCTACTTCGCGCACGAGCGCGAGGTGTTCAGCCGCGACGGGATGCTGTACGCGTGGCGGGAGGACGTGGAGCTGATCGACGGCGAGCAGGTGTTCTCGGAGAGCGTGCGTTACCGCACCGTTGGGGACATGAGCTGCACCGGCGGCGTGCGCTCGCAGGCGGCGACGCTCGATGAAGTGGTGGTGGAGATCGCCGCCACGCGGATCACCGAGCGCGGCGAGACGCGCGCCGACGACCGCGTGTCGGAGGCCGCGATGGAGGACCGCAAGAAGGCCGGGTACTTCTAGTGACCCGACGCCAGCCCCGGGTAGCTGCCGGCCAGCGACCCGATGAGAGCGGAGCTTTATTGAGGTATAGCCATAGTATGTCCTCAAGAGGGGTGTGGTGTGTATCAAAAAAATAATGGCCGATAGCTATTGCTACCGGCCATTTAAAAGTTGAACACACTCCACGCCCAAGGGCAAATCACTCCATCCCCATCCAGACTCAGACTCGAAAAATGACTCTAGACCTATTGCGCTTCACAACGGCAGGCTCCGTAGACGACGGCAAGAGCACGCTGATCGGGCGCCTGCTGTACGACTCCAAGCAGGTGTTCGAGGACCAGCTGGAGCACGTCGCGCAGGCGAGCGCGCGACGCGGCGGGTCGGGCGCGCTCGACCTGGCGCTGCTGACCGACGGCTTGCGCGCGGAGCGTGAGCAGGGCATCACGATCGACGTGGCCTACCGCTACTTCGCCACCGCCAAGCGTCGCTTCATCATCGCCGACTGCCCCGGCCACCGCCAGTACACGCGCAACATGGTCACGGGCGCCTCCACAGCGGACGTGGCGGTCGTGCTGCTGGACGCGCGCAAAGGCGTGCTGGAGCAGTCCAAGCGCCATGCGTTCATCAGCGCGCTGCTGGGCATCCCCAAGCTTGTCGTGGCGGTCAACAAGATGGACCTTGTGGAGCACTCCCAGTTACGCTTTGAAGAGGTCGTGGCGGAGTTCGAGGGCTTTGCGCCGATCCTGCGCCGCGACGGACGCAGAGCGGGCCGACAGTACGAGATCATCTACATGCCGATCTCGGCCCTCAACGGCGACAACGTCGTCGAGCACTCCCAGGCGATGGATTGGTATCAAGGCCCGCCGCTGCTCGAGCTGCTCGAGCAGGTCGAAGTGGCCTACGACCATCCACACGACCGGCCGGCGCGCTTTCCGGTGCAGTGGGTGATCCGGCCGGGCGCCAATGTAGTGGCGGGCGCCGGCGTGCCCGCCGACCCCGGCGTGCAGGCAGGCGCCGGCGGGCTGACAGGCGTCAGCGCAAGCGACGGCGGCTGGGCGAGCGAGGACCGAACCGAGGATTACCGCGGCTACTCCGGTCAGCTGGCCAGCGGTGCACTGCGGCAGGGCGACGAGGTGATGGTGCTGCCCTCGGGCGCCCGCACGCGTATCGCAAGGATCGAAACCTACGACGGCCAGCTGGAGGAGGCGATGGCGCCGATGTCGCTGACGCTGCTCTTGGAGGACGAGCTGGACGTCTCCCGCGGCGAGCTCATCTGTCACCCCCACCAAGCCCCAACGGTTGCGCGCGAGCTGCAGGCGGATGTCTGCTGGATGGCCCAGCAGCCGCTGCGTGCCGGCTCGCGCTACGTGCTCAAGCACACCTCGCGCACCGCCACCGCCGTTGTCGAGGCGATCGACGACATCGTCGACGTGCACACGCTGGAGCGCATCGCCCCACCTGAGCAGCTGGAGCTCAACGACATCGGCCGCGTGCGCCTGCGCACGAGCATGCCGCTCGCGTTTGACCCTTACACCAGCAACCGCCGCACCGGCAGCTTCATCCTGATCGACGAAGCCACCAACGAGACGGTCGGCGCGGGGATGGTCAACGCCGACTGAGCCCGAGCCTGAGAGCAGCGCCTCGGCCAACACCTGCGTGAAAGCAGCGCCTCGGCCAACACCTGCGCCCGGGCCATGCGGCACCCAGCCAACTCGAACATTCGGCCACAGGCCCAGCGACGTAGTTCGGACATACGCGCTGCCGTCCCTTTCGACGGACATTCGAGTTTGGCCCGACAAATAGAACTCCGACGCCCCCGCCGCCGATAGGCGCACAGGGCAAGACGGCCCAGCGGCTGTCCGCCCGGCAGGCGGCACCGAGCGCGAGAGCGCGCCAGGGCGGTGCCGTGGCCCGCGTCCGGGGTCTGTGGAGCGCTTACCCCGGGCGCGGACGCCTGCCCGACCGGGTGGTAATCTGCCGGCCCTCCATGTTTACGAAGGTGCTTGTAGCCAACCGGGGCGAGATTGCCGTGCGCATCGTGCGGGCGCTCGAGGAGTTGGGAATCGCCTCGGTGGCGGTGTACTCCGAGCACGACCGCGACGCCCTGCACGCGGCACGCGCCGGAGAGGCCTACAACCTCGGCGGCGGGCCCGCGGCGGAGAACTACCTGAGCGTCGAGAAGATCCTCGACGCGGCGGCGCGCTCGGGCGCGGAGGCGATCCACCCGGGGTACGGCTTCCTGGCGGAGAACGCCCCGTTCGCACAGGCGTGCGCCGATGCGGGAGTAGCGTTCATCGGCCCGCCGCCGAGCGCGATCGAGGCGATGGGCTCCAAGACACGGGCGCGTGAGCTGATGCAGGCGGCGGGCGTGCCGATCGTGCCGGGCACAACCAAGCCGGTAGCGACGGTTGCGGAGGCCCTGGAGATCGCCAAGGGCGAGATCGGCTTCCCGGTGGCCGTGAAGGCGGCGGGCGGCGGTGGCGGCAAGGGCTTCCGCGTGGCGCTCACCGAGGAGGAGCTGGAGGGCGCCTTCGAGGGGGCCAGCCGCGAGGGCGAGAAGTTCTTCTCCGACCCCACCGTCTACCTGGAGCGCTACCTGCACGACCCCCGCCACGTCGAGGTGCAGGTGCTGGCCGACCGGCACGGCAACGTGATCCACCTCGGCGAGCGCGACTGCTCGATCCAGCGCCGCCACCAGAAGGTGATCGAGGAGTCCCCGGCGCCGGAGTGGGTGGTGGACGCGCAGATGCGCGAGCGGATCGGCAAGATCGGGGTGGAGGCGGCGCGCGCCGTGGACTACGTGGGCGCCGGCACGATCGAGGGGCTGCTCTCCGCGCGCCCCGACGGCGAGGAGCCGGAGTACTTCTTCCTGGAGATGAACACGCGCGTGCAGGTGGAGCACTGCGTGACGGAGATGACCACCGGCATCGACATCGTCAAGGAGGGCATCCGCGCCGCCGCCGGCGAGCCGCTCTCCTACGCGCAAGAGGACGTGGTGCTGCGCGGCCACGCGATCGAGTGCCGCATCAACGCCGAGGACGCCTCCAAGAACTTCGCCCCGGCGCCGGGCAAGATCGGCCGCTACAAAGAGCCCACGGGGCCCGGCGTGCGCGTCGACTCGGGTGTCGGCGAAGGCGGCGAGGTGTCGCCGATGTACGACCCGATGGTGGCGAAGCTGATCGTGTGGGACGCCGACCGCGCGCAAGCCACCCAGCGGATGCTGCGGGCGCTCGGCGAATACGAGATCGAGGGCCTGCGCACGCTGATCCCCTTCCACCAAGCACTGCTGGCAACCGAGCAATGGGCACGCGGGGAGACCTGCAGAGACCTGCTGGAGGACCGCGCGTGGCTGAAGACGCTGGCGTTTGAGAAGCCGCAAAAGGACCCCGCGGCCGACTCCGCCGAGCACGAGCTGGAGAAGGTCGAGCAGTCCTACACGGTGGAGGTGTCGGGCAGGCGCTTCGATGTGAAGGTGGTCGGCCCCCCCTCCGGTGCCGCCCACGGCCCCGCGGGGGAAGGCGCGCTGAACGGGTCGGGTGCGGCCGGCGGACGCCGTCCCTCCCGCCGCGGGGAGCGCAAGGCAGCGACGGCTGGTGGTCCGGACACCCTTCCCTCCCCGCTGCAGGGCAACATGTGGAAGGTGCTCGTCAAACAGGGCGACACCGTGCAGGAGGGCCAGCTGCTGTGCATCATCGAGGCGATGAAGATGGAGAACGAGATCACCGCCCACAAGAGCGGCGTGATCGCCGAGCTGCCGATCACCGAGGGCGCCGCGATCGCCGCGGGCGCCCCGATCGCCACGATCAAGAGCGCAGCCGCCGAGGGCTGACCCCGATGGCTTAGCCAGGCAGACTCGACTCACTTAGCCGGGCAGACTCGACTCACTTAGCCGGGCAGACTCGACTCACTTAGCCGGGCAGACTCGACTCACTTAGCCGGGCAGACTCGACTCAGAGACATACAGGAACAGGGAATTGGCGCTGGCACAGGCGATGCCGCGCGCCGTTTGACCTGCTTGCGCCAAGCCGCCAGGGTCCACCGACCTATGGCGACCAGCGCACGCACCGGCCCGGCCACGGCGGAGCAGCACAGCGAGTCGACATGCCTGCTGTCGGTGGTGATCCCCTGCCTGAACGAGGCGCAGAACATCGAGCAGTGCGTCTCCACCGCACAAGGCGCGATGGCAACGGCTGGAATCGCCGGCGAGGTGGTCGTCGCCGACAACGGGTCCGTGGACGGCAGCGCCGCCCTCGCAGAGCTGGCGGGCGCGAGGGTGATCCATCAGCCGGTGCGCGGCTATGGCAGCGCCTACCTGGCCGGGTTCGGAGCGGCGCGCGGGACGTACATCCTGATGGCGGACGCCGACCTCACCTACGACTTCAACGAGATCCCGCGCTTCCTCGCCACGCTGGAAGGGGGAGCGGACATGGTGATCGGCGATCGGATGCAGAACATCCAGCCAGGGGCGATGCCGTGGCATCACCGCTACATCGGCAACCCGCTGCTCTCACGCCTGTTGAACCTGCTCTTCCACACCGGCGTCAACGACGCGCACTGCGGGATGCGCGCGTTCCGCCGCGAGCACCTCGAGCGCCTGGACCTGCGCACCAGCGGCATGGAGTTCGCCTCCGAGATGGTTGTACGCGCGGCGAAGGCGGGCTTGGAGATCGATCAGCTGCCGATCGAATACCGCCCACGCGGAGGCGAGTCGAAGCTCTCGAGCTTCCGCGATGGCTGGCGGCACCTGCGCTACCTGATGATGCACTCGCCCAAGCACCTCTTCATCTTCCCCGGCACGGCGATCGGGGCGCTCGGGGGCTTGATCTGCGCGATGGTGTTGGCACACGTAGATGTGCTCGGCCGCCGCTGGGAAGTGCACACGCTGATCGGTGGCTCGCTGCTGTTGATCGTCGGCACGCAGGTCCTAACGCTCGGGCTGTGCGCCCGCACTTACGGAATCTGCTTCATGGGCGAGCGCGACCCGTGGTTTGAGCGCATGTGGGCGCGCTACCGGCTCGAGCACGGACTGCTGCTCGGTGGTGCGATCGCCGCAGTGGGGCTGGCGATTCTCGCCGGCATCGTGTTCGAGTGGGTGCGGCACGGCTTCGGCAGCCTCTCGGAGGAGCGCCTGGCGATCCTCGCGGCAACGCTGATGGTGCTGGGCATCCAGGTCATCTTCGCCTCGTTCCTGCTGAGCATTATCGGGCTGCGGCGCCGCTGATGAGGATCAAGGTGGCGCTGGCGATCGGGTTGGTGCTGATTGCGCTCGCATTCGTGCTCACCCTCACGCGTATGCCGCTCACGGTCGCGCGGGGGGGAGTGGCCACCGAACACACCCTGGTGAGCACCGCCAAGCCGGCGTCGGCCTGCCAGGGAGGCGAAACGCTGCCACGCGGCACGACAGCGCTGCGCCTGAGCCTGACCGCGGCAGTCGGCCCGCGGGTGGCAGTCAAGGTGTTCTCGGGCTCCCGCGTGGTCACGCGCGGCGCGACCCAGCCCGGTTGGTCGAACGCCTCGGTGACGGTTCCCGTGCAGCCGCTGCCGCGCACGCTGGCGCCGGTGAAGGTGTGCTTTGCGATGGCGCTGATGAACGGGGCCGTCACGATGCGGGGATCGCCGACGAGCCACGCGCTGGCGGCGACGTCGAGGCAACGACCGCTGCCGGGGCGGATGGGCATCGAATACCTGCGTCCGGGCGACAGCTCATGGTGGTCGCAGGCGACCGCCGTCGCCCGGCGTCTCGGGCTCGGCCATGCGGCAAGCGGCGCGTGGGACGCGCTGCTCGTGATGGCGCTCGTGGCGTCTTTCATCGCGCTCTCCTCGTGGCTGGTGGTGAAGGAACTGCGATGAGCAGGCGCTCCTCATCGAGGACGTCCGCGCCCGTGAAGACCTCGGCGCCCGTGAAGACGTCCGTGCCCGTGAAGAGCAGGCCGCGGCACAGCGAGACGCCCGCCGCTCCGGCCGTCGGAGCGAGGCCGTTCACGCGTGGTGCCCAGGATGCCCGCCGTCGAGCGGCACGCAGACGGGCGCCCGGCGAGCAGCAGCGGCTAGGGCAGCTGCTGCGCGGACAGCTGCGCCGGATACCGCGGGCGGCGTGGGTGTGCGCGCTCGTGGCGTTCCTCAATGCCGCCTGCTGGTCGGTGATCTCACCCCCATTTGAGATTCCCGACGAACCCTCCCATTTCGCCTACGTGCAACTCTTGGCGGAAACCGGGAGCCTGCCCCATTCGAACGCCGAAACCTTCCCGCCGGCCGAGTACACGGTGCTCGGCAACCTGCACTACTCACAGGTGCGCTACCACTCCGAACAGGGCACGATCTCCACGCCGACACAGCAGCACACGCTGGAACGCGATCTCGCCCTGCCGCTCGCGCGCTCAGCTCCCGGAAGTGGGACCGGGGTATCGGCGTCCCAGCCGCCGCTGTACTACGCGCTCGAGACGATCCCCTACGCCCTCGCGTCGGCCGGCAACCTGCTCGACCAGGACGCGCTGATGCGGCTGTTCTCGGCGCTGATGGGCGGCGTGACGGCGCTGTTCGCCTTCCTGTTCGTGCGCGAGGCGCTCCCCGGAGCGCGGTGGGCGTGGACGGTCGGCGGCCTCGGCGTCGCGCTCACACCGCTGCTCGGCATGATGTCGGGTGCGGTCAACCCCGACGCGATGCTGTTCGCGGTCTCGGCGGCGCTCTTCTACTGCCTGGCACGGGGATTCCGGCGGGGGATCACGCCACGGCTGGCGGCTGCGACCGGTGCGGTGCTCGCCGTGGGTGTAACCACCAAGCTCAACTTCCTTGGCCTGCTGCCAGGTGCGCTTCTGGGGGTGCTCGCGTTGTGCGCGATCGAGCTGCGCTCCTCGAGGCACAACGCTCGCCGCTGCCTCGCGCTCGCACTCGGCATCGGCGCAAGCCCGATCGTGCTGTACGGCATCGTCAACGCGTTCTCAGGCAAGCCACTCGCCGGCTCCCTCTCCTCGTTCCTCGCCTACGGTGACAAAGGCGGGTCGATCCCCGGCGAGATCAGCTATATCTGGCAGCTCTACCTCCCGCGGCTGCCCGGCATGAGCGCCGACTTCCACGGCATCCTCACCACACGCGTGTTCTGGTTCGACGGGCTGGTGGGGCTGTATGGCTGGCTGGACACGACGTTCCCGAGCTGGGTGTACACCGTCGCGCTGATTCCAGCAGGGCTGCTGGCGCTGCTGCTGGCGAGGGCGCTCGTCGTGTATCGCAGCGCGCTCCCGAGCCGGGCGCTGGAGCTGGCCGTGTATGCGGCAATGGGGCTGGGGCTGCTGATCCTGATCGGCGCCGACGAATACGCTCACAAGATCCCTGGCGAGTACGATGAGCCGCGCTACCTTTTGCCGATGCTCGCGCTGTGGGGTGCCGCGCTGGCGTTGGCGGCGCGCGGTGCGGGGCGACGCTGGGGGCCGATCGCGGGAGTGGCAATCGTAAGCCTGGTGCTGGCGCACGACCTCTTCAGTCAGCTGTTGGTGATCTCGCGCTACTACGGGTGACGTTCTCAGCGACCCGCGCGCGCCACGTTCTCCACGTGCAGGCCCCGCTGAAACGCGGTGCGCCGCCCAGCGGGGAGGTCGGCCTCGGCACCACGCTCGGTAAGGGCATGGAGGTATGCAAGGTCCTCCTCGAGCACCGCGAGCGCCCGTGTGGAATCGAGCACCGGGCCGTGGCCTGGCACCACGTGTTCGGCGCCTTCCACCAGTGGCCGCAGCCGATCCAGCGTCGCGAGGTAGGTATCCAACGAGCTCCAGTTGAGGTCGGGCGCCGCCGTGGCGCCGCCGAGTGTCGGTATCTCGACACTCGACAGGTAGTCGCCGGCGAGCAGCACCCGCGCCCACGGAACCCACAACGCCATCCCGTCCTCGGTGTGCCCCTCGGCCGGGTGCAGCTCGAGCTCGCGCTCGCCCAGCCCGCAGCGCCCCGGGACGGGCAGCGCCTGGATGGCCCCTAGCGCCAGGGGCCGGGGGCGCTCAATCAGGTACTGCTCGTCGAACGCGCGCAGTTCGCGCTGTACCGCCCCGGGCGTCGCGCGCATCCGCTCAGCGGTGCTCTGCGCACAGCCGAGCGCCACGCCCGCGAACGCGAGCGGGCCCAGCAGATGGTCCCAGTCGCCGTGCGTCGCGAGCAGCCCGCTGGGGGCCGGGAACTGGGCCTGTTCGAGCAGCGCCGGCAGGGCGTTGAGCTCACCGGGAAGGACTGGCGAATCGACGACGAAGACCTCCTCCTCGCCGCGTACCACGACGCAGTTGGTCTGCCAAATCGCGCTGGTCGCTACCAGCACGTCCGGGTGCAGGGCGAGCACCCGCACGGCGGGTCAGGCGACGTCGAGCAGCTTCGCGGCCTCACGCAGGTTGGGGACCTCCGCGGTGGGCTTTTTCTGCGACGGGTCGAGCGTCTCCTTGTTGCGGTTGACCCAGATCACCGGGACGCGCTGCTTGAGGCAGGGCTCGACGTCGTGGTGGTGGCTCGAGGCGATGTGCACCCACCCCTTCTTGCTCCCAATCCGCCGGGCGCACTCGGTGAAGTGGGCGAGGTCGGGCTTGTAGGAGCGCACCTGCTGGGCGGTGACGACCAGGTCGAAGTCGATCGGGATGTGGCGCCGGGTCTGGCCGAGCAGCTTGTCATCGATGTTGGAGAGCAGGCCAAGCTTGTACTTCTTGGCGAGCTTCTGCAGCTGGATCGGCGTTTCCTTGAAGGGCTTCCAGCGCTGCACCGAGTCGGGCAGGAAGCCCGAGCGCGAGGTTTCAAGCGGCCAGTCGAGGCGTTTGGCGATCTCCAGGGCGGTGCGCCGCAACACCTCGGCGTAGAGCTCGTAGGAGCCGGCCTCGATTTCACGGGAGATCTCGTGGAAGAGCGCGAGCAGCTCGGCGCGGTCGAGCGTGATGCCATCGCGCTCGGCCTCTTTGGCGAACGCGTCGTACACGCCGGTCTCCCAATCGATCAGCGTTCCGTACACATCGAATGTGACAAAGGTGACATTCTTGGGCAGAGGCATTGCGCGGGCATTATGCCTCAAGGGGGGCAGGGGGGAGGGCCAGCCCTCCCCCCTGCCCCTTGGACCCCCTCCCCCCTCCCCTTTTTTGGCGGCTTTTTGACGGCGGTGCTCCTCGGCCTTGTTGCTAGGCCGCTGGGCCGGCGGCTGCACGGGCGCTGGGCCGGGTGCCTTGCTTTTCGGTTAGAGTCCCGCGCCGCTATGGACCTGCTCGAGTATCAAGGCAAGCAGCTGTTTGCCCGCCACGGATTGGCTGTCTCCCCCGGGGAGGCTGTTACGAGCGTTGAGGAGGCCGTTGCGGCTGCCGCCGCGGTGGGTTATCCAGTGGTGGTGAAGGCGCAGGTGCTGATCGGCGGGCGCGGCAAGGCCGGCGGCGTGAAGCTGGCGGCAGACGAGGCCGAGACGCGCGAGCACGCCGGCAACATTCTTGGCATGGACATCCATGGGCATACCGTGCGCAAGCTGTGGATCGAGCACGCCAGCGACATCGCCAGCGAGTACTACGCCTCGGTGCTGCTCGACCGGCAGGCGAAGCAGCCGCTCGTGATGTTCAGCACCGAGGGGGGCGTGGACATCGAAGAGGTGGCGGAGAAGACCCCGGAGAAGCTGGTGCGCCATCACGTGGACGCGTTGGCGGGGCTTTCGCGCGAGGAGGCCGTGAAGATCGCCACCGACGGGCAGGCCGACGCCGACGTGGTGGGGGGCGTTGCCGACGCGCTGGTGGCGCTGTACGAGACATGGATGGCGGAGGACGCGACGCTGGCGGAGATCAACCCGCTGATCGTGACGCCGGACCGCGCGGTCAAGGCGCTCGACGCGAAGGTCTCGCTCGACGGTAACGCGCTCTACCGGCACCCCGACAACCAGGGGCTCTCCGATGCCGAGAACGAAGATCCGATCGAGCGGCGCGCGAAGGAACAGGGCGTGCAGTACGTGGCGCTCGACGGCGATATCGGCATCCTCGGCAACGGTGCGGGGCTTGTGATGTCGACGCTTGACGTGGTCGCCCAGGCCGGCGGCAGCCCCGCCAACTTCCTCGACGCCGGCGGCGGCTCGGACGCGGCCAAGATCAAGCAGGCGGTCGAGCTGATCCTCTCCAACGAGCGCGTGCGAGCAGTGCTGTTCAACATCTTCGGCGGGATCACCCGCTGCGACGAGGTGGCGAAAGGGCTGATCGCCGCGTTCGAGGACTTGCGGCCGTCCGTGCCGTTCGTGGTGCGCCTGGACGGCACCAACGATGTCGCGGGCCGCGCGCTGCTGAGCGAAGCGGCGCTGCCCAACGTGCACCCGGCCGCGACGATGAACGAGGCCGCGGAGAAGGTCGTGGCGCTGGCGCAGGGGCAGAGTTGATGATCAATCCGATGGGGCCGGCCATGTCATGCGAAAAACGCACCCCTACCACTTCACAAAATGAAGGGTTGGGGTCCCAAAAGTTCACATACAACCACCGACCGCCCCGATGCGATCCGGCCGTACGCACCCGTCGCCGAGGCAGGTAGCTGACAATGTCCGTCCTTGTCGACAAGAGCACCCGTCTGGCGGTCGCCGGGATCACCGGCAAGGAGGGCTCCTTCCATACGCTCAACAACCGCCGCTACGGCACCAACGTGGTGGGCGGGGTGACGCCCGGCAAGGGCGGCCAGGACGTAGAGGGCATCCCGGTGTTCGACAGCTGGGCGGAGGCGATGACAGCGCAGCAGCCCAACACGGCGATGATCTTCGTCCCCCCGCGGTTTGCCGCTGACGCGATCCTCGAGGCCGCCGCGGCGGGTGTGGCGCTGGTGATCGCGATCACCGAGGGGATCCCCGCGCACGACGAGCTGCGGGTGTACAACACGCTAAAGCGCGACCTGGTGGGTGGGGCTCCAAAAACTCGCCTGATCGGCCCGAACTGTCCAGGGATCCTCTCGCCGGGGAAGGCCAACGTGGGCATCATCCCCGCTTCGTTTTTCAAGGAGGGCAACGTCGGCGTGGTGTCGCGCTCGGGCACGCTGACCTACCAGATCGGCAACGAGATCGCGCGGGCGGGTTTCGGCAACAGCTCGATCGTGGGGATCGGCGGCGATCCGGTGCCGGGCTCGTCGTTCGTGGATGTGATCGAGCTCTTCCAGGCCGACCCGGAGACGGAGCTGATCGTGCTGGCGGGCGAGATCGGCGGCTCGGCGGAGGAGGAGGCGGCGCAGTACATCGCCGAGCGCGTCACCAAGCCGGTGGTCGCCTACATCGCCGGCTTCACGGCGCCGGCAGGCAAGCAGATGGGCCATGCGGGAGCGATCGTGTCGGGCAGCTCGGGCACCGCCGCCGCCAAGGCACAGGCGCTGGAGGAGCGGGGAGTGCGCGTCGGACGCACCCCCACCGAGGTCGCCGAGCTGGCTGTGCAGATCCTGCGCGGCTGATCCGCGCGGCCGACTCATCCGCAACGGCCTCGACCGCATCGAAGACCGGCATCGAACGATCCGCAACATGCGGCCCAAGGCTCGTGTAAGCGCCGCTCCCGCCCGAGTAGGATGGACGGTAGACCGCTTCCCCGACACCGATGACCGACACCTTTTCCAACGGACCGAGTACGCCTGGCGGAGGCGCGCCCAATGCGACCCCGCAGGCCGGTGACGTGACCGGCACGCTTGCCGAGCTGGAGCGCAAGCTGCGCGAGCTGGAGAGCGAGCTGAGCTCGATCGGCAGGCGCCGCGAGGTCTCCGGCGCGACCCCCGGCGCGACTCCCGGCGCGACCCCCCCCGACCTCTCGATCGAGGCATCCCCTGCGTCGACGGGCGAGAGGCTGGTGGATGAGGCACTCGAGCCACCAACGCCGGTGGCATCGACGGCGCCGATCACACCGCCAACTCCGATCGCCCCCCCGACACCGGTTGTGCCTGCGCCAATCACCCCGGAGCCCCCGCCGCCGCCCGCCGAGGCGGGGCAGCCGATGAAGTTCATGCGACCGCCCGAGTCGGTACGAGCGCGAGCGGCTCGGGAGCCCGCCGACCGGGATGAGTCGCTCGACGAGCACGAGCCGCAGCGACTGCCCCCCAGCGAGGCGCAGCTGGCGAGCCTGGCGGAGCTGCGGCGCTTCCGCGACCGCCTCGAACGCTTCGCGCGGGACCTGGCGGCCGAGTACGACGCACTGCTGGGCCGGGTGATGTCGGGGTTGACCTCCACATCGACCCCGACCGCGGTGGGACCCGCACCCGTCGAGGATCTCCCGGCAGCGGCCCAGCCCACCCCAGAGGAGACCCCAGCGGCGCCCGGGTCGCCGGAGGACATGCTGTTCGAGGGCCGGGTCGAGCTGGGGGTGGGACCGTTCTACGACATCGCCTCGCTGAGCGCGTTCGAGCGGAGGCTGGCAAGCCTCCCGTACGTGGTCGAGGCGTCGGTGCGCCGCTTCGAGGCGAGCCACGCGGTGGTGGACGTGCGACTGGCGGCGCCGGTGGCGCTGGTGCGCGAGCTGCGTCGCACAGTCGAGAGCGACTTCAGCATCCGCGAGGTCGCGGACGGGCGCATTCTCCTGACGTTCGACGAATCCTGAGTAAGCTTCGCCGCATGGCGGACTCCACCATCTCCTTCGCCCGCGGCGCTCCCTCGCTCGACATCGTCGACGTCGAGGGCCTGCGCGAGGCGGCGACGCGCGCGTTTACGAACGACCCCGCGGGGAGCACCGCGTACGGGACCTCGGTCGGCTATCCGCGGCTACGGGCGTGGATCGCCGAGCGCCACGGGGTGGCGCCGGAGCGCGTACTGGTCACCAATGGCTCGATGCAGGCGGACGCGTTCCTGTTCGACCACCTGGTGGCAGCGGGCGACGATGTGGTTGTCGAGCGCCCGACCTACGATCGCACGCTGCTCTCGCTGCGCGAGCGCGGCGCGCGCGTGCACCAGGTGGAGCTGCTGCCCGACGGCATCGACACCGATGCGCTCGCCGCGCTGCTCGGCGGCTCCTCAGAGCAGGCGGTGCGCCCGAAGCTCGCGCACATCATCCCCAACTTCCAGAACCCCGCCGGCTACACGCTCTCCGTGGCCAAGCGCCGCGCGTTGCTGGAGCTGGCGGTGGAGCACGAGTTTACGGTGTTCGAGGACGACCCCTACGTCGACCTGCGCTTCAGCGGCGAGGGCCGGCCGACGATGCTCTCGCTGGACCCCGAGCGCGTGGTGTACGCCTCATCGTTCTCGAAGACCGTGTGCCCCGGTATCCGCGTCGGCTACCTGGTGGGGCCGCCGGACATGATCGCGGCGATCGCCCGGCTGGCGACCAACACCTACATCTCACCCAACATGGTGGCGCAGTCGATCGTGTACGAGTTCTGCGCCTCGGGCGCGCTGGAGCGCTCGATCGAGACCGTCAGGACGGCGCTGGCCAAGCGCGTGCGCACGCTCGAGGTGGCGCTGCACAAGGAGCTGCCGGAGGCCAAGTTCGTCCTGCCGGAGGGCGGCTACTTCATGTGGGTGACGCTGCCCGAGGGCACCGACGTGGCGGCTCTGCACAAGGCCGCCGCCGAGTTGGGGGTGGTGTTCGTGAAGGGCACCGACTTCCTGATGGAGGGCGGCGAGAACACGCTGCGCCTCGCCTACTCGGGCGTCACGCCTGAGCAGATCGACGAGGGCGTCGCCCGCCTGGCCGCGGCCTACCGCTCGCTGCAGCCGGCGGTGGTGTAGCCGTTCACCTTCCGTAGCGTTGCTGGCCCAGCACCAACTGCTCGGGCAGCGCGGTGCGCGGCGGCGGCGAGGGGTCGGCAGCAACCGAGACGGTCTCGGCGACCGATGGGGTGACGGCGCAGCGGCGGCCGTCCGCCGTCTCCACGACGACCTCGAGGCGGTCGTGGGCGGCAAGCGTGCCCCGCAGGCCCGGCGACAGGCCTGAGCCCTTGAGGTAGCGCAGCAGGTCCTCCGCCTCGTTCTCGAAGCGCAGCACGCGCACCGCGGCGCCGACCTCGACATCGGCGAGCGGGACGCCGGCTTCGCGTGCACCGGCGACGATCGGGTGGCCGTGCGGGCAGGTGGTGGCGTCGCCGATCGCGGCGAGCATCCGCTGTTCGAGCACTGGTGACATCGCGTGCTCGAGGCGCTCGGCCTCCTCGTGGACCTCGTCCCAGGGGATGCCAAGAACGTCGGTGAGGAAGCGCTCGATCAGGCGGTGGCGGCGCACGATGTTCTCGGCCTGGGCGGCACCGTCGTCGGTGAAGGCGATCATGCGGCTCTGCCCGCGGGTGATGTAGCCGTCGCGTTCGAGGCGCCCCACCATCTCGTGGACCGTCGGCGCGGACAGCTGCATCGCGCGCGCGACGTTGGCACCGGTCATCGGCAGCCCGGCCTCCTGCAGCCAGAAAAGGATCTGCAGGTACTCCTCCTCCCCCACGGTTGCGCTGTCGGTGCTCATCCCACCGACGATGCTAGTGGAGCTGATCGAACGTGCACTGGCGGGGGTCCTTGTCGTCGCGCCAGCGCCGCAGCTTCGCGCCATGGCGGATGCGTCCGGCGGAGATGTGGTCGAAGTCGATCTCGAGCACCAGCTCGGGTCGCAGCGCCACCCACTCGAGGTTGCGCCCCGCGCTCCAGCGGCTGGGGTCGGCAGCGCCGCGCTCGCCCGTCTCGTACGGCGCGAAGAAGCCGACAAGGCGGCGCTTCTCGGCGGCGGTGAGGCCGGAGCAGTGACCGACGACACGCAGGGCATCGCCGTCGTAAAGCGCGAGGATCAGCGCGCCCACGGTGTCGGGCTCCTTGCCCGGGCGCCACCCCACCACCACGACGTCGGCGGTGCGGGTGCGCTTGACCTTGAACATCCCCCGGCGCTCCCCCGGCCGGTAGGGGGCGGCGCGCTCCTTGGCGATCGCGCCCTCGGCGTCCTGCAGCCAGCGCTCGGCCTCGCGGGCGGTGTCGACGGTGGGCATCAGCTCGATCGGGGCGCCCTCGAACCGAGGTTCGGCGAGCAACGTCGCGAGCGCCGTGCGGCGCGCACTGAGCGGCTGCTCCAGCAGGGAGTCATCGTCGCGGGCGAGCAGGTCAAAGGCGACGTACACCGCGGGGGTCTCACGCGAGAGCAGCTCGATGCGCGAGGCCGCCGGGTGGATGCGTTGACCGAGCGCGTCAAAGTCCTCGCGCCCGTCGGCGCCGCGGAGGACGATCTCCCCATCAAGCACATAGTGCCCGGCGGGGAAGTGCAGCTCGGGGAAGTAGCGCCCGAGCGGACGGCCGTTGCGCGACTGTAGGAAAAGCTCCTCGCCATCGACAAACGCGAGGCAGCGGAAGCCGTCGAGCTTGATCTCGTATACGTAGATCTCCCCCTCGGGGAGCGCCTTGCGGGAGAGCGCGAGCTGTGGTTGCAGCGGGGGAGCGATCGGCAGGGTCATTGCGTCTCTCGCGCCCGCGAAGGCTGTACCCGGCGCGGCTCGCCGCTCTGCTTGCGAAAGTGCGGCGGCCAGGGGGCGTCGCCCAGCCCCTCGCGCTCGTCGCGGTCGGCAAGCTCCAGCAGCGAGTCGAGCGAGCCGGGGTGGCGGTCGATGGCGGCGGCGGGGTCGCCGCGCTCGCGCAGGCGGGCGGGAACGGTGTCGAGACGCAGCTCGGCGGGCTCGACGTCGGCGACCTCGTCCCACTCCAGCGGACAGGAAACGCGCGCGTCGGCCACGGCGCGCACCGAGTAGGCAGAGGCGACGGTGCGGTCGCGGGCGTTCTGGTTGTAATCGATGAAGACCCCCTCGCGCTGCTCCTTCCACCAGCGCGACGTGGCGCGGCCGGGCAGGCGCCGCTCGACCTCGCGCGCAAGCGCGAGCGCGGCGCGGCGCACCTCGTGGAAGTCACGCTCCGGGGGAATCCGAACGAACACGTGCATCCCGCGCGAGCCAGAGGTCTTGGGGAAGCCGCGCAGCCGGTGCTCCTCGAGCACCTCGCGCACCGCCAGCGCCACTTCGCGCACCTGCGCAAAGGGGACGTCCGGCTGCGGGTCGAGGTCGATGCGCAGCTCGTCGGGGTGGTCGGGGTCGGCGCGGCGCACCGGCCACGGGTTCCAGTCGATCACTCCGAGGTTGGCCCCCCACACGAGGTGGGCGGCATCGTTGACGACAAGCTCGCGCGCGGTGCGCCCGGAGGGAAACTCGACGACCGTGGTTTGCAGCCACTCGGGGGCACCGGCAGGCACGCGCTTCTGAAAGAAGGGCTTGCCGGCAACGCCATCGACCCAGCGCTTCATCACGGTGGGGCGCTCGCGCAGGTGCACGAGCACGGCCTCGGCGCACTCCACGTAGTAGTTGACCAGGTCGAGCTTGGTGAAGCCGGGCTCGGGGAAGTAGAGCTTGGAGGGGCTGGAGACCCGCAGCTGCAGGCCGGCCGCCTCGATCGTGACGTACTCCTTCTCCTCGGCCATGCCTGTAAGGATGCCGAACCGTGATCCCGCGCACCGTGCTCATCGCAGTGGAGCCCTTCGGCGGGAGCTTGAGCGCCGAGCGCGCGGGGGCTGCGATCGGGCGCGGACTGCAGGCAGGAGACCCGTCGCTGGGGATCGATCTGTGCCCGATCGAGCAGACTGCGAAGGAAGACGAGCGGGCCGCGCCCAGAGACTGCCCGACCACGTCGAGCTCGCCCGCCGACGTGAGCAGGCTGCTGCAGGCGCTGGACTTCGACACCCGGATGCGCGCGGCGCGGGCGGTGGTGGTGGGTGCAAAGCGCCTTGACGAGCGCACGTTGGTGGG
Source organism: uncultured Solirubrobacterales bacterium (assembly GCA_963734815.1). Lineage (GTDB taxonomy): Bacteria > Actinomycetota > Thermoleophilia > Solirubrobacterales > Solirubrobacteraceae > Palsa-744. The sequence continues at coordinate 1,285,796 of CAVTIH010000002.1, forward strand.
AAGCACGGTGTTCGAGATCGCCACGCGCGCCCGTCAGGCAGGCGTGCCGGCGTACGCGGTGACCGCCGAGAACGCGCTGAGCCTGTTCGACGCGCGGATCCTCGATCTGCAGGTCGTCCTCCAGGCGCGCGACACGCGGGCGCTGCGCAGGGCGGGCGAGAAGCTGGCGCGGATGGTGTAGGCAGGCTCTGGCCTCACAAAAGCATGCAATCAGGCCGCGACAGGTGATTCTGGGCTCTCAAAGAAAACACTGCCCCTCCCCCCTGTAGGTCGGAACCTCCTCGACCACACGATCGCCCTCGATCAGATGCAAGCACGGGAAGCGCTCGCACAGCTCGCCGGCCTTGGCGTGGCGCATCCAGACACGGTCGCCGACCGCGAGCGCGGCGGCAGGGGCACCGAGCAACGGGGTCTGCACCTCCCCTGCCCCCTCCTGGCGATCGAGGCGCAGGCCCACGGGCAGGTGAGGTCGGGGCAGACGCGCCCGATCGGCGGGGCCGGAGGCGAGGTAGCCGCCGCCGAGCGCGGTGGCGACGCCGGGACCCGGGCGGCGCACGATGGGCAGCGCGAACAGTGCGGCGGGACGGGGGGTGAAGGCACGGTAGGCGTCGAACAGCCCCGGCCCGTACAGCCCCGAGCCGGCGGCGAGCTCCGTGACGGCGTCCTCGCGCGCGGTGCCTTCGAGGCTGCCGGTACCGCCGCCGTTGACGAGCTCCAGCGGGGCGACGGCGCGCACGGCCGCTACCGCGGCGCCACGGCGCGTGGCGAGCTCGCGGGCGGAGAGGGATTGCAGCCGGCGCACCACCCCAGCCCGCAGCTGAGCGGCAACCCCGGGGCCTGCCGGCGCGTCACCGAGCCCGGCGATCTGGGCCTCGTAGGCCATCATCCCAACGAGCTCAACACCCTCGCGGGCGACGATCGTGCGGGCGAGCGCGGCGGCCTGCGCGGCGGTGTGCACGGGGGAGCGCTTGGCGCCAATGCGCACGCGCCCGCCCAGCAGCCACAGCCCCGCGTCGAGCTCCAGGCAGACTCGCACCGGCGTGGCGCGGGGACCAGTGGCGGCGTCGAGCAGGTCGAGCTGCTCGAGCGAATCGACCATGATCGACACGCGCGCCTCGGGCCGCTCGGCGGTGAGCCGCGCGAGTTCGCGCAGCGCGCGGCGATCGGCGGTCGGATAGGCGACAAGGACGTCTTCGAACCCGTGCGCGGCCAGCCACAACGCCTCGGGCAGGGTGTAGGCGAGCGTCCCCCGAAAGCCGGGCCGCGCGAGCACCCGTTGCTGCAGCGCGCGGCAGCGCACCGACTTGCTGGCAAGCCGGATCGGCTTGGGCGCGGAGCGGCGTTCCATGTCGGCGGCGTTGGCCCAGAAGGCGTCGAGGTCGACGACCGCGAACGGGGGATCGAGCGCGGCGGTGGCCCGTTCGAGCCGTTCGAGGTTATTCACCATCGACGGGGTCCGAGCACACGGTCGGGTCATCGCGCATCGACGGGTCCGAGCACGCGGTCGGTGTAGTCGTTGGCGAAGCGCCCCTCGGGATCGAGGCGTCGGCGAATCGCCTGGAAGCGCTCCCACTCGGGGTAGCGCGGGCGCAGAGTGGCGGCAGTCTGGAAGTGGCGCTTGCCCCAGTGGGGCCGGCCGCCGAGCTCGTCCATGATCGCCTCGACGGCACGGAAGTACGGCTCCCACGCCATCCCCTCGAACATGTGCACCGCCACGTACCCGCTGTCGCGACCGGCGGCGGTCGAGATCAATGCGTCGTCGTCGGCGACGGTGCGCACCTCGATCGGGAAGGGCACGGGGAATCGGACCCGCCCACCCCGCCGCCCACCCTCGACCAGCTCGAGCACGCGGCGCACCGCCTCCACCGTGTGCTCGCGCGCAAGCGCGTACTCCATCTCGGTGAAGCGCACCAGCCGGGGACTGGCGAAGATCCGATCGGAGCGGTCCACGTGGCGGCTGGTGCTCGCGAGACGCGTGACGAGCCGGTTGATGCGCGGAATCTGGGCGGGCATCCGCCGACCCAGGCGACAGAAGAGCCCAAAGGCGTGGTTGGTGAGCAGCACGTCGTTGGCGTAGGCGGTCGCCCTACCGCGCGGGCGGGCCGGCTCCTCGGTGCGATTGTTGGTGCGGGTCAGTGCGGTGCGGGTGTGGGGGAAGACGTAGAATTCGAAATGGTCGTTGGCGAGCGAGAGCTCCTCGAAACGCTCGAGCGTTTGCTCCAACGGGGCGGGGGCGTCGAGACCGCGCAGGCGGAAGGCGGGCACGCAGCGCAGCGTCACCTCCGCGACCACGCCGAGCGCGCCCAATCCCACACGCGCGGCGCGCAACAGCTCGGGATCGTCCTGCGCGGAGCAGTGCAGTGTGGAGCCGTCGGCAAGCACCAGCGTGAGCGCCGCCACCTGTGAGGGAATGTTGCGCAGGCTCGCGCCGGTGCCGTGCGTGGCGGTCGAGATCGCGCCGGCGATGCTCTGCACGTCGATGTCGCCGAGGTTCTCGAGCGCCAGGCCGACCGCGGCGAGCCGCGCGTTGAGCGCGTGGATCGTGATACCCCCCTGCACGCGCACCAACCCGCTTGCTCGATCGACATCCAGCAGCCGATTCATACGGTCGAGCTTCAGCAGGCGCCCGTCGGTCAGCGCGATGTCGCTGAAGGAGTGCCCGGCGCCAGCGACCCGCACGCGGTGGCCGTACGCGGCGGCTCGCTCCAACGCAGCGGCGATCTCGGCGATCGAGGTGGGCCGCTCGATCGCCGCGGGGGCACAGCGCTGGTCGCCGGCCCAGTTGCGCCATTCTCCAATAGGCTCGCTCACCGATGAGTGAGCCTACCCCCACGCCGGGGCCGGCGCCAGGGGCGGAGGCTGCAACCGCACGCTCCCCCCGCGCGCGCTCGCTGCCAACGCCCGGGGCCAAGCGCGCGACGGTGATCGGGGCCGGCTCGTTCGGCACCGCGCTCGCGGTGCTGCTGGCGAGGGGCGGCCTGCGCACAACGCTGCAGACCCGCGCCGCCGAGCAGGCGCACGCGCTGGAGGAGCAGCGCGAAAACCGCACTTACCTGCCGGGCGTGGAGCTGCCCGCACAGCTGCGCATCGAGCCTGCCGCGGCGGGCGTAGCACGCGCTGACTACGTCTTTCTGGCAGTGCCTTCGCAGGAGCTCGGGCCGGTCGTGGCGGGGTTGCGCGGGGCCGGCCTGGGGCGGCGCACGGCCGTGGTGTCGGTCGCCAAGGGCCTCGTCCCGCCCGACGGCTCACCGCCAACCAGCGTCCTCGAGGCGGCCTTCGGCGCCAAGCGCGTGGCGTGCCTGGGGGGCCCGGCGCACGCACAGGAGATGGTGCACGCCGGCGCGGGACTGGTCGCGGCCGCGCACGACGAGGAGCTTACCCGCCAGCTCGCGCAGGTCTTCACGCGCGCGGGCGTGGTGTGCGAGCGCTCCAACGACCCGCTCGGGGTGGAGCTCGCGGGAGCCGCCAAGAACGCCGCGGCGCTCGCCGCGGGGGCCACCGAAGCGCAGGGTCTCAACGCCGCCGGGGCCGCGGCGGGACACATCTTTGCGGAGGTGTGGCGCTACGCGGAGACCCTGGGGGCGCGGCCGGAGTCGATGATCGGCCTGGCGGGCACCGGTGATCTCGTGGCCACCGCGCTCGCCCCCAAGAGCCGCAACCGCCGCGCGGGCGAGCTGCTCGCCGCGGGTGTGCCGGCCGCGGAGATCCCCGCCCGCATCGGACAGGCGGTGGAGGCACTGGAGTCGGTGCCGCTATTGGCGCTCGCGCTGGAACACGGGGGCGGAGAGACCGCGGCTGAGCGAGCCGGCCGCGGGCGGGCTTGGAATGGACAGGCACCTATCACGAGTGCCCTCGGCCGCCTGATCGCGGGTGAGCTGCCGCTCCAGGAGTGGGTCGCGCTGGTGCGCGCCACCGTCCCCCCGCCGGCTCTGTGGCGCCGCCGGCCACAGCCCGGGTTTTGGCGGCGGCTGTGGAGGCGAATGGCGAGGGCCTGACGCCCATCTGGTCGCGCTGCGCAGACAAAAAAAGAGAGGACGGGGAGGGAGCGGGGGTCTCTGGGGAGAGGACGGGAAGCGCGGGGGGTATCTCTTTTTAAAAGGTGTGTTCTATGGTATTAGAGGTAGACAATGGCGCACACCCTTTTAAAAGAGAACACCTCTAACGAGGCCTTGTCGCACATACCATAATCAATACACGTCCCTGACTTCACAAAGGAGACGCACCGCTCATGCCACCAATGGACAAACCCAAGGCGACGACGGAGAAGAGTCCGGGAGAGCCCCCCTTTGGCCTGAGATTCGATCCGGACGAGTTCCACGAGCAGGAGCTTCGCCGCGAAAAGATCATCAAAATGCAGGACGCCATCCGTCCCGGCCGGACCATACCCGTCGCGATCCGCTTCGACCAGTTCACGCTGCGGCGGCTGAAGACGCTCGCCACGCTCCACAACACCGGCTACCAAACGCTCCTGAAGGCGTTTGTCCTCGAACGGCTCTACGAGGAGGAGAAGCGCGCGGGGATCATCGAGTCGTAGCTGGTCCCGCCATCAGCGAGCTGACAACCGCCTCATAGACACCCGCCCCGTTCGCCGCCTCGCACACGCGCACGTTCGTGTACTGCCCGATCGCCTCCTCAATCGTCGGGTCGCGCGTGTGGGCGTTCGCCACCAGCCAGAAGGTCTGCACGTGCCGCGCACACGCCATGTCCTCGCGCGAGTCCCCCACCGCGAAGGTCTCCTCGCGCGCATACCCCCGCGCGCGCTGGTGGAACGCCACCGCCCCCGCCTTCGACGCGCCCGCGGGCACCAGGTGGTAGCCGCGCACCTGCTCCAAACTCGCCTGTCTCGCGGAGCGCGTGCTCACCGCGCCGTTGTCCACCAGCCGCAGCTCCTTATACCCGTGCTCCGCCAGCACCCCGTCGGCCTCTTCGGCATCCACCAGGCCGCGGAAGAGATGTGACACTTCACGTTCGGTGTGCCACGGGTCGTGGTGCTCCAGGCGCTCCCCGTAGTGCTCCAACAGCAGCGCCGGCGCCCCCGAGCGCTCGATCTGTTGGGCGATCGTGAGTTCGCCGGGCTGCATGTTGCCGGTCAACCAGTGCTCCTCCCCGTCGAACACCGCGCACGCACCCGCCTCATAGATGTAGGAGCTCCCTCCCAGCAGCCGCGCATCCTCCGCCAGCTGCGCCTTGCGCCGGCCCGACATCAACACGACCTCCACGCCCGCGCGCAAACACGCCTGCACCGCCCTGACGCCGTCGATCGCCACCTCCCCCTCGCCGTCGTGCAGCAACGACGCGCCTTTGCCGAGCAGCGTGCCGTCGAGGTCGAGGTACAGGCAGCGTGCGCTCATCGAGCGCGCACGCTCTGCAGCGGCGGGCGCTCGACCGGCGTGGGGTCGATCTCTTCGATCCGCTCCCATTGGGCGTCCTCCGAGTCGAGCTCGGGGTCATCCTCGAGTTGGAAGCGGTCGGGCCACCGCTCCAGCAGCTCGTCTTCTTCGAGGCGCTGGGCGATCGTCGCCATCACCACCCTCGCCATCGGCGCGAGCGACGACAACGGTTGATGGGCATGGCGGTGCTCGTCGAGGTCGACCTGGGCGATGCCCCCCAGACCGACCTTCGACCACACATCGATCAGCATCCCCACCTCCACGCCGTAGCCGGTCACGAACGGCAGCCGTTCCAGCAGCTCGCGGCGCGCCGCGACCTCCCCCGCGAGCGGCTGGCGCACCTCGGCGAGCTGCGGGTAGAAGATGGCGAGCGCCGGGCGCGCCGTCAGATGGTTGACGCGCCCACCGCCCCCCTGATCCCCGCCGACGTCCAACGGCCGGCGATAGAAGGCCTTTACGAACGACACCTCCGACGCCTCCGGCTCACACACCAGCGGGCCGAGCAGTCCGGTGACGAAGTGCGCGCCGAACTCCTCCGTGTCGGCGTCGAGGAAACACACCACCTCACCCTCCAGCGACGGCAGTGCGCGCCACATCGCGTCGCCCTTGCCCAGCACGGGCCCATACTCCGGCATCAGCTCGGCCTCTTGCAACACGAGCGCCCCTGCCTCCTCGGCCAGCTTCGCGGTGCCATCGGGGGAGGCCGCGTCGACGACCACGACCTGATCGATCGCGCCGGCGTCCCGCAGCCCCTTCAGCACGCCCACGATCGCCCCGACGGTGCTCGCGCATTCACGCGCGGGCACGCACACCGACACGCTCCAGCGGCGCTCGGACGCGATCCGCTGCGCCGTGTAGCGCGAATGGTGGAACGTGCGAGTTTTCGCCCAGCGTTCGGCGTCTGCGATGGGTCCGTGCACCGACATCCCTCTACTATCGCAACCGGTGGCGATAGAGCGCACGATCGAGCCTTGGAGCGCCCTGCTCGAGGACGGGCGCGACGACGGACGGCTTGTCCGCGGGGCCTCCGAAGGACCGTCGGCAGCCACTCTGGTGGACCCACCCGCGGACCTGCACCCCGATGTGCTCGCGGCACTAGCGCGCGCGGGCATCGAGCGGCTCTACTCTCACCAGGCGCGGGCGCTCGAGGCCGCTTGGGAGGGGCCGTTGATCGTCACCACGGGCACCGCCTCCGGCAAGTCGCTGTGCTTCAACCTCCCCACGTTGGAGGTCCTCTGTCGCGACGCCCACGCGCGCGCGCTCTACCTCTACCCGACCAAGGCGCTCGCGCAAGACCAGGCGCGCGCCCTGCACCGCTTCGGCCTCGGCGACCGCCTGCGGCCCGCGATCTACGACGGTGACACGCCCCGCGAGGCCCGCACCCAGATCCGCCGCCGGGCCGGCGTGGTGCTCACCAATCCCGACATGCTCCACCTCGGGATCCTGCCCCACCACGAATCGTGGGGCAACTTCTTCGCCAACCTCGCCATCGTCGTGATCGACGAGGCGCACGTCTACCGCGGCGTGTTCGGCTCCCACGTCGCCAACGTGCTGCGCCGCCTGCGCCGCGTCGCCGCCGCCTACGGCACTTCCCCCCGGTTCCTGCTGGCCTCCGCGACGATCGCCAACCCGCTGGAGTTGGCGGAGCGGCTCACCGGCCTGGAGGGGATCGGGCTGATCGACGAGGACGGCGCCCCTTCGCCGCGGCGGCAGATCGCGATCTGGAATCCCCCGCTCACCGACGCCGCGCTCGGCGCGCGCCGCTCCGCGCTCGGCGAGGCCGCCGAGTTGCTCGCGCGGCTGGTGCGCGATGGCGCGCGCGTGATCTGCTTCATGAAGTCGCGCAAGGGCGTCGAGCTGCTTTCGCGGCTCGTGCGGGAGGAGCTCGACGAGGGTCTCGCCGACCTCGTGGTCCCCTACCGCGCCGGCTACACCTCCCAGCAGCGCCGCGACTTGGAGGGGCGCCTGATGCGCGGAGAGCTGCGCGCGGTGATCACGACCGATGCACTGGAGCTGGGGATCGACATCGGCGAGCTCGACGCCGCCGTGGTCGTCACCTTCCCCGGCACCGTCGCCTCGCTGCGCCAGATGTGGGGGCGCGCCGGGCGCCGCGGGCAGGGGCTGGCGGTGTACATCGCCGGCGAGGACGCTTTGGACCAGTTCTTCTGTCGCCACCCCGACGAGTTCCTGGAGCGGCCCGTCGAGGCCGCGATCCTCGACCACGAGAACCCCTCGATCCACCTCGCCCACCTGCTCTGCGCCGCCTTCGAGGGCCCGCTCTCCGGCGCCGACGCGGAGATCCTTGGTCCCCGCTGGGAGGCCTACGCGGAGATGCTGCTCGGTCGCGGGCAGCTGCGCCGGCGCCCAGACAGCGCCGCCTACGTCCCCCGCAACCCCGCCGACTACCCCGCCGCGGCGGTCTCGCTGCGCTCCGCCTCGCTCGAGCACTTCGCGATCGTCGACCTCTCCTCCGGGGAGCTGCTCGGTACAACCGAGGCGGCGCGCGCATTCTCGACCGTGCACCAGGGTGCGATCTACCTGCACCTCGGCCGCTCCTACGAAGTGCAAGAGCTCGACCTCGAACGCCGCCGGGCGCTGGTCGCGCCGTTCGATGGCGGCTGGTACACGCAGCCTAAGCGCCAGACCGATACGACGATCGAGAGCGTGCTCGACCGCCGCGACCTGCTCGGGGTCTCGCTCTACTTCGGCGAGGTCTCGGTCACCGACACCGTGCTCGCCTACCAGCGCCGCCGCCTCCTCGACCACGCCCAGATCGATCTCGTCCCGCTGGATTTGCCCGAAACCAGCTTCTCCACGCAGGCGCTGTGGTTCGAGCTCGACCCCGATACGCTCGACGCACATGCACTTGGTGCCCTGCACGCCGCCGAGCACGCCCAGATCGCTGTGCTGCCGCTGATCGCGATGTGCGACCGCTGGGACATCGGCGGGCTCTCGACCAATCTCCATCCCCAAACGGGGCTGCCGACGATCTTCATCTACGATGGACACCCCGGCGGCGTCGGGCTCACGCGGGCCGCCTTCCTGCGCTTCGAGGAGCTCTGCCGCGATGCCCTCCGCCTGATCGCTGAGTGTCCTTGCCGCAGCGGCTGCCCCTCGTGCGTGCAGTCGCCCAAGTGCGGCAACCTCAACGAACCGCTCGCCAAGGGTGGGGCCAGGCAGCTGCTGGAGGGAATGCTGGCGGTACAGGCCGCAACCTGATGGGATGGAGGAGGTGTGGATGTCTTTTACGGACCCCACCACTTCACAAAATGAAGGGTTTGGGTCTGAAAAGAACATGCGAATCGCACAGGCGCCCCCGTCACAATGGGCGGCGCGTGTCCAAAGGCGTCCCAGGCAAGAGAGCGATCGTAGGTCTCGCCGCGCTGCTGGCGCTGGCGATCGCCACGCCGACCAGCAGCGCCGGCCTCGACGGTCCGAACGAGCGCGCCAGCCAGACCCATCGCAACGGTCCGAGCGGCCACGCCAGCCAGACCCATCGCAACGGTCCGAGCGGCCACGCCAGCCAGGTAGAGCTCGGCGAAGGTCCCGGTGGACGCGTGGCGGTCACCGACTGGACGCTGCGCCGCGACCCAGCCGACGTCGGGCAGCTGCGGGGGTGGCCGACCGGCAACTTCGGGGGCACTCCGGTGAGCGTCCCCGACGTGGTCAACCCCACCCCGATCAAAGGCAAGGGGGCAGTCCCTGATTTCGAAGGCTCGGTCGCGTGGTACCGCACGACGCTCACCGCGCCCACCGCGGGCACCTACGCGCTGGAATTCCAGTCTGCCAACTATCTCGTCGAAGTGTGGATCGACGGCCATCCGCTGGGCTCCCACGCGGGCTTCTACCTACCCTTCGAATTCCACGACGCGTTGGCGGCGGGCCCGCACACTCTAGTGGTGCGCGTGGACTGGGCTGATCCACGGCTGCAGACCGACGAAGGCTTCAACCGCGCATGGTTCAACTTCGGCGGCCTCGACGGCCGCGTCAGCATGCGCGAGCTCACCGCCAGCGAACTCTCCGACCCCACGATCCAGACGACGCTCACGCCCAACGTGGGTGGGGGAGATTCAAGTCCCACGCAGGTGACCGTGCAGCTGGGCGTCGCCGTGCGCAACAACGGGCCGGCGCGCACGCTCGCGCCCGAAGGCACGCTCAGCCGCCCCGGGCAGACGATCCCCGTGACCTTCTCCCCGCAGCTCGTCGGCGCTGAACAAACAGTGACGATGACCGCCATCGTGACGGTACCCACGCCGGCGCTGTGGGCGCCGGGCAGCCCCAACCTCTACGAACTGATGCTCGACATCCCGGGCGAGAGCAGCTACTCCGCGCACGTCGGCCTGCGCCAACTCAGATGGAGCGGGGGCAAGGCGTACCTCAACGGGCAGCCGCTCGAGCTGCACGGCGCCTCGATTCAGTTCGAAGCGCCCGGTCACGGCGACGCGCTCGGCCCCGCCGAAGAGGACACCCTCGTTCAGGAGCTGCAGGCGATCGGCGCCAACACCGCCCGCACCCAGCATCCGCTGCCCGCCTCCATGCTCGAACGCCTCGACGCCGCCGGGATCCTGGTGTGGCAGGGCGTCGGCCCCGTCGACCGCTCCGGCGACTGGACGGGCATCACGCCGCAGCTGGCCGAGCGGGCTCGGGAAGATGTGCGCACCACGGTGCAGACCGAGGAGCTGCACCCCTCGATCATCGCCTGGAACCTCACCAACGAGATGTCCGGCAACGGCCACCCCGGCGGACAGGCACAGTACGTCGAAGCGATGTCCGCGTGGCTGCACGCCTACGACCCGGGGCGGATGGTCGCCGTCGACGTGTGGGGCGAGCACCCCCCACGCCACGGCGCCGGTCCGCTGTACCGAGACGTCGACGCGGTCTCCCAGACCGACTACTCCGGCTGGTACGAGGGCCTGGACGACAAGCCCGCAAAGCTGCGCCATCTGATCGACGCCCGCCTCGCCGCGATGAACGCGACGTTCGCGGGCAAAGTCCAGATCATCAGCGAGTTCGGCGCCGAAGGCAACGCGCTCGACCGCCCCGGTCGCCCCGGCAGCTACGCCTTCCAGACGCACCTGCTCACCCAGCACATTCGCCTCTACGAGGCCGACCCCGCGCTGAGCGGGATGCTGGTGTGGGTATTGCGTGACTTCGCGCTCACCCCCACCTACTACGGCGGCTCAGTGCTCGCCGAGGACCCCCACATCAAGCTGATCGAAGGGATCCTCGGCAAGGGCCTGTTCGACTACGCCGGTCACCCCAAGCCCGCCGAGCGGGCGGTCGCGCGCCTGTTCAAAGAACTGCCGGCTTATTGAGCGTCGGGCCAATTGGCGGCGCCCATCACGCCGTCGCCATCCTCCGGCCTGGGACCGCCGACGGCAACGATGTCCAGCCCCTCGGGTCCAGCCTCGAATGCACGCACCACGTCGGGGGCCACTCGCAGGACATCCCACTGGCGCAGCTCCTGGGTATCGTCGTCGAGCAGCACCTGCCCCGACCCGGCGACGACGATGTAGGCCTCCTCCTGCTCACGGTGACTGTGAGCGATCGGGCTACGCATGTTTGCCGAGTAGCGGAAGAGGCTGACCCCGAGGTCACGCGAGTCTAGGTGTTTACGGGCAAATCGACCATCGATCCCCGGGGCCCGATCGCCTATGGAATTCTCGATATCCAACAGGTTGATGGTGGCGAAGCGGGACATGTGCTCTCCTTTGGCAGGGGGTGGTGGGGTCCCACGAGGGTGGTGGGGTCCCCACATTAGCTTCACGCGCGACGGGTGCCCCAACCTCGTAACCGGTGCCCCTACCGATTCCCCCGCGCGATCTTGCGCAGGTCGATCGTGGCGTCGTACAGCTCGGCGTCAACGCCCTCCTCCAGGGCGACCTCGCGCAGCGGACGCCCCGAAGCGGTCGCCTTCTGCACGATCGCGGTGCCCTTGTCGTAGCCGATCGCGCCGTTGAGCGCGGTTGCGACAGCGAGCGTACCGCCGGCCGAGGCGTCCGTACCCGCTCGGTTGGCTTGGATGCCGTCCACGCACTTCTCGGCGAACACGCGCGTCGTGGAGGAGAGCAGGCGCAGCGACTGCAGCAGATTGCGCGCGATCAGCGGAATGCGCACGTTCAGCTCGAACTGGCCCTGCATGCCGCCGATGGTGATCGCGGTGTCGTTGCCGATCACCTGCGCGGAGACCTGCAACACAACCTCCGGGATCACCGGGTTGACCTTGCCGGGCATGATCGAGGATCCCTTCTGAAGCTCCGGCAGGAAGATCTCACCGATGCCCGCGCGGGGGCCCGAGCCCATCAGCGCGAGGTCGCCGGCGATCTTGGTCAGCGAGACGGCCACCACCTTGAGCGCGCCCGACAGCTCGACGAGCGCATCACGGTTGGCCTGCGCCTCGAACGGGTCGGCCGGCGGGGCGATCTGCTTGAGGCCGGAGTCCTTCTTCAGGCGCGTGCGCACCTTCTCGGCAAAGCGCGCGTGCGTGTTCAGGCCGGTGCCGGTGGCGGTGCCGCCGAGCGGGATCTGCCCGACGTGCACGAGCGCCGCCTGCACTCGCTCCTGACCCAGGCGCATCTGCGCGGCGTAGCCGGCGAACTCCTGCCCGAGCGTGACGGGAACGGCGTCCATCAGGTGCGTGCGGCCGGCCTTGACGACGTTCTCAAAGCTTTTCGCCTTTTTCGCGAACGAGCGCTCCAGCTGTTTCAACGCCGGAAGCAGCTCATTCTGGGCGACGTCGAGCGCCGCCAGATGCACCGCCGACGGGAACACGTCATTGGAGGACTGCCCCATGTTCACGTGGTCGTTGGGATGAGTGGGCTCGCCCGCGAGGCGCGCGATCACCTCGTTGGCGTTCGTGTTGGTGGACGTGCCGGAGCCCGTCTGAAAGACGTCGATTGGGAACTGCGCGTCGTGCTTGCCGGCGGCGATCTGCGCCGCGGCCTTCTCGATCCGCGTCGCCGTGCGCTTGGGCAGCAGCCCCAGCTCGCCGTTGATGGCGGCGGCGGCGCCCTTGATGCGGGCCAGCCAGTGCACCACCGCGACCGGCACGGTCTCCCCCGAGATCGGGAAGTTCTCGACGGCCTTGGCGGTCTCCCCGCCCCACAGCTGTTCGTCTGCCATTGGGTCTCCTTGAATCGACGCTCTTTCGGGACCCTATCCACAAAAGGCCACGAGCTCCCGCGCGAGTCCCACGGGGTCGTCGTAGGCAATCAGGAAGCCAGTGCCGGAGAGCACCCGCAGTTGGGCGTTGGGGAGCAGCCTCAATGTCTCCTCGGCGCCAGCGAGCGGGTACAGGCGGTCACTGTCGGCCCACAACAGCAACACGGGCATCTCCAGGCGGGGGTAGAGCTCGAGCAGCTGCGTCTGCGGCCCGCGCGGCCAGCCGCGCGCAAGCTTTGCCCATGAGCGCGCCAGGCTCGGGTTGCCGGGAACGTCGGCGAAGGCGTGGCGCACGAGATCGCGCGTGGCTGGCTCACCCCGAGCGGATAGACGCAACCCCAACGACGGGGAGAACACGATCGGCGCGGCGCGCGTGAGCACACGGTCGGCCCCGGGGATGGCTCCGGCCCGAGCGGCGATTCGCCACGCGGCGCGCAGTCGGGCGTGCTCTTCGGGGCGATGCAGGCGGTTGGGCATCAGCACCAGGCGCGCGGGTGCCAGATGCTCTCGTTCCACCGCGCGCAGGAGGATCTCCGCGCCGATGTCATGACCAGCGATCAGCGGTCGCGGGCCGAGCACGTCCGCGGCGAAGCCGGCGAGGATCTCGGCATACCAGTCGAGCGTGTAGGGGTGGCGAGGCCGCTCCTCGGAATCCCCGTGCAGGGGCAGGTCGGGGAGCACGACGCGGAAGCGCTGGGAGAGTGTTCGCACCACTGGCTCCCACTCCAGGTGAGAGAGCATCGCCGAGTGCAGCAATGCCAGAGCGGGGCCGGCGCCAAGCTCGCGGTAAGCCACCCGGGTTCCGTCGGGGTGGTGGTAGAGGCGCAGCCTCACACGCATGCGCGGTAGCGGACCACCACAGCATCGTAGGAGATCCTCCCGTAATCAAACGCCCTGGTTTTCCCACCATCTGACGGTCGCCGCGAGACCGTCGGCGAGCGAGATACGGGGGCGATAGCCGACCTCCTCGAGCAGCCGCGTCACGTCCGCCACCAGCCGATCAGGCTCACCGGGGCGACTGGGCAGCGACCCGCGGTTGACCAGCTCCGGGCGCCCGATCGACCGCACGATCTGGTCGACCACCTCGCTCACCCGCACGCCGACCCCGGAGGCGACGTTGACATCCCCCTCCACCGAGCTGTCGAGCAGCGCCGCCAATGCGCCGGCCACGTCCTCGACGTGCATGAAATCGCGCAGCTGCTCGCCGCTGGTGGTGGCCGCGACCCTACCGTCCAGCAGCGCGCCGACGACCGACGACACCAGACGCCCCGAGGCCTCCCGCGGGCCGTAGATGAAGAACGGGCGGCCCCACGCAAGCTCGATGCCCTCCCGCTCGGCGTAGGCGCGCGCCACGCGGTGGAGCGCGTCCTTGGCGACGCCATACAGCGTCGCCGGCGCCACCCGAGAGCGGTACTCGCCGAGCGGACCGTCGATGGCCGACCAGTCGTACTCGGCGCAGGTCCCGATCATCAGCATGCGACGCCCGCCGTGGCGCACGAAGGTGTGCATCAGACGCAGGCTGTGCTCCACCCAGATCACATTCTCAGGCGCGTCCCAGAGCACGCCATGCTCCGCATGCCAGGCGAGGTGCACAAGTCGCGTGGGGCTGAGCTCGCGCATCAGCCGCTCGAGCTCGCCGCCACCCGCCAAGAGGTCCAGTGGATGCCAGGACACCCCGGGCGCCTCGGGTGGCGGACGGCGCGTGTGGAGCGCATGGACGTCCTCCCCGCGGCGAGCCAGCTCGCTCACCAGCGGCAATCCGATGAAGCCGCTGGCGCCAGTGACCAGTACCGTGCTCATTGCGGCACCGTGCTCATTGGCGCTCCGCCGCATCGGCAGGGGGATTGGGGTCGGCGCAGATCCCCCAGGCGAGCGTCGAGAGCAGGTGCCTCAGGTCGAAGTCACCGTTGGTGTAGTGCAGCGTCTGGTTGTCCGCCACCAGCAGCCCCTCCTGATCGCCCTGCCACAGCGTGCGGCTGCGATCCCACTGATCGGGTCCGAACACGGCACCGGCGCGGTCAACCACCAGCGAGCTCAGGCCGATCTGCTCCAGGCGTCGCGTAAGACTCTCCCGGCTGCCCTCCAGGGAGTAGGCATCCTGCTTGTTGCGTACGACGAACAGCGGCAGCTCCCTGAGGGTTTTGTGGGCGATCATGAAGGTGTTCGAACGCAGCGTGGGGGAGGGAAACGGCTCGTAGTGGAAGAGCGCCCCGGGGAGCTCGCGCAGCGTGGTCAGCCGTGCCCGCACGGTTGTCTGCACCGAGCGGCGCTGCCTGCCGTTTCGCTCCAACTCCGGCCCCCTGAGCAGCGCGCGGGCCGCAGGCGCGGGGGGCATCAAGCCCCGGTAGGCGCTGGGCAGCCCCATCGAGTAGGTGAACCACGAATGGCCGCTGGCCCAGGCGCCGGTAGCGCCGACCTGCCCCACTCCGGGCTGGCCGAGCGCGGCGTCGAGCTTCGCCAGCCAGCCATCCACGAGGGGACGACTGAAGGAGTTCACAAAGCAGTAGCGGTCCCGGCGCAGTCGCGCGGCCGCGGCGAAGTACACACCCAGGTCAAACCCGCGATCTTCGAAGAACAGGGTCTCGGGCGCAAAATCGGCGACCTCGTCGAGATACGGCCTGGCATGCGCAAACGACGTAAACCCCTTCAACGCGAGCACAAGCTCGCAACCGATGCCGGGGGGATGTGCACGCAACGCCTCGGCAAACCCCCGCAAAGCCCCCACGCCGTTCACCTCGCGGACCAGATGAACAACACAGGGAGGATCGGAGGAGCCGAGGCCCGGAGAGCTCTCGGTCAACGCCAGCGGTATGCGTCGCCAAGCCCACGGGGGACGCATTCAGCGCTCCCGCCGGAAATCGGGATAAGCGCGATCGCGCGCTGAGATTGTGAGCTCGCCGACGACCGCCGGCCACTCGATCCCAAACGCCGGGTCGTCCCAGCGCACACCCCGCGCTGCCTCCGGGACGTGGGGATAGCCCATCTGGTAGAAGACCTCGCAATCCTCTGAGAGCGTCTGATAGCCGTGCGCCACTCCCGGCGGCAGGTAGAGAGCGCGATGGCTCTCGGCGCTCAGCTCAACGCCGTTCCAGCGGCAGTAGGTGGGGGAGTCGGCGCGTAGATCTACCGCCACGTCGAAGCTGGCTCCACGCACGCAGCACACGAGCTTTGACTCCGCATGGGGCTCGACTTGGTAGTGCATGCCCCTGATCGTGCCGCGACGAGGGTTGAACGAGGCGTTGCACTGCACGATGTGCGGGTGAAGCCCGTGGGCCTCGAACATGTCTGCGTCAAACGTGCGGGCAAACCAGCCGCGCTCATCGCCGAGACGGTCGATCTCGATCACCCAGACTCCGGGCAGCGCCGTCTGAAGGAACCTCATCTCGCTCCCGTCATCAGCGTGGAGCAGGCTGCCTGCTGACTGGCACGCGGGGGATAAGGATCGGCGCTCGCTCCCCAGGCGAGGGTTGACAGGAAGCTACGACGCGCGAATGTGCCCGCAGCGTACGAGAGCGTCTGGTTGTCGGCGACCAGCAGCTGCTCCTGCTCGCCCTGCCAGAAGGTGCCGCTGCGATCCCACCGCTCGGGGCCGTGGACAGCGCCCGTGCGACCAACCACCAGCGAGGACAGTCCGATCCGCTCCAGCTGAGCGGTGATGCTCTCGCGACCGCTCTCCAGCACGTAGGCGTCCATCTTGTTGTGGACGGCGGGCAGGTACAGCTCGCAGAGAGCGGCGTGGGAGATCATGAAGGCGTTGGTGCGTATATGACGCGCCGGAAAGGGCTCGAACTCCACGAGTTCCCGTGGCACCCGTGGCACCGACCTCAGACGCAGTCGCGTTGCGGAGACCGTTGCGCGGTCGGCGTTCAAATCCGAGCCGATCCCGAGGGAAGCCGCCTCGCGCTGGATCTCCATCATCAGCTCGCGCACGACCCGCCGCGCGGGCAGCAGACCCGTGTAGGCGCTGGGAAGGCCCACCACGCCCGTCGCCCATGAGCGTATGCTTGCCCACGACCCGGTCGCGCCCACCTGCCCTACCCCCGGCCGGGCGAGCGCGGCGTCGAGCTTCGCCAGCCAGTCATCCACCTGCGGACGACCATGCGAGTTGACGAAGCAGTAACGGTCGCGGCGCAGACGCGCGGCGAGGGGGAGGTAGGCGCCCATTTCAAACCCGCGATCCGCAAAGAACAGAACCTTGGGCGCGAGGTCCGCGACCTCGTCGAGATATGGCGCAGCCTGAGCGCGCGAGGTGAAGCCCTTCATCGCCAGCACCAGCTCACAATCGAGGCCCGGTGGATGTGTGCGCAGCGCCTCGGCAAAGGCGCGAAACCAGCCCAAGCCGTTCACCTTGCGGACGAGGTGAACGAGACATGGGGGATCGGCGCCGCCCACCTCGGCAGGCGCCGGTGGCAGTTGCAGCGTGGTCTGGCGCCAAGCCCACGGAGGGCGCATCTCAGCCTCTCCCCCGCGCCGGCAGCAGCAGCCCCGGCAGGTCGGCGGGAAACGCACGCAACGACAGCAACACGACGCCATAGAGGGCGCTTGACAGCGCCAATCGGCCGATCACGGGAACGCCGGTGAGCAGCATCGGGGTCGCGCCCACCACGGCGGCGGCCGCGACCCTCGGCAGCAGCCTGAGACTCGGGCGCAGATACGAGCGCCCGCGCACAAGGATCACCCCGCCGGCGATCGCCGCCCCAACCTCCACCGATGCGGTCGCGATCGCGGCGCCCAGCGCGCCATACAGCGGCGCCAAGATCGCGACCGCCGCCGCGACCAGTGCGAGCAGGGCGAGGTTGAGGATCAGGATGGGGCGATGCAGGCGCAGGCTCAGCAGCGCCGTCATCCATACGTTGCCGACGAACACGGCCGCGACGGCGATGCCCTGGACCGCGAGGACGGGGGCGGCCGGTAGGAAGTGCGAGCCGCCCACCAGCGCGATCGCCAGGCGCGCGCCCACCGCCAGCGAGAGCGAGACCCACACCCCCACGATCAGCGAGGCGTCGAACATCCGCGCGATCACCGACGCGAAGCGGGCCGTATCCATGTGCGCCGCATGCGCGAAGATCGGGAAGGCCGAGCCGACCAGCAACCCTGGGAGGATGAACATGTTCTCGACCACTCGGTAGGAGACGCTGAGATAACCGAGCTCAGTACCGGATGACAACAGCGAGACGAGCACCACCGCGATGCGCAGGTATACGGTGGCGGTGAGCACCGCCGCCGAATAGGTGAGCATCGGCCCCATCAGCGCGCGCCAGCGACGCATGTCGAACGAAGGCCGAAGGGGCATGTCGCCTCGCACGAGGGCGATCGTGGGTGCCAACATGATGAGCGCCGCGAGCGCCGCCACCGCCAGGAAGGCGAGCAGCTGCGCGCCGGCCAGTACCAGCAACGCGATGATCGCTGCGATCGTCACCTGGCGAGCGAATTCGAGCACCGACAAGGTGCCCAGACGAAGCCGCACCGACAGCGACACACTCAGCAGCACCTGCGTGTTCTGCAGGAACATGCCGCATCCGGCGATCAGCACCCCGACGCCGAGCAGGCTGCCGTAGGCGGCGAAGGCGAACACCGTGACGAGCGCCACGCCAGCAACCGCCAGCACCAGGCGCAAGCCGAGCAGGTTGCTGGCAAAGCTCCGGCGCTGCTCGCCGCGCAGCACCGACAGTTCACGCACGCAGATGCCCGTCAAGCCAAGGTCCGTCAAGCCTGACGCCAGCGCGCTCAGTGACGTCGCCGTCGTATAGCGGCCAGTTTCGATCACGCCGAGATGGCGAAACAGAAGCGCCGCGGCGCCTACGCTGAACAGCGACCCGACCGCAAATGAGGCGACCCGCAGGCTCGTGCCGCGCACCACGGCCGCTCCGGCCGTGGGGGCGGAGAGCGCGTCCGGCTCGCTGAGGGTCGTCTCCGTCACGAGCAGCGGGCGCCGGAGCAGATCGCGGTCTTCATCTCGTACGAAGCGCGCCTGAAAGCGCGCTCGGAGTCCTTGCAAGGAGCATCAGGAGGGTGAAGCTAACAAGGCGCCGGTTCACGATCGAGTGCCTGGGGGAAGATCGCCCTATCCATCGCACATAGTGGCCGCTCTCATGTTTCTGTCCGCCCGCGCACGGGTGCACGCGCCCCTGTGCCCCGCGGTCGGGACGCACGGCGAAACCGGCGAACAAATGCAT
The DNA here is from genome assembly GCA_963734815.1 of uncultured Solirubrobacterales bacterium. GTDB lineage: Bacteria > Actinomycetota > Thermoleophilia > Solirubrobacterales > Solirubrobacteraceae > Palsa-744. The sequence goes on from CAVTIH010000002.1 coordinate 1,304,523, forward strand.
CGAATCGGAGACAATCGCACCGGTCTCACCGGTCGTTTGCCCAGCATTGGAGACAGGATCCGCGCCGATCCGGGGCGCCTTGCGAACGCTCGATTACGGTGCTCGCATGTCTAGCTCGATAGACGTCGTGATCGTCACCTACAACCGTTACGAGCTCACCGACAGCTGCTTGCGCCACCTGCGCGCGCAGACGATCTCCCACCGCGTGATTGTGGTGGACAACGGCTCCACCGACGACACCCTTGTACGCCTGCGAGCCGATTGGCCACGGGTGCGGTTGGAGTGCCTCGGTCGTAATCGCGGCTTCGCGGTCGGCTGCAACCGCGGCGTGGCGCTGGGTGACGGCGAGGTGGTGGTGCTGCTCAACAACGACGTCAACTGCCGTACCGACTTCCTCGAGCGGCTGGTGGCGTTATTGCGCCACGCCGCGGTGGGCTCGGTCGCCTCGGTGATGCTGATGCCGGATAAGGAGCGGATCGACAGCGTCGGGCTGACCGCGGACGTCACGCTCGCCGGCTTCCCGCGCCTGCACGGGCTGCCGGCGGCGCACGCGGGCGATCCCCGTCCGGTGCTGGCTGGCCCGGCGGGCACCGCGGCCGCCTACCGGCGCGCCGCGTGGGAGCAGGTGGGCGGTCTCGACGAGACGATCTTCACCTATATGGAGGACTTCGACCTGGCGCTGCGCCTGCGCGGCGCCGGCTGGGAGTCCTCTGCGGCTCCCGAGGCCGTCGGAGTGCATCTGGGCTCCGCGACGCACGGGCATCGCTCGGCGTGGCAGCGGCACAACGGGGGTTTCGGACGCGGGTATCTGCTGCGTCGCTACGGGCTGCCGCGCGGAACCGACACCGCGCGCGCGCTCGCCACCGAGGCGGTGGTCGTGATCGGCGACCTGGTGATCTCCCACGACCTCGCCGCTTTGCAGGGTCGCTTGCGCGGCTGGAGCGCCGGCCAATACCGTCCTCGTCATCCTCGCCCGCCGGCGGCGGCGATCGACCGGCAGATCGGCTTCCGCGACTCGCTGGCGCTGCGGCGTGGGGTGTACAACCGGCGCGCCGCCTAGCGCACAGCCGGCGCTCAAGGCGCCGGGTCGGCCTGCAGGCCCCACGCCAGGGCCGAGAGCACGCGCCGTCGTTCGGCGTCGCCCCGTTCGTAGGAGAGCGTGCGGTTGTCGATGCTCAGCAGCCGCTCCTGGCCGCCCTGCCAATAAGTGGCGCTGCGATACCACTCGCTGGGCTCGTACACCGTGCCCGCGCTGTCCACCACAAGCGCCCGCAACCCCATCCGCGTCAGCTGTCCGACCATGTTCGCCGACCCGCTCTCCAGCGCGTAGGTGTCGAACTTGTTGCGCACCACGAACAGACGCAGCTTCCTGAGCGTCTCGTGGCCGAACATCAGCATCGTGTTGCGCAGATGCGGGACTGGGAAGGGCGGGAAGGCAAGCAGTTCCTCAGGCAGCTGCGCAAGCAGCCGCAGCCGCGCCGTAAGCGAGTCGAGCTTCGAGCGCCGCTCGATATGCAGCTGTTCGAGATCCACCTCCAGCAGCACCCTGCGCGTCTGTCGGATCGGTGGCAGCACACTGCTGTAGAAGCTGGGCACGCCGATCGAGTAGGCCAGCCAAGAGTGCGAGCTCAGCCAACAGCCGGTGGCGCCGACCATGCCAACGTCGGGCAGCGCGAGCGCGGCGTCGAGCTTGGCCAGCCACCCCGCCACCGCCGGGCGCGTATGGGAGTTGATGAAGCAGTAGCGCCCGCGGCACAGCCGCGCGACGGCCGCGAACAACAGGCCGAGGTCGAGCCCAACGTCGGGGAAGAACTCGATCGTGGGATTGAGATCGGCCACTTCGGCTAGATACGGCGCCGCCTCGGCCCGTGAAGGGAACCCCTTCATCGCGAGCACCAGCTCGTGCTCGACGCCCGCAGGGTGAGCGCGCATCGCCGCGGCGAACTCGCGCAGCGAGTCGATGCCGTTGGCCGCGCGCACGAGATGGATCACGCAGGGCAGACCGCCGTCCGGCTCGTACGAAACGGAGGGCAGCGTCAACGGCCTACGAGCCCGGTCCCATGGAGCGCGCACGCGTTTTCAACCCATTCCCGCGGCCTCAGCCGAGGCTTCCCGCGGCAGAGACGGGTCGGCAAGGTCACCCCACGCGCAGCTCGAGAGGAATCTCCGAAGAGAGAGATCGCCCGCGGCGTAGCGGTCGGTGTGGTTTTCGGCAACCAGCAGCCCCTCCTGATCGCCCTGCTGGAAGGTGCGGCTGAGATGCCATCGGTCGGGCTCGTATACCGCGCCGCCGCGATCGACCACAAGCGACGACAGGCCGATCCGCGCGAGCTGGTTGGTGATGCTCGGGCGACCGCTCTCGAGCACGAGGGTGTCAATCTTGGTCGGGGTCTCGAACAGGCTGAGCTCGTTGAGAGCGGCATGGGTGACCATGAATGCGGTGGTACGCAGATGGGGAGTCGGGAAGGGCGCGAAGACGAACAGCTCGTCAGGCACGTTGGGCAGCGTCCGCAAGCGCATCCGCAGGGAATGCAACGCCGAGCGCTGCTCGAGAGATCCCTGCTCGAGCTGCACCTGCCAAACCAGCCCGCGGACCTCCTCCCGCGGGGGCAGCAGCGTCCGGTAGGCGCTTGGAAGACCCGTCATGTAAAGCATCCAGGAGTGCGCGCTGGTCCAGGCGCCGGTGGCGCCGACCTGCCCAACCCCTGGTCCCCTCAGCGCCGTCTCGAGCATCGCCAGCCAGCCGTCGGCCAGGGGTCGAGACTGCGACTTCACGAAGCAGTATCGGTGACGGCGCAGATTGGCGGCGGCTTCGAGATATGAGCCCATGTCGAATCCACGATCGGGCACGAACACGATCCGCGGCGCAAGATCGGCAACCTCCTCGAGGTAGGGCCTCGCCTGGGTAGGCGACACAAACCCCTTCACCAGGAACACGAGCTCGCAGTCGCAGCCGGGAGGATGAGCGCGCCACGCCGCGGCAAACTCGCGCAGCTTCCTCGGGAAGTACATCTTGTGAATCAGGTGCACGACGCACGGCGGATCTGCGGCACTCGTCTCCGAGGACGCCTCCGGCAGGGCAATGGGAATGCGTCGCCGAGCCCCGAGAACGCGCAACTCATCGCCTCCCCGCCGTCATCACAGCAGCGTCAGCTCCGGCGTGCGCGCGGCGAGGCGCCCTCCCCACTCCCCGACGAAGCCGAGCTGCTCGGCGATCTCGTCCTTGAGGTTCCAGGGCAGGATCACCACGACGTCGGGGCGATCTTCGCGGATCGCGTCCGGGGCGCGAATCGGGATGTGGCTGCCGGGCAGGAAGCGACCCTGCTTGTGCGGGTTGAGATCCACCGTGTAGTCGAGGAAGTCGCGACGCACGCCGCAGTAGTTGAGCAGCGTGTTGCCCTTCGCCGGCGCGCCGTAGCCCACCACGCGCCGGCCCTCGTTCTTGAGGCCGATCAGGAACTCGAGGATCCGGCGCTTGTCGGCCTCCACGCGGGCGTCATAGTCGGTGTAGGTCTCGAGTCGTTCGTAGCCCGCCTCGCGCTCGCGCTCGCGCAGCTCCAGGGCGCGCTCGGTGTCGGGCTTGCCGGCGTCGTCGGCGTGCGCGCCGTAGATGCGCAGCGAGCCGCCGTGCGTGGGCAACTCCTCGACGTCGAACAGCCGCAGCCCGTGAGCCGCGAACGCGCGGCTGGCGGTGAGGAAGGAGAAGTAGGAGAAGTGCTCGTGGTAGATCGTGTCCCACTGGTCATCGTCGATCAGGCGCATCAGGTGAGGGAACTCCATTGTGATCGTGCCGCCGGGCGCCAGCAGGATCTTCAAGCCACCCACGAAGTCCTCCAGATCGGGGACGTGAGCGAGCACGTTGTTGCCCACCAGCAGATCGGCGCGGGAGTGCGCCGCCAGCGAGCGGGCCGTCTCGCGGCCAAAGAACTTCACCACCGTGGGAATGCCCTTCTGCAGCGCGACCTTCGCCACGTTGGCCGCCGGCTCCACGCCGAGCACCGGCACGCGGCGCTGTTGGAAATACTGCAGCAGGTAGCCGTCGTTGGAGGCGATCTCGACAACCTGGCTGTGCTCGCCGAGACCGAGCAGGTCGATCATCCGCTCGCTGTAGCCGCGGCAGTGCTCCAGCCAGCTGGTCGAGTACGAGGAGAAGTAGGCGTAGTCGGAGAAGATCTGGGCGGGCGTCTCGAACTCCTCCAACTGCACCAGGAAGCAGCGGTCGCACACAAGCGCGCGCAGCGGATAGAAGGGCTCCATCGTGCCGACGCCCTCGGCCGACAGATAGGCGTTGGCCAGCGGCGAGGAGCCGAGGTCCGTGAACACGTGCCGCAGCGGGGCGCGGCACAGGCGGCACGGCGTCACCACACCCTCCACGGGGCGTCGCCGGCGGCCCACAGCTGTTCCAGCTGCTGGCGATCGCGCAGCGTGTCCATCGGCTGCCAAAAGCCCTGGTGGCGGAAGGAGGCGAGCTGTCCCTCGCTGGCCAGCCGGCGCAACGGCCCCTGCTCCCAGATCTCCTGGTCGCCGTCGAGATAGCGACCGACCTCCGGCGAGAGCACGAAGAACCCGCCGTTCAGCCAGGCGCCGTCCCCCCGCGGCTTCTCCTGAAAGCTGCGCACGCGCGTGCCATTGAGCTCGACAGCGCCGAAGCGGCCGGGGGGCTGCACGGCGGTGATCGTGGCGAGCGCCCGCTGCTCGCGGTGGTAGGCAATCAGGGAGGTGATGTCGATGTCTGCCAGCCCGTCGCCGTAGGTGAAGCAGAAGTCCTCCCCGCCCACATAGGCGAGCGCGCGCTTCAAACGCCCCCCCGTCATCGTCTCCTCTCCGGTGTCCACCAGCGTCACCCGCCAGGGCTCGGCGGCGGAGCGATGCACCTCGATGTTGCCGCACCCCAGGTCGAAGGAGAGGTCCTCGCACGTGTGCAGGTGGTAGTTGGCGAAGTACTCCTTGATGACATAGCCCTTGTAACCGAGGCAGACCACGAACTCTTCGACGCCGTGGGCCGCGTAGATCTTCATGATGTGCCAGAGGATCGGCTTGCCGCCGATCTCCACCATCGGCTTCGGCCGGAGCGCCGTCTCCTCGCTAAGCCGCGAGCCGAACCCCCCAGCCAGGATCACCGCCTTCATCGGGAGCGACCGAGTGCGCCCATGAGCGCGCCGTGAATCTCGACTACTGACATGGCTGGTCAAGCTAACAACCGATCTCCGAGCGGTCGAGCGCCTGACGCCAACCCCCCTGCCTGCCGCAGGCAGTGCCTGTATCGTGTTTCCGATGCCGAACAAATGGGCGGGGACGCGCGTGCTGTTCACCGGCGCCCAGGGCTTCATCGGCTCGTGGGTCGCCGAGCGGCTGCTCGAGGAAGAAGCGGAGGTACACGTTCTCGATCGCCCGTTGGCGGAGCTCTCGCGCTTTCGCCTGCGCGGGCTGAACGAGCGCTGCACGCCCGTATCGGCCGATCTTCTGGATACGGCTTCACTGCGCCGCGCAATCGACGAGCACCGCATCCAGGCGGTGTTCCACCTCGCCGCTACGGCGATCGTGGGGTCGGCGACCTTATCCCCCCTCACGACCTATGAGGTCAACGTCCGCGGCACCTGGAACCTGCTCGAGGCCTGCCGCCTCGCGGGGGAACCGCCTCAGCGAGTCGTAGTGGCTTCCACCGACAAGGCATACGGCACCCACGAGCAACTCCCCTACCGAGAGAGTCACGCACTGCAGCCTCGCTATCCCTACGACGTCTCCAAGGCATGCGCCGACCTGATCGCACGCTCCTACGCGCACACCTTCGGCCTGCCGGTGGCGGTTACGCGCTTTGGCAACGTCTTTGGGGGCGGCGACCTCAACTTCTCGCGCCTGATCCCGGGAACGATCAAGGCACTGCTCGAGGGCGAGCGCCCGGTGATCCGCTCGGGCGGGCTGATGGAGCGCGACTTCCTCTATGCCGAGGACGCGGTGAGCGCCTATCTGGCGGTGGCCGACTCGCTCAATCGTCCGGAGCTGCGTGGGTGGGCCTGGAACGCAAGCATCGGATCGCCCGTGACCGTTCTCGAGGTCGTCCGGCGGCTCGCCGAGATCGCCGGAGCGGGGGTCGAGCCCGACGTGCGCGGAGAGGGCACCCCGCACGGCGAGCTCACCCGCCAGTGGCTCGATTCGAGCGCGATCTCCGAGCAGCTTGGGTGGACGCCGGCGTGGGATCTCCAGCAGGGCCTGGAGACTACTTATCGGTGGTATGAGCAGGAGCTGCCGCGGATTGCGCAGCCGGCTCACGCAGGCATCTGAGCGGGGTCCTTCCAGCGCAGCGCCTCGTCCAGGCGCCCCTCTGCCATCAACTCCTTGAGGCGCGCGATCCGCATGAATCGCGACCCCTTGAAGTCGGCGATGTCCAGCCCGTTGTCGCGGTAGGCCGCGAGCATCTGCTCGGCGCTCGCGCGCACCGTCCACTTCGGGTGCAGCTCGGGAAACGCCCGCTGCAGCTTGGCGAAGCTGACGCGGTAGCTGCGCTTGTCGGGGCCGGCGCCGTCGGCAAAGGCGATTCGCGACCCGGGAACGGTCTCCTCGACGATCTGGGCGATGTCGCGGATCCGGTAGTTCTCCTCGTCGGCGCCCACGTTGAAGGCCTCGCAATGCACCTGCTCCCGAGACGCCTGCATCAGCCCGAGGAAGGCGCGCGAGATGTCTTCGATGTGCACCAGCGGCCGCCACGGCGTGCCGTCGCTCTGCATCAGCACCTCGCCGGTGGCAAACGCGAAGGCGGTGAGGTTGTTGACGACGAGATCGCCCCGGTGGCGCGGGGAGAGGCCGTGGGCGGTGGCGTTGCGCAGGAAGGTCGGGCTGAAGGAGTCGTCGGCAAGCGCTCCGATGTCGCGCTCGGCCAGCACCTTCGACTCGCCGTAGGGGGTCACCGGGTTGAACTCGGCGGTCTCGTCGATCCAATCCTGGCCGGCGGCGCCGTAGAGGCTGCAGGAGGAAGCAAACAGAAAGCGCCCGACCCCCGCCTGCTTGGCGGCTCGGGCGAGAGACACCGAGGCACGGTGGTTGATCGCGAAGGTGCAATCGGGGTTGAGATCGCCCACCGGGTCGTTGGAGAGGGCGGCGAGGTGGACGACCGCGTCGAAGCCGTCAAGGTCGGAGGGCCCCACGTCGCGGACGTCCTTGCGGATGCTCGACACCGCCGGCGCGCGATCCTCACCGAAGTCGCAGCCCTCATACATGCGGGTGTCGAGGCCTACCACCTCGTGTCCGGCCGCGCCGAAGAGCGGGACCAGGACGGACCCGATGTAACCGTGGTGGCCGCTGACGAGAACGCGCATGAGATCAACCTTCGGCCCGAATGCGATCGTGCTCGAAGGCGGGGGCAGTCTACCCAACAGCGATATTGAGGGAAGCGGAGCGGCTCGCCGCGAAGCCTGTCGGCATGCCTCATTTACTGATTTGTTTCCGACTACTTGACATTGCTGGCCCGTTCCGCCTAGGATCGAAGGATGGCCACCGATGCCGACACCCTGCCGCGCTCACCCGCCGAGATCGAGTGGTGGCACCAGATCGAGCTGCCCGGCGGCTACGTCACCCCGGGTCCGGATCGGTCCGCCGCGAAGCTCGCCGCGCTGCATCTACCCAACCTGACGGGCAAGACGGTGCTCGACGTGGGAGCCAACAACGGCTACTTCTCCTTCGCCGCGGAGCGGCTGGGGGCATCGCGGGTGCTGGCGGCAGACTCCTCCTCGTGGGCGTGGTGTCCCCCGCATGGCAAAGACGGCTTCGAGTACGCCCGCAAAGCGCTGGGCTCCCACGTGGAGGACATCGACGTCGAGGTGCTCGACCTCTCGCCGGAGACCGTAGGCAAGTTCGACGTGGTTCTGTTCCTCGGCATCCTCTACCACATGCGCCACCCGCTGCTGGCGCTCGAACGAGTCGCCGAGGTCACAAACGAGCTGCTCGTGATGGAGACGCTGGTGGATCTGACGTTCATGCGGACGCCGGCGGCGGCGTTCTATCCGTGGGCGCTGTACGGGGAGGAGTCGAATTGGTGGGGTCCCAACCGCGCCGCGGTGGTGGGCATGCTGCGCAGCGTCGGCTTCGAGCGGGTCGCCGCATATCCCGAAAAGCGGTTTGCCAAGGCGCGGCTGGCGGGCATCCCGGAGCGTGCGCGCACCGGCGCGAAGTGGACGGTCACACCTCCGAGCGGCTCGCGTGTGCGGATGGTGAGGGATCTCGCCAAAAGCGCCCTCACGCAGGGTCGTCTCGTGACCCACGCCTGGAAGCCCTAGCGACAGGGCTGCTTGCCGCGGCGGAGAGGCTGCGGCAAGACCCTCACACGAAGGACCGCCTCCACTGCGCAGCGAGACCTTCGCACGCGACCGTAGCGGGGACCTTCACACGCGACCTTACAATGGGCCGCCCGTGACGACTGCCCCCCGACACCCGCTCCTACCGCCGCGCAAGGTGGACCCCCACCAGGCGCTGCCGGCGATGGAGCTCCAGGTATTGGCACGCTGGCGCGAGCGCGAGGTGTTTGCGCAGTCGCTACAGATGCGCGAGGGGGCGGAGCCATGGGTCTTCTACGAGGGGCCGCCCACCGCCAATGGCCGCCCGGGGGCCCACCACGTGCTGTCGCGCGTGTTCAAGGACATCTACCCGCGCTACAAGACGATGTGCGGCCACCGTGTGGAGCGCAAGGGCGGCTGGGACTGCCATGGGCTGCCCGTGGAGATCGCGGTGGAGCAGAAGCTGGGGATCAACAGCAAGCACGAGATCGAGAACATCGTCGGGATCGAGGAGTTCAACCGCCAGTGCCGCGAGTCGGTGTTTGAGTACCTGGAGGAGTGGAACCGCCTCACGGAGCGGATCGGCTTCTGGATTGACCTCGACCACGCCTACCGCACGCTCGATGAGAGCTACATCGAGTCGGTGTGGTGGGCGCTCGCGGAGATCCACCGGCGGGGGCTGCTGTACGAGGGGCACAAGGTGGTGCCGTACTGCTACCGCTGCGGCACGGCGCTCTCCTCACATGAGGTGGCACTGGGGTATCAAGACGTGGTCGATCCGTCGGTGTATGTGCGACTGCCGGTGATCGCCCCCGCCGCACCGCTGCGGGAGGGGGACGCGCTGCTGATCTGGACGACCACACCGTGGACTCTGCCAGGCAACGTGGCGGTGGCGGTGGGACCGGGGATCGAGTACGTGCGGGCGCGATCGGGAGGCGAGACATTGATCCTCGCGGCCGCGCTTGTGGAGCGGGTTTTGGGTGAGGGCGCGGAGATCCTCGATCGGCTTCCCGGCACCCAGCTCCTCGGCGGCTGCTACGGGGGTCCGATTTTCGTCTTGAACGACCGCGAGCCGGGTGGCTTTCCGATCATCGCCGCTGACTTTGTCACCACCGATGACGGAACCGGCCTCGTGCACATCGCGCCGGCGTTTGGCGAGGACGACTTCAACGCCGCGGCGGCCTCGCCCGAGGCGCCGTTCGACCCTCGCGACCCTCACAGCCTCTACAACCCCGTCAAGCCCGACGGCACCTATGACCAGCGCGTGCGCGATCGCGATGGGCGTCAATTCGAGGGGCGCGTCAAGGACGCGGCGCTCACAGAGGAGTTGATCGCAGACCTCGACGCGCGCGGGCTGCTGTTCAAGCGTGAGGAGTACGAGCACTCCTACCCCCACTGCTGGCGCTGCGGCACGCCGCTGATCTACTACGCCAAGCCCTCCTGGTACATCGCGACCTCCAAGGTACGCGAGCGGATGCTGGCGGCCAACGAGACCGTCGCGTGGCACCCGCCGCACATCAAGCACGGCCGTTTCGGCGACTGGCTTTCCAACAACGTCGACTGGGCGCTCTCGCGCGAGCGCTACTGGGGCACGCCGCTGCCGGTGTGGCGCTGCGGCGCCGGGCACATCCGCGTGATCGGCTCGTTCGCGGAGCTGGAGGGGCTCTCGGGCACCGCGCTCGCCGACCACCATCGCCCGTACGTGGATGAGGTCGTGCTCCCCTGCCCGCACGCGGCCGGCGGGGGGGCGCCGTGCGGTGAGCCGATGCGACGCGTCCCCGAGGTGATCGACGTGTGGTTTGACTCCGGTGCGATGCCGTTCGCCCAGCACCACATCCCGTTCTCCGGGAAAGGCGAGGAGGAGGGAAAGGAGATGGAGGAGGGGGAGGGGCACGTGGATGGCGTCGAGAGCCTGGTGGTGCGGGCCGAGCGCTTCACGGCCGACCCTGCGCGCTTCCCCGCGGACTTCATCTGTGAGGCGCTCGACCAGACACGCGGCTGGTTTTACTCGCTGCTCGCGGTCTCCACGCTGCTGTTCGACACCGCCCCCTACCGCAACGTGGTGTGCCTCGGGCTGATCCTCGACGGCGACGGCCAGAAGATGTCGAAGTCGCGCGGCAACACCGTGGATCCCGCACAGGTGCTCGACAAGTACGGGGCGGACGCCTTCCGCTGGTACTTCTTCACCGCCAAGCAGCCGTGGGACGGCTACCGCTTCTCCGAAGAGGCGATCGGCGAGGGCGTGCGCCTGTTCCTGAAGCAGCTGTGGAGCACCTACTTCTTCTACGTGCTGTACGCGCACGCCAACGAGGACACGCTGAGCGGACTTCCCGCCGAGCCCTCCACAGGGAAGCCGGGCGCGGGGGATCGGCCGGCCGAGGAGCCAGGCGCTACGGCAGAGGGCGCGGGGGATCGGTCAGGCGAGGAGTCGGGTGCTCCGAGAAGTGGCGCGGAGGACGACCTCGACCGCTGGGCGCTCTCGCGCACGGCCGCCACCGCCGAGCGCGTGGCCGAGCGCCTCGACGCCTACGACGCGACCGCTGCCGGGCGGGCGATCGCCGAGTTGGTGGACGAGCTCTCCAACTGGTATGTGCGCCGCTCGCGCCGGCGCTTCTGGGACGGCGATCCGGCCGCGTTCCGCACGCTGCGCAGCTGCCTGCTGACGATCGCCAAGCTGCTGGCGCCCTTCTGCCCGTTTGTCGCCGATGAGATCTACGACAACCTCGACGGAACGCTTGAGAGCGTGCACCTCTGCGACTTTCCCGCCGGAGAGGCGCTGCCCGCGCGAGACCGCGAGCTGGAGGAGGCGATGGCGATCGCGCGCGAGACCGTGCGCCTCGGCCTCGGCGCGCGCGGGCAAGCGAAGATCAAGGTGCGCCAACCGCTTGCCGAGGCCGTGGTGGTCGCGGCCGGTCGCGAGCGCGCCTCAATCGAGCGGCTCGTCGACGTGGTGCGCGAGGAGCTCAACGTGCGCCGCGTGCGCTTCGTCGCCGGCGCCGAGGAGCTGGGGCGCTACGAGGTGAAGGCCAACTACCGCCGCCTCGGCCCGCTGTTCGGCAGGGAGATGCCGCTCGTCGCCGAGGCGATCGCGGCGCTGGACCCCGCGCGGGTGGCGGCGGCGGTGCTGGCCGAAACGGGGATGCTGGGAGCCGCCAACGGCGAGGCCGGTCTCGGCATCTCGGTCGGGGGTCGCGAGCACACGCTCACCGCGGAGGACGTGATCCTCACGATGCTGGCCCCCGACGGCTACAGCGTCGAGCGCGAGGGCGCCCATGCGGTCGCGCTGGAGCTGGCGATCGACGACGACCTGCGCCGCGAGGGCCGCGCGCGGGAGGTCGTGCACGCCGTGCAGTCCGCGCGCAAGAGCGCCGGCCTCGCCGTCGAGGACCGGATCGGGCTTGCCCTGTCGGGTGACCCGGCGCTACTCGACGCCGCCGCCTCCCACCGCGACTACCTGGTGGGCGAGACACTTGCGGTGGCGCTCCACCTCGGCGACGGGCCGCTACCGCCCGAGATGGCATCCCTCGCGGAGATGAGCCACACCGAGCAGACCGAGATCGACGGCCTGAAGCTTCGGATCGCACTGCAGCAGACCTGACCGCCTCGGCCCAGCCGCCGCGCCCGCCGAAGAGTTACGAGCCCATCCCGGCGCAGCCCCCTTGGGGGGCGGAGCCCATCGAAGATCTTTGCTTCTTCCCAGCTTGGCCCCTCAGGCCAGCGCCGGCTCCAGCTCGGACTCGATCTTCTTCTTCGGGTAGGCGCCCACCACCGTCTTGACCGGCTGACCAGCCTTGAAAAGGATCATCGTTGGGATCGACAGCACCTGGAAGCTCGCCGCCGTCTGCTGGTTCTCGTCGACGTTCAGCTTCACGATCCGCAGGTCCTCGCGCTCCTGAGCGATCTCCTCGAGCACGGGCCCAACCACGCGGCACGGCCCGCACCACGGTGCCCAGAAGTCCACCAGCACCGGGGTCTGCGATTCGATGACCTCGGCCTGGAAGTTGTTGTCGGTGACTTCGCTCAAACTGCCCGCCATGGGGGGTCTCCTTTGCTTGCTGCTCGATGTACTCCTAATACTATACAAAGTGTAGTGGGTCGCGGGAGCGGCGGGGATGCGCAAACTCGGTGGGCGGGGAGCAGCGCCGGCACGCGCCGTGCGGCAGCGTCGCTGCGCACGCCGGCGAGGCGTGTCTCCCACTGGGAGCGCAGCTCACCCACGGCCGTCATGAGCCTGCCGGTGGTCTCGCCCGAGGTGGCCACGACATCTGCAAACCAGCTCACCCAAGGATCCACGAGCGGGCTGGTTCCCCCGACCCAGCCCTGTACGTCCCGCGCGCCGCCGATCAGGTGTGCCGGACGGTGGCCTCGGCCAGGCGGATGCGCCGCTCGACAAGCGGTGCGGGCACCCACGCTGCCACGGCACGGCCATTCCACTGGATTCCGACCTCACGTCCGGCGGCGCCCAGATCCTTCGGTAACTGCTCCATTTACAGAAGGATAGGGCAAAAGGCTTCTGAAAAGATAGGGTGCCGATCGCTGCCGTCCGGACCCCGACCTCACTGGAACTTCACGGGCCAATGCTCAAAACACAACCCCGAGATGTTGTCAAGGCGCCAACCATTTTGGCGATATCAAGTCGCGTCGCCGAACAGGTCACCCGCGCCGTCGAGTCGGCTGGATACCGCGGGCGCATACCCGCTCGGCGGCTGGGCGCCGAAGCGGAGTTTGGGCACCAGCCACATAGCCTCGGCGGCGATCTGCCAAGACATCTTGCTGGTGCCGCGCTGTCGGTCGCGGAACACGATCGGCACCTCCACCACGTGAAAGCCGGCGCGCACCGCGCGGTAGGTGAGCTCCACCTGGAAGGCATACCCCTGCGAGCGCACGCTGTCGAAGTGGATCGCTTCCAGCACCTCGCGGCGAAAGCACTTGAAGCCGCCCGTCAGGTCGCGCACGCTCAGGCCAAGCACCAGGCGCGCGTAGGTCGAGCCGCCCTGGCTGATGACCCGCCGCAAGAGGCCCCAGTCCCGCACCCCCCCACCGGGGACGTAGCGGGAGCCGAGCGCGAGGTCGGCGCCGTCGGCGATCGCCTGCAACAGGCGGGGCAGGTCGGCGGGGTCGTGGGAGAAATCGCTGTCCATCTCCATTACGTACGCCGCCCCGTGCTCCAGCGCGTGCGCGAAGCCGGCGAGGTAGGCGGGGCCGATCCCTTCCTTGGTCGTGCGGTGCAGCGCCCTCACCCACGCGTGCTCCGCCGCCAGCCGGTCGGCTATTTCACCCGTGCCGTCGGGCGAGCCATCATCGACGATCAGCACGCGGTACTCAGCGCAGCGAGCACGCGCCAGCGCCTCGCCAGCGGCGGCCACGATCGCCTCGATGTTCTCGGCCTCGTTGTAGGTGGGCAGTATGAGCCAGGCGGTGCCGTCCACTGAGGCCCCCTACCCTAGAGCCTCGAGGCGCAGACCGGCTCCACCAGCCGGCCGCCGCGCCAGTGAGGAGTCGAGACCGCGCGCGCTGAGCGGGTAGGGCACTCTTACGCACATGCCCACCCTGCCCAACACCGCGATCGCCGACGCTCTCGAGGAACTCGGCGACCTGTATGAGCTGGACGGGGCGATCGTCCACCGCGTGCTCGCCTACCGCCGCGCGGCCGGGACAGTGCGCGAGGCCTCCACGTCGGTGGCGGCGCTTGCACGGGCAGGGCGCGCCACGGAGCTGCCGGGCGTCGGGGAGACGCTACAGGAGAAGATCGTGGCGCTGCTCGACACCGGCGCGATCCCCGCGGCCGAGAGGCTGCGGGCCAAGTTCCCACCAGGGCTGATCGCGATCACGCGGATCCCCGGCCTCGGTCCCAAGCGCGCGCGACTGCTGCACGAGCAGCTCGGCATCGACTCGCCGCAGGCGCTGCGCGAGGCGGCGCAGGCGCAACGGTTGCGCGGGGTGAAGGGGCTGGGGGCGAGGTTCGAGGAGAAAGTGCTCGCCTCACTCGATCAGCTGGCTGCCGAGGGGCTGCCGATCGACGGGATGCCGCCACGGCCGCGGCGGGCGCTCCTGCCGGCGGCGACCGAGCTCGGGGAGGCGCTCGCCGCCGGCCTACGCGAGCACGGTCCGCCCGACGCGCAGGTGCAACTCGCCGGCTCGGCACGGCGCGGAACGGACAGCGTCAAGGACATCGACCTCGTGGCAGTGACTGCCGAGCCCGAGCGGCTCGCCCAGGCGCTGGCATCGCTGGAGCAGATCGAGCGCGTCGGCTCCACTGGCCCCGCCGGCGCTCGCGGGCGCACACACTCCGGCCTGAGCGTCGACCTGCGAATCGCCGCCCCCGCGCAGCTCGGCAACCTGCTGCAGCATTTCACTGGCTCCGCCGCGCACAACGCCGCGTTGCGCGAGTTCGCGGTGCGCAAAGGACTGCACGTCTCCGAGTACGGCGTGCTGGACGACGCAACTGCAACCACGCGGACGTGTACGACCGAGGCCGAGGTGTACGAGCTGCTCGGCCTCCCCTGCATCCCGCCGGAGCTGCGCGAGAACCGCGGCGAGCTGGAGGCGGCGATGGCCACACACGACCCGGCGGGTGGCAGGCAGCCGGCCGGGCTGCCAGATCTGATCGAGCTGGGCGACATCCGCGGCGATCTGCACTGCCACACGGTCGCCTCGGATGGGAAGGCCACGATCGAGGAGATGGCAAGGGCCGCGCAAGCACTCGGGTACGAGTACCTGGCGATCACCGACCACTCCGCCTCGCACGGCTTCGGCAACGACGTCTCCCCCGCGCAGCTGCGCGAACAGATCGAGCGGGTCGGAGAGGTGGCGCGAGGGCTCGACGGGTTCACGCTGCTGGCGGGCAGCGAGGTCAACGTCCTGCCCGACGGCGCGCTCGACTACGAGGACGAGCTGCTCGCGCGCCTCGACTGGGTGGTGGCTAGCGTGCATACCGCCTTCGGGATGAGCGAACAGGCACTCACCGAGCGGATGATCGCCGCGATCGAACACCCGCTGGTGGACGCAATCGGTCACCCCACCGGCCGCCTGATCGAGCGTCGCGAACCTTACGCGCTCGACCTCGAGGCAGTCTTCGCCGCCGCGGCGCGCACGGGCACGATGCTGGAGATCAACGCCAACCCCGACCGCCGCGATCTCTCCGAGACGAACGCGCGCGCCGCGGTGCGCGCGGGCGTATCCATCGTGATCGACTCCGACGCCCACCGCCCGGCGACACTGCAGAACATGCGCTGGGGCATCCTCACCGCGCGGCGCGGCTGGCTCGCAAAAGGGGATGTGGTCAACACGCGGCCGTGGTCGGAGCTCAAGGGGTTGCGTAAACGGGTGCGGACGGGTAAACGGGTGCGGACGGCTACTCCTCCAGCAGCCGCGGCAGCAGCTCCCGCGCGACGATCCGATCGACCACGGCGGCGGTGAAGGGCGCCACCAGCCCGGCGGCGCGCACGCGGTAGTCGTCGCCGGCGGACGCATCAAGCGCGCAACGCAGTGCAGCGCCGAGGTCTTCGCCGACGAGGCGGGCGTCGAGCGCGCGAGCGATCGGCAGCGCGACGTAGCCACCGGGCGCCGGAGTGGTGACCAGGCGGCATCCCTCGGCTAGCGCCTCGAGCTGGGCGAGGCCATAGTCCTCGCGGCGGGGCGCACAGACGAACACGCGCGCGCGGCGCAGCAGTGCGCGGTAGTCGCCCTGGGTGAGCGTTCCCGCGACCTCGATGTCCTCGTCGGGCACCTCGATCCCGCTCTCGTGCAGGGCTTGGCGATCGACGCCGGCGACCACCAGCCGCTCGCCAGGCAGGCGCACACGCCGCCACGCCGCCAGCACACGGTCGAAGCCCTTCTTGCGGGGGTTGGCGGCGTAGGTGATCGCCGCGATGTCGCGCTCGGCGGGAGCAGGCTCGTGTCCGTCCAGCGGCGAGATCGGCGAGGGCACCACCAGCGCGCGGCGCTCGAGGATCCCGCCCCCCCACCCACCGCGGCGGTGGCCTCCGCGAGCGCACCCGCGCTGGAGGGCAGCAGCAGCGGTGCCTGGCGCAGCCGGCGACGCTCGAGCGGGCGCTGCCACAGCCCGTGGCGGCCGGGGCGGTTGGCCGCGGCCGCGGCATCGAAGCGGATCGCCCCCGGCAGCGGCCACAGCAGCGCGGCGGTTGTGGTGGAGTAGATCACCGAACGCGGCGGGTTCCCCCTCAGCTGCCCCAACGAGTCCACGGCGGCGCGGCGCGCCGCGCGCGCCCAGCGCAGGTCGGTGAGCATCAGCGTGCGAATCTCGCCGGGGTGCACAGCGGACGCCACGACGACATGCGCGCCGGCCCGCCGCAGCGAGCCCACCAGCTCCTCGTCGGCGACCCGCAGCCCCTCGGTCGACCCGAGCTGCACCAGCAGCACATCGACCGTGCCGCCGACAGGCAGATCGAACGTGTCGCCAGCCTCCCCCAACCCCGCGCTCAGACCAGGCCCTCGGGTCGCATCGCCTTGAAGCCGGGCGTGCGCTGTAGGGCGATCGGCTGTACCGGGGAGGTGTGCAAAATGTAGAAGCGCACCCCGTCGCGCTCCTCGATCGCGCTCACCGCTGAGTGCTGGTGGCGCCAGGCGAGCGCCCAGATGATCGCGAAGCCGGCGCCGATCCCGGGGATCTGGGGGGCAAGGAAGGCGAGGCCGCCGGCGAGCACCGTGACCGCCAGCAGCGGCCACAGCCGGTTGAGCAGGATCGCCGCGGGGCGGTGCTCGGGCAGCATGTTGGTGGAGCGGGCGCCGGTGAGCAGCCGCGCAATCGGCGGGTTGGCGTCGGCGCCCCTGCCGAGTGCGAGCCCGATCAGCGCGGCGATCGCCCACCAGGCGACCGACAGCAGCGCCGCCAGCGACCCCGAGGTGGTGAGGATCGAGAGCACGGTGATCAACGCGAGCACAGTTGCCACGCCGGCGCTGAGCAGGACGGTCGTCTTGAGGAACTCAGCGAAGCGCACAGAGATACGGCGAACGGGTCGGTGTCACAGGTGGCTCATTGGACAACGGGTTCACGTGAGGCGCCACTACAGCAGAGCCTCCAGCAGGCGGCGCACACCGTCGGGACCATCGATCGTGAGGTCCGCCTCCTCCATCAGCTCCCGCGGCGCTTCCTCGGAGCGCACCGCGATGCACACCGCGCATCTGAGCTTCCCGGCCTGCACAAGCGAACGCAGCCCGCGGAAGGCGTCGAGATCGGTCGTGTCGTCGCCCACGTACAGCGCGGCGCGCAGCTCCGGGTGGGTGCTCGCGCCGCCGTCGAGCAGCGCCGTAACGCCAAGCCCCTTGTCGAGCGCGACGGGGGGACGCACCTCGAGCACCTTGCGGCCCCAATGCACGGCAAAGCCCTCTTGCTCGGCGCGCGCGGCGATCCCCCGCACGGCCGTCTCGGCGGCGGCCTCGTCGGGGGCGCCACGCCAGTGGAAGGCGGCGATCGCGTCCTTGTCCTCAGCACGCACACGCAGCCGCTGATGCTCGCCGGTGAGGATCCGAGTGGCGAAGTCGCGCACGCGTCCGCTCCAAGCGGCGAGCTCGGGGTCGAGCTCCGGGCGGGTGGCGCCGGGGCGCAGCAGCTCGCCGCCGTGGTTGCCGACGTAGGCGATCGTCCCGATCGCGACGATCTGGCGGGCGGTGGCAGCGCGGCGGCCGCTGACGCAGCCGACCAGGCGGTAGCGCTTGGCGATCTCGATCAGCAGCGCGCGGGTCGCCTCGGGGACATGGGCGTCGGCGGCGTGGCGCACGATCGGCGCGAGCGTGCCGTCGATGTCGAGCAGCACGGCGGAGCTGGAGGGATCGGAGCGCAGCGGCTCCAGTGCCTCCACCAAGCGAGGGGCGACGGGGGACACATCCTTAGTATGCCCGGGATGGCGGCGCGTAGATCCACCGGCGACCTCCTCAAGCTGATGGCGATCGGCACCGCGGCGGGCCTGTTCAGCGGGATCTTCGGGGTGGGGGGCGGCACGGTGATCGTGCCGCTGCTGGTGCTGTGGCTGGGATACGGCGAGCGCGAGGCGACCGGTACGTCGCTGGCGGCGATCGTGTTCATCGCCGGCTTCGCGGCGGCGGTGCAGGCGGGCTACGGCAACGTGCGGGTGCTCGACGGCCTGCTCGTGGGGATCCCCGCGGTCGGCGGGGTGCTGGCGGGAACGTGGCTGCAACAGCGGCTGCGCAGCCGCACGATCGCGTTGCTGTTCGCGGCGGTGCTGTTCGCGAGCGCGGTAGAGCTGCTGATCCAGTGATCGGCGCGATCGTGATCGGTCTGGCGGCGGGGGTGATCGCCGGTCTGCTGGGAGTTGGCGGCGGCGTGCTGTTCGTGCCGGGCCTCGTGCTCTTCGTCGGCCTCACCCAGCATCAGGCGGAGGCGACCTCGCTGCTGGCGATCGTCCCTGTGGCGCTGGTGGGCGCGGTCGTGCAGGACCGCTACGGCAATGTGCGCCGCGGCGACGCACTGCTGGTGGGACTGCTCTCGGTGGCGGGCGTGGCGGGTGGGGTGGCGCTCGCCAACGCGCTCTCGGGGAAGACGCTGCAGGTGGGCTTCGCGCTGTTCATGCTGTTCGTCGCGGCGCAGCTCGTGCGCCGGAATGTGGGACGCAAGGGCGTGGAGGAGCAAAAAGGGGTCTAGACTGGATTTGACATGGGACTCGACAACCCAATCCACATCGCGTTCCTGGTGGTGATCCTGCTGCTGGTGTTCGGCGCCAGGCGGCTCCCGGAAATCGGCCGCTCGCTGGGCAGCGGTATGCGCGAGTTCAAGGACTCGATCAGCGGCGAGACCAAACCGACGCTGAGTGCAACGGTGCCGCAGCCGCACACCCAGCAGCCGCAACCACCAGTGGCGCAGCCGGCCGCGGCTCCGCCGCCCGCCGCAACCCCCGCCCCAGCGGAACCAGTGGACGAAAGCACCTTCGGCCGGTAGCCCGGCGCGCGGGACAGTGTCCGAGGGCGGTCAGCCCTCGCGCGCAGGCTCGCCCAGCACCGAAGGTCGCCCCTCGAGCAGCAGCGGCGAGCCGCAGCGCCAGCAGTAGGCCGCACCGCGGCTGTGCACGGCGCCGCAGGAGCGACAGGTGCCCCCCACGCCATCCTCCGCGGCGGACAGCAGACGCTCGACCTCGCCGAGCTGGGCGTCAGCTTGCTGGAGCTCGGCGGCGCGGCGGGCGAGCACATCGAGGCGGTAGTGGTCGCGAATCGCCATCTCGTACGCCAGCCCGCCGAGGTCCCAGGTGAGGGCGGCGACGCGCTCAGCCAGCCGCACGCGCTCGCGGCGCAGCTCGGCCGCGGAGCCCCCAGAGACCGCGGGGGACGGCGTTTCCACGGGCGGCGCGGAGGGCGACGCAACACCAGAGGCGGGGGGAACGCCAAAGGCGGTAGCGGGCGCGACGCGCTTGTACTCGCCGCCCGCCCCGCCGTCGCCGGGGTGAGGCTGTCCGTTGGAGCCGGCGATCGCCATCGAGGCTCAGTGGGTTTCGATCGGCCCGTTGCCAAGCGCCGCCTTGACTTCTTTGGCGTGCTGCTTGCCGGTGGTGTGTTCGAGTTTCTGCAGCGTGGTGTCGGAGGTTTTGTGGGCGGCGGGCAGCGCCTTGGTGCTCTTGACTTCCTTGGCCGCTTGGGCTTCTTCGCTGCTGGTTTCCGACACCCCACCTTCGCTTTTGGAGGCGTTGTGCGACTGCGAGGAGCTGCTTGAGGAGTGGCTGGCGGAGGAGGAGTTGGAGCCGCTGGAGCCGGAGCCGGTGGATGTCCCCGCGCTGCCGGAGGGGGTCGCAGCAGCAGCGGCGGCGGCGAGCGGCGTGTTCAACTTCACTTCATAGACCTGCTTGCCGGTGGGTGCGCTCCCGGTGAGCCAGTGCCCGACGAGCAGCCCGATCAGCAGCGACGCGAGCAGCACCCCAAGCAGGCCGAACAGGCCGGAGTAGCGACGCAGCGAGCCGAGCGTGCCGGGAGGATCGGGGGGCGACTGATAGCTGGCGGCGGCCGAGGGCGCACCGAGGATCGCCGTCGCGGCCGTCCCTGGCTCGGCCTGGAGTACGTCGAGGAAGGCGAGGCGCACGGGCGAGGCGGGACGCCCGCAGGCCAAGCAGTAGCGCTGGTCGGGGGCAAGCGGGGCACCGCACCCGGCGCAGGCCGCAGAGGGCACGGTGGCGGCGCCATCGGTGGATGTGGGCAGTGGAATCACGTCCATGAGAGCTCCGTCACCGACGATCGAGCGAGTAAACCCCGACGCATTCCTCGCTGTCGCGCACAACCACGACCACCGACTGGCATGAGACCTCGACGCTCATCCGAAGGCTCCACGCACGTAGTCGCGGGTACGCGGGGCGCGAGGTTCCTCGAAGACCTGATCGGCGGTGCCGTACTCGACGAGATCGCCGAGGTACATGAAGGCGACCTTGTCGCCGACGCGGCGCGCCTGGGCGAGGTTGTGGGTGACGATCACCACGGCGAGATCGCGGCGCAGCTCGTGGATCAGCTCCTCGATCACCCCGGTCGAGATCGGGTCGAGCGCGGAGCAGGGCTCGTCCATCAGCAGCACCTCCGGCCGCGGCGCGATCGCGCGGGCGATGCACAGACGCTGCTGCTGGCCGCCGGAGAGACGCAGCGCGGGGCGGTGCAGGTCGTCGGCGACCTCGTCGTAGAGGCCGGCGCGGCGCAGCGCGTCGATCACCAGCGGCTCGAGCTCGGGCCGGCGGGGGCGGCGGCGGGACTGCTCGCGCAGCGCGAAGGCGACGTTGTCGAAGATCGACATCGGGAAGGGGTTGGGCTGCTGGAAGACCATCGCCACGCGGGCGCGCAGGGCGGTGTCTTCGAGGTCGTGGATGTCCTCGCCGTCGAGCAGGATCCGCCCGCCGCGACGGGCGCCGGGAGTCAGCTCGGTGAGGCGGTTGAGGGTGCGCAGCAGGGTCGTCTTGCCACAGCCGGAAGGCCCGATCAGCGCCAGCACCTCGCCCTGGTGGATCGAGAGGGAGACCGAGCGCACGGCGTTGGCGCCACGCCGGCCCAGGCTGCCGGTGGCGCCATAGGAGACGCTGACGTCCTCCAGCCGCAACCGCTCGGGGCCAGCGACGTTGGCGACCGGGCGCAGCGCCTCGCGCTGCTCGGGCGGGCGCACGGGCTCCGGAGTCCGGTCCAGCACGATCGTGCGCACGGGGGGCACCGGCTGCTGATCTGGGCGGTCAAACGCCTGCTCGAACTCGACCATCGTAGAACTCATCGGTTCCTCACCTTCCACACTATAAAGACTGAAATGGTGTTGCGGGGCATTTAGACGATTCCCTCGACCGCCGCGACGAAACCGCTGGCGCGGGCCTGGGCGCGGCCGATCCGTTCGACCAGCAGGTTGAGCAACAGCACGAACAGCAGCAGCACGAACGCAGCGGCGTACGCCTTCTGCGGTGCACCCCCTTCGCCGGCGGGCGAGTTGTCGTAGACGTAGCTGGTGAGCGAGGAGCCGGTGCCTTTCAGCAGGCCAAGCACCGGCAGGCCGCCGTGGGCCTGCGGTTCGATCCGCAGCGTGTCGCCCAGCAGCACGACCACGATCGCGGTGTCGGCGACGATGCGGCTGACGCCGAGCGTGATGCCGGTGGCGATGTTGGTGCGCACGCTCGGCACCAGCACACGTCGAATCGTGGCGATCCGCGTCTTGCCGAGCGCGAACGCGGCCTCGCGTACGTGCGCCGGCACTCCCTGCAGGCCGTCGCGCACCGCCACGAAGATCGGCGGCAGCGCGATCAGCGAGATCATCGAGCCAGCGGCGAGGAACGACTTGCCGGTGACGCCACCCCCTTGTCCGACTTCGGAGACCCACGCGAACAGATGCAGCTGGAACAGCGCCAGGCCGACGAACGCGATCACGATGTCGGGCGTGCCGGCGACGATCTCGATCGCCGACTCCACCACGCGCGTCAGCCAGCGCGGCCGCCCATACTCGACCAGCCACAAAGCCGAGCAGATCGCCAGCGGCGCGGCGATCGCGATCCCGATCGCGGCCAGCAGCAGCGTGCCGAGCAGCGGGTCGAGGAAACCGCCGGTCTGGTTCTGGGCGAGCCCGGCGGCGGGGTGGCTGAAGATCAGCGCGGGGCTCAGGTACTGGAGGCCGCGAACGCCCATGTAGATGACCACCGCCCCCACCACCAAGCACAGCGTGAGGCCGGCGGCCCAGGCGGCCACGAGCACGAGGAGGTCGCCCAGGCGCCAGGTGCGGAGCGAGGAGCCGCGTCCGCGCGAGCCCGTCGGCTGCGCGGAGGGTTGGGAGACGTACGCGCTCATCCGCGCACCTGATACTTCCTTAGGGGCAGCTTGATCAGGTAGCCGCCGATCGAGAGCGCGAACGCGGAGAACAGCAGCAGCAGCGCAAGCGCGTACAGCGCCGCGCTGAGTGCGGGGGCGCTGACCCCTTCGTGGTAGTCGACGATCGTCGAGGCCAGCGTGCGCAGCGGCTCGAAGAAGAACGCCAGGCCATCGCCCGGCCGCGGCGAGAAGAAGACCGAGCCAGACACCATCGAGATCATGATCGCCTCACCCAGCGCGCGGGCGGTGGCGAGCACGACGGCGGCGACGATCGCCGGCCGCACCGCCCGCAACGTGACGGCGCGGATCGCGCGCAGACGGTTGACGCCGAGTGCCGCGGCGCCCTCGCGCCAGGCGGCGGGCACGGTGCCGAGCGCGTCGCAGATCAGCGCGACCATGATCGGCGTGATCATCAGCGCCAGCACCAGCACCGCCGGCGCGAGCCCGGCGCCGGTGAGCTGGGCGGTGCCCTCCAGCGACGTTTTCTCGGAGGGGGTGATGAGATGGCTGTCGATGAACGGCACCAGCACGAGAATCCCGATCAGGCCCCACACGACCGAGGGAACCGACGCCAGCAGGCGCACCACCCGCACCATCGTGCGGCGCATCGCAACAGGCGCCAGCTCGACGATGAAGATCGAGGAGAGCACCGCCAGGGGCAGCGCCACCAGCACGGCGAGGCCGGTGACCAGCAGCGTGCCGTAGATGATCGGCCAGGCATGGAAGCGGTAGACCGAGGCGGGTGGGCTGCCCGCGGCGTTCAGCATCGTTTCGATCTGCACCTTCAAACTGCCGCCAGGTCCCAGCCAGGAGAGGCCGTTGTGGGCGAAGATCGGCCACGCGCGCTGAGCGACGAGAACGATCATCGTCAGCACGCACAGACATACAAACAGCGCCACCGCGCCGAGCGCACGCTCGGCGCGGTGGTCGGGCCAGGGGTTGCGCAGACGGCTTAGCAACGACGGGCGGAAGGGGGGGATCCCCCCCTTCCGCCCTGCACCCGTGCTGGTCGAAGCGGGCAAGCTCACGACATCAGCTGGCTTTGATCGGAACCCACTGCGTCGAGATGATCTTGCGGGCGGCCTTGCTGGTGCGGATCCATGAGATGAAGCTGGCGGCCGCGCCGGTGGCGGGGCCTTTGGTCACCTCGTAGAAACGCGCGGTGGGGGTGTACTGCCCGGAGGCCACGTTGGCGCGCGTGCAGGCCACGCCGTTGTACGCAACCGGGTTGACCGTGCCCTGATCGGCACGGTAGTTGGAGAGGAAGCCGATCCCCAGGGGATCGTTGGCGACCGACTGCTCCAGCTGGCCCTCGGACGGCTCTTCGGCGGCCGTGGATACGACTGACTTGTTGGCGAGGAACAGCGTCTTGAAGTTGGTGAGCACGCCGGCCGTGGAGGTGCGGCTGTACACGTCGATCGACCCCGAGGCGGTGGCGCCGTTCACCTGGCTCCAGCTCTTGTCCTTGCCCTCGAAGATCGCCTGGATCTGGGCTTCGTTCAGCGAGGGGAGGGCGTTGGACTTGTTGGTGACGAGGCAGATCCCATATTCGGCGATCGGGTAGAAGTCGAGGCCGGACGGGTCGGTGGGCAGCGGGTCGCGGGAGACGTCTCCGATCGAGACGCGGCCGGCGGCGACGTCGTTGATGCCGACTGTGGCACCACCCTGGGAGATCCTGAACGAGACCTTGTTGTGCTCGAGCTTGGAGTACTTGTGGGCGAGCAGCTGGACGAGCGGGAAGGAGGCGGTGGCTCCGCTGATCGTGATCACGCTCGTAGCCGAGGCGATCGCGGGCACCGCGGCCCCGATGAGGGTCACAGCCGCAAACGAAGCGGCGATACGGCGGATTCGATGCATGAGGGTGGGCCTCCGATTGGTTTCTGAGGTCCGCCAGACAAGGTCTGACGAGCCGTTGTTGACAACTTGGCGACGATCAGCCTACCATATTCTCCACAAACAGGATCGACATTAGCTATTTTGTCGATAAGATCGAGAAGGTTGGGATTGCCGTCCCCGACCACAACCCGCCTCGACCGTTCGAGTTGCCCCGATGACCACTCCCCTCCCCCCCCAGACACCCAAGCTGCCCTCCCGTCGGACCGGCGCGATCCTCGCAACAGCGATGCTCGCCGTGGGGATCGCGCTGGGGGCGCTGATCGGCCCCGGTCCGGCAGATTCGCTGGCCGGCAGCTCACGGGCGGCGGCAATAGGCCGCGTGCTGGCGCTACTGGCACTGGGCTCTGGGACGAGCTCGGGCAGCAATCTCGCGCTCTCCTCCCAGGCGGCCAGTCCGCCGGCGAGCACCCCTCAGCCGACGCCACCGACCACCAGCGAAGCCACCGCCGCAAGCAACGAAGTGAGCGGTGGTGCGGGGAGCGCGTCCTCAACTCCCCACTCCTCAACTCCTCACTCCTCAACCCCGCCCTCCTCCGGCAAGGTGTCTCCCAACTCCTCGACCACACCCGCCGCGGGCGGGGAAGAAGAAGGCGAAAAGACCTCCAAAACGAAGCCGCTTCCCCCGATCGCTGACGCATGGGTGATCGAGCTGCCCTACGGCGCAAGCCTCGAAAACGTGCTGAAGCAGAGTACGGCGGCGCCCTATCTGGACGGGCAGCTGAAGGGCGAGGGCACGGTCCTAAGCGGCTACTCATCGCTGGCGGCGGCACAGCTCGCCGGTGCCGCCACGTTGCTCTCGGGTCAGGTGGGCGCGAGCGTGACCACAGTCGCCCCGCCCCCATGCGGCACGGGTGCGACGGGGGGAGCCACACCGGGAACGACATCCAACCCGGCGTCGAGCACGTCGACCCCCGACCAGCCGGCTGCGGCCACACCCTGTCCCTCCGGAGAACCGGCGGGGGCGCAGGCGGCGAACGCGTACCTGCAGGAAGTGGTGCCAAAGATTGAGGCGAGCGCGGCCTACAAGGAACACGGCTTGATCGTGGTCACGTTCGGGGCACCGGGCCAGCAGGGAGCCTCGTCGAGCACCACGACAAGCCCCCCCGCAAGCGCGAGCGAAGGGGTGGCCTACCCGGCGGGCTCGCTCACCAGCACGCTCACCACGGCAGGCACACCCGAGGGGGCGCTGCTGCTCTCACCCTTCCTCAGCCATCTGGGCGCACGGAGCGCGAGCGCCTTCAACCCGCTCGCCCCCCACGAAAGCCTGGAAGCGCTCTTCCGGGCCAAAGCTCCAAGCTGAGCTCAGCTGCAACGACTCACCACCACCCCCCAGTCAACCCATCTCATCGAACGGAGGCTGTATGCACTCACTGAAGTCGATTTATCGAAGCGCCCTGAAGTCCAACCGCCGCACCACCTGGTGGCTGACCGCGCTGATGGGGGCGATCGCGCTGTCGCTCGCGGCCCCAGCCCTCAGCGCCGCGGCCGAAACAGCCCCGGCGGCCGCCGCGCCCACAAGCTCCAACCCCAACGACTACGAATGCCAGGGGCAGCTCTCGGCGGGCAAGGCCGAAGGCGAAGGCAGCGAAGGAACGCCGGTGCAGTACAAGTTCAAATGCGACGGGCAGATCACCGGCTATCAGGTACAGACACAGGTGCCGATCACGGGGATCGAAGGCCAGCCGCAGGTCGCCAACTACCTCGAAGCGCCGCTGTCGGAAGCGTTCTCGTGCGCCGGGGCGTTCCCAGGGTACGCCGTTAACTGCGTGGGCGCCACCACCAAAGAAGCGTACGAGCGGATCACCGGCCAGTTCGAAATCGGCTGGAAGCTGTGCACCGAACCGCGCGTGGACGCACTGCTGACGGTCACCTACGCGTACCTGGAAAAGAGCGTGATCACACAGGCGATCGCAGGACCGTTCGACCTCGGCCGCCCAGTGGGCTGCCCGGCTACCAAGGCGACAGGTAAGACGCGCCTGATGGCCTTCCAGGGCCCGGAACCGAAAAAGAAGGACAAGAAGAAAGGCAAGGGCAAGAAGGGCAAGGGCGCCGGCACCAAGACCGGAGCCACCAAAGGCAAAAAGGGAGCAGCCAAGAAGTAGCGAGCGAGCGTCGCCCCGCAACGGCACCGCGGCGCCGTTGCGGGGCGTGGCCACATCCGACGTAGACGCAGCGCCGGAGGGTACGACGCGGGCAAGCGGGGAGCCGGGCCTCACCGAGAAGCTAGGCTTCGCCGCCCATGGCGAGACCCGCAATCCTCGGCGCCCTCCTGCTCGCGCTCGCGGTGGCGCTCCCGGGCTGTGGATCGAGCAGCTCGGGAGCACCCTCGACGATCACCGACACCGCGGCCGTGTCGCCGATCGCCAGAAGCTGCCCCACCGCGGCGTTGGAAGCGGTCGAAGATGTCGCGCAGCGCGTCTACCAGGAGTCGGCGAACGGACGAATCGTCGCCGAGGCACTGCAGCGCCTGACGAGCTCGAGCGCGCTTGTGCGGGCAGTCGAAGGCGACGATCGAGCGGCGGCGCACCGAGTTCTGGAGGGGCTGCTGCTCAACCAGATCGTCAGCGTGCGCGTGACGCACGACGGGCGCACGCTGACGAAGATCGAACGGGCAGCGGGGATCGCGCCGCGCGGTGCGGCGCTCGTCAACGCCGTGGGCCAGACGGTCGGCGAAATCGCAGTGTCGGTGCAGGGAGCCAACGGGTATGCCCAGACGGTCAGCGGCCTGCTGCACGCTCAGGTGATCGTGCGCAGCGGCGGGCGGCAGCTGACCGCAACGCTCCATCCAGCGCCCAAGCTGACGCCGGGCGAGCGTGAACTGAGCGACGGCGAAGACAGTTACCGCGTGGACACGTTCGCCGCGCGCGCGTTTCCGGACCGGCCCGCGAGCATCACGCTGCTGACGCCCAGCGCCTCCGTCGCGGCGGTGTGCGCCAAGCGGGGCGCCACCGCGACGCAAGCTCAGGCGGCCATGTATGGGCTGGTTGCCGAACGGGTGTACTACGCCGAGCACGAAGGCAGCAAAGCCGAACTGTTGCTGCACTACGCCGAACACTCGCGGCCGTTTCGCGAAGCGGTGCTGGCCGGCAACGCGAAGGCGACGCGCGCGGCGATCATCGGTTTCTTCCGCAGCCACCTGCACATCGTGCGCGTACGCGTGATCCGCGGGGGCAAACTGCTGATCGACGTGGGCGGCCCCCACGTACTGGCACCGATCCCCGGTGTGATCCGCAACGCCCGGGGCCAGGTGGCAGCCCACTTCCTGATGGCGATCCAGGATGACCTCGGCTTTCAGATCCTCGCGCACGCCTTCACGGATGCGCAGGTGGTGATGCGTGAGGGAGCACGCGAGGCGATGGGCTCGCTGAAGCCGGGACCCGCAACGATCCCCGATCGCGGCAGGGTGGTGTATCGCGGCGTGACCTACCAGGCGTACTCGTTCATGGCCAAAGCCTTCCCCTCCGGCCCGCTGCGCATCTCGCTGCTG
The DNA here is from genome assembly GCA_963734815.1 of uncultured Solirubrobacterales bacterium. Taxonomy (GTDB): domain Bacteria; phylum Actinomycetota; class Thermoleophilia; order Solirubrobacterales; family Solirubrobacteraceae; genus Palsa-744. Next base: position 1,332,453 of record CAVTIH010000002.1, read on the forward strand.
TTCGCGGAAGGCTGAGCCCTACACGAGGCTGTTGGTCATACGCTCGACTTCCTCGATCGAGGTGAGGCCTTCGCGGACCTTGGCGATGCCGTCGTCGCGCAGGCGATGCATCCCCTCGCGGGTGGCGGTGGCGGCGATCTCATCGACCGAGCCGTGCTGCAGAACCAGGGTGCGGATCTCTTCGCTGATGGTCATCACCTCGTAGAGCCCCACCCGGCCGCGATAGCCCGAGGCCGAGCAGCGCGAGCACCCGGCCGGAGCGTAGGGCTGCTCGTCGAGCCCGTACTCCTCCAGCACCGACTCGGGCAGCGTCGCCAGGCGCTTGCAGTGGGGGCAGAGCTTGCGCACCAGTCGCTGCGCCACCACGCAGTCGACGGCCGAGGAGATCAGGAAGGGCTCGATGCCCATGTCGATCAGCCGCCCGAGCGCGGAGGGAGCGTCGCGGGTGTGCAAGGTGGAGAGCACCATGTGGCCGGTGAGCGCCGCCTCGACCGCGATGTGGGCGGTCTCGCGGTCGCGGATCTCGCCGACCATGATCACGTCGGGGTCGGCGCGCAGCATCGAGCGCAGGCCGGTGTCGAAGGTGACGCCGGCCTTGGGGGCGACCTGCATCTGCTTGATCCCGGCGATCCGCGACTCGACCGGGTCCTCGATCGTGAGGATCGAGCGGGCGCCATCGTTGAGCGCCCCGAGCGCGGCGTACAGCGTGGTGGACTTGCCCGACCCGGTCGGCCCGGTGACCAGCACGGCGCCGTGGGGCCGGCGAATCGCGTGCGCGAAGCGCTCCTGCTCCTCGGGCAGCATCCCGAGCGACTCGAGATCGCTGACGACCGCGCCTTTGTCGAGGATCCGCATCACCGCCCCCTCGCCGTAGACCAGTGGGAGCGTCACAACGCGGATGTCCACGCGCCGGCCCTCGACGTTCAGCGCGAGACGTCCATCCTGGGGTGCCCGCCGCTCGGAGATGTCGAGGTCGGCCATGATCTTGATGCGCGACACCATCCCGGTTGCCATCCGGCGGCGCACGGTGGCTGCGGGGTAGAGCATCCCGTCGACGCGCAGCAGCACGCGCGTGTCGGTTTCTTCGGGGTTGATGTGGATGTCGGAGGCACCCTGCTGCACTGCCTGGGCGATGATCGAGTGCACGAGCTTGATCACCGGGGCGTCCTGGTCGGCCTCCTCGGAGAGCGATGTGGAGAGCGCCTCATGGCTCTCCTCCCCCTCCACACCTTCCCCGATCTCCTCGATCGCGCCCTCCAGCCGCCCGAGGCGCGAGGCGAGCAGCTTGACGTCCTCCGCGGAGGTTGCCGCCACCCTGACCCTGCGGCTTGTGATCATCGCGATGTCGTCGATGCTGAGAATGTTGGTGGGGTCGGCCATCGCCAGCAGCAGCGCACCGTCCTCCATAAAGCGCACCGGCACCGCCTGGTAGCGCTTGATCGCCTCGCCGCTCAGCAGGTTGACGGCGCCCATGTCGGGCTCGTACACCGACAGGTCGATGTAGTCGAGGCCGAACCGTTCGGCAACCACGCGGGCCAGCTGGTCCTGGCGCAGTACGCCTTGCTCCACCAGCACCTGCCCGGTGGGCTTGCGTTGTGAGCGGGCCGCCGCAACGGCCTGCTCGACGGCCTCGCGATCGGCGAAGCCGAGGTCGACGACCACCTCGCCGATGCGCCTGACCGAGCGGCCCGGACGGGCAGGCGAGCTCAGCCCATTGGCGGGCGGCTGTCCGGGCGCCGGGAGGTCGAGCCCGTTTGTGGATGACTGCTCGGGCACCGACAGGGCGAGTCCATTCGTGGATGGCAGATCGGGCGCCGCCACGGCAAGTCCGTTCGTGGATGGCGAATCGCGCACTGACAGGCCGAGCCCGGTGCCCGGGGGTTGTACCTTTGGGCGCGCGTCGCTTTGCTGCTCCTCGGGTGCCTCGAGTCCATTGCCGTGCGATGGCTCCAAGAGCGCTGTTGGCGCAGGGCGCTCCAGTACCGCGATCGCCGCGGCCGCAGTGGGGGCAGACGGCATGACGGGCGATTCGGGTGCCGCCGGGGCCGAGACGGCGGACTCGAGCACGGAGAGCTCAGCTGCCACGGGCGCCGTGGCGGCAGGAGAGGGAACGGGGGGCTCTGGCGTGGGACTCGGTGTCTCGGCGTCCGGCGCCCCGCGTCGGCGTCGAAACCAGCTCATCGTTACCTAATCGGCATCAGAGCAGCGCTGCTTGACCGTGCTTGGAACGAATGTGCAGCCTGCGGTTGATTACGGACCGTGTTCGAAGGAGCTCTTCAGGTGGGCGTCGAGCGTGTTGCAGCGGTAGAGAGCGATCGCCTCGGCGGAGGCGAAGCGCTGACCCGGCAGCGCCTCGGGGCCGTGGTGGGCGAGGATGCAGTGCTCGAGCGCCAGGCGGCGCGGGTCCGGGAGCGAGGCGGGGTAGCGCGGCGCCAGCAGGCGTAGGCCAAGCTCGACGTGCCCCAGCAGCCGCCCCTCCTCGCTGCGGGCAATCTCGGCCCCGTAGGTGAACTCGCGGGTCTTGCCGACGTCGTGCAGGAGCGCGGCCGCCAGCAGCAGGTCGCGGTCCAGGCGCGGGTGCAGCATGCACAGCTCAAGCGCCAGCGTGGCGACCGCGACGGTGTGCTCCAACAGGCCGCCGAGGTAGGCGTGGTGGCTGCCGGCCCCGCCCCGGCCGGAGCCGCCCGGACGTGTGGCCGTGGGCAGCGCACAGGGCGCCCGGCGCAACTCGCGACGCAACTCGGCGTCGCCGAGCACGCGCTCCAACAACACCCGCAGACCCGGTTCGTAGAGCTCGCGCGCGAGGTGCTCGAAGAAGCCCTCTAGCTCGTCAAGATTGCGGAAGGTGGTAGGCAAGAAGCCGGCCGGATCAGCCTCAGCCCCCTTGGCGCGGGCGATCGTGCGCAAGTCGACCTGCAGCTGGTCGCGAAAGCGCTCGACGCGGCCCTCCACGCGCACCAGATCTCCGCGCTCGAAGCGCCCGGCGAGCAGGTCGGCGTCGCGGAAGGCGCGCGCGAGGATCGAGCCGGTGCGGTCACGCAGCTCGACGGTTAGGTAGGGGGTGCCGGCGCGCGAGAGCTGGCGCTCCTTGCGCGAGCACGCAAACACGCCTGTGACCTCCTGCCCATCGCGCAAGGTGGCGACCGTCGGGGGCTCCTCCTCGGGGGAAACCATCACCGCATGATGTACGGTGAAGCGGATGCAGCCGCTGATCTGGGATCGCCGCCCGACGGGCCTGCGGGCTCCGGCGATGGTGTGCGCGTTCGAGGGCTGGAACGACGCGGGGGACGCGGCCTCCTCGGCAATCGCGTTCCTCGGCCGGGCGTTGGAGGCAGAACGCTTCGCGCACGTGGACACCGAGGAGTTCTACGACTTCCAGACCAACCGCCCCCGCATCCGCCTCGCGGCACAGGAAAGCGATTCCTCGCCCACCCGCCGCGAGATCGAGTGGCCGTCAGTGGAGATCTCCGGGGCGAGCATCTCCGGCGCCCCGCGCGATCTGGTGCTGGTGCAGGGAGTCGAGCCCTCGCTGCGGTGGCGCACGTTCAGCGCCCTGATCGTCGAGCTCGCGGAGGCCCTGGGGGTGGGAATGGTGATCACCGTGGGGGCACTGCTGGCGGACGTGCCCCACACGCTGCCGGTGGCGATGACCGGCTTCGCGTCGGACCCGGCGTTGATGGAGCGCCTCGGGGCCGCCGGCCACTCCGCCCCTAGCCGGTATGAGGGGCCCACGGGGATCGTGGGCGTCCTGCATAGCGCCGCCGGCGATGCTGGCCTGCCTTCGATGAGCCTGTGGGCGAGCGTCCCCCACTACGTCGCCGCGGCCCCCTGCCCCAAGGCGGCGCTGGCGCTGGTGCGGCGCCTGGAGGAGTTGGTGGGCGTGTCGGTGGACGTGAGTGAGCTGGAGGACGCGGCCGCCAACTACGAGCGCCAGGTGGGGTTGGCGGTGTCGAGCAACCCGGAGGTGCAGGCGTTTGTGGAACGCCTGGAGCAGGATGCCGAAGGCGATGGGGAGGAGGACGAGGACGAGGAGAGCGGACGCTGGGGAGCGGAATGGGGGCCGCTCTCTCCCGATGACCTGCCCTCGGGTGAGCGGCTGGCGAGCGAGTTCCAGCGCTTCCTGCGCCAGCAGGGGGATCAGAAGCCTCCGAAATAAAGGTCGGCGGAGCGGCTGGTGGGCCGCCCCGCCGACTGAGGGAGGAGAGGGTCCTACTCCTGCCGGCGAGATATGAGGCCGACAGACTCTCCCGCGCTCGTGGTCGGCTCGACCCGAGGCGGGGGAAGCTTGCTGCTCGGTCAGACGAGGCTGAGCACGCGCTCCTGCACTCGGCTGGCGAGGTCGGCGCCCTCCTCAAGGCGCGTGCGCAGCGCATCTTCGATTTGGGCCTGAGTCTTCTCGATCTGCGACTGGGTCTGCTCGACCCTGGAGGTCACCTCTTTGGTGAGCCGCCCGCGCCGCTGGTCGAGCTCGCGCCGGCGCTCGCGCAGTTCGCGCTCGACACGGGTGCGGGTCTTGCGGACCTCGCGCTCCATGCGCGTGCGAGCGGCGCTGCCGCGATGCTCGAATTTGCGCAGCTGGCTCTGCGCCTTGGTCGGGCTCGAGTAGGTGGAGATCGCGTCGGTCACGCTCGACACCACTCGCTCGCGGGCGAGCAGGGCGGCCCCGACGGGGATCAGGACGGCCCGTTCGGCGTAGTCGCCGACGAGGCCGGTGGTGCTGCGAGTGGAGTTGGCGCGTGCGGCCGAGCCACGGCGGGTGGCGCCGCCACCGGCCGAGGCGCGAGCGCCGGCGGGCTTGCTTTTCGACGCGCCGCGTGTGCGCGCCGCGGTGGCACGGGCTTTGGATGCACTGGCGGCAGCCCGCATGGGAGTCGCTTTGGCTTTTTTGGTTGAGCTTGGGGCTTTGGGTCGGGCGGTGGGGGTCGTGTCAGGCATGTGGGAGGGGGCCTCCTATTGGTCATATTCCTCCCAGGGAGGAATCGATGGGCACATCCGTTCTACGCGTCCGGCAGATCGGCCGGAAGCGAACATCTGTTTGTACCCTGCGCTCCCGCGATCGTTACATCTAAAGCCTAGCACGATCTAAAAGCACCGTAAAACCTGAGCTTACCCGGTTAGACTTCGTGACATGCGGAACATCTGTTCGTCTAAGGAAGGCCCCCAATACAGCCGCGTCGCGTCGATGATCGCTCACGCCACGCGCGCCAGCCACAGCTCGGGCGCCTGCAGCTCGGCGGCGGTGGGGAGATCCTCGGCGGAGCGCCACGCGCGCGCGAGCGCCTCGGGCCCGCCGGCAAGCACGACGGCGTCGCAGAAGCCACGGCCCTCCTCGTACTGGCGCATCTTCAACTCCAGTCCGAGCAGCCGCTCCAGTACCCGCCACGGCAGCCCGCGGTGCTCGCGGCGGCGAGTCATCGCGGCGCGCAGACGCGGCAGCGAGGGCAGCACCTCGGCGCCGACGGCGTCCATCACGTGCTCGGCGTGGCCCTCCACGAGCGACATCGTCGCCTGCAGGCGCTCGACCAGCTGCCAGCGCTGCTCGCCGAGCGTCAGGCGCACCAGTTCCCCGTGGCGCAGACGCTCGGCGAACGCGCGTGCGTCGCCGGCGCTGGGGAGGCGCAGCAGCGCGCTCAGCGACACAGTCACCTGCAGGCCCGCAATCAGCTGCCGCATAATCCCCGCGAGGTGCTCGCGCAGCCACGGCGCCCCGGAGAACTGGACGGCGTGGGTGATCTCGTGGATCGTCACCCACACCAGCAGCTGCTCGCTGTCCACCTGCATCGTGCGCGCGGCCTGCGCGAGGTTGGGAGCGACCAGCAGCAGGCGCGGCGCGACGGTGGGGTCGAGCAGGGCGAGGTCGTACTGGCCCAGCACCCGCTGGGAGAGCATGCCCGCCATCGCCCCCACCTGCGCCCCCATCAAGAGGCCGCCGGCGGCGCCGAGCGCGTCGTACAGCGGCCCGAGGTCCTGTCCCGGGCGTTTCCAGCTGAAGCGCATGCGGCCGGTGGAGCGGCCACCCGGGCCGAGTCCCTCCGCGGCCAGCGACTCGAGCACCGGGCGCATCGTCTGCAGGTTGGCCGCAATCCAGCCGGGTCGGTCGACCGCCTCGAGCGCAGGCAGCTCCTCGGGGAGCTCCAGCCTCGCGTACTCGCCCACGCGACGGGCAAACCGCAGCGCCAGCGGCTGCACGGTATCGCGGAGGACCTGGGCGGTCTGGCTCTCAGTCCCGGGGGACCCGGCGATCAACTCCCCCACCCGCTGCGCGGTGCTCCAGTCGATCGCGTCCATCCTTGGAGGGTACCGGCAGAGCTCCCCGCCCCCGTGGCTTCCTGGGCCCGACAAGGAGGAAACTTGCGATGGGTCAGATCACGTTTCAGCAAAGCACGTAACCTGCCGGACGGAGTCTCTTTCACTCTTGATGCCTTTCTTTGAGCGTTAGACTCGAAGGCCATGAACAGTCGTGACCGTACTCCTCTGCTATCGGTGGGGCACGAGGCCGAGTGGGCCGTCATCAACCGCGAAGAGGCCGAGCAGGAACGCGCTATCGACATGGCGCTGACTCCGGCGCAACGAATCGAACAGGGTCAAAAGCTCTCCCAGCAGGCGGTCTCTCTCCTGGCCGCCTCGATCCGTGCGGGCCGTGTCCCCAGACGAGCCTACTGGTCCTGACCTGGGCGGCGTCGTCGCCGACGCCAACGGGGTCGGGCTGGACTACGTCGTAATCGGCGGCTTCAGTGTGATCTACCACGGCTACGTGCGTGCGACCAAAGACAGTGACCTGCTCGTGCCCGACGGCCCAGAGGCCGACGCCGCGGTACTGCGCTTCCTCGAGCGCGCGCAGGCCACACGACTGCGCGACGGCAAGGTCCTCACGCCCGAGGACATCGCCGGCACCCACCACCTGCGCGTCCACAGCCGCCACGGCATCGTCGACATCATGCGCGGAGGACTCCCCCCGCTCGACTACGACACCGTCGCTCAGTCCGCCGTACACCTCGAAGTCGACGACCAACAAGCACCCGTCGCCGCCCTGGGCAGCCTCGTCGGCTTCAAGCGCCTCGCAGGCCGACTGCAGGATCAGCTGGATCTCAGCAAGCTCGAAGCGATCCATGGGCCGCTGCCGACGGAGCCGATCCCCGGGCTCGACACATAGCCCACGTCCGAATCCATCGGGCGCAAAGGCATGCCCAGCCAAAACAGGGGTCCAGCCCACTGGGGCCCACACCCATATCCTCTCGCTAGATGCCCTCTTCGCTCGACGACCCCCAGGACGTGCCCTGGCTCGGAAGCCCCGCGGACACGACTCGAGCGCCCGACCGCCAGGGCGTGTCTCGTCCGCTGGAGCGCCTACCGCGGGAGGACCGCGGGAAGCGTGCCGCACGACGCGCGGAGCTGCTGCAGCGCGCGGAGGTGCGCGACGTGCTGGCGTGGATGCGGCTGCTCGTCGACCCACGGGACGCGGCGGCGGCGGTGCGCGCGCTGGCGCGTCCCCCGATCGAGCTGCGGCAGGTCGATCTGGCGCGGGTGATCCAGATCGTGCGCCGCCAGCGCCTGGAGGTGGTGGCGGCCCTGGCGAGCGCGATGGAGTCTCCACAGCTGCCGCCGGAGGCGCGCGAGCGGATCGGGCGCTTCCTGGAACTGCACCGCTGGGCAGCCGGGGGGCTCGACACCGTCCGAGCCGACCTGTTCGTGGGGCGCCTGATCGAGCGCCTCGGCCTGCGCCGCCGACAACTGCTCGCGGCGGATGGCGTAGACGCGCAGCGACTCGCCGGCCTGGCGGGGTTGTGCGAGCTGGCAGAGGAGTTCGTGGGCTCCTCGCCCCGGCCGACGGCGCGGGCGCTCGCGGTCGAGCTGACGACGGCGTCGGAGCAGGGACGCCAGGACGAGGTGGCATCGGTGCAGAGGCACCAGGACGAGGCAACGACTGAAGGACCCGAGGAGACGCTGCGGGCCACACTGCGAATGATGCGCGAGGAGGTACTCGGGGATGTGGCGCGGATCGCCGGGCGCCTCGGGGAGCTGCGGCTGGACACCGAGCTGGACGTCTCCCATGGGGTTGTGCGATATCTCGAGCTGCTCAAGCTGGCGGCACTCGCCGAGCGCCCCGCGGGGGAGGCGGCCGACGCCGCGCTGCAGGACGTGAATGCGCGCCTGCGCGCGGCGATGACCCCACTGCAACGGGAGATCTACGAGAGCTCGCCGCTTGATGCGCTGCTGCGCGAGGAGCACCCCGACGCCGATCTGCTCGGGGGCGAGCACGGTGGGCGTCGCGGCCGCGACGCTCGCGCGCTGGCGGTGGCGGCGCGCGATGAGCCGACACTCGAGGCGTTCCTGCCTCGCAAGGGTGACGGCCTGGTGCTGTCGGCCTCAGATGTCGAGACCTATCGCGGCTGCCCGCTCCGGTACAAGTTTGCGCGGGTCCTGAAAATCCCCACCGAACAGACGATCCACCAGCGCTTTGGGATCGTGGTGCACCAGGTCCTGGAACGCTTCCACGCGGCCGCCGGGGCTGCCGATCGCGCTGTGGGGGGTGACGGCGAGCCAGCGACGGGGGATGGGGCGCAGCGGATGGGCAACGGGACGCAGGGGACGCTCGCGGAGCTGCTGGAGCTGCTCGACGTGGCGTGGCGGCGAAGCGGAATGGGGGATGGGGCGCGGGAACGCGAGCTGCTGGGCAAGGCGCGCGCGGCGCTCACGCGCTACCACGAGCGCCTGCGGGAGGAACCGGCGCAGCCGTTGTGGTTCGAGCGCCCGTTCGCCTTCGACCTGGGCGCCCACCATGTGCGCGGGCGGGTCGATCGCGTGGACCGGCTGCCCGAGGGTGGGTGGGAGCTGATCGACTACAAGACCGGGTACGCCAAAACCGCGGAGGAGCTGAGCGGCGACATCCAGCTCTCGCTCTACGCGATCGCGGCGCGTGAGGCGTGGGGCCTTACGGACACGCGCCAGGCCTACTACTACGTCCTCGACGACCGCAAGGTGCCGGTCCCCGCGGGGGCGGCCAGCGGGGAGTGGGTGAGGCAGGCGGTGCTCGACGCCGGGGCGGGGATCCTCGCGCAGAGCTTCGAGCCCACCCCCTCGCCCGCGGCGTGCGCGCTTTGCGACTACCGGATCGTGTGCCCCGCGGCAGAGCGCTAGCCAGCCACCGTCCTGCCCCTGCGGCGGAGCTGTAGCCGGTCACCGTCCTGCGCCTACGTCAGAGCGGTTGCCGAGTTCTGCGAAGATGGGCTCATGCCCACGCGCGAGCAGATCATCAAGGCCCTGGAGGTGGTGATCGACCCCGAGCTGCGCCGCTCGATCGTCGAGCTCGAGATGGTGCGCTCGGTGGAGATCGGCGCCAACGGGGTGGTCGACGTGACCGTGTCGCTGACCACGGCGGGCTGCCCGATCCGAGGCCACTTCCAGACCTCGGTCGCGCAGGCGGTGGGGACGTTGGAGGGAGTGGCTCACGTGAACGTCTTCTTCGACGTGCTCTCCGACAGCGAGAAAGCGGCACTGCGCGAGCGACTGGGGCGCGCGAGCCTGCCCGAGGGCGCGCTGGCGCAGGTGCGCAACGTGGTGTGCATCGGCTCCGGCAAGGGCGGCGTCGGCAAGTCAACGCTGACGGCCAACCTCGCAGCGGCGCTGAGCGCGGAGGGTCGCCACGCGGGGGTCCTGGACGCGGATGTGTGGGGCTACTCGATCCCGCGCATGTTCGGCCTCGGCGCCACGCGGCCGCCAGTGTCGGCGCAGCGCAAGATCGTCCCGTTGGAGGCCCACGGGGTGCGAGTGATGTCGATCGGCTTCTTCGTGGAGGAGGACGCCGCGGTGGTGTGGCGGGGGCCGATGCTGCACAAGGCGCTCTCGCAGTTCCTGCAGGACGTGGAATGGGGCGAGCTCGACCACCTGCTGATCGACCTGCCACCAGGCACCGGCGACGTCTCGATGACGCTCGCCCAGCTGCTGCCGCAGGCCCGCTTCGTGATCGTCACAACCCCCCAGCCGACCGCTCAGCGGGTGGCACGCCGGGCGGCAGAGATGGCGCACAAGGTCTCCCTGGAGATCTCCGGCGTGATCGAGAACATGGCGGGCTTCACCACCCCCGCGGGCGAGCGCTACCCGATCTTCGGCGAGGGCGGTGGCCAGGAGCTCGCGGACGAGCTCGACGTACCGCTGCTCGGCAAGGTGCCACTGACGATGCCCCTGCGCGAACAGGCCGACCGGGGGCTGCCGCTGGTGCTCGAGAACCCCGACGACCCAGCCGCCCAGGCGATCCGCCAGGCGGCACGGGGCCTGATCGCGATGGCCCCGCTGGAGCTGCCGGTGCTAAACGGCAACGGGGCAACCGACGGCGGCGAGGCGGCCACCAGCCCCCCGCCGCCGAGCGCCCAGCCGGTCGGCATGTCGCTGCCGATGGCCTGAGCGGTCAGCGGCTGTTGGCGAAGTACTCCACGTTGATCTGGGTGTACTTCTGCCACTCCTCGGGCAGCTGGTCCTCCGCGAAGCAGGCGTCCACGGGGCAGGCCTCCACGCAGGCGTCGCAGTCGATGCACTCATCGGGGTCGATGTACAGCATCTCGGCGGCGTCATACCCGGGCTCGTCGGGCGTCGGGTGGATGCAGTCCACCGGGCACACCTCGACGCAGGAGTTGTCCTTGGTGCCGATGCACGGCTCTGCGATCACGTAGGCCATTCGCTTCCTTCTCGAGTCGTTGTTGGCTGCTTGCGGAGAAGGGAATATTAGCGGCGACCCTTCGCTTGCCACCTGGGCGCGTCGTGGCGGGCAGCACCGCCCAGCGTACGGCGTCAGGACTGCTTGGGGCCGTAATAGTGGGGCCGGGGCAGCGGGCAGTAGTCCTGGGCGCCCGCCGCCGCCGGGTTGCCGATCCGGATCCACACGCCACTGCCATCGTCGAGCGTGACGCAGGGGGGCACTTCGCGAGAGGTGATCTTCCCGTGCGCCATCACCGCCTGGCGCCGGCCGAGCGAGGCCGTCGGTGTGGCGACCGCCGTCAGCTGGGCGATCTGCGCGAGCGCCGCCACACCGCCGTTGGAGAAGGACGGTTCGAATGTGCCCTGCCGCTGGTTCCACGCGATGTAGCGCACGCCGCTACGCCGCAGTGCCCTCAACGTCGCGAGCAGGTCGCCGTCCCGGTGCGGCCCCGACACCAGGAATCCGCCCGGGTACAGCGTCAGGTAGCCGGGCTGTTGGAGCGCGGTGGGGGAGGCTCCCGGCAGGGTGATCCGGTACTGCTTGCCCAAGCCGAACGTGCTCCCCAGTGTGTTTGCCACCACCGCCAGCGTGAGCGCTCCCACCGCGAGGACCCTTCGGCGACCCGTGAAGTGCGCGATCCAACCCCCCGCGAACACCGCGGGGTAGATCAGCAGCGGCATGCTGTAGCGGGTGTCGTGGAAGTAGGTCTCGGTCAGAATCAGCCACGACAGGAACGCGCCGACCGTCAGCTCCAGCGCCAGCGGGCTCACGGACGGCCGCTCGGACCCGGTCGGTGCGACGGCGGCCCCGCCGCCCTCGCGAGACCTCCAGCTTTTCGGGCGCGCGGGCGGGCGCTTCTCCTTCGTCTGCCCTGCCCTTCCACCGCGCCCCTGCCTGCGCGCCTCATTCGACGCCCGGGCCGCCGGGCGGGCTCGCGCTGTCCCGCCGCTCGCTCGCGGGCGCGAGCGCACCAAGCCGCTCACCGTCCACACGAAGCCAGCCGCGGCGAGCAGCAACAGCGCCAGCCCCAGCTCGACATTGTCGAGATTCCACAGGTACCACTCGAGGTTCGCGCTCGACAAGCGCGGAGGGGCGATTTCTTTGGGGCCGGGGCCGGGCGAGTTCGGGTAGGCGCTCGAGGAGGCGGTCGCCTGGTCTCCGATCCCCTGGATCAAGCTGTGCTCGTGGACATACCACGGGAGAGCGATCGCCAGCGCGATCACGGCGAACACCGCGACTCCCGGCCACGCGCGCCGACCGCCCCGACCAAGCGTCACGAGGCCCACGCCCAGCACGAAGATCGGAAACGGCTCCTTCGTGAGCATGCCGAGGCCGACCGCAACGCCGGCGATGGCGCACGCGCGCAGCTTTGTGAAGCCCTCGCTGGCGATGACCAGCCAGATCGACACCGCCACCATCGCGGTCTCGGGGGCGTCGGTCATAAACACGTGGAACTGGGCGGCAATCAACGGCGAACCGAGCGCGAATACGACCGCCAGCAGGCCCGCGAGCGGGCTGAACGCCATCCGCCCGACCTTGTAGCAGCCGAGTGCCAGCGCCGTCACAAACACCAAGTTCTCGGCGAGGATCGGCGGCGCCACCCCCACGCCGCCGAGCGTGATTCCCAACGAGCCGACAAGGTAGGCGAACGGCGGGTAGGGGACGCTCAGCGTGAGCGCATTGCCCAAGTTTCCCGACGCCAATTCCTGGTGGACGTTGAGCACCAGGCTCAGATGCAGCCCGGCGTCGAAGATCGGGATGCTGCGATCCTGCGCCAGCCACCAGCAGGTGATGCCGATGAATAGCGTCGTCACCCCGATTGCGCCCCATGCGGGCGCCGGCCAGCCCAGTTCGGCGACGCGCGCGAGCAGCGTGGCGCGCGCACGAACCCGGGGGGCGGTGGCTTCACTCGCCATCGGCCCAAGTTAGTTCGGGATGCCGGCTGTTGCAACAATTTCGGCCCCTTTGTTTCTGACGTTGGCGCCTTCACGCGATGCCGGATCGGCCGGCCCGGGGGCCGCCATACCGTTTGCGCTTGCGACGTTTCAGTCCGCTAGGTTGAGACGCCAATGCTGCTGCTAACCGGCGCCACCGGCCAGGTGGGCTCTGCGCTCCTCGGTCGCCTACTCGCCGAGGGCGTGTCGGTGCGCTGCCTGGTGCGCGACCCGCGCCGCCTGGGCGCCACACGGGTGCGGGTGCAGATCGCCCTCGGGGACCTCGCCGACCCGCCGTCGTTCCGCAACGCGATGCGGGGCGTGGACACGGTGGTGCACCTCGCCGCCGCGATCCGCGATCAGCCGCGCGGCTCGATCGAGGAGCTGGGGGGTATCGCCACGTGGCGCATGGTGCAGGCCGCCGAGCGGGCGGGCGTCGAGCGCTTCCTGTTCTTCTCGGCGCTCTCCGCCTCCACCCACAGCCGCGCGCGCTTTCTGCGCGCCAAGGCGCTCGCCGAGCAGGCAGTGCGCGAGGCGGGGATGCGCTCGGTCGTCTTCTCCCCCTCGATCGTCTACGCCCCGGGGGATCGCTGGCTGACGCTGCTGGAGCGGCTCGCGCTGCTGCCGGCGATGCCCGTGTCGGGCAGTGGTCGCGCGCTCTACCAGCCGATCTGGGCCGAGGACCTCGCCGCCTGCGCGATGGCGGCGCTGCGGACGCCGGACACCGCCGGATCGTTCGAGCTGGTGGGGCCGCAAACCCTCAGCCACGCCGAGATCGTGCGGGAGATCTTGCGCGCGCTGCACCGCAACCGGCCGCTCGTGCACGTGCCCACCCCGGTGATCGCACGCGGATTGCGCCTGCTGGAGGCCGCCTTTGGCACGCATGCGCCCGCCACCTGGGACGAGGCGGAGCTGATGGAGGTGTCGATGGTCTCCAGTCGGGGCACCGCCGACGCCGAGCGCTTCGGCGTCACCCCGCAGCCGATGGCCGCGGTGCTGAGCTCGCTATGACACCGCCAGCTCCGGCCGGCGCTCCACCCAGGGGCACGCCGCTTCCAGCTGGGTGGCCAGCGACAGCAGCGTTCCCTCTTGAGCGGGGCGGCCTACGAGCTGCACCGCAAGCGGCAAACCGTCATCGCCGTGGAACAGCGGCAGCGAGATGCCGGGCTGGCCGCTGGCGTTGAACACGGGCGTAAACGGTGTGAACAGGCCGGAGCGGCTGAACGTCTCCAACGGATTAGACGCCGCGGGATCGAGCGTGCCGAGCGGGAGCGGACGCTCGGCGAGCGCCGGGGTGAGCAGCGCATCGTAGGGCTCCAGAAACGCCACCAGCTGGCGGGTGAAAGCCTGCAGCCTGACGGTCCCCCCAAAGCCCTCGATCGCGTTCAATTTGCGCGCCAGGCAGAAAATTGCCCAACTCATCGGTTCCATGTCCTGCGCCGTCGGTTCGCGGCCGGCGACAATGCCGGAGAAGGCGATCGAGAGGCCGATGTGAGTGCAGAACACCGCCCCAAACAGCTCCTGCACACCCTCGATCTGCCACGGCGGGTCGACCTCCCGCACCTCGTGGCCCAACCCGCGCAGCAGCTCGGCGGCCTCACTTACGGCGCTCGCCGCCAGCGGGTCCACCGTCGCCTCGGCAATCGGGGGCAGCGTGGTGGCGGCGATCCGGAATGGACGCCCGCCCGGGCCTGCGGTCGTCGTGGCAGCCTGCGCGAAGGACTGCGCCGGCGGGGGTGCCCAGGTGGCGTCGCCGACCTCATAGCCGGCGAGCACATCGAGGATCGCCGCGGTATCGGCGACAGTACGCGTCAGTACCCCATCGGTCCCCAGCAGCGAGTCCCCCAATTCGGGAGCAGCCGAGATGCGCCCGCGCTGGGGCTTCAGCCCCACCAGGCCACAGCAGGCAGCGGGGATGCGGATCGAGCCGCCGCCATCGTTGCCGTGCGCCACCGGCACCATCCCCGCTGCGACCGCGGCGGCCGAACCGCCGGAGGAGCCACCCGGGGTGCGCTCCAGGTCCCAGGGGTTGCGGGTGGGGCCGAACAGGCGCGCCTCGCTGGTCGGCAGGATGCCGTACTCCGGCAGCGTAGTGGACCCCACCACGATGAAGCCAGCCTGCTTCAGACGGCGGGTGACGTTGTGGTCGTAGCTGGCGGTGAAGTCGCTCATCAGCGAACAGCCGTAGGTGAGGCGCAAACCGCTGACGGGACGGTTGTTCTTGATCGCGATCGGCACCCCCGCGAAGGGACGTTCGTCGCCTGGTAGCACCTCCTCGGCCGCCGCCAACGCGCGCTCGGCGTCAACCTGCACGAAGGCGTTCAACCGCGGGTTGAGCTCCTCGATGCGATCGAGCGAGCACTGCACCAGCTCGCGCGCGGAGAGCTCCCCGGCGCGCACCATGCTCGCGAGCTCGCTCGCGGAGCGGAACATCAAATCGCTGTCGGACACCGGCTCCTCCTCCTACTTGCGTGGAACGGACGGACGCCCGTCGCGGCAGAGCCTAACGTCCTCGAGGAGCGGCGGCAATCGCATCGATTCCTGCGACGATGTGCACTGCCCACAAGGCAACCCCCGGCTGGTCGCGGCACAACTCGCGGCAGCCGGCCGGGGCGGGCGGGCCTTCAATCAAAACAAGCCCAGAAAGCGAGTGCCATGAGCACGGTTCAGACAGCACCGGAGGTCCAAGCGGGCCTGGAAGGCGTGGTCGCCTTCGCAACCGAGATCGCCGAGCCCGACAAAGCAGGGGGCGCGCTGCGCTACCGCGGCGTGGACATCGAGGATTTGGTGGGCGCAGTCCCCTACGAGCAGGTGTGGGGCCTACTGGTTGACGGCCGCTTCAAACCGGGGCTGCCCCCCGCCGAACCCCACCCGCTGACGGTGCGCTCGGGCGACCCGCGGGTGGACGTGCAAGCGGGGTTGGCGATGCTCACCCCGGAGTGGGGCTTCAACCAGCTGATCGACATCTCCGACGAGCAAGCCCGCGAGAACCTCGCGCGCGCCTCGGTGATGGCGCTCTCGTTCGTCGCCCAGTCCGCGCGCGGCGTCGGGCAGCCGCCGGTTCCCCAGGAGGAGATCGACCGCGCCGGCTCGATCCCCGAGCGGTTCCTGATCCGCTGGCGCGGTGAAGCCAACCCCGATCACGCGAAGGCGATCGACGCCTATTGGGTCTCCGCCGCCGAGCACGGGGTCAACGCCTCCACGTTCGTCGCCCGCATCGTCGCCTCCACCGGCGCCGATGTGGGAGCCGCGCTGTCAGCCGCAGTGGGAGCGCTCTCCGGCCCACTCCATGGTGGGGCGCCTTCGCGCGTGCTCAAGATGCTGGAGGAGGTCGAACGCATGGGCGACGCCGAGCGCTGGGTGAAAGAAGCGCTCGATCGCGGCGATCGGCTGATGGGCTTCGGCCACCGCATCTACCGCGCCGAAGACCCTCGCGCGCGGGTACTGCGCCGCACCTGCAAGGAACTGCGCTCCCCGCGCTTCGAGATCGCCGAGGCGCTCGAGCAGGCCGCGCTCGCGGAGCTGCACGCACGCAAGCCCGACCGCGTGCTCGCCACCAACGTGGAGTTCTGGTCGGCTGTCGTACTCGACCTCGCCGAAGTGCCCGCCGAACTGTTCACGCCGATGTTCACCTGCGCCCGGGTGGCAGGTTGGTCGGCGCACATCCTCGAGCAAAAGCGCGAAGGCAAGCTGATCAGGCCCACCGCGAAGTACGTCGGCGAGCCCTCACGATCTGTCGGGGCGGTCGAATAGCCGGGGCGCCGTAGAAGCCTCATCCGGGCCCCCCGGGGCCATATGGAAGCGTCGCCCGGGCCGGACCGCGGGTGACGAGGGCCCTGCACGAGAACGCCGGGCTCGTCACTTAAATGCGAGAGGGCGCCCGGAGCGCCCCCTCGCAGCCCAGCTTTGCCTGCTGCCTACATCATCCCGCTCATATCCGGCATGCCGCCGCCACCACCACCGCCGCCTTCCTTCTCCGGAACCTCCGCCACGATCGCCTCCGTGGTGAGGATGTTCTTGGCGATCGACGCCGCGTTCTGCAGCGCCGAGCGGGTGACCATCGCCGGATCGATCACGCCCGCTGCCACGAGATCGACGATCTCGTTGGTGGCCGCGTTGAGGCCGTGACCTTTCTTGGCCTTGCGCACGTCGTTGACGACCACGGAACCCTCCAGGCCCGCGTTCTCGGCGAGCTGACGCAGCGGCTCCTCGAGCGCCCGCAGCACGATGCGCCCGCCGGTTTTTTCGTCATCGTCCTCGGCGCCACCGCCGTTGGAGCTGATCGAGGCTGAGGCCTGCAGCAGCGCAACACCACCACCTGGCACGATGCCCTCCTCCAGCGCCGCCCGGGTGGCCTGCAGGGCGTCCTCGACGCGGTGCTTCTTCTCCTTCATCTCCGTCTCCGTGGCCGCGCCCACCTTGACGACCGCCACGCCACCGGAGAGCTTTGCGAGGCGTTCCTGGAGCTTCTCCCGATCGAAGTCCGAGTCGGTGTTCTCGATCTCGTTTTTGATCTGGTTGATGCGCCCCTTGATCGCAGCGGCATCACCGGCGCCATCGACGATCGTGGTGTTGTCCTTAGCAACCACCACGCGACGTGCACGTCCGAGCTGAGAGACCTGTGTGTTCTCCAGCTTCAGGCCCATCTCCTCGGTGATCACCTCGGCGTTCGTGAGGATCGCGATGTCCTCCAGCATCCGCTTGCGGCGATCGCCGAAGCCCGGCGCCTTCACAGCCACGCCGGTGAACGTCCCGCGCAGCTTGTTGACAACCAGCGTCGCCAGCGACTCGCCCTCGACGTCCTCGGCGATGATCAGCAGCGGCTTGCCGCTTTGGATCACGGCCTCGAGCACCGGCAGCACGTCACGCACCGAGCCGATCTTCTGGTTGGCGATCAGGATATAGGGGTCCTCCAGCGTCGCCTCCATGCGATCCTGGTCGGTGACCATGTAAGGGGAGATGTAACCCTTGTCGAACTGCATCCCCTCGGTGAACTCGAGGTCCATGCCAAACGTCTGGCCCTCCTCGACGTTCACCACGCCGTCCTTGCCCACCTTCTCGATCGCATCGGCGATCACGTCGCCGATCTCCTCGTCACCGGCCGAGATCGTCGCCACGCGGGCGATCTGCTCCTTGCCCGAGACCTCCTTGGCCTGCGATTTGATGCTCGCCACCACCTGGTCCACAGCGCGCTCGATGCCACGCTTGAGCGCCAGCGGGTTGGCGCCCGCGGCGACGTTCTTCAGGCCCTGGCGCACGATCGCCTGGGCCAGCACGGTGGCGGTCGTCGTCCCGTCGCCGGCCACGTCGTTGGTGGCCGTAGCCACCTCGCGTACCAGCTGGGCGCCCTGGTTCTCGAAGACGTCCTCGACCTCGATCTCGCGGGCGATCGTCACGCCGTCGTTGGTAATCGTGGGGGCGCCAAACTTCTTGTCCAGTACTACGTAACGGCCCTTCGGGCCCAGCGTGACCTTGACCGCGTTGGCCACGGCGTCCACGCCCGCCTCCAGCGCCTTGCGCGCTTCAGCGTCGTACTTGATCTCCTTGTGTGCCATGTCTTTCAATTCTCCTTATGCGCCTTGCGCGCCTTTTACGCGATCTTGGCGAGGACGTCGGACTCGCGCAGCACGAGCAGATCCTCCCCATCGATCTTGATCTCGGTCCCGCCGTACTTGCTGTAGAGGACTTCGTCGTCCTTCTTGACGTCCAGCGGGATGCGCTTGCCGTCGTCGTCGATCCGGCCGTCGCCGACGGCGAGGACCTTACCCTTCTGCGGCTTCTCCTTGGCTGTATCGGGGAGCACGAGACCGCTGGCGGTCTTCTCCTCCTCCTCGATCGCCCGCACGATCAGGCGATCGCCCAGGGGCTTAAGTTTCATCTTGGTGAGACCTCCACTATCTAGAGAGCATTTGATCGCGGGGCCCCCACCGGGGGTGCGGCCCCTGTCCTGGTGTCCTTGGCACTCGCATCAGCCGAGTGCCAACTGCCCGCCACTATACCCGACCGCAGCGGCAATTCAAGCGCCTGCTGGCACTTTCTTGCTCAGAGTGCCAGACGGACCGCCAGCGGTCAGTTCTGGGCGCCGCCGAAGCCCTTCATCGCCTCGGTCATGCCGCTGGGGTTCTCGAGAATCTGCGAAAAGCGCACCACCGTGACGATGTCCTCCGGCGAGACAGGACGGCCGTAGATCTGCTCGAGGAAGTTGATCAACTCCTCGTGGCGGCGGAACTCGGGGTTGTCGTGCTTGATGTCGCGCGGAGAGATCTCCGCGAGCTTCATCACCTCGACCTGGTCGATCACCGCCTCGAAGATCCGCTCGCGAGGGGAGTATTGGTAGCCAATCGTGACCAGCACCAACTGGTTCTTGCGATACTTGCCCGACTTGTCGCCGAGACGGATCGTGGCCGTCTTGCGGCCCCGCTTGAGCTCGTCCGCGAAGATCGTGGAGTAGAAGTTGAGCACCTGCACGACAGTGCAGGCTATCTGAAGAACGAGGGGCCCGGCTGCGCCAACTTGATCCAAAGGAAGAGGGGCCCGGCTCGCCTGGCCTTTGGCGGCTGCGCCACCCAGTCCAAAGAACGAGGGCCGGCTGCGCCAACTTGATCCAAAGAACGAGGGGCCCGGCTCGCCGGCCTGAAGGGCCGGCTGCGCCAACTTGATCCAAAGAACGAGGGGCCCGGCTCGCCTGGCCTTTGGCGGCTGCGCCACCCAGTCCAAAGAACGAGGGCCGGCTGCGCCAACTTGATCCAAAGAACGAGGGGCCCGGCTCGCCGGCCTGAAGGGCCGGCTGCGCCAACTTGATCCAAAGAACGAGGGGCCCGGCTCGCCGGCCTGAAGGGCCGGCTGCGCCAACTTGATCCAAAGAACGAGGGGCCCGGCTCGCCGGCCTGAAGGGCCGGCTGCGCCAACTTGATCCAAAGAACGAGGGGCCCGGCTCGCCGGCCTGAAGGGCCGGCTGCGCCAACTTGATCCAAAGAACGAGGGGCCCGGCTCGCCGGCCTGAAGGGCCGGCTGCGCCAACTTGATCCAAAGAACGAGGGGCCCGGCTCGCCGGCCTGAAGGGCCGGCTGCGCCACCCTCTAGAGATCCAGCGCCGCCCGCGCGCGTACGGCGATCTCGCGTTCGCCCGGATAGGTGAGCTCGGTGCACGCCTGCGCCAGCGGCATCCAGCGCACCTCCTCGACCTCGTCGTCGTGGTCCGCCGTATCTCCAGCGAGGTAGCGCAGCAAGTAGAAGACGACCGACTTCGGCACGGTGCGGCCTTCGCGTCTGTACCAGTAGCGCACCTCGCCGAGCTCCACGACCAGTTCCGCGTCGACGCCCGTCTCCTCTCGCACCTCGCGAATCGCTGCCTGCAATGGGGTCTCGCCGGGATCGATATGGCCCTTTGGCAATCCCAGCACGCGCGCGCCATCGGCCGCGCGTCGGCACGGCACGATCACGAGCACTTGCCCCTCGTGCACCACAGCACCACCCGCCGAGCGCTCCTGCGGCCTTGCCGGCTGTCGCTCAGAAGACATACGAGCGCAGCGCCCCGGGGTCGTGCACGACCAGCTTGCCCCTGCCCTGGGAGATGACCCCCGCCCGCTCCAACACCGCAAGGAAGCGGCTCGCCGACTCCCGTGAGCTGCCCGCCAGCTTCGCCAGATCAGCCTGAGTGGCAAGGATTGGAACATCGTGGCTAGGCTCGTCTCGGCTGGACCCAGCCGAGGCCGGCGAGGTGGATGACTGCGCCTGTTCGACCAGCTCGCTCAATGCCGACGCCACGCGGCTCTGAACCGTCTGGAAGGAGCGGCGCGCGAGACGCTCGTTGCTCTCCCGCAGACGCCGTGCGAGCGCGATCAGCAGGCGCATCGCGATCTGGGGGTGTTCAGCCATCAGGCGGCGCATGTCCGGACCGAGCACCGCCAACGCGCTTGTCGGCTCCAGCGCCTCCACCGTGGCCGAGCGACGCTCGTCCTCGAACAGCGCCAGCTCGCCGAAGATGTCGCCCGAGCCGAACGTCGCCAGCGTGATCGTGCGCCCGTCGCCATGGTCGTGCACCGCGCGGGCGCGGCCAGCATGTACGACATAGCAAGTGTCGCTGCGGTCCCCCTCACGGAAGACCACTTGACCAGCCTCGAAGCCGCGGGGCACAGCCAACTGTGCGATGCGCTGCAGGTCCGCCTCCTCGAGCGCCGAGAACACAGGCACGCGGCCGAGCAGCTCCACGACCTCCGCTGAGCTTGGCGCCCGCATCGCCAGAGTGGATAGCACACCTATCACGATCGGCGTTCCCCTATTCCCTACGGCGCTATCTTCACAAGATGATCTGCACCCGGAGAATTGTCTCGACGCTGATCGTCGCCGGGACGTTTGTGGCAGTGGCGAGCGCGCCAGCCCGACCCTCCTTTACGCCACTGGCCAAGTCTCCCGAACTGTGGGCAACTGTCGACATCTGCAACACACCCCACCACCCCAACACGATCGGTATCCGCGGCTCGATGCCAACCGACGGGCACCCCCACGACGCGATGTACATGCGCTTTCAGGTGCAGTCGCTCGACGCCACCACCAAACAGTGGGCCGACCTCGGCAAGAGCGCCGACTCCGGCTTCGTCCCGATCGGCTCCGCCGCCTCCACCCGCCAGGCGGGGCGCACCTTCGAATTCAAGCCCACCCCCAGCACCTATACGCTGCGCGGCCAGGTGGAATTCGAGTGGCGCCGCCGCAACCACGCCGTGCATCTCGTGAGCCTCCCCACCACCGCCGAACACAAGAGTCTTGCCGGCGCCGAACCAAAGGGGTTCAGCGCGGCGGCCTGCGTGCTGCCTTAAGGACTTATTCCGGTAGGTTCCTTAGCTCGAGAACAGGCGCGGGTCGTTGGTGATGATGCCGTCGACACCGATCGTCGTCATCCGGCCCATCAGCGCGGCGTCGTCCACCGTCCACACGTACAGTTCCCCCCCGGCAGCCGCCACCGCCTCCACCAGCGCCCTGGTGACCACCCGCCAATGCGCCATGATCGCGTCGAAGCGGCCCGCCCGCAGCGCTGCCCTAGCACGCCCGGGCAGCCAAGCCCGATAGCCGGCAAGCATCGCCAGCGCCGGGATCGCCATCAACCTGTCCTCCGTGTAGTCGCGGCGCGCACGCGGCACCGACCATCCCACCCGCAGCGATGGCTCGAGCGCGCGCATCGCGTCAAGCTCTTCTGGGTAGGTGCTGCTCACCAGTGAGCGCTCGAGGAGACCTGTGTCACGCAACTCCCTCACCACACGCTCTCCATAGCCCGGCAACTTCACGTCCACGTCGAGCTCAATGCCCGCATACACGTCGCCGGCGAGGTGCTCGAGACCCTCGCGCAGCGTAAGCGGCGCCGGGGGACCGCGGAGTGCCTCGTAGTCATGGGCCAGCAGCAGCCGCCCACTGCCGTCCGGGTGCTCGCTGAGCACATCGAACTCGATCATGTCCACGCCCGCGCGCATCGCCGCCTCGAAGCTGGCGAACGTGTTGCCCGGGGCCAGGTGCGCAGCGCCCTTGTGCCCGACTCTACGCGGTGGGGTACTCGAGCCGGGTACGCTCATCGCCGCCCAGGATAGGGGCTGTGGGTCGAGAAGGCGGTCAGCCGCGGGATCGCGAATGGCCCGCGCGGAGCTGTGGGTCAAGAGTCGTTCTCAGCCGCGCTCGTCGCGTGCCAGGCTTCTGCGGGTGACGTCGATCGTCTGGCCCGCGGCCTTCGGGCCGATGTAGGGTGCCAGCACCAGGAACGCGAGATGGTCGGTCAGCGAGGGCAGATACCTCACGCGCTTGCGCACGGCATAGTTGCCGATGATCGCCCACATCGCGCCAGTCACGGCCTCATGTGCGAGCAGCGGCGCACGGCGGGGCTCGGGTGAGCCCTCCCGCAACATGCCGGCGAGCTTGCCCAGCGAGGTGCCGATACTGTCGGTCACCGCGGGACCAACCTCGAAGAGGTCCTCGAAAGCCATTCGCGTGAGTCCGGGATGCACGACGAAGTGCTCGATGCCAGCCTTCACGCCCAGGTACGTCGCCTCCGGCCAGCTGCTCGCTCGGGCGGCAGCCGCGACAACCACTTCAATCGTTTCGTCGACGAACTCATCCAGCGCCGCCAGGAGGCACTCCCGCTTGCTGGGAAAATATTTGTGGAAAGATTCCGTCGACATACCCGCGAACTGTGCGATTTGGGGATCTGTCAACTCCTGGTAGCCCTCGTCGAGCGTGAGGTGCACCACCGCGCCAAGCACGCGAGCGCGTTTCTCCTCGCTTTCCAGGAAGCGCGCCGGCTCGGCCGGCCGATGCGGCGGCGGCGTGCGCGACACCCCGATCCGCGCCGCCGGCGAACGGTAGGCGCTGATCCAGTCCAGCAGTTCGTCGGTCAGCATCGGCAGCTCCGCCGCGCGGTTGGTGCGCAGCCGGTCGAACATCATGTAGCGCCCACCCCCGACGATCGCCTTCGGCCCCAGCGGCGGGAGCTGCACGCCGTCGGGCGCCGCTCTAAAACCATCGGCCAGCACCCGCTCGAAGGCGACCGCCGAGCGCATCATCCGTTCGCGGCTCTTCACCCCGAGGCCAAGCCCCTCGATCAACACCAGGCGCGAAGACTTGACGTTCCTGCACGCGTCATCCACAAACGCCTGGCAAGCTCGGTGCATGCGGTTGGCCCACCCGCACTCCATCATCCATCCGTCCATCATCCGTCGCTTGGCGCGCGCCACCGCGATGTCGTAGGTGCCCAGGAAGCAGTCCTCCTTGTTGGCGAACTGCTCGTAGAAGGCTCGCCTCGAGACGCCCGCGAGCGCGATCACGTGCGCGACCGTGGTGGCCTTGTAGCCCTGGCGGTCAACCGCCTCGATCATCGCCCCAAACAAGCGTGCCCGCTGATGCCGGGCGACCGCGTCGCGCCCCATTCCGTGGGGGCCGTGCGGCAGCCGCCGGTACATCGCGTTCAGCTCCCTCTCGGTTCCACTCATCCCCACACTTCCGACCATACAGGATTGCCCCAAGATTGCAAGTTAAAAATTGCGGGATCCATCCGACGTTTCTCATCCACCCGAAAGCCCCGCTGATTGGCCAGATTGCCAACCTGTCCGAATAGATGCTTCCCCCGGTTTATAGCGCGATGAGTTGCGCGATGTACTGTGAAGACCACGCCAACCCGGAACGGTCCTAGCAGTCGGTGGCTTTGAGCGGGTCTAGCGCGCTCGAAGTTCGACGCGGCGCGGCCCAACGCGGAAGCCGGACCGCTCGAGCGCCGCCTCCCAGGGCGAGCCGAGCACGGGCTCGCCATCCACCCGCTCGAGCGCGATCCGAGCCGGCAGCCGACCCGCCCGGGCGTGCTCGGCAAGCGCCGCCAGCGCCCGCTCGACGCGTGCGTTTGCAGAGAGCGGCTCGCCTGAATCGGGCTCGGCCAGGACCCTCAGCGTCCTGCCTCCGCGCTCCAGGTAGAGCACCGGCTGCGCGTCCACCAGCACCACGCTCGCACCCGGCGCCCTCGCCGGCGTTTGTCTCTGACCGGGCCACGGCAACGCCGCCCCGTATGGCTGCGCGGGATCGGTCGCCGCGAGCACCAGCGGCTCCGCGTCCTCTCGCTGCGCACGCAGACGCTCAACAGCACCCGCGAGCGCAAACTGAGCGCCGCCCAAGCCCTCCACGAAGTAGCCACGGCGCGCGACGCCCAAGGTCTCCAGCCTGCACAGCTCGGGGTAGAGCGCCGCGAAGCCTCCCGGCACCCCCTCCCCGCGCACCAACTCACGCGTGAGGATCCCGTAGCGCTCGAGCAGCAGTTCCGCCAGTGCGCGCAGGTGGTGAATCGAATCCACCTCACCGAACAGTGGCGCCGTCAGCGACCAGCGCCCGGGCGGATGGCCCGACCGTGGGCCGCCGCGGGCAGCGCTCGCGCGCCCCGCGAATCGACCCCGGCGACGGGGCATGGCCGATTGAGCGCCTGCCCAACCCGCTCGCTCCTCGCCGCCCGGCAGCGGGAGCAGGCGGGCCGGCGCGGCGCCGGCTGTCTTCGCCGTCGGATGTGGCGCGCGCAGCGGGGCAAACGCATCGTTGGTCACCTCCCCCGCCCATACCAGGTCCCACAGAGCCTCGCCAAGCTCCAGCGCTGCCAGTTCCAGATCGGCGAGTAGGTCCGTAAAGAAACATGGCCCTTCCAGTAGACGCGCGCGCACGCGCGCGTGTGCATCGCTATCGGGCGGTCGCGATCCTTCCCGGCGCAGTGGCAAGGTGGGCGGGCGTCCCAACAATCCCACATCCTCGCGGAAGTACAGCGCCACGCGGCCGTCTGAGCGACCGAGCGCACCCGCGCCCACCCACACCAGCTCACCGCCGGCGCACAGCTCGTCCATCCACGTCGGCGAGTACGCCCCCACCCGACGCGGCAGCACCTCCAGCTCCCACGTGCGTGGCGTCAGCGCGAGACCCTGCAGCGCCACCAGCGCTTCACGCAGGCGCTCGACGCCCGCGCCTGTCGCCGCGTGGCGGTCGATCCCCTGCCACGCTGGCAAAAACGCCGCAAACGCACGTTGCTGCGTCGGCTCGATCTCGCGGCGCAACGCCGCCAGGGAGGCCCGTCGCAGACGCCGCAGCACCTCAACGTCACACCACTCCCGCCAGGCGTCCCCCGACGAGGACACCGGGGAGGGAAGCGAGCCGACGGGCGTAGCCAAAGACGCGACGTGACGTAGCGAGGCCGGATCGGGATGCAATTCACCACGTACCAGCGCACCCGACCGCTCCAGCTCACGCAGCCCAGACTCGACCACTGCGCCACCGAGGCCGTAGCGTGCCCGCGCCTGCTCGCTCGTGAACGGTCCCCGGGTCGCCGCATAGCGGCGCAGCAGCCGCCCCAGCGCATTTGGCACGTCCGTTACGAAGGCCTCCGGCAGACCTCCCGGTGGGACCGCGCCCAGCGCGTCGCGGTACAGGCCAGCGTCGGCCGCGTCGAGGAAGCGCTCCTCGCCACCGATCCTCATCCGCACCGCCCGGCGCTCGCGCTCGAGCGCCGCCAGCAGCGCGCGCGCGTCAACGCCCTCCAGCACGCGCTCCTCCACCTCCGCGGCACTGAGATCGCCGAGCAGGCGCAGTGTGTCGTGCAGCTCGTCGCGGTTGGCCGCCCGCAGCAGCTCGCCGCGGCGCTGCAGCTGTGTCTCCAGCTGCTCCAATGCCTCGCTGTCGAGCAGCTCGCGCAACTCCTCCTGCCCCAACAGCTCGCGCAGCAGGTCCCTGTCCAGCGACAGTGCCGCCGCGCGGCGCTCCGCGTTGGGGGCGTCCCCCTCGTACATGTATGTAGCCACGTAGTCGAACAGCAGCGAGGAGGCAAACGGGGAGGCGGTGGCCGTCTCGACCTCCACCACACTCAGCTCGCGACGGTGCAGCCTGCCCAACAGCTCCGTGAGACCGGGCAGGTCGAGCACGTCGCGCAGGCACTCCCGGTAGGCCTCCAGCACGATCGGGAAGTCCTCATAGCGGCGCGCCACCTCCAGCAGTGTCTGCGCCTTCAGCCGCTGCTGCCACAGCGGCGTGCGCCTACCGGGGTAGGCTCGCGGGATCAGCAGCGCCCTGCCGGCTGCCTCGCGAAAGCGGGCGCCGAACAACGCCGAGCCGCCGAGCTCTCCGACGACCAGGTCCTCGAGCTCGTCCGGCTCGATCAGCGCCAGCTCGACCGCCTGCGACCCGTTGAGCTCGTCGCTCTCCGGCAGGTGCACAACGATCCCGTCATCCGACCAAATTGCATCCGCCTCCACGCCCAGCCGCTCGCGGATCCGCGCCGAGAGCGCCAAACCCCACGCCGCGTGGACGCGTCCGCCAAACGGGGAGAGCACGCATAGCCGCCAATCGCCGATCTCGTCGCGGAAGCGCTCCACCACAATCGTGCGGTCGCTGGGCAGCACACGCGTGGCGTCCTGCTGCTCGCGCAGATACTCCACCAGGTTGCGCGCCGCGCGGGGGTCGAGGTCGTACTCGCGCTCCAGTACCTCCGGGCGCTGCCCGACAGCCCAGCGCGCGAACGCCCCGATCGCCTCCCCCAGCTCTTTGGGGCGACCCACGCCCTCACCCTTCCAAAACGGCACCGTCCCCGGCGCTCCCGGCGCAGGCGTGACGATCACGCGATCGCGGCCGATCTCCTCGATCCGCCACGCCGAGGCCCCCAGCAGGAAGACCTGCCCCGGCCGTGCCTCGTAAACCATCTCCTCGTCGAGCTCTCCCACCCGCCGTCCGTCCGGCAGTGTCACCAGGTACAGCCCGCGGTCGGGGATCGTGCCCGCGTTGGCCACCGCCAGCGCGCGCGCGCCTTTGCGCGGGCGGATCGTGCCCGCGAGGCGGTCCCACACGATCCGCGGGCGCAGCTCCCCAAACTCGGCGGAGGGGTAGCGCCCGTCGAGCATGTCCAACACGCCCTCCAGCTGTCGGCGCGGCAGCTCGCTGTATGAGTGGGTGCGCCGCACCCGCTCGTACAGCTCATCCACCGCCAGCTCCTGCTCGGACGCCGCCATCGCGACGATCTGCTGCGCCAGCACGTCCAGTGGGTTGCGCGGCACCACGGTCGGCTCGATCGCCCCTTCGCGCATCCGCCTGACCAGCACCGCGCACTCCAGCAGGTCGGCACGGAACTTCGGGAAGATCCGCCCCCGCGAAACCTCACCGACGCCGTGCCCCGCGCGCCCGATCCGCTGCAGGCCGGCCGCCACCGACTTCGGCGACTCGACCTGCAGCACGAGGTCGACGGCACCCATGTCGATCCCCAGCTCGAGGCTGGAGGTCGCCACGATGCAGGGGATCTCGCCGGCCTTCAGCAGCTCCTCCACCACCAGCCGCTCCTCGCGGGCAAGCGAGCCATGGTGGGCACGGGCGATCTCGGGTGGAGCCGCCGGCCGAGGGCTCCCTCGGGCGGCCGCGGGGGCTCCCTCCTCGTCGCCCGCGATCCCATCGCCGTGCGCGGCCTCGTCCTGCGCTGCCGCCAGCTCGTTCAACCGCAGCGCCAGCCGCTCCGCCGAGCGGCGGCTGTTGACGAACACGATCGTCGAGTTGTGCTCGCGGATCAGGCGCAGCAACTCCGGGTAGATCGCCGGCCAGATCGAGCCATGCAGCGGTTGATCGGAATCGCCATGGACCACGCCGTGCAACTCCGTCATCGACTCCACCGGGACGTGCACCTTCACGTCCAACGACTTGGGCGCACTGACGTCGACGATCCGGCACTCTCGCTGCGGACCAACCAGGAAGCGCGCCACCTCCGCCAGCGGGGTCTGCGTCGCCGACAGTCCGATCCGCTGAGGCTCGCGGCGGCCTTCCTCCCGGACGAGCGCGTCGAGGCGCTCCAGCGTCAGCGCCAGGTGCGCGCCTCGCTTGGTCGCCGCCACCGCGTGGATCTCATCCACGATCACCCACTCGGCGCTTCGCAGGGTCTCTCGCGCACGCGAGGTCAACATCAGATACAACGACTCCGGGGTCGTGATCAGAATGTCGGGAGGGTCTTTCAACATCCGCTGGCGCTCGCGCTGGGGGGTGTCGCCGGTGCGGATCGCCACCCGCACGTCCCCCCCGATCCCTTTCAAAGGTGCCCGCAGGTTGCGCTCGATGTCGTACGAGAGCGCCTTCAGCGGGGATACGTACACCAGGCGAGTGCCACGCTCCGCGGAGGGCTCCACCACCAGTCGGTCGAGACCCCACAGGAATGCCGCCAACGTCTTGCCCGAGCCCGTCGGGGCGGACACCAGCACGTGTTCGCCACTCGCGATCGCCGGCCATGCCTGCGCCTGCGCCGGGGTCGCCTGGGCGAAGGCCGCTTCGAACCACTCGCGCACCCGTGGGGTGAAGGGGAGGGGGGAAGAAGGGGGAGGGGCGGCGGAGAGAGACACTCTGCAATGCGAGGCTAGCGTGCGTGCCGCATCCTCGTTTGGATTGAATGAGGAGGGGCCCGACCGAAGCCGGGAGACACTCGCCTGCGGCGAGCATCCCCGTTTCGGCCAGCCGGCCTGAAGGGCCGGCTGCGCCACCCTCCAAGCCCGAATCGTGGGGTTTTTCCAGTAACCTCGAATCATGGCCACCTCCAAGCTGGACCTCGATCAGGGGCTCGTCGAGTCCTGCCGCCAGGCCGCCGCGCGGATCGCCGCCGACGTCGCCGAGCAGATCGCCGGCATGACCACGCTGTCGGTCGAGCGCACCGTCGCGCGCCTGTTCGGCGTCGATGGGGCCAACGACCTCGGCGCCCCCCTGCCGAACGTGCTGGTGGACCACGTGCGCGCCCGCGGCGGGCTCGGCAAGGGCATCGCCCACTGGATCGCCAATGCGATGCTCCACGCCGAGGGACTGGGAAACCCGCCCGCCCACCCGCCCGCCCAGAGCCGGCCCGCCCAGGAGGGCGCCCAGCAAATCGCCGAGGCCGTCGAGGAGAACGCCCTCGACCTCTGCGCGCTGCCGCTCGCGCCCGAGGCGGCGATCCGCGATCGCGCACGCACGGAGCTAGCACGGGGTCTCGGGGAGATCGGTGCGCGCATGGAGGAGCGCCGCGCCCTGCGCGAGCGTCTCGGCGAGAGGGTGGGCGGGCCCCGATCTCCGTTGCGCTACGTGCTCACCGCCACCGGCAACGTGTATGAGGATGTCGTCCACAGCCTCGCCGTCGCCGAAGCCGGCGGGGACATCGTCGCTGTGATCCGCTCCACCGCGCAGAGCCTGCTCGACTACGTTCCCTACGGCCCTACCACAGAGGGGTACGGTGGCACCTTCGCCACGCAGGCCAACTTCGCGATCATGCGTGCCGCGTTGGACGAGTGGTCCGAGCAGCATGGGCGCTACGTGCGCCTCTCCAGCTTCTGCTCCGGCCTGTGCATGCCCGAGATCGCCGCGATGGGCGCGATCGAGGGCCTCGACAACATGGTGAACGATGCCCTCTACGGGATCCTCTACCGCGATATCAACCCGATCCGCGGGCTGCTCGACCAGCGCGTCTCGCGCACCGTCAACGGCTACTTCGGGGTCGTCATCAACACCGGCGAGGACAACTACCTGCGCACCGCCGACGCTTTGGAGGCCGCGCCCTCGGTGACGGCCTCGCAGTTCATCAACCATCAGCTCGCCCGCGCTTCGGGCGTGCCCGACGAGCAGATCGCGCTCGGCAACGCCTTCGAGATCGACACTCCCGTGACCAACGGGCTCCTGTATGAGTGGGCCCAGGCGCAGCTCACCCGCGAGCTGTTCCCCGACTGCCCCGTCAAGTACATGCCCCCGACCCGGCACATGGACGGCAACCTGTTCCGCACCCACGCCGCCGACACGCTCTTCAACCTCGTCACCGTCGCCACCGACCAGGGCATCCAGACGATCGGCGTCCCCACCGAGGGGATCTTCACCCCCCACATCCACGACCGCGTGCTGGGCCTGCAGAACGTCAACTACGTCTTCAACGCCGCCCGCGACCTCGGCGAGGAGATCGAGTTCAAGCGCGGCGGCATCATCCAAACACGCGCGCGGCAGGTGCTGCGCGACGCGCATCTGATGCTCGAGCGGATCGCCGAGATCGGTCTGTTCAAGGCGATCGAGGGCGGTGTGTTCGGCGACGTCAGCCGTCACCTCGAAGAGGGCCGGGGGATGGAGGGCATCGTCGCGACCGAGGATGGGTACTTCAATCCCGTCACCGAGCTGATGCGAGGGGCGCTCAGCGTTGCCTAGTGGAGCGACATCTGAGCCTGACGGCGAGGCCAACCCCGCGCGCTTGGCGCGGGCGGATCCGCGCGGCGATCAGGAGCACGTCAAGCCCTACGCCGACCACCACGGCGATGGGATCGTGCAGCTCAGCTTCACGCTGCCGGTCCCCGATGGCCTCGCCGCGCGCAAGGCCGCGATGGAGCTGGCCGGCAAGATGGGCTTCCAGCACCCCGAGGTCGTCCACCACGAGCGCCTCACCGACAGCCACACCTACTTCGTGATGTACGGGCACACCGTGCACACCGTTGATTACGCCACCCTCGCCGAAGAGGGGATCGACATCGTCCAGTACATGACCGAGGAGGAGGTCGAAGCGTACGCCCAAGAGCACGTCCGCCGGCCGATCGTCGTCGTGGGCGCCTCCACCGGCACCGACACCCACAGCGTCGGAATCGACGCGATGCTCAACCTCAAGGGTTTCCACGGCCACAAGGGCCTGGAGGGCTACCGCGCCTTCGAGGCCCACAACCTCGGCAGCCAGGTGCCCAACGGGGCGCTCGTCGCCAAGGCGATCGAGCTCGAGGCAGATGCGATCCTCGTCTCCCAAACCGTCACCCAGCAGAACCTGCACATCCACAACCTGACCGAGCTCGTCGAGATCATCGAGGCCGAGGGCCGCCGCCGGGAGACGATCCTCGCCTGCGGGGGACCCCGTGTCTCAAACGAGCTCGCCAAGGAGCTCGGCTACGACGCCGGCTTCTCCAAAGGCACCTACCCCCACCATCTCGCCACCTTCCTCGTGCGCGAGCTGGCCGCGCGTCTCGGCCAGGGCGAACCCGAGGAGGACGCGCACGATCTGCCGCCCGCCGGGCGCGCGGCCTTCGCGGACCACACATCCCGCGAGGGAACTCTTGGCAGGTTAGGCTGAGAACCGATGGAACAACTCGCTGAGCTCACCGCGTCCGCGCGCCGCCTCGCTCTCGTCGGACTGGCTAAGAACACCGGCAAGACCGAAACGCTCGCCGCGCTGCTGCGCGAGCTGCAGGCGCGCGGGCGCCGCGTCGGCGTCACCTCGGTCGGGCGCGACGGCGAGGAGCGCGATGTGATCGACATCCGCATCGAGAAGCCGCGGGTGGAGGTGTGCGCCGGCAGCCTCGTGGCGACCACCGACGCGCTGCTGCGCGCCGGTGCGATTCCCCACGAGATAGTCAGCGAAACAGGCGTTCGCACCCCCCTTGGGCGCGTGCTGATCGCGCGCCTGCTCACGCGCGGCACGATCGAGGTGGCGGGCCCCAGCGCCGCCGCCGACGTGCGCGAGGTGGCTGACACGATGCTCGCCCACGGCGCCGAGCAGGTACTGATCGACGGCGCCATCGACCGCCGCGCCGCCTCCTCACCGGCGGTATCCGACGGCCTCATCATGTCCACCGGCGCGGCTCTGCACGAGGAGATCGAGCAGGTGGTGGCGCGCACCCGCGAGGCCGTCGAGCTCGTACGCCTGCCCGAGTTGGACCAGCCTCATGTGCGCGAGATCGCCGCGTCCAACGCCACCAGCATGCTCGTCGGCGCTCCGGAGGAGGAGCCGCTCACGCTGCACCCCCGCTTCGTGCTCACCAGCACCGCCGCGGACATCGGCCAGTTGCTGCGCGCGCGGCCCACGGCCAGCCACCTGGTCGTACGCGGGGCGCTGTGCGAGCCGTTCCTCGCGGAGCTGCTGAACGCCCGCGATTTGGCCCCGCCCACCCGAGCGCTCGAGCTGGTCGTCGCCGACCCGACCAAGGTGTTCCTCACCGATCACGGCGTCGCGTGGTACCGCCACCAGGGCATCTCGATCGCGGTGCTCGCCTCGATCGATCTGCGCGCGCTCACTGTCAACCCGGTCGCACCGCAGTCGCACCGCTTCGACTCACCACGCATGCGCGCACTGCTGGAGGAGGCGATCCCCGGCCTGCCGGTGTTCGACGTACGCGACCCCACCCACCACCTGGTGCCCGCGGCATGAGCGCGCCGGAGGAGCTCGAGCAGGCCGGAGCGAGCGCCGGCGCCGGGGCGTCCGAACATGCGAGCGAGCCCGCGGGGAATGGTGCCGGCGATCCCGGCAGCGCGGATGAACGCCGCGCGAAGATGGAGCGCCTGCGCGGCGAGGGCGTCGAGCCCTATCCGCACATCATCTCCTCCGCGCGTAAGCCGCGCACCTGGATCGCCGACGTCCAGGCCGCCCACGACCCCGCCACGCTCGCGGTCGGTGTACACGAGGGCCTCGCCTACCGTGTCGCCGGACGTCTGATCGCGCGCCGCGGCCACGCCAAGTACACGTTCTTCGACCTGCGCGACCAGTCTGCCTCGATGCAGGTGGTTGCGCGTCGCGAGGAGCTGGGCGAGGAGTCCTACAAACGCATGGTCGGCCTCGACATCGGCGACATCGTGACCGTCGAGGGCGTCGTCTACATCACCCAGCGCGGACAGCTCGTGCTCGCGGTGAGCGCCTGCACGCTGCTCGCCAAGGCGCTGCGCCCACCCCCCGATCGCTACCACGGGATGGAGGACCAGGGCACGCGCTACCGCTACCGCGAACTGGACCTGCTCGCCAACGAGCAGACCCGCACGATGTTCTTCAGGCGCACGAAGATGATCGAGGCGATCCACGACTTCCTGCGCGAGCACGGCTTCACGCAGGTCGAGACACCGATGCTGCAGACGCTCGCCGGCGGCGCGGCGTCGCGACCGTTCGTGACGCACCACAACGCGCTTGACGTCGACGTCTACCTGCGGATCTCGGTGGAGCTCTACCTCAACCGCTGCATTGTGGGGGGCCTGGAGAACATCTACGACCTCGGGCGCGCCTTCCGCAACGAGGGGATCTCCCACCGGCACAGCCCCGAGTTCACGATCCTGGAGTGGATGATGAGCTACGCCGACTACTGGGACGTCGCGAAGTTCACCGAAGACATGGCGGAGAGCGTCGCGCTGCGCACGCTGGGAACAACCAAGGTCGAGCAGTACGACGGGCGCGTGGTCGACCTCGCGACCCCATGGCGGCGGATCACGCTGCGCGAGGCAATCGCCGACGCCGTCGGGATCGACTACCTGGAGGCCTCGCGCGAGCAGCTGATCGAGGCGGCCGGCGAGACCGCCGTAGGCGGCGATCCTGACATCACCTGGGCGAAGCTGGTGGACGCGATCTACGTCAAGCACGTCGAACCGACGCTGTACGAGCCGACGCACGTGTTCGACTTCCCTGTCGACCTGTTCCCGATCTGCAAGCGCCACTCCGAGGATCCGCGACTCTCCGAGCATTTCGACTCGGTGATCCGCGGGATGGAGATCCTCAGCGGCGACACCGAGCTCAACGATCCGGTCGACCAGCTCAACCGTTTCGTGATCCAACGCCAGCAGGCCTCCAGCGACGGGGGCGACGACGGCGACCAGCCGCAACCCAACGATGAGGAGTACGTACGCGCGCTCGAATATGGGATGGCGCCCACCGCCGGCGGCGGGCTCGGCGTCGATCGGCTGCTGATGGTGCTGACCGGCGTCGAGTCGGTGCGCGAGGTCGTGCCGTTCCCCACGCTGCGAGCCCGGGGGTAGATAAGGGCCCGCCGCAATCTGCGACGGGCCCCGAGTATTACCACTGCAACTGCCTGTTACAGAACCGCTCGACCGCTACTCGCTGGCCGTTGCTTGGTTCATAGAGGTCCAAGGGCATGCCGCTCTTCGAACCTATCCGACCCGTCGTTGGCTTGCAATGAATGTTTCCGACATCTGGATTGACCGCCTCGAGTTAAGCCTTTTGCGGCTTTTTGTGCCTTTTCCGCTGGCAGCCGGTGATCGCGATCTTCGTCGCCCGCTTGACCCGCGCCCCGTTCTGCCCGACGATCGTCGTCGGCATCGAGAGGCCCTTGGAGCCGCATAAGCCTTTGGGCGTAATGCCCGCGAGCGCCGAGTCGGGCCCCTCCGGCAGATCCGCTTCAAAGCTCGCGATCGGTGCGTCCGGGACCCCCCCAAAAGTGCTTGAGGTGATTTTCGTCTTCGAGCCGATGTGCGTTTCACCGGCGAGGTAGACGGTCACCCCGTCGCCCTGCAGCACGAACACCAGTTCCGGGTACCGTGTTCCGCCGTGCGAGACGAAGTAGGCCGGGCCTTCCAATGGCACCGGCAGCACGGGCGTGCGCACGATCCCGGTCCCCACGTCCGACGCGGCCGGACAGTTCGCCGGGTTCACGTCGAACGTGGCCCCCCTGCAAGCTTGCTGCAGCGTATGCAGTCGCGCCGGGAGCTTCTTGGGGATTTCGAAGTGGATCGAGCGGATCGCCGCTTCGCCCGTTTGCTGCGCGATCTTGATGTTCAGCGCAGCGCCGTCGCCGATGTCGCTGGCGTTGCCCTTGGTCGTCGCCGAGAGCGACGGTTTGAACGGGAGCGCCGCGCAGTTCGCCACCTGGAAGCGGCTGGACGGGGCCGCCGTCGCGCCGTCGGTACTGGTGAGCGATGAGGTCACGTGGAGTTCTTCGCAGGTGGTTGGGTTGACCGTGAATTCGCTGCGGTCGATGTCCACGTTGATCGTCCTGATGTCGAGCGGGATGCCTTCAAGGATGGCCGGAAGTGGGTTGCTGGCGATCGTCAGGGCGCCCGTCGTCGGGTTCACGGCGATCGATGCACGGACTATCTCTCGGCCGACCCCTCCGTTGCCCCTGAGCGTAAACGGTCCCGCCACCGTCGGGAGGACGATCGATAGGCCGAATGGCTCATTGTCGTACGGGCCTGTCAGGTAGACGCGACCGCCCTCGAGCCAGTAGGGGTCTGCGCCGGGGCCCACCGCCACCGTGGCCTGGCCGATCTGGCTTGCTTGCCCGCACGCGCCTTCCCCCGCCTGTGGTTCGCCGCACAGCGGGATCTTCGAGAGCAACCCCAACAGGCCGGGGGGTGTGGTGACCGAGAGGCCGCCGAGGTCCTGTTCGCCGTCGCCGCGGGCGATCGTCACCGTCTCGTCGCTGAAGCCTCCCGCCTGAGGGTTCGTGGTGCCGGCCGTCAGCGTGGGAGAGAAGCCGCGGGCGCCACAGCCGGAACTGATGGAGAAGCCGCTGCTTGGTTGGGAGGCTGGGTTGCCGTCCCACGGGGTGAGCTGGGAGGTCGTCGTGTACGTGCCGCAGGAGGACGGTGCCACCAGCAGCGCCCGCGGCCCGCCGAAGAAGTGCAGCTTCACTTCGCCGAAGGGGAGTTGGGGAAGGTAGAAGCCAGTCATCGGATCTTCGCCGAGCTTCACGCTCAGCTGCCCCGTGCTCGGGTCGAGCTTCACTTCGCCCGCGAGCTTGATGATCGCTCCGCCGCCTTCCGCGACCAGGTAGAGCGCTAACAGCGATTTGAATGGGTTGGAGCCAGCGCCCGGGAGATTGCCCTGCTGGGCGAGGTATACCGAGCCCTTGAGGGGCGCTTCCAGCAGCGGGGTGACGATTTCGGCCAACCCGAGCTTCGATTCGTCTGGGCAGTTCGCCGGCTGTTTCGATTCCAGATTGATGCCGGCCAGTTCCCCTTTGGCTTCTTCTGCTTCTTTCGCCGGTTCTCCGCCCCGGAGCAGGGGGCACGCGCCCAAGCCATTTGTCGCCGACGGTGAGACCGTCATGCCGGCCGGCAACGCGACGACCGCCTCCTTGAGGTCGGACTCGGCCAGCCGAGCCGCGTCGTCTTCCGAGTAATAGCCCGTGAAGCTTTTTTCCTGAGGGATGGCTAGGTCGATTTCGAAGCCTGTTGGCATTTCCGGTTCAGCCGGCTCCGCGACCTGCGCCGAGAGCGTTGGGTTGAACGGGATTTGGTTGCAGCCGGTCGCACTCGGCGAACTGGCTTCCTCGCGCAGGAACTTTCCGGGTTCTTCCCACGAGTTGGCGCTCACTGTCGCCGTCAGCGGCTCGCCCGCGCACGCTGACGATAGCGTCAGCAGCGACGCGTTCGTCCGTGCCACGGGGCAGCTCCTGCCGCTGGGTTCGCCTTGTTCGAGGCAGCTGCCTCGTTGCTTGTCGTGGCTTTCGGCCGACGGCTCACCCCACAGGGTCAGCGCCACTCCGTAGAGATCGGCCTTCCCCAGGATGTCCGAGGTGGTCGCCGAGAAACCGTAGTCGCCACCGGTCCGTATCTTGCCGACGATATGAACCACGATCCCGGCGATCTCGAAGCCAAGCTCGGCAGGCACCCCCCGTGGAGTGACCATATCGAAAACCGGCACCTCCCCCGAAGACCTGCCTTTGGCAGCCGCCAGTTGGATATCGGCGACCCCCACGGCAGACGCATTGGGGCATTCAAAGGCGGTATCGAGCTCGGTTTCGGTGCACTTTTCTGTGGTGGTTTCCGGATTCACTGTTACGCCGGTGGGAAGACCCACTTCGATTTCCTTTGCGAGGCCACTGGGGACCGGTTCAAGTTCGGCTTCCGCCGCGATCGATCCCGCTTCGGGCGCGTGGGTGGCGAATTCGACCGTCGTCGTGATGGCGTATGGATGGGAACCGGCCTGCGTAGCAGGTTCCTGGTTTTCTCCCACGATCACATCTGTGAACTTGTTGATCCCGAATGGATGCGCTTCGCTCGCCCTGGCCATGCCCGTTGTCACAAACCCAATCAGCACCACCATTGCCACGGCCCCGGGGAGCGCCCGCAACGCCGCCGACGCTCCGCGCATCATCGCCCGCCCCCTCTGCCGTTGCCCTGCTTCGCTTTCACGCCGTACTGCCTCCGCGCCCGCGCCCGGCAGCTCGCCCGCCGCCTCCTCGGCCGCTTCGCGCACGCCTTCAGCGCCTTTGCCAGCTTCTGCGCGCGCGTCGACGGCTTCTTGGGCGTTGCCTGCGGTTTGCTCACCGGACTGGGCGCTTGCGGCGGCGGCACGACGTTCCCGTCTCCCATCAGCGTCACGCTCGACGGCGCCCCGAATATCGGGGCTGTCGCGGGCACGCCGCGACACCGTTCTTCGCTTTCGCACGGACTGGGCGAGGGCGGGTTCTGGCCCGCCAGGCCACCGTCGATGCGCACGTCGTAGACGTCTACGTTGTCGTCCTGATCCTGCGACACAAGCGACTGGCGCGTGAAGAGGAACACATCTTCGCCCGCTTCGCTGGCGTCGCCGAAGTAGGACGGTTCTGGGCTCTTACCGGTGGACAACAAATACAGACACCCGCCGCTCTCTTGGCCTTCTCCGGCTTCGCAGCTGCCCGTGCCTTCCTGCTCCCACTCGTAGACGTCCATCTGTCCATTGGTATCCTCTGGCACAAGCGCTTCGTCGGTCTGGAAGAAGACACGTGTTCCCTGGGCAGACAGGTTGCGCGTCATGAATGCGCTCAATGGCGAGTTGGGAGCGGTGCTTTCGTTCTCCGAGAGATAGGCTCCCTTGCCCGCCATGGCGTTCCCCGGATTGCAGGTCACGCAGCGAAGGTTGGTGACCGAGAACGGCTCGCTGGCGTCGTACAGATAAGCCTCGTTCTTTCCAGCGTTGTCGTAGCTCGTCAGTTTTGCCACGGAGCTGATCAGCACCTTCGTCCCATCGGGAGATACACGCGATGTCTTATATCCCCCGTCGGGCGAGCCCGGCTCGTCGTTGGTGAACCCCTCCCAATCACTTGTATCAGAAGCCTTGTTGAGCCTGGCCATGAACGTCACGGGAATTGCGGCACCCGCGTGCCACTCGTAGAGATTGACCCCATCGAGCAGTTCTTCGGCTTTTTCATGATTGCCGTTTTCGTTGGCGGCAAGCACCCCTTCGGCGACGAAGTAGACGTACGACCCGTCGTTTGACACACCCACGACCCCGAGCACCCCAGCTCCCGCTCCGGCGAGCTGTTCGCGCGCGCCGCCGGGGCTGGAGGTGTCGCGAGCGACATTGAAGCGATACAGCTCGCCGCCTTCGGTGTAGAAGGCGAATGACCCGCTGGGCGTCGCCGCCCTCCACTGCGCCTCGCCAGCCGAAACCTCGATCGTTCCGGGGAGGTCCCCGCCCGCTTCTCGCATATATACCTTTTGGCTTTCGCCACGTTCGGAAAAGAAGATGCGCGATCCATCTTCGGAGATCGCGTTCTGGTCGTATGGGTATTCCCCTTCATCGGCTTCCGATTCGGTAGGTCCCGCGACGGTTCCCGCTTCCGGGATCCTCCCTTCGGCTTCCCCGACGAAGACCAGTTGCCCGGTTTCCCTGTCCCACTCGTAGAGGTATGGTGCGTGTTCGGGATCCGCGACACCGGCGAGCACTTCCCTTTTGGCCTCAATCATGATATGGGAGCCATCTGGCGTCGCCGCGGCAAGGGCCACACCGCCCGGACCCGCTGCGATCAGCCTGTATTCACCGGTCAGGTTGTTGCGGAGGTAGAGGTTGTTCTCGTTTGCCCTGGCGCCGGGCGCCAGCAGCTGGCCTTCCTCTTCCGAGACGACCACGACCGCTTCGTCGCCGTTGTCCGTCAATCCGAGCACCTGCGCTTCCGCGGGCGGTTCGGTCAGCGGGAGCAGGCCCTGCGTGGACCAGCCGAGGCTTCCGCGCATGCTCAGATAGGTGGGTAATTCCGATGCGCCCGGGATCGCCGGGAATGGCACGACCGAGTAGTAGCTCAGGCTTTCCCCCGACGGCGAGCTCTGCACGAAACCGGGCCTGCCCACTGCGTCGGTCGTGTTCTTGTCCACCGGCGAGACCTGCTCGTAGGCCCGGCAGTCCGGTAATTGCGATCCATACCGCTCTGCATCGCGCGCCTGTTCGGTTTCCGCTGGACACGCCTGAGCGGACGTAGAGATGCCGCACACGCCGCCAACCGAGAT
The DNA here is from genome assembly GCA_963734815.1 of uncultured Solirubrobacterales bacterium. Classification (GTDB taxonomy): domain Bacteria; phylum Actinomycetota; class Thermoleophilia; order Solirubrobacterales; family Solirubrobacteraceae; genus Palsa-744. The sequence continues at coordinate 1,371,510 of CAVTIH010000002.1, forward strand.
GAGTGTCGCAAGCAGCGCGCTCCGCAACGCCGCACTCCCACGATGGACCCAGACCTCCATCAGGGTATCTACACCCCCCAGCTGTCGCCGTTGCTCAGCACAACGCTTGCCGTGTCTTCAAGAGTGGCTTCTTCACCATTAAGACTCAAGTGGCTGCCCGATGGCTTAAAGGCCACCGTTCTTGACGTTTTATGCGTTGCCTGTTCTGGCAGTTCGGCGTCCTGCGTCCCTTTGACGGGAAACGTTCCTTTCTCGCTGCAGCTTTTACCTTCCACGCTGTTGATTTTTATTTCCACAAGCGTTTCACTGCCCGCTTTGGGTTTAAATTCATCTTCAACTTCTTTTGTTGTCGCGTTTTCAATCAGCTGGCCCACAAATGAAAATTTGAAGTTCGGCACCGTACAGTTTTTGAAGGTTTCTTTGCTATTGCCTACTTCACATTCTTCGAATTTGGCTTCGCCCTGCGACACACCGGCAGGTTCGATCTCGCCGGTAACTTTGGATTTTTTGCAGGTGATGAGGATTTCCGCTTTGAGAATTGAGCTTTTCAGCTTTGTCACGCCACTTGTGCCACTGATGGTCAAAGCTTCTTTGACTTCAACTGATTCCCACGCTCCGCCGGCATCTGTTTTTGCACAGTTGCTTTCTTCGTATTTGGTTCCCGACCCGCCCGTGCTTTTTAGGCACACCGAGAAGACGGAGGACGTGGCCGATGCCGGCACGGACGCAAACGCGCCCACGAAGACCATCGCCATGGCCGTCAGCAGAGTCAACCTGAATCCCGACATCGATGCCTCTCCTCTCCCCGGCAACCCCGAGGCAGTCTATGGCTTCCCCCGTGCGCACCACCCGCCAAAGCGCTCGGCACGTCCGGCCCTTTTCCCCATCGGCCTTCCGCGGCAGCCCCAGCGCTCTTCCTCTGGGCTCCGCTCGAGGCTCAACCCACCATGCACGATCCAGACCTCGCCGTCAAGGCCGCTCGTGCCCTGCGCTCCCCAAAGACCTGCTAAGCTGCGGCTAAGATTTCAGTAGCGGATCACGCTAAACGCGCCTCCCGCCCCGCGAGCCGGGTGCCGGCAGGGCGCAAAGAGCGGCCGGCCACCCACCCCCAAAGAGCGGCTCGGCCGCCAACCACCACCCATACCCAAACCAAGGAGCACCCAAGCAAATGCCCAAGACCATAGGCATAGACCTAGGCACGACGAACTCCTGCATGGCCGTCCTCGAGGGCGGCGAGCCCACGGTGATCGAGAACGCCGAGGGCGGCAGGACCACACCTTCCGTCGTCGCCTTCGCCGCCTCCGGCGAGCGACTGGTTGGCACCGTCGCCAAGCGCCAGGCGGTCACCAACCCGCAGAACACCATCTTCTCGATCAAGCGCTTCATGGGGCGCAAGGAGGGGGAGGTGCGCGAGGAGGAGTCGATCGTCCCCTACAAGGTCGTCGCCGGACCCAACGGCGACGCGCGGGTGGATGCCGGCGGAGAGCAGCACTCCCCGCCAGAGATCAGCGCGATGATCCTGCAGAAGCTGAAGACCGACGCGGAAGCGTACCTTGGCGAAAGGGTCGATTCCGCGGTGATCACCGTTCCCGCGTACTTCAATGACGACCAGCGCCAGGCGACCAAGGACGCCGGCAAGATCGCCGGGCTGGATGTCAAGCGCATCATCAACGAGCCCACGGCCGCTTCACTGGCGTACGGCCTGGACAAGGAGACCGATCAGACGATCCTTGTGTTCGACCTTGGTGGCGGCACGTTCGACGTATCGGTGCTGGAGATCGGCGACGGCGTGTTCGAGGTCAAGTCGACCGCCGGCGACAACCATCTCGGCGGCGACAACTTCGACAAGGCGATCGTCGACTGGCTGGTCGCGGACTTCAAGCGCGACCAGGGGATCGACCTGTCGGCCGATCCGATGGCGCTGCAGCGTCTGTACGAGGCCGCGGAGAAGGCGAAGATCGAGCTCTCCACCACGCAGGAGACGCAGATCAACCTGCCCTTCATCACCGCCGACTCGGCCGGCCCCAAGCATCTCGACACGCGGCTCACGCGGGCGAAGCTCTCCGAGCTGACCTCCGCGCTGCTGGATCGTGTCGTATCGCCCGTGCGCCAGGCGCTCGACGACGCCAAGGACAAGGGCGTCAAGGAGGTCGACCACGTCGTGATGGTCGGCGGCATGACGCGCATGCCGGCGGTGCAGGAGAAGGTCAAAGAGCTGACCGGCAAGGAGCCTCACCGCGGGGTCAACCCCGACGAGGTGGTGGCCGTGGGCGCCGCGATCCAGGCGGGCGTGCTGGCCGGCGACGTCAAGGACGTGCTGCTGCTGGACGTCACCCCGCTGACACTCGGGATCGAGACCAAGGGCGGCGTGATGACGAAGCTGATCGAGCGCAACACCACGATCCCGACGCGCAAGGGCGAGGTGTTCTCGACCGCCGAGGACAACCAACCCTCGGTCGAGATCCACGTGCTGCAGGGCGAGCGCGAGATGGCGACGTACAACAAGTCGCTGGGCAAGTTCCAGCTCACCGGCATCCCCCCGGCGCCGCGCGGGATACCGCAGGTGGAGGTGGCGTTTGACATCGACGCCAACGGCATCCTCAACGTCTCCGCCAAGGACCTCGGCACCGGCAAGGAGCAGAAGATCGAGATCAAGGCTGGCTCGGGGCTCTCCGAGGAGGAGATCAAGAACATGGTCTCCGACGCGGAGTCCCACGCCGAGGAGGACCGTAAGGCGCGCGAGCTCGCGGAGGCGCGCAACAACGGCGAGAACGCCGCCTACCAGGCCGAGCGCCAGCTCGCCGACCTCGGCGACCAGGTTGACGCCGACTCCAAGGCCCGCATCGAGGAAGCGATCAAGGAGGTTCGCGAAACGCTTGAGTCCGAGGATCCGGCCGCGATCAACGCCAAGACCGACGTGCTGCAGAGCGCCTTCCACGCCGTCTCGGAGGCGATGTACCAGCGCGCCCAGGAGCAGGCTGCCACAGCCAGCGGCGATGGCGGCGCTTCGACCGATGGCAACGGCGCGACCACGGACGATGAGGACGTGGTCGATGCCGAGGTCGTCGACGAGACGAAGGCGTAGGCGCGATGAGCGATATCACCGAGCAGGCGATCGAGGAAGATCAGCCGAGCCACTCCAGCAACCCCGGCGCCGGCCAGGCGCCGGGGGGTGAGCGTGCCGGCACAGATGCGCCACCTCTCGCCGAGGAGAGCGCCTTGCCCGAAGCGCCGAGCGGATCGGCGCCCGAGGACGACGACGGGGTCAGCGAGCTCGAGGGCGACCTCGACGAGCTGGTGGCCATCGCTGCGCAGCGCGACGAGTACCTCGCGCTCGCGCAGCGCACGCAGGCCGACTTCGAGAACTACCGCAAGCGCGTCGCGAAGGAGGCCGCCGCGGCGGCCGAGCGCGGCGTGGCGAAGCTCGCCAAGGAGCTGCTGCCGGCGCTCGACAACCTCGACCGGGCGCTGGGGGCCGCGGCGGAGGAGGACCCGCTGCTGGACGGCGTGCGGCTGGTGCGGGCGGAGCTGAGCGCGGCGCTCGCGCGCGTTGGCGTCGAGTCGTTCGATCCCAAGGGCGAGCGGTTTGACCCCGTCCACCACGAGGCGATGGTCCAGCAGCTCCTCGAGGGTGCCGCCAGCGGCACCGTGGTCGAGGTCTACCAGCCCGGGTATCGGCTGAACGGCACCGTGATTCGCCCCGCGCGCGTCGTGGTGGCGGCTTAGGAGGCGCGAAGATGGCGGGCAAACAGGACCTGTACGCAACACTGGGCGTCGAGAAGAAAGCAACTCCCGATGAGCTGAAGAAGGCCTACCGCAAGCTCGCACGCCAGTACCACCCCGACCGCAACCCCGACGATAAGCATGCCGAGGCGCGCTTCAAGGAGATCTCGCACGCCAACGACGTGCTGTCGGACCCCGAGAAGCGCAAGCAGTACGACAGCGGCACCGGGCCCTACGCCAACGCCGGGGGCAGTGGGTTTGGGGGCTTCGGCAACTTCGACTTCGACGCCTCTTCGATGGGCGACATTCTCTCCAACCTCTTTGGGGGGTCGGCGAGCGGCAGGCGCACGCGCACCCAGCCCCGCCCGGAGCGCGGGCGCGACCTGGAGACGCAGGTGTCGATCTCCTTCGAGCAGGCCGTGTCGGGCGCACAGGTTCCACTGTCGGTCGCCACCCAGGCGAGCTGCCCGACCTGCCACGGCACCGGCGCCAAGCCGGGGACGACGCCGAAGGTGTGCCCAAAGTGCGAGGGCCGCGGGATCGAGACCCAGGGCCAGGGGATGTTCTCGATCTCCCAGCCGTGCTCGCGTTGCGGCGGCTCGGGGACCGTAATCGAGGACCCCTGTCCGACATGCCACGGCTCGGGCGCGGTGCGCACGGTGAAGAAATATCGCGTGAACATACCCGCGGGGGTGAAGGAGGGCTCGCGTATCCGCCTGCCCGGCAAGGGCGAGGCGGGGCCGCGCGGCGGGCCGCCTGGCGACCTGTACGTGATCACGCACGTGGCGCACTCGCCCGTGTTCAAACGGCGCGGCGACAACGTCGAGGTCGAGGTGCCGCTCACGATCCCGGAGGCACTGCGCGGCGCAGAGGTGAAGGTGCCGACGCTGAATGGCACCAAGACGCTGCGCGTAAAACCCGGCACGACCCACGGCACGGTGCAGCGCCTGCGCGGCGAGGGCCCGCCGAAGCTCGGCGGTAAGGACCACGGCGACATCCACTACCGCTTTGTGATCGACGTCCCCGACGAGCTGACCGACGAGCAGAGCGCCGCGGTGCAGGCGCTCGCGGAGGCCTCCAACGGCAGCGACCCGCGGGCGCGTCTGTTCGAGCAGGCATCGCAATGAGCGAGCGCCGACCCCCAACCACCGAAGCCGGCGAGATCGAGGTGGCGCGCGACCACGGCGTGTTCATGATCTCCGTCGCGGCCGAGCTCGCGCGGATGCACCCGCAGACGCTCCGCACCTACGAGGCGCGCGGCCTGATCGATCCCAAGCGCTCGCCAAAGGGCACCCGTCTGTACTCGCGCGAGGACGTCGAGAGGCTCCGCCGCATCCAAGAGATGACGGCAGAGCTCGGTCTCAACCTCGCCGGCGTCGAGCGCGTGCTGGACCTCGAGACGGAGATCAGGCAGATGCACGCCCGCATCGAGGAGCTCGAGGTGCAGGCGCTGCGCGCCCAGGTCGAGCTGGCCGAGCGCCTGGAGGAGGTACGCCGATCGTTTCGCGCCGAGCTGGTGCCGTTCCCCAATTCCCGCCCGCCCAGCCGAGAGCTGGTGCGAGTCGCGGATGCGCGGCCACTTGGTCGGGCGGGCAGACACACGAGATGACAACATAAAATCTGCTAAGCTGAGGCTTAGATTTATATGCAGCCGGACAAGCTGACGATCAAGTCGCAGGAGGCGCTCGCCGCGGCAGCCCGGCTCGCCCAGGGGCGGCGCAGCCCACAGGTGACGCCCACCCACCTACTGGCGGTGTTGCTCGAGAGCGAGGGCAGCGCAAGCGGCGCCGGAGCGTCTGCTGGCACCGGCCCCGCCGGTGCAACCCCAAGCCCCGCGAACGCCGCCGGCGGCGTGGTGGTGCCGGTGCTCACGAAGCTCGGCACCTCGATCCCCGCGCTGCGCGCGGAGACAAACCGCGCCCTCGACGACCTCCCGCGCCTGGGCGAGGGCTCAAACAGCGAAGGCGGGCAGCCCTCGACCGAACTGGAGACTGTGCTGCGCGCCGCGGAGAGCCACGCCAAAGGCCTCGGCGACGAGTACATCTCCACCGAGCACCTGCTGCTGGCGCTCGCCGAGGACAACGGCCGCGCCGGCCAGGCGCTGCGCGCGGTAGGCGCCAGCTCCGAGCGCCTGCTCCAAGCCCTCGCTGAGGTGCGCGGCCCGCACCGCGTCACCGACCAGAGCCCCGAGGAGAAGTACCAGGCACTGGAGCGCTTCGGGCGCGACTTCACCAAGCTCGCCGAGGAAGGCGCCCTGGACCCGGTGATCGGCCGCGACGAGGAGATCCGGCGCGTGATCCAGGTGCTGTCGAGGCGTACGAAGAACAACCCCGTGCTGATCGGGGAGCCGGGCGTCGGCAAGACCGCGATCGTCGAGGGCTTGGCGCAGCGGATCATCGCCGGAGACGTGGCGGAGTCGCTGCGCGAACGCCGCGTGATCGCGCTCGACATGGGCTCGCTGATCGCGGGTGCCAAGTACCGGGGCGAGTTCGAGGACCGCTTGAAGGCCGTCCTCAAGGAGGTGAGCGAAGCCCGTGGCGGCGTGATTTTGTTCCTCGACGAGCTACACACGATCGTCGGCGCGGGCGCGGCCGAAGGTGCGGTGGACGCCGCCAACCTGCTGAAGCCGATGCTGGCGCGCGGCGAGCTGCGCGCGGTGGGTGCGACGACGCTCGACGAGTACCGCAAGCACATCGAGAAGGACGCGGCGCTGGAGCGGCGCTTCCAGCCGGTGATGGTGGGCGAGCCGAGCGTGCAGGACACGATCGCGATATTGCGCGGTCTGAAGGAGCGCTACGAGGTGCACCACGGCGTGCGCATCCAGGACAACGCTTTGATTGCGGCGGCGACGCTTTCGCACCGCTACATCGCCGACCGCTTCCTGCCAGACAAGGCGATCGACCTGATCGACGAGGCCGCGTCCAAGCTACGGATCGAGATCGACTCGCTGCCCACGGAGATCGACGAGGTGGACCGGCGCGTGATGCAGCTGGAAATCGAGCTGACCTCGCTGGCGAAGGAGACCGACGACGCCTCGGCCGATCGCCGCGCGGCGATCGAGCGCGAACTGGCCGAGCTGCAGGAGCGCTCGGCGGGAATGAAGGCCCAGTGGCAGAGCGAGAAGCAGGCAATCCAGGGCATATCCGCACTCAAGGAGCGCCTTGAGCAAGCACGCACGGAAGCCGAGCGGGCCCAGCGCGAAGCCGATCTGGAGAAGGCTTCCAAGCTGCTCTACCAAGACATTCCCGAGCTGGAACGCCAGCTCGCAGAGCGCGAATCAGGCGAACGTGAGCAGGATCCGAGCACACCACACCCCACGCCAGTGTTCCTCAAGGAGGAGGTCGACGCCGACGACATCGCCGAGGTGGTCGCCCGCTGGACGGGGATCCCCGTCAACCGCCTGCTGGAGGGGGAGGTACAGAAGCTGATCCAGATGGAGGAGCGCCTGCACGAACGGGTGGTCGGCCAGGACGAGGCGGTGGAGGCGGTTGCGAGCGCGCTGCGACGCTCGCGCGCGGGCCTGCAGGACCCCAACCGCCCGATCGGCACGTTCCTGTTCCTCGGCCCCACGGGCGTCGGCAAGACCGAGCTGGCGAGGGCGCTCGCGGAGTTCATGTTCGACTCCGAGGACGCGATGATCCGGATCGACATGTCGGAGTACATGGAGAAGCACACGGTGTCCCGCTTGGTCGGCGCCCCACCCGGGTATGTCGGCTACGAAGAGGGCGGTCAGCTGACCGAGGCGGTGCGCCGGCGCCCCTACTCGGTGGTGCTGCTGGACGAGATCGAGAAGGCGCACCCCGACGTGTTCAACACGCTGTTGCAAGTGATGGACGACGGCCGCCTCACCGACGGGCAGGGCCGCACGGTGGACTTCAAGAACACGGTGCTGATCATGACCTCGAACATCCGCGCCGGCGCCGAGGGGGTGGGTTCCGAGACCCTGGGCACGCCCTACGCCGTGGGAAACCCACGGACGGGAGCGGAGTCGGTCGCGGCGGACGCAAAGCTGCGCGACGCGCTCCTGGAGCACTTCAAACCGGAGTTCGTCAACCGCCTCGACGACATCGTGCGCTTCAAGACGCTGAACCGGGGACAGATCGGACGGATCGTGGAGCTGCAGACCGAGCAAGTGATCGCTCGCGTACGCGAGCGCGGCGTGGAGGTGACGCTCACCGAGGCCGCGCGCGAGCTGCTGGGCGACATGGGCTACGACCCGACCTACGGAGCGCGCCCGCTGCGCAGGGTGATCCAGAAGCAGCTGACCGATCGCTTGGCGCTGTCGCTGCTCGAGGGCAGCCTGCGCCCGGGCGATGCGATCCGCGTGGACGCCGCGGATGAAGGGCTCACGTTCGAGCCCGTCCCGGCGGGCGCCGCAAATTCCGACTTGAGGAGTTGATCGAAAGCCTCCAGTCGGCTGCGCCACCCTCTAATCTGGGAACGCTCCCACCACCACCCCCGAGGAGGAGACCCATGCCCACCTACATCATGCTTGCGAACCTCACGCCGGAGGGCGTGCAGACTGTCAAGAACAACCCGCAGAGGATTCACGAGGTCAACAAAGAGGTGGAGCAGCTGGGGGCGAAGGTGAAGGCGCAGTGGGCAACGCTGGGGCGCTTCGATTTCGTCAACATCCTCGAGGCCCCGGACGAGCAGACTATGGCGCGCGTCTCACTGGAGCTGGGCTCGCGGGGAACGGTGCGCTACGAGACGCTCACGGCAATACCCGTCGACGACTTCATCGCCTCGCTGTGAGCCCTGTCTCGCCGCACCTGGCTGCGTCGCTGCCGGCGGGCCCGTGCAGAGCACTGCTCCCGCCGGCGCTCCTTGCCAGGCACGACGAGCCACGACTCACAGGCCCGAAGGTCGCATGAGGATCCTCGTCGTCGGCAGCGGTGGGCGCGAGCACGCGCTGGTGCGTGCTCTCGCGCGCTCCGAGGAAGCCACGGAGCTGATGTGCGCTCCCGGCAACGCCGGGATCGCGCGGGACGCGCGCTTGATCGACGTGGCGGCCGACGACGTCGAGGGAATCGTCGCGGCGGTGGAGCGCGAGGGCATCCACTTCACCGTAGTGGGGCCCGAGGCGCCGCTGGTGGCGGGCCTCGTGGACGCGCTCGACCGACGTGGCCACCTGGCCTTCGGCCCATCGGCCGCGGCGGCGCGACTGGAGAGCTCCAAGGCGTTCGCCAAGCAGTTGATGGAGCAGGCGGGCGTGCCGACCGCGCGCTGGCATCACGCGCGCACGCTCGAGCAGGGTGTGGCGGCGGTGGCGGAGCTGGCCAATCCGGGGGTGGTGGTGAAGGCCGACGGCCTGGCGGCTGGCAAGGGTGTGACGGTGGCCGATTCGCCCGAGCAGGCCGAAGCGGCCTTGCGAGAGATCTTCGTCGAGGGTCGCTTTTTGATTGGCAACCCCGCCCACCCCGACCCGGCCCACTCGTCCGACGGCATCGGCGCGAGCGCGGTCGTCGAAGAACGCCTGATCGGCAGGGAGATCTCCCTGATGGCGCTGTGCGATGGGAAGGGCGCCTACCCGCTGACGCCGGCGCGCGACTACAAGCGCATCTTCGACGGCGACCGCGGCCCGAACACCGGCGGGATGGGCGCCTACTCGCCGGTGGCGGAGCTGGGCAGCGAATGGGAGTGGCACCTCACCCCGATCATCCACGGACCGATCGTCCAACTGATGAGCGAGCGAGGGATCCCTTTCCATGGAGTGCTGTACGCCGGCGCGATCCTGACGGCGCAGGGACTGCGCGTGCTCGAGTACAACGTGCGCTTCGGCGATCCCGAGGCACAGGCGCTGCTGCCGCGCCTGGAGTCCGACCTGCTGAGGCTGCTGTTCCGCGCCTCGCGCGCCGGCGGCCTCGGCCAGACGGAGGAGGAAAGCGAAGATGCGCTGCTGTTCAGGTGGTCGCTGCAGTCGACGGTGACGGTGACGCTGGCGAGCCGCGGCTACCCCGAGTCCGCTTCAAAGGGCGATCCGATCTCGGGATTGGACCGCGTGCCCAAGGGCGTGGAGGTGACCCACGCGGGGACGGCGCTCGCAAACCACGAGCTGGTGACCGCGGGCGGGCGGGTGCTGAACGTGACGGCGCTCGGCGACGGGCATGAAGAGGCCCGACAAGCGGCGTATGCTGCGGCGCGGATGATCTCCTTCGACGGCATGCAGATGCGCGGCGACATCGCCGCCGCCGTGGCACCCGACCACGAGGTGCGGGATGTCGAGGAATGGATGCGGGCGTGGTATGAGGACGAGCCCAACGAGGGCCTTGGCGCGGAGGTGGAGTGTGGGTGATGTGACCCCGATCGCGATCGCGATGAGCGAGACCGAGGTGCGCGCGGAGCTGGAGGAGCTCGAGGTGGATGCCCCGCGCGTGGGGATCGTGATGGGCTCGGCGAGTGATATGGAGAAGATGGAGAAGGCCGCGGAGGAGCTGAAGGCACGCAACATCCTGCACGAGCTGCGGGTGATGTCGGCTCACCGCGAACCGGACGTGGTGGCGGAATACGCTAAGAACGCCCAGATGCGGGGCCTGCGCGTGATCATCGCGGGCGCCGGCATCTCCGCGGCGCTGCCGGGTGCGGTGGCGGCCCACACCGAGCTGCCAGTGATCGGCGTCCCGCTGTCGGGCCGCCTCAGCGCGGCGGGCGGCCTCGACGCGATCCTCTCGATCGTGCAGATGCCACCGGGCGTGCCGGTCGCGTGCGTGGGCCTCGACAACGCCCGTAACGCGGCGATCCTCGCCGCGCAGATCCTGACGGCGTAGGTCGACGCCGGCCGCCGACACCGGCCAAGGACGTGAGCACGCCGGATGCGGCCGGGCGGCGATACTTCAATCAGATGATCGACCGCTACACACGTCCACAACTGGGCGCGATCTGGACCGACGAGGCCCGCATGGAGGCGTGGCGCGAGGTGGAGGTGGCGGCGTGCGAGGAGCTGGCGCTCCTGCTCGGCGCCGGCAACGGCCCCACCGAGGCCGACCTGGAGGGGATCCGTAGGGCGACGTTCACCGTCGAGGCGGTCAACGAGCGTGAGCGCACAACCGACCACGACATGGCGGCGTTTGTGGACGTGCTCGCCGCCTCCGCCGGCGAGGCGGGGCGCTGGATCCACTTCGGCTTGACCTCCTCGGATGTCCTGGACACAGCGCTCGCGTTGCAGCTGAAGGCGGCGGGCGGAGCGATCGTGCCGGGAGCCCGCGCGCTCGTGCAGGCGCTGGCCGCGCGCGCACGCGAGCACGTGCAGACGCTGTGCGTGGGGCGCACGCACGGGGTGCACGCCGAGCCGACGACGTTCGGCGTGAAGCTGGCGGGGCTGGCATTCGAGGCGCACCGCAACGCTCTGCGCTTGGAGCGCGCCTTCGCGCAGGTGTCGGTGGGCGGGATCTCGGGCGCGGTGGGCACCTACGCGGCCACCAGCCCGGAGTTCGAGACGCGCGTGCTGGCGCGGCTCGGCTTGGAGCGCGAGCCGGTGTCCACGCAGGTGGTGGCGCGCGACCGCCACGCGGAGCTGCTGAGCGCGATCGCGCTCGCGGGCGCCGGCATGGAGCGCCTGGCGACCGAGGTGCGCCACCTGCAACGCACGGAGGTGCGCGAGGTGCAGGAGCCGTTCCGCGGCGGCCAGAAGGGTTCGAGCGCGATGCCACACAAGCGCAACCCGATCAAGGCCGAGCAGATCTCGGGGCTGGCGCGCGTGTTGCGCGGCAACGCCCAGGCAGGCCTGGAGAACGTGGCGTTGTGGCACGAGCGCGACATCTCCCACTCCTCGGTCGAGCGAATCGTGCTGTCGGGCTCGACGACCCTGATCGACTACCTCCAGCACCGCGCGACGGCGCTGGTGGAGGGCATGACGGTGGACGCCGAGCGGATGCGCGAGAACCTTGAGCTCACCTACGGCGCGATCTTCTCGCAGCGGCTGTTGCTGGCGCTGGTGGAGGGCGGCATGAGCCGCGACGAGGCTTACTACGAGGTGCAGCGAGCCAGCCAGCAGGCATGGGACACGCGCACCCCTCTGCGTGAGCTGCTCGCCGATGGGCGGGCGGGTTTCATCCCCGCGACGCTCGATCTGGACGCGATCTTCGACTACGGCCACTACACGCGCTACGCGCAGGAGATCGTCGCGCGGTTGGATGAGATCGTCTGATCGCCTCACGCCGCGCCTCTCGGTAGAGTCGGGTCCGTGACCGCGCTCGCCGACCTGCCCCTTCTCGCCAGCGGCAAGGTGCGCGAGCTGTACGACCTCGACGACCGCCTGCTGATGGTCGCCAGCGACCGCATCTCCACCTACGACGCGGTGCACCCGACGGCGATCCCCGACAAGGGGAAGGTGCTCACCGGGCTGTCGGTGTTCTGGTTCCAGAAGACCGAGCAGATCGTCGCCAACCACCTGATCTCCGCCACCGAGGGCGTGCCCGAGGAGGCCCGCGGCCGCGCGCTGGTCGTGCGTAAGCTGAAAATGCTGCCGGTCGAGTGCGTGGTGCGCGGCTACATCACCGGCTCGGGCTGGAAGGACTACCAGGCGACCGGCGCCGTCTCCGGAATCGCGCTGCCGAGCGACCTGCGCGAGTCCGAGCAGCTGCCCGAGCCGATCTTCACGCCGAGCACGAAGGCCGAGATCGGCCACGACGAGGCGATCGACTTCGAGCGCGCCGCCGAGCTGGTGGGCGACCGCGCGTTGATGGAGCGGGTGCGCGACGTGTCGATCGAGCTGTACACGTTCGCTGCCGCACACGCGCGCGAGCGCGGGGTGATCCTGGCGGACACGAAGTTCGAGCTGGGCTTCGACGAGGACGGCGAGCTGGTGCTGGGCGACGAGGTGTTGACGCCGGACTCATCGCGCTACTGGCCCGCCGACGGCTACCAGCCCGGCAGGGGCCAGCCGAGCTTCGACAAGCAGTACGTGCGCGACTGGGCGGCGGGCAGCGGCTGGGATAAGCGCCCGCCGGCGCCGGCGATCCCCGACGACGTCGTCGCCGGCACTCGTGCGCGCTACGTGGAGGCATACGAACGGATCGCCGGCGAGCCCTTCCAGGCGTGGCTGGAGCGCACGGGCGCCGCGGCCGAGCCGGCCGTGGCAGTCGACGCGCAGGGCTCGACTTGAGGGCCCGCGTGCTGATCCGCCCGAGGGCGGGCATCCTCGACCCGCAGGGAATCGCGGTGCAGCGCGCCCTGCCGGCGCTGGGCTTCGTCGGCGTGGCAAATGTTCACGTTGGCCGCCTGGTGGAGCTGGACGTGGAGGACCACTCGCAGCTGCAGCCGATGTGCGAGAAGCTGCTCGCCAATCCACTGGTGGAGGAGTACGAGGTGCAGTTGCTGGACGGCGGCGGCTGACCCACTCGGAGCGAGTTGTAAGGTTATATGTGCATGTGCGTCTGCTCATGTGCATGCTAAGGTTTCAATATGCCGCAGCTCACACGCCGCACCCAGCTTCTGCTTGACGACGATCTCCACCAGCGCCTACGCGAAACGGCAGCGCAGCGGGGCATCTCCCTCGGGGCTCTGATTCGGGAGGCCATCGACGAAAAGCTTTCGCGCGTTCAGGATGTGCGCTCTGAAGCGTTTGCGAAACTGCTTGCCGCGGAGCCGATGCCCGTCGATGACTGGCCGGTGATGAAGAAGCAGATGCTCGAAGACAGGTATGCGAGCGTCACGCGCATCCTCGACACGTACGACTGACCTGCTGGTGCGCCGCTTCCTCTTCGACACGAGCGTGTTCATTTACGCGCTCGGTGGTGAACATCCCTATCGCGACCCCTGTCGAGCCATCATGAGCGCCGGCGAGCAGGGGCTCCTCGCAGCGGAGGCCAGCGTAGAGCTGATTCACGAGTTCGCTTATGTGAGGCTCAGACGGGGCGCAGCTCGTCGTACAGCCGCCGCGGATGCACGCAACATCGCCGGCACGTCCCGGTTGCACATGGTCGAGCCGAGCGACATAGAGCGCGCCCTTGACCTGTGGTGCGAGCATGAGCGCCTCGACATGCGAGATGCGATCTTCGCGGCACAAGCGCTGAATCGTGGCATTGATGCGATCCTCAGCCCCGACCGTGGCTTCGACGGGATCCCCGGCTTGGAGCGCATCGACCCGGCCGACGCCACAGCGGTTGCTTCGCTGACGGCTCGATGAAGTTCGGCGTCCTCCAGTTCCCCGGCAGCTGCGACGAGGTCGACGCGCTACAGGCGGCCCGGCGCGTCGCCGACGCGGAGCTGTTGTGGCACGGCGAGCGTAACCTGAAGGGGGCGGACGCAATCGTCGTGCCCGGCGGCTTCTCCTATGGCGACTACCTGCGGGCGGGCGCGATCGCCCGCTTCTCGCCGGTGATGGAGGCGGTGATCGCATTCGCCAACGACGGTGGTTTGGTGCTGGGGATTTGCAACGGCTTCCAGGTGCTGTGCGAGGCTCATCTACTGCCGGGCGCGCTGCTGGGAAACGAGCACCTGCGTTTCACCTTTCGTCAGGTCGACTTGGAGGTCGTCAATCCCGACAGCGCGTTCACTCGCGCGTGCGGATCGAATGGGAGTGAGGATGGGGATGGAGATGGGGAGGGCGCTCGCACCTCGGGACCCACCCTCCTAAGCATCCCGGCAAAGCACGCGTGGGGGCGCTACTACGCCGACGAGCCGACGCTCGACGAGCTGGAGCGGGGCGGCCAGGTCGTGCTGCGCTACGCGCCCGGCCACAACTTCAACGGCTCGCTGCGCGACATCGCTGGGGTACAGAACGCGGCCGGCAACGTGTTCGGGCTGATGCCCCACCCCGAGCACGCGGTGGAGGAGCTCACCGGCTCGACTGACGGTTTGCGGATCTTCGAGTCGATGCGCCTCGCGGTGGAGGGCACCCATGTCTGACAGCGCCGTGCTGCCCACCGTCGAGGACGCGCTCGCGCTCGGCCTCACGCGCGCCGAGTACGAGCTGATCTGCGCCCACCAGGAGGGGCCGCCCAACCAGGTCGAGCTCGCGATGTACTCGCTGCTGTGGAGCGAGCACTGCGCGTACAAGCACTCCAAGAAGCTTTTGCGCACGTTGCCGACGGAGGGGCCACACGTGGTGATGGGCCCCGGCGAGAACGCGGGCGCCGTGGACGTGGGCAACGGCATGGTGTGCGCCTTCAAGGTCGAGTCCCACAACCATCCGAGCGCAGTCGAGCCATTCCAGGGAGCGGCCACCGGCGTGGGGGGCATCCTGCGCGACATCTTCGCGATCGGGGCGCGACCGATCGCCGTGCTCGACTCGCTGCGGTTTGGTGAGCCATACGAGCCCACCCCGGCGCAGCCTCTTCAGAGGCGGAGCCCATCCCCCCTCTCTCCGGCATCGACCCGCGTGCGTTATCTGCTCGATGGCGCCGTCTCGGGCATCGGGCATTACGGCAACTCGATCGGCGTGCCCACCATCGGCGGCGAGGTGTACTTCGAGGGGCCCTACGAGCAGAGCTGCCTGGTCAACGCGATGGCGCTCGGGCTGTGCGAGCGCGAGCGCCTCGTGCGCAGCGCGGCGGCGGGGCCGGGCAACGCGCTCGTGCTGTTCGGCGCATCCACGGGGCGCGACGGAATCGGGGGGGCCTCGGTGCTGGCCTCCGCGGAGCTGGGCGAGGCCGACGACTCCAAGCGCCCCACGGTGCAGGTCGGCGATCCCTTCGAGGAGAAGAAGCTGCTGGAGTGCTCACTGGAGCTGCTGGAGCGCGGTCTGCTGGTCTCGCTGCAAGACCTCGGTGCCGCGGGCCTCACCTCCTCGGCCGCGGAGATGGCGTCCAAGGGTGAGGTCGGCATCGACATCGACGTGGCGCGGGTGCCGCTGCGCGAGCCCGGGATGGAGCCGTTCGAGATCATGGTGTCGGAGTCCCAGGAGCGGATGCTGTGCGTGGTCGCGCCGACCGACGTGCCCGCGGTGCTGGCGCTGTGCGAAAAGTGGGAGGTCGGCGGCGCGGCGATCGGCGCGGTCACCGACACGCGCCGCATGCGCATCTTCGACGGCGAGCAGCTCGTCGGCGAGATGCCGGTGAGGGCGCTGGTGGACGAGTGCCCGCTGTACGACCTGCAGCCGGCGCCCCCCACGGCGCCGATCTACGCCACGCCCGTGGCCACGCTCGCGCGCGACACTTCGCCACGCGAGACGCTGCTGGCGCTGCTGAGCTCGCCCAACATCGCCTCGCGCCGCCCGCTGTTCGAGCAGTACGACGCGATCGTGCAGTCCCGCACGGTGCGCCGCCCCGCGCAGGCCGACGCCGCGGTGCTGCGCCTCCCCGATGCAAGCGCGCTCGCTGTCAGCATCGACTGCAACGGGCGCCGCGTCGCCGCCGACCCCTACCGCGGCACGATCGAGGCGGCACTCGAGTGCGCCGCCAACCTTGCGTGCGTGGGCGCCTCGCCGCTGGGCACGACCAACAACCTCAACTTCGGCAACCCCGAGAAGCCGCACATCGCCTGGCAGCTCACCGAATCGGTGCGCGGCCTCGGCGACGCCTGCCGAGCGCTGGCGGCGCCGATCGTGGGCGGCAACGTCTCGCTCTACAACGAGGGTCCCGCCGGCCCGATCTACCCGACGCCGGCCGTGGGCATGGTCGGCCACCTGCCCGACGCCGCGCGCGCGGGGCGGCTCGGGTTCGCGCGCGCGGGAGACGCGATCGCGCTGGTGGGGCCGTTCACCCCCTCGCCGGCCGCGAGCGAGCTGGCGAAGCTGCATGGCCAGCCGCTGCCTGACGGGTTGCCTGAGATCGACGTCGATGCGGTACTCGCCACACAGGCCGCCGTCCGCGAGGCGGTGCGGACCGGGGCGCTGAGCAGCGCCCACGACATCGCCGAGGGCGGGCTCGCGGTGGCGCTGGCCGAGTGCTGCCTGGCCGGCGCCGTGGGCGCAAATGTCTCGCTGAACGCCCACACGCCCGCATCCGAGCACCCGCCCCCACCCGAGCACCCCCCCACGTCCGAGCACCCCTCCGACACGCTTGCGCAGCTCTTCGGCGAGGCGCCGGGCGGCTTCGTCGTCTCCGGACCCGGTGAAGCGCTGGCGGAGCTGGCTGCGCGGGCGCCGCTTCAGATCCTCGGCACGGTCGCAGGTGACTCCTTGACGATCGCGACAGATACAGGAACGTTGAGCGCAACCCTCGCCGAGCTGGCCGAGGCCAACGGGGCGCTCGCGGAGCTGTTCCCCTGAGAGGGTGGCGCAGGCGGCCGAAGGCCGGCTGGCCGAAACGGGGATGCGAGCCGAAGGCGAGTGTCTCCCGGCTTCGGTCGGGCCCCTCTTCTTCCAGTCCTCCTGCTAGCTTGTGCGTGTGAGGCCCACGCCTGGCCGCGCCGAGGATCGCGATGGGCCGCGCGATGAGTGCGGCGTCTTCGGCATATACGCGCCCGGCCACGAGGTCTCGCGACTCTCCTATTTCGCGCTGTACGCGCTCCAACACCGCGGCCAGGAGTCGGCCGGGATCGCGGCAGCCGACCGCGGCGGGCAGATCGTTACGCGCCGCGAGCTGGGGCTGGTGAATCAGGTGTTCAGTGAGAACGACCTGCGTACGCTCCGCGGCGAGCTGGCGATCGGGCACGTGCGCTACTCCACCACCGGCTCCAACGCCTGGGAGAACTCCCAGCCGGTGCAGCGTTCGGAGGGTACTCACGGCTCCCACCGCGAGCTGGCGCTGGCGCACAACGGCAACCTGATCAACGCTGTTCAGCTGCACGGCGAGCTGCTGGAGCGTGGGGTCACGTTCAGCTCCACCTCCGACTCGGAGATCATCGCCGCACTGATCGCCACCCACCCAGCCGAGCAGATCGAGGACGCAATCGCCGACGTGCTCCCGCGGCTGCGCGGCGCCTTCTCGATCGTGGCGATGACCAAAGACCGCGTGCTCGCCTTCCGCGACCCCCACGGTCTGCGCCCGCTGGCGATCGGCGCGCTCGGCGCCCCCGACTCCTCCACCCAGGCGGACAGAGCCGGGGAGCAAGACCCCCGCGCCACGACGGGGACGGACGGAGCCGCCGAGGTCGCCTACTGCGTGGCCAGCGAGTCGTGCGCGTTCGACATCATCGGCGCCCGCCACCTGCGCGACGTGCGGCCCGGCGAGCTGGTGAGCATCGGCGAGGACGGCATGCGCAGCCGCCAGGTGGTGGAGGGCGCGCGCGAGGCGTTCTGCGTGTTCGAGTACATCTACTTCGCCCGCCCCGACTCGCGCATGAACGGCCAGGCGCTGCAGGTCGCCCGCGGGCGTATGGGCGAGATCCTCTGGCGCGAGGCGCCCGTCGACGCCGACATCGTGATCGCCGTCCCCGACTCCGGCAACCCCGCCGCCCGCGGGCTGGCCCGCGCGAGCGGCATTCCCCAGGATGACGGCTTCGTCAAGAACCGCTACGTCGCGCGCACCTTCATCCAGCCCGGCCAGGAGCTGCGCAAGCACGGCCTGCGCCTGAAGTTCAACCCGCTCCCGGAGGTGGTCGCCGGCCAGCGACTGATCGTCGTCGACGACTCGATCGTACGCGGCAACACGACCCGCCAGATCGTGCAGATGCTGCGCGATTCGGGTGCGCGCGAGGTGCACATGCGGATCTCCGCCCCTCCGATCCAGCACCCCTGCCACTACGGCATCGACATGTCCACGCGCGAGGAGATGATCGCGCACGGCCGCACCACCGAGGAGGTCGCGGCCGAGCTGGGCTGCGACTCGCTGCACTATCTCTCGCTCGAGGGCGTCTACGAGGCCGTCGGCGCGGGGACCGGTCCGGCCGGCCCGCCCGGGCAACCGTCCCCGCGCCAGTCCCACTGCGACGCCTGCTTCAGCGGCGAGTACCCGCTCGACGGCACCGGCGAGGCGAACGGCAAGTACGCGCTGGAGGAGCCGGCCGGGTCTACCCTTCCGCTCGTACGCGCGTAGATGGCCGCCTCTGCGACGCTGCCCATCGCCGTGCTGGTGTCAGGGACGGGCACCAACCTGCAGGCACTGCTCGACACCGTGCACGGGCGCGAGGCCGAGGTGGTCGCGGTCGCCACCAACGTGGCGGGGGCACCCGCGCTGCAGCGGGCCGCCGCACGCGGTGTACCGACGGACGTTTTCGCGCGGGCGGAGTACCCCGACCGCGAGGCGCGCGATCGGGCGCTAGCCGACTGGCTGACCGAGCGCGGCGCGCGGCTGGTCGTGCTGGCCGGCTACATGGAGCTGGTGAGCGAGCCTTTCCTATCGCGCTTTCCCGGCGCCGTCATCAACGTGCACCCCTCCCTGCTGCCCGCCTTTCCGGGGTTGCGGGCGATTGAGCAGGCGCTCGCCTACGGGGTGAAGGTATTCGGCGTAACCGTGCACTTCGTCGACGCCGGCGTGGACTCGGGGCCCGTGATCCTCCAGCGCGCGGTCGAACTGCCCGACGCACGCCAGCCCGATCGGGTGCTCGCGGCACTGCGCTCGCTCGAGCACGAACTGCTGCCCGAAGCAGTGCGCCTGTTCGCGCGCGGCGCCCTGCGCGCCGACCCCGAGAACCCGCGCCGGACGCTCGTCGATAGGCTGCAAGCGTGAACCCCGAAGGTGATGTCATGGTCGATCGCGCATCCGGGGTGCAGCGCGCGGCTCCCGGCGAGGTGCGCGTGCGCCGGGCCCTCCTGTCGGTCTCTGACAAGACCGGGATCGTCGAGTTCGCCCAGGGACTCGCGGATCTGGGCGTAGAGCTCGTCTCCACCGGCGGCACCTCGCGCGAGCTGGAGGGCGCCGGGGTCGCGGTGCGCGCGATCGAGGACTTCACCGGCTTTCCGGAGATGATGGACGGGCGCGTGAAGACGCTACACCCGCGGCTGTACGCGGGCCTGCTGGCGCGGCGCGACCAGGACGAGCACCTGCGCGCGGCCTCCGAGCAGCAAATCGAGCAGGTGGACCTCGTGTGCGTGAACCTGTACCCGTTCGAGCAGACCGTCGCGCGCGGCGACGCCTCCGAGGAGGAGGTGATCGAGAACATCGACATCGGCGGTCCCACGATGATCCGCGCGGCCGCCAAGAACAGCGCGTTCGCCGCCGTGGTGGTGGACCCGCAAGACTACGAGCGCGTGCTCGACGAGCTGCGCCAGTCCGACGGCCGGCTGTCGCTGTCCACGCGCAAAGCGCTCGCCGGCAAGGCGTTTGCGTGCACCGCGCGCTACGACGCGGCGATCTCAACGTGGTTTGCCGCGCGCGAGGGCGAGGGCTTCCCAGCGAGCTGGCGCGACGCCTACGAGAAGGTCAGCGACCTGCGCTACGGCGAGAACCCCCACCAACAGGCTGCCTTCTATGCGCGCGTCGGCTCCCCCACGCACCTGCTGGCGGGCGTCGAGCAGCTGCATGGCAAGGAGCTGTCGTTCAACAACCTGCTCGACCTCTCCTCGGCGCGCGAGCTGGTGGAGGAGTTCGACGAGCCCGCGTGCGCGATCGTCAAGCACAACAACCCCTGCGGCTGCGCCGTCGGCGCCAGCGGCCGCGAGGCCTACGAACGCGCCTTGGCGTGCGACCCGCAGAGCGCCTACGGCGGCGTGATCGCGGTCAACCGCCCGATCGACCTTGCGTTTGCGGAAGAGCTGGGCAAGCAGTTCATCGAGGTGCTGCTCGCGCCCGGCTACGACGCCCCTGCGCTGCAGGCACTGCAAGTCAAGAAAAATGTGCGCCTGCTCGAGCTCGGCGAGTGGCCCGCAACGCTGCGCGAGGTCGAATCCAAGCCCGTGATCGGCGGCCAGCTGGTGCAGACGCATGACGTCGTCTCAGAGACGCGCGAGCAGATGAACGCGCTCAGCGCGCGGCAACCAAGCGAGCCGGAGTGGCGGGACATGCTGTTCGCGTGGACCGTCTGCCGGCACGTGCGCTCCAACGCGATCGTGATCGCCTCGGGCGGCGCCACGATCGGCATCGGCGCCGGGCAGATGAGCCGCGTGGACGCCGTACGGATCGCGATCGAGAAGGCGCAGGCAATGATCGGGCCCGCCCGGGAATCCGATCCTCTGACGGGCGCGGCGCTCGCTTCGGATGCGTTCTTCCCGTTCGCCGACGGTCCGCAGCTCGCGCTCGACGTTGGCGTCAGCGCGATCATCCAGCCTGGCGGCTCCGTGCGCGACGAGGAGGTGGTCGCGGCAGTGGACGCAGCGGGGGCAACAATGGTCGCGACAGGAGTCCGTCACTTCCGCCACTGACATATTCGCGATATATCGTGCTACTATCGTGATGTTCCAACGATAGGAGTAGATATGCACAAGCATTATCAGTACGCAACACGAGAAGGACACTGCCGCCATCGCGGCGAAGGCGGGCCCCGCGGCGGCTTTGGCGGATTCCCGTTTGGTGGATTCGGCGGACCTGGCGGCGGCGGGCCGTGGCGAGGCGGGGGCCGCAAGGCCCGGCGCGGAGACATCCGCACCGCCGCGCTGCTGCTGCTCGCCGAGGAGCCGCGCAACGGCTACGAGATCATGCGGGAGGTGCAGGAGCGCAGTGAAGGCGCGTGGAGCCCCAGCCCCGGCTCGGTTTACCCCGCCCTGCAGCAGCTCGAGGACGAGGGCTTGATCCGCTCCGAGGAGGTGGACGGGCGCAAGCTCTTCCGGCTCACCGACGAGGGTCTTGCTCGCGT
Organism: uncultured Solirubrobacterales bacterium; assembly: GCA_963734815.1. GTDB lineage: Bacteria > Actinomycetota > Thermoleophilia > Solirubrobacterales > Solirubrobacteraceae > Palsa-744. The sequence goes on from CAVTIH010000002.1 coordinate 1,392,786, forward strand.
GAAGGAGCGCGACCCCGAGCAGCCCGCGCCGTGGGAGCAGATGAGCGGCGATCTCGGCGCGAAGGCGCATGAGCTCGGCAAGATCGCGCGCGAGGTCGCGTATGCCTTCGCGCAGGTCATACGCGCCGGCAGCGAGGACCAGCAGGAGGAGGCGCGCAAGGTGCTCGTCACCGCGCGTCGCGAGCTGTATCGCATCCTCGCCGACGGGGCCGATTCCGAGAGCAGTTGAACTCCGCTAGCGTGGGCGCCGTGAGCTCGGACACGGCGCCCGCAATCTCCGTGAGAGGCCTCGCCAAGCGTTATGGCGAGATCGAAGCCGTGCGCGAGATCGACTTCGAGGTGGCCCGCTCGGAGGTGTTTGGGTTCCTCGGACCCAACGGCGCCGGCAAGTCCACCACTATCAACATGCTCTGCACGCTCGTCAAACCGACGGGCGGCGCGGCGCTGGTGGCGGGACACGACGTCGTCTCCGAACGCGACGCAGTGCGCCGCAACATCGGACTGGTCTTCCAGGACACCACGCTCGACGGCTATCTCACCGCCGAGCAGAACCTGCGCCTGCACGCCGAGCTGTACGGCGTCCCCCGTGAGACGGTCGCGCCGCGGATGCGCCAGGTGACGGAGATGGTGGGACTGTGGGAGCGCCGCAAGAGCCTCGTCGGCACCTTCTCCGGCGGGATGAAGCGGCGTCTGGAGATCGCCCGCGGCCTGCTGCACTCACCGCGTGTGCTGTTCCTCGACGAGCCCACCGTCGGCCTCGACCCGCAGACGCGCAGCTCGATCTGGAGCTACATCGACCAGCTCAAGCAGCGCGAGGACATCACGATCTTCCTCACCACCCACTACATGGATGAGGCCGAGTACTGCGACCGCATCGCGATCATGGACCAGGGACGCATCATCGTCCTGGACACCCCCGAGGCGCTCAAGGCGAGCGTCGGCAAGGATCGCGTGCAGATCTCAACGCCCGACGATCCCGCGGCGATCGCGGCGCTGCGCGAGTGCTTCGAGATCGACGCCACGGTGGCCGAGGGCGCCGTCACCTTCGGCGTCTCCAACGGGGAGGAGTTCGTGCCACGGCTGTTCGCCGAGCTCGGCCTGCCGATCCGTTCGGTTTCCGTCTCGCGCCCCTCGCTTGACGACGTATTCATGTCATACACCGGCACCACCATCCGAGACGCCGAGGCGACCTCCACCGATCACATGCGCAACGTCGCGCGGATGATGGCGCGCTGATGGCCGCAACCGAGACCGCCCCCACCACCACCGCGGCGCCGATCCACGAGGTCGCCGGTGTGCGTGTCCCCACGCGCAGCTTCGCCGGCGAGCTGCGCGCGATCCGGGTCGTATGGCGACGCGAGCTGATCCGCTTCTCCCGCGATCGGCTACGGATCGTCACCTCGCTCGTGCAGCCCTTCCTGTTCCTATTCGTGCTCGGCACCGGGCTTTCCTCGCTCGTCTCCGCCAGCACCCACGGGGTGAACTTCAAAACCTTCATCTACCCCGGCGTGCTGTGCATGGCGGTGATGTTCACCGCCATGTTCTCTGCCGCCTCGATCGTGTGGGACCGCGAGTTCGGCTTCCTGCGCGAGATGATGGTCGCGCCGGTGCGGCGCTCCTCGATCGTGCTGGGGAAGTGCTTCGGCGGCGCCACCGTCGCGGCCTTCCAGGGCGTGATCGTGCTCGCGATCGCCGGCCTCGTCGAAGTCCCCTATTCGCTCGGACTGATGGCTGAGCTGTTCGCGCTGACGCTGCTGCTCGCGTTTTCGATCACCGCATTCGGGATGATGGCTGCAGCCCGCATCACCCAGATGCAGTCGTTCATGGCGCTGATGCAGATGGCGATCATGCCGATGTTCTTTATCTCCGGTGCGATGTTCTCCGTGGCCAACCTCCCCGGGTGGCTGGCGATCCTCAACCGCCTCGACCCGCTCACCTATGCGGTCGATCCGATGCGCCGCGCGATCTTCTCTCACCTCGACATCCCCGCGGCCGCCCGTCACGCGCTCGCACCCGGCGTCACCTGGTGGGGCTGGCACGTGCCCAGCCTCGTAGAGGCCGCGGTGATCGCGCTGCTCGGGCTGGTGATGCTGGGCATCGCGATCGCCGAGTTCAGCCGCACGGAGTAGCCCTCCGCGGGCGGGCCGCTGCCACGACGTGGATCGCAGAAGTAGACCGGCAGGCCGGTCTGGATGCGCAACCGGCTCGCCGCCGCCTGCGCTCACGCACCGTCTGCGGGGATTGGGCGGTAGACGCCACCCCTGAACAGCGCGTTGTTCGCGGTGTTCCAGCGTTCCAGCTGCTCGGGCGTGAAGAATGGTGCGGGTAGGTGGCGCTCGATCGCGTCCTTGAACAGGGCGGTGCCCAGTACGAGCACCACACCCTGCAGCGCCGTCCACGTGAGGTCGGTGCCGGGGCGCAGCAGACCCTGATCGGCGAGTCGTTGCCAGTGCTCGCGCACGAGCGCGACGAGCGCGTCGAAGATCTGCAGCGCCGCGGGTTCGCCGTCGGCGGCGCAGCGCGCGACGTACCGCAGCGCGGCGGGGTGCTCGCGCACCGACGCGGTGACGCTGTCGCCGAGCTGTTGCTGCACGTCGATGGGGGAGCCGTCCTCGGGGAGGTCTCCGAGCGCGTCGGCCGCGATCTCCACGACGTACTCGGTGACGGCCTGCACCAGCGCCCCCTTGCTCGGGAAGTAGTGCTGCACCAGCCCCGGGGACACCTTCGCCTGCCTGGCGACGTCACGGATCGACGTCGCCGCGACGCCGTTGCTCGCAAACCCCTCGAGCGCCGCGTTGCGGATCCGCGCAAGCGCCGTCAGGTCGGAGGCCCGCACTCCCATACATCAGTAAGAGTATACAATACGATCGTATGGGTGAGCGTCGGCTCTTCTCACACCTAGCGCGGCTGGCGGTGGGCCACGCGCGCGCGATCCTGCTGGCCGCCGTGCTGCTCGCCGCCGCGGCGGCCGTCTTGGGCGCGAGCGTCGCGAACCGCCTGAACCCCTTCGAAGCGGGCGACCCCTCCACGCAGAGCACCCGCACAGTCGAAGCGATCGAACGCTCGAGCGGCCTCGAGGCGACACCCGGACTGCTCGCGCTGATACGCGCGCCGGGCGGCGTGTATACGCCCGCGATCCGCGCGAAGGCGGCGCGGATCGGGCGGATCATGCGCTCGGACCCCGCGGTCGGAAGGCTCGAGAGCTACCTAAACGGCGCCGCGCCGGTGTACGTCTCGCGCGAAGGCACGATGACCTACGTCGCCGCGCAGTTCCGCCGCGCCTCCGCCAAGAGCCGCCAAGACGCCGCGAAGCGGCTCGCTGCCCGCCTGGACGGCATCCCCGGCGTAACGCTCGGCGGCACCGACCTCTCTTACGCGCAGGGCAACCAGCTCGTCAAGGAAGGCCTGCAGCGCTCCGAGCTGATCGCCTTCCCGGTCCTGGCGGTCCTGCTGCTGCTGTTCTTCCGCGGCGTGGTCGCCGCGCTCCTGCCGCTCGCGCTCGGCGGGCTCTCGATCCTGCTGACCCAGCTCGCGCTCGGACTCGCGAGCGGACTCACCTCGATCTCGGTGTTCACGCTCAGCCTCGTGAGCCTGCTCGGGCTCGGCCTGGCGATCGACTACAGCCTGCTGATCGTGTCCCGCTACCGCGAAGAGCTCACCACGACACCCCACGACCCCACCGCGGCGCTCGAGCGCACGATGCGCACCGCGGGGCGCACCGTGTGCTTCAGCGCGATGACCGTCGCCGCCGCGCTCGCCACGCTGATCGTCTTCCCCCAGCCCTATTTCGTCTCGATGGGCATCGGCGGTGCGCTCGTCGTGCTGCTCACCTGCGCCTGCGCAATGCTCGTCCTGCCCGCCCTGCTCGCCGTCCTCGGCCACCGCGTCAACGCACTCGCACCCGCGTGGCTGCAGGCGCGTCGCGAGCGCGCGAGCCGGCCCGCCAGCGAAGGACGGTGGTACCGCCTCGCGCAGACCGTGATGCGCTACCCGATACCCGTGACGCTCGCCGCCGCCACGCTGATGCTTGCGCTCGCCTCGCCGTTCGCGGGCATCAGGCTGACCACCACCAGCTCGAGCACGCTGCCACCCACCGCCAGTGCCCGCCGGGTCGACGACGCGCTGCAGCACAGCTTCAGGGCGGACCCGTGGCGCAGTATCGCGATCCTCACCTCGCACGCAAGCCAAGGCCAGCTCGCCCGCTACCAAACACGCTTGAGGGCGCTGCCCGACGTCGCCTCCGTCACGCCGCCCGCGCAGCTCTCCAGCACACTTGCCACGATCGAAGTGGCGCCCGCCACACCCACGCTCAGCGCCGCCTCGCAGCGGCTCGTCCGCGCCATTCGAGCCCTGCGCACACCCTTCCCCGCCGGCACAACCGGAGCGGCGGCCGCGCTGCTCGACCTCAAGGGCAGCCTCGCAGAACACCTCCCGCTCGCGATCATCCTCGTCATCGCCGCCACCACGATCGCGCTGTTCCTGATGACGGGCTCTGTGATCCTGCCCGTCAAGACGCTGGTCATGAACGCGCTCACGATCGGCGCGGCCTACGGGATCATGGTGCTCGTCTTCCAGGACGGCAACCTGCAGGGACTGCTCGGCTACGAACCCCCCGGCGCGATCGACATCACACAGCCGGTCGTGATGCTCGCCGTTGTGTTCGGCCTCTCAACCGACTACGGCGTGTTCCTGCTCGACCGCATCCGCGAGGCCCACCAGACGGGCCTCGAGAACCAGCAGGCTGTCGCACTCGGGCTGGAGCGCACCGGACGCATCGTCACCACCGCCGCGATCCTGTTCTGCGTGGCAGTCGGCAGCACCGCCGCCTCACCGCTGGTCGAAGTTAAGGAGGTCAGCTTCGGCATCGTCGCCGCCATCCTGCTCGACGCCACCATCGTGCGCAGCCTGCTCGTGCCGGCCCTGATGCGACTGCTCGGCGACTGGAACTGGTGGGCGCCAGCAGTGTTGAGGTAGCCACACAGCTCCGGCTGCCACCGAATCTTGCTCGCCATCGAAGTAATACCGTGTGTCCATGCGCATCCGCGTCGTGCGGCCCGACCATCCCGAGGTCTCCGAGGTGATCGCCTCGGCGCACTGCGTGCTGCGCTTCCGCAAGCGCGGCGGAATCCGCGCGCCCGGTCTTGACGCCGTCGGCGAGGCGCTGCAACACACCTTCGAGGAGGCCGACATCACGCGCTGGGCGCCCACCTGGGTTGACACCGACAGGCAAACGCAGATGTGGGCGCTGCATGAGGATCTCGCCTTCCCTCTAACTCCCGCCGGCGAGCCCGGCAGCTGGCTGGCAACCACCTGCCTGGTGCGCAGCCGCGTCTGAGGCCACCCGGCGTCCGCCCACGTGCCACCAGCACGCGGGCGCCCAACGTGCGACGTCAGGTCCGCCATGCTCGACACGCAGGGGATAGGCTCCCCAGATGTCCGACCCCGACGTGCACAGCGCCTACCGCCAGGCCGGCGTCGACTACACCGTGCTCGACGCCGGCAAGCGCAGCGCGCTGACGGAGGCGCTCGCCACCTCTCACTGGCTGGCTGGCGCCGGGGCCCGCGCCGTGGATGGCTCCCGCGGCGAGCCCGCCTTCGTGTTGCGCTTCGCCGGCAGCACGCTCGCGTTGGTGCTCGAGACGCTCGGCACCAAGTCGATCATCGCCCGCGAATACCACGAGCTCGCCGGCGTCAACCGCTTCGACCACGTCGCCTACGACGCAGTCGCCGCTGTCCTCAACGACCTGCTCTGCGTCGGCGCGTTGCCGCTCGTGCTGAACGCCTATTTTGCCACCGGCTCAAGCGCCTGGTATGAGGACGCAGAGCGCGCCGAGGCGCTGCTGCGGGGGTGGCGCCGTGCCTGCGACGATGCGCAGTGCGCATGGGGTGGGGGCGAGTCGCCCTCGCTCGTCGATCTGCTCGCCTCCGAGGAGATCGAGCTCGCCGGCAGCGCGCTCGGCTTTGTGCCGCCCCCCGGCGAGCCGCTGCTCGGGGAGGATCTGGCACCCGGCGATGAGATCGTGCTGGTGGCCTCAAGCGGGCTGCACGCCAACGGCGCCTCGCTCGCCCGGCGGATCGCCGCGGAGCTGCCGCGGGGGCTGCTCACCGAGCTGCCCGACGCACCGCACGTGGGAAGCCCAGCCGGCGAGAGCGGCTCTGCCGAGGAGGTCGGTCGCGGCACAACCTTCGGCGAGGCTCTGCTGGCGCCCAGCGTCCTCTATGTCGAGCTCATCCGACGGCTGCTCGCCGAGCCACAGCTGACGCTCACCTACCTCTCCCACATCACCGGCCACGGCCTGCTCAAGCTGATGCGCCCGCAGCGCGAGCTCACCTATCGGATTCGCGCGCTGCCACCGCTGCCACCGGTGCTTGCGTTCCTTGCCTCACAGGCCGAGTTGGACGCCGCGGCCGCGCACAGCACGCTCAACATGGGCGCCGGCTTCGCGGTTTACTGCCGCCCTGGCAACGGCGCCCGCGTCGTCGAGATCGCTGCCGAGCTCGGCCTTCACGCGCTCCTCGCCGGCGCCGCCGAGCGGGGGCCAAGGCAGGTGATCCTCGAGCCCGTCGGGGTGACCTTTGCCGGCGAACAGCTGGCGCTCTCCCCCGAGCGGGGCAGCTGACATCAACATATCGGACGGTTGGGCCTTTCTGGACTTCCCATATTCGACTCTGTAGCGTCGAGCTCATGAACGCGTCACGCAGCGGCGCCACCTCGATCCCCGCCGGGGGAGTCGACTACGCGCACGCTGCGATCGAGGCCCACTGGCAAGCCACTTGGGCGCATGCGCGAGCGTTTGCGACGCCGCCGCCCACGGACGAGCGTGCGCCCGCATACGTGTTCGCGGATTGCCCATCCACCTCGGAGAGCCTCCGAGTTGGACACATCCGCGGCTACACGATCGCCGACGCCTGCGCACGCTTCATGCGCGCCCGCGGGCGCGCCGTTCTCTTTTCGTTGGGCTTCGACTCCTTCGGGCTGCCCGCGGAGCTCGAGGCACAGCGACGTGGCATCTCCCCGCACGCGTGGGTGACGCGCTGCCGCGAGCGAATGAGCGGCCAGTTCGCGGCGCTCGGCTGCTCCTGCGACTGGGAGCGCAGCTTCGTCTCCTCCGAGCCCGAGCAATACCGCTGGACGCAGTGGCTGTTCCTGGCGATGCTCGAGCGCGGCCTGATCTACCGCCGGGGGGCACAGTGGTTGATGCGAATCACGGCATACGTGCAGGAGAACGACCACGGCCTGGAAGCGCTCACCGGCTGGGACACGACCGCGCTCGACGCCCAGCGCGCGGTGCTGGGCCGCGTGGACGGGGTGGAGCTCGACGCCAGCACCTTCGACGGCGCCACGTTCGCCGTGTTCACCCCCCACCCCGACGCGATCGCGCAGGCGGCGTTCGTCGCGGTGTCGCCGGGGCATCCAGACATCGACCGCTGGGTCGCCGAGCCCGAGGTGGCGGCGCAACTGGCGAGCGTGCACGAGGCCGGCCGGCAGCGCGAGGAGCACGAGGAGGGCTGGCAGCGAGAGGAGCGCGAGACCGGCTCGCGCCGCGAGGAGCGCAACGCCGAGCAGACACCCGTGGTGCAAACCGGGGCGCTCGCCACCGTTCCTGGCGTCGCGGGGATGCTGCCGATCGTGATCTCACCGCTGGTGGACGCTCGCTTCGGGCCGACGGCGATGCTGGGCATTCCTACGCGCGATGCCACCGACGCCTCAATCGCGCAGCGGCTGCCCGCACCCGCCGGCACCGCCTGGAAGGCTGCAAAGGCCAGCGCCACCCCGCGGCCAACGGTGCGCTATCGGGCGCGCGACTTCGCGATCTCCCGCCAGCGGGCGTGGGGAGCACCGATCCCGCTGATCCACTGCTCCGACTGCGGAACGGTGCCGGTGCCGTTTGACGATCTCCCCGTGCGGCTGCCCGACGATCTGGAGATCTCGGGCGAGGGCAACCCACTGGCGGGTCGCCCCGACTTCTACGAAACCTCCTGCCCGCGCTGCGCCGGCAAAGCGAAGCGAGAGACAGACACGATCCACTGCCGCCTCGACGGGATGTGGATGTGGATGCCGATCTGCGTGCCCCCCGAGGGTCGCGCCAGCGCAATGTTCAGCCACCCCGAACACGCGCGCTGGCTACCGGCCGAGCAGATCGTGTGGGGGACGGATGGCGGTGGCTACATGTTCGACCAGCGCCTGATCGGGAAGGTATTGCGGGACCTCGGCCAGCTGCCCAAGCTGCCGGGGCGCGAGCCGTTCAAGAAAGCGCTGATGCACCAGCTGATCCGCTGCGAGCGGCGCAACGCGAGCCAGCACCTCGGCAACGTGGTCGACCCCAATGAGCTCGTCGCGTCCGTGGGCGCCGACACCGTGCGCCTAGCGGTCCTCCATGCGGCATCGCCCGGACGGGCTTTCAACTGGAACGACCAGCCGGTGCGCCACTGCGAGATCTTCCTCAAGAAGCTCTACGGCTACGCCGAGGGCCGCCTGCGGGAGTGGAGCCCCCACACGCCGCCGCCGCCAGAAGAAGTTGGCGAGCGCGGGCAAAACGGCACCTCGGACGCTGCTCCGCCGACCACGGACCAGCGCGCTCGGATCGATGCCTCCGACAAGTTGCGCCGCCGTCTTGCCAACTGGTGCGGCGTCGCATGCGAGAAGGTCACCGAGAGCCTCGAGCGTCTGGAGACGCAGCGCGCGGCCCACAACGCGATGCTGCTGCTCACCCGCATCCAGGACTTCGAGCAGCGGGCGCTGGAGCGCCGCGGCGGCGAGTTGGAGCAGGCCGACCGCGAGGCGATCGTCGCGGCGCTTTTGCTGCTCACGCAGCTGCTCGCGCCGCTCACGCCGCACATCGCCGAGGAGCTGTGGTCGTTGGCGGGCAACGCATCGCTGGTGAGCAACACACCCTGGCCGAGGCCGTGGCAGCGGTCGGCGGCGGAGGCGACTGCGGGGTCCGCCGCCGAGCCGACGGGCACGGCGAGCGAGATCGCTGTCGCGAGTCTTCGAGTGCCCGCGATCAGCTACCAATGCGCGCGTGAAGATCCGCCGTGAAGTACGGATCTAGGAAAAGGTCGATGACTTCTCCCACCTGCCACACATACCCTTCCCCGGCAAGCACCGGAAAATGGACACGATCGTCGAGAGGGGAGGGCTGCAATACGTTGAGATGGGCGCCAAGCGGTCGGAGACCGGGGCCCACACGCTCGTTATCGACGTCGTAACGAACGAGGCAGACAGGGCCGTCCGAGGGCGCGAACGGGAGATTACGGACGCTCAGTCCGAAGGTGCTCTGCCATAGGATCGGTGTGCCTCGTGGTACAGGCCGAATAGTCCACGACAGGTGGAGTGACCAAATCCCGGCGACGGCAGGGTCAAACGTCACTTGAATCGGTGTCTTGTTCCGGACTACTATCAGCTCCACGCTGTCAACGCCAGACTTGATGCTCTCGTAAAACCCGGCGTATAGCCGATGACGCGCAAGCGCCTTGGACGCCTGCTTGACGTAGCCGTTCGCCTCCGGGGTGAGTTTCTGTGATGCCATCACGCCACCCGCAGGAGCTCGTTTCTGACGATCCCCTGGAGGCGTGTACTTACTCCCAGCAATTCAAATGCGAGCAAATCTACGCTTGCCCGAGCCGCGCGCACAGCGTGTGCTCGTTCGACCGGGCCCTCCTTATCCAGCGCATCCAGGACAGCTTCGTAAGCCGCCTTCAACTGCCTGAGCTCAACGGCTGTAAGGTCCGGAAACGGCAAAGAACTAACGTCAAGAACGCTGATCTCTACAGTCTCGTCCGAACGAGGTGCACCTAGGCCTCGAAGAAACCACTGGTACAAAGCGCTGTTCAACAATGCTGCGATGCCTGCGAGATGTTGATTAGCGAGACCACGGAAGCCGAGTGCATGTACACCTCGCATGATTGGTACGTATTGACCGGATTGATCGGCTACGGCAGCGGGCTCGCGTGCAAATGCACGCAGCAGCACCTTGGGCGCCAAGAGCGTAGGGAGATAGCCGTGTTGGTAGTTGCTGGGCAGTCCGCCGCGTGACTCCAACTCAGCAATTAGATAAGGGTCCTTCGCTCTACTCCCATCCTCGTTGAACGGCAGAAGCAAGCGCTTCCCGGAATCGCGCAAGTCGAATGGCGTAATATCAGACGCGTATACGATCGGCGGCAGATACTGCCCAGGTATCTGCCTCTCTCCAAGGTTAATCCTGCCGTGTAAACCTAGACGATATGCTGACGGCTCGATCACGAAATCGGCAACCCGCGCTGTCTTGACACCTGTGCGGATGTCGCAGCGCATACGATTGGAAGCGGCTCCCAACGGCGTTGTGGGCCTAGCCATCTCGCTCGAGAGCTCTCCCGCCCAACGGAGTCGAAAGGGAGTCCATCCAATCCGGGTCGAGGCTTGCAACTCTGCACGCGTCGTTAAGCGGCGCACAATCTTCGACGAATCTGCAGCCAAGAGGTCGTCTAGGACAGCTCTACCATCGATTCGTGAATCTACGACGGCGGCGATCTCCGCATCTGCTGGAATGCTCTTGTCGAACGCGATGGCCGCGACCGAGGCAGCAACGTCCGGGAACACTCGGGCACCGCGAAGATCGGCGATCCAATCGACACCTAGCGCAGCGAGAAATGCGCGAGCGGCAGCTCCTTGACCCAGGGCGAGAAGCCCACGAGGCATCACTAGTGCTGCTGTACCGTCTGGAACCAGGAGCTGCGCGCCAAGCGAAAGGAACAAGTACGCATAGTCCTGGCCAAAAGCTTTGATCTCCGGATAGCGAGCTGAGAGCTGCGAAATTGTGTCGATACTAAGCCGTTCTGGGAGCTTTGCCTGTGCTCCAAACGGCGGATTTCCGAGAACCGTGGTAAATAGTCCGCGTTCTTGGACGATCTGGTCCCAATCAATTTGTCCCCGCTTGGCCGTATGGCCTGGAGGCGCAGGTAGCGAGTCGCCGCAGTAAAGATTATGCTCGAAGCTGGGCAGTCGACCCCTGAGATCCGCAACCTCAAGCAGCTGTACCTGTGCTAGCCCGAGCGCCCTCTCGTCAACGTCTGCGCCAAATATTGATTCGAGTAGCAGCTCCTCGCGCTCGGCCGGCCTCAGTGGTCGTCCCTTCTGATGCTCGAAATGCTGATGCAGCCAGGCGTATGCAGCGATGAGAAACGCCCCCGAGCCACACGCCGGGTCGATGATCCTGATGTCGGATGGTTTTGCGGCATGCCGTTCGACCCATTTCGCTAGAGCCCGCTCCGTCAGCAGTCCGGCCAATGCAGGCGGGGTATAGAAGGTTGCCTGCTTCTCTCGGCGATCGATCCCGAGAGCCACCGGGAAGAGTCGTTGGGCTGGGCTTTCCGTCCTCTCTTCGGCAGGAAGCGCAGATAGGTAACTCTCATAGAGGCGGCCCGCGAGATCACTCCTAGCGACCGAGAAGTCAAGGTGCAATCGCTCCCAAGGCTCGACAGTCTGTCTCAATACATCGCGCAGCGAGTCTGAGGGCAATGCATCTATTGCTATGCCTGCTGGCTGGTAGATCTCTGAGTTGGCGGTCGTGCGGTAATCAAGCAGCAATTTGTTGAGATCTGCGCTTACGTTCTCCGAATTCAAGATCTCACGGACGCTTAGCGACGATCCGCGGTGTTTCCGATCCTCAGCTACACGTGCGTACAGAATTTGGTGGAACAGCCGCAGGACAGCCGTGTCTCGGCCCGCTGGATCACGCTGCTGGTAGGCCTCATTGTTGGCGACATCAAGGCGTAGTCGGCGCAATGCATCCCCAAGCAGCTTTGGAAGCGCCTCGTGAGCTTTGACCGGCCCGATCAGGTCAGACGGAGCCTCATCCAATACAAGGTCGCGACCGAGAACCTGAAGCAACTCGCGGATGCCCTCCAAGTCATCGGCTGCCACGGTGACGACTGGGAGATCTCCCGGCCACGACTTCCATCGCTGTACATCGAAGAGAACGACGTCTGCGCGAGACCATTTAATGGCGTATCGAGCTTGTCGCGTGTAGGCCATGCTGCCGAGTCGGTCTCGGTGGTTGCGCTTGCCAAACGCCACAATCGTGGAAGGTTCGGTGGCGATTGACAGCTCCCAGACAGCACGCCTTCCAGGGCCGCCGAGCGGTGTCATCCCCGATCGCCAACCGCGCTCCTTGAAAGCATCGTTGAGGGCATCAACGCCACGGGGCTCGCCGTCGGCGAGCGCGCGAAGATCCCGGGTGGATAGTAGCGTCTGCATCGGTATACGAACATAGGTTCGCAGTAGGCCCGGCGGAGAATTATCCTCTTCAACGAGGGCACGCAAAAGCCTCCAACCGGAGATACAGCGATCGAGACTAAGCCCCAGCCAACTGAGCCTTCATCGCCTCCGCCAACGCAATCGCGCCCGACAGCGGCCTGACCATCACGACAAGCTCATCGATCAGGCCGTCCGCGTTGGTGTGCAGAAAGTCACACCCCTCGATCTGCCGATCGCCGACGCGAGCCTCGAACACAAGCGCGTGGTCGTTCGCGTCGGGGGCGCCGATCTCGCGGGCATAGCGGAAATCCTCGAACACGCGAGCGACGGCCTGAAGCAGTACCGCGACCTGCTCACGCCCCCGGTAGGGCTTGAACACGATTGGGCTGCGGAACACGACATCGTCGGCCAGCAGCCGCACGGCGGCGTCGATGTCGCTGGCTTCGATGGCGGCACGGAAGGGAACCATGGGAGTCGAGTGACCTCTCAGCTTACCCCGGCCGGCACCGCGCGCAGGCGTGCAATGGCGGCCAGCACCGCCTCGCGGGCGTCCTCGGGCTCCAGCACGGCTGCGTCGCCGGCTTCTCTGAGGACCTCACGCACCAGCCAGCGCACGCCGGCGAAGCTAAGCTCGACGACCACCGAGCCGTCGGCGCGCTCTTCGATCACGCGGCGGCTCTCACGCGCCCAGCGCGCCCGCTCAGGTGAGATCCACAGGCGCGCAACGCGCGAGGCCTGCACCTCCCCGGTGCGCATCCAACCGTCCACTTCGGCCGCCGGGTCGACCTCCGCGCGGGGCTCGAAGCGCTCGTTGGTGACCTCCGCGCGCCTGATGCGATCCAGGCGGAAGTGACGCACGTCCTCGCGCGCCGGGTCGAACGCGGCCACATACCAGCCCTCACGTCCGTTGACCAACGCGTAGGGCTCCACTCGTCGCTGGGAGAACTCGTCCTCGTTCTCCTTGTAGTAGTCCAGCTCGATCAGCCTGTGCTCGACGATCCCGCGCGAGATCTGCCTGGATACGTGGGAATCGTTGCCGCGGCCATGCGCCACCTGCAGGCCCTGCTCCATCGGGTCGCCTCCGAGCGCGGCGACGATCTTCTCCCGCGCGGAGGTCAACGAGCCCTCGGGAATGTGCTCTCCGATCAAGTCGATCGCCGCGATCAGCGCCTTCGCCTCCACTGGCAGCAGCCGCGCGGGGCGGTCGAAGTTGTCGCTGTAGGGCTCGGGGTCCACCTCTACGACCTCGCCCTCCTCCGTGTCGAGGATTTCCGCATACAACACGTACGAGCCTCCGCCGAAGTTGACCACGTTCAGCACGTCGATGTCCTCGCTCAGCTCCTCCTTGCTCAGCTGCAGGCGCTCCTGCAGGTCGGCGAGCGACTCGCGTCGTCCCTCGCGGCCCGCGTGGATCAGGATGCCGGCGAGCGTCACCAGGCGCGCGAAGCGCTCCGGGCGGATCGCCGCCTCCACACGGCGCGGCTCCTCAGAGGAGTCCTCTGGATCGGTGGACAGCCCGCCTCGCCGCCGACGGCTCTTGGTGGGCTGTGCCTGCGCGCCTGCGCGGGAGCCACCGGTCGAACTCTCCTCGCCGGGGTGAGTCGGCAGGCAGTCCACAAGCGGGCTCTCCGCGTGCCGGCGCTCCAGCAGCTCGAGGCGCCCGGCCAGCTCCTCAGCCAGCTCGGGCGGGCTCACCAGGCGAGCGTGCTCCCCCAGGCCCAGCACCCATGAGACAAGCATCCGCGGCGCCGCGTAGGGGGTGAGAAAGACCCGATCTCCCGATCCCTCGTCCTCCACCGCACGGATCTCCCCGTAGCGGCCGAAGTGGCGCTCGATCTGCCACGCGATCCGCTCAGACAACAGGATCTCCGCGACTCCCCGCTGCTCGCCCAGCTGCCACTCCGTGCGGTTGGCATAGGCGCGCGGGTCGAAGTCGGCGGGGCGCCTGAAATCGTGCTCGGCCTTGGTCGCGTACGCCACTTTGCCGCGGATGCGCGAGAGACGAAAAACGCGGATTGCCTTGCGCTCATGGGCATGACCCAGCAGGTAGAACTCCCCCCCCTGAAAAAGTAGGTGGTAGGGATCCACACGCCTGCCACCCAGCTCGTCGCGCTCCATCGAGTAGTAGTCAAAGGTGATCGTCTTCTGGCGGAAGATCGCGGTCTCGACCTTCGCCAGGCGCGCCGAGAGCTCGTGGCCGCCGGCGGAGGCGGTGATGCCGAGCGCCACCGAGCGCTGCTGCTCGGGGGCCCGCAGCGGGCTGGGCCGCCCCCAGGTGATCTGCTGCAGCGCCAGCCGCAGCGGCTCGGCGTAGGCGAACTCCCCGTCCAGCAGGTGCAGAGCGGTCTGGAGCGCCGCAAGCTCCTCATCGGTGAACTCGATCGCGGGCAGATGGAAGCTCTCCGAGCGCAGGGAGTAGCTCTCCTGCTCGGCCGCCGCGTCGGCGGGCCGATCCACGGTGAGCTGGATCCCCAGCGATTCGAGCTCGGCGCGGTCCGCGTAGAAGCGCCGCGCGAACGCGTCCTCGTTCATCGCGCTGTATCCCTCGACGTCGCGCCGGATCTCCAGGGCCGTGACAGGCCGACGCTCGGCCATCAGGTAGGAGATCAGCGAGAGCTGGCGGATCAGCTTCTCGGTGTCCTTCGCCATCCTCGCTCAAAGATAGAACCCGATGGCGAGGCTGTGCTCACGCGCGGCGCATACCGCGCGCTATTTGCGGAGATTCACGCGGCCTCGAGCGCTTCTGACTCGAGCTCGCGGCGCTGAGGGAAGTAGGCGGCGGCGGTCAGCGCGCGATCGAACGCCGACCAATGGCGGCCGGGAGCCAGCTCCTTCTCCAGGCGATCGAAGCTGCCCAGCCGCCCGCCGAGATTGTCGATCATGTGCACCAGCGTCGCCTCCCGCGTGCACGGCACGACCGGGCTGCCGTGCTCGAGCGAGCCGTGGTGGGAGAGGATGATGTGCAGCACCGCCCACGCGAGCTGCTCGGGGAAACCGTCGATCTCCTCGATCTCGCGGCGGATGCGGTAGTAGCCAAGCGCGATCTCCCCATGCAGGCGGCCGAGGTCGGTGAGGTCGATGCTGCGTGTGTCCTCTGTATAAGCCTCGAGCTTGCCGATGTCATGCAGCAGCGCACCGGTGACCGCCACGTCACGGTCAATCCCCGGGAAGGTGGCCGAAGTCGCGCTCACCGCCTGCGCCACCCCCAGGCAGTGCTCCAGCAGTCCGTGGGGGTAGGCCTGGTGGTAGTACTTGGCGGCGGGCGCCGTCCGATAGCCGGGCCACATCTGCGAGTGCTCCCCGAGCACCCGCTCCAGCAGGCGGCGCAGGTGCGGGTCCTGAACCGTGAGGATCAGCTCGCGCAGGTCGCGCTCCATCTGCCCCGGCTCGCGCAGCGGGCCGGGCAGCAGATCGCCCGGCGAGAAGCTCCCGGGGACGGCATCGTCGAGCCCGCGCAGGTTGATCTGCGGCCCAAAGCGGGGATGCACCGCGTAGCGCCCGCGCACATGCACAGGCTCCCCGGCGCGGGCCACCGCCTCAGCCTGCTCCAGGCCCTCCCATACCATCGTCGGCACCGCTCCAGTGCGGTCGCCCAGGAGCAGACGCAGGTAATCGCCGCCGTCGCGGCGCGCTCGGCGCTCGAGCTGGCGTACCAGCAGCACCTGGTCGAGCTCCATGCCGTCTGTTAGCTCGTTGATCAGCACGAAGCTGAAGGTAATCGCCGCTGCGGACGGTATGGCGGCGCACGCGATCGGGCCCCTACTAAGGCTGTTTACCGTAGTCAGTGAGCCAGATGGTATGGCAATGTGCCGAAACGTCTAACCGGCCTTTGCGAGTTCGGCCTCGCGGTACCTAGACGTTTCCCCGCGTCTTTCCTAACTTGTGTTGTGTAAGAAGCAGTTTTGTAAGTCAGCGTTTTTTCGTAGAGCCGGGAGGAACGGAGATGACGATGACAGCGACGACAACAACGACGGACAACATGCGGGTGGCCAGCTGGAACGTAAACGGAATCCGCGCACGCTGGCCGCGGCTGACCGAGCTACTCACCTGCGAGCGCCCCGACGTGGTGTGCCTGCAGGAGACCCGCTGCTCGGAGTGGCACTTTCCGAGCGAGCGGCTGCGGGAGATGGGCTATCAGTCTCGCCACAGCCCGGGCTCCCAGCAAGGCGGCGGCGTGGCGATCCTGGTACGCGAGGATCACCGGATCACCGAGCGCAGCGGGGAGCTAGATCACCAGCGCGACATCGCTGAGGGTCACTGGATCGAGGTCACCACCGAGGGGATCACGATCGTCTCGGTGTACGTGCCCGCGGGCGCCAGCGCCGGTGAGCAAAGCGATGTGGGCAAGCTCGCCTTCCTGGAGGCGGTCGCCCGCCATGCCTGTGACGAGCACTCTCGTCCGCTGCTGATCGCGGGGGACTTCAACGTCGCGCCCACCGACGAGGACGTATACGAGCCGGCGTGGTTCGCCGACTCCTACCAGACCGGCGAGGCCGAGCGCGCCGATCTGCGCGCGATCCTCGACGAGGGGGAACTCGTGGACGTCTACCGCACGCTGCATCCGGATGAACACGGCTACACCTGCTGGGAGCAGCGCGAGGGCCACTACGGGCGTGACTACGGCCTGCGCATCGACCTCGTGCTCGCCAGCGCGGGCCTCGCCCCATACATCGGCGACTGCGAGGTCAACCACGCCTACCGCAGGGGCTTTCGCCCCTCCAACCACGCACCGGTGGACGTCGAACTACAGGACATACGTGCCTGCGCCAGCTGCCTCGGGGGACAGGAACAGCTCGTCGGGATCCAGGAGCAGCTCACAGCGGGGCTGCAGGGAGAGCTGATCGCAGCCTGAGAGGGGGTCACGGGCCGCGGTCGCGCTTCCCGGCACTACCCAGCGACCGCGGCCCGTTAGGCAGTAGGTGCCGGCCGTCACCCGTAGGGTCCTTACCGGCCGTTACCCGACTCCTTCGACCCGCCAGCTACCGCCTTCTCGGACGAGCTTCAGCGCGTTCGTACTGAGCTTGCCCGACCAGGTGCTGCGCACGTGCGCCGTGGCGGTAACGCCACTGACAGCGATCTTCTCGACCGTGAGTTCGTAGTCGTCGATCGACCCAAGCTGGCGTTTGAGCGCCTGTTTGCAGGTGTTGCCCGGAGTGCTGAGCCGCGCACGGGCGGCGCGCGAGAAGTCCTGTTCGCAGATCTTCTGCTCGTTCAACGCGGAGACATCCGATTGCAGATCGGAGATGCGCTGCGCAACCGCGTGGGCTTCGCCCTTGAAGCTGCTCGTGCTCACGGTACTGCCGCAGGCGCCGACACCGAGCGCGAGCAGGACGGCGATCAGCGGGCTTGAGCGTTTCATCGAGCTAGGGCTCCAACCGGTTGGGGCCCCGGTAGAGGAAGGTAACCTCGCGCACGTTCTCCTGCCCCAACATCTGCATCAAGAGGCGAGTAAGGCCGAAGCCGAAGCCGCCGTGCGGTGGCGCGCCGTAGCGGAAGAAGTCGAGGTAGTACTGGATCGGCTCGGTCTCCACGCGCTTGTCGCGCGCCTGCTCCAGCAGCACGGGAAGGCGGTGCTCGCGCTGGGCGCCGGTCGTGATCTCGATCCCACGCCACAGCAGGTCGAAGCTCTTGGTCAATCCCGGCTGGTCGGGGTAGCGCATGTGGTAGAAGGGCCGCACCGCTGTCGGATAGTCGGTGACGAACACAAACTCGTGGCCGCGCTGCTCGGCGACGATCGCGCATAGCGCGCGCTCGCTCGGAGGGTCGAGGTCGTCGTCGGGGCCCGGCACGTGCTCGTGCCCATGCTCGCGCAGCAGCGCCTTGGCCTCCTCGATGCTCAGACGCGGGAACGGCAGGGAGGGCACCGCGACCTCGACACCAAAGGTCTCGCGGATCGCGTCACCGTGCTCAGCCGCGACGACCTGAAAAACGTGCGCAAGCCACGCCTCCTCGAAGGCCATCACGTCCTCGTGCGAGTCGATCCAGGAGATCTCGACGTCAACGCTCGTGAACTCCGTATCGTGGCGCGAGGTGAAGGAGGGGTTGGCGCGGAACACCGGTCCGATCTCGAAGACCTTGCCAAAACCCGCCGCCATCGCCATCTGCTTGTAGAACTGAGGCGACTGCGCGAGGTAGGCGGTGCGGTCGAAGTACTCGACCTTGAAGAGCTCCGCGCCGGACTCGCTCGCGGAGCCCATGAACTTCGGCGTGTGCAGCTCGAAGAAGCCCTCCGCCCGCCAGTGTTCGCGCATTGCGTGCTCAACGGTGCTCTGCACCTCGAAGATCAGCCGTCGGTCGGGCCGGCGCAAGTCGAGGTAGCGCCAGTCGATCCGCTTGTCCAGCGCCGACTCCGGTGTGATCGGGAGCTCGGGCTCGGCGAGAGCGTCGACCACGAGGTCCCGCAGACGGATCTCCACACCCCCGAGGCGCACGCGCTCGTCGGCCACGACCTCGCCGACGAGCGTCACCGCGGACTCGTTGGCCAGCTCGGAGATGCGCTCGTTGAGCGCGCTCGGCGGGTCGGGCTTCTCCAGCACGACCTGCGCGAGCCCGGTTTCGTCGCGCAGGATCAGGAACTGCATGCGCTTCTGGTCGCGCACCGCGTTGACCCACCCGCGCAAACGCACGGTCTCGCCCACCTTCGCGGGGAGGTCGGCTATCAGGGTTCGTTCCACGCGGCCGATCGTATAGAAGGCCGCACTCTGTCGCGCTGAAGAGGGGCCCGACCGAAGCCGGGAGACACTCGCCTCCGACCGATTCGGGAGACACTCGCTGCGCTCGCATCCCCGAATCGGCCAGCGTCCCCGTTTCGGCCAACCGGCCTGACGGCCGGCTGCGCCACCCTCTAGGCTGCACCTTCAGGATGAGCCGGCGGGAGCAGATCAGGATGGAGGCCGATGAGGTCGCCACGTTTCTGGAGCGGGAGCGCACCGTCGTGTGTGCGACCGTCGGGCCGCGCGGGTGGCCGCACCTGATGCCGCTGTGGTACGTGCTGCGCGAGCGAACTGGCGGGCGGCTGGGGCCACAGTTGTGGGCGTGGACGTACGCCGCATCGCAGAAGGTGCGTAATCTGGAGCGCGACCCGCGCGCGACGCTGCAGGTGGAGGCGGGCGAGGTCTACCAGGAGCTGCGCGGGGTGATGCTCGAATGCGAGGTGGCGATCCACCGCGACCTCGAGATCGTCAAAGCGCTGGGGCACGAGCTCTTCACCCGCTACGCCGCCCCTCGCGGCGAGCCGGGTGGGCGGGCTCCCGAACAACTGCCGAAAGAGGTGGGAGCGATCGTCGACCAGCAGGCGAGCAAACGGGTGGCGCTGCAGTTCATCGAGCTTGACAGGGCAACGTGGGATCACCGCAAGCTCGGTGGGGTCTACTGAGGTGAGTGAGACCGAAATGCAACCATTGAAGGGACTGATTCTCTCCGGAGGCAAGGGCACTCGCCTGCAGCCGATCACGCACACCAGCGCCAAGCAGCTGGTGCCGGTGGCGAACAAGCCCGTGCTGTTCTACGGAATCGAGGCGATGGCGCAGGCGGGGATCGAGGAGGTGGGCATCATCATCGCCCCCGAGACCGGCCCCGAGATCGAAGCGGCCGCGGGTGATGGTTCGCGCTTCGGGGTGCGGATCACCTATGTGGTGCAGGACGAGCCGGCAGGGCTCGCGCACGCGGTGCTCACTGCGGAGGAGTTCCTGGCGGGCAGCCCGTTCGTGATGTATCTCGGGGACAACCTGCTGCAAGGAGGCATCTCCGACCTCGTGGCAGCCTTCCGCGAGCATGGGCCCGACGCGCTGATCCTGCTGACGCCGGTGGCGGATCCCGAGAACTACGGAGTGGCGGAGCTGGCGCCCACAAACGATCGTGCCCACCCATCCCACGCGGGGACGGGCAGGGTGGTGCGGCTGGTGGAGAAGCCGGCGCAGCCGGCGACCGATCTGGCGCTGGTGGGGGTGTACATGTTCACCCCGCAAATCCACGACGCCGCGCGGGCGATCCAGCCCTCGGCACGCGGGGAGCTCGAGATCACCGACGCGATCCAGCACCTCGTGGACGCGGGCCTGCGCGTGGAGCCCCACATCGTGCGGGGCTGGTGGAAGGACACGGGTCGCCTAGAGGACATGTTGGAGGCCAACCAGCTGGTCCTCGACAACATCGTGCGCAGCGTGGAGGGTGAGCTGATCGACTCGCAGGTGGAGGGCCGCGTGGTGGTGGAGCGCGGCGCGCGACTGGAGCGCACGCGCGTGCGGGGCCCGGCGGTGATCGGTGCGGGGGCGCAGCTGCGCGACTGCTACATCGGCCCCTACACCGCGATCGGCGAGGGCTGTGCGATCACCGGCGCGGAGGTGGAGCACTCGATCCTGCTTGCCGGCTCCTCGGTTTGCGACCTCGACGGTCGCATGGAGTCCTCGCTGTTGGGCCGCAACGTGCGGGTGCGCCGCGGCGACCGTCAGCCACGCGCCTACCGCTTCATGGTCGGCGACAACTCCGACATTTCGATCCTGTGATGAGCCCTTGGAGCCCACGCCGAAGCCCACGGGGCTGCATTGGGGCTTCGTCGTGATGGTGGGCAGCCGCCGATGAAGCTTCTGATAGCCGGCGCCGCCGGCATGTTGGGTCGCGATGCGCAGAGCGCAGGCGAACGTGCGGGACACGAGCTGGTGCTGGTGGATCTACCCGAGCTCGACATCACCGACGTGGGCGCGGTGGAGGCGTTTCTGCGCGAGCACCAACCCGATGCCGTGTTGAACTGCGCGGCCTGGACGGACGTCGACGGGGCCGAGACCCATCGCGAGCAGGCGTACGCCGTCAACGCCGAGGGAGCCGGCAATCTCGCGCGGGCCGCGGCCGCGATCGAGATCCCGATGCTGCACATCTCAACCGACTACGTCTTCGACGGACGAGCGCCAGTGGATGCGCAGGGCCGCGGGCGCGCCTATGTGGAGTCCGACCCCACCGGCCCCAGCTCGGTGTACGGCCAGAGCAAGCTGGCGGGCGAGCAGCAGGTGCTCGCGGCCTCCCCCCGCCATGCGGTGGCGCGCACGGCTTGGCTGTACGGGGTGCATGGGCGCAACTTCGTCGACACGATGCTGCGCCTGGCGGGCGAACGGGATGCGGTGCAGGTGGTGGACGACCAGATCGGCTCCCCAACCTGGTCGGGGCACCTGGCGCCGGCCGTGCTCGGGCTGCTGGAGCGTGAGGTGAGCGGGCTTGTGCATCACACCGGCGCCGGCGCCGTCTCGTGGAACGGGTTTGCGCAGGAGGTCTTCCGCCAGGCCGAGCGCCCCTGCCGCGTGGAGGCGCTCAGCAGTGAGCAGATGGCGCGTCCAGCACCGCGTCCCGGATGGTCGGTGCTGGAGAGCGAGCGAGCCGACGTGCTGCCGATGCCCGACTGGCGCGAGGGTCTGGCGGGGTACCTGGCCGCGCGAACTGGGATGATGAGGACATGAGGCTGCTGGTATGTGGCGGCGCCGGGTTCATCGGCTCGCACTTCGCGCGGGTGCGCGTGCACGAGCACGGCGACGAGGTGGCGGTGCTCGACAAGCTCACCTACGCCGGGCGCGAGGAGAACCTGCAGGACATCGCCGATGCGGCCGGCTTCCGCTTCATTCGCGGCGGTATCGAGGATCCGCAAGCCGTGGCCGAGGCGCTCGACAACGCTGCGGACGGCCAACGGCCGGAGGCGATCGTGAACTTCGCCGCAGAGACTCACGTGGACCGCTCGATCGCCGAGCCCGACGCGTTCGTGAGGACGCACGCGCTCGGCACCTACGTGCTGCTGGAGGCGGCGCGGGAGCGGGGCCTGCGCTACCTGCAGGTTTCCACCGACGAGGTGTACGGGTCGATCGAGGTCGGCACCTTCACCGAGGCTTCGCCGTTGCGACCCTCCTCGCCGTACTCAGCCACCAAGACGGGGGCGGACCTGTTGGTGCAGAGCTACTTCCACACCTACGGCCTGCAGGCGAGCATCTGCCGGGGATCCAACAACTACGGCTCCCACCAGTACCCGGAGAAGCTGATCCCGCTGATGATCCTCAATGCCCTGCACGGAGATCCGCTGCCGGTGTATGGGGACGGCAGGCAGGTGCGCAACTGGATCCACGCCAGCGACTTCGCGCGGGCGATCGGCTGCGTGCTGGAGCGGGGCACGCCGGGCGAGGTCTACAACGCGGGGGGCCCCGACGAGCTCGCCAACATGGATGTGGTGCTGCGCATCCTCGAGCTGACCGGCGCTGACGAGTCGCTGATCGAGCACATCACCGATCGCCCCGGGCACGACCGCCGTTACTCACTCTCTTCCGCCAAGGTGCGCGCGCTCGGTTGGGAGCCGCGGGTGCGCTTCGAGGAGGGACTAGAGCAGACGGTTGCCTGGTACCGCGAGAACGAGTGGTGGTGGGAGCCAATCCGCTCTGGTGACTACCGCACCTACTACGAAAACCAGTACGGCCGCGCGCTGAGCTAGCCGCGCGGCCGCTCCGGATTACTCCTTCTCGTCGTCGCGGCGGTATCCGAGGCGCGCCGAGATGCGGTCGGCCGTTGAGACGAGGTGGGGCCCAAGGTGCTCGACGAGCTCCTCCAGGGAGATCATCGAGCTGTGTGCCGCCATGTTGACCGCGGCGATCACCTCCCGCGACTCCGAGCGCACGGGTGCGGAGATCGAGTGCAAGCCGGGCACCAGCTCCTCGTCGTTGACCGCGAAGCTCTCCTCGCGTACGTGCTCGAGCTCCGAGCGCAGGCCCTTCTTGCTCGTAATCGTGTTGGGACCGCGCTTGGCGAGCTTGATCTCGCCGAGCAGGTTGCGCTGCTCGTGCTCGGGGAGGTAGGCCAGCAGCAGCTTGCCCATCGACGTGCAGTAGGCGGGGAGCCGCGAGCCCAGCGAGAGCCCGAGGTCGATCTTGCTCTGCCCGCGGCGGAAGCTGCGGGCGCGATCGACATAGAGGATCTCGGGACCGTCGAGTACCGCCAGGTTGACGGTGTAGGAGGTGCGCTGGCGCAGTTCCTCCAGGTACGGACGCGAATGCTCGCGCAACCCAGTGGAATTCAATGCCGACATCCCCAGGTCGGTGACGCGCAGCCCCAACCGGTACTTGCGCGAGGCGCCCTGCTCGAGATAACCGAGCGCGACGAGCGTGATCACGTAGCGGTGGGTGGTACTGCGGCTCATACCCAATTCGTCAGCGATGTCGGCGATTCCGAGCACCGGCCGCTCGGGCGTGAAGCAGCCCAGAATTGCAAGCCCGCGCTCCAGCGACTGCGAGTAGCGCGGTTCGCGCAAGCTGGGAATTGCGGGCACCCATTCCCCGTCGGCGTTGAGTCTGTCAGTATGTGAGCTTGTTCTTGGCATTTGTACGGTGGACCCCTGTCCTTAGTCCCGAGTAGTCTGGACCCCCTGCTGGGGCCAAGCATGTCTGAACAACGATCATACTTCGAAGTTCGGATGTTCTCAATCATAAGCACGGGCTTCTTACGGACGCTCGTCTGGTATTCGCCCGGATCGCGGGCGATCTCGACGCTGACGCCCCGTTTTGCGCAACCCGGTAACCAGCGCGACATACCCGGGCCAGCGGCGATCCCACCGTGGATGGCGCCGGGGCAGGTGGTTGGGCCGGCGACCCCGAGCGGCTCGCACACACAGGCCCGCTCGAACGCGCGCGAATCCTCGCACACACAGGAGTTCGTACCCTGGCGACGGCCTCGCCGGCCCAGGCGCCAGCCCTGAGCCCCACGCCGCGCCTTGACTTGACACGCATGCGGGCCTGGTGAGCCCCTTGCATGCCGTATTTTTCCGTACTTCAACCTCCGGAGAAGGCAAACCGGCTCGGGCACATCCGCGCCAGCGCGCATGCGTGGCAGGCGGGATTGCGTGCGTGACAGGTGCGGCGGCCGTGGCGCAGGAGGTTGACGTGCAGCTCCAACTCCTCGCCGGGAGGAGTGAGCGCAAGCATCTGGTCGTGCAGCTCCTCGAACGGGGCGCCGGCTGGCAGTAACCCGAGACGCATCCCGACACGCGAGACGTGCGTGTCCACAGGGACGTCTCGCAGGCCATAAGCGAACAGCAGCACACACGCCGCGGTCTTACGCCCGACCCCGGGAAGTTCGGTCAGGTAGTCGCGCGCCTGTACCACTGGAACCTCCGCCAACCATGCCAGCGAGAGCTCGCCCCCGATCCCGGCTTCGGCGATCGCACGCAGAATGCTCTGGATGCGCCTCGACTTCACCTTCGAGATCCCGCCCGGGCGGATCGCCTCCTCAACCTCGGCCAGCGGCGCGGCGCGCACCTCCTCCCACGTCGGCAGGCGCGCGCGCAGCCGCAAGTAGGCCACGTCGCGGTTGCGGTCGTTGGTGCTCTGCGACAGCACCGTGAGCACCAGCTCCGCCAGTGCGTCGCCGTGAGGAGCCATGCGCGGGACGCCGTACACCGCGCGCAGCCGGTCGCGCACCGCGCGCACACGGCGAGGAGTGGGCGCAGTCCAGGTGGTGCTGGGCACCGCGCCACCGTAGGGCATGCGGCCCGCATGCGCCAGGGCCCGTATATGCTCGGCTCGGTGCCAGCGGTCAGCGAGCACACCGCCCAGCTCGACGAGCTGCCGATCTTTTGGCGCAGCGCGCCCTCCCACGGCGACGGGGCCCCGGCGCTGTACCTGCACGGCGTGCCCACCAACTCGGATGACTGGATCGGCTCCCCGGCGAGCAGCGGGGAGCCTCTGGCACCGCGATGGCGCCGGTGGCCGTGGCGGCACCCGCGGCGAGAGGCCGACTCCAGGACGGGATTCCTGGAACGCAGCGGGGGGCTCGCGCCCGACCTCCCCGGCTTCGGGCGCTCCGGCAAGCCCGGGTACTTCGATTACACGATCGACGGGTATGAGCGCTTCGTCGAGCAGTACCTCGACCTCCTGGAAATCGAGCGCGTGCGGTTGGTGGTGCACGACTGGGGCGCGGTGGGATTGGCCTTCGCCCAGCGCCACCCCGAGCGAATCGAGCGTTTGGTGGTGATGAACGCCGTGCCGTTGCTCTCCGGCTACCGCTGGCACCGCACCGCGCGCCTGTGGCGCACGCCGCTGCTGGGGGAGGTCGCGATGGGCGCCACCACCCGCTTCGTGCTGCGCCGCTCCACGCTCGACGCCAACGCCACCCCGGGTCCACTGCCCGACGCCTGGCTGGACTCGGTGCTCGACCACTTCGACCACGGCACCCAGCGCGCGATCTTGCGGCTGTATCGCAGCTCTCCACCAGAGGTGCTCGCCCGGGCTGGCGCCGGGCTCCACCGCCTCGAGATGCCCGCGCTGGTGGTGTGGGGCATGCAAGACCCCTACTTCCCTGCACGCTTCGCCGCCGAGTACGCGCACGCCCTGCCTTCCGCGGAGCTGCTCGAGCTGCCCGACGCCGGCCACTGGTGGTGGCTGGACCGGCCAGACGCGATCGAGCGGGTGGTTGGTTTTCTCACATCGTGAAGCAACGTCTGCTGAGGCCATGGGCGCTGGCGCTCGCGACGGCGATCCCACTGACCGTCGTCTACCTGATAGTGCAGCCGCCCAGCGGCGACCTCGCGGCGGCGACCTACCGCGGGGAAGTCTTCGCCCACGCCGGTTTCACGCTGTGGGACAACGGCTGGTATGGCGGACACTACCTGCCCGGCTACTCGGTGCTGGCCCCTGCTTTGGGGGCACTCGTGGGGGAGCGGCTGCTGCTGGGACTCTGCACAATCGCCGCCGCGGGGTTGTTCGGCCTGATCGCGGAGGAGATCTTCGGGACTGCAGGCGCGCGCGTCGCGGCGCTCTCGTTCGCGCTGGGCGCCTGCGTGACGATGCTCTCCGGGCGTGTCGCCTTCAGCCTCGGGCTCGCGGTCGGGCTGCTCGCGGTGGTGGCGCTGCTGGCTGAAGCGGGGACCGATTCGGGGGACACTCACTCCGCCGAAGGCGCGTGTCGCCCGGCTTCGGCCGAACGCCCCGTGGCGGCAGTGCTGCTCGCTCTACTCACCAGCCTCGCCAGCCCCGTCGCCGGGGCGTTCCTCGCGTTGGTCGGAGTGGCCGATGCCTTGACCGGGCGGATCGGGCGCGGACTCGCGTTCGCCGCCGCGGCGCTCGCGCCGATCGCACTGTTCGCGCTCGTCTTCCCCGAAGGCGGGTACGAGCCGTTCGCCGCGTCGGTGTTCTGGCCGGGCGTGGCGGGCGTGGCGCTGATCGCGCTGTTGCTCCCCCGTGTCGGCAGCGATCTGAGCCCGCCCGCCGCGCGCGCGCTGGCGTGGGGGGCGTGGCTGTATGCACTGGCGCTGGTCGGCTCCTTCGCGCTGCACACCCCGGTGGGCAGCAACGCGGCACGTCTCGGCGCGCTGTTCGCCGCGCCGCTGGTGGCAGGCGCACTGTGGGAGCGCCAAAATCTGAAAAACGAGGGGCCCGGCTCCCCGGCCTTCGGCCGGCTGCGCCACCCTCGTGTGGCACTGCTGATACTGGCCCCAGTACTCCTCTACTGGCAGCTGGAGACCCCAATCAACGACGTGTCGGAACTGGTGGGGGACCCGTCGGTGAGCGCCTCCTACTACGCCCCGCTGCTGGGCGAGCTGCGCCAGCGCGCGCACGGGGCACCGCTGCGCGCGGAGGTGCCCCAAACGGGCGCCCACTGGGAGTCGGTGTACCTGCCCGAGCACGGTTCGATCCTGCTGGCGCGGGGGTGGGAGCGCCAGCTCGACACCCGCTACGCGGCGCTCTTCTACGCACCGACGCTGACGCCCGCTGCCTATCGCGCGTGGCTGTACGAAAACGCGATCTCCTATGTGGCGCTGCCCGACGTTCGCCTGGACTTCTCAGGCGCCGCGGAGGGCCGTTTGATCGCCCGCGGGCTGCCCTACCTGCGCGAAGTGTGGCGCTCGCCGCACTGGCGCCTGTTCGCTGTCGTGGGAGCGCCCTCGCTGGCGGTGGCGCCCGCGCGGCTCACCGCCGTCGGAACCGACTCCTTCACGCTCGCCGTGCCCCGCCCGGGCAGCTACGAGGTGCGCGTGCGCTACACCCCCTACTGGGCGCTCCAGCAGGGGCACGGGTGCGTGCGCAGCGCCCCGCACGGCTGGACCGTGGTCGAAGCGCACGCCGCAGGCATGATCCACGTGGGGATCGACTTCTCTCTTACCAGGATCTTCAGTCACAGTCCGCGATGCGCCTGAGCATCCATTAGGCTACCTCGATGGTCGCTCGGATCCGCGTCATGCAGGCACGCGTACTGCCTAACGGGTCGCTCGATCTACTGCGCCAGCTGGCGCTATTCGGGACGGCCTACCTCGCCTACCGTGTGGTGCGGGGAATGGTCGAGGGGAGGGCCACCGCCGCCTTCCAACACGCGCGCGAGCTGATCCACATCGAGGAAACGCTGCACGTCTTCGTCGAGCCCTCGATCCAGACGTGGGCGGCGAGCAGCCACCTGCTGATGGACGTATCGAGCTGGCTGTACGTCAACGCCCAGACCAGCGTGACGGTGGGGGCGCTGGTCTACCTGTATTTGCGCCACAACCGCTCGTTCTACTTCGTGCGCAACATGCTGATGATCTCAATGGGGATCGCGCTCGTCGCCTACGCGGTGTTCCCGACGGCGCCCCCGAGGTTCATGCCGGAGTGGGGCTTCTTCGACCCGGTGGCGGACTTCACGGGAGTGCACATCGAGACGGCGCACGGCGCCAGCGGCACGACCGCCGCGCTCACCAACCTATATGCCGCGGTGCCTTCGATGCACGTCGCGTTCGCGCTGCTGATCGGCTGGCCGCTGGCGCGTTTGGTGCGTTGGCGGGTGCTGCGTGTCATCTGGCTGCTGTACCCGCTGCTGATGGCGTTCGTGATCATCGCCACCGCCAACCACTTCATCCTCGACGCACTGCTCGGTGCAGTGACCGCCGCGATCTCCGCCTACGGCGCGCTGTGGCTGGCGCGCGTGCGTCCGGCTGCGTGGCGCTTTTCCCCAGCGCGGCTGGAGAGG
Source organism: uncultured Solirubrobacterales bacterium (assembly GCA_963734815.1). Classification (GTDB taxonomy): domain Bacteria; phylum Actinomycetota; class Thermoleophilia; order Solirubrobacterales; family Solirubrobacteraceae; genus Palsa-744. The sequence goes on from CAVTIH010000002.1 coordinate 1,420,972, forward strand.
GCGAGCACGTAGGGCATGCCTCCCCGACACGCCCCCCCAACGAGACCGGGCGGGCGACGCAGCTCCGGGCGAGCTCCGGCCGGAGCGGGACGGCGGGGACGGCGCAGGGACCGACCCACCCGCTCCGGGCGTGTCTTTCGCGGCAGCGGGCAGCGCCGCGAGCTGGTGCGCAACCGCCTGATCGAGTCGCGTCTGACCCCCAACACGATCTCGCTGACCGGCCTGGCGCTGAACGTGGTGGCCGCCGTGCTGGTGTGGGAAAGCCTGTTCTTCCTCGGCGGGATCGCGTTCGTGGTCGGCTCGGTGATGGACACGCTCGACGGCCGCTACTCGCGCATGTCCGGCAAGGGCACCCCCTTCGGGGCGTTCCTGGACTCGACGCTCGACCGCATCGAGGAGGGGATCGTGCTGACCGCCGTGGCCGGCTACTTCGCGCTGCAGGGCAACCGCGTGGCCGCCGCCGCAGTGGTGGTGGCGGTGCTGGCCTCGCTGATGGTGTCCTACACCCGCGCCCGCGCGGAGGCGCTAGGCGTGGAGTGCAAGGTCGGCATCGCCACGCGCCCGGTGCGCGTCGTGATCCTCTCGATCGGGCTGATCTTCGCGAAAGGCGCCTCGCTCGGGCACTTCGAGCTGCTGCAGGCCGCGGTGTACGTGCTGGCGGCGCTCAGCGTGGTGACGGTGTTCCAGCGCATCTGGCATGTGCGTCGCGAGCTTTCGCGCCCGCCGGCCTGAGCGCCGCCCTCGCCGCAGGTCGACCCGGATGTTGCCACGCAGCGCGTGCATAGGACTCCCGCAGAGGGCTTTCGGGTGTTACCGAGCGGCGCGCGCAGAGTAGTCTCCGGGGATGACTTCAATTACCGACAACGGCGCCGCGACCAACGGCGCGGCGCGCTACCAAACCGGCAAAGTGCGCGTGGCGATCATCGGCGTGGGCAACTGCGCGTGCTCGTTCGTGCAGGGCGTGCACTACTACGCCGACGCCGACCCCTCGCAGCGCGTGCCCGGCCTGATGCACGTGGATCTCGGCGACTACCACGTGCGCGACATCGAGTTCACCGCCGCCTTCGACATCGACCGCGCGAAGGTCGGCAAGGATCTTGGGCAGGCGATTTGGGCGGGGCAGAACAACACAATCAAGTTCGCCACCGGGGGGCGTGGGGTTCCCAAAAAACTTGGGGTGCCGGTGCACCGCGGGATGACCCACGACGGCCTCGGCAAGTACCTCAAAGAGAAGATCGTCAAGGCCCCCGGCGAGACCGCGGACATCGTGAAGATCCTGAGGGAGACCCATACCGATGTGGTCGTCTCCTACCTGCCAGTGGGCAGCGAGCAGGCGACCAAGTGGTACGTCGAGCAGGTGCTGGAGGCGGGCTGCGCGTTCGTCAACTGCATCCCCGTGTTCATCGCCCGTGAGGACTACTGGGACCGGCGCTTCAAGCAGGCGGGGCTGCCGATCGTGGGCGACGACATCAAGTCGCAGGTGGGCGCCACGATCGTGCACCGCGCGCTCGCGCGGCTGTTCGGCGACCGCGGTGTGCGGGTCATCCACACCTCCCAGCTGAACGTGGGGGGCAACATGGACTTCTACAACATGCTCGAGCGCGAGCGGTTGGAGTCCAAGAAGATCTCCAAGACCAACGCCGTGACCTCGATCATGGAGGACGCACTGCCCGCGCACGACGTCCACGTGGGGCCCTCGGACTACGTGCCGTGGCTGACCGACCGCAAGTGGGCACACATCCGCCTGGAGGGTCAAGCCTTCGGCGACGTGCCGCTGAACGCCGAGCTGAAGCTCGAGGTGTGGGACTCCCCCAACTCCGCGGGTATCGTGATCGACGCGGTGCGCTGCTGCAAGCTGGCGCTCAACCACGGCGTCGCCGGGCAGCTGGACGGGCCGTCGTCCTACCTGATGAAGTCCCCCCACCGCCAGCGCCCGGACGACGAGGCACGCACGGAGACGGAGAAGTTCATCGCCAAGTACGCCGGCAGACCCGGCGCCCGGCAAGCTACCACTTCACAAAGTAAAGGGTTGGGGGCTCAAAAGTAAACACACAACCCCACCCCCCCGCCCGCGCCGGCGCCTGCCTCCGGATGGCGATGAGCAACTAACCTGAAGGTCGATGGCTCGACCGTACGCGATCGCCCACGTCACCCCATACCCGTGGGAGGCGCAGGAGAACGAGGTCAACGCGTACGTGCGGGGTGTGACGAGCGAGCTCGCGCGTCGCGGACACCGCGTGTTGATCCTCGCCCCCTCGCGCTCACAGGAGCGGGTGCGCGCGTCGCGGCGCGCGCTGCGGGCAGCCCGCGAGCAGCCACAGAGCCTGCTGGAGAGCAGCCACGACGGCGAGCCACAGGTCATCGCGGTGGGAGAGGTGCTCGACGTTCCCACCGGGTCGAGCAGGCCGACACGGGCGCTGCCGATCGACGTGGCGCGCACGATCGAGGAGCTGCTCAGCATGGTCGAGCTGGACGTCGTGCACGTGCACGAGCCGTTCGCCCCGAGCGCCGCAAACGCAGCGCTGCGCCACTCGCGCGCGTTGAACGTCGGCTCCTTCCACGCGCCAACCGAGCGACTGCTCTCCACGCTGCTCGGGCGCCGCTTCGTAGCGACGTTCTTCGGCCGACTGGACACGCGCACGGCGAGCTTCCCGGAGACGGCACGGCTGATGGAGCGCCACTTCCCGGCCGACTACCGGCTGGTGGCCCCAGCGGGGTCGCCCGCGCAGCGCACGTGGGGCGAGGTGGCGGATGAGGTAGAGCGGCTCTATCGAGACCTGGCTGAGCGCCGGCGTGATCCGCGGGGCGACCCGACGCTGCGCAAGCGCCTGGTGGGGAGATCGCTGATCGACGTGGACCTGCACACGCACACCGACCACTCCCACGACTGCGCCACGCCGGTGGAGGTGCTGCTGGCGACCGCTCGCGAGCAGGGGCTGGGGGCGATCGCGGTGACCGATCACAACGAGGTGTCGGGGGCGCTCCAGGCGCGCGCGCAGGCCGACGGATCCGGTCCCCACCCGCCCGTCAAGGTGATCGTCGGCGAGGAGGTGAAGACCGCCACCGAAGGCGAGGTGATCGGGCTGTTCATTGAGGAACGGATCCCGCGCGGGATGACGCTGGCGGAGACGGTCGCGGAGATCAAGCGCCAGGGCGGGGTCGTATATGTGCCGCACCCGTTCGACCGCATGCACGCGGTGCCCGACTACGAGCATCTGCTGGGAGTGCTCGACGGGGTGGACGCGATCGAGGTGTTCAACCCGCGCGTGGCGATCGGCGCGTTCAACGAGGAGGCGGCGCGGTTTGCCGCCAAGTACCGGATACCGGCGGGCGCCGGCTCGGACTCCCACGTCGCGCAGGGCCTCGGCTCGGTAAGGGTGAGGATGCGCGACTTCGAGGGCCCGCAGGAGTTCCTGCAGTCGCTGCGCGACGCCGAGATCGTGACGCGCCCGACCAGTTTGCTGTATGTGCAGGCGCTGAAGTTCCTGGAGACGCGCGCCACGCCGGCCCCGGCGCGGCGGGCAAGGACGGCGCGGCGAGTGCGGCGCGCCACCGGCAACAACCCCCGGCCATGAAAGCCGACAAGCCGGCCCGAGACCGGCCGGCTACCCCGCAACGCAAGATGCAGTGCCAAGGACAAGCGGGAGCGCCGTCAAAACCAACGGCGTTGATGCCGGCAACCGATGACGAGATCCGCGAGAAGTATCTGGAGCGAGCGATCCGCGAGCTCAACACGCTCACGCGCGATCTGCAGGCGTGCCCGCACTGCCCGCGCGGCAACCTGATGCCGGTGCTCGGCTCGGGGCACCCGCAGGCGGATGTGATGCTGCTCAAGTACGCGCCGATGCCCTCGGAGGTGGAGGAGGGCGTCGCCTTCTACGGCCGCGCGGGGGGAGCGCTGATGAAGTCGCTCAAGCGCCTCTCGATCGATCCACTGGCGGTGTATGGCACGCTGTGCGTGAAGTGCCCGTTGGGCGACTCCTCGCTGGCAGAGCCGGAGTGCGTGGCGCGCGTGATCGAGGAGATCGCGATCGTGCAGCCGAAGATCATCGTGGCGATGGGCGCGGAGGCGCTGGCGGCTCTCAATGACCTGCAGATCCCGCTCGCCCGCCCGCTAGCCCCCCGGTTGGGCGAGATCCAGCAGCTGACTCCTTCGATCGACGCGCTGTACGTGCCCAACATCGACGAGTCGCTCGACGGGCAAGAGGCAAAGCGGGCCTTCTGGGAGGCGTTCCGGATGCTCGGCGAGTGGTGGGCCGCCCAGCCGCCTTATTGATCCTTCTGCCGCGCGCATGCTTGAGACTTATTAGCTGTTCCCACCGGCGCATGCCCCGGTGGGCGGGGCAGCGCATGCGCTGCCCCGGACCAGGCCGCATGCGGCCTGGTCTATGAGATGTTGAGGATGATCTTGCCGAGCTTGCCGCCGGCTGCGAAGCGGTCGTAGGCCGCTGCGGCACCGTCGAGCGGAAAGGTCGCGGCGATCGGCACGGTGAGGGCGCCCGAGGCAAGCAGCGGCAGCACTTCGCGCTCCAAACGGCGGGCCGCCAGCGCTTTCTCCTCCAGCGGCCGTGCGCGCAGCGTGGAGCCGTGGATGCGCGCGCGCTTGCCCATCAGCGCCAGTAGGTTGAGCTCGCACTTGGCCCCGGCGGACACGCCGATCACGGCGATTCGCCCACCGGTGGCGAGCGCGTTCAGGTTGTCCTCCATGTTGGGGGCACCGACCAACTCGAGGATCACGTCGAACGGCCCACGCTCGGCGAAGCCCTCGGGTGCGATCGCCTCGGCCCCGAGCGCCGCGACCTCGAGCCGGGACTCCTCGCGGCGCACGGTCGCCGTCACTCGCACGCCACTCGCGCGAGCAAGCTGGATCGCCGCGGTCCCGACCCCCCCGGCGCCACCGTGCACAAGCAGGCGCTCGCCGGGGCGCAGCTGCGCCTGAACGAACAGCGCGTCGTGGGCGGTCGTGAACACCTCGGGCACCCCCCCCGCGGCCGGCCACCCCAGGGCGCCGGGGACAGGCATCAGCTGGCGCTCGTGCACCACGCACAGCTCGGCCTGCGCGCCGCCGCCAACGATCGCCATTACGCGCTCGCCCCGCGCGAAGCGCTCCGCCCCCGGGCCGAGCGCGGCGACCTCGCCCGCGAGCTCCATCCCGGGGATGTCCTGCGGCGAGCCCGGTGGCGCCGGGTAGAGCCCGCGGCGCTGCATCATGTCGGCGCCGTTGAGGCCCGCCGCGCGCACGTGGACGAGCACCTCGCCGGTCCCCGCAACGGGGTCGGGGTGCTCCTCGATCACGATCTCCCCCTCGCGGATGGTGGCGGCGCGCACGGTGGAAGCCTACCCCGGAGGCACATCGCCCCGTAGAGCAGTACACCGCTATACTTGTATTGGCGTCATGGTCCCCACCACCAAGCAGAGTGTCGCGTTCCGCTTCGACCGCCTCACGGTGGCGCGCCTGAAGCAGCGTGCGCGGGAGACCCACGCCCCACAGACCGCCCTGGCGGAGCGCTACATCGAGGAGGGCCTGCGCCACGACGAGCATCCGCTCATCTACTTCCGCGCCGGCGAGGCGGGCCGCAGGCCTGCGCTGCTCGGCACGCGACTGGACGTCGCCGACGTCGTCACGACCATCAAGCAGAACGGCAACTCCATCGAGGAGGCCGCCGATTACCTGGAGATTCCGGTCGAGCACATCGATGCCTGTCTGCGCTACTACGCCGACTACAAGGAGGAGATCGACGCCTGGATCGAGCGCTCCCACGCAATCGCAGAACGCGAGCGTGAGCGCTGGCGGCGCCGGCAGCAGGCGCTTGCGTGAGGCTGCTGCTCGACGAGATGATCTCCCCCCGAATAGCCCGTGAACTGCGAGAGCACGGGCACGATGTGCAAGCCGTCAAGCGAGATCGACCCGATCTCGCAAGTCGCGGCGACCGCGAGCTCGTTCGCCAGATGTCCGCCGAGCGACGGGTGATCGTCACCAACGACATCGCCGACTTCCAGGCGATCCACGACCAGCTCCTGGCCGCAGGTGATGGGCACCACGGGATGATCTTCACCTTCGACGCGACGATGCCCCGCACCAAGGACGCGATCCCTCAGTGGGTGCAGACGCTGTCCGAACTGCTGGCACATCACAGCGACGAGGACACCCTGCGCAGCCGGGTCCACCATCTGCCCTGAGGGCCTAAACGGCGCGCTCCAGCAGCGCGACGCACTCCACGTGGTGGGTCTGCGGGAACATATCCACCGGGCGCACCTTGCGCAGCGTCCATCCGGCCTCTACCAGCTGTGCGGCGTTGGGGGCAAGCGTGGTGGGGTTGCAGGAGATGTACACGATCCGCCGCGGCGCCGACTCGATGATCCGGCGCACCACTTTCTGGGAGAGTCCCGCACGGGGAGGGTCGACGACGAGCACATCAGGGCGCCCGGCGCGAGCGAGCAGCTCCGGGAGCGCCAGGCGCACGTCGCCGGCGAAGAAGTGGGCGTTTGCGATCTCGTTGCGCCGCGCGGCGGCGATCGCGTCGGCGACGGCCTGCTCCACGAGCTCGATCCCCCACACCTCGCCGGCGCGCGGTGCGAGCGCCAGCGCGATCGTGCCGGTGCCGCAGTAGAGGTCATACACCCGCTCCCACCCCTCCAAGGCGGCGTACTCGGCGGCGATCCCGTACAGCACCTCCGCCATCTCGGTGTTGGTTTGGAAGAACGCTTCGGGAGAGATGCGCAGCTCCAGCTCTCCGAGGCGCTCGGGCAGCTCCGCATCGCCCCACACCAGCTCGGTCTCTCCGCCGGCGGTCGTCTCGGCGAGTTGGCGCGAGCGCGTCCACAACACCCCCGACAGCCGCTCGCCCAGCTCGGCGGCGAGCGCCGCAGCCAGCGAGGGCACGTCGAGCTCCCCCGCGGTAGTGACGATCCGCACCTGCAACCTGCCCGTGCGCCGGCCCTCGCGCACCACGAGGTTGCGCAGCAGCGCACGTCCGTCGGGGCCGGGAGCGGTTCGCTCCTCGCTACGCGTCGACCCCCGGCGGCCTCGGCCTGGGACGGCAGAGCCAGACCCGGCCCGCTCCTGCGCCGATGCGGCCTCTCCGCGACGGGTCACGGTTTCGCGCGCGAGCTCGCCTTCCGGCGAGGCGCCGTTCCCGCCAATGCCACTGTGGGCGGCGTCAGGGCGATCGCCGAGACCACCGCCCTCCTCCCCGCCGCGGTTCCACGCGCGCAGCCCCTGCTCGCGGCACCAGCGCATCGCCACGCGACGGGCGAGATTGCCATCCTCGGAGGCCAGCAGGCAGTCGTCGATCGCCAGCACCATGTTCCAGCCCGCCGGGGCATGGAAGCCGCACACCAACTCATCCGTGTGCAGGTCGTGGCCAAAGGAGTACTCGAGCTTGTTGCGGTAGCGCCACTGTTCGAGCGCCGGCACGATCGGCTCGACCGTGAAGTCCTCGAAGCCGCCCAGCCGCCGCAGCGCATCCTGCACTTGGGTTTGCTTGATCTCCAATTGGCGCTCGTAGGGGAGCACCTGCCACGGTACGCCGGGGTGCTCGGCGCGCGGGGGGATCCGCTCGGGGCCGGCTTGCAGGATCTCCAGCGTGCGGGCGTGAGCGTAGTTGCGCTTACGCTTGTACACCACGGCGCGCACGCGGTCGCCGGGGACGGCGCCGGCGACGAACACCACGTAGCCGTGCTCGCCCAGCCGCGCCACCCCCTCGCCGCCGTAGGCAAGCGAGTCGACCGTCAGCTCCAGCTCCTGGCCGCGCTCGGGCCGCTCGTTCATGAGGCACCCATACAAGACCGACATGGACGCGCAGGGCAAGCTGGGCAAGGACGCAGGGAGCGTGGCGTGCTTTGCACGCGAGCGACCGAGGACGCCGATCCAGCGCAGCCATGCGCGTTCATGTCAGCAGCTCCAGCAGCGCCTTCTGCGCATGACGGCGGTTCTCAGCCTGCTCCCAGATACGCTGGCGCGGGCCGTACATCACTTCGGGCGTGATCTCCTCGCCGGGGTGCGCGGGCAGGTCGTGCATCGCAAACGCCCCCGGCACCGCCGCGTCCAGCAGCGCATCGTCGACGCGGTGGTCCGCCAGGGCCTCGCGCCGCTCACGCGCGGTGGCCTCATCGCCCATGCTCACCCACACGTCGGTGTACACCGCGCACGCCCCCTCCACCGCCTCGTAGGGGTCGGAGTGCAGCGTCAGTCGCCCGCCGGCGCCGGCGGGCAGGTCGAGGTCGGGCTCCAGCGTGTAGCCGGGGGGCGAGGCGACGGCAACGTGCATCCCGGCGAGCGTACCCAGGACGGCGAGCGAGCGGGCGACGTTGTTGCCGTCGCCCACGTACGCCAGACGCAACCCCTCCAGCACGCCGTAGGCCTCGCGCAGTGTGAGCAGGTCGGCGAGCGCCTGGCAGGGATGGTGGCGGGCACTGAGCATATTGACGATCGGCACCGAGCTGTGGGCGGCGAGCTCTTCGAGCAGGTCGTCCGCGCCGGTGCGCAATCCCACAGCCGCGACATGCCGGGAGAGAACCAGCGCCGTGTCGCGCGGCGACTCCCCGCGCGAGAGCTGCAGCTCATCGCTGCGCAACACCACGGCGTGGCCGCCCAGCTCGTGGATGCCCACCTCGAACGACACGCGGGTGCGCGTGGAGGGCTTCTGGAAGATCAGCGCCACGCTGCGTCCCGCGAGTGCGCGGGAAGAGAGCGGCGCCGCCTTCAGCGCGGCGCCGCGCGCCAGCAGCCTGTCGAGCTCGGCGGCGCTCAGCTCAGCTCCGGTGAGGAAGTGGCGCGGGGGGGTACCCACGGGCTCCCGCGTCGCAGGAGCCTGGAGCGCAGTCGCGCGGCGCGCTGGCGATTCGTGAGATGCCATGGGAGGAGCCAGTCTAGGCTAGGCTTGGCCGATGCAGTGGAGGCGGGGTGCAACAGAGGTGGTGCGAGGCGCGCTGTTGCTCGCGGCCGTGTGCGGGCTGCTCGCGCTGGCCGCGGGCTGCGGGTCGAGCGGGTCGAGCGGGTCGACAACCACGATCACAACTCCGGGCACCACCACGGCGAAGTCCAAAACCGCCGCCAGCGGCGGTTTGAAAGCGGTCACCGCCCCCAAGTACGCCTCGCCCTCCGCTTCCGAACCGGTGAAGAGCGGGGTGGTGCCGATCGCCTACCGCAACATCGCGATCGACCCCGACACGGTGCGGGCGAAGGTCGGCAGCACAATCAGGTGGACCAACGAAGACCCCGAGAAGTGCAACGTCACGAGCGAGGGCGGGCCGTACAAGTTCGCCTCCAAGGACTTCGGCGAAGGTGGCAGCTTCGAACTAAAGCTCGCCCAGCCCGGCGTCATCCACTACGAGTGCACCTCCTACCCGACGACGATGAACGGCACGATCGAAGTGGTCGGGTAGTCGTTCACGGGCTGCGCCGAAGAGGAACGTCGCGGGAGGGCGCCAGTGGTTGGGGGTGTTGCATGTACTTGTACTTTTGGGACCCCAACCCTTCATTTTGTGAAGTGGTGGGGTCGTCTTACAAGAACTCGGCGAGTCCCTCATCCGGCGTGGACGCGGTGGCGTAGAGACGGCGAGGGATGCGACCGGCGGTGCAGGCCAGTCGCCCGGCCTCCACCGCGTGGCGCATTGCGCGCGCCATGCGCACGGGGTCCTCGGCGCGCGCGATCGCCGAGGCGGCCATCACGGCGTCGCAGCCGAGCTCCATCGCCAGCGCGGCGTCGGAAGCCGTGCCGATGCCGGCGTCCAGCACCACCGGCACGCGCACCGCCTGTTGCAGGAGAGCGAGGTTGTAGGGGTTGCGGATACCCATGCCACTGCCGATTGGGGCACCAAGCGGCATCACCGCGGCACAGCCGACGTCCTGCAGACGCCGGGCAAGGACGGGATCGTCGGTCGTGTAGGGGAGCACCGTGAAGCCCTCGTCCACCAGCTCCTCGGCGGCACGCAACAGCTCGAGGGCGTCGGGCAGCAGCGTGTGCTCATCGCCGATCACCTCCAACTTGATCCAGTCGGTGGCAAACGCCTCGCGGGCGAGCTTGGCGGTGAGCACGGCGTCGCGCGCGGTGTGGCAGCCGGCGGTGTTGGGCAGCAGCCGCACGCCGGTGTCGGCCAGCACATCGATCAGCGAGCCGCGAGGATCGCGATTTCCACCTTGGTGGGCGGGCCCCAGGTGGGCGGGACCCAATCTCCGCAGCGCCACCGTCACCAGCTCGCTGCCGCTCGCCCGGATCGCCTCCGCCATCAGCTCCAGCGATGGGAACCCGCCCGTGCCGAGCAGCAGGCGCGAGCGCATGGTGCACCCGGCGATCGTGAGGGGGGTGTCCGCTCCGGTAGATGTCGAGCTGGTCACGCTCATCGTCTACCCCATCATCCTCCCTGCATCGCGGTGAGCACCTCCACACGGGCATCCGCGGAGAGCGCGAAGCTCTCCCAGCCAGCGCGGGGGACGACCTCGCCGTCGACGGCCACCGCCACGCCGCGCGCATCGGCCGACAGCCCGAGCCGAGCAAGCGCGCCGACGACGGTCTCCCCGGCCGGCAGGTCGGAGTCCTGCCCATTGAGGACGATCACGCGAACACTCCCACCAACGCCTCGGTGATGAGCTCCGCGGTGAGCGGGGCCAGCAGGATGCCGTTGCGATGGTGTCCGGTGGCCCACACCAGCCCCTCCACCGCACCGAGGCCGATCACGGGGGTGTTGTCGGGGGTGGCCGGCCGAAAGCCGACGGAGAGCTCCTCGATCTGCAGCTCCAACACGCCGGGCACCAGCTCGCGGGCGTCGCGCAGCAGCTCGTAGACGCCGTCCACCGTCGGGTGCTCCTCGAAGCCGCGCTCCTCGACGGTCGCACCCAGCACATAGCGTCCGTCGCCACGGGGCACGAGGTAGCCACCCTCGAAGCGCACTACACGCTCCAGCAAACCCGGGCCCGCGGGGTCGCGCAGCCGCAGGATCTGCCCCTTGACCGGACGCACCGCCACGCGCGCATGCGCCGGCAGCCCCGCGAGCTCGCCACTCCACGCGCCGGCGGCGAGCACAACCTGCCCCGCGCTCACGTGCTCCCCGTCGGCGAGCACCACACCGGTGACCCGCTCCGATCGGTACTCGAGAGCGCCCGTGGCCGACCCCTCCACCTCGACCCTGGCCACTGGGGCGTGTTCGCGCAGTTGCACCCCCGCAAGCTCGCACACACCCCGCAGCGCAACCAACACCAGCCGTGGATCGACGCTGTGGTCATCGGGCGCCTCCAACGCCAGCCGCACGGTCGGCGCCAGTGCCGGCTCGAGCTCGCGCGCGGCGCTGGCCCGCAACCGCGTGGTACGCAGGCCGAGCGACTCGCGCAGCGCGAGCTGACGCTCCAGCGCGCACGCCTCGTCCTCATCGCGCGCGACTACCAGCGTGCCGCTCCGGCGCAGCCCCACCTCGACGCCGGCCTCGCGCGCCAGCTCGGCGGCGAACTCCGGCCACATCTGCGCCGAGCGCATACCAAGCTCGAGCACGCGCCGCCCAGCCTCCCCGAACTCGACCTCGGAGACCGGGGCGAGCATCCCCGCAGCGACCCCCGAGGCGCATTCCTCGCCGATCGCGCCGCGCTCGCACACGACAACAGACAGCCCGCGCTGCCGCGCCCGCCAGGCCACCGCAAGGCCGATGATGCCGCCGCCGACGACTGCCACATCAAACGCTCGCTCATTGCTGGGCATGGGTTTGATGCTAGCCCCAGGCGGCCGTGCGAGACTTGGATCGATGGCCACCCACAACATCGGCGCCGAGCGGCGGGCGCGCCTGGCGACAGCGCGGCTGTACCTGGTGTGCGACTCACGACCCGGGGGGCGTGAGCTGTCCGACGTCTTGCGCGCAGCGACCGCCGGTGGTGTGGACATCGTGCAGCTGCGCGACAAGCGGCTGTCCGATGGGGAGCTCACAGAAGTTGCAAGCGCCGCTCGCGCGATCTGCCAGCAAATGGGGTCACTGCTGATCGTCAACGACCGCCCCGCGGTGGCGGCGCAGGCCGGCGCCGACGGGGTGCATCTGGGTCAGGAGGACATGCCAGTCGCGCAGGTGCGCGAGCTGGTTGGCCCGGACATGCTGATCGGTCTCTCCACGCACGCCCCCGCGGAGATCGACGCCACCACGGCTGAAGTCGGCATGGTCACGGCGGGACTCAATGCGGCAACCGGGAGCAGTCGTGAGGGCATGGCGAGCGTGGACTACATCGGTGTTGGCCCCGTCTACGCCACGCCCACCAAGCCCGGTCGCCCGGCGGTCGGCCTGGAGCTTGTCCGCTACGCCGCCCTGCACTCGCGGCTCCCGTTCTTCGCGATCGGCGGCATCGATGCCGGCAACGTCCGGGCCGCGGCCGAGGCCGGGACAGGGCGTGTGGCGGTCGTGCGGGCGATAGCCGACGCGGCGGACCCCGAACAGGCGGCATGCACCTTGCGCGAAGCACTAGCCGAGCGCGATCCGGAGAGCAAGCTTGCCATCCGTTAGCCACGGTCACGATCTACCGGGCAGCGGCGGTGTGGACGATCCCTCGCGCCCCAGCGCCGCCAGCGAGGAGGGCTCACGCTCGCGCACAGAGCTGAAGAACGAGCAGGCTCGCGCCGCACTGCAACCCCTTGCCGAGGGCGAGCGGCCGGCCGCGCTGCTAGTCGCCGTGGCGGTCGCGGCGCTGGTCGCGACCGGGGTGGCGGTGGGCGCGCTCACCATCCACAACCTGCGCAGCCACGGCGGCTCGGCGCCCGGCGGCATCTTCATCGCGGGCGTGCTCGCCGCTCTCGCGGTGGGGATGTACTGGCGGCGCTACTGGGCGGTGCTCGGTTTCGAGGCGCTGCTGGCCTTCCAGATCCTCGTGACCTCGCTGGCCCTGGTGATCGCCACCACGATCCTGGCCGCAGCGCTGTGCCTGCTCAGCATCGGGCTGAGCGGTTGGCTGTTCTGGAAGCTGGTGCGCGTGATGGGCCGGATGCAAGCCGGCGAACGGGATGCCGACGAGCTGCGATAGGCTCGGCCCACCGTGGCAGGCAGCTCCTACGACTGCATCGTGATCGGCGCCGGACCGGGCGGGTACGTCGCCGCGATCCGCGCTGCGCAACTCGGGAAAAAGACCGTGGTGATCGAGCGGGACAAGGTCGGGGGGCGCTGCCTGAACTACGCGTGCATCCCCGCCAAGGCGGTGCTTCGCTCGGCCGACCTGCTCAGCGAGATCCGCGAGGCCGGCGACTTCGGACTGCGCGTGGCGGCCGTCGAGGTCGACTACCCAGCCGTGCAGGCGCGACGCGAGAAAGTCGTGGGGACGCTCACCGGCGGCGTGAGCGGGCTGTTCAAGAAGAACGGGATCGACGTGATCGCCGGCGAGGCCACGCTCACGCCCACCTCCGGTGGGCAGGCAAGCGCGGCGGGCAGGCAAGGGACGGGTGGGAGTCCAATCAAGGTGCGCGTCGGCGAAGAGGAGCTCGAGGCCGCGACCGTGATCCTCGCCACCGGCTCCGTCGGGCGCTCGATCCCAGGCGTGGAGCTGGGCGGGCGCGTGATCGGCACCGAGCAGGCGTGGGCTCTACCGGAGCTGCCCAAGCGCCTGGCGGTCGTGGGCGCGGGCGCCTCGGGGGCGGAGATCGCCTCCGGCTTCGCACGGCTGGGCAGTGAGGTGCTGCTGTTCGAGGTGCTCGACCGCGTGCTCCCAACCGAGGACGCCGACATCTCCCGCCTGGTCGAGCGCGGGCTCAAGCGTCAAGGCATACAGGTTCTCACCGCCACGCCGATCGAAGGGGTGCGCGCCGGCGAGACGGATGTGAGCTTCACTTACGCGAGCGGGTCCGCCGGAAGCGGCTCTCTCGGGGACGTCAACTCCCCAGAAGGCCAGAACTCGGGCGGGAGCTCACCCGCGGAGGAGTCAGCCGAAGTGGACTACCTCGTGATCGCCGCCGGGCGCGGGCCCGACGTAGACCGGCTCGGTCTCGCCGCCGCCGGCGTGGAGCTCGACGAGCGCGGCCTCGTGAAGGTCGACGGAGCGCTGCGCACCAACGTGGCGGGGATCTACGCGATCGGCGATCTCGTCCGCGGCCCCGCACTCGCGCACAAGGCCTCCGACGAGGGCATCATCGCGGCGGAGGATTCCGCCGGGCTGCCCACCCACCCGCTCGCCTACATCGACATCCCCCGCGCCACCTTCTGCACGCCCAACGTCGGCTCGTTCGGCCTCACCGAGGAGCAGGCCCGCGAGCAGGGCTACGACGTGGTGGTCGGCAAGGTGCCCTACGGCGCCGTGGGGGGTGGCATCGTCTACGGTGACCGCGCCGGCCTCGTCAAGCTGGTGGGCGACTCCAAGTACGGGGAGCTGCTCGGCGGCCATATCGTCGGCAGCCGCGCCACCGAGCTGATTCAGGAGCTCGTCAACGTGCGCGCGCTGGAGGGCGGCTTCCCTGAGGTCGGGCGCATCATCCACGGCCATCCCACCCTCTCCGAGGCAGTGATGGAGGCCGGGCGCGCCACCGACGGCTGGCTGATCCACGGCTGAGCGAATCGCGTTCGCGGGGCTACGCTCTGACCATGGACGCGGCCTTCTACTTCGATCTCGCCAGCCCGCTGGCTTACCTCGCCGCCGAGCGCGTCCTGCAGGTGATTCCCGGACCGCTGGAGTGGCGGCCGGTGCTGGCGCGCGAGCTGCCCGGCGCGGAGAGATTCGAATCGTTCCGCTGCGTGGCGGAGGTTCAGATGTTCCGCGCGGACGTGCAGCGTCGAGCCGATCAGCTGGGCATTCAGCCGCTGCGCTGGCCCGAGCCATTCCCGTTCGACAGCGATTTGGCGATGCGCGTCGCCACCTACGCAAAGGGCATCGGGCGAGTGGTCCCGTTCGCGCAGGCCGCCTTCCGCCAAGCGTTCGCCGCCGGGCGCTCGCTCTCCGATCCGGACACCGTGCTGATTGCCGCCGCGGCCTGCGAGATGCACCCCCAGGCCGTGCTGCGCGGCGCGGAGCTGCGCTCGGTGCGCGAGCAGCTCGCCACCGCCACCGCACAGGCGGCGCGGGCGGGCGTCGGCGACGTTCCCGCGGTGCTGGCCGATCTTCGATCGCACAGGAATCGTGTGCTGGTTGGCGAGCGCGCGCTGGAGGAGGCGGGAGAGCTGCTGGCGGGCGCCGCCGCGCGATGAGGGCCAACCGCGCCTACCGGCTGATCGTCAGGCGCGGCGGCTGGGCTCCCGCGCTGCTGGCAGACCCCGCTCGGGTCGATCACATCGAGGTGGTGGAGATCGATAGCGGCGAGGTGGTGCTGTTCTGGGATCTCCATCCGCAGGAGGCGGGGCGCCGCGCGCGAGCGCTGCGCGCCGACCTGGCACAGATTCAGGACGAGGAGTTCATCGCCCGCTGGGCCGCCGTGGAGCATCGATGAGCACCCGGACCGGGCAACGCAGTCCTCGGGCGAGTAGCGCCCCACGCTGGGCTACCGTGGTGCATTGATGAGCACCGCCCTGCCCGACCCCCAGACGGCGCGCGAGTGGTTGGCGACGATGACGCTGATCCGCCGCTTTGAGGAGCGCGCGGGCGAGATGTACGCGCGCGCCAAGGTCGGCGGCTTCCTGCACCTTTCGATCGGCGAGGAGGCCACAATCGTCGGCGCGGCACGGGCGCTGCGCGCGAGCGACTACCTGATCTCGACCTACCGTTCGCACGGCCATGCGCTGGTGCGTGGGACGCCCCCTGGCAACGTGATGGCGGAGCTGTTCGGGCGCGTGGACGGCTGCTCCGGCGGACGGGGCGGTTCGATGCACATGTTCGATCTGGGGCGCCGCTTCATGGGCGGCTACGGGATCGTCGGCGGCAATCTGCCGATCGCGGCGGGCATCGCGCTGGCGAGCGACTACCGCGGCGAGGACGACGTCACGCTGTGCACGTTCGGCGACGGCGCCTCCAACCAGGGCACCTTCGGCGAGACGCTCAACCTCGCCGCGTTGTGGCGCCTGCCGGTCGTGTTCATGGTCACCAACAACCAGTTCGGGATGGGCACCGCGCTGGGGCGCCACTCCGCCGTCACCGACCTGCAGCGCAAGGGCGAGAGCCTCGGCGTTCCCGGGATGCGCTGCGACGGGATGGACGTGCTCGACACCCATGCGGTGATCTCCGAGGCGCTGCGCCGGGTGCGCGAGGAGCGCCGCCCGGTGCTGGTGGAGGCGATCACCTACCGCTTCCGCGGCCACTCGATGGCCGACCCCGAGGAGTATCGCTCGAAGGAGGAGGTCGCCCACTGGCGCGAGCGCGACCCGATCCCCGTGTTCGGCGATCTGCTGGAGCGCGAGGGGATCCTCGACGCCGCCGCGCGCGCACAGATCGACGAACGGGCACGTGCGCAGGTTGACGAGGCTGTCGCTTTCGCGGAGGCATCACCCTTCCCGGCGCCCGGGTCGCTGTACGACGACGTGTACGTGCTCGGCAGCCAGGTGCACGGCTGGTACTCCGTGCGCACCTCCCCACCCGGGTACGGCGCCGCCGATGCTTCGCCGCGGGCAAACGGCCCCACGGCAGCAAGCACGGGGGAGATTCCGCAGCAGATCACGAATGCCCTGCAAGCGAGCGAGGACGCCTGATGGCCGAGCTGCGCTACCGCGAGGCGCTCAACGCCGCGCTGCGCGAGGAGCTCGCGCGCGACGAGCGCGTGATCTTGATGGGCGAGGACATCGGCGTCTTCGGAGGCGCCTTCAAGGTCACCGCCGGCCTGTTGGATGAGTTCGGGGAGCGCCGCGTGCGCGACACCCCGATCTCCGAGAACACAATCGTCGGCATGGGTGTCGGCGCCGCGATGGTCGGCCTGCGCCCCGTGGTCGAGCTGATGACGATCAACTTCGCCCTGCTCGCCTTCGATCAGATCGTCAACCACGCCGCCCACATCCACTACATGTTCGGCGGGCAGGCCCGCGTGCCGCTGGTCGTGCGCATGCCCCAGGGCGCGGGTCACCAGCTTGGCCCCACCCACTCCCACTGCCTGGAGGCGTTTTTCATGCACGTGCCCGGGCTGCTCGTCGCCACCCCCTCCACCCCCGCCGACGCCAAGGGCCTGTTGAAGACCGCGATCCGCGACGAGAACCCCGTGATCTTCATCGAGCACGAGTCACTCTACGGCCAGCGCGGGGAGGTGCCCGACGGGGAGCACCTCGTCGACTTCGGGCGCGCCGCCGTACGCCGCGAGGGCGCCGACGTGACGATCGTCGGCATCTCGCGGATGGCGATCACCGCAGAGCGGGCCGCGCAGACGCTCGCGGACGAGCACGGCGTGCAGGCTGAGGTGATCGACCCCCGCACGCTGCGCCCGCTCGACCTCGACGCCGTGCTGCGCTCGGTCGCCAAGACCAACCATTGCGTGGTCGTCGAGGAGGGCTGGCCGCATGGGGGAGTTGGCGCTAATCTCAGCGCGCTGATCACCGAGCAGGCCTTCGACGATCTCGACGCTCCCGTGCGGCGCGTCACCGGCGCCGACGTGCCGATGCCTTACTCCAAGCCGCTGGAGGAGATCGCCTTCCCACACGAGCCGCAGGTGGTGCGCGCGGCGTTAGAGGTGCTCGGCGGGGCGGCGTCCGCCGCGAATGGCGAGCGAACCGCGCGGGGTGTGGGTGCGCCCACCACAGGGCAAGCGGGAGCACGGTGAGGCGCCGGTGAGCGAGATCGTGATGCCCCGCCTCTCCGACACGATGGAGGAGGGGACCGTGCTGCGCTGGCTCAAGCGCGACGGAGAGCAGGTCCGCCGCGGTGAGGAGCTCGTCGAGATCGAGACCGACAAGGCGGCAATGGTGTACGAGTCCGACCAGGAGGGCGCTCTGCGGATCGTCGCCCGGGAGGGCGACACGCTCGCCGTCGGCGCGACGATCGCGCACGTCGGAGAGGCAGCCGGCGCCGGGGGTGCGGGGTCTGATGCAACGCAGCCCGGGGGTGCAGAGGGTGGCGAGCGCGTTAAGGCCTCGCCGCTGGCACGGAGGGTCGCCGGCGAGCGCGGCGTGGATCTGCACACGCTCGCCGGCAGCGGTCCTGGCGGGCGGATCGTCAAGGCAGATGTCGAAGCGGCGGGAGCAACGGCGGGCCCTCCCGCGGCCGGGGTGCCCTCGGAGCCTGGCACGCAGGCGCCGGAGTCCGAGGGGGCACCCACGGCGACGGTCGCCACCGCCGACATCGCCGAGCGGGTGGCGAGCGCCAAGGGAGAGACGACCGTCGTCGAGCTCAGCCGCACGCAGCAGACGATCGCGCGGCGGATGGCCGAGTCGAAGGCGACGATCCCCGACTTCGCACTGCAGGCGGAGATCGACATGGAGCGGTGCGTGGCGCTGCGCTCCGAGCTCAAGCGCCTCTCCCCCGAGGAGGCGCCCACGTACAACGACATGGTCGTCAAGGCGTGTGCGCTGGCCTTGCACGAGCATCCTCGCGCCAACGGCAGCTACCGCGACGGCAAACTGCAGCTGCACTCGCGCGTCAACGTCGGGGTCGCGGTGGCGGTAGGCGCCGACGGCGACGCGGAGGCAAGCGGGACGGCGGGCATGGCGGGCGCGTTGGTTGTCCCGACCGTGTTCGACGCCGCGCTGAAGTCGCTCGGCGAGATCGCCCGCGAGACCCGCGCCCTCGCCGAGCGTGTACGCGCCGGCACGATCACGCCCCCCGAGCTTGGCGGGGGCACGTTCACGGTCTCCAACCTCGGGATGTACGGGGTACGCAGCTTCAGCGCGATCGTCAATCCCCCGCAGGCCGCAATCCTCTCCGTCGGCTCGCTGGCCCCGCGCGCCGTGGTGCTGGCCGACGGCGCAGACGGCGACGGCAAGATCGTCGCCCGCCACACGATGGCCGTCACGCTCGTCTGCGACCACCGCATCCTCTACGGCGCCGACGCCGCCCGCTTCCTTGCCCGCGTCAGAGAGCTGCTGGAGGAGCCGGCGGCGCTCACGTTGTAGCGAGCCCTGCCGCTAGGCTGGGAGCAGAGAGATGATCGACGACAGCCGATGCACGCAAGAGCTGTGGGTCTGCCACCTCGGCACGATCCCCTACCGCGACGCGCTCACGATCCAGCAGGACATCGCCGCGCGCCGCCAGGCTGGTGAACTGCCCGACACGCTGCTGCTGTTGGAGCACCCCCCAGTGTTCACTCGCGGGCGGCGCTCACAGCCGGGTGAGCTGACCCTCGGGGAGAACTTCTACCGTGCGCACGGCATCGAGGTCGTACCGACCAACCGCGGCGGGCGCCTCACATACCACGGTCCGGGGCAGCTGGTGGGGTACCCAATCATGGGCGTCACCGACGTGGTCGCCCACCTACGCACGATTGAGAGCGCGATCGTCGCGGCGCTCGCCGGGGAGGGCATCACCGCCCGTTCGCGTCCCCGGGACGGCCCCGACTACACCGGCGTGTGGGTCGGGGAGCGCAAGATCGCCTCGCTCGGCGTGCACGTGTCGCGCGGGGTGTCCACGCATGGGTTTGCGGTGAACGTGAACACCGACCTGGAGCCCTTCGGCTGGATCGTCGCCTGCGGGCTGCCCGACGTCGAGATGACCTCGATCGCGGCGGAGCTGGGCGGTGTGGCCTCGCTGGAGCGCTTTCGAGCACGCATGGCCGAGTGCTTCTGCCGCGCGCACGGTCGCGCTCCGCGACCGATGGAGCCGCGAGACCTCGGCATCGACAACCTTGCCATCGACCCCGCGCGTGCCGCCGCGCTCGCACCCGCGTGAGCGCCACCCAATCCCCCACCCCCACCCGCTCCCGCGCCAACCCCGGTGGGATGGACGTGCTGGAGGTGCTCGGGCCAGAGGTACGTCCGCTGCGCGAGCGCAAGCCCGCATGGCTGAAGGTGCCGGCGCCCGGCGGCGAGCGCTACCGCGCCCTCACGCAGCTGATCCGCGAGGAGCAGCTGCACACGGTGTGCCAAGAGGCGGCGTGCCCCAACGTCGGGGAGTGTTGGGAGCGGGGCACCGCGACGTTCATGATCCTCGGCGACACCTGCACGCGGCGCTGCGGCTTCTGCAACGTCAAGACCGGTCGCCCCACCTGGAACGACCCGCTGGAGCCCGCGCGCGTGGCGCGCTCGATCGCGCGTATGGGGCTGCGCCACGCCGTGGTCACCTCGGTGGATCGTGACGACCTGCCCGACAAGGGCGCCTCCGCGTTCGTCGGAGTCATCCGCCAGGTGCGCCGCCAGGCGCCCGGCTGCGTGATCGAGGTGCTGACCCCCGACTTCCAGGGCCAGGAGATGCCGCTCGCCAAGGTGATCGCCGAGCGCCCCGACGTGTTCAACCACAACGTCGAGGTCGTCCCGCGCCTCTACCCGCTCGCGCGGCGCGGCTCGTCCTTTGCGCGCTCCTGTCGCGTGCTCGCGCTCGCCAAGCAGCTGGGGGGCGCCGCGGTCACAACCAAGTCGGGGCTGATGGTCGGCCTCGGCGAGACCCACGCCGAGCTTGTGGACGCCTTCGCCGCCCTGCGCGAGCAGGGAGTGCAAGTGCTCACCGTCGGGCAGTACCTGCGCCCCTCCGCCCGGCACCTCCCCGTCGTGCGCTACTGGCATCCCGACGAGTTCGCCGCGCTGGAGCGCGCCGCGTACGAGCTCGGCTTCGAGCACGTCGCCGCCGGCCCGCTCGTGCGCTCCTCCTATCACGCCGACCAGCACGTGGCGCAGCGGGGACGGAAGGCCCGCCCACCCGTAGGCCCGTTGGCGACCATCGAGCCGGCGTTGGTGGAAGCGGCCCGCGGATAGTCTGCTCCAATCCTCGCCGCCCCAGACAACCGCTCCCGAACGTGACCCGCGTACTGATCCTGTTCGTGGCGATGCTGTTCGTCGTCGGCTTCGCCTACCTCACGCTCCACACGATCGTGGAACAGAAAGGCATTTCGGCGGGCACGGCGGTGTCGGTCATCGTGGTGGTGATCATGGGCGTGGGGATCTTCGGCGCCCTGCTCGATCGGCGCCGCCGCTAAGAACGTCTCCCTCCGCTCGCCGCCACCGCCCACCCCGACACGTCCACGACCGAAGGTAGTACCGTGTAGAGGCGATTGACTGGTCAGTCAACCAAGGAGGCGCAGCAGTGGATCTCGACGACACACCCGAGCAGGCCGCCCACCGCGCACAGGTGCGTGCGTGGCTGGAGCAGCACAAGCCCGAAGCGCCCGTGTTGACTGGCGAGGGGGCACTGAAGGACGAGGATGAGATCATCGCCGCGCGGCGCGCCTGGCAGGGCAAGCTTGCCGAGGGCGGCCTGGCAGGAGTGACGTGGCCGAAGGAGTACGGCGGCCAGGGTCTCGGGCCGATCGACCAGGTGATCTGCAACCAGGAGCTCGCTCGCGCCCGGGTGCCGGGGATCCTCGACGCGATCGGCGTGGGGATGCTGGGGCCGACGATCATTGCGCACGGCGCCGAGGAGCAGAAGGCCCGCTACCTCGGCCCGATGCTGCACGGCGACGAGGTGTGGTGCCAGCTCTTCTCCGAGCCCGCCGCCGGCAGCGACCTGGCGGCAGTGCAGACCCGTGCACGCCTCCAGGACGACGGCAGTTGGCGCCTGTCCGGCCAGAAGGTGTGGACAACCAACGCCCAGTTCGCCTCCTACGGCCTGCTGCTCGCCCGCACCGACGCCGACGTGCCCAAGCACAAGGGGATGACGATGTTCATCGTGCCGATGGACGCGCCCGGCGTAACGGTGCGTGGCCTGCGCCAGATCTCCGGCGAGGCCGAGTTCAACGAGGTGTTCTTCGACGACCTGGCAATCGACGCCGACGCCGTGGTCGGGGGCGTGGGCAACGGCTGGGGCACGGCGCTCACCACACTGATGTTCGAGCGCGTCACGATTGGACTGGGCGGCGAGGGCCTTGGCTACAACTCCGCCCGCTTCGCTCGCGCGATCGCCGCCGACGCACACGCCCGCCGCGATCCCGAGGTGCGCCGCCAGCTGGGCGAGATCACAAGCGAACTGATGGCGGTGCGCTTCACCGGCTATCGCACGCTCACCGCACTGCAGCAGGGCCAGATCCCCGGCCCCGAGGCGGGCCTGGCGAAGGTGACGATCGTCAACGGCGCGATCAAGTCAGGCGACCTGATCGCCGACGTGCTCGGCCCCGACGCGCTGGCGCAGGACAGCGAGTGGGCCTACATGATCTCCTTCCTCCCCGGCCTGAAGTCGGCCGGCGGCACCGAAGAGATCCTGCGCAACACGATCGGCGAGCGCGTGCTGGGGCTGCCCTCCGAGCCGCGCCTTGACAAGGGCATCCCGTTCTCGGAGCTGCGCGCGAAGGAGGCAGCAAAGGCATGAACCTGGCACTTTCAGACGAGCAGGTACTGCTGCGCGAGGCGGCCCGCGGCGCGCTGTCGCGCTTCAAGACGCTTCAGGAAGCACGTGAGGCGCTCGACAGCGGCGGTTCACCCGCCGACCTGTGGCCGACCGCGAAGGAGGCGGGCTGGTCCGGCCTGCTGATCGACGAGGCCCACGGCGGGGCCGGCTTGGACGTGTTCGACGCGATGCTCGTGCTCGGCGAGTGCGGGCGGGCGCTCGCGGCGGTGCCGCTACTCGGCCATCTGCCCGCCACCGCGATCCTGAACGACGGGGCGGGCGGGCTCGCCAAGACGCCGCTGCTGGAGGAGCTCGCGAGCGGAGAGCGACGCGCGGCCTACCTGGCGGCGCGCCCGCCAGATGACATCTCCGAGCAGTGGAGCGTCGACCCCGCAAGCGGAATGGAGCGGCCCGCGCTGCCGAGCATCGTGCGCGGCGGGGACGGGGAGGCACGTGTGAGCGGACGATTCGCGTTCGTGCCCGACGCCCCCGGCGCCGACGTGCTGGTGGGCGTCGCGCTGGCCGACGGCCGCGCGGTCGGTTTCGCGGTGGAGTCCTCCGCGACCGGTGTCGCGGTCGACCCGGTACGCCGCTACGACGCCACCCGAGCGCTCGGGCACGTCGGGCTCGAAGATGCGCCCGCCGCGATCCTCGACGCCTCCGAGGGCTCGCTCGCCGAGGCGTGGCACCTCGCGCAGGCGCTGATCGCGGCCGAGTCGCTCGGCGCGGTCGAAAGCGCGCTCGACGTCTCGGTCGCCTACGCCAAGGAGCGCTTCACCTTCGGCCGCGCGATCGGCTCCTATCAGGCCGTCAAGCATTCGCTCACCGAGGTGCTGCGCCAGCTGGAGAACGGCCGTTCGCTGCTCTACTACGCCGGGTGGTCGCGTCACGGAGCGCCGGCGGAGTTCGCGTTGGCGGCCAACGCCGCGCGCTCGGTGGCAGGCCGCGCGCTCGATCACGCCGCGCGCACGATGATCTCGGTGCACGGCGGCATCGGCGCCACCTGGGAGCACGACGCCCCGCTGTACTTTCGCCGCGCCCAGCTCTCCCGGCGCCTGTTGGGCGGCACCGCGCTCGCCACCGACCGGGTGGCGGGGGAGCTGATCGCGCAGGGGTGAGCCGCTACCGTCGACGCGCCCGGTGCGTATGCCCCGTACCGGCCGCGGTGGCGGTCGTGTATGTCGCCATCACGGGCGCGCCGTAGGCGTTGTAGACGGCCTGCGCAAGCGCCGACTGCACGCCGCAGTTGATGCAGAAGCCGTGCTGTGACCAGCCGATCGCGCGGGCGAGCACCTCGTCGGCGTATTCCACGCCGTAGACGTCGTGGCCGTAATAGTCATACGCCGCCCACCACGCGGAGTCGTCGAGCGCGGGACCCGCGCCGTCGGAGTACAGCAGCCAGGTTGCCGCCATGATCGCGTCGTAGTCGTCGTAGATCGACGGATGATGAGCAGTGCGGTGGTCGTACACCGCGGGGCGCACACCGAAGCGATAGGCGTTCTTCACCAGATCCCACGTGCTCACCGGCCCATTGGTGACGTTGAACTGCATCGGTCCCCCGCAGCAGCCGGCGAAGTTCAGGCCGTGGTAGGTGGACGGCGCGGTGGAGAACGCGGTCTCCTGCATGTGGATCGAGGCGAGCAGCAGCCAGTTGACGCCGAACACGCGCTGCGCCTCCGCGTAGACCGGGTAGAAGCCGGCCTCCCACGCCGCGGCGATGTGCGCTTCGGGTCCCGGTGAGCTCGCCGCCACGTCCTCTCGCCCGCCGGGAGCGTGCGCTACGACGGCTCCCACCGATGCCACAGCGGGCGATGCGCTCCCCGCAAGCTCATGGCGGGCGTCCGCGTATGGTCCGGCCGCCGTGCCCCGCCCCGAGCGCGACGCCGCCTCGGAGGCGCTCGCCGCGGTGGGCGTGAGAGCACCAACGAGCACCGTCGGCGGGGCTGTCGCGGGCACCCTCGGAGAGGCGCCGATCGCGCCACCGAGGACCGCCGCGAGCACACCGATGCCGAGCAGGCACAGAGCGAGTGCGAGAAACCACGCCCTGCGTTCGGAGGGCGGCGTGGGTATGGGGACCTCGTCGTGCACCACCCTTGAAGGTATCGGCGCCACCTTAAGCGCGCGTAGGGCCTACCCTGGACGCGATGCCCGAGGAGACCGATCCGAGGCCGTCTAGCGACCCTTCTGCGCCTCCCGCGGATTCGGCCCCAGCTTCGCAGTCCGCAGTGCAGCGCAGCGGTCCACTGGCAGTCGAGAGCCTCCGCAAAGCGGACGGTCGGCGGCTGATCCTCTACCGGTGGACCGGCCAGGATGGGTGAGCTGCGCTTCGAGGAGTTGCGCGGCGAGTGGGTGGATTACGCAATCCACCGCCAGCAGCGCACGTTCCTGCCGAGCGAAGAGCACTGCCCGCTGTGCCCCACGCGCTCGGGAGGGCCGCCCACGGAGATCCCCTTCCCGGCATTCGAGATCGTGGTCTTCGAGAACCGCTTTCCCGCGTTCGAGTCCCCGCGGGGCGCTGCCGAGGTCGTCGTCTACACCGACCGCCACCGCGACTCCTTCGCCACACTTCCGCCCGAGCGCGCCCGGGCGCTGATGTGGGTGTGGCGGGAACGTTATGAGGAGCTGGGAGCGCGGAAGGACGTGGAGTACGTGCTGATCTTCGAGAACCGCGGCGTGGAGGTCGGTGTGACGCTGCACCACCCCCACGGGCAGGTCTACGCCTATCCCTTCCTGCCCCCGGTGCCGGCCGCCGAGCGCGCCGCCGACGCGCGCCTGGGGGGCTGCGCCCCGTGCGTGCTGCTGGGGCGAGAGCTCGAGGATGGCCTGCGGATCGTGTACGAGAACGAGCACGTGCTCGTCTACGTCCCTCGCGCCGCGCGCTGGCCCTACGAAGCGCATGCGGTGCTGCGCGCGCACCGCCCCACGCTGCTGCACTGCGCCCCCGCGGAGCTCGACGCGCTCGCCGACGCGCTGCAGGCGCTCACGCGCGGCTACGACGCGCTGTTCGAGCGGCCGTTCCCGTACGTCATGGTCGTCCACCAGGCCCCCACTGGCGCCGGCGCCGAGCGGGAGGGGCATCTGCACGTCGAGTTCTACCCTCCGCTGCGCACGGCGCACAAGCTGAAGTACCTCGCGGGTTCCGAGCAGGGCGGCGGGGTGTTCGTCGTCGACACGCTCCCGGAGGTGTCCGCCGCGGCGCTGCGGGAGGCGGTCGATCGGGCCGGATGTGGGCGCTGAGGAGACAGTGGCGCGTAGAGAGCGTGAATGTGGCGGGGTGCCCTGAGCGATGACACGATCAACGGTGCGCGCCTTTGCCCCGGGCCGCGTCAATCTGATCGGGGAGCACACCGACTACAACCGCGGCCTCGCCCTCCCGTTCGCGATCGCCGAGGGCGTCACGGTACGGGCACGAGCGACTGCCGAGGGACACATTCGAGCGCGGGCGCTCGACCTGGATGAGTGCGAGGACTTCGCGCTCGCCGAGCTTGCGTTGCCCACGCCCGAAAAACGTCGGGATCCAGCTCTCCCAAAGGCCCAGCGGAGCGACGGTTGGCGCGCATTCGTGCGCGGGGTCGCCGCCGAGCTGCTGCGTGCGGGGGTGGCGCTTGGCGGCGCCGATCTGGAGATCCACGGCGAGGTCCCGCGCAACGCGGGGCTCTCCTCTTCGGCCGCCTTGGAGGTCTCGCTGTGCCTGGCCCTGCTCAGCCTCGCCGGCGCCGAGTTCGACCGCCGCGAGCTGGCGCGGCTGTGCTCGCGCGTGGAGAACGAGTGGCTGGGCGCGCACACCGGCCTGCTCGACCAGCTCGCCTCGCTCTATGGCGAAACCGACACGGCACTGCGCATCGACTTCGCCGATCTCGACATCCAGCCGGTGCCGCTGGTGCTCGCCGGCGGCTGGCGGCTGGTTACGCTCGACTCCGGCGACCCCCGTACGCTGGCGGCGTCTGGCTACAACGCGCGCCGCGCGGAGTGCGCGCGAGCGTGTGAGCTGCTCGGGGTCCAATCGCTGCGGGACGCACAGGAGGGCGCCGTCGAGCAGTTGCCGCCGGTGCTCATCCGCCGTGTGCGGCACGTGCTGGGGGAAAACACGCGTGTGCTTGCCACCGTCGCCGCGCTGCGCCGCGGAGCGCTTGAGGAGGTGGGTACCCTGCTCGACGCCTCTCACGCGAGCCTGCGCGACCTCTACGAGTGCTCGACCCCGGCTGTCGAGGTGGCGGTGGGAGCGCTGAAGCAGGCCGGGGCGCTCGGTGCACGCCTGGTGGGAGGCGGCTTCGGGGGGCATGTGCTGGGCATCTTCGCGCCCGACACCACTGCGCCCCCGCGCGCGCGTGAGATGCGCCCCTCGCGCGGGGCCCACCTACTTGCTTAGAGGGTGGCGCAGCCGGCCATAGCCCGGCGAGCCGGGCCCCTCTTCGCCCCGTCACACGACGGCCAACGCCGCCTGCTTCTCCGCCAACGCCGCGATCAGCTCGTCAAAGGAATCCGAGAATTTCTGTACCCCCTCGCGCTCCAACGTGTCGGTGAGATCGTCGTAGTCGACACCCGCGCGCGCGAGCTCGTCGAGCAGCTTGCGCGCCTCCCCCACCTCCGCCTGCAGGCGAGCCTGCGGGCGGCCGTGATCCTGGTAAGCGCGGATCGTCTCCTCCGGCATCGTGTTGACGGTGTCGGGCCCGATCAACTCCTCCACGTACAGCGTGTCGAGGTAGTCAGGGTTCTTCGTCGAGGTCGACGCCCACAGCACGCGCTGCGGGGTGGCGCCCTTGCCGGCGAGGAACTCCCAACGCGGGCCTCGGAAGACCGAGCGGTAGTGCTGGTAAGCCAGCCTCGCATTGGCCACCGCGAGGCGGCCCTTCAGCTGGTCGAGGGCCCCGTCCTTTCCCGCCGACTGCAACTCGTCCAAGCGCCGATCGGCCTCGGTGTCGATGCGCGAGACGAAGAAGCTCGCGACCGACGCAACCTTGCTCGGGTCCCCACCCGCGGCGATCAGGCGCTCCAGGCCGCGCATGTAGGACTCCGCCACCTCCGCGTAGCGGCGCAGGGAGAAGATCAGCGTCACGTTGATCGAGTGGCCCTGCGCAATCACATCCTCGATCGCCGCCAGCCCTGGCTTGGTAGCGGGGATCTTCACCATCAGGTTCGGTCGATCCACCGTCTCATGCAGGCTGATCGCCTCGTTGAAGGTAGCCAGCGTGTCGTACGCGAGATCGGGCGCCACCTCCAGCGACACATACCCGTCGCGCCCCGACCCCCCATCCCAGACCGCCCGGAACAGGTCACACGCGTCCTTGATGTCGCGCTCCGCCATCCGCCAGAAGCTGGCGCGCGCGTCCAGTCCCTCGTCGGCCAGCTCTCGCATCTGCTCGTCGTAGGCGTCCCCCGCGGTCATCGCCTTCTGGAAGATGGTCGGGTTGGAAGTCGCCCCCACCACGGTGTCCGCGTCGAGCAGCTCCTGCAGGTGTCCGCCGCGGATCGACTCACGCGAGAGGAAGTCCACCCACACGCTCTGCCCGAGCGCGGAGAGGCGGTGCAGCGGTGAGAGGGTCGGGGAGGATGAAGGCATCTGCATCTCCTATGTGGTCGTTTGCCTACGGGCCGGCTGCCGTGTGTTGAAAGAGCGACACGACCGGATGCGCTCTGGGCACACCTCTTACTTCAAAACACGCACCTACAGCCTACCCTCGGATGGCGCGCCGACAAACTAAAGAAGCGCGCGTGCGCGTGCGGCGATGTTCTCGACCGAGAAGCCCAGCTCCTGGAGCACACGCGCGCCGGGGGCGGAAGCGCCGAAGCGGTCGATGCCCAGCACGTCTCCCCGCGAACCCACCCACTTCCACCAGCTCATGCTCGCCCCCGGCTCGACCGCGAGACGGGCGGTAACAGCGGGCGGGAGCACCGTGTCGCGGTACTCCGGCGACTGGGCTTCGAACAGCTCCATACACGGCATCGACACGACCCGCACCTTCGTACCCTCCCCCGCCAGCACGCGCGCCGCCTCCAGTGTGAGCGGGACCTCGGCGCCGGTGGAGATCAGGATCGCCTCCGGGGCGGGCGCGGAGTCCCACAGCACATACCCCCCACGCTCCAGCTCGCTCGCCGGCGCCAGCTGCCCGTCCTCGCGGTCCAGCACCGGGATCCCCTGACGGGAGAGCGCCAGCGCTACCGGGCCGTCCTCGCGCTCCAGCGCCACCCGCCACGCCTGCACGGTCTCGTTGGCATCGGCGGG
The DNA here is from genome assembly GCA_963734815.1 of uncultured Solirubrobacterales bacterium. Taxonomy (GTDB): domain Bacteria; phylum Actinomycetota; class Thermoleophilia; order Solirubrobacterales; family Solirubrobacteraceae; genus Palsa-744. Next base: position 1,449,459 of record CAVTIH010000002.1, read on the forward strand.
GCGGATCAACCACAGGTGCGGGATCGCGCGCAGGGAGGCGTAGTGCTCGACCGGCTGGTGAGTGGGGCCGTCCTCGCCGAGCCCCACCGAATCGTGCGTCCACACCCACACCACGGGTAGCCCCATCAGCGCGGAGAGGCGCACCGAAGCGCGCATGTAGTCGGAGAAGATCAGGAACGTCGAGCCGTACGGCTTGACGATCCCCCCGTGCGCCGCCGCGCCGTTGACGATCGCCCCCATCGCGTGCTCGCGGATCCCAAACGGCACGTTGCGGCCCGTGTGCACCCTCGAGAATTGACCGGCGCCGGGGAACACCGTCTTGGTCGACTCGACAAGGTCGGCCGCGCCTCCCGCCATCGTGGGGGCGTATGCGGAGAAGGCCGCCATCGTCTTCTGCCCGGCCACCCGCGTGGCCAGCTTCTCGCCCGCCGCGAAGCTCGGCAACGCCTCGCGCCAGCCATCCGCGAGGCGACCCGCCCAGGCGCGCTCCCAATCCTGCGCCAGTGCGGGGTGCACCTCGCGCCATGCATCCCACCGTGACTGCCACTCACGCTCGGCCTCGGTGCCGCCATCCACAAGGCTCATGTGACCGTACACCCGCTCGTCCACCCAGAAGTCGCGCTCCGGGTCGAAGCCCATCACGAGCTTCGCCGCGCGCACCTCCTCCTCGCCCAGCGGCGCGCCGTGGGCAGCCGCGGTGTCCACCGCGTGGGGGGCGGGGTAGGCGATGTGCGAGCGTACCGCGATGAACGATGGGCGCTCGGTTTCCGCGCGCGCACAAGCAAGCGCGGAGGTGAGCGCATCGATGTCCTCAGAATCCCCCACCCGCTGCACGTGCCACCCGTCGGCCGCCAGCCGCGCTATGTGGTTCTCGCCATCGAAGGAGATCGAGGTGCTGCCGTCGATCGTGATGCGGTTGTCGTCGTAACACACCGTCAGCCTGCCCAACCCGAAGTGCCCGGCAATCGAAGCCGCTTCCTGGCTGACGCCCTCCATCATGTCCCCGTCGGAGCAGATCACATAGGTGTGATGGTCCATCACCTCTTCGCCGGGGCGGTTGTAGCGCTCGGCCAGGAACCGCTCAGCCATCGCCATCCCCACCGCGTTGGCGAAACCCTGCCCGAGCGGTCCCGTGGTGATCTCCACGCCCGGGGTGTGCTCGCGCTCGGGGTGCCCTGGGGTGCGCGAGCCCCACTGGCGGAACTGCGTCAGGTCCTCGAGCGAGAGCTCGTAGCCGCTGAGGTGCAGTAGCGAGTACAGCAGCACGCATGCATGCCCGGCGCTCAACACGAAGCGGTCGCGGTCCTGCCACCGCGGGTTGCCGGGGTTGACCCGCAACACGCGCTTGAACAGCACATATCCGAGCGGCGCCAGCGCCATCGCCGTGCCGGGGTGTCCAGCGTTCGCCTGCTGCACCGCGTCCATCGACAGGCCACGAATCGTGTCGATCGCGAGACGCTGCAACTCGGGCTCGCCGCGGCCATCCATCCCCGAGCCATCGGCCCGCACACCGACCGGTTGATGCCTCACCGCCATGCGCCCGATCGTAGCGGGCGCACCCGTCGTCGGTCAGCCCCCCGCGGAAGCCCCCCCACGGAAACCCCCCCGCGGAAGCTCAGCGGCCGCGGGGGCGCCGGCGCGCCGGCGGCAGCGCCGGGATCGAGTGCGCTCGACCGCGCCTGTAGCAGCCTGCCCGCGGATACACGCTCACCAGCCAGTGCAGATCATGGCGACAGTGCGAGCGCCGATACGGCCACCGGGCATGCAGTGCCCGGAGCATCCGTCGCTCCTCACAGACGAACACTTTCATGACAATCCAACCTCCCTCACCCTCGCATTTTTGGCCTGCGTGGCCGAAGGAGACCTTCGATTTGGTCCGTAACGTACCAGCTAATAGTACGCTGCCTACAGAACAAGGTCGTGCAAAACCATGGGTGAGCAGCGCTCGCCAGAGTGCCGCTCCTTGCCCTGACTGCCCTGCCCGCGACGGAACAACCCCTAGATTCCCTCTGTTTTGCTTGCACTTCTTTCCCTCAGCCAATTCCCTGGACGTCATTCCCAGTTTGCCCTTGAACCCTTCCCCGGAAACACATATAAATCATGTTTTACTCATCATGTCAACGTCTGACGAGCGAGAAGCGCAATGTCTGTCCACCGATCAAGCCCATTGGCACGGGTATCGCCGTCCACTAAGGTGGAGCGTGTGGCCGAGGGATCGAGGCAGAGCGGGGGCGGGAGTCGGAGAGCGGATGGCGCCCAAATGAAGGGGCCGGACAAGCGCGCCGGCGCCAACAGCCCCCGATCGAAGGGTCCGAATGGCCGCAGGAGCGCAAACGCCCGGCGGAGCGTTGATGGCACCCAGGAAACGCGTCCGCGCCGCAGCGCCGACGCCCAGAAGGGGCTGCCGCGCGGTCCCCAGGCGCTCCCGCGCGAGCGAGTCGTCGCGCACCAGCGCGAGCGGCTCCTCGAAGCGATGGTGCAGGCGGTCAATGAGCGAGGAGTGGTCGCCACCACGATCTCCGACCTCGTCGCGCGCGCGGGCATCTCGCGACGAACCTTCTACGAACACTTCGACAACAAGGAGGACTGCCTGCTGGCGACCTACGACACGGTCGTCGAGACCGAGGTTCTGCGGCTGCTCGCACTCGCAGGTTCGGATGTCGAGTGGCCGCAGCAGCTCGAGGAGATCATTCGTGCGCTGTTCGAAGCGATCGCCAAACGCCCCGACGCGGCGCGCCTGATCTGCGTGGAGATGGGCGCCTCCGGCGCAATCGGAGTCCAGCGCTGGGCGGATGGGGCAACCCGCTTCGAACGCTTCATCAGCGCCGGCTTCGAGCGTGCGCCCGGTGCGGGGACGGTCCCCGATCCGGTGGCCCGCGCGGTGGTGGGGGCGCTGCGCAAGATCATCTACACGCGCGTGCGCGAAGAGCGCTCCAACAAGTCGCTGAAGGCCGAGCTCGCGCGCATCGTCCCGGAGCTGATGGAGTGGATCGACTGCTACTACCCAACTCCCGCCGCCGTCCCCCGACGGCCCCGCCCACACAAGCCGCGCTGGCTGGAGGGCGGGCGGGCGCCCGGCTCGCTCTCGCCGCCGGCACCGTGGGGGGTGCGGGGACTGCCACGGGGGGAGCACAACCTGCCGCGCGGTTTCGTGGAGTTCAATCAGCGTGAGCGGATCTTCGACGCGATCGCCAAACTCACAGCCCAGGACGGCTACCAGGCGCTGAGCCTGGAGGACATCGCGGCGGCGGCGGCGATTTCGCTGCAGACCTTCTACAGCCACTTCGAGAGCAAGGAGGAAGCCTTCCTCGCCACCTTCGAGGTCGGTCACACCCGCGCAAAAGCCGCGGTCAACCGGGCGCTCGCCCACCAGACCGACTGGATCGGCGGCGTACGTGCGGGAGCGCTGGCGCTGCTGGAGTTCCTTGCTTCAGAGCCCGCCCTTGCGCACCTGTCGTGCGTGGACATCCTGATCGCCTACCCCCACGTCGCCGGCCGCGTGGCGGAGGCCAACGCCGCCTACGCCGAGCTGCTCGACATGGACCTCGGCGAGGGCGCCCCCTCGCAAACCTCCACCCCGATCGTCGGCGAGGCGATCGTCGGGGGGGTGTTCGAGCTGCTCCACGACTACATCCTGCGAGGCCACACCCGCAGGCTGCCGGAGCTCGCCGACCACGTCAGCTACATCGTCCTCGCTCCGTTCGTCGGTCGCGAGGCTGCCGCCGAGGCGATTATGCAGCGCTAACCAAGGGCCAGCCCAGCTGCCTATTGGAAACATTGAGGGCAAGGCCTTGACCTTGACCGGTGCACAACCGTAGCCTTACTCAAATGCGCCCAGCCGCGACGAGTAAAGCGAGCAGATGAGCGACGGCACAGCGACCGACAACCCTGTCGCCACTCACCATGTAGCCGAAGCCAATCACGGGGTGAGGATGTCGATGCCCCTCGCCGACCGGGAGGACTTCGAAGACGCGCGGCGGGGCTTCATCGCGGCGCTCTCGCCCGCGCTCATCGGCGGGACCGACGGGCGCGTGGTGTGGGATATGGAGTCCTACTCATTCCTCGAGGAGGAGTGCCCCGACACCGTCAACCCGAGCCTCTGGCGCCAGTCGCAACTGAATGCGATCCACGGCCTGTTCGAGGTGGTCCCGGGGATCTATCAGGTGCGCGGCCTTGACCTCTCCAACATGACGATCGTCGAGGGCCGCGAGGGTGTGCTGGTGATCGACCCCCTGATCTGCGCCGAGACCGCGGCGGCGGCGCTGGCGCTGTACCGCGAGCACCGTGGGCCGCGAGCAGTGACGGGCTTGTTGTACACCCACAGCCACGTCGACCACTTCGGCGGGGCGCTGGGCGTGGTCGATGCCGAGGAGGTCGCCGCGGGGCGAATTCCGGTACTGGCGCCGGAGGGCTTCCTGGAACACGCGATCAGCGAGAACGTGTACGCCGGCACCGCGATGGCACGTCGCGCGGCGTACATGTTCGGCACCGCGCTGCAGCGCGGGCCGCATGGGCAGGTGGGCACCGGCCTGGGCATGACCCTTTCCACCGGCTCCATCGGGATCGTGCCCCCCACGCACGAGATCGCGCGCACCGGCCAAGAGGAGACGGTCGACGGGATAACCATGGTCTTCCAGATGACCCCGGGCAGCGAGGCGCCGGCGGAGATGAACTTCCTGTTCCCCGCACACCGCGCGCTGTGCATCGCCGAGAACGCCACCCACAACCTCCACAACATCATCACCCCGCGCGGCGCCCTGGTGCGCGACGCGCGCGTCTGGTCGCGCTACCTGGGCGAGGCGATCGACCTCTTTGGCGAGCGCGCCGACGCGCTGTTCGCCGGGCACCAGTGGCCACGTTGGGGGCAGGAGCGCATCGTCGAGATGCTGGCGAAGCAGCGCGACCTGTACGGCTACCTGCACGACCAAACACTGCGGCTGCTCAACAAGGGGTACGTCGGCAGCGAGATCGCCGAGCTGCTGACGTTGCCGGCGGCCCTGGCGCGCGAGTGGCATTGCCGTGAGTACTACGGAACTGTCAGCCACAACGTGAAGGGCATCTATCAGCGCTACATGGGCTGGTTCGACGGCAACCCCGCCCATCTCTGGTCGCACCCCCCCGAGCAGGCGGCCACACGCTACATGCGCGCGATGGGCGGTGCCGATGCGGTGCTGCAGGAGGGCCACCGCGCATTTGCCGAAGGTGACTACCGCTGGGTGGCGGAGCTGATGGCCCACGCGGTGTTCGCCGACCCCTCCAACCTCCAGGCCCGCGAGCTGCAGGCTCAGGCGCTGGAGCAACTTGCCTACGGAGCCGAGAGCGCACCGTGGCGCAACTTCTTCCTGATGGGCGCCCACGAGTTGCGCGAGGGCGTGCGCGAGGGCGGCAATACACCGTCCAGGGAGATGGTCGCCCTGCTCTCGACCGAGCAGCTCTTCGACGTGCTGGCGATCCGCATTGACGGCCCCCGCGCGGGGGAGCTGCGGCTGAGCTTCAACTGGATCTTCACCGACACCGACGAGCACCACGTGCTGACGCTCAGCAACGGTGTTCTGATCCACTCCGCCAACCGGCAGGACCCGCAGGCGGATGCCACCGTGCTGGTTGAGCGGGCGGCTTTGGACGAGATGTTCGCGGGCATCACTCCCGTGGGCGAGTTGCTGGGAGCGGGACGCCTGCGGGTTGAGGGCGACGCGGCCAAGCTCGGCGAGTTGCTCGGCCTGCTGGACCAGCCAGACCCCTCGTTCGCGATCGTCACGCCGTAGTCGAGGGATCCCGTGGTGTTTGCGGGAATGGGCCTAACCGGAGTTCTATCGAACCATGAGATCCGGAGGTCGTTGGGACATCTGGCCGAGAAGCTGGCTGGAGTACGAGCCGCCGATGCAACTCGGCCACTACCAGGGGGAAATGCGACATGCTCCCTGGATGGCGTTTCTACAGCTGACGGCGATCGTCGTCGAGGACTACGACCTCGCTATCGCGTTCTTCGTTGATGCTCTTGGCTTCGAATTGATCGAGGACTCCCCCTCGCTGACGAACGCTGGGAACCCGAAGCGGTGGGTCATCGTTCGTCCGCCCAGCGCCCAGACAGGGATCTTGTTGGCTCGAGCCGACGGCGAGGATCAGGCTGCCATTGTGGGCGGACAGGTCGCCGGACGTGTCGGCTTCTTCCTCCAAGTCGAGGACTTCGACGCCGCCTTCCAGCGGATGGCCGACGCGGGCGTCAAGTTCGTTACTTCCCCACGCGACGAACCCTACGGTCGGGTCGCTGTCTTCCTCGACATAGCCGGGAACCGTTGGGATCTGCTCGGCCCACGTCATCACAAACGCATCGGCTGACACTGCACCACTGCCTCTGCCGGGGAGGAACACGCGTCTCGTAAGTCCCCGTCGGGCTGATATCGCTTGACGGAAGGGAAGAGAGCCGAGCGGCGATTCCCAAGTCGCCCAGACAGACGATGCCCACGGGTCGGCGGAAGATCGAGTGTGCGCCAACGCGTCGCCAGATGATGTGCGGCTCGCCGGGTCGAACCTCACTGCCATACTCGAAAGTAGCGCGTCCGTCTGGCGCCCAGTCATCTCCCAGACGCCCGCGTGGCCTTGCACCCACTTGACGCGCAGACGCGGATGGAAGCTCTGGCCTCCGCCAGCCATATCGGCGATGAACTGGGCTACTGCCTGCCGAAGGCTCGCTGCTGATGAGGAGTGAGCCGGTCCCACGACCTGCGCCACACTTACGGCAGCCTGTTGGCGGCTGCCGGTGTGGACCTCGCGACGATCAAGAGCGCGATGGGCCACAGCGCGCATGCCACCACCGGGCGCTACCTGCACGCGCGCCCCCGGCGGAGCAGGCGGAGGTGTTCACGCAGGCGTTTCAGTCACGGCAGCCCTCACAGACGCCGCGCGTCCGGGGTCCGAGGCCGTGGGTCGCCTCGTGACCGCTGGGTGAGCGCGCGGACCACCTGAATAGACCCCCTTCCATATCGCTTAGTCGTCTCACACGACATTGGCAGAGAGGGGACTAAGATAGGTGCACGGAACGACTAAGCGATGGTGATCGGCACTTCGCTCTTTCGGCCGTCTGTATTGGATGCGCTACTCGTCGGACCGGGAGCCTAGGATCGGAGCATGCTTACAGTCGCGCAGGCAGCTCAGCGAGTGGGTAGGGTCAGGGGACGGTCCGTCGCTGGATACGCGAGGGTCGCTTTCTCGATGCCTCCGAGATGCTACCCGCGAGGCTGCTCGATGAGTTTCGCTAGACGCTTTTGCGGACCCTCGATACCTGCGGAGGGGTGCACATTGCCCTTCGGCTCGAAAGGTTCTTGAGGGATGCCCTCGCACGCCGAGTTCAAGCTGTCAATCACAAGGGCGTTGACGAGCCAGCTGGTCGAGGCGCTTGACGAACTCGACCCCGAGCCGTTGGTGGCTGAGAATCTTGCGAATCTCGACGCCCGCCCTGGGGTGTACCAGCTGTATGTGAGCAGTCATCTCGTGTATGTTGGATCGGCGGAGAACAGCCTGCCTCAGCGTCTGGCGCAACACCGACGTAAGCTCTCCGGTCGCCAGAACATCGACCTGCTCACGGTCGCTTACACGGCTCTAAACGTGGATGAGGATATGACGGTGCTGGCGCCCGAGAACCAGTTGATCAGGGTGTACAAGGAGCAAGGATTTTGCGAGTGGAACGCGGGCGGGTTTGGGAACAACGACGTCGGGAAAAATCGAGACACAACAGAACTGCCCAAAGGCCACTTTGATGTGCTGCACCCAATCAGACTCGATTATCGGCCCGAGATCGGGGCGGGAATGTGGCCGTTGGCCAAGCTGCTAGTGAAGGTCAAGCGAGAACTCCCGTTTGCGTTCCGCTATGAGCGCGGTTCGCGGGCTCTTGAGGAGTACCACAAGCGCGAGGTCCGGGTGGCCTCCGATCTCAGCGCCCAGGAGCTGTTTGGGCTCATAGCCGCGGCACTCGGCAAGAAATGGCAGATAACCGTATTCCCTGGCTATGCAATCATGTATCGCGAGTCGCGGGAATATCCCCAAGGCGAGGTGGTAGAAGCACGACGTAGCAGTCGCTGACTTGCGTAAAGCCGCCGTCTCGCGACTAGTCAGGAATATGCTGCCACCAGCGCGGTCAGATACCCGCACATCCCCTGCGTCGTCTCGTCGGCTATGTGTTAGTCCGAGTCGGTGTTGGCTTTGAGCCATTCACTAAGAACCCGATACCGGAATCGAAGGGCCACCGCATCGTTCGGGCTTTGCGCGTAGCGATCAAACTCAAGCAGTTCGTAATTGGCCTTTGTCTCTTCTTGTTCCGCGATCGCGCGATTGGCGAGGCGGACACGGTCAAATGCCTCCAACTGTGACCTAGTCACCGCTGGACCAAGAGAAGCCTGACCAATCCCGGCATAAAGTAGAAAGAGAAGTGTGACCATACCGGCCTGTCGTAGCAAAGGGTCACCCTGAACGAAGATGCTAGCCATCCGGTCAATAGTTGAGACCACCTCATGCTCCAGGGCTTTGGCCTGCTCCTCAGAGTGATTATCGCGGTAGTCAATGACAAACTCGTCGAGGCGGATCTTCTTTAGATCGACGATTTCATGTTGACTCGTCAGATATAGAAACTTGCACGCAACATCAAAATAGCGATACCGAGAGTTACTAAATGGCAATGATTGGTCGAAAAACTTATGGTTGGACAACTGGCGGACTATCGGAGGAATAGGTCCGCGGAGCGCGTTGCGCTTCTCGGCCGCACTCAGAGGCACCGCCTCATTCAGTCGCGAGAACATCTCCTCGATCAACTCGACATCGGTAGTTTGGATCGTGATGACAGTTAGATGACGCGCGTCCAGGGTAGCCTTGAGCCGTGGATGCTCAGCCCCCAGTTCTCCGTACGTCAGGCCACGGATATCGACAGCGGGCTGGTTGAGCAGTTCAATATCCTGGCTAAGGGGGAACTTGCCGTCGATGAAGTCCCATATCGCACTAAGTCGCTGCTTACCATCAATGATCGCGAATCTCACCTCACGGCCGTCGACGGACTCCCCTGGATAGAAATCATGGAAGTAGAACTTGGGAAGGTCAAAGCCATTCGAGAGCGAGTCAATGAGAAGTTGCTTCTTGTCGAGTGGCCAGATATCGGCCATACGCTGATATGGAGGATCCAACCAGATCTCGTCGCGGCTTAGGTACAGGCCAAAGACAGAGCTGTCGTCCAGGCGGGAGACACGAAACTCCATCACCAGAGACCTTCCTGTGACTGAACAGCGACGTTGCCAAGCTCGGGGAAGACCGTCAACGCGGTAATGCGAAGATATCGCAGCTCTTCCCGCAGTGACTCCTTACTGGCGGCGGGAATAAGATATTGGGCGAGATGATCACCGTGTAGAACTTGAAGAGGCGTTTGATCCTTGTGGGTGATCGTAAATGAGCCCATTTGGGCCACTACCCCCTCGAACTGGCGTGGGGCGATTGCGGCTGCGGGTGTATTTGATTGCATGCCGGGTGTGAGATGCACATGACTCGGCAAATAGTTGTTGAGCTCATCCTCTTGGCCAAAAAGTGGTATATCGAGCGGATGGGATGGCTTTAGTCGGGCGATCTCATTCAGCTTGATCGGACTGAGAGCCCAGATACAGCCATCTTGCTCACTTTCTTGATCCTGCACAGCAAAGTACAGGCCGATGAGCGGACTTTCTGTCCAATCCAGCAGGCGTGTCGGGGAACCATAGTGTTGCATGAGAAAGAGCCACTCCCACTCCGAAGACGGGGGAAACGTGAGAAAAGGATAGGCGTTTTGCTGGAAGCGCTTAAACACTGTCAGCTCAGCGTTGATGCTTCGTGGTGGCCTAGCAATCGAAGGCAAAAGATTCCAGCCAGCGTCTGTGTGGCCGCGGAACCAGACAATGTCGTCGGATGGGCGCTCACGTAGGGCGTTGAGAAGGTCGGTGATCGATGTAATGGTTGGTGGCGCCGCGATCTCAGGCACGGCTACAGGAGCGCAAGGGCCGCTTGCGTCGACAAGTACAGGTTGCTCATCGGTGTCGTGCACTAGAGGTGCGGTATGACTGGGCGCTAGGAAGTATGTAGGGTCGGTTATCGGCCCATTGCTCAGCCTCCGCATCCAGGGCACTCTGGGTCACACGCGTGGCGGAGGAGCCGTATAGACCCGATGCCAGGCTATGCTGCGCGGCGTGTCCGCTGGCCGCCACGCGTTCAATCCACTGGATCGTGTTGAGCTCGGCCGCAGCGTGGGCCGAGCGTTGCTGTTGAGCCCGTGTGAGACGCTGCCACCTGAGCGCTTCGACGGGGCAGGCATCTACGCGCTCTACTACCAGGGTGGCTTCGACGCCTACCGGCCCATCGCTTTGGCTGGCTGCGAGTGGCCGATCTACGTGGGCCGAGCCATGCCAGCTGGCGGACGGACGGGTTTGATCGGGTTGGACGCGTCTCCCGGGCGCAAGCTGTACGAGCGCCTACGCCAACACCACAACTCCGTAAAGGCCGCCGAGAATCTCGACCAGGATGACTTCCGCTGCCGCTACCTGGTCGTTGATGATATTTGGATACCGCTTGCCGAGCGGCTGCTGATCGGCCACTATCGACCGCTGTGGAACGGAGTCGTCGACGGCTTCGGCATCCACGCGCCTGGCGGTACGCCGGGCGGTACGGTGGGACGGGCCGGCCAGCAGAAGTCGGCCTGGGACACCCTGCATCCGGGTCGGTCGTTTGCGAAAGGTCGCGCCGCCCGAATCAGCGCCGCGCGGGTTCGGGAGCGAATCGCTGAACATCTGGCCGCTCATCCCCCTCAACCCGGCGAACCACCCACGCTGACCGAGCCTCTTGAGCCAGACCCACCCGTCGACATCGAAGGCATGTAGCAATATCGGCACGAAGTTGACACAGTATCGTCACGAAAGTAGCGTTCCAGAGCACACATTTGTGCCTAGCCTCAGTTGGCCATGGGACCTGCAAAGACTTCCGCCGAGCTCCGCGGTAGTGTAACGACAATGTCGTTGGGTTTTGAGCTGGCGCGACGGCCAGCCGATGTCATTTCACCTTCAGCCACTGGCAGCTCAATCGAGCTGTTCGCCGGCGGAGGAGGCTTGGCCTTGGGGGTCCATGAGGCGGGCTTTCAGCACCTACTCGTAAACGAGCTCGACCGACGAGCGTGCGATACGCTGCGGGAGAACGTCGCCGAGGATTTTGAGTCCCAGACCGACGGCGATTCGTGGCCACTAATCGCCGGTGACGTAGCGGCGATCGACTGGGGTTCCTTTGAGGGTCGTGTAGACCTGCTGGCCGGTGGCGCTCCTTGCCAACCCTTTTCGCTCGGCGGGCGCCACCGCGGCGACCGGGACAAGCGCAACTTGTTCCCCGAGGTCTTTCGGGCCCTGCGCGAGGTCCGTCCCAGGGCATTCCTGCTCGAGAACGTGCGTGGCCTGTTGCGCGAGTCGTTTCGGCCCTACTTCGACTACATCCTCGATCAGCTGCACGAACCGTACATGTCGCCCAAGCGTGGGGAGTCGTGGAAGCGGCATAAGGCACGCCTTGAGCGCCAGGGGCCTCCGCAAGGCAGTGAAAGTGATCGCTACGTCGTATACAAGTTGCTCATCAACGCCGCCGACTATGGCTTGCCGCAGAACCGCCACCGGGTGCTCATCGTCGGCTTCCGCGAAGATCTGGGCGTCGAGTGGACGTGGCCGCGGGCCACCCATAGCCGTGAGGCATTGCTGTGGTCCCAGGCCCACGGCTCCTACTGGAAGGAACACGGTATAGCCGATGCCAACGGTTCGGATGGCACTCGGGACCGGCAGCGGCTTGAGCGCAAGCCCACGGAGCTTCGCTGGCAAACACTTCGTGACGCGATCAAGGAGCTACCCGAGCCCATCGATGGCAAGGAGCACCCGACCATCGCCAACCACGTCGGTATTCCGGGCGCACGCCTGTACACAGGGCACACAGGCAACCCGCTCGATTGGCCCTCGAAGACCGTCAAGGCCGGGGTACATGGTGTACCCGGCGGCGAGCAAGTGCTGCTGCGTGACGACGGCACGCACCGCTATCTGACGGTTCGTGAGTGTGCTCGCCTGCAGGGGTTCCCCGACCCCTACCGCTTCACGGGCCCACGCAGTGAGGCGATGCGCCAGATCGGCAACGCCGTGCCAGTACCGCTAGCTCGACTCATTGCCGTCCGTATAGCCGATAAGCTCGCTGGAACACTACGTCCAGCACATGCAGACAACGGAGCGTCGCCGAGATCCCGCCGTCACATCAAGGATGATGGCTGCGGTCAAACACAAGGACTCGCGGGCTGAGCTAGCACTGCGCCGTGAGTTGCACGCCCGTGGGGTGCGCTACCGCCTACACGCCAGAGACGTCCTTGGCTGTCCAGACATCGTGGTTCGAAAGCGTGGGGTGGCGGTCTTTGTGGATGGGGACTTCTGGCATGGCAACGCCCACGTGAGGCGTGGTCTGGACAGCCTGGAGGACCTGTTCCCCAGCAACAAGGAGTTCTGGGTGTCAAAGATCCGTCGGACGATGGAGCGAGACCGCGAAGTCACAGCTGAACTACAAGCGACCGGTTGGCAAGTCGTGAGGCTGTGGGAGGAAGATGTTCTTGAAGCCCCGGTGCTCGCCGCTGACAGCGTTGAGCACCTTCTACGAGGTAGCTGATCCTGCCACGCTGGGGTCCTCAGCCACCGCAAGCCGAGGTCTGGAGGGTGCCGCCCGGAACGCGATCGGAGCGCACCGCGGAACAAGACAAGGCGGCCGGTGGGCTTACAGCTCGACAGGTCAAGCTCGCTGACGGAAGAACCGCCACAGCCTCGATCCGCCTGAAGCGTCTCCCTAAGAGCCGTCGGGTCTACGCCTATCTGCGCTACAGCGTGGACGGAAAAACCATCACCAAGTACGCGGGGGACGCCACGGCAAAGACACGTGGGAAGGCGCTGCAACAAGCCTGGGACCGCGCACAAAGCGACGGCCTCACGACCGAGCGATCGGCCAGATAAGGACTCGACCGTGAGCAAGGACCTGTCTATGCGACGTGTACCCTCGCCAGCTTGTCCGTCAACTGATTCCCGATAAACCTGCGCTCCCTCCCAATACCGCTCACTGGGAGTTCGCGTCCCGGCGTGCCCAAGCGCTTCGAGCTGCTGACACGTTCGACGCGATCCTTTGCGCCGCGCCGGCACTGGAAGATCCCTACCAGGAGCTGCTCTCGTGTGCGCGCGCGAGCGGGAGCCTGAATACGGCGAGACCGGCTGGCGCAGACGCGCGCACCGAACAGCTCTTCGACCAGCTCGACCACATCGCGGCGGCTCAACATGCGCCGCTAGCCGCTCATTCTGCTCCGACGGCACCAGCAGGACAGACACCACAGCCTCACAACGCTGCTTGTAATCGCCTCCGCCCCAGAACGCTCCACGCAAAAGAGTTCGACGCGCCGGGATTATGTCCCCCCAGACCAACTGAACGGTTACCAAAAACAGTAGCCGTTTAGTCGTCCGGGCTTTCCATAACAAGGTGCGCCCGTGTGGGTCGCGAACTGTTGGGGTGTGGAGCGGTCTGAGGCTGAGGCGGTTTATGAGTCGGGGCGTGAGGCGTGCGTGGAGTTCTTGATCGGGCTGGCGGCTGGGCAGCGGCGGTTGGAGGAGCGGCTGCGGGCGTTGGAGGAGGCTTCGGCGAGTTCGCGTAATAGTTCCTCGCCTCCTTCGACGGATGCTCCGAAGACTCGCCAGCAGCGTCGACAGGAGGCGCGGGAGAAGGCCAAGGAGCTATAGCCCGCAAGGATGGTCAGCGGCGCAAGGTGGGCGGGCAGGATGGTCACCCGGGCGCGGGGCGGGAGCTGCTGGGCGAACATCAGATGCGGGAGATCGTTGACCATTACCCCGAGGAGTGCTCGGGGTGCGGGCGGGAGTTCACTGACAGCGAGAGGGTTCCGCGTCACGGGCCGGGGCGCCATCAGGTTGCCGAGCTGCCAGTGACCGCGGTGTTCTATGTCGAGCATCGCACGCACCGGTTGCGCTGCCCGGGATGCCAGAGGCGGACTCGCGCGAGGCTCGGGATGGTTGGCGAGTCGGCGTTCGGGCCGGTCTTGCAGGCCGCGGTCGTTGCGGTGACGGCACGCAACCGGATCTCGCGCAGGGACATGAGCGAGCTCCTCTCAGAGCTGTTCGCCGTTCGGATCTCGGTCGGCGCGATCGACGCTATCGTCAGCGCACCTCGCTGCTGCTCGCCTCCCCGCATCAGCGTCTGGCGAGCGAAGTGCTGGGATCCGGGGCGGTCAACGTCGATGAGACCGGCTGGTACCTGGCCGGCGAGAATCGCACGATGTGGACGGCCGCGACCCCGCAAGCGGCGATCTTCCGGATCGTGAAGGACCGCCACCGCGATCGCCTCCAAGAGTTGCTCGGCCCCGACTTTGAGGGGATCGTGACCTCGGATCGCTGGTGGGCATATGACCTGCTCGATCCCGAGCAACGACAAGCCTGCTGGTCACACCTCCAACGCGACTTCCGGTTCCACAGCGAAGGCTTGGCTGCCCAACAGATCTTCGGGCAGGCCGGCCTCCAGCTCACCCGCCGGCTGTTTGAAACCTGGCATGCCTACGCAGGCCATCAAGACCGCGCTCGGCTCGCCCTCGAGATGACGCCGATCCAGACCGAGCTGCGAGAGTTGCTCGAGCACGCCGCCAAGAAATCCAAACGCCACCGATTGTTCCGGCGGTTCGCGAACAACCTGCTGAAGCTCTGGCCCGCGCTCTGGACATTCATCACCGTCCCCGACGTCACCCCGACCAACAACGCCGCCGAGCGCGCTCTCCGCGGACCGGTCATCCACCGCAAGCTCTCTCACGGCAACCAATCCAAGGAAGGCGAGCAGTTCACCGAACGATCCCTCTCCGCCTCGGTCACCTGCCGACTACAACACCGCAGCCTCCTCGCCTACCTGCGCGATCTCCACACCGCCCACCAAACCGGCGGCGCGCTCCCCGCCCTCCCCTGAACCACACCCCCAAAACCAGACGACTGAACGGCTACCAAAAACAGCGAATCTCCAGGCTATTTGCGAAAGTGGGCCGTCCGGGAATCGAACCCGGAACCTTGGGCTTAAGAGGCCCCTGCTCTGCCGGTTGAGCTAACGGCCCGCGAGAATGCTCATCGATAGGGGCATTCCTGAGGAGATGGCATTTTAGCCAGGTCATCCCCCAGCCGCGTTCCAGGCCGCCCGAGCCCCCTCAGAACACCACCGTGCGTCCGCGATCGGCGATCACGCGGTCATCGAGGTGCAGCGCCACGGCACGGGCGAGCACCATACGCTCGATGTCGCGACCAACGCGTTCGAGGTCCGAGATGGTCTGGCGGTGATCCACGCGCTCGACGCCCTGTTCGATGATCGGGCCGGCGTCGAGCTCCTCGACGACGTAATGAGCGGTGGCGCCGATCAGCTTGACCCCGTGTTCGCGCGCTCGGCGATAGGGGTCGGCACCGGGAAAGGCGGGCAGGAAGGAGTGATGGATGTTGATTACCGGCGCGGCGAGGCGCTCTAGGAAGGCGCCGCTGAGGATCTGCATGTAGCGAGCCAACACCACCACGTCGACGTTGCCCACCAGCAGCTCCAACAGCCGCTCCTCGGCACGCGCCTTACCGTCGCGATCGACCGGCAGATGGTGGAAGGGAACCCCGGCTCCGTGCGCCTGCGGCTCGAGGTCGGGGTGGTTGGAGATCACCGCCACCACCTCTGCGTCGAGCTCGCCGCGGCGCCAGCGCCACAGCAGGTCCACCAGACAGTGGTCGCGGCGTGAGACGAGGATCGCCATGCGCCGGCGCTGGCCCCAGAAACGCAGCTCCCACTCCATGCGAAAACGCGCCGCCACGTCGGTGTCAAAGCGCTCCCACAGACGCTCACGCGCCTGCGCCGACTCGAGCAGCTCGTCGAGGAAGAACTCGGTTCGCAGGAAGAACCTGCCTCCGGTGGGGTCGGTGGAGTACTGGTGAGAGGAGACGATGTTGGCGCCCAGCTCGAACAGGAAGCCGGAGACGGCAGCCACGATGCCCGGGCGGTCCGCGCAGGCGACCAGCAGGCGCGCGGCGTAGCGGGGCAAGTCCTCCGGCTCGGCGGCGAGTGCCTCCCCCGGCCGCGCGGCCATCCCAGGGTTCAGATCGCCCGCCACGCGCTTCCGAGCGAGCCCTACTTCTTCCCGGTGCTCGAGGTCCGTCCGGGTGTGCCGGAGGTGAGCCCGGCGGACGACGTGGAAGACGTGGCGCCGGCCTTCCCGGCAGCGCCACTGGTCGCGGTCGGCGTCGGCGTGATGGCACCTTTTGGAACGGCGCTGACGTAGCCGCCTTTGCCGTTCGACTTGACGGTGAAGGTTTTGCCCCCCGCGGTCGCTACCAGGGTCCCGTTCGGGCCCTTGGTGATCGTGGAAGGCGTGTGGCTGAGCGGGTTCTTCCTCAGTTCGGCCAGGTACTTCTTGACTTTCGCGCGTTCGGCGACAGGCGCCAGGCTGACGGTCTTGCGCGCCGCCGCGTCGCCCACCTTGAGGTTGCCGGCTTTGTACGCGGACACAGCCAGCGCCGAGTACAGGCGAACGGTGGGGTTGCCTTTGACCGCCACCTGCAGCGCCTGCACTTCGGATGCCGGCTGGTTGAGGGCCTGTTCGCCGAAGATACCCGAGATCCGCGCGGCCAGTTCCGTGTCCGGATGACTGGCTGCGAGCTTGAGGTAGGTGCTCCACGACTTGGCAAGCTTGGCGAGCAGAGCCTTGCCCTGTGCGGTGTATTTTTCGGTTTCCCCTACCGTGGCGATGTTGCCGGGTTCGCTTGCCTGATGCAACTGCGCTTCGGCGAGCGCCTTCCACGCTGCCGGGTTGGTCGGGTGCTGCTGGGTCTGCTTCTGCGCGGCAGCGACCTTGGCGGCGAAGTTGGCGCTGTTCGAGCCGCCGTTTTCGGTGAGCGCGTTGAAGATCCCGCCGCCCCCACCGCCGACGCCGACACCGAAGCCCACAAATCCCAGCAGGAACAGCACGGCGAGACCCAGATAGACGATCTGCACGGTTTTGCGCCGGCCGCGGGCTCGCAGGTCGAAGAGCATCAGTCGGTGAGCTTCCTGTCCATATGGTCGATTATGGCGTTTACGCTTGGGTCGGTGTCGTTATCTTCGGTTGTCGCGCTGGACGCTGGCGGGTGGGGGAGCGGGGATCCGCCTCCTCCGGGAGCCGTCGGACCGTCCTCCCTGGAGCCACCCCTCGGCGAGGATGGCGGATCCCGCGACGGGTTTCCTGTCGCCGTCTGCGCCCCGCGCCGCGCCGCGTCGCGTCGCGCAACAAACGATGCCATCAGGATACTCACCTCGTAGAGAATGTAGAGGGGTACGGTCTCGAGGATCAGTGTTATTGCGTCACCCGGCAGGAAGGCGGCCACTGCCGCGCACGCCACGAGTGCGTAGCGGCGGCCCTTGCGCAGCTGCTTGGGGGTCACGATTCCCGCGCGAGTGGCGCCCAGGATCGCAACCGGAACCTGGAAGACCAGCCCCATCGCCAGCAGCACGGTCGCGGCAAACTGGTAGTAGGGGTTGGCCTGCACAATGATGTTGAACTCGCTGCTGTTGAAGTTCACGAGAAATCGCAGCGCGGCGGGCAGCACGACGAAGTAGCCGAACGCCACTCCCGTCGCGAACAGGAACGGGACCGCGGCGATCAGCGGTCTCACGGCGCGTCTCTCACTTGGCTGCAGGGCGGGCAGCACGAAGCCATACAACTCAAACAGGATCACCGGCAGTGAGATGATCAGCGCGAAGAAGAAGACGACCGTGAGCGTCGTCGTGAACGGCTCGCCGACCCCCAGCGTCGTCAGCTTTTCCGCTGGCGGAACGGGCGGGATCCTCGCCGTGGCGGCCCGCAGGTTGGCAAGCTCCGCCGTCAACTGCGCACGAACGGCCACGGGCAGGCGGGCGTCGGGCGCGGCGAGGATCCGGACGATGCTCTGCACGTCCCCGGACACCTCGAGCACCGCCTGCTGCGCCAGCACCGCCTGACCGGTTGGACCCTCGCCCTTTGCGACCTGACCCTGCTTCTCCCGTTCGTAGGGGCGGTTGATCAGGTGCAGCAGGGCGTGGTTCTGCCACAGGCAGACGCCGAACACAACCCCCAGCACCACCCCGCTGACGATCAGCCGCGTGCGCAGCTCTTCGAGGTGCTCGACGAGGCTGAGGCGGTCTTCGTGGCCGATCGTGCGGATCGCGGTGGCCATATCTACCTCTCAACATATATCGCCCGCGGTCGTCGAGCGGGTTGTCCGCGTTTGGACGTCGGCAAACCTCGGTATTCGTACGCACACGCTAAAGACCGCCCTGGGGGCAGTCGATGACCGTCCTAGAGGGTGGCGCAGTCGACCGAAGACCGGCGAGCCAGGCCCCTCTTCGACTAGGAAAACCACGGAAAACCAAGATGCCCGCCGACAAGAGCCACCAAACCCGCCACCACGTGCAGCTGCCCAGCGGCAAGCAGATCGAGGTCGTCTATCTGGACAATCCCGCGCCGCCTTCGCTTGGACCTGCCCACGCCGGTCAGCGACAGGCCGATCCGGGGACGGAGCCGCTCCACGTCTGCTTCTACTGCGGTGGGGAGTTTGTCCATCCGGTGGATTGGGCCGAAGCGGGGGAGCGGCAGTGGAGGATCCTGCTGCGCTGCCCTGAATGCGAGGCCACGCGCGAGGGCGTTTTCGAGCAGGACGCGGTGGAAGCGCTCGACGACGAGCTCGACCGCGCCGCAGGGTCGCTGCTGAGCGATCTGCAGCGTGTGACGCACGCCAACATGGCCGAGGAGATCGACCTCTTCATCCGCGCGCTCGACGCCGATTTGATTCAGCCCTGCGACTTCTGAGGCTGGTATGTACATGACGGGTCCTAGGGCGTCGCTGGCCAAGCGATGCAAGGACGCAAGGAGCGTGGCGTGCTTAGGCACGCGAGCGACTGAGGACGCAGCAGCGCGCCGGCCAGCGGCGGCCTAGCGGTAGCGCTCTACCACGGCGTCCGCTACCAGATCCAGCAGCGAGGCGCGGCCGTTGGGCAGGATCGCCGGCAGCATCGCCTTCGCCTCGGCGACCAGCGTCAGCGCCCGCTCACGGGCCTCCTGCAGCGCGCCGGTCGCAGCGATTTGGTCGCACAGCTCGCCCGCCTCCTCAGGGCCGCCCAGCGAGGCGAGGTCGCGCGCCGCCAAACGCTCGTCGCGTTCGCGCGCGAGGATCAGCGGCAGCGTGACGGTGCCGTCGAGCAGATCAGTTCCGCGCGGCTTGCCGGTGCGCTCCACCGGGCCGGATACGTCGAGCACGTCGTCGAGCAGCTGAAATGCCAGACCGATGCGCCGTGCGAAAGCCCCGAGCGCCTCCGCCAGCGTCTCGGCCGGGGCGGGCGGGCTCCGATCCCCGCCCTCACTCGCCACGAGCGCCCCCAGACGGCACGCCGCCTCGAACAGCGCGGCGGTCTTCAGCTCGCAGCGGCGCAGGTAGCGCTCCACCGCGACCTGCGGGGCGTAGGCATCCTCGCGCTGCAGGAGCTCCCCCTCGGCCAGCGCCGAGCTGGCGTCCGAGAGGGCGCGCAGCTGCGCCAGAGATCGATTGCGCGCAAGCTCCGCGAAGGCCCGCGAGAAAAGCAGATCCCCAGTCGCGATCGCCACGCGGCGGCCGGCCCGGGCGACCACCGAGGGGTGCCCGCGCCGCAGCTGTGCGCCGTCGATCACGTCGTCGTGGACCAGCGTCGCCGAGTGCACCAGCTCTACCGCCACCGCCGCCCGCACGAGCTGTTGGTTCTCCGATCCACGCGACTCCCCCGCCGCGGTTGCTGCCAACACGACCAGCAGCGGGCGCAAGCGCTTGCCGCCGGCAAGCACCGTGGCGGTGGCATGCGTTGCCAGCGGCGCTCCCGCGTCGGCGGCCACCCGCTCGAGGTGTTCCTCGGTGCGCACCATCCGGTCACGCAGCACCGCCCCACCGCGACGCATGATCTCTGCTACCGCCTCTTCGTCCTCCGCCGCCTGTGCAGTACTGCTCACCGTCTTCATTCATCGACCATCCAGTGGCACGGTGCCGGCGTGGATCGCGATGATGCCCCCGGCGGTCAGCAGATAGCCGATCTCGCCGATCCCCGCCCGCTCCATCTCAGCGGCAAGTATCGCTGGCGCCGGAAAGCGCTTGACCGAGTTGGGCAGGTAGGAGTAGGCGTCGGGGTCCCCCGCCAGGCGCCCCAACAGCGGCACCACGCGGTCGAACCAGAGCGCGAAGAAGCTCGACAGCGGCGGGCGTGTCGGCGAGGTCATCTCCAGCACCACGACCCTGCCCCCCGGCCGCACCACGCGCGCCATCTCCCGCAGGCCACGGGCCAGGTCCGAGAAGTTGCGTGCACCGAAGCCGACGGTGGCGGCATCAAAGGAGTCGTCTGCGTAGGGCAGTTGCAGCGCATCGCCCCATTCGAAGCGCACCGCCGCCGGGGTCGAGCCGGAGAGCGAATACCGCCTGCCCTCCCACTTGGTGCGCGCGCGGGCCAGCATCGCCTCGGAGAAGTCGCTGCCCACCACCTCACCGCCCGGCGCCACGCGCCGCGCGAGCTCGAACGCCAGATCGCCTGTGCCAGTGGCAAGATCCAGCACGCGGCTGCCCGGACCGACCTGCGCCAGATCCACCGCGCGCGCGCGCCAGCGGTGGTGCAACCCGGCGGTCATCACGCTGTTGAGCGCGTCGTACACCCACGCGATGCGGTCGAACATCGCCCGCACCTGCTCGGCCTCGGGTTGGCCGAAACGGGGATGCTCGCCATCGGCGAGCATCCCCCGGCTTCGGTCGGCGCCAGCGCCCTGCCGACCCTGAGCCTCCTGAGCCATTGGTCCCTACGCTACTTCAACTGCGAGAGGAACTCGACGGCCGCTTCGAACTGCTTCGGCGGCAGGTGCTTGTAAGAGGGCATCGGCTGCGTCGGGTTGACGAGCGTGCGCGCGATCCCGTAGCGCGGTATCCGCGAGCCGATGTGCGTCAATTCGGGGCCCGGCCCGTTGTTGCCGTTCTCGCCCAGCTTGTGGCACGCCAGGCAGCCGCTGGAGGCGATCACGTTGCGGCCGTCTTCGAACTGCGCAAGCTCCTGGCCGCCGGCGTGGTGCACCGCCGCCGGCGTGGCGATTTCCACCGAAAACGGCGAGCCCGTGCTGGCGCCCTCCCAGGTGAGGTAGAACATCGCCCCGATCACGAACAGAGCCGTGATCGTGGCGATCGGCCGGCGCTCGGGCCGGCGCTCGGGGCCACGATCGTAGAAGGGCAGCAGGAACAGCAGGATCATCGCCAGCGTCGGGATCCCGATCGTCGCCAGGCCCACCAGGCTCGGCGGCTTGATCACGCGCAGCAGCTCGAACAGGAAGAAGAAGTACCACTCCGGGCGCGGCACGTAGGTGCTGGTGGTGGGGTTGACCTTGGAGCCGAGCTCCGCCCCCAGCACCAGCGACATCGTGATGATGCACGCCATCACGATGCACGCCATGATCGAATCCTTGGCGACCGCGTAAGGGAAGAACGGTTTGCCTTTGGACTTCAGCAGCGCGTACTCGCGGAGGTACTCCTCCTTCTCGCGTTGATTCATCGCCGCATCACGCCTCGGACTCGCGCAGCTCGGAGTCTTTCTCCGCTTTGGACCATGGCGGCGCGGTCGTACCGAGCTTGGCCACCAGATAGAGGTGGGCGCCGAGCAGCGCCGCGATCAACCCCGGCACGAGCAGCATGTGGATCGCGTAGAAGCGCGACAGCGTGGTCGCCCCGATTTCCGAGCCCCCGCGCAGGAAGTCGCTCAGATAGGGGCCGACCAGGGGCCCGGTGCCGTTGATGTTGACGCCCACCTGCGTCGCCCAGAAGGCGCGCTGGTCGAACGGCAGCAGGTAGCCGGTGAACGACATCACCATCGTCAGGATCAGCAGCACCACGCCGATCACCCAGTTGAGCTCGCGCGGGTACTTGTAGGCGCCGAAGAAGAAGGTGCGGCCCATGTGCAGGAACACCAGCACCACCATCACGGTCGAGCCCCACTTGTGCATGCCGCGCACGAACTGGCCGAGGAACACGTCGTTGGTGACGTAGCGGATCGATTCGTACGCTCCACCCGAGGCGTCGGGACGGTAGTACATCGCCAAGAACACGCCGGTGACCGCCTGGTTGAGGAAGGCAAACATGGTTGCCGAGCCCAGCGTGTAGAACCAGTTGGTGCCCTTGGGCACCTTGCGGAACATCATCCACCGCGCCGCCCCGCTCAGCGAGGTGCGCTCATCGACCCAGTCGACCACCGCGGTGCCGGCGTTGGCGGCATGATCGACCGGCCGGACGGCTCCGTTGCTCTCCTGCGGCCGCGGCGGCGGCGTCTTCAGCGGCGCGGGGATCGGGGGGGTGGGGAGTTTGGGCACGGCGTCCTAACGTCGAATCGACGGACGGGATGGGTAGGCGTACTGGCCGAGCCCGTCGATCGGCTCGCCGGGGTCGCGGGGAGAGAAGCGGCGCAGCTCGCTGTTGACGCTGAAGCGCGAGCCGATCTGCACCATGCCGTCCACGACGCGCGTGTAGAAGCGGTCAAGCGGTCGTGGCGGTGGGCCGGCCACGCGGCGGCCGAGCAGGTCGTACACGCCGCCGTGGCAGGGGCAGATGAAGCGCTCGGCGGCCGGCACCCAGCGCACCGGACAGCCGAGGTGGGCGCAGCGCGAAGTGATCGCGATGTAGGGGGTGTCCTTGTCGTAGGGGTCGGTGTCGATCGCCGGGTTTTTCTGACGCACGTACACCAGCCCCTTGCCGGCCTCGCCGATCCCCGGGGTGAGCGTAATCACGGTGGGGATGTAGTCGTTGTCCGGGAACATGTCCGTCGAGCCCACCGTTTCCCAGACGTGCGGCTTGCTCTTGAAGATCGGGCCGATCGCGAAACCCAGCGCCGGCAGCGTGAAGGACATCGCCGCAACCGCTCCGGCGGCGTGGGCGGAGCCGGTCATGAAGCGCCGCCGCGTGACCGTCTCGCCCTCGTACGCGCCCGGTATGTTGCGGTCCAGGGTGTACTTGGAGGCGTGCTTGTCGTGCTTGCTGGCCAAGGGCACTTAAGAATACCGCCTGAGCGTCGGCGCTGGTTGGGCAGTGATGGTGCTTATCGTTACAAATACTGCGGGATTGGGCACCGCCCTCAGGTCTGGACCGGCGGTCAGCTCCGCGGTGACTCCCCAGCTTCAGCGGCCGCGCGCAGCGCCTGCAGTGCCTCGGGGTCCCGGGCGTGGACGAGCGTCTTGGCTCGGCGGTAGGAATCGCTTGAGCCCCAGCCGACCGCGCGCGCACCTGCTGCCCACACCGCGAGAGCAAGATCCTCACGGTCCTCTCCCTGGGCAAGCGCGGTGAGCGTAATCACGTCCGCAAGCTCCTCCACAGCAGCCAGGTCGCCAAGCGCCACCAGGCGCGCAAGGCCAAGTGCGTATAGCTGATCGCCAGCCAATAGGCCGAGGTCGGCCTCCGGCGGGCGCACCACGCGGGGGGAGCCGTAGTGCAGCAGATAGCCCTCATAGATCGCCTCTACCAGCAGCTCATACTCCTCAGAGTGCGCTTGCGCGCGCGGGCCCGAAGCTGCGATCTGCGCGGGGTCGGTACCGTTGTGGGTTGGCACCAGAACAGCTCCCTGCGGGAGCAGGCTCGCCATCAGGCCGCCCTGCTCGCGCAAAAGCGCCTCCAGGCGCGCAAGCACCGGCGGGGCGCTCATGAAAGCTCCCCAAACGCAGCGGAGGCGGCAGCCATCGTGCGCTCGAGCTGCTCGGCGGTGTGAGCTAGCGAGGGAAACCATGCCTCGAACTGCGAGGGCGGGGGGTAGACCCCGCGCGCGAGCAGCCCCCGGCACCAGGCAGCGTGCGCTCGCAGATCGCACGCCTGCGCTCCTCCCAGGTCGTGCACGGGGCGCTCGCTGAAAAACACCGTCAGCAGGCCGGGGAGGGTGGCAATCTGGATTGGGTGCTCCGGTGCGCACTCGCTCGCCGCCTCGCGTAGGCCCACAGCGAGCTGCTCGGTGATCGCCGCCAGGCGCGCATACGCCGACTCGTCGAGCAGCTGGAGCGTTGCGATGCCGGCCGCCACCGCCAGCGGGTTCCCCGACAGCGTGCCGGCCTGGTAGACCTCGCCGGCCGGCGCCAGCAGCTCCATCAACTCCAGGCGCCCTCCCACCGCCGCCGCGGGCAGGCCCCCGCCAAGCACCTTGCCCATGATTGTCAGATCACCGTGCACCCCGGTCAGCTCCCGCGCGCCGCCCCGCGCCACGCGGAAGCCGCTGATCACCTCGTCGAGCACCAGCAGCGCCCCGCTCGCATCGGCCTGCTCGCGCAACAGCTCCAGGAAACCCGCGCGCGCCGGCACGAGGCCCATGTTGGCGGGGATTGGCTCCGCCAGGATCGCTGCCGGCCGATGGCGGCGCACCGCCTCCACCAGCGCCTCGGGGTCGTTCCACGGCACCACCACCGTGGCGGCCGCCGCGGCCGCGGGCACCCCCGGGCTTGCGGGGATCGCCTGTGTGGCCAGACCCGAGCCGGCCTGCGCGAGCAGCCCGTCCACGTGCCCGTGGTAGGCACCCGCGAACTTTAGGATCCGCTCGCGGCCGGTCGCCGCGCGTGCCAGCCGCAGCGCGGTCATCGTCGCCTCCGTGCCGGAAGAGGTCATCCGCAGCATGCCTACGCCCGGCATCCGCCGCGCCACCTCCTCCGCCAGCTCGACCTCTCCGGAGCTCGGCGCCCCAAAGCTCGTCCCCCGCTCGGCCGCTGCGCACACCGCCTCAAGAATCTGCGGGTGGGCATGGCCATGGATCAGCGGCCCCCACGAGCAAACGTAGTCGACGTAGCGGTTGCCATCCACGTCCACCAGCTCGGCGCCCGATCCACGGGCGATGAACAACGGGTCGCGCCCAATCGCCCGCATCGCGCGCACCGGTGAGTTGACGCCACCGGGGAGCACCCGCCGCGCGCGCCGGTAGAGCTCCGCAGAGCGGGTGTCGGTGAGCGAGAGGGTCACAGGCCCCGAATCAACTGTCCATGCCAGCCATCTCGAGGCAGGCGCTCAGGCAGGTGAAATCGGCGAGGCGGGGAGTCGTGATGCACTTTTCAGACCCAAACCCTTCATTTTGTGAAGTGGTTTGCGTGCGTTCGAATGACATCTCCACCTCCGACGTCATCGTCAAACGTGCTGTGCTTCCCACCGCTTGTAGTCGTCGGTGAAGTAGAGCAAGCGGATCTTCTTGAACTCGGTCGACGAGTACAGCGTGGCGCGCTCCTCGATCCCGGTTTGCTCGGCGATCGCGGTGAGGATCGCGTCGCACTCCTCCTTGGAGCGGCCGTGGGCCATCGTGAAGACCGAGTAGGGCCAATCCTCGTAGGTGGGGCGCTGGTAGCAATGGGAGATCCCGCGGTAGGACGCCATCCGCGGGCCCAACTCCATGATCCGCTCCGGCGGCACCTTCCACACGCCCATCCCGTTCGCGGAGAAGCCGGCGCGGCGGTGAAAGAGGATCGCCGCCACGCGCCGTAGCAGGCCGCGCTCGCGCATCCCCGCCAGATGCTTCAGCAGCGTCTCGACGTCCATGCCCAGCCGCTGCGCGGCGGGCGCATAGGGCTCGCCAATCACCGGCATGTCGCCCTGGGTGGCGCGGATCACCGCGATGTCGCGCTCGTCGTAGGCGACCGACTCCAGCACCACCTCCTCCTGGGGAGCGCCCTCACTGGCGAGCGCCTTGGTGTCGCCCTCCATCTCCAGGTCCATCCTGATCTTGAACAGCTTCAGGGTCGGCAGCTGGCGGATCGACTCCGCTCCGGTGAGTCGCTGCAGCACCTCCAGCGTGCCCTGCAGGCCTAGCGGCGAGTCCGGCTCGGTGGCCAGCGTGAACCACATGTTGAAGTCGTGATTGCGCAGATAGTTGTGCGAAACCCCGGGGTGGGAGTTGACGATCTTCGCCGCCCGCCACGGGTGCTCGGGATCGACCTTGGCCGCCACCAGCATCGAGGAGTAGCCCAGCGCCCGCGTGTCGTAGATCGGGGTGACCTGGCGGATGATCCGCTCCTCCACCAGCCGACGCACGCGCTCCAGCGCCTGCTCTTCGGGAATCTCCGCCTCCCGCGCCACCGCCGCGTACGGCCGGGGCTCCAGCGGAAAGCTGCCCTGCATCAGGTTGAGCAGCTTGCGGTCGAGCTCGTCGAGCGCAACAGCGGCGCCTTCGGCACGACTGCGTGTCTTTGGAATGGCGCCACTCGCGCGATCGACACCGGAGGACCCGACGGTCGCGGGCCGCGAGAAGCTGGCCGCCGGCGGGGGGCTCGGGTGTTGCATGGGGATCTCTACTGGCTCAGCCATCGCGCCGCGTCCTTCGCGTGATAAGTGATGATGACGTCCGCGCCCGCGCGGCGCAGCGAGGTGAGGATCTCCAGCACCGTGGCACGCTCATCGATGTGCCCGGCCGCGGCGGCCGCCTTGACCATCGCGTACTCCCCGCTCACGTTGTACGCGACCACCGGCAGACGCGTCTCGCGGCGCACGGCGGCGATCAGGTCGCCATAGGCGAGGGCGGGCTTGACCATCACCATGTCCGCCCCCTCCTGCACGTCGAGCAGGGTCTCGCGCAGCGCCTCCCGACCGTTGGCCGGGTCGAGCTGGTAGCCGCGGCGATCGCCGAACGCCGGTGCGGAGCCCGCGGCATCGCGGAAGGGGCCGTAGAAGGCGGAGGCGAACTTCGCCGCGTAGGCGAGGATCGGGGTATCGGCAAAGCCCTCGTTGTCGAGCTCCGCGCGGATCGCCCCGACGCGACCGTCCATCATGTCCGACGGCGCCACGATGTCCGCTCCCGCGCGTGCGTGGCTGACGGCGGTGCGCGCCAGCAGCTCCACCGAGGCGTCGTTGTCCACACGGGGCGCGTCAGAGCGGGGTGGGAGGGAGTCGATCTCCAGCACCCCGCAGTGGCCGTGATCGGTGTACTCGCAGAGGCACACGTCCGTGATCACCAGCAGCTCGGGCAGCTCCCGCTTGAGCGCTCGCACGCACAGCTGCACCACGCCCTCCTCATCCCACGCCGCGGAGCCCTGTGCGTCCTTCTCGGCGGGGATCCCAAACAGCAGCACCGCCGCGATTCCGAGTTGCGCCGCCGCGCGCGCCTGCTCCACCGCAGCCGAGATCGACAGCCGTGCGAGCTCTGGCAGCGCCGCCTGAGCCTCCTCGGCGGCACCGGCTCCGAGACTGCTGGAGGAGTTTGGTGGGCGCTCCTCGACGAACAGCGGCAGCACGAGCTGACCCGCGCGCAGGTCGGTCTCGCGCACCAGGCCGCGCAGCGCCGAGGAGGCGCGCAGCCTGCGCATGCGCGTCTGGGGGAAAGCCATCACCCGTCGAGGATACCCCTCGCAAGGCAACCGTTGGACAGGCCACCCCGTGGAGGCGAGGCGGCTGGGGAGCGTCAATCCAGGCGTCGCAGCCCGAGGCGCGCCAGGACCGCGAACAGCACGGTCAACCCCAACAGGTGCACGAGTGAGATCGCCAAGCCCGGCGAGGAGCCGCGGTTGACCGCCGCATCGAGGGCCTCGAGGGCGGCCTTGTAGGGGAACACGAACGAGATCGCGCGGATCGCTTCGTACAGCCCGCCCGCCACCGCGCCCGCCGGCACGAGCGCAAGGAAGGCGAGCGGCAGGGAGAGCAGGAAGGAGAGCAGCGAGGCCGCACGCACCTCGCGTGCCAGCGCGCCGATCGCCACTCCCAGCGCCGCGAACGCGAGCCCGCCGAGCGCCAGCGCCGCCAGCCACTGACCGACGCGACCCCATTCGAGGCCCACGAACGCCCCGATTCCTGCCAGCATCGCAAATGCCACCACCACCGCGCAGCCGGCCGCCAGCAACAGCTTTTGAGCGATCAGCGACTCACGCGTGATCAGCGCACCCCCGTGGCGGCGGGTTGCGGCTCTGGGGGCGGAGGCGGCAGCGATCGGCGAGCCTCTGACCAGCCGCGCGAGCGTGTGCTCTTCACGCTCCAGCGCGATCCCACCGGCGGCGAGCAGCACGCAGACGAACATCAGCGAGATGCTGACCGCGACGACCACCGCGTAGGCGTCGAGCGGGGTGCGACCGCCATGCAGGTAGGTGTTGGTGACCTGGATCGGCTGGCTGACCGTGTTCAGCACCTCGTGAGCGACTCCCAGGTTCTGGGCAGCGAATTCCGAGAACTCGGCCAGCCGTTCCAGCTCGGCGCGATCCACGTCGTCGGGATGGCGGGCAAGGATGCCGCGCAGGATGCGAGGGATTTCACCCAGCCCTGGCAGGTTCTGCGGAGCGCCCGCCACACCGAGGTTGCCACCCCGCACGAGCGACCCGATCACCCGCGCTGCCACCCGCCTGATCTGGTTGGAGAGTTCGAGGTTGGCCTGCGCCAGCGACGCTTCGATCGTGGAGTGCACGAAGCTCTGCTCGAGGGCGTCGCCGTTGTAGATCACCTCCACGTGCGCCTGGCTGACGACCGAGGAGAGCCGCGAAGCGATGTTCGCGGGGATCACGATCGCCGCCAGCGCCTTCCCCGACTTGACCGCCTGCACCGCCCCGGCGCGGGTCGCGACCGGCACCGGCTGGACTTGGTCGAGGAGTTCGCTGTAGTAGTGGGCCACGTTCAGGCGCGTGCCGCCCAATTCGACGGTGGCGGACGGCGGCGAGAGGTTGGCGATTGCAACCTTGGGCTTCCCGGGCGCCCGTGAGATCGCCAGGCCGATCAACAGCGCGACCGCGACCGGGTAGAGCACCAGCACCGCCACCAGCACCCGCGAGCGGGCGAGGATCAATAGATCCTTCTTCAGCATCCATCTCATCGGCGGCTTCCCCTGTGAGCCCGCTGGCATCTGTGCGAGCGAACACCGAGCCTGCCGCAGACCGAAGGAGCCACTAGTGCCCCCGCGCGCGCAGGAACTCCACGAACGCTCCTTCAAAGTCCAGGCCGCCATGGCTCGAGCGGACGGGGCCAGCTTCACTGGGGTGGGCGGCCAGCTCTTCACGCGCGAGCTCGTCCGGGGAGCCGTTGAACAGCAGCTCACCGTCGGCCAGCACGATCACCCGCTGCGCGTAGCGCTCGGCCTCCGCGACGTTGTGGGTGGAGAAGATCACGCACCGACCCCGCTGCGAGAGCGCGCGGATGAAGCGCCACAGGCGCTCGCGCTGGCGGGGATCAAGCGAGGAGGAGGGCTCGTCCAGCACCAGCACGGTCGGCTCGGAGAGCAGGCCGATCGCGATGTTCACGCGCTGACGGTTGCCCCCGGAGAGGCGCTCAACCCGCTCGCCGGCCCGCTCCCGCAGGCCGGTTTGCTCGAGCATCGCGGCGACGGTCGCCGAAATATTGGGGTGCCCGCCCGCCCTGCGCTCCAGACGCGCGAACAGCTCGAGGTTCTCCGCCACCGACAGGCGCGAGTAGAGCGCCGGCTGCTGCGGCACCCACCCGACCGCGCCGGGCGGCAGGCTGACGTGGCCCGCTGTGGGCGGCTGGACGCCCGCGAGGATCGACAGCAGCGTGGTCTTACCGGCGCCGTTGGGTCCGATCACCGCGACCATCTCCCCGGCGCCGGCCTCGAAGCTGACGTCGCGTAGCGCCTCGCGCTCGCCGTAACGCTTGGTGACGCCGCACACCGCAAGCAAAGCCTCCCCCTCCGCCGATGACCCAATCACGCCGGGCTGCCCAGGTTCTGTACAACTTGACGCGCCGGGTGCCGATCTGGCGCGAGGTTTGCCCTGCTCACAGCATTCGTCCCGGGGAGCGCTCCCAGGGCTCAAGCGTCAGGTGGCGACTGAGGTAGACGAAGGTCTCGCGCAGCACCGCGAGGATCGGCAGCGCGACCAGCGCGCCCACCACGCCGTAGAGCTGCAGGCCCAGCAGCAGCCCGAAGATCACCAGGAGCGGGTTGATCCGCAGCGTGTGGCCGAAGATCTGCGGCGCAACCACGTGGCCCTCCAGCTGCTGCAGACCGACGAACAGCAGGCCCACCCACAGCGCGGAGATCGGGTCGGTCAAGAGCGCCACCAGCACCGGCGGCACCGCCCCCAAGATCGGGCCGATGTAGGGGATCAGCTCCATCACGCCGTAGAACATCGCGAATGCCACCGCGTACTTCTGGCCGTCTGGGAAGATCCCGATCACGCCGAAGATATACAGCGCGATGCCAGTCGAGGCGCCCATCACGAAGCTGAACAGCAGCTGGCCGCCCACATAGCGCGAGACGGCGTGCTGAGCCAGCGTGGGGTAGTCGTCAGCGGCAGTACCGTCGCCGTCGGGCATTGCGCGACGCACGAGGCGTCCGATGCGTTCGCCGTAGAGCAGCATGTAGACGGAAAGCACGAAGATCAGCACCAGGTCGAAGATCGCGCTGGCCACTTCTGTGATCAGTCCCCCGCCAAAGGAGGCGATCGAGCCGGCGCTCTTGGCGAGTTTCTGCTGGATCGTCTGCAGCGCCGTTTTGCCCTGCTTTTTGAATTTGACGTGGATGCCGTGACGGTTCAACCAACCCTGGATGCTGGCCAGGGTTTCGTTTGCTTCGTCGACCAACTTGGGCAAGTTGTGGGTGAACGACTGCACCTGGTGGAAGATCGGATTGGCCAGCAGAAAGCCGATGCCGGCCAATGTCAGGAAGAATGCAACGTACACGGCGAGCACCGCCAGGCCGCGGGGGAGACGCGAGCGCTGGAGGAAGGCGACGGCCGGGTTGAGGATCAGCGCGATGAGGCCCGCCACGACGAAGATCACAAACACTTTCCCCGCGGCGCGCGCGAGCGCCCACAACGCGAGCAGCGCCAGCGGCAGCACCACCAGCTGCACCCAACGAGGCACCACGACGCGTGGAGCCTTGGGCGATGCAGCGACCCCATGGGCGGAGGGGCTCTCGTCGACCAGCTCGCGCTCGTGCGCTTGCGGCGGGGCAGCCTCGGTGGTCTCCTCGACGCTCACAACGCTCACGTCCCTCCCGTCATGGGCCAAGTATGGCTGAGGGCGAGGCGCCGTCGCCCGCGGGCGACGAGCAAGGAGAGCGGCTCGCCGGAGGATCTCCAGCCGCGGTCCCCGGCGCGGCGACGATCCTGTTCGTCGGCGATCTCGTCGGCAGCCTCGGCCGGCACACGTTGCTGGACTGCCTGCCGCTGCTGCGCGAGCGCTACGAGCCCACGTTCGTGGTCGTCAACGGCGAGAACGTGGCCGGCGGCCTCGGCATCACACCGAAGACCGCCAAGCAGCTGCTGGCGGCGGGCGTCGATGCGATCACGCTCGGCAACCACGCCTACCATCACCGCGAGATCTACCCGTATCTCGACACCGAGCCACGGATCGTGCGCCCCGCCAACTACCTGCGCGGGCAGCCGGGGCGCGGGGTGTGCGTGGTGCAGAGCGCCGGAGGGATACGCCTCGGCGTGGTCAACCTCAGCGGCAGCCTCTACCTGCGCCCCGGGCGCTCGGCGTTCGTCGAGATCGACGGGGCGCTGCGGGAGTTGGGCGAGGTGGAGCACATCCTGGTGGACATGCACGCGGAGGCAACCAGCGAGAAGATCGCGCTCGGCTGGCACCTCGACGGGTGCGTGAGCGCAGTGGTCGGCACACACACGCACATTCCCACCGCCGACGCGCGCGTGCTGCCGGGTGGCACCGCTTACATCACCGACGTCGGCATGACCGGCCCACGCGGCGGGGTGATCGGGGTCAAGCGCGAGCTGGCGCTGGAGGCGATGATCACGCAGATGCCGGTGCGCTTTCAGACCTCCGAGGAGGACCCGTGGCTGAACGGCGTGGTGATCCGCTGCTCGGAGCCGTTGCGAGCGGACTCGATCGAGCAGGTTCTGATGCCACGCCCCGCGGCGTCAGCGTCGCCGTAGCGTCCAGAGGCCTATCCTCGCCTGGGTCGGCAGCCAGGAGCGAGGTCGGGTCAACAGGCGCCGGGAGCACGGGTGTCGCCAACAGCGCGATCATCACCAGCGGGAAGAACCAGGGGATGTAGAGGTAAAACCAGTATTCGAGGCCCAGCTGCAGTGCGACCAGGATCGCGGCGGCGGCAGCGGCGAGCGCGGGAATGCCGCGCGGGCGGGGGAGCACCGCGAGGCCAAGCGCCAGCGCGACGGCCGCGGCCTGGGCGAGCGTCTGCCACCCCTTCATGCCGCCGTACAGTCCCCACACCGAGAAGGGTGCGCCACGGTTGGACTGGTAGACGATCGTGCGCTCGTAGATCTCGTGCAGCGAGTCGTGCGTGAGCGCCGGAATCGAGACGACCGCGGCGGTGAGCGCGAAGGCGAGTACGAACAGCGCGAGTGCTCGCGCACGTTTGCTGGCTGAAACGGGGATGCGAGCCGAAGGCGAGTGTCCCCCGGCTTCGGTGGGCAACTCACGCAGCCCGTGCGTGGCAAACAGCGGCGCAAGCGCCAAGGGAGCGAGCTTGGTGAGGCCGGCCAGCGCAGCGAACACGCCGCGCGCGGGTGGCGAGGAGGCGACGAGCAGTACCGCCAGCAGCAGCACCGCCACGAGCGTGTCGTTGGAGTTGCTCTCCAGCGCGAACAACGTGAAGGGGTAGGAGACCCACGCGTAGGCGAGTGCGACCCCCAGAGTGGGGCCGCGGATGCGCAGGCCAAGCAGAAAGATCAGCCCGACCGCGAGCAGGTCGAAGGCGATCGCGGCGGCGTGCGCGGCGGGCAGGTCGTCCCACAGGCCGCTCCACCCGAAGATCTGCTCGAAGGGGACGTACGTCTCATAGTTGACCGGCCCATAGGTGTCGCCGTGTTCGTTGTTGGAGGGGTAACGCCCGTACAGCGGCTTGCCGTCGGTGATCCGCTGCGCGCCGATCACCCCGGCGTAGCCGACATCGATCACGTTCCCGTCGGTGACATTCAGGCCGATGCGAAAGCCCAGCAGGAACACCACCCCCACCGCCAGCCAGGGCGCGGGGATCAACAGCTTCAGCGGACGTGGACGAGCCCCTGACCGCAGCAGCAGCAGCATCCGCACCAGCAGGTAGATCAGCGGCGGGTAGGTAAGGGGAACGGATGTGTAGATCTTGCCGTGGTTGAAGTACGCCAGCGACACCGAGAAGGAGAGCAGCACCAGCAGGTCGAGGTGGCGCAGCGCAAACGGGCGGCGCCATTCGATGAACGGCAGCAGGAACAGCACACACAACGGCAGCCACACGTACAGAGCGTTGACGTGGCGCCCAAACGCGCCGGGATAGCCCCGCGCCATCGTCCATGCCACCTGAAAGCCGGTCCATTGTTCGAGCACTCGACCGCTCGCGTCGGAGACGATCACCTGGCCGATTTCTTTGCCCTTGCGGGAGAAGTAGCTGACCTGCCAGCGCCCCGGGCCTTTCAGGTAGGCGCCGTCGTAGGAGCCGGGGTAGTCGGCCCGCACACGGCGCATCTTCGGCAGCCGGCCGGCTATTTCGAGGACGTCGTCCGGGGAGAGCCGCCGGCCCGCGGGGGGCACGATCGAGGGCGTGACCGGCACCGGCGTTTCCGAGTTGGTGGCGCTCGTGGTGGCGGCTGCGTGGTGCGTGCGCAGCCCTTCGGTCAGCTGTCGCGTCGAGACAGAGTGCCTCAACAACGCGGCGGTCGCCGGGGAGGCGGCTGCCAGCAGACAGGCAGCCGTCAGGAGGGTCGCTGTGAGGGAGCGGCGCACCTAACGAGGGTATCCGCCGCGGGCGCTCTGGGAGCCTATTTACGGGCGCTTCCAAATCGATACACCACCTCGGCGTAGACCACTTCATTTTGTAAAGGGTTTGCATGCCGAAAATTAATCACGTACCCCCTCCTCCTCCCGATTGAGCTTCACGCCGAAGTGCTCGAGGACCAGCGGCGCGACGTCGCGAATCGACCACTGCGCGGGTCTCTCCGCGGGGAGATCGACACCGCAGAGGATCAACGCGCCGAGCGAGTCTTCGCTGCGCAGCGAGCCGTGGCTGCCACCGCCAACGTGCGCCTGGCGACCCCAGTCGAGGAACTCGTGGTAAGGGTCCGCGGAGAGCAACACATCCCCCGAGGTCGCGCAGCTCAGCGCCGACCACACACGCGCGAGCGCATCGGGATGCTCGGGCGCGCCGAACACACCATCGCGAACGGTCGCGGCGAGCACCCCGAGCTCCCCCTCCAAATGCCACCGTCCTCCGCGGGCGTCGCGCACAGCGCCGCCCGGGCGAAAGCGCAGCTCACCGACGGAGGCACGGGCGATCGCCCCTTCCATCGGGGCGCCGTGGGTGTCGCGCTCCAGCCACATCACAAGCTCCACGCCGTCGAGCGCCAACGCACGGCGCACGACTTCAGAGCGCAGCTCCGCGGGTCGCCGCTCGGCGAGCACGTAGACCATCGCCGCGCGCGAGGTGGGACAGACGGCGATGCGCGCGGATTGCTCGTGAGGGTTTGAGCCCTCGCCCGCCCGGCGAGCACCGACCTGGCTCCCACCGACCCGCAGGGCACCCGTGCCGCCCACTCGGGGTGCCAGCACATCGAACTCGGAGAGCGCGTCCTGCAGTGCGACCGTGGCGCGCACCGGGGCCTGCGAGTGGTCCGCCATCACGATCACCGCGTGCGTCTCCAGAAAGGGCTCGAGGCCGCCCGCGGGCGTCATCATGCGCGCAAGCTGCTGGTCGGCGAGCGCCAACGAACGCAGCTGCCCCTCGGGGCCGTGCTTGTGGGAGTGCCAGTCGTTGTCCGGCAACGAGAGCAGCAGGAAGTCGAACAGGTCGTGCTCGACCAGATGGGCGGCGACGCAGCCAGAGTGCTGGTCGCGCACGCCGGGCATGCCCAGCGCCGAGTGGCAGCCGGTGCGACGCGACGCGAAGATATCGGCGTAGAACAGCTCGCGGGGCCCCATCACCGCGTGGCGCAGCAGCGTGGCGGAGGCAATCCGCGTCAGCGCGGAGTCGCGTTGGGGCTCGTGGCGGTGGCGGCCGCGGTAGATCAGATAGGTCGTGCCGGCGGTGCGCACGTCGGCGTCGTCGAGTGCCTCAAACACCGTCAGCGGCTCGGGCGCGAGGTGGGCGCGGTTCATGTTGTAGACCGTGTCGGTTAGTTGCCGCGCAATCCCGAAACGCTGCGAGGCGCGGAAGGAGGAGCCGTACTCCACGTAGCGGGCCTCCTCGCGGTGGTACCAGTTCATCGCCGGGATCAGATGGCGCTCCTGCCCCGCGCCGGTGGTGATCGAGGCGGCGCACACCGGCGTCACCGAGGGGAAGGCGGCGGCACAGTCGGGAACGTACAACCCACGGCGCATCAGCTCGCCGAGCACCGGCGCGACGCCCTCGGCGACCGCGCGCTCGAGCATCGCCGGCGCCATCGCGTCGATCACGCAGAGGACCAGCTTAGGTGGGGTCATCGACTCGCGGGCGTCCTCCGCGGGCAGACAGCGACCGCTCGCCGACACGGGCTCACCGCCCGAGGATGCGCAGGCCGGCGTACTTGCGACCGGCGCGCCGCCGGTCGGCGAGCAGCAACCATCCGCACAGCGCCAACGCGACGTAGCCGAGCGGATGCAGCAGCGCGACGAGCGCCGCGACCACGAGCGAGGCAGCGTCGAGGTAGACCGTCAGCGCCTCGCGCGCCGCGCGGTCGGCAAGTCGTCCGTGCGCGCGGACGATCACCGGCCAGCAGGCACGCTGAGCGAGACCCACCGCGAAGAAGCCACCCACCAGCCCCGGCCAGGCGGCATCGCCATGCGCGGCGAGCGTCCCCGCGAACAGCAGCATCCCCGTGCCGATCCCCACCCCGGCGAGCGCGGCGCCGAGCGGATCGGGACGCTGAGCGCGGTCGCTTGGGTCGATTATCGGCGCCAGTCCTAGCAGCAGCTGCAGCGCGTAGGCGAGCACCAACGCAATGCACACCGCGAGCAGCCACCAGTCGGATTCGAGGAACATGAAGGAGCCGTGCGCGAAGCTGACCCCGAGTGCGTCGGCGGACGCGAGCGCACCGGCGAGCAGCGCGGGCACGAACGGCCGCAGGCCGGCGGCAAGCGCAAGTCCGAGTCCGAGTCCGATGTAGAAGACGAGGCCGTTCATTTTGTTTTGGGGGAAGGCCGGGAGGGGGGCCTGCCCCCTTCCCGATCTTATGGAGGCCGTTCATGGTCATCCGCTTGCAACGCGCCCGTGCGTGTGCGCTACGGTCTGAGGCGCCATGACGATAGAGGATGAGCACCCACCTACCAGCGGAGCTCGCCCTACCGCGCACGAGCTGGCCCGCTACGAGCGGCTGTTCGCCGCCCGCACGCGCGGGATGCGCTCCTCGGCGATGCGCGAGATGATGGCGCTCACCGAACGGCCCGACGTGATCTCACTCGCCGGGGGGCTGCCCGACACCTCGACCTTCCCACCGGAGCTGTACGCGAAGCTGATGGCGCACGTCGCCGCCGACTCGACCGCGCGGGCGCTGCAGTACGGCCCAACCGAGGGGATGGCGGCGGCGATGGAGTGCATCGTGCAGGTGATGGCTGAGGAGGGCACCACGGTCACGACCGAGGAGATGATCGTCACCACCGGCGGCCAGCAGGTGATCGACCTCGTCTGCAAGACGCTGATCGACCCCGGCGACGTGATCGTCGCAGAGGCCCCCACCTACCCTGGCGCAGTGCCGACGTTCGGGGCCTACCAGGCGGATGTGGTGCAGATTGAGATGGACGAAGAGGGGATGCCGATCGACGAGCTGGAGGCAACCCTCGACCGCCTGCAAGCCGAGAACCGGCGGCCGAAGTTCATCTACACGATCCCCAACTTCCAGAATCCCGGCGGCGTGACGATGTCACTGGAGCGCCGTCGACGGCTCGTGAAGATCGCGCGTGAACGGGAGCTGCTGGTGCTGGAGGATAACCCCTACGGCCTGTTGCGCTACGAGGGCGAGCCGCTGCCGACGCTGTACTCGCTCGATGCGGCCAGGGCCGGCCGCGGCGGCAGGTCGGACTTCGTCGTCTACCTCGGCACGTTCTCGAAGATCCTTTCGCCCGGTATCCGCCTCGGCTGGGCGGTGGCACCGCGGCCGGTGCTGGAGAAGCTCAACCTCGGCAAACAGGGCACCGACCTCTGCTCCTCCTCGATGACGCAGCTGTTCGTGGCGAGATATTTCGCCGAGCACGACTGGCGCGGGTACCTGGGAGAGCTGAAGGACCTCTACCGCCGCCGGCGCGATGTGATGCTCCAGGCGCTGGCGGAACACTTCGACGCAGGAGCCAGATGGACCAAGCCGGAGGGTGGGCTGTTCGTGTGGGCGACGCTGCCCGAGTACTTCGACACCACCGACCTGCTGGCACAGTGCACCAACGTCGCGTTCGTGCCCGGCCGGGCCGCTTACATGGACGCGGCCGCCCGCCGCGGCTCCTCCTCGATGCGGCTGAACTTCGCGGGGCTGCCCGAGGAGGAGATCCGCGAGGGCATTCGGCGGATCGGCGACATCATGGGATCGGATACCGGCCTGTTCGGCGCATTGACCGGTTCCCGGCCCCAGCAGCCCTCGCCGCCTGCCCGTCCGACTCGTCCACACGCCGATTCCGGAACGAGCCCGGCGGGCGAGGATGCGCCACATCCGGGGCTCCCCGACCCGCTGCGAGCCGACGATCGCCGGCGACAGAGGCGATGAGGACGAGCGGATCCGCGGGAGGCGTGGGCAGCGAGGACAAAGCTCCCAGGCGACGCGCCATGCACCTCCGTGTCGCAACGGACACAGACACCCAACAGCGCAGCCCGGTGGCGGTGCTCAAGGGCGGGGTGTCTCCAGAGCGGACAGTGTCGCTGCGCTCGGGCGAGCGTGCCCACGAAGCGTTGGAGCGGCTGGGGCATGAGGTGGTGGCGATCGACGCCGGGCCCGAGCTTCTGAACGAACTGCTCGAGTGCCAGCCCAGCGCGGCGTTCATGACCCTGCACGGGCGCAGCGGCGAGGGCGGCGCAGTGCAGGGGCTGCTGGAGGCGATCGGAGTGCCCTACACCGGCTCGGGACCGGGCGCATGCAGGCGCGCGACCGACAAGGCGCTTGCCAAGTACCTGATGCGCGAGGCGGGCATTCCAACCCCGGACTTCCACACGTTCAGCGAGAGCGCGATCAGCGAGTTCGGCGTCGCGGGCGCGCTGCCGGGCATCGGTCGCCGGCTCGGGTATCCGATGGTGGTCAAGCCCACCCACGGCGGCTCGGCGCTCGGCGTCAAGTTCGCGGCCGACGCCGCGGAGCTGCCGCGGGCGCTGATGGCAGCGTTCTCCTATGACGACCAGGTGGTGCTGGAGCGCTACGTCAAAGGGCGCGACCTAGCGGTGTCGGTCCTCGACTCCGGCGAGGATGGAGACCCGCCCACTCGCGAGCCGCTGGCACTGCCGGTGGTCGAGGCGATCCCGCGCGAGCAGGAGTTCTACGCCTACGAGTCGCGCTATGAGATCGGGATGACCACGTTTGTGTGCCCCGCCGAGCTACCCGCCGAGACGACCGCGCTCGCGCAGCAGCTGGCGCGCGACGTGTACAGGTTGCTCGGCTGCCACGGCGTGGCGCGCGTGGATCTGATGCTCGATGAGAGCGGCGAATTGACGGTGCTGGAGACCAACGTCGTGCCGGGCCTCACCGAAACCAGTCTTTTGCCGCAGGCGGCAGACGCCGCGGGGATCGGCTTCGACGCGCTGGTGGACCGGATCTTGCAGAGCGCTTTTACGCGCTAAGAATCCCCGGCGGCGAAGTCCTCTGGCGAGACCTGATCGAGGAACTCCTTGAACTGCTCGACCACGTCCTCGGACTCCTCCTCGTTCTGCTCGAATTCGATCGCGCTCTCCGCGATCACCTCCTCGGCCGCGAAGATCGGTGCGCCGCTGCGCACCGCGAGGGCGATCGCGTCGCTGGGGCGGGAGTCGATCTCGAGCTCGCGGCCGTTGACCGAGAGCGTGATTTGCGCGAAGAACGTGTTCTCGCGCAGCTCCGTGACGGCGACCTGCGTGCAGCGCACCTCCAGCTCGCCCAGCACGTCGCACAGCAGGTCGTGCGTCATCGGGCGGGGCGTGCTGGCGCCCTGCAGCTTCATCAGGATCGACGCCGCCTCGGGGTGCCCGATCCAGATCGGGAGGAATCTGTTGCCCTCGACCGTCTTGAGCAGCACGATCGGCTGCTTGCCGACCATGTCGAAGCTGACGCCGTAGATGACCATCTCCTGCACTGCCGTTCCTCCGCGGTGGGGAATCCAGAGTATAGGTACCCGCTGGAGCTGCGAACGGCGCTTTGCGGGGGATAAGGGTCCACCCACCCCCACCCACGCGGTGGCACACCCACGTCCGCCGGGCGGCCGATCGTCGGCGCTCATACTCGCGCGCGGAAGCTCCAGAGCTTGTTGCCGAGGAAGTTCAGCGGCATCACCGCCGCCACCGCCAGCGCCTGGGCCGCAACCTTCTCGATCCCCGCGCTCTCCACCAAGATCGTCAGCAGTCCCAGGCTGAAACCCTCCGCCACGAGGCTGACAAGGAAGAAGCGGATCGCCTGTAACCGTGCGCTGCCCGCGGCAGCGTCAAAGGTCCAGTGGCGATTGAGCACGAAGTTGTTCAACACCGCGACCAACCATGCAAGCACGCTCGACACCTGGTAGTCGACCCCCAGCGCGTGCACGCACAGCGCGTACACGACGATGTTGATGACAAACCCACTGCCCCCAACGATCCCGAACCGCACCAGCTGCAGCCAGTTGGCGGGCTTGCGCATCCCGTGCAGCAGGCGCACGTGCGGCCTGATCTCGGTGCCCCCGGGGACGCGCGCGCGCGGCACATCCACAGCCGTGGCCTCGTCTTGCATCCGCCCAGCGTAGCGACACCGGACCGGGAGGGGGCGCGCTAGCCTTGCAGGGGTGAGCGTCCACGAAGGGGCAGACAACGTCCCCGGATCTGAGCCTGTCCGTCCACGGCTGGGCTTCTCCCGCCGTCGAGTCGCCGGCGCAATGGGAGTCGCCGCTGTAGCTGGCGCGGTGGTTGCGCTGGTCGTCCCCTCCTCATCCCCCTCCCACCACGCGGCGGCCCATTCCCGCACGGCGACCGTGAGGGTCACGAGCGCGGTCAAGGCGCCTCGCAAGGTCGAGCTCGCCTCGACCAAGCCGGTCGTCGAGGTGCGGGACCCCGAAGAATCCAAGAGTTTCCCGGTCTCGGGGTCGGTGCACCACTCCTCCGCCACCACGCCCGCCAAAGTGGCCGAAGGATTCGTCGCGCCCGGCGCCCAGTCGAACGCCGAAGTGCGCGCCGAGCTGGGCCACATGCACGCGATCGAAAGCGCGGCGCGCGCGCAGGCCCACGCCACCGTCGCAACGGTCCCCGGCGGTGACTCCGTCGGTGGCAACGGCACGATCCCGATCCCCGCGGGCATCCCCGAAGTTGTGCAGCGGGTGATCGCCGGCGCCAACGCGATCACCGACTTCCCCTACGTGTACGGGGGTGGGCACGCCTCGTTCGTCAGCAACTCCTATGACTGCTCCGGCTCAGTCTCCTACGCGCTCGCCGCGGGTGGGCTGCTGAGCGCGCCGGAGACCTCAGGGACGCTGGAGAGCTGGGGCGAACCGGGGGCGGGGAAGTGGATCACGATCTACGCCAACGCCGGGCATGTCTACATGTACGTGAACGTCGGCGGGCGCTGGATGCGCTTCGACACGGTCGGTCGCTCCGGCCCCTACGCCTCGCGCTGGCAGCCGGAAATCCGCTCCAACGCGGGGTTCGTCGCTCGCCACCCGCCGGGATTTTAGGCACCTGGCGGGCAAATATTGCAACGCCGAGGCCCACACAACCTGTGGGAGATGCGCGTCCCGTCAGCGATGCAGCACCACGGTGCTCATCACCGTGGTGAACAGCGGGTTCTGCGGTGAGGCGTTGTGAGCGGTGAGGCGCAGGGTGAGCTTTACCTTGTGCGCGTGACGCAGGTGCTTGGCGACACTCTTGGAGAATTTGATCCTCACCGAGCTCTTGCCGCCCTTGGTGGTGACCAGCAGCGCGTGGCCGATCACGAGCGACTCGGGCGAGCCGGCCGGTAGGTTGGTCGCCGTCGGACCCGAGATCCCGAGGTGGTGGGCAGTGGCGGCTTCCAGCAGCACTTCGAAGCGACCCGCTACCTGCTCGTTGACCGAGTAGCGGACGATCAGGCCGCTCTTTGCCACCTGCTTGAGCGAGCTGGAGACGGGCGCGGCGGTGATCGAAGGTCCGGGGATGCCGGGAACGGGGGGGACCGCGGGAACCACGGGAACGGGCGGCAGGATGACGGGGGGCGAAGGAGGCGGCGGAGGGGACGGTCCCACAACCGTGATCGGCTCGGTGACGCTGGTTGTGTTGCCGCCCGCGTCGGTGACGGTCAGCGTTACGTTGTAGGTACCGCCGTAGCGGAAGGAGTGAAAGGTGCTCGCCGCGCAGGGGGCCATCCAGGGAAGTTCGCAGGGGGAGGTTTCCGGGGAGTTCAGCGACGGAGCGCCGGGCGCAACGCCGGTGATTTCAGGAGTTTCGTCACCGAAGTTCCATTTATAGGTCGCGTACCTGGGTTCCTCCGCGCCGGTCGTCTTCGAGTAGCCGATGTCGTCGTTGAGCGTGATGTTGGACTCCATGCCGTCGAATCCCACCAGTTCGCCCGCGTTTACGGTGTTGGGGGCGGTGAATTGCGCAACCAGGCTGATGCCCGTCATGCAGGGAACCCCGGGGTAGGGCAGCCTTCCGGCGGCCAGATCGAAGGCGTCGTTGACGTACGCATTGGCGCCTGCGAACGACTGGTTGTAGAGCGTGCCGGCGAACGTGAGTTCATTGGCCACCACACTGCCTCCGGAGTACGAGGCGAAAAAATTACGGCACTCGTCGGTGACCTCGTTGTCCGCCGTGTCCTTCCACGCGTTCAGCAGGGGGTCGGTGACGATGTTCTGCTGCTGCACCCCGATCTGACTGACGATCACGTCGGCAAGACCGGTGTCCGGGCTGCCGTCGGGCCCGACACCGTGTTGGTTGGGCTCCTCCTCGTGCGGGCCTTCCAGGATTTCTTTTTCTTGCTGCTTGGCTGCTTCTTCCAGTTCTTCTTCGTGGTTCTTGGTGTGTTCTTCTTTTTCCTTACTGGATTCCTTCTTCTTTTCCTTTGCTTTCTCTGGTTCCTCGAAATCCTTCTGGGAATTGAAGTACCAACCGCCGTCTTGGCACTCATAGCCGGGAATCGCTTGATCGTTCCCCGTCAGGTGGTAATCGCCGAGTCCTCCGGCGCTCCACGGGATCACCCCGTAGAGGACCGTGCTCGCTTCGGGCTTTGCGGTGCTTTTGAGGGTGGTGTCGGAGAAGTCGGAGTGGTAGCTGCAGAAGCTGTGTTCGTAGCTCGTTTCCACCTTTTTCAGCTTCGCTTCTTTTTCCGCCGGTGATTCGCCCGCTTCCAAGCGGGGCGTGTAGAAGTCCGAGCAGTGACCCCCGGGGACACCGCCGTCGTCGAGGCAGACGGTGACGGCGGGGGGGGTGAGCAGATAGAAGATCGAATTCATACCCTTCTGCAGGCCGTGCGTCGCGATGAAGGTCTGCAGCTCCTTGCGCATCTGTGCGTCGGTGAGGCACACTTCGCTGTGTTTTTCGCCCGTCACGATCGGGCCGATCAGATCTTCCACTTCGAGCGGCTGCGGGTCGATGCAGTTGCCCGTGGTCGGATACGGGTCGGTATCGGTGTATGCGCCCCGGAAGGTCGAGAGGTAGGAGGCGGACTGGTCGGACCTGTCGGTGTACTGGCTGTCCACGGCAAATACGGTGTCCGTGGCACCGCTGTCGGCACCGAGCCCTTGGAAGAAGGTGTTGATCAGATGCTGCCAGTCGCCGTGGTAGTGGTCGGTCGGATCCCAGTAGATCGCATACGTTTCGTTCTTGTTCACAACCGGATTGCCTTCGGGGTTGTCGAAGCGCCCGACGGTCACGCCGTCATCGGGGTGTTCCACGCTCCGAGTCTGGATTCCGACGCTCACTTCTTCCGCGCCCGTGCCGGTGGGCAGCGTGACCACCTTGGCGCTCGCGGGCGCAGCGGTAAGGGACCAACACGCCGCCATCGCGCCAAGGGCAAGCGTCAGTCGGCGCGCGGCTTGCGGCGTCGAACGGAAGCGGGGACGGAGCGTCACGAGACCTACATCGGCATCCCATCCGGCTCGCATTAGCGTTGCTGGACGGACTCCAACCTCGGCCCCAGGGCGGCTGCTGGGCAAGCGAGGCGAGAACGCAGGGAGCGTGGCGTGCTGTGAGCACGCGAGCGACCGAGGACAACGCATCGCCGCCCAGCGGCCGCCCTGGTCAGCGCGAGAACAGCGCCGCCTGCCCCTGCCCGACGCCCACGCACAGCGTGGCGAGACCGAGGTGGGCATCGCGGCGGCGCAACTCGTGGGCAAGGCTGACCACCAGGCGCGCGCCGCTCATGCCGAGCGGATGGCCGATCGCGATCGCGCCGCCGTTGACGTTGACGCGCGCGGGGTCGAGGCCCAGCTCGCGGATCACCGCGAGGCTCTGCGAGGCGAACGCCTCGTTTAGCTCCACGAGGTCGATCTGCTCCACCGCGGTGCCGGTGCGCGCCAGCAGCTTGCGCACCGCCGGGATCGGGCCGATGCCCATCACCCGCGGATCGACCCCGGCCGCGGCCGAGGCGACGAAGCGCACGAGCGGTTCGGCGCCGAGCCGCTCCGCCATCGCGGCACTGGCGACCACGAGCGCCGCGGCGCCGTCGTTGACGCCGCTGGAGTTGCCCGCGGTGACCGTCCCACCCTCGCGGAACACCGTGCGCAGCTTCCCCAGCGCCTCGGGGGTGGAGCTCGGGCGGGGGTGCTCGTCGCGCACGCACTCGCCCACCGGCACGAGTTCCTCGGCGAAGCGTCCAGCGGCGTCGGCCTCAGCCCAGCGGCGCTGGCTCTCCAGCGCGAAGGCGTCCTGGTCGGCGCGGCTCACGCCCCAGCGCTCAGCGACGTTCTCACCCGTCTCGCCCATGCTCTCCAGCGGGAAGCGCTCCGCCATCGCGGGGTTGGGAAAGCGCCAGCCGATCGTCGTGTCGTACACCGTCCGGTCGCCGCGCGCGAACGCCTTCTCGTCCTTGCCCATCACCAGCGGCGCGCGGCTCATCGATTCCACCCCGCCCGCCACCGCGAGCTCTATGTCACCGGCGCGGATTGCCTGGCAGGCGCACACCACGGCGGCGAGCCCGGAGGCGCACAACCGGTTGACGGTGATGCCGGGGATCTCCTGCGGCAGCCCGGCGAGCAGCAGCGCCATGCGCGCGACGTTGCGGTTATCCTCGCCCGCCTGGTTGGCGCAGCCGAGGTACACCTCCTCGATCTCACCCGGATCGAGGCTCGGCACGCGCTCCACCGCGGCGCGCAGCGCGATCGCCGCGAGGTCGTCGGGACGTACGTGGGCGAGCGCCCCGCCATAGCGACCCACGGGGGTGCGCACGGCGGCGATGATCACTGGTTCGGGGGTCGCTGTCATGGTTCCACAGATCGGGGGCCGCCAGAATATCGGTTAGTGGCCACGGACCCCCAACAGCTTGCGCGCCTCCTCGGGCGAGGCCACGGGTCGCCCGAGCTCCTCCGCCAAGCGCACCACCCGCTCGACCAGCTGGGCGTTGCCGCGGGCCAGCTCTCCGCGACGGTAGTACACGTTGTCCTCCAATCCCGTCCGCACGTGCCCGCCGTAGAGCAGGCTCAGCACGTTGACCTCCAGCTGGTGGCGTCCGATTCCGAGCATGCTCCACCGCGCCCCCTCCGGCAGCCGGCTGAGCAGGTACCCAATCGTCTGTAGATCGGGCGCCGCTCCCGCGGGGACGCCGAGACACAGCTGCCAGAAGCCGGGGCCGCGGATCAGCCCCTCGCCGATCAGCCGCATCCCGTTGCGGATCATGCC
Source organism: uncultured Solirubrobacterales bacterium (assembly GCA_963734815.1). Taxonomy (GTDB): domain Bacteria; phylum Actinomycetota; class Thermoleophilia; order Solirubrobacterales; family Solirubrobacteraceae; genus Palsa-744. The sequence goes on from CAVTIH010000002.1 coordinate 1,494,327, forward strand.
GCTGTCGAACGTCTCGATCTCCACGGCGATCTGCAGCTCCCGCATGCGCGTGGCCGCTGGTCGCAAGAACGTGGCGTAGGGATTGCCGAACACCCAGTCGTCGCCAAGGTTGACCGAGCCGCAGTCGAGCGTCGCCATCTCCGGTGCCAGCTCGATGCACGCGAGGCGTTCCTCGATCCCGGCGCGCCCGCCGGCGCTGCCGGTGCTGAGGTTGATGATCGCCTCACACCCTCGTTCCCGGATGCGCTCGATCAAGCTGCGAAAGAGCGCCACGTCCTGCGTCGGGGTGCCACGCTCGTCGCGGGCGTGCAGGTGGATGATCGCCGCGCCCGCGCGCCAGCTCTCGACCGCCGCCTCCACGATCTGATCGGGGGTGAGCGGAAGGTGGGGGGAGTGTTTGCCCGAGGCGATGCTGCCGGTCACCGCGGCGGTGATCATCACGGGCTCGGCCATCGCCCCCCAAGGGTATGAGAGCGCTCGGCGCCGGCTCCTTCTGGCCGCGACCTATCCTTCGTGAGGCATGACCACGCCCGCCAAGGTGACCTACGAGACCTTCGCCGCCGGCGAGGAAGACGCGCGCGCGTTTCGCGTGGCGCTGGAGCTCGTGAAGGGGCGGCTGGGCGAGCGGCACCCCTTCTTCATCGATGGCCTCGCACAAACCGGCGACGGATGGGTGCAAGAGCACTCGCCGGGCGACCGCCGTGTGCTGGTTGGACGCTTTGCCACGGCCTCGATCGACGACCTCGACGCGGCGGTCGCCGTCGCGCGGGGATTCGCGGCCGAGTGGGCGGCGACCGAGTGGCGGGAGCGGGTGCAAATCGTCGGGGGGGTATCGGCCGCGATCGGCGAGCGACGCCACGAGCTCGCGGCGATCCTCGCGCACGAGATCGGCAAGCCGCTGCTGGAGGCGCTGGGGGAGGTCGACGAGTGCGTGGTGTTGATCGACTGGTACTGCGAGCAGATGGCCGCCCACGAGGGCTTCGTCGCCGAGATGGGCCCGCCCGGCGCCGAGCGCAGCTGGAGCCTCATGCGGCCCTACGGCGTGTGGGCGGTGATCGGGCCCTTCAATTTCCCAATGGCGCTGCTGCTGGGGCCGATCGCGGCGGCGCTGATCGCAGGCAACACGGTCGTTGCCAAGCCCTCGCCGTACGGCTACCTGAGCGGCCTCGAGGTGTATGAGCTGTTCCGCCAGGCGGGCGTCCCGCCTGGAGCCCTGCAGCTGCTGACGATTCCCGACGAGCGCCTGGGGGAGCGGCTGTACGGCCACCGCGGCCTCGACGGGCTGACGTTCACGGGCTCGCACGCGACCGGGATGCAGGTCTTCCGCGGCTTCTCGCGGGAGTACCCGCGGCCGGCGATCTGCGAGATGGGCGGCAAGAACCCGGCGATCGTCACCGCCTCCGCCGACTTGCCCAAGGCGGCCCTCGGCGTGGCGCGCTCGGCCTTTGGCTTCAGCGGGCAGCGCTGCTCGGGCTGCTCGCGTGTGCTGGTGGCGCGCGAGGTCCACGATGAGCTCGTCGCGCTGCTGCGGGAGCACCGCCGGGAGGTGCACGTAGCCAGCCCGCTCGACCCGACGACGAAGGTCGGACCGGTGATCTCCCCGGAGTCCGTACAGCGACTGCTCGACGCCGCGCGCGAGTGCCGCGCGGCCGGTTGGGCGGTGCACGGCGGCTCCGCACTCGTCGAGGGGGAGCTGCGACATGGCAACTACGCCGAGCCGACCGTCGTGGAGATACCGGCCGACTCGCGGCTGCTGCGCGAGGAGCTGTTCACGCCGTTCGTGGCCATTCAGGCCTGCAACTCGCTTGACGAGGCGCTCGAACTCGCCAACGGTCTGGTATTCGGGCTGACGGCCGGCCTTTACGCCGAGGACCCGGCGGAGATCCAGCGCTTCGAACGGGAGATCAAGGCGGGAGTCATCTACGTCAACCGCGAGGCGGGCGCCACCACGGGGGCCTGGCCTGGTATACAGTCATTCGGAGGTTGGGAGGGTTCCGGAAGTACGGGACGCGGAGCCGGTGGACTCCACTACCTCCAGCAGTACATGCGAGAGCAGAGCCTGACTGTCGTCGGTGGTTGAGCCGCCGCGGCGAGAGCCGTGCATGGCGAATGAACAAGAAGATCTCAGTGGCCATTGTGGGAGCCGGGGCTGTCGGCCTCAGCACCGCCCGTGCGCTCACCGACCTGGGCGTGGAGGAGGTCGTCGTGCTGGAGCGCGCGCACCTCGCCGGGGGCTCCTCGGGTCGCTCGGTGGGCGTCGTCGAGACCCAGTACGTCGATCCCTTCGACATCGCTCTGCGCGTGCCGAGCAAGCGCGCCTTCGAGGAGCTCGAGCGCGACCACAGGCTGCGCTTCACGCGCAATGGCTACCTACGCCTCGGCCACACCGACGAGGACGCGGCGCGCTTCGAGCGCAGCGTCGCGGTGCAGCGCGAGCTCGGGATCGAGGACGCCGTGGTGCTCGACCCCGTGGGAATCGCCGAGCGCTTTCCCGACGTCCGCTGCGATGACATAAGCGCCGGCTTGCATGGCCCGAGCGACGGCTTCGTCGACGGGCACCTCTACTGCGAGCTGCTCGCCGAGCTGGCTCGGGCGAAGGGCGCACGGTTGCTGCAGCACACCAAGCTCACCGGCCACGAAGTGCTGGGCGATGGGCGCCACCGCCTGCGGACCTCAAGCGGCGAGCTGACCTGCGAGTACGTGGTCAACGCCGCCGGCGCGTGGGCGGGTGAGGTGGGCGCGCAGCTGGGCGTGGCCACACCGATCCTGCCCCAGCGCCACGAAGCGGTGTGCATGCACCTGCCGCGCACGCTGCCTTACATGATGCCCGAGGTGATGGACTACGCCCCCGCCGAAGGGCGCTCGGGACTGTACTTCCGCCACGAGACCTTCGACATGTTCCTCGGCGGGCTGCACAGCGAGGAGGCGGTGCACCCGGTGGTCGACCCCGACGAGTGGTTCGAGGGCGTGGAGCAGTCCTACCTGGAGCAGCTGGCCGAGCTGCTGCCCTACCGCCTGCCCTCGCTGGCGGACATCCGCCTCGGCCGGGGCTGGGCGGGGCTGTACCCGGTGAGTCCCGACGGGCGCCCGCAGGTCGGGCCCTGTCCGGAGGATGCGACGGTGATCGCCGCCTGCGGCGTGGGAGGCTACGGGATCCAGGTCTCGCCGATCGTGGGCCGCCTCGCCGCCGAGTGGGTCGTGTTTGGGGAGGCGCGCAGCCTGGCAGAGGCGGGAGAGCTGCTGCCGGGGCGGGCGTCGCTGTCGACGCAGTCGGTCGCGGAGGCCGGGGACGGGAGTGCCACATGAGCAGCGTGGCCCGCCGAAGCGTGGGGGAGCAGGATGGGCATGGGCTGAGCACCGGGACCGACAAAGGGAGGAAGGGATGAGCACAGGGACATACGGCGCAGGGAGGGCAAGTACGGCGGGGGAGTACGCCTCCGAGGAGCAGCAGGCCGAGATCCTCGAGCACTTTGGCTACGAGCAACAGCTCGACCGTGAGATGGGGTGGTTCTCGTCGTTCGCGGCGTCGTTCTCGGGGGTGTCGATCACCACAGGTGTGCTGTTGACGCTGCCGTTCGTGCTGACGCAGGCCGGCACCGGTGGGCTGTGGACATGGATCATCTCCGCGTTTGGCTGCCTGTTGATCGCGGCGATCTTCGCCGATCTCGCGGGGCGGATCCCGATTGCGGGCTACGCCTACCAATGGGCCAGTCGCCTCACCAACCCCAACTTCGGCTGGTTCGTTGCGGTCTGCGGGCTGATCGGCTTCGGTGTGGGAGCGGCGGGCACGGCGTACGGCGTGACGCCGTACTTCCTCTCGGAGTTCGGCATCGCCACCACGACGCACGCCCAGATCCTCGGCGCGGCCACGCTGACGCTGATCGTGATGCTGATCAACATCGCGGGAATCCGCATCGCCACCACCTTCAACAACGCTGCAGTCGTCACCGAGATCATCGGCGGGGTGGGTGTGGCGATCGCGCTGCTGGTGTACGCGATCATCGAGCACCCGCACCCCGCCTCCTTCCTGTTTCAGCAGCAGCCCGGTGCACATGGCGCCTACTTCGGAGCCTTCCTGTTGGCGTTTCTGCTCGGCGCCTACACCTTCGCCGGCTGGGAGCTGCCCGCGGACCTGGCCGAGGAGACCCGCAACGCGACCACCGTCACGCAGCGGACGATCATCGTCTCGGTACTCGCGGTGGCGGTCAGCGGCTTCATCCTGCTGATCGGCTTCTCCTACGCCAGTCCCGGAATCTCCAAGACCCTGGGGGAAGGTACTCCGGTGCTCTCGATCATCCAGTACCAATGGGGCACGACCGGTCGCCAGCTCGTCGACATCCTGTTCTTGATCTCGTTCGTCTCGGTCGTGCTGCTGATCCAGGCCGGCGCCGCGCGCCTGCTGTTCAGCCTCGGTCGCGACAACATGGCGCCGTTCGGCACCTTCTTCGGCAAAGTGCACGTCCGCTTCAAAACCCCATACACGGCGCTGATCGGCACCGCGGTGTTCGGGATCGCGATGTTCACGGTGCCCGCATTGATCTCCGCGAAAGTGCTCGAATACATCCTCGGAACGGCCTCTGTTGGCTTCAACCTCGTGTACGCGCTGATCGCGGGGGTCTACCTGTTCATGTCCTACCGAGGGACGTTGCCCAAACAGTTCGGCGGCTTCTCGCTCGGTCGCTGGGGCAAGCCGATTGCCTGGGTGTCGGTGTTCTGGCAGATCTTCCTGGTCGGGACACTGACGTTGCCGAAGATCAACTTCAAAATCGGCGTCACCACGCTGGCGATGGTCGCGGTCGGAGCGGTATGGTTTCTCGTATGGGTCCGTCCGAAGGTGAAAGCTGGTCAGGCCGGCCCGCATCGCGAGGTCGCGGTGAAGGAGCTCGAAACGGCGGCGTGAAGCAACTCGAGCAAAGGTATGCACGGAGGTGGCCGCGCGCGCGCACGATGTATGAACGTGCGCTCGAATCGCTGCCGGGCGGCAACACGCGCACGCAGGTGCACGTGGAGCCCTTCCCACTGTATGCGGAGCGCGCAAGCGGCGCGCGGATGGTGCTCACCGACGGAGCGGAGGTCGATGACTTCCTGCTGAACTACTCCGCCGCGGCGCTCGGCCACTGCCATCCGGCGGTGACCGCCGCGATCCACCGCGGGATCGACGCCGGCGGCCCCTTCGGCCTGTCGGTGCCCGCGGAGGTGATGCTGGCGGAGCGCATGCGCGAGCGCTTCGACGGGGTGGAGTTGGTGCGCTTCACCAACTCGGGCTCGGAGGCCACGCTGCAGGCAGTGCGCGCCGCGCGTGCCTTCACCGAACGCCCCCGCATCGCCAAGGCTGAGGGTGGCTACCACGGCAGCCATGACCTCGTCGACATCGGCATCACCCGCTTCGGCGAGACGCCCGGGGTCGCGCTGGGAGAGACCCGCGGAATGGCACCCGAGGTCGTGGCGGAGGTGAGCGTGTTCCCCTACAACGACCTCCCCGGCGCGCTGGCGGTGCTGGAACCGCAGGCGGACGCGCTGGCGGGGGTGCTGATCGAGGTGTTCCTCAACTCCTCGGGCGTGATCCCGGGGCGGCTGGAGTTCCTGCGCGGCGTCTCCGATTGGTGCACAGCGCACGGGGTGCTGCTGATCCTCGACGAGGTCGCCAGCTGGCGCACCGGGTATCGCGGTGCCGGCGCCGAGCACCACGGGCTGCGCCCCGACCTGATCTGCCTCGGCAAGGCGCTGGGCGGCGGCTTCCCGATCGGCGCACTCGGCGGGCGCGCGGATGTGATGGCGATGTTCGACCCGCGCGGCGGCAGCATCGTCCGCCACGCCGGCACGTTCAACGGGCACCCCGTCGCGATGTCGGCCGGCCTCGCCGTGCTGGAGGCGCTCGACGAGGGCGCGATCGCGCGCATGAACGCGCAGGGCCGGTGGCTGGCCGAGGGAGCCGAGCGGATCGGGCGGGAGCAGGGCCTGCCGCTCAGCGCCACGCACTACGGGGGCATCGGGCGGCTGCACATCGCGCGCGAGCGCCCCAGCTCGGCGCGCGAGGCGGCCGCGCTGCCCCGCGAGCCACGCATCGACATCTACCGCGCGCTGCTGGAGCGCGGGGTGCTGGTGTCGCCCGACTGTCGCTTCGCCACCTGCACAGCCACCACAGACGAGCAGGTGGAGCGGTTTCTCGTCGCGCTCGCCAAGGCGGCGCCGGAAGCGCTCGGGAAATGAAGCCTACCCGGCCGCGTAGGGTTAAGCCGAACTACCTTGCGTGTGCGCCCGCCCACCACGAAACCTGGAGGTTCCATGAGTAGTTCACCAGCCTCACCTCACAGCTCACAGAGTCCGGGTCCGGGGCAGCCCGCGATCCCGTTGGAGGGTCTGGGCGCCGACAGCGTGGTCGCGGCCGCGCAGCTGATCCGCAGCGGCCGCACGTACGACCTCGACTGCGGCCGCTGGCCGAGCATGCCCCAGTGGGACGGCCACGCGCCGTTTCAGGTGCTCACCTATCGCACCCCCCGGGGGGTGCGTGTGCAGAAGGACTGGGATTGGCTGGGCACCAATACCGTGAACTTCGGGATCCACAGCGAGCTGCTCTCCGGCAGCGCCCACACCGGCACGCACATCGACGCGCTCTGCCACGCCACCTGCGGCGCCGACGACCACTGGTTCGGCGGAAGCACGCCCGGAGAGCACCTCGGCGACTTCGGGCCCCTGACCCACGACGCCGCCGCGATCCTTCCGATCTTTACCCGCGGCGTGCTGCTCGACGTCGCCGGGGCGCTGGGGGTGGATGCACTGCCGGCGAGCACCGAGATCGGCACGGTCGAGATCGAGCGTACGCTGGACGCGCAGGGCAGCGAAATCCGCCCGGGCGACGTGGCGTTGATACGCACGGGGTACCTCTCCGCGTGGCCCGACCGCGAGCGGCTCGCCGAGTACGCCGACGCGGGGATCAACCTGCAGGCAGCCACGATGCTGATGGACGCTGGCGTGGTGGCGCTGGCCGGCGACACGGAGTCGCTGGAGTGTCTGCCCTCGCCCGACCCCGAGAGCCCCCACCCGGTCCACCTCGCCGCCCTGATCGAGCGCGGGGTGTTCATCCTGGAGATGGTCTACCTCGAGGAGCTCGCGCGCGATCGGGTGTATGAGTTCGCGTTTGCCTGCCTGCCGCTGAAGATCAGCGGCGCCACGGGCTCGTGGGTGCGGCCGCTGGCGCTGTGCTGAGGGCACCCACCAGCCCCGGCGAGATGCTCGACGACCAAATGGACCTCCGACCTGGGGGGAGCTGGCGGTTCGTGATGCGCGAGCCCGACGGGCAGGAGATCGGGTTCAAAGGGGTCTACCGGGAGGTCATGCCACCCGAACGCATAGTCCAGACTTTCGAATGAGAGGGGATGCCCGGCCACGTGATCGTCGAGACCGTGACCTTCGAACAGTTCGGCGAGCGCACGAAGGTGGCGACCACCTCGCTGTTCCACACCATCGAGGAACGCGACGGCATGCTCGCCTCGGGCATGGAGGGCGGGCTTACCGAAACCCACGAACGGCTGGCGGAGCTGCTGGCGAGAGACTCGTAACCCTGTTTCTTGCGGTTTGCGGTGTCAGACGCCACGGCTGCCGTTAGGATCACGATCATGCTTGTCCGCCTGGGAATCCGTGCCGGTACCTCGCTTGCTGGCATCGCGGTCGGAATCCTGCTTTCAAGCGCCGTACTCGACAAATTCTCGCTCAACGTGACCGCCGTCGTCCAGGCAACGCTCGTCTTCTGGGTCGTCCACCTGGCAGTTGGGTTCGTGGCTCTGAAAGTGCTCGTCCGTGAGCCTTCCCTGGCGCTGGCAGGACTGCTTGCCCTCGCGTCGACGATCGTCTCGCTGATCATCGTCAACGCCATCGTCAGCGGCCTGTACATCAGCGGCCTCCAGACCTATGTCCTCGCGACTGCAATCGTATGGCTGACGACAGCTGTCAGCGATACGATCGGAAGACGGATGATTCGAGCGCGGCGCACGGAGCGCTGACACCGCCCTCCAGCCGTCGTCCTGCGGGGCTGGTTTGCGAGCGCGGATCGGCTCGTTGTCTTGCGGACTCGATGCTACCTTTAGGCCATGACCGTGAAGGAGCGCCTACACGACGCCGTTGAGACGATGAACGACGACGAAGCTCAAGCGGCGCTTCGCACGCTGGCTGACGCTTCGGGCGATCCGGTTGCCTGGATGCTCAATCATGCGCCGCTTGACGACGAGCCCTACACCGGCGATGATCGAGCGGCTTCCGAGGAGGGCTGGGCGGCCTACCAGCGAGGCGAGGCGGTCGGCGTAGCCGAGTTGCGCGCGGAGCCTGACGCTGACGCCCGAACTACCTGAGTGGGACGCGGTGATCGCGCCCGCTGCCGCGAAGTCCCTGCGCAAGCTGCCCCGCAACGAACGAGAGCGCATCCTGACTGCGATAGAGCGCCTGCCTGCGGGGGATGTGCGCAGTCTCAAGGGCCGACCGGGCGAGTGGCGTCTGCGCGTTGGCGATTGGCGAGCCCTCATCCGTCTCGACTCCGATGCCAGCATGATCGTGGTGACGGCCGTCAAGCCGCGTGGCGGGGCGTATGACCGCTGAGCGTTGAAACGCGCTCCAGTGGGCGATCCTGGATTCGAACTAGGGACCTCTTCCTTATCAGGGAGCCTGTGATGCCGCCGCGAGAAGGGCGGAACACCGCATGGATATTGGGTGTCGCCCCTTTTGGGGCCTTTGGCCAGCGGTCCAAATAGCGGCCGATTGGGGGCGATATCGACCGATAGTGGCAGCCCTGCCAATTCGTCGCGGCCCCGGAGTCGCCAGCCAACGCGCACGTGGCTGACCGGATCAGTCAGTCCCGCTTCGCTGGCGTGAGAGGCGAAGATGTGGCGGGTAACGAACCACTCGTCGGCTCAAACGCTTTCTCGTAGCCCAGGAGCCGACACACCTCCCGCTCGATACCCGCCAGTACCTCGTCGCTCACCGAGATCTCGATCGGGCCACGATCTATCCAACCTGGCCGCCACCCACTCAAGTTGCTTGGGAGTTCCGGCTCAGCAATCCTCAGTTCGTCAAACTGTTTGCCCTCAAGCATGATCCGAAGATAGGCAGGCCCCCGCGGCCGAAGTAATTTCATCGAGGTGGCGGCGAGTTCCCACGTTTTGCGGATGGGATAGTCCACCAGCGAATCCGCGCGGGCGATTTGGTCAACGCCCACCAGGCGACAGGCCACCCCAACCGCCCCATCCCACGCAACGTGGACGATCCATTCGCCTTCGCCTCGAGTGCCCGTCGGTCTGTACGGATAAGCAAGCACCGCGTCCTGACGGTGGTCGATGAGCAGGTCCTTTCCGTCGTGTCCAAGGGTTCCAGGCACAGTTTCGAGCAACAGATCGAGCATCTCCTGACTGAAGAGAGCCGCCTTGAGTCCCTCGGCATACGCCACTGCCCGAAGGCCAATCGCGAACGAGATGTTCTCCGGTGGCGAGTGCCAGAGGTTCCGAGCAAATGCGAGGACTCGCTTGGCTGCATGTCGCGCCTGCGACTCGGCGGTCGTGTGGGCTGTTTCCCCCCTGGCAACCAACTCCGATAGCCGAAGCGGCTCCTGGACGCTCCGCCGCCGCAGCTGCGCTAGCCTCATAGGCATGGCAGACCATCCGACTAGTGGAGCCGTCCGGAAGTGATGCGGCTCATGCGGCGATCGCGAGGGGCTGGGGTTCGTGCTGGGTGATCTTCTTGATCACTGCGTTGAGTTTGGCGCGGGTGAATGTCCACTCAAACGGCTGGGCGATGGTCCGGTAGTGCTGTCCGAAGTCCAGCAGGTGCCGGGCGAGTTGCGCGAGGCTGCCGAAGTCGTTGGGGGTCATCGCTTTGCGTTGCACGATCGAGAAGTAGATCTCGATCTGGTTCAGCCATGACGCGTGGACTGGCAGGTGGATTAGCCTCGCGTTCGGGTACTTCTTGGTCATCCGTGTGACCGATGCCTTGCCGCAGTGGCTGGACCCGTTGTCCACGACCCAGTAGACGGTCCGCGCCGACTGGTATGGCTCGACGGTCATGACCTGATCCACGAGCTTGCCGAACGGGACGATCCCGGTCGTCTTCTCCACGCGATCGAACAGCTTGGCGTGGTGCACGTCCCACGCCGCCAGGTACGCGACGGTTCCTCCGCGCGCGTACTCGAACTCCAGCAGTCCGGGGCGGCCCGGTCCCGGTGCGACGGTCGGATGCTCCCGTCCGAGAGCTTGCAACTGACTCTTCTCGTCCGCGCTGATGACGTACTCGTCCGGGCGCAGTCGCTTGCCTGCGAACGTCCGGGCATAGAGATCGAGCGCCCTGCCGGCCTTCTCAGCGAAGTCGGGGTCGCGCGGGAAGATCCAGGAGCGGGTCTGCCACGGCTTGATCGCGTCCTCGTGCAGCCAGCGCCAGATCGTCGACGCCGACGCGTCGGTCACGCCTCGCTCGATCACCAAACGGTGCAGCTCAACACGGGAGAATCGGGAGAGCGGCACTTCGTGCGTGCGCGGCAACTCGCACGCGATCGCCTTGACCTCGGCTACCTGCTCCGGGGGGAAAACGGCACGGCCGACCCGACCGCGCATGATCCTCAAGCCCATCCAGCCGCTCAGCCCGGAACCGCTGTCTTCGCCGGGCGACGCTATCTGCAGAGCAGTCCAACCGGGCAGCGATATCGATGTCCTGGATTCCCTCAGCCGCGTACAGGACCATGCGCGCCCGCTGCACCGTCCGGAACGGCAACGTGACCGTGCTCGCACGCTGCTCGAGCTCAACCCGCTCCTGCTCAGTGAGTTCGATCACTTGGGTGCTGACCCTGGGCACAAGACATAATTCCGCGCGGGTGCCGCTATCCCTTCCAATAGTCCGCAGGACTTGCGGACACGTCCACTAGCACTCCACCGTCGACTCCCAAGCCCGGCAGCCCGCCTGCGCCCGACTCGATCCCAAAGCTGCCCAAAACGATCTTCAACCTGCAGAAGCGGGGCGGAGCGGGCAACGTCGCGCAGGCTGAGCGTAAGTAGGCCCCTGAGGCGAAGCCGACGCCTCCGGTGCACGTAGCGGCGGCCACCCGGCCGCGACAACTCCCGGCGTTCGGGGCGCCCGTAGTCCTCGCGCGCCCTAGACCAGCGACTCACGCCGCACTCCTTGCGCCGGACATTTGCGAGCGTCCTCTACGCGATCGGGGAGGACCCCGGGGTCGTCATGGACGAGATGGGCCACACCGACCCGGGGCTTGCGCTGCGCGTCTATCGCCAATCTATGCGTCGTGGCGAGGACGAGAAGGCCCATCTCCGCCCGCTCATCGAGGGCACCGAAGTGCCATATACAGGCACACGAGCCGCCGAAACACGCTCGGCGACGATGGAGCGCAAGGCGGAGTAACTGCGGCTGTGGCAGGCCGTCAATTCATCCAGCGTCCGCTGGTACACACGCTCGATCCACGCGAACGTCACGATGCCGATCCAGTTTGCGCCGGCGTTGAGTCGCCATTAGCAGTTTGCTCAGGCGGCGTAGATTCCGTCTTGCCGTAGTTGGCATAGAGCAGCACTCCCGCCACGACTGTTCCGAGGCCGTAAAACGCGAGTGGGATGCCGACGTAAATCCAGCGCGACAGCCCCGTGTCGATCAGAGGCGCAGCGACCCCCGTCGCAAACGCAGCGGTGGTAAACGCGAACACCGTGGCTACAACGGTTCGGGACGGGAGGCGACTGCGGTAGTTATCATGCCTAACGAGATCGCGTCTGATCGACCGAAGTTCCCCACGGCGCAAATTTCCTTGCGTCATGAACTGGCTGAACATCGCTCTGGGATGGGTCTGCCGCCGCATCCACTCCAGAAACGCAGATGTCGCCGGTTGATGTTGCCCCTGCAGAACCGTAATGACCATTTCGCTCTCGGTTGCGCTTTTTTGAGCGGCGTCGAGCAGAATAATCACGTCGCGTTCCGATCTCTCCACGATGAAAAGGAGTGTGGACACATCTTCAGCGTCCTCGATCCAGTTTTTGACCTCGGATACGGACGCAAGCGGCGGCTCGTCATCCGCGTACGGCTGAAAGGGATAGGTGTCCAGCAGCCGGGAAATCGCGCCCAACAGATAGATGCCCCTTCCGGATTGGTCGTCACGCCCGGGCACGCTCCCGTCCGGTTCGCGCGTCGGCTGCGGGTCGTCCGCGTGTATGAATGCTTCGCTGCTGCTGGCAATAGCGAGAAGGCTTGAGAGAAGCTGAGTGCGCGCTGACGGATCGCGTGGGTCATATCCCTCAAACATGGGGTGCGGCCCGATACTCGTCGTAAGGCCCTCAGCCCGCCCGACGGCGTTCGCGTCATCGATGATGCCTTGCATCATCGAGTGCATGCGGCTGTAGACGATTCCAAAGTAGGCCACAACGAGCGCGGCGAAGATCGCAATGATCGTGGCGTGGACGGCGGCCACCGAGACGGCATCAGAGGACGATCCTTGAGTGACCTGAGCGACCGATGGGTAAGACGCCGATGTCCGCCCAAGCAAACTGGACGAGGTCGCGGCGATCCTATAAGAGACGCCCAGAAGCGGCGTCAGCCAGCTCAATCCCAGAGAAGACCATGTTGCCATGCTGCGCGGAACGTTAGTCGGGAGTGACCAGGCCCGGACACCTTCGAGGGCGCGCACGGTTCTCGCGGCAGCAGATGAAGCTGCCCGACGAGGCCGAACGGGGCCGTTAAATTGGCAGTTATTGGCAGACGAAAGGCAGAATCGTGCTGGCGATGTGGTAGGCCAGCGCAAAATAGCCTGCATTCCAAGCTCTTCCAGTGGGCGATCCTGGATTCGAACTCACGCCCGGTGGTCGGCTGGGGCGAGAACCCCCGGATTTATTGGGCTTCGGTGCTCTCAGGTGCGCTGAGCTTTGCTCAAGTTGCTACCAGACTTGCTACCAAGCTGGGCGGGTAGCAGGCCGGTCTCCGCCCCGAAAGCGGCCTCGACGAATGCCGACTCGTGCGCGCTCGGCGCATAGTCCGCGTAGCGCTGGGTCGTCTCGATGTCGCGATGACCCATCCACTCTTGCAGCGTGCGCATCGGCACGCCGGCCGCGCCCGCCTACAGGCTCATCCTGCTTGTTGGAGCACCCCCCTGCGGTTCGGGTGGCCCCAAAGTCCCTTTCCCGCCCTCGCTGAACCCCCCACCTCCAGCGCATCCGGCACAAACAAGCCAGATCCGCCAATGGGCCCGGCAGGACACGAACCTGCGACCTAGCGATTATGAGTTTCGGCACCCCTCGACGCCAACACTATCAACATCCGAATCATCCAAACCCTCATGCGCCAACACCGCATCGTACCTCGCCTGCCAATCCCAAGACACCTCAACACACAAATCACACAAGCACTCGAACCACGGCACGGCGCGGCGACCATGGCGGCAGCTAGGACAACACCGACCTGACGAACTCCGCGGGCGTGAGGATCGAGATGCCCCGAAACGCGCTGAGCCCCAGCAGGTGCCCATCCCCTGAGACGATGTGGTCAACACTGGCGTCGACGGCGGCCTCGAGCACGCGGTTATCGCTCTCGTCCTCCACAACCGCTAACACGCTTCGCGGCTCCACCACGACGCTGGACATCTCGACGAGATCCGCGAGCCTCGGACCATCGGGGATCGCCTTGGCGAGCTTCGGGTATGCGAGCACCCGGCGAAGCTCTGCCAACAACGGCGGGCTCGTGACGAGCACCAGCTCTCCCGCGAGGACCGCCTCGATGATACGTGCTGGGGCACCCGACCAGCCAAGGCCCGAGACGATGACATTGGAGTCCAGAACCGCGCGGCGGGTCACGCGGCCGCTCGCGCCGCCTCGATCGCCTCGTCAACCACGGAGACATCAAGACCAGCAGACGCAACACTCGCACGGACCTCAGCAAGCCTCGCCTGCAACTCCTCACGCGCCAGCCTACGCCGCAGCTCCTGCAGCTCGTCATACCCAGCCGGGCTGATCAGCACCGCCACGGCCTGACCACGCCGCGTCAGGATCACAGCCTCGTCCTCCGTCGTGATCTCGTCAGCAAGCTGTCCGAGTCGCGCGCGAGCCTTGTCCACACCAATCGTACGCTCCATGACCACATCCTATCGGATAACCGTACGGCGAACCTTACCGTGCTAAAGGCACTTCGGGTGCCCCCATGTCCCCTTTCCCGCCCTTGATCAACCTCCCACCTCGAGCGCACCCCGCACAAACAAGCCAGATCCGCTAATGGGCCCGGCAGGACTCGAACCTGCGACCTAGTGTCTTGAGTCAGAATTTCGGGTGCAGTCTCGCGATTCGGTTGGGCGCGGCTGGGTCCGTCCGCACGGTCGACAGGTACTCGGCGTACCTGTGCCGGGCGGGTGGATCCAGGCGTGTCCAGACGCCGCGAGGCGGCCGCGAAATTCTGACTCACGACACTAGCCATTATGAGTCGGCCCAGTCATTTGCGGCTGCCTGCGGGTAGTCGCTGGTTTGGCTCTAAGAAGCAGTTCTCGTCTGCTGGAATGTGACGAGCACCCAACCGAGCACAAGCTATCCCCCGAGACGTTCCCATACGCTCCAGGAGATTGCTACCGAAGTGTTACCAAAGCTCCTCGGCGATGGCTGCAATCCTCAATGCTGGTGCAACGATCTTCAGTGGGCGATCCTGGATTCGAACCAGGGACCTCTTCCTTATCAGAGAAGCGCTCTAACCAACTGAGCTAATCGCCCGGGGCGAGGAATTCTAGCGGCCGTCTTGTGATCCACGCCAGCCCCAACGCGCTGGGCGCGCGCGCACCAGACAGGCGAGTGCCCATCACGACCCCACGCGGATGCCCAGCCGATCGGCCAACGCCAGCGCCTCCTCGGAGGATTCGAACGAAAGCTCCACTCGGTAGCCCCCGTCCGCCCGCGGGCGTGCTCGCACCTCGGCACCCAGCGCCTCGCCCCAGGTCGCCTCGATCTCGGCCGCGGCGGCGACCTGGTCGGGGTGCACCCCGCGGGTCGCACGCGCTCGCCGTGCCTCGCCGGAGACGGCCTGCGCCTTCCCGTTGCTGCGCCGCGCGCGATCCTCCGCGGTTCGCACCGACCACCCCTCCGCTGCCGCGGCGCGCGCCAACTGCCGCCGGACGGTGTGATCCTTTGCCAACAGCAGCGCGCGGCCGTGACCCTCGCTCAGCCCGCCCCCCTCCAGCAGCTCGAGCGCCTCGTCCGGCAGGTCCAGCAGTCGCATGAGGTTGGTGACGGCCACCCTGCCGCGACCCACGCGACGGCCCACCTGCTCGCGAGTGAGGCCGAGCTCCTCCACCAGCGCGGCGCAGGCTCGCGCCTCCTCGACCGGGTTGAGGTCCTCGCGGGCCATGTTCTCGATCAGCGCCAGCTCCAGCGACGCCGCGTCGTCGTGGGGGCGCACGAGCGCCGGAATCGTCTTCAGGCCGGCGATCCGCGAGGCCCTCCAGCGACGCTCGCCGGCGATCAGCTCGTAGGTGCCATCCGGCTTGGGTCGTACGAGCACCGGCTGCAGCACCCCGCGCTCTCCCAGCGATTCCGCCAGCGCGCTCAGCGCCTCCTCGCCGAAACGCCGGCGCGGCTGGCTGGGGTTGGGCGAGATCGACTCCACCGGCACCTCGCGCAACTCCTCCTGGGCCGTGCCGGGCGATGACACCGACAGAATCGCCTCCAGCCCCCTGCCCATTCCGGGCTTTGGCCTAGCCACGCGCCGCCACCTCCTTCGCCAACTCGAAGTACGCCTCGGCTCCCGTGCTGTGCGGGTCGTGATGAGTCACGGGCAGGCCATAGCTGGGTGCCTCCCCAACGCGGACGTTGCGTGGAATCACCGTCTGGAACACCAGCTCACGGAAGTGCTCGCGCACCTCACGCTCGACGTCGCGGCCCAGGCGGGTGCGGCTGTCGTGCATCGTCAGCAGCATCCCCGCCACGGTCAGCCTTGGGTTCAATTCGCGGCGCACCAGCTCCAGCGTCTCCAGCAAGCCCGCCAAGCCCTCCAGTGCGAAGTACTCAGTCTGCACCGGCACGATCACTCTGTCCGCCGCCACCAATGCGCACACCGTCAGCGGGCCGAGCGATGGCGGGCAGTCCAGCAGGATGTACTGAAAATCTCCCGTGATTGGTTGAAGGCCCTCGCGAAGGTGGCCCTCGAATCCCTGGAGACGCGGCAGCTCGACGTTGGCTCCTGCGAGTCCTGCCCCAGCCGGCAACAGCGCCAAGCCGGCAATCATCGTCTCCACCACCGCCTCTCCAGCCGCACTGGAGCCCGTCAGAACCTCATACAACCCGGGCGCCTGCGTTCGTGGAAAACCCAGCCCCACCGTCGCGTTCGCCTGCGGGTCCACATCAACCAGCAGCGTGCGGTAGCCGGCCTCGGCGATGCAGGCGCCCACATTCACCGCTGTGGTCGTCTTGCCAACCCCGCCCTTCTGGTTGGCGATCGCGTAGACCGTTCCCATCGTCACCGGCACGCTAGCGCCGATCGCGGTCGAGCGCGGCGTCCCCGGGTGCGGTGCTCCAGGCAGGCCACGCAGGCGCTTCAACACACACTTTCAGCGCGCCAACGGCCGCTTGCGGGCCATTCCCGCACGGCGGGGGAATCCGCGGGGCGTCTCGCGACTCTTTAGGTAGACGTGGAGATGATGGTCCCGGGCACCCCTGTACGGCTCGACGTGGCGGATTTCGCTGAGCTCCATGCCCAGCTGCCGGGCAGCGTCGAGACCCAACCGCTCGGACTCGGGTTCACGGCGTCCTCGCCAATCCACCAGTGCGCCTCCAACCCGCAACAGCGGTGCGGCGTACTCGACCACCACCGCGGACGCTGCCAAAGCCCGGGCGAGCACGACGTCGTTGGCCCCCACACCCTCCCCCCACTCCTCAGCGCGGGCGCAAACAACACTCGCGTTGGCGACCCCGGCCCGCGTGAGAAGCCCTTCCATGAACGCGCACTTGCGCGCGTGGGACTCGACCAGCCGGAACTCCGCATTTGGGAGCGCCACTGCCAGCGCCAACCCAGGAAAGCCAGCGCCAGCGCCAAGGTCCGCAATCTTGTCCGCGCAAGCGAGTGCCCCCACTTCCAGGGCGACGAGCGAATCGGCGAGATGCACATCCGTCGCCTGCCCCGGATTGCGGACCGTCGTTGGAGATCGCTCATCGCTCGCCAGCGCCAGCAGAACTGCTTCCAGTTGCGTCCGCTGACTCTCGCTCAAGCGGTAGCGCTCCACCAGGCCAACGAGCTTGGCCGCGGCAGAGGCGGAGAGTCCCTCGGCTTTCACGTGAAACAACGAAGTGTCAAGAGAAGTCGCGGGCAGGCGGGTGGATCTTCAAACGCACGCCCGAGCGCGCAAGGCTACTCCGCCAGAGGCGAAACCACCAAATACCGCTCGGGCTCCTCGCCCTCGCTGTGGGTGCTCACATCCCCCCGCTGGTGCAGGTGTTCGTGCACCACGCGCCGCTCCGACGCCGGCATCGGCGAAAGCTCCACCGCTCCACCCAGCCGCAGCGCTTCTTCCGCGGCATCATCGGCATCTTGTTGCAACGTGTGTGCCCGCCGCTCGCGGTAGCCGTCGGCATCGACCACGACTCGGACCTTTGACCCGCCGCCATGGAAGACAATCCGCTGAGCCAAGTGTTGAATCGCGTCGATCGTCTGGCCGCGGCGACCGATCAGGAGGCCGACATCGTCCCCCTCGACACAGCCGCGCAGCTCGCCAGCCTGCTCCTCAACGCTCACCTCGCAATCCAGCAGGCCAAGGCCGTCCACCACTTCCTCGAGCAGCTCAGCCAGGATCTCGGCCGGATCCTCCTGTCCGTCGGACTCCGACTCCAGTTGCTCGCTCATCGCCGGCGGCCTGAGCGTTTCTTCTTCTTACGTGGCGGGGGCGGAGGGGCGCCGGCGATGCCGACGCCCGCAAGCGCGGGCTCGCCCGTGGGGCCACCCGATCCGCCCTTCGAACCCCCATTCTCGCCGGCCCTCCCGTTCGACGAGCCCTCGAGGCCGGGCGGGGGAATCCCCTTGCCAAGAGGGGCTGCGGGTGGGCCGATGCGCCGCCGCACGATGAAACCCTGAACGATCGTCCACACGTTGGTGGTGATCCAGTAGATCAGCAGCCCCGCCGGATACCTGAAGAGGATCACCACAAAGATCAGTGGCAGGCCGAGCATCATCCAGCGCTGGCTGGGCTCGGCGCTCGCGCTCATCAACAGCGTCGAGACCACCTGCGAGGATAGATAGAGTGCGATCAGCACGATCAGCACGATGCCGGTCGCCTTCGCCGTGATGTCCGGCACAAATAGAAACTTCGCCGAGCCCGGGTCCACGCTTTGGCAGCTGGTCTTTTCGATGTACTTGGCGGGTAGGTGCGAGACACTCGTGATCGCCGCGTGGTGCATCGCGTTGTACGAGGAGATCAGGCTCGGCCCACAGATGTGCTTCTTGAGATCTGTGCGCAACATGTAGAAGAGGGAGATAAAGACGGGCAACTGCAGCACCAGCGGCAGGCAGGAGGCAAAGGGATTGATCCCCTTCTCCCGGTAGAGCTTCATCATCTCCTCCTGCTGGCGCTGTTTGTCGTCCTTGTACTTCTCTTTCAGCGCCTTCAGCTCCGGGGCCACCAGCTGCATCTTGCGCATCGAGCGAAACTGGCTGAACGTCGCCGGCATCATCACCGCGCGCACGATCACGGTCAGCCCCACGATCGCAAGCCCCCAGCTGATGCCGGCGTGGTCGTGGATGAACACCAGCACCGCTTCGAACAAGCTAATCAGCGGCGAGAACGCTTCCTGGATGATGTTCGCCAGAATCGGCATCTGAGTTTCGGTGGGCCCTTTCTACCTCGTCGCCTCGCGTCAGCGATGAGCCTGGGATGCGGGCGCGGCCCTGAACAGCCGCTGCTCAGCCACCGGGTCGTACCCGCCACGACTCCACGGGTTGCACCTGAGCAACCGCCACGCGGCCAACACAAGGCCCTTCAGTATGCCGTACTGCGAGAGCGCCTGTACTGCGTAGCGCGAGCAGGTCGGCTCATATCGACAACGTCGTGGAAGCCCGGGCGAGATCACTCGCTGGTAGCCCACGATCGGAGCGCTCACGAGCATCCCGGCGAAGCGCGACACGCGGCCGAGCAGCCGTGCTTGACGGCCCTCGGCGTCCGTCTCGGCGGGCCCCCTCACGGCCGCCCCCCCGACTCCCGCCCGGCACCGCTACGCATACCGGCCTTGGTAAGCAGCTCTCCGAGCGACGCGTCGATGCCCGCCAAGCCCTCACGCTCGGCCAGCTCGCTGGCCGGCGGGCGCGCGACAACGACCAGATCCTGGCCGGCGAGCAGCTCCTCCTCGATGCCGCGAAAAGCTTCGCGCAGAAGTCGCTTCACACGGTTGCGCTCGACAGCCCCGCCCACCTTACGCGAGACCGAAAGCCCCAGCCGGGGGCGCTCGGCCTCCGAGTTGGGAAAGCTGTACAGCACCAGATGGCGATTTGCCGAGGAGCGACCATGGCGGTACACACGCTCGAACTCCGCGCTGCGGGAGAGGCGTTCCCGGTGAGCGGCGCGACGTGGCACTCGCGGCGCCATCCCCGTCACGCTGACAAGCGCTTGCGACCCTTGTCACGCCGGCGCTTGAGGATCAGCCGGCCGCCACGGGTGAGCATACGACCGCGAAACCCATGCGCGCGGGCTCGCTTTCGCTTCTTGGGCTGGTAGGTGCGCTTCATCGGATGCCTTTGTTGCGCTACCCACATTCGCCGAACGACCAGTCGAGCAGGTTGCGCCGCTCGCCAGTATAGGGCCACTCCGGCGAAGATGGAGCCACCAACGCCGATCGCGGCACAGATCGATTTTTCTCGCCATTTGCGCCGTCGATCGCGCGATTCCACCAAGCACACTCGGGCTTGGGGTATATTCCCCCAGCCGGGTCCCCCGGACCCCCCTCAGAGAGGCCCCTACCACTCCCGAAGGAGCGGATCGACGCTGCCGTGAGCACCGATTTGGAGCAGATCTGGTCGCGGGTGCAGAGCAGGCTCGAAGCGGCGGTCGACGACTCCACCTATCGCGTCTGGTTGGCACCCCTACGACCGCGCGAAGTTGCCTTTGGAACGCTCACAGTCGAGGCTCCCGCCCGCTCGTGCGCATGGGTCCGCGAACGCTTTGGGCGACTCCTGCAGCTCTGCGCCGCGACAGTCTTGGGACCCGAGATAACCGTAGAGATCATCCACTGCCAGCCCCAGCCCAGCCCCGGTCGGCAGTCCCCATCACAACGCCCTTCACGTGTCCGCGTAAGCAGCAGAACCGGCGATATTGAAACCCCTCGAGGGGACCAGGCCCTCCTCGACCCAGATCCCGTCGCATCTCCGTCGGGTAACCCGCGGTTCAACTTTGAAAACTTCGTCATCGGCGACTCTAACCGACTGGCCCATGCGGCGGCGCTGACGGTCGCCGAGCTACCCGGCCAGGCCTACAACCCACTCTTCATCTGCGGCTCGCCGGGGGTTGGCAAGACCCATCTGCTGCGCGCTATCGCCAACCTTCTACGGAACTGCAACCCCGGCCTGAGCGTCCGCACCAGCACAGGTGAGGCATTTACCAACGAGTTCCAGCTTGCCCTCACGAGCGGAGGTATGGACCCCTTCAAGAGCCGCTTCCGAGACGTCGACGTACTGCTTGTCGACGACGTCCAGTTCCTCGAGCGCAAGACCCGCACCGAGGAGGAGTTCTTCCATACCTTCGACACCCTCCACGAAGCAGGAGCCCAGCTGGTACTCACCTCAGACCGCCCGCCGCGAGATCTGCAGGCGCTCGAAGACCGCCTACGCGAGCGCTTCCAGGCCGGCCTCGTCGCCGATATCCATCCCCCAGACATCAACACCAGGCTCGCCATCCTTCGCAAGCGCGTCCACCAGGACGGGATCGACGATCTCCAGCCCGGCACCCTCGAGGTCATCGCGCAGCGGATCGCCCTCAACGTGCGCGCGTTGGAGGGAGCTCTGATCCGTGTTGTCGCCTTCAGCTCACTAACCGGCCGATCCCTCACGGCCGACCTGGCGACCGAGGTGCTTGACGGCCTATACCCCCACACCAGCCCACAAACTCGCACTTTGGCCGAGATCCAAGCCGCTGCTTGCCGGCACTTCAACCTCACCCCGGAGGAGCTCCTCTCCACTTCGCGTGCAGCGCGAGTCGCCTGGCCACGCCAGGTTGCGATGTACCTGGCGCGCGAGCTCACCGACGAGTCGCTGCCAGCCATTGGGCGACACTTCGGACGACGTGACCACACAACCGTCATGTACGCCGTACGGCGAGCCGAGCAGAAGATCGTGGCCGACTCCACATCTCGAAAGGCTGTGGATGAACTTCGTTGCGCATTGCAGAGCGGGGACTCCTGACCGGCCCACTTGCGACACTACAGCCGCAACACTCCACAGGATCTCGCAGCTTCCACAAAGGCTACCCTCAGACTCCACATCTCCACAGGCCCTACTACTACCCCTCTACCAACAGTCATAATCTAGATGAAGCTCACCCTCCCCACAACAGAACTCCTTACTCAGCTACAGACGGTTACCCGAGTTGCTTCAACTCGTAGCGCAGTTCAGGCTCTTTCTGGAGTTATGGTCGTTGCTGGCAGCTCAGGCGCAGAGCTACTCGCCACCGACACTGAGGTTGGGCTACGTGTGCCGCTCTCCGCAGACGTGGCGCGTCAAGGGCATGTTCTGCTGCCCGCCCGGCTATTGCTTGACGTTGTACGAGCACTGCCAGCCGAGCAATTGAGCCTGGAGCTGCGACCCTCAGAGCAGGATGTGGAGCTGCTGTGCGGTGGTGCCATCTTCCACCTGCGCACCTTGCGGGCTGAGGATTTCCCGGCGCTACCGAGCGCTGCGGAGGAGTCACGCATGACCCTCCCCGCCGAGGCTTTCGTGCGAACTATCGAACGAGTCGCACGTTCGGCATCCCACGACGAGACCAGGCCCGTGCTCACGGGCATCCTGATCTCAGCCTCCGACCGTGAGCTGCGCATGGTGGCAACCGACTCCTATCGTTTGAGCGTCAAGCGGACGGCACTCGACACGCCGTTGCAGGGGAGTCTGGAGGCCAACGTGCCGGCCCGCGCGCTGCAGGAGTTGACCCGCGTCGCGCAGCAGTACCAGTGCGCTGAGCTGACCCTCGGCCTGGGGCAGAACCAAGTGATCTTCGAGCTGGGTGGAGCGATCCTCTCCTCGCGGCTGATCGATGGGCAGTTCCCCAACTACCGCCAGTTGATCCCCGAGTCGGTTGATCACGAGCTGACCCTTTCCGCTCCGGAGCTGACGGGCGTCGTGCGGCGCATCAGCCTCCTCGCCCAGAAGAACGCTCCGCTGCGCCTTGCCTTTGGTGAGGGGGAGTTGACCGTCTCTGCCCAAACACCGGACGTCGGTGAGGCGAGCGAGACGATCCCCGTTCCCTTCCACGGAGAGCCGTTCGAGATCGGCTTCAATCCTGAGTTCCTACGCGACGGGGTGGAGAGCATCGACACCGAGGAGCTCGTGATGAAGCTGATCAGCCCGCTGCGCCCGGGGCTGATCGAGTCCCCAGAGGCCGGGGATTTCGTATACCTGGTGATGCCCATTCGTTTGAACACGTGACGTCATGGCCTGTGCTGGCCGATTGGTGAACGCCTCGCTTAGCGCATACATTGGCGCCACCGCACTGTTATGCGCGTTGTAAGCGTCTCGCTGCGCGATTTTCGTACGTATGCCCGTGCCGAGGCGTATCTTGGGGAGGGCCTGACGGTTGTGCATGGGCCCAATGGCGCCGGCAAGTCCAACCTGCTGGAGGCGCTCTATTACGGCTGTACCGGGTATCCCCTGCGCACACGCAACGAGCGGGAGTTGGTGCGCTTTGGACAGCAGGCCGCTCGTGTCTCGGTCACTGTCCACGACGGCTCTGAGCGCCACGAGCTGACGGTCGGGTATGGCCTCCCCGCCGGGGAGGAGCGCTCGGCCAAGCGAATGTCCTGCGACGGGGCCTCCGTGGAGCGCCTGCTTGACGTCGAGACGCGTCCGCTGCTTGGCGTCTTCGTCCCTGATCGCCTGGAGTTGCTCAAGGGCTCGCCCGCCGCTCGGCGGGCCCATCTCGACCGCCTGGTGGCCGCGCTGTGGCCGCCTCGTACAGCGACGCGACACGCCTACGCTCGAGCGCTGGCTCAGCGCAATGCCCTGTTGGGCGGCATCCGTGCCGGGCGCGCCTCGCGCTCGACTCTTCCCACGTGGGACAGCGAGTTGGCCCGCCACGCGATCGCCTTGCGCAAAGACCGCGAACAGGTGGTCGAACTGCTGCGCGAGCCGTTCGCGGCGCGGGCTGCCCAGCTCGGCTTGGGTGGCGAGGCGATGATCCGCTACCGCCCACGCTCTCGCGCTAGCGACGTCGAGGAGTTCGTCGCCGAGTTGCGCGAGCGCCTGCCCGCCGAGCTCGAGCGCGGCTATGGCGCCCACGGTCCCCACCGCGATGAGCTCATGTTCCTGCGCGACGGCCGCGAGCTGCGCAGTTACGGCTCACAGGGCGAGCTGCGCCTCGCCTTGTTGGCGCTGTTGCTGGCTGAGCGCGCCGTGCTGGCCGAGCGCTGTGGGCGTACCCCATTGCTGTTGCTCGACGACGTAATGAGCGAGCTCGACGCGCAGCGCCGAGAGCTACTTGCACACGAGCTCGCCGACGGTGGCCAGAGCGTGATCGCCACGACCGACCTGGCCCACGTCCCTGGCGCCGGCGCCGCCCGCGGGGGGTTGGAGCGTGTCGGTGGGGGGGGCGCGAGCTCAAACAGCGCCAACATCACCCACTTGCGGATCGCGCCGGGTGCAATCCTCCAGGAGGCTCTCGCCGCGTGAGCCTCGGCAGACAGGCTCCGCGTCCGCTTTCGCTGGCGGTCGAGAACTTCACTGCGGGGGTGGCCCCGGCGAGCACGCTTGCTCGCGTGCAGGCCTGCTGGGAGACGGCCGTAGGCTCCGCGATCGCTGCTGCCGCCGCCCCGCTCACCGAGCGCGACGGGGTGCTGACCGTGCGCTGCGAGGCGGCCGTCTGGTCGCAGGAGCTTGAGTTGATGGCGGCCGATCTACTGGACCGCCTGAACGCCGCCCTCGGCGAGGAGCTCGTGCACAAGCTGCGCTGCCGCGTGGGTTGATCGACAAGCACCGTTTTCCCTGCTATTCACGGGCATTTAAGGATGTTTGCGGCTGCTGTGGAGAGACCCATTGTGCTATCGTTCGATGGACAACGCACGGCCCCGGTCCGCGGTCTGTCGAACTCGGATTCCGGGGCTTTCTCACGTCTTCTGGAGATGGAAGTGGAGGCCAATTGGCCGTAGAGAACACAGATGCGCTCGGAGGAGCTGCGCCGAGTGCAATCAACGACCCAGCCATGGGCGCCAACGCAAGCTACGACGCTCAGGACATCACCGTGCTCGAGGGCTTGGAGGCTGTCCGCAAGCGCCCCGGCATGTACATCGGCTCCACTGGCATCATGGGCCTCCACCACCTCGTGTATGAGGTTGTGGACAACTCTGTGGACGAGGCGCTCGCGGGCTTCTGCACCGAGGTCGCTGTCACGATCCACCCCGACAACTCGGTCACCGTCGTCGACGACGGCCGCGGCATCCCGGTCGCCATGCACGAGAAAGAGGGCCGTCCCGCGGTCGAGGTAGTGCTCACCGTCCTGCACTCCGGGGGGAAGTTCGGGGATGGGGGTGGCTACAAGGTCTCCGGCGGCCTGCACGGCGTCGGCGTGTCGGTCGTCAACGCGCTCTCCGAACGCCTCATCGTCGAGATCCGCCGGGATGGGCACGTGTGGACGCAGGAGTATTCGCGCGGCGCTCCCCAGAGCGAGCTTCACCGTGGCGAGAAGCTGACCGCCGGCGCTTCCACAGGTACGACCGTCACGTTCCTCCCCGACGCCGACATCTTCGAGAGCCTCGACTTCGACTTCCGCACGCTCGAAGAGCGCCTGCGCGAGACCGCCTTCCTCACTCGCGGCCTGCACATCTCGATCGTCGACGAGCGCGGCGAGGGCCACGCCGCCGAGTTTCGCTACGAGGGGGGGATCGAGGACTTCGTCGCCTACCTCAACGAGAACAAGGACACCGTCCACCGCAAGGTCGTCTTCTTCGCCGGCGAGGGCGAGGAGGGCGCGGTCGAGGTTGCGATGCAATGGAACTCCTCCTACCAGGAGTCGATCCACTCCTTCGCCAACAACATCAACACTCGTGAGGGCGGCAGCCATCTGTCCGGCTTTCGCTCTGCGCTCACGCGCACGCTCAACAAGTACGCCCGCGAGCATGGGCTGCTCAAGGAGAAAGAGGACAACCTCACCGGCGAGGACGTGCGCGAGGGGCTGACCGCGGTCATCTCCGTGAAGCTCCGCGATCCCCAGTTCGAGGGCCAGACCAAGACCAAGCTCGGCAACCCCGGTATGGCGGGCTTCGTTGAGTCGATCGTCAACGGCGGCCTGGGGGAGTTCCTGGAGGAGAACCCGAGCGAGGCACGCGCGGTGATCATGAAGTCCGTGCAGGCCCAGCGCGCTCGCGAGGCGGCTCGCAAGGCGCGTGATTTGACGCGGCGCAAGTCGGCCCTGGAGAACTCCACGTTGCCGGGCAAGCTCGCCGACTGCTCGGTCAAGGACCCCTCGCTGGCCGAGCTGTTCGTGGTCGAGGGCGACTCCGCCGGAGGCTCCGCCAAGCAGGGCCGCGACCGCAACACCCAGGCGGTGCTGCCGCTGCGGGGAAAGATCCTCAACGTCGAGAAGTCGCGCATCGACAAGGTCCTGCAGAACACTGAGATCCAGGCATTGATAACCGCGATCGGGACGGGCGTGCGCGATGAGTTCAACATCGAGAACGCGCGCTACCACAAGGTCGTGCTGATGACCGACGCCGACGTCGACGGCGCCCACATCCGCACGCTCGTGCTGACGCTGTTGTTCCGTGAGATGGAAGAGCTGATCAAGGCCGGCTACGTCTACATCGCCAAGCCGCCGCTGTACAAGCTCAAGCAGGGTTCCCGCGAGCGCTATATCGAGAAGGAGGCCGAGCTCGAGGAGATTCTGCTCACAGACAAGTGGGAGAAGCTCCAGATCACCGACCGCCACGGCACCCAGTTCAAGCTGACCGACAATCGCTGGCAGCGCTTCACGCGCCTGCTCAAGCAGTACGAAGGGTGGGCCTCCTCGCTGCGTGCGGCCCACGGCCACGACATGGTGCAGTTCCTGGAGGAGTCAGCGCTGCTGGGCGAGCGCGTCACCAGCGGCGAGCAGGCCATCGAGCTGCTCTCCCGCGAGGGCCTGGAGGGAGAGACCCACGCAACCGAGCTGCTCGAGGTCGACCCACTGGAGCTGCGGGTCAAGGCCGTGGAGGTCCGCACCGGCTTTGCGCGCACCCACCGCATCAAGCGGACACTGTTCGACTCCCAGGAGTACCGGCAGCTGGCAGCCGTGCACGAGCAGCTGATCGAGCTTACCGGCACGCCCGCCTTCCAGGTGCGTCTCGGCGACGCCCATGAAAGCGCCACCTCCTTCGAGGCACTGCGCCAAGCTGTTTTGAACGTCGCCCAGAAGGGGGTCAAACTGCAGCGCTTCAAGGGGCTCGGCGAGATGAACGCCGAGCAGCTCGGCGAAACCACGATGGCGCCCCAGACACGCACGCTGGCACAGGTCACGCTCGAGGATGCCGCCTCCGCTGACAGAATCTTCTCGATGCTGATGGGCGATCAGGTCGAGCCGCGCCGCGCCTTCATCGAGGATAACGCCCGCGCAGTGGTCAACCTCGATGTGTGACGTCATGGCCGGCGCTGGCCGAAACGGGGATGCGAGCCGCAGGCGAGTGTCTCCCGGCTTCGGTCTGCGTCCTCAGTCGCTCGCGTGCACAGCACGCCACGCTCCTTGCGTCCTTGATCTGCTTGGCCCTGACGCCCCACATCACCTAATGCGGGAGGTGAGGTATGGCAAGCGCTGACGTAATCGGCGGCGGCAACATCGAACCGCGCGCGCTCGAGGAGGAGATGCGCACCGCTTACCTGGACTACGCCATGTCGGTGATCGTCGGCCGTGCGCTGCCCGACGTGCGCGACGGCTTGAAGCCCGTGCATCGCCGCGTGCTCTACGCGATGAACGAGCTTGGGCTCAGTCCCTCGCGCTCCTACTCCAAGTGCGCGCTGATCGTCGGCGAGGTCATGGGCAAGTACCACCCGCATGGAGACTCGGCGATCTACGACACGCTCGTGCGGATGGCGCAGGAGTTCTCGATGCGCAACGAGCTCGTCGACGGCCAGGGCAACTTCGGCTCAGTTGACGATGACCCGGCTGCCGCAATGCGTTACACCGAGGCGCGCCTCGCCCGGATCGCCACCGAGATGCTGCGCGATCTCGACATGGACACCGTCGACTTCGTGCCCAACTACGACGGCTCCAAGCGCGAACCGCTGGTCCTTCCCTCGCGCTTCCCCAACCTGCTCGTCAACGGCTCCTCGGGGATCGCGGTTGGCATGGCGACAAACATCCCCCCGCACAACTTGCGCGAGGTGATCGACGCCACGGTCGCCTACATCGATGACTCCGACATCGAGGTCGAGGGCCTGATGCGCCACATCAAGGGACCCGACTTCCCCACCGGCGGGATCATCCTCGGCCGCGCCGGCATCAAAGACGCGTACGAGACAGGCCGTGGCCGCGTGCGGGTGCAAGCGCGCGCCCACATCGAGCCGCTCAGCCATGGCAAGGAGGCGATCGTCGTCACCGAGCTGCCCTTCATGGTCAAGAAGGGCGGCCCCGGCAACCTGATCGAGAAGATCGCCGACCTCGTCCGCGACAAACGGATTCCCGAGATCTCCGACCTGCGCGACGAGTCCGACAAGCGCGGGATGCGCCTCGTGATCGAGCTCAAGCGCGACGCGATCCCCAAGGTCGTGCTCAACAAGCTCTACAAGCACACCCCGATGCAGTCCACCTTCGGGGTGAACATGGTCGCGCTTGTCGACAACGTCCCCCGCACGCTCAACCTGCGCCGGGTCATCGAGAGCTACGTGGCCCACCAGCGCGAAGTGATCGTGCGCCGCACCAAGCACGAGCTCTCCGAGAGGGAGGCCCGCGCCCACATCCTGCTCGGGCTGCTGACGGCGCTCGAGCACCTCGATGCGATCATCGCGCTGATCCGCGCCTCGCGCGACCGCGACACCGCACGCGAGCAGCTCGTTGAGCGCTTCGAGCTCAGCCACATCCAGGCCAGTGCGATCCTCGACCTGCGCCTCTCCCAGCTCACGGCGCTGGAGGCCGACTCGATCAAACAGGAGCACGCCGACGTAACCGAGCGGATTGCCGAGCTGCGTGCGATCCTCGGCGACGAGGGCCGTGTGCTGGCGATCATCAAGGAGGAGCTCGGTGAGATTCGCGAGCGCTTCGGCGACGAGCGCCGCAGCGAGATCACCCACTCCGAGGACGAGATCGACATCGAGGACCTGATCGCCGACCAGCAGATGGTGATCACGATCACCCGCACCGGCTACATCAAGTCGCTGCCGCTGGCGACCTACCGCCAGCAGCACCGCGGCGGGCGCGGCGTCACCGGGATGGACATGAAGGACGGCGACTTCATCGAGCACCTGTTCGTCTGCTCTTCGCACGACTACCTGCTGTTCTTCTCCAACCGCGGCAAGGTGTACCGCTCGAAGGTGTACGAACTGCCCGAGGCCTCCCGCACCGCCAAGGGCCGGGCACTGGTCAACGTGCTGCCGCTGCGCGAGGGGGAGCGGGTGCAGTCGGTGCTCGCCACCCGTGACTACAGCGAGGGCGCGTATCTCGTGTTCGCCACCCGTCAGGGGATCGTCAAGAAGACCGAGTTCAAGGCGTACAACACGCCGATCAACGCCGACGGCATCATCGCGATCAAGATCCGCGACGACGATGAGCTCGTCGCGGTGCGCCGCACCTCCGGCGATGACGACATCCTGATGGTCTCCCGCTCCGGCCAAGCCACGCGCTTCCACGAGTCTGGGGCGCGGGCGATGGGTCGCGACACCTCGGGCGTGCGCGGCATGAATGTCTCCAAGCTTGGCAACTACGTGCTCGCGATGGATGTGGCCCGCGACGACCAGGAGTTGCTCGTGGTCACCGAGAACGGCTACGGCAAGCGCACCCCACTCGCCGACTATCCGCGCAAGGGCCGCGGCGCGATGGGCGTCAAGACGATCGCCCTCACCGACCGCAAGGGCGCGTTGGCTGGCGCGCTGGTGGTGCGCGAGCACGAGGAGCTCGTGTTCATCTCGATCGGCGGCATGGTGCAGCGGACCTCGGTGAAGGGCATCAGCCGCTACGGCCGCGCCTCCCAGGGGGTGCGCCTGATGAACCTCAAGGACGACGACATGGTCAGCGCCGTCGCGCTGATCGTCGACGACGGGGAGGGCGGCGATGGCGGTGGCGAGCCGGGGGAGCTGCTCGACACGGCGGCGGACGATCTCCACGGCGATCCCGGGGAGAACGGCAACTCCCCCCTTGCATGACGTCACCTCCGTCCGCTACTCTGGCCAGACCAGAGAAAGGAGGTGGTCCGTACGTTGAGTGACAGTTTTTGCGGGACCCTGGAGGTGACCGGCCGCTAGGTCGGCAGGCTGGACCGCGTAGCGGAATCCAACCCGGGACACCCCGAGACGGCCGCCGGTCCTGGTCCCTCCGGCAGCGCAGGCAGTCTCGGTCTTCCAGTCAAGCAGTTGTGCGAGGGGCGTCGCGGGGGCCGCGGCGCCCCTCGTCGTAGAATGTCTTCCTCGAAACCCACCCACCTGCATTTGGGTGTGGGTCTTTCGAAAGACGTTCTCGCTCAGGCGGCTTGAGCCGTCTGCGGCAGGTACTGGCGCCACGCTGCCGGGATCGACGGGCTGGCGACGTGGATGAACACCTCCGCGCGCGGCACCCTCGGCTCGTGGCGCGGCTGCATGCCCGCCTGCCTCGGCAGCCGGTCGCCCTTGCGGCGGTTGCACGGTGCACACGACGCCACGATGTTCTCCCAGCTCGACGATCCTCCCTTAGAGCGGGGGATCACGTGGTCCACGGTGAGGTTTGCGCGCGAGCCGCAGTACTGGCATGTCCATCCGTCGCGTGCAAACACCGCGCGCCGGGTGATCTTGCGCTGGTGGGCGTCACGGGGTACGCGCACGTAGGTCACCAAGCGGATTACCGCGGGGCGCGCGAGGGTGGTCTTCTCGGAGTGCAGCTCCCACCGTCCACGCTCAACCAGCTCCGCCTTCTCCTTGAGCAACAGCACCACCGCGCGGCGCACCGAGCACACGTTGATCGGCTCGAAAGTCGCATTCAATACGAGCACCCGACCACTCTCAGGCCCGCGTCGCCGGTGCTCGGATGGCGACACGGACCGAACTGGGTCTGGTGGAATGGTGGTATCCATCCGTGCGCGCAGTGTAGCGACGAACGTGGTCGATTGTGTGCGCTTGTCGGGCCGTCGCCTACGTGGACGGGTCGGCGACCGCTCGGTAAGAGCCCAACACTCGTACCTGCTCGCACGCCGCGCGCAGCCCCTCCAGCGCCTCGCCCACCGTTCGCTCCCGCACGCTGCCCTGAAGGTCGACGAAGAACATGTAGTGGCCCAGGCGAGCCCGCTGCGGACGCGACTCGATCTTGGTCAGGTTGATTGCGCGCTTGGCGAACTCATCCAGGCAGCGCACCAGCCAGCCGGGGCTGTCGGCGCCCGACCCCCAGAACACCACCGATGTCTTCCACCCCCCGAGCGGTGGACTCTCGATCCCGATCCTCAAGGGAGGATCGTCGGTTTGAACCCGTCTGCGCCAACCATACGAAGCGCGTGACGTTGTCATTGTGGTCCTGCACCCCTTCGCGCACCACTGTGGCGCCGTAGATGGCCGCCGCCAACCGCGTTCCCAGCGCCGCCTGTCCCCGTACCCCCTCGGCCGCCACCACGCGTACCGCCTCCGCCGTCGAGCTCGCTGGCAGCACTCGCGCGTGAGCGAGTTCCCCCCGCAGCAGGCGCGTGCACTGTCCCGGCACCTGCGGATGGGAGATCACCGTGTCGATCTCGCTCAGCGCCACCCGCTGCGCGGCGATCAGCGAGTGCTTCACCGCCAGCAGCACCTCTCCCACAATCTCCAGGTCTCCGTGGTCATCTACCGAAGCCGGGTGACACTCGCCTTTGGCTCGCATCCCCGTTTCGACCGAAGCCGGGTGACACTCGCCTTTGGCTCGCATCCCCGTTTCGACCGAAGCCGGTAGACACTCGCCTTTGGCTCGCATCCCCGTTTCGACCGAAGCCGGTAGACACTCGCCTTTGGCTCGCATCCCCGTTTCGGCCAGCAGATCGAGTGTCACCGTTACCGATCCATCGAGTGAGTTCTCGATCGGCACCACCGCCCATTGCACTTCCCGCCTGCGCACCGCAACCACCGTGTCGTAGATCGTCGCAAACGCCACGGGCGCGACGGCGTCCGCTGCCGCGCTCGCGAGCAGCGCCTCCTCGCTGAAGGTCCCCGCCGGACCCAGGAAGCCAACGCGCGGGAGCATCGTTCAGGCGGGTGCCTTGCCGGTGCTCACGCCGCTGCCCTCCGGGGAGAGCGCCCGCCGCACCGCCTCCGCCTCCTCTGGGGAGAGCTCCAGTTCGCCGCTGCCCCCATGCACCTGCTTGAGGTACACGCGCGCCTGGTCGCGGTGGTGGATGCAGGTGAGCACCACCCCCGAGTGGGCGCTGTCGAGCAGCGCGACCGACACCGACTGGTGCCCGGAGAGCTCGTTGTAAGCGTCGTAGCGCACCAGTGCGCGATGGGAGATCGCGCCGCGTAGACCCTCCTCCACACCTCCCAACCGCTGCTCCAGGAGCTCCGCCACCTCCCCGACGTACTCCCGCAGAGCCTCGAAGCCCCCCTGTATTGCCGCCACGTGGGCCACCACGTCACGCTCCCCCTCGCCCAGCACCACCTTTTGCGCAGCGCGCAGCCGGCGCACGCCGAGCGCCAGCGCCACGCATCCCAGCAGCGCCACCACGGCGATCGCGGCCGCGGCGATCGCGATGACTCCCTGGGTGTCGGTCAGCTCGGAGGCGGTCATGCGGACAAGCTATCGCGCGAGCGGGAGCAACCACACCAGGACCACAGTCCACACGCGGCCAGCCCTGCAGCGCGCCCGGGCCCTTACCCGTTGAACACCGCCAGGAAGGTGCCCTTGTTGTTTTCGAGGTTGGTCTCCCCCGCAACGGGCTGCACGTAGACGACCACGTTCGCAGCGGCGCCAACCGGCACGCCCTCCACGGGGACGCTGACGGTTGAGGTCACCCCCGGTTCGGTTTTGGCGATCGCGCGACTGTCTTTGTACTGCCTGCCCCCGGCGGTCACCGTGACTTCGACCTTTACGTCGGTCTCCGAGTTGCTCCCCGAGTCTTCGACCATCACCTTGAACGTCGGGCTGGATCCGCCGCTGAGGTGGTTGACCGTGCCCGTCGATTCCGGCTGCAGTTCGGTGCCGCCCACGCTCACGCCCTTCAGCGCCGAGCCGTGCGTGCCCGGGGCGATCTGGCCGCTCTGCGCCGCGGCCGAGGTCTTACCGGTGAGGCGCTCTTCGACGGTGTTCGGTTCCAGCCACCCCAAGTTAGGCAGGAACTGGGTGCTCGCGGTGCTCAACCCGTGGACGGCGCCCGCCGCCAGTTCCTGCTGAATCAGCGGCGCCACCCGCTGGGAGTAGACCACGTCGGAGGCCAGGAACATCTCCATCGCGCCGGCGATCAGCGAGCTCGCCTGCTTGCCCTGCCCACCCAACGCCTGGCGCACGAGCGGCGCGATCTTCGCCAGCGCTTCCTCGCGCAGGTTGAGCACCAGCGTGAAATAGCGCTGTGCCGCATCCAGTTCGCTGGGGACGCTCAGCCGCTTGGCCTGTTCGGCCTGTCGCTGCGCCACTTCACGCAGTTCGTTGACTTTCTGCTCCACGTTCAGCGGCGGTTCGCTGGAGGCGCCGGCGAGCCCGGCGAACAGCGGATGGGCCACCTGTTGGTCGGATTCCCCCACCAGCTGGCCCGCTTCGCGGTTGTACTTCTTCAGCGCTTCTTCCTTGCCGCTCTTCAGGCAACCGTCGATCAGCAGCACGATCACGATCAGCGCGACCACCCCGACCCCGGCGGCGATCCGCCGCCGCACCATCATCGTGCGGCGGTCTACATGCGGGATTGGGTGCCCGCCCTCCCGCTGTGGCCGCCGTGGGCGCGGCTTCGAATGGGAAGGATTGGGTACCCGCCCGCCCGCGGCGGCCGGCCGCGGAGCTCCTCCCTCATCATCGTCGAAGAACGACAAGCTGTCTCGCTCCTTGCCTGCGTGTCGAGGAAGGCACCAGTATGACCGCCCACTCGGCCGCGCATCTGCTGATTGGTGGCATCTGCAACTTCTCGCTCACCTCCGCTTCTCCTGCCTGCTCCTGGCAGGGAGGGCCCTCGCACCGGCGAACGCAGGAGTCGGTGGACTCTCACGACACATTGATTGCCCCCCAGCGCGGCCGCGGCCGCATCGAAGCTCGAGCTCACGGTGAGCGACCGCTGGCTGAGCGGGACGCCCTGGTGCTCGGGCGCTACCTCCTGCTCGAACGCCTCGGCGCCGGCGGCTTCGGGGTGGTGTGGCGAGCTCACGACCAGCTGCTCGACCGCGAGGTGGCCGTCAAGATGATCCCGCTCCCCGCCGGGGAGGATCGCGAGCGCGCCACGCGCGAGGCGCTCGCCGCCGCCCGTCTCGCGCATCCCGCGATCGTCGCCCTGTACGAGGCGTGCGCCGAGCAGGACACCTTCTACCTGATCTCCGAGCTGGTTCACGGCGACACACTCGCCCAGCTGATCGCCGCCGAGGCGTTGTGCGACGAAGAGGTCCTCGAAATCGGGATCGCGCTCGTCGATGCGCTCCTGCACGCGCACGGGCGCGGAGTGATCCACCGCGACATCAAGCCGCAGAACGTGCTGGTGTCCGCCGCCGCCGCCGCCGCCGCCGCCGATCCCGGCCCAAGCCCGGAGTGGTCCGCGTTCCAGGCGTCCGCGTTCGGGAACGCCGCCACGATCGCGAAGCTCACCGACTTCGGCGGTGCGCTGCTCGCCGGCGAGGAGTCTCTGACCCGTACCGGCGACGTGTTCGGCACGCTCGCCTACATGGCCCCCGAGCAGCTCGACGACGGCGAAGTTGGCGCGGGCGCCGACCTCTACTCGCTCGCGCTTGTGCTGTACGAGGCGCTCAGCGGCGTCAATCCCGTGCGTGGTCGCACCCCGGCCGCCACGGCGCGGCGCATCGGCGAGCGACTGCCGGCGCTGGAGTGCCACCGCCGCGATCTGCCGCGCGCGCTCACGCGGGCGCTTGACCGTGCGCTGCAGGCCGACCCCGAGCTGCGCGGGACGCTGCCCGAGCTGCGCGATGCGCTCGCGCACGGTCCGCGGCGCTCGCCCCGGGGACGCACTCCACCGCTTGGGACGGAAGTGCAGGCGCCGCGGCAAGACCTCCGTGAGGAGCAGGTCGACCCGAGCGGCTGGCTCACGGCGGCGCGCCTGGCGTGGATCGCCGCGACAATCGCGGCGTGCGTCTGGCAGATCGCCGCCGACCACACCGGGATCGCGCTCGTCGTCCTCTGCGCGGTGTTGCCGCTGATACTGCTGGTGCGTCGACCCGGACCCCGCTGGCTTGTCGCTCTGCTTGCGCCCGCGCTTGGCCTCGTCGGTCTCGCGGGTGCCTTCCCCGCGCTCGCCGGCCAGCTCGCCCGCTGGCGCTCCCGCGCGCTGCTGGGGGCGCTTGGCTACTGGTGGCTGCGGCTCGCCGAGCTGCCCCTAGACGGCTCCATGGCACGCACCGCCCACGCGGCGCTGCACCTGCTGAGCGTGGCGTTGCTGCTTGGAGCGGCCCTGTGGGCGCTTGCGGCCGCGATTCTTCCGTGGGTGGTGCGCGGGCGCTCGGCGCTGTTCGACGTGCTCGCGGCGATCCTCTGGGCGGTGGCGCTGGTGGCCGGGTGGGCGGGGATCGGGTGGGCGAGCGTCCAATTTCATGGTCTTCCCCTGACCCATGCGACGCTTCCATCCCCGCACGGCGTCATCCTGAGTGCCTCGCTTGGGGCACTTCTCGCGGTCGCGGCTCGAGCGCTGCGTGGGCCGGTGCAGACGGTCGTTGCGTGAGGAGCCTTAAAGTGAGAAGCGGCGGGACGGCGGGGTTGGACGCCGTCGGCTGCGCCCCGGTGACCAGGCATATCAATGAACCCACTCAAGAGCCTCGAGACCACGCTTGCCTCCCTGGTGGAGGGCGCCTTCGGGCGCCTCTTCCGCTCCGAGGTGCGCCCGATGGAACTCGCCCGCAAGCTGGCCCGCGAGATGGACGAGCACCGCACCACCTCCGTCTCGCGCGTGTACGCCCCCAACGAATACGCCGTCTGGCTCTCCCCCCAGGACCGCGCCCGCTACGACGGCGTCGAGGACGAGCTGATCGACGAGCTCTGCGCCTACCTGCTCGAGCATGCGCGCGGCGAGGATCTCACGCTTGCCTCCCACCCCGTCATCACCTTCCACACTGACGACTCACTGTCGCTCGGCGAGTTTGGCATCCAGGCACGGCTGGTGCGCCCCGACGGCCCCGGCGGTGGCGATATCGACGACTCCGCCGCTCGCGAGGAGGCTTGGGAGCAGCCCGCCCGCGAGGATTCCCCTGCCCCCGCCGGCGCCGCGCGACGGGAGGACCGACATGGGCAGACGATGATCTACAGCTCTTCCGCCCGCCTGCGCGAGCCGCTCGAGCAGGCCCGCGCGGCCCGTCCCCCCCGCGCCCTGCTGCTGGTCGGCGGGCGGCGCTTGGTGGTCGCTGCGGAAGGCGCGGTAATCGGTCGCGGTCGCGACTGCGACGTCGTGCTCGACGATGCCGGGATCTCCCGCCGTCACGCTCACATTCGCCCCACCGAGCAGGGTTGGGCGATCGAGGATCTACGCTCGACCAACGGCGTGCTCCTCAACGGCGAGCGGCTGCGCGGTTCGCTGCCGCTGCAGATTGGCGACCGCATCGAGCTCGGCACCACCGAGATCGTCTTCGAGCAGCGATGAATACGCTCCAGCCGGTGTCGGTCGCGCTCAAGTTCGGCTTCCTCGCCGTGCTCTACCTGTTCCTGCTGTGGGTCGCACGCAGCGCCCTGCGCGATCTGCGGGGTCGGGATCGGCCCTATCCGCCCACGGGCTACAGCGCCGCGGGTGGGACGGGGCCGGGCTACGCGACCTCCCCGGATGCGACCGGTCTGCAGTCCGCCTCCACTCTCGGGCGCTCCAACGTCGCCCGTCGTGCCCCCCGTCTGGTGGTCGCCCGCGCGAGTGGTCACGATGCGGGGATGATCTACGACCTGGACGGCGACCTCGTGCTCGGTCGCGGCGACCACGCGGAGATACGCCTGGAGGATCCCTTCGCCTCCTCGCGCCACGCGCGCATCTACGAGCAGGCGGGCACGCTCGTGCTCGAGGATCTGCGCTCCACCAACGGCACCTACCTCAACGAGGAGCTGCTGGACACTCCTCGCCCACTGCATCCCGGCGATCATCTACGGATCGGCGAGAGCGAATTCGTATTCGAGGTGGATTGATGGCCATGCGGACTGACAAGAGAGGCTGCTAGCGATGCTCCGCGTGGCCGAGCACTACGCGGGCACCGACACCGGCCTGCAGCGGCCCGCCAACGAGGACTCGCTGCTGGCGCGTTCGCCGCTGTTCGTGGTCGCCGACGGCATGGGCGGCGCGCAGGCTGGCGAGGTGGCGTCGAAGATCGCGGTGGAGTCCTTCCACGCCGGTCTGCCCGACGGTGCTCCCCCCGAGCAGGGGCTGGCCGCGCACGCGCTTGCCGCCAACGCGCGCATCCACGAGCTCTCTCGCCAGAACGCCGAGCAGGCCGGCATGGGTACCACGCTCACCGCCGTCTACGTCGGCGAGGAGGAGGTCGCGATCGCCCACGTCGGGGACAGCCGCGCCTACTGCCTACGCAACGGCGAGCTGCTGCGCCTCACCGACGACCACTCGCTGGTGGACGAGCTGATCCGCGAGGGCCGCCTCACTCCCGAAGAAGCCGAGGATCATCCTCAGCGCTCGATCATCACCCGCGCGCTCGGGCCGGAGGAGACGGTCGAGGTGGATACCCGCTCGTTCCGCGCGCGCGCTGGGGACATCTACCTGCTGTGCAGTGACGGCCTCACCTCAATGGTCCCGGAGGCGCGCCTCGCCGAGGTCCTGCGCCTGCATGCCGGTGAGCGCCTGCGCGACATCGGCGAGGCGCTGATCGCCGAAGCCAACCGCGCCGGCGGGCGCGACAACATCACCGTCATCCTGCTGCGCTTGGAGGAGGTGGGCGTGCCGAGCGCGTCCCCCTCGGGCACCGCCGAGCTCGATCGGGACGCCACGGTTGTGAGCATGCCCGCCGTGGGGGTCACCCGCCCCTCGTCTGCGGTGCTCGTACCCCCGTCGCGCGGCAGCGACGGCGGGGAGGCGCCGGTGTCCGCCGAAGCTCGTGCTCGGGAGCGACCGTCGGTGCGAGCGCGCCGGGACGCTCATCGCACGCACGCCGCCGTGCCGGCGACGCCGGTGGTGGCACGACGTCCCCGCTCCCCCGACTCCGCGCCCGCCGCCCCTCGGCGTCGTCGTCGTGGTGTGCTGCCGGCGCTGATTGTGCTCGCGGTGCTCGGGGTGCTCGCGGGCGGTGGGTACATCGCCGCGCAGTCGGTGTTCTTCGTCGGCACCGACGCCCGCGGCCTGGTGACGATGTACCGGGGTCTCCCCTACAAGCTCCCCGCCGGAATCAACCTCTACAGCACCTACTACGTCTCCGGTGTCGGCGCCTCCTCGCTGAGCGCCACGCGGCGCGGCGCCCTGCTCGACCACAAGTGGCGCTCCGAAAAAGAAGCCGGCTCGCTCGTGCACTCGATCGAACTGGAAGAGCTGAGTGAATGAACCGCCCGATCCTGCGCCTCTACATGCTGGTGCTGGTGCTGTTCGCGCTGCTCGTCGCCTTCACCTCGCGCTGGACGATCTTCGAGGCCTCCTCGCTGCGCGAAAACCCGCTCAACAAACGCGCGCTGATCGAGCAGGAGAACGTGCGACGCGGGGCGATCCTCGCCG
Source organism: uncultured Solirubrobacterales bacterium (assembly GCA_963734815.1). Taxonomy (GTDB): domain Bacteria; phylum Actinomycetota; class Thermoleophilia; order Solirubrobacterales; family Solirubrobacteraceae; genus Palsa-744. The sequence goes on from CAVTIH010000002.1 coordinate 1,532,429, forward strand.
CTGACGGCACCGTGCTGGCGCGCAGCGTGCGCACGCGCAAAGGCACCTACGAACGCACCTATCCGACCGGCGAAGAGTTTGCCCAGGCGATCGGCTACTCCTACCCGCTCTCGCTCGATCGCACCGGCCTGGAGCGCTACCGAAACGCACCCCTCAGCGGGCAGAGCCAGAGCGACCTGCAGTCGATCCTCGACCAGTTCCAAGGCCGCCCCGAAAAGGGCGATGAAGTGATCACCACGCTCGATCCCGCCGCCCAGCAGGCCGCGCTCGCGGGGCTCGGCGCGCATCAGGGGGCCGTCGTTGCGCTGGTGCCGTCCACGGGTGCTGTGCGGGTGATGGCCTCCACCCCCAGCTACGACCCCAACGCGCTGCGCTCCGCGCCCGCCACCGAAAAGCTCAAAGGCGACAGCGAAGCCCCGCTGCTCAACCGCGCCGTGCAGTACGGGTATGCGCCGGGGTCCACCTTCAAGGTCGTCACCGCCACCGCCGCGATCGACACCGGCAAGTTCACGCCCTCCTCGACGCTCAGTGGCCGCAACGGCATCGTGGTGTCGGGTGTGCCGTTGAGCAACGACCAGAACGAAAGCTTTGGCGAGCTGACGCTCACGCAGGCGCTCGCCAAATCCGTCAACACGGTGTGGGCGCAGGTCGCCGAACAGGTGGGCAAGCCGACGCTCGCTCGCTACATGCGCCGCTTCGGGTTCGACGTCAAACCGCAACTGGACTATCCCGCCGAAGAAATGTCCGCTTCCGGGGAGTACGAGGACGAACGAGGGGGCGAACGCCTACTCTCGCCTCTCAGCCCGCTGGTCGATGTCGGGCGGATGGGCATCGGCCAGGACAAACTGCGGGTCACCGCGCTGCAGATGGCGGAGGTCGCCGCCGCCGTCGCCAACCACGGCAGGCTGATGGTGCCCCACCTGACCGCGCGGATCGTGAACCCCGAAGGGCGCAATGTGCAGCGGATCTCTCCCCGGGTGCAGTCGGTCGTGATGCAACCCTCCTCAGCCACCGCCGTCACCTCGATGATGGAAGCCGTCGTCAACGAAGGCACGGGCGTTAACGCCCGGATCCCCGGCGTGCAGGTCGCCGGCAAGACCGGCACCGCGGAAACGCAGATCGGCAGCGCACTCAACAACGTCTGGTTCATCGCCTTCGCCCCCGCCGCCAACCCCACCGTGGCGATCGCCGTGACGGTCAAGGGCGTCCCCGGATACGGCGCCACATACGCGCTGCCGATCGCGCGGCGCGTGATGGAAGTGCTGCTGCATGATTGACCCTGGCACCGTGATCGACGGGCGCTACGAGGTGCTCTCGCGGATCGGCACCGGCGGGATGGCCGACGTGTACCTCGCGCGCGACCAGCTGTTGGGGCGCCAGGTGGCGGTCAAGCTGCTCCAGCACCGCTTCGCCGAAGACCAGGAGTTCGTGGAGCGCTTCCGCCGCGAGGCCTCCAGCGCCGCCGGCCTCTCCCACCCCAACGTGGTGGCGATCTTCGACCGCGGGGAGTGGGACGGCACCTACTACATCGCGATGGAGTACCTCCCCGGCCGCTCACTGAAGGCGGTGGTGCGCGAGCAGGCTCCGCTTGACCCCACGGCGGCGATCGAGATCGTCCTCCAGATCCTGCAGGCCGCGCGCTTCGCGCACCGCCGCGGGGTGATCCACCGCGACCTGAAGCCCCACAACGTGATCCTCGACGAAGAGGGCCGCGCAAAGGTCACCGACTTCGGGATCGCCCGCGCCGGCGCCTCCGACATGACGCTCACCGGCTCGATCATGGGAACCGCCCAATACCTCTCCCCCGAGCAGGCCCAAGGTCACGCCGTGAGTGCCGCCTCGGACATCTACGCGGTGGGGATCGTCCTTTACGAGCTGCTCACCGGCACGGTGCCCTTCGACGGGGAGACGGCGGTGACGATCGCGCTCAAGCAGGTCTCCGCCGTGCCGCTACCGCCAAGTGCGGTTGTGAACCATGCACTAACCCATCCGCCTGGCGTCGCGTTCACCCACCCCCTCGACGCCGCGGCGACCGGCGCGCCAGCGCCTGCCCCTGCGCGTGCGGCGATTCCACCGGAGCTCGACGCCGTGGTACTGCGGGCGCTCGCGAAGGATCCCGCGGAGCGCTTCGCCGACGCCGACGAGTTCACCGCGGCGCTCCAGCACGTCCGCCTAGGCCTGCTTGGCGCGGGTGAGCGCTCGCCGGTCGCGCCCGGCGGCAATGGCCCGGTGGCGCCGGCCACCTCCGCGCTGCTGCTGGCGCCTGCCGCCGAGGACCCCGCGCGGGAGGACCCCGGGGAGGCGTCGGCGCGGCGGCGTAGGCGCCGCTGGTGGATCGCGGGCGGGGTGCTGCTCGCGCTGATCGCCGCCGGGGTCGCGCTTGCGCTACTGCTGCCGGCCACCAAACGCCAGGTGACAGTGCCCAACGTCGTCGGCCGCACGGCGACGCTTGCGACCACTGAGCTCAAAGCGGCCGATCTGGTGCCGGTGCCCTCACAGGCGCCCAGCCTGGACGTAGCCGAGGGCGCCGTGATCTCCCTCAGCCCCGCGGCGGGAAGTGTGGTGCAGCGCGGCGCGCACGTGAGCGTCGTCGTCTCCACCGGCCCCGCCAGCGTGGGCGTGCCCGACGTGAGAAACCTCACCAGCGCGCAAGCCGAGCACAAGCTCGAGCAGGCGCACTTCAAGCCCAACGTGCAGAACCGCTCCAGCGCAACGGTGCCGAGCGGCAAGGTGATCTCCACCGAACCCTCGCAGGGCGTGCCGCTGCTGGCGGGCAGCCCGGTGACGGTGTTCGTCTCGAGCGGCCCCATGCAGGTGGAAGTTCCCACGGTGACCGGCCAGAGCGAAGCCGAAGCGCGCGGGTCGCTGCGCGCCGCGGGACTGGACGTGGGCGCCGTCACCAAGCGCGAAGAAGCGGGCCAGACGGCGGGCACCGTGCTTTCGCAAATGCCCGCCGCGGGCAGCTCCGTGCGCAGCGGCGAAGCGGTGAGCCTGGTGGTGGCAAAGGCCTCGCAGGAAGTCGCGATCCCACGCGTGGTCGGCAAAAAGCAGGAACGCGCCGAAGGCGAACTGATCGGGGCGGGCTTCGTGGTGAAGTCCGGTACGCGCGCCGTCTCCAGCGTTGCCGAAGTCGGGCTGGTGCTCCAGCAGAACCCGGCCGGCGGCACCAAGGCCAAGCGGGGAGCCACAATCAAGCTCACGGTGGGCGAACTCGCGCCGCAAACCACGCCGAGCACTACGACCTCGACGACTCCGACCACCACGACCACCACATCGCAGACCCCGCCCGCCGCCGCACCCGCCACTCCATGAGGCTCACTGTCGCGCTACTTGCCGGCGGGCGCTCCTCAGAGCACGACGTCTCGCTGGCTTCCGCTCGCGCTGTGCGCGAGGGCCTGGAGCGCGACGGGCACGTCGTTCGCTGGGTGGAGATCGAGCGCAATGGCGAGTGGCTTCACGACGGGGAGCGGCTCGGCCTCTGCCCGGGGAAGGGTCTGCTCGACGTGGATGTCGTATTCCCCGCGTTGCACGGGCCCTTTGGCGAGGACGGCACTGTGCAGGGCGTGCTGGAGTCGCTGGATGTCGCCTATGTGGGCGCGGGCGTCGCGGCGTCGGCAATCTGCATGGACAAGGTGCTCTTCAAAGAGCTGATGTCCGCCGCGGGCATCCCCCAGGTGGCGTACGCGGGGGTGCGCGCCGCGCGCTGGCGCCGCGCGCCCACGGAGGTGCTCGGCGAGCTCTCCGCGCTCGGCCTGCCGGTGTTCGTCAAGCCCGCCCATCTGGGCTCCTCCGTGGGGATCGTCAAGGTCTCCGACGCGGGTCTGCTCGGCGAGGCACTGAACCAGGCTTTCGCGCACGACCCGCTTGCGATCGTCGAGGCGATGGCGAGCGGGGTCGAGGTCGAGTGCGCCGTGCTCGGTGCGTCCGCCCGCGACGATGGGCCGCCGGCGTTGGCATCCCCGCCAGGGGAGATTGTGTTCGCGGGGGAGTGGTACGACTACGCCGCCAAGTACCACGCCGAGGGGATGGAGCTACTCGTGCCCGCCCGCATTTCCGCCGCTGCGCACGCAAGGGTGCGAGAGCTGGCGTTGGAGGTGTTCGCATACGCCGGCTGTGAAGGCCTCGCGCGCGCGGACTTCTTCGTAGACGGCGAGCGGGTGCTGGTGAACGAGCTCAACACGATGCCCGGCTTCACGCCGACGAGCGTGTACGCAAAGCTGACCGAGGCCTCGGGGATCCCCTACCCCGAGCTCGTAGACCGCCTCTGCCGGCTCGGGATCGAGCGCTGGGAGGCCAAGCGGGCCTACCGGTATTAGCTCGCCCGCAGCGGCGAGAGCAGCAGATCGACGAGCACGCGCGGGTCACGGCGGATACGTGCTTGCACGATGGGGGAGGGCCTTTTTTTTAGATCTATTTGGATGGGGTCGCGCAGCTTGCGCAGTCGCCCCTCGGCGATCAGTCGCTCGTCGACCGCCCCCAGCCGGCCCTCGAAGGTGGTGTACACCGGAACGCCGAGCGCCACGGCCTCGCGGTTCATCGTGCCCCCGGCGGAGATCACGAGGTCGGAGAGGGCGATCAGCGACTGTGCGTCGATCGCTTGCTCGGGGACGACGAAGCCGGGCACACCGGCGAGCTGCGCACGCTGAGCCGGGGTGCGGGGCAGCACCACCGACTGTGTCCCCTCCGCGCCGCCGGCCGCATCGCGCAGACGCTCGAGCACCCGCGCGAACAGGTCGTTCTCGAAGCGGTGGTAGAGCGAGACCTCCGGGGGGGTGCGCACCACGACGATCGGCCGCCCGGGGTCGAGCCCCAGCTGGGAAAGGATCGCGGGGTCGGGCTCGAAGTCCGAGAGGTAGTACTCCTCCTTCAGCCCCGCATAGGCGCGCACCTTGCCGCGCGCGCCGTAGCGATCGAGGCGCTCGAGGGGGATCGCCTCGGGCACGACCACCGCGCGCGCCAGGCGGCAGTTGATCTGGTGCTGCACGGTGGCCCACTCGTAGTCGAACATCGTGGCGCTGGGAATCCGCAGCAGGGCGGCAGCCACGCTCACATCGTTGGAGCCATGGCCGAGCGCGATGTCAAAGCGGCCCGAGGAATGGGGGGAGGAGGGGGAGGGGGGCTCGCAGCTCGATTCCCGCGCCTCGGCAAGGGCCCAGCGCGCCAACGCGCCCGAGCGCAGCGCCAGGCCGCCCGCCTTCGCGGCCAGCCGCTCGCCACGGTGGTGCCCAATCGCGGTGTGGGGGATCTCGAAGCGGCGCAGCAGCCCCAGCGTCTGGGCGAAGTCGCGCGCGGTCACCCGCACCTCGTGGCCGTCGCGCTCGAGCGCCTCGATCACGGGTCGCATGACGAGCACGTGGGGGCTGTTAGTGAGGTCGATCCAAACGCGCATCGGGGTGGACGGTATCGTTGACGCGCCCGTGCTCGTCCTCGCCTCGGTCACCGAATCGGTTGTCAACGCCACCTGGCACTTCGTCCGCGACGGGGGGCTGCCGGCGGTGTTCGTGCTGATGGCGCTCGGCTCGGCGTGCATCCCGATCCCCTCGGAGGTCGTGATGCTGTTCGCGGGCTTCGCCGTCGCAGACCCCGGCGGCTCGGGCGCGCACCACCACCTGACGATGACCGGCATCGTGCTCGCGGGCCTGGCGGGCACGCTGGTGGGGTCGTGGGTCGGCTACGCGATCGGCCGCGGTGGTCGTCTGGAGTTGATGGAACGCCACGGCCACCGGGTGCACATGGGCCCGGCGCAGACGGAGCGTGCGGATCGCTGGTTCTCGCGCTACGGCGAGATGACGGTCCTCTTCGGTCGCATGATCCCTTTGGTGCGCGCCTTTGTCTCGCTTCCAGCGGGCGTTGCAAAGATGCCGCTGCCGCGCTTCTCCGTGCTCACGGTGATCGGCTCGCTCCCTTGGGTCCTGGCGCTGGCGATTGCCGGCCACGCGGTGGGTGGTGACTGGACGAGCGTGCGCAAGGGCTTTGAGTACGTCGACTACGCGATTGTCGCGTTCGTCGTGGTGGGCATCGTCTATTGGATCGTCCGCCGCCGCCGTGTGGGCCCCGTGGCAACTGTCGAAGCTGCCGCAGGGGACCCCGACCGCGTCTCGTCTCCGGAGTCCTCACCCGTGGACATTGGCTGAGGAATCTCCCCGAGCCACGCAGGCAACGAAGCCGCCGCTGCGCCACGCACTGCTGCTGGGTCTCGTGCAGGGCCCCACCGAGGTGCTGCCGGTCTCCTCCTCGGCGCACATCGCGCTGCTGGCGCGCCTCGCGGGCTGGCCCCATGCCGAGCAGGACGCGGAGCTGCGCAACTCGCTGGAGGTCGTGCTGCACGCGGGCACCGCCGCCGCGCTGACGCTCGCGCTGCGCGGGGAGCTGGGGCAGGCCTCGCGTGGGCTGGACGGCAGAGCCGTGGCGTCGGCGGCGCTTGCGCTCACCCCCCCAGCGCTCGTGGGCTACCTCATGGAGCGCCGGTTGGAGCGCCGTCCGGGCAGTCCCCGCGCGCTTGCCACGGGGCTGGCGGTGGGAGCGGCCGCGATGGCCTGGGCCGATACTCGCCCGGGGAACCGTGGCGTCGCGGACTGTGGACCCCGCGACGCCCTCGCGCTCGGTCTCGCGCAGGCGCTCGCCCTGCTCCCGGGCGTCTCGCGCAACGGCGCCACCCTCACCGCCGCGCGCGCTCGCGGCTTCGCCCGCGAGGACGCCCACGCGCTGTCGTGGCGCGTTGGTCTCCCAGTGATCGCGGGTGCCGCGGGGCTCAAGGCGTTTCGCCTCGGCCGAAGCCGGGTGACACGCGCCTCCGGTGCGCGTCCCCGTTTCGGCCAGCGCGGCGCCCCGCCGGGCGAGGCTTCGGCGCTCGCCGTGGGCGCGGGGGCGGCGTTCCTATCGACGCTCGCCTGCGCACCGTTGATCCGCCCCGGCAAGCGCGGGCGGACGCTGTGGCCGTTCGCGCTCTACCGCGCGGGGCTGGCGCTGGCCGCCGTCGCCTCTTCGGGCTCGGCGTAGCGCGCGACCGTGAAGCCGATCGGGACCGGCATTTGCACGGCCAACGCGACGAGTGAGAAAGCCTTGCATGGAGAACGCGACGATTTCCACGGAATCGTCCTACGATCCATCAATGACGATGGCCTCGGCTCGTCGTGACCCCGTGTCGCAAGAGCATCGTCGGTCACGCGCCCTGCTTGGCGCGGGGCTGACGCTTGTCCTGATCGTCGTGTTGCTGGCCGTGGCGGTGCTGGCCTTCTCGGGCGTGACGCTGGCGAGCGATTCGACGGCGCTTGCACGTGTGTCGGTACAGCCGTTTGGTGGAACGATCGAGCGTGTTCGGGCGTACGGGCCGGACGGACGGGGGGTGCCGCTCGCGATCGAAGGTGGGCGGCTGACTCCATTGAAGCGGCTGACCCCGGGCGAGCAGGTGACGGTGGACGTGGAGGTTCGCCGTCCGGGATGGATCGGCTGGGCGTTGGGAAGCGAACGCAACGAGCGGCTGACGCTGCGCGCGCCCGCCGCGCAGGTGACCGAGCGTTGGATGACGGTGCCCTCGGGTTCGGAGGTGCGCGTGAGCTTTGATCAACCCGTCAGCGCAGTGTCCTACAGGAGCGCCACCGATGGCTTGACCCACCACACGTTGGGCAGTGCCCAGAGCTCGGTCTCGCTCGGGCCGCAGGCGTCGACCGGCGCGATCGAGATCGCCGCCGCGCCGCGTCCCTGGGAGAGACTGGGGACGCCTACGCAGGTGAGCTGGTTTCCGCCCTCCCAGGCTCCGGTGATGGTCAGCTTTCCCGCGGCCGGCGCGCGAATCTCTCCCGCCGGGCCGATCAACCTGACGTTCTCCAAGCCGGTGAGCGAAGTGCTGGGCTCGGCTCGTCCCCAGCTCTCGCCGAGCACGCCTGGCAGCTGGCGTGAAACCAACAGCCACACGCTCGTCTTCACCCCGTCGGGGTTGGGCGCCGCCCTGGACTCCCAGCTGCGGGTCCAGCTGCCGCGTGCGGTCGCCGTCACGACGGGCGGGAGCGGGCTGCACACCACCAACCAGATCGAATGGACCGTGCCACCCGGCTCGACGCTGCGCCTGCACCAGCTCCTCGCCGAAGCCGGCTACCTGCCGGTCACCTGGCAGCCGTCGGGTGGGCGGGCGGGCAACGTATCCCGTACGCCGATCGCGGAGGCGCAGGCGGCGGTCGAACCTCCCAGCGGCAGCTTCAACTGGCGTTATCCGAACACGCCACGCCAGCTGCCGGCGATGTGGAACCCGGAGCTTGCGACCGCGATCACCAAGGGGGCGGTGATGAAGTTCGAGAACGAAAACGACCTCACGGTCGATGGGGTCGCGGGACCGACCGTGTGGCACGCGCTGTTCACCGACGCGATCGCCGGCAAGCGCCTGACCAGCGGTTACAGCTACGTGTACGTGCACCGCGAAGTCCCGGAGACGATGACGCTGTGGCACAGCGGCCAGACGATCATCACCTCGCCCGCGAACACGGGCATCTCCGGGGCGGAAACCGAACTGGGGACGTTCCCGGTGTTCGAGCACCTCCCCGAAACGACGATGAGCGGCACCAACCCCGATGGCTCGCACTACGAAGATCCAGGGATCAAATGGGTCAGCTACTTCAACGGCGGCGACGCGCTGCACAACTTCGACCGCTCCTCATTCGGCACCCCGCAGAGTCTCGGCTGCGTCGAGCTGCCGCTCGCGGCCTCCGCCGAGATCTGGCCCTACACGCCGATCGGGACGCTCGTCACGATCGAAACCTGACGGTCTGCGGTCCGGCGCGCGTCGGGAGCACCGAATCCGCCCGCACCCAAGCCACCACCCCCATAACTCCCGCAACCACCAGCACCGACGGCCAGGCCCCGACCACCAGCGCAAGCAGGTGCGAGGCGACGAACAGACCGAGGCCCACCAACCCAAGCGTCGTGGCAGTCCGTGCGTCGTGGCGCTGGAGCCAGGCGTGGATGCACCACAGGCCCCCAAGCGCGAGGACGGCGCCGCCCAGTGGCCGCGAGCCGCTGGCCACCACCACCGCGTAGCTGACCACGAACGACGCGGCTGCCACCGGTGCCGTGGGGATCGTGCGCATCCGGGGAGCGTAGCCGGCGGGCCACCGCCCGAGCGCCGTGCGTCCCGCCTGGCGTGCAAGACCTGCGCCGCCCACCGCGCGGACTCCCTCGGCGAACGCCCCGCGACTGCCAGACTCACGCCGATGCTCGCGATCACTCTGGCGCTCGGCGCGTCGCTTTGTTATGGCGTGTCGAACTTCATCGGCCCGCAGCTGGTGCGTCGGCACCAGCTGGTGACGGTGCTGGTGCTCTCGCAGACGGCGGCGCTTGGGGCTTGCGCGTTGTATCTGGCGCTGGAGGGGGGACGGGCGCTACCCTCCGCCGACGTTGGGTTGGCGTTGCTTGCGGGCGCGGGCAACGCCGGTGGGCTGATCGGCTTCTACAAGGCGGCCGAGCTGGGGCCGCTGTCGGTGGTGGCGCCGATCGGGGCTTCGGGGGTGGTGATCCCCGTCGCGTGGGGTTTCGCCAGCGGCGATTCGCTGAGGCCGGCGCAGGCGGTGGGGCTGGTGCTGGCGATGGGCGGTGCCGTGCTCGTCGCGCGTCGCGGTTCCGCGCATCACTCCACCGCGCACTATCCCGACCCTCGCGCCGCGGCGCTGTGGGCGGCGGCCTCGGCGGTCGCCTTCGGCATCTTCCTCACGGCGCTGCCCAAGGCTTCGGAGCATGGGCGCGCATGGGCGCTGCTCGACGCGCGCCTTGCGCTGATAGCGCTGCTTGCGCTGTGGGCCGGGCGCGAGCTGCGCGGGATCAGATTCGTCCGCGGCAGCGCGCTGTTCGCGATCCCGGGCGTGCTGTTGGTCCTCGGCACGATCATGTACACCACGGCCGCCGCGCATGGCCAGCTCTCGCTGGTGTCGGTGCTGGGCTCGCTTTTCCCGATCGTCACGGTTGCCCTCGGTATGGGCCTGCTGGGTGAGCGGCTGTCGCGTTTTCAAGCCGTCGGGGTCGCCGCGGCGCTTGTGGGAATCGCCTTGATCGCGCTGTAGTTCCCGTCCCGCCTGCCGAGCGCGCAAAATAGGGTGATGTCGCAAGCGATGCTCGGCACCGCGCTCGGGGGGCGCTACCGCCTTGACGAGGAGATCGGCAAGGGTGGGATGTCGACCGTGTACCGCGCCTTCGACACGGTGTTGGAACGGCCGGTGGCGATCAAGCTGATGCACCGCGAGATCGCCTCCGACTCCGACCAGCTGGAGCGCTTTCGCCGCGAGGCGCGGGCAGTGGCGCAGCTCAGCCACGCGCACATCGTGACCGTGATCGACGCCGGCGAGGAGGTGGATGAGGATCCCGTCCACCCCGGGAGGGCGACACCGTACATCGTCTTCGAGCATGTCGACGGGGAGACGCTGAAGGCGCTGATCCGGCGCACTGGGCCGTTGGAGATCACTGAGGCGATCGCGTACGCGATCGAGATCGCCCGGGCGCTGGGCGCCGCCCACGAACATCACATCGTGCACCGCGACGTGAAGCCCCAGAACGTGCTGCTGACCGCCGAGGGCACCGCCAAGATCACCGACTTCGGAATCGCCCGCATGCTCACCGAGGAGGGGCTGACGCTCGACGGACGCGTGCTGGGCACGACCGACTACGTCTCCCCCGAGCAGGCGCTCGGCCACAAGGTCACCGGCCAATCCGACATCTACTCCCTGGGGGTCGTGCTGTACGAGATGCTCACCGGCGCGATTCCCTACACCGGCGCCAGCCCGGTCGCCGTGGCGATGCGCCACGTGCGCGAGGAGATCCCCGACGTGCAGTACCGCCGCCCGGAGGTGTCGGCCGCGACCGCCGCCGTCGTGGAACGCGCCACCGCCAAGGATCTCGCTCGCCGTTACCCCGACATCCCCACGCTGCTCGCCGACCTCGAGGAGGTGCTCGCGATCGAGGTCGCGCGCGCGGGACAGAGCACCGGAGAGGTCACCACGGTGCTGCGCACGCTGCCCGCACCGGCGCGTCGGCGGCTGCCGTGGCGGATGCGCCATCCGGCTCGCTGGCTGGGTTCGCTGGCGCTGCTCGGTGGCCTGGTGGCGCTCACGCTGGCGCTGATCGCCGGCAACGCCCACCGCGGCGTCGCACCCGATGTGGACGCTCAACCGGGCATCACCCCCGTCTCCCTGGAACAGACCTCCGCGCACGACTACAACCCGTACGGCAACGAACCCGAACACCCGACGCAGGTGGCCAACGTGGTGGATGGCGACCCCGAAACCGTGTGGAGTACCGAGCACTACCGCGAAAACTCGTTCGGGCACAAGCCGGGGACCGGCATCTACATCGACGCGGCCCCCGGGCTGCGCGCCCGTGCGATTGAGGTGCAGACCCCCACGCCGGGCTTCACCGCCGCCGTATACGCCGCCAAGAGCTTCGACGCCAGCGTCCCCTATGAAGACCCCGAGAGCCTCGCCCAGCGCGGCTGGACGGAACTGGTGGCTGCGCGTGCGGTCGGCGCGCAGAGCACGATCCGCCTCGACACCCACGGGGTCGCGTTCCGCTACTACCTGCTGTGGATTACCCACCTGCCTCCCGGCAGCGAAACGGCCTCGATCTCGGGGTTGACGCTTTTCAAGTAGAGCCTGCCGCACTCAGGCACCCCTGGGCCGGCGATCGCTCCTGCCCATGGCGCGCCCGCGGGCGACGGTTGCGCACGGAGCGTGTCCACCAAACGCCGCGCGGCCTACAATTCCCTGCAATGCGCCGACATCTCCGCTCGGCGGGTGGGTGGGCCCCCACCCCCTTCCACCGGCACATGTTGCCCCAGATCGCCGTGGACGGGGTGCTGGTCGCGCTCGCGTACTACCTCGCCTTCCAGCTGCGCTTTGACGAGGGGCTCACGCACCGCTACACGCTGCTGCTGGAGCGCACGATCTGGTGGGTGGCGCTCGGCGGCGTGGTTGTGCTGGTGCTCGCACGCGTGTACCTGCGCAGCTGGAGCTATGCCGGCCAGCGCGACTACGAGGCGATCCTGCGCGGGGTCGTCGCGATCGTATTGCTGGCGGTCGTCGGCGTGGCGGTGGGGCGGCCGGTGCTGATCCCCTACGGCCCCTACCATGCTGGCCGCCCGGCGGGCGTGAGCACTGTGGACCTGCCGCTGGGGGTGATCGTGCTCTTCTTCCTGCTCGCGCTGAGCGCGCTGGTCGGCCTGCGGGTGCTGGCCCGGGCGCTGCGCGAACGGCGTCTGCAGGGCGCCTTCCGCGGCGTGCGCGAGAGCGAGCGCGGCGTGCTGATCGTCGGCGCCGGCGAAGGTGGGCGCCTGGTGCTGCGCGAGATTGCGCGCAACCGCGAGTTGGGGCTTGCGCCCGTGGGCTTCCTCGACGACGACCCGCGCAAGCGGGGCATGCGGATCGACGGGGTGAAGGTGCGGGGCAACACCGAGGCCGACCTGCCGCGCATCCTGGAGGAGGCGGAGCCCGAGGAAGTGATCATCGCGATCCCCTCGGCGCCCGGCTCCACGCGTGCACGCGTGGTGCGGGAGTGCCGCGCCCGCTCGATCCCGGTGCGCACGCTGCCGACCGTGTTCGAGCTGCTGAAGGATGGCGACCCCACCCACCCCCACCGGGGCGGCACGGCGCTCACCACGATCGCGCGCCAGGTGCGCGAGGTGCGCGTCGAGGACGTGTTGGGGCGTGAGCCCGTGGTGATGGAGCTCGACCGCGTCGGGGCCTATCTGGCCCGCGAGGCGGTCGTGCTGGTGAGCGGCGCCGGCGGCTCGATCGGTGCGGAGCTGTGTCGCCAGATCGCGCACGTGGGCCCGCGGCGGCTGATCCTGCTCGACCACGCCGAGGACAACCTGTTCGCGATCCACCGCGAACTGCTCGAGGAGCGTCACGTGCCGCTGGCGTCGCTGGCGGCGGTGCTGGGGGATTGCAAGGAGGAGGAGCGGATGCGCGAGGTGCTCGCCGAGCACCGCCCCACCGTCGTCTTCCACGCCGCTGCCTACAAGCACGTGGGGCTGATGGAGGCCAACCCGGTCGAGGCGGTGCGCAACAACGCGATCGCCACGCGCGTGATGGCGCACGTGTGCGGGGAGCTGGGGGTGGAGCGCTTCGTGCTCGTGTCGACCGACAAGGCGGTCGCCCCCGCCACGGTGATGGGGGCCTCCAAGGCGCTGGCGGAGCTCGCGCTGGAGGGGGCCGCCGCGCGCTGGGAGGGCACCGTGTACAGGGCGGTGCGCTTCGGCAACGTGCTCGGCTCCTCCGGCAGCGTGGTCCCGATCTTCCGTCGCCAGATCGCGCGCGGGGGGCCGGTGACGGTCACCGACCGACGCATGACGCGCTACTTCATGACGATCCCCGAGGCCGTGCAGTTGATCATCCGCGCGGGCTCGCTCGGACTTCACACCGCGGGCGGTGGGGTGGGGGGGCTCGATCCAAAAAACGGGCGGCACCCGGTGGACACGCTGCGCGGCGGCCGCGGCCAGGGGGAGGGCGCTCCTCGCACCGCCGAGGTGTTGGTGCTCGACATGGGCGAGCCGGTGCGGATCGTCGAGCTGGCGCGGGCGATGATCGAGCTCTCGGGCCTCGACCCCGATCGCGACGTCGAGATCGAGGAGGTCGGGCGCCGGCCGGGGGAGAAGCTGCACGAGGAGCTGTTCAACGGCTACGAGCGCCGGTGCCCTACTGCCACCGAGAAGATTATGCGAGCTGAGCGCGAGCCGCTGGCGCCGGAGGTGGTGGAGGAGGTGTTCGCCGAGATCAACCTGCTTGTGTTGGAGGGCGACGCGGCCGGGCTGGCCGCGAAGGTGGCCGACCTGACCTCCCGCGTGCGGGAGCCCGTGAACGCGCCCACGGAGCCCGTGCCGGCAACCGCGTCCGCGGCGCCTGTGCCCCTCATACACTCTGGCGACGCATGACTGCACTGCTGCCGGCGCTGTCGCTCTCCAACAAACTGCTCGAGGTTGGGGCCCTTGCGGCCTTCGCGGCGCTGGTCGGGATCGCGATCCTCTCGCTGCTGGTGTTCTCCCAGGCGCGTGAGCTCAAGCGCCTGCGCGAGTGGGCCGGCCGTGCTCCGGAGCGCGCGGCGGAGTTGGAGCAGCGCGCGGCCGCCGAGGCGACGATGCGTGCCCAGCGGCCGGTGCAGCCGGTCGTCCCGCGCGCCACGCCGATGATCGCGCGGCAGGTCGCCGGGCAGCCTCCCGCCACGGCGCTCACAGCCGCGGGACAGCCCGCGGTGGCGGTCCCCGGGCAGCCGGCGCCGGTTGCGACGCCCGCGCCAACGGTCGCACCGCTCCCGGCCCCGGTCCCCGGCCTGCCGGCCTTTGTGCCAACCGCGCAGACTGTGGCGGGAGCGGAGTCGGCCTCGGTGGAGAAGCCGAAATCGCAGGAGGCTCCCAACAAGCCCGAGGAGCAGCCAACAAAGCCGGCAGAGGGCGCGAGGCCCGAGGAGGCGCAGCAGGAGCTGCCCACCCGGGCGGCAGAGGGGGAGGCTGCCAAGCCGCCGGCCCCCGCCGAGGCCGAGCCGATCGCCGCCGAGGCCGAGCTGGCCCCCGCCGAGCCCGAGCTGGTCGCCGCCGGGGTGGAGCCGCAGCCCGCGCAGGAGCTGCAGCCACCTGAAGCGGAGCCGGCCGTCGCGCCGGGCGCTCTAGCCCCGGCGACGGTGGCAGCCGCCGCGGCCTCCACCGCGGTTGCGTCGCGGGTCGTGGATCCCCCTCCACCGGCTGCTCCGCGCGCGCCCGTGCCGCCGGCTCCAGCGAGGAATGGAGTTCCGTCCGTCCTGCCCGCCCAGGCGGCGGTGAGCTCCAAACCGCTGCCGCCGCGCCCTCCCGCCCCGGTGGCTTCGCGAGCGACCGCCGCGCGCGCCGCCCAGCCAGGCAGCGTGCGGGCGCTGGGGCGGGACGGGGGCGCCCCTCCCAAGTTTTTGGTCGAAGAGGAGCCCTCCTCGCGCAAAACCGTGGCGCTGATCGTCGGCGGCGTGGTTGTGGGCGTGGCGGTGCTGGCCGTGGTACTGCTCTCCGGCGGCGGCGGGTCGAACAGCCCGAGCGGCGGGACCGCGGGGCACTCGACCGCGAGCACAGGGCACCACGGGCACGTCGTCGTGGCGAGCCCGGCGGAAACGCACGTGGTCGTGCTGAATGCGACCGAAGCGGAAGGGCTCGCGCACAAGCTGGCGGCAAACCTGCGCCAGAGCGGCTACACGCAGGCGGCGGCGTCGAGCGCGACGCCCCCGAGCGCCCGCTCGACCTCGGTGGTCGAGTACGCGAGCGGGCGCCGACCCGAAGCCCAGCACGTGGCTCAGACGCTCGGCATCGGCGAAGTGGTGCCGATCGAAGGGGCGGTCGCGTCGGTGGTGAACGGCACGAGCGTGGTGGTGATTGCCGGGGCCGACAAGGAATCGCTGGTGGGCTCCGGTAATTCGAGCCCGTCCTCTCCCGGGTCGAGCGGGTCCAGCTCGAGCGAAGGGGCGGCTGGCGGTGCCGCGGGCGCCGGAGAAGCCCAGGGCAACGAAGCCCCCGCGGCGAGTGAAACGCCCGCCGGTGAAGCTTCAGCCGGCGCCGGCGGCTGATCGACCGACCCCACAAGTGTGACGCACTCGGAGCCCACCACCACGAGCTTCCTGAAGCTCCCCGAGCGCTCGCGCAAGCCGCGCGAGCGGGGCCTCACGCACGTGCTCGACCGGGGGCTGTCGAGCGCTGAGGTGGAGGGCATGCTGGAGGTGGCGGGCGCGTACGTGGACATCGTCAAGCTGGGTTGGGGCACGGCGCTGGTCAGCGCCAACCTGAAGCCGAAGCTGGAGTGCTACGCCGCGCACGGCATCCCCGTGGTGCTCGGCGGCACGCTGACCGAGCTGGCGATCAAGCAGGGCCGCGTCGAGGGGCTGATCGCGTGGCTGAAGCAGCTGGGACTGCGCCATGTCGAGGTGTCCGACGGCACGATCGTGCTGGAGGGAGAGGTGAAGGCGCACCTGATCCGCACGCTCACGGCAGCCGGCTTCACCGTGCTCGCCGAGGTCGGCAGCAAGGACGCCGACTTCATCATGGCCCCGTACGTGTGGGTGGAGCAGATCGAACGTGACCTGGAGGCGGGCGCGTGGAAGGTGATCGCGGAGGCGCGCGAGTCGGGTACGGCTGGCATCTACCGGGCCGACGGCGAGGTGCGCAGCGGCCTGATCGACGAGATCGCGCATGCGATCGACAGCGAGCGGATGATCTTCGAGGCGCCGCTCAAGGGGCAGCAGGTGTGGCTGCTCGACTTCTTCGGCAGCGAGTGCAACCTCGGCAACATCGCCCCGAACGACGTGCTCTCGCTGGAGACGCTGCGGCTGGGTTTGCGCTCGGACACCGTGGAGCGCTTCGCACTGGACGGGAAGGATCAGCAGGAATGAGCTCCGGGGGCGGGCGGGCCCCCATCCCGGGCTCCGCTGGGCGGCGTACGCATGGTGAGTCAGGGGAGGCTCAGAAGCTGGCGCGCGGGGTGTTCGCCGTGTTGGTGGTGGCGTGCTTCGTCGCGTTCGTGTTGACCCAGCGGCTCAAGCACACCCCCACGCCGGTGCAGGAATTCAAGATGGATGAAACCTTCACCCCGACGCACGTCGCGGCCGCGGCCTGCCGGGGGAGGGTGCCCCCGGGACTGGTGAATTCAAGCGCTCGGATCGAGTTCCTCGCGTTCAAGATCGCGCAGGCCGATGAAGTGACCGTCAAGATCGTCGACGCGTCAAACCACAGTGTTGCCACGATCGCGCGCGACCTGCCGGTGGAAAGGTACAAACCGCTCTCACTGTGTTGGAATGGCCAGCTGGGCGCGACCCAGAGCGGTGGTCTGGCGCCACAGGGTGAATACCGTCTGCGGGTGAGCCTGCGCAACCAGGGTCTTACCCGATACTCCACGCGCGGCTTCAAATTGGAACGGCGCCCGTGACGGTCCTCGCCACCGCACACGGTTTCGGAGAGGGTATCGAGAAGTTCGGTGTGCTCGTGGTTGCCCTGCTGGTCGCGGTGGTGATTCTCGGTGCCCCAACCGCCTACCTTCGAGCCGGGCGGCCGCGGCGAGCATCGGACCGAAGCCGGGAGACACGCGCCTTCGGCCCCCGTTTCGGCCAGCAGCGGGCGCTGGCGATGCTTGCCGCGCTCGTGCTGACGCCGGTGCTGCTGCTGGTTGATATCTGGCACACCTCCCAGTTGACACACCTGCGCCACCACCCGGCGGAGGCTGGCGCCGCAATTGTGTTGGGAGTGATTGTGGTACTTGCGCTCGCCGTGCTGATTCACAGAGAGCCACGGGCATTTCCACTGCTGGCGATCTTCGCGTTGCCGTTCCGCCTGCCGATCGCGACCGGCGGCAGTACCTCGAATCTGCTGATCCCGCTCTATCTGGTGGTAGGCGCCGCCGCGCTCGCGTACGCGCTTCCACGGCTGTCGAGCACCGCACCGCCTGTCGGGAGGGCCGACCCCGCACAGGATGGGGTGCCCGAACCGCCGCATGGCTGGTGGGCGCAAATGATCTCCCCGCGGGGTCTGGAGTGGCTGCTGAGCGCCGTGGTTGTGCTGTACGCACTACAGGCCACATACTCCACCGACTTCTCCAAAGCCCTGGAGAACATGGTGTTCTTCTACGTGCCGTTCGCGCTCTTGTTCGCGCAGCTGCGCGAGGTGGAGTGGACCCGCGAGTTGTTGCTGCAATGCCTCGCCGTGGCGGTGGCACTGGCGGTCGTGTTCGCCGGGGTTGGCTTCATCGAGTACGACCGCAAGCAGCTGTTCCTGAACCCCAAGGTGGTCGCGGCGGACCAGTACGGCAACTACTTCCGGGTGAACTCGCTCTTCTTCGACCCCAACATCTACGGTCGCTTCCTCGCGCTGGTGATGATTGGGGTGACGACGGCGGTGCTGTGGAGCGGCCGCCGCCGCGAGGTGCTGCTCGGTGGGGCGGTGCTGCTGTGGCTGCTGGCGGGCCTGGTGACGAGCTTTTCGCAGTCGAGCATCGCCGCGCTGCTGCTCGGCCTCGCGGTGCTGGCCGCCTACCGCTGGGACGTGCGCGGCACGATCTACGTGACGGGCGCGCTGGCGGCGATCGCGCTGGTGGTGGTGGCGCTCGCGCCGCCGAGCCTGCACCTCGGGCTGACGGGCAAAGGCGGCTCGGCGAGCAACGCGACCAGTGGGCGCACGAAGCTGGTCGAAGGGGGGCTGCGCCTGTTCGCCGACCGTCCGCTGCAGGGCTTTGGACCGGGCTCGTTCGCGCAGGAGTACCGCGCCCACGAACACGTAACCAGCAACAGCGCGACCTCCGCCTCGCACACGATCCCCGTCACGGTCGCGGCCGAGCAGGGGATTGTCGGCCTTGTGCTGTACGTGGCGCTGCTGGTGGTGGCCTTCGCGGTGCTGTTCCGCGGGGCGGGCCGCTCGCCGCCAAGGATCGCACTGGCGGCCTGTTTCGCGGCGCTGGTGCTGCACACCTTCGCCTACGCCGACTTCCTCGAGGACCCGGGGACGTGGGTGCTGCTGGGGATTGGGGTGGCGCTTGCCTACGCGCCGGGCGGCGTCGAGCCGCGCCGCGGTGTCGAGTCGGCGGCGCTGACAAGCTGAGGGCGTGCGCGACTACCTGAAGCGCCTGCTCACCAGCGGCGCGGCCTACCAGGCGGCCGACATCGTGGCGAAGGGCCTGGCGGTGATCCTGCTGCCGCTGTACACCGCGCATGTGTCTCCGAAGAGCTACGGCGCCTACCAGTCGCTGCTGACAGCGGTGATCCTGTCGAGCATCTTCCTGCGCGTGGGGTTGGGGGAGGCGTTTGTGCGCTTCTACTTCACCGACCACGACACCGAACGCCGCGCACGGATCGCGCGCACCGTCACAGCCACGGTCGCGTGGACGACGACGGTTGCGGCGCTCATCGCACTGGCCTTCTCGGCGGAGCTCTGCCAGCTGATCCTGGGTTTCCGCGACCCCGACCTGATGGACTGCGCGATCCTCGGTCTGTGGGCCTTCACCAACCTCGAAATGGCCTATGCCCAGTTGCGCGTGGACGAACGCGCGCGCGCCTACCTGTACGCGTCGATGGCCAACGTGGCGATGACCGTCACGTTCACGGTGCTGCTGGTCGTGTTCGCCAACCAGCAGGCGCGGGGCCTGCTGCTCGGCAACTTCGGGGCTTCGGCCATAGTTGTGCTTGGCCTGTGGGTCGTGCTCGCGCAAGCACGCCGCTTCTCGCTGCGCTTGCGCTTCCACGACCTACGCGCGATGCTGCGCTTTGGCGTGCCGACGGTGCCGGCCGACGCCAGCGTGTATGCGCTGCAGGTCGTGGACCGCCTCTATCTCTTCCGCGTCTACTCGCAAAGCGCGGCCGGCCTCTACTCGATCGCCCTGCAGCTCGCGACCGTGGTGTTCCTGCTGGTGCGGGGCTTCCAGTATGCGTGGCCGCCGCTGGCCTACTCGATCAAGAGCGACAAAGAAGCCTCGCGCCTGTACTCGCTCGTCACCACCTACTACGTGCTGGCGACGGGGTTGATGGTCTGCGGCGTGGCGTTGGTCGGCCGCTGGCTGGTGCGCCTGCTCGCGGTCCCGGAATACTTCGGCGCTTACAGGGCGCTGCCGTGGTTGGCGCTCGGTTGGGCGCTGTACGGCCTCTACCCCGTGCTGATGGTGCTCGCCGGGCGCGCCGGCAACACGACGCGCAACTTCCCCGCGGCCGCTGCCGGCCTGGCGGTAAACGTGCTGCTGCTGCTCCTGCTGGTGCCCGCGGGCGGCGCCAACCTCGGCATCGCGGGCGCGGGTCTGGCCCTGTGCGGTGCCTACATCGCGATGCTCATGGTGCTTTACACCCTCACGCGCTCGCTCTTTCACGTGGCCTTCGACTGGCCCCGCCTCGCGCTGCTGGTGGCGATCTTCGCGTCCGTCGCGGTCTCGGGCGAGCTGTTGCTTCCCACCAGCGGTCTCGGTGGCCTCGCGTGGCGCGTGCTGTGGTTCATGCTCGCCCCCGTGTTGCTGCTCGCGTCGCGCTTCTTCACCGCCCGCGAGCTGCGCGGCGCGCGTGATCTGGTGCACGCGGTGCGGCTCCGTCGAGAGCCCCGCTGACCCGGGGCAGGAGTGGCACGGCCTGTGGCCGTGATGGCGGTGCCTCGCGATGAGAGCCGTGGCCAGGGGTGCGTCCAAGAGGTGCCACTAGCATGACCACGAAATCCCCATCTCCCCCGATCGGGCTGTCGATTGGCGGGCTTCCCGTTCGTTTTAGGGGTCCACGCCGAACCAGACGTCCCGACGACACCCACGACTCAAGGAGCAACCGTGAGCGACTCTTCCACCGAGGGAATCAAAATCGTGCTGCATCCCGTGTCCGACCTGGGGGCGGCCAAGGCGGTGTACACGGCCCTGCTCGGCATGCCGCCGCAGCACGACGCGTCCTACTACGTCGGATACGAGGCCGAGGGCCAGCACATCGGGCTCGTGCCGCGCGGCGGACCGCAGGACATGACTTCGCCGGTGGCGTTCTGGCAGGTGCCGGACATCGAGGCGAAGCTGGCCGAGGTGACCGCCGCGGGCGCCACCGTGAAGGAACCCGCGCACGACGTCGGCGGCCGCCTGGTGGCCACCTTCGCCGACCCCGACGGCAATGTCCTGGGGCTGATGCAGGAGCGATGAGCCTGCATCGCGAAGCCCCTCGCCGAACGTCGCCGGGCACGATGCCCGGCGCCCACGCGGCTGGTGCCCAGCCGAGATGCGTGGACGATCCCCAATGAGCACGGCCACGAGGACGACCAGACGGTTGCCTGCGCCGCGGAGCGCCAAGTCACACGATCTGATCCGCGTGCACGGGGCACGCGTGAACAACCTCAAGGACGTGAGCGTCGAGATCCCGAAGCGCCAGCTGACGGTGTTCACCGGCGTGTCGGGCTCGGGCAAGAGCTCGCTGGTGTTCGGCACGATCGCCGCGGAGTCGCAGCGGCTGATCAACGAGACGTACAGCGCCTTCGTGCAGGGCTTCATGCCGACACTCGCGCGGCCCGAGGTCGACGTGCTCGAAGGGCTGACCACCGCGATCGTCGTCGACCAGGAGCGGATGGGTGCCGACGCGCGCTCCACGGTCGGCACCGCCACCGACGCGGGCGCGATGCTGCGGATCCTCTTCAGCCGACTCGGGCAGCCGCGGATCGGCTCGCCACAGGCGTTCTCGTTCAACGTCGCCTCGATCTCCGGCGCCGGCGCGGTCACCTTCGAGCGCGGTGGCCGCACCACGAAAGAGAGGCGAAGCTTCAGCATCCTCGGCGGCATGTGCCCGCGCTGCGAGGGCCGGGGCTCGGTGAACGACATCGACCTCACGCAGCTGTACGACGAGGGCAAGTCGCTGCGCGAGGGCGCGCTCACGATCCCCGGCTACAGCATGGACGGCTGGTACGGCCGGATCTTCACCGGCTGCGGCTTCTTCGATCCGGACAAGCCGATCAAGAAGTTCACCAAGAGAGAGCTCCACGACCTGCTGTACAAGGAGCCGACCAAGATCAAGGTGGACGGTATCAACCTGACCTACGAGGGCCTGATCCCGAGGATCCAGAAGTCGATGCTCTCCAAGGACATCGACGCGCTGCAGCCGCACGTCCGGGCGTTTGTGGAGCGGGCGGCGACCTTCACCACCTGTCCCGAGTGTGACGGCACCCGGCTCAGCAGGGAGGCGCGGTCGTCGAAGATCAAGGGGACCAACATCGCCGACGCGTGCGCGATGCAGATCGGCGACTTGGCCGACTGGGTCCGCGGGCTCGAGGAGCCGTCGGTGGCGCCGCTGCTGGCGTCGCTGGGGGAGACCCTCGACTCGTTTGTGGAGATCGGACTGGGCTATCTCTCACTCGACCGCCCGTCGGGCACGCTGTCGGGCGGCGAGGCGCAGCGCGTCAAGATGATCCGACAGCTCGGATCGTCTTTGACCGACGTCACCTACGTTTTCGACGAGCCGACGATCGGGTTGCACCCCCACGACATCCAGCGGATGAACGACCTGCTGTTGCGGCTGCGCGATAAGGGCAACACGGTGCTGGTGGTGGAGCACAAGCCGGAGGCGATCGCAATCGCCGACCACGTGGTCGACCTCGGCCCGAAGGCGGGGACCGAGGGCGGCGAGGTGGTGTTCGAGGGGACCGTCGAGGGGCTGCGGTGCAGCGACACGATCACGGGTCGCCACCTCGACGACCGGGCGGCCCTCAAGGACGAGGTCCGGGCCTCCTCGGAGTCCCTGGAGGTGCGTGATGCCAGCACCCACAACCTGCGGGACGTGGACGTCGACATCCCGCTCGGCGTGCTCGTGGTCATCACCGGCGTAGCGGGCTCGGGCAAGAGCTCATTGATCCACGGCTCGATCTGCGGCCGGGACGGCGTGGTGACGGTCGACCAGGCCGCGATCCGCGGCTCGCGACGGAGCAACCCGGCGACGTACACCGGACTGCTCGACCCGATCCGCAAGGCGTTCGCGAAGGCCAGCGGCGTGAAGCCGGCGCTGTTCAGCGCCAACTCCGAGGGCGCCTGCCCCAACTGCAACGGCGCCGGCGTCATTTACACCGACCTGGCGATGATGGCCGGCGTCGCCGTCCCTTGCGAGGTGTGCGAGGGAAAGCGGTTTCAGGCCGAGGTGCTGGAGTACAAGCTCGGTGGCAAGGACATCAGCGAGGTGCTCGCGCTGCCGGTCGCCGAGGCGGTGGAGTTCTTCGGCTCCGGCGAGGCGAAGGTGCCGGCGGCCCACAAGATCCTCGAACGGCTCGCCGACGTCGGGCTCGGCTACCTCAGCCTCGGCCAACCGCTCACCACGCTGTCCGGCGGCGAGCGGCAGCGGATCAAGCTGGCCACCTCTATGGGCGAGAAAGGGGATGTCTATGTTCTCGACGAGCCGACCACCGGTCTGCACCTCGCCGACGTGGAGAACTTGCTCGGCCTGCTGGACCGGCTCGTCGACTCCGGCAAGTCGGTGATCGTCATCGAGCACCACCAGGCGGTCATGGCGCATGCCGACTGGATCATCGACCTCGGCCCCGGCGCCGGCCACGAGGGCGGGCGGATCGTCTTCGAGGGCACACCCGCCGCCCTGGTCGCCGGGAGCGGGCGGGAGGACGATCGGGACTCACCCCCCCGGGCGGGCACCGGATCCCTCACCGGCGAGTATCTCGCGGCCTACGTCGGCGCCTGACCAAGAACCTCGCGGACGCAGGTCAGAAGGCAGCCGGTCGCGAAGCGTCGGCACGCGCGTGCCAATACCCGCCTCGGTGCGATCCCAGCGCAATCGCTACCGGGTCGGCTCGGATGTTCTCGCGAACCGGAGCAAGCGTGTGGGCATCGGCTGCCACCGTTTGCGAGCGAACGTCGCGTGTTTCGTGGACTGGCTCAAGATCCCGGCCTGTTGCGGCTGGCTCGGCTCGACCCGCATCAAGACCCGGCACCCCGGCGAGCAGAGTTCAAGGCGAGTGCGGACGAAGCCGTCAAGGAGCTGTTAGACGAACGAGGCTTCCTCGGACTGAGCAGCAGCTACGGTCCAGCAGCACTCGCACTCGGCTTCAAGATCGGCAAGCCACCCTCAACCCTCCCGCCGCCAACGCCCATTTGAGCGAGGCAGACAAGCAGCAACGACCAACCACCAAAGCGCTCAGGGACCGCCCTGGGCGCTTTCGCGCGTTCCAGAGCCCAAGCAACCCGCGCGGGACCAGCTCAGCGCACGAAGCGAACGTTGGGGCTCCAAAAACCCAAATTTCCAGGGTTACGCCGTAAATCCAGCCCAAATTGCGAACTGAAACGCGAAGTCTCCTTACATGGAGCCAGCCGGGATCGAACCAGCGACCTCCTGCTTGCAAAGCAGGGGCGGACATGCTGGAACCAGTGGATACGGGGGCTTGGCGTTGGCTAGAGTGGCGTTATCACTGGCGAAACTGGCTAGTGCGGTACTCAAAGCGGTACTCACGGGTGAGTGGTACTCATGTGGTACTCTCCGTGATCGATGGTAGTTGACGATAGCCAAGGCGGCAGTGAACCGACCGGCGCGCTCGTAGTCGCGGGGCGGTCGGGCAGACCGGTGTATGAGGCCAAGTGGCGACGCGCGGGGCGACAGGTGAAGCGCCGAGTCGGGCCTGCGTGGCTCCAGCGGGCGGCCGACGACAGCGGATGGATTCCGCGGCGCGGGAGAGTGCAGGAGGGTTACTTCGACGAGAAGCGCGCGACGGTGCGCATGGCCGAGCTGATCGCCGAGCACGACCGGGAGGAGCGAGCGATCGAAGCCGGCGAGCGGGAGCGCCGCGAGCGTGGTGTGACATTCCGCGAGCTAGCGGCAGGGTGGCTCGAGCACCTGCAGCACGAGCGCGGGGCGAAGCCGTCGACGCTGAGCGACTACCGCTACCTACTTGCCGAGCCAGGAGCGCCGCACCGCCGCGGCAAGGGCAAGAGCGTCGGCACGATCATAGCCGCGTTCGGCGACCGGCCCGCAGCGAAGATCACCACACGGGAGATCTCCACGTTCCTGCGCAAGCTGGACAGCGAGGGCGTGTCCCCCCGTTCGGTCAACAAGAACCGCCAGGTGCTCTCGGCGATCTTTGGCTTCGCCTGCCGCGTGGACACCCACAACCTGCCGTCAAACCCCGTGGCCGGCACAACCAAGCGCCGCGAACCGCCGGCAGCGGTGCTCGACTTCTACGAGCCGGACGAGGTAGAGATGATCGCCTCCGCAGCCGCCAACGGGTCACACCGTGGAGCGCAGCCGGCCAACCTGGGCGCCGAGGAGATCGCCTGGCGGGCGCGCGAGGACGCGCAGGACGGCGAGCTATTCCGCCTGGCCGCCTACACCGGCCTGCGCCTCGGCGAGCTGATCGCGCTGCGCTGGGAGGACGTCGACTTCGACACGCGGCGGATGGTCGTCCACCGTGCCGTGTCCGCCGGCGTGGAGGGACCGACCAAGAGTTGGCAGGCGCGTTTTCTCCCACTCGCCGATCCCGCTGCCGAAGCGCTCGAACGCCTACGGGCTCGCGGCGACTACACCTCGCGCGAGGACTACATCTTCTGCTCGCGCCTCGGCCGGCGCCTCGATCCCTCGGCCGTGCGCCGCCGCTTCAAGGCAGCCCGCGACGCCGCCGGACTGCGCCCGTTGCGCTTCCACGCCTTGCGTCACGCCGCCGGCAGCCTCGTCGCCCGGCACGCCGACGCGCGCTTCGTCCAGGAGTTCCTCGGGCACTCGCGCATCACGACCACCGAGCGCTACATGCATGCCAAGGCACGGCCCGAGGACCTCGAACGGGTTAACCTGGCGTTCGCGGTCAGACCGTCCAGCAAGCAGGCGAGCACCGAGGCCGTTCGCTGATCGCAAGGACGCCCATCGCCATTGCTGACTCAATCCGTGAGTGGTGGCAGTGTATGGCGGTGATTGGCAGAGTACGGCAGAGTACGGCAGAGTAACTTCACGCGCGGCGATAAAAGCCTGTCTTTGGAGAGCCGACAAACTCGACGAGCCCTGCTTCTCGAAGGCGGCGAAGGTCGCGTCCCAAGCTCCGGGTCGAGATACCGGTCTCTCGCTGGATGTCGGCTGTATTTGGCCGCTCCATATTGTCGATTGCGGCCAGAACGGCAGCGTCTCGCTCCTCCACCGTGACTGGAGGGCGTGACCGCTCCCGCCCTCCACGGGGACTAGCACTCATCGGCTGAGCAGACATGTCGCTGGCCGGATGCGGCCGCAGGATCACCTTGATCTGGGGTCCGTTCTCGATCCACTCTGGCTCGGGGTAGCCGCCGTCGCGGCAGGCCACGATGACGCGGTCGTACCCGCTCCCGTAGCCCTCGATGACGCCCAACCGCATCAGTACACGCGAGATGGCCTTATTGCGGCGAAGGCTCACACCCGATTCGAAGTCCTCGCGGGAGAAGCCCGGAGGCCAGGTCCCAGGACTCGATATCTCCAGGCGATCGGAGTACAGAGCGACGAAGATCGAGGCGCCCTCCACAGCGTAGTCCGCATGGGCTACCGCGTTGTTGAGAACCTCGCGGACGGCAGGAGGCGGATAGGGGTCCAGCTCTTCTCGCCGGGTGCGCCCGGTGATCCGCACGATCCGGTCGGTGTTGCGCTCGATGAACCGGACCGCCGCCTCGATTCCGTCGAGCACAGTCTCTTCGCTGTCCTCGCTCTTGACCACCGGCTCGCTCTTGTCGACCCCACGGAACTGAACGCATCGGATCTGTGCGTCGGGGAAGTGAATGGCCTGCTCTCGCCCGAACAGGATGATCCCGGCGCGGGTGGGAACCGGCTTCCCGCCGTACTCGGCCAGGACACCAAGCCCCCGCAACTTCGCGTCCGTCGAACGCTCTCCCACCGCGTCCAGCCACCGCTTGATCGCCTGTCGGTCGAGGTCACCGCGCGTCAGCCCCGGCATCGGCTCCTGGTCCCATGCACCCATCCGCCGCGCCCGTTCAAGCTCGGCGACCTTCTCTGGACTCGCGGGGAGCGAGTTGCTGCCGATCCGGACGAACGTGCCTTTCTCCTTGCCCCGCTCCTTGATGAAGAACGGCCCCGCCGCATAAGCGGCGCGCAGGAGGAGCAGATCACGATCCTCGTGGGTCACGATCTCGAGCTGGACCGTTGGCTGCGGCTCGATCGCGCTCGCCACAGAGTTCGCCAGCTTCTCTTCCTGCTTCTCCACATCATCCAGTCCGAGGACGACCCTCGTCTGATCCTCGACTCCCACGACGAGCGTCCCGCCGGCCGTGTTCAGAAACGAGCAGACGGTCTCCAACACCCGCTTCATGCTCGACAGGTCTCGCTTGAAGTCCAGACGAGTTCCCTCGCGCTCGGACAGGAGATCGGCAACGGACTTGGCCATCACAAGAGCGTAAGACCCGCCACGGCCAGACGCCCACAGTCGGGGAGAACGACCGACGGGAATTGCATCCGCCGGGCGGCGAGACGGGCGCTCACGCCGCCGACCTGTCCACCGACCGGCCTCTCACTGCCGCCTCGACCTCGTCACGCAGGAAGATCCATCGCCGTCCGAGCTTGCGTCCAGGTAGCAACCCACGCCGCGCGTATTCAAGGACCGTTGAGATCGGCAGGTGCAGCAGCTCGGCGACATCGCGGCCGTCGAGGACATCCTCGCGCGTAAGCGGCGGATGAGTGGCTATGGATTTGGGAACGGTGCTCATCGACGTCTGGGCATAGGAATTGGTGTTGTGGTTAGTGACCCCAACCCGCCCGGACTGGCCAACGAGTTCGCGCCCCAGCGCGAGCCCATTCGCTCAGCTCTACGCGAGCGGTCCCCCAACCGAGCCTTCGACAGCGAACCAGCCGTCGCCACCTCACTCGCTCCAGCGGGCTGACGGCCCTCCCGAGCGGCCTCACGTCGCTTCGCTTAAACAGCAGTACAGACCATATGCACGGCTGTGCCGTGGCACAGCGAGCGCTGTGCGAATTGCTTGGCCGGTTTGGCGCGCTGAGGGTCATCACCCATGTGATGACGGCGGCGAGCATAGGTGCGTCCCGAGGCGGTGGGTACGCGCGCTACCTGGAGAGCAAGACCGTGGAGCCCGAGCGCGGGGACTACTACCTGACCCCCGACGGGGAGATGGCGCAGGCCCCCGGCCGCTGGCTGGCCGATGCCGAGACCCTGGAGAGGCTCGGGGTTCAGGCCGGCGGGCCCGTGGACGGCGCGGACTTCATCGCGCTGATGGAGGGCCATCACCCAGGCACCGGCCGGTGGCTACGTCCGGAGGGCGCCGGCGGCGGCCGCGGCGGCGGAATCGACGTGACGTTCAGCGCACCGAAGTCCGTCTCGACGGTCTGGGCGCTCGGCGACCCGTGGCAGCGCGAGCAGATCGAGCAGGCCCACGCCAGGGCGGTCGAGCAGACAATCCGCCACCTGCGAGAGCAGGTGCCCGTCGTGCGCCGCCGCTACAGCGGCCAGGTCGTGGAAGAGCACGCCAAGGACGTGATCGCCACCGAGTACCGACACACCACCGCCCGCGGAGTCGCAGGCGCCCAGGCCCCGGACCCCCAGCTGCACAGCCATGTCGTCATCACCGCCGCGGTCCGCGAGGACGACCGGATCGTGGCGGTCGCGTCGCGGCCGATCTTCCGCTCCGCGCGGGAGCTCGGCGCGTTCTACCGCTCCGCGCTCGCCGACGAGCTCGTGCGAGAGGGATACACGATCGAACATGGCACCGGCAAGGATGGCCGGTACTTCGAGATCGCCGGTGTCCCCCGCGAGCTGTGCGAGGCGTTCTCCGGTCGCTCGCGTGAGGTCGCCCGCGCCGCGGAGCGCTTCCGTGCCCGCTACGGCCGGGCACCCGAACGCGGCGAGCTTCGCAACCTCGCGCTCGAGAACCGCCGGTCCAAGAAGCTGACCACACGCTCGGACCTACAACGAGTGTGGACACAGACCGCCCGCGATCACGGATTCGGCCCCGATGAGGCCGTGCGGCTGATCGGGGCATCCGAGCGCCCAAAGACCGAGCGCGCGATCGAGGATCGGGTCGAGGCGAAGCTGACCGAGCAACACGCCGTCTTCCAGGAGCGCGACCTGCGCGCAGTCGTGCTGGAGCAAGCCGCCGGGGAGATGGCACCGGATCAGGCGCTCGCCGTCGCCCGGGAGATGGTCCGCGACCGGCGCGTGCTGACTCTTGAGGGCGAGCGGATGACCACCCTGGCGGTTCGCGCGCAGGAGCAGGCGATCGAGCGCCGCGCCACACAGCTCGCCCACCCCGCAGGCCGAGACGTCGGCGACACGGCACGCGAGCACGCCGCCCGCGCGGTCGCGGAGCGCATCGGCGGACCGCTCAGCTCCGAGCAGCACCACGCGCTCGAAGTCCTCACCGGTCCCGGGCGCGCCGCGGTCCTCGTCGGCCCTGCCGGAACCGGCAAGGGTGTGGTGATCGACGCCGCCGCCCGTGCCGAGCAGGCCGCCGGGCGAGAGACGATCGGGGTCGCCGTGTCGGGCTCCACCGCCGAGCGGCTCGGCGCCGACAGCCCCGCGCTCGCCGGGCAGACACTCACCCTGGACTCGCTGGTCGCCCGCGCGAACACGGGGGCCATCCACGTGGGCAGGGACACGACAGTGATCCTGGACGAGGCGGGGATGGTCGACCACAAGCGCCTCGACGCCCTTACCGAGCTCATCGAGCGCTCCGGGGCGAAGCTGATCGCGGTCGGCGACGGCAAGCAGCTCCCCTCGATCGGCCCCGGCGGCATGTTCGACCGGCTTACCGACCACGCGCCCACCGGCGAACTCGCAGACATCCACCGCACCAAGGACCCCGCCGACCAGCGCGCATGGCAAGCACTACGCGCAGGAGAACCAGAGCGTGCGATGGCGCACTACGCCTCACGCGGCCAGCTACACCTCTCCGACACCCGCGACCAAGCAGCAGAGCAAGCCGTACAAACATGGGCCACGCTCACAGAGGGGCGCGATATCCGCGAGGTCGCATTGATCGCCGACGCCTCCAACCAGGAGATCGACCGGCTCAACGCCCGCGCACAACACCTCCGCGCAGAGCGCGGCGAACTCGGACACCAGGAGATCCCGCTGCCCGGCGTCCACTACGGCCTGCGTGAAGGCGACCTGATCGCGTTCACCACTCAGCACCGCCCCCGAGGGCAGTCACGGGTCGAGAACGGCACCCGCGGACAGGTCAGCGCCGTCCACGACAGAGGCGTGACCATCACGCTCGACGGATCAGAGCGCAGAGTCAAACTCGCCGGCGAGCACCTCGACTCGCTGAGGCTCGCCTACGCACAGCACGTTTACCGCCAGCAGGGAGCGACCGTAGAGCGCTCCGTCGTGCTCACCGGCGGCTGGCAGACCAGCAAGGAGACCGCCTACGTCGAGGCGACCCGCGCTCGCCACGGCACTACCTGGTTCATCGCCCGCGAGGACCTCGGCGAGGTAGGACAAGACGCCGGACGAATTACACGCCTCGCCCAGAAGATGGCCAACAGTCGTACCCAGACACCCTCGCTGGCTTACCCGGAGCGCCCCAATCCCGGCTGGGCCCCGAGCCGCGACCCCCTACGGCTTTGCTCTGCCCTATCGCCGACACGCTGGCTGACCCGCACGCTCAATCGCGATACGTCCGACCGCAGTGCGGGCCGCGGGCGCTGACGGACGTGGTGTAGCGGTACAGGCACTCAGCCGTAGATCGCGCGCTGCGCTGCGGCGAGGACAATCGCTGCGACGACGGTGCCGTCCCCTACGCGATAGAGCGACGGGGTCTGACGGTTCGAGACGCTGACCCGGACCCCGTTGGCGTAGACGTCTACGCTTGTGAGCCGATCGAGGCGCGACTCCACCGTTTTCCGGTCGCCCTGAAACACGACGCGGCTGCTCGTTAGGGAGAGCACACCGTCGTCCGCGGGCTCCAGGCTCGCCCCGACGACCACTGATCTCCCCCTCGACCCCGACGTCCGATACCGGACGCCCGGGGCGACCTTGAAGCTAACACCGCTTGAACTACCACGGTATTCCCGATGGATGACCTCCTTCATGAGCGATGCTCGAAGCTCAAAGTAGACGGTCTCGCCGGGCTTAGCGATTAGCTTCGGCTCCGACTCGATCGGCATGCGACCGTCATTTATCCGCGCGACCATAAACCGGCCTGCCAGGTCTAGCGGGAATGCGGAGCCGTCAGGTGTTACGGCTTCAAGCACCTCGCCAACGAGTCCCAGCTCGTCCTCCTCCTCTGCGGTGAGGAGGTCGTCTTCTAGGGTTCGTTCAAGAAGGGCCCGATAAGCGGCCTGGTTCAGGCGTGCGAGCTTCCGAGACTTAAGACCGGTGGCGTCGGCGGCGAGGGTTAGTCGATCAGCGAGCCCCGCCAGCGGAGCGTGTCCGTCGATGACAGCTCGCAAGATCTGTTGATAACCAACCTCAGCCTGTCGCTCCTCTTCGCTGCGGCGCCCGAAGAGCCGGTGCGTAGGCTTTTTCGCTTGCCTCGACGGTAGCTCCTGCTCGGGCTCAGGCGGCGCAGGCTCCGGCTTGGGCGCAGGAGGCTCCCGCTCCGGCGGAGGCGGCGCAGGCTCCGGCTCGGGCGGCGCAGGCGGCGTCGGCTCCGGCTTGGGCGCAGGAGGCTCAGGCGTTGGCGGAGCCGCCGGTGTTGGCGTTGGTGACTTAGGTGTGGAGCTGGGGTGACGAGCATCGGCTGGCCGTACGCCGCGCGGCCAACCCCCGGTCATGGGAATTAGATCGTCGGAGACGGCCCGGATACGTACTGCGCGTAGTTCCCAATCGCCGATTGTCGCCCGGCCAACTGACTCGGTCGTGATTTCCGCTGGGAGGTGTTCTGGGTGTTTGTCATAGCCGCCACGCAGGAGGTCGTCCCAGGCGATGGTTTCGCGACGATCCGGCAGGCGGCGCTGACAAAGCTCCTCCGACACATGGTTCTTCGTCTCGAAGAGGTCGGCGAAGGCTGAGCCCGCCCAGAGGGACTTCTCTGCTCCGGTCATTAGAAAGGTCGCAGGATGGTCCTCGCGGGTCTTGCCGAGCGCCATCTTGAACAAATCCCAGATGGCCTCGTAGAGCACGTCGTTTCCCGGCCCACACCACTTCAGCTCGCACATCCAAGCCAGAGCATCCTCGGGGTCAGGACGCCTCAGCAGCAGATCGACATTCCCAACTCCCGGCCAATCTGGGATCAGGACACGCCGACCCTTTTCCGCGCGTGTCCCGAAGACGGTCATGAGAACCGCCAGAGCAGATGGCTCCAGGTCCTTCCGCTCTCTCAGCGCCCCAACGCCAGCGGACTCCCGGTTCGCCCGGGTCCCGAGCTGATCGGCAATCGCCTCGACCAGCTCCTCGGTGAGTCCCATCTCGGCCTCGTTGAAGCTGCGCTTTCCTTGGCGCTCGTCATCGGTTGACATCGCTCCCCTCCCTTAGTCCGGGGAAGTATCGCGCACGGGTATGTTCGCCGGAAGACATGGTTCCCGCAAAATCAGGGCCGATGTGGTACTCACATACGGTACTTTCCGCGAAGCTTTAGTAGCAATCGAGCACCAAACCGTCCCCAAAACCGGCCTGTTTGCAGGCATTTCCTCTAATGGAGCCAACCGGGATCGAACCGGTGACCTCCTGCTTGCAAAGCAGGCGCTCTCCCAGCTGAGCTATGGCCCCTGGGAGTCTCAATATACGGCGAAGTGAGCTAACCCCCCAGCGTGAGGTGGACCTCCCCGGCGTCGAGCGTAGTGTGCCCGCCGCCGGGGAGCTCGACGATCAGACGCCCGTTGCCATCTACCCCCTCCGCCCGCCCGTGGCCTGCGGCCCACGAGATCTCCCGGCCGCGCAGCGCATCGCGTGCACGCCACGCGTCGATGACTTTGGCTAGTGGCTCGTCGAGGCGCCGCTGGAGCGCTGTGAGCAGCCGCGCCAACAGCGGCTCGATCTCCTCCGACGCGAGCCCCAAGCTGGCGGCGCTGTCACGCAGCTCTGGGGGCAGGTCCTCGACGCGCACCGCCACGTTGACGCCGATGCCGAGCACCGCCCAGCCCTCCTGCGGGCGGCCCTCGATCAGGATCCCGGCCAGCTTGACGAGACGCGCTCCGCGCACCAGCACCACGTCGTTGGGCCACTTGATGCGGGCGTCGTTTCCGACCGTGTCGCACACCGCCACGGCGCCGATCAGCGGCAGCAGTGGGGGCGACCGAAGCCGGGAGACACTCGCCTCCGGCGAGCATCCCCGTTTCGGCCAACGCAGGAGCAGCGACATCAGCAGCGCGTTGCCCGCCGGGGCGCTCCAGCGCCTGCCCTGGCGCCCGCGCCCCGCGGTCTGCTCGGCCGCGGTTACGAGCGTGCCGTGTGGCGCTCCTGCCAGCGCGAGTGCGCGGGCCCGCTCGTTGGTCGAGTCGGTGCTGCGCAGGTGCAGGCGGGGATGACCGAGCGGGGTGCTTTCACTCATCGCGTGAGGTGGCATCCGCGAGCAGCGCCGCCACCAGGCCGTCGATGTCGTGATCCGCGGCCTCCACGTCGGGCTCGAGGCCGTGCTCGCGCAGAGTCGCGCTGGTGACGGGGCCGATCGAGACGATGCGTGTGGCCGGCGACAGGTCCGCGCTGCCGCCGGCGGCCTCCAGGAAGAAGCGCACGGTGGAGGATGAGGTGAAGGTGATGTAGTCAGCCGCTCGCGCTGCGGCGAGCGCCGGCGTGGAGAGCGGCTCGGCGACGGTTTCGTACAGCTCCAGCACGTCCACCTCGGCGCCGCGGGCCCGCAGGGCGTCGGGGAGCACGTCGCGGGCCTCGCGGGCGCGGGCGATCAGTGCGTGGCGTACCGGCAGCTCGGCCAGCGCCTCCACCAGCGACTCGGCCGCGTAGCGTTTGGGGACTATGTCGGCAGTGATGCCGTGCTCGGCCAGCGCTCGCGCGGTGCCTGGGCCGATCGCCGCCACGCGCGCACCTGCCAGCGCGCGCGCGTCGGCGGGATGGCGGTCGGATCGGGCGAGACGCTCGAACAGCTGGGCTACGCCGTTGGGGCTGGTGATGCAGATCAAGTCGTAGGGGGAGAGGTCGAGCGGCGGCGACTGGAGGCCTGCCTCCCCATCCGCGAGCGGCTGGATGCGGATCACTGGGGCCTGCACCACCTCGGCGCCCAGCTCTCGCAGCCGCCGGGCGAGCCCGCTGGTTTGGGCTCGCGCGCGAGTGACCGCCACGGTGCGTCCGCTCAGCGACAGCGGCGCGCGCCACGCGAGCTCGGTGGCGAGCGTGGCGACGGCGCCCACCACGGTGATCGAAGGGGCTCGGACGTCCTCGGCGCGCGCCCGCTCGGCGATCGTGGCGAGTGTGCCGGTGACGGTGCGCTGGTAGGGCAGCGTGCCCCGTTCGACGATCGCCGCCGGCTCCGAGGCGGGCCGCCCGGCGGTGATCAGGGAGGCGGCGATGTGGGGGAGCTGGCGCACACCCATGTAGAAGACAAGCGTCCCCGGAAAGGCCGCGAGCGCCGGCCAGTCGAGGGCGCCGGCGCCATCCGCCTGTGTGTGACCGGTGATCAGCGCTACGGCACTGGCAAGCCCGCGGTGCGTGACGGGGATGCCCGCGTAGGCGGTGGCGGCCACGCCCGCGGTGATCCCGGGCACGACCTCGAACGGGATGCCGGCCGCGCGCAGTATGAGCGCCTCCTCGCCGCCGCGCCCGAACACGAACGGGTCGCCGCCCTTCAGCCGCACCACTGTTCTGCCCGCGTGGGCGCGCTCCACCATCAGGGCCTCGGTCTGCTCCTGCGGCACCGACTCGCCGCCTCCCTGCTTGCCGACGAACAGCAGCTCGGCGTCCGCGCGCGCGCCCTCCAGCGCCTCGGCGGGGATCAGGCGGTCGTAGAGGATCGTGTCGGCGCGCGCGATCAACTCCAGCGCGCGCGCCGTCAACAGGCCGGGATCACCGGGGCCGGCGCCGACGAGGAAGACGCGCCCGTTCACCTACCACCGTCATCGGTCGCGCCGTCGAGGTACGCTTGCACGAGCGCCACGCTAGTACAGTCTTATCGGCGTTGCCCCTACGCCTGAAGCAGCTCCTAGCACACGGCGTAACTGGCGTTGGGCTCGGACTGGCGCTGCTGAGCTGTGCTGGACCCGCACGCGCTGGCGGTTTGGTCGCCGGCGGTGAAGAACTCTCCTCTACGGGCGTCCTCACCAGCTCTACGATCTCCAGGGAAACCGCGGGGGAATTCGCGGTCAACACGCGGGACGGCGAACTGAGCCTGAGGCCGCTGAACACCTCCCCGGGAGCGAGCACGCCAACCGTTGTCAACGGCGCCGCGGCACTGTTCGCCGACACCTGGCCCGCGACCGACGCGATCGTCCGCCCCGACCCGCTCGGAGCCACCACGATCGTGCAGATGCGCTCTCCTTACGCACCCACCTCGTTCTCGTGGGAAGTCGACCTGGGCCCCGACCAGCATCTGTGGCAACTCGCCGGTGGAGGTGTCGCGGTCGTCGATGCGTCGGGCTGCTCGCCCCTTGAGGGACCGTTGGACAACCCGTGGGAAGCGCTGCCGGCGCACACTTCGTCGACCTTGGCTCGGGGGAGCCCGGACGCTCAGGGACCCCCGGACGAGCTCGGGCCCGAGAGCGCTCGGCTCCAGTACACCGCGGCCACGAGCTCCGTGGCGGCGGGCGAACGGCAGACGTGCGGGGCGGCGCTGATGGTCATCGAACCGCCCACGGCCACCGACGCCCAGGGCGGCGGCGTGCCCGCGTCGCTGAGTGTCACCGGCGACACGGTCACGATGAGCGTGTCGCCGGTGTCCACCACGGTTTTCCCCGTCATGGCAGCGGTGACGGTCGCCGCGGCGAGCAACCCAGCCAGCGCGGCTCGCCCCCAGGACCTCCTTTACGGTCTATCCGACCAGCGGGCGGCGGCCTTCGGCCCGGCGTTTGATCGGCAGCTGCTCGAAGGGCCGCTGCACGTCCGCGTCGCGCGGCTGGTCCTCCCCTACGAAGCCGGCCTCGAATCGACGGACAAGCGGGAAGCGAAAGAAAAGACGGAAAAAAAGCTCGACTACACGCAGAGCGAAGCATTGACTGAGTGGCTTCGGAGAGTCCAGGAAGTGAATGCGCAAGGAGAACATCTCCAGCCCTACATCACGCTGTGGTCGAAGGGTTGCCTGGATCGGACATCCTGTCGAGCGCCGCCGCTCAAAAGCTACCGCGAGGCCGTGCGGGCGCTCATCAAAGATCATACGAAAGCCGCGGCGGGCCTGCCGGCAGTGAAGCTATGGGGCGCGTGGAATGAGCCGGATGGGGAGGAAGCCTCACTGCAGGCGGCGCAAGCGGGGGAGCTGTGGCAGGTCGCACACTCGGTGATGGTCAACCTCCACTGCGGCTGTACGATGGTCGCCGGCGAATTTGCCGAATTCGGGCCATACATCTCGCGTTACAAGGAATTCATGGTGAAGCACCATCTCAAACCGCGAGTATGGGGTCTGCACGACTACCGTGACCTCGATCCCGGATTATCCAACGACCACCTGGCAAAATACGAAAACCGTGACGCCAAGGAATTTGCAAAGCTGACCAGCACGCGTTTGGGCAAGCCCCGGATCTGGCTGAGCGAGCAGGGTGTGGAGCTGGATAACGGCTCCACACCCACGTCGCTCAAAGGCAACCCTGAAGCGCAGCGCATCTCGGCAGAAGACTTCCTACGTCTTGCGAGCGCGTCGCGGCGTGTAGAACTGGTTGACTACTACATGTACGGTGCACCACAGCCCGACGGCGAACATCCGCGTCCGGAAGACGAAGCGGTCTTCGACAGCGCACTGGTGAACGACGAAAGCGAACCGTCACCTGCCTACTGCGTGGTGGCGTTTGCCGGTCACTGGTGTCCGCCGATCGCAACCGCCAACTCCCTCCGCGCTGTCCCAAACGGGGGCCGATAGGCGCGTGTCTTGCGGCTCAGGTCAGCAGCTCCCCGGCGCCGGCGCTAAGCAGCCGCTCCGCCACGCGGCGGCCGAGCGCCTCGGGGTCGTAGAAGCCACCCAGCAGCTCGTCGCCGACCCAGGCAGAGCCGTCGGGAAGGCCGACCCACGCGCGCAGGTGCAGGCAGCCGCAGCCATAGTCGTAGGCGTGCGCGCCGAGCGGAGTGTTGCAGCTGGCACCGAGCGCGTGCGCGACGGCGCGCTCGGCCTGTAGGCAGGCGAACGTCCTGGTGTCGGTAATTGCCTGCACGGCCGCCTGCGTGGCGTCGTCGTCGGCGCGGCCCTCCAGCGCGAGCGTGCCCTGGCCGGGCGAGGGGACGAAGCGGGCGGGGTCGAGCACCGCGGCGACCTCGGCCTCGCGGCCGAGACGCTGCAGGCCGGCGCGGGCGAGCACGAGCGCATCGAAGCCACCCTCGCCGAGCTTGCGCAGGCGCGTGTCGACGTTGCCGCGCACCGCCACCACCTCCAGGTCCTCACGCGCGGCTCGTAGCTGTGCGGCGCGGCGCAGGCTGCTGGTGCCCACACGCGCGCCGGGGGCCAGCTGCTCGATGCCGGTTTGGGGTGCGCTTGGGTCTTCGGGGGGGGTGGCGGAGCGAGTCACCACGCACAGCACGTCCTCGGGCGCTGCTCGCAGCGGCGCTCCCATCAGCGACAAGCCATCCGCAAGCTCGCCGGGGACGTCCTTGGCGGAGTGCACCGCGAGGTCGATCTCACCAGCGCTCAGCGCGCGCTCCAACCCGAGCACCCAGCGGGACTTGTCGCCTCCGGCCAGGGGTCCCTGGTTCGCTGGGGGGCTCCCGGAATCGGTTTCCTCGGCGGTGGAGTCCCACTCCCCGGTGGCCGTGATCGTAACCAGCTCGACGGAGGCGGTCTCTGCGGTGGCCTCTGCGGCCGGGGATGTCGCCAAATGGGCCTCGAGCAGTCCGGCGACCAGCCGCGCCTGGGCGAGCGCGAGGGCACTGCCACGCGTCCCGATCCGCACGACGCCTCCGATGCTCCTACGTGCCCTTGCGCCGGCGCCGCTGCAGGTCGTGCACCTCGGCGAGCTCGGCGCCCTGGCCGCCGGGGGCGCGCGCGGGGGCGTCATCCCCGGATGCCTCCTCCTCGCCGTCCTGCTGCAGCGCAAACAGCTCGCGCACCAGCTGCAGCGAGGCGTGGGAACGGGTCTCCGAAAGGCTGCGCAGGCGGATCGTGGGCTCGTGCAGGATGCGGTTGGCGATCGAGCGGGCGAGCGCCTCGACGCGCACGAGATCGCGCGGCGAGGCGGACTCCCAGCGGCCGTCGTTCTCCGCCAGCACCTGCGCGACGATCGCGTCGCCGTGCTCGCGCAGCGCGCTGACGGTCGGCAGTGCCTCCAGCTGGCCGAGCCAGCCGGCGAAGCGGCGGATCTCCTCCTCGACGATCTGCTCGGCCCGCGGAACCTCGCTCGCGCGGGTGTCGAGGTTGCGCGCAACCACCTGCTGGAGGTCGTCGATGTCGTACAGCGTCACCCCCTCCAGCTCGCCGCAGCGGGGGTCGATGTCGCGCGGCACGGCGATGTCGATCATGATTAGAGCCCGCCCGCCCCGTCCCTGCCGCTGGTCCAGCACCTGCGCGAGCTCATCGCGGCCGACGATCGGGTGCGGGGAGGAGGTGGAGGAGACGACGATGTCAGCCGCCGCCAGCTGCTCGGGCAGCCCGTCGAGGCCGACGACCGAGCCGCCGAAGCGCTGTGCGAGGCTGCGCGCGCGGTCGGCGTGGCGGTTGGCGACGAAGATCGTGCCGGCTCCCCGGTCGGCGAGCGCCTGCGCGGTGAGCTCGCTGGTTTCGCCGGCGCCGAGGATCACCACGTGGCGCTCGCGAAGGTCACCGAGCAGCTCGACGGCAAGCCCGACCGCTGCCGAGGGGACGCTCACATGGCTGGAGCCGATGCCAGTCTCCGAGCGCACCCGCTTGCCCGCCGTTAGCGCGGCGCTCCACAGGCGGTTGGAGAGCGGCCCGGTGCAGCCGGCCTGCAGCGCCGCCTCGAAGGCGCGCTTGACCTGGCCCTGGATCTCTGCCTCGCCGACGATCATCGATTCCAGGCCCGCGGTCACCCGGTAGAGGTGGCGCGCGGCGTCGCAGTTGCGCGGCGAATAGATCTCCCGCGCGAGCTCGGCGGGATCGATTGAGGCATGGCTGGCGAGCATCCCCAGCGCGTCGTCCTGCGCGTGAACTGGATCCCCGCCCGCCCCGCCGACGACGAGGTAGAGCTCGGTGCGGTTGCAGGTGCAGAGCACCACAGCCTCGCGCACCTCGTCGGTGGCGAGCAGCCACTGGGCGAGTCGCACCGCTCCCGGCTCGGTGAACGCCAGCCGCTCGCGCAGCGCGACCGGGGCGGTCTTGTGCGAGATGCCGAGCGCCAGCAGTTCGCTCATACGGGCGTGGACTCCAGCTCGACCGCTTCGGGCTCGTGCGTCTCTCGCTCGGAAAGCTCGAGCAATTCCCCCAGCTGTCGCTCGATACGACTGAGGCGGATGGCCATGATCGCCACATAGATCAACACCAGCAAGAACAGCACGATGTAAGCCGCCGCTACGTACTTGCCCGCGGTGTGCAGCGGCAGCGCGGGCGTCTCCGCAAGGAGCATCAGGAGACCTCCGACAGGCTAGGGGCGGCGCTGCGCGACCGGCGTGCTGGGAGGTCGGCTTCCTCGGAGAGGCGGCGGCGCAGCGCGCGCAGCTGCCCGCGGGCGTGCTTGGCGGTGAGCTCGTACTTGCAGAGCGTGGCAAACAGCAGCGCCATCGCCAGCAGCGACACCAGCAGCGTGAGCGCCATCGAGCCGGGCAGGTTGGAGGTGCTGGAGAACACGCGCGGGTGCACGTAGGCGGTCGAGAGGTTGACCGCCATGTAGTTGAGCGGCACAAACGCCCCCGCGGTGATCGCGAACACCGAGGCGTAGCGCGCCTGGCGCTCAGGGTCTTCGATCGCGAAGCGCAGCGGCTGGTAGGTCGCGTACAGCAGAAAGATGATCAGGAACGACACCAGCGTCGGCTCGCTCCACACCCACCAGTGCCCCCACGAGCCCTTCGCCCAGATCGAGCCGGTGATCAGCGTGCCGATGGCGAAGATCAGGCTCATGTGGATCACCACATAGGAGCGCATGTCCCAGCGCTCCTCGCGCGTGCGCAGGTGCTGGATCGCGAGCAGCCCGCCGAGCACGAAGCCGCACAGTGCGACGATCGCGAGAGGGACGTGCACGTAGAAGATCTTCTGCAGGAAGCCCTGTTCGGCTTCGAGGGGCGCGTAGAAGAAGACGAGCCCGAGCGCGAGTGCCATCGCGGCGACGGTGGCGATGCTGAGCGTGCGCAGGCCTCGTCCGTAGAGCGGATGACGGGCACGGCCGCGGGCGGTGGAGGGGCTGGCGGTGGCGATGGGTCAGTCCTCAAATGAGAAGCGAAGAAAAAAGAAAGACGGTGGAGGGTGTGGACGGGGCTAGTCCTCCAAAAGAAAGTCGAACACGGCGTAGGCGATCAGCCCGAAGACCAGATCATAGAGCGCGAGCGTCAACGGCCAACGCAGTGACGGCTCGGTTTGGTGGCTGAGCGTCAAGAGCGGCGCGGTGGCGCGTGCGCCACCGATCACGACCGGCACGAGCAGCGGCAGTGCCAGCAGGGGCCCCAAAAGATCGCGCGCACGGGTGTGCACGGCGATCGCAGCCACGAGCGTGCCGATCAGCGCGATGCCGAGGTCGCCCAGCAGCAGCACGCCGGGCAGGTCGGGCAGCGCCGGCCCGAGCGATGGTTCGAGCAGCAGCAGTGCAAACGCGGGCACCGCCACCAGCTCCAACACCACCAGATAGGAGAGCAGCGCGAGCGCCTTTGCAATCAGCAGCGCCGAGCGGTCGACCGGCGCCAGCAGGAAGCCGTCGAAGCCGCCATCCTCGGCGTCGGCGACGAACAGCCGGTTGATCCCGAGCATCGCCGCCAGCAGCAGCGTCACCCACAGGATCCCCGCGGCCTCGTCGCCGTTGACGCCGCTGCGATTGAGCGCGAAGTGGAAGATCACGAACACCGTTACCGCGAACAGCGACATCCCCGGAACCGACTCCAGCGTGCGCAGCTCCACCAGCAGCTCCTTGCGCAGCAGCGCCGCCACGGTGCGCGCGAAGCCCGGCGGCCGTCGCCGTGCGCACAAGCCGGGATCGGCAGGGATCTGCCTCTGCGCCTTGTCGGCCGTCGCGCTCACCCGTACAGCTCCCTGATCGCCCGCGGGTCCACCGCGGCAGGGTCGGCGAGCAGCGCGGGGCGCCCACCACGCAGACCCAGCACGAGGTCGGCGCCGTCGAGGTCGGCCTCCGGATTGTGGCTGCACACCACGCGCGTCCGGCCCGAGGCAGGTCCGATCAGCGGCTCCACGAGCTCCGCCCCCGCGGGGTCGAGGTTCGCGCGCGGCTCGTCCAGCAGCAGCAGCTCGGGGTCGTGCAGCAGCGCGCGCGCGATCGCCACCCGCTGCACCATCCCCCGCGAGAGCGTGCGCACCGGCTCCTCGGCGCGAGTGGTCATGCCCACCGCCTCCAGCAGCTCCTGCACCCGCTCCGTGCCAACCCCATACAGGCGCGCGTGGAAGCGGAGGTTCTCGTGGGCGGTCAGCTCCCGGTAGAGCAGCGGCTCGTGGCCGAGCAAGCCGACGCGGCCCCTCACCGCCCACGCCTCGTCCGGCAGGCTGTGCCCCAGCACGCGCACCTCCCCGGCATGCGGGCGCAGCAGCGTGGCCAGCACTCGCAGCAGCGTCGTCTTGCCAGCGCCGTTGGGGCCGAGCACGACCAGCGTTTGGCCGGGCTGCAGCGAGAGCGAGACCCCGGCGAGCGCCTCACGTTCGCCGTAGAGCCGCGTCAGGTCCTGCAGCTCGAGCGCGGCCACGCTGCCTTCAAGCGCCCGCAACCTGGAGCGCGCAGGCGCGCTGGGCGCGCTCGATCAGCTGGCGCACGGCCGGCTCCTCGCCCGCGCGCAGCAGCGCGATCGGGTCGGGGTCGCCGCCGACGATCCCCTCGAAGAAGTCGCGGCGCTCGGCGTAAGTGGGCAGGGTGTCCTTGGCCCAGCCGCGCACTTCGTTGAGAAGTACCGCCAGGCGTGCGTACTCCTCGCCGAACAGCGTGGCGATCTCGCGCTTCATGCGCTTGGCGAGCGCCGGCGAGGCGCCGGCGGTGGAGATCGCGATCGCCAGCGGCCCGGTGCGTACGATCGCCGGCAGGATGAAGTTGCACAGCGGCGGCACGTCGACGACGTTGACGAGCATCGCGCGGCGCTCGGCGTCCTCCCACACGCGGATGTTCACGTCGGTCGAGTCGGTCGCCGCAATCACCATGAACACGCCCTCCAGGTCGGCGGCGCCGGCATACTCGCGCTGCTCCCAGCGGATCGAGCCCTCGCGCGCGTACTCCCGCAGGGCGGGCAGGGCGCCCGGCGCGATCATCGTCACCTCGCCGGCACACGCGAGCAGCCCCTCGACCTTCTCCAAGCCCACCTCGCCCCCGCCGACAACCACGCAGCGGCGGCCGCTCAGTTTCAGGCAGGCGATGTAGAAGGGGGTGTCGAGCATGTCCCGCACGCACGACTGGTCGCAGATCCCCCTGCGCAGCTGGCAGACACACTCCTTGCCTGCATAGGCCTGGGCGGGCATGCCAAAGAGGTTATCGCCGCAGGGATCGCATACCCACCCGCACGAGCGGCCCCAGCCCCTGGCGCCAGGCGCGCTCGCGGTCGGCGTCGCGGGCCGAGCGCAGCTGTGCGACCGTGTGGGCGGCGCGCTCGTGCAGCGCGTCGTGGGGCGGCCACCACAGCCCGCGTGCGCCCGAGGGGCTGTACGCGATCAGCTTCTCCTGCGCGCAGCCGCGCAGCCCCGTCTCGCCGAGCGTGCGGCCGAGCCCGCCGCCGGCCGCCGCGCCCCACGGCCCGCGCGCGATCGTCGGCGCGGGGAGGTGGTCGTTGAGCCACACCATCCCCGTGTGCAGCTCGCGCGCGATCCGCAACCCCCGGTGACGGTCGGCCGTCCAGATCGAGGCACCGAGCGCGTACTCGCAGTCGTTGGCGAGCTCCACCGCGCGGTCGGTCGAGTCCACGGCGATCACCGCCAGCACCGGCCCGTCGAGCGGCTCGCGCATCAGGCGCA
Organism: uncultured Solirubrobacterales bacterium; assembly: GCA_963734815.1. GTDB lineage: Bacteria > Actinomycetota > Thermoleophilia > Solirubrobacterales > Solirubrobacteraceae > Palsa-744. The sequence goes on from CAVTIH010000002.1 coordinate 1,574,920, forward strand.
TCGCGTGCGTCACCCCGCTCAGCACCGCCGGCGCATAGAACGCGGCCTCCTCGGCGCAGCCCTCGGGCGGTGACTGCAGCGGGCCGCCGCAGTGCAGCCGCGCGCCCTGTGCGACCGCCTCCTCGACCAGCTCGTGTACGTGCTGCAGTCGCCGCGCGGAGGCAAGGGGGCCCATCTGCACGCCCGCGCGCTCGGGGTCCCCCACGCGCATTGCCCGTGCGCCGTTGACCAAGTGCGTGAGCAGCCGTTCGGCGACCTCGCGCTCGACATACACCCGCTCGACCGAGCCGCGCGCCTGGCCCGCCCCGGCGCAGCCCGCCCACAGCGCCCCGCTCGCGGCCCGCGCGACGTGCGCGTCGGCAAGCACCACCATCGCGTCCTTGCCGCCCAGCTCGACCGTCACCTCCTTCTCCTGAGACACGCACGCCCTCGCCACCGCGCGCCCCACCGCCGGGGAGCCGGTGAACAGCACCTTGTCCACCGGCGCGCGCGCGAGCGCCACCCCCACCTGCGTGCCGCCGTGCACCACCTGCACGAGGCCCTCCGGCAGCGTGGCGCGCGCCAGCACCCCCATGATCCGCTCGCCCGTGAGGCACGCGCGTCGCGCCGGCTTGAACACGACGCCGTTGCCCGCCAGCAGCGCGCCGGCGATCTGCGCGAGCGGCTGTGCGAACGGGGCGCTGCCGGCGCCGATCACACCCACCACGCCGAACGGCTCGTACGCCACCCGCGCGCGCTGCGAGAGTGCCATCGAGCGGTGGATGCCCACGCGCCTCGCCCCGAGCACCCGCGCGCCGTCCTCCGCGATCCAGATCAGCGCGTCGATCGCCGCCAGCAGCTCGGTGCTCGCGACCTCGGCACGGGGGCGGCCCTGCTCGCGGCCGATCAGCCGCGCCAGATCGTCGAACTCGTCGATGATCGCCTGCGCCACGCGGCGCATGTAGCGGGCGCGGTCCTCCACGCGTAGCAACGCCCACAACGGCTGCACCTTGCGCGCGGCGCCCACCACCTGCTCCACCTGCTCCGGCGCGGTGGCCTGCACGGTGCCGAGGATCGCCCCGGTCGCCGGGTTGCGTGAGCTCAGCGTCCGCGGCGCGACATCCTGTACTGAGGTTGGGGCGGTGGCCATGTCTCGTTGATTATCGCCCCCTGGCGCGGCGCACCTGAGCCAACCGCTCCGCCAGCGCCGCCTCCGCCTCGTCGGGCTCGTAGAAGCGTGCCCCCGCCACCTCCTCCGGCAGCAGCTCCTGCGGGGAGAAGTGCCCCGGGTGATCGTGCGGATAGTCGTAGCCGCCGACCTCCTGGCCGGGCCTCGGCCCCGAGCGCAGCCACCCTGGCACCGGTGCGGCGCCCTGCTCGCGCACGTGGCGCTGCGCTGCCCCCAACGCGCTCCCGGCCATATTCGACTTGGGTGCCAAAGAGAGGTAGATGGCGGCCTGCGCGAGCGCGAATTTGGCCTCCGGCATGCCCACGTGCTCGACCGCCTGCGCTGCCGCTACGGCGACGCTGAGCGCGGCCGGGTCGGCGTTGCCGATGTCCTCGGAGGCGAGAATCACCATGCGCCGCACGATGAAGCGGGGGTCCTCGCCGCCCTCCAGCATCACCGCGAGGTAGTACAGCGACGCGTCGGGGTCGCTGCCGCGCGTGGCCTTGATCCAGGCGGAGATGTAGTCGTAGTGGCGGTCGCCCTTGCGGTCGTACAGCACCGCCCGCTGCTGCAGCGCGTCCTCCGCGCGCGCGATCTCCACCGCACTCTCCCCCAGCTCGGCAGCCGTCGTGACCGCGAGCTCCAGCGCGTTCAGCGCCGTGCGCGCGTCTCCTTCCGCGCGTGCGGCAAGGAAGTCGAGCGTCTCGGGCGCCACGGCGATCGACGTCTCCAGCTCCCCCGAGGCCAGCGCGCGGCGTAGCACCGCCCCGACCTCCTCCGCGGAGAGCGCCCGCAGCGCGTATACCCGCATCCGTGAGAGCAGCGCGCGGTTGACCTCGAACGCGGGGTTCTCGGTGGTTGCGCCGATCAGCGTCACCACGCCCTCCTCCACTGCCGGCAGCAGTGTGTCCTGCTGGGCCTTGTTGAAGCGGTGGATCTCATCGAGGAAGAACACCGTGCCGGTGTCGCGTGTGGCGCGGCGGTGGGCCGCTCGCTCCAGCACCGCACGCACCTCCGCGCGGCCCGCCTGCACGGCGCTCAACTCTTCGAACGCAGCGCGGGAGCGCTCGGCGACCATTCGCGCGAGCGTCGTCTTGCCCGAGCCGGGGGGGCCGTAGAGCACCATCGAGTGGGGGTGGCCCTGCTCGATCGCGGTGCGCAGCCCCGAGCTCTCACCGAGCAGATGGGTTTGCCCGACGAACTCCTCCAGGTGCAGGGGACGCACGCGCGCCGCCAGTGGACGGGACTCTTGCGTATGCGCCGCACCGGCTTCGTCGCCGCTGGGGCCGTTCTTTGCACCTCTATTCGAGTGTGGGCTGCTTGCCGACAACGAAGGGCGATCCCGGTTGCTCCGGGGATCGTGCGGCTCGATTGGCTCGAAAAGGGTGTCCATATTTGGAAGCTTCCCGGGAGGTCGCCCGGTGGATGGTGTCGAACTCCTATGGCTGGTGATCTACATTAGAAACACTTTTCCCCTGCTCGTGGGCGCCGTGATATGACCACCGCCGCCGCCGACATCCTCGTGGCCGACCCTGCGCTGGGCGGACGCGACGGTTGGGGCTCCGCGGGCGGGTTCGGCGCTGGCGGGCCTGGACCCGTTGGTGGGGCGCTCGCCGGGCGCTCGCCGTGGCGGCTGTTCTGGCTGCGTTTGCGCCGCGACCGCGTGGCACTGGTCTCGCTCGGCTTCATCGTGCTGCTGGTGGTGGTCGCGCTCGCCGCGCCGCTGGTCGTGCGGCTCGCCGGTGTGCCCGGCCCGTACGTGCAGAACCCCAACGCGCTCGACGCCTTCGGCAGCCCCACGGGTCCGAGCCTTGCGCACCCTTTTGGGGTCGACCAGCTCGGTCGAGATGTGTTTGCGCGCGTCGTCTACGGCGCGCGCACCTCGCTCGAGGTGGGCGTGATCGGCACCGCGATCGCGACGGTGATCGGCACCGTCTTCGGCCTGCTCGCCGGCTTCTACCGCGGACTCGCCGACACGCTGCTCTCGCGCCTCGCCGACGTGGTGTTGTGCTTCCCGGTGCTGCTCGTCGGCCTCGGGCTGGGGGCGGCGTGCAGTGTGCGCGGCTGCTTCAAAGGCACGATCCAGCCGGGCGTCTCCACGATCGTCGCGATCGTCGCGTTGTTCAACTGGACCTACATCATGCGGATCGTGCGCGGCCAGGTGCTCTCACTGCGCGAGCGGGAGTTCGTCGACGCCGCCCGCTCGTTGGGGGCATCCAACGCGCGCATCGTCTTCCGCGAGATCCTCCCCAACCTCACCGCGCCGCTGATCGTCTACGCCAGCCTACTGATCCCGGCCAACATCCTGCTGGAGGCTGCGCTCTCGTTCCTCGGCGTCGGCGTGCGCGCGCCCGCGGCCAGCTGGGGGCAGATGCTTGCCGACGCCACGCCGATCTTCAATACCGCGTGGTGGTACATGCTGTTCCCCGGGCTTGCGCTGCTGCTCACCGTGCTCGCCTTCAACCTGCTCGGCGACGGCCTGCAGGACGCCTTCAACCCGCGCATGGGCCGTTCCATCAAGTAACCCCCCAGAGGAGGAGACCGGAGCGATGATCGACAACCGTCACAGATGGAGAAAGGCCACGGCGTTGGTGTCGGTGCTGCTCGCTGGCGTGCTCGCCACTGGGCTCGCCGCCTGCGGTTCGGGCGAAACGGCCTCGAGCGCGTCGAGCAGCGTCCCGCTGAAGGCGGGCGAGTCACCCGCGGGTCAACAGCTCTACGGCAAGCAACGTGGCGGGACGCTCACCGTGTACGACCACGAGGACTTCGAACACTTCGATCCCGGCGAGGCGTATGCGGTCGAGGACTACACGATCACCTCCGCCACGCAGCGTTCGCTCTACTCCTACCTCCCCAACAACGCCTCCAAGCTCGAACCCGACGTGGCCGCGAGCACGCCGGCGATCACCGACGGTGGCAAGACGGTGACGATCCAGATCAAGCCGCACATCTATTTCAGCCCGCCCGTCAACCGCGAAGTGAACTCTGGCGACGTCGCCTACGCGATCGAGCGCGGCGCCAACCCGAACGTACCCAACGGCTACTTCAGTTCCTACTTCGGCGACATCGTCGGTGCCGAAACCGCCAAGGGGGGGCCGATCTCCGGGATCGAAACGCCGAGCGGGCACACGATCGTCTTCCATCTGACGAAGCCCACCGCCGGGCTGCTGGTGGGGGCGCTCAGCCTGCCGCTATCGGCGCCTGTGCCCCCGGAATTCGCCAAGCCGCTTGACGCCCACTCGCCGACGCTGTACGGCAGCGAATACCTCGTCGCGACCGGCCCCTACATGGTGAAGTCCGACAGCACGGGCAAGTTCATCGGGATCGGCTCCAAGCCGGGCAAGTCGTTGACGCTTGTGCGCAACCCCAACTGGAACCCACACACCGACTTCCGGCCAGCGTATCTCAACCAGATCGACATCAACATCGGCGGCGAACCGACGGTGATCGGCAGGCAGGTGCTGCAGGGTGAAAGCGTCGTTCAGAACGACGTGCCCGCGCAGTCGGTCGTCAAGGAAGCCTACGAGCACTACCCGCAGCAGATCACCTTCACGCCGGGCTCGGGCGACTACTACGCGTCGCTCAACAACGCGCACGGACCATTCACCAACATCGACCTGCGCAAGGCCGTGTGGGCGGCGCTCGATCGCGACGCGCTCGTCAAGGCCCGCGGCGGGCCGCTGGTGGCGGCGCCGATGACCCACTTCCTCTACCCGGGGGTGAACGGGTATGAACAGGCCGGCGGTGCGGCGGGACCGAAGGTCGACTACAACGAACACCCCGAAGGCGACATGGCGGTCGCCGCCAAGTACATGAAGCTCGCCGGCTATCCCAGCGGCAGTTACACCGGCGTCAAGACGCTGCAGGTGGTCGGCTCCACCGGCGAACCGCAAGAAGCGATGGCGCAGGTCACCAACCAGGCGCTGCAGAACCTCGGCTTCAAAACCCACCTCACGCTGGTCGATCAGTCGGCGATGTACTCCAAGTACTGCACCGTCCCGGCGCAGCAGATCGACGTCTGCCCCAACGGCGGCTGGGTGCGCGACTTCGCCGATCCGCAGACGGTGCTGTATGTGCCGTTCTACGGGCCCGCCATCTCGCCCAGCGGCAACGCCAACTGGAGCCAGGTCAACGACCCGCAGATCAACGCCGCGATGGAAAAGGCGACGCTGGTGGTCGGCGAACCGGCACGCGCTGATGCATGGGCGAAGATCGACGAAATGCTGGTGCACCAGGCCGTCGCCGCGCCGGAGATCTACTCGATCCAGGCGCAGATCGAGGGCAAGAACGTCGCCGGTGTCAACCAGCTGTGGGACACGGGGGCGTGGGACTACGACTTCACTTCGCTGAAGTGAGTTGACCGGCTACATCATCCGCCGAGTGCTGTGGGGCGTCGCGCTGCTGTTCATCGTGGCGGCGCTGACGTTCCTGTTCTTCTACCTGTTTCCCACCGCCAACCCGGCGCAGCTGCGCGCCGGGCGCTCACCCGATCCGAAGGTGATCGCCGAGATCACCCACGACCTCGGGTTGGACCGGCCGCTCACCAACCAGTTCTACGACTACATGAAGGGGGTGGTGCTGCACTTCAACCTCGGCTACAGCTACTACAGCAGCGCCTCGGTGAGGAGCCTGATCGCCGAACGGTTGCCCGCCACGATCTCGCTCGCCGCCGGCGCGGTCGTGATCTGGCTGACCAGCGGCCTGGCGGTGGGGATCGTCTCGGCGGTGCGCCGCCGCACCTGGGTCGACCGCGCCGCGATGGGCACCGCGCTCCTGTTCGTCTCCGCGCCGGAATACTGGCTGGGGCTGATTGCGCTGTTCCTGTTTGCCTCCGACATCGGCAAGCTCAAGGTGTTCCCCGGCGCGGGCAGCTACGTCGGCCTCGGCAGCGACCCGGGGAAATGGTTCACCTCGCTGATCCTCCCGTGGCTGGTGCTCGCCGCCACCTTCGCCGCGGTGTATGCGCGCCTGTTGCGCGCCAACCTGTTGGAGGTGCTCGACCAGGATTACATCCGCACCGCGCGTGCCAAGGGCCTCTCCGAGCGCCGCGTGATCCTGCGCCACGGCGTGCGTGCCGCGATCACCCCGATCGTCACCGTGCTCGGCCTCGACCTCGGTGCGCTGCTCGGCGGCGCGCTGCTGATCGAAGTCGTGTTCGACATCCCGGGTGTCGGGCGGCTCAATTACGACGCGCTCACGCACGCCGACTTCCCGATCATCCAGGGCACGGTGCTGCTGGCGGCGCTGTTCATCGTCGTGGCCAACATCTTCGTGGACATCTCCTACGCGTATCTCGACCCGCGGGTCCGCTTCAAATGATCCGGCGGCGTCTCGTCGCTTCTGGCGGCGTCCTCAGTCGCTCGTGTGCAGAGCACACTTCGCTCCCTGCGTCCTTGCCAGAAACGACGAGCCACTCGCCGGAAGGCGGGTTCTCTTCATGAACGCAGGTGGGGAGCCACTGCTGCGCGTGGAGGATCTGCGCGTGGAGTTCCCCACCGAAGGCGGGGTGGTGCACGCCGTGAACGGCGTCTCCTTCGCGCTCAAGCAGGGCCGCACGCTCGGGATCGTGGGCGAGTCGGGTTCGGGCAAGAGCGTGTGCGCGCTCAGCACAATGGGCCTGACACGCGCCCAGGGCGCGCGCATCTCCGGGCGGATCCTGTTTGAGGGCGTCGATCTGCTGACGCTGCCGGAGCGGGGCATGCGCGGGCTGCGCGGCAACGAGCTGGCGATGATCTTCCAGGACCCGCTCTCCTCACTGCACCCGCTGTACCGCGTGGGGGCGCAGATCGTGGAGGGGATCCGTGCTCACCGTGAGGTCTCGCGCCGCGCCGCGCGAGAGCAGGCGATCGCACTGCTGGAGCTGGTGGGGATCCCCGAGCCGTCGCGACGCGTGGATGCCTACCCGCACGAGCTCTCCGGGGGGATGCGCCAGCGCGTGATGATCGCGATGGCGCTCGCCAACGAGCCGAAGCTGCTGATCGCCGACGAGCCCACCACCGCGCTCGATGTGACCGTGCAGGCGCAGATCCTCGCGCTGCTGCGGCGCCTGCGCGAGGAGCTCGGGATGGCGCTCGTGCTGGTCACTCACGACCTCGGGATGGTGGCAGAGATGGCTGACGAGATCGCGGTGATGCAGGCCGGGCTGATCGTCGAGCGCGGTACGGCCGAGCAGGTGCTGACGGCTCCTGCGCACCCCTACACACAGGGGCTGCTGCGGTCGTCCCCGACGCTGGAGCGCAACGATCACAGCCAGCGCCATGACAACCACGACGAGCGCGGGCGAACGGAAGGCGCGGACCAAGGGGAGGAGGAGGAAGAGGGTGCAGTGGCGGCAGTCCCGCCGCTGCTGCAAGTGTGCGACCTGGTCAAGCACTTCTCGATCACGCGCGGGGTTGTGTTCCAGCGCCAGGTGGACACCGTCGAGGCAGTCGCCGGGATCAGCTTCGAGTTGCGACGCGGCGAGGCGCTCGGGCTGGTGGGGGAGACTGGCTGTGGCAAGAGCGCCACCGCGCGCCTGATCATGCGCCTGCTCGAGCCCACCGGCGGGGAGATCCGTTTCGAAGGCCACGACATCGCCCACCTGAGGGGCGCCGCGCTGAAGGCCGCACGCCGCGAGATGCAGATCGTCTTCCAGGACCCCTACTCCTCGCTGAATCCCCGCAAGACCGCGGGCTCGATCGTCGGCGAGCCATTCGCGATCCACGGGTTGCACCCCGACAGGGCGGAGCGCAGGCGTGTCGTGGGCGAGTTGCTCGACAAGGTGGGCCTGCAACCCCAGCACCACAACCGCTACCCCCACGAATTCTCCGGCGGCCAACGCCAGCGGATCGGTATCGCGCGGGCGCTGGCGCTGGGACCGAAGCTGCTGATCGCCGACGAGCCGGTGTCGGCGCTTGACGTCACGATCCAGGCTCAGATCCTCGAGTTGCTGCGCGAGCTGCGGCGCGAGCTCGGCCTGACGTTGCTGCTGATCTCCCACGACCTCGCGGTCGTGCGCCAAATGGCCGATCGCGTGGCGGTGATGCGCGCCGGCAAAATCGTCGAGCTGGCCCCCAACGAGACGCTCTACAGCTCGCCCACGCACCCCTACACGCGCGAGCTGCTCGCCTCCGTGCCCGGGGCGCACCGGGAGGGGGATCGGCTATCGAGGTGAGGTTCGCGCCGCGGGAGCGTACGATCCGGGGGTGAGCGCGGAGCCAGATACACCCGAGGCCGCCGAGTCACCCTCGCCCGGGGCTGCCGCGACCGATGCGACTGCACTGTCCGCGCTCGGCTCCGAGGCCGTCGAGTTGCTCCAACGGCTGATCGCATTCAACACCGTCAACCCGCCCGGCAATGAGCTGCCGGCACAGCAGCACCTGCATGCGCTGCTCGCCGACGCCGGCTTCGAGTGTGAGCTGCTGGGCGCCGTCCCGGAGCGTCCCAACCTCGTGGCGCGCCTGCGCGGCGCTGCCGAAGGCCCCACGCTCTGCTACCTCGGCCACGTCGACACGGTGCTCGCTGACGCCGCCGAGTGGCGGCACGACCCCTGGTCGGGGACACTCGCGGATGGCTGCGTGTGGGGCAGGGGGGCGCTCGACATGAAGTCGCAGGTCGCCGCCGAGGTTGCCGCCGCGGTCGCGCTGGCGCGCTCGGGCTGGCGGCCGGCACGCGGTGACCTGCTGATCGTCGCGGTCGTCGACGAGGAGACCGGTGGGGCGCAGGGGGCCGAATGGCTGACCAACACCCACCCCGAGAAGGTGCGCTGCGAGATGCTCGTCAACGAGGGCGGCGGCGCCGTGTTCGAGTATGGAGGCCCGCCCGCCCGCCGCGGGTATGGAGGCCCACCCGCCCGCCGCCGGTACGGCGTGTGCTGCGCTGAGAAGGGCATCTTCCGCTTCACCGTCACCACCGACGGGGTCGCGGGCCACGCGTCGATGCCGAAGATCGCCGACAACGCCCTGCTGAAGATGGGCCCGGTGTTGCAGCGCCTCGCCGCGCGCCAGCCCGCCTACACGCTCACCGCCGAGCCGGCTGCGTTCCTGCGGGGGATCGGCGAGGATCCCGAGGATCCCGCGGGGGCGGTCGCCAACCTGCTCGCCGCCGACCCCCGCTTGGCAAGCATGTTCGAGCCGATGCTTGGCGTCACCTTCGCCCCCACGCGCATCCGCGCCTCGGAGAAGATCAACGTGATCCCCTCCCGCGCCGAGGTGAAAGTGGACTGCCGCGTGCCCCCCGGCCTCGGCGAAGCTGAGGTGCTGCGCGGGATCGAGGAAGTGCTCGGTCCCGCCCGCCCCGGCGACTTCAGGATCGAGTTCACCGAGCGAGTCGTCGGCAACCGCTCCCCGATGGACTCTCCGCTGATGGAGGAGATCCGCCGCTGGGTCTTCGAGCACGACCCCGGGGCCGAGGTCGTGCCGACGATCCTCCCCGGCTTCACCGACTCCCGCCACTTCCGCACCGCCTTCCCGGAGTGTGTGGCGTACGGCTTCTTCCCCCAGCGCCACCAGTCGCTGCTGGAGGCGATGCCGCTGATGCACGCCGCCGACGAGCGCATCGATGTGCGCGACGTCGCATTCGCCGCGGAATTCTTCGCCGACCTCGCGCGTTCTGTCTTGAGCTGACCGGCGGATCGTTGAGCTGACCGGCGGATCGCCGTGGGGAGCCTTTGCTTGCGCTCCTCGCTGAGTGGTGATCGCTTTAGGCATAATGCAAGCAGCCAAGCCAAGGATGGTGACGGGAGCGACATGGGTACGGAAGTGAATGCGGCACTGGCTACGGCGTGGCAGGCGGTGGCCAGCTCGGTAGCCGAACTACGCCACGTGACGGCCGCGACGGTGGCGGCGCACACCGTCCTCACCCCCGTGGCGATCCTCCCGGTCGCCGCGTCGGCGTCGCACACCTCGATCGTGAACGACATCCAGGAATGGGCCTACCAGTGGTCGCCGGTCGTGATGATCTTGTTCTTCACCGCCCTCATTTACATGATGTGGCGGATGCTGAAGGTGATGCCGCGCGTCAAGCCGCAGCAGATCAAGCCCTCCTCCGACCAGTCGGTGGGCTGGGATGACATCGCCGGCGTCACCGAGGCCAAGGCCGAGCTGCAGGAGATCGTCGAGTTCCTGCGCGACCCCGAGCAGTTCCACAAGCTGGGCGCCTCCGTTCCCAAGGGGATCCTGTTGCACGGCCCCCCCGGCACCGGCAAGACGCTGCTCGCCAAGGCCGTCGCGCACGAGTCCGGTGCGCAATTCTTCGCGCAGTCGGCCGCCGCCTTCGTGGAGATGTTCGCCGGTCTTGGCGCGGCGCGCATCCGACGGCTGTTCGCGATCGCGCGCAAGCACGAGCCCGCGATCATCTTCATCGACGAGCTCGACGCCGTCGGCGGGCGGCGCGGCATGGACATCTCCGGCGAGAAGGATCAGACGCTCAACCAGCTGCTGGTTGAGATGGACGGCTTCGCCACCAGCGGTCGCCTGGTAGTGATCGCCGCGTCCAACCTGCTCGAGAAGCTCGACCCCGCGCTGCTGCGCCCCGGGCGCTTCGACCGCCAGGTGTTCGTCGCGCCCCCCGACGTCAAGGGCCGCGAAGGGATCCTTGCCGTGCACACGCGTAACAAGCCGCTGCACGACGTGGACCTCCCGATGGTCGCCCAGCAGACCAGCGGCCTCACGGGCGCCGATCTGGCGAACATCTGCAACGAGGCCGCGATCTTCGCCGCGCGCCGCGGCGCTAAGGGCCTCACCGACGCCGACTTCGACGGCGCGCTCGAGCGGGTGATCGCCGGCGTGCAGTCCCATCGCGTGCTCAACGCACACGAGAAGCGGGTGGTCGCCTATCACGAGGCCGGCCACGCGCTGTGCGGCGAGCTGCTGCCCTCGGTGGACCGTGTGCACCGCATCTCGATCATCCCGCGCGGGCGCGCGCTCGGCTACACGCTCAACCTGCCCGCCGAGGACCGTTACCTGAAGACCCGCGAGGAGCTGCTCGACTACGTGACCGTGCTGCTCGGTGGTCGCGTCGCCGAGCAGATCGTCTTTGGCCAGGTCACCACCGGCGCCTCCGACGACCTCAAGCGCGTCGCCGACATCGCCCATTCGATGGTGCACGACTTCGCGATGGGCAACGCCGCTGTCGGGCGCTCCCCCGAAGGCGACGTGCGCCTCTCCGAGACCACGCTGCGGATCCGCGACGAGGAGCGCCAGGATCTGATCGAGGAGGGCCGGCGCGCTGCGCTGGCGATGATCCTCGGCCACCGCCGCCAGCTCGAGGAGCTCGCGCGCGAGCTCCTCGAACACGAGGTGCTCGACCGCGAGGCGATCGATCGCATCATGGCTGGCACCCCCCGTCTGGAGCGCGCCCCCGGCGTCGGGCTGCGGGTGGTCGCCGCCACCGCGTTGGAGCGGCCCAGGTAAACTCCCCGAAGTGCTTGACCGCATCGACCACATCGGGATCGCCGTTGCCGAGCTGGAGCCCGCGCTGGAGCTGTGGGGCGGTGGCTTTCAGCTGGAGGTCTCCCACCGCGAAGTCGTGGAGGAGCAGGGCGTCGAGGCGGTGCTACTCGACCTCGGCGAGAACCACGTCGAGCTGCTCGCTCCGCTCGGTCCCGACACCCCCGTCGGCAAGTTCCTCACCAAGCGCGGTCCCGGCCTGCACCACGTCGCCTATCAGGTCTCCGACATCGACACCGCGCTGCGGGAGCTGGCCGGCGCGGGCCTCGGCCTGATCGACAAGACTCCCCGCGTGGGGATCGGCGGCGCGCGCGTCGCCTTCCTGGAGCCCAAGTGCACCGGGCGGGTGCTGGTCGAGATCGTCGAGCCGGTCCACGGCGCAGCGCACGCGGTCGACTCCACCGCCGAGGAGGTGGCGCACTGATGGCCGCCTCCCCCCGCCGCGTCAGCGTCGGCTTCCAGGGCGGCCAGGTGCTCGCGCTGCGCGTGAGCGACGAGCAGCTGAAGGCGCTGCACAAGGCGCTCGGCTCGAGCGGCTGGCACGAGCTCGAGACCGAGGACGGGCCCGTGCACCTCGACCTTGCGCAGGTGGTTTACGTGCGGGTCGAGGGAGACGACTCGCGCGTGGGCTTCGGCGCCTAGGCAGCCGATGGGCGGCGCGATACGGCGTCCTCCCTCCCTCATGTGCAAAGCACATTTCGGTCGGTGCGTCCTTGTCTCGCTTGCCCCTCGACTGCCTAGGCGGCCGCTACGATGATTCCCTTCGATGAGAGGCTCCTGCGGTGGGCGCGCACCCGTGGGCACACCCCTCGCGCGGAGCGCGCGGTGGCGCGATTCTCGCGGACCGGCGAGCGCGGGGCGGTGTGGCTGGCGATCGGTGCCGCCGGCTGGGCGCTCGACCCCCCGCGACGCGCGCGCTGGGCGCGCGCCACCGGCGTCGTGGCGGGGACCTTTGCACTGAACACGACCATCAAGCTGATCGTCCGTCGGCCCCGCCCGGAACTGCCCGGGCTTCCGGCACTGACCAGCACCCCCACACAGCTCAGCTTCCCCAGCGCCCACTCCTCCACCGCGTTCGCCGGCGCGCGGGTGTATGCGCGACTCGGGCTGCCCGCTCCGCCGCTCTATGCGCTGGCGGCTCTACTTGCGGCATCGCGTCTGTATCTGGGAGTTCACTACCCCTCCGACATCCTCGGCGGCGTCCTGTTGGGCACTTCCACGGCCGCTGTGCTTCGATGAGCACCCGCATCGGCATCGTCGGGATGCCCAACGCGGGCAAGTCCTCGCTCTTCAACGCGCTTACCAAAGCCGGGGTGGAGGCCGCCAACTACCCCTTCACCACGATCGAGCCCAACGTCGCCGTCGTGCCGGTCGTCGATCGTCGCCTCGATGAAGTTGCCGCCCTCGTGGGGGCTTCGGAGGTCGTCTACGACACGGTCGACTTCCACGACATCGCTGGGCTCGTCGCCGGCGCCCATCAGGGCGAGGGCCTCGGCAACCGCTTCCTCGCCAACATCCGCGAGACCGACGCGATCGTGCACGTCGTGCGCGCCCACCGCGACGACGGCGTCGTGCACCCCGAGGGTGATGTCAACCCACTGCGGGATATCGAGACGATCGAGGCCGAGCTCGCGCTCGCCGACCTCGAGCAGGCCGAGCGGCGCGTGGAGCGGGTCGCCAAAAACGCCCGCGGCGGAGATCGTGCCGCGGCCGCCGAGGAGACGTGGCTGGGTGAAGCAATCGCAGCGCTGCAGGCAGGGCGCCCCGTGCGTACCGTGCCGCTGCCCGAGGAGGCGCCGAACGCCGCGCGCGACCTCGGCTCGCTCACCGCCAAGCCCGTGCTGTTCCTCGCCAACGTCGACGAGGGCTCTGAGGAGGTTCCAGCCGAGATCGCCGCCCACGCCGTCGCCCAGGGTGCGGTCGCCGTCGCGGTCTCCGCGCGGATCGAGTCCGAGCTCGCCGAGCTCGACGACGAGGACGCAGCGGCGATGAGGGAAGAGCTCGGCGTCAGCGAGTCTGGCCTGCAGCGGGTGGTGCGAGGGGCTTTCGAGCTGCTTCGCCTGATTGCCTTCTTCACCGCCGGTGAGGCCAAGCCCGCCCAGTCCTGGCATCTGCGTGAGGGTCTCACCGCCTGGCACGCCGCCGGTGGGATCCACTCCGACATCCAGCGTGGCTTCGTGCGCGCCGAAGTGATCGGCTGCCGGGAGCTGCTCGACGCCGGCGGCTACGCCGCCGCGCGCGAACGGGGCACGTTGCGCCTGGAGGGCCGCGATTACGCGATGCGGGATGGGGACGTGATCACGGTCAAGTTCACGCCCTAACCACTCGCGCAGCGGTCGAACGTCCCCGCTTCACGCGTCAGCCAGGTCGGCCAATCGCTCGGCGAGGCGGTTCATCCCGAGCTTGCTCGCCATCGTCGCTCCGGCCATGAAATCGGTGGGTCCGTCCGCGGGGCGCTGGACGTCGATCGCCACCAGCGTGGCGATCCGCTTGAAGCTCAGCAGCAGCTCGGCGTGGTGGAGCAGCGTCGCGGCCTTGGGCGGGCGCAGCGCGAGGTGGGGGTTCTGGGCCGCGGCGAGCAGGGCCTCGAGCGAGGGATGCTGGTTCAACAGCTCCGCCGCGGTCTTCGCGCCGATGCCAGGGGCGCCCGGCAGCCCGTCCGAGGGATCGCCGCGGAGCGCGATGAAATCGGCAACCTGCATGGGATTCACGCCATAGCGCTCACGCACCTCTTTGGGTCCGACCTCAACCGGAGGCGCCCCTTTCTTCAGCTCGAGCACCGCCGCTTGCTCCCCCACCGCCTGGAAGAGATCGCGGTCGCCGGTGAGCAGCAGCGCCCGCCCTCCCGCGGCGGTCTCGGTTTGCGCGAACGAGAACATCACGTCGTCCGCCTCCAGGTCATCGCTGTCGCTCACTGTCCAGCCGAAGCTCGCCAGCAGATCCGGGGCGCGTTCCCATTGCCGCGCGAGCTCCGGCGGCATCGGATCGCGGTGGGCATGGTAGGGGGGATACAGCTCCACACGATAGTTCGCCTGCTCTGCGCCCAAGCACGCCACGACCGCCCGTGGCGGCCGCGCTTCGATCGCGGACAGCAGCGCGTTCACGGTTCCCAGCAGCGCATTCACCGGCTGCCCTTCGACGTCCACGATCGATTTCGGCAAAGAGAAGAACGCGCGGTACAGCAGCCACGGAACGTCGGCGATAAGCAGTGGGGAGCTCATTCGGTAGAGCCTATGTTGAGGTGCCGGCCTACGGCGGTGTCGTACCGCCACCTTCGCCCGCGCTCGGGGCGCTGCCCGCGGTCGTGCCGCCTTCGGGGCCCGCCGGCTCGGTTGGCGGCGAGGTCCCGATCGGGGAGCTGCCGCCTGGCGAAGTTGGTTCGGCCGGTGGGGTACTCCCGGGTGGGTTGGTGGCTTCCGGGGCCACGCCCGCGGGCGTGGTGTAGTGGCTGAGGTCGGGCTCGGTCACCGTGCCGGCGGCGTTGCGCACGCTGAAGTACGCCCAGCTGTCGTACAACCCGAGGCGTTCCTCTAGTTCGGGGCCGCTCACCTGTGTGTGGCCGGCTGAGCCCAGCACGTATGCCGAGATGACCCGGGGCGAGTATCCGCGGCGTAACACCTCGATGCCGCGGAATGCGCCCTTCACCAGGCCGCGCAGGCGTGCCGCCGCGGTGGCAAAGCTCATGCTCTCGGTCCAGCTGTGCTCCGGGCCCTGATCGTAGGGGTCCGGCACGCCGCGCAGCCACGGCTCCGGGGCGGCGCCCGGGAAGGCGTTCTGGACGCTCTCGGTCATCCCTCCCGAGCTGGCGAAGAAGTACGTGATCGCGGGTTGCCCGGCATACGTCACCACCTGCCCCGCGGTGGCTGCCACCGCCGCGTTCGTCTGGGCGGTGTGTGCCTTCGCGCCGAGGTACACCTGCGAGCGCGTGTCGGCGTACACATCGAAGCTCGATCCCCCCGCGTGGTCGGTCAGCGCATACGTGCGACTTGCCACGGCCTGCGCCTCCAGCGCCGCCAGCGGCCAGCTCGCTGACATCTCGGCCCCGACGACGCCGCGTACGTAGGTTTCCAGCGGGATCGTGTGCACCTTCCCGCCGATCATCACCGTCACCTTCGTCTGCGGGGAGACGCGGCCCAGCGCGGTGCCGGTGTAGTAGTGGGCGAGGATCGCCTGGTAGGTGTAGCCATGCTCCGCATACCCCAGCGCCCCCTCCTGGCTCATCCCCACCCCATGGCCGTAGCCCGATCCCTTGATCACGAGCGTCGGAGACGCCTCTGCCGTTGAGACGCCGAGGAGGGCGATGGCGAGCAGCGTCGCCACGAGGGATCGCATGTACCCTGAATCGACCGCAACCACTTCGACCATGAGCGGCGCACGAACAGCGATGACCGACCACAACGACGAGCGAGCCGTGCTAGAGGGGGTTCCCACCGAGCTCTACATCGATGGGCACTGGCGGCCCGCCAGCGGCGCAGGGGTGCTGCCCGTCGAGGATCCCTCCACTGGGGAGACTCTGGTAGAGGTCGCCGCCGCGCAGCCCGCCGACGCGCTCGACGCGCTCGCCGCCGCCGCCGCGCATCAGGCCGAGTGGGCCGCTTGGGCGCCGCGAGAGCGGGGTGAGATCCTGCGCCGGGCCTACGAGGCGCTCACCGCACGCGCCGATGAGCTCGCGCTGCTGATGACGCTGGAGATGGGCAAGGCGCTGGGCGAATCGCGCGCGGAGATCGCCTACGCCGCCGACTTCCTGCGCTGGTTCTCCGAGGAGGCCGTCCGCATCCACGGTCGCTACATGGTCAACACCACCGGCTCGGGGCGGATCCTCACGATGCGCCAGCCGGTCGGCCCCTGCGTGTTCGTCACGCCCTGGAACTTCCCGATGGCGATGGGTGCGCGCAAGCTCGCCCCCGCGATCGCCGCAGGCTGCACGATCGTCGTCAAGCCCGCTCAGCAGACCCCGCTCTCGATGCTCGCTTTGACGCGGATTCTGGAGGAAGCGGGGTTGCCCGCGGGCGTCCTCAACACGCTCACCGCCCACCGCTCCGGCGCTGTGATCGAGCCGCTGCTGCGCGACCCGCGCACCCGCAAGCTCTCGTTCACCGGCTCCACCGAGGTGGGGCGCACGCTGATCGAGCAGTCCGCCGAGCAGATCCTGCGCGTCTCGATGGAGCTCGGCGGCAACGCCCCCTTCCTGGTCTTCGAGGACGCCGACCTCGACGCCGCCGTCGAAGGCGCGCTCACCGCGAAGATGCGCAACGTCGGGGAGGCCTGCACCGCCGCCAACCGCTTCCACGTGCACGAGTCGATCGCCGAGGAGTTCTCCCGGCGACTCGCCGAGCGAATGGGGGCGCTGCGTGTGGGGCGCGGCACCGAGCCCGACACCGACGTCGGCCCGCTGATCGACGACCGCCAGCGCGCGATCGTCGCCGAACTGGTCGGCGACGCCGCCGAGCGCGGCGCCCTCGTGCTCACTGGTGGGCACACCCTCGACGGCCCCGGCTACTTCTATGCCCCCACCGTGCTGGCGGGAGTGCCCCCCGATGCACGCGTGCTCGCCGAGGAGATCTTTGGCCCGGTTGCCCCGGTCGCCACGTTCGCCACCGAGGATCAGGCGGTGGGCGCCGCCAACCGCACCCCCTACGGCCTCGTCGCCTACCTCTACACCCGTGACATTTCGCGTGCGCTGCGCGTCGCCGAGCGCCTGGAAACCGGCATGGTGGGCCTCAACCAGGGCATCGTCTCCAACCCCGCCGCCCCCTTCGGCGGCGTCAAGCAGTCGGGTTTTGGCCGCGAGGGCGGCTTCGAGGGGATCGACGAGTACTTGGAGACCAAGTACGTCGCGGTAGCGTTGTAGTAGTCGGGTTCGTAAGCGCGTGGCGATTGCGCGTTTGTAGTAGCTGGGTTCAGCCGCCGTGCTGTAGCTGTTCGATGTCCACCGCGTTCGCTGGGGCGGTCAACGTGACCGGCTTGTCCCATTCGGCGAAGGCGATCGTGCCCCCGCCCGTGCCGCTCTTGGTGGCTGCCACCGGGTAGGGCTTGCCGGTCGTGGCGACGTAGATGGTTTCGCCCTGGGCTGTGTCCTTTACCCCCACCACCGCCTGTCCTTTCACGGTGCGGGTGCCGGTCGACACCAACGCTTTGTCGCTCGCCAGCGCGACGTCAAGTAGCTTGTGCAGTTCGACCAGCGAGGAGAGTCCCGCGAAGCTCGTGCTAGTAGCCGGCGCCTTCAGCCATTTCCCCTGCAGCAGCCGAGCGGCCGCCGCACCCGCGAAGTGCTTGTAGAAGGCTGGGCTGCCTTTGATGTAGAGCGTCCCTTCGAGCTGGATCAGTTCGAAGCTCAGCCCATTCTCCGCGACCCGACCCCTGCCGCCCTTGCCCGCCACGAGGCTGAGGTCGAGCGTGATGGGCGTGCCGCCGCTCACAGTCGAGCCCGACACGTGCACCGCGCTCGCGCCGTCCGCCGCCGTCTTTGCCGCCGCGATGATCTCGGTCGGCGATTTCGAGGCCACGCCGTTGCCCGAGGAGGAGCCACCGCAGCCCGCGAGCGCTGCCAAAGCCAGCACGAGCGGCAGAGCTGTCACGGAGGAGAGCCGGCGACGCACGGCCGCCACTCTAGCCGAGCGGCCCGATATCGGTGAGGCGTCCGCGCGCCGCGATCGAGAACTTGCGCTGTGGTCCCGGTCGCCTGCCGCTCGCATCGCCCACAGATGCGTCGAAAAGTTGTCCGTCTTTCTCCCGCCGCCCTTCAGAATGCGCGCCGCATGTCGATCTAGGCGGACGAGAGCCAAAACCTATGGGAACGCCCGCGTCGTGGAGTAACCTCGGACGCGTGGGGAAGCGACCGGCTGCCGAAGATTCGACCCGTGCCCGCCTCCGCGCGCTGCTGCTGTGGGCGCCGCCAGCGGCGCTGCTGCTGCTGGCTTCCCTTGGAGCGATCCTCGCCGATGAAGCGGCGCTCACGGCCGTCTATCTCGCCGTGGCGCTCGCCAGCGCCGGGCTGCTCGGCTGGCGCGCCGGGGCGAGCGGCCGCGCCGCGCTGAAACGGGAGATCGACGATCGCTCGGGCGAGCTGCACAGGGCGCTCAACGAGCTCGAGATCGCGCAGTCGGAGACCGTGCGGCGCCTGTCGATGGCGGTCGAGTTCCGCGACGAGGACACCGGCGCGCACATCGAGCGGATTGGGCGCTTCTCGACGCTGCTCGCCGAGCAGGCCGGGTTCGACGGTGAGCTCTGCGAGCGTCTCGGCTACGCCGCCCCGCTGCACGACGTCGGCAAGGTTGCGATCCCCGACGCGATCCTGCTGAAGCCCGGCCCGCTCACCGCCGAGGAGCGCGCGATCGTGGAGACCCACGCCGAGGAGGGCCACCGGTTGCTGCGCGGCTCCTCCTCCTCGATCCTCGACATGGCGGCGACGATCGCGCTCAGCCACCACGAGAAGTGGGACGGCAGCGGCTACCCGCGCGGCCTCGCCGGCGAGGCGATCCCGATCGAGGGGCGGATCGTGGCAGTCGCGGATGTGTTCGACGCGCTTACCTCCGACCGCGTGTACCGCTCGGCCTACACGCTCGAGCAGGCGGTCGAGCTGATGCGCGAGCAGCGCGGGCGCCACTTCGACCCTGTGCTGCTCGACACCTTCCTGGAGGTCCTTTCGAGCTCCGGGCCCGACGCGCGCGAGAAGCTGCCCTCCGACCCGCAGGCGCTGTTGGAGGTCGTGCTGGAGACCTACCTCGCCGCGCTGGAGCGCGGGGACGCGGAGACCGCCGAGGGGGCAATCGCCCAGGCGATCGAGGACGGCGTGGCGGCCACCGCGCTGCCGGAGGAGGTGATCCTGCCGGCGTTGCGCCGCATGGCGAAGCTCAGAGAGCAGGGGGAGATCGACGCCGAGCGCGAGCGCGCGGCGATCGTGATCGGGCGCCGGGTGCTGGCGACGCTGCGCCGCTACATCCTGGGCCGCCACGAGGAGCCGCGGGCGCTCGAGCGGATCGACGAGGCGATCGAAGGCGTCGAGCGGCTGCTGGAGCGGGCGGGCTCGCCGCAAGAGCCTGCCCCGGCCAGATAAGTTTCCGCGCATGTCCAATCGTGCGCTCGTCACCGGCGGGGCCGGCTTCATCGGCTCCCACCTCGTGGACGCCCTACTGGCCGACGGCTATCAGGTGGGCGTGGTCGACGACCTCTCCTCGGGGAGCGCGCAGAACGTGGCGCAGGGAGCGCAGCTGCACACGCTCGACATCACCGACCGCGCGGCGCTGCACGCCACCGTCGAGCAGGAGGCCCCGCGCGCGATCTTCCACCTCGCTGCACAGGCCTCTGTGGTCGCTTCCGTCGCCGACCCCGGCCGCGACTGCGAGGTCAACGTAAAGGGCACGCTAAACGTGGTCGACGTCGCCGGGCGTCTGGGGGTGCCGGTTGTGTTCACCTCCACCGGCGGAGCGTTGTACGGCGACGAGGCGCCGATGCCCACCCCCGAGGATCGCATCCCCGCCCCGCTCTCCCCCTACGGGGCCTCGAAGTGGGCGGCGGAGGCGTACGTCAACACGTGGTCGCTTTCGTCGGGCGTGCCCCACGCGGTGTGTCGCCTCGGCAACGTCTACGGCCCCCGGCAGTCCCCCCACGGTGAGGCCGGTGTGGTGGCGATCTTCAGCCACCGCCTACACGTCGGCCAGGTGCCCACCCTGTACGGCCAAGGCGCGCCCACCCGGGACTACGTGTATGTCGAGGACGTCGTGCGCGCGCTGCTCGCCGCCTCCGGCCGGCGCGGCACATTCAACGTCGCCACCGGAGTGGAGACCGACGTTATGACCGTCTGGAAGGGGCTTTGCGCGGCGGCCGGCAGCACCCTGGAGCCCGAGCTCGCGGATCTGCGCCCGGGCGAGCTGCAGCACAGCCGCCTCGACGTCTCCCGCGCGGAGCGGGAGCTCGGCTGGCGCGCGGAGGTCCCGATCGCCGAGGGCCTGCGCCGGACGTACGCCGCGCTGGTGGCGGAGTTCGGCGTCAGCTAGCATCAAGCTCTCGGATCAACCTTCCCGGCGAGATAGCTCAGTTGGTAGAGCACACGACTGAAAATCGTGGTGTCCCCGGTTCGAGTCCGGGTCTCGCCACCAAAACGTCGCTAATCGAACCAACGTCAAAAGACCCCCGTTCCCGCCAGGGCACGGGGGTCTTGGCGTCTTGGGGGAGCGTGCTGGCGACGGTGGTGGCTGATGTGGGGTTCGGGGTGGCGCTGATGATGCCTCGGAGGGCGTTGTGGAAGGTGCGTAGCTCGGCGAATGGGCCGGCCAGCTCGGCCTTGGTGATCGTTTCGTCGCAGACGTAGAGGGCGTTGAAGATGGCCTGGTTGAGCAGGCGCCTGACGGTGTCGTCGGCTCGTTGGTAGAGGTCGTGGAGGTCTTCGCCGAGGATCTCCAGGGCGAGGTCGAGGGTGTCGGCGATGTCCTGGTAGCTGAGGTTCAGGCGGGTGATGAGCGCCTCGGCGTCTTCGCGTTGGTGGCGTAGGCGGGTCTGCTCGTCGTC
Organism: uncultured Solirubrobacterales bacterium; assembly: GCA_963734815.1. GTDB lineage: Bacteria > Actinomycetota > Thermoleophilia > Solirubrobacterales > Solirubrobacteraceae > Palsa-744. The sequence goes on from CAVTIH010000002.1 coordinate 1,596,001, forward strand.
GAAGAGCTCGCCGGTGATGCGGTCTTCGTAGTGCATGTTCAGGAGCTTTCGTTCTTGCTCTTTGATTGCTCGCAGGACGCCTCGGCAGCGGTCGATCTCCTGCTTGGCGGTGGCGACCCGCTCGCCGAGGTCCTCGCTGATCGCCTGGCGGATTTCCTCGCGTTCGGTGTCGGTGAGGGAGACAGTGGCGTAGTGGTCTTCGATGGCTGTTTCTACGAGGTCGACGGGCTGGTAGCTCTGTGGGCACTTGCCGCGCTGGCTGCGTGGGCAGACGAAGTATTCGTATGTGCCGCCGTTGCCTTTGTGGCGGGAGTAGACCAGGCGGTAGCCGCAGGTGCCGCAGCGGATCGTGCCCTTGAGGTAGTGCTGGTGCTTGCGGTCGCGCTCTCCGGCGAGACCGTGTGCTTGGAGGACGGCCTGGACTTGGTCGAAGAGTTCTTGGCTGATGAGCGGCTCGTGCCGGCCGGGGTACTGCTTGCCTCGGTAGCTGACGATGCCAGCGTAGTAGGGGTATGAGAGCAGCTCGTGAACCCTGGAGAGGCCCAGCGGCTGCGGGCCTTGTTTGCGATTCCCGCGTGAGAGCAGGCCGCGGGCCTCAAGCAGCATCACCATGTCGTTGAGGCTGTAGAGGCCGGTGGCGTAGGTCTCAAACGCCCATGTGATGCTCGGGGCGCGCTCGGGGTCGATGACGACGGTGCGGACCTCGCCGCCTTGGGGCAACTGCTCTCGTGTGTTCAGGTAGCCGAGTGGCGCCCGTCCCGGTGTGCCGCCGCGCTTGGCCTTCTCGGTAAGACCCTTGAGTACCTCGTTGGCGAGGTTGCGGCTGTAGTACTCGGCGAAGCTGGCCAACATGCCGTGCATCAGCCGGCCGGCTGGTGTCTGGTCGATGTTCTCGGTCGCACTGATGAGCCGCGCGCCGGCAAGCTCGATCTCGAACAGCATGTTGGCGTCGTCGCGGCGGTTGCGGGCGAAGCGATCGACCTTCCAGACGATCACGTAATCGACGTCGCGCTGCTCTTTAATGCGTTTGAGCATGGTGTTGAGGGCCGGGCGATCATTGGTCTTGGCCGACTCGGCCCGCTCGATGTACTCATCGACCACGACGGCGCCGTACTCGGCTGCCTTCTGCGCGGCGCGCTCTCGCTGCGCGGCGATCGACAGGCCATCGTCGTCGTAGTCGGTCTCTAGCTGGTCGCGTGAGCTGACTCGCAGATAGAGCACAGCTCGTTTGACGGCATCGTCTGGCGGGGCGTCAGCCATCTTGGTAAGCGTGAGAGTCATCGCGGCCTCCTCACTGTGTCAGCCAACACGGTCACTACCCCGGCCCGCGCCAAGTGCTGTCGCGTAGCCGCATCGTCAGTTGGGTTGCGAGCCAGGTAAGCGAAGTCACACACGATGAGGTACTCGATCGGTGTGACCAATGCGAGCATACGCCGCAGACCGTCACGATCTTTGTCGTTACCGGACGCGCCGATGTCGATGAACTCCTCGGCAATCTCCACACCGAGTCGCTCGGCGTGGCGGCGGCACGCCTCACGCTGCATAGCGAGGTCATGTTGCGAGTCGGCCCGGACCCCGGACTCGACTCGCAGATAGGTCACAGCTTTCGGGCTGTCGCTTCTAACGTTTGTCTGGTTTACTGTTTTCACTTGTGTTTCCTTTCCTTGGTGTTAGTGGTGTGCGGCTGCCACTGGCAGTACGAGCGTGGTCGCCGCCGTCTGCGTTTGAGCAGCCCGAGATCATGGAGTCGATGTGCGACCGTCTCGGCGGGCACTTGGTAGCGCTCAGCCAGAGCGCCGACGCTACGGTGTCCTGCCTGCCAGTCGGCGCGCAGCCACGGCGCGGGGATCAGTGCGCTCAGGGCGAAGTCGGTGCAGAGCGCCTCGCCGCTGGTTTGGCTGCCGAGTTGGCGTAGTTTGGTGGTGTGGCCACCGTCGATGATGTGTTTCAGTTCGTGCATGAGCGTCACGCGCCGCTCGGCCAGTGGCAGGGTGTTGTCGATGAGGATGTCGCCGCCTCGGCCGTTTGGTTTGCTGGCGCCCAAGAGTCCCTTTACGGGCATCTGCGGTAGCGGGTAGACGTTCACACCGGCAAGCTCGGTCACGACTGCCTCGGGCACTGGCGGGGCGGTGATGCCTGCTTCGGTGAGCAGGAGCTTTGCCTGCTGCTCAGCGATCCAGCGTGCTTCTCTGCGGGATATCGACCATGCCGGGCTCAGGGCGCGCAAGCGCTTCACCAGCCGGGTCGTATGTGGCCCGGTCGAACCCACCCGCGCGACGTGCATTAGCTGGCGGTTCCTTCTGTGGCGTCTCGGCGGTTGCGGCGAATCTGGTCGAATAGCTCCTCGATCTGTCTGATCTCTTGTGGGCTGAGTTGGTACTTCGCGCGAAAGTAGGTGCGGATCGGCGGCAGGTCGCGTGATATCCGTCCGCGGGTGATCAGGTCGATTCGCTCCGGTGCGATGTCCAGCGTCTCGGCTACCCTGGTCAGCTTGCTCGGTGCTGGCGCGATCATCTGTCCGCGTTCCAGTCGGCTGAGCCAACCGTAGGACACGCCGGTCAACTCGTCCAGGGCGCGCAGCGACAACTGCCGAGCGCGACGTGCCTGCTTGAACAGTCGTCCGAGTTCCCGTGCCTGTACTCCTGTCATGTTTCATTCCTGTTTACTACCTCCATTGTATTACATAATGTGACGAATGTTAACTGTGTATCTTAATACGAGTGTGACGTCAACTAACCATTACCGTAATTATATATTCTGACCCTGGTGTGGTGCTAGGTGTCGGGTGGCCCAAATCGATTGGATTCGGGCCACCCTTACCCACGTTGTCACCTTGCTGCTCAGGCGGGCTGCTCCAGCAGTGTGATCTTCTCGGTGATGCTGGCCTTGCGCTCGTCGGCGCTGGCCTGCATCGCCTCGTACTCGGCCTGAGCCTCCTTCGCCCGTTCCTCGGCGACCTCGATCTCGGCATCGATACTCTCGATCGCCCGCCGCAGCGTGGCAATCGCGGACTCGACCGCTGTCTCGCTGGTCGTCTCCCGTCGCCTGGTGCGGCGAGCCCCGCCGTTGCTGGCGGGCGGGGTGCCGCCGTTGTCCAGCACTCGCTTGTGCTGGTAGTAGGCGCCGCGCAGGCTGTCGACCGGCTGGCCGTACTCCTCGGCGAGCGTCTTGAAGGCATCAGCCTTTTTCACCTCGCCCGAGGCCACCATCGCCTCGATCTTCTCGTGTATCTCTTGTGCCTTGGTCATCGCCAAGTACCTCCTGTGTGGGAGTGGATGGGTTCACGCACGCGCACAAAGACGTTTCGGTCCTCATGCACGTCGTCGCACCATTCGCCAGTCGGGGTGCTGCTGGCAGTGAAAACCACTTTGCCGTGCTGCACCACTTTTGGTTTCGGTGTAAACCGACGATAGCTCGCGTCGTTGCCCGAATCAAATCGAATTGCCTTTTATTTCGATCGCTTAACATTTGCGTTCTCTTTTTCTTTTCATTTCCGCTTGGGTGTGAACCCAGCTCGGTTGTTGTCACGGTGGCACCTGCTGGTCGGCTGCCGTGGCCCAATGGGTGATCCGGGCGCAGGCGATCGGCACGTACCGGCTGTCGCGTTCGATGCCGACGAACCGCCTGGCCTCCAGCACACCGGCCGCGCCGGTGGAGCCGCTGCCGGTGAACGGGTCGAGCACCGTGCCGCCTGGCGGGCAGACCAGCCGCACCAGCCAGCGCATCAGCTTGAGCGGTTTGACCGTCGGGTGGATGTTGCGCACCAGCCGCATCGTGCCGCCCGCGCGCAGGTGGATCGGCACCTCGCGCAGTGCCAGCGCCTCGCAGCCCGCCTCGCGCTCCCGCCGGTTGGCCTTGCTGGCGAAGAACAGGCGACTGACCTCCCGGCCGGGGCGCGGCTCGGTATCGATCAGCGGCACCGGACAATCCGGCTGGCAGCGCCCGCTCCGGCAGCGCGCGTCGTGGGTGAGCGTGACGTTCGCAGGCCAGAACCCCCGGCCACCCTCACGGCGCGGGACGCGCGCCGCATCGATCTGGAGCGCCCCCGTGCCGTAGGCCGCCAGGTTCGCGTCGAGCGTTGCTCCCGCCATCGGTTTGCGAGCCAGCAGCACCGGCTCATAGGCCGGTTTCAAGCAGACCCCCAGGCCGCCGGGACGATGATGGGACTTCGGGACACCCTGCGCGTAGAGCCAGAGCAGTTGATCGCGTACCTCGAACCCGGCGTCCTCGCAACCGGCTACCAGTCGGTGAACGGTGCGCGGCGCACCGAACGCCGCCAGCCACCCGCCCGGCTTGAGCACCCGCAGCGCCTCCGCCGCCCACGCGCTCGTCCACCGCTGAAAGGCCACCGGGTCGGTCAGCTTGCCGCCGTCCCATGCCTCCCCACCGAAGCCGATCCCATACGGCGGGTCGGTGACAACTGCGTCGACCGAGTTCGCGGGCAGGTCGGGCAGCAGCGGCAGGCAATCGGCGTGCAGTAGCAGCCAGCGCGCCGGGTCGCCATACATCACCGGCCGCCCGGCCGCGCCGCCGCTCACGCTGCACCTCCCGCAGTGGTGTCCGTCGCCAGTCCGCAGAGCACCGTGAGCACCCGTTCGTTGGTCGCCACCGTGAACAGTCGCCGCGCCTGCGCGGGCAGCCCCCGCTGGATGTCGGCCAGCAGCGCCACCCGCCGCGCGTCGGGCACGATCCACAACACCGAGGGGAAGACTCCGGTTTTGGCCTGCTCCACCCCGGCGCGGAAGTACTCGCTGTAGGCGTGGTGCTGGCGGGTCAGCTGACCCCGCCGCTCGGTGCCCATGTCCACCTCGACCAGGAAGGAGTCCTCGTACTCGCCGATGCCGAGCCGCACGTAGGCGTCGGGCTTGAGCACCCCGGCCGCGCCGCCCAGGCCGGTGTACCGCCGCCAGCAGTCCGGCTCCGCATCGAAGGCCAGCAGCTCCAGCCGCCCGGCGCGCTCCGCTTCGCGCAGCCGCACATACAACTCGCTGACGGCCAGCGTGTGCGCCGTCCACGCCGCGCCCGGCTCGTGCGCGCCACGCGAGCGCGGCAGACCCTCACCTGCCCAATAGGCCACCATCCGCACCCCTGCCGGGCCGAGCGCATACACCCAGGCGGAGGAACCTCCACCGGCTCCGCCACGGCGGCGCTCCAAGCGGTCGAGCGCCCGCTGCTCCACCAGCCGCGCCAGCACCCGGCGGGCACGACGGGTATCGGTAGAAGAACCAGAAGAAGAATCAAAAAACAGATTCAAGAGCTGCCGCCCACTGACCAAGGTGAGCCGCGCGACCGCCGCCACGATCTGCCTCTCACGGGGCGACAGACCATCGGCCAGGGCTACTAGCCGGGGAACGCTGACGCGACTCACGACCGGCCCCCCTTGCGGGACAGCATCACGCACAGCGGAAGGGCAAGAGCCCCTGGCGTTATTTGCCGAAAAGCCAGATGCCACAAGGGCATACGGCGCTCGTGACTCGGGGCGACCGGCGGAGCGAGCGGCGGGGCGAGCGGCACATTTTGGAGGAGTAGTCCGCACCTCATGGTGCCTGCCTCCGGCGGCGGCGTAGCGGCGTCTCATCACCATCGACGCCGGCCGCAGGCTGGTCGCTCAAGCCGTGGCGCTCCAGCAGCAGCGCGTCGACTTCCTCGGGACGACGGCCATAGCGCGCGGCCGACTCCCGGCGCACCTCCTCGGGGTCGCTGATCGGCTCCGCTGGCGGCAGGGTGCGGCCGGTCACTGGCGGGCTGACATCACCGGGGCCGAGGCCGATCCGTGCTGCGATCTCGAACCGCCCGAGCGCCTGCAATTCTTCGGCGGTCACGCCCGGCAGCTCGCGCGCCAGCAGTTTGGCGTCGTCAGCGTTCTGGCGGAACGCGATCAGTGTCGCCGCATTTGTCAGCGCCGAGCGGGCGAGATCGGCCGGGAGCTGGGTGATCGACTGCGCCGAGAGTGTCAGGCCGACGCCCAAGCCGCGGGCCAGCTCGAACAGCGAGTCCAACGGTAGCGGGATGTCGGTGAACACCTTCGGCTCATCGACATAGACGTTGAACGGACGACGCCTCTCGGCCGGTATCCGGGCGCGGGCCTGCACGCTCTGAAAGAGCTCGTGGATCGTGAGCGCTGCCAGCAATCTCGAGGCCGGCGAGCCGATCACCCCCGGCGACAGCGACACGACCACCACCAGGCCACGGCCGAGCACCTCGCGCATGTCCCACTTCGGCTCAGGCTGCGCCAGCACCGAGCGCACCACCCGCCGGCCGACCAGCTCGTTGACTTTATTCAGCGGCGACCCGAGCTGCTGCGCGCGACCCTCCGGGCTCAGCGCCTCGAACTCCGCCCACACCGCCCGCAGCAGCGGATCACTCAAACCACCAACCAAACGATGACGGTAGGCGTCCGAAGCGAACAAGAAGGGCAGGTCGGCAAGCGTCGCCGAGCGGTCATGGGCCAACGTCACCAGCCCCGCCCGCAGCCACTTATCCGACCACACCCCCCACGAATCGATGAAGATCGAACGGAACATGCCGAGCACCAGATCGCCCGCCAGCTCCGGGTCGCCACCACCGAACACCCGCAGCCCCGGCACCGGACCCGGCCGGCCAGGGTCAAGCACGATCACCTCGCCCCGACGACGCTCGGGCACCAGCCGCAGAACCTCCTCCGCTAGATCGCCCTTCCCATCGAGTATCAGACAGCCACCACCCGCCGCCAAGTCCTGACCCACGGCGCCCGCCAGCAACGCGGACTTACCCACTCCCGAGGGGCCGGCGGCAACCGTGTGACTGAGCGTACCGACGAGCGGCTGAGCGAGCACCCGCCGCTCCATACCCGGCCAAGTGGAGTACGCCAGCACCCGAGCGCCCCGCCTGGGAATCCGCGATGACGGCATCAACTGAGGCGCCACACCGAGCACCAGGCCCGGCACCCGCGGCGCATCAATCGGCCAACCGATCATCCCCACGAGCTCCGCCGGCGAGAGCCGATGACCACCACCGAGCGGCACGCGCTCCACGAACCGCTGCACACCGCGCGAGCGGCAATACCGGACCACGGGCAACCCACGCAGCCCGGTTCGCGCTCGCAGGACCGCCGCCACCCGCGTCAGGAGATTGACGCTCCTTCCCTCCTCACCAGCGGCGACCGCCACCATCACACGGGCGCGGAGCACTGGCCCGCTGTACTTGGAGCGCAGCGCCCGCATGTGGCCGGGGTCAATCGGCTGCTCACCCCACAGCCACCCCAGCGGCCCCTGATTACGAGACGACGACCCTGACTGACGCTCAGACAGATACGGGCCACGCGCCGGCTTGAGCGTCCAGCGCACCATCACCCGCTCGCCAGTGTGCAGATCAGACAGCGCGCCGAGCAGCGCCGCCGCCGTCTCGCCACTGCGATCACTGCGCAGCAGCGGATGACGACCACCCCAGCGCACCCGCGCCGCAGCCCGCCACACGCGCGGCTCACCCGGTTCCACCGGCTCCAGCCGCACGCCCGGCAGCAGACCCCGCAGATGCGAGCGCAGTATCCCGATCGTCCCCGGCTCAGCGTGCAGGTAGTGGCGAATACCGCCCATGTCACCGATGACCTCCAACACTACTTGCGAACGGGTCGGCAAACCTGAGATACACCCGAGCACCCCCCACACCGCGCTCTCGCTGACATCCACGCCGAAGCGCAACTCGACAACCTCCATGACGGGAACCCGGCGCCCTTGATCGATGAGCAGCGCGCCGAGCCCGCCACCGAGTGCCAGCACCAGGCCGCCCAGGACCGCCGCCGCCATCACGCGGCCCCCCGTGTATCGGGGCGTTCACCCCCGCCCACATCATCAACCGGGTTATTCACCTCATCGTGTGTTGGTGGGGCAGGTTGTGGGCGCTGGGTACGATCTTCGACTTTGCCACGAGCGAGCAGCCAGATAGCGACCTCCATCTTGGTCCCATCGAGCTTGCTCAACCGATCCTCACGGATCACAATTTTGTGTGGCTTACGCCGTCCCATCGCTCACCTCCTTTCATTTCTTCAATTTGTGACGCGACGTCACAGACCATCCTGCAACACACTATGATTTTTGTCAACACATTGTCTGTTTACGGTCAACTCCACCAGATAAAAAAACCCGTAGTGGCTTTTACAACCGCGTGTACCACCAAACGAGACGCAGCACAGCCACGACGGCAGCGAGCACCACCAGCGGCACAAGCACGCGCGGGAGCACGGCGGCAAGCAGCTCAAGGCCGACGACGACGGCGATGAGCGACCAGAGCAGTCGCTCCCACGGCGGTTTGCCGCTGTGATTCATGGCTCACGCTCCCGCCGAGCCAGGTCGCTCAGTGCATGGTGCAATTCACGCCGGGCGGTCGCGGCGTCCCGTCGAACTTCATGCTTGAACTGTGCAACTTCCCGCCGCCTGCGGATGCCGTGCAACTGCACCCGCAGCCAAGGCGATAGCGGTTGCGGTGGCCGCCTGCGCTGCCGTAGACCGAGTGCTCCTAGCCCGATCGGTACAGCCAACATAAAGGCGAGGTACACATATGTCAGCACCGTCACCACGACGACCGCCAATGACGACGGCGCTTCCGTCCACGACCAAGGACATACGTCAGCCTGAGCTTGCTCGCCAGCAGTGGTGCCGCGTCCGGCTGGCCGTGGTGCTCAGCCCACGCCTGAGCCGCGTCACCAATGCGACGTTCCAGCTCGGGATCAAGGCCGACATTAGGCGGCAACGCCGGCTCAGCAGGTTGCCGGCGCACTACCCGCCAACCTGCCACCGCGCCGGCCAATGCACCGCCGCTCGCGCCTACCATCAGGGCTATGGTGATTATGAGCATGGGCCTCATGCTCCGAAGCGACGCGCGAGGCGGCGATTGTCGATGCCGGCTACCAGTTCCACCTTGCGCGCCACCAGCTCGACGCCGGCCGCCGACTGACCAGCCCGCGCCAGGCCGTCATGGAGCAGCGTCAGCTCCTTCTCCAAGGCGAAGCCGGCAGCATCGCCGAGCGCTTCGGAGTCCTGGCGATCTTCTTCGCTCGTCGCCCAGGCATCCATGCCATGCAGCGAGACTCGCCGGTCAGTGGCGAGGTACGCACGCTGGAGACGATCGAGCTGGCGCCTGGTGCGCCAGTCGTCCGAGCCATCATCGAAGGACACGAGGGACTGCGACATACGGGATCTCCTTCCGGGAGTCGAGGATCGGATCAGCACGCGGCGCAGCCAGTAGGCCAAGCCGCGAGGCGGTAGCCAGCCCTGCGGGGTGCCGGCGGGCCTCCAGCCGCACAAGCTCGCCGAGGCTGGGGATGGTGCCGGCGTCCTGAAGGATGGCGGCGCGCAGGACGTCGGCCCGGTGGTGGGCCTCCGCCGTGTTCTGCAAGCCGTAGGCGTTCCGAGCCATCGGTCAGACGCCTCGGCGCTCGTAGAGGAAGCAATCGGAGTCGGCGCAAAGATGATCCGACGATGGAGGCGTCATGCTGACCGCCGTGGTGGTATGGGCTTCATTGATGCTCCTTTCCTGGTTCAATCTCAGGGGCTAAAATAAGACAAACAGAGTCACCTCCTGCTTCAAGAGGGCGACTCCACACAAACTCCACCGAAGGTCCATAGAAGCTCCAACACTCCACAAATCCTCCAGACAAGCTCCATGAAGACTCCAGAACAACCAACTTCGCATCCGTACCGAGAGGCATTCCGGGCTGACGTCCAGACGCTCTATGCCACGGCGTGCTGTTGTGAGCATCCGCAGATTCCAGCGTTGACAGCTCTGGCCGCACGGGCCGCTGTCCTCGAAGAGTCGGGAGAACGATTTGACGAGGTCCGGTGGGCAATCGGGCAGCTCGGTGGTGGCCCGCGCAGCGAGGCCGCAGCGGGGCTCATGGGTCTCGATGACACCCGTGGCTGGACGCAGCGAGCGCGATGGGACAAGGTTGCTCTAATGCTCGACTACAAGACTGGCGATAGCTTCCGTCACGGCCAGGAGCGCGGCCGCAATATTATTGATGTGATTCTCGATGAAATCACAAGTGGACTCGTTGAATTGGCTGAGCGGTATGAGTTTAGCTATGACGCCACGGACAAGACTTTGTTGGAACTCGACCCGGCTGCATTTCAAGCCTACTTCGAAGGCGTATTCGCCTCAAGTTTCCTAAGCCTAATGGATCGGTAGGCTTGGCAAGTAGTGGTTAACTGTAGGTCAGAGATCGACCTTTGTAGTACCGACAGCGACTTCGAGCCCTATTGTTCCCTTACCAACGGTGTGTCATAATAACGGTGAATTAGTTGGAGTATCCGTTATATGGATAGAGGGCACAGCGACGGGCCGAGGGTAAACATACGTCGTCCGCCTCCACTTACCGATAGTGAATTACTAGGCTGTATGGCCTACGATCTGACATTGCTCCTGAACGTCGAGGTTGATGAGTGGCGGGAAAACCGGCAGGACCAAGGGCAGGAGTGGTTGCCGTCTGACGATGGCACGCTGCACCACATGGCTGACTTTGAAGACCACGTTACCAACTTCTGCATCGAGCCTGCGATGCCAGCAGAGCAGCGCCCGCAGTTGCGAGGTGGGCTCAACCTCGGACTGGCTGCTTATCACGATGCGCTTCCCTTTAGTGGAGCAGAGCGGCGCTGGATAACGGATACCTTACGTGGAATACCGAAAAAAGAACGTAGAGCAAGGCAAACAATAGTGAGTCAGGAAGCGGCGGAGATTATGGTGGCGGGCGTCCGGAGAGTAACCAAGGGCACCGATCTCACACGTCGCTGGTGGGCGTGGCGCCGTCAGACTGACGAGTTCGAGGGTCAAGGTAGCTTTGACGCTACGATCTGCGCATTGGATAGCATCGCCATGATACTTATGCGTAAGCCGCGACCTTCCCTTCTTGAGGAGCGTATAGAGGACCATCTCACGACGAAATGAGCAGCGCTTGGTGTAGAACTGTTGAGTTGAGGGTTACTGCTCCAGCATAAACACATGTGTGACGCTGGCTGACGCTTTGCTACTCGCCGCAAACGTCCCCTTCGCCTCCAGCTTGAGCCGCTTGGCGTGCTTGAGCAGCTTTCTGCCCGCTGCCGTGAGCTTGACCTTGAGCTTGCCAGCTCCCGCCGCCGAGAAAATCATCTGACCGGATGCCACAAGAACTGACTTGGCCTTGCTGTGTTTTGCCAGTGTGGCGCTACTCGGAACCTCATACCACCCCACCACGAGCGTCCCAGCCTCCAGTGCCTTGAACGACATCGTGAGTCCGCCATCCTTGAGCAACGCTCCGATCTTGGCTGCCTTGCCTGACGGGACGAGCTGCTGTCCCAGCGATGTTGCAATCTGACCCGAGCTAATAGTGACGGTCGCGCTGCCACCCGAACCAGGGCCAGAGCCGACCGAGCTGCCGCTTGTCTGATTGCTCCCTGATGCGCCACCGCTCGTACTTTCACCACCCGTCTGTTTTGGTTCTTCGTGTTTTTGTTCTTCGGCCGCTCCGGTTCCCACGATAACATCGCCTTCGCCGTCCAGCGCTACGCACAGGGTGGTTGCGGGACAGGCAATCGCCCCCGGTTCCCCGCAATCGGTGGTGAGTGTCCAGGGGGAGCTTTCTTCAGTCACCATCGTTGAGGTGCAAGCAGGGCCACCACCGTCGTTGTAGCCGGCGCTGACACAGAGATGCGTCGAGGGACATGCAATACGTCCATATTGCCCGTTCGGGTTAGTCGTGGCAGTATGCCAGGCAGCGGCACCACCTGTTGGGTTGGTGGAGGCGAGTACGTTGCCAGCCGTGTCGCTGGCGACGCAGAACGCTGTTGATGCACACGTCACCGCAAACAGTTCGGTGCTACCATCAATATCGGCTACGTGCCAAGCCGATGAGCCGCCTGTTGGGTCGGTCGAGGTCAGTACGTTCCCTGCGTGGTCCACTGCAACACACAGCGACGTTGACGGACAGGAAACATCCTTAAGACCCTCAGACTGAGAGTTGACTAAATCGACCTTGCTGACACTCCATGCACGCAACCCCCCGGTGGGGTTGGTGGAAGTGATGACGTTGCCTTCTCCCACGGCGACACACAATGACGTTGACGGGCAGGAGACCGACCGAGTATTCAGTGATTCGGGATGTTCCGAGGTCACTTTCCATGTGCTGGCACCGCCAGCAGGATCGGTGGACGTGAGCACGTCACCCGATATATCTACGGCGACACACAAATCGGTCGTCGGGCAGGAGACTGACGTGACGTACCTCACCGGCCCACCGGACCCATCGCCTTCTATATGAGAGGCTTTCCAAGCACTCGCTCCGCCAGCGGGGTCCGTCGAGGTGATAATGTTCCCGCTTTCGTCTGCCGCCACACACAATCCTTCGGTGGGACAGGAGATTGCCGAAGGGTTGTTTTTACCGTCAGTGTTGAGGCTTGCCATCGTCCAGGCCGCCGCCCCACCCGTTGGGTTGGTGCTAGTCATCACGCCGTTGCCGGAGTCACCGTTATTGAGCACGACACACCATTCGGCGGACGCACAGGCTACTCCGTCTAGATTGCTCGTGCTTGTCAAGTTTGCGGCCTGCCAGGTACTCACCCCGCCGGTCGGGTTGGTTGAGGTCAGTACGTGACCAGCCGCTTCCGTCAGTACACAGAGACTCGTAGACGGACAAGCGACACCCGAAAACCCACCGTCACCGCTATATACTGCCAGGTGGTTGACGATGTTCCATGACGACGCTCCGCCTGTCGGGTTGGTTGAGGTCAGGACATTCCCTTCGTTGTCCCCGGCCACACACAGCGACGTTGACGGACAGGCAATACTGCGGATTGCAGCAGTATCGGCAATATGAGTGACAGTCCAGGCGCTCGCCCCACCAGTCGGATTCGTTGTGGTCACAATATCGCCACTGGAATCCGTAGCCACACACAGCGACGTTGACGGACACGACACTCGCTGGAGGAAACTCCCAGCATCCACCCCACTCGTGATCGTCCAGGCTGCTTCACCGCCAGCCGGATTAGTTGAGGTGATGACAGCTTCACCGGCGACTGCTACGCACAAGGACGTTGACGGACAGGCGACTGACAGGCCACCGGGAAACCCTTCGGCTGGCGCTCCGGGGAGGTTCCCCGCGGCAACGGCCGTCCAGCTTGACGCCCCGCCGGTCGGATCGGTTGAGACCCACAGGTTCCCGTCGTCATCGGGCGCTACGCACAAGCCAATGGACGGACAGGAAACGCCAGTAAAGCCGTTGGCGCCTCCCCCCTGACCGACGCGCGTGGTCATCCAGGCGCCTGCTCCCGCTCCGGGATCAGTGCTGGTCACGACGTTGCCGTAGCTATCCACGGCGACGCACAAGCCACTCGACGGGCAGGTGACGCCTTCGAGGATCGCCGGCTGAGCGTAGGGGTACTGATGGTCTACCAGTTCCGGTGCCGACCACGACAGCGGATTGGCGGCGCGGGCGGCAGGCGCCAGACCCAGCACGAGCAGAACGACGAGCAGGAGCAAACAACGGCGATTGATGCGGGCATAGCTCGGATCGAGCGCGGCCGTGGCGATGAAAGAACGAGGCATTGGCATCGACTGCTGGTCTCCTTCTTTGGCGGGTGTCTCGGCAATACCGCGACCTTTGTCCGCAGGTACGCTACTTATAAGTATGTAGACTGTCAAGTAGCAAACCGGGACCGTGTCCCGGCATGGAAGGCGATCTACAACGAGCGGTCGGCCGCAGCCTGCGCGCCTACCGCCAAACCCGCGGCCTCAGCCAAGAGGCGTTCGCCGACGAGATCGGCGTCCACCGCACCTACATGGGCGGCATCGAGCGAGGCGAGCGCAACCTGACGCTCAAGAGCCTGGAGCGCATCGCCAGCCAGCTCGACGTCGACCCGCTCGCCCTGCTACAGCCGCCCGAGGCCGAGTCAACACCGCCGCCCGCCCAGGGCCACAGCTTGACGGCTCGCACCGAACGGCCCTAGCCTCGGGCAGACCCAACGGCCCCAGCACGGAGCGATAACACCAGGAGAGTGTGCCTGCCATGCCCGACGAGCAGCCGACCCCCGACCAAGCCACCGAGGAAGCCCGCGTCGACTGGCTCATCCTCGACCTGCTGCTCGAAGAGGGCACCCACCGCCCCTGGGCGACCGCCGAGATCACCCGCGAATACGGCCACGAGCTCAACGCCATCGACGCGATCGACCGCCTCCACGGCGCCGGACTCGCCCACAAGACCAGCGACGGCTTCGTGTTCGCCACCCGCGCCGCCGTCCGCTACCACGAACTCGCCGACCAGGGGCCATCGACACGGGCCGGCGCCCCCCGCCCGAGGAGCTAACTCGGCTACTGCTCGGACTGCTCGCCCTCGATCAGCCACAGGCGGGGGAGCCGCAGCGGTGGCTCGCCCACGCCGCCGAGCGTCCGGCTGGCGACCTCGGCCACGCGGAAGGCGTCGGCCAGCATGGCGCGGGCGAACTCGGTGATCGCATCGTCGATGACCCGGCTCGCTCGTTCGTGCAGGCGCCCAAACAGCGCCACCACGTCGGCGTCGCCCAGCTCCACCTCGTAGCGGTCACGGCTACCAGCCTTCTCCCACCCGATCTGATCCAACAGCAGGGCAGCCTGCTCGAAGTTGCGGCGCAGCCATTCAGCACGTTTGACCTCGCTGGCGTCCAGCGCCGCCACGAGATTGCCGACCTCAGCCAAGTCGCTGACGACGAAGCCATACACCGCGTCGCGCTGCGCCCGATCCAACACGATTGTCATACCAGGGCCTCCAATCCGAGGGACAGAGCGGCCCAAGCCCCCCGGAGGGGCCGGGGCCTGGGCCGCCCCCAAAGAAAACCTGATCGGGCCGTGATATGGCAAGCTGTGGGGCGGGCTAATCACCGTGAGCCGTGTCCCGACAAGCTGGCGGTGGTGTCACTGTCAAAAATCCCTACCTAGCCCTTGTTACTCGGGTGGTTCACTCATTTGCAGAGATCCACGAGTGCGCAAGTTCACGCGCCGCCAATTTACCCGGAAAATCCGGCAAAACCAAGGGGGATTTTTGGCGTCCTGGGCGGGTGGTAGACCATACTGGTGAAAAAGATAAAAGTGACCCCGGCCGCTTGGGGCAGCCGGGGTCGTACACAGGAGGTATCGCTCCCATGCCCGCCCATCATAGTGCACTACCCACTGCTGCCACCCAACAACTAGATCGCGCCATCGTCCTCCAGCTCCTACGCGACGATCACCGCGAGCGATGGTCAGACAAGCAGATCGAACGCGCCCTCTCCGACTTCAAGCCCGAGACCATCCGCAAAGCCATCGTCCGCCTAGAGGCGAGCGGTGTCATCTGCTGCCTGGACGAGTTCATCGGCGCCTCACGCTGCGCGCAGTACCTGGACTCCCTCGAACTCATCTCCATCTGAGGCCCCTCGCCATGCGCCTCACCGAGCTAGGGCAGCGCCCCGCCATTCTGGTCCGTCTGCGCAGCGCCGGCGGGCGAGCGCAACCTCGAGATATTCCGCCTGCGCGTCGTCGAGGGCCGCCCGCTCAAGAGACCGGCGAACGAGTCGGCATCGGCGTCGAGCGTGTACGCCAAGTGCTCGTCATCTATTTCGGCCTGCGGGGAGAGCCGCCGGCCATCAAAGCCCGCCGCCAGCGCCGAAACAGGGAGGCCAAATGAGTTACGAGCACTCGATGTCAGACGACGAAATCAACGAGGCGCTTGAGATAGCCGAGCGCCACATCCAGGAGGATATCCTAGTGAAACTGCTGACGCCGACAGTACGGCCGTGGACTGTCGAGGCGCTGATCCGGGATATCGGGAACTGGAACCTGACAACCGAGGCTCTGACCGCTCTCCGCCGCGCCGGGCTAGTCAGCGCCAGAGGCTTCTTTATTTTCCCAACGCGGGCAGCCATCCACTTCCATCAGCTTTGGGTGTAGCTGACAATGCCTCAGCGGCCGTCTACTTTCGGTGAGCGTCGCCGACTATACCTGCTCGCACGCGCGATAGTTCAGCGTTACTACCGCAGCGAGCTGACTGTGGAGAGCGTTTCCAAGGCCCTGGCGATTTCCCCTCGGCAGCTACAGCGCATCTACGCGCAGTTCGGCGACACCACCTTCCACGATGACCTCGTTGGTAGGCGCCTGGAAGCCGCTGCCCGGCTTCTGGCCACGCCCTCGATCACGGTGCGTGATGTGGCACAGCGAGTCGGCTTTCACCAGTCGCCTCACTTCGCTCGCGCGTTCCGGCGCAGCTACGGGGTTTCACCCTCGACCTATCGTGCCAAGCTGGATCGGGCAACGTCGCTATGAGGCGCCAGCCGCCATCGCCCATGAACCAACCATGCATCACCATCAATCAGCCCAGACCGGAGCCAAGGACAAACGGCAAGCGTAAGCAGATCCTCGTCATCGAGTCCGACTGTGACCTCGGCCAGACAATCGTTGACCAACTGGTCGCCGACGAGCACCCCGCCAAGCTCGCACTCAGCGCCAACCACGCCGAGACACTGGCGAGCAGGGAACCACCGAGGCTCGTAGTGCTCGGAGAACTCGACACACCGCGCGGCGCCCTCGATCTGCTGAGGACGATCCACAACAGCGACCCGGAGGCATCCCCCTGGCAGGAGGATGTGCCGGTGATCGTGCTCAGCCCGACCAGCCAGGAGCCCGACCTGCTGCGGGCCTTCGAGGCCGGCGCCGACGATTTCTTGGCCCGCCCCGCCCGATACCTGGAGCTGCGAGCACGACTGCGCGCCGTCCTACGCCGGGTCGAGCGCCCCATGCACAATCAGGTGCTCCGGGTCGGTCCGCTGACGATCGACACCACCGCCTACGCAGCAAGCCTCCACGACACGCGCCTCGACCTACGCCACATGGAGTACAACCTGCTCGTCCACCTCGCCAGCGACCCCCGGCGCGTGTTCCGCAAGCAGGAGCTATTGCGTGCGGTCTGGGGATACCCGGTGGTTTGCTCCACACGCACGCTCGACAGCCACGCCAGCCGCCTACGCGGTAAGCTCGCCGCCAGCGGCGAACGGTGGGTCATCAACCAGCGCGGCGTGGGGTATAGGTTGATCTGAGGCAGCCGGCAGGCCCGACCAGTCGCCCAATGGCACTTGTGCGACGCGGCGGCAGTGGGCTTCAGATCATGGTCTAGTACGCGAGTCGAGCGAGTAGCGTATTCTTCGCACAACATGACCGAGACCCCTGCTCCCGCTGACGAGACTCAAGAGCCGACCCTCGATCCTATCTCCCGCGAGGAAGGCTTTGAGGACATCGACGAGCGAGAGGAGATAGCACCCCTTCACTACGGCATCACGTCATTTGGAGCCGACTTTCCAGTCGATAGCCTTGTAAAGCGACTGGATGTCCGAGACATCGTTGTGCCAACGTTTGATCCAGACGGTAGCGACTCCGACTCCAGTATCGTCGGATTTCAACGTGACTTTGTCTGGACGAAGCCGCAGTGTGACCGCTTTATCGAGTCGCTTCTACTCGGGTTTCCGGTACCCGGCATTTTCTTGGTACAGGGCTCAGAAGGTGTCTACCTCGTGCTCGATGGTCAGCAGCGCTTGCGCGCGCTCCACGCCTTCTATAAGGGCACGCTACGCGAAAAAACATTCCGTCTCCAACAGGTACAGAGTGACTTCCAAGGTCTGACCTACGAGATGCTTCCGCCCGATGTGCGGCGGCGTCTCGATAACAGCATCATTCACGCGACTGTGGTCAAGCAAGAGATCCCGTCCGACGACCAGAGTGGCATATACATGATCTTCGAGAGATTGAACACGGGAGGCACACTTCTTCAGCCGCAAGAGATCCGGGTAGCACTTTTCAATGGCGCGTTGATCGAACTCCTCCGTAATCTAAATAATGATGAGGATTGGCGCGCCCTCTGCGGACCGCGATCCAAGCGTCTCAAGGATCAAGAGCTTATCCTCAGATTCTTCGCCTTTCGTTCCAAAGGCAACTCCTACGAGGCGCCTATGAAGGAGTTTCTAAATCAATATACAGGTTGGAACCGCGACCTTAAACATGAATCGGCCAAGGAGCTTACCGAGGCGTTTTCGTCAACCGTCCACACAATTCGGGAACAGCTCGGCGATGGTGCGTTTCGTTTGGTTCGAGCCGTAAATGCTGCCGTCCTTGATTCGGTTATGACCGTCGTAGCGGAAGGCATAGCGTCAGGTAATTTGCACAAAGGGAAAGCCCTTCGGACGGGATACACGCAACTCACTAGCGACAAAGAATATCTCTCGGCCGTTGAGAGTGCTACTGCTCGTGAAGAGCAAGTGGCAACACGACTCAATCGGGCTCGTCACTATCTCCATGCAAAGTAGTGAGCCTTCCTTGGCCCGCCCAACAACTGGTAAAAGAACTTGACGACCTATTCGTGCGTGCCCGCGCTCAACCGGACCTTGAGGTCCAATCGGACTATGCAAAGTTCCTTGTGATCCGAGTAAGTGGGATCATCGAACAAACCATCACGGAGATCGTCTCGTCATACGCTCAGTCACGCGCACACCAGTCCATTGTTGAACACGTCGACTGGCGCATGAACGCCTTTCAGAATCCAACCATAGAGCGAATACTTCAGTTAGTAGGTTCCTTCCAGCGTAACTGGAGAACCAAACTCGAAGCTGAACTAACCAAGGAAGAGCGCGAAGCGCTTGGTAGCATCAACGCTCAACGCAACAAGATCGCACACGGCCAGCAGTCGACCATATCACTCGGCCAGATCGATCAGTATTACAAGCAGGCGAAGACACTGCTCAACAAGATCTCGAGGCTCTTTGCGTAGTTTGCTACAACGGGGTCAGCTCGCTGGGCAGTGTGTCAAACACCGTTTGCAGGCTTGGCGAGGGGTTTGAAAGCTGCCCTACCAAGCACAGCGAAATGTGGAGAGGTCCGTCCGCACTGCTCGACTGCTGCTGTCGCGCGCAGCCCGCTCCCCGACGTCGGCTACGAGATCGGCATAGCTTCCAGCTATAGATAGCGGACGGTCGGATCGGTGCAGCCAGCCGGCAGCCCCCGCTCACCGAATCGGCACAGAGACTTGTCCCTTCAGCTTGGCTTCTGACCGCCGCTCTTGCCGTCTGAGTTCTTCCTGGCTCCTCTGGAAGCTGTGATTGATTTCTTGATCAGTCTTCCTGACTGCGCTGTTGACACCCGCCGCTATCAAGACTACCCAAAGCACGGGGACCACAATAGAGGTCACAATCACCCCAACACCATGTTTAGCCGCCCATCTGTTGGGTCTCGTGACAGCAACGATGCCGAGGATAAAGCCGATGGGCGGCATCAATACCGCCGTCATGTACCCGACCATGATCAGCCCCTTGGGTCTGTCGGCTTCCATCAGTCCGGCACGAGGTTTGAGCCGATCTACCTCGCCCATGATCGCGGTATCGGCATGGCGCGGGGCCAACTTGAGGTCTGACTCGTCCAACGGGTCCGACGCCCATTGCCGCTTGTGCGACTAGCCTGATACACGCTTACGTACTTCTCCGAAGCCTTTACATCGTCTGCACGTAATGAGTCCGGTCCCACCACACCCCGAACATCGTGGTCCGCCCCATCCCTTGTACCCGTGGCCGATCGCTAGGGTTCACAACAGCGATCCGCGTGGTACCGTTGCTCGGTGCCGTTGGAGCCCAAGGTTCTCATGCAGGTGCCCTGCGAGCAGTGCAAGGGCACGGGTCGCATTCCGTGGGCTGGGGCTCCGACAGGTGGCTTTGTGATGGGCAGCACCGACAAGCCATGCCCTGAGTGCGCGGAGAAGGGCTACTTTGTTACCGGCGTATCGCTCGCCGACCTTCGGGGCCTGCTCAACAAAAGTCGTGCGGCGAAAGCGCCGCGAGAGGCTAGGACAGACGAGTAGCCGAACGCAGATGCTTTTCCAGCTCGTGGGCTTGAGCGCGTTGCTCCTGCTCAATCTCTCCGGCCTCCACGAACGCGGCTTCGAGGGCTGCGCGCAGCGTGGCCGCATCGGGCCACGGTTTAGCAAGGTCCGCCAGCACGATGCTTCCCGACTCTATAGCTTGTTCCATTGCCGCTCTCGATGAGGCGACCAGGATTGAGGGAGACGGAGATTTTGTCGTCCAGGTCGTTGACTCGTGCCGAGATTATCGGACCGAGATATGGCACATGCTGGGACTGGAAGAAGGCCGGAATAATGACGAGGAATCGTTCTCCGTCGAACCCTGTCTCTAGAGCCTCCCAGTGGACAACGCCGATTGTGTTGTCGCGCGCCATACAGCAGTCAGCTACGTCCAGTCATCGAGATCGATGGGGCGCTCGCCAAAACCAGGGGCATAGTCGACGTCTGGATTAAACCCAGAGTCGTACCGCTGCTGCCGGGCGAGTGCGGCTTCGATCATGGCCTGCTGCCGCGCGTCCTGATCCCTGTCCCGTCGTACGCTCCGCGCGTAGCTTGCGACGCCTGTGGCCGCGCTCACTACGGCAGCGCTCGCGCTAATGACGTCAACTGCGCTCTCGCGCAAGTCCTGATGTTCTCGTTCGCGGCTGGCCGGGTCATCGGTCATAGCTGACTCCACAACGGTTGTTTCGTTAATGCATACCACACGCAGCAGACAGCAAGTCAATCCTCTCGGTCGAAGTGCGCCCCGAGCAAGTTGGCGATCGATCTGCGGCACCCCAACCCACGACCTTGACAGCAGGTGCGTCGGGGCTCATCATGGAGTCGAGACATCGCACGCCAGCACGTACCTCCCCCGCTCGATCCGCACGAGTCGACGCGAAGAACCCGAGACATTGGAAGCAAGGGCACCCCTGATCGACGACCAGGCCACCGGCTCGCCCAGCGATGCCTCAACGGCTGCGTGGATGTCCTTGGCCCGCATCGGCTCGTCTTGATCGGCCAGCACGTGGACGACGGCCTTCAGCACCCAGCCTGGCCGGCGAGGCCGCTGCCGACACGCCACAGCCTGCCGCCGAGGCCCGCCGCTGGCCTGCACAGCGGCCAGTTTCTCGGCCAGACGGCCCAGCGACCCCTGTAGATCGTGGTTCGATAGAACTCCGATTAGGTCCATCGCTCCGGAAACCCGCATCGGTCGGAATCATGATGTCCTGAGAACGAGTTCTGGGCTGTTCGAGTGTCCCGCCATGAGCGCATAAGCCGGTCGGACGAGGCTCATCGAGGGGTTGTGCAGTCGCAGGATTGAATGCGTCAGCGGGCTGGGCGAGAAGCCTCACGGCGCCGATCAGGCGTCGATGGCTGAGTGCTGGCGGAGGTACTCGCGGAGGTAGGGCAGCGCGAAGTCGACGTAGCCGTGGCGGGTGGGGTGGATGAGCTCGGCTGCGATCAGCCGTAGGCGGTACTGGCTGGCGTAGTTCACGTCGGCACCGAGGCGCTGCTGGATGTCGGCCATCCTGGACGGGCTGTCGTCCTGGGCCATCGCGAGCAGGAATGACTTGTCGATGTCCGAGGCGGCGCTGAGTGCCGGCTCGTGGATGAGCGCACCGAGCCGGCGCCGCGCTCGGGCGACCCCTTGGGTGGCGTCGGCGGCCGTGATCTCCGGTGCGGTTGGGTTCACCCGCCAAACCTGGGTGCCGACTAGCTGCAGCAGGAAGGGGTAGCCGCGGGCTCCGTCGACCATGATCCGCAGGGCCTCCTCGCCGATGCTACGGCCGGCTGCCCGGATCGGTTCGCGCAGCGCGCGTTCAACGTCGGCGCGCGCCACCGAGCCCAGGGTGTGCCGTTCGGCTCGGCGCAGGAATGTGAGGACGTCGTCGTTGACGACGTCGCTGACGCTGGCAGCTAGGCCAGCACCGGCGAACGCCAGCTCGCGATTCTCGCGGAAGCTGTGCTGCACGACGGTGGCTAGCTCGCGTAGCTCTTCGATTTGGTTGTGGTGGATCTCGTCAAGGGTGATCAGGACCCCGGTGCGCTGCTCGGCCAGCAGGTCGGTGAGCATCTCGAGCTGGTTACGCAGACCTGCTTGGACGACGTGCGCCTCGATCGTGCTCCAGGTGAGAGAGCCGAGATGAAGTGGAGCGCCCACGCCGCTCATGCGGCGCTGTACCGCCTTGGGGTCGAAGTCGCGAAGTAGCCGTGGGAGGTGCTGCTGGGTCATGCGCGACACGAAGCCGGGGGTGGCGGTCTCGCTGACGATGAGCCAGCCTCGCTCGCGTGCGCGGTCCTCGACGGCGTTGAGCATGACCGTCTTGCCGGCGCCGCGAGCGCCGGTGTAGAGCGTCGCGCGGCCCGCCGCTCCGGGGCCATCTTCAAGTGCCTCGGCGAAGTCATCGAGCAGGTCGTCGCGGCCGACGAGCAGCGGTGGGCTGACCCCGAAGCTCGCGTGGAATGGGTTGCTCATCCGACCACCATACCCGATCCTTTAGAGGTCTTTAGAGTTTTTAGATTCGATTAGAGGTGACTCAAGGGGCCGACGTCGGGTACGGCGCTGACCGCGGAGGCGTATCCGCACTCGACGTATTCCAAGACGAGCTCTCGCTGATCGGGCCGGCGTCGGCACACTCGTCGACGCTCAAATAGCTGCGACTCGCCTCCGGGCCTGAGTAGCCGGCCGGGAAGTACGCTTTCCGGGCTCGTGGCCGCCAGCGACTAGTGGAGCCGTCCGGAAGTGATGCGGCTCATGCGGCGATCGCGAGGGGCTGGGGTTCGTGCTGGGTGATCTTCTTGATCACTGCGTTGAGTTTGGCGCGGGTGAATGTCCACTCAAACGGCTGGGCGATGGTCCGGTAGTGCTGTCCGAAGTCCAGCAGGTGCCGGGCGAGTTGCGCGAGGCTGCCGAAGTCGTTGGGGGTCATCGCTTTGCGTTGCACGATCGAGAAGTAGATCTCGATCTGGTTCAGCCATGACGCGTGGACTGGCAGGTGGATTAGCCTCGCGTTCGGGTACTTCTTGGTCATCCGTGTGACCGATGCCTTGCCGCAGTGGCTGGACCCGTTGTCCACGACCCAGTAGACGGTCCGCGCCGACTGGTATGGCTCGACGGTCATGACCTGATCCACGAGCTTGCCGAACGGGACGATCCCGGTCGTCTTCTCCACGCGATCGAACAGCTTGGCGTGGTGCACGTCCCACGCCGCCAGGTACGCGACGGTTCCTCCGCGCGCGTACTCGAACTCCAGCAGTCCGGGGCGGCCCGGTCCCGGTGCGACGGTCGGATGCTCCCGTCCGAGAGCTTGCAACTGACTCTTCTCGTCCGCGCTGATGACGTACTCGTCCGGGCGCAGTCGCTTGCCTGCGA
Source organism: uncultured Solirubrobacterales bacterium (assembly GCA_963734815.1). Lineage (GTDB taxonomy): Bacteria > Actinomycetota > Thermoleophilia > Solirubrobacterales > Solirubrobacteraceae > Palsa-744. The sequence goes on from CAVTIH010000002.1 coordinate 1,619,199, forward strand.
ACGTCCGGGCATAGAGATCGAGCGCCCTGCCGGCCTTCTCAGCGAAGTCGGGGTCGCGCGGGAAGATCCAGGAGCGGGTCTGCCACGGCTTGATCGCGTCCTCGTGCAGCCAGCGCCAGATCGTCGACGCCGACGCGTCGGTCACGCCTCGCTCGATCACCAAACGGTGCAGCTCAACACGGGAGAATCGGGAGAGCGGCACTTCGTGCGTGCGCGGCAACTCGCACGCGATCGCCTTGACCTCGGCTACCTGCTCCGGGGGGAAAACGGCACGGCCGACCCGACCGCGCATGATCCTCAAGCCCATCCAGCCGCTCAGCCCGGAACCGCTGTCTTCGCCGGGCGACGCTATCTGCAGAGCAGTCCAACCGGGCAGCGATATCGATGTCCTGGATTCCCTCAGCCGCGTACAGGACCATGCGCGCCCGCTGCACCGTCCGGAACGGCAACGTGACCGTGCTCGCACGCTGCTCGAGCTCAACCCGCTCCTGCTCAGTGAGTTCGATCACTTGGGTGCTGACCCTGGGCACAAGACATAATTCCGCGCGGGTGCCGCTATCCCTTCCAATAGTCCGCAGGACTTGCGGACACGTCCACTAGCGAAAGGCGGTAGCACGGGAGGCGAACCAGATGCCGAACCAACAGCGCGACGTTTTCATTTGCCACGCGAGCGAGGACAAGGGTGTGATCGCGCGCCCCCTCGCGGAAGCTCTACGTGAACGAGGGCACGACGTGTGGTTCGATGAGTTCGAGCTAGAGATCGGGGACGGCCTGAGACATGAGATCGACCGCGGCCTCGCTATGTCCCGCTTCGGGGTTGTCATCCTGAGCCCGAGCTTCTTCGAGAAGAAATGGGCACAGCGAGAGCTCGCGCTCCCGGACGCGCTGCCGAAAACTTGCTGCGCTTAGGTGTGCTTGGCGGATCCGAGCTCGGCGAAAGCGCGAGGAGTTGCGCGAGCCCTTCTTCAGCTCGCGCTCGAGCTTCTCCACCCGCGCTTCGAACTGCTGGATGCCACGGTCCATCCCCAGCAACACCTCGACGACGACCTCCCGCCCAGCGTCATAGACCGCCTCCGCCTCAGCACGCTCCACGCATAGAAGTTCGACGCGCCGGGATTATGTCCCCCAGACCAACTGAACGGGTACGACTTTGTGTTATCGGGCGGGGCCTGCCAGGCGTCGAGGCCATGACGATCTGCCGCAGCCGAACCTGTTGCGCTTGTCGCCGACCCCACCAGTTCGCGCGAAAACGACTGGTCTGTTTCCGCTACAGTCGCCTCTCGCGCCGCCGTGTCGGCGGCGAGCTCAATTAAGGGGTAGACGGCCGATGGCGCGTACTATCGATGAGCTTCCGGGGCCTGCGGGTCTCCCGCTGCTGGGCAACGCCCTCCAGTTGGCGCGCGCCTCGCGCCTGCACACGGTCTGCGAACGGTGGGCGGATCGGTATGGGCCGATCTTGCGTGTCGAGATCGGCCGGCGGCTCGTTGTTGGTATCTCAGACGGCGACGCGGTCAACATGATCCTGCGGGAGCGTCCCGAGGGTTTCCGGCGCTGGTCAGAGCAGCAGGTCGTCTTCGACGAGATGGGGCTCTCGGGGGTGTTCACCGCCGAGGGGGAGCAGTGGAAGCGCCAGCGCCGACTCGTCATCACGGCTCTGAACACCAATCACCTGCACCGCTACTACGGCGTGATACGCACGAGCGCCGAGCGTCTGCACCGCCGGCTGTCCGACGCGGCCCTGGCGGGCCGGGTGCTCGAGATCGGCCAGGAGTTGACCTCCTACAGCCTGGATGTCACCTCTGCGCTCGCGTTCGGCCACGACCTGAACACGCTGGAGCGTCGTGAAGGGGAGCTGCAGGAGCACATCCAGCGGGCTTTCGGGATGCTCGTCCGGCGCATCGCCGCCCCCCTCCCGTATTGGCGGTGGATCAAGCTGCCCGCCGATCGTGCGCTGGATCGGTCGCTGGCAGAGCTGCACCGCGCGACGGAGCAGTTCATCGAGCAGGCCCGCCAGCGTCTGACGGAGCGGCCGGAGCTGCGCGAGGCGCCGGAGAACTTCTTGGAGAGCATGATCGCCGCCCAGGAAAACGACGGCACCTTCACCGATGAGGAAATCATCGGCAACACCCTGATCCTGCTGTTCGCTGGTGAGGACACGACCGCGCACACGCTCGGCTGGACGATCTGGCTGCTCGCCACCCATCCCGACGTCCAGGCACGACTCGCGGCGGAGGCGAGCGAGGCACTGGGCAAGAACCCGATCCCGGACGACTACGGGGTCATCGAGAGCCTCGAGTACACCGAGGCGGTGCTGCGCGAGTCGCTGCGGGTGAAGGGCGTGACCCCGCTCATAACCGCCGAACCCCTACAGGACACGACGATCTGCGACACCCACATCCCCGCCGGCACCCAGCTGCTGATGCTGCTGCGCTACCCCAACCTCGGCGACGAGTTCGACCCCGACCGCCTGCTGCACAGCGACGAGTCAAGCGCACCAAAGGTCCTGACCTTCGGCGCCGGCCCCCGCTTCTGCCCAGGACGAAACCTCGCGTTCCTAGAGGCAAAGACAGCGCTGGCGATGATCGCCCGCAACTTCCACATCGAACTCGACAGCACCGCCGGCCCGGTGAGCGAGTACTACAACTTCGTCACCATCCCCAAGGGCCTGCGCGTCCGGCTCACCCAACGCAGCCCCAAAACGGCTGGCATGGTCACCACCGGCGCGTAGCGCTACGGCTGCGGGTTAGCGGGCCTCGAGCAGCGTCTTTAGCCCTCGCCAGATCCCTTGGTTAGCTGCTTGCGCCGGCACCGCTTCATGTATGGGGCACAGCTCGTGCCCGGACGCGCGCAACCACCCGGAAGCGGCAGAGCAAAGGCCGTGCGGTAGGCTCGCACCGAATCGAGCCGAGACGAAGTGGGGAGAGCGCAATGGCCACGCCAGATGCCAACGCCGAACTATCATCGCTGCCGCAGTCAGACCAAGAAGCGATCGGCGCCACGCTGATCGCTCTAAGGACGGGCTTTCAAGAGCGGGATGCCGACAAGTTGGTGGGCGTTTATAGCGCGGACGCTGACTGGGTTAACGCCTTCGGCAGCGTGAAGAAGGGAAGCGAGGAGATCGTCGCATACCTACGAGGTCTGTTCGCGGACGCGAACTTCAACGCGGGCACGCTCAGGGCTCCGCCTGCGGTAGTGATCCGGGTCCTGACGCCCGAGGTTGTGCTCGTTTCAGCACACCTGCAGGTAGAGGGTCAAAAGCTGCTTGCCGGAGGTGAGATCGAGCTGCGGGACAACTATTCGTTGCGGGTTCTGCATCGCCAGGCGGATGGGTCTTGGCCGATCGTGTCGGAGATGTTCAACGACGCGAATCACGAGAGCACCTACGCCCCCAAATCCTAGAGCAGTCGATCGGCGAGGCCCTCGGCGATCTCCCGCGGCGATTGGTCGAGAGCTCGCGCCGCCGCGAGTGGGGCGCACAAGACTTGGGGGGGAGTTACGAGCTGGTTCCCGGTGACAGCACGGGCAGACCGGCCGCTGTCGCCCGCTCAGCAAGCTCCCCGTCGTAGGTGACGATCTCATCGGCGCCGACCCTGAGCGCGACGGCGAGGTGGATGGCGTCGTTGGATCGCAGCGGCGCGTGCGTGCCGGCCGCGAGCAGATCCCCGCGTGTGAGGTCGATCAGGCTCACGGAATCGAGCGCGGTCCCCACCGCCTCGAGGTCGACGTCTTTGGGGTGGCGGCCCGCGGCACAGTGCATCTCGGTGTGCAGCAACCAGGAGGAGATCAGCCGCCGATCGCCCCGCCCTGCCAGCTCCGCGGTTAGCGCCTCAGATTGCGGCTCGTCGAGGACAAGCTTCATCGCGGCCGAGGTATCCAGATAGCTGATCGTCACCAGCGGCCACGGACGTCGGCCACTATCGCCTGGCTGTCGGCCGTGCCTTTGCGTCGAACGATCGACCGCAAGCTGGACGGGGGGGTTCGCGCCACCCGCACCTGACCTCGGGAGACGAGGTCCGCGAGTGCATCGGTGCCCGGCGGAACGATCAACGCCGCGACCCGGCCGTTATTGGTGACCTGGATGGTCTCCCCGTCGGCGACATGACGCAGGATGACACCGCTCTGATTGCGCATCTCGCGGTGAGTAACGGTCCTCATGTCGCACAGCGTAGCACGCCTTTTGGGTGTGTTAGCCGGCGGGCAAAGCCGACCGCGGAAGCCGCCCCAGGGCTACTTGACTGTGCGTCCAGCCGCGTTGATCGCGTACCACGTGCCGCCGAACGCCTTTACGCCAACGTAGGAGGTTTCCCCCGGGCCGCTATCGCCGCTGTAGGTGTAGAGCGGGTGACCGGCATAGGTGACCTGCTTGCCACTGGTCGAAGACAGAAGCGAAGCCTTGATGCCCGAGCCGGCCGTCGGCCTACCGCTTGCCTTCAGCGACGGCCATACTGCCGAGCATCCGCTAAGCGCCGCGCAGCTGTTCTTGTTGGCGTGATCCCTTGTGAACTCGTACAGCGTGCGGCCCGAGCTGTTGACGAGGATGCTGCCGAGGCTCGTATGGCGCAGCTGCACCGTTGCGGCGCGGCTGGAGTGCGCGGCCGGGAGGTCCCTCTGTGCGCTTGCGACCGTCACGGCGCTCGCCGCGATGGCCAAGGCGACGGTCAAGAAAACGTAGGTCTGCTTCATGGTTCCTCCGGATGTCGGGTGTTCGGGCGTGTGACTGTCATCTACTTATAGACATCGCCACGCCGCCAACCTTCCCGGATGTCGGCGGGAAGGATCGCGTCGAGCCGGAGTCCTGGGTTCTTAGAGCGTGCATCGGCTGCATTTGCGCTAGCACGCGGAACCGTCTGGGTACTCGATTGGAGAGGTGGGTTGAGATTGTGAAGCTGCGTAAGCGTTACCTACCCATAGCGGCCGTGTTCGGAGCTGCGGTCGCGATCGTGCCCGCGCTCGCCGCCGCCCCGTCCGAAGCAAAGCTCGAAGTCAACGAAAACTGCGTCGATCCTGACTGGCCGTGCTGGGCAACCCCCGGCTCGGGGTCCAACCCGGCACCCGCGAGCAAGATCACGATCGCCACCGGCGGCGAAGTCAAGTTCGTTGACAACGCGACCGCGGCGGCCGTTGTGTGGATGGGCTCTGCGCCAGCCTGCTCCGGTGTGCCCACGAGCGCCATGGCCAAATGGGAAGGCACGTGCAAGTTCGAACAGCCTGGGACCTACAGGTTCGAAAGCTCGACCCTCTTCAACGAGGGCCCATCCTTGAACTACACCAAGTACGAAATCGTCGTGGAAGGCGCCGCCACCGGCACAACCCCCACCACGACGACCACCACGCCGACCACCACAACAACGACGTCTCCCACGACGCCGAGCGAACCCAGCCACAGCTCCGGCTCGCCCTTGGAAGGGGGATCCAGGACGCTCAAGCTCGCCGGCAGCCAACACGGATCGACAATGCACGGATCGATCAAGGTGTCCCGGGCCGGCTCCGGCGGGCGGCTGGAAGTCGGCCTGTTTGCCGCCGGCGCCTCGCTGGCCAAGGCGGGGCACCCTGCGCAGTTGCGCGTCGGGCGGCTGGTGCGCTCGTCGCTGAAGACGGGCAGGGTGTCCTTCTCTGTGCCCCTGAGTGCCGAGGGCAAGGCCGCGCTACGGCGCCACCGGCGCCTGGCGTTGACGGTGAAGATCACGCTCACACCACAACGTGGCGCGGCGGTGACGGTCACCCGCGTCGTCGTCATGCACGCCTGAGCTGACGTCGCGCCGAACGGCCGCGCGGCTGACTCGTCTGGCCTATTGAGCTCTATCTAGCTGATCGGCAGATCCGATATCGTCGCGGCCCATGCCAGCCGATTCGTCGGGGCGAGCCGCGTCACCGGCAGCCGGAGGGAGCCGCATAATGAGCGCCAAGTGGACCACTGAGCAGATTCCCGACCAGAGCGGGCGCACCGCGATCGTCACTGGGGCCAACAGCGGGCTCGGGCTGGTCTGCGCGCGCGAGCTTGCGCGCCATGGCGCGAGCGTGGTGCTGGCCTGCCGCAACGCCGAGAAGGGTGCTGCCGCGCTGGCGGAAATCTTGCGTGTGGCGCCGGGCGCGCAGGTGGAGCTTGCCTCGCTGGATCTCGGCAGCCTCGCGTCGGTGCAGGACTTCGCGGAGCAGTTTCGCTCCACCCACGACGGCTTCGAGTTGTTGCTCAACAACGCCGGTGTGATGGCGCCGCCGCGGCAGGTCACCGCCGATGGCTTCGAGCTGCAGCTCGGCACCAACCTGCTCGGCCACTTCGCACTCACCGGACGGCTGCTCGGCGCGCTGGAGGGGCGGCCTGACGCGCGCGTCGTGACGCTGAGCAGCACCGCTCACAAGATGGGGCGCATCGACTTCGACGACCTGCAGTCCGAGCGCCGCTACTCACGATGGCGCGCGTACGGGCAGTCCAAGCTCGCCGACCTGATGTTGGCGCTCGAGCTCGACCGGCGGTTGCGCGCCGCCGGCTCGAGCATCAAGAGCCTTGCGGCGCACCCCGGCTATGCGGCGACCAACCTGCAGTCGGCAGCCGTCCCCACCGCCGATCGGCTGGTGATGGCGGTCACCAACGTGTTCCTTGCGCAGAGCGCCGAGCAGGGGGCGCTGCCCACGCTGTATGCCGCCACCGTGCCAGACCTCGAGGGTGGGCTTTACATCGGGCCCGATGGGATTGGCGAGTTTCGCGGCCACCCGCACCCGGTCTCGCCCAATCGTGCCGCGCGCGACGAGACCGTTGCCGCGCGGCTGTGGGAGGTCTCCGAAGAGCTGACGGGGGTTCACTTCGAGCTGCCCGCCGCCGTCGGCTGACGCTTCCTGCGCGCGCCACCGCCTCGCTCGGCAAGCCAACCGGGGAGCTGCACCCGGTTGCGCCTCAGTCGGCCGGGTGCTCCTCGTCGGCCTCGCCCGACACCTCGCTCAGCGGCCCTTCGTTGGCGGCGTCGCGCATGATCCGCGTGGGGTTGTGCTCGTCGCCGTGGGAGGTGTGTTCGATCAGTTCCTGCTCTGCTTGCTCGAAGCCCTCCGACTCTCCGCCGCCGGCTTCCTCCACCGCGCGGCGCTCCTCGCGGCGGCGCTCCTCCAGGGACTCGATCGGGTCGGCGGGCGCGGGTTCGTCCTGCATCGCATTTCCACTCTACTGCGGCGGCAGGCAGGAGGCCTCGCCCCGGCTTGATCGGGTCACGCTGGTCGCGAGATAGGTGCTTTTCCGCAGTTGCTCGGCATCTTTTCACGGTGGCCGGGACTCCCCTCGGAGCCTAGATTGAGCAGATGGCTGCCTACCCACGCATCGCCTCCCTCCCGCTCCCCGCCAAGTTGGTTGGCACTGACGCATCCCCGATCTCCGTGCTGATCGCCGACGACCACGCCGCCGTGCGTCGCGCGCTGCGGCTCCTACTGGAGGGCGAGAACGACGTCGAAGTGATCGCCGAGGTCAGCGATCTTGCGACCGTCATCGAGCATGCTCGCCGCGACCAGCCGCATGTGCTGGTCCTCGACCTCGACCTGCCCGGTGGCTCCAGCATCCAAACGATCGGGCGCCTGCACACGCACGCGCCCCAGACCCACGTGGTGCTGCTCACCCTCGAGGAGAACCCGGTCTTTGCGCAGCACGCGCTGGGCGCAGGCGCGGCGGGGCTTGTCGCCAAGCACCATGCCGACAGCGAGCTCCCCGCGGCGATTCGCGTGGCCGCACTCGGCAAAGTCTACGTCAGCCCGTCGATCTCAGCGCGTCTGGACGTGCTGCGCCTGGCGCAGTCCGAGGATCCCCTCACCCAGCGCGAGGTCGAGGTCCTACGGCTGATCGCGCTCGGTTTCACGAGCGTTGAAATCGCACGCCAACTGCACCTCTCTCCCCGCACCGTCGAGAGTCACCGTGCGCACATCACCGCCAAGCTCGGCCTCTCCACGCGCGCCGAACTGGTCAGCTACGCGCTTGGGCGCGGGCTGCTCGAGACCAGCTCTTACTGACTCTCCACTAGCCGCCCACCCGCTCGTCGTCCCGGCGGTACCCGAGGCGGGCGGAGATACGATCGGCGGTGGAAATCAGGTGCGGCCCGAGCGCGTCCACGAATTCCTCCATCGCGATCATCGAGCTGTGTGCGGTCATCGAGGCGGCCGCGACCACGTCGCTCCCTGTGGAGCGCACCGGCGCGGCAATCTCATACAGGCCGGGGGCCAGCTCCTCTTCGGCGACGGCCAGACTCTCGTCGCGGATGCGCCCGAGCTCCTGGCGTAGGGCGGTCTTGCTCTTGATCGTGTTGGGAGCGTGTTTGGCGAGCTGCAGTTCAGTGATTCGTTCGCGCTGATCCTGGTCGGGGAGGTTGGCCAGCAGCAGCTTCCCCGCCGCGCTCGCATACAACGGCAGGCGCGAGCCGGGCGCGAGCCCGAGGTCGATCAGCTGCTGCCCGCGGCGCCCCCCGCGCAGCCAGTCGACGAGCAGCAGCTCCTCGCCGTCAACCACCCCGACGGAGACGGTGAACCCGGTCCGTCCGCGCAACTCGTCCAGGTAGGGGTGGGCATGCTCGTAGAGGCTCATGCCATTCATCGCCGAGATGCCGAGGTCGGTGACGCGCAGCGTCAGGTGGTACTTGCGTTTGACCCCCTGCGCCAGATAGCCCAGCCGCGTCAGCGTGATCACGTAGCGGTGGGTCGTCGAGCGGCTCATCCCCAGCTCGTCGGCGAGATCCGCAATGCCGAGCACCGGCCGTACGGGTGTGAAGCAGCCGAGGATCGCAAGGCCCCGCTCCAGTGATTGCGAGAAGCGCGGCTCCTGCAGCGTAGGGATCGCGGGCGCCCACTCGTCGGCCGCCACCAGTGGATTTGTTCCGACTCTGGGCATTGCTAACGTCTCCCCCTCTGGTTTCTCGTGACGTGGTCGCTCATCCCGACGTTGCCGATCTCCGCCCGTCCACCCCGCCGCACCGCCGCGCGCGCGGGTGTCTCGGTGTCTGGCGCACCGGCCTTTGGGGGCATCTCGCCTCTGTCGGAATAAGCTCTCATGTTCCAATAGGTCATCGTTTGGGATAATGCCTTCTTCCTGGCGGAATCGCTAGGAATCCGTTCCAATTGGAACGGATTTGTTCCGATTGGAACGCCTGGCACATGTAGGAGGTCGTCTTCCTTGGGTGCTCGGCCCCCTACCCCACCACCTGCGCCGCCGCACGTGGGCGCGGTCCTCGCGACCGGCCTCGGGCTTGCAGAAGCACACGGGATTCGGCATGTGGGACGAGCACTGCGCTGCGCCACCGCTCACGCTCGATCTCGGCGCGCGCGGGCAGCACCGCTCGGGTGGAGAAAACCTCGCGCAGCACCGTCTGCATCTCGAGTAGGGCGAAATGACGGCCTACACAACTCTTGCGACCCGCGCCCCACGGCAGCCACGTCGACGATTGGTGGACCTCGCCCAGAAAGCGCTCGGGACGGAACGTCTGCGGCTCTGGGTAGAGCGCCGGATCGTGATGCATCAGATATGTGCACCCCAGCAGGCGTACCGGTGGGCGATAGGTCCAGCCTCCGATCTCGATTGGCTCGATGACGGCGCGGGGAATCAGAAATGGAAATGCCGGCCGGTGGCGGAGCGTCTCGTCGATCGTCGCCGCCAAGTATTGCTCTCCGGTTCCACCGTCGATCTCCTCCAGCAGACGGCTCTGTGCTGGAGCGTTATGGGCAAGAAGCTGAAACGCCCACGCCAACTCCGCTGTCGTCGTCTCGTGCCCGGCAAGAATCATCGACATCAGGTTGTCGCGGACCTGCTGGTCGGTCATCATCGAGCCGTCGTGATTGCGTGCTGCGAGCAGCACGTCCAGCAGATCGCCGCGTTCTCCCTCCGCTCGTCTTCCGCTGACGATCGCAAAGATCAGCTCATCGGCTCTCGCCCTGAGTTTGACAAACCGCTTCCAGGTGCTGCGCCAACCTGGAAGGTGACGCAATTGCGGGGCCTGCATGACGAAGCTCCCTGCCACTGACAGCGATCCAAGCAGTCGCTCGTGCAGGGTATCCAGCAGGCGATCCTCGTCGACAAAGATGGCCTTCAGTATCAGCCTCAGCATCAAGGCTCGCACGTGCGGATAAAGTGTAAAGGGCGCTTCGAGTGGCCACGACGCAACCTCGCGCTCAACCATCTCCGCCACCATCGCCGCGTAGCCTTTCATCATTTTACGATGAAAAACCGGCATGATCGCGCTGCGTCCAGACCTGTGCTCCTCTTCCTCGCACAACATGAAGGAGCTCTCCCCGATCAGGGGGGCGAGCAGCTCTCCCCCCGCCCCCGGATGCAGAGTCGTGGGTGCAGCCGTAATCATCTGCTGGACATCGTCGGGGTCGCAAAGAAATACGAGCGGTGGCATGTCCATTGGGTAGACAGTAAAGCTGTTGCCGTAGCGGCTTCGGCAGCGTTCAACGTAGGAGAAAAACAACTGCCTGCACGCCAGCGTCTGGAGTACCGAGGGGATCGGCATCGTCGGTGGAAGGTCCGCTCTGACGCGGGTGAAAAATGGTGGGTCGGTGGACAACATGTTATCTCCTAATCATCGATTTAGTGATGTTGCTGGTCGTACGTGATGCGCCAAAGTCGCAAGATGGGGAGCAGCATGCGCGTGAGCGAGCCACCGGAACGCACGAAGCTCCCGGTTGTTTTGCGCATCGCCTCGGTGTGGGCGCTGTCCTTTGACAGGTACATCGCGACCATGCACGCCACAATCACCGCGTGTCGCTCACCGTCGTGCAGCGCGCGCGCCTCTATCAGGGAGCGTCCAACAAGTTCGCGTATGCGGGCCGCGGCAAGCTGGGGCGTGGGGTAGTGAGATACATAGCTGTGATCGCCGTTGGCCATGTCCTCGGTCTGGTCGACGTAACTGTCGAGCATCGTGGTGGCCGCTGAAATCCACGGGAAATAGGCCGCACACGTCTGGAGGAGATGCTCTTCGTCGCAGGCTGGTTCGGACCCGAGTGCCAGCAGAGCGTGAACGGTGAGAGACGCGCTGGCCGCACCGGTCAACTCAAACCAGGTTGCATCCGGGGTGGCGGGGAACGTCTCGGCTGCCCATCGCCGCAGGTCCGTGTCACGCAGCGCGGGATCGAGGTCGTGATTGATGGCCAGCGCCTGCGCCCGGAGTGCCTCACGCACAAGTAGTGGGCGAATGACCCAATATGAGGGCAGCCTGCGACAGTGCTCGCGACATGCCTCGACGAGCATCCGCAGATAGCCACCATCGTCGTTGCATAGGTGGTATCTGTAGTAATCGGCGATCGGCCGGGTTACGTCTAGCGCGTCGACGAGCGCCAGGTGAAGCTGGCGTCCGTTCACCTGGCCGGCGGCGGCGCCGCGCTCGTTCACACCATCGAGGAAGTCCCAGATGATCTCATACGCGACGAGCAGACGCAGGAGGTTGGGGTCGCGGACCTCGGGAATCGTCCATAGCAGTGCGGCGCCGTCGGTGTGTCCGCGCTTGCGGGCGAGTGCACTCAGAGCGTCGCGACGCAGCGGCGGATCTGGGATCTCGATCGCGCGAGCTCTCCAGAGGCGCACCTCGCGGGCAACCCCCGCCAGTCCCCATGCAAGCTCGCGCGAGACAGCGGCGGCGAGAGCGTGCGACTGCCCAACCGATAGTGGCGCCGGGTCGTTTTCACTCCCACGGACGCTACTTGCGCACCGATCAGAACGCCGGACTGGCTGCCCTCGGAGGCACACGCACTACGAGATATCCTGGCAGGGCAACCACCGCGACGGTGACGATGGTGAGCAGAGCAAAACTTGAAAGCGCGGCGAGACCTTCGACGTTGAAGGCAACGGGAAAACCAGTGACGCTCGCCAGGAAGTGACTATTCAGCAGCTGCGCAACGAGGCCGAAGACCGCTCCGATCGAGCACCCCACCACCAGCAACACCGCGCTTTCACACAATAGCCACCGCCACAGCACCCCTCTGCGGTAACCCTGACACTTGATGAACGCCACGAGATCGCGGCGCTGCCAGATCATCGCGCCCATCGCTCCGGCAACGGCCAGCACCGCGGCGATCAGCACCAAAAGTCGGATCTGGGTCAGTCGCGAAAGTCCCTGGCTCGCGAGGGCATAATGGCGCTGCGCGCGTTCGGCTGCGGTTTCCACCGCGAGCCCCGATTCTGCCCCCAAGCTGTGTTGAATAAGTTTACGCACGGAGTCCACCGAGGCGCCGGGCCGTGTCTCAATCGCATACGCGCTCGGATCGGTGCTTTCCCAGGCGCGTGCGTAGTCCGTGGAGCTGAGGATGATGGCGCCAGGTGGCCAGCCGAGGTTTGTGATCAATGCGGCAACTCTCAGGCGCATGGGGCGCGGGGCCGGAAGCGTGAACACTTGACCGATATGGAGGTGCTGTTCTGATGCAAGCGCTTGCGAGAGCACCGCCCAGCCACCGCGGCGGATCCCGGCGCTGGCGGCGGCTAGGTTGCCCCGTACGAGCTGACTGGGGGGTATTGGCTGGATCACGCTGCGCGGTGGCGCCACCACCCACAGACGGCGATCGCCCCAGTTCAAGAAGCTGCCGCGGTAGATCCCGACCGCACTGACGCCGGGCAGGCGAGCGAGGGCGGAGGCACCGTGGCTCTTGAAGGGCGTCGTGGCGAACGCGTTGGCTTCCCCTCTGGGTGTCACCCATACGTCGGCGCTTGCGTCGAGTTGGTGTGCGGAGGAATCTAGACCGCGCTGCAGATTGGCCTGCGTGCCCTGGAACTCGACCGTGCCGAATATGGCAACAGCTGCCGTCGCGGCGATCGCCAAGGAGCGCACACGAGTCTCGCGAGTTTGAAGCTCGGTCACGGCAAGCACAGTCGCCGCGCCGTCGAGCAGGCGCTGGGTGCGCTCGAAGAGCGCGACGAGGCCGTCGAAGAGCAGCGGCAGCAGGCAGGCCATCGCCAGCACCAGCGTGGCTAGGCCAACGAGCCCGCTTTGTGGGCGCATAAGGAGAATCAGGATCGTCACGGCAAGGCATGCCAGCCCGACGGCGAGTCGAGCCCGGAACCACCACTGGCGACGTCGAATCGAGGGTGAGCCTCCTTCGAGTGGCCGTGCAAGGATGTCGCGCAACGGCCAGAGCACGCCCGCGACCGCGGCTGTCAGCCCGGCACCCACGGCAAGCGCCACACTTTTCCAGGTCACAATCCGCTCGCTGCCGACGGGGAATGCGAACGAGAGATAGCCGGGGATTGCGTGGAAGACGGCAATCGAGAGCAGCTCGCCGAGTGCGAGGCCGAGGATGCAGGCCAGCACACCGAGCACGGCTGCATCGAACAGCATGATCTGTAGGGTCATAAGCCGCGTGGCGCCCTGTGGCCGGATGTCCGCGATCAGCGTCCGCCGCGAGGGCACCGTCACCAACATCGCGTTCAGCGCGAACATGAAACCGACCAGCGCGCTGATTGCAGAGAACAGTGTCTCGCTCTGGCTCTCGGGGGACACGGCGACTCCGAACAGTGTCGAGTCGAAGTCGCTGGGCTCGATGTCGACGGGGGTCGCAGCGGCCAGCCGCTCCAGGCCCGCTCGTACTTCGCGTTCGCGTCCAGGCCGAGCCTGCACGAAGACGCGCGTGATCCGACCTTTCATGCCGGTAATCGTCTGGGCATAGCCGACCGGCGCGAGCGCGACCGGGCTGTGCACCAGTCCGCCGATGTCTGCTTCCCCGAGCGTTGCGCCCAGTAATGTCTGGACGACGCTCGCACCGATCTGAATCTTGATCGTCTGCAGCGGGCCCGCCCCGATTTCTTCGGCGAGTGGCGCCGGAAGCGCGATTGCCCGTTGCGCGGCGAGTTGCGCCGCGGAGAAGCGGCGCAACAGCGCACCGGCGAAGTGCGCGAAGCGCGGATCGGTGCCGATCAGATCGACCGAACGCTGAGTGCCCCCGGGTCCGATCACGTCAGCCTGCTGCTCGAGTACCGGCAGCGCGGTCTTCACACCTGGCACGCGCCGCACCTCCTCCAACAGCCGTTCGCTGAATCCGCTGGGGCCCCTGGCGTCGACCTGCAGCTGCGTGTTGCCGACCAGCTGACTGTTGAGCTGCGAGACCGAATGGGTGAGGCTGGTGCTGGCCACCTGAGAGGCGAACAGCAGCGCCACGCCGACGGCGATCCCGATGATCGCGAAACACTCCTGTACGAGCACCGCGCGTGCACGCAGCCGCGCCCGGTAGAGCCAGAGGATGTCAACGAAACCCATTCGCGCCATGGTCAGGGGAGGTCGGGCAGCGAAGAGGTTGGAACCAGCAAATGCTCGGGCTGGTACTCCTCCATGCGCCCGTCACGCAGCTCGTGCACTTGGTCGGCGAAGGAGGCGGCCTGCGGGTCGTGCGTGACGAGCACGATCGTCGCGCCGCGTTCGTTACAGAGCTCGCGCAGCAGCGCCAGCACTTCACGGGTGCGCTGGGTGTCGAGCGTGCCGGTGGGCTCGTCGGCGAGCACCAGCTTCGGATCGGTTGCCAGCGCCATCGCGATCAGCACGCGTTGACGCTCGCCCATTGAGAGCTGCTCGGTGCGGTGCAGCATCCGGTCGCCCAGCCCCAGTCGGTCGAGTAGCGGTTCGATCGTGCGCCGCGCATGGTGCTTGTTGGTCAGCCACAGCTTCAGGGAGGCGTTCTCGATCGCGCGCGCTCCTGGAATCAGGTTGTGCGGCTGTCCGATGATCCCCAGTCGATGCAGCCGGTACTGATCGCTCTCCTTGTGCGACATCGCGCAGACATCCTCGCCGTCCACCAGCACGCTGCCGCCGTCGGGGACGCAGATCCCCGCGATCAGTTCCAGCAGCGTCGTCTTGCCCGAGCCGCTGGGTCCGTACAGCGCCACGAACTCACCAGGGGCGGCGCTCATCGAGACGCCGTCCACAGCGCGGATCGGCTCGCCTTCCCCCACGCGATAGTGCTTGGCGAGATCGCGGAGCTCGAGCACCGGCCCGGACACTAGCCGCCGAGGCGGCGCGAAACGTGGTTCTGGCGGGCGCTGCCGGGGAAGTCGATCACCTCTCCGAGCTGGCCGCCCTGTTCGACGAGCAAGGTGAGCCGTCCGCGTTCGAGAGACCACACACGGTCGGCGACCAACGCGGCCTCCAGATCGCTGCAGCTCATCAGCACCCCACACCCGAGCTCTCCCACCAGTGCGAGCAGCAGCTCGCCGGCTTCGCGCGTGCGACCGATCCCGAAGCCGTCCATCGGGTCGTCCATCACCAGCAGTTTTGGCGAGCTCGCGATGCCCCGGGCGAGTCCGACCTGCAGTCGCTCCCAGTTGGAGAGCTCCGCCCAGCGCTGCCCCGCACAGCCTCCCGCGCCGACGCGTTCGAGTGCCTCCATCGCCAGCTCACGCCCCTGTCGCTGGCCGTGGCGGCGGCCGATCGCCAACGGCAGACCGACGTAGTCGAGCACCCTGAACTTCACGCCCGTGCCCTCGCGCTGGATCCACGCGATCTCTGTCCCCAGCAGCCTTGCGCGCTCCCGGTCGGAGGCGTTGGTGAGCTCCATCTCCCCCAACCACACCTCCCCCTTGTCGAGTGACTCGATGCCAGCCGCGATCTTCAGCAGCGTGGTCTTGCCCTCCATGCGACCGCTCGCGACCGCCGCGATCTCGCCGCCACAAAGCTCAAGCGAGGCATCGAGGAGCACCTGGGATCTGTGCTCCCCGCGTGCATACTCCTTGCAGGCCCCCCGCAGCGCCAGCAGCTCAGCCATCGCCGCTGCCCAGCTCCTCGCCATCCTCCACCGTGTCTTCGAGCTCCCGCCGCAGGCGCCGCAGGCGCCGGGCGCGCATCCCCCACAGCATCGCTTCGTCGGTCATCAGCGCACGCCGCACCCTGCCCCGCAGGTCGGGGGCGCTCTGCGCCGGGCCGGCACCGGTGGCCGGGCCGAGGCGTTTGAACCGCCACTCGACGTTCAGGCGCGAACTTGCCGCCGCGAACTCTCGTGCGCACGCCTCCTCCTCCTCGTGGATCGCGGCGATCAGATCGGGCACGTCCTCCTCCTCGGCGAGCTCCAGTTTGGCATGCACGGCATCGCGCAACGCGAGGGGGGCCGCAGAGGATGCGCGCAGCCAATCGCGGAACTCCTCAATGCCGGTGCCAGTCGCTTCGTAGCGATCGAGCGCGCGCTCGGCGCCACGCTCAACCAAGTGCACCAAACCTTGCTTTTCAAGGCTTGGCAGGCTGTTGTGAGCGACCGAGCGCGACCACTGCGCGTGCGGAAACCGCTCGACCAGCCGTGCACCCAGGCTGTTCACAGTATCGGTCTTCTGGACCACGAGGCCCAGGATCGCCATGCTGGCTGTCAGATCGCCTTTACGAGGAGGAGCCATTGCTACGGATCGTATTCGAAATCCGAACGGAAGGGGGTCGCCCTGAATCGTTCCAACCTACCATACTCTTGCTGACATTTGTCATATTTTCACACAAAAACGGCTTGCCGCCGAACGTATGGGGCAATGCCCCTCAGAGTTGGAGACATTTCGGGCAAACTGGTGATCGTCAGCCATCGGCACGGACGGGTCGCGGGAACTCGATGATCTCGGCTTCGATGATCTCGTGCTCGGAGAGCAGGCTGAGTCGCCCGCGCTCCAGCGACCACACGCGGTCGGCGATCAGCGCGGCCTCCAGGTCGGTGCAGCTCATCAGCACCCCGCACCCCTGCTCACCGGCAAATGCCAGCAGCAGCTCGCCGGCTTCACGTACGCGGCGCATCCCAAGGCCGTCGGTTACGCCGTCGAGCACCAGCAGTCGCGGCTCACACACGATCCCCCGCGCAAGTCCCACCAAGACACGCTCCCAATCCGAGAGCTCCTCCCAGCGCTGTCGCGCGCAGCGTGCGGCGCCGACGCGCTCCAGCGCCCGCAGCACCCGGTCGCGCGCCTCTCGCCGCCCGCGTCCGCGACCCATAGCCAGGGGCAGCGCGAGATAGTCGACCACCTCGAGTCTCACTCCGGGCCCCTCGCGATGGATCCACGCGATCTCATCACCCAGCAGCCTTGCGCGCTCCTCCCGCGCCAGCAGTGTTAGATCGCGCGCGCCCAGACGCACCTCGCCGGTGTCTGGCGGCTCGATGCCGGCCGCGATCTTCAGCAGCGTGGTCTTGCCTTCGTCGCGTGCCCCGACCACCGCGCCGACCGTGCCGGGCTCAAGCTCGAGCGATACGTCGACCAGCACTCGCAGGCGCCTACCCCCCCGCCGGTAGCTCTTGCTCACCCCCTGCAACGCCAGCAGCTCACCCATCCCATCTCCCAGCATGACGCATCTTGGGGCTTTAGTCCACAGTGCTCCCCACGGACTTAGCCTGGATCCACCGTTTGGCTGGGTGGGGGGGGGCGAGTGTCGGTGGATTTGGCTGATCGAGGGTTGGTGGGGTTTCACGCTCGCGGTTTTGATGTTGATTGGGTGTCGGCGTTCCCGCGGGAGCGCGCTACGGCGTGTTTTGGGGTGCCGTGGATGGCGTGTGTGGCGGGTGGCGTGCTTGGCGTCGGTGCGGGCGTGTAGTGAGATCAGGTGAGGGCAGGGAGCGCGCGGATCGCGTCCAGGACGGTGGTGAACGTGTTCTGCCAGGGCCAGCGGGCTGGCATTCGGAGTGTCCATTGCCGGCCGGTGCGGGTCAGGCGGCCGGGGATCTGGAGCAGGTGTCGGCGGCGGGAGCGGGCGGTCTGGACGGGCTGGTTGGGCTGGCCGATCTGGGTGACCCAGCGTCCGAGGTTGTGCGCCAAGGCGGCGATCACGGTCCACGCGCCGTTTGCGTTGAACTGGCCGGACGGGAAGTGAGCGAGCGCTTGGTCCTTGAGATCGCGGATCACCAACTCGATCTGCGCGTGATCGCGGTGATCGACATCGGCCGTAAGCGTCGGGACAGTCCGGTTCGTCGCGAAACAGTGGTGGCGCCAGTCGGGGAACAGCTCGGCCTGGGCACCGATCAGGCGGGTACGGCGAACGATCAGCCGCCAATCCCCCAAGCGGGTCTCCGCGATCTGCGCCTCGCCCGTGTCGGGGTAGTCATCGACGGTGACCCAGTCCTCGTCGGGGATCTGCTCGATCAGCCCCCGGATTGTCTTTGACTGCTTGACGCCGATCGAGAACTCGACGCCTTGGCGGTCGAGCGCGTGCATCACCTTGTGGTTCTCAAACCCGCTGTCGGCGCGGATCACGGTCCTCCCGACATGACCGGCGCGACGAACCCTCGCGAGCAGCTCCTCGACGAACCGGACCGCGCCGCGTTGCGTGTTGGCCCTCCCCTTGCGGTTGCGGATGTGCAGCACCTCCCCGGTGTCCGAGCGGACAGCCACGATCGGGTGATATCCGAGCTGGCGTGTGTACCCGTAGCTGGCGCCCTGCTTCTGATCGCTATGGACCTCGCCGATGAAGCTGTCGATATCGATCACCAACGGCAGCTCGCCCGGTCCCGCTCCGGACTCCCACGCGCGCGCCAGAGCTTGGCCGAGGACGTAGTCGAGCTGGCGGACATGCCCGAACGTGAATGCGCGCAAGAACGTCCCCAGCGTCGAAGGAGCCATCACTTGGTGCCCGAGGACCAGCCCGGTCGACCCGGCCCGGAGCACATTCATCTGATCGATGCTGTCCGCCCCAGCAAGCATCCCATGCACCAAGCTCATCACCTTGCGGCCCGGCAACGCCGCTCCGGGCTTCCGGTACCCGAGCCACACCGACTCGTTCACCAGCTCCTCAACCCTGAGCCGCTCAGCGAGCGTCGCGGTCAACAGCAGGCCAGCATCGCTGACGAGCCGCCGCTCAGCGAACGACACCTTAACCGAATCCAGGCTCACCGGCCCAGCCGAAACGTCCGCCGCATCATGCACCATATGGGTGACCTCCTGTCGCAGGCCCGCCGTCGCCCTACACGACAGCTTTCTGCCTGCTCAGGAGGTCATTTAAGATTCACCACCGGACGGAACCATCAACGCAGAACGGTGGATCCAGGCTTAGGGGTCGGCAGTGCAGCGTAGGGGACAACGTCCAAACCCGGACCGGCTTCTGGATGATCTCATGGAGCCGGTGGCTCGGCAAGCCCGTAGGCGGGCTCTGAAGGCGATCTGCGCAAAGCCAGGTCTAGCTTGAGCGTATTCGAGGGAGCAGGTTGCGCAGTGATCTCCTGCGGCCTTCGATCGCACTGTTAGTTGTGGGGAGCTGTCGGACGCGCACGTAGAGCGGTGTGGCCATGAGCGTGGTGCGGTGATCGTCCGCGGCGATCAGCGAGACTTCGGCGAGTCCTTCGCAGGGGCGGCGGTCGAGGAGCCGTGGAAGACCTGTCTTGCCCATCCAATCATCGCGCGCGAGAACGTCGTACATGGTGTGCGCCGCGTCGGGCGATTCCAACGAGAGTCCGTCCCGCATCTCGTTGTGATCTGCCTCGGGGTCGACTTCAAGTGATTGGCGGGTCGTCTGCAGCCAACGGAAAAGCGTGCCTGTCGATGAGCCCGTTCGCGCGCCGGGACTCCTATCGAGCTGGCCCGTGCGGTAGGGCGCAAGGAGGTGCCCGGGTGAGCCGAACATGAGCAGGCCGGGAACCAGACTGTAGTCCTCGACGGCTTCGCGGTCCACGAGTACAAGCGCACGCAGGTCAGGGTCGTATTCGCCGCTGGCCACGCCAAACCGTAGGCGCCGGTGAAAGTGAAACCAACTGCTCTCGGTGAACACGCCGGTCCCAGCGTCCAGGTCGGCGACGCCTTCGCGGCGCAGCTCGCGAACGACTCTGTCGAGTAGCCGCTCGATCGCCTGCTCGTGCTGGTCTGGCTGTACGCGCTCGACGCCGGCGGTCGCCTGAGCGGAGAGGCCCGTGCCGGCCGGGAGCGGGAGGGAGAGCCGTCCGCTGCCCTCCAGCGTGAAGTGTCGCTCGAACCAGGCGGTCGATATCCCACGCGCGCGGGCCAGCGCGAGCAGCTTGCGCTCGGAGACATAGACGAATTCTGACGGTGGAGGCGTGTTATCGCGGGCCACGAGGGTTAGGGTATGCGCTGCGAGGTTGCGATTTGTCGAAAGCGTCCGAGAAAGAACTCGACGAGGCTTACCAGCGCGGACGGGAGCAGGGGCGCAAGGAAGCCAAGTTCGGCCCGCTGTTGGCGGACTTACCGGCGTTCGCGCCGTGGACGGGTGGTGTGCGCTTTCAGCACACGCGCAGCTGGTTCGACGGCTTCGTGGACTTCGAGCGGGGCGTGACCGAGGACCTTCGTGCTGTCGAACGCGAGCGTTGGAGGCTGGAACGGACGCGCGACGAGGTGGTCGGTGAGATCGAGGAGAGATCACGAGACGCGAGGGGGCGATTCGGGCTCGCACTGGCAAGCCGGTTGCGCTCGTCAGGGCCGCTACGGATCGTGTCTGCGTGGTTGCCCGAGCCCGCACGCGACCTGCAGACCGAGCTCGAGGAGTGCGAGCGCGAGCTTGTCTTCGCAGAGAGAGCGCAGCGGTTCATCCGTGATCGACTGCACGAGGCGCGCGAGGTGGTGGATCGGGAGCTGGAGTTCGGGCGCGGGTATGCCTGCAGAGTGGAAGCCATCCGCTGTGCGCCGACCCGGCCGTGCGGGGTGCACGAGCTTGCGAACGTCGAGTTATTCGTGTGTGGTGACCGTCGCCGTGTGCATTGGGGAGCGGACGGGCGGATTGGTGCCGGCGGCGAGGACTACGGGTTCAAGTGGCGGCTGGAGAACCCCTTGCGTCGCTGGCTCACCACGCGTTGGCGCGTGTCATGGCTCTCCATCGCCGACAGGACCAACGAGACTCCCACCTACGAGCTCTACGCGATCGAGTTTCCCGGTCGGGATCCCAGCGAGGGAAGCGGCCGCGTGTGGCTCATGGGGAGGATTGAAAGCCGCGACACGATCCGCGCGCTCCTGCCCGAACTGGAGCAACGCGCTCAGCGCGAGCGCAACTCGCTCGTCGTAGTCGCCCAGCGGATCCGCGATGCGGCGCGCGCTGAGCAGCAGCGCGTGGACTCGAACTCGTCCGACGGGACGATGTAGCTACCTGTCGCTCGCCGGTGCGGGCTCGCGGATCCCCTTTGCCGCCCGTCTCAGAGCCCATGCCAGGCAACCCGGACAGGATGCGCGGGTGCGACTGTGCCAGCGTCTACGATCGTGGGACGAAAGTAGGCTTGGGTGAGTACCATGACCAACGGACGCTTCGACATCCCCCTGTATACGACCGCCGAGGCGGCTCGTTTCCTCGGTGTGCCCACCTCCACATTCGCTACGTGGGCGAAAGGCTACGTACGTCGTCCGTCGGGACATCCGGTGGTTGTCGGCGAGCCGATCGTGACCAGCATACGCGCAGAGAGTGGCTACCCGACGGTGCCCTTCGTGGGTCTCGCGGAGGCGATGATCATCGCCGCGTTCCGCCGAGCAGGAGTCAGTTTGCAGCACATCCGTAGAGCGGTCGGAATCATCCAGCAAGAGATTGGTCTCGATCACGCACTTGCCTCTGAGCGGCTATATGCCGATGGCGCGGTCATCCTCTTTGACTACGCCGAGAACGAGGACGACCGCGAATTGGGTGGCCTGACCGAGGTCGTCTCGCGCCAGCGGGTATTCGCTCCCACCATCGAGGACTATCTCAAGCGGATCGAGTACGGGAGAGATGGCTGGGCCGTGCGTCTGGTTTCCCCGGCCACCGACCAGCCCGTTGTCGTCGTCGATCCCGAGCGGTCGTTTGGCCAGCCCATCTTCATTCACGGCGCGGCCAGGGTCGAGGATGTGCTCGACCGATGGCGTGCGGGCGAACCGCTGAGCGAGGTGGCCGAGGACTTCGGTGTTCCTCCTAAGGATGTCGAGGACATCCTACGTGTCGCGCTCCCAGCGGCTGCCTGAATTCTTCGTCGATCGCAGCCTTGGCCGTCATCGCGTCCCGGGAGCTCTGCGCCTGGCTGGCTGGACGCTGCGCACCCATCACGAGGTCTATGGTGAGCGCGACGAGCAGGTACCGGATATCGAGTGGCTCGAGCTGTGCGGACGGCGCGGGCTGCCCGTACTCAGCAAGGACAGGCGGCTTCGCTACCGGCCAGCTGAGATCGAGGCGATCCGCCGTTTTAGCGTGCGCGCGTTCCTGCTCACTGGCGGCAGTCTGCTCGCGGCCGAGCAGGCTGAGCGCTTCGATCGGAACCGTGAGGACATCGAGAGGGAGTGCAGTACGGCTGGGCCGGTCATATACGCCGTGCAGGCACTCAGGATCGTGAGAATCTTCCCGTCCTAGATCGAAATGCGCCATGCGGGACTCGAACCCGCCCCACCGGATTAAAAGTTCTGGCCGTTCCGCCGGGATCCCAGTAAAATATGGCTTGCCCAAACGGTTTTAAGGCGTCGCGTCCAGCTCGTTTGGGCGATTTGGGAATACATAGGGAACATGGGGGAACACGACGCGGCCCACGACCCCCTTGGCGACGCGGCGCCAGAGCTGGCGAGACGAGACGACGAGAGGCCAGTATTGAGCACCAAGGAGACGATACGCCCAACCGGCCACCTGCAGGTGAAGGGCGCCCGCGGGAGCCGCGCCTTCTACGCCCTGATCCGCGACGGCGGGGGCCGCCACCAGCGCAAGCTGGGTCCCGCCTGGGTGAAGGACTCGGGCAGGCGCACGCCGCGCGGCGCCGTGAAGTGGGTGACGCGCGACGGCCCCAAGCCGGATGGCTACCTGGCCCCGGCCGATGCCGAAGACATGCTGCGCACGCTGCTGGCGGAGGCCCCGCGGCGCCGCGTCGAGCGCCCCATGCCGGTGCGCGCGATGACGCTGCGCAAAGCGTGCGATCACTGGCTGCGCTGGGTGGAGTCAGACCGTGAGGCGAAGCACTCGACGGTCGGTGACTACCGCAACATGTGCGACCGCATCTGCCGCGACCTCGGCGAGCAGACACCGGTGGCGTCGCTGACCGCGAAGGCGCTGCAGGAGTGGGTGGACGCCCTGCCGGCGGAACGGCGGCTCTCGCCGAAAGAGGCCAAGCGCCGGCGCGCGGCGGGAGCGGAGATCAAGCGGATGCCGGACGGCACGCACGTGCAGCTGACTCCCGCGAGCGCGCGCACGAAGCGCAAGTACGTGAGTGCGCTCAACGGCATCATGAAGCGCGCGATGAAGCAGGGTGCGGTGGCGGCCAACCCGGTTGAGCTGATCGATCGTCCCGGCCGGCTGCGCACACGCAAAACGCTGGCGACATCGCAGTTTTTGCGGCCAGCCGAGGTGCACGCGCTGGTCGAGTCGGCCGCGGAGGTGAAGCAACAGGACGCGGCGATCTTCATGGTGTCGGCGTTCTGCGGCCTACGTCTTGGCGAGCTGCTGGATCTGCGCTGGCGGGCGGTGAACTTCGAGGGCAGCTCGCTGCACGTGGAGTCGAATTACGTGCGCAACGTGGAGGGAACCCCGAAGTCGGGCGCCGGGCGCGTGGTGCCGATGGCCCCGGAGGTGGCGAGAACACTGTCCGAGCACGCAAAGGCCGTCCCCGCGAAGTCGGAGTTCAGTCTCGTGTTCGCCGGCGAGCAGGGCCCGCACGTGGACGCAAACGACTTGCGCAAGCGCTACTACAAGGCGCTGGAGCAGGCGGGTCTCCGACGCATCCGCATTCACGACCTGCGCCACACGTTCGGCACGGTGTGCGCCGCAAAGGGCATCCCGCTGACGACGATCAAGGAGTGGATGGGCCACGCCCACCTCGCCACGACCGAGATCTACACGGCCTTCTACCCGCAGGACGCCGACGCGGCGAGGATCTCGGAGGCGTTTGCCGCGTAGTCAAGCGCGCCACCGCGACGGGATCGACTGGGAGGCTGCGCAGCTCAGTGCAGCAGCGACAGGAAGCGCACAAGGTGGCGTTTACCACCACTTTCGTATTACGCTCGACCAAACCGTGACGACGGTCGCCTCCCTGCGCGATCTCGTCCGCATCGCCGACGCCAGCCCCCTGCAGGAGCGCCGTGCGTTCCTGCCCGCCATCTGGGCGACATTGGAGCAGACCGAGCGCCCGCGGGCGCAGCCTCGACATCGACGTGGTGCCCGCAACGGATGAGAGCAACCTCGACCTCTTTGCCGTTGCGCTGAACGAGCTCGATGCGCGTCTCGCGGTCGGGTATGCGCTTCCCAAGCTTCAGCGCCGGTGAAGGTGAATAGCGACCCGCATGTGATCGAGTATTTCGATCGGCATAGCCGGGTCACCGAAGCTCTCCGACGTAGTGGCGAGCACCCACGCGCCGGTGATGCGTCGAGCCAGCACCGGGCCGCCAGAGCTTGACGCCTGGAAGATCCCGGGGTGCCCGCCAAGCGGCTTCATATCTGGCAGGGCCGGCGGCGCAGCGCCTGGGCGCGATGCGTTCAGCAGGACCGCTGCGGTGACGTACTCGCCCACCCTGTGGATGTAGACGGTGTTGGCGCAGGACATCAACGCGCGGCCGAGCAGCCGATGGAGGGGTCCGAGCCCAGTCGCCACGGCGCCTTCCCACGCTGCGGTTCCAAGCCGGAGGTGGGGTGCGTCGAGCCGGCATACGCCCTGTGGCTGTCGCTGAGGGTGCGCCCATGTTGTGTGGGGCAACCGAGACGTCAGCGGAATGCCGGGCTGGGACTGTGTCGGGATCGCTGCGCCAGTGGCGTCAAATGGCGTCACTTCCGGACAGTGCGTTGAGAAACGTAGGCTGAAGGGGTATTCGGGCGCCTGTAGCGAGGCTGCGCGAAGGCCGTCCGAAAGCGTGGCATTCGTGGTGGTCGGCGCGGGTGTGCCGCCCGCGATGGAAACCGACGCCACGTCACCCCTGGTGAGCAGGAACACGAATGCGCCTTCTTCATGGCTGTCGCCGCATTCCTCGGCAAAGATTGGGCCCGTCGACGTTGGTGGTGCCGAGCACGCCCGGCTGCTACTGACGGAGTTGATCCTGACGATCCGGGTGACGGTTTGCATGCACCAACCGGCGTCTCCAGCGTCAAGCACAGGGGCCAAAGAGACTTCGCCGCCGGGCGTGGCACGCCAGTGGTACGCGTCCGGGGGTTCGGAGCTGGCCGCGGCGCTGAACGCTCCGAAGCAGATGGTTGCGGCCAGGATGCCGAAGCTCGCCAGTGTGAGTCCAGTCGTTCGGGTCACGTGGAAACCATATTCAATGCGCAGCGCTCCAGCCGTGCTTACCTCTTGGAGAACCGAACGCGGAAGTAGGCCACGATCCGAGCGCTGCGGTCGCGAGGCGTCGGCAATTCTCCGGGCTGCTGGCGCTTCGGCCTGGCGACGATCCCGTGCAGCTGCTTGCCGTTGCTGCACAGCGGTTCCCCCGAATAGCATTCCGGCGCCGTGCTGTGCCCGTAGCAGGGTTCAAGACGACGGCAGGGCTTGCCGTGCGGGATGGCGTACACCGCCCCTCTGTAGGTGGCGCCTGGACACCAATCGAGCGCCATGCTCACTCCCGACGCAGACCCAGTCTTTTCGGGGCTGAGCGAGAGGCTCACGGGCTTGCCGGGTCCGGGGTAGCCATATTCGGTGTATTCCATGTCGCTCGCCTGCGCGCATCGCTTCGAGGAGAGGTGCTTGGCGTAGTGCTTGGTGAGTACCACGACGGCGTAGTAGTAGCCGCCGTTCGGCAGCGGCTCTCGAGGCGTGAAGCTGATCGTGACGTCGCTGGTGATGCTCGGGTGGGGTGGCACGTTGATCGACACCGGCGCCGATTTGCTCACGGCGAGCGCGCTCGAGTAGCCGAATGCTACGAACACTGCCATGAAGGCTGCGAGGCGGTGTCTTTGCGTGACGATCATGTGCCTGCCCATCGGTGAGCACGCCCGCAGGAGACCAAGGTCGATACGCGCAGCGGCAGGTCTGAACATCGCGACTTTCCCAACACGTGCCCCAAGCCTATAGGATCATTAAGTACCTACGATGCGCGGAGCACGGGTCGTCCCGGCGCCTCCGTGGATGCCGCAACGGGGGACGATCTGCCAGACTTGCGCCGGCCTATGGGGTTACTCCACTGGTCGGCCCCACCCACGGCCGCCGTCTGCCGACCCCTATGCGACCCGCTCAAGAGGTGGCAGACGCCAAGTGGCGGGCACCGCAGGAAGAATCGCTACGCAGACGAGCATGATCGAGATCGCGGCTCCGCGTCGCACAGCACGGGCGATGTCGGCCACGGTCATCGTCAAGCCGCCGTGCGCTCGGCCGCTGCGGTTCTGATGGCCTGAGTCGACCCGGACAGCGGTCGTCGGCGCCGAGTCGCACCGGCCGGCGTAAAGGGGACCCACGCGCTCCCCGAATGGGCTCCCTGGGACGTCTTAGCCGTCCGGTCCGGATATGGGCCGGGATGCTACGGGCCGCCTCTTACGTTGTCGTGTTCGTGGGAGAACTCGAGCTCCATCGTCAGGGCTGCAGTCGCACGGGCAGCGTCTTGTGCTGGTTGGCGAACGCTGACTCGACGTGTGTGCACTCGCCGGCGATCTGGATCTCGGGGTAGCGTTTGAGCGTCTCCTCGATCAGGATCCGCAACTCCAGTCGCGCGAGCGCGGTGCCCAGGCAGAAGTGCCGCCCACCGGCACCGAACGCCTGGTGCTCGGACGGAGCCCGGGGGACACCCGCCTCCGGCGGGCATCCCCGGTTCCACCAGCGCGTCAGGTCGAAGCGGTCGGGGTCCTCAAAGCGCGTCTCGTCGCGGTTGGACGACGGGTACCACATGACCAGCTTCTCGCCCTCACGGATGCGCTGCCCGTGCAGCTCGGTGTCGCGTGTGGCCGTGCGGGCGAAGTGCGCGAACGCCGGGAACATGCGCAGTGACTCCTCGACCGCCGCCGGCACCAGCGAGGGGTCATCGAGCACCATCCGTCGTTGCTCGGGGTTTTCCATCAGCGCGCGCATGCCGCTGCAGTAGGTCGCCTTGGTGCTGTCGTTGCCGGCGGCCATCAGCAGCAGGAACCCCATCACGATCTCGTGGTCCTCGAGCCGCTCGCCGTCGAGCTCCGCGTGCACGAGCACGCTCGTCAGGTCATCGGTCGGCGCCGCGCGTCGTTCGGCGATCAGCTTGCCGCAGCGCGCGAACACCTCGGGCACCTCGCGCTCCATCACGCTCTGCGCACCCTCCGGCGTCGCGTCCGGGTCGCCCGCGCCGACGATCGCGTTCATCAGGTTCGCCCATGCCTCATCGTCCTCGGGCGAGAGACCCATGAAGCTGCCGATCACCCGCGCCACCACCGGCTGGGCGACGTCGCTGACCAGATCGCAGGTCTCCCGGGCGGGCGGGCCCTCCAAACGCTCGAGCACCTCGATCGTGATCGCGCGGATCGCGTCCTCGTGCTCGGCGATCCGCTTCGGCGTGAAGCCACGCTGGAACAGCGCCTTTAGCCGGTCGTGCTTGGGCGGGTCCATCCCGATGAACATCGCCTGCTGCATCTCCAACGACAAGCCTGCATTGGATGCGGTGAAGCCGCCGACTTCGGAGGAGTAGGTCTGCCAGTCACGGCTGACCTCAAACACGTCCTCGGCGGTCGTCACCGACCAGAAGCCGGGTTCGCCGGGAAACTCAGCGATGCCGCTTGACCAGTGAACCGGACACTCAGCGCGCAACCGCCTGAACAACTCCAACGGCGGCCCCTGCTGGAAGTGGGCACTGTCAGCGACGCCCAGCTCATCAAGCGGCATCTGATCCTGGCTTGTAGCGCTCAAGAGTCCTCCCATCTTGACTTGACTTGATCTACAGACGCAGCCTACTCCCCGGGCTGGCCACACGCCGCCCGTGCGCTTGAGCTCTCACGCGAGCACGGCTTCGGCGCGTTCGAGGCGCGGGCTGCCGCTCTGGACGAGTCTCGATCGCGTCGGCTGCTCGTCAGGCGACTGCTCCCGCGGGGACAAAGCAGCAGTCTGGGCGTTGGCGGCGACTGCGCCTCGAAACGTTCGACTGTCGGTTGTGCGGTTACGTGTGGTGTTGGTCCTGGCGGTAGTGGCCGATACGAGCGATGTCTCGGCCTGTTGAGGGGCACTGCCACCACGCAATGTCCGTCTGCTCGTCCCACGAAGGCGTTGCGGGATGGGGGTGGCCTGGGCAGGCTGGTCGGGCCTGACTCCAGCCGCCACGTGTCTCCGGGAAGAACTGTTCCTGGAGATGGTCCGCGAATCGCTCCAGCAGCGCCGCACCGCGCTCCTCGGGTGGAACGATGAACGAGATACGGCTTGTCTCAGATAGCTCGCGGAGGTGCACCACCCAACATGTCTCGCTGTCCCATTGGTCCCGGCCGTAGGAGACCTCCAAAGGGATCGCCTGCGGCTGTTGCAGGTCAGCAAGGACGGCATCCACCGCCTCGGTCAGCCAGCCTGGCAGGCTCTCGGTACTCACCTTAGGATTGTTGCAGCGAGCCTGCTTCCACGCGAGCGCGTGCCTGGCCGTTGTCCCAAGTCGCGTGAGGGCGCGGCTTAAACTGTTGTTGATGACTGAGGATCACGAGACGGGGATCTGGGCGCGCCAGGATGGTCGCGCGTGGCGCATCGGCAGGGAAGCCGATGTCGCGTGGATCCGGGAGAGCGCCGCGGTTTCGTTTGCGATCACGTCTGCGATCCCGCAGGTATTTGAGGCCTACGCCACCCTGGGGCTTCCTGGCAGCGGCGACCACGACGCACGCTCGCCGCTGGAGGAGCCGGACCGTCACAACGCAGGAGTGCTTGCGGTGCTCGGCGAGCATTCCGCGGTGCAGCCGTGGTGGCTTGGCTATCTCGACACCGGCGGCGTGGACATCGTCTTCTACGACGCGCCGAAGGTGAGGCCGGGGCCCACCAGCGACGGGTGGTATGTGCTGGTCGAGGCTGGCCCCGAGCAGGCCGGTGTTTGGCGCGAGCAACAGCATTCGAAGGGTCCCTTGCCGGATCTGATGTTTCCGGCCGATCGCTCGTGGCTGTACTCGACCTTGTGGGACGACGATTGGACGTGCATCGGCGGATCACGAGCGCTCATCGACGCTTTGCTGGCCCATCCCGATCTGGGACATCGGGCTCACGAGGCCAACCCATCACTCAAAGATGCAACCCCACCCGGCCACACCGCGATCTGATCGATTGAGCCGGCCGCGCCACGCAGGACGAGACGCCTCCATCGCCCTGGCGAGAGCAGCAGTCTGAGGCCGGTCGAACTCGGACATCGCGGCCCGTCCGACTCGGGAGTCTCGCTGGCTACGCGGGGCGCTCCTACTTTCCTTCGGCGAGCGGCGGCCGCCATCGTGCTGACCGCGTCGCCGCTTTGGACGACATCCGACAGCGGCGAACGGCGATCGGCACATGCCCGTTGACGCTGCGAGAAGCAGGAGAAGTCGCTTCGCGGCCCATCCATCGACTCGTCCTTGCGGTCACGTGCAAACTGCTGCTCGTGGGGCCGTAGTCGTCGTGCGCGCCGCGCTGGGGGGGACCGCGAAGGAGGGACGGTGCCAGCAGTTTGCGGCGGTCTCAACCCGACGGCGCGAGGAGGGTGGCGAGCTCGGCGGGAGTGCGGGCGAGCGCGTCGGCTCCTGCGGTAAGCAGCTCTTCTTCTGATCCGATGCCCCAGAGAACGCCGATGGCGCGGATGTGGTGCTTGTGGGCGGCTGCGATGTCGTGCTTGCGATCGCCGACCATGACCGGCCGCGCATCGGGCGGGAGTGCCTGCATCGCGTGTGCGACGGTGATGGCCTTGTGCTCGTTCTCGCTGTCAAGCTCGGGGCCGATCACCGCGGCGAAGAATCCGCGCAGGTGTAGAGCGTCAAGCAGAGGCTCTGCCAGCGCACGCGGCTTGGAGGTGGCAATGACCAGCGGCAGGTGCTCCGCGAGCTTGTTGAGGAGCTCGCGGATGCCGGGGAAGACGGTCGTCTCGCTGGCGGCCAGCTCGCGGTAGCGCGCGCGATAGGAGTCGACGCATGGCTGAACGAGTGACTCCTCGCCGACCAGCACGCGAAACGTGCGGTGCAGGGGAGGGCCGAGGTGCCGGTGCAGCTCACGCTCCGGTTTCGCCGCCAGCCCGTTTGACGTAAGCGCGTGGTTGACGCCGCGCGCGAATGGCACGCGCGAGTCGACGAGAACGCCGTCGAGGTCGAACAGCACAGCGTCGTGGTCGGTCATCGCGGCAGATCATGACCGCCCGCCGGCAAGATGCGTGCCCGGCCTCATGAGGACGGTGAGCATCGATTGGATCATCCTCTACCAGTATTTTGGGATCGTCCGCGTGCCGCATCGCCAGGACAGCCGCCCGGGCGCGGGCCCTCCGTGGCCCGCGACCAGCCGAAGCGCCTGCGGGGCTCACAGTTGACGACCTTGCTGCCGTGTTGCCCGCGGCGCCCTCTCCGGGTGCTTCGCTGGCGATCGGTGAGCCGATGTGGGAGATCGATGGCTTCCGCGTGACGCACGCCCAAGCGCAGGTGGCACTGCGGGTCGGGCTCCACAGGCCGCAGAGGCTCATTTGGGACATCCTTCAGCCAGGGATGTCCTCGGTGGGACATCGTTGGGCGGCCAGTTCAGACCCAGTCGGCTCATTAGGCAAATCGCCTTCAATAAATCTCGCAAAGAGCGGGCTTTCCCCAAGCTATGGCCAGTCAACCGGTGCCTAGACTCGGTGCGCTTCCAGCGCGCGCCCCCAGCCATCGTTGGCCCCGCGGAACTCCGCGAGCACCTCCTGCTCATCAATGTTGTCAGTTATCTTCATCGACTCACCGTAGCGCCCGCCACAGAAGGATTGCACGCCTGCTCACGAGTAGCGAATCAAGTACATGCCGCTTGGGCCCTGGATGTCAAAGATCGCATGTCCGTCCTGGCTCGAGGCGATCGGTTCGGGTGGCTCGCTGAGCTGACCCGGAAGAGTGCATTCACGGAGATCCGGGGCTATGAGCCGGGGAGCCCCGAAGCGCCTGCCCGCCGGCGCGCTGACAGCGCTAACGCCGACCGCTATGGTGCCCCCGTCTTCCTGTCGCTGATGGTCGTAGATGACGACAGTCCGTCCGTTCGGGCCGATGAAACCCAGGGCTTCCCAGCCAAGTGGCCTCTTCTGTGGTTGGTTTGTTGATCCAGGTGGCGACTGGTAGCGCTGGTGGCCGTGGCGGGTGGCGGACGAATCGCTCGGGTGTCGCGGCGTAGGCGGCGGTGAGGACGCGCTGGCGTTTGGCGTGGAGTTTTTGGGCGTGGCCGTGGTGGACGGTGGCTGGGGTCATCAGGCCGATCCCGGAGTGGCGGTGGGAGTGGTTGTACCAGTCAAAGAACGTGCGGCAGAACGCGCGTGCTTGCTGGATGTTCTCGAAGCGCCGGGGGAACTCGGGGCGATACTTCAGGGTCTTGAAGTGTGCCTCGGAGTAGGGGTTGTCGGTCGAGGTGTAGGGCCGGTTGTGTGAGCGGGTAACGCCGAGGTCGGCGAGGAGGAACGCGACGGGCTTGCTGGTCATCGAGCTGCCGCGGTCGGCGTGCACGGTCAGCTGCTCGCGTTCGATCTGCTGCTGTTCGATGGCTTGGCGGATCAGCGCCTTGGCGAGCTGTGCGTCCTCGCGGTGCTGGACGGTCCAGCCGACCGCATAGCGGCTGAACACGTCGAGGATCACGTAGAGGTAGAAGTACGTCCACTTCGCCGGACCCTTCAACTTCGAGATATCCCAGCTCCACAGCTCGTTCGGGTGCTCGGCGAGCAACTCGGGCTTCGCATAGGCAGGGTGTGTGCGCTGGTCACGCCTCTCACGCACCTCGCCGCCGGGTACGGCGAGCAGCCGGTACATCGTGCGCTCTGACGCCAAGTAGCGGCCCTCGTCCAGCAGCGTCGCCCAGACCTGCGCGGGGGAGCAGTCCACGAACCGCTCGCAGTGAAGCTCAGCGAGGACAGCCTGGCGTTCGGGCTCTGAGAGCGCTCTGGCCGGGACGGCCCGCCGCCGCGTCGGCCTGGGTTCGGGCGGACGCCGACGACGGTAGATCGTCGCCGGTGAGGCACCGAGTGCGCGGCACGCCGGGCGGGTCCCGACGATCGGGGTGAGCTCCTGCACGGTCTGCTCGATCATCGCTCGGTGCTCCCCGGCCCGGTCGCGCCCCTGGGCTCGAGCAACTGCCCCAGAAGCGCGGAGACGTTTCCCTGCACCTCGATCACCTTGCGCGCCTTGCGGAGCTCCGCCTCCGCGCGCTCCGCACGCCGCACAAGCACCGCGATCTGCGCATCACGCCGGTCAGCGGGCTTACGCCCCCGCGGCCGCGAGAGCGCCTTGATCGACCCCGCCTTGCGCTGTTTGCGCCACTCCGCCAGATGCGAGGAGTACAGGCCCTCGCGGCGCAACAGCGCCCCGACCTCCCCCGGCTGCGTGCACTCCTCGGCCTCGCGCAGGACCGCCAGCTTGTACTCAGCGGTGAACCGCCGACGCTTCGCGCGCTCCACAAGCTCGGGGTCAGGGACCCCCCCGGACGCGGCGCGCCCGGCGACCCCTCCGTTGCGGTCGCCTACGGCTCCCTCCACTCCAGGGTCCCCGGGACCATCGTGCTCCATCTCCAACATCGTGTCGTACTCCGTTCTCGCCCTCAAGGGTCAGTAATTCCTTGATCATGAGCGTCTCACACGACATTGGCAGAGAGGGGATCTGGCTGGCCAAGCGCTCCCGTCGGACCTCCTCTCACCGTCGCCAGCCGGCCGTGGCCGTCGACCCAGCTGGCAATCGGGTTGCCATCCGGCGCCAGCGCCAGATGTGTGATCGCGCCCCTTCCATCTGTGATGCTCCTGAGTCTTATTGCATGTAACGGCGCCCCAGCCGACCCGAAGGCCTCGTCTACCCGGGCCGGTTCGAGGCGTTCTTCGGGCTCGGGAGATCGTCCTCCCGCGGTCCATAAGGCGGTGACTGCGGAAGGGCCGATGATGATTTCCGGATGACTGAGTTCGCCTTCGGGGTAGTTGGATTCATCCCTCCGTGGGGTGAGCACCTGTAGCGCTGGCGGCCGCCGGCCGATCTGCCAACTGGCGATGGCGACGTGTTCGTCGCTGCCGGAGCTGTCCCCACCTCCTTCCGGGGCATGTTCCTCGACGTCGATGGCGACGGCAATCCGGTTACCATCAAGCGCGACGGCGGGCGCGGGTTGTGGTGGGGCCCACTCAGGGATTGCCAGTTGCCAGGGATGGCCGAGGTGGCCAGAGCGGCGCACCGGGAATACCTGCACCTCACCGTGGCCGTGCTCCTCGCCGAGACGCGCGGCTACGGCCCTCCCATGGCCGTTGATCGCGAAGTGCCATTCCGGCACTTCTTCCCCCGGGAGGCGCACTGGAGTCGAGAATCGGCCCGCCAGCGCAACGCCTGTGAGCATTGCAAGCGCCGCCACAGCCGTCCCCAATACCGTTGCAGCTCTCCACAGCATGCCTGTCCCTAACACTCAAAGAGCGCCGTGAGAGCGTTCCCGATGGTTGCGGGCCTCTGGCACATTCGTGGGCATCTGGGGAACACAGTTTGGGAACACGAGGCCAAAAATGAGGCATTTAGACTACGCCCAAACTCCCCAAAAGCGCTGCAAACAAAGAAGATGCGCCGTGCGGGACTCGAACCCGCCCCACCGGATTAAAAGTCCGGCGCTCTACCCGATGAGCTAACGGCGCGCAGCGCCATAGTCTGGCAGATGCCGACGCTAACCAAAGATCACCCTCGCTGTCGCGGAGGAGTTCGAGCCGCTGGTGGGATGGAAGGTGGCGTTGAGTCGCACCACCAGACGGTGGTGGCGGCGCAGCGACGCGGAGGCGGCGTGCGAGAGGCTGGCTCGCAGCGTCAGGCGCTCGGCCCGCGCGGCTTGCCTGCTGGCGCCATGCACCCCCCTGCCGGCGAGCCTGACGGTGCCGGCCGCGGGGACGCGCAGCACGAGTGTGGCGACGTGGCCACGCACCCGATGGCTGAGGATGGAGACCCCGCCGGTCGTCTGTTTGGTGGCGGGCGCCGCCGGCGAGGTGGCGGGCATCGTGAGCAGCACTGTCGTCGAGCCGCCGGAGCCCGTGCCGCCCTGGCCACCACCCCCCTTGCCTTCCCCGGAACCACCCTTGCCTTCCCCGGAACCGGAGCCTTTGCCACCTTCGCCGCTGCCCGAGCCCTTGCCTTCCCCGGTGCCGGTGCCTTCACCAGAGCCTTCGCCGCCCCCTTCGCCCGAGCCGCCTTTGCCGCCTTCTTCTTCGCCTTTGCCTTCGGGCGTTTCGCCGAGGTTGCCCAGTACGCCGGTGAGGAGCCCTTTGACTGCGGGGGCGACCCCCGCAAGCTTGCCGTCCTTCAGGGGAGCGGTGAGCATCGTGGTGCTTTCGGGTAGTTGAGCGGCGGTTTGCCCGAGTTCTTCGCTGACCGCCACCGGGGTGGTGTTCAGGTGTTCGGCGACTTCCTTGACGCTCTCCGCGGCGAACCCGCCGGTGAGTTCGGAGCCGCCTTCGGAACCGCCGAGCAGCCCTTCGAGGGTGTGTTCGGCGCCTAGCTCTCCAAAGAGGCCGCCGGCGAGACCGGCGAGTTCGTTGGCAAGCTGTTCGTGGGGGGTGGTGGCTTTCAGCAGCGAGCCAACCAGCTGTTCGAGGTCGAGCGAGCCAAGCGCGCCTTCAAGGCCGGCCGAACCACCGCCCGGCAATTCACCGAGCAGCAGGTTGAGCAGACCCAGATCGCCGAGCTTGCCTTCCAGCGCGTTGGTTAGCTCCGGGAGGAAGTTTTCGACTTCGACGAGTTCTCCCAGAGTGGCACTTGGGCCTAGCTGTTCGATCGCTTTGCGAAGGCTTTCTTCGAGGCCCACGACGCCGAGTTCTTTGCTGCTGAGCAGCCCCAGTTTGAGTTCGGAGAGCACGCTTACGCCTTCGAGCGCCGCCAGGTAATGGGCGAGCTGCGTGGCGGAGAGATCGCCGAGCGGCAGGGCGGAGAGAAGCTTCTGCAGTTCTCCGGCGCTCAGGAGCTGGCCCGGCGTCACCAACTGGCCGGCTGACAGCGCAGGCCGCTTGGCTGTTCCAGTACCGCCAGGACGCGAGGAGTCGGCGCTCGCGAGCGCGGAGGCGGTGGGCAGCGCGACGAGCGCCACGATCAGCGCCACCGACACCGCTGCAAGGCCACGACGGCGGGTCCGGGTCCTGGTGCTGGAGGGCCCACGGGCCTCGCGCGGACGCTCGCCCGCGTCCCTTGGGGATTTCGAACACGTGCTGGGGGGTTTCGAAAACATGCAGGTCGCTCCCTTGTTGGAATCTCCCGGGTGCTCGTCCCACTACCGAGCCGCGGCAGGACGCAGCAAGGTTTTCGTTCTATGTACCCCTATTTTCCACCCTCCATCAATTTATTCGAACAGATGTCTATTTGACTTCTGCGAATTCGCCCTGATAAGGGGAGTTCTAATAAAATGGCAGTGGTTGTCTTCTGGGGCGGGGCTCAGGACTCGGGGCGCTGCGCGGCGGCCACCCGCAGCATCTCCTCAATGCGGGTGAGCTTCACGCGCGGGCGCCCGGAGGGCTCGCCCAGCGAGCGCTCGTGGCGGTCGATCTCCGACCAGCCGGCGTAGGTGATCAGCTCGGGCTGGCGCGCGCGCAGGGTCGCCAGCAACTCCTCAGGGTCGGGCGCCGGTGGGTCGGGCAGCAGACCGGAGGAGAGGTCGTCGAGGATCGCGTTGACGGTCTCCTGTGCATCCTTCTTGTTGGTGCCGATCACCCCGGTGGGCCCGCGCTTGATCCAGCCGACGGCGTACTCCCCGCGCAGCGGTCCCTCGGGGCCGAGCACGCGGCCGCGCTCGTTGTGAATTACGCCTGAGCGCTCGTCGAAGGGCACCCCGGGTAGCGCCACCCCGCGGTAGCCGATCGCGCGGAACGCGAGGCCGGCGGCGATTGTCTCGTACTCCTCGGTTGCTTGCGCGCGCAGCCGTCCGTCGGGCGCGGCGACCAACTGGTTGCGCGCCACCCGCACTGCCCCCAACCGGCCATGCTCGTCGGCGAGCAGCTCGACGGGGGAGAGCAGGAAGCGCAATACAACCCGCCGCGACTCTCCACGCGGGGGGCGCTCGGCGAGCTCGCGCAGGATCCGCACGTTGCCCTCTGAGATCTTGTCGATCGCGGGGCCGGGCACCGCTAGCGCGCGATCCAGCTCGGCGGGATCGACGATCACATCGGCGCCGGTGAGCTCCCCCAGCTCGAGCAGCTCGGGGTTGGTGAAAGCTGCTTGCGCGGGCCCGCGGCGCCCGAGCACCACCACCTCGCGTACGCCACTGTGCTCCAGTGCATGGAGGGCATGGTCGGCGATGTCGGTGCGGGACAGCTCCTCGTGGGAGAGCACCAGCATCCGCGCGACGTCCACCGCGACGTTGCCGTTGCCGATCACCACGGCGCGTTCGCAGGCGAGGTCGAACTCCAGGTCGGGGTGGTCGGGGTGGCCGTTGTACCAGCCGACGAAGTCGGTGGCCGCCCAGCTCCCCGGCAGCTCCTCGCCGGGAATCCCCAACGGCCGGTCAGCGGGAGACCCCGTGGCATAGACAATCGCGTGGTAGTGCGAGCGAAGCTCCTCGCGCGCCAGATGCAGGCCGAGCTCCACGTTGCCGAAGTAGCGGAAGCGGGGATGGGCAGCGGTCTTCTCATAGACGCGCGTAACCGACTTGATCTTGGGATGGTCGGGGGCCACCCCGGAGCGCACGAGCCCCCAGGGCGTGGGGAGGCGCTCGAGCATGTCCACCTCGATCCGCCCCTCGGAGTCCTTCAGCAGATGTCCGGCGGCGTAGAAGCCGGCGGGTCCGGCGCCGACCACGGCGATGCGTATGGGAAAGTCGCTCACGGGGAGAAGATCCTAGTAGGGCCACGCTCGGGGCGGCTACTGTGAGAGAGCAATGCGTGCCAGCAGATGGCATCCGTTTCCTCGGGCCGGACCTGGCGGCTCGATGGGGATGCCATGAGCGCGGCGGGCGGTGGGTTCGTGATGGCCAGCGGCGTACAGGGAGGCCATGCCCAGGCCCCCGCGTACGAAACGCTCTTGGTCATGCTGGTGATCGCCGCAATGGCGGCAGCGACCGTGCTGATCGTGCTTTACCTGCGCCGGCGCTCTCGCCTGCCCAAGCCGGTAGCCGACCAGTGGGCGGCTCTGGTGACGATGGGTGAGCTGTGCCCGGAAGGCTGGCAGGCGCAGATCACCCTGTATGGGTGGGGTGCGCCTGTACCTGCCGACGCGCCCCACTCGCGCGCGCCGCTGGTCGAGCTGGAATGGAAGCAGTTTGAGGAGGAGACGGGACGGGTCATCGTGGCGCGGCGGGTGTGGGCGGCTACCATCGGCGAGGCGCTGCAGGCAATGGTCGACGATCGGCGAACCGATATCACCCTCGAGCAGATCGAGCAGGCGGCGGCCGAAAGTGGAGGTGCTTGGTGGAGCGACTGACAGTCCTATGGTCAAAATGATGGCGGACGTGCCCAATGAGGCCGAGGGTGGCCAGACCAGCCCAAACGAGAGCCACTCGGCGCCGACGCAGGTGGTCGAACGGTTCTTGGATCTGCTTCGCACCGACGATATTGACGGGGCGGCAGAGCTGCTGGCGCAGCACGTGGAGTACGTCAATGTCGGGCTTCCCGCCGTGCACGGGCGTAAGCGTGTGCGGCGGCTCCTGCGGGCCACGCTCGGCCTGGACGGGGGCGGGTTCGAGGTCTACCTGCACACGATCTCAGCGAGTGGATCATCGGTGCTAACCGAGCGTACCGACGTCATGAAGTTTGGCCGGCTGCGCATCCAGTTCTGGGTCTGCGGGCGCTTCGACGTTCGCGACGGCCAGATCGTGCTCTGGCGTGATTACTTCGATCAAATGAACTTCTGGATCGCAACCGCCCGCGGCCTGCTGGGCATGATCTTCCCTGCGGTGCGCGCCAAACCGCCAGCCGCGCAAGTCGGCTGTTCGTAGTGGGCGCGGCCCGACTCGAACGGGCGACCCCCTCGGTGTAAACGAGGTGCTCTGGCCAGCTGAGCTACGCGCCCCGTGCCCGGGGTCTTCCGGCCTCACAAGGCTAGCGCTCCCACGGACCTTGCGGAGCTGATGTGAGCCTACGATGCCGCCCACGCACGCGGACGATGTAGCTGGGCGCTGCCGTGAGGGCGCCCCCAGGGGTGAGCGGCGCGACCTGCGGGCGCCCCCGCGGGGAGGCTCATCCAAATACCCCGCTCCCTGGCAAACTGTGCGTATGCGCACAGGTCCTCGCAGAGCCGCTCGGATCGCGCTGGGAATCGTCGGTGGGGTGGTGGTGGTGCTCGGGCTTGCGCAGCTGCTGCTGCCGAGGCTGGCGGCGCAGCGCGTGCGCAGCCAGATCGCGCGCTATGGGGTCGTGCGCAGCGCCTCGGTCAGCGCGTTTCCAGCGATCGAGCTGCTGTGGGGTGAAGCGCAGTCCGCCACGGTGAATGCCGCCCACCTCGACATCACCGAAACGGCCGCCAACGAACTGCTGTGGGAGTCACGTGGGGTGGAACGGATCGACATGCACGCCGAAAGCATGCACGTTGGCTCGCTCACGCTGAGGGATGTGAGCTGGCGCAAGCGCGGCGATCGGCTTGAAATCAGCGGTCGGCTCACCGAAGCCGACCTGCGCGCTTCGTTGCCTGGCGCCACCAGCTTTGCCTTGCTCTCCAGTAACTCCGAAGGCGTCTCGATGCGGGTCGGTGGTTCCCTCTTCGGCTTGGAGGGCTCCGTCGCTGTGACGCTCAGCGCCGTCGATGGCAAACTGGTCGCGGTGCCCCAGGGTATTCCCTTCGCGGGGCTCGTCAAAGTCACGCTGTTCTCCGCGTCGCATGCGTACGTGCAGTCCTTTGGCCTCACCGAAGTGACTCCGGCAGGCGCGGATCCTGCCTATCACGTCAGAATCGCTGCGCGGCTGCGGTGAGCCACCGCCGCCCGGGCGGCGTGGGAGCGGGCGGAGGGTGATGCGTGTGCAGCGGATCGCGTGTTATGCGGCTGCGGCCGCCAGCGTCGGGGCGCGCTCGCGCACCGTCATCGGCAATCCCTCACGCGGGCTGATCGTGGGCATCTGGCGGATGCTCAGCTTGAAGTCGCGCGGCAGCTCCAGTTCGAAGCGGCTGAGGACCAGCGTCGCGATCGTGCGCACCTCCAACTGCCCGAAGCGCATCCCGATGCACGTCCTGGAGCCGCCGCCGAAGGGGACGTACGCGCTCTTCGGGATCGCCTCGCGCGCTCCGGGGGCGAAGCGCTCGGGGGCGAAGCGCTCCGGGTCCCGCCATACGTCGGGGAGGCGATGGGAGGCCCACGAGCAGTAGTTCACGTACGCGCTGCCGGGGACTCTGAGGCCTTCGAACTCGAACGGCTCGACTGAGCGGCGCGGGCCGATCCAGGCGGGCGGGTACATCCGCAGCGTCTCCTCCAGCACCATCTCGAGCTCTGGCAGTCCACCGCCCATCAGTTGCTCGGCGGTTGGTGGTTGGCCGTGCAGCCGCTCGCGCTGCTCGGCCACGAGGCGTTGGGCGATCTCGGGGTGGTGGGCCAGCTCGTAGAACATGAACGACACCGTCGAGGTCGTCGTGTCGTGGCCGGCGAACAGCAGCGTCATCACCTCGTCGCGCACCTGGCGGTCGCTGAGCGTGCTGCCGTCCTCGTCGTGCGCGTCCAGCAGCAGACTGAGCACGTCCTCGCCGCGCGCGCCCGTCGCACGGCGACGGTTGATCTCAGCGTAGATGACCCTATTGAGCTCTTTTGCCGCGCTCTGTAGGCGGGCGTACGGCGTCCGTGGGCCGCGCAGGAAACGCGAGGTGTATTCGGTGGCATAGAACGACAGCGCGCGCTCAAACAGCCCCGCCGCATCCGTGCCTTGCGCCGGCTCTCCGTCAGGATTCAGCCCGAACAGCGCACGCATCGCCACCCGCATCGCCAGGCGCCGCGTCCAGCTGTACAGGTCCACGCTGCCCCCCGGCTGCATCTCCTCCAGGGCGCGTTCGGTCTCCTGTCTCATCACGTCGATCGACGCCGCGATTCGCTCGCGGTGAAACGCCGGCAGCATAATCTGGCGCGAGCGGCGGTGGAAGTCCCCGTCGATTGTCAACAGCCCGTCGCCCAGCAGCCCGATCAGGTCGCGGAAGTGAGACTGGCGCCAGATGAAGTTCGACGCGTGCGACACCGTCATGTAGTGGTTGGCCGCCGGTCCCAGCATGAACACGACGTTGCCGTGCAGCACTTTGATCGTAAACACCGGCCCGTGCCGTTCGTAGCATTCCAGCAGCAGCGGCAGCGGATCGTGCGCGAAACGACGCGTCCTCGCCATGCTGAAGCTGGTGTCTCCGGGTGGGTAGGGGACCGTGCTCGCGCGTTCTTTGCGCAGGTCGTCCACCATCACGGCGAACGGGTTGAACGGCTTCGGGGGTGGCGGTCCGAGGAGCGTCACTCGCGCAGCCTACCCTATTCCTGGCTGCTTGGCCAGTTTGAGGGTCCCATCTGCGCGGTGCGGTCTCCCGCCTCCTCCGGCGTGGCTTGGCATACTGTGCTCAGCGCGTCGAGCCGCGGGGGGGCCATTCCTCTCGCGTCTTCTTCGCGGGGGCGTAGCTCAGTTGGTTAGAGCGCCGGCCTGTCACGCCGGAGGCCGCGGGTTCGAGTCCCGTCGCTCCCGCTCCTAAAAGCCCTGCAAATCGACTGGTTTTAAGTCGATGGCGGGGCTTTCTTCGTTTGGGCGCGAGGGTCGAAATCGCGATTTGTGCCCATTTGTGCCCGATGGCTTGCGCCTTTGAGAACGGAAGTCGGGGGTGGGTATCGAGGCATGGACGGGACGCCACGGGCCTGCTTGAAACGGAGAGGGAGCGCGGGGTTGACGCCGGATCGGACTGCTGTCCGTCGTCCATAGCGCGAGTGTGAGTGACGTCCGGGCGGACGCCCGCTTGCTTCAGCCGAGCAGGAGCGGTCGGGGAATGTTCCTCGCTCGAAGCGGCGGGAACGCGACCGGTGTGCTGACCACATCCGAATGCTTATCCCGCAGACGGGCGCTGATCACCCGCTTCCAGGGAACTCAAGCGTGTACTGCCAAATCCGGCTGATTCCCTTCGATGTCTCCTGGGTGTAGCGCTCGGCGTAGGGGAACACCAGTGACGTCGCGCTCTCCAGGCACTCGCTGACGAAGTACAGCGCGAACCCGAGCACCTGTGGCTTGGTCCCGAGCGCGGACAGGTAGAGGTTCGTGACTGCTCGGCGCTCGCGCTCGCGCTCCACGCGGTCGTGCAGCACCTGCGCGGTCACAAACGGGTCGCTGGCGGGCGCGAACAGAACATCATCCTGGGCTGCGGAGCCGAGGGACTCCGCCGCGCGGTTCGCGCTGATCACGCTCTCCTGGTACATGCTCGGCTGTAGCGAGGGCAGCCCGAACATCTGGAGCTTGCGCGAGTTCTCCTTGAACTCGGCGATCCTGCGTATCAGCTGGTGGTCGTAGCCGGCTCCGATGATCAGCAGGTCGTTGCTCGTGTCGGTGCTGTGGGTACCCTCGAACCCTGCGACCTGGCGCACTTCGGTCACCGGGCCCTTCGTGAACTGGGTGTTCTCGGCCTTGACGTAGCGCTCCGGGTCGGTGTAAATGAAATGGACCCTGCCGACGCCGGCTCGCTGCAGCAGCACGAGCAGGAAAGCCAGGTGTGGCCGCATGAAACCGGTCGCGTCGATGCACAGCTCGTGGTCTGCGAGCTCGACACGCGACTGGTCGAGATAGCTGTGCCAGAAGTCGGCCTCGTTCGCCCCCGTGGGCGCGAACACGTCCCCGTCGGGTCGGTCTGACTCGCTGAACTGGTACTCGTTGTGGATGACCCAGTGCTTCATCGCGGACTGCACGTTCTCAAACGGCTTACGCACCCGTTCGCTGTCGTTGTAGGCGGAGATGAACAGCCCCCACCCCTGCGAGGCCTCACCGAGCGCGTCGAGCTCGAGCTGGCGGCGATAGTAGATCGTGTAGTCCCGCACCCTGGAGTCCTAATCCAAGTCGGAGAGAAGGTTGATCTGCTCGCCCTTGCGATGCACCCTGAACGGAACGTTTGCACGCCTCAGACGCGCCCGTCGCACCCGGTCAAACGCCTCGGACGCCTGCTCGCCAAAGATCGCGTTGGCCTCCGTCGCGTTAAGTTTCAACGTGCCGCCGACAGTCAGCGGCAGGTCGAAGTACGGGCAGAGCATCGGATTCAGGCGGTACTTGTCCGCCACCGACGCGTCGCTCTTGTCGCGCTGCCCGCGGGTGTCCTTCAACAGCATCGAGGCGCGCTCTGCTTCCTTCAGGTTGCTCCGGGCCGCGTGTGAGAGCCGCGAGGGGTCCACTGCGAAGGAGGTCATGCGGATCTCCGGTGGACGGTCTGCGAACCGTAGCGCCCGCAGTAGTGCCCCGAGCCGGCCGACCGAGCGCTCGACGCTCTCGCCGGCCTCCCCGAGCGGCAGGTTGTCCTTGAGAAACCAGCTTGAGGCCTCCTGCACTCCGTCGCGCTGGGCGGCGATCGACATCGGCTTGCCGTGGAACGGTTGCTCGCCATTGAACTCCGCCCACCGGTAGACGTTCTTGAGGATGATTAGCAAGTTGCGCGGCAGGCCGCCCGCCATCGTGATGAACGTCTCGATCCCGAGATAGCGCTGCACGCGGGAATACTGGCGCAGCAGTTGCGCGTGCATATCAGGCTCGTGATGTTTGACCTTCTGGGCGTAGTGGCCTCCTCGCTC
Organism: uncultured Solirubrobacterales bacterium; assembly: GCA_963734815.1. Classification (GTDB taxonomy): domain Bacteria; phylum Actinomycetota; class Thermoleophilia; order Solirubrobacterales; family Solirubrobacteraceae; genus Palsa-744. The sequence continues at coordinate 1,661,748 of CAVTIH010000002.1, forward strand.
GCCAGCGGTCCACGCCGCGCATAGCTCGCCGATCCGCCGCGCCTCCGCACACAAAGACCTGCGTGTGCTCCAGCTTTGATAGAGAAGCAGGATGTTCAGCTTCTCAAGCAGCGGGTCCGAAGGGACCGCGAGCAGCGAGATGATCTCCTCTATCTCTGCCGCGGGAAGCTCGAGATGGCGAGCCAGCAGAGAGAAGTACTTGCGCTCGCGACCATCCTCAGAGACGAAGCTTGTGTCACGCTCTGGCGCCAGCTCAAAGAACTCGTCGAGCTGGCCGGCGACTGCCTCGCGCTGGCCGGCCACCGACCCCTCCTCGATCAGCCTCTGGGCCACCACGCGGCGACAGAAATGAGCGAAGTCCGACTCGTGTGCGAGGTAGAAGCGGTCTAGGAGCAGCGGCTCGAACTCAGAGCCCTCCTTGTTCTCCTCATTGGCGCTCAATGTCCGCGTGGTGCGGAATCCATACAGGCGTGAGCCGACCATGAAACAAGCGGGCGCCTCCTTCTCGCGGATCAGCGTCTGCACGTATCGCTGTTGCTCCTCAGTCAGGTTCTCGAGCTCATCCAGCAGGTAGAGCCAGACGATGTCACGGAGGCCCGGCACGCAGGCGCCAAACGCCTGCGGTACAGCCATCGGCAGGCGCCCGCGCGCGGCACGGATCTGCACCGCGTCCAGGCGACGCGTGATCGCGGCGTTGTTTATGACCAGGTCCAGCTCGCGCTGCCAACCATGTAGGGTACCCTTGAGCGCGGGCAAGCTCGGAGGCGGCTCTCCAGCGAAGTCATCGAAGGCGCCCAGCACGCGCTCCACGATGTCCGCTTCGCTCTCGAGGAGCTCGGGCAGCTCGCCGAAGCTCGTCAAGGCGGTGCTGATCGCCAGCTGCGCCAGCCACAGGTCCATGTAGTAGACGAACAACGCCTGCCAGGCGTCTTCCTCGATGCCCTTGCCGGCGAAGCGCCCTGCGTTCAATCCCGAGCAGCGCAAGTAGATGCCGACATAGCCCTCGCCGGGGAGTGGCGCTCCGACCTCTGCGCGCAGACGCTGCAGCGGGGCCGAGTAATAGCGCATCAGATGGGTGCGCCCGCTGCCCTTGCCACCAAGCAGGATGAGCGGCATCGGCGAGGTGGGATCGGCGATCGCGAAGAACCCTCCGCCGTCGCTTGCGAAGTCCACCCATGTCCTTGCTATCTGCTCGTCGGAGAAGTCGACGGCCTTGGTCACATTGAACGGGTTGCTGCGCATCTCAGGCCTCGATCTTCGGGTAGCGGGGGAAGATTGGCGTCCACGGCGGCGGCGGCTGGTCGAACCAAAGGATCGGCAGCGTGTTATCGGGGATGTTGTGCGAGAAGCCGAGCAGCAGCTGGCTGTCACGCCACCCCAACGGATGGCTCGGCCAGAGCTTCGCACCGTATCTTTGGGCTAGATCCAGGGCGCTCTGCGGCGTGACGTGATCCTGATCGGCCTGTTCGGCGTCGTGGAAGTGCCGGGAGGCGGGCGAGAGGCATCTGTGTGTCTCATCGAGCTCGAGTACCGTGCCGACCCGGTCGAAGTCCGTCTTCTCGGCGACCTCGGCCAGCGCCTCGCGCTGAGCGACTAGTGGAGCCGTCCGGAAGTGATGCGGCTCATGCGGCGATCGCGAGGGGCTGGGGTTCGTGCTGGGTGATCTTCTTGATCACTGCGTTGAGTTTGGCGCGGGTGAATGTCCACTCAAACGGCTGGGCGATGGTCCGGTAGTGCTGTCCGAAGTCCAGCAGGTGCCGGGCGAGTTGCGCGAGGCTGCCGAAGTCGTTGGGGGTCATCGCTTTGCGTTGCACGATCGAGAAGTAGATCTCGATCTGGTTCAGCCATGACGCGTGGACTGGCAGGTGGATTAGCCTCGCGTTCGGGTACTTCTTGGTCATCCGTGTGACCGATGCCTTGCCGCAGTGGCTGGACCCGTTGTCCACGACCCAGTAGACGGTCCGCGCCGACTGGTATGGCTCGACGGTCATGACCTGATCCACGAGCTTGCCGAACGGGACGATCCCGGTCGTCTTCTCCACGCGATCGAACAGCTTGGCGTGGTGCACGTCCCACGCCGCCAGGTACGCGACGGTTCCTCCGCGCGCGTACTCGAACTCCAGCAGTCCGGGGCGGCCCGGTCCCGGTGCGACGGTCGGATGCTCCCGTCCGAGAGCTTGCAACTGACTCTTCTCGTCCGCGCTGATGACGTACTCGTCCGGGCGCAGTCGCTTGCCTGCGAACGTCCGGGCATAGAGATCGAGCGCCCTGCCGGCCTTCTCAGCGAAGTCGGGGTCGCGCGGGAAGATCCAGGAGCGGGTCTGCCACGGCTTGATCGCGTCCTCGTGCAGCCAGCGCCAGATCGTCGACGCCGACGCGTCGGTCACGCCTCGCTCGATCACCAAACGGTGCAGCTCAACACGGGAGAATCGGGAGAGCGGCACTTCGTGCGTGCGCGGCAACTCGCACGCGATCGCCTTGACCTCGGCTACCTGCTCCGGGGGGAAAACGGCACGGCCGACCCGACCGCGCATGATCCTCAAGCCCATCCAGCCGCTCAGCCCGGAACCGCTGTCTTCGCCGGGCGACGCTATCTGCAGAGCAGTCCAACCGGGCAGCGATATCGATGTCCTGGATTCCCTCAGCCGCGTACAGGACCATGCGCGCCCGCTGCACCGTCCGGAACGGCAACGTGACCGTGCTCGCACGCTGCTCGAGCTCAACCCGCTCCTGCTCAGTGAGTTCGATCACTTGGGTGCTGACCCTGGGCACAAGACATAATTCCGCGCGGGTGCCGCTATCCCTTCCAATAGTCCGCAGGACTTGCGGACACGTCCACTAGCACCAGATACTCGATCTGCAGCGAGAAGTCGTTGCGCTCTGCGACCTTGCGCAGTGTCGGGAGCACTCTTTCGGAATACCTGCTGGCCTGGGTGCCGGAGCCCCAGAGGTCATCAAGGAACACGATCCGGCGCACCTCGGAGTCTGCGAGCGCTACCGCTGGGTCGTCTATCCGCCGGTCATAGAGGCCAGCGAGGCTGACGAACACGTTCTTGGCTAGTTGGTTCTCCTGGCGGAAGTAGTAGAGCAGGTGAGTTCCACTCTCCGCTGGACTGCCCACGCCGAGGAAGCGTGTCTGGCGCAACTCCTTCTCGTAGAGCTGGTGCAGGAGCGTAACATCCACACTGTCGTCGTGGGTCTCGCGCAGGCGCGCCATCACCGGGTAGCGAAACTGGTCGCGGTAGAGAGCGCGAAGCAGCTCGCGCACCTCGCGCGTCCCGAAGAAGATGAACTGCGACAAGAGGTATAGCGCCTGTATCCGCTCTCCCTCATACGGCTCCTCCTCGCCTTTGAAGTTCTCGAGCCACGCCTCGATCACGGGCATATTCGCGCGCTGCTCCCACAAGCGCTCGTTGAGCGTCTTTATCTTCCCGAGCAGCGCCGCCGCGTACTCCTCAGCCGTCATGTCCGCAGCTTGAAGGCGCAGGCTTGACAAGGACGGTGACGGTCTCCTGGGTGATCATCGAGGCGGACCGGTTCCGCCTCGTCATCAGCCCCCGCGAGCGGATCGTGTCCAGCGCGACCAGCTCGACGTGTAGGCCCTGCTCCTCTGCCAGAGCCGTCAGGTAACTCGGAGTGGCGAAGTCTTCTCCGACGAGCTGGTTGGAGCCGGCCACAAGTACGAGGTGACCGCCGGGCCGGAGCACCTCGTGGATGCCCGCAAGCGCCGCGCGCATCTCGTTCAGGTATACGGCGGCAAGGTGCGCCCGCAGCGGGTTTCGCTCCCGGCAGCGATCGATGATCTCATCTGCGCTCGCGAGGCCGCTGATCATCGGTTCGGCGTACTCTTCTTGGCGGAAGTACTCGCGCCCAACGCTTAGGGCGATCAGCGGACGCAGGTCGCCTTCCTCGCCAAGTCCGAGCGAGAGCAGGCTGAGGCTGCAAGCGCGAATGTACTTCTGTGCGCCGAGGTACGGCGGGGAGGTAATGACGCAGTCCACGCCGCCAGCCGCCACGCTCGCGGGCAGCCTGCGCGCGTCGCCGTCGAGCACTGTTGCGGCGGGAAGCTCCTCCGGTAGAGAGGCGATGCGGCGCATGTTCTCCCGGGCGATCGCAGCAAACACCGGGCTCGCTCTGGTCTGCTTGAGTGCACGGAGCCGTCGCACCGTTGCCTCGCGCAGCCTATGCTCGGCGGCGTACTGGTCGCTTCGCAGGCGAACCGGAACGGCGATCCTTGGGTCCGCCAGTGACACAGCGCGTACTGTGGCTGACAGGCACAGCGTGAAGAACGATTGGGCGGGCGCGCTGTGCACGCGCGCGATCGCGGTCCGCAGTGCCTGGATTTCCTCCAGCGCATGTGGGTGAAACCAGTATTCAAGGCGCCGGGCGGTTTTCCGCTCCAGGGGGGCCGGTACCTCGGTCGCGCCGAGCACCCTACTCAGTGAGCGCCTCAGCGAGCCCTCCTCCAGGTGCGTCGTCTTCACCGCCGCCAGCAGCCGCGCGAGCGGGTTGGTGTCCAATCCGCTCGCGATGCGCCCGGCGAGCTGCGCCTCGACGAGGACCGTGCCGCTCCCGCAGAAAGGATCCAGCACGTGTGCGCCGGGCGCTGAGAGCTGCGGCGCCGCGGCGAACAGCGCCGGGATGTGCCTGAGCAGTTTCGCCGGGTAGGGATGCATCGCGTGGGTCGCGCGCTCGGCTCGGGCCATCTGTGGCAGCAGCGTGCGGAAGTCCACCTCAACTGGCCCGGCTGTCCTGTACGCCTGGGCGAGTGACCCGTATATGTCCTTCGCTTCGGACTCGGGTAGCGGTGGCGCTGTGGTTGTGGGGGAGAGCAGCATCTCGGCGTACGCAAGTCTGCCAGTATTCGTCAAATGAAGCTGATGCTGCAGTTCCTCGACACAGAGATGCAACTGCCCGCGCGGGCCTACTCGGGCGACGCAGGGCTGGACCTTTCGGCGCGGGCCAGCGCAACGCTCAGCGCGGCGGGCGGGCCTGTGGCCGTGCCGACGGGCGTTGCAGTCGCGATCCCCGGCGGGCATGTGGGACTGGTTTGCCCGCGCAGCGGGCTCGCGCTCCGGGAGGCCATCACTGTGCTGAATGCACCGGGGATCATCGATCCGGAATATCGCGGTGAGATCACCGTGATCCTCCACCGTTCACGTGAGACGGCCTACACGGTTCAGCGCGGCGACCGCATCGCGCAACTCCTGATAGTCCCAGTTACACACGGGCTCGACATCGTGATCTCCCCCACGCTGCCCAAGTCCGAACGCGGCACAGATGGGATGGGAAGCACCGGACGCTGAAAACGCCGAACGGGCCACGAGCATCGGTACCCCTAGACGATGTAGTTGCAGTGTGAGTGTCTACACCTCTCTGAGCGTGCCGTTTTCCCGAGAATGCAAGTGTTTCGACTGTCGCCCAATCCTCTCCCGCTCTGGACGACGAGCAGTAGCCTGAGCCGATAGCCAACCCCGCGCTCGCTCTCTGTGTCAACAGCGGCCGCCGGCTGGTATTTTATCCCTGTCATCGGTATTTGGGCGCAGGTGGTCGGGCCGGATGCGTCAACCCGCTGCCCGCTGCCCCCGGGTAGTCGGCGCCCGCTCGCTGTGCTGTCCACTCTCCGGTGTCCATGGACCCTCGCTGAGCAGCCCTGCCATTTTGGTACGTGGCCGCTGGCCGGTGACATCCGTGTAGACACGAAGTGTCATGCGGGGGTCGGTGTGGCCCATCTGTGCGGCGGTGATCGCGGGGTGCTCGCCCAGCTCGGCGCGCAACGCCGCGTAGGTGCGCCGTAGGGCGTGGAAGGTGATACCGGCGGGGATCGGCGTCTGCCTGTCCGCTTCGAGGGCTTCGTTGGCGCGACTGACGCTCGTATACAGGACGCGCGTGCGAACGCTGTTGCGCTCACGAGGGCGATCGCGGCGACGGCCGGGGAAGACGAAGTCTTCGGGCTGGCTCCAGCGGGAGGCGAGCCTGTGTTCGCGCAGCAGCGTGACCAGCTCGGGCTCGAGATGGACGGTTCGTTTGCCCGCCTCGGTCTTGGAGACGGGCACCTGGAGCACGGCGTCGTCGAGGTCGATGTCCTGCCAGCGGAGGTTGATGAGCTCCGAGACCCGCAGGCCACCCGCCATGATCGCTGTGGCGAGCAGCGCTCGATGGCGTCCAGCGTGCTGCAGGAGTACCTGGACCTGATGGCCTTGCATCCGGGTGCGGGTGGGCGGGCGCTCCTTGAGCTTTGACACGCGGCCCTTGACGGGGTTGTGCGGGATCAGCTCGTAGCGAACCGCCACATCGAGGATCTGCCCGAGGCGGGTGAGCGTCTTGTTGATCGTGCGGTTGCTCAGCGGCCGCTCGACGGTGCCCTGCTCGCGTTCGCGGACCTTCGCGGTCTTGTATCGATCGGTCTCCTGCGCAGTGATCTGCGAGAGGCGGTGGTTCTTGAAGAACGGCAGCAGGTGGTGGGTCAGCCCGAGCTCGTAGTCTTCGATCGTCCGTGGCGCCAGCTCGTGGCGCAGGCCGTCCAGCCACTGCGAGGCGAACTCGTGGAAGGTGGGGTCTGTGGCGGGTGTGGGTGGTGGCGTGGGTTGTGGTGGTTTCCAGGTCCCGCGGCGGATGTCCGCGAGGGTGTTCTGTAGCTCGGTGCCTGCGCGGCGGTGGGTGTAGCCGTCCCATGAGTAGCCGAGGGTGAGGTAGTGCCGTTCGCCGTAGGCGCGTACGCGGGCGGCGTAGGTGATACCGCGCTTGCCTATGCGTTCGACGACCTGCCCTGTCGTTTCGCGTGCCATCGTTATCGCCTCCTTTTGATACGGGAGAGGATTCCGCGTGTGCGGGGTTCGTGGATCGGCAGCAACGGTACCGTAGCCTGTTGTCTGCGGCGAGGTCGTCCGCGGCGCGGCGCCTCGCCGGCCGTGGTGTCCGTTGGTGGCTTGTCGTGTAGTCGCTCGATTGCGGTGGTGGCGGTGTCCAGGTCGAACCGGAGGCGTGCCTTGGCGCCGGTCCCGAGGCGGATCGCGCCGAGCTGGTGGGCGTGTTCGTAGACCCATGTGCGGGTGACGCCGAGGTGTGTGGCGAGCTGGCTGGCGTCGAGTAGTCGCGCAGGCGCGGGCTGCGGGCCGGTCTCGCCGCGCTCATGGAGGAGTTGTGCGACACGCTGGGCGATCTGCTCGATGGCGTGGGGTGTGAGCTCGGCGGCGGCGTGCCATAGGCGTCCCCGGCGCTGGGTGCCTGTTGGGGTTGGGGGTGGCGTGTGGGGGCGAGGCTTGAGGGTGTGTGGTGCTCTCATATCTGGACTGCCTTTCAAGAATTCGTGTTGGCCTGTCTTCGGCAGGGCTTGCCCTGCCGAAGTGAGTGCGCTTCAGCGGAGGGGGCGGGTTCTGTCAAGGGTGGGCCGTCAGGCCCCGCCGAAGGCGGCCCCGGAGGGGCGCCCTTGACAGGTTCTGCCCCCGGAGCTACACGCTGGGCGCCCTGTGCGGCGTGTCCGTTCCCGGCCGTGACGGCTGGGAACGGGTCCCTGCTGACGAGGACTGCGGATGTTCGGTGTCGGGCTCGGGTCATCGGCGGCCTCTATGCGGGGCGTGGCAGCGTGTTGTGGGTTTCGGCTGGCGTTGGATTTGGTGCGGGTGGTGGTGTGTGGGCGTGGGTGCGTAGCCGGTCGATGCGTAGCTCGGTTGGTGGGTGGGTGTGTTCGGTGAGCCAGATGAAGGGGATGGGGTGGTCGTGGATCAGCCCGTGGATTTCGAGGAAGTCCGCGAGCTCGTCGGCTTGCCCGAGCCTGGCGGCGTATTCGTCCGCTGCGTACTCTCGCTCTCGCCAGTACTTGCCCCACAGGGGTCGCATGAGGTAGAGGCCGAGCCCGCCGCGGCAGGCTTTGGTGAGCATTTTTGTGCACCACACGGTGATGTATGTGGTGAGGGCGATGATGTAGATGGTGTCGTCGTTGAACTCGAGCCGGAAGGGCTCGTGGTGTTCGCGCTCGCGTGGTTCGCGGTCGTAGATCGGGGGGTGGATCATGAGCCTGTTGAGGGCGGCTGTGACCCTGCCGTCGGGTGAGCCGAGGTGTCCGAGCTCGTGCGCGAGAACAGCGGGGAGGTGGGGGCTGTCGAGTAGGCCGCGGGAGAGCATCAGGGTGTCGCCGATGACCGCGGCGTCGGGCTCGTGTGTGTCGAGCACGAACCATGTGGCGGGCTCGGGGAGCGGCTCCGGGGCGTGGTCGCGCAGCAGTAGGAAGGCGTCCTCGTAGGTGAGCCACTCCCGCTGGGATGGCTCGCGCCCGCCGGCTTGCTGGCGCCACCACCAGCCCGACCCGCCGGGCCACGCGAGGGCGAGTAGCGACCAGGCGGTGGGGATCAGCGCGATGTCGCTCCATGTTCCGGCGGAGGTGGTTGGGTGTCCGTTGAGCGCGAGGATGATCGCGGCGATGATGAACGCGGTCATCCATCGCAGCGCGATTACGGGGAATTCGAGGGTGAGCGTGAGCGTGTACATCAGGAGCGAGTCGGGGGAGAACTTCTCGTGCAGTCGCATGTGGGTCACCTCGCTTGGGGTTCAGAATGGAAGGTCGTTTACTCCCTTCATCCGACCCCGCTCCTGAGGGGGGACACCACCCGAGGAGCCGCGCGCGCCAGCATTGCCCGGCATCGTGCGCTCGCTGTCTGGTGAGCCCGGCGTCGGCATCTCCCTTATGCCTTTGCCGGGCGCGCCCTCGCTGCTCCCCCCGACGGCCGCAGCAGCGGGGGGTTCGGGTAGTGGCGTGGTGAGCTGTGGTGCTTGCGCGACTTGGGCCTTCATCGCCTTCCCGCGGCTGATGATGTACGCCGCGCCCGGGGAGAGGGAGCGGACGTGGTTGGGGTCCACCTTGTACTGGTGCTGCATCCTCGCTGAGCCTTCCCCGGTCGCACCGTCGATCGCGTAGTGGCTTGAGTACTCGACCACCCTGCGGGTGCCCGCCAGGGCGATGATCTCCTCGGGGGTGTTCACGCGGTGGCAGATCACGGTCTCCACCGACCCGATGATGCGGGCGGCCTCGACCGGGTCGCCCATCCCCGCGACGACCTGTGGGGCGAGGACGAGGCTGGTGTTGAACCCGCGGGCCTGCTCGACCCTGCCCGCCATCCCCGAGTTCGAGGCGAGGGCGGAGAACTCGTCGACGATCAGCATGCAGAACTGGCCGTGGGGCTTGCGGCTGGTGAAGTAGTGCGCGAAGTCTTCGAACAGGAACCGCGCGAGGCCGTTCGTCTCTTCCCGCAACGCCAGCGAATCCAGCAGAAGGTAGGCGGCCGGGGTGTCCTCCCACGCCCACCCGTTATCGAGCACACCGCGGGTCTGTCCGAAGAATGCCTCGTAGCGCAACCGGACCTGGTTGACCTGCGCCTCACTCAACGCTCCAGCCGCACTCGACCCGGGGTGCGCACCACGCAACAGAGGGAGGTCCATCCGTGCGAGTGCCTCCTGGGAGGAGCGAGGTGGCCCCTGCGGATGGGTGCATACGAGCCCGAGGGTGGTCTTGGCGATGTCGCGGTACCAGGATGCGGGGCCGACGGTGGCGTAGTCGACGATTTGCATGAGGCGGCCCTGGATCTCGTGCGGCTCACCCCGCCACCCATCGAACGCGTCCCCAGGGAACACGCGGGTCTGGCGGCCCGCATCGTTCATCAGCGCGCAGAACCGCCGGGCCGTGTCCCGGTCGCCCTTCCCGTCGAGGTAGAACATGGGCGCGCCGCTGCTCTTCGCGACAGCCCACGCGAGGCGCAGCAGTGTCTCGGTCTTCCCGGAGCCGGTTGCGCCACACACGAGCACATGCCGGCATAGGCGCTCCGGGGAGAGGAGCACCGCGCGGCCCACGGTTGGTAGCGCCCGCTCACCGGAGATACGCCGCGCGAGCACGAACCCACGCTCGCCGTCCACCGTCCCGGTGAGCCCACCCGGGTCGAGCGTCCCCTGCGGCGACACGGGTCTCCTGCGCTGGTGGCGGTGCCACAGCGCGCCGCGGCTTCCCCGGGCCAACGCTGGACGCACCGCTTACTCCCCAGGGGCGCCTGGGAGTGGCAGCTCGCGCACCCCGAGCGTCGGCCAGCGCCCGCTCTCCTTCAACGCACACAGCTGCCGGTAAGTCGCCGGCGCGCAGAAGTAGAGCACCATGTCAAAGCGCCCCGTCAGCTCCCCGAGAATCGCGCAGACACGCCGCTCGGACTTCACCGTCAGCTCCACCTCGACCGCGACACGCTGACCCTCGGTGATCACCACCGCGTCGGGAAGGTGCTCTCCCTCACGGCGATCGCGTGCCAGTGCGCGCTCGCTGACCCACTCGGCGTGAGGGGAGCGCGCCTGGATGTGCAGGCGCACGTCGTTGACCGCCGCGGTGTGCAGCAGCACCCCGAGCTTGGGGTGCCACACCTTGTACTGCGACCCGCACGCCCGCAAACCCGCACGGGTCGGCATCACCCACGCCGGCTGCCCCACCAACACCCGCCGCGTACTCACCAGCCCCGCGTCACGCAAACGCGCGAGCACGCGCTGCACCGAACGCGGCCCGCAACCCAACAGCACACCCAACTGGTCGGTCGTCGCGGCGTACTGCTCCGCCAGCCACCCCAGAAGCACCAGATCACGCGGATGCAGCAACACCCCGGGGGAGCCACGCCGCGCCGAGCGCGCACGAAACTCGGAAGCCCAGCCGCGCACGGCCGTCCTGTGGTCGCCCGGGGTGAACCGGCCGGCTGCGCGGTGGCCGTGATCGGTTTCGTTGTGTCCCAGCATGTGTAGGCTCATCGCTCGCTCCCTCCGTCTCGCCGGCCGCTCTTGGCGCCGGGCGCGCTCTCGTCGTCGTCGCGTAGGTGCCATCCGTTGGGGCGGTTCACGAACCTCGTGTGTTTTCCGCGGTACAAATGTGAGGAGACCCTTGCCAACGGCACACCGAGCCCCCTGGCGATCTCCCCCGCGCGCGAGCCGGGATGCCCCGCCAGGTAGTCCGCTACGTCCCCCTGTGTGATCTGCCCCGGTGTGTGTGGCTCCCCGAGGAGAGCGGACCGGGCGGCCTGAAGACGCTCACGCTCAGAAAGAAGCTTCTGGTAGCGCGCAAGCTCTCCATCCAAGGCGGCGAGCTTTCGGTCTATCTCGGCGACCACGCCACGAGACGCGACACCAAGCCCCAGGGCACGATCAGCCACTAGAGCACCCCTGGAGATAGATCAATACACGAAGCATCACAGGCAACACGCTAGCACATCACTGGGCATGTCGCTGTCTAACATCGCGCCTCGCGGGGTTTGGGGCGTAGGCCGACGAGCGCACGCGACGTCGGCCGGAGCCCCACAGACAAGACAACCACCCATGTGCCACCCCACGCCACCCTGCTTCCCACCCATCAATCTCCATCTTCTCCATCTCTCTGGTCCCATTCTTGGTCACCCAATCACTCTGGTCCCCCACCGCCACCACACCATCACCCTGTCCTTCCATCCCACGTTCAGGATCCCGGTTCCTTGACCACCCGAACTCGAAGTTGTGGGCGGGTGGTCAAGGAACGCCAAGCACAACGCAGGCGAGGGACCCCGCACCACATAACCCCAGTGATAGAGCCACAAACAGCGGTGGGGGACCCGTCGCACAACCCGCCCCCGACACGACACCCCCAACGACGGGCAGCGCGACGGCTCCGCAACACCCGCAGAAGCCCCGCGCGCCCGAGGAGGGCGCCCGTTTCTCCGTTGGCTGGGGAGGAGTGGCCGCAGACAGGTCGGAGGGGCATCGAGCGTTTCTCGATGACGCCGCGTGGGCTGGTGCGCGTCGCGTCGCTTCGGCCGAAACAGGACCGGGAGCTTCACGATCGACGCGGGATCTGGCACCATGGGGACCATGGCAGCGGAACCGGAGCACCAGCTCGTGCATGTGACGCTCACCGGTGGGCGCAGCGGCGAGTACGTCATCACCGAGGAGCGCCCTGGTGGGAAGCTCACGCTCGTACCGGACACGTCGTGGGAGGCGAGGCTCGCCCGCCACGGGGAGCGGCACATGACCCCCGAGGAGTTCGATGCGTTCATGGCCGAGCACGGGCCGCACATGGGTCCCCCTGACGGCGAGGGGTAGCCCATGCCCACATCAGAGCTGCGCTTTCCGGCGCGCTTCGATGCTGACCTCCTCGACGAGCATCTGGAACGCTCCACGCCCGCCGGCCGAACGGCCGGCGAAGTCGCCCGACGCGAATACGAGCGGGACGGCATCCCTCGATCGCATCTGAAGCCCTGCGAAGCCGAAGGACGCGACGGGAACCTTCCTCACTGCTTCAAGGTCTACGTTCCACATCCCGACGGCTTCTGGGGCATGGTCTTCGAGATCGTTGTCCCCCCTCACGAACAAGCTCATCTGCGATACCTCGCCTTTGGTGTCCGCCACCACCCCAAGGCCTCCAACGCGCTCACCGTTTACCAGCTCGCCGACCGGCAGCTGAACAGCTGAAACGGAACGCTCGCGCGGCGGGAAGCCCTGCGCCCGTCGAGGCGGCGACGGCTACCCGTCCGCCGCACCACCTCCGTCGGAATAGAGAACGAGGAGAGCCATCCACACGACCGAAACGGAGCCAGACATGAACAACACACGCGAGCTGGTGCTGACCTATCAGGGCATGAACGGATTCGACGGGCTATGTCACGTCCGCGTGTACGAGCAGCCGGGACAGCTGCCGACGGTGATTGCCGGCGCGCTGGAGGACAACCCCGGGACCTCGATCACGAACGCGATCGAGATGGTCGCCGCCGCCGTGCAGCGCAGCCAGTTCCAGGACGGACGCGAGTTCCGACTGATCGAGCACTATTCGGACACGATTGACCGCCGCGGCACCCCGACGTACGCGCTGATCCACTTCGAGCACCGAGCCATCCACGAGCGCCCGGAGGACCCTCGCAACCACGCTGGTCAGATCGTCGTCCTCACCAAAAATTCCACGGAGGAGCCCGCTGTCGCACACGGCGAGGAGATCGAGGGAGATTTCCGCAACCCGCGCTGGCAGCCGATTCATGACGTCGAGAAGCTGTTGGGCTGCAAGGTCGCCACGTGGCCGCCGGGCACCTATACCGCCCAAGCCGTGGGCGATGAACAGGGAGAGCAGCTACGGCTGCGGCTCGCCGCACAGGCACGCCGCAGGAGCGCCGAAATCGTCGACGCGGTCGAAGGCGACATCTGAGTCGCTGAGTCATTCGAGTGCCCCCGCGGGTGCTGGCCGGCAAGGAGTCCGGCCCGATCAATGGGCACAAACGGGCACAAGACCGGCTTTAAGGCTCTGAGAAAGTGCGCTCCGGCGGAGCAAGCGGGAGGTCAAACCGATTGGGCACAAGCCGAAATTTGTGCCCAAACCCGCTGCGAAAGCCCGCAAAGTGTAGGTTTTTGAGTGGAAGACCGCCGTCTCTGCCAAAGCCGCTTTTTGGCTTGAATAAAAGGGATTCACGGGTAGCAAGGCCACCCGTGATCGCTCCTGTCACGCCGGAGGCCGCGGGTTCGAGTCCCGTCGCTCCCGTACTTTACCCCCGCGCAGGTCGCTGACCTTTGGCGCTGAGCCTTGAAAAAGGGGAGGAACGACGGCTTGGGCTGGACCGCGACGACGCGGTCTGCGTCGAGCCAGACGCCCTCGAAGATGAGGCTGAGGAACTGGCGCTTGGCGGCGGGCTCTGTCTCCTTTTCCCAGAACACGGTGAAGTCTTCGAGCACCTGCTGGGCGTGGTCGAGGTCGGGGAGCGGCTGTGGTGCGAGCGCGGAGAGCTCGGCGTGGATGGCGTCGCGGCGGGCGATGTACTCGGGGCGTTGCAGGTCGCCGAGTTCGTAGAGGTCGCGCATCCGGGTCAGGCGCTCCTCCAGGGCGGAGCGGCGCTTGGCGGTCTCGCTGTTCTCGGGTGCGGCGGTGTTGGCGAGGCGGCGCAGGATGTCCTCGCGGATCGCGGGGGTTGGCGCGAACCCGGTGATGAACTGCGCGAGCTGGGCCTCGATCTGCTCGGCGTGCGCGATCGGCTGGTCGCAGGAGCGGTCGGCGCGTCGGGTTGCGCAGTAGTAGCGGGCGGTCTGCTCGCGGCCTCCGGTGGTGCCCTGCATCTTGGCGTGGCAGCGCCGGCACCGTGCCAGCCCACGTAGGAGGTAGCGCTGGGAGGGGCGCCCGGGCTTCAGATTGCGGGCGCGCTGGCGGCGCATCTGTTGCACCCGGTCGAACAGGGCCTCGTCCACGATCGGCTCGTGCAGGCCCTTGATCGCCTTGGTGATATCCCTTCGCCCGGAGACATACCCGGCGTAGGCGGCGTTGCAGAGCATCTCCCTGACGGTGTCCACGCCGAACGGCCGGCCGCGGGTGGTGCGCTGCTCGTTGACGTTCAGCCACGCGGTGAGCGTGCGGTCGGAGTGCAGGCCGGTCGCGTACATCTCGAACAATCGGCGGACGTACGGGGCCTTCTCGGGGTCGGGGGTGGCGATCTCGTCCTCGCCCTTGACGTAACCCCACGGCAGGCTGCCGGTGAGCTTGCCCTGCCGTGCCTTCTCGCGCAGCCCCATCTTCGTCCAGAAAGAGAGCGAGACGGAGTAGTACTCGTCGAAGATCTCATGCACGGACTCTGAGAGGAACGCGGCGGGATCATCGGCGTCCGCGCCGAGCGGCTGGGTAACGGAGATCACGTCGATCCCCAGCTCGGAGCGCAGGAGCTTCTTGTAACGCTTGGCCTCCACTGTGTTGCGGGCGAACCGTGAGGTGTGGAAGACGAGCACGACCTCGAACCGGCGTTCCATCCCGTCCTCGATCAGCCGCTGGAACCCTGGCCGCTTGTCCGCGAGGCGCCCGGTCTCGAAGTCGAGGTACTCCTCGACCAGTCGCATACCGTGGTTGGCGGCGTAGCGCGCGATCGCCTGGCGCTGCCCGTCGGGTGAGTAGCCACGCCCCTGCTCCTCGGTTGACTCACGGACGTACGCGACCGCGCGCCTGGGCTGCTCGGTCTGCTCAGACATTCAGCGCCTCCTCGTTGGCCTGGTCGGTGAATAGCTGCGCGCCGCGGCGGCGCCAGTAGGCGACGAACCACTCAACGAACGCCTCGTGGTCGGGGTCCGGGAGACGCCGCCGCTGCGGGCATACGTCCCGCGGCTGGCGTCCACGACCGGCGCTCTGGCGCTGGTTGGCGGCTCGCCGCCGCCCGGCCGTGCGGCACGCGGCCCGCTGATCGTCGGACTCGCTGGGATTCATAGGAGCACCTCTCTTCCGTGCTGGCCTGGGCGTCCTCGCGGTACGCCTCGACCTGGTAGGTGTCGTGGCAGTAGTGGCAGGCCGGTTTCCGGTCGCCGTGGCCGCTTGCGCGGTCGGCCGGGTAGACGATCTCCTGGCAGCGGCGGCAGACCCCGAACGACTGCCGGTCGATCTGCTGGTAGAAGTCCTCTCTGCGATGGGTGAGCCGACCGAGCGGCCCGGCTTGGCGCGCGAGTCGCCGCGCGGCGTCCTCGCGCCACTCCAGGTACACGAGCTGCCGCTCGTGCTGCTCCTGCCGGCCCGCGGTGTCCCGTTCGGCGTCAAGGCGTAGTTTGCTGAGCGCGAGGTGGTCGATCAGCTCCCCGGATCGCAGGCGCTCGTGTGCCTCGCGCAGCCGCGGCTCCTCCCCGTATTGGTCGGCGAGCGCGTGTAGGCGCTTCTGCTGGGCGGAGCGGTAGGAGTCGATCAACAGCGTCAGCTCGCCCCCGACGCTGGCGCCCGGCGCCCCGATCGCGCTCATCCCCGGGTCGAGCAGGGCATCCCCGAGGTCGAGGTCGCGCGCGATCACCCTGAGCGCCTCACGCTCATCCGGGAGTGGCGGGGAGGTCGAGTCGAGCATCAGTCCCACGGCCTGCACACCAACCGGCCCGAGGGCCTTGAAACGCGCGCCATGGCGGTCGAGCAGCCCGAGGCGCTCCAGGTTCGCCAAGGACCCCCGCACCGCGTCGGGATCGATGTCGCGCAGTTTGCGCAGCACTTCCGCGCGGCGCCACCACTCAGAGCGGTCGTTGCGCAGGAGCTGCAACACGATGATGCGCTCCGTGGCGGGCTCGCCGTCGGGGTACTTGGGGGTAAGGGTCATCTTCGGTTCCTCCTTGTGTTGGAGGCCCCGGGAGGTCCGCTCTTGGCAAGCAGGTGCAACCGATACGCTGCGCCTGCGCCGGGAGTTCGCGCTTCCGGTGCCACGCGGGGCGGCTGCCACCAGCAGCGCGCCCCGCATCTGTCTACAATGCGAGAAGGCTATAGCGTATACACTGGCATGTCAAGACAATTGCTCAGAGGCTGGACGGCCCATAGGCTGGCCGTCCGTGCCCCCGATCGACACTGCGCTCGCCGCCGTCCTACGACGCCTCCGCACCGAGCGCGACCTCTCGCAGGAGGCCGTCGCGCACCAGGCCGGCATCTCCTACACGACGCTCGCGAAGATCGAGCTCGCCCAATCGAACCCCGGCTGGACGACGGTGCGCGCCATCGCCGACGCGCTCGGCGTCAAGCTGGCCGAGCTGGCAGCCGCCGTCGAAGTAGAGGGCCGATCGCGGCGCTGATCATCCGCGACCGAACGCCCCGTCGGTCGGAGCCGGCAGCCGGCTCGGGGAGCCGCGGTATCCTGGGAGGAGACGCTTATGGACTCGCGGGCAAACATAGCCGCAGACGCCATCGGTTCGGTGCGCGCCGAGGGCTTGGAGCCGGGCGCGACCGTCGCCGAGATTCTTGATCGCTGGGTCGACGGCCAGATCGAGACCGAGCAGCTTGGGGAGGCCGCGCAGCGCCTCGCCGTCGGCGAGTCTGTCGCTCACCTGCTCGGCCAACCAGAGCCCGTGCCAACACGCCGCTGAGCGCGGCTGAGCGGCGCGGTGGCCGACCCCTACGTCTACCCCGGCACCGCCGTGCTGCGCAACCTGCTGGAGTCGCAGGACGCCGACGCGCTGGCCGAACACGAGGCGCAGGCGACCACGCTGCGACTCGCGCAGCTCGCCGCGAACGGCCTGAAGGGTGCCTACGACCTCCCCCACCTACAGGAGTTCCACCGCTTCATCTTCCAGGACGTCTACCCCTGGGCGGGTGAGCTGCGCACCGTCCCGCTCGCCAAGCCCGGCAGCATGTTCGCGCTGCCCGAGCACATCGGGAACTACGCGGCCCAAGTGCTACGCCAGCTCGCCGCCGAGCAGCACCTCCGCGGCCTGCCACGTGAGCAGTTCGCTGAGCGGCTCACCCACTACTACGCCGAGATCAATGCCGTCCACCCATTCCGCGAGGGCAACGGGCGGGCGCAGCGCGCGTTCCTGCGCCAACTCGCCATCGACGTGGGGCACACACTTGCCTGGGAGCACCTGGACGCTAGGACGCTCGTCCACGCCTCGCGGCACAGCTTCAAGGGCGACAACCTCCCAATGCGCGAGTTGATCGAGGAGGTTCTTGACCTACCCGGCCGCTAACCATGGATACTGAGCGATCAGGTGACGGTCCCGACCACCGGAAGATACCGCGACGGAGGCGGATTCCTGCTATTGGGGAAATCATCGAAGCGTCGAAGGGCTGGCGCGAGACGTGCGGCGCAGTCCGAGCACATCTGGGCAGATCGCACGGCCAACACGAGTTCGTCAGCGCGCCACAGCGCCAGCGCAAGCTGGTTGCCCACCTGGCCGACGGCCATCGCGACCTCGCGCCGTCCGCGAGATGTCGCGATGGCCACATCACGTCGACGCTCCTCGGTCGCCTGAGCTGCAAGGAGTACGAACAGCTGCATCTGCCGATCAGAGCAAGGCACTCCAAGAGTAAATCCGTCGGCTAGGACGGTATGGGTCCGCCGCCCCAAGGGTTACGGTGCCCCAATGTCGTCAGCTACGGCCACGTCCATCTATGCCAAACGACCAACTCCGCTGCTGGAGGTGCATGTGCACCTCGCCGACGTAGTTCCGCCAGCGCGTGGTCTGTGCACCGGCTACGACCGCAAGGCGTGGCGCAATAGCGCTCTTGCCGACTACCTCTTCGAGTACCTGCCGGACTTCGCGCTGCGCTACCAGGAGCTCGGTCCAGAGGGTCATGATGTCTGGGTTCCGAAGCTCCGCGAAGCCGCGCAGTCGGTCTACACAACGGATAAGTTCAAGCGGCGCGGCGAGTTCGGCGAGCTGTTGCTCCATGCCGTGATCCGTGAGCTTTGGGAGACGGAGCCGGCGGTTTCCAAGCTCTACTACAAGGATGGCCCGAACGAGACGGTCAAGGGCTTTGATGCCGTCCACGTTGTGCTTGTCCCCGGGGCCCCTCTGGAGTTGTTGCTAGGGGAGGTCAAGTTCTACCGCTCGATCGAGAAAGCGATGACCGATGTCGCCAAGGAGCTGCGCGACCACTTCGATAACGATGAGTGGTTGCGCAGCGAGTTCATCGCCGTCACCCGCAAGATCGACAACACTTGGCCTCACGCCCGCGAGCTTAAGGAGCTGCTGCATCGTCGGCGCACTATCAACGACATTCTCGGTCGCGTCCGGGTGCCCGTGCTACTCACCTACGAGAGCCCGTGCGTAGCGAAGTACGACGAGTGCCACGACATGTACTGCGCCGATCTTGCGGCTGAGGTAGCCAATCTGCAGCGGCGGTTTGCGGGTCGCAAGCTGCCCACTGACGTGGTGATCGACCTGTTGCTGGTTCCACTGGATCGCAAGGCAGACCTAATCAAGGAACTTGAGACGAGGCTGAGGGCGTGGCAGCTGATCTAACGATCGAGGAACTACAGGCGCACAGCGCAGAGCCTGAGAAGTTGGTGGCGCGCCCATTCGAGATTCTGCAAAGTACTGCAGACTTGCTTGCCAGCGCCGAGGGCGCGGCGCAGGAACTCGCCGCCCGGCAGGTGATCATCCAGTGCCGCGAGCACCGCAACTTGCTCCCCACGCCTCTGATCGATGTCGTCGACGCCCTGGTTCGCGAGCTGGGCCTGTTTCCCTACCTGGATGGGGAGAACCTCGACGACCCGGCGCTGCTCGCCCGCGAGACACTGCGTCTGGCCGATCTTGATGATGGGTCAATAGTTCTGCACGCGGCCCAGGCCGGCGTCTACGCTCGCCTTCTCGCTGGTGACAATGTGATCCTCAGCGCGCCGACCAGCTTTGGAAAGAGCCTAGTCATTGACGCCATCCTTGCAAGCGGGAAGTTTGACAACGTGCTGGTCGTCGTCCCGACGCTCGCTTTGATCGACGAGATACGCCGCCGGCTGGCTTCACGTAAGACCGGACACAAGGTCATCACGCACCCGACACAGCCGCACGGCGAGCGTAACGTGCTTGTGCTGACGGCTGAGCGCGTGCTCGAGGTTGAGACGCTGCCCGACATCGACCTCTTTGTCCTCGACGAGTTCTACAAACTCGCTGACCCCGACGAACGGGGCCAAATCCTCAACCAGGTCTTCTACGACATGCGCAAGCGCGGGACTCAGTACTACCTGCTCGGGCCTAACGTCGCGAGCCTTGGCGACGCGGTACCCGCAGCGTTGCACGAGGAGTTCGTGCGAAGCGACGATACGACCGTGGCGCTGCGTTTCCATGATGTCGCGATCAACGACGACCGCAAGGCGGCCCTCGCTCGGCTGGCCAAGAGCCTTGAGTGCATGACGCTCGTTTACTGCCAATCGCCCGATTCAGCGCATCGAACCGCGCGTGAGCTGCTGGCGGCAGACTTTGCACCGGATGTGCCTGAGCTCGCATCGGCTGCGGCGTGGGTTGCAGACCACTTCCACCCCGACTGGGTGCTGGTCGAAGCGCTGCGACACGGCATCGGTATCCACCACGGCCAGCTGCCGCGTGCGCTAGGACAGTTCATGGTAAAGGCCTTTGAGGATGGGCGCATCCGGTGGCTGATTGCCACTGGCACCCTCATTGAGGGCGTCAACACCCACGCTCGACACGTTGTCATCTACGACAACAAACGTCCTGGCAATAAGAAGATGAACGAGTTCTCGTTCCGTAACATCAGCGGTCGCTGTGGACGGATGTTCCACCACTTCTCCGGCGATGTCTGGTTGTTCGGCAAGCGACCCTCCGAACAGCTCCCCCAAGTCGATATCCCGATCCTCAGCCAAGGCGAGGAAACGCCCACCAGTCTGCTGCAGCACCTTGACGACGAGGATCTCACTGGCCGCTCCCGTGAGCGGCTCGACCCCTACGAGCAGCAGCAGGAACTCTCCGCGAAGACACTGCGCCTCAACGCAGGACTACCGCTCGAGGGGCAGGTCGATCTCGCCCGACGCATCCGCAACGCTCCGGATAACTTTCACTCGGCGCTTGGCTTCACGCAGACGCCGGAGTACTGGCAGCTTGAGACTATCTGCGAACTGTTGTGGAACGCCTTCGGTGGCCTGAAGTCCGGCTATACACGTACATATAAACAGCTCGCGCGCCAGCTGATGAACTTCTCGATGCAGCGCTCGGCGAAGGCGCTGATCGATGAAGAGATCGCCAAACAACCAGACGCTAGCATCGACTCTCTCGTCAAGGAGGTTTGCTCTTTCGTCCGCAGCATCGCTGGGTACGCATTTCCGGTTCGGCTACGTGCCTTGGACCGCATCCAGGCGGAGGTCTTCGCAAAGGTGGGACATCGGCCGGGCAACTACGCCAGCTACGTTGCCCGTGTCGAAGGACTCTTTCTCGCCCCGCCGCTAGTGGACGTGTCCGCAAGTCCTGCGGACTATTGGAAGGGATAGCGGCACCCGCGCGGAATTATGTCTTGTGCCCAGGGTCAGCACCCAAGTGATCGAACTCACTGAGCAGGAGCGGGTTGAGCTCGAGCAGCGTGCGAGCACGGTCACGTTGCCGTTCCGGACGGTGCAGCGGGCGCGCATGGTCCTGTACGCGGCTGAGGGAATCCAGGACATCGATATCGCTGCCCGGTTGGACTGCTCTGCAGATAGCGTCGCCCGGCGAAGACAGCGGTTCCGGGCTGAGCGGCTGGATGGGCTTGAGGATCATGCGCGGTCGGGTCGGCCGTGCCGTTTTCCCCCCGGAGCAGGTAGCCGAGGTCAAGGCGATCGCGTGCGAGTTGCCGCGCACGCACGAAGTGCCGCTCTCCCGATTCTCCCGTGTTGAGCTGCACCGTTTGGTGATCGAGCGAGGCGTGACCGACGCGTCGGCGTCGACGATCTGGCGCTGGCTGCACGAGGACGCGATCAAGCCGTGGCAGACCCGCTCCTGGATCTTCCCGCGCGACCCCGACTTCGCTGAGAAGGCCGGCAGGGCGCTCGATCTCTATGCCCGGACGTTCGCAGGCAAGCGACTGCGCCCGGACGAGTACGTCATCAGCGCGGACGAGAAGAGTCAGTTGCAAGCTCTCGGACGGGAGCATCCGACCGTCGCACCGGGACCGGGCCGCCCCGGACTGCTGGAGTTCGAGTACGCGCGCGGAGGAACCGTCGCGTACCTGGCGGCGTGGGACGTGCACCACGCCAAGCTGTTCGATCGCGTGGAGAAGACGACCGGGATCGTCCCGTTCGGCAAGCTCGTGGATCAGGTCATGACCGTCGAGCCATACCAGTCGGCGCGGACCGTCTACTGGGTCGTGGACAACGGGTCCAGCCACTGCGGCAAGGCATCGGTCACACGGATGACCAAGAAGTACCCGAACGCGAGGCTAATCCACCTGCCAGTCCACGCGTCATGGCTGAACCAGATCGAGATCTACTTCTCGATCGTGCAACGCAAAGCGATGACCCCCAACGACTTCGGCAGCCTCGCGCAACTCGCCCGGCACCTGCTGGACTTCGGACAGCACTACCGGACCATCGCCCAGCCGTTTGAGTGGACATTCACCCGCGCCAAACTCAACGCAGTGATCAAGAAGATCACCCAGCACGAACCCCAGCCCCTCGCGATCGCCGCATGAGCCGCATCACTTCCGGACGGCTCCACTAGTCGCTCTCGACGAGTACGGAGTCCCGCCGGAGCTAGCACAGAAGCTCCACGCCCAACTCCGACCAGCGGGTGACCTGGATGACGTTCTGAAGAGGCTTGCGAAGCTCGACCTGGAGAACCTGCCCCTCACCGCGTTTGAGGCTGAGTTGGTGCGCTACGCACAGGCAGGTCTATAATGAAGTGCAGGCACGGCACCGTCCAGTACGACAATGCCGCCCGCGCCGACCGGGAAAACGGGGTCATGTCGTCAGCTATCGTCCCTCGGCAGCTCTGCCCACACCTCGATCTCCATCACATCCGGGGGCAAAGTCCGGACCCGACCCCCGTCGCTCCCGTCGAGGGAAAGCCCTGGTAATCGGGGCTTTTTCGTACCCGTTCAGTGGGTTGGCTCAGCTGAGTAGGGGTGCTGGGTCGCCGCGGGCGTGGGCTGTGATCGCGTCGGTTAGATAGGCGAATAGTGATCGGCGCTGTAGGCGGCAGGTGGTGTGCGCGGAGAGCAGCCGCGAGATGCGCAGCTCGCCGTCCGCGGACTGGCTTCCGAGTGAGAGCTTGCGGTAGATGACCGCGCTGCGCAGCGCACGCTCGGCGTGGTTGTTGGTCGGCTGCACGCCCTCGTATGAGGCGAAGGTCCATAGCGCCGGCCACGCCTTCAGGAGGTTGCGGGCCATTCCACGGCAGCGCTTGTTGCGGGCACGCTTTGAGGCGAAGGAGCAGACGAGCGGCTTGTACTGTCGTTGCAGGGCGCGTACGGTGCGCCGAAGCTCGCGCTGGTCATGGGTGTGGGCAAAGACCTCCCACGCCCAGAAGACGCGCTCGCACAGCTCAAGGCCTGTCTCGCCGAATTGCTTCTCGGCGGCAAGCCCTTCAGCGTGCGCGGCGAAGTCTCGCTTCAGATGCGCCCAGCACAGCTGGCGACGTTTCAGTGGCAGGTGTGCGTAGGCCCACCAACGGTCGGAGGTCACGATCGCCTGGGTGTCGGCCAACAGTTCCTTGGCGTGGTCCTCGTGCCGGCCAAGCTCGATAGCGAAGTAGGCGTGGCGGGAATCGAACATCCCCCACAGCGCACGACGCTCCCCAGCGGTGCGCCAGCCCGTCTCGTCCATGTTCAGCGCCTGCCCAGCGCGCAACCGGCCAAGAAGATCGTCGTGTGGTTCGGCCAGAGCCTGCGCTGTCCTGGCGAGGATCGCGTCCACTGTGCCTGAGCTGATGCGAGCGCCGAACAGCTCTTCGATGAGCTCCACAGCGTCATCGCGGGAGACGCGGTTGCGTACCGAGAGCGTCGCAACAGCCGCTTCTAGGCGCGGCCCGAAGGAGCTGTGGGCCACCTCGCCCGGCAGCGCTGCGCGCGTGCGTCTGCCGCACTGCGGGCAGCGCACTCGCTGGGCACGGTGCTCGCTCACGCTGACGGCGATCGGCGGCAGCTCCTCGACCTGGTGACGCGCCGGCTCGCCGGCTGGAACCCGCTCGCCCTCGCTGAAGACGTGCTCGCAGCGGCAGCGCTCCGGCCAGTACTCGACGATCTCCTCGACGGCCCACGCGGGCAGCAACGGACGGCCGTGTCCCTCGTGACCGTCCTGCGCACCGCGCTTGCGGCCGGAGGGATCCTTACCGCGCGCAGACACAGAGGGCGGATCGGAACTCGGCGGCTGCGAGGAGTTCCGTGAGCTGCGGTTCAGACGGCGCTCAAGCTGAGCGATCCGCTCATCCTGGCGGGCGACCCTCGCCGCCAACCCCTCGACCTGTCCGGCAAGCCGCTCGTTCTGGGCCGCCAACTCCAAAAGCACCCCAACCACGACCTCACGTCCCTGGTCATAGACCACCTCCGCCTCCGAGCGCTCCACACGCCCAGATTCGACGCCGGCCGGCTATCTCCCCCAACCCACTGAACGCGTACGCTTTTTCTTTGGGGTTTGGTGCTGGAGTGGTACTCGGATTTGGACGAGAGTACCGCGGGCGAGTACCACACTCGCCTGCATTTTGCGGGGAATTGGGCTGGCCCCGGCTTGCGGGCCGGAGGTCGTAGTGTGCGTGATGGCTTCTGCCGTTTACCTATTGATATGCGCGGCGTAAAAGCGGATCAGACCGACCAAAGCCAAGAGACCGCCGACTACGATGAGCGCCCATCCACCGATTCGCAGCAAGTCGTATGCGGTCTCGGATAGTCGCGAGGGTGCTCCGACGCTCGAAAGGAAGTATCCGCCGGGAAGTGGTCTGTAGCGGTTGGCCTCGACAAGGGCCACGATCCCGGTGACCATCCAGAACCCAGCCCCAAAGATCAGCAGCATGTCGAGAATCCTAGCGCGCCCGACGCCACTTGTCAGCGGTCGGGAGCCACCCCTTCTGAGCCACCCCGTTCCGCGTGCTTTCTTGCGCGTTCCCGATCGTTCTCCTTGCGTTCTTTCACGAGCACCTCCGAGCTGTCGATGATGTCGAGTGCCTTCTGGATTGGGGTTACTATTGCGATGCCGGTGTTGAGAGCTTCCAGCTCTCCACCGCCACCGAAGTCTGAGGTCCAGTCTTCCTCCTTCTTCCAATGGCCTCGGATCAAGCCAAGCAGGTAGAACTGCCAACCACTTTCCCGGGAACCAGGGCTGAATGGGTTGAGCACCACCCAGACAGGCGATCCGCTTAGCCCTCCGATGGACCTCACCTCCGCGAGGTAGGCATCGAAGTCAAGCCCCGACCGATCGTCTTGCGCCGGCTCGTCTGCCATCGCCGCGATGATCCCCGAGCGAACAATCGGCCGGTTGGCTTCCCGCCCGTAATGCGAGGTAAACAGTCCAACGACTATCAGTTCCTCGCCAATCCCAATCGCCTTCTCGGCGATCAGATCGGCCGTGGCGAGCGATGATCGCTCAAAGCGCATGACTGGATAGATAGGAGGCCCTGGGAAGGGCGTCACGGCGACATCGCTGACATCATCCTCGTGGTACTCCCAAGCCGACCGCAACTCGATCTCCGCCGCTTGGGCGGGTACGCCGGGAGGCACGAACTGGTTCACGCGAACATACAGCGATCCGTGGCGAGCAGCCCTTTCGATGTTGTGCCGTGCGGTGACGATGTAGCTGTGCCAGTTATCGCGCGGCGCATCCGATTCGATTACCAGCACAAAACCCGTGGCGGCAGGCGTGAGAACTCCGTCTTTCTTAACGCACAGGAAGATGGCAGAGCTAAGGATCGCGTCAGGTACGCGCATCAATCCCTCCGGTGGATCACCGTAAACCGAATTGCTCGACGCCATTCACGGTCGCAGCAAAGCTCGCCGAGGCGCGAACTATACCGTCGGCCCTTCCGAGCGTCGAGTTCATTCCGATCTGGAGTGCTCGACGTTGCGGCTCGGCCTACTGAGCGATCGTGCCAGGCGTATAGGCCGCAGCCGATTGAAGTTGAATCCTGACCTCCCGAGCGGTTTAGAGAGCTCACAGTAGCCGAGCGACGGTGTTTGGGCTCGGCTGTTGGTCATCTTCTGGGCAAGGCGCGCGATCCGTGCGGCGTCCTGCCCTTCCTCACCGAGGTCGTCGCGTGCGATGAACCAGTCGGTGCCGCGCCGCGCTCGGGTCGCCTCGACGTAGGCGGTTTCCTTGCTGGTTTGCCAGCCGCCGGTGAGCACGACGGAGCGCTCGACGGTCGCGCCCTGCTGGCGATAGACGTGTTGCGCGTAGGCCAGCCTCAGCGAGCCGAGATCCCCACTTGGGAGATGGATCTTGCGCTGTGACCCGTCGAGAGTGACGGTCACGCCTCGCTCGTGGATTGAGCTCACTTGTCCGCGGGTGCCGTTCTCGACTCGCGGCTGCCCATGCGGACGGTGCTGCGCAGTGAATGCGATGAGATCACCTTCGCGCAGCCCGTAGTGGACGCCGGGCAGCGGGAGCTCGTAGTGGCTGAGTTCGCCGCGCTGTGCGCGGAGGTGTTGGGCGCGGGCATTGAGCCGGTCGATCTCCTGGTTGGAGGCGTCGGCGATCAGCGCGACCTCGCGAATATCGCGGCCCTCTGTGAACGTGGCCCACGTTTGTACGGCTTGCTCCGCGGCCTGGTCGCGGGTGTCGGAGAGGTGTAGCTGGCCGCGTGAGGCGTAGTGCGCCATTGCGCGCTCGGGTTCTCCCGCGCGTAGCGCTTGCCACGCGCGCTGGTCGGCTGGGTCCTTCGTGCGGCGGATGTCCGCAAGTTCGGCGGTGGGCGCATGATTGGTGAGACGGTCGAACATGCCGCCGGGGCCGATCGAGGGGAGCTGCTTGCCGTCGCCGACGGCGATCAGCTTCGCCCCGGAGCGCTCCACAAGAGCGGTCAGCGCGTCAAGGCGCTTGTGATCGATCATTCCGGCCTCGTCGAGGATGACGGTGGTGTCCCTGCCCACGGGGAGGGTGCCCGTGTTTGCGCGGGCGACCAGAGCGTCGAGGGTGAGTGTCTGTCCGGCGAGCGCGGGCTGTCGGCGCCAAGGCGCTCTGCGGTGGAACCGGAGACCGCGACTCCGATCGTTTCGCGCCCGGCGTGCTGCTCGGCGCGGGCGGCGGCGTCGATCACCACTCCCTTGCCGGTGCCGGCAGGGCCCACGAGTACCGCGGCGCGCCCGGGGCCGGTGAGAACTTCGAGCGCGTGATGCTGCTCGGCGCTGAGTGGCCCGCCGATGCGCTCGGCGACCTCACGGGCTGCGTGTTTGCGGGCGATGCTGCCGACACCTTGGCCTGCGGGCTGGGCGAGCTGGGCGGCGCGGCGTTCGATCGCTTGCTCCTGGGCGCGCACAGCAAGCGTCGTCATCCGCCCGCCCTCCAAGGTCAGTACCCGCCGATCGCGGACCATGTCCCGCGCGACGGTGAGTGCTTCATCGGGTGCCAGCTCCCCGGTGGCCTGCTCCAGCACGACGGCGCGCAGGTCGCGCTCGTCGAAGACGGCGTGGTGTTCGGTGAGCTTCGCCTCGACGCGATCCTCGATCGCACGCTCGGCTGCAGGGCGCCGGGATGCGCCGACGAGCCGCACGGTCTCATCCGGTCCGAACCCGTGA
This sequence comes from uncultured Solirubrobacterales bacterium, assembly GCA_963734815.1. Classification (GTDB taxonomy): domain Bacteria; phylum Actinomycetota; class Thermoleophilia; order Solirubrobacterales; family Solirubrobacteraceae; genus Palsa-744. The sequence goes on from CAVTIH010000002.1 coordinate 1,688,629, forward strand.
CCGCGGCCGGTCTGCGTCCAAACTCGTTGGAGGTCCGAGCGGGTGGTCAGCTCCTTGGAGCGGCGGTTCTCGAGCGCGAGGTTGCGCAGCTCGCCGCGCTCGGGTGCGCGGCCGTAGCGCGCACGGAAACGCTCCGCCGCCCTTGCGACCTCTCGGGAGCGACCGGAGAACGCCTCGCACAGCTCGTGGGGGACACCGTTGATCTCGAAGTACCGGCCGTCTTTGCCAGTGCTCTGCTCGATCGCGTAACCCTCGCCGACAAGCTGGTTGGCGAGCGCAGCGCGGTAGAACGCGCCCAGCTCTCGTGCGCTTCGGAAGATCGGCCGCGACGCGACGGCCACGATCCGGTCGTCCTCACGGACAGCGCCGGTGATGACGACGTGGCTGTGCAGTTGGGGGTCCGGGGCTTGGGCTCCTGAGACTCCGCGGGCGGTGGTGTGCCGGTACTCGGTGGCGATCACGTCCTTGGCGTGCTCTTCGACGACTTGGCCGCTGTAGCGGCGACGCACGACGGGCACCTGCTCTCGCAGGTGGTTGATCGCCTGCTCGACTGCCCTGGCGTGCGCTGTCTCGATCTGCTCGCGCTGCCACGGGTCCCCGAGCGCCCACACCGTCGAGACGGACTTCGGCGCGCTGAACGTCACGTCGATCCCACCGCCCCTCCCACCGCCGGCGCCCTCTGGCCTGAGCCACTGGCCGGTACCTGGGTGGCGGCCCTCCATCAGCGCGATGAAGTCCGCGCCATCCACCTGCCCGGTCGTCTCGATCCCCAGCTTTTTCAGGGTCTCTGTGTCAGTGAGCCACCGGCCGGGGGCCTGCGTCAGCTCGCCGTCGGGGGTCAAGTAGTAGTCCCCGCGCTCGGGCTCCACTGTCTTGCTCTCCAGGTAACGGGCGTACCCGCCGCCCCTGGCGGCACCGATGCTGGCTGCGGTCATCACATGGGTTATTGACCGCAAGCACGTCCAGCCGGCCACCCACTTCGTCACACAGCGATCACACAGCGCTCGCACAGCCGTGCATGTTGTCTGTGCTTGCCGGGGAGCGAAGCGACACGAGGCGGCGCGGAAGGTCCGGCGTCACCGACTTGGAGACGCGGCTGGCGGCGACTTGCCCGCGTTGCCGGGTGTGCAAGTCGGGTGTCAGCGCACGTCGCACCGGAGCTGGGAAAGGCCAGGGTGTCGGGTTGGAATGGCCGGCGGTTCGCAAATTTCGTGGCCGTTTCGCCCCACTCAGGGTCAATAACACAGGACCCTGCTCTGCCCAGGACTGATGAACACACTCCCGACATCCATCTCTCCCCGTCCCCGGCTGACGCGCGAAGACGTGCTCGACGGCCGCGACGTCGCCGAACTGCTTCACCTGCCGATCTCGACCGTGCTCGAATACGCCCGGCGCGGGGTCCTCCCTGGGCGCAAGCTCGGCCGGCGCTGGATCTTCCTGCGCGACGAGGTGGAGGAGGCGGTGCGGCAGGCTCCGATCGGGGCATCGACCGACCATTGGGCGACAAGGGTCTGAGGGGTCCGCTTTGGCGGACCCCTCGTCTCCTCAGTACGCGTAGGCGCCAAACGCCGGCCTTGCGACGTGGCGTCCCCTTCGGTCAGGCTCTCCGGGGCCTGCGCTCCCTCGGCACGGGCAGCCCGTCGAGCAGGATGTGCGGCGGAACCCTCAGCGCGTCGGCCACGATCAGCAGCGTGAGTACGCCTGGCTCGCCCTGTCCCCGCTCCAACACGCCGATCTCGTTGCGATGGAGGGAGGCGATTTCCGCGAGTCTTTCCTGCGCGAGGTTCCGCCGCACGCGGAGGCCCCGCAGGTTCTCTCCGAGCACGTTCAGTAGCCGGGCGCGCTCGGCGGTGTAGGCGGCAGACATGCTCAGCCCTCCCCGTCCGTGGGAAGCTCCCCGAAATGCTTCTCGAACTCTTCGGGGGTCAGCCGGCGCCAAGCGAGCTCGTCCAACAGTTCGCCAGGTGAGACGGCCAGGCCATCCGCGAGCCGGAGGATCGTCTTGAGGCGGGGCTCCCGCTTGTCGCGCTCCAAGCGGCCGATCGTGGGGGAGTGGATGCGTGTCCTGCGGGAGAGGTCTTCTTGGGTGAGGCCGCGCTCCTTGCGAAGCTCGCGGAGGCGCTGCCCGAACGTTATGCCCACCATCAGATGGCGATGAGGTCGAGGGCGTCGTCGATGTACCGCAGTCCGTCGGACGCCTTGAAGCGCGCGCCGTGGCGGTCGAGGAGCCCGAGGCGCTCCAGGTGTGCCAGAGACCCTCGTACCGCGTTTGGGTCGATGTTGCGCAGTTTGCGCAGCACTTCCGCGCGACGCCACCATTCGGAGCGGTCGTTGCGGAGGAGTTGCAACACGATGATGCGCTCCGTGGCGGGCTCGCCGTCGGGAAACTGCTTGGATTCGTGCTGCATGGGAAGGCCCATCCTTTCCGTGCAAAGGTCCCGGCGGCAGTTATGGCTGTCGTCGGGACCGATTCGTTGATAATGCCTACAGCATACACGGATAGTACGCTATTGGTTCTGGACGTTATTGGCTGTATCGCGGAGGATCAAACCCGTGGAGGCCAAGGTCGCCGTCGGCAAGAACATCCGTACCAACCGTCGTCGCCTGAAGCTGACCCAAGAAGCCCTCGCCGAACGCTGCGACATGCACCCCGTCGAGGTCGGCCGAGCCGAGCGCGGCACGCGTGACCTCCGCGTATCAACTGTCGTCAAGCTCGCCCGCGGCCTCGACATCCCGGCGGGCGAGCTGCTTCGGGGTCTCTAACTCCGTCCCGTCAGACAGCTACCGTGGGGAGAACATGTTCGACGACACGCTGATAGCCGAGGCTGGCCGGCGACTCGCCGAGGCGGCCCCGCGGGCGCGCGTGATCCTGTTCGGCTCGCACGCACGAGGTGACGCTGGACCTCACAGCGATCTCGACTTCCTGGTGGTCGAGCCATCGGTCGACGACCCGACCGAAGAGTCGGTCAGGCTGCGGAGGACACTACGGGGCCTTGGGCTGTTCGCCGATGTCATCGTCGTGAGCGAGCGCGATGCCGAGAAGTGGGGCGATGTGCGCGGGAGCTTGATTCACGCCGCGCTGTCAGAGGGCCGCCCGCTAGCCGCCTGATGCCCGACCCGGCCGATATTCCGCGAGTGCTACTTGGGCTTGCGCGCGACGACGAGCTGGCCGCCCGAGCCTTGCTGTCGATCGAGGGCGTCACCGACGCCATACTCGGTTTCCACGCTCAGCAGACGGTCGAGAAGTCGCTGAAGGCGGTGTTGGCGCATCGGGGGGTCGAGTTTCCCTACACCCACGACCTCGACGGGCTGCTTGAGCTCTGCCAGAAGAATGGCCTTGATGCCCCGGAGGCGCTTTCCAATGTGGATCGTCTTTCGCCCTACGGCGTGCAGCTGCGCTATGGCTCGATCAGTCCGAGCGATCTCGATCGCGACGAAGCGCTGCGATGGGCTGCTTCTGCTGTCGAGTGGGCTGGGGGCATCATCGAGGCGGATGGGGATTAGTGTGTCACTGAGTCCCGTGGAATGGTCGAGGCCGGGTACTGTCGGAGAAGCAGTCCCTTGTTCGGTCTGAGTTTTGCTGCTCCGATCATCCAAGAACAAATAGATGCCAAGAAGCGCGAAGAGCAGGCCCGTGGGCCAAAGTGGAAGAAGGGGACGAAGGTGACCACGGCATCAGGGAAGAAAGGCACCGTCACGGCGGCAGTTGCGAGCGACGTGCCCCCAACCTGGTCAACGATCAGCGCAACCGCGCGTAGACTGCGCCGGTGCCACCCGCCTCGCTGGAGGATCGAGACTTTCCTCTCCTCGGAGCCCGAGCCCACATCGCCGAGGTCTGGGACGAGGTAGTCGATCGCTTCCTCGCTGGTGATCGCGACCTTCCCGAACATCTGCAAACCTGGGCCAGTGCGTACCGTGGGCAGGGCGCCGGCATGGTCGAGTGGGATGCGTTCCCGGAGCCGTACGTTGGGCCGCTTGACCGACAGCCAAGCGCCATCTTTCTGGCACTCAACCCCGGACGGTCCTCGCCGGAGATGCGGCGTGCCCTGGTTCTCGATGCTTGAGGATCATCTGCGTCTGCCGGTGATTGCTCGACTCGGTGATGGCGGGCACCCCTATCCGACGCACGTGCGCGACCGTGCTGCCGTCGTGTTCTCCCTTCCGAGTGGCACAGCTGTCATCGCCGTCAAGCAGGGCGGCTACGCTGGTCCGCCGTCTGCGTTGGAGACTTTGCTGCTTCAGGAAGCGCTGACGTCCGTGGGCGTGAAGATTCCCAACGTAAGCCGCCTCCCGAAGAATCCGCTCCTAACGACCTCGCAAGAGGTGACCGCGAACCCAGGAACCTCCGATGGAGAGCTTTGAGTCTGTAATCGCACTGGTTCTGGAGGCGGTGGGGTTCGTCTGGGCGCGGCGGTTTGCAGTGGCCCCGGCGCGGCGGTGGGAAAGCTAGGTCAACGTCGCAACAGATGAACGCTGTGATCGTAGTTGCAGCGGGCGTCGGAATGGAGCAGCCTGGTCGGCCGCATGGCGCGCAGGCGAACGCGCCCCCGATCTCGTTGCCGCGCGCGCCGACGTGCTCGTGCTGGCGACGGTCAAGTCGTTCTTCGGATCGCGAGGGGTCGCCGCGGACGATGTGGCCGGCGGTGGTCGCTTCGGCCTCACTACAAGCTCCTCAACGACTCGTTCATCCGCGACGAAGTCATCGCTGCTGCGGCGAAGCGCTACGGCTACCGGAAAACCGGGTGCGGCTCCTGCGGATTACGTATGGAAGTCGCTGAGCACCTGCTCAACCCAGCCAGTGACGGTATGCCTCGATCCACTGTGCTCCCTCGGGCGGCGGGGTCGGCAGAGGAAGGTCGAGGAGCGGGATGGTCTGTCGCAGCTCCTCGCGCGAGCAGATCGCCACGATTTGGTCATTGTCGTTCAGCGTCACGCGCTCGACGGTGACCTCCACATCCAGCACCTGTGTTTTGAATGGAGTCGCCAGCTCGTCTTCGATCACGGTGAACAGACCGGTGATCTGCTCGCTCTCGTTGTAGCAGTCAACAGTGGCCTTCTCGACCATCGCGTCGAGCACTGTCTTGCTCATCGCACGAGCCATCCGGGGGCCGCGGATCAGGCCACCATACGGCGGGAGATCGGATAGCGAGACGACCTCGGCTTGGGGATCGGCAGGCCGTCAAGTGAGCCAACAGAGACGGTGAAGTTGAAGTTCCCGGACCCGACCGATTCTTCCAGCGTGCGCAGGACCGCTGCGGGGTCGTCGTAGGGACCTTGCGCAAAGAAGGGCTTTCCGTTGCGACCGAAGCGGATCGCGCCTGGGCCCTCCCACGCACCGAGCTGGCCGCGCGCCCGCTCGAAGTCGGGATGCGGCGCGAACCCCAGAGGGCGGGCGTACTCGACGGCGCCAAACACGAGCTCGCGCGCGAGCTCGATCGGGGCGGCCACACCATGGGCGCCCCACGCGTGGAAGTAGATCCGTGCGAATGACGCCAGTTCGTCGCGGCGCATGCGGTCTGGTCCGAGCGCGTCCTTGACACCCAGGCAGTAGACGTCGAGCAGGTAGCCGCAGACCGACACCTTCTGGTGGCGATCCCGATGCGCGATGAGCACTCCAACCAGCCCATCGGTTTCGCGGTCCACGGTCTCGCCGCCGGGCCACTCGGGATGACCGGCGACCGTGAGTCCGGCACGCCAGCCAGGGCTCACCCAGCACCCCACCAGCTCTGGCTCCGTCGCGGTGTTGGCGCGCTCGGCCGCGATCATTCGCACGAGGGGCGCCACGGCCGCTGGGCGCACACCGAGTGCGCGGGCGATCTCCTTGGGCGCGTAGCCCTCGGCTCGCAGCCCGCGAACCGCCTGCTCCAGCTCGTCGTCGCTCATGGGCTGCTTGTACTCTGCCGGTCGGACGTAACACGCGTCGTCCTCGCGTGAGGTAATTGATTGTCCCGTTTGCCGTGCGTCGTCGGTGCAGGGAATGGGCGGCCAGTGGTCGTGAGGCCGCAGGACGTCTACCAACCCGACGGATACGACGACGACAAAGGAGCAGGTCATGTTTGGAGCATCACGAACAGCGGGTGCGCTCGCGGTCATCATTGCTGGGTTGCTCACGCTCCCCGCGGCCGCGATGGCGGCGGAAGAAGGCGCCCCGCCGCCATCGCTCGAAGTGACGACGAGATCGCGCTACGAACCGGAAATCCCCAGTGAGCCCGGAAAGACCGAGCTCGATATCCAAGCGACCTTCGGGTGGGACGTGAGGGTCACGGTACGTGCACGCGGCGTAATCGTGCTCTCCGAAGAGTCCCCCATCGAAGAAGCAGACGAGTTCAACTCCGGCCCGGGAGTACTCCACATATCGTTCGTGTCGTGGTCATGTAGGCTGCCACCGCCGACCGGCCAACGCGAGTTCCATCCGACCTGCTCGACAGCGCAGTCATCGAGGGCGCCAAGGAGAATCGTTCGGCCAAGCAGCAGCTTGAGCACTGGGCGCGCGTCGGGAGGTCGGTTTGCGCGCGACAGACAGCTTCCAGGCATCGGATAGAAGCCACCTTGGCAGGGGTTCTACCGCTCGAGCATCTTTCCGATGAGGAGGGAATCGTGTTCGATTCGGAGGTGCAGGCCCGGCTGGAAGCGCGTCTGCGAATGACAAACCTCGGCGCGGTCCTTGCCGCGCGCGGGGTCACGACTGTGGCGCTGGACGAGCAAGGCGAACTGACCGAGTATCGGCCTGACGGAAAGAGCGCCTCCGTTTGAAACAGCTGCATCTGGTCATTGGACCGAATGGCTCGGGCAAGACCACATTCGTCACTGAGTTTCTCGCGCTGGAGTTGCCGGGCTATGCGTATGTCAACGCGGACGAAATTGCCAAGGCCAGGTGGCCCGCCGACTCCGATGCGCACGCCTATGAGGCCGCTCAGGTAGCTGCCGAGACTCGCACGCACCTAATCGCCAGCGGCCGGCCGTTCGTCGCCGAGACCGTCTTCTCCCGTCCGTCGAAGCTCGAGGAGATTCGTTCCGCGCGAGAGGCGGGCTATCAGGTTGTGCTGCATCTGATGCTCGTGCCAGAGGAGCTGGCGGTCAGGCGCGTTGCGTACCGGGTGCAGGCGGGCGGGCACGACGTACCGGAGCACAAGATTCGTGAGCGCTATCACCGGTTGTGGCGACTCGTTGCGCAAGCTGTTTCGCTGGCGGACAGGGCCGTTGTGTACGACAACTCGCGGCTCGCTGGGCCAGTCAGGATTGCGGAGTTCTTCGGGGGACTGCCAATCGGGGCCGCCGCTTGGCCGGAGTGGGCACCTGAGCCAATAGGCTCCCGCTGGGGTGAATAGAGCAGCGCACACGCGAAGGGACCTCGCCGGATGTCGAGCGCTCCATACCTCGGAGCTGGGGCGCTCAATCCCGGTCGCCGACAGCAGCCATGCTCGCGGCGACCTCCCCGCGGCCGACCTCCGTCACCGCCTCCATGAGCCAGAGACGCACTTTGAACACCCAGTTGGACGAGGCCCCCGCCACCGGGTCCACCATGCTGGCGGCGAGATGCTCGAGCGCCTCGTCGGTGGCCTCGACCCACTCGCGCCTGTGCTCCAACCCCGCTTCGGTGAGAAGCGCCCGCGCGTACGCCTCGCCGGAGAGGCGCCAGCGCGCCGCTGCGCACCAGCCGCGGATGCGCCACGAGTCCTGCCTTTCATCCCCATAGGACGCCACCGACCAAGGAAGCGCGTTGAACACGTCCACAACGCCCGCCCAGTCCTCTTCCCGCCCATGCACCTCGCATAGGGCCGCGTGGATGGGCATCGTAAAGACGCGGAACCAGCTGAGGGCGGGGGTCAGTCGCTCGGTGGTGCCGTTCAGCGCCTCCCGCGCGTCCGCGTACTGCCCAAGCGCGATGTGGGCGTGGGCAAGCGCCACCTGCGCGGGAACGAGCTGTTCGGAATCCCCGGCCCGCAGTGCGATCTCTCGACACTCGTTGGCGACCGCGAGCGCCCTCCCGCCATCGCCCGACCACGCGAGCGTGTTGGCCAACAAGACACGTAGCGGTGCCAGCGAAGGCAGATCATACGGTGCCCCCTCCTCGATTCGGTGACGCAGCGCAAGTCGATACGCCCGCGCCGCCTGGCCATAGCTCCCAGCATGCAGAGCCAGATCCGCCAGCCTTTGCGCATAGCGGGCGCCGCCTCGTCCGACGAGGACCTCGGCCACAGTGACCGCTTCGCGGCTTTCGGCGCGGGTGTACCCTTTGAGCGCCTGGTCGGCCGTATCCAGATCGCCCTGCGCGAGCAGCTGCACCGCATCCTCCAGGGAGACGGCGTCCTGTTCCACCGCGAAGGGGGAGCAGGACAGGGCGGGGACGGGGACTCGAAGCTCCTCGAGCCCGGCGAGGTCCGCCTCCCCGAATGCGAACTCTTCGAAGGCGATCCGCGCTATCTCCGCGGTCTCCGCGGCGCGTCCGCGCTCGGTTGCGCGCCTGATCGTCTCCCACAGCAGCGGTCGCACCTTGTCGGTCATCGTGTACCCGGCGAGCGTGTTGGCGCCAGCCAGCACCTCCGCAAGGCTCACGAGCACCGAGTCGTGCTGGCGTCTCGGTATCAGGATCGGTGCGACCGAGCCCGGCTCGGCGAGCTCCGCGCACACACCTTCATAGGCCACCTCGATCGCCTCGGCGCAGCGCTTGGCCTCCAACGCCTGCTGGGCCTTGAGCGCAAGCGCGAGCGGCAGCGTGGTGTCGAAGACGGCCAGTGCCCGGTCGCCGTCGCCGGCCTTGTGCCAGGCGTGCGCCGTGTCATCCAGCAGCTCCAAGTCCATGCTCTCACCCACCTTCGTGTGGGTTTCCACCGCGAGGTCCATCAGGCGCGCCGCTCGCAGAGGATCGCTGTTGGAGAGGAGCGCCGCCGATATGCGGTACACCCTGATGGCGAGTGGGATCGCCTGCTGCGGCATCCGTTCCTCCAGCAATGCCTCGGCATGGCGCATGACAGCGGTGCGCGCGTGGAAGGACGTCCGCTTGGGGAGCGAGAGAGCCTGCTCGACGGCGGCGACCACGAGGCGCTCGCGAGCGCTCTCGATGAGCGTGCCGGCGTTGTGCTCCGCCATCTCGCGACGATCGACCTCGGCGAAGCGCAGGCTGAGGCTGGAGCGGTAGGGGTCGAGGATCGGGACCATCCAGCCGAGGCGCAGGGTTTCCTCGACGCTGCGCTTCAGCGAGGGGCGACCGGCGCCCGAGAGGGCGTGCAGCCCACCCATCAACATGCGCTCGTCGATCGGGGTGCCGAGCGTGGCGGCGATCTCGAGCAAGCGCTGAACCCTGTCGGGCAGGATCCGCTCCCATTCCTCTCGCAACAACGACACCGGATCCCGTGGCAACGCTTCGAGGTCGGCGATGTCCTGCGCGCGCAGGGCCAGCCCATTGCGCGAAACCAGCTTCAGCAGACTTGACAGCATCAGGGGGTTGCCGTTTGCGCGCGCAGCCAGCGTCAACGCCGCCTCGCGATCGACGCTGCACACCGCCGTTGGGCCAAACGCGGCCCTCGTGGCGATGTCCGCCAACGTCGCCGTCGAGAGCGGGTTCAGACGAAGCGTCTGCACTTGGTGAGCTGCCGCGACGCGCTCTCGCCAGGCGCCGAACCCGCGGTCCTCGTCGCGCTGACGGATGAGCGCGGTCGGCCAGCTCGTCGTGATCACGAGGACACCGCGGGGAGAGCTGAGCAGGCGCTCGACAGCTGCGAGCATAGTTGGGTGGGCGTCATGCGCATCGTCCACCACGACGACCATCGGAAAGCCGTCGGCATCGATGAGGTCGGCGACCTCCAGCACCGCCAGCATGACGCTCTCCTCGCTGTCGCTGCCCTCGTGGTCGCTCGCTCCGGCGTGGAGGGCGGTGATGATCTCCTTCGTCTCCCGCACATCGCCGAACAGCTCGATGAGGGTCCTGACAAGGCCTGCGCCGAGCAGCTCACCAATTGCGCCTGCCGCTTTGATCGCGGCCTGCCTGGCCGCGATCTTGCGCTGTCGGCGGATCAGCAGGCCGCGGGCATGGACGCACAGTTGATGGCGTAGGGAGTTTTCCAGCACGGGTACCGGAGAGCCATCGTGCGCCGGGTAGCAGGACAGCCCCAGCCAGTAGAAGCGGGGCTCACCCACCCATCGCTCGCGGAGTGGAACGACCGCCTTGCGCTGGTTGGAGTCGACGAGCGCCGCGGGCCAGTATGGGTCGCGAGCGGCCAGGCGTCGATACAGTTCCCGCACCACGAGCGTCTTTCCCAGGCCCGTGTCGCCCAGCAGATCGAACCTCGTCGGCCGCCACGAAGCGGTCACCGCCTCGAAGCAGGCTTCGAGCTCGGCCAGTGCCGCTACAGCCGCCTCGCCATGCAGGGGCACATCGTTCAACGGGCCGTCGTCGGCGGGGCGCTTTGCGCGCGCGAACCGCGACCTGTCGACTATGAAGTCGGTTGAGCGCCGTGCAGGGATGGCCGTAAAGTTAATCCTAATGCGAAGCTTGGTGCGCGATGGCTGGTGTAAAGTCTCGGGTGCGTGGCTGATGCACCCAGACCCATTACAGGCCGCTGCCTGTGCGGTGGTGTGACCTACAGCGTTGACGCCGAGCCGGTCTGGCAGGGGGCCTGCTACTGCATGAACTGCCAACGTCAGACTGCTACAGCGTTCTCGGTGATCGTTGGCGTACCGAGCACGGCGCTCACGGTTGAGGGCGACGCACTCGCCTCATTGAAGACCGCCAGCGAGGACTACCGGAGCACCACGGAGCGGCGGTTCTGCTCGGCTTGCGGGTCGCCGATATTCAGCACGGTCGAGTCGATGCCGGGAGTGGCCTTCCTGAAGGCGGGGACGATCGACGATGCATCGTGGATCGAGCCGACGGTTGAGATCTGGACGCGCTCGGCACAGCCGTGGGCTCCGCACTTCGAGAACGCCGTGCGGTTTGAGCGTACCCCCAATTAGCTACTTGCGGCGGAATAACTCAAGTAGCTAACCGCAGGATGGGACTTCCTCCGTGGGGCTTGCGGGTCGGCGAGTCACGCGGAGGAGGACGCTCAGGCTCCCACCGTGCCAAGCCGTACGACGAGCTTGCCGGGATTGCCCTGCTCCCCGGGGAACACCAGCTTGACCGTGAAGCGTCTGTGGTTGCGCGAGATGACGGTGGCGCTGATCTTCACGGCGTGCGTCTGTGCGCCGAGGATCCGTGCGGTCGCGCTCACGATGCGTCGTTTGGGGCGAGTGTTGAACCTGTAGGTCGCGTAGCCGGTGAAGCGGACCGTCCGCTGGATTTTGGGCGTCACCCTGTACACCGTGATGAGGATTGCCGGCGCGGATCCCGGTCGGCGCGCGCTACTTGCCGCTCCGGATGCCGCCGTTGCGGCAAGGGCGAGCGTGGTGAGCGCGAGCAACAGCGTGAACGCGCGCAGAGTAACCGCGAGAGTCCTGCGGCGTGTGGCGCCTTGTCTAGGGCATGGTTGCACCACGGTCAGTGTAGGACGGCAGAGCGATCGGCGTAAGCAAGGGTGCATCCCGCCTCGTGGGGTTGGCTAGGGTTGGACGATGAGCGTGAGCACTCCTACTGCCGTGATCCGCACCGCCGGCCTGACGAAGGTCTACGCAGAGGCCGACTTCGCGGCCGTCGATGGCTTGGACCTGGAGATCCGCGGGGGGGAGATCTTCGGCCTGCTGGGGCCCAACGGCGCTGGCAAGACGACCACCGCGGGGATGCTCACCACGCGCGTGATCCCCACCGCGGGGACGGCGTGGGTGGGCGCCGTCGACGTGATCGCCCACCCCGCGCTCGCCAAGCAGCTGATCGGCGTGGTCTCCCAGCAGAACACGCTGGACCGGCAGCTGACCGTGTGGGAGAACCTGTACTTCCACGGGCGCCTGTTTGGGCTGGGCGCGGCCGAGTCGCGGCGCATCTCCGACGAGCTGCTCGAGCAGTTCCACCTCGCGCGCTGGGCGCAGGCGTCGGTGTTTGCGCTGTCCGGCGGGATGGCGCAGCGGCTGATGGTGGCACGCGCGATCTTCCATCGGCCCGCGGTGCTGTTTATGGACGAGCCCACCTCCGGCCTGGACCCGCAGAGTCGCCTGGCGCTGTGGGAGATCCTTGGCGAGCTCAACGCTGCGGGGCAGACGATCATGCTGCTGACCCACTACATGGAGGAGGCCGACCATCTCTGCCACCGCGTGGCGATCATGGACCACGGCAAGATCCTCGCGCTCGACACGCCAGCGGGGCTCAAGCAGTCGGTGGGGGCCGACACGATCGTGACGGTGAAGGCGTCCGGCGACGGCGCCGCGCTGGCCGCGACGCTCGAGCGGGAGATCGAGGGGGTGACGCGTGCGCGTGTGATTGACGGCGGCGTGGAGCTGCACGTGGAGGGCTCCGAGCGAATCGTGCCGCGGGTCGTGGCGGGCGCCGAGAGCGGGGGCTTCGAGCTCGTCGACCTCTCCGTCGCCGAACCGTCGCTGGAAACGGTGTTCATCAACCTCACCGGCAAGGAGCTGCGCGAATGACCGCTCCCGACACCGCCACCCCGGTAGCGGGCACCGCCGCGGCGAGCACCGACGGCAAGCGGCCCACGCCCCCGGCCGCGATCGCGCTGACGCCTACGCGCTCCACGTTCGTGGCCAGCCGCACCGCGCTCGGGGCGCTGATCCTGCGCGACCTCACGGTGCTGCGCAAGAACGTCCCCGAATTCGTCGCCCGCGTGCTGATCCAGCCGTTTTTGCTGGTGTTTGTGTTCCTGTACGTGTTCCCGACGATCGGCCAGGGGATCGGGGGTGGCGGCCACGGCTCCAGCGCGAGCACCGAGTCGGACTTCGCAACCGTGCTGGTCCCCGGCGTGGTGGCGATCTCGATCATGTTCCAGGGGATCCAGGCGGTCGCTCTGCAGATGTCCACCGAGTTCGGCTACACCCGCGAGATCGAGGACCGCGTGCAGGCGCCCTGCCCGATCTGGCTGGTCGCGATCGCGAAGGTGCTCTCCGGCGCCGTCCAGGGGATGATCGCCGCCGTGATCGTGTTCCCGATCGCCGCGGTGATCCACGCCCCCGGCGTGCACGCCCACCTGTCGGTGCACTGGTGGATCGTGCTGACGTTGATCCCGCTCGCCTCCGTGGCGATGACCTCGCTGGGCCTGTTGCTCGGCACGACCTTCGAGCCCCGCAACATCGGCTTGATGTTTGGCTTCGTCGTGCTGCCATTGACGTTCCTCGGCGGCACCTACTACCAGTGGACAAAGCTTGCTCCAGTGGAAGTCGCCGGGATTCACTGGCTGCAGATCCTGGTGCTGCTCAACCCCCTGATCTACGTCGCCGAGGGGATGCGCGCCGGGCTCACCGAAGCCTCGCACATGCCGCTGTACGTGATCTACCCGGTGCTGATCGCCTTCTGCGCGTTCTTCCTCGGCTTGGGACTGCGCAACTTCAGGCGGCGGGTGCTGGTGTAGGGATTTTGGGATCGTCCGCGTGCGTGAGTGCGGCAACGTAGAGCAGTGCTTGCGCCCGCGCGACGGCCCCCACCGCGTTGTCGGGCACCAGCAGCTCGGGGTGGTGCAGCGGCCGGCGCGTGAAGCCATCGGCGCCGTCGAGGCCGACGAACGCCATCGCGATCGGCGCCAGTGTGGCGAAGAAGGCGAAGTCGTCCGAGCCGCACGAGCGCCACTCCGGGGCGCGCTCGAAGCCGGTAACCGCCAGCAGTTCTCGTGCCCGTGCGACGATGAGGGGGTCGTTTTCCAGCGGCGGCTCGCCTTCGGTCAGCTGTACCCGCGCGCGGCAGCCGTGCGCTGCCGCGACACCCGCGGCGACCTCGTCCACCAGCGCGCGCAGCGCCAGCCGGTCCTCGTGGCGGTGGGCGCGCAGCGCGGCTCGGGCGCGTGCCTGCGCGGGAATCACGTTCTCCGCCCCCCCTCCCTCCAGTACCCCGACTGTGAGGGTCGCCGCGTGCAGGGGGTTGATGCGCCGCCCGACCCGCGCGTGCAGCGTCACCACGATCTGCGCGAGCGCGAGGATCGGGTCGCGCCCGAGGTGGGGGTAGGCGCCGTGCGTCGGCTCACCCTCGACGACGATCTCCACGGCGTCGCACGAGGCGTTGACCGCACCCTCGTCGAGTGCCACCGTGCCCCACCCGAGCTCTGGGTGCACGTGCGCTGCCACAATCGCCGCCGGCGAGTGCCTCGCGAGTGCCCCCCGCGCCAATTCCTCTGCGCCCGACGGGTAGGCCTCCTCGCTCGGCTGCAACACCGCCAGCAGCGGTGCCGGCAGCTGTTCCTTGAGCGCGTGCGCCGCGCGTGTCAGCGCCACCAGCGCCGCCATGTGCACGTCGTGCCCGCACGCGTGCATCGCACCGCCTCTGGCGCTGAAGGGCGCGCCCGTGCGCTCCTCGATCGGCAGCCCGTCGAGCTCGGCGCGTACCGCTACGGGCGCGCCGCTGTCCCGCTCGTGGGCCCCCACCCTGGCGATGCGCCCAGTGCCGGCGACCGTTGTGCACGGCACCGGCAGCTCCGCTGCCACCGCGTCCGCCGTCCACTCCTCGGTGTGCGCCAGCTCGGGGTGTTCGTGCAGCCGGTGGCGCAGCTTCACGGCGCGCGGCAGCTCGCGCTCGATGCCCGCCAGCAGCTGTCCCAGCAACTCAGTAGATCGCGGCATATCGCTTGCACACCTCGCTGAGGTCCAGCTCGGCGACCGCCTTCAGCTCCGACTGCTTGATGCCGACGTACGCCTCGTACAGCGTCGTGCCCAGCCACCCGCGCACGACATCGTCCTCGGCGAGCGCCCGCAACGCATCCTCCAGCGAGGCCGGCTGCGCGCCGACGCCGAAGCGCTCGACCTCGGCGGCATCGAGGTGCGCGGGATCGCGGTCGAGGATCGGTGGCGGTGCGAGACCCGCCCGCACTCCGTCCAGGCCGGCGCGGACCAGCGCCCCGAGTGCCAGGTGGGGATTGGCGGCGGCGTCGGCGCCGCGGTACTCCAGGCGCAGCTGCCGAGCAAGATCGGGCGAGGGATTTTGGGAGAGGGAGGGGGAGGGGGAGGGGGAGGGGGAGGATGATGAGGCTCCGACCCTCGCGGCAAGCGCCACCAGCGGCGGGATGCGCAGCAGCACCTCGCGGTTGCGCTCGCCCACGCACACCGCGCCCGCGCTCCAGCGGTGGGGGGTGAGGCGCGCGGCCGAGACGGGGCTTGGAGCGCACAGCGCTGCGAGCGCCCCCGCGTGGCGCAGGATCCCCGCCGCGAAACGGCCGCCCAGCTCGCTCAGGCAGCCGGGGCGCGCCCCGTCGTAGAGCAAGGGCGCGCCGTCGGCATCGAGCAGGCTGAGGTGGATGTGCACGCCGTTGCCCGGCTGGTCGGGGTGCAGCAGCGGCGTGAAGGTGGCGCGCAGCCCGCGCCGGCGCGCGACCTCGCGCACCACCTCCCTGAGCACGACGGCGCGGTCAGCGGCCATCATCCCCTCCGCCGCCCCGACGGGGATCTCGAACTGGTGGGGGGCGAACTCCGCGAAGATCCGCTCCGGCTGTGCCCCCGCCTCGACCAGCGCGCCCATGGCCTGCGCCGCGAACGGTTCGGCGCGCCGCTGTGCCTCCAGCGAGAAGGGTGCCGCCGCCGGCCCCGTGCCGAGGAGCTGGAACTCGTGCTCGAAGCTTGCGAGGACCCGTGCGCCGAGCTCTCGCTCGAGCTCCACGAGCGCGTCGCGCAGAAAGCGCCGCGGGCAGCTATCCCACGGGGCCCCGTCGGTCTCGACGATGTCGCACAGCACCAGCTCTAGCGCGCTGGCGCCGGTGTCGGTCGACTCCGCCTCGACGCGCACGTGCGTACCTGGATCGGGCAGCAGACGCAGGTCGCCGGTCGAATCGAAGGGCGTGCGCTCGGCCAGCGGACCGTGCGGGGTAAGCGAATGGTTGGCGGGCACCCAGCCCACGCCCGCCTGCAGCGTTTGGTCGAGCTCGGTCGAAAGCAGCGAGCGGCCGCGCACGATCCCGCCAAGGTCGCAGCACACCAAGGCGACCAGCTCGGTCGAGTTCATCGGGGCGCCTCCCACGTCCCCCCGGCGGGCGCCGTCACCGTGCCGTTGTCCCAGATGCCCTCCTGCAACCCCAGCTCGTGCGTACCCACGCGCACCCGTGCGGCGTCGTCGATGGCGAGTACGACCACCACGCCACCGGCCGGTTTGTCGCGTCGCTCGATCGCCGCGGCGAGCCGCTCGGCCGGCTGTATATGCACGCCGCCGCGGCCCAGCGAGGGGTAGGTGTCGGCGACGCCGTAGAGGGTGCCGCGCGGGCCCCGCACGCGGCCGAACACGCAGACGAAATGCCCCACGTCCCAGTCGGGCGGCGGGCCGCTCGGCGTGCCCTCGTACAGGTAGTCGAGCAGTTGGTCGAGGCCCGCCCGCCCGCCCCACAGGTGGTGGGTTGCAAGGTTGGCGATCAGCGTTACCGGGTGATCGAGGCCGGCCACGAGCTCGAACAGGCCGTCGAGCGTTGCCGCCGTCCACGGGCCGCCGTAGGGGAGCGCCGCGAGCGTCCCACCGGCGAGCCACTCGATCGCGCCCACCACGCCGGCGGCCGTCGTGCCCGACACGGCCGCATCGTCGACGAACGGCAGCGCCAGCCGGTAGTCGCGCCGGCCCGCTTCGCTGTGCGGCAGGTGACTGAGGTCCGGCGTCGCGGCGACCACGCTCCCCGCCGCCAGCCCCACGGCGTCCTGGTCGATCGGCTCACCCGTGAACCGCTCGATGCCGGCTGCGCGCAGCGCCAGCGCGCCGCAGAAGGCCCCGCACAGGTCATCGCGCTGCGGCAGCTCCCGCGCATGAAACGCCAGCAGCGCCCGCGCGCCGGGCAGGAGCGTCGTCTCGAGTGGGGAGGGCACAGCCATCGAGCCAATATACGGCGGCGCCCCGCGGTGCCACACCCGTCGGTGTGTCGCCCGATGGGTGCCACCCGAAACCGGGCCGGCGACGGCGGTCCCTTATGCCTGCGCTGAGGAGGCGGGCAGCGCGAAGGCGCTCTTGCCGTCGCCCTCGCGTTTGACTCGCGCGACCTTGTGCTGCCGCGCGAGTTGGCTGAGGTTGGCGCGAATCTCAGGAGTGCTCATCGCGGTGACCATCACCAGCTCGCTGATCGTATGCGAGCCGTGCTCGAGCGCCGCGAGGATTGCCTGGCGCACCTCGCTCGGCGAAGCCGGCTTGCGCTCCAGTTCGGGCTCGGGCTCAAACTCCTCGATGGCCGGCTCCGGGACGGCCGGCGGCGCCTGGACCGCGATGGGCGCGGGTTTGGCCGGCGCCATGGACAGCGAGGGCAGAGCACTCAGTCCGGGTTGTGTGCGGAGCGAGGGCATCGCGGGCAGAATGCGTGGCATGCGGGGCGCAGGCAGGGTGGGTTTTGGCTTCGGCGCCTGTGTGACCGACTCGGCTGCGGAGGCCGCCAGGTCGATCACGCCGGCTGCCGAGTGGCGCTGGCCGGTCTCCGATCGGTCGCGCGCGCGGCGACGCGACGGCGCCGGCCGGGGTGCGGGCTTCGGGGGGGAGTCATCAGTGGGCGCGGCTTCGAAGGAGTCGAGTGCGTCGTTGGCCGCGCGCAGGCGCTCGTGCTCGTCCAGCAACGGGCGCAGCTCGGCCATGCGCTGCTCGAGTTCGGCGCATATCCGCGCCAGCAGGTCAGTCTCCACCATCGTCCCTTCAGGCTTGAGATGCTTGATTACACAACTGCACGCGCCAGCATATCCAGCGATTTGAGTCGGCCGAAGGGAGACGCTACTCCGCGGGCTCCTCGACGGGCGCGACGGCGAACATGACGTGGCGGCGGGCTACCGCGAGGAAGGGGTGATCCTCGGACGGGCCGCCGTCGAGCGGTTCGACCGTCACTTCGGTGAGCGTCAGGAAGTCGCGCTC
Organism: uncultured Solirubrobacterales bacterium; assembly: GCA_963734815.1. Taxonomy (GTDB): domain Bacteria; phylum Actinomycetota; class Thermoleophilia; order Solirubrobacterales; family Solirubrobacteraceae; genus Palsa-744. The sequence goes on from CAVTIH010000002.1 coordinate 1,706,510, forward strand.
GGAGGCGTTGAGCACGTCGGAGACACGGCTGCGGTAGCCATCGCGGGCGAGCGTGAGCGAGCCTTCGATGCGGTGGCGGGCGGTCTCGAGGCGGATGCGCTCCTGGCGGTGCTCCATGCTCAAAGCTCCTCCCGTGCGATCGGGCCCGCGGCGGGGTCGGCCACGACTCAGCCGCCGATGATGTGCTCGCGCGAAACCTGGGCGGGCAGCCCGGCGCGGGCGATCGGGGCCAGCGTGCCGTGGGTGCCGGTGGGGCGGTTGCGCTCGTCGCGCACGATGTACAGCGGCCGGTGCTTGACCTCGTCGTAGATACGCCCGACATACTCGCCGATCACGCCGAGCGCGATCAGCTGGATGCCGCCGAGCAGCAGGATCGCTATCGTCAGCGAGCCGAAGCCGGGCAGGTAGGAGCCGGCGAAGTGCAGCCCGATCACGACCGGGATCGCGAAGAAGGCGAGGCCGGCGGAGAGCAGCCCGACGTACGTTGCGAGCTGCAAAGGCACGTGCGAAAACGAGGCGATCGCGTCCAGCGAGAAGCGCAGCATCTTGCGCAGCGTGTACTTCGTCTCGCCCGCGTGGCGGGCATCGCGCTCATAAGGGACGGCTGTCTGCGTGAAGCCGACCCACACGGTCATGCCGCGCAGGAAGCGTGAGCGCTCGGTCATCGTCAGCAGCGCGTCCAGCGCGCGGCGGTCGAGCAGGCGGAAGTCGCCGGAGTTGGGCTCGAGGTCGACCTGGGCGAGCTTGTCGAACAGCTTGTAGAACCACGAGGCGCTCGCCAGCTTGAAGGCGGTCTCGCCCTCGCGCTGCTTACGCACCGCGTAGACCACGTCGGCGCCGGCTTCCCAGCGGGCCACCATCGTGGGGATCAGCTCGGGGGGGTCCTGCAGGTCGGCGTCGATCATCGCCACCACGTCCCCGACGGCGTGCTCCAGGCCGGCGGTGAGCGCCGCCTGGTGCCCGAAGTTGCGCGAGAGGTGGATGACCCTCACGCGCGGATCCTCGGCGGCCATCCGGTCGAGCAGCTCGGGGGTGGCGTCGGAGGAGCCGTCGTTGACCAGCACCAGCTCGAAGGTGTAGTCGGCGACGGCGGCGCACGCGCGGCGCACAAAGCGCTCGACCAGCTCCTCCTCGTTGTACACGGGGGCGACGACGCTGAGCAGGGTGGGGCTGCGGGGGGTGTCGGGCATCGGGGGTGGGAAAACTGCTTAAGTTGCGGAGGTGGGAAGCATGGACGAGACAGTTGACAGAGTAATGGACAGCGCCACGGTAGTGGACGCCCCTAAGGCGAAGCTCAAGGACGCCCCTGAGGCGAAGCTCAAGCCCGCGCTCGTGATGCAGTTCGTGAAGTTCGGGATCGTGGGGATCTCCAACACGCTGCTGACGCTCGCGGTGTACACGGCGCTGCTCAAGGGCTTCGACATCTGGTACCTGGCGGCGTCGGCGATCGGCTACGCGGTGGGGATGGTCAACGGCTTCGTGTGGAACAGCAAATGGACGTTCCGCGGGCACGCGGGGGACGCGCTGACGCCGGTGCGGTGGTTCGTGGTGCAGGGGTGCGGCCTCGTCGCGGATCTGGGCCTGGTCTTCCTGTTCGTGCAAGAAGTGGGACTGGACAAGCTCCTGGGGCAGGTGTGCACGACGGCGATCGTGACGGTGTTCACGTTCATCGCCAACCGCGCTTGGACCTTCCGCATGCACCCTGCGGCCGGATAGGCAAGGGGCGTTACCCGGCTCGTCCGCGGGGTGGGCGGCAGACCAGGCACGGGGGGCGTCCTGCCCGCCGCCAAGCGGGATTCTCTACCGCAACACCGCCAACAGCGAAAGCCCTACGGGAATCCGACCGCCGCGCCCGATCGCCGCGGCCTCCAGCTCCAGCGGCCGCTGCAACAGCCAGTTCAACGGCGCCGGCGGCACCCACAGGTCGAGGCTCGATTCGGTCGTTCCTCGGTGCAGGCGCTCGAGCGCACGCAGGGCGATCGCGACCGGCAGCAGCAGCGCGTTGAAGTGGGTGGCGTACTCGCACTCCCAGCCGGCCGCGCGCGCGGTCTGCCGGAGCGTGGCGAGGGAGTAGCGGCGGCAGTGGTGGTTGACCCGGTCGTGGCCGCTCCACAGCCACTGGTAGGCGGGCACCGTCACCAGCAGCGCCCCGCCGGGCGCCAGCACGCGCCGCAGCTCGCGCAGCGCCCCGCGGTCGTCGGGCAGGTGCTCGATCACGTCGAGGCACACCGCGAGGTCGAACGAGTGCTCGGCGAACGGCATCTCCATCACCGAGCCTTCGACGACCTCGCCGACGTGGCGGGCTCGGGCTAGCTCGACGGCGGCCGGTGAGATCTCCACGCCGATCACCCCGCCGCGCCGCGCAAGCTCGACCATGTTGCGCCCACTGCCGCAGCCGGCGTCGAGGATTCGCGCGCGGGGGGGCAAGCCGAGGCGCGTGATCGTGCGCTCGAGCACCTCACGGCGTCCGCGATACCACCAGTGGCGGTCCTCCGCCCGGTGGGTCTGCAGCTCGAAGTCGCGGTTCACCGAAAGCATCTTTCCTAAAACTCGCCTCCTCCTGCGGTGCGCCACTCGATCGCCTCACCGGCAAACGCACAGCCGACACCCCCTTTTCCCACCATCCACCACGGTCGCCCTCCACCGCACGGAGCGCATCGAGGGGCGATCCTGGCAGCCCAAATCAAACATCTGGCTATGCCTTGACGAAAATCTTGGCATGCCATAACATAGGCATAATGACGACACACGAGCAAGTGCGGTCATCCGCGGTCGAGGACTACTGCAAGGCGATCTTCACGCTGGAATCCCGCGGCGAGGAGCCCGTCTCCACGAATGCGCTGGCCGAGCGTCTTGAGATCACGCCGGGCTCGGTGTCGGCGATGCTGCGCAAGCTGGAGGAGCTCGACCTCGTCACCCACGTGCCCTACCGCGGGGTGAGAGTGACCGACAAGGGCCGTCGCGTGGCGCTCGAGGTGATCCGCCACCATCGGCTGTTGGAGCTGTTCCTCGCGGAGACGCTGCAGATGCCTTGGGACCAGGTGCACGATGAGGCGGAGGTGCTCGAGCACGTGCTCTCGGAGGAGCTGGAGCAGCTGATCTCGGCGAAGCTCGGCGACCCCAAGCTCGACCCCCACGGCGACCCGATCCCCAGCGCCGACCTGCAATTGCGCGAGCCCGAGACACTCAGCCTCGAGAGCCTGCAGGCGGGGGCGGAAGGGGTGTTCGTGCGCGTGTCCGACAGCGACCCGGAGATGCTCCGCTATTTGTCACAGCGCGGTATCTCCCCCGGCGATCGTTTCGCGGTGCGCGACCGCCAGCCCTTCGGGGGGCCGCTGTTCGTGAGTTTCGACGGGCGGGAGCACCCGATCGGCGGCCAGCTGGCGTGCGCGATGCGCGTCGAGCTCGACGGCGACCGCGAGGGGGTCACCGCATGAGCGCGCTCCCGTCTGATCGTGCGCGCAACGGCATCAACCACGCGGTGAGGCCGTGAGCGCGCAGCCCGTCGCGCAGACGACCCCCGCGGCGCTCGAGCTCGGCCCGAGCGCGCTCGAGAAGCTGCTGGCGCGTGGGCGGGTGCGCGCCACGCTGTCGATGCTTGGCCCCGCGTTTGTCGCCGCCGTCGCGTATGTGGACCCCGGCAATTTCGCCACCAACATCCAGGGTGGCGCGCAGTTCGGCTACCTGCTGCTGTGGGTCGTGCTCGTCGCCAACGTGATGGCGATGCTGATCCAGTACTTGTCGGCCAAGCTCGGGGTGATCACCGACCACAACCTCCCCGAGCTGTTCCGCGCCACCTACCCCCGCCCCTTCGCGTGGGGCATGTGGGTGCAGGCCGAGGTGATGGCGATGGCGACCGACATCGCCGAGTTCGTCGGCGCCGCGCTGGGGCTCAACCTGCTGTTCGGCGTGCCGCTGCTCACCGCGGGGTTGATGACCGGCGTGATCGCGTTTGTGATCCTCGCACTGCAGCGCCGCGGCTTCCGCCGCTTCGAGCTCGCGATCACCGCGCTGCTCGGCGTGATCTTCCTCGGCTTCCTGTATGAGACGCTGCACATCGGCCCCTCCGCGCGCGCTTCGCTCGGCGGACTGGTGCCGCACCTGGCGGGCAGCGGCAGCCTCTACCTCGCGGTGGGGATCATCGGCGCCACGGTGATGCCGCACGTGATCTACCTGCACTCGGCGCTGACCAACGGGCGCACCCCCGTGCGCAACGACCGCGAGCGCTCGCGCGTGCTGCGCTTCGAGCGCCTCGACGTGCTGATCGCGCTCGGTCTCGCCGGGCTGGTCAACATGGCGATGCTCGCCGTCTCCGCCAAGCTCCTGCACAACACCGGCCACGCCGGGGTGAGCACGATCCCCGAGGCTCACGCCGCCTTCGGCCAGCTCGCCGGCGGCGGCGCCGCGCTGGCCTTCTCCGTCGCGCTGCTCGCCTCCGGCGCCTCCTCCTCCTCGGTCGGCACCTACGCCGGCCAGGTCGTGATGAAGGGCTTTGTCGGCCTCAACATCCCGCTGGTGGCGCGCCGCCTCGTGACGATGGCGCCCGCGCTCGTCGTGCTCGCGATCGGTCTCGGCCCCACGCAGGTGCTGGTGTTCAGCCAGGTGATCCTCTCCTTCGGCATCCCCTTCGCGCTGATCCCGCTGGTGCTGCTCACCTCCAACCGCGCAATCATGGGCGTGCACGTCAACCGGCTGCACACCACGATCGCCGCGTTCTCGCTCGCCGGGTTGATCACGGCGCTCAACATCTTTTTGATCTACCAGCAGATCTTCTAGACGCGCCTCCCTCTCGGCGATCTGGGCGGCGCCGCGCGCTCAGCTCGAGGCTCAGCGCGCGGCGTGCTCGGTCCTAGTGGTGATGGTGGTGATGGTGGCGCTTCGCTTTGGGGTGAGGTTTGACCGTGAGGTTCTGTGCGATCACCGTCGAGCGGTGCCCCGTGCTCACAAGCACCACGCTCAGATGCACCGGCAGCCTGCCGAAGCGGGCCAGCAGGCTGCTGCCCGTCGCGTTGAGCGCGATCGCGATCGTCACCTTCTGGCCGGCTGGGATCGTCAGCTTGGAAGAGCCGACGGTCACCTTGCTCGTGCGGGTCCTGGGGTGGTGCCTCGCGGCCACCGCCACCGGCTTGCCGTTGCGAGTCTTCTCGACGGTGGTCAGCGTCGATTCGACTTCGCAACTCGTGCCCGCCGTTCCCTTGCAGGCGATCGTGAAGCTCACCTTGCCGTCTGCTCCCTTGGCAGAGCCCACCTGCGAGGCGTGCGCCACCGGCGGGGGCGGGGGGCTGTAGGTCACGCCCACCGCCTTGGAGGTCGTCAGACCCGCCTGGTCGGTGGCTACCGCGGTGATCGTGTTCGCTCCCGTGCTCAACGCCACGCTGGTCGACCACGCACCGCCAGATCCCACGCTCACAGGCCGACCGTTGACGGTGAGCGATGTCAGCGCTCCCGTGTCCGCGGCCGTGCCCGACACGGTGACGCTCGGCGAGGTCGCCGTCGCCCCGTTCGCGGGCGAGGCAATGCTCAGCGTCGGCGAGTAGCTCGCCGTCACGGCTTCCGCCAACGATTCCACTTCGGAGAGCTTGTAGGCCTGGACGAAAGCCATCCGAATGGTGGAGGAGCCGCCCACCGGGATCGTGCGCTCGTAGGGCATCTCGAAGCCGTTGTAATACTGACCGGCTTCCGTGCTGCGATATACCGATATCGGCCCATTGTTTGGCGGGCTGTCGTAGGCGATCGCTCCCTGGGGATGCAGGTTGTCTCCGACGTTGGGCGTTTCGGCATCCTGCTTGTAGTAGATCCTGCCCGCGCCCGACGGCAGCGTCACCGTCTGTCCCTTGGCGATTGTCGAGAACGAGCTGGTGCCCGGGAACTCATAGGCGCCGCCCGCTTTTTCCGCGTTGACGGTCTCCTGGTCGTAGAGCGCGTTCAACGAGTGAGCCGCGCCGTCGGTCGAGCGCCACGTGTCGGTCATCCACGCCACCTGGTCGCCGTTGCTCGTCTGCCAGGTCCGTTCGAGCTGCACGCCGGTTGAGACGAAGCTCGTGCAGCTTTTCGCGGTCGGCGGGAAAACCGTTTCCGGTGCGCACCTGACGATCGGATCCACCTCATGGATCGTCGCCAAGCGCGTCATGGGTTCGAAGGTGTGGGTCACCGTGATCTGCGGGGCACCCGGGATCGACACCGTGGGTTCCTTTTTTCCTTCCAATTCAGAATTGATGGCATCGTTGACATAGTGTGCAGTCGCCGGGCCGTAGGCGTTGGCGCCGTCGATCTGCAACTCCGAGCGAGTCGAGGAGCCCGACGGCGGATCGTCTGACTGGTAGAGCGCCGCGTTGCAGTCGAACAGACTTTCCTGGGTGAGCGTTTCCGGCGCCAGCAGGCTCGAATAATCCAATCCGCAGTCGCCGGCGGACTCGATGTCGAAGTAAGACGCCAGCGTGCTGGGTTCCATTTCATAGTCGTAGGTGATGCCGTTTTCCTTGAACAGTTCGAAGCGCGACCCGACGATCCGAGGTCCTTTGTAGGGGTCCGTCGCTTCTTCGGCTGCCGTCCCCGGCGGGTGGGCTTCTTTGTCGGCAAACGGCACGGCGCGCAGCACGCACGGCCCGGAGCGCAGCGAACTCGCCTGGACCGCCACCGAGAACGAGCCCCCGCTCGGTGTCAGTTCGCCGACGACGGTCGCGTAGGCGCCGACGGCCGCTCCGTAGTAGCAGCGCAGCGCGATCTTCCCGCTGATGGTCGTCGTGCCTTCGACCGTGAAAGCGGGCGGCGGCGGCGGTAGGGTTTCGTCATAGAACGCGTACGTCGGGCTGGCGGGCGAGGTGATCTGCGAAGTTTCGGCCGCGCTTGCCGACGCAACCGAGCTGGACAGCGCGAGCAGGGCAAGCGCACCGATCAGCAACGCGGCACGCTTCAGGGGATTCGGTAGCACGACTGGCCTCCTGGGGTGCGTGGGCATAGTTGGCTGCCGCTGTGCGGGCGGCATTGGCCGCTACGACACGACAGGCTACGAATAGTTGCGGCGTCACCTGTAACGATCATCTGTGGGGCGGGGTGGCGTCTCCCCCGGTCCGTCGCCGGGTCAGTATGCGGTCCTATCGGGATCGGTCTAACATCGCTGCACACACGGCTGGCGAGCAGGAAGGAGCACCATGCAGCAGCTGCGAGGTCGCACCGCTTTGGTCACCGGCGCCTCCGGGGACTCGGCGCCCACCTCGCCCGCCGCTTGGCTCGCGAGGGGATGGACGTGGCGCTTGTCGCGCGCCGGGAGCCAGAGCTGTCCGCGCTCGCGGCGGAGCTCGAAACGCTTGGCGTGCGCGCCGCGGCGCTGCCCACCGACCTCTCCGACCTCGATCAGGTTGAGCCGTTGATCGAGCGCGCCGAGGCCGCGCTTGGGCCGCTGGACCTGTTGGTGAACAACGCCGGCCTGGAGCTCACCAGCGACTTCTGCGCCTACACCCGCGAGGAGCTCACGGGGATGATCGATCTCAATTTGACCGCCCCCCTGCTGCTCACCCACCGCGTGCTCCCGGGCATGCTCGCCCGCGGGCGGGGCCACGTGGCGTTCATCGCCTCCGTCGCCGGCAAGCTCGGCCCGGCCTACCAGGCGCCGTACGCCGCCACCAAGGCCGGGCTGATCGGCCTGACGCAGTCGCTGCGTGCCCAGTACCGTCACGGGACGGTCGGCTTCTCGGTGGTCTGCCCCGGCTTCATCGCCGGCGATGGCATGTACCAGCGGATGGTCGAGGAAGGCGTGAAATCCAATCGCCTGATGGGCGAGACCACGGTCGAGCGGGTCTGCGACGCGACCGTGCGCGCCGTGCGCCACGATCTCCCGGAGGTGATCGAGAGCGGTGCTCCGCTGCGCCCCGCGCTCGCGCTCGCGCAGGTGTCCCCCACGCTGGCCGAGCGCGTCGCGCCGCGCTTCGGCGTAACCGAGCTCTTCCGTCGCACGGCCCTCGCGCGCGGACGCGGGGGCTGAGCCGACCCTGCGGGCGCGACGGCTCGGGCTGGGCCTCGCGAGAGGGCCGTTCTCGAATTGCGAGCCCCGCCAGCGGCCCCGGAGGGGGGCCGCCCATCCCTCCCTTTTTTAGGTTTTACGAAACCTCGGAGTACGCCGGCTCGCCCTCGGACTGCCGCTGCTCGACGACGACGGTTTCCTGATGGGCCTGTGCGGCGAGCTGGGACTCGGGAACGAGTACGGTCAGCGCGACCGTGAGTGCGGCCACGATCAATCCGGCTCCGACCGTGAACGCCAGGTGGTAGCCGCCGGTCAGCGCCGCCGCGTGTGAGCTCCCGCTCGCCAGCAGGTGGTTGGTGCGGGTTGCCGCGAGCGTCGCCACCACCGCCAGCCCCAACGCGCCGCCGACCTGCACGGTCGTGTTGACCAAGCCCGACGCCAGGCCCGCGTCGCTCGGCGTGGCGCCCGACATCGCGAGCTTCATCAACGCCGGGAACGCGCTGCCGATGCCGGCGCCCAGCAGGATCATCGTCGGCAGGACGTCGCGCGCGTAGCTGCCGTGCACCGGCGCGCGCGTGAACAGTGCCAGCCCCACCGCGATCGCCACGAGGCCCGGGATCAGCGTGCGCCGCGCGCCGAAGCGCATGATCAGCGGTTCGGAGAGCTTCAGCGACATCGTCCCCATCACCAGCGTGGTCGGCAGGAACGCCAGCCCGATCTGCAGCGCGTCGTAGTGGAGCACCTTCTGCATGTACAGCGCGCCGAGGAAAAACACCGAGAACATCCCCGCCACCGTCAGCGCTTGGATCAGGTTGGCGCCGCTGACGTTGCGCGAGCGAAAGATCCGCAGCGGGATCAGCGGCGTGCGCGCGGTCGCCTCGCGCGCGACGAACCCCACCAGCAGCGCCACCGCGACCGCGCCGAGCTCCAGCGTTTTGGCCGCGCCCCAGCCGTATTCGGCGGCCGGCTTGACGATCGTGTAGACGCTCAGCATCAGCGCGCCGGTGATCAGCACGGCTCCGGGAATGTCGGCGCCCTCGCGCCAGCCCACGCCTTTGTCCGGCGCGATCAAACGCCGCGCCAGCACCGCCGTGGCGATCCCGATCGGCACGTTCACGAAGAAGATCCAGTGCCAGTCGAGCGCCTGCGTGATCACGCCGCCCGCCAGCAGCCCGATCGAGCCGCCCGCGGAGGCGACGAACGCATACACGCCGATCGCCTTCGCCTGCTCGTGGGGCTTGGGGAACATCGTCACGATCATCCCCAACCCCACCGCCGAGGTCGCGGCGCCGCCGGCGCCCTGCACAAAGCGCGCCGCCACCAGCATTGTCTGGTCCTGCGCGAGCCCGCACGCCAGCGAGGCGGCCGTGAACACCGCCAGGCCGCCCACGAACACGCCCCGGCGGGAGGTCAGGTCGCCGAGGCGCCCGGCGAGCAGCAGTAGGCCACCGAAGGCGATCAGGTAGGCGTTGATCACCCACGCCAGCGTTGACTGCGAGAAGGCCAGCTCGCGCTGAATCGTGGGCAGCGCGACGTTCACGATCGTGCCGTCCAGCACGATCATCAGCACCCCCGCGCACAGCACATACAGCGCCAGCCAGCGCTCGCGATCCTGGTCGCCGCCGTTCAGATCTTGGTCCCCACCGTTCATCATCCCGTTGTAGCGGATCGTAGATCGGCATGATGTACAGCCCTACCACAGGAGGTTCGAAGATGGCCGAGTCTGGCACCACCACACACATCGCCCAGATCGGGACGGTGATCGTCCCCGTCAGCGACCAAGACCGGGCGCTCGAGTTCTACCTCGACAAGCTCGGGTTCGAGAAGCGCGCCGACATCCCCTTCGGCAAGGGCGACCGCTGGGTGGAAGTGGCGCCCCCGGCTGCCGCAACGACGCTCGCGCTGATGCCTCCGCAGGAGGGCGAATCGGTCGGGATCTCGACGCGTGTCGCGTTCTCGAGCGATGACATCGACGCCGACCACGCCGATCTGCGTGCCCGGGGCGTCGACGTCGACGAGGAGGTCATGCGGATGGGCGACCCCGTCCCGCCGATGTTCTTCTTCCGCGATCAAGACGCCAACCGCTTCTTCATCGTGCAGAGCAGCTGAGGACGGGGTCCGATGGCGAGCGAACCCGTGCTGACCGGTGGCTGCCTGTGCGGTGGCGTACGCTTCGAGCTCGCCGCTCCGCCTCCCGCCGCGGGCTACTGCCACTGCACGCGCTGCCAGCGCCGCACCGGCACGGGTTCCTCGCTGCAGGCCCGGATCGACGGGCGCACGCTGGCGTTGCTGCGGGGCGAGGGGCTGGTGAAGGCCTGGCGCCACCCCGATGGAGGCTTTGAGAAGCTCTTCTGCGGCGAGTGCGGAGGGCACCTTTTCAGCCGCAACCCCGACAACCACACGCAGATGAGTGTGCGCATGGGCGCCTTCGACGCCGACCCGGGCGTGCGGCCGAGCTGGCGCGCCTACGTCGCATACGCCGCCCCGTGGGAGCCGGTCCCGGACGACGGGCTCCAGCGTTTCGCCGAGGGCAAGCCGCACTGAAGGGGGCCGACCAAGGCCTGGTCAAGGAGTCCTCCGCCGCGCCCGACCGCTGGATGATCATCCTCGGTCTCTGCCGCCGCCGTCAGCGACCAGCCTTGTCAGGCGACTTCGGCGTGGTCGCGTGGGAGGGCTTGTGGTTGGTGGTTGGGTTGGGGTGTGCGGGGTTGGAGGGTGATGCGCCCGCCGCGTGCTGGCGCGATGAGTACGTTGCGGTGGGCGACTCGCTCTGAACGTCGGTGGGAGGGTTCGAGGCGGGCGTGGCGGAGGATTGTCCTGAGTACGATTCGTGCCTCAGTGAGGGAGAACGCGGCGCCGATGCATCGTCTGGGTCCGCCGCCGAAGGGGATCCAGGTGTAGGTACCGGCGCGAGTGTCGAGGAAACGCTCGGGGCGGAAGGCGAATGGGTCGGGGTAGAGCTCGGGGCGGCGGTTCACGAGCGTTATGTATGGGGCGATCATGGTGCCGGCGGGGATCGTTAGCCCCGGTAGCTCGAACGGCTCGGTTGCGAGTCGCGCGGTGAGCGGGAAGGCTGGGCGCAATCGCATCGCCTCCTTGATGACCGCGTCGAGATATTCGTCGTCTCCGTCGAGCGCGGCGCTCTCGAGGCGCGTCAGCGCGTTGGGGTGGCGGCTGACGCGCTCGAGCACCCACGTAAGGGTGTAAGCGGTGGTGTCGTGTCCGCCCAGCAGCAGGGTGCGCATTGCGTCGCAGATCTCGGCCTCGCTCATCAGGCGGCCTTCCTCATCGGGTGTGCGCAGGAACATTCCGAGGACGTCTTCGCCATCGAGCTCGCCTTCGCTGCGGCGCTGGGTGACCTCTTCCATCACGATCGCGTCAACCGCGTCGATCGCGCGCCGGACTCGCGGGAACGGTCTGTCCCAGCCGTTCTCGCGGCTGGTCGCGATCATCGTCTGGAGGAAGAACCGCCGCGAGTGGCCCTCGCGAAGCAGCGCGAGCGTCGCCGAGCGCAACCGCTCGGTACGCGCGGGGTCGGTGACCCCGAACACCGTGGCCATGATCACCTCGAGCGCGATCGTTTGCATGTGCGGCTGGGACGGGGTGGGGCGCCCGTAGGGCCAGCGTGCAAGAGCTTCCTCGGTCTTGCGCTCCATCGTCTCGTGATAGCCGGCAAGCGCGTCCCCGTGGAACGGGGGGAGCTGCATTCGCCGTTTGCGCATGTGCTCGGCGCCGTCGAGGTTCGTGAGTCCCGTCGGGCCGAGGAACAGATGGTGCGCGGAGACCTTCGCCAGCGCCGCTCCGAGGCGAAGCACGTTGGTGTCGGCCGTGAAGACACGCTTGATGTCCTCGGGATTGGTCAGGCACAGCCACGGCCCGCTCGCCGGCATCGGCACCAGGAAACGGTCGCCGAGACGCTCACAGGATCTCGCGAACTGCTCCGGGGCAAACCAATACTGGGCGGCATTGACGACCGCGGGGCGCCGCAGTCGGGGCACGTCGGTCAACGCTTGATCCATGGGCGATATCCCTCTCTAGTTACTCTGTGTGAAATAGAGTAACATAGTCTCTGATGTCGCCTATCACCGAATTCCTCGAGGTGGCTCCCATCGTGGGAGAGGACGCGCTCTTTGACCGGGTGGCCGCGGCGGCGCTCGACGAGTTCGCCGAGCACGGGATTCGCCGCACCTCGATGGAAGACGTCGCCCGCCGCGCAGGCGTCTCACGGATGACCATTTTCCGCCGCTTTAGGAGCAAGCAGGGCCTCGTCGAGGTTGTCATCGCACGCGAGGTCCGCCGCGGCATGGAAGAGCTCGACCTCCTGTGGGAAAGCGCGGAAACGCTGGAAGACAGGCTCGTCGCGGGATTCGAGTTCGCTGGACGCTACGTGCGCGGGCACCCACTATTCGATCGGCTCTTGCGCAGCGAACCCGAGGTCCTGCTGCCACCTCTCACCATCGACGGCGGACCCGTCCTGAAGCTCTACCGATCACTGATCGCAGATCGACTCCAGGCCGAAGTCAACGTCGGTCGCGCCGCAACATCAGACATCGACGGCGTCTCCGAGGTGATCGCACGCCTCGCGATCTCACTGCTACTCACCCGCGACGGGACCATCACACCTGATGACCCACACTCCATCGCCCGCCTGGTCAAACTCACACTACTCCCCATGCTCCAACCACACACCGACTAGCACAGTCGCCAACCCACGCACCCAGCCCGCCTCGACACTCAGGCGTCCCGCGTCCGTTCAGTAGCTCTGGGCTCCCTTGGTCTCATCGGGAATCAGGCGTGGAAAGTACTCAGCAGCGATCCCAAAGATGAAGTCGACGAGTTGCTGCGGCGTCGGAGGCTTGTTGGGATCGGTGAGCTCGGCCGGAATCGGCAATCCGGAGCCCTTGGCGTGCTCGAGGAGCCCGGGACCGATGGCCTTGCCGAGATTGCTCAGCGCCTGACCGAGCTCGACCTGGGTCAGATGCCAGTCCGGCAGCGGCCGCGGCTCGAAGTCCGGCCAGGTGGCAGGGTCGCGCGGACTCTCGCGGGACAGGAGGTGCTCGAAGGTGCGCGCGGCGGCGTCGCGCTCGCTGAACGGGTCGCCCAGGTCCCAGACCTTGCGCAAGGTCGATAGCAGCGAGGTATGGCGGTACTCGTCGTTCACCACAATGCCCTCGTCAACCCATGGCGAGACGATGATTGCCGGAACGCGATAGCCGGAGCGATCGAACTTGAAATCACACTCCCCGGCGGGCGCGCTGGGATCGGGCGGTGGCACGGCACCTGGCGGGACGTGGTCATAGGTGCCGCCCGGCTCGTCCCAGCCGATGAAAAACGTCGTGTTGAAGGCGTTCGAGCCCTCCGCAGAGTCGGCCGTCTTGATCGCGCGGTAGATGCGGTTCAGGAAGTTCTCGCCGGCCAGGATCGAGGACGGCGGGTCGATCGCGATGTTTACATTGTCGCCGATCAGGGAGCGCCCCTCCGCCGGGTGATAGTCCCCGTGCCCGGCGATTAGATGCGGCTCGATGATGCAGAAGTCCGGCAGGGTGCCGTTGGCGGCGTCGTGCTCGAACTCCGAGAAGGGGACGAAGTGGGTTGCCAGGCGCTCCTTCAAGCGCGGCATGTGGATCCACCCTGTGAACGAGATCCGGGCGGGCGTAGACCTTCCACGTGCGATCGTGCGCCTCGAGGCGGTCGAACAGCGTCTCGGCGGTGTTCTCCCGTGTCCACTTCATCGCCGGTTTGTTCGTCACGAAGCCCGAGGAGGTCCCTGCCGTCCAGAACGAGCGGTTCATGAACGTCTGCGAGGGGACCTCGGAGAACCAGTGGTCGAACACGCCGAAGGCCCTGGCGATCCCGTTGAGCACCGGCACCTGCTCGGGCGTGTAGCCGGTCATGATCTGCGCGTACTCCTCATAGGTGGGCTGGCGGCCGACCTCGCCGGTGAACGTGCTGATGTAGTCGGTGACGAAGCCCTCCATGCTCGGCTCGGTGCCTGCCGGCGGGACGTTCCACGGGGCCGTGACGGCCTCGCCGATCTTGAAGCGGTTGTCCTCTTCGAGGATGTTGTAGAGCTGCGTGTTCGTGTGGTAGTACTCCTCGCCCGAGTCGGGGTTCGGGGCGTCCATATCGGTCGCGACGGTGTAGGGGACCGTCTTGCGCTCGGCGCTGTGCTCGGCCCACTCCGGGATCGGGTTGGAGAGGTTCTTGCCGATCACGCCCTCGAAGCTCTTCCCGTCCTCGGGCCCGTACAGGTGGCCGAGCACGTTGTCGAGGGAGCGGTTCTCAAACAGGACGAGGACGACATGGTCCATCGCGTGCGAGCGATCATGGCTCATCGAGCGTCTCCCTTACTGGTGTGTGTTGGCTCAGGGCTTGGCGGAAGATCGTGGGACTCCGTGAACAGCGCACCCTGTCCTGCTCCCGACCCCGAGGCACCGCCGCCGCGGCCGCGCAGGACAAACGCGATCCCCACGGCAACGACCGCGCCGGCGATCGGACCCGCGACATACACGAGATAGTGCGAGAACTGCCCCCCGACCAGGTCCGGGCCGAACGTGCGCGCCGGGTTCATCGAGGCGCCCGAGATCGGACTGCCCCAGAGGCCGGCGAGAGCGATGTAGCCGCCGACGCCGAACGCGCCGAACAGGCCGACGTTCTGCGCGCCCGACGCGGTCCCGAGAATCACGCTGACGAGGCCGACGGTCAGGATGAACTCCATCCAGAACGCCGAGCCGGCCGAGTAGGACGCCGCCGGATAGTTCGATCCATAGGTCGCCGACACGTTGATGACCGCGTGTAGGAACAGCGCGGCGAGCGTGGCGCCGGCCAACTGCACCACGATGTAACCGGGTACGCGTTTCCACGGGAAATCGCGGCGTAGGGCGAACGCGATGCTGACCGCCGGGTTCAGATGCGCGCCCGAGACCTTGCCCATGAACAGGATGACGCCCATCACCGTCAGCGCCGGCGCAACGACAGCGTCCGTGTGACTGATCACTCCCGGGAACGCATGGGCCATCATGCCTCCACCGGCCGCCGCCAGGACGAGGAAGAACGTGCCGAGCAGCTCAGAGAACAGACGCCGCCACTCCTGGCGAGGATCCTTGAAATCTTCGACCCGATCGACGAACTCCTGCTCGTAATGCGCGACCAGGCCCCGCGGCTGCAATCCCGGGCTCACAGAAGTAGGCACACTTGCCATCAAGGCCCCCTTTGCCTCTCGAAGACGGAGGCCAGAGTCTTCCAAGTTCTTCGCCGCGCCGCCCTCACCTCATCCGATCAACCCCGCGCGGCGTCAGCCGTCGCTCGATCAGGCACCACGGACAGCCGCTCCCGGGCGAATGGGATCGGACACGGCTCGGTGGCACGCACTTTCTCGATTCTGCGAACGAGCTCGCGGTTGTCACCTCCGGCCCGGGAGCTCGGTCGGGGATCTCATCGAGCAGAACGTCGGGGTATGGCTCGAGCCACAACGGCTCGGCCAGTCGCGTCGGCTCGGGGAAGCTAGGCGCCGGTCGGTTCGAGTCCTCGAGCCCCTGTTGTTGCCGGCGCCTGGCGCGCAGGCCATCGAATCGCACTCGGGCCACCTCTGGCAGGTCAGCGCAGCCAGTCAGACGGAGCGTTCGGGCGCGGGTGTCTCCACGAGTAGCGGCCGTACGTGTGCCACAAACTGGTCCGGGTTGACGAGGTGAAGCATGTGGCCGGTTCCGTCCCAGGTCTCGACGCGCGCGTCGCGCGCGAGGCCCGTAAGCCAGGCCGCGTAGTCCGGCGGTGGCGACGAGCCGTGCAGCGAAAGAAGTGGTGCCGCGATGCGGGGCAGAATCGCCTCGGCGATCGCGGTCAGTTGCTCTGGAGGGGTGCTCAACAGCGCCTCCCAGATTCCGAGGACGATCTC
The DNA here is from genome assembly GCA_963734815.1 of uncultured Solirubrobacterales bacterium. Classification (GTDB taxonomy): domain Bacteria; phylum Actinomycetota; class Thermoleophilia; order Solirubrobacterales; family Solirubrobacteraceae; genus Palsa-744. The sequence continues at coordinate 1,722,364 of CAVTIH010000002.1, forward strand.
GCGCGGAAACGCAAGCACCCTGCGCTCGATCTCCTCGACCCCCGTATAGGGCTCGAGCTTGAGAGCGCGGTCAATCGACAGCACGGCCTCCATCGTGCGCTGGCTACACAAATCCTCGGCATGGGCCTGCACGAGCCTGGCGAACTCGCCGAACCGCAGCGACTCATCGATGCACACGACGGCACGCGCACCGTGCGCCGCGGCATATACGGCGGCGATGCTCGCACCCAAGGAGTGACCAACGATCGCGGGCTCCCCAAGCGCCATCTCCTCGACGAGTGCCCGCACATCACCAACTAGCGAGACCATCGAGTACTCCGAGGCGCGGGAGGAAGCGCCGTGACCACGTAGATCCAACCGCACGCACGTGAACTGCCCGGCAAGCAGCGTGGTGACCGGATCCCAGGTCTGCCGGAAGGAAGTGAGGCCGTGCACGAACACGACCAGAGGGCCGTGCCCCGCCACGTCGTAGGCGATAGTGGGCCCGTCCTCGCGCTGCAGCGTTCCGCCGCGCGTCACCCCGGTCACGCCCGCGACCGTCGCCTCAGGGCGCCGTCGCCGCCCGCTCGAACCAGTTGGGCAGCGCGCATATCTACCACTCGCCGGACATCCCCGCATTCTATGCCGCACGCGATCTGGAGCGTCCCCGGGCGGACCGATAGCCTTTCGTCGTGGCCCCGGAAGGGTGGCAGAGCGGTTGAATGCACCGGTCTTGAAAACCGGCAGGCGGGCGAACCTCGTCTCGGGGGTTCGAATCCCCCCCCTTCCGTACAGCACCGACGGGGACACTCCTAGCCGCCGCACACCGGCCGCTATGCAGGCATCGATCGCGTTGGAGTCACTTGTAGCCCGCCGCAGGCTGCCGGCTGCGCGCGCGGTCCGTTCGTCAAGGATCTCGACGGAAGAGGCAATCAGCGCTCCGGCGTCGAGTGTCAGGCCGGCCACTCAGCGAGAACGTGGGTCGTGACCTCGGGTGATACCGCACCAAGCTCAGCGTCGTCGTCCTCAGCCAGTAGCTCGCGGCCACGTGCGAGCTGAAGCTCGTGCAACAGCGCAGCGTTCACAAACGCCGACAGGCTTCCACCTGACCCGGCGAGCCGCAGCTCGGCCTCGCGGAGCACCGACTCGTCAAACGAGATCGATCGCTTCTGGGTCGCCACCGTCCTGATGCTACCACGGTAGGAGCAAACTGGTGTACGCCGCTGGGACGTCTCGGCCAGGCGGCCTCTGATGACAAGCGGCGTCACGTCCTTGTCGGCCATAGCGTCTGGCGGGCGACTTCGCTTCAGCGCTTGCGGTAGACGTCCGCGCGATGTCCTACGGCCAGGACGGTGACTGTTCTGGACGGCTCATCGAGGCTGTAGATGATGCGATATGGGCCGCGACGGGCCGACCAGTGTCCCTCGTACTCGAAGCGCAGCGGCTTGCCCACGCGCTTCGGGTTGGCGGCGATGACCGGCAGCAGCTCGAGGACCGCCACTGCGTACTTCTCTGGGAGGCTCCGGATATCACGGCGGGCAGAACTGGCGGCGACCAGCTGCCATGGCCTGTCGCTCACGCGGCCCGGTCGCTCGCGCGCCTGGCTCCGAGGTCGGCCTGCAGTTCCTCGAGCGTGACGGTGTCCCCGGCCGCTGCCGCCGCTTCGCCTTCGCGAATCTGCTCGCGAAGCGTGGGATCGGACAGGATCGCAAGCGTCTCCTCGAGGCCTTCCAAATCGTCGGTGCTGATGAGGACTGCTGCGGCCTTCCCATTACGGGTGAGCACGACGCGCTCCTGCTCGAGTTCGACGCGATCGACGATTTCTGAGAGATGCGCCTTGACAGACGAAAGCGGAAGAACCTCAGGCATGACCGTAATTCTAGTCCGTACGGCCGGCGATGGCAAGCGGCAGCACATCCTTGTCAGCCATAACGTTGGGCGTAAAGCTCCCTAATGCGTTTCCGCACAAGGTCTGGGTTCGATATCACGGCGGGCAGAGCTGGGTGCCGGTGACGCGATGGTCGGGTTGCTCATGGGCGTCGCCCTCGCTCGGATGACGACGCGTGTGCGGGGGTACGGTCGCTGGCTGGGTCCTGGTTGTCTGGCTTGTTGGTGGTGAGGGTGGCGCTCATCTTGATGGCTCTCACGGCTCCGGTCGCGCCGACTTGCAGTGTGAGGCCGAGGGCGAGGATGAATATTCCGGGGATCAGCAGGATGCGCGATCCGAGCATCAGGATTCCCAGGCGAGCGAGGAGGTAGGGCGGGGTGCAGACGGTCATGCTGAGCGCGCCGCCCAGCGCCGAGGCCGTGAGCTTGTCGCGTTTGGAGTGTGTGGGTTTGATCCCGATGATGCGCGAGGGCACAGCGACGTAGCAGACCGTCATGACGCCGATGACGATCCCCAGGCACAGCGCAAACCAGGGGTGTCCCCACCGCGGGACGATTGTCGTTGCGAACCCCAGGAGCACACCGACGACGGCACCCGTAGCCAGGATCGGCTTCCAGTGCGGTCGTGCTTGCGAGAACGCTGGGCGGACCAACGGCGGACGCGGTCCCGCGATCGCGAACGCGAATACTGCGTTGAGGAAGAAGCCGGCGGCGGTAATCGCGGCGATGGCGAGGATGATCGGGATCAGAATGGGGCCGCGCAGCACGTTGAACGACCTGCCGTGCAGCACGTGAGCCTTGAGGTCGAATGTCGCCACCCAGATCAACACGGCCGGCAGGATCTGGATGGTCGTGAGGCGCCAGTTCGACAGGAGCACGCGCAATCCCTCGAAGAGCATTGCGAACGCGCCGATCGTGAATGCGAGCGGAGCGAATATGCGGTGCGAGCGGCTGAGCTTCAGAACCGCTTCTACGCCCGCCTCGTCATTTTCTTGGATCGCGCGCACCAGCCTGCCGATGCTGGCCAGTAGAGGGACGCCGCCGGGCTGTCGGCTCACGGTCACGTGGCGCGAGCATCGCATAGCGAGACCGCCAGCATCGTGATCAACGCGAGCTTCCAGACGGAGCTCAGCGTCAGTCCGGCCGGCCGACCACGCGAGGGTTGAGGACCGCTCAGGCGAGGAGCTTGATGGTTCCCGCGAGGATCAGGTAGACGCCTGCCCCAGCCGCGAGTGCTGTGGCGAGCGTGCGGCCGTGCAGCACAAACCAGTCGTGGATGCGTTCGAGCGCGACTGCCGAGCGGTCGGGGAGTACGAGGAGCATCACCATCGGTACCTCGACCATCCACAGCATCACCACAACCACCACCGCCAGGTAGGCGAGCTCGGTGGAGGTTGAGGCGCTGGCGTCGGAGATGGCTTTGACCGCGCCGATGTAGATCGGCGAGGGAATCACGTAGAGGATCAGCCCCAGCACCAGCACGAGACGGCGACTCTCCAGATATCGATCCGTTTTCGAGCTCCCGGGCTCCTTATCGGGTGGGCTGTGATCGCGCTTTTTTTTCAGCCGGCGTGCCAGCAATAGGAGCACCAGTCCGATCGCGATTTCGAGGGTCCCGCTCGCCGTGCGGTGGTGGCCCCCGGAGACCGGCAGTTCGTCGAACACGAGGAGCATTGCCGCGCCCGTCACAAACACGGTGAGCATCGCGGCGCCGACGAGCAGGAACACGCGCAACCGAACTTCCGTCCCGCGGCCGAGCGCGATCACCGCGGCCACCGCCGGCGGGTAGATGGACGCCGCGAGCGCCAGGGATATCGCCTCGGCCGGCATGTCAGGAGACTCCGAGCCGCTGTCTCGCGGCTGTTTCAGGCGCCGCCGCGATGCTCGAGTGCGTGTGTAGTGATCTGAGCAAGTGTGCTGCCAATTAGCGACCCGGCGATGACGTCGCCGGGGTAATGTACTCCTGTGTGCACACGCGAGTAGGCTACGAGCGCAGCCAGCGTGCGCAGCGCGACGGCGGTGCGCGGCATCGTATTGCCCACCCCGGTCGCGAAAGCGAATGCGGCCGCGGAGTGCCCGGACGGAAACGAAGTCGAGATCGGCATTCGCACCTGACGGGCGAGGGGAACGCGCTCCGCCGCGCGATCGGGTCGCCGGCGCCGGCTGAGAGGCTTGACCACCAGGTTCACCACGGCCGAGGTCACACCGACGCAAGCCAGTCCGCGGACCGCCGCACGACGACCGTTCGGCCCGCCCGCCACAGCCAGCGCCACTGCCGACGCGATCGAGAGTCGCGAGTAGTCAGCGGCGTGCGAGAGCCGGCTCATGGCGTGGTCGAGCGCCGGCGTTGGCGTGCTGGCGATCGCGGCGTAGAGCGCGGCATCGACGCGCTCTACATCCCGCAGCCAGCGATGAGCGACCGTCCCCGCGATCTCGGGCGAAGCTGGGACGCGGTTTGTGTGACTCACTCAAAGGTCATCCTATGACGCCACCCGGGCGTGCTCCAGCCTCACGACACGTGAGCTGAAACCTCTGCCGGTCAACGTCACACCGAGCGGCCCGTTGCCGAGGCGCGACAGCAGCTCCCGGGCCTGCGGGGAGAGGACCGCGCGAACAGTGGTGCTGTAGCCGGGCGCGATCGCGAAGCTGACGGAGGCCAGCCGCACCGTGCGGGTGCCGATGTCCGTCACGCTCCGCGTGTTGCCGCGTTCCAAGACGAGCTCTTCTCGCACCTTGATCGTCGCCGCGACGTCGCCCGTGCAGACTCCTCCTTCGTTGTCGCAGTCGAGCACGAGTGAGACGTCATTGCTTCCCAGGGTGAGCGACCGGCCGCTGGCGACGCCGGGCAGCGTGGGGGCGGCGATGGAGTAGCTCGGCAGTGACGTCGAGGCCGGCGACAGCGATGTCGAGGCGGGCGGGGACGTCGAGGCGGGCGGCGATGTCGAGGCGGGCGGCGATGTCGAGGCGGGCGGGGCGTTGGCGAGCACCTGCGCCCAGCCCCTCACCCACGCGGTGATCGCATCGACGCGCGTAAACACCGATGGGCTGGTGGTGGCACATTTGCCATAGGAATGGTCGACGACACCGATCTGCACCATGCCCCCCACCGCCGACGGTTCGGTCACCAGCAACGGACCGCCGCTGTCCCCCTCGCACGCGCCCGTGTGCAGGCCGGGTGTATCCATCACGCAGATCTGACTCGCTGGACTGAACGGAGGCGCTTCGTGTTCGCAGCGTTTGGGGCCCCGCACGATCGTCGGCGCCCACTGCAACCGTTGGGATGGTGCTAGCTGAGTGTAAAAAGTCCGGCCCCATCCGGCCAGGAGCGCCTGCGTGCCGCCGGGCGGGCTCGTTGCGAGCGTGACCGCCGGCGCGCTGGTTGGGGTAGATAGCTGCAGCAGTGCGACATCGCCGATGTCAGTGCGACGGTCAAAGCAGGAACAGACGATCACCCTGGTGACACCCGACACCTGCCGCTCGGTTTGCGGTGCGTCCCAATCCACGTTGCCGGTCACGACCTGGTAGCCGGAGGCTTCGTTGGGTACCCCGGTCGGCATGTTCTCGGCGCAATGCCCTGCCGTCAGGACCAGGTCCGGCGCCACCACCGTCCCGGAGCACTGCCCCACATCGTTGCCGCGAACGTCGAGGACGTAAGCCATCCACGGGAACGTGCCGGGTTCCGCGGACTGCCCGCCAACCACCGCTGTGTGAGCGCGCCGTAGAGCACGATGCGCCCCTGTCCTCGCGCTGGCGACCGACGGGAAGGCCGCAGTGCTCGCGAGAGCGGCAGCGACGAGAACACCCCACCTCACCACGCACCTCACCACGCACCACCCGCTCGCATCGCCGACCACCCAACCAATATCGGCACCAACCGTCAACGGTTGAAGCTCAAGCTCCGGCCATCACTGCACGCCGTACGCCCCGCTGTTTGTGCTTAAGCCGCCGGCACCCAGCCGGCTGGGAACGCCCCAGCGGGCACGTCTCCGGCGTACTCCGGGAAGTTACGCATAGCGATCCGCTCGCCCACTCCCGCGCTCAGCAGCGGACGCAGGTCGCCGAGGGTCAGCAGCACGCGCAGCGTGGCGCCGATCTGCAGGTCGGCGGCGTTGGGCTGCTCGCCGCCGATGACGCCGGCGGCTGCCAGCTCCTCCACGTGGGCGAGCTTGGCCGACAGTCCGGCGAGATCCTCTTGCAGGCGTGCGGCCGAGATGCCGTGGTACTTCCAGGTGGAGCGCACGAAACGGATCGCGAAATCGGTGCCCGGTCCATCGAGCGGATCGGCGCCGCCGAAGGTGCCCATCGCCTCCGGACGGAAGTGCAGCGCCCCCCAGGGCAGCCGCCGCCCCAGGTCCTGGAGCTCCTCATCCCCCCAGCGCTCGGCCTCGCGGACATCCGCGGAGGGGTAGAGCAGCGGGTCGGGGGCCAGCTGCTCCAAGCGCGCCAGGATCGCGCGGGAGCCGTGCACGGGCTCGCCGTCGACGAGCAGACCCGGGACCGTGTGGTTGCCCTCGCCGTAGATCGCCCGCATCTGCTCGACGTGCTCTCCGGGGACAAACTCGACACGCTCGTACTCCAGCCCCTTCAGGCGCAGGGCCACGGTTGCGGTCATGCACGGATGCGACGGCGGCACGACGTGTAGGACGAGCTCGGGAGCCATGCTCGGTGAAGCCTACCTGTCTGGAGCTGGCGTGCTCGAGCGAGTGCACGGTCGCGGTGGGCGCCTCACTCGGTCGGAGCCGGCGCGGGAAGAATTTCGAGCATCCGCTGGACCGCATCAGGTGTCCCTTCGACTCGTGCGCCCTTGGCGGTCGCGTCGGGGATCGTGAGGGCGCCGTTGGCGAGGGCGAGCAGCGTCTCAGCATCGGCTTTGACGCTGACCGCGGGTTCCGGCGCGGTTCCGGGGCGAGCCTGTCCGTGGCCGTCCTCGACGGTGAAGTGGACGGGTTCCTCGTCGTCGACCTGCAGCTGGTAGGACTCGTTGACGCCGGCCGCGGCCTCGGGGTTGAAGCGGGCCTCCATCGCCAGGATCAGCCACCGGGCCCGAAACACTTTTCCGTCCGTCGTCGGAGGAAGGGTGCGCTGGCCCCAACGCGCGAGTGCTGCGACCGCGTCGGAGAGCTCCATGCCCTCTTCGGTGAGCTCGTAGACCACGACCTGATCGGCCGGCGCGGGCAGTCGCCGTCGCGTCACGAGCTCAAGCGCTTCAAGGTCGCGCAGACGGCTTGCGAGGACGTTGGTGGGAACCGTCACCAAGCCCCGGGCGAGATCGGTGTAGCGCCGAGGGCCAGTGAGCAGCTCGCGGATGATCAGAAGCGTCCAGCGCTCTCCGACCTGATCAAGCGCGTGGGCGAGGGTGCAGTGCTGGTTGTAGCCGCGCGCCACTGTACTTTATGATAACAAGTGCCTACTTGGAACTAGCAAGTATTGTCTGTGGTCAAGGCGCGCGGCGCTGAGGCCACCCCGAACGAGAGGCAAGTCGATGAATTCACAGGACGAGGGTCTGAGCGCGGCCACAAGCGCCGATGCTGGGAGCGCAGGGCGATGAGGGCTGTCGTCATCACCAAGCACGGCGGCCCGGGAGTCCTCAAGGTCCAGGAGCAGCCCACTCCCCCGTTGTCGGCGGGAGAGATCCGTATCGATGTCGCGGCCGCGGGCGTGAACTTCGCCGATGTGATGGCGCGTATCGGGCTGTACCCCGATGCTCCGAAGACTCCGTGCGTCGTGGGCTACGAGGTCGCTGGCACGGTCACCGAGATCGGCGACGGTGTCGAGGCGTTTTCGCAGGGCCAGCGGGTGGTGGCCAGCACGAAGTTCGGCGGGTACGCCTCCGAGGTGGTCGTCCCGGCCGGGAACGCGTTCGCGCTGCCGGACAGGTTCAGCTTCGAGCAGGGAGCCGCGATACCCGTCAACTACTCAACCGCCTGGGCGGGACTTGTGGACTACGGCAACCTCAAGTCCGGCGAGCGCGTCCTGATCCACTCCGCCGGCGGGGGCGTTGGGATCGCCGCGACCCAGATCGCCAAGCGGCTCGGAGCAGAGGTCTACGGCACCGCGTCCCCCGGTAAGCACGCCCGGATCCTGGAGCTCGGGGTCGATCAGGCGCTTGACTACAACCAGCCCGGATGGGAGCAAGGGCTCCCCAAGTTCGACGTGATCCTCGACGCGGTCGGCGGTAAAAGCTTCCGACGCAGCTACTCGATGCTCCGCGGCGGCGGGCGGCTGATCGCCTACGGCGTCTCATCGGTGGTCTCCGGCGAGAAACGCAATCCAGTGGCGGCGCTCAAAGCTGTTCTAAGCATGCCGCGCTTCAACATGATCAAGCAGACCGGCGAATCCAAGGCGGTCATCGGACTGAACATGCTGACCCTGTGGAATGAACACGGATCACTCCAACAGTGGATCAAACCCCTGCAGGAGCTCATCGACGACGACACGATCAACCCAGTGATCGCCGGCTCGTTCGGCTTCGACGAAGCCGGCGCCGCTCAGACCATGATCGTCGAGCGTCGCAACATCGGCAAGGTCACCCTGAATCCATGAATTGCCGGCGTGTCACATTGGTCGGCTCTGCCCTCAGCCCCTCCAAGATGGCGGTGAGGACGTTGCCGGCCTCTGCTCGTGTGCTGGCCGGGTCGTCGCTGTAGGCGATAGCCATGCATCCTTCGAGGATCCCGCCGGTGAGCATGAGGGCGAGTGTCTTGAGGGGGAGGGGTCGTATCACTTCGGCGCGGATCGCGCGCCTGAGTGCGCCGCGCAGCACGACGGCGCCGTAGCGGGCATCGACGCGGCGGATGGTGTCCGCGTCGAGCACCGACGGTGCATCGTGGAGCACGATGCGCTGCACTGAGGGGTCGAGGTGGGCGTCGAGCATCGCCTGGCATCCGGCGCACAGGTCGTTCCAGGGGTCTGGCTCGATGAACGCCACCGCGAAGCGATCGGAGACCTCGAGCTTGACCTGTTCATAGACGGCGGCAAACAACTCTCGCTTGCCCTGGTAGTGGTGGTAGAGCGCGCCCTTCGTGACTTTGGCCGCCAGCACAACCTCATCCAGGGATGTGGCGGCATAGCCGTGCTCGCCGAACAGTGCGCGCGCGGCTTCGATCAGGGCGCGGCGGGTCGCCTCGCCCTGTTTGGCCTTCTTGTCCTTGACATCCGTACTCTGAGTATGCATAATGGATACCGTCAGTATGTTAGCGAAGGTCAAACGAGACACTAGTAGGGGGATACGCATGCCCAAGTACGTCATCGAGCGCGAGCTACCCGGAGCCGGGAATCTGAGCACGGAGGAGCTGCAGGGGATATCGGCGACATCGAACAAGGTGATCGGGGAGCTCGGCCCCGAGATTCGCTGGCTCACCAGCTACGTCACAGACGACAAGATCTACTGCGTCTATGTAGCCCCCGACGAGGACATTCTGTTCGAGCACGCTCGCTGCGGCGGCTTCCCCGCCGACCGCATCTCCAAGGTTTCAGCCATCATCGACCCATCAACCGGCGACTGACTCGTCTTGGGATTCAGATGACTGCGCATATCGGTGAGGTCGGGGACGATCATGCGCTGGAGGCCAGACACCGCGCCTCTCGCGCGGCAAGCCCAGGCTTTACACTGGTGGCTCGACCTCCAGGAGAGGTGGCCGAGTGGCTGAAGGCACTCGCCTGCTAAGCGAGTATGGGGGTTAAACTCCATCGCGGGTTCGAATCCCGCCCTCTCCGTCCCCTCAGAAACCGCTTGAACACGGGGTTTCTGGCGAGAACCGCAATGCGCGCGAGAATAGTCGCGCGCGGCTCAGTCGCCGAGCGTGCCCACCGCTCGCTCCAGGTCGCGGCGGTGGATGACGCGCGCGACGCGCCGGCGCTCGCCATCGCCGACCGCTCGCCACAGGATGCGCAGCTCGCCGACTCTCAACCGCCGCCAGGGCGCTCGGCCCTTCAGCGCGCGATCATTTGCGTTGGCCGGCAGCGGCTCGTGGGTGAGCACGTCGGCCATCGCGCGCAGGGCTGCGCGGTGGTCGTCGGGGTGGAGCTTGGGTAGATCGCGCTGCGCCTGGCGGTCGAGTTCGACCGCGACCTTCGCCACGTGACTTCAGCTCTCGTTGTCGAGGGGGCCGTGCTCGGCCTCGAACTCGGCGATGGCGTCGGCGAGCGCCACGCCGGGCTCGCCCTGCTCGATCGCCTCGTCGGCGGCGCGCATCGAGGCGACGTACTCGGGCGCGTTGGCGAGCACGTAGTCCTCCAACTCATCTGCGTCGAGCGGCAGCAGGACGGCGACTGGCGTGCCGCGGTGGGTGACGAACGCCGGTCGCCCGGTGGTCCTGACCTCGTTGACCACGCCGCTGACCTGGCGGCCCAACTCTCGAATCGTGACGGTAGCCATGCCGTCATTGTACGACAGGTTGCCGAACTTTCGCGGAGCGACCGTCTCGATGGGAGGGGGCGGGCCCCGCGCCGGTAGTATCTCGCTGTGCCGGCGCGAGAGTTCACGACTCTGTTCGAGGGGGGCGCGTTCTTCGAGGGCCCTCGTTGGCGCGAAGGTCGCTGGTGGGTGTCGGACTTCTACGGACACGTGGTGATGACGGTCGCTCCCGACGGCGCGGTCGCGGCGGTGATGTCGGTCGAGCAGCAGCCCTCGGGGCTGGGCTGGATGCCCGACGGCTCGCTGCTAGTGGTGTCGATGAGAGACCACCGCGTGCTTCGCCGCAGCTCCACCGGCGAGGTGTCAGTGCATGCCGATCTGACGGCGCACTGCGCGGGGCACCTGAACGACATGGTGGTCGACCGGCGGGGGCGCGCATATCTCGGGGAGTTCGGCTTCGACCTGATGGGCTTTGCCGATCCGGCTCCGGGGAAGCTCATGCGGGTCGATCCGGATGGCTCGGTGACGGTGCTTGACGACGAGATGAGGTTCCCCAACGGCATGGTGATCACACCCGACGACGGCACGCTGATCGTCGGGGAGACAGCCGGCGCTCGCTTCACCGCGTTTACGCTCGAGGACGACGGTTCGCTGAGCGATCGGAGGGTCTGGGCACAGGTGGCCTTCACGCCCGAGCTGGGGCCCTTTGAGCAGACATTCCCCCAGCTGAAGTTCGCTCCCGACGGCTGCACGCTCGATGCCGAGGGCTGCATCTGGGCCGCCGACGCGATCGGCGCGCGCTGCGTCCGCGTCGAGCAGGGTGGCGAGATCCTTGAGGAGATACGGACGCCCGACGGTCTGGGTATCTTCGCTTGCGCGCTCGGCGGCGAGGACGGGTGCACGCTGCTGCTCTGCGCCGCGCCGGACTTCCTGGAGGCCAACCGCGCGCACACGCGAGAGGCGGTGCTGCTCACCACCGTCGTCGACGTACCGCACGCCGGGCTGCCCTGAGGAGCCCCGAGGGCTCGCGCACCGCGATCGGTGATCCGCAAGGCGCTGCGCGAGTATCTCGGCGGTGACGGGGCTGGAATGATCAGGGGTCCATCGCCAAGCGTCCAGCCGGTCTTACAATGTTTTGCGTGCGGTGCGTGCGTCTGGTGCTTTGGGCGAGCTTGATCTGCGGCGTTGCCGCGGGCAGTACGATCGCGCTGAGCTGCGCTGAGGCAGCGTCGGTGGATAGGTGCGCGCCTGCGGGACATGAGGTGGGCCATTCATCCGCGGTGGTGGTGTGGTACGCGCACGGCGGACTGAACGCGTGTGCGCAAGCGACCGGGGCCGTTCATCGCGTTGCCAACGCAGGCGCGGAAACCAACCACATCGTCGTGGCTGGAAACTACGTGGGGTTCCAGAACAACCCGGGGCCGCAGGAGGTGTATCTCAATGTCTTTGACGCGTTGACCGGGCGCACGGAGGTGAACGAACTCTTGATCAGCTGTCCCGGCGACGGATGCCCCGAAGCGGTCTCCCCGTGGCGACTTGCGCCGTCCGGGTGGGTCGCCTATGTCGCGGAATACGGCACCGGCTCGCTTGTGGCCACAGACGGGCACCACTCGACGCGCGCCTTGGACGATGGGCCGCACGTCGGCGACCTGCGGCTGAGCGGGTCTACGCTCACATGGTCGTCCAGCAAGAGCGCTCGCTACTCGGCGCCGCTGGACATGAGCCTGAAGTCGCTCGCCGCCACCCACGTGGCGCCGCCTCGCCCGCTGCCGACGGCCCGCGGCCTGGTTACGCCCGCGGACGCCGAGGCGATTATCGGTGGGGTTGCGACGGCGTCATCGGGCGACAGCTGTACCTACACGGCCAGCGGCCAACCGAGCAATACGCTGACCGTCACCCTTGCACCGGGCCTCACACCAGCACAGGTTACGGCGGTCAAGCACCTCGCTTACAGCCGCGAGCGCAAGCACCCGGAAGAAAACTATACGCCCGGGCCACCCGACTATCGCGCATACAACTGGTGGGCCAACTGGGAAACATCTAGTGGCGGCCTAAATCGCCGCGAGTATCTGCAACTCATCGGTAACGTCGAGCTGATCATCGAAGTTGTGACCGCAACGCCTCCCGGTTACAGCCAGGGGGAAACGCCATTCAACGGACCTCCGATCGGGAGCGGGCCGTGGAGCAGTGACACGGCCGCTACGCACCTCCTCGACATCGCCTCCGATCGGCTCATGGGCTGGCGCGTCAAGAGCCAGTAATCGCGCTACGGGCGTGGGCGTGGGCGTGCCCGCGCCCGGCGTTCCGTCTCGCGAACGCCTGCGAGAACGTCCACGCCGAGCACCGCGTCGACCTCCAGTTGGGCGGTGGCCATCACGCGAGCAACCATCATGTAGTTGCCGATCACCAGCAGCAGTTGCACGATCTCCGCGGTGCTGAAGCGCGCGCTCATCGCCGCGAACGTGGCGTCGTCGGGCGTCGCGTCGAGCACCACCTGCGTGGTGAAGCGCACGACCAGCCGCCCATTCTCGCCGAGTGCATCCGCCTCCACGTCGTCCGCCTCGAGCGCTGCCACCTGGGCGTCCGTGCCGCCGACCGCCAGCAGGATCGGCACATGCTGGGCCCACTCATACTCCGCGCCCGGTGTCAGGCGCGCGACGCGCAGGATCGCGAGCTCGCGCAGCACCGCGTCAAACCAGTGCGCGTCCAGGCAATCGCTACCGAAGCGCAGCCAGTTGACGAACGCGCCCTGCGCGTTGGCGACTGTGGAGAAGATTGCCAGCGGCGGCAGACGCTCGAGTGCCGAGCGCACCTTCGGCTCGGCGTCAGCGTGATCCAGGGGCGGCAGGCGGGCCATGGCGCTTGGCATGATCGCAGGTGCCCCTGCGTCGTTACCCGGAACGCGCCTTAGGTGGAGACAGACGCGGTCGCGGCACGGTCCGAGTCCGGCGCGTCCGGCTCGGCGCCCTGTAGCGCACGGGTCAGCAGTTGCCACAGGATCGCTCGATCGCTCGGGTCGAGCGCCCGCAGCACATCGTCCTCGATCGTTTCCTGCGCGCGCTCGGCGCTCCGCAGCGCGTGGAGTCCCACGTCGGTCAGCTCGACCAGGTGGCGCCTGCGATCGCCAGGGTCGCGACGGCGGGCGACATACCCCAGATCCTCCAGCTCGTTGAGCAGCAGAACCACATTGTTGGCGTCCATGCACAGCGCCTCCGCCAACTCCTGTTGGGGGGTGTTGTCGTGGTCGCGCACATAGCTGAGCGCCATCAGCAGACGCATGTGCATGCCCAGGAGCTCCTCGCTGCTGCGCCTGTAGACCTGCTTTGCCAGGCGGGTCAGCAGCACCATCGAGTTGGGAGGACAGGAGCGAGAGAGAGCCTCATCGGTCATAACGGCAGGATTATACCACGTTACAGCAAGTATCACGTTTAAGGCGATGATACCTGCTCCAGTGATAATCCTTGCTATGGTGTTCCCTTCGCGCACCCGAAAGGAGCATTCGATGAGCACCACCGCCACTGCATCAGACCAACTTGAGACACCGGAGCGGGCCACCGGCGAGGAGGCCACCGGCGAGGAGGTCATCGGCGGGCCGACCCAGCTTCAGACACCGCAGCCGGGCACCGGCGAGCGGGCGGCCGGCCAGACGACCGCCCAGAAGGTGGCCAGCAAGCGCGAGCGGCGCCGCTGGATCGCGCTCGGTGTGCTGTGCCTCGGCCAGCTGATGATGGTGCTGGATGCGACCATCGTCAACGTCGCCCTGCCTTCGATCCAGCGCGAACTGCACTTCACGCAGGCCAACCTCACGTGGGTGATCGACGGTTACCTGATCACGTTCGGCGGCTTCCTACTGCTGGCCGGCAGGTTCGGCGACCTCGTGGGCCGCAAGAAGGTGTTCCTCAGCGGGCTTGTCCTGTTCGTAGCGGCGTCGATCGCATGCGGGCTGGCGGACAGCCAGGCGCTGCTGATCGGCGCTCGCCTGATTCAGGGGATCGGCGGCGCGATCGCCTCCAGTGTGATCCTCGCGATCATCGTCACCGAGTTCCCGGAGCGGGTGGAGCAGGCCAAGGCGATGGGCATGTACGCGTTCGTCTCCGCAGGGGGCGGCTCGATCGGGCTGCTCGCCGGCGGGGCGCTCACGCAGTCGCTGAGCTGGCACTGGATCTTCTTCGTCAACGTGCCGATCGGCGTGGTGGCGCTGGTGCTCGGCTGGATCCTGATCGAGGAGAACGAGGGAATCGGCCTCGCGGGCGGCGTGGATGTCCTCGGGTCGATACTGATCACGCTGTCGACGATGTTCGGCGCCTTCGCGATCGTCAAGTCGAGCGACTACGGCCTGCTGTCCGCGCGCACGCTCGGCGCGGGCGGGATCTCGCTGGCGCTGCTGGGTGCCTTCCTGGCGCTGGAGGCGCACGTGGCCAACCCGATCATGCCGCTGCGGATCCTGCGCCTGCGCACGCTGATGGGCTCGAGCCTCGTCCGCGGCCTGCTCATCACGGGCATGTTCTCGGCGTTCTTCCTCGGCGCTCTGTACCTCGAGCGGGTGCTCGGCTACGACGCGATCGACACCGGACTGGCGTTCATGCCATTGACGATTGCGATCGCGGCCATGTCGATGGGAGTGGCGGCGCGCGCAGTCGGGCGCTTCGGCCCCATTCCGACGCTCGCCGCCGGGCTGCTCGGCATCGTTGTCGGCCTCGTGCTGCTGGCCTTCCAGGGTATTCACGCAAGCTACTTCCCCGGTCTGTTCCTCGCCTTCTTGGCGCTCGGCCTCGGCGCGGGCTCCTCGTTCCTGCCGCTGCTGACGCTGGGCATGTCCGACGCGCCCCCGCGCGACGCGGGCCTGGCGTCGGGGATCATCAACGTCTCCGTGCAGCTGTTCGGCGCGATTGGCCTGGCCGTGCTGGGGACGATCGCCACCGATCACACGAAGGCGCTGAGCGCCGCGGGCGAGCCGCTGACCAGCGCGCTGACCGGCGGATACCACCTCGCGTACGGGGTCGCGGCCGTATGTGTTGCGCTCGGGATCCTCGCCACCTTCCTGATCCTGCGCCCACCTGTGGCCTCCCAGCCGCAGGAGGTCGACCCTGTCTCCGATCGAACGAGCGGCGAGCTGGCGGCACAGGCCGCATAGGGCCTACCGCGGTGCGTGTAACACAGGCCGCGTAGGGCTACCGCGGTGCGTAACGGTGGTGGAGCATCAGCGCGTTGCCGTCGGGGTCGGCGAAGAACGCCATGTGGCAGACGCCGGTGTCGAGCGTCTCGCCGTTGAACGTCACTCCGCGCTCCTGCAGTGCCGCGCGCGCCGCCGCGACGTCCTCGACGTGCAGTGCGATCGGGTTGGGGTTGGCGTGGTGCGGGAGCCCCATTGACTCGGCGTCATACACGCTGAGCGTCAGGTTGCCGGTCTCGAACTCCGCGTAGCCGCGCTCCTTGACATAGACGGAGCGGGGCAGGCCGACGGTTGCGCCGTAGAACTCGACGGCAGCCTCGAGGTCTTTGGTGGGGCAGCCGACGAAATCGACGCCGGTGACGAGCTGTGGGGTGGTCATCGTGATGCCTCCTCGACGGGGTTGACCAAGGGCTGGCCTTGGATGCGACCCATCCTAGCCCTGTCCAAACGCGCCACCTGGACGATGGCGCCATTGACGTACATCGAGGGTGGCCCCTGGCAACCGTTTTGCCCAGCGGACCTTGCAATTGATCAAGCAGTTAGTATCTGCCCGCATGAGCGGCACGACGGAGAGCGGAAGATGACCTGCAAGCGGCCAGATGGAACGCGAGGAGCAAGGGTATGCCCGTAGAAGCAATGACCGCACCGACCGACCGGTTGGCGCAGTTGAATATCGACCGCAGGGCCTACCGTTTCGACCTGCCCGAAGAGCGGATCGCCCAGGAGCCTCCGGAGGCCAGCGGGCGCGCGCGCAGCGATGCCCGCCTGCTGGTGGCGCACCGCGAGCAGGAGCGAGTGGAGCACCGCAGGTTCGTGGATTTGACCGGCTACCTCCGGCGCAACGACGTTTTCGTCGTCAACAACGCCAGGGTCGTTCCGTCGGTCCTGCACGGCTGCGATCAAGCCGGAGGCCGGGTGGTCGTCCAGATCTTCTCGCCGATGGAGGATGGGACGTGGCACTGCATGGTCATCCCCGCCCAGTCATGTCACCAAGGAGCGACGTTCAGTTTCGGTGGCGGAGAGCTCACTGGCACTCTTTTGCACGAGCAGGAGGATCACATCTGGCGCCTGGCGATCCAGCCCGCCGATATGGCGATTCTCGACCGGGTCGGGGAGTACCTCTATCCGTGGTATCTCAAGAGCGCTCCGGCGCGCCCGGACTACTACCAGACCGCGTATGCCTCGTGTGGTGGCGCGACCGGCCTGCCATCGGCCGGTCGTCACCTGACATCGGAGATGCTGGCGGAGATGGCGGAGCTTGGGGTGGCGTTTGCGCAGGTGACGCTGGACATAGCGGTCAGGTGGACGTACGAGGGGTTTTGCATCAACTTCTGGGATCTCGCGCGAGCAGACTCCACCGCCGAGGCGCCCCCGTACATGTTCGAGGCGCTGTACGGGCCGCCCAGGCCAGAGCGCTATCACGTGCCGCTCGCGGTGGCGGACACCATCAACGAGTGCCGTCGCAGTGGTGGGCGGATCGTCGCATGTGGAACCTCGGCGCTGCGCACGCTGGAGACCGTCACTGATGACACCGGCCACGTGTATCCGGGCTCCGGCTGGACGGCGATTCTGATCACTCCCGGGCACGAGTTCCGAGCGTGCGACGCGTTCCTGACCAACTTTCACATGCCGATGAGCACCGAGCTGCTGCTCACCGCCGCGGTTCTCGGAGACCGCGATAGGCTGCTCGATATCTACCGGCGGGAGGTGCTGCCACACGACTACACCTTCCACGAGTTCGGGGATTCGATGCTGATCACCGGGGAGGCACAACCACGTGCCCCGCGGAGACCGCAGCAGGTGCCAGACCTGGCGGGCGAAGACCCCCGCCACGGTCTCACCGGCGGGTGACACGAGACCGACCCGGCCTACCGAGCCCTTCCCGCCGCCGACGAGGGACGCCCAAGCAGCCGGCCGGACAGGAGTTCCGGATGCGCCGCGAAGAAATCGGCCGCGGTGGCACCGAAACCATCGCGCTCAGTCGTATCCGCGATGACCCGGGCCCACCGTTCGGTCAGGGCGGGGTCGAACTTCTCCGGGCAGCCATGGATGGCGCATGCCCGCTCGGTGCCAGTGAGCAGCCTGCGGCGAGCCTCCTGGCGTCCGTGCCGCCGGTGCAGCACCCATGCGATCCGCAGATGCTCGACGTGATTCACACCGACGCCGTCGTGCAGCGCGGCACCCGCCTCCCATGCGTCGGTGAGCTCCTCGTCGGTCATGCCCGCTCGATTGTAAAGCTCTGCCGAGGAGATTGACCTTTCTGTTGACCGGAACTCTTGGTCGCTGCGCTTGAGGCTACTGTCAGCGACCCGCGGCATCCTTGCCGCAGATCGCTGACAGGGCGTCCACCGCACGAGCTGCGAAGGCGTCCCACCGCGAGAGCCGCGGGATCAGCCCTTCAGCGAGTGGAATTCGCCGAGGGCACTCGGCAGCGTTGGCGTGAATGGCACGAACGGGTAGGGTTTTGAGGTGTCGAAGCCTTCCTTTTCGGCAGTTTTCTTTTCAGCGAACGGCAGCAGCGCTTCGACCGCCTGCTCGATGTGCTTCAGCAGGAGCGTGCGCTCGTAGCCGTTGTTGTTGGGTGGGGCGACCGATTCGGCGGTCTTCTGAATCCCGGTGATTTCCTGGATGGGTCCACCATCCCCACTTGCCACATCGGGCCCCACGACGCGTGCAAGGGTGCGGTGATCGGACTCGATGCCCATGATGCGCGCTGCCGTGACCCTCAGATCGGGGGTGCTGAAGTCGCGAACCCCCACCAGATAGGCGGCGATGAATGCATCCTCGAGCGTCACGAGAATGTTGAGTGTGGTTTGCGCGTCGGCAAACATCTTGGGCGGGTAGTAGAACGCCGTGAAGGGGGAGGGCTTGCCGGTCAGGCTTTCCTCGAGCAGGTAGTGGGACATCTCCTCCTGCAACGCACCCTTCAGGTAGCCCTGGTCGTCGGAGGGGATATTTTTGAAGAACGGCGCCGTGTTGATGATGTTGGTGTAGGTCGTAACCGCCAGCGCCTCCGCGATCTGGGCGGCTTTCAGGATCGCCAGATCGCCATGGGTCAGGCCTTTCTTCCTGCCGCCGGCAAGTGCGGCGGCAGGCGCGAGCGCCCCCAGGCTGGTAACGCCTGCGCCCGCAACGACCGCGCCCCTTAGAAAGCTCTTGCGCGTTGTGGATGCTGCCCACTGGTCCTCCGGCGTTTGCTGCCCTGCGTAATCGACCTTGGGATCGTCGTGCTGGTTGTGCATGCCTGCTCCATTCGTTTGGTGGTGTCCTGGCCTGTGGCAAAAATCTGATGGAGGAGCACGACCAATCTCGTTCTCCCGGAAGCCTTACGCGACAGGCGCGGCGACGGATCACCTATCGACGCCGGCTGTAGTCGCCCGCGCGGCGTGCGTGTCGGGAGCTACACTCGGTGGCGCACTCGGTAACTTTCCGCACATGAACGAGCGTGACACGAAGACGGCCGGCGCTGCCGGCGGGGCGCAGGACGCCACGGACGCCGGCGCCCCGCCAATCGGTATCGTCCTAGCTGACGACCACGCCGTGGTGCGCAGCGGGCTGCGGCTGCTGCTCGACAGCGAGCCCGACTTCGAGGTGCTGGCGGAGGCGGCCGACGTCGAGAATGCGCGGCGCTACGTGCGCGGCCATCACCCGCGGGTGCTGGTGCTTGACCTCAACATGCCCGGCGGCTCGAGCTTGCAGGCGATCCCCGCGATCCGCGCGGAGTCGCCCCACACGCAGATCGTCGTGCTGACGATGCAACAGGAGCCCGCCTACGCGCGCGAGGCGCTGGGTGCCGGCGCGCTCGGCTACGTGCTGAAGGAGGCCGCCGACGAGGAGCTCGTCGAAGCGGTACGCCGCGCCGCCGCGGGTGAGAGCTACCTCAACCCCAGCCTCGGCGCACGCATCGCCTCCGAGCCACCCCCCGGCCCACCCGACGATCTCTCTGAGCGCGAGGTTGGCGTGCTGCGCCTGATCGCGCTCGGTCACACCAACGCGGAGATCGCTGAGCGGCTCTATCTGTCCGTCCGCACCGTCGAGACCCACCGCTCCCACATCCAGCGGAAGCTGGGTCTCTCCACGCGCGCGGAGCTCGTCCGTTACGCGATCGAGCGGGGGCTGATCAACACCGGGGGCGGTGGGTGACATCGCAACCAGCGATCGACGTCGTGGTGCCGGTGTACGAGCACTACAAGTTGACCAACTCCTGTCTGGCGCATCTGGCGAGCCAGAGTGTGGCGCACCGCGTGATCGTCGTCGACGACGGCTCGCGCGACGACTCGCCCGAGCGCCTGCGGCAGGAG
Source organism: uncultured Solirubrobacterales bacterium (assembly GCA_963734815.1). GTDB lineage: Bacteria > Actinomycetota > Thermoleophilia > Solirubrobacterales > Solirubrobacteraceae > Palsa-744. Next base: position 1,742,060 of record CAVTIH010000002.1, read on the forward strand.
TGGCCGGGTGTGAGGATGCTGCAGTTGGAGTCCAACGGCGGCTACACCCGCGCGGTCAACCATGGTGTGCGCGAGGGCGAGGGCGAGTACGTGGTGCTGCTCAACAATGATGTGCAGCCCCGTCCTGACTGCCTGGAGCGGATGATCGCGCCGATGCAGCACGACGAGCGCGTCGGCTCGGTGGCGGCGCTGATGCTGGCCCCGGGGGATCGGGGCGCGATCGACAGCTTCGGGGTGAGCGCCGACGTCACGCTCGCCGGCTTCGCCCGCATGCAGGGTAAACCGCCGGGTGGGATCCACGCCGGCGGTCCGGCGCTGACCGGCCCGGAGGGCACCGCGGGCGCCTACCGGCGCGCGGCGTGGGAGCAGGTGGGGGGCTTCGACGAGACGATCAGCGCGTACATGGAGATCCTCGACCTCGCCCTGCGTCTACGCAGCGCCGGCTGGTCGACCGCCCAAGCCCCCGACGCGGTTGGCGTGCACCTAGGCTCGGTCACCTACGGCCACCGCTCGCCCGCGCAACGCCGCCAGGCGGGCTTCAGCCGCGGCTACCTGCTGCGCCGCTATGGCGTGCTGCGCCGCCGCGCCGCGCCGCGGGCACTGCTCACCGAGGCGCTGGTGGTGGCGGCCGACGCGGTCGTCTGCCGCGACCTGCAGGCGCTGCGCGGGCGCCTTGAGGGCTGGCGGGCGGCGCGGGGCTGCGAGCGCCACCCGTGGCCCCCCGAGGAGGCGATCGACCACTCGATTTCGCTGCGCGACTCGCTCGCACTGCGCCGGGGGGCGTTACGGGATTCGTGAAGGCGTGGAGGAGTCGTCGTCTTTGGGAGGGTTGAAGACCCCAGCGCTCCTGCCAGCACATCCGCAGCCGGGCTGCTCGACACCTCCATATTCATCGCCCGGGAGAGCGGACGACCGCTCGGCGACCTCCCCGACCGAGTCGCTGTCTTTGTCGTGAGCATTGGCGAGCTACAGCTCGGCGTACTTGCCGCCGGCGACGACATATCGAGGGCAAGACGTGCCGACACGCTCGCTCTCGCCCGCGCCGCAGACCCAATCCCAGTCAGCGAGGCCGTGATGACAACATGGGCCAGGCTGATCGCCGATTGCCGCGAAGCCGGCATCCAGAGAACAGTCAAGCTCACCGACACGCTGGTCGCTGCCACAGCAGTCGAGCACGGACTACCCGTCGTCACACAAGACGACTACTACGGCCGGATGGCGGAAGCCCATGCTGCGCTTTCCGTCGTAATGGTTTGACGGCTCGGGCGGTGCCCCGCAACAGCGGTGTCAAGTGGAGGGGGGCGTTACGGAATCCCACTCCCCGATCCAGGCTTCAGGCTGGCGGGCCGATCAGCCGCTCGGGTGTTCCGATGCTGCGAAGGAACTCGGCCTCGGTGGCGGTGCGCGGCTTTTCGCGTCGTGCTGGTCCAAAGCGCGCGAGGACCTGCGCGCTCTTGGCGCGTAGCTGGGGCGCTTCGCGGCGCCACCGCTCGAAGGAGATTGTCTGCGTCCTCATGGTGTCTTTGGATGATACTCGACGTGTAGGGCGTCCCGGGCGATTTCGTGTAGTTCGCCGCTGTCTGGTGGCGAGGCGCCCGCCTTGAGGCGATCGGCGAGTGTGCGCGTGACTTTGAGGATCGTTTCTACGCGATGGTTGGATGCACGCGCATCAAGGTCGCTGGCTTCGGTCTCGGATAGGCCAGTGAGCAGCGCGAGCGCTTGCTGCGCGGCGGTTTCATGGCCGGTGGCCTGGAACTCGGCGAGGCGGTCCATGAGCACGTCGACGCGCGAAAGGACCTTCGCCGTTCGGCCCGATCTCAATGTGATCTCGGCCACGAGAGCGTCGGCGTCCAGGTACGCGCTGGGCGCCTCCAGAAGAACGTCGGTGCCCTCCAGGACCCAATGCCGACGATCCGTGGCGGGGACGAATCCAAGTTCGGCGAGCTTCGCGGCAAGTTCGTCGGGTACCTCCATCACCACGTCGATGTCGTACGTCAGGAACTCCTCGCTGGCGGTCCAAAAGTACACAGCCATGCCTCCGACAACGACTGGATGGATGCCGAGGGGGGCGGCGACGGCCTCCACAACGGCAACCACTTCGAGCGTGCGCTCGGCGAGGTCGGTCCCCTGCGCCGCATGGGCAAGCTCGGCGCGTAGGTTGGACGCCTTGTGTGCGTCGATATCGCTCACAGAGCCAAGCTAACTATGGCTCCGGAGGCTCGATTCGGGACACCTCTCCCGCAAAGGCGACGGGCACCTCACCGAGCCTCCTCGCTCAGTGGGCTCCCCTGCCTCCCTGGCCCAGGAGCGAGCGCAGACTGCGTGTGTTGCCTCGTGGAATGGGAGCCCGCGATGCGTCTCTACCCGATCAGCCGTCCAGCTCGGTCAGGAGGTGGATGCGGGGGCAGTCAGTGAAGACCGCGTCGTGAGCGACGAGCGCGATGGACCAGCGGATCGCAGTGGCCGCGATCCAGAGGTCAGCGTTGTGGTTGCTCTGGTGGAGCGGGTGACCGATGATCCGACACTGATTACGAAGCTCGGCGACGGTCTCGATGGTGTCGATGTCGATTGGGAGGATGCGCGCTCGCCCGACGAGCCGCGCGAGCTGCTCCGTGCGAGCAGGACCCCACGTTGCCTTCAGCGCGCCATACCGCGCCTCGGCGACGGTCTGCGGGGCGAGGGCGATCCGCTGTCCGAAGAGGTGCTTCGCGTACCCGGTGGCGAGCGGCGAGCGCTCACGCAAACGGGCGGTGAAGACGTTCGTGTCGACCAGGACCGTCCCGGTCAATGCTCCAGCGCCGCGGCGAACGTCTCCCATTCCTCTTCTGTCAGGTCGGGGATGTCGAAGTGCTCGCCGGGGTCAAGCGGCGCGACGTCAGCCATCAACTCCTCAAGCGGAAGCGGATGCCAAAACAGCGAGTTCGCTTGCTCGATCAGGTCGTGGTTGGCGGCAGGCTCTGGCATCGTGTTCATCTTCAGCCACAGTGTACGACGACGTCGGGGATGCCAGCACACCTGGAGAATTCCCATGATCCTTGACACGTGGGGACAACGCCGCACCCCAAGACGTCAGCCGATGGCATCGGCTGATCTTTGAGCCCTTGTTTCCCGAGCAGGCCGGATGGGTTCGGCGCGGTGACAAGCAGGGCCAGCACGGCGTTGTTGGAGTAGCCGGCAAGCTCCTGAGTTGCTGACACCCTCATGCGTCTGGGTGCCACGGGCGTCGCGCCGCCCGACCACGACGGGTCCGGCCACCTCGTCAAGCAGCTCGCTACAGCCGCCTGAACGGTTTCGAGCGGCTTCCTGCACCAGCGCATCGGAGCCTCCGGGTGATCATTCGTGTGAGTCGGCTGGCTCCCCCGCGCATGGGCGCGGGGCTCCCGTGCCCCGCGACGGCGCGATTCGTAACCCATCCTGCCGCTGAGTGACCCCACGCTCGTCATAGTGGTTGTGGTCGAAGGTGATGCCAGCGATCGTGAGGTTCATGGCTTGAGTTGTATGGTTCTTCTGTACCAGAGCGTCATGGCCCAGAGCGTGATGACCCACGCCGATTGGGCGCGATGCCTCCGCGCCCCGCGACGGCGCGGTGTCTGATGCGCTCCAGCTACACGCGCCTGAGGATGGCTATGAATTCATAGCCGTTGGGCCGTAGTCCCTCGATTACGAATGGAAGTTGCAGCTCGCCACGCGCATATTCCAATAGAGCTCTGAACTCCCGCGGTGCCCAGACGTGAAAGTGGATGGAGTAGTCGCTCTGCTCGAGTTCCTGCACGCGTGCCGCAATGTCGGCGGCTGGACCCGGGACGGAGTCCGGCGTTTAGGATCCGACCACCTTGCAGACTATTGTCCCTGGCTGTGATTCCCGATGGCGCCAAGAGACTCGTCAGCAGTGGGTTGGTGAGCGAGGGACGCACGCGCGAACGCGCCACCGCCTTCTATGCGTGGCGGCGGGACCTCCTGGAGTGGCTCTCGCCTTGGCTGCCGGTGGTGCTCGGCGGACTCGGTGCGCTGGTGGTGCTGGTGCGCCTGCCGCACATCATCGGAGTGCTGTACACCGACGGCGATGTCGCCTCTGCGCCGGTGATCGCCACATTGATCGGGCACGCGCCGGGCTCGCGCACGGTGCTGCTCGGCCAATTCCCCTGGTACGAGTCGCTGTGGTTCATGCGGTTGACCCGTGGTCTACCCGGCCACCGGGAGATCTGGGAGGCCGCCCCGGTTGCATTCACCGCCCTCGGCTACGGCCTGGTGGTCGTCTGCGCCTGGGTGTGCTTCGGGCGAACCCGGGCGTTGCTGGTGGCTGCACTGCTCGCGGGCACGACGGTGTCGCTGCGCAAGACCCTCTTCACGATGGACTTCCATGGCTCGCTCGTGGTCCACGACTGTGTGTTGCTCGCCGCGCTCGTGCTGGTGCTCCGTGTGCGGCTGAGCGGCTGGGCCCTGGGGGCGCTCGCGGTGCTGGTCGGCGCGATCACCGCATTGGGGGTCGCCGCGGACAAGACGATGTTCATCGCCGGGATCGTCCCGTTGCTGCTCGCCGGCATCCTGCTTTGGGCGCGGACGAGGAGAGCGCGAGAGCGCCGAGTAGCGTTGTTTGTGCTCGGGGTGTGTGCGATCGCGGTGCTCGGCGGGGAGTTGGCGGTGGCGGCGATGCACAACGATCGCGTCACCGCGACGGGATACACGGTGTCGTTCGTCGCGCCCGAACATCTCATCGCGAACCTCGAAATCTTCATCAACGCGTTCGCCTACCTGGTGGGCGGCAACTTCTTCGGCGCCCCCGCGGGCGCCACCGGCTTCCTGATGTTCGCGGCGGCCGCGCTTGGCTTCGCGGCGCTGTTCGCGGTCGCGCGCTGGCTATGGCGCCGTGCCCCCGCGCTGCTCGTTTGCCCCAGCGAGGAGGAGTCCCCACAAGCGGCGGCGAGCGTGGGCTACATCGTCTTCTGGGCGCTAGTGCTGATCTGTCTCACGGGAGGCTTCATGTTGTCAAGCAGCCCAATCAACTTCATCTCGGCGCGCTACATCGCCGCCGACTTCGTCGCACTCGCTGCCTTGCTGCCGGTGCTCGCCCCGCTCGAGCGTCGCGCTGCACATATCGTTGTGGCGCTCGCGATCTCGCTGTTCCTCGCGCTCGGCCTGTACTTCGACATAAGCGAAATCACCGGTCCAGCGAGCGCCTACCCTTACCCTAACGGCCGCACCATGGGCGCAATCGAGCGCTACCTCCTCGCCCACGGCGCCACGCACGGCTACGCCCCCTATTGGGACGCGGCCGACGTGACGTGGGGTACCCACCTGCGCATCCAGGCCTACCCGCTCACCGGGTGCGCGACGCCGCTCGGCGTTTGCCCGATGCCACTCAACCAGATCTCGAGCTGGTATTCGCCGAGCGGCACGCGCGCCTCGTTCCTGCTGACCGATTCGAGCACCACCAGCAACATCCCCGTCCCCGGCTCGTTCGGCACGCCCGTCGCACAGACGCTCTTCGGCAGCGTGCACGTCTACGTGTACGACCACGATGTGGCGGGGGTGCTGAGCTCGGGTGGGTGACCCCACGCATCGCGCGAGAGTTGTCGACGCAGTCGTGGAGAGGCCCGTTCCCAGTCGCGTGTGCGGTTGTCGGCGATGAGCAGGTTGCGCTGGCCCCCGGCGCGGTAGGTGGCGCTGGCTGCCCACTCCTCGATGTCGTAGGCGCGGGAGTCGCGGCCGACGACGACGGGACGCAGACCCCGCTCGGTGATCTGGCGGGTGAAGCTGTGTGGGCCGCTCTCAAGCAGATAGGTGTCACGCTTGTCGGTGGCTCGCTCAAAGCCGGTTTCGAGTAGCAGCGTGCGGTCGAGCATGAATGCGGTGGTGCGGATGTGGGGGTTGGGAAAGCGCGGGTAGTCGCGTCGTGCACGTGGGAGCATCGCGAGTTGGTAAAGCCAGTACACGGGCTTGCCGCGAATCCACTCTGCCTGGCTCTCCCAGCTTCCGGTCGCGCCAGCGACCCCCACGTTCGCATCGTCCAATGCCTGGGAGAGCTGCCCGAGCCAGTCGTCTGCGACGATCGTACTGTAGGAGTTCAGGAAGCACACACGCTCGTGCTCCAGTTGGCGGGCGGCCAACCCGTAGGCGGGGAGGTCCAGCATAGGGCGCTCCAGCTCGATCAGCCGGTGCTCGTAATCGCCCAGCTCCGCCAGCAAGGAGGTACGCAACGCCTCGCCCCCGGCGGAGCCGCCGTCTGCGTTGACCGGCTCATTGCGCTCCGCTCCGTTGAGCACAACGATCAGCTGGTGCTTGGCACCCGCAGGGTGGTGGTGGTAGGAGCGCAGGAATTCGCGCAGCGGCGCGAGGCCGAGCGGGGCCCACGCTAGGTAGACGAGGCCGATCATCGGCTCGATATCGGCTCCCTGCCGCGTAAAGCTCCATTCGGAGGCGACGGATCGGCCTGCGGTCCCCAGGCGAACCCCGAGAGCAGCCGTCGACGATCGAGTCCGCCAACCGAGTAGGAGCGCGTTTGGTTGTCGGCGATCAGCAAGTTCTCCTGGTCGCCCTGCCAGAGGGTACGGCTGAGTGGCCATTGTTCGTGATCGTAGGTAGCTCCATCGCTTGCGACGACGAGGGTGCCCAGTCCCATCGCCTGCACCTGGCGGGTGAGGCTGTGGCGGCCGTTCTCCAGGCGGTAGGCATCCATCTTCGTCTCGATTCGGCGGATGCGTACTCTGTCGAACGTTGCTCGCTTGGCCATGAATGCGTTGGTGCGCAGGTGATGGGCGGGGAAACCCTCGAAGCCGAGAATCTGGATGGGCATGTCCGGGAGCGTCCGCAGCTTGGCGCGCAGCGAATCGCCCAATGTACGTCTCACGAGCTCGGGGGAATCCGAGACGGGTATGCCATCACGTTCAAGCTCGATTGCAAGGAACTGCTCGCGCGCGATCCTGCGCTCAGGAATGTAGCCCCGGTAGGGGGTGGGTAGGAAGTAGGAGTGCAGGACCCACGACCGGGTGCTTGCCCATGAACCGGTGGCGCCGACGAGCCCCGAGCGTGGCTGATCGAGCGCCCGGTCGAGCTTGGCCAGCCAATCAGGCGAGAGGATCTCGCTGTGGGAGTTCAAGAAGCATAGGCGCTTGTGCTCCAACCGGCTAGCGGCCTGCGCATAGGCGGCGAGGTCTTGTACAGGCTTGGCGAGATCGATGACTCGGTGGGGTACTCCGTCCAGTTCCGCGAGTAGCTCGGGCCGCTGGTGCTCGGCTACGTTATTGAGGAGGATTACCAGCTCGTGCTTTGTGCCGGCAGGGTGCTCGCGGTAGGACTTCACGAACCTGCGTAGTGGCAGCGGCCCAAACGGACCCCACACCAAGTGCACGACTGCGATTACTGCCACCGTTGTCCCTTTCCATTCTCATTTTGGCCACCGTACATTTTGGCGTTGCTCCTGAACGCAGGGATTCCGTTGAAGGTCTGGAGACTCAACACGCCCACTCCCGCACCAGCTGTTCGAGCTCAGCGCCGTCTATCACTCGTCGTCTCTGGATTTCCCTCCGAGCACGCAGCCAATGGGGTGCGCCGCGAAACAGATCAACCAGCGCTTGCATATGCACCGCTAGGCCCCCGGCGCGTGCGCTGCGAGCCAGGAGATGCAACTGGGCCCATGCGATCCTCGGCGCGTTCCTGAGAAGGAAAGCCAGTGGCATATCCTTGAGCAGTAAGGCCAGCAGGTTGCGACGGAGCAGAAGCAGATAGCGTGGGTCAAGCTCTCCCCCAGTGGTAGCGCTGCCCATGTGGTAGGCAATCGCGCTCGGCACATAGCGGCAGCGATGGCTGAGCAGCTGCGCGCGCATCCCCCAGTCGGCGTCCTCGAAGTAGGCGTAGAAGGACTCGTCGAAAGGTCCTACGGCAGCGAGCGCGGTAGACCGATAGAGGGCCGCGCCAGCGGTTGGTGCGAACACATACTCTCCGCGGTCGTACTGGCCACGGTCGGGCTCGCCGTGGCCGCGTCTGCCGGCGATGCCCGCACGAGTAAAGATGTCGCCCGCGCCATCGAGCTCGTCGCGGCGCCAATAGTTGAGCAGCTTGCACGATGCTGAACTGGCCTCGGGGTGGCGCTCCAGCGCGGCGACCAGCTCTCCCAGCCAGTCGGGGTCCAGCTCGATGTCGTTGTTGAGTAGAGCGACCAACTCACTCTGGGCGGCACGCACGGCGATGTTGAGAGCGGCAGCCACGCCAACGTTCGCGGCCCCAGTGCTCACAACACGGACCTCGGGATGCTGTTCGCGCAGATAAGCGACGGAGCCGTCGGTGGAGCAATCGTCAACCACCATGATCTCGAAGTCTCGGTAGTTCTGTGCTGCGAGCGAGGGAAGCACCACCTCCAGCAGGTGACGGCCGTTGTAATTGAGGACCGCAACGGAGACCATAGATGGGCTTGGATTGTGCTCTGGGGTAGTCATCGCACGCGAAGCACCGCACCTCTCACGCCGCGGAGCAGCTCGTTCAGCTCGGAGGGGAGCCGCCGGCAGAGTGCGAGGACCGCAAGGTAGACGCCGGTCGCAACGATCGCCCCAATGATTGGCTGGATCGGCAGCAGCAGGCCAGCGGCGGTGGCGGCGCATCCTGCGAGCGCCGCCACCGGGACAATACTCACCGGAAGGCGGGCGTCCGGTAGCGCGCGGATTAGGATCAGCGCCGAGACCAGCCCGAGGCCGGTCTCGCCGGCCAGCACGGCCAGAGCTCCTCCACGCGCGCCCAGCTCGGGTGCGAGCAGCAGGGTGACCGTGGCGGAGACTACAAGGGCCATCAGATTGGCGATCAACACCGGCCGGAACCGCCCCATAGTGAGCAGTGGGAAGCCGCATGCCATCGCCGTGAAGTTGCCGACCAAAGAGAGTGCCTGGATACGCAGGACGACAATTGCGGGATCGGCTTTGTGGCCGCCGAGCACGTGAATGCCAAAGGTGGCCCCAACCTCGACGCAGACCACGAGCCATGTCGCCATCAGCACCGAGAGCTCGAACAGTCGCCCGCTGGTGCGGGCGAAGCGGGCACGATCGTTGTGTACGGTGCGCACTAGGATCGGAAAGATCGGCGCAATGACCATCCCGGGCACACCGATCAGGACTTCCATGATCCGGAAGGAGATCGCGAAGTACCCCGTCTGCACGGCGGCCGCGATCAGCGACATTGCCACGATCGCGACCCGGAGGTAGACGATGTTGACGGCGCTGATCGTCGCCCAGGGGATCGACTCACGCAACAGATGCCACCAATGTCCGACGTGGAAGGACGGCTTCAGCGGGGTGTAGCGAACGACGAGCGGGATCGTGACGGCGAGTGACACCGCCGCCGCTGGAATCGCGATAGCGAGCAGCGGGACGATGCCGGCGCCGGAGAGCACCAGCGCGACGATCAGGGCGACGCTCACGCCCTGACGCAGCAATTCGATCGCGGAGGCCCAACCGAAGCGCAGCCGGCTCTGGAGCGTCATCGAGAGCAGGCTTTGCAGCAGCTGCAGCACCAGACCCGCGCCTGCAAGCACCGTGCCTATCACCATCGCGGTGCTGTAGCCGGCCACGGCTGCGAATACCACGATCAGGGCAACGCCTGTGAGCGTGAGCAGCAGGCGAATGCCGATCGCGGAGCGCATCATGCCCCGCCGTTGCTCGTCGCCAAGCGTGGCGAAGCCACGCAGCACGATGGTGTTCAGCCCGCCCTCGGTGAAGCCGGCGACGATCGTGACCAGCGCGAGCACCGTCATGTAATGCCCGAATTCGACTTCCCCGAGGTGCCGCACCAGCAGCGGGGCGGAGATGACGGAGAGCAACAGTCCGGTGACGTAGGCTCCGGTACGCACGGCGCTGCCCCGTAGCGCAGCGGGCCCGGCCTGGGCGGTGTCGAGCACGTTCTCGGTCGTCGCTGGCTCAGCCGTTGCGATTGGCATCCCCCCAATCTTGCAGCTTGTGGCGGCGGGGCGCCTCACGCCGGCAGAACGGCGCCGCCCTGCGGTAGGCTGCCAAGCATCGCCGCGCACCCATTCGACAGACGCTTCGCCCGTACCCGGAAGCGATCACGGGCATTGATCCGTGGGCTTCCTCATCTCTCGAGTGTCTTCTTTCGCACAACAACGGCTTGGCGATTGCTTCGCCGCCAGCGCTCGAAGTTCGTTTCAAGCTACCTGTCCGGCTTGAAAGGGATCGAGATTGGCGCTGCCAGCCACAACCGCTTCTACCTTGACGCGATCAATGTCGACCGCTTTGCCAGCGACGACACCGTGTATAAGCGCGAGGAGCGTCGAATGGCGATGCGCGCCGCCAAAGTGGATGTGGTGGCCCCAGGCGACGCTCTACCCTTTGGGAACAACGCTTACGATTTCGTATTCTCCTCACATGTAATCGAGCATTTTCCCGATCCACTGAGGGCACTCTACGAGTGGGTGCGCGTCGCCCGCCGCTACGTAGTTGTGATAGCACCTCATCGCGATCGCACCTTCGACTCAGGACGCCCGCTGACCACCATCGATGAGTTACTGGAGCGTCATCGAGCCGGCTTTACCTCAGACGAGGACAAGCATTGGAGTGTTTGGTCATGCGACAGCTTTATCGCGATGTGCGACGCCGCCAACTTGAAGGTGATCGACTATCAAGACCCTGACGATAAGGTTGGGAATGGCTTTACGGTCGTTATCGATGCGGAGATCCCTACCCAGTAAGTGACCAACCTGGCATCAGCCCAGGCTCTGTCAGGGGATATTCGCCACAACATCCTCGCGGACGGTCTCCCCGGCGGTGATGGTCACCGTTTGTGGCTCGGTTTCTATGGGCTGGCCGTTGCGAGTTGCGTTGGCGAAGGTTCCGTGGATAGCGTAAGTACCCGGCGCAAGCCGGATTCTGGCGAGCTTCCCGGCGTGGACCTTATCGCTCGCGATGACCATGCCCGCCGGATTCGTCACCGTGATAGTGCCCGCCCATGGAGTTCCGGACCGGCATCGCGGCGCATGCCTCAGCGGGCCTCCGTCCAGGAACAGGCCGCTGACCAGCTCGGTTGGCCCACGTTTCACACGTGGCTCGTGGGCTGGCGGTCCCGGCTCCGCAGACTGATAACAGAGAGGTTTCAGCCACACTGTCACGACTCGTCCAACTCCTCCCGCGTGCGGCGTTTGACGCGTGACGATTTGAGCAGCACTCGGGCCGGAAGGTGGTACTTCGACGACCTGGCTAGTGCCAGCTTCCCTCACTCGAAGCTCGCATCCGGCTTGCGCTGATCGCATACGCGCGACCGACAGGCTCAGACCAACAAGCTTCGGCACGCGGTGACAAGCAGCCCCCTTTCCGCGTGTAGCTGTGCTCGCTGGACCCGGGCTTGGCGAACCATGGTCTAGAGCGCCAACCTGGGGCAAGGGCGAAAGCTTGTCGACAGAGGCCAGGCCACCAGGTGGGCCTATCGCAAGAGCAGCCATAGCGCCCACCGCGACGTACAGCAATATCCATCTGCGTGCGCTGCGATGGGTGACGTCTTGCTTGGGCATGCTCATCTTACCGACCACCTGGGAACCATAGGTTAGGATCTTACTACACAAACCTGAGGGACCATACAACTTATAGAGGATAGCTCGACCCCCCCTCGTGCAAATCGAGCTCGCGCTTTAGAAGGTCTTTCAAAATGAAGGGTCGTGAGGGTCGGTCTTGAATCTTTGGGGTGTGTCCCCGAGGATTGGAGGTGGTGGAGGTGCCTTCTCGATTCGAGATCAGTGATGAGCTGTGGGCCGAGGTCGAGCCGTTGATCCCGGTGCGTGAGCGTCGCCGTCGCTATCCAGGACGCAAGGCGATAAATGATCGGCTGGCGCTCAACGGCATCTTGCACGTGCTGCACACCGGCATCGCGTGGGAGGACTTGCCGCGTGAGTACGGCTACGGCTCAGGAGTGACGTGCTGGCGGCGGCTGCGAACCTGGCAGAAGGCCGGAGTGTGGGATGCGCTTCACCAGAAGCTGCTAGTGAAGTTGAACGCGGCAGGGAAGATCGACTGGTCGCGTGCCTCGGTTGACGCCAGTCATATCCGTGCTCTTTTGGGGGGCTCCTGACGGGGCCATCCCCGGTAGATCGTGCCCGCACGGGCTCAAAGCATCACCTCCTCGTCGATGCGAGCGGCATCCCGTTGGCGATCAGTCTGACCGGCGGGAATCGCAACGACGTCACCCAGCTGCTGCCGCTGATCGAAGACCTTCAGCGGCGGCCCGTCGCCGGCAAGGTTGGGCGTCCGCGCCAGAAGCCCGACCGGCTCCTCGCTGACAGGGGCTATGACCACGACAAGCACCGTCGGCTACTGCGGGCTCTTGGAATCACACCCGTCATCGCCCGCCGTGGAACAGCCAACGGTTCTGGCCTCGGCCGACAGCGCTGGGTCGTGGAGCGCGGCTTCGCTCACCTACACAACTTCCGGCGCCTCAGGATCCGCTACGAGCGCGACCCCGACATCCACACCGCGTTCCTCACACTCGCCTGCTCAATCCTCTGCTGGCGACGCCTACAGTCATTTTGAAAGACCTTCTTAGTGGATCTCCGCAAAGAGGCTCGAGCCAAAGGCCAATAACGACACACTCTAGACGGTCGTGGCAAATCACCGTTGTAGCGCCAACCCAACCCGTCTGTCCGTCCACTTGATACTCGGGGGCCCGCGAACCTCCATTAGCCCACGGACCCCGAGCAACCAAACCAATATTTATTCTGAGGGCAGATGCACGCCGAGGGCACTAAGAGCGTAGCTCAACTCGTAGCCATAACTTGCGCAGTCGTTTCCTCCCCCACCTGTCTCGATTGCTGTGCCCTGATATTCGTGCACCCAGGGTCCACCGCTATCGCCGGGTTCTGAAATTGCGCAGAGCCAATCCTCGTGTTCGACCCCAATTATTCCCTTCCCCTCCTTTTCATAGTTGAAATATACAGTAGTATTGGGCGCTTCCACGTCACCGCACTGTGTCCTTGACGTCTGGCCAATGTGGCACTCGTACATACCTTTGTATGCGGTAAGGGGTTCTTTCTCGATAGGGTAGTATTCGGTCATACCCCACACGACAATTTCGGGTTCGGGAGCAGGGGGTTCGCACCCCTCAGTTGCTATGACCGCCGCATCCCCCGTATGATTTAGCACCTGGGCAACCATGTGTCCCAAGCCACAGCCAGTTTCGCCACCTGGATAAGCAGTTCCCCAAGCTTCGCGCCAGTAGACCGAGTTTTCGGGGTAAACGCAATGCCCTGCTGTCAATAGATACGGATAATTGTTGTGATCCCTGACAAAGAAGCCTGCCGTGCAAAGGGTGTACCAACCTTTTTCGGGTGAGCTGATGAGCCCTACTCCCCCCCGTAGCGGACGGGTACAATATGGAAACGAGCAGCTCATAGGCTTAGCATCAAGGGTTTCAGGCGAAATAGGAACAACTCGTACTGGGCCTGAACTCGCTGAGGCCGCTGCGGCCTCTGTTTGGGTAATTGTTTCAGAAGGTAGGTTTGACGCGAGCTGAACCGTGACACCATTGATCGTTGGGTCCGCGATGACCATCGCCTGCTGGCCGCTCTCGATAGACTTTAAGTTTTTCATCCCATTTTTTTGCTAGTCCTTCGACGGTCAGCCAGTTGTTTTGAACTTTATCAAACACCGTATTAGGAAGAACGCGCGCGCTATCCATCGTTTCTTCCGCCGCCGTCTGATCCGCTGAAGATACCACGCCTACGTGAAACTCACTTGTCTGGGGGTCGAACCACAAACCTGCGTAACCCGCTCCTAGCTTATGTTCCAACTTCGGGACTATATTACCGGCGGTCCGCTGAACTTCGATATCCCTTTCTGCCGTAGACAAGCTAACATCGGCCTGCTGTGCCAATTTAGACGCACCGTAACTCACGAAATTACTATTGCCGCCTTCGGTGGGTGTGGCTGGTGTGAGTGCGGTCGACGTCAATGGGGTCGGCGCGTCCGCGGCGAGTGCGGCCGGCGTACACACCCAAGCCACACCCATCGACAGGCAGATTCCTATTGCCGTTAGAATACGACGTATGACTATTGCCATGATTCCCTCCGGGATATGTAGGTATTGAGCAAGGCAATAAGCCTCTCCGGCACCACATAAAGAGTATTTCTCATTACATGAGTCCTTCCACTCATCAGGTAGCTATGGGAAAGGTCGATGTAGCGTTGATAATTGTGCATTCGGTTTCCTGGGGCGCTCAATCCAGGGCCTCGGCGATGCGCTGAGCGGTGTCTGTGACCCTCGGAGCTAGATCCAGCAGCTTCTTACGAGTATACGCCTCCGCCGGAACTACCAACTCGACTACGGCAACAGGCCGGCCCTCGGTATCCGCTACCGCAGGGGCGAGCGCACATCTGCCGGCCGAGGACTCTTCGTTATCGATCACCACTCCGTCCTTCGCGAGGATCGGCTGAAGCTCAGCGCGCAAGGCGGTCTTAGTCACGATCGTCTTAGGAGTACGTCGCGTGAGACGTAGCTCCGCGATCAGATCTTTCTGCTCCGCCGCGGGCAGGCGTGCCAGGAGCGCCTTACCCGCGGCGGTGCAGTGGACGGGCAAGCGCGTGCCCAGTCCAATACCAAGATCGACCGTGTACTGCCCTTGATGAGACCCCTGCCAGCGGTCGATGTAGGCAATCTCGGTGCCCCACAGCACCCCCAGACTCGCGGTGTGCCCAGTGCGAGCCCGTAACTTCCGCAGAGGCTCGCAGGCGACTCGGCGGATCGCCATCGAGTCCAACACTGACAGCCCGACGTCTGAGGTGCGTGTCGAGAGCCGGTACTTGCGCGAGGGTCCCTGCTCGAGATAGCCGAGCGTCGCCAGTGTGGACGCGTAGCGGTGTGTCGTGGAGCGGCCCAGGTTGAGCTCGTCGGCCATGTCGGCGATTCCGCGCAGGGGGCGCTCGGCGGTGAAGCATGCGAGCATCTCCAGACCAGCCACCAGTGAGGCGGAGAACTTGCCGGGGCGCTCGGGATCAAGTGGCTTCGACATCGCTCAGGGTCAATCCACGGTGTCAGGCGGGGTGCCAGCGGGGTTGCGGGTCAGAACGCCGGACCGACTTGCCGCGGGCGAGGTGGCGGGGAGTCTGGGCGTGGGCGAGAGCGCATCGATCGCGCGGGCGACCCGCCGCCTCTCCGTCGGCGGGCGCCCGCGCGGACCCGGGCCCCGGGGCACGCCAGGGCGATGTCGAGCCCCTGGGGCAGCTCTGCCGCACCCAGGGGAGCCTGTAGCCCGCGTCCGGCGGCTGGATCCCGATTGGGGCGGGGCCCCTCGACAAGGGGCGATGCGGCGCGGAGGGCGAGCGCGAGGCGATCAGCGATGCCCTCATTCATCGCCCTCGCGTGCTTGCCCGACCCTCGAATGCGAGTCGGAGACATCGACCGGGGGCGGAGGGCTTGCGCTGGCGTTTGCGGCCATCAGCGTAGATAGTGCAGGGCGCGACGCTCAGGTCAATACCGTTAAGTAAGCATTCCGAAAGGTGGCGTACGTCCTGATGTCCGAGTTTTTTTACGGACCGCCCTGGCCGAGAGTTCGGCTTTTTCTGCTGCTGATTGGGATTAGGGGCGGGATCCCTGGTTCGTCTCGGGCGTCCCGGGCGTAGGCCCCGTGGGTCGCCGCGAGCGCCCTTTAAGTAAGCATTTCTTGGGCGTGCTGACGCCGATTGGGCGCTGCGTGTAGGGTTTGCGGTGTCGGAATGCTCCTATCGATGAGGATGGATGATGTCGGGTCGCTGTCGGGGGGAATGCTGAATGTCTGCCAAGCACGCGCTGCTGGGGTTGCTGATCGATCGGCCGGCCTATCGCTACCAGCTGGGGGATCGCCTCGCGGATCGCCTCGGGCCGGCGTGGGCTCTCAATTCCGGCCAGCTGTATCAGACGATCAAGCGATTGCGGGCAGATGGGCTGATCGAGCGTATCGACGGTGCGCCCGACGACGAGGATGAACGGCACGTCTTGGCAATCACCGTCAGCGGCGTCGAGCAGTTCGACCGCTGGTTGGAGGAGATGGGGCGTGGGGCTCGGCTGCTGCGCCGGCCCTTGCTTGTCAAGATCGCGCTCGCGGGCCCCGAGCGCCTCAAGGACACGCTGCAGCAGATCGACGCCTACGAGCGCGACTGCGCAGGCCGCTTGAACAAACTCTCGCACGACCGTGACGCGATTCCCGAGACGCCCGAGGTAGGGTCGCGGGTACGGGCCGATCACGTGTTTTTGAGGCTCAGTCTGAGTGCCGACATAAAACACTTGGAAAGCGAGCTCGAGTGGGCTAAAGATGCCCATGAGACGGTTTCATGGCTGCTCACGCAGGACGCGATCTGGCCGTCCACGCATGGGCGCTCCGGCGCCTCTCAGCAGGCACGCGATCGCCAAAGCGCCCGTAACCAGCTATTCGGCAGGATCGCCGCACGACGGCTGAAAGCCGCACCCGATGGGCGGGATCGCGATGGCTGACCGGCTGCTGGCCGAGCGCAGCCCAGTCGCGAGTCTGCGCGCGGGCGGGTGCTGAGGCGATGCTTCGTCTCGAGCGGATCTCCAAGCGCTACAACAGGCGCGATGGGACACGGGTCGCGTTGGACGACGTCTCGCTGGAGGTCGGTCGCGGTCAGATCATGGGCATCTTCGGCCCGAGCGGCTCGGGAAAGACCACGCTGTTGCGGATCGCCGCCGGCTTTCGTACCCCGGACACCGGCACCGTCTCCTACAACGGGGAGCACCTCGACCGGATGTCCGCCAGGGAGCGCACGCGCTTCCGCCGGCGCGAGATCGCCTGCGTGTGGGCCTCCGAGCCATGGCAGGAGCGGCTCAGCGTGGTCGATCACGTGGCGATGCCTCTGCTCGTCGATGGCTGCGGGCATCGCGGCGCCGAGCGGCGCGTACGTGAGGCGCTGCTGGCCTGCGAGGCGGAGCAGTGCGCCGGCATGGATCTGCGCGAGCTCTCCGACGGGGAGCGCCAGCGCGTCGCGATCGCCCGCGCGCTTGTCAGCGAACCCTGCCTGCTGCTCGCGGACGGCCCGGCTTCGAACCTCTCCCTGGTCGAGCAGGAAGGGATCATGTTGCTGCTCGCGACGCTCGCGCGCCAGGCGCGGGTTGCCGTGCTTGTCACCGGCAGCGATGCGGCGGCGCTGCTGCGGGCCGACCCGATCCTCTATCTGCGCGATGGCAAGCTGATCGATCCCGAGCCGATGAGCGAGCGCGGCAAGGTCTACCAATTCCCGTTGGCCGGGTCGCTCCGCGTCGCAGCCGATGCTTGAGCTGCAGCGCGCGCGCAAGGATTACGCGGGTCCGGGCGGAGCGGTTCACGCGGTCGCCGACCTGAGCATGAGGGTGGCCGGGGGCGAGCTCGTCGCGATCTTCGGCCCGAGCGGCTCGGGCAAGACCACG
Organism: uncultured Solirubrobacterales bacterium; assembly: GCA_963734815.1. GTDB lineage: Bacteria > Actinomycetota > Thermoleophilia > Solirubrobacterales > Solirubrobacteraceae > Palsa-744. The sequence continues at coordinate 1,759,436 of CAVTIH010000002.1, forward strand.
CTGCTGCTGCTCGCGGCCGGGCTGCTGCGAGCGGATGGCGGCAGCGTGCGCTTCGAGGGCAGCGACCTGGGCGCGATGTCAAAGCGCGAGGTGCTCTCCTATCGGCGCACGAAGCTCGGGTTTGTCTTCCAGGGTTTCAACCTGGTGGCTGGCCTCACCGCCGAGGAGAACGTGGCGATGCCGCTCCTGTTGCGCGGCGAGCACCATCGTGAGGCTCGCGGTCGAGCGCTCGCCGCTCTGGATGGCGTGGGGCTGCGACATCGCTCAGGCCATACCCCGGCGATGCTCTCCGGCGGTGAGCAGCAGCGCGTCGCGATCGCCCGGGCGCTCGTCGGCGAACCGAAGCTGATCCTCGCCGACGAGCCCACCGGGAATCTCGACACCGAGACCGGTGATGCCGTGCTCGAGCTGCTGAGCGCACTCTCGCGCCAGCGTGGCGCGGCCACCGTCCTCGTCACACACGACACGCGTGTAGCCAACTACGCCGATCGTGTGCTCGGGATGCGCGACGGCCGCTTGACCGAGCCCGATCTGGAGGCGCAGGCAGCGATCGGGGGATGATCGGCTACCTCCGGACCCTGCTCCTCTTCTACCGGCGTCACCTGCGCGTACAGCCGCTGCGCGAGCTGATGGCGGTCGTCGGCGTCGCCGCCGGCGTCGCGCTGCTGTTCGCCGTCCAGGTCGCCCACCACAGCATCACGGGCTCGTTCGAAGAAATCGCACACGGTGTCGCCGGCCGTGCGACACTCGAACTCGCCTCCCGGGGACCCGAAGGCTTCGATCAGCGCATCGCCGAAGAAGTCGAACAGATGCCCGACGTGAAGGCCTCCGCGCCGATCCTCGAGCAGCCGATCGTCGCCGTCGGACCGAAGGGTCGCCGCGCCCTCACCCTGGTGGGCGCAACCGAACAGATCAGCGCCCTCGGAGGCAGGCTCTCACAGGAGTTCCAGCGAGCGGGCGAAGCCAGTACACGCGGGCTGCTGGTCTTGACCGAACCCACCGCCAGCGCGATCGGCGCCCGGCCCGGCACCGTGCTCACCATCCAGGTCGGCGCGCGCACCGAACACCTCGCGCTCAGCGCCACCGTACCCAGCAGCAGGATCGGCCCGGTCTCGGAAAGCCCGGTCGCCGCCGCCCCCCTACCGATCGTGCAGAGCATCAGCGGATCTACAGGTCGCATTACGCGCATCCTGATCGAGCCCAGGGCCGGCCGCGAAGCCGCGCTGCGCCGCGCGCTCACCGACCGCTTCGGCGGAACCCTGAACGCCCGCCCGGTCGCCACCGAAGCAAGGCTTCTGGCGTACGCCGCCGGGCCGGAAAAGCAGGTGACGCTGCTCTTCAGCGCGATCAGCATCGTCGCGGGCGTGATCCTTGCCTACAACGCGCTGCTGCTCGCCAGCGACGAGCGCCGGCGCTTCATCGTCTACCTGGTCGAGACCGGCACCCCCGACTCGATGATCGTCGCCTCGCTCGCGTTCGACGCCCTCATCCTTGGCCTCGTCGGCTCCGCGCTCGGGCTCCTCGCGGGCGACGTCGTCTCACTCATCGCCTACCGCACCGTGCCCGGCTACATCGCGGCCGCGTTCGCGATCGGCGGCCAGCGCGTCGTCACGGCACCGACCGTTCTGATCGCACTCGCGGGCGGAATGTTTGCCGCGTTCGCCGCGGCCGCCCTGCCAGCGACTGTGGCGCTTCGCGCCGGCGCCGCCGCCGAGCCCGAAGCGGTCGGCCGCACGCTCTCGTTCGCGCACAAACTGCACCTCTCAGACGCGCTCGTGTTCGCCTGCGGGGCGCTGCTCGTATGCGTCTCGGTGGCCGCGTCCGCGCTGCAACCGCAGACGACGGTCGTCGCGCTCGTTGGGCTCGCGGCCGGCCTCGTGATCTGCCTCCCCATGGTCCTACGCCAACTGCTCAAGTTCGCGCGGGCAGCATCGCGACACTCCGATGACCCGGCCGCCCGTCTCGCGGTCGCGGAGCTTCGGAGCTCCCCCACCCGCTCTGTGGCCCTCCTCGCCACGGGAATGGTCGCGGCCTTCTTGATGGTCCTGATCGGCGGCTCGGTCTCCAACGTTCAGCACGCAGTACGCACAGGAGCCTCGGACCTGCTCTCCAGCGCAAACCTCTGGATCAAGCCTGGCGGACCGCAGAACGTCTACACCACACAGCCCTTCGCCTACGCCGAAACACAACACCGGCTACAGCACCTCGACGTCGTCAGCTCGGTGCTGCCTTGGCGCGACTCGTTTCTGGACCTGCCCGGAAGACGGGTTTGGGTCCTGGGTGTCCCACCGCAGACACAAGCGCAGATCGCCCCAAGCCAGCTCTTGGAAGGGTCGCTCAATACGGCCGACAGGCACCTGCGCGAAGGCGGCTGGGCGGCGATCAGCCAGACGATCGCCCGCGAAGACCACCTGCGCCTCGGCCAGCGCTTCACCATCCCCACACCCACCGGCCACGCCACTCTCCGGCTAGCCGCGACGATCGCGAACTATGGCTGGCTACCGGGCGCCCTCATCATGAACAGCAATGACCACGCAAGACTATGGGGCAGCACCTCGTCCGCCTCCGAGCTCTCCGTCGCCCTCAAGCCGGGAACCTCGATCGCGCAGGGAAAGCAGGCTGTCGAAGCCGCGCTTCCCACTGGCTCAGCGCTCCTTGTCGAGACCACGCCCGAACGGCGCTCGGAAGTCAGCGCGGTGCTCGGCAGCACCCTCTCCCGGTTGAACGACACCACGATTATCGTCCTGATCGCCACCATCGCGTCGGTGATCGCCCTGATGATCGCCGCCATCTGGCAGCAGCGGGCGAGGATTGAGTCATTGATCTCGATCGGGATGAGCTTTGGTCAGTTCGTCAGGCTGATCTTCTACGAGAGCGGTTCGGTGCTACTCGCCGGCTGCATCGTCGGCATCGCCGCAGGACTCGTCGGCCAGTATCTGATCGACGGTTGGCTTCACCACACCACAGGCTCCCCCGTCCAGTTCGCGCCCGCATGGCAACTCGGACTACGCATCGTTGTAATCGCCGCCGGAATTTCAGCCGCGGCATCGATCATCGCGGTTGTCCAGACCGTCCGATTTCAGCCGCGCGCGGCGTTCTCGACTGAGTGACCCGTCACCACCAATCCATTCCCTCCGCCAGCGGCTGGAGACACGGGAAACTCGCGAGCATCGATTCACCACAATGCAGTCGTCTCTAATGTGCCCAAGAACCGCCACCACGACCACGCAGCTACAGCGCGACCCAGCGGCCGAGCTGGCCTCGAGCACCTTCAACGCCGGTATGCGTCTGCTGCCCCAAGACCTCCAGGCCGACGCCCGCCAGCTCTACTACCTGCTGCGCACGATCGATGACCTCGTCGACGAGGAAGATCCGCACGCGGAACAGCGCGTCGAAGCAATCGAGCGCTGGGCACGCCACCAGGACGCCGACACCCCCGAGACGCGCATCCTCACCGACCTCTCGCGACGATACCCGCTGCCCCCACAGGCGCTGCTCGAATTCTGCCAGGGGATGCGCCACGACCTCGCGCACAGCTCGATCGACAACGAAAGCGACCTCGAACGCTACTGCCAGTACGTCGGCGGCGCGATCGGAGTCGTACTCACAAGGATGTTCGGCGCCACACACCCCGACTGCGAGAGCAAAATGGCGCTTCTCGGTAGGGCCTTCCAGCGAACGAACATCCTGCGCGACATCGACGAGGATCACGCGCACGGCCGCCTCTACATCGCTCGCACCACGATCGAGCGCTTTGGAGACCCCTCGCCGGGCGCGCGCAAAGAGCTTCTACGCGACCAGATCGCCCGCGCCGACAAGCTCTACAACGAAGGACTCGACGCGATCCCGCTCCTCGCGCGGGGACGCCGCGGCATGGCCCTCTCCACCGCGCTCTACCGCGAGATCCTGCGCGAGATCGAGCGCGCGGGCTACGGAGGCGCACCCGGACGCGTCGCCGTACCCAACAGGCGCGTCCGCCTACTCGCCGCCAAGCACCGCCTCACCCGCTACAACAACCCGTCATAGCTCCCGGCGCAGATCAACGCTCGCCACAGCCTTTGAGCGGGCCGCCCCGATCTCTTAGTCACGTAAGATCAACTCATCTTGGCTGGCTGACCAGTAGGATCTATTCAATATGAAGAGATTGTTTTGGCCAGCATCAAGTTGGCGAAAGCCTCATGCCGCGCCGTCGTCGAGCCATCTGGGGCTCACAACGCCCACCCCGCCCCACCCTCGCTATCACCGAACCGTCGCAACACTGGCGATCCTTGCGATCGGGAGCGCGGCGTTCATCGGCGCGGCGGGCTCCTCCGCCGCCCGCAACCAGGCGGCACACGCAGCTCGCTCATTGAACGGAACCGCGACCGCGCATCTGCACCTCATCAAGGCCAACGGCTCGCAACTGTACGAGGAAGGACCGGTGACCGGCGCGCTCCCGGGCTCGATGCGCGCCGTGCTCACCACCGGCACCGTCTTCGCCGGCAGCTTCACCATCCGCACCACCGGCGGCTCGATCGAAGGCCACGGACGGGCCACCACACACGGAACGGGCCGCTACCAAAGCTTCAACGGCTCGATCACCGTCAACGGCGGCACCGGCCGCTACAGCCACGCCCACGGACACACCGAACTATCCGGCACCTTCGACCGCCGCACATACGCCATGGTCATCCACACAACCGGCACACTCTCGTACTGAATCTTCGACGCAACCGAAGAGCCGTACACCACGCCCGCGGCCTCACCGCCACGCTCCTCGCGTGCGCGTGCGCGTGCATTCCGGCCACTGCGCACGCCACCCAATCGGCCAACCTCCATGTCACATTCACACCAGACCGGCTGGGCGCCCCCACAACACTCGACATCACCCTCAAGATCACAGCGCCCCCGGGCCATGTACCATCGCCACTGACCGTGCTCGAACTGCGCTATCCAAGCAGCCTCGGCATTGCCGTCAGTGGCCTCGGGCTCGACACCTGCACCGAAACCACACTCGAAATCCTCGGCCCTGGAGGCTGCCCAGCCGACTCCCAGATGGGGCAAGGAAGCGTACTTGCCGAGATCCCCATCGGACCAAATATCGTCCGAGAGACAGTCCAAGTCACGATCGTGCGCGCCCCCGAACGAAACGGACACTTCGCGCTGCTCTTCTACGCCAGCGGCGGCAGCCCCGTCAATGCTCAAATCGCGCTCAGCGCACAGCTACTCCCAGCCCCACACGCTGCCAGCATCCACATCGACATACCGCCCGTCCCCAGCCTCCCACAAGGACCCAACGTCGCCGTCGCAGAACTGAACGCCGCCCTCGGACCACGGGGACTCACCTACCACGAACGCGTACGCGGCAAAACCACCAGCTACCACCCCACCGGCATCCTCCTACCAGACCAATGTCCCCGTGGGGGCTTCCCCTTCACCGCGTCGCTCACCTTCGAAGACGGCTCACACACCACTGCGAGGACGGCGGTGCCATGCGCGACTAGTCGTCGCGGCGACTGACGAGCGCGCGTCTTGACTGGTGACCACGACAACGCGATCCTCTGACTCGATGAACACGTAGACCAAGAGCAGCCAGCGCCACGGTCCCAGGAGGAAGCGGAAGCCCTCCCAACCTCCGCTCAGCGCCGGTCCCATGAGCGGGAATCGCTCAAGTCCCTGCAGCGACCGTGACACCCGGGCGCGAGTGTCAGCCGGGAGACTGTGCGTGCGGATCACGTCTTGGAGGTCTTCGACCGCCGCACGGGCGAGCTCGACACGAGCCACTGACTACAGCTCGTCCAGCGCGATCGTCTCGCCGGCCCGCGCCTGCCTTAGGCCGAGCTGTGCGCGCTCGCGCGCCCTCGGGATCCCATCCAGAAGCTCCACCACGTTCTGCGCATCCGGGTTCGCTTCGTCGAGCGCGCTCGAAAGCAGCGAGCGTGCAACCGTCCCGGGCTGCACGTACATGCGCTCGGCTAGTCGTGTCAGCTTCTCCGCCTGTTCGTCGTCGAGAGTGATGTTCAGTCGCTCCATACCCCACAGATCCTACACAAAAAAGCACGTTGCGTGCATATCTGGGCAAGCACTCAGGGAATGGCGCACGCTGCGTACATGGTGGCGGGACTACGTGACCAGCTGGGCCTGGTCGTCGGCGCGTGCAAGGCGCGCATCGGTCGTGAGCAGCGGGATCGAGTCCACCTCCGAGCCGTCGCGACGGCCTCACACATCGATGAACGTGGCCTCGACGCCCATTGCCTGGTGGGTGCGGCGTGCCCGCCGGTCGGCGCTGAGCAGCGTTGCCCCATGTGTGGAGGCGGTAGCCGCGATCAGCGCGTCGTAGAGCGCGCCGCCGCGCACGCCGGCCTTGACGGCGCGCTGCAGGGCATCGTGTTGATCGGCTGCCTCGAGCGTGAGCCAGGGCGCAGGAAAGCCCAGTTCGAGAGCCTCGACCACCACGGCTGGCGCGATCCGGAGTCCCTCGGGCATACGGCTGAGAGCCGAAGTGGTCTCGAAGGCGACGTGGGCAGGCAATCCGACATCGTCCGCAAGCAGCGCCGCACGGGCGGGCTGGTGAGCCTCGTGCCACGGCGCCAAGGAGGCGATCACGACGCTCGAGTCGGGGGCTGTCACCGCCGGACGCGCTCGATCGCCTCACGCGTCTCGGCGACGCTCATCGGCGCCATCGGCTCGTCGGTCACGATCACCGGCAGCCCATTCCGCTCCTCGACGTGCGCTGGGACGTCGGCGACGGTCAGCTCCAGCCTGCCGTCGGTGGCGGTCAACTCCAGGTTGGCAGGCCCGTTGAGGCCCAGCTCGTCTCGCAGGCTCTTGGGGATGACCACACGTCCAACCGCATCTATGGCAACTCTCATACCATTAGATTACCAAATGATATGGTTCGGGCGCATGGCCGCTCTCCCACTAGTGCCGCCTCGCGCGAAGGAAGGGCGTGGCGAGCGTGTCCAGGCATACTTAAAGGCCTGGCCGGGTCGTATTCGCACCGCCGCGCGCCAGCCGGTGTACATCGCGCTCGGGGTCGTCTTCCTGGTGGGGCTTGCGCTTCGCCTGTACTTCATCTGGCGCTGGCGGCCCGCACTGATCGGGTTTCCCGACACCTCGATCTACATCGAGGATGCGTTGACGGGGATCTTCAACGATCCGCTGCGCGTCGGCGGCTACTCGGAGTTTCTGCGGCTGATGCACGGCATCCACCCGCACCTGTCGTTTGCGATCTTCGCGCAACACCTGCTCGGCCTGGCAAGCGGGCTGCTGCTGTTCGGCGCTGTCCGCCGGGCTGGGCTGTCGGGGTGGGTTGCGCTGGTCCCCGCCACCGTCGTGATGCTAGGCGGGTCGGAGATCTTCGTGGAGCACGCGCCGCTGAGCGAGGCGGTGTTCATCTTCCTGGTCGACCTCGCGCTGTATGCGATCGTGCGCGCGTGGGAGGGTGGATGGGGATGGGCGGCGGCCGCCGGGCTGGCGCTCGGGGTGGCTACCGACGTGCGCAGCCTTGGGTTGGTGCTGCTCGTCGCGATGGTCCTCGTCGCAGCGCTCACGGCCCCGGGAGCGTGGTGGCGGCGAGTGCTGGTCGGCGCGGTGATGCTGGTTGCGGCGGCCCTGCCAATCGGTGGCTTTCTGCGGGCGCACGAACAGGCGGAGGGTTACGGTGGGTTCACAGGCGCGGGCTACTTCGATCTGTACGCTCGCGTGGCGCCATTCGCGGACTGCTCCAAGTTCACCCCTCCCGCCGGTACGGCCGACCTCTGCATTCATATCCCGCGCTCCCAGCGGCCGGGCCACGACGTCTGGGAGTTCACCGGGATCTCGCCAGCCGTGCACGTATTCGGTGAGCCCGACGTGACGGTTCCGCAGCCGGGGGAGAACGCCAGGCTGCGCTCCTTCGCCGAGGCAGCCATCCTTGGGCAGCCTCTCGAATACCTCGAATACGTAGGGCGCGATCTCGTACGGATCGTCGACCCGTCGTTTCCCAGCTCGCCCTACGGCAACAAGGGCCCGACCGGCACCGGATATGGCAACACGCCGCAGTCGCTGATCAACTACTACTTCAACACCTCCAACCTCTACTCCATCGACCCGATTCTCGCCGCGTACTACCCCGGCGACGGGGAAGTCCACAAGAGCATCACCTTCCTGCTCGACTACGAGCGCGATACGCGTATCGAGGGGCCGTTGATGGCCCTGCTGCTGTTGCTCGCATTCGCCGCTCCGATCTTCACCAGGGGCAAAGAGCGCCGCGCCGCGCTCCTCTTCTTCTCGGCCACCGTCGTCTTACTCGCCGGACCCGTGTTGCTCTCCGAGTACGACTATCGCTTCACGATCCCCGCCTTCGGGTCGCTCGCCGCCACTGCCGCGATCGGAGCGTGGGCGATATTCCACTCCCTCGGCGGCCGTTCAAAGGCACGCGGCGCTCGCACGACCGATGTCTGAGCGCTACAGCGGCTTCGTGGCGTACGCGCCGACCACCGTCGGCCAGTACACGACGCGCCCAGCGGCCCCGGTATCGGCGCGCAGGCGCTCGGCGAGGGTGTCTATCGCAACCTCCTCCTCGGTGGCAACACCGGTGGCGATCATTCCGGGCAGCGCGCTACGGGTGAGATCGACGGTGCGGAGGATCGCCTCCTCGCCGACCCCTATGGCGACCTCGCTGTCGAGCTCGGGGCTGGGTAGCAGGCCCGCTTGCGCGAACGTCTCCGGCAGCCGCATACCCATATACGCCTGCGTGCCCAGCCTGCTGTGCATAGCGTGAAACCACACGCTGAGCTGTTCGGACGCCGGCGTCGACGGCCAGGACACCAGGATCCGCTCGGGCAGGAAGGAGTCGATGTGCATGCACATCTCCGCGAACACGACAACCCCGCCTGGGCGGATGTTGCGCGCCGCGCTAGCGATCGCCGCCGCCGGGTCGCCCTGGTACATGAGCACGAGCCGTCCGACGAGCGCATCGAACGGGCCGTCGACGAGGTCAACCTCGCGGAAGTCTCCGAGCACGAACTCGACGTTTGAGACGTCGCACTCGTCCACCCGCCGACGCGCGGTAGCCAGCGCCTCCTCGTCACGCTCGACACCCACCACCGAGCCACCGGGGCCGACCAGCTCGGATACGAGGAAGCTGACGTCACCGGGACCGCAGCCGACGTCGAGCACCCGCATCCCTGGCTTGACCCCGGCGCGCTCAAGCAGCCGGCGCGTGAACGGTGCATACCAGTCCGCCTGACGGCCCAGCCGCTCGTGCTCGTGCTCGCTTGAGGAGCTGAGCGCATACATCGGGTCTCGACTCGCCTCCACGAAACCGGCAGTCTACCCGCGCCGGCCATCTGCCGTCATAGCTGGCTTCCAAAGCAGAGCTGTCGGGTCCACGCGATACCACCGTCCAAGGCAGGAGCGCGTGATGCCCTGGTCCAGGCTTCCGCAAACCCACTGGCGAGCAGCAGTCAGGCGTCGCAACGTTCCGCCGCCTGATTGCAGACCACCGACTCCGAGAAAACCGGGTCAGATCGCCGTCTACGCGAAACCCGGTCGGGGTCGGCGTTTGACTCATTGCGGTGCGGCTTGCCGATCACGGATGAACGCGAATTGGAAACAAAGGCGCCCAACCAGCAGAAGCCACGAGATAGCGATCTCGCTTGGATAGGCCGAATCCGCCCGGAGACCCGGAAAAGCGCGGACGGCCGGCTCGCAGGGCTGTCTCGCTCGCGCCGGCCTGGCGTTAGGCGGCCTTGATCCCCTCGCGCGTGGCGGCCTTGAGGATCTTCTGATCGAATGACGAGACCGTCGAGCTCGTGTGCTTCGCGGTCGCGAGGCAGTAGGCGTCGGGGAGGCTGATCGGGTGGCGTTGTCGCAGGCGTGCCGCCTCGACCCCAATCGCCTCGTTGGGCTGGTGCACGGTGACGCCGAGGGCGGCGATCGCCTCCCGGGCGGCGGCGAGCTTCGACACGTCGGCCGAGGGAGCGATCAGCACCTCGGTTAGGTTCACGACGCTGACAGCGCAAGCGTCTTGGTTGTTGCGCCACTTGGTGAACAGCGCGCGAGCGCGATGATGATGTGGGTCGCTGCCGTCAAGCGCTCCGATCAGGACGTCCGCGTCGAGGAGCAGCTTCACCGCAGTTCATCTTCGGCGTCGAGCTGCTCGAGATAGCCGGCAGGGTAGGTGCCCGTCAGCGTCCCGAACGCATCCTCGAAGGTCGTGGTCGTGCGGCGGATCCGCAGTTCCCCGTCGCCGGCCGGCTCGACCGTGACTCGCTCGCCGGCGTGCAGCCCGACCTCGTCGAGCGCCGCGACGGGGATCGTGATCTGGTTCTTGGTCGAGATTCGCGCCATTTCCTTTACTCTAACAGTAAAGGCACCGTAGGTTCAGCGTCCGGGGAGCCCTGCTTCCGCCCTCGACCAGTGCGTCCGGTCGATGGGCGTATGCTCGTTCGTTCGGTATGGTCCGCCCGCTCGTCACCGGAGCCTCCGGTTACATAGGCAGCCGGCTGGTTCGCGCGCTCAATTCGTTCGGAGAGCCGGTTGGATGCGTGGCGCGTGATCCGAGCCGGGTGAGCTTCGCTCCTTCCGTCACGGTACATCAAGGCGACATGCTCGACCCGGAGTCTCTGAGCGCGATCGGCGATGGTTATACGACCGCTTACTACCTGGTTCACTCGATGGGTCGCGGGGGCGATGCCGACTATGACAAGCGCGACAGCAGCGCAGCCTCCAACTTCGCCCGGTTCGCGACCGCCACCGGCATCGATCGGGTCGTCTATCTCGGCGGTCTCGGTGATCATCCCGCATCCCGGCATCTGCGTTCGCGCCTGAGAGTCGGAGAGATCCTGCGCGATGAGGGACCACCGTTGACGTGGTTTCGTGCGGGCATGGTGGTAGGGGCAGGCTCCGAGAGCTACAGAACGCTCCGCTCACTTGTCGAACGCCTGCCGGTGATGCTCGCACCATCGTGGCTCGGCACACCTACCCAGGCAATCGGCATCGGTGACGTGCTGCGCTACCTGGTCGAGACTCCTCGGATCCCAGGTACGCGCTCACGCGAAATTCAGATCGGGTCGGCCGAGATACTCACATACGGTCAGATGCTCGATCGGATGGCCGATGCGTTGGGACTACGTCGGCGCCCACGTATCCCGGTGCCGCTGCTCACGCCGTGGCTCTCCTCACACTGGATTGGGCTCATCACGCCTGTTGACGCAGGCGTTGCGAGGCCGTTGATCGAGGGGCTCTCCACCGACACGACGGTCACCGACTCCTCAGGAATGACCCTGTTCGACTTCCTACCAAGATCCTTCGAGCTGGCGTTGAGGGAGGCCATCGCCGAGGAGAGCGCACTGCGCCCAACCACACCCTCGCCATAACGACCCAGAAGCACACGAGGGCTGGTGTCACTCTCGCCTTCTGCGTGACGAGGCGTTTCGCGCAGCACGAACACACGCCCCCTCACGGCCACAGGCGAAGAGCGCCTCGCCGCGAGCACGAGCAGGAGGTTCTCTTGGTGCTGATGGCTGCCGCGGAGAAGGGACAGCGGTGGCCGCGACTGGCGGAAACAGCCGATCTGCTCAGAAGCGAGATGTCCATGCGGCTGCGAGCCAGGCTGCGAACCTCGTGGGCATGGGAGTACAGGCACCGGCGTGTCATGGTCCCCGTACGCGTTCTCAGCGGGATCTGGTTGGTGGCCCTTACCGCCATCCTGTACGGCTACGGCCTCGGCGGCTGGTGGGGAGCGCTGCTGGTCGCGGCAGCAGCCTGGCACTTCTACGCCGCCTACCGAGTGTCTTGTGCGTGATTGCCGTGACGCCTGTTCACAGCCGAGAGCAGGACTGAGGAGATCCCCTCCCATGCCCCGTACTCACTGCTCTTTCTTCGCTCTGCCATGAGTCTTCCGCTGCACGAGCTGCACGGTCTTTGTCTGGGTGTTCGCCGCGGGCGCCAGTTCGAGCAACGTCAGGCTTGCGGACAGACGTCGGTCGGCGCTGAGCGCGGCGCGCCCGGCGGCGTCCAGCTTGATATTCACCGCCGTCGTTTCGTCTCCCGCGATCGAGAAGCTCGTAGTTCCCACCGTCACCGTTCGTGTCGTCACCCTGCGCTTGGTTGTCTTGCGCCTGCCCTTTGCCTTGACCGTCACTCTCGCCGTGAGGGTCAGCTTGCCGTCGCAACCAGCCGACTCGGCGCATTCGAGCTTGACGAGTGCCACTCCGTTGCTCTGGACCGTGATCTGCGTGCTGGCGAGCGACACGTGGCCCGTGGGCGGTGGGGAAGGTGGCGTCGTGCTGCCGGTAGCCGGAGGCGGCTGCTGGGAAACCGGGGCGGCTGCGATCGTCTGCAGCCCCGGGGTTCGGCCCACGCCCGTGCCGCCGGCGTTGCTCGCTTGGACCTCGCACAGGATCATGTGGCCCAGCTCTGTCGTGGGCACCGCGTACGTTGTTGAGGCGCTCTGCTGCACGATTTGACCGGCCGTGCTGTCGAGGAACGTATAGGTGTATGTTGGATCACCGTTCCAGGTGCCCGGTTCGCAACTAATCACACCGTCATTGATGGGCGCTTCGCGGATCACCGCATGCCCGCCCCGGGGCGCCCGCGGCGGTTCTTCGCTGCCGTCCAAGAAGTCCTGGATCTCCGGCGCAGCCACGTTGGCGAAGGCGCTTTCTGCGCCGGCGACGCACCGCTTCCCATCGACAAGGAGGAGAGCATCCTCGACTCCCACCTGCACCGCGGGTGATCCCAGCGTCAGGGCGTTGCCGCTGTCGCCGTTGCAGGGCGCGCCCGATGTCGAGCTGGCACAGAGCAGGACCGCGTCGTTTTCACCGCCGCATTCGCGGGGCCATCCGACAGTCATTGCCAGCGAGTACAGTTTGTCATTCAGTTCGTCGGTCAGCGGGTTCTCTTCCCCGAAGCCCGTGAGATCGACCGGCGTGCTTTCCGCAGGGCCCGCCCCGGGAGACGCCAGCGGGATTGCTGCTGCTGCCGCCGGACCGAGCACGAGCGGCTCTTGCAGAGTCAACACGGCGACGTCGTCCGGCCCTACCTGCCCGCTGTCGGGGGCATAGACGTAGTAGGGGTGCGGGCGGACGTCCGTGACGGCGCGTTCCTGTTCTTCGGCTCCGGGAGAGGCGAGGTCGGAGGTGCCTGCGAGCACGGCGAAGTCTTCAGCCGGGATCACGTTGCCGGTCTTCGGGTCGAACACGCAGTGAGCCGCCGTCAGGATATGCGCGGAGTCGAGGATCGATCCTCCGCAAAGCAGTGACCTTTCTCCGCCGGGGAGCACGGCTTTGACCGCCACCTGCCACGGGGCCTGCCCGATCGCGATCTGGCTGCCCCCGACGATCGCTGCATGAGCGCGGTCCGTGTGCGGGTGTGGAGCACGCCGACGATAGCCTGTCTGATCCCGGTGGCGATCACCGGATGAGGATCCTGGATGTCTGTATGAGTATTCCGCAGATGAGCGACCGGCCGACCTGGTCGCCTTCACGGCCCCCGTACCGGGAGCGAGCGCCAGCCATGCGCAAGCCAGCGTCAGTCCCACCCATGTTCGACGAGCGGCGCGTAGGATCACGTGACTCGCACCGACCTGACGATGATTGTCTTGGCTCCCGGCGCCGCCAATGTGAGCTGGGCGGCGACCGGATGACGCCCGTCCGCATGGGCGAGGCGCCGCCTGCCCACGGCCGTAAGACGAAGCACGACGGTGGCGCTCTTGACCTTGCCCATTAGGGAAACCGACCCCCGAGCGAGCACCAATGCCATCGCGCGGGTTACCATCCTGCCGCTCTCGCGAAGCTTCGTCACGACGCGCACCGTCAACTCGGCTGTACCAACACAGCTCTCTCCTCCACACCGGACCTGCACCCGGGCCAAGCCTCCCGACACGGAGAGCGTCGATGCCGCGACCGTGATCGGGGACCTCGAACCAGTCGTGTATGCCTTGACCCCCGTGGCGCCGGCGGTGGCAGAGGAAAAGGAAACGGCCGGTCCGGTAATGGTTGCGCCCCACGGGCTGCCAGGAATCGCCACACCGGCACTGGTCGCACTGCGTTCCCCAGCGCTGCTCCTGGCCGCGACTTCGCACGCAAGACCGTGCCCTGCATCGGCGCCCTGCACGGTGTAGCTCCCCGCGGTCGCCCCAGGTATCGGCGCGCCGTCGCGCAACCATCTGTCGGTCAGGCTAGGCGTCGGACTGCCCGTCCACAGGCCATCGGCGCACAGCAGCGTTTCGCCGACGGCCGGCATCCCGAGGACCACCGGCGGTTTGGTGTTCTCGGGTGGTATCGAACGGCTAGAGCTCATCGCGGCATCGATGCCGGATGTGGTATCGCCAACGGAGACAGGCACCTCCTGCGCTTCGGAGAAAGAGGGCTTGCTGTTGTAGTACTGGACGATGTACATCTTTTCACCGTCAAACCCGATCTTATATTGCCCACCCACCAACCCAGTGATCGTGTAATTTCCGCTTGTGTCAGTCACATCGCAATTCGAACTTTCACTGATCGACGCCAATGCGCAGACAAGCACGCCATTGATCGCCACGCCGGTCGAGGCATCGGTCACAGTCCCCTCGATCCGGCCACCTCCTTCGAGCTGGGCGTCGATATTCTGGGTGGTGTGTCCCTCGATCACAGACACAAGGCTTGCCGCAGACGCGTTGCGTTGGCCGTTGTAGTACTGGGTCACATAGTCCAAGCCGCTGTTGGGCGGAGAGTAGAATTCGACATCATAATCACCGCTGCCGAGGGCCGAGATGATGTATTCGCCCTTTGAGTCAGTGGACGCGCATCCGAAGCCTTCGGCGCTTATGGAGTATGCGCAGACTTCGATGCCTGCGATCGCGGCAGTGGTGGACGCATCCGTCACCTTGCCCGCGATTTGTGCGCCTTCGTTCAGTTGCGCGTCGATCCCGCTGGCTATGCTCTTTGTCCCGACATGGACGAGGGTCGCATCGGCGTCGGAGGAAGATGCGTTGAAGTACTGCGTGACGTAGTTGAGGCCACTGTTGAAGGGCGAGGAGAATTCGACTAGGTATCCACCGGTCATCAATTCCAGGATCGCGTATTCGCCTCTGGCATTGGTCTCTGCGCATTGCCCAAACAGTCCACCGATTTCTTCGCCGACCATTTCATAAGCGCACACCTCGATGCCTTTGATCACCTTCGTCGATGTGCTGTCGCGCACGGTTCCGGTGATCGCCCCATTTGCGAGCGGCTCCAGTTCGGCATTGATCCCCGAAGTCGTCCGACCGAGAGTGACGTACACCAACTGGCCTTCCGCGGCCAAGCTCTTGCCATCCCAATACTGCGGAATGTACATGCCACTGCTGGAGTAGAACTCCACCTTATATTCGCCGGTCGCCAACCCGGAGATGGTATATCCCCCGTTTTCATTGCTCAACACGCATGCGACACCCGATTCCCGCGCACACACTTCGACGCCTGCGACCGGGGTTTTTGTGGAGGCGCTGATGACACTCCCCGTTATGTACCCGCCTTCTACGAGCTGGGCGTCGACTCCCGAGGCGGTGGCGCCGAGCGCTACCGGGACCGTAGTCTCTTCGGAGGAGGAGAGCTTGCCATTGTAGTACTCGCTTGCGAGGTAGCCGCTCCCCGGGGGCGCCGAGAACCTCACGTCGTAGCTGCCGCTTTCGTGCACCGTGACGGTGTATTCGCCGGCGGCATCGGTCGTAGCGCACCGCCACGGCTCCCCGCCGTTGACGTTCATTGCACAGACCTTGGCCCCTTCGATCGAACCGCTCGTCGCGGCGCTCGTCACCTCGCCGGTGACCTCCCCGATTTCCCCCTGCTCGGCATAGCTGGAGTACCCTCCGGCCGCGATCGCCGTGACTTCGCTCAGCTCGCTGGCTTGCACCGGAACATCGCTGCTTTCTCTGTCTTCGTTGCCGTTGCCCAGCTCCCCCCCTCCATCGTCGCCCCAGGCCATGACCTTGCCGTCGTGCAGCAGGGCCAGGCTATGTTGGACGCCGGCCGCGATCGCCTTCACCCCGCTCAGTCCTTTCGCTTCCACCGGGACGTCGCTGTTGACTTCGTTTCCATTGCCCAACTGTCCGGCGTTGTTGTTGCCCCAGCTCATGACCTTGCCGTCTTTCAGCAGCGCGAGGCTGTGATTGCCGTCGCTCGCGATCGCGGTCACTTCGCTCGGCCCTTTTACTTCCACCGGGACGTCGCTGTTGGTTTCGTTTCCATCACCCAACTGTCCGGATGCGTTTTCGCCCCATGCCATGACCGTGCCGCTCTTCAGCAACGCCAAGCTGTGGGAGGCGCCAGCCGCGATGGCTGTTACTTCATGGAGTCCTTTCACTTCCACCGGGATGTCGCTCTTGGTTTCGTCTCCGTCGCCCAGCTGCCCGTATTCGTCGCTGCCCCAGGCCATGACCGTGCCGTTCTTCAGCAGAGCCAAGCTGTGCTGGACGCCGCCCGCGATGGCCGTGGCTTCGCCCAGGCCCCTTACTTCCTTCGGGACGTCGCTTGTGAATTCGCTTCCGTCTCCGAGCTGCCCGCTCCCGCCATCACCCCAGGCCATGACCTTGCCACTGCTCAACAGGGCCAAGCTAAAGTAGTAGCCGGCTGCGATGGCTGTGGCTTTGTCCAGTCCTTTCACTTCCACCGGGACCGTGCTGCATTCGGAGAAGAATACGCATGTTTCGGGGCCAAGGCTTGTGCCATCGCCCAGCTGCCCATATCCGTTTTCGCCCCAGGCCATGACCTTGCCGTTCCTCAGCAGAGCGAGGCCATGCTCATAGCCGGCCGCGAGAGTCATGCTTTCTTCACCCACCGAGACTTCATCGCCCACCGTGACTTCTTCGCCGAGCTTGCCCACCGCCACCGGAGCGATGCGGAAGCCTTCGAATTCGCCGTTGCCCAGCTGCCCGTAGTTGTTGTCTCCCCAGGCTACGGGGCCGTAGGACGCGGCCGACGCTTCTCCCCCACTGAGCCAGAGCGTGGCGACGGCGAGCACAGCCAGCAGGCGCAGAGCAGACCCAGCCCGCCTGCGGCCCCACCTCTTATCGAACGACCTACGGCTCAGCTGTCTCGTGCACCCCACCGCGCCACCTCGTATCGGCCGCCGACGATGTCGCGAAGATACCACATGTCGGAAGACTCGAAAACCAAGCGAACACATAGGCGTTGATCGGAGCCCACGCTGACGCTGGCATAGCCGACGAGCAGAGCTCACCAGCGGCCGAGCTGCGCGCCGACGCAGTGGATTCCGTCCAGCGCTTCTTTACAACGCTTGGGCCCCCAGCCGCTCTGTGACCGAATCCTGGCCGAGGATTCGCTAGGCGGGCCGGCGGCCGATCGGCGCTTCAACAGGACGGGACTTCGGATAGTCCCGCCCCGGGTTGCGAAGCTCGTCGACGTGCACAGCGTTGATCTCGACCCCGGCGAAGGTGAAGAAGCTGTTGACGACGAGGACGATGCTGGCCAGTCCACTCCACGCCGGCAGGATGTGATGAGCGTTGATCGGTGCCGCCGAATGGTTGCCCTGCGCCAGGTAGACGACGCCGAGGACGACGAGGATGGCTCCGGGGATCAGCGTTCCTATCACGGTCCCGCTCGAGGAGAGCTTGGCCACTAGCGAAACGCCGCGTGAGGACACCAGCACGCCGCCCCAAAAGAGCACGATGATGATCGCGGCGGTGTAGACCCCGTTGTTGGCCAGGCGCCGATCGATCACATAGGCGAGCGTGCCGGCGACGTAGGCGAGCAGCGCCGGGTAGTAGAAGATCGTCTGGGCAAACTCGCACCACACCGCGAGCAAACCCATCGACCACTATGCCGAAGCCGTGGGTGAAGTGGGCCTACGAGCCCTCGCGTGCCCAGGACATCCCGGGTGCCCGTCTCGCGGGTCGTGCCGCCGCTGCTGTGAGGTGGGACTCAGCCCCGGTGCTCGGGGTTGGGGTGGTCGGCGTGGCCGAGGTCCCAGTCGTTCGTGGAGTTGCCGTAAGACGCGATGCCGCCGGCATCGGTGAGCATGCGCGCCAGGTGCAGCACGTTCCAGGCCAGGAAGACCGTGTTGCGGGTCGCCCAAGCGTTGTGCTCGCCACCCCCGACGGCATCAAGGTAGGAGGGCCCAGGACCGGCCTCCCCAGTCCAGTAGGTATCCGACTGGGGAGGGATCGTCAGTCCGATGTGCTGTAGCGCGTAGAGGATCTGGGCACTGACGTGCTTGCCGCCGTCGTCGTTGCCGGTCGTGATCGCTGCGCCGGTTTTGCCGTAATAGGCCCACTGGCCCGCCTCGTTAACTTCCGATGAGTAGGCGTAGAGGCGCTCGATGATCTTGCGTGTGAGCGAGCTCTGGTCCCCCAACCAGACCGGTCCCGCGATGATCAGGATGTGCGCGGGCACGACGGAACGCTTGTAGATGTCGGGGAATTCGTCGCTGTCGTAGCCGTGCTCGCGCATATCGGGCCACAGCCCGGGCGGAATATCACGATCCACCGTCCGGATCTCCTCAACTTCGACGCCGACGCGGTTGAAGATCCCGCGGACGATCGCCACCAAGCCGTCGGTGTTGCTGGGCTCGGGTGAGCGCTTGGTGGTGCCGTTGAATACGACAGCGCGCAAATCGTCATAGCGCGTGCTCGCCCGGTCCGCCTGCTCGTCGATAAACCGCTGGATATCTGGTGGGAGAGTCATGCCTACCTTTCCTGGGGGGACGATACGGGTGATCCCATCGGGCCGATCGACTGCTCCCCGGCCGATCGGCAAGCTACCTTGCAACGGCCGCGGGCATCCGTCGGCGACCCACACCTACTCGGGTCGTGACGCCCGCAGCCGCAATCCGTCGCCTACTGTAGTCATCCCGATCTCCCTCGGCGTTAGGAGCCCGTCCGGCCATCCGTCTCAATTGCCGTGACGGCCGGCCGGCTGTCGTTTTGGTATTCCGCTGCGTGACTGCCGGGTCGCCTCCGATGCACGTTAACCGCCGTGACTGAGTGAGTCGACCAGGACCTCGAGGAGGCGCCTGGTGGTACTTCCGTCCGGGGATCCGTGGTGGGGGTTGAACTCGGTTACGGTGAGGGCGCAGACACGTCTCTCGTTGAGCAACTCGCTGAGCGCCGTGGCGCACGCTGTCAGCGATGGGGCGGTGCCGCGGTCGGTGTTCTCGGCCAGCGGCGCATCGAGGAAGTCGACGAGGTCAACATCGAAGTGGACGGCCAGAGCGTCACACGCCGCAAGCGGGGACAGCGCCGCTCGAGCACTGTGGAGCGGATCAGATACGACGCGCGCCGCGCTGACCACAGGTAGCCCGCGATCGGCGATCACCTCTGCCTCGAAGTCTGACTGCGGTCCCAGCCCGAGAAAGCTGATCTGCCCGGAGCTCAACATAGGGCGCCGACCGGCGAGCACAGCAAGCCCATCAACGGCGCCGGCGATATCGAGGATATGCGCGACGCCCATCCAGTCCAGTGCGCCGTCAACGGTGCTGTCGGGCACGTTGAGGTCGGCGTGCCGATCGACGTAGACGACACCCAGCCGCTGAAAGCGCCCGCAAAGGCCGGCCACGGTACCAACCCCGACTGTGCAGTCGCCTCCGAGGACCACAACCGTGTCCTCGACTGGGGCCGATCGGACCAGTGCGGCGACCTGGCCGGCGCGGTCGATCACAGCAGTAGCGTTTGCCGCTCGCGGGTCGTCGGTGTCCGGCCGCCAGCGAGAGGGCTTCACCCGCCCGCCGTGCCGCACCTTCAAGCCCTCCGCTTCCAACCGCTCGACCAAGCCGGCATCGAGCAGCGCACCGGGGCCGTCCTCCTGGCCCGGTGCGTACCCGCCCGCGCTCGTCGGAGCCTCAATGAGGGTGACCGTCCGCATTGCCAAATGATCGCCTAAACACACGTCGGCTGCCGGTCACGCACCGATCGCGCAGACCCGCGCGAAAGGGGTCGTCGGGATCGCGAGCCTCGCGCACCACGCGATCTGGAGACTGAGGAAAATTCTGGCCCCTTGCGGCCGCCGTGAGCGGTGTCTACGGCCAGGATCGGCGCCCCTTACTTCTGGTGGTCTTCGGTCCACTCGGAGGCCGCCTCCTGCGCACCGATTGCCTCCAGTGCCGACTCAAGCGTGGGATAGAAGTGGTCGCGATCGAGCGTCGCCATCAGGCCGTAGCGGAGGATCAGGTCCTGTAGTCGGCTGCGCAGCTCGGCGAACGCGAGGTGGATGCCAGCGTCGTTAAGCTCGCGGTCGAGCTGCTCGAGCATCTCTGCGGCGGTGACGTCAACATCGGTGATCGCCTCGCATTGGAGGACGATCCAGGCCGGCTTTTGCTCGCGCGCGAGGCGGCGGATCTGCTGGCGGAAGGAGCTGGCGTTGGCGAAGAACAGCGGAGCCTCCCAGCGGTAGACCACGATCCCCGGGAGCTCCTCAGCGCTGGGATAGCTCGCAAGGTCGTGCCATCCCTCGTTCGCACCGACGCGGCCCAGGACGGCGCCGTGTGGCCACCAGTTGCGCCGGAAGAACAGCAGGATCGCGAGCAGCACGGCGACCACGATGCCCTGTAGGACCCCCAGCAGGATCACCCCCGCCGTCGCCGTGAGCGATACGCCCAGGGCGCTGCGGCGGAGCTCGAGATATCGGCGCAGGATGCCCAGGTCCATGAGCGACAGGGCAGCGACGATCACGATCGCGGCGAGGGCCGTCTGCGGAAGATCGGCAAGCAGCGAGTTCAGGAACAGCAGGAGCACAGCGACCAGGCTTGCGCCCACGAGGCCCGCGACCTGGCTCTTCGCGCCCGATTGCTCGGCGACGGCGGTGCGCGAACCACTGGTCGAGACCGCGAAGCCCTGGAGCAGTCCGGCGGCGATGTTGGCCACGCCGACGCCGACCATCTCCTGGTCGGGCTTGACCTCTTCGCCCCGTCGCGCGGCGAAGCTGGTCGCGGTCGCGATTGTGTCGGTCAGCGACACCAGGGCGATGCCGACCGCGGCGATCAGAAGCGGGCCGACGTCTTTGGCATCCGTCCACGGGATGCTGGGCGAGGGAATGCCCTGTGGGAGCGAGCCAACGGTGTCCACGCCGTGTTCTGCGAGACCGAGCACCGCGGAGACGACGGTCGCGCCCACGACGGCGACCAGCACGGCCGGGACGCGCCGGGTGACGCGCGGCAGGATCAGCAGCAGCGCGAGCACAGCGACACCGACGAGCAGGGTCGTCGTGTGCGTCTGGTCGAGGCCTTCAAAGAAGACGCGAACCTCCTTCAAGAACGAATCGGCGCTGGTCGAGAAGCCGAACAGCTTGGGCAGCTGTCCGACGATGATCGTGATGCCGAGACCGTTCATGTAGCCGACCTGGACCTCCTTGGATAGGAGGTCGGCGACGAACCCCAGCCGTCCGAGCCCAAACCCGATCTCGGTGAGGCCGACGAGCACCGCCAACATGCCGGCGAGGGCGATCGCCTGGCCGGCGTTCCCGGTGATCAGTAGCGGCGTGATAGCGGCCAGGATCAGCGGCGAGATCGACGAGTCGGGACCCAACACGAGCACGCGCGAGGGACCGAAGATCGCGTAGCCCACCAGGCAGGCGACCGTCGTATACAGGCCGGTCGCAGCAGGTAGGCCGGCCAGCTGTGCGTAGGCCATCCCTTGCGGGACCAGGATCGCGGCGAGGACGATTCCGGCGACGACGTCGTGGCGCAGCCACGCACGCCGGTAGTTGCGGATCGTGCCCAACCCCGGCAGCCAACGCTCCATCGGACCGACCTCGCGCTCGCTCACCGGCGCTTCGCTCGCTCCGGGCGCCCGAGCGCCCGCTCCTGGACGCAGGCGGCGACGAGGAGCGCCCACCCAGTTCCCAGCAGCACGCCGGCGATCACGTCGCTGGGGTAGTGCACGCCGAGATAGACCCGCGAGCAGGCGACGCCGAACACGATCAGCGCCGCGAGCGCCGCCGCCCAGCGAACGCGACCAGGCGCCATCCCCGCGGCGTGCATAGCCAACACCAACGAGAACCAGAACGCGCTCGCCTGCATCGAATGTCCGGACGGAAAGCTGGCGCCGCTGACAGCCTGCAGATGCTCCTCCACGGGCGGGCGCGGGCGCCCCACGAGGACCTTGACGAGATCCGAGATCAGGATCGCGCCCGCCAGGCTCACCGCCACGGCCGCCGCCTCCCGGGGCAGACCCGCGCGCACGAGCAGGATGCAGCCGACCAGCGCCAAGGGGATGAGCACCCACACGCTCCCGGCCCAGGTGACCGTTCGCGCCACCGCGGTGAGGGCTGCCGTGCGGTTTTCGGCGAGCGCGCGCACCGCTTCCC
Organism: uncultured Solirubrobacterales bacterium; assembly: GCA_963734815.1. GTDB lineage: Bacteria > Actinomycetota > Thermoleophilia > Solirubrobacterales > Solirubrobacteraceae > Palsa-744. Next base: position 1,781,680 of record CAVTIH010000002.1, read on the forward strand.
CATCACCGGACCCGCCGATCGAGCTCCAGAGCGCGCCCGCCCCCCAGCCGACCAGGACGAAGGCCACCAGACCGAGCGCCAGGCAGGGGGCGCTGCGCCTCACCGGCCGGCGGCCACCCGCAGCAGCGCGCCCAGGTTCTCACCCGTGAGCGCGACGGAGCGCGCGGCGGGCGCGAGGCCGGCCTGACGTGGGACGCGCACGCGCAGGGCGCCGGGCAGCGCGGAGAACCGCAACGGAGGATCCAGCAACAGCGCCTCTCCGTCCAGGCCGATCTCGACCGGTCCGCCAGAGCGGACCTCGAACTCTCCTGTCGCCCACGACATCAGCCCCGGGAAGCGACCGGCCTGCCCGGCGAGCTCCAGGGCCACGAACTTGGACACCTCCGCCGAGCCGCGGATTCGGGCGGCAACAACGCCGAGCATGCCGCTGTCGATGCGCTCCCGTGTGCCGGCGCCGCCCAGGTGGGTGAGTTGGTAAGGATTGTTCGACACCAGCACGAGGGCCGCGTCGCTGCAGGCCTGGCCGTCTGGCGCGGTGAACTCGAGGTCGATCGGCTCGGCGCCCGGACCGAGCATGTCGGGCAGCTGCTCTGTCCACGTGGCGAGCTTGGCGTCGCGGTAGGCCTGCGACTGGACCACCTTCGCGTAGACGCCGAGCGAGGCGTTGTTCACGAACACGCGGTCGTTGACCCGGGCGAGGTCGATCCGGCGCTCGATGCCGTCGATGAAGGCGTCCATCGCGCCGATGACATCGTCGCGGTCAAGGCCCAGGTCGAGCGCGAAGTGGTTGCGGGTGCCCGCCGGGATGCAGACGTGTGCGACGTCGCGCCGGGCGGCCACCGTAGCCACCAGCGCCTGGGAGCCATCGCCCCCGGCCATCCCGATGATCTTCGCGCCGCGGGCGACCGCGTCCTCGGCCAGCTGGAGCAGGTCCTCGCCGCGTTGCAGAACGATCGGCTCGACGTTCCGGCGCCGCGCCTCACCCGCAAGGTCGAAGCGCTCGGCCTTGCCGCCGCCAGACTTCAGGTTGATGATCAGCACCGCCTGGCCCGCCGCCTGGCCCGCCGCCTGGGCCGCCGCGCGGCTCGTCTCGCCGCCGGCAGGAGCCGGCAGGGTCGGGTTGGGGCCGGTCCTGCCGAGCGCGTAGCGCGCGCTCAGGCCGAACAGAGCCAGCAGCGCGAGTAGCGCGAGAAGCACCAGCAGCCCGTGCCAGTTTGCGATCAGCAGCGCCACGAGGCCCGCCGTGGCGAGCCCGGCGAGCACGGCGCCGCCGGCGCGCCGTTGCCCGCGCCGCGTCAGGGCGTACCAACTGGCCGCCGACGCGAGGAGCACGAGCCCGAGAGCCGCGGCGGCGAGCGCGAGATCGCCGGCGAGCGCGACGATCGCCACCAGGGCCATCGCAGCCGGGGCCAGCAGCGCCACGAGCGCCGCGGCGCGCGACCGCCAGGGCACTTGCACGGTCGCGCCGTCGGCTGGGGTCTCGGGTCCGGGCGAACGCACCACAGATCGGTGCTAGCCGAGCGCCTGTGCGATCGAGTCGATCGCGGCCTGCTCGGCCTCGCTGATCGACTCACTGTTGCCGTGCTCGCGATGCGCGCCGGCCACCCTGTGCGCCAGGCTGAGGATGAAGCGCCGGTACTCGTCGAGCTCCTCTGCGGTCGCCTTGTTCCCGAGCAGCGCCACCGCATCGCGCAGGTGCGCCAGCGAGTGCTCCCTGAGCTCCTCCGGCGAGTGATAGCGACTGTGATCGACCTTTGGCTTGGCGGCCACGATCTCGTCGAGCAGCTCGCTGTTGCCGTGCTCGGTTCGGGTCTCGGCGTAGGCCTTGGCCATCGAGATGGTCTCTTTCCACATCCCGCCGCGCTGGGCGGCGATGACGAGCATTCCAGCGCTCGGCGGACCCTCGAGGATCTGTTTCCACTCCGCGTCCGTGAAAGCCTGCTTGGTTGTCATCGAGCTCACTCCCGGTTCGTGCGCCACGTCTCAGCCGTGGGCGCTGGTTGTCACTTCATGATCGCGCTGCCTCGCGGTGGCGTGCCAGCAGCTTGCCGCCCTCCCAGAGCGCAAACAGCAGCACCGCGCCCGCCAGCGCCAGGCCGAACTGCCCCGCGTCGAGGGGCACTGTGCCGAGGAGCCTGTTCATTGCATCCGTCTGCGTCGCGAAGAGCGCGAGCGCGACCGCTCTCGGCCTTGCCCTCCTGGCGCAGGCCAACCGTCGCGTTCAGAACCGTGATCGCCACCAGCATCACCGCGGTGCTCCACTGCTGGACCGCCAGCGAGACGACCGCCGCCGCTGAGGCTGTACCAGCGCTCCTCGCCGGGTGCCCGCTCGACGCTGTCGACTACGGCCACCTCACCTAACCACCCTCGTTGGGGTCCGGAGCGGCTCCCTTCGGCGCTTCGGCCACGAGCTGCTGCTTGACCGCCTGGAGCGCCCTGCGCTGCGGCGCGTTCACCTCGGGGTAGTGGGGGTCGAGCTCAATCAGCGCGCTTGCCAGAACGCACGCGCTCGCGATGCGGGCAAACCACTTGCGGTCGGCGGGAACCACATGCCACGGCGCCCACTCGGTGCTCGTGTGCGAGAGCATCTCCGAGAGCGCGTGCTGGTAGTTGTCCCACAGCGCTCGCTCGGTGACGTCGGCGGACGAGAACTTCCAGTTGTGATCGGGCAGGTCGATCCTGCGCAACAGGCGCGAGCGCTGCTCCTCCTTCGACAGGTTGAGGAACAGCTTGACGATCCGAAAGCCATTGTCGGTCAGGTAGCGCTCCCAGTCGTTGATCTCGCGATAGCGCCGCCCCCACACATCACCCTTTCTGGCCTTGGGGGGGAGCTTCTGGCGATCGAGGTTCTCGGGGTGGACGCGGACCGCGAGCACCTCCTCGTAGTGGGAGCGGTTGAAGATGCCGATCTCCCCCCGTGCCGGCAGGTGCTGGGCGTAGCGCCATAGATAGTCGTGGTCGAGCTCCTCGGCCGAGGGCACCTTGAAGCTGTGTACCGCCACCCCCTGCGGGTTGACCCCGCTCATGACGTGGCGGATCGTGCCGTCCTTGCCAGCGGTGTCCAGCGCTTGGAGCACAACGAGCACACCCCAGCTGTCCTGTGCGGCCAACCGGGCCTGGTACTCGCTCAGCAGCGCCACGCCCTCCTCCAGCAGCTCGACTCCCTGTTTCTTCTTGTGCAGTCCGCCCCTGAAGGCGGGATCGAAGTCCTTCGCGAGCCTCACCTTGCGGCCCGGCGCCACGCGGAAGGGCTCGATGAACTCCGCGAGGCGCGCCCGGCGCCGGCCGCTCAGCTGGTCTGCCATCTATCAAGCATACGCCCGCGTCCGCGGTTGTCGGGCAAGCTGCGCGTCGTTTCGGTGGGCCAACTACCACCGACCCTCGAACTCGCGTACACTCGTGGCGCAAATCACAAAGAAAGGGGAGGCGCACCTATGGACAACATGGACAGGGTCACCGGCTGGTGGATCTTCGCGGGAATCCTATTGTCGATCAGCGCAGTGCTGAACATCATCTGGGGCATCGCCGCGATCTCCGAATCGCACTTCTTCATCGGAAACACCCACTACATCCTCAGCGAACTGAAAACGTGGGGCTGGATCACGCTGATCCTCGGCGCGGTCCAGGGACTCGCCGCACTCTCGCTGTTCGCCGGCAGCTCGTTCGGCCGCTGGTTTGGAATCATCACGGCAGCACTCGTCGCAATCGACGCGCTGATGGATATCCCGGCCTACCCGTTCTGGTCGCTGTGCATCTTCGCGCTCTCGCTGATCATCCTCTACGAGCTCGCCAAGAGCCCCGAAGCGCAGGTGAGGGAACCCACGCGCCCGCAGCACTAGCTCCCCGAGGGTCTTCCGAGCGGGGCTGTGTGCGCCTCGCGGCAATCTCCGTCAGAGCGGTGGTATCCACTGCCCTCCGAGTCGCATCCCCTGCTTGCCGGTGTAGTGGTCGGGGAACGGACGCTCGTGCGCACCGTAGACGTGCAGATCGACGAAACCGTCTGGTCCGTCGCGCAACACGAACGCGCGCCGGAGCTTCATCTGCAGCCGGTCCTTCAGCTCGTAGGTTGCTTCGACCTCGGCGATCCAGACATCGTCTTGGTGCCACTGGGCGGTGATTTGATGCGTCAACGAGTGCAGCTTCCCAACAAAGGCCGTGAGCAGCTCGCGAACCGCCTCGGTGCCCTCGGCGCGCTGGCCATCGACAGCCAGCAGTTGGCACCCAGGCGTCATCAGTGCGATCGCGGCCTCCACATCGAGCTCCTCGAAAGCTCCGAGCAGGCGGTCAATGGGCGACTCGGTCACGGCACCTGATCCTACTCGGCCGGACCCGCAACTCCAGCGAACAGGAACCTCATTTCGCAGGGCGTCGCCGCTGTGGTGCCCGTCCGGGGGGGTGGCTGGGGTTCTCCCGCGCGGGTGCCGGAGGGATCCGGCGGGTCAGCGCCCGCTCCGCGCGGACGGTGGCTTGCTTGCCGTGATGGAGGATCTCGAGGGAGGAGCCTTCCAGCAGGGAGTAGGTCGCCTGCTTCTGTCCGACCTCCACCAGCAACCTCTGCCCACGCACGCACAGGCGGAAGGTAAGCCGGGTGAGCGCCTGGGGCAGGCGCGGGGCGAAGCTCAGGATCCCGTCGTGGTCGCGCATCCCGCCAAAGCCCGCCACGGCGGCGATCCATGTCCCGGCCAGCGATGCGATGTGGAGCCCGTCACGGGTGTTGTGCTGAAGGTCGTCGAGATCGATCAGCGCGGCCTCACAGAGATAGTCGTAGGCCAGCTCGAGGTGACCAACCTCGGCGGCGAGGACGGCCTGCGTGCACGCTGACAGCGAGGAGTCCCGCACTGTCAGCCGCTCGTAGTAGTCGAAGTCTCGCGCCTTCTGCTCGTCGCTGAAGGCGTCGCCGCGACGGTGCAGCGCGAGCACGAGATCGGCCTGCTTGACAACCTGCTTGCGATAGAGGTCGAAGTAGGGGAAGTGCAGCAGCAATGGATACTGCTCGGGGGCGGTGGCCTCGAAGTCCCATGGCTCGTGCTCGGTGAACGACTCGGCTTGTGGATGCACTCCGAGCTCCTCGTCGCAGGGAATGAACATCGCCTGCGCGGCATCGCGCCAACCGGCGGCCTCCTCCTCGTCGACGCCGAGCTCGGCGGCGCGTTTGGGGTGGCGTCCCACCGCCTTGAAGGCCTCCCGCAGGTTGCGCTCTGCCATGAGGTTCGTGTAGACGTTGTTGTCGGCGATCGCGCTGTACTCGTCGGGACCGGTTACGCCGTCGATGCGGAAGTGCCCGGCAGCGTCGTGGTGTCCCAACGAGCGCCACAATCGCGCCGTCTCCACAAGCAGCTCGAGGCCCTCGGTGCTCGCGAAATCGCCATCGTCGTCGCTCGCCGCCTGATAGCGGACAACGGCATCGGCGATGTCGGCATTGATGTGAAAGGCCGCGGTGCCCGCGGGCCAGTAGCCCGAGCACTCCTGTCCGCGGATCGTCCGCCACGGGAACGCGGCGCCCGCCAGCCCGAGCGAGGTCGCTCGCTCCTTCGCGAGCTCGAGGGTGTGATAGCGCCATCGCAGGGCGTCGCGGGCCGCGTGTGGAACCGTGTAGGTCAGCACGGGCAGGACGAACGTCTCCGTGTCCCAGAAGGCATGTCCGTCGTAGCCCGGCCCGGTCAAGCCCTTGGCGGCGATCGCCCGCTGCTCGGCCCTCGCGCCGGCTTGGAGGGTGTGGAAGAGTCCGAAGCGAACGGCCAGCTGCAGCTCGGTGTCACCCTCGATCTCGACGTCCGCGCGATCCCAGAAGTCGTCGAGGTATGCGCGCTGCTGGGCAAGCAAACCGTCCCAGCCGTGCTGGCGGGCCTGCGCCAGGGCTGCCGCGGCCTGGTCGATGATCGCCGATGGAGAGCGCTGCCTGGACCATCCGTACGCCAAGAACTTGACTACGCGAAGGGGTTCTCCGGGCGCCACGTCCGCGGTCACGAGCAGCCGACCGAGGTCCGCGAAGCTCTCTGCGTCAGTCGTGGTGCCCGGTGGCCCATCGATGGTGTGATCCATCGCGGCAGCCATCGTCAGCCCGCTCACGCGGGTCGAGTGCTCGAGGATCACACGGGTGTCGCGCTCGCCAAACTGCCCAGAGTGCAGTGGTGCCGCGAGCGCGGCCGCGGCGCGGGGATCGCTCTCGGCGCCCGGCAGCATCTCGTTGGCGACAAGCTCGGACTGCACAACCACCGGTGTCTTGCCGTCGAGCGCCTCGACCTCGTAGAGGATCGCCGCGACCGCCCGCTCGGCGAACGAGACCAGGCGCGTCGAGGCGATCCGCACAGAACGTCCAGCCGGAGACCGCCACTCGAGCGTTCGGCGCAGCACCCCTGCGCGGAGGTCGAGCACCCGTTCGTGGCTGCGCAGCTCGCCGTAGCGGATGTCAAGCGGCTCATCGTCGACGAGTAGGCGCATGATCTTGCCGTCGGTCACGTTGATGATCGTCTGGCCGGCCTCCGGGTCGCCGTAGGCCGGCTCGGCGTAGGGCAGCGGTCGCGCCTCGTAGAAGCCGGCGAGGTAAGTGCCGGGCAAACCATACGGCTCGCCCTCGTCGAGGTTGCCGCGTAGGCCGATGTGGCCGTTGGCCAGTGCGAACACCGACTCCGTCTGCGCCAGCTTGTCGAGGTCGAGCTCGGCCTCGCGCACGGCCCAGGACTCCACGCGGAAACCCGCATTCTTGATCATGACGCCTCGAGCAGCTCGGCCAGATCAGCCACGACGACATCGGCGCCGTGAGTCCGCAAGGCGGCCGCCTGACCGACCCGGTCGACGCCCACCACCAAGCCGAAGTGCCCCGCGCGGCCAGCCTCGACACCGGCGAGTGCGTCCTCGAACACGGCCGCCCGGGCTGGCTCGACGCCCAAGGCCCGCGCACCGGCTAGAAACGTATCCGGCGCGGGCTTGCCCTGGAGGTGCTCACGCTCGGCGACGAGGCCGTCGACGATCTCTTCGAACAGACCCTCGATGCCCGCCGCGGCGAGCACGTCGCGGCAGTTGGTGCTCGATGAGACCACGGCGCGGCGCAGCTTGGCGGCCCGGACGGCTTCCACGTAGCGAACCGAACCCCCGTAGGGTTGGACGCCATGCTCACGAATGAGCTCGAGCACGATCTCGTTCTTGAGGTCGCCAAGGCCGTGGATCGTGTCCACACTCGGCTTGTTTGAGAGCCCGCCCTCTCCGCCCTCCTTGCCCGCCCCGCCCTCCCCGCCCTCCCCGCCCTCCTTGCCCTCCCCGCCCTCGGGTAGCTCGATGCCGCGCGAGGACAGGAATGAGCGTACGCCGTCGTAGCGGGGCTTGCCGTCAACGTATTCGTCGTAATCGCGATCCTGATCGAACGGGACGAATGCTTCGCTGCACTGAGCGGCCCGTCGGCGCAGGTAGCTGTCGAACATCTGCTTCCAGGCGGCGGCGTGCACCTTGGCTGTTTGCGTCAGCACGCCATCCAGGTCGAACAGGCACGCAGTAACAGGGGAGGGCAGGCCCAGCAAGCACCAAACGGTACCGTCCACTCATCGGCGTTGCGTCACGCGATTAAGACGGTGGGCGCCAACCTCTGGCTAGAGTCGTCTGACCCACCTCGATCAGGTAGCCGTCGGGATCGCGGATATAGCAGCGGATCTCGGTCTCGTGCTGCTTCGGCGGCGTCAGGAATTGGGCGCCCCGCGAGCTCCACTCGGCGTACACAGCTTGGATGTCCGCAACCCGGATGTTGAGGAAGCTGCTCACCCGATCCGGGTCGGGCTGCGTCTCGAGCGTGACGGTGGGCTTGTCGTCGGTCGGCCCTCCCCCCTCGTTGATGATGATCCAGCTGTTGGCTAGCGCGACGTACGTCACCTCGTCACCTCGCTCACCGGAGATGACCGCCTTGCCGCCAAGTACCTCCGTGTAGAAGCGCCGGGAACGCTCGACATCATCCGACACGATGAAATGGGCCAAGACCATCTCCCCTGCGGGTGGTAGGCCCCCGGCCGACGCTTCACTGTTCACATCGGTGGTGCTCATGTTGACCTCCGTTGTTGGGATTGGCCCCATGGTTGCGCACAACTGCGCAAGCTTAGGCCGCCAGCGGTCGAAACGGCCGCAGCTCGTGCGCGCCCCCGGGATGGATGGTCACGGCGGTCGACTCCGGGATCTCGTGCCACGCGCCGGGGAGGTCGGCGATTGGCTCGGAGACCACCAGACGATCCGCGTCGCGCAGGAGTTGCAGACGCGGGTTCTCGGGATACAGTTGCTTGATCGCGTGGGCTTCGGCGGACGCGAACAGGGTGCGCGAGTTTCCCTCGGTCGAGTAGCGCACAGCCCACAAGCGCTCGCCATCGCTCACCCCGATGCTGGCCTGGATCGCGCGGTCGATCCCGTGTCGAGCGGCTGCCTGCTCGACGAAACCGATGGTGCGCTCGAGCGCCGTGAGCGGGTCGTCCTCGAGGCCTTTGGTGAGGGCCAGGTAGAAGAGCAGCTCGGAGTCGGTCGAGCCTTGGATCTCGGTGAACAGCTGGGGGTCGATCGCGAGCGTGAGCTCGCGCCGAACGGTCGGGAAACTGTTGATCAGGCCGTTGTGCACAAACAGCCAGCGACCGTAGAGATGTGGATGGCAGTTGGTCTCCTGCACCGCGCTGCCCGAGGTCGCCCGCACGTGGGCGAGGAACAGAGGCGACTCGATGTGAGCGGCGAGGTGGCGCAGGTTGGCGTCCGCCCAGGCCGGCGAGATGCTGCGATACAGGCCCGGACCGTCTCCGGTGCCGTACCAACCGAGCCCAAACCCGTCGCCGTTGGTCGGCTCGGCGCCCATCGTTGAATGCAGGCTCTGATCGATCAGACTGTGCTTCGGCTTGAGCAGCAGCTCGTCAATCAGAAGGGGCTGCCCGTGCCACGCCATCCATCGGCACATCTGGTCTCCTTTCGGCTCGTCCGGGAAAGATGCAAGCCAAATCCCACTGGATTCGGTCGACCGGAATAATATTCCGCAACAGGCGTCATCAGGCGCCACTGAGCAAGGGGGAGTACATGCGAGGTGTTGGCAGCGCATCGTTCGTGGGGATCCTGTTGATGGTGGCGGGCGTCCTCAACATCATCTACGGGATCGCCGCCGTCGGAAATGCAAGTTTCTGGACGAATGACACGCAGTTCGTTTTCTCGAGCTTGCACACCTGGGGGTGGATCACGATCATCCTGGGCGTCATTCAGTTGACTGCCTCTTTTTCGCTTTTCGCCGGGCGGACATACGGGCGCGTCGTCGGGATCATCGCCGCCACCCTCGGCGCGGTCGGCGCGCTGCTGGATGTCGGCGGGGCGCACCCGTGGTGGGCGCTCGGCGTCTTCGCGATCTGTGTGGTCTGCATCCATGGCCTCATCGTTCTCGGCGAGCCAGAGCGCGCTTGACAGCGCGATAGCGAGAGGCACGCTCGCGGGAGTCGGCATTTACCGGGCTCCCGCGAGATACCGGCACCTTTGTCAGCCGCGACGGACCTGTGGCCTGGTGACTTCTCGCGGCTTACAGCGCGGCGCAGGTTGCACCGGACCGCTCGGCAGATAGCCGTATGCGGTGTTAAGCATTGTAAGACGACGGCTCCGCCTGAGGGGAGCGCCTGTCCCATCCGTGAAATGGTGAGTAGTCCTCCGCATCCCACGCCTCGCGCAGCCCGGGCTTGCTCAGATCCCAGTCGGGGCGGATCTCGCGAGTCACGGTCCGTAGGTCGTGCCAGAGATCCACGAACGAGGGACGTCCCCAGAACCAGTATCCGTTGTAGATGCTGTAGATGACCAGTCCGGGCTTGAGCACGAGGGTGTGGGGGATCATCGGGTCGTGCTCGGGGTCGGTGTACTCCTGGATTTCGAGGTCCTTCTGGACGGTCCGCTCCGGGTCGGAGAGGAAGGGCCACTGGGCGCCGGTCGACGCGCGGAACTCCTGGCTGGAGTGGTGGGTGTCGGTCGAGATGGTGGCGATCTTCGTGTAAGCCACCGCGACCTTGGGGTAGTTGGCGGCGAGCTCGAGGAGCTGCTGGTGCTCCTTGGGGCAGTAGTTCCCGCGCGCGAGCGTGAGGATCAGGGGGTCCTCGCCCTGGATCTCGCTGAGCTTCCGGGGAAGGTTCTCGTGATCGGGCAACTCGTAGTCGGGGAAGGTGGCGCCGGGGGCGATGTCGCTGCGCATGATCTGCTCCTTTCGGTCCACAATGAGCCTAGTCAATCGGCGCCGCGGGCGCCAGAATGGAGTCATCCCAATGAGTATCCACACGCCGGTGTGCGAGTTGCTGGGGATCGACCACCCGATCGTCGAGGCGCCGGTGGCCGCAGATCCTCGCCTGCCGGCCGCGGTCTCAAATGCCGGCGGCCTCGGCAGCCTGGGACTGTCGTGGTCGCAGGACGCCGGAGATGTGGTTCGTGAAACGGCAGCCCTCACCGACCGGCCGTTTTCCGGCAACTTCGTTCTCACCTCCGACCAGCACCGTCGCGTCGATCAGGCTCTTGCTGCTGGCCTGCGCAGCGTGTCGTTCATCTTCGGCGATCCCAGCGGCTACGTCGACTCGGTGCATGACGCCGGAGCGCTTGTCATGCATACGGTCGGCAGCGCCGAGGAAGCCCGGCGCGCAGTCGGATGTGGCGCGGACATCGTCGTTGCGCAGGGCTGGGAGGCCGGCGGCCACGTGTGGGGTGGTGTGGCGACACTTCCGTTGGTGCCAGCGGTAGTCGACGCGGTGGCGCCGGTACCGGTCATTGCGGCCGGTGGGATTGGCGACGCTCGAGGAGTCGCAGCCGTGCTTGCCCTTGGTGCACAGGCCGCTTGGCTGGGCACTCGGTTCCTCTTGGCCAACGAGATGCCGATCCACGAGGAATACCGGCGCCTCCTGATAGCCGCGACCGAGACCGATGCGGAGTGGTACGCCAACCTCTATGAGGTGGGATGGCCGGACACTCCCCACCGCGCCCTCCACAACTCAACGGCCGAGAGGTGGGAGGCCGCGGGCCGGCCGGCGCCGGGTAGCCGACCGGGAGACGGGGAGGTGATAGCGCACTTCGCTTCGGGCGAACCGATCCTTCGATATTCCCCCGCGCCCCCGCTCGTTGGTACAACCGGCGAGATCGAGGCGCTGTCGCTGTGGGCTGGGCAGAGCGTTGCGCTCGCCAAACAGCCACAGCCCGCTGCGGAGATCGTGGCCGAACTCATCTCGCGCTTGTAAGCCCCTGTCAGGCGTCGGTCAGGAAATGGATGTGGCCGCGGTAAACGGGGCGAGCATCGCGGTTAGAGCGGCGCTGAGTGCGCCGGCGAGTTGATCGCCGGTGGGGAAGCGAGTGGGATCGACAAGGAATTGGATCATGAAGCCGTCGGCTATTGCGATGAGCAGTGAGGCGATGACCTCGGGGTCGGCGCCTGCGGCGGTGGCGTCCTCGCCGAGGCTTTGCTTGACGGTGTCTGCGACCTCGAGGCGGACGCGATCGTAGTGCTCGGCGAGCTGTTTACGTAGGGCTTCAGAGCGCACCGTGGGCCCAATCGACTCGACGTAGGCGAGCATCAGGTTCTGGTGCTTGGGAAGCGTGTCGAGCAGTGCCTTCCATGAGGCCACAAGTCGTTCGAGCGCGTTGGCGGCTGGGTCGTCGAGGGCCGCGGCGGTCAGCTTGCTCGTCCATTCCACGAAGACCTCGTCGAAGGCCTCGGCCAGCAGTGCTTCCTTGGAGCCGAAGTGGTAGCCGATCGAGGAGAGGTTTGTGCCCGAGGCGGCAACGAGGTCGCGGGCGGTCGTGCGGGCGTAGCCCTTCTCGCGCAGACAGCGCTTGGCGCCCTCCAGTAGGGCATCGCGGTTGCTCACCACACGAGTGTACCCAGGCACACAAACGCTCGTCCTACACATCTGTCCTACACATCTGTACTATGTTTGCGCAGGGTCGTTTCCGCGCCAACCCCCGACCGTCTTGATAGGGGCCCCATGACCGCATCGCCTGGAACCGAAGCCGACCGCGGCAGCGAAGCCTCCGACCGCGGCAGCGAACCCGACCGCGGCGCGCTGCCCGACCGCGACCAGGGTGTGCTGCCCGACCGTGACCGCGGCGCACTGCCACCGGGACCAAAGCTGCCCTACACCCTGCAGACCCTGCTGGTGTGGCAGTTCACCGGCCCATTTCTGCGCTACTGCCGCCGCCGGTATGGACCGACTTTCACGGTCCGTGCCTATCCGGCGAAAGCGATGATCTACGTCACCGACCCCGACGACGTGAAGGCCGTGTTCGCCGCCGATCCCAGCGTCCTGCATGCCGGTGAGGCCAATGCGATCCTCGGTCCAGTGCTCGGCCGGCGCTCGATCCTGCTGGCCGACGAGGACGAGCATTTGCGCCGCCGGCGCCTGATGCTGCCCTTCTTCCACGGTGACAGCGTGCGTCGCTACACCGAAGTCGTCAACGAGATCGCCGACGCCGAGATCGCCACCTGGCCGCAGGGAAAGCCGATCCGCCTGCACGAGCGGATGCAGGCGATCACTCTGGAGGTCATCCTCCGCGCCGTCATCGGGGTCGAGGACCCGGCACGCCTGGCGCGGCTCCGTCTCGCGCTGCGACGGACAGTCGAGCTCACAACCCCGGTCTTGCTGATGTGGGCGTGGCCGGCGCTCGGCCGAGTTGGTATCTGGCGCCGTCAGCTTCGCTGGCAGGCCGAAGCGGAGACTCTGCTGCGCGAGGAGATCGCGTCGCGGCGCTCGGCGCCCGACCTCGATCGGCGTAGCGACATCCTCTCGATGCTGATACTCGCACGCTACGACGACGACAGCGCGATGGACGACGATGAGTTGCGCGATCAGGTCATGACGATGCTGCTCGCGGGACACGAGACGACCGCCACCGGCCTGGCGTGGGCGTTCGAGCGCTTGGCCCGCAATCCCGCGGTGCTCGCTCGCGCCGAGCGCGCCGGCCGCGAGGGCGAGGAGGCCTACCTCGATGCCGTTGTCAAGGAGACGCTGCGCTCACGCCCGGTGATACCCGACGTCGCGCGTTTGGCGGTCAAGCCATTCGCCCTCGCCGGCTACGACCTGCCGGCGGGAGTCACGCTGATGCCGTCCATCTGCCTCGCCCAGCAGAGCGAGGTCTTTCCCGAACCCCACGCGTTCCGGCCCGAGCGCTTCCTCGACGAGGCCTCCCCACCACCCTACGGATGGATCCCGTTCGGCGGCGGCCGCCGCCGCTGTCTCGGCGCCGCCTTCGCCACCCTGGAGATGCGGCTCGTGATCGAGCGCGTGCTCGCGCAGGTTGAGCTCTCCGCGCCCAACGCCCGCGACGAGTGGGCGCTCCCGCGGCACATCACCCTCGTTCCCGCCCGCGGCGCCCGGCTCAGGATCCTGCATAGGTATGACTCTGCCGCTGGCCAGCCAGACCACCAGCCGGCGATGGTCGAGCTCGCCGAGCTGACCCCTCCCCTCCGACACGACGCGGTGCGCGTGCTCGCCGACGCGTTCCTGCACGACCCGGCGTGGGTCGCGATCGGACCCAGAAGCGACGCGGCGCGAGGGCGACTGCTGCAGCGCTACTACGAGATCGTGGTGGGGGAGGCGCTGCGCTGGGGCGGTCCGCACTGGTGCGCGCTGCGCAACGGCACCGTTGTGGGCGTCGCGTTGACCTACGCCGATGGCACACGATTCCCGCCGCCGTATGCGACGCTGCGCGAGACGCCGCCGTTCCTCCGGGCCGGGCCCGGCCCGGGTCTGCGCGCCGCGTTCGTGGACAGCGTGATGAAGCGCGCACATCCGCACCACGCACATCTGCTGCTGTGGTACCTCGCCGCGCATCCAGACTGCCAGCACCAGGGCGTCGGACGCTCGCTGCTGCAGCGTGTCATCGCAGAGGCCCAACGCCGCGAGCTACCCATTTACCTCGACACCACCAAGCACGAGAACATCGCTTACTACAAGTCGTTTGGGTTCCGCCAAACCGGCGAGGCGCGTCTGCCCCGCGACGCGCGTGTCTGGTTCATGCACCGCTCGATCGACGGGGAAGAGCTTTAGCATTTGGGCCAACTCGTCCTACCGCTCGAGCACCCCCACCACGTTCGAAACCCCCGCGGCGAACGGGAAGTCGGCCTCTGTTTCGGAGAGCACGCGGAACTGGTAGCGGGCGGGGCCGGGGAGACGGAAGCGGTACAGGTAGGTGAAGCGCCCGCCCGCGTGGGTGTGGATCACGTGGAACTCGATCCAGGGACTGCCGGGGGAGCGGGCCTCGAGCACGAGCTGCTTGCCGCCCGCTGGGATCGGGCCGCCGCGCAGGCGACCGCTGAAGTGGATCGCGCCGCTCGAGGTTGCGGTGCGCGGGGAGATGTGCAGGCGCAGCGCGGCGGGAACCGCCAGCGTCAGCGTGCTCAGCGCCGCCGGGGGCACTTCGCCGGGATGGCCTCGGTAGACGATCAGCAGCTTGCTGGAGGGTAGGTCGCGGGGCAACACGAGGCTCCAGTGGCCGGTCGGCCCCGTGCTCGGGGCGGCGATCAGGCGGCTCGGTGCGCCCTTGTAGGCCGGCAGCTCGCAGACGTCCACTTGCGCGTCGGGGATTGGACTGCCGCTCGCCCCGGTCCTGCCCGCCCCGGTTCCGCTCGTGGTCGTGTCGGGGTGGCTCCCGCTAGCCGGGCCGGTGAGCGTCCCTGCGATCGTGTGTGCGCGACCGTAGCGGGTGCGCAGGCGGGCGCCCCGGTGGCCCTTCCAGCCCGCGGTGAGGACGGGGCTGCCCACTTGGCTGTGTGCGTCGGCGCTTGGGCTTGGGTTGCATGCACCGGGGGGCGGCCCGGTGCTCGACAGCTGGTTGGCGACGGTGATCTCGCGGTCGAGCACGGTCGCGGCGTTGCCGGCGGCGTCGGTCACGCTCACGACGAGGTGGTGCTCGCCGTTGGTGAGGGCGGTCGTGTCGAACGGTATGTCAGCGCTCGCTTCGGCCGGGCAGGGCTGGGTGTAAAGGAAGGCCGGCAGCCCGTCGGTGGTGCCACCGACGTTGTGACAGCGTCCGCCGTCTTCGTTTATCACCTCGTGTGCGAGCACCTGGCCATCGACCTTGATAATCGCTTCGTACACGCCGGAGCCGGGGTCCGCCGCGTGGAAGGCCACGTCGCTGGTGCCGCTGACGGTGGGGTCTTCGGTGAGGTCACCGCTCACCGCGGAGACGGTGGGGCCCGTTGGCTGGGAGAGGGTGATGTCCGCGGCGAAGAGCTCGACCTCGGCGTCGTAGGTGATTTTGCCGCCTTCGTTGGTTGGGCATGGCTTTATGTAATCCGATCCACAGTAAGCACTCAGAGAAAGGTATGGGCCGTTGAGTTCAGTGCTGGAAACAATCACACGATTTTCTGGAGCGAACGGATAGGCAAGGCTACCCTCGCCTGTGCATCCTTGACTGGCTATGCACTCATCGAAAATGTGTGTAGTAGGTCCAATCGCAGGATCTGCGGCCAGCCAAAAAAGATAGGAGGCTTCTGTAGTTCCTCCGCCTGGTGTCTCACCCGCGCGCCACAAAGTCGCTTTAGTAATAACGTCGCCTCCTGGTGCCTTGAAGGCCCACGTAGCCTCGTCGTTTTCGGTGTCAGAAAGGTGGGCATAGCCAGCATCAAGGGCCGCAATCAGTCCGCCCCCGGATTCGCACGTGTTCAGGGTCGGATCGAAACTGGGATGTTCCGACGGGCTCCACCCATCCGTAGGAGCAACCTGCCCGGCGGGCGTCCGGCAGGAGTACACGTGGTACTCCCCCGCCCACGCGTCCCCCGCGAGCACGACCAGCGCGAAACCGGTGGCGAGGCCCACTGCGAGCCCCGCGGCGACCGCTCCTTTCAACTCCCGCAGAGTCATCTCCTCCGATATGTCGGTTGGGGGCCGGGTTGTGCCCCCCTGCGAATTGTTCCACGCCCGACCGTGCGGCGCGACGCTTACGCGGCGAAGCGCAGCGGCAGCTCGGCGAGGCCGTAGATGCCGGTGATGCCCTCAAACACCGGCTCGCCGGCGAGTTCCAGGCCCGGCATCCGCGGCGCCAGGAATGCCAGCGCCTCCTGCAGCTCCACGCGGGCGAGGTTGGCGCCCACGCAGAAGTGCACGCCGGCGCCGAACGTCAGCACGCGGGCGCGGTCACGCTCGGCGACGATGTTGAATTCGTCCGGGTCTCCCCCCGCCCCACCGGCGCCGTCGCTCTCGGGGAGGTCGCGGTTGCCGGTGAAGGCGCACACCATCACAATCGTGCCGGCGGGGAAGGTGACGTCGCGGAAGGTGACCTCCTCGACGAGGATGCGGGCGGTGAAGGGGGTGATCGGCTCGAAGCGCAGCGCCTCCTCGACCGCCTGCGCCGCCAGCTCCGGCCGTTCCCCGAGCAGCTGCCACTGATCGGGGTGTTCAGCCAGCAGCCTCACCGCGTGCGCGAGCTGGCTCTGGGTCGTGTCCACGCCGCCGATCAGGATGTTCAGCACGAGGTTCACGCACTCCACGTCCGACAGCCGCTCGCCCCGCTCTTCGGCGGCGATCAGCAGCGAGATCAGGTCCTCGCCGGGGCGCTCGCGGCGGGCGCGCACCAACCCCCACGCGTACTCGTAAAACTCCGACACCGCCTGTTCGATCGCCGGTTTCTGCTCGGTCATCGAGATCGCGTCGAACTGGCGCTGGATCCAGTTGGACCAGTGGTGCAGTCGCGGGGCGTCCTCCAAGGGCGCCCCCATCACGTGCGCGATTGCCTGCGAGGGGTAGGGCTTGGCGATGTCGCGCACGAACTCGCATTGCGCCATGCCATCCCCCGCGACGCTCATCTCATTCCAAATTGCCTCCAGCAGTTCCCGCATCACCGGGCGGTGGCGCTCGACCGCGCGCGGGGACAGCGCCGGGTTGACGAGGCTGCGCAGGCGGGTGTGGTCGGGGCCGTTGATGTGCAGGATGTTGCGGCGCATCTCCTCATACAGCGGCCCCTCGCGCACGTCGAAGATCTGCGCGATCGTCATCCCGGGGAAGATCGCCGCGCGCGTGCGCAGGAAGAACTCGACCGCCTCGCGGTCCAGCACCGCGTAGCCGTACGGCCCCGTCGCCAGCCACCCGCCGACCGATCGACGATCGGCCAGCAGCTCGCGCATCCTCGCGTGGAAACGCTCCCCCCGCAGCGTCGGGTCGAGGTAATCGAGGGTGGGCAGCTCCAGCTCATCCACGCGCGGCATGCGGCGACGCTACCACGCGCGACACCGCGCGCGGCGCGTCATCCCTCGTCCCTGTTCCCTCCTGCGCGGCGGTGGAGCCTCCTCCCGCGGAGGTGCATGCGCTCCCATCCGAGGGTTGCTTGCCCACCGCGTGCGCGTACGCGGCCCGCTCTATTTTTTGGGGTGTACGATCTGCTTCAAACCGGCTCCGGGACTGAACTTGGGTGCCTTCGAGGCCTTGATTTTGACTTTCTCCCCCGTGCGCGGGTTGACGCCCTGGCGTGCTGCCCTTTTCACCACGGAGAACTTGCCGAAGCCGGTGATGACGACCTCGTCGCCTTTCTTCAGCGTCTTGCCCACGGTGGTGACGAACGACTCGAGCGCGCGCGAGGCGTCAGCTTTGGAGAGACCGCTGTCAGAGGACAGCGCGTCGACGAGCTGCGTCTTGTTCATGGATGTTTCCTTTCGAGTTGAGGAACAAGCAAGGCGCGCAGACTAGCGCTATCGGCGGAAAGACCGCTTGCCAGAAAGGAATCCGCTTACCGGGCGAGCTTCTTGCCGGGGTTCAACAGCCCCTTGGGGTCGAACACCCGCTTGATCTCTTCGTGCAGGCGCAGCGCCCCCTCCGGCCACTGTCGGGCCAGCTGGCCGCTCTTGCACAGACCCACGCCGTGCTCGCCGCTGATCGAGCCGCCGAGCTCGACGGCGAGCGCGAACAGCTCCTCGGTGGCTGCCGCGGCGGCCGCGAGATCGGCCTCGCTGCGCGGATCGACGAGCAGGTTGGCGTGCACGTTGCCGTCGGCCCCATGCCCCCACGCGCACGAGCGCAACCCGTGGCGCTCGGCGATCTCCGCGAAGCGCGCCAGTGCCTCGGCGAGGCGCTCGACGGGGACGACCACGTCCTCGCTCACCTTCCCGCCGCGCATCGCGCTCACCGCGCCCGGCACGCGGTCACGCCATTCCCACATCGCCGCGCGGTCGGGGCGGCGCAGCTGCAGGGCGCCCGAGCCGAGCACCGCCGCCAGCTCGGCGTACGCGGCGCGCGCCTCTTCGCGCGTGCCGTCCACCTCGGCGAGCAGCATGAACTCGGCGTGCACCGGCAGCGCCATTCCGTTGCCCCCAGCCCACGCGCCGGCCGCCATCCGCAGCGCCTCGCCATCGAGGAAGTCGAGCGCCGCGGGGACGATCCCGGCGCCGAGCACCTCGAGGATCGCCGCGCACCCCCGGGCGCGAGTCGCATGGAAGGCGATCAGCGGCAGCGCCACCTCGGGTGCTGGCGCCAAGCGCAGGCGTACGGCGGTGACGATCCCCAGCGTCCCCTCGGAGCCGATCAGCAGGCTCTTGAGGTCATACCCGGCGACGTCCTTGCGGTAGCTGCCCCCGAGCGCGATGGTTTCGCCGGGCGCCACCACCGCCTCCAGGCCCGTCACCCAGTTGCCGGTCACGCCGTACTTGAAGGCGTGTGGACCGCCGGCGTTGGTTGCGACGTTGCCGCCGATCTGCGACTGCTCGGAGGCCCCCGGGTCGGGCGGGAAGCACAGCCCGTTCTCGCGCGCGATCCGCTGCACGTGGCGCGTGCTCACGCCGGCCTCCGGCGTCATTCGCCACAGCGCCGGCTCCAGCTCGCGCATGGCGCGCATCCGCTCGAGCGCGCACACCACCCCGCCGCCGCCCAGCTTGTGGCCTCTCCCTTGCGAGCCCGACAGCGGCACGGCGCCGCCGGCCAGCCCGGTGCCGCCGCCGCGCGGGATCAGCGGCACATCGCGCTCGTAGCAGAGCGCCATCACCGCCGCAACCTCCTCGGTGCTGCCGGGGCGCACCACCAGATCGGCGCTGCCGCTCAGCCCGCGGCTGCGGGTGGCGTCGTGGTTGTACTGACTCCACTCGCCCCCCATCGCACCCATCGCACCCATCGCTCCCCGTTTTGCGCCGTTTGCGGGGTCGGGTGGCGCCAGCACGTGCTCGGGGCCAACCAGCCGCGCGAGCTCGGCCTGCAGCAGCGTGGTGTCGGTGAGGGTGCCCACCATCTCAGCGTAGATACCCCGCGGGAAATGGGCCCGCCCGCCCGGGTGAAGTCGGCGGGAGCGGGGGGTTGTGTATCAACTTTTCAGCCCCCAACCCTTCATTTTGTAAAGTGAGCGTGGGGTCGGATGTCTTGGTTTTGGGTCCCAACCCTTCATTTTGTAAAGCGGGGGGTGTGGGGTTGGATGTTTTGTTTTTGCCCCCCAACCCTTCATTTTGTAAAGTGTTCTGGGGCTTTTTTAAAGACATCTCCACCCCTCCCCATCAGCCGTTCGCAACCACGAGTGGCGACGTGGCCGGCAGCGGGGGCGCGGTTGGGGAATCGGCGGTTCCCAGCAGCCGCTCCAGCTGGCGGCGCATCAGGCGGTAGCCGCTGAACGGATCGACCGCGGGGTGGCCCAGCGCGAAGCTGGTCTTGCGGTCGCACAGCGCGGTGTTCGCCGGCGCCGGCGTGGTGGGCCCGTCGCGCACCAGTTCCATCTCGCAGCCAAACGCGCGTGCGAGCAGCCGCATCTGCGCGAGGCGGCCGATGGTGGTGGGTCCCGCGGTGTGAAACACGCCCTCGCACTCCTGCGCGATCAGCTCGCACAGGCGCTGGGCGTAATCCCACGCGTAGGTTGGCGAGCGGCGCACCCCCGCCGGCGCGAGCAGCAGCCGCCCGGCGCGCAGTGTGAGCGCCCAGCGCAGCGGCTCGCCGGAGCGCTCCCACACGTGCCGCGCGCGCTCCCCGTCTTGCACCGGCGAAGCGGAGTGGGGCGGGGGTGTGTGGACCTCGGGTGAAGCGGAGTGGGGCGGGGAGGTGTGGACCTCGGCTGCCGCGGGGATCGCGAGGTTGACGCCGTACGCGTCCGCGGGGCGGGTGATCAGCCAGCCGCCGGCGAAATCCCGCACGAGCCGCTCACGGGCGATCAGCGAGCGCCCGAGCGCGGTGGTGGGCTCGGTGGGGTCGTCCTCCTCCCAGCACTCACCCGAAGGCCGCGCTCCGCTGAAGACGTGCTCGCAGGAGACCAGCGCGTAGCGGGCCCGCACCGCGTGTGCGGCGGCGAGCGTGTTCTCGGTGCCGAGCACGTCGGCCTCGAGGAGCCGCGACCCGCGCTCCAGGCGCCCTTCGCCGCTCGGCGCGCCGGCGTGCACCACCACGTCCGGTTCGAGCTCTTCGGCGAGCGTCACGCAGGCGTGGCGGTCGCTCACGTCCAGCTGGGCGGTGCGCGCCCCGAGCAGGCTCACCGGCGTCTCGCGCCAGGTGCCGAGGACGCTCCAGCTCTGCTGCGCCGCCACCGCGGCGACGTTCGAGCCGATCAGCCCGCTCACGCCGGTCACCAGCAGGCGCATCGTGGCCCTCCCGCGCAGACGCCTTGCTCCGGTCCCGGGCAGGCGCATCGCGGCCCCCCGTCAAACTGTCTGCCCCGCTCCTCTCCCTGCAAACCCCCGCGGCGCTGCATTCCCCTGCCGCGCATCGCCCTTTGCATTATACATCTATGTACGTTTCTATCAAGGCAGGAAGGCGTCGCTGCCGTAGCGCGCGAACGGGAGCGGCGCGGAGCTCAGGCCGTTGGCGAGCATCCAGCGCGACAGCTCGGCGATGTGCGCCGGCTGGATCGTGCCGACCGGTACGCCGCCGGCATCGAACAGCGGCAGGTAGGCGCGCAGCGAGGCGGAGGTGAGCGCACGGGGCAGCGCAGGGTTGGCGCGCAGCAGCTCACCGAGCGAGCGCGACGGGTCGCGCAGCGTATCCGCGTAGCCGCGCACTGTGGCGGCGACGAAGTCCCGCACCAGCGCTGGGTCGGAGCGCGCGAGCGCGCGGTTGGTGAACGCCACCAGCCCGGGGTAGGGGGGGCCGCCGTTGCGGTCCAGCCAAAAGGATGTAATTGGATGCCCGCCCGACCCGCTTCCCACTTCGAGGCCGACGCCGTCGTCGGGGATGAAACCGGTGAATGCCGCCACGCGCCCGGCGAGCAGCGCCTGCGCGCCGTTGAAGCCGACGGTCACCACGTGCACCTTCGCCGGGTCCCCCCCGGCGTGGCGTACCTCGGTGTCGAGCACCGCCAGATCGGAGGGCACCCCGGTGATCCCCACCGCGCGGCCCTGCAGCTGTGCGGGCGAGCGCAGGTGCTCGGAGGCCAGCGCGATCAGCCCGCCGACGGGGCGCTGCACGAGCGCCATCACCGCCTCGTCGTCGCCGCCGTGGTCGATCTCGCTCGCCACGTCGCTGCCGTCGGCCAGCCCGAACTGCGCGCGCCCGGCGCCGACGAGGCTGAGGGGTTCGACGGTCGCGCTGGGGGCCACCACCTGCAGGTCGATGTTCTCGCGCCGGTAGTACCCCGCCGCCAGCGCGCGGTAGATGCCCGCGTGCACCGCGTTGGGGGTGAAGTCGAGGATCAACGTCGCCTGCGTCGGATGGGGAAGGGGATGGGGGAGGGGGGCTCGCGCGGCGGCCCCGGCCGCAAGGCTGGCGCCGGCGACGGTGGCGCTCGTGGTGCCGCCAGGGCCGCTCGTGGTGCCCTTGGAGCCGCAGCCGCCCAACACGAGCGCAGTCGCCGCGATCAGCGCCGCCAGGTGTCGGTATCTTGCAGGCATCGTGAAAGGCGCCATCTCCCCACCGCAGGCGGACGTGGCTGACGCGCGCACGCTATCGGGAGAACCGGTCAAGGAGCTCTACACCGCCGAGGACCTCGCCGCACACGGCGCAGGCCCGCCCGGGGCGCCCCCACTGGGGGGCGAGGACCCGATCGGGCGCCCGGGGCAGTACCCGTTCACGCGCGGGGTGTACGAGTCGATGTACCGCGGGCGACTGTGGACGATGCGCCAGTTCGCGGGGTTTGGCACTAGCGAGGAGACCAACGAGCGCTTTCATTATTTGCTCGAGCACGGCCAGACGGGGCTGTCCACCGCGTTCGACATGCCCTCGCTGATGGGCTACGACTCCGACAGCCCGCGTTCGCTCGGCGAGGTCGGCCGCGAGGGCGTGGCCGTCGACACCGTGCAGGACATGCGCACGCTGTTTGCGGGCATCGACCTCGGTGAGGTGTCGGTGTCGATGACGATCAATGCCCCCGCGGCGATCATGCTCGCCTTCTACGTGGCGGCCACCGAGACCCCACCAGAGCAGCTCTCGGGCACGATCCAGGCGGACATCCTCAAGGAGTACATCGCCCAGAAGGAGTGGTGCTTCCCGATCGACCCGGCGATGCGCCTGTGCGGCGACATGATCGAGTGGTGCACGCGCCGGATGCCGCGCTGGCACCCGATCTCGATCTCCGGCTACCACATCCGCGAGGCCGGGGCGACCGCGCAGCAGGAGCTTGCGTTCACGCTCGCCGACGGCCTCACCTACGTGCGCCAGGCGGTGGAGCGGGGCCTCGACGTCGACGAGTTCGCGCCGCGTCTCTCGTTCTTCTTCAACGCCCAGATCGACCTGTTCGAGGAGATCGCCAAGTACCGCGCGGCGCGGCGCATCTGGGCGCGCGAGCTGCGTGAGACGTTCGGCGCGAAGAACCCGCGCTCGTGGCTGATGCGCTTCCACGCGCAGACCGCCGGGGTCAGTCTCACCGCGCAGCAGCCGCTCAACAACATCGTGCGCACCACGGTCGAGGCGCTCGCGGCGGTGCTGGGCGGCGCGCAGTCGCTGCACACCAACTCCTACGACGAGGCGCTCGCGCTGCCGACCGAGGAGGCGGTGCGCATCGCGCTGCGCACACAGCAGGTGATCGCCCACGAGACCGGCGTGGCTGCCACCGTCGACCCGCTCGGGGGCAGCTGGTTTGTGGAGGCGATGACCGACCGTATGGAGGCGCGCTGCTACGAGTATTTCGAGAAGATCGAGCAGCTCGGTGGCATGGTCGAGGCCGTCAAGCGCAACTTCCCCCAGCGCGAGATCGCCGACGCGGCCTTCGAGCTGCAGCAGCAGATCGACGCCGGCGAGCGGGTGGTGGTCGGCGTCAACAGCCACGTGCTGGAGGACGAGCAGCCGCTGCCGATCCTGCGCATCGACCAGGCGCTGGAACGCAAGCAGCTCGACCGTCTGCAGTCCGCGCGCGCGGGACGCGACGGCGCGCAGGTGGAGCGCACGCTGGCCGCGCTGCGCGAGGCGGCGGCGGCGCCCGATCGCAACCTGATGGAGCCGCTGCTGGAGTGCGCTCGCGCGTGCGCCTCCGAGGGCGAGATCGTCGAGTCGCTGCAGCAGGTGTTCGGCGATTACACCGAGACCCCCGTTTTTTGATTCCAACATGCTCTTAACTTGATCTTTGCCCCCGCTTAGGGTGCCGTGAAATAGGTTGAGGGGGATGTCCGAGCGACGGATCGACAGGCGCACGTTTCTGAAGGGTGGGGTGGTGGCCGGCGGGGCGCTGCTCGGCGGCACGGCGATGGCGGCGGTCGCCAAAGAGGTCGCGGAGCCGGCGGCTACGACACCGACCGCGCCCGACCGCCACCGACGACCGTCGCAGCAGCAGCCCACGACCTCGGTGCCCGAGCAGGCGCTTGGCTCGCCGCCGCCGCCAGCCCGCAGGGGGCCGGTGCGCTCCGCGCAGCCAAACATCCTCGTGGTCGTCGTCGATCAGCTGCGCACGCCGCAGTGGTTCACCGCCTCGTCGGCGCTCGCGCGGATGCTGCCGAACATCTCCCGCCTGCGCCGCGAAGGGGTCTCCTTCGAGCACCACTACACCGCCTCCAACGACTGCACGCCGGCGCGCTCGACGCTGCTGACCGGCCTCTACACCCACCAGACCGGGTGCATGATCACGGGCGGCTCGACGCTCGACCCCGGCTTCCCGACGTGGGGGACGATGCTGCGCGAACAGGGGTATGAGACCTGGTGGTATGGCAAGTGGCACCTCACGCACAAAGACAACAAGTGGACGGTGCTGGCAAATGCGGGGGCGCTCGAGCCATACGGCTTCGCTGGTGGCACCTATCCCTCGCCCGACGGGGGGCCCGGCCAGGGCTGGCGCGTGGACCCGCTGATCGCCAGCCAGTTCGAACAGTGGTTTTCCGAAAACGGCGACTCCGCGCAGCCGTGGTGCACGACCGTGTCGTTCGTCAACCCGCACGACATCGCGTGGTGGCACAAGTGGACCGAACAGGTCCCCTCCGAGCGCACCGCACCGGCGCTGGTGCGGGGGCTGCCCCCCAACTACGAGACGCCGGAGATGCTGGAAGCTCAGCACAAGCCGCTGCTGCAGCTCTCGCTGCAGCAGACCGCGGCGAGATCGTTCGGGCCGGTGCCGTTCACCGGCCCGCGGGCGCTCAGGAAATGGGAGCAGTTCATGGACCTGTACGTGAAGCTGCAGCGCAACGTGGACGAACACATCGGCCAGGTGCTGCGCACGCTGGAAAGCAACCCGCGCGTGGCGGCCAACACCGTCGTGCTGTTCACCTCCGACCACGGCGAGTACGGCGCCTCGCACGGCCTGCGGGGCAAGGGCGGGGGAGCCTACGAGGAGGCGATCCGGGTGCCGCTGATCGTCAAGGACCCGCGCGGCGCGCTCACCTCGGCGATCCGCCGCCCGCGGATGCAGTTGACCTCGAGCGTGGACGTGGCGCCGCTGCTGCTGCGGATCGCCAGCGGCTCGGACGCATGGCGCACCGAACCGCGCTACGCGCACATCGCCGACCGGGCAGACCTCGCGGCGATCCTCGCCCACCCCCGGGCCGGCGGGCGCCCGTACGTGCTGCACGCGACCGACGAGATCGTGACGGAGTTCGCGACCGAACTGTATGCCGCCGACGCGCCGCTGCACGTGGTTGCGATGCGCACGGCCAACGCGAAGTTCGCGACCTACTCCAACTGGAGCGCAGACGGGATCGAGCCCGAAGCCGAAGGCCAGGAGCGCGAGCTCTACGACTACCGCACGCGCTCCGGACGCCTGGAGCTTGACAACGGCGCCGGCACCAGCCGCCTGGAAGGGCAGCTGATTAGGCTGTACGAACGCGCATTGCGCGATGAGCTGCGCGGCCCGCTGCCCGGCCAGCTGGCCGACGTGCACGGGCTGGGCCTGGAGAACTACTTCCTCACGGCCAAGAAAGCCGCGCGCGGGGCTGCCAGCGCGCGGCTGCGACGCGAGGAAGGCGAACACGGGCCGCTGAGCCCGTTCGGCGAATCGGGGAGCGCCCCGCAGAGCGGGCGCCCCGCGGTCGGCGAAGTGCCCGAATCAGGGGACGGGCTGCGCGGCCGACGTCCCCAGTACCTGCCCCGTCGCTGAGAGCGCCCGCGCCGCGACCTCGCTACCGGCGGCGGCGCTCACCGGGATCGCCGTCTGAAAGCCGTCGCGCGGCACGGTGGTGAGCGGCACGAGGCTTTCCGCTGAGGATGGGGACCCGCCCCCCCCGGCGGGCTCCTGAACAACCTGCCAGGAGGCGACGTCGGTGGCGCCGTTCCAGCTCGCCTCGACCGTCGCGCCGCTCGCCGCGGCCTGCACGGCGATTGCCGGCGCGGTGCTCGGCTGGCCGCTCCACGGAAACAGGTAGGTGCGGAAATCCTGCACGTTCTTGCCGAGCGTGCCGTCCAGCAGCACGTGGCCGGAGGAGTTGAACTCGGTGAAGTTCGCCAGCCCCCCGTAGCCGAGCAGCCAGTCCCCGCCGGGCAGGCTCAGCGTGTCGCCCTGGCTGGAGGCCAGCAGCGTTTTGCTCGGGTTGACGAAGCGCTTGACGAGCGTGACGGTGTGATTGGAGAAGTCGGGGCGCAGCAGCAGGCCGCTCGATTCCCGTTCCTTGGGCGGGTCGGAGGCGTTGTTGAACAGCGAGACCAGCCCCCCCGGCTGGAATTCGGCGTCGTGCTGCCAGTAGAAGCGCACGCCGCGGCTCAGCTTGAAGCTCGAGTGCCCGCCGTCGCCCAGCAGCCAGTTGTAGCCGCCGGTGTGCACGTTCACGTCATACAACGTCCACGTGTTGCGCGCGGAGAGCATCACATTGCCCGGTTCACCGGAGCCCGTCCCTCCCGGATTGGAGCCCGTCCCCCCCGGGGAGATCGAGTTGATGTGAACGTAGTCCCACGGGTATTCCCCGGAGGAGACGTGGTTGAGCGAGTCCCCCAGCGGGATGTGCCCGAGGGCGTGCCACTCCCACATCACCAGGCCGGTCTTGATGTCGACCTCCTCGATGATCGAGTCGAGCAGGATCCCGTGTGCGGAGCCGTGCACCGAGGAGAGGTTGATATGGATCGGGTCGAAGGCGTCGATCCAGGCGGTGCCCTGCGGGGTGAGCAGGATCTCGTGCAGGTCGGCGCGGTAGCCGTTGCCGGCGCGGACGGTGGCGATCTGCTGGTAGGAGCTGTTGTAGATCACGTCTTCGCCCTCGCCAAACCCCACCTTGATGATGCGGCCCTGCCACCAGGTGAGCGCCGGTTTGCCTTCGTAGCTCTGCACCTGGAAGTTGGTGGCGGAGTCCCCGCGCGGCAGCGGGTGAAACCACACCAGCGCGCCGTTCTGTTCGGCGATCATCGGCCCGGGCGCCCCGAGACCCTGGTAGGGGGCCAAGAAGAGGTCGCCGCCGGCCGCGCCGGCCCGCGCCGGCGTCGTGAGCGTGACGGTCGAGGGGGTCAGTGCGGGCGCCGAGAGGTAGTGCTGCACGGCGTGCGGGTCGCCCGGGTTGGGCGGAAACTGCACCTGGCTGACGCTCGCCTGGTGGGCGATCGTGAAGGTGGTGGTCAGCGGCTGATTGGGAGCCCCCCCACCCGTGCCCGCGAGCGCATGCACGGTGACGCGCTCGCCCGCGACGAACGGCTTGGCGGGGATGAAGCTCTCGCCGGTGCCGGTGGAGTACGCCTGCAGACGCCCCGGATGCGTCCCGCTGCGCGAGCCGACGACGCTTACGCTCCCAACCGTCGTGCCCGCACTGCCGAGGAAGCTGATCTGCGTGGCGGGCGAGGCGTCGGGGGTCCCGGGCAGCGGCGAGACGGTGACGGGGTTGGCGGCCGCCGCGGCGATCGATGCCTCATCGCCGAGCGCGATCGAGGCGGAGGGGGCGCTGGCGCCGCAGGAGCTGAGCGCCATGGCGAGCAGCGCCGCGGCCAGCAGGGCTCCAAGGATCCTCAACGCCTGGCTCCTGTCGTGCCAGCCCACGCCCCAATATCGGCCGGCCCGGCCTCAGCGCGGGCCCGCGCTCTTACCGTTCTCTTGGAATCAGGTCTTAGCATGGCCCTAACATAACCGTTGCCGGCGGGCCGCGGCGCAAGGTGCAGGCTTTGCGCACAAGGCACCGAAACTCATAGCCTGCGGCGTTGTCTGAGACTAGGATGCGCCCTTCGACCGGCGGGCGCTTACCCGGAGGACCGATGCAGCAGAGGCGATTGCGGGCGACATCGTGAAGAGGAACGACCGCCCTCCGGGCCACACGGAGGGACCGTGGGCGCCCGTGCGAGTGTGGAGATCCAACCGGCGCGCACGGGCCGCACTCCGGCCGAGCGGCCACCACCGCTGGTTGCGCCGCGGGCTCGTGCTCGGCGGGGTTCTGGTGCTCGCGACCAGCGCCAGCGCGCTCACGGTCGGCGGCAGGCGGATCATGGCCGAGGAGGCCGCCTTCCGCGGGCCGGCGGCTCCGCGGTGCGTGCCCTCGACGCTCAACCGCACCGACCTGCTGTCGGGCACGCAGCTGCGGGTCTCGCCGCTGCCGGACTCCCTGGACGCCACGCCGCACACGCAGATCAGCCTGCTGGGAGTGCCCCACGGCCAGCTGCGCCAGGTCGGCGTCAGCGGGTCGTCCACCGGCGTGCACCCCGGCCGCGTGGCCGCCTTCTCCCAGGGCGACGGCGAGAGCTTCCTGCCCGCCGCGCCCTTCCAACCGGGGGAGACCGTCACCGTTCGCGGCCAGCTGCTCGAGAAGGGGCACTGGGAGCCGTTCGCCTTCCACTTCACGGTGTCCGTGCCCGACCCGATCCCCAACCAGCCGCCGGGCAAAGAGCCCGAAGGCAGCTCTGGCGAGGTGCAGCACTACCACTCGGCGCCCAGCCTCAACTCACCCTCGATCCAGGTCGACACGGGCGCCAGCTCGAGCGCCGCGGGTGACATCTTCAGCGCCCCCTACTCCGGACCGGGTGGGGACGGCCCGATGATCACCGAACCCGACGGCCAGCTGGTGTGGTTCGATCCGCTCTCCAAGGGGACCTACTCGACCAACCTGCAGGTCCAGAGCTTCGAAGGCCAACCGGTGCTGACGTGGTGGCAGGGCTACATCCCCCCGCAAGGGTTCGGCGAGGGCGAAGAGGTGGTGGCCAACAGCTCCTACAAGCAGATCCTGCACATCCACGCCGGCAACGGTCTGACGGCCGACCTGCACGACTTCCACCTCGAGGCCAACGACACCGCGCTGCTCACCGCGTTCAACCCGATCCGCTGCAACCTCACCGCTATCCACGGGCCCCAGGACGGGGCGGTCAACGACAGCCTCTTCCAGGAAATCGACCTGCGTACCGGCCTCGTGCGGCGCCAATGGGACAGCGACGACCACGTGGCGCTGGCGAGCTCCTACTCGACGCCCTACGGCGCCAGCGACGAATGGCCGTTTGACTACTTCCACGCCAACTCGCTGGACCCCGAGCCCGGCGGGGAGATGCTGATCTCCGCGCGCAACACGTGGGCGCTGTATGAGGTCAACGAAGAAACCGGCCAGGTGGTGGCGGAGGCGGGCGGCAAGCACAGCACGATCAAGATGGGCTCGGGCACGCTGACCGCCTTCCAGCACGACGCCACGCTGCTGCCCAACGGCCTGATCTCCGTATTCGACAACGGCGGCGTGCCGGTCGTGCACCCGCAGTCGCGCGGGATCCTCGTGGCGCTCAACCAGAAGACCGGCACCGAGACGCTGGTGTCCGAGTTCGAGCACCCCGGCACCGCACTGAAGGCGGGCAGCCAGGGCAACGTGCAACTGCTGGCGAGCGGCAACCTGTTCATCGGGTGGGGGGCCGAACCGTGGTTCTCGGAATTCAGCCCCTCCGGGCAGCTGCTCTACGACGCGCGCATGCCCTCCGGCGACGAGTCCTACCGGGCCTACCGCTTCCCCTGGACCGGTACTCCCACCGGTTCGCCGGCGATCGCCGCCAGCGCGAGCAAGACGGGGCCGGTAACGGTGTACGCGAGCTGGAACGGGGCCACCGAGATCGCCTCCTGGCGGGTGCTGGCCGGCCCCGGGGTGGGCGGGCACCCCGGAAATCTCGCCGCCGTGGCCAGCGGCCCGCGCAGCGGCTTCGAGACGGCGATCGCCACACCCGGCCCCGAGGCGTACGTGCAGGTGCAGGCGCTGAACGCCGCGGGCGCGGTGCTAGGCACCTCGCCGGCGATCAAATCCTAGGGCCGAAGTGACTTCCGCCCCGCTCGAGGCGCTGGCGCAAGAGATCGAAGCCTGCCGGCGCTGTCCGCGGCTGGTCGCGTGGCGCGAGCAGGTGGCGCGCGAGCGGCGCGCGGCATTCGCGCACGAGCACTACGCGGCGCACCCCGTGGCGGGCTTTGGCGATCCCGCCGCGCGGGTGCTGATCCTCGGGCTGGCGCCGGCGGCGCACGGCGGCAACCGCACGGGACGGATCTTCACCGGAGACCGCTCGGGCGACTTCCTGTTCGCCGCGCTGTGGCGCACCGGCTTTGCCAACCAGCCGACATCCACCCACCGCGACGACGGTCTGCGGGTGCGGGACGCGTGGGTGACCGCCGCGGTGCGCTGCGCACCACCCGCCAACCGCCCCGCCCCCGCCGAGCGCGACGCCTGCCAGCCATGGGGTGCCGCGGAGCTCGCGCTGTTGCCCGGCATCCGTGTGGCTGTGTGCCTGGGGGCGTTCGCGTGGGATGCCGCCCTGCGGCTGCGGGCCGGCGCCGCGGGCGAGAGTCCGCCGCGGCCGCGCCCCCGCTTCGGCCATGGCGCCGAGCACGCTGGGGAGCCGTTTGCCCTGCTCGGCTGCTTTCATCCCAGCCAGCAGAACACGTTCACCGGCAGGCTCACCGTGCCGATGATCGACGCCGTCCTGCACCGCGCGCAGGAGCTGGCGGGGCTCTCGTGTTGAACAAAAAAATTCAAAAGCCGTGTGCAATTGCTATCGGGTTCTGAATTTTTTATAACTACCCCCGAAACCTCTTCTATATATACTATCGCTATACAATCAAGAAACGGCGGAGAAGCGGTCCGGTACGCGCCCAAACCGACCCCCGCTACCCCGTCATCTGTCGAATCCCTCGTATCCGCATCAAGCGAGTGTGTGCGACCCACGATGCTTGGAGGGATGGAGATTCTTCTGCGCCAGCCCCGCACCCACCGGCCGCTGGCCGTGGCATTGCTGAGCGCCCTGGTGGCGCTTGTGCTCGGCGCCGCCGCCGCTCCCGTGGGCGCCGCCGAACCCGGGGTCGTGCTCGCCGACAGCTTCACTCCCCACGTCGGCGATCTCAAGGCGCTCGGCGTCCACTGGGTGCGCGTGTTTGCCACCTGGCCCGATCTGGAGCCCACCCGCGGCGACTACTCCCCCAGCTGGATCGCCAACTACGAACGGCTCTTCAGCCAGCTCCCCACCGGCACGAAAGTGATCGTCGACGTCGTCGGCACGCCCCAGTGGGAGACCGGCTCCTCCGACGAACACACGCCCCCCGCCAACCCCGAGGATTACGCCGCGTTCGTCGGCGGCCTCGCCCAGCGCTTCGGCCCGCACGTGGCCGCATACGAGCTGTGGAACGAGGAGGACTCTCCCAGCTGGTGGGTCGGCGCCCCCGACCCCGCGGCCTATGCCGCGCTGCTGAAGGCCTCCTACCCCGTGATCAAGGCCGCCGAACCCAACGCCACCGTGCTCGTCGGCGGGCTGACCGGCAACGACTACATGTTCCTCGAAGCGCTCTACCAGAACGGCGCCAAGGGCTACTTCGACGCCGTCGCCGTGCACACCGACACCTCCTGCAACATCGTCTCCCCTTACAGCTTCCTGCGCGAAAACGACGGGCAGATGATCCCCGACTCGTTCCTCGCCTACCGCGAGGTGCACAACGTGATGCTCGCCAACGGCGACGACAAGCCGATCTGGATGACTGAGCTCTCCTGGCGGACGACCTCCGCGGAGTGCGAAGAAGGATTCTGGGCCGGGCGCAAGGCGCAGGGCGTCACCGACCAGCAGCAGGCCACGTATCTCGCCCAGGCCTACAACTGCCTGGCGCAGGACCCCTATGTCCAGGTCGCGATCTGGTTCCCCCTGCAGGACCAGGGCGCCGACGTCTCCGGCCTGCTGCGTGCCGACGGCTCGCGCAAGCCCTCGTTCGCCGCGATGCAGGCCTACGCGCACCACGGCGATCAACTCACCGAACAGTGCGGCGATTTCAGCGGGCCCTCGATCGACGTCGCCGCGCCCGCCGACCACACCACCTACTCCGGCACCCTCCCCATCAACGTCTCCGCCCGCGACCGCGAAGGCGTCGGGCGCATCACGCTCGAGATCGACGGCAAGCTGATCCGCAACTACACCAACCAGGGGTTCCCCCGCACGCTCGCGGGGGCGCTGCACTGGCACGGCGCGGCACACGTCCGACCCGGGCGCAACGTCCTCACCTTCATCGCGGTCGACAAGCTTCGCAACACCAGCCAAACCAGCATCGTCATCTACCACCGGGTGCCCCACGGGCACCGCCACAAGCACCGCGGCTAGACCCCCGGCCCCGGAGCGGGCTGTCGGCCCGGGGATTCTGGCCCGCCGGGCCGCCGGGACCTGCCCGCCCTCCACCTCGAGGTGGCAAACTTCACGCAATGCCCGCCGATCGTCCGCGACCGTCTCTGCGCGAGCGCACCAACGGCTACACCGTCACGCCCCACCAGTACCTGGTCCTGGCGTATGTCGCGCTCGGTGCCCTCACGCTGATCGTGCTCACCGGCGCCGCCGTGCGCCTGACCGGCTCCGGCCTCGGTTGCCCCACCTGGCCGAAGTGCTACGGCAACCTCTACCCGCCGCTGAAGACGCACGCGGTGATCGAGTTCTCCAACCGCCTGATCACCGTGCCCGTGTCTCTCGTCGCCGGCCTGGCCTGGCTCGGTGCGCTGCGACGGCGCCCCTACCGCCGCGACCTCACCCGGCTCGCCGCGCTGCTACCCCTCGGCGTGATCGCCCAGGCCGTGCTCGGTGGGCTCACCGTGCGCGGCAAGCTCGACTATGGCTGGGTGATGGGCCACTTCGCGCTGTCGATGCTGATCCTCGCCGCCGCCGCCGCGCTCGCTTGGCGGGCTGGCCAAAACGGGGACCGATTGGGGAGACGCTCCCGCGGCGGCGATCGCACGCTGGTGTGGTCGGCCCGGGCGCTCGTGGCGCTCGGCGCGCTGACGATCTTCGCCGGCACCGCCGCCACCGCGGCCGGCCCTCACGCCGGGGGCAACCCCGGCGAACACATCAACCGCCTCGACTTCGACGGGCGCGGCACGATGGACTTCGCGATCCACCGCCACGGCGAGATCGCCCTCGCGTTCGGTCTGCTCGCGGTGTTCGTGTGGTGGCTGGCGCGCCGCCGTGGCGCCGAGGAGCTCGTGCGCCGCCCCACCACCGTGCTCTGCGTCCTGCTCGCCCTCCAGGGCGCGGTCGGCCTCGACCAGTACGAGACCCACTTGCCCACCGAGCTCGTGTGGGTCCACGTGGTCCTCGCCTGCGGTTGCTGGCTGGCCGCGCTGTGGACCGCCTACGCCGCCGGGCGCCTGCGCGCCTCCCCGGGCCCCTTCTCTCCCGGAGCGCCTGGGGTGGCCGCGGAGCGTCGCGAGGCGTCGCCGCCGGTGCGTGTGTCAGCGTGACTGTGTCAGCGTGAACTTGCCGGAATCCGCGAATCTGTCCTGATGAGACGCTAATCTGCCCGTTTTGAAGCAATCACGCCCCGTCCATATAAGGGAGGAGTGCCAAACATGACCAAGAACGATCTGGCCGACAAGGTCGCGGAGCGCACCGGACTGGCCCCCAACCAGGCCCGTCAGGCGCTGGAGGCGACGATCGAGACCGTCTCCGACGAGCTGGCCGGCGGCGGCGAGGTCGCCATCGCCGGCTTCGGGAAGTTCAGCGTCAGCCATCGGGCGGCCCGTCAGGGACGCAACCCCGCCACCGGCGCCACGATCAGCATCGCCGCGAGCAAGGCAGCCAAGTTCTCCGCCGCGAGCGCGCTGAAGAGTCGCCTCAACTGAACCGAGTACCGCTGGACAGCGAGCGGCTCCGAACTCGCCGCAGGATCCGGCGGCGGCGGCGCGCGCTCGCCGCCGGGGGCTTTTTGGCTGTGCTTGCCGCGATCGTCGCGGTGGTGGCACTCGCCGGCGGCTCCTCCACATCCTCCACCGGCACAGCGGCGCACGTCCGTGTCGCCGGCGGGAGGGGCGGTGTCAGGCGGGCAGCAGGGTCGGCCGCGGCGAGGGCGCGTTCGGGCGGGAGCCCCGGCGCCGCCGCCGGGGCTCGCGGGAGGGAGGCGGTGCCGATCCTCATGTACCACGTCATCAATCCCCCACCCGCGGGGGCGCCGTTCCCCGGTCTGTACGTGCCCTCCGAAGAGTTCGCCGAACAGATGCAGGCGCTCGCGCGCGCTGGCTTTCACGCGATCACGCTCGATCAGCTGTGGGCCAACTGGACGGAAGGCGCACCGCTGCCGGCGGGCCGCCCGATCGTGCTCACCTTCGACAACGGCTACCAATCCCAGTACACCAACGCCCTGCCGATCCTGCGCCGGCTCGGCTGGGAGGGCGTCGAGAACCTGCAGCTCACCGGCCTGCCCCCCTCCCAGGGTGGGCTCTCCCACGAACAGGTGCATGGCCTGGTTGCCGCTGGCTGGGAGCTCGACACCCAGGGCTTCAGCCACGCCGACCTGATTACGCTCGATCCCGCCGAGCTGCACTACCAGGTGGCCGTCGCCCGCACTGCGGTGCAGCGCCTCTATCACGTGCCGGTGAACTGGTTTTGCTACCCCTCCGGCCACTACAACGCCGCGGTGGTGGCAGCGGTGCGGGCGGCCGGCTACCGGGGTTCCACCACCGTCGTCCCCGGCTGGGCGCGACCCGGCGAGGACCCCTACCGGCTGCCGCGACTGCGCGTGCTCGGCGGCACCAGCGTGCCGCAGCTGCTCAGCGAGCTGGCCGGGATACGCGACGAAGCGCCTCCGCCAGCCTCGTACGGCAGCAGCTGAGTCTCGCTTCGGCCGCAGATATGCGCGGGCTTTCGCGGCCCGGGATCGATAGGATGCCGCGCATGGCATCCGTACCTGGCTGGGGCTCCTGGACTTTCAACCCGGTTGTGATTCTCGCCCTGGGGCTTGCGGCGGTGCTGTACGCGCGTGCCTACCGCCGCGCGGCGGGGCGTTCCGCCGCGGTCGGCGCCGGTCATTGGGTGCCCTACGGAGCCGGGTTGATCGTGTTGGCGGTCGCGCTGCTCTCGCCGCTGGACCCGATCGGCGACGGGTACCTGCTCTCCGCGCACATGGCCCAGCACGTGCTGCTCTCCGACATCGCCCCCGCGCTGCTGGTGCTCGGGCTGCGTCGCCCGCTGCTGCCGCTCGGCCTCTCCCGCAAGGCGCTGCAGGCGGTTGCGCCCGGCGGTGGGCGCTTCGGGCGGGTGCTCGCGCGGCTCACTTCGCCGTGGGTGGCGATTCCGCTGTGGGCGACCGCCACGTGGGTGTGGGCGATCCCAGGCGTGTTCGACTACGCCACCGAACACGCCGCCGTGCACGCCTTCGAGCACACCACCCTCTTCTACACCGGTCTCGCGTTGTGGTGGCTGATCGTCGACCCGCTGCCCCGCGCGCGCCTGCGCCCCGGTGGCCAGCGCCTCGCGCTGCTCGGCTTCTCGCGCCTGGCGAGCGCCGCGGTTTGCCTGCCGTTGACGTGGCTGGCGAAACCGGAGTACTCGCTCTACATCCACGCCCCGCGGGCCTTCGGCCTGTCACCGATCAGCGACCAGCACCTCGCGGGGGCCGGCATGTGCTTCCTGGAGTTCCTCGTCTTCGGCATCGCCTTCGCCGCGGTCTTCATCAGCGTGCTCGGGCGCTCCGAGGAGGGTGCGGCGGTGGCTGAACGTGCCTCAGGCGAGCACCTGCTGACCTGATCGGCGGCTTCGGCAGCTCTTAGGGCCGGGTATACGTCGCGTAGGTGGTGGCCGAGGCGAGCTCGCTGTGGCTGTAGTCGTGCTCGGCGATGGCGGGGGTGAAGCCGTTGCTGAGGGGGATTTCCTTGCTCAGCGCCCACAGCACGAATTCGACCGCGGCGGTTTTGCCTTTCGTGGGGCAGATCCCGCCGTAGGTGGCCTTGCCGGAGCCGTTGAGTCCGACCACCGCGCCAGCGGGCAGCTGGCCGGCGGAGATGCCGGAGAGGCTGGGATGGATGCCGGCCACGACCCAGCGGATCCCGCCTTCCGTGCCGTCGGAGCTGTCGTCGATGACGAACAGCACGAGCTCCTTGGTGTGAGCGGGCAGGTGCTGCCATTGCAGCGGCGGCGAGACGTTGGCCCCGTCGCAGGTGTACCGAGCGGGGATCGCGCCGTTGCGTTCAAAGGCGGGGCTGCTGATCGCCATCGCTCCGGGGATCGTGGGCAGCTCGCCGCTGGCGTTGGAGCTTGCGTTGGTGGACGCCTGGTGGGAGGAGGACGAGGGAGATGACGAGGAGGAGCTCGTCGACGAGGATGTGCTGCTGGCCGCCGGCGGGTGGGGGGTGCCTTTGTACTCATGGCAGTCTTCCATCACATACCCGGGCCGGCAGCTCGTGCGGGCGCGCCAGCGCGCTTCGAAGCTTTTCTGGAAGTCGCCCAGCAGCAGGTGGGGTTCGGTGGACGCGGTCTTGCCGGCCGTCACGTGCTGGGCGATCTTCGCATCGAGCAGTTCGCCCTTGATGCGCATCAGCAGGTCGGCTTCGGTCTCGCCGACGGAGGCGAGGTAGTGCTTGAGCTGGGATGCCTTGGGATAGTGCTTGGCGGTGT
Source organism: uncultured Solirubrobacterales bacterium (assembly GCA_963734815.1). GTDB lineage: Bacteria > Actinomycetota > Thermoleophilia > Solirubrobacterales > Solirubrobacteraceae > Palsa-744. The sequence goes on from CAVTIH010000002.1 coordinate 1,817,715, forward strand.
CCTGGTGCAGCCGCTGGCGCACTTCCGTTTCGCTCGCGTCGATCCCAAGGTGGGCCGCTTCGGCGAGCACCCACTGCGAGGTGATCAGGAAGCCGAGCACCTGGTTCTTGAGCGCCGCGCGCGCCGGTGCGCCGTGCGCCGTGGAGTGGCCGATCGCGGCGGTCACCGACATCCAGTGCTCGAAGGACGCCTTGGTGATCGGCGTCTGCCGCACCGTCGCCACCACCGGGCCCGACGAGGTCTGCGCCACCGGCGTCGCCTCGCTGGCGCCCTGGCCCGCGGCGGTGACCACTGTGGTCGTCGTCTTCGTGCTGCCGCCCCCGCAGCCCGTGAGCGCGGCGAATCCGATCAGCGCGGCGAGCGCCGCTGGCGCAACAGCTCTACTCCCCATGCGGCAATGCAATCAGGTTTGGAGCGCGCGTGTCGAACTACTCAGCCACAACCGGTGTTGTTGCCGCACGATGAGCACGTGTAGCAGGAGCCGGTGCGCTGCATCATGCCCCCGCACTGGCTGCACGCCGGCCCGAGGTCGAGGCCTCGCAGCCTGGCTGGCACCACCGGCGGGGTGTCGGTGAAGGCGCTTGCGGGCGCGCTTGTTCCCCCGTTGGCGCCCGCTCGCATCGATCCCCCCGCGCCCCCGTCGCCGATGTGGTCGCTCGTGTTGGGGCCGGCGGTGTCGGAGGCGATCACCGACTGGGCTGCCTCCTGGGCGGCCTTGCGGGCGCGCACCTTGGGGGTGAGGATGCCGAGCTCCTCCTGGGCGTCGGTGTCCAGGAAGCGCGAGGCCAACCAGCGCATGATGTAGTCGGGCATCGACTTCGCGAACGGGATCTCCGGGTTGCCCGTAATGCCCTCGGGCTCGAAGCGCATGTAGCTGAACTTCTGCACCAGCGTCTCCAGCGGCACCCCGTACTGCAGGGCGATCGAGATCGCGGTGGCGTACGAGTTCATCATGCCCCGCAGCGTCGAGCCCTCCTTGCCGATGTCGGTGAGGAAGATCTCCCCGACGCTGCCGTCCTCGTACATCCCCGCGGTGATGTACCCCTCGTGGCCGCCGATCGAGAACTTGTGGGTGATCGACTGGCGCTCGCGGGGCATCCGCTTGCGCCGCGGGCCCACCTCGGCGAGCGCCTTCGCAACGGCCTGCTCCACAACCGCGTCAACGTCGACCTGGGCGGCGGGCTCGCCCTGCTGCGCGTCGGTGCGCAGCGCCTGGGCGGTCTTCGAGCCGTCGCGGTAGATCGCCAGCGCCTTGATCCCGAGCCGCCACGCCTCGGTGTAGGCATCCTGGATGTCCTCGACGGTCGCGCTGTGCGGCAGGTTGACCGTCTTCGAGATCGCCCCCGAGATGAACGGCTGCACGGCGCCCATCATCTGCAGGTGGCCCATGTGCGAGATCGCGCGCTCGCCGACGGCCACGTCGAACACCGGCAGGTGCTCCTCCTTCAGGCCCGGGGCGCCCACGATCGTGCCGTGCTCGGCGAGGTGCGCCTCGATCTGCTCGATCTGCGGCTCGGAGTAGCCGAGCGTCGCCAGCGCCAGCGGGACGGTGCGGTTGACGATCGTCATCTGTCCGCCGCCCACCAGCTCCTTGAACTTGACCAGCGAGAAGTCGGGCTCCACCCCCGTGGTGTCGCAGTCCATCAGGAACGAGATCGTGCCCGTCGGCGCCAGCACGGTGGCCTGGGCGTTGCGGTAGCCGAGGCGCTCGCCGAGCTCCACCGCCTCATCCCACGAGCGCCGTGCGGCTGTGAGCAGCCCCTGGTCGGTGCAGGTCGCAGCGGGGATCGCGTGGGCGGAGTCGCGGTGCATGCGCATCACCGTGTTGTGCGCTTCGCGGTTCTCGGCGTAGCGCTCGTACGGGCCGAGCGCGCCGGCGACCTCGGCCGAGCGGCGGTAGGCACGCCCGGTCATCAGCGCCGTGATCGCCGCCGCCGTGCCCCTGCCCCGCTCGGAGTCGTAGGGCATCCCGTCCGCCATCAGGTAGGCCCCGAGGTTGGCGTAGCCGAGCCCCAGCTGGCGGAAGGCGCGGGCGTTGACGGCGATCTCCTCGGTCGGGTAGCTGGAGGGCCCGACCACGATCTCCTGGGCCAGCAGCATCACGTCGACCGTGTGCTCGAAGGACTCCACGTCGAGCGTCCCGTCGGGGCGGCGGAACTTCATCAGGTTGAGCGACGCCAGGTTGCACGCCGAGTCGTCCACGTGCATGTACTCGCTGCACGGGTTCGACGCGTTGATGCGCCCCGAGTTGGGCGAGGTGTGCCAGCGGTTGATCGTCGTGTCGTACTGCACCCCGGGGTCCGCGCAGCGCCACGCGGCCTGCGCGATCTCGCGCATCAGCTCGCGCGCCGACACCGGCTCCCCGACCGGCTTGCCGGTGACGCGCGAGGTCAGGCGCCACTCGCGGTTCTCGGCGACCGCCTGCATGAACTCGTCGGTGACCCGCACCGAGTTGTTGGCGTTCTGGTACTGGATCGAGTTGAAGCCCTCGCCGTCGATCGACATGTCGAAGCCCGCGTCCCTCAGCGCCTGCGCCTTGTCCTCCTCTTTGGCCTTGCACTGGATGAACTCGCGGATGTCGGGGTGGTCGACGTCGAGCACGACCATCTTCGCCGCGCGGCGGGTCTTACCGCCGGACTTGATCGTGCCCGCCCACGAGTCGGCGCCGCGCATGAACGACACCGGCCCCGAGGCCGTGCCGCCCTTCGCCAGCGGCTCCATCGAGCCGCGGATGTTCGACAGGTTGATCCCCGAGCCGGATCCCCCGCGGAAGATCATGCCCTCCTTGGTGTTCCAGTCGAGGATCGACTCCATCGTGTCCTTCACCGAGAGGATGAAGCACGCCGAGCACTGCGGGCGCTCCTCGAAGCCCACGTTGAACCACACCGGCGAGTTGAACGCCGCCAGCTGGTGCAGCAGGATGTGCGTCAGCTCCGCCTCGAAGGCTTCGCCGTCCGCGTCGGTCGCGAAGTAGCCGCGCTCGCGTCCCCACGCCGCGATCGTGCCGGCCACGCGCGCGATCATCTGCTTGACCGAGTGCTCGCGCGAGGGGTGCTCGAGCTGCCCGCGGAAGTACTTCTGGGCGACGATGTTGGTCGCGTTCTGCGACCAGCTCTTGGGAAACTCCACGTCGCGCTGCTCGAACGCCACGCGGTCGCCGTGACCGATCCGCGCGTCGCGCAGCTCCCACTCCACCGCCTCGAAGGGGTGTGTCCCGGGAGACGTGAAAAGACGCTCGATCGACATCGCCTGCCCGGGCGTCGTCTCCTCGATGGTGGTGGTGCGGGACGTTGTCTGCATCGGCCTTGCTCCTTCCGCGCCGGCGCCGCTCGGGGACGCCCACTCGATTCTGAGTTACCTGGGCCAGCTATGGTCTCCAGGCTGTCGGACGGCAAAAACGGGTAACGCAGAACCCTTCATTTTAGAGGAGAAAGGCGATCCAACCGGTCTCAGCGGCCCAATCTGAGCCAGTCGGCGAACTCGTCCCAGGTGCCCGACAGGCGCCAGCTCGCCTCCGCGACGCAGTGGCGCAGCGACACCCTCCAGCGGGGCTCGTACGCCCACCAGCGCGCCACCGCCCACACCAGGCACACGACGATCAGCGCCGCCGCCAGCACCACCGCCACGAGCGCGCCGGTGGACAGCTTCGTCGTGGATGCGGCTTTCACGACGGGCGCGGTTTTCGTGGTCAGCGTGACCGTCAGCAGCAGGCCGTGAGCGGAGATAGCGCCGAGTGGCATCGCTTCATGCTAGAGATGCCGCGGCCCACGGGAGCCGACCGCCGGCCTCGCACCGGCCGCGCCGCCGCGTAGGGGGCCCGCCTGGCACGCGCTCGCCGGACTCACAGCAGATCCTCGATCGCCGCCAGCGCGTCGCTCAGCACTCGATCGGGCGGCAGCTCAGCATCGATCGGAGTGATCCGATTCGGCTCCGCGTACGTAAGGTATCTATAGGCGGCGTCGATCCGCTCGAAGAACTCCTCCCCTTCCAGCTCCAACCTGTCCGGATCGACCGCCCGCGTGCCCTGGCGAGCGCGGCCGGAGCGCAGCGAGACGCACAGCAGCAGCGTGCGGTCGGGTTGCAGGCCCTCGGTGGCGAAGCGGTTGATCTCGCGAATCTGCTCCACCCCCAGCTCCCGGCCCGCGCCCTGGTAGGCGAGCGAGGAGTCCACGAAACGGTCCAGCAGCACCAAGGCGCCCGCGTGGAGCAGGGGGCGCACGCGCTCCTGCACCAACTGCGCGCGCGCCGCGGCGTACAGCAGCGCCTCCGCGCGCGCGCCCACCGTGAGGCCCGGGTCCTTCACGAGCTCGCGGATCCGCTCGGAGAGCCGCACCCCCCCGGGCTCGCGCAGCAGCTCGACGGGCCGTCCGGTTCCCGCCCGCGCCGCACGCGCGGAGAGTTCGCGCGCGAGCGCCTGCGCGAGCGTGGTCTTACCCGCTCCGTCCAGCCCCTCGATCGTGATCAGCGTGCCCGCGGGCATCGCGGGACGGTATCGCCTCCACGCCTCTACGATGAGCCGCGTGAGCCTCCCCGGCCTCGACGACCATCCGCACGCCCGCGCGGTGCTGGCGCCCGCGCTGAGGTCGCTCGACGGGGAGGAAGCTGGCGCGGGGGGCCGGGCGGGCGGGCGCGGGCCGACGCACGCCTACCTGTTCCACGGCCCCCCCGGCGTCGGCAAGCGCACGGTCGCACGCGCCTTCGCCGCGGCGCTGCTCGCCGCGGGGTCGGGCGCTCCCGAGGAGGTGCGCGGGCGCGCGGCACGCGGGGCGCACCCGGATCTGACGTGGGTGACGCCCTCCGGTGCGGGGGAAATGCTGGTGGGGGACGTCGACCAGGCCGTTGTCGCCGCGGCGGCCCGCACGCCGTTCGAGTCGCGCCGGCGGGTGTTTGTGCTGGAGGACGCGCACACGCTCAACGACCAGGCCGCCAACCGCCTGCTGAAGACGCTCGAGGAGCCCCCTCCGTTCGCGCACTTCATCCTGCTGGCCCCCACCCCGCGCGAGCTGCTGCCGACGATCGCCTCGCGCTGCCAGCAGGTGCGCTTCGACCCGCTGGCGCCCGCGCGCATCGAGGCGCGCCTGCGGGATCGCGGCGAGCCCGCCGCCGTGGAGGCCACGACCGCGGACGCGACGCTCGCGGCCTGCGCGCGCTTGGGGCTCGGCGACGCTCGCCTCGCCGGGCGGCTGGCGGGGGAGTGGGGCCGCCAGACACGCGCGCGCGTGGAGGCATTTGTGGGCGGGGCGGTGAGCGGCGACACCGCCGGGCGCCCGTGGCTGGAGCTGCTGCAGGCGGCCCGCGACGCCGGCACGAGCGCTGGCGAGGAGCTGGCGGCGCGCGTGGCGGGCGAGCTCGAGCTGCTGCCCGCCAAGGAGCGCAAACGCCACGAGCGCGAAGCCGTCGATGCCCAGCGCCGCGCCGAGCGCCGCGCGCGGGGCGGCGCGCTCGACCTCGCTCTGCGCCTGGCGCAGCTGTGGCTGCGCGACCTGTGGTGCGTAGCGGAGGGCGCGGGCGAGCTGGTGTACGCGCTCGATCGCCGCTCCGAGCTGGAGCGCGACGCCGCGGGACGCTCCCCCGTGCGGCTGCGCGAAGCGGTGGAGCTCGTGCGCGACACCCGCCTGCGGCTGGCGCTCAACGTCTCCGAGGAGCTGGCCCTGGAGTCGCTGGCCTACCGGCTGCAGGCGCTGCTGGCCGATCAGGCGAGCGTATCTGCTCGTCGATCGGCCGAGCCGGCGACGTCGACGTAATCCACGGGCGCGGCCACCAGGACGGCCACCCGCCGTGCGACGGCCGCACGCAGCCCCCGCACGGAGGCGTGGTAGCGGCGTGCCTTGCCTGGCAGCGTATGGCGTGCCACGTCCAACGCCTCGAGCCGGCGCAGCGCGGCGTCGGCCTCGCGTGCGAGCCCCACCGCCTCGATCCACACCACCTCGAGGTAGGCATAGGCGGCCGGGAGCTGCTCCTCGGGCAGGGACTCGCCCGTCTCGAGCTGGCGCACGACGGGGATCACCTCGCGGCTCAGCCAGCGCTGCTCGGAGTGAGCGCGCAGCAGCAGCGTGACGTCCGGCGGATGCTCGCAGGCGTTCATTGGCTCAACCTCGACGGTGTTCGGGGAGGCCCCTCTAAAGGCATGCCGGCGGTGGACCGATGTCGAAGTGTGCGCCTCGAACGCGACCCGACGACCCGCGCGCCCGGGCAGTACACCCGCTCGCTGGTGCAGCGGCTGCGGATGCGCACGCTGCTGATGCTCGGGGCGCTGGCGGTGGAGACGACGGTGGCGGGCCGGCGCTTCGGCTGGCACGACCCGCGCTTCCTCGGGGCGGAGGTGGGGCTGCTGCTCGCGATCTTCGCGATCTCTCGCTGGGTGCTGCCGCTGGTGGATCGCCACGACCGGGGCGCGCGCGGCGAAGAGCATGTGGGGCGGCTGCTGGAGGGCCTGCCCGAGCGGGGCTGGCATGTGGTGCACGACGTCAGCTTCGGGCGGGGCAACGTCGACCACATCCTGATCGGCCCGGGAGGGGTGTTCACGGTCGAGACCAAGAGCCACCCGGGCCCGATCAGGGTGGGGCGGCTGCACGGCGGGGTGCTCGGTCAGGCGCAGGCACAGCGCAAGGCGGTGGAGCAGATTGTCGACGAGCATGTGGAACCGCTCGTGGTGTTCAGCCGCGCGTGGGTGGACCGGCCGCTGAGCCGGCGCAAGGGCGTGCGCGTGGTGCCGGCGCGGATGCTGACGGGCTACGTGGAGCGCCAGCCGCAGCGGCTGGACGAGCAGGCGGTGGAGCGCGCGCACGCGCGCCTGGCGCGGGCGCTGGCACGGTCCCATGCGCCCACGCGTCCCGCGCGCCTGCGCCGGCGGCTGGTCGAGCGGCGGCCGGCGCCGCGGTAGGAAACAGCCGCTGCCGCGCCAGGAAGCCGGCCGCGCCACCGCGGTAGAGTCCGTGGAGAGATGGCCAGCGCAGCAACCACCCTGCCGGCGACACAGCGCCCCACGGGCACCTCGCTGCCGCCGGGCCCGCGCTGGCCGGCGCTGGCCCAGACCGTGGCGTGGGCGGTGTCGCTGCCGTGGATGCTCGACCGCTGCGAGGAGCGCTACGGGGAGATGTTCACGACGCGCTTCTTCCCCAGCGGGCGACAGCTCGTCGTGGTGAGCGGGGCGCAGCTGGTCAAGCAGGTGTTCACGGCCTCGCCGGAGGTGGCGCCCTCGGCGGCGGGCAGCTCGCCGATCGCCGCGGTGATGGGGCCGAGTTCGGTGCTGACGCTGACGGGCCCCGAGCACCTGCGCCAGCGCCGCCTGCTGCTGCCGCCGTTCCACGGGGAGCGGATGAAGGAGTACGAGGAGACGATCGTGCAGGCGACGCGGCGCGACGTCGCGCGGTGGCCGCTGGGGGTGCCGATGGTGCTGCTCGAGCGCACGCGCGCGATCACGCTGGAGGTGATCCTGCGCGCGGTGTTCGGGGTGGAGGCGGAGCGGATGGAGGCGATGCGCGGAGCGATGGGGGCGCTGTTCGCGCCGCTGACGCTGCCGATGCTGCTGCGCGCGGCGCTCAGCCGCCCGACGCTCGAGCGCCCGAAGGGCGGGTTCGGGCGGGCGCTGGATCGCCTGGACGAGGTGATCTACGCGGAGTTGGGACGCCGGCGCGCGCAGCAGGACCTCGGGGAGCGCACCGACATCCTGTCGCTGCTGTTGCTGGCGCGCGACGAGCAGGGGGTGGGGATGAGCGACGCCGAACTGCGCGACGAGCTGGTGACGCTGCTGCTGGCCGGCCACGAGACGACTGCGACCTCGGTGGCGTGGGCGATCGAGCGGCTGGTGCGCCACCCCGACAAGCTGGCACGCCTGACCGCGGAGATCGACCAGGGCGAGAGCGAGGAGTACATGCAGGCCGTGATCCACGAGACGATGCGCGTGCGCCCCGTGGTGCCGCTCGTGGTGAGGGCCCTGCAGGAGCCGCTGCGGGTGGGCGAGCACGAGCTGCCCGTGGGGACGCGCGTGGCGCTGTCGATCTGGCTGACCAACCGCGACTCGCGCACCTACGATGCCCCGCGGGAGTTCCGCCCCGAGCGCTTCCTGGGCAGGCAGCCGGAGACGTTCTCGTGGATCCCGTTCGGGGGTGGCATCCGCCGCTGCATCGGGGCGTCGTTTGCGCTGCTGGAGATGCGGCTGATGCTGCGCACGATCCTCGCCGAGCTGGAGCCATCGCTTCCACACGAGACGCGGCGGCGGCGTCTGCCGGCCATGGCGCGCCGCGGCGGAGTCGAGCAGGACGAGCGCATCCGCCGCCGCGCGATCACGCTGGTGCCAGGGGACGGCACGCGCGTGGTGTGGCGTCAGCGCAAGGGATGAGAGACTCGGCCGTTCGGCGGGGGCTTTGAAGGAGCGGGCTTCGGTATCTGACCGGCCTCAGAGCTGGCGCGATGTCAGAAACAAATAAGTAAAATTACCAAATAGCAACAAACAAGCCAAGTCGTGGCTGCTCAACTTCCCGACTACGCGGATCAACCATGTTTGGTTAATCAAAGGCCTTATAGGAGAAGAAACAAAAATTGAACTGATTAGTTTCTCGGAAACCTCAACCCTGTCGGGTACGGCGTTAATCTTACTAGCGGTAAAGAACGCCAGCGGCGAACTCGAAACGGAAGTAGATCAGAAAGAATGGAGTCCATTACCATAGGTGCAAGATTGATCTGAAGTTAGGAGTTACGCGGGGCCCAGTGCCCTGGTCTTGGGCCTCCGCGTGCTCTTGCTTTCCTGGAGACGTTGGGGTTGTCGGGGATTGTTGGCCGGAGCGGGCGATACGGTCGGGGATGAACGAGATCCTGGAGGCGATCGAGGTGGCACAACACGATCTCGGGGAGCACCCGGGCGACGCGTTGGCGTACGCCCCGGCGCGTGGCGTGTTGAGCCAGGGTCCGCGGCAGCGGCCGCGCGTTCTGCGAGAAGCACGGCGAGTCGCTGCTGGGGACGCTGAGCGAGATCGGGATCCCACGGGCCTCAGGGCATGATCTTCCTGCAAATAGCAGGCTTTCCAAGTCTGATCTGTCGTAATCCTGCTACAAGGTCGGATCCGACTTCCGCATCAGGCCTTGACATAGTCCTGCCAAATAAACTAGCATTGACACATGGCCCAAGGTTGCCAGGTGCTCGTCCTGCCTCTCCCATGGGACGCGCATCGCTCTGCTTCGGACCGCGAGGTGGAGGCCGGGGGTTGGGAGTGCCCGGACGTCGGCGCTGCCCGTGGGTTGTGGTGCGGGCCGTCAGAAACATATCCGGCCGACACGCCGGTCCGCGCATCTGGCTGCCGCAGGACACTAAAACTCCCGCAAATCACGGGTTTTCGCCCAGCTGGGGACCTCGGTGGCCTTCCGTCATTCGGGAGAGTGTCGTCAATCTCCTCGGGGGATCGTGCTAAACCATCACGGTCATTACAACCTTTCTCGGGGGAGGGTGCTACATCACGGTCATTACAAGCTTTCTCTGGCAGGTCCGTCCGGATGCAAGGGCGGGTCCCCGGAGCCTCGAATGGGTCAGCGTCGCCGCGGTTTGGCGGAGCGGGTCTTCAGAGGCCGAATCAATCCTCTGTGTGCCAGAGCAGGGAGCAGAGACAAACAGGCCCCAGGACGCCTCTAACGGAAAATGAAGGGCGCCCCAGGGCCAGGAACGACAAAAAGGAGCGTATCAAATGCAGTCAAGTCGAGTACGACTCATGCTAGTCGCGCTGCTCGGCGTGTTCGCGTTCAGTGCTGTCGCCGCAGTGGCAGCGCAGGCCGAAGAAGCGCCGTTCTGGTCGGTAGGAGGTGCAAGGCTCGCAGCGGGCCAAACCCACTACATCACCGCAAAAACATACAACGTTACAGGCCAGACAGAAGGGTTCACGCTCAAGGCCGAAACAGGGCAGACCGTCCACTGCTCGACGATAAAACTCAAGGAAGGAGTGCTCTTAGGCTCAAACGCAGGTAACCCCGGCACGAACGATGAGGTAATCGAATTCTCCGGGGGATGTACTGTAATAAATAATGGTACCCCATGTGAAGTCGAAGAACCGATTGTGACAAATTCTGTTAAATCGGAGCTGGTGGAGTCAGAAAAAAGCACGACCGCGGCACTTTTAGTAGAGTTCTTCACCACATCAGGCCCGTTCGTAACACTCAAATTCAAAGGAACGGGATGTATACTTAAAGAAACCGCAGTATCGGGTAAGGTGGCGGCAGAAGTACGCGAAGACCCGAACAATGGGACACTCGGGGCGGTAGTCAAATTACCAAATGAAAAAAAAGAAGCCAAATCCTGGTTGCTTAACTTCCCAACCACTCCGATTAAACATGTTTGGTTAATCAAAAGTGAAGTGGGGGAAGAAACAAAAATCGAACTCGTCAGCTTCTCGGAAAAATCAACGCTGACAGGCACGGCATTAATATTACTGGCGAACGCTAAAAAAGAAACCGAAGAAACGCTTTGGAGCCCGTTACCATAAGTCAGGGTTGATCTGAAGATAGAATGCGCGGGGCCTGGGCGCACGCTTGGGCCCCGCGTATCATCGTTTTACCGGGGATGGTGTGTTGCCGCAAATGAATTTGGAGAGGAGTTGGGTGAGAGTGTCGAGGCTGTTGGGCTATTTGTCTGTTTGGGTTCGTGTGTGGCGTGTGTGGCGTGGGTCGGTGTTGGCGTTCGTGCTGTTGGTGTGTTGGGGTGGGTTGGTGGCGGGGCAGGCGTGGGCGGGGGAAGTGTCGTGTTCGAACGAACAGCTTCGTGCCGAGCAGCCTTTCGGGTCGGCTCTCCCGGATTGTCGTGCGTATGAGGTGGTCTCGCCGCTCGAAAAGAACAGTGGTGGAGCGTCGTATGTTGATAGTCGTGCGTCGGTGTCCGGTGAAGCGGTCGCGTATTTTTCTCCGGGGGGTTTTGCTGGTCCGAAGTCGAGGCTTTTGGAAGGTCGGTATGTCTCTAGGCGTGGTGTGGGTGGCTGGTCGACTCGGAATGTTTCGCCGCCGTATACCGATTATCGGGCTGTCGCTGGTCATAATCCTCCGTTTGGCCAGTCGTTGTTTGCGCCGGATCTCTCGAGCGGGATTTTGACGAGCCTATACACACCTCTGGTTGGGGGGCAGGCCGTGGGGTATGTCAATATCTATGTGGCGGACACAGAAGACGGCTCCTACCAGCCTGTGACCGCTGATCCGCCCGAAGCAGAATATAAGCCCTTCGCGGAGGGGTCGTTTGATCAAGGGCCACAGCCGGAGGGGGCTTCGACAGATCTCGGTCGGGTTGTCTTTCAGCAGCAAGCGAGCCTATGTTGTGGTGCTTCACCTGGACGTGGGCATGTGTACGAGTGGGAAGACGGCCGGTTGAGCTTGGTGGATGTGCCGCCCGAAAAAGGCGGAAAGTTCGAAGCCGAAGACGATGTTGGGTCGACTGCCAATTTTAATGAACCCGCAATTAATGGAGACCCGTGGCGTGCGGTGTCTGGGGATGGTTCGCGGGTGTTCTTCACGGGCGCAGCGGGAGCAACGAGTAAAGGAGCGACGAATATCTTTGGGCAGCTGTATGTGCGTGAGAATCCGACTAGTATTGTCGATGGTTGTGGGGTGTCTGGGGGTGCGTGTACGGTGGAGGTGTCGGCGTCGCAGAGGAGTGTTCCCGATCCTAATGGTCCGCGCTCGGCGTTCTACCGTGATGCGAGCGTTAGTGGTTCGCAGGTGTTCTTTACCAGCAGGGCGGAGTTGACGAACGACGCGGACACTGGTGCAGACGATAACGCAGCGAATCTGTACGATTACGATCTTGAAACGGGTGTCTTGACCGATCTGTCGGCTGTGACGGGAATGGAGAAGATGGAAGATCCTGACGGCGCTGCGGTGCTTGGGCTGGTGACCGCGAGTGAAGATGGCTCGTATGTTTACTTTGTTGCTAATGGGGTGCTCGCCGGGGGCGCAAAGGAAGGGAATTGCAGGGTTGACTATGGTGAAGGAGTAGTTGCGGGTGGGCGTGCGTGTAGCTTGTATGTGGAGCATGATGGTGCTGGGGGGTGGGAACAGCCGAGGTTCATCGCTACGCTCGCGGGCAGCAACCTCCACCAGTTTACGCTTGAACGGGAAAATAGGAATGGCGATGAAGCTGACTGGGTGGGCTACGAAGAAGAAGATCAGGACTTTGGTCCGGGGCGGCATACGGCGCGGGTGTCTGGGGATGGGACCTTGTTGGTTTTTCAGTCGGAATTGGGTTTGACGGGGTATGATAGTGAAGCGGCGGAAGTGGGGGAGTGTGGTGAGACGGGGAGGTGCCAGGAGGTGTATTTGTTTGATGCGGTGACGGGGAAGCTTGTGTGTGTGTCGTGTGACCCTCCGGGTCCCACAAGCCCGTTGGGTGCGCGGCCGGTTGGGTCGGCCGAGCTTGGTGGCCACGAAACGGAGGCCGGGAGTCTTACGCAGGTTGAACCTTTTTATCTTCCGGAGAATTTGTCTGATGGTGGTGGCCGCTTGTTTTTTCAGAGTCCGGATCCGCTTGTGTCGTCTGATAGTAATGGTCGTTTGGATGTGTATGAGTGGGAGTTGCCGGGTGTGGGGTCGTGTACGTCATCATCCCCGAGTTTTAGTGGAAAGAGTGGTGGGTGTGTGTTCCCGGTGTCTGACGGGGCGGGCTCGGGCGAATCGCGGTTTATGGACGCGAGCCCTGATGGGGATGATGTGTTCATCTGGACAGCGGATCAGCTGGTGCCTTCGGATACCGATTCTCGTGCGGATGTGTATGATGTGAGGGTTGGTGGTGGTTTTCCGGTGTCTGTGTCTCCGGTGGTTTGTGTGAATGCGGATTCGTGTAAACCGCCGGTTTCGTTGCAGCCGGGGGTGTTTGGGGCGCCGGCGAGCGCGACGTTCTCCGGCCCCGGCAATCCCGCGGCTCCGTCCTCGGCGGTGGTCGAACCGCCAAAGAGCACGGTCAAGTGTAAGGGACCGAAGAAGCTCGCTCACGGGAAATGCGTAAAGCCCAGGAAGAGAACGAAGAAGGCTAAAAAGGCGAGAAGGGCTGGTAGTGATCGTGGGGTGCGGCGATGAGGGGCTCTATGAGAAGCTGTGTGTCGCAAGTGGCGGGCGGTGTGTGGCGTAGTGTGGTTCTCGCTCCGGTTTTGGCTGTTGTGGTTTTGGTTGTTTGTGTTGTGCCGGCGTTGGGTGCTGGGTTTGGGTTGCGGGGTTTTGAAATGGCGGTTGTGAACGGGGATGGGTCGCAGGATGTGCAGGCTGGCTCTCATCCTTATGCGCTTGCGATGAGTTTTTCTTTGGATGAATCGGAAGAGCTGGGGGGGTCGGGGGTATTCGTGCCTGTGGATGGGGGGTTGAAGGATGTTCAGTTGCAGCTGCCGCCGGGGTTTGTCGGGAACCCTAATGCTGTGCCGAGGTGTTCTTATCATGATTTTCTCGCTAAAGCGTGCCCGAATGATACGGCGGTTGGTGAGGCGACGACGGGGCTTGGTGAAACTACTGGTTATGTGAGTCCGCGGACGCATAGGCTCGTAGACGAGATTAACTATATTACTAACCCGGTGTATAATGTTGAACCGCCGGGGGGCGTCCCGGATGAGCTTGGTATTCTCGCGAAGGGGTTTTATCCGGTGCTTGTGGATGCGTCGGTTCGTACGGGTGGTGATTATGGGATCACGGCGGGCTCTAGTAATATCACCGAGGCGATCGTGATTGTTAGTGTGAAGTTGACTGTTTGGGGGGTGCCGGGGGATCCGAGTCATGATGCGGTTCGTGGGAAATGTCTCGGTGAAGCCGAAAGTAGCCGCGAACAGGCAGAAGACGGGTCGCCTCATAATGAAGAAAAGTCGGAATGCCCTGACCCGGAGTTGGAAGGTCCGGGTGCGTTGCCGGTGGAGCCGTTCTTGACGAACCCGACGTCTTGTGGGGGGGCGCGCGAAGCGGAGCTGAGCGTTGATGGTTGGAATGAACCGGGGGATTTCGTGACTGGTGAAAACATAGTCTCGATGGTGGCGGCGTTGCCGCCGTTGACGGGTTGCGAAAAGCTTAATTTCAGCCCGTCGCTTACGGTCGCGCCGGATGGGGTGGCGGGGAGCACACCGACGGGGTTGAACGTGGATGTGCATGTGCCGCAGGAATCGACGACGAATCCTGTGGGGTTGGGGGAGGCCGATATGAGGGATACGACGGTGACGTTGCCGGAAGGGGTTCAGGTCAGTCCGAGTGCGGCGGATGGGTTGCAGGCGTGTCCGTTGCTTCACGGTAGGGAACCGGTGAAAGAAGAGCGCGAACGGGAAGGTAGCGAAGTGGGGGTCGATCTCGAATCGGGTGCGCGGGCTGATTGCCCGGACGCTTCGAAGCTGGCCACTGTGAGGGTCAGGACACCGTTGTTGGAAGGCGAACTGGAAGGCTCGATGTATTTGGCGGCGCCGCAGAACTTCGTGGGCGCGTTGGAAAACCCGTTCGGTAGTTTGATCGCGATGTATCTCGTGGTCGAAGAACCGAAGAGTGGTGTGCTGGTCAAGCTCGCGGGACGGGTAGCCGTGAACCCGCAGACGGGCCAGTTGACGGCAACGTTTGAAAATATTCCGCAGTTCCCCGTCAGCGAAGTAAAACTCGAATTCTTCGGGACGGATAGGGCGCCGCTGGCGACCCCGGCGTTGTGTGGGACGTACACGACGACGACAGCGTTCACGCCGTGGTCGGCCGCGGAACCCTCGAGCCCGTCTGAAATCGCTAACCCGTCTTCGAGCTTTCAGATCATGTCGGGTCCAGCGGGGGCGTCGTGTGTGGACCCGTTGGGGTTCGCGCCGTCGCTGACGGGGGGCTCGACGAACATTCAGGCGGCGGCGTTCAGCGCGTTGACGACGACGATCAGCCGCGAAGATGGCCAGCAGGATATTCAGACGGTGCAGCTGCATTTCCCCGCGGGCGTGTCGGGGATCCTCACGGGCGTGAAGCTCTGTCCCGAAGCGCAGGCAAACGCGGGGACGTGCGGCGCGGAAAGCTTGATCGGGGAAACGATCGTCAGCGTCGGCCTCGGGAATGACCCATATACCGTGGCCGGTGGGAAGGTCTACATCACCGAAAAATACGAGGGTGCCCCGTTCGGCCTGTCGATCGTGAACCCGGCGAAGGCTGGCCCCTTCGTGCTGCAGGAAGGACGACCGGTCGTGGTCCGCGGCAAGCTTGAACTGGACCGGCATACGACCGCGCTTACGTTCACGAGTAACACCGAAAGCGAGGGGTACGCGATCCCGAGCATCATCGATGGTATCCCGTTGCAGATCAAGCACGTCTACGTAACGATCAACCGACCCGGGTTCACGTTCAACCCGACCAGCTGCAACAAAACACAGATAACCGGCAGCATCACCAGCGCCACTGGCGCCAACGCACCAGTCTCGGTGCCCTACCAGGTCACCGACTGTGCGGCGTTGGGGTTCGCACCGAAATTCAAGGTGTCGAGCGCCGCGAAGACGAGCCGCACGGACGGGGCGAGCCTGAACGTGAAGCTGGCCTACCCCACAGCCCCGTTCGGGAGCCAGGCGAACATCGCGAAGGTCGCGGTGAACCTACCCAAACAGCTCCCGTCGCGGTTGAAGACGCTGCAGAAAGCGTGCACCGCCGCACAGTTCGAAGCCGACCCTGCTGGTTGCCCGCCGGCGTCGATCGTGGGGCACGCGAAGGCCATCACACCGCTGCTGCCAGTCCCCCTGGAAGGCCCGGCGTATTTCGTCAGCTACGGCGGCGAAGCGTTCCCGAGCCTAATCATCGTCCTGCAGGGCTACGGTGTCACGGTCGACCTAGTCGGTACCACGTTCATCAACAAGCATAACGTGACGAGCAGCACATTCAAGACGGTCCCCGACCAGCCGGTCACCGCGTTCGAACTGAACTTGCCGGAGGGCCCGTACTCCGCGCTCACAACCGAAGAAAAAACTAGTCTCTGCAAGTCAAAACTGGTGATGCCTACCGTTTTCGTCGCGCAGAACGGCACGGAACGACACCAGAACACAAAGATCGCCGTGACGGGCTGCCCCAAAAAGAAAACCAAGCTTACCCGGAAAACCAAACCAACGAACAAAACCAGCAAGGGCAGCAAGAAGCGCAAGTAAGTAGCACAAATCGGCCCGTCGGCCGTGCGCGGACGGGCACCAGTGATTTCGAAAGGAAGGAAGTAAATGCGAAATCGCATTCGTAGCACGCTATTGGTATCGGTCGCGCTCGCAGCGACCCTCTCCGCGATCGGCGTCTCCTCCGCGGCAGCCGCCCCAAAAGGCGAATACGCCGTATTCGCGCAATGCCCAGTAGCTAATGAAGAAGTATCCGGTTGTCTTGTGTCACGTTCTGAAAGTGGGCATATCACGATCGGTACACAAGAAGTACCGATCGTCAAAACGCAGACGCTGCAGGGTGGCACCACCAATGTCGGAGGCGGCGTGAAAAAGATGGTAGGCGCGCTGAACGGCGAAACGCTGACCAAAACCCCGCAGAAAGTCCCCGGTGGGATCACCGGCCTCGTGAAGTGCAACGAAATCAAAGGCGAAGGGTTCTGGGAAAAAGTCGAGCGCGGCACATGCGAATTCTTCTTCGAAAACAAATACACCGGGGTGGAAGCCACAACCGAACTCGCAGCCCCCGCCAGCTCGGTGACGTTGGACTTGCTGCTCGCCGAGATCGAAACCGGGACCGCGCTCACACTACCGATCAAGGTCAAGCTGGAAAACCCGCTGCTCGGCAACGAATGCTACATCGGCTCCAACGCAAACCCGATCACGCTGCACCTCACAACCGGAACATCGGGCTCCCTCAAAGGCAAATTCGGTGAACCCGAATCAAAGGCCGAAGGTGGCATCCTCGCAGTCAAAAACAACACACTCGTCGACAGCACATTCTCGGCACCAGCAGCAACCGGCTGCGGAGAATTCTTCTCGTTCCTGATCGACCCGATCATCAACTCAAAACTCGGGCTCCCCGCAACATCAGGAAACGCCGCGGTCCTCAACAACACAATCGAAATAGCCAACTCCGAACTCGTGAAAGAAAGCGAATAACCAACAACCCAGCAGCAACGCAGTAAACAACACAAGACCCAAGAAACCTGACACACGTGGGGCCCGCCGCCAAATGGCGGGCCCCACATCCTTCATCAACAATGAACCTGCCAAATGACCGGCAGGTCTATGTTTCGAAAGGAACGAGTAAATGCTACGACCGCGTACTTATCGCTTGTTGTTGGCTGCAACAGCGCTTGCTGTGTCGCTTTCGGCGGCCGGCGCCACGTCAGCGATGGCGACCCCCAAAGGCGAATTCGCCGTTTTCGAACAGTGTCCCTTGAGTAATATGGAAGTGACCGGTTGTCTGGTGTCGCGCACCGAAAGCGGGCACGTCACGATCGGGAAAAAGGAAGTACCGCTCGTCAACACACAGACCTTGCAGGGAGGTCTTATCAACGTCGGGGGCGGCGTCAAAGAAATGGTAGCCGCCGTTAACGGGGAAACACTGACGAAAACACCACAAAAAGTTCCCGGTGGACTCGCTGAACTCATAAAGTGTAATGAAATCACCGGTGGCGGCCTCGTCGAAAAACTCGAGCGGGCTTCCTGCGAACTGGTATTCGAAAATGGTGTCACGGGGGTGAACGCCACAACCGAACTCGCCGCACCGGCCAGCTCGGTGAAGCTAGACTTGGCTAACGCGCTGAACGAAAGCGGAACCGCGTTGACGCTCCCGATCAAGGTCAAACTCGAAAACCCGCTGCTCGGCAACGAATGCTACATCGCCTCCAACTCGAACCCGATGACCCTCCACCTCACAACCGGAACGTCCGGCTCCGCCAAAGGCAAACTCGGAGAAATCACCACCAAGGCCGAAGGCGAGATCCTCGTAGACACCAACAGCACACTCGTCGACAACACATTCTCAGCCCCAGAAGTCACCGGCTGCGGCGGGCTCCTCTCATTCCTACTGGACCCGATAATCAACTCAAAACTCGGGCTCCCCGCAGCATCAGGAACAAACACCGCGGTCCTCAACGCCACACTGGAAATAGCCAACGCCGAATTCGTACGCGAAAGCGAATAAGCACAGCGGACATACCGGCCAAAGATAAGCCAGGCGGCTGGGCCCACCATAGCCACAAGGCGGGCCCAGCCGCCGGGCCCGGAAGGTCGAATACGACCTTTGCACCACACCTTGACATAGTCCTATCTAATGAACTATCATTGCCATATGGCCACGGTTTCTACCTGGCCGAGCTTACCAAGGCGGTGGGGTGGTTGGTCGCTGGGTAGGACCGAACGTGAAGCTGAGCACGGGCCCGGGTGATCGACCCGGGCCCACGCCGAAATGGGCGTACCGGCCGGAGCGGGCGGTACGGTCGGGGGATGAAGGAGGTTTTGGAGGCGATCGAGGTCGCGCGCCGGGGGCTTGAGGGTCGCCCGGGCGATGCGCTGGCGTGCGCTCGTGCGCGTGGCGTGTTGAGCCAGGCGCGGGAGCTGTGGGGGGCGCTCGACATGGAGCAGCGCGCAATGCTGGGCGGCGTGGCGGCTCAGCTCAGGGAGCTGGTGGACGCGCAGTCTCGGGACACCGTCCCGCTGCCGGCCCCGGAGGAGCTGCTGAGGCGCTTTGGCCTGCGGTCGTTCCGCGCGGGTCAGCGCGAGGCGGTGGCGGCGGCGCTCGAGGGACGGGACTGCCTGGTGGTGATGCCGACGGGGGCGGGGAAGTCGTTGTGTTATCAGCTGCCGGCGCTGGCGGGGAGGGGCTTGGTGGTGGTGGTGAGCCCGTTGATCGCGTTGATGAACGACCAGTGGAAGCGGTTGGAGGAGACGGGCGTGAAGGCGGTGATGCTGGCGTCGGGGATGGAGGAGGGCCACAACGCGCGGGCGCTGCTGGATATCGAGTCGGGTTGGGCGCAGCTGGTGCTGGCGGCCCCGGAGCGCTTCGCTTCGCGCGCGTTCAGGGAGGTGCTGGGGACACGCAAGGTGGGGCTGTTCGTGGTCGACGAGGCGCACTGCGTGGCGGAGTGGGGTCACGATTTCCGCCCTGACTACCTGCGCCTGCATGGCGCGATCGCGGCGCTGGGTCGCCCGGCGGTGATGGCGGCGACGGCGACGGCGACGCCGCGGGTGGCGGCGGAGATCGCGTCGAGGCTGGGGCTGCGGGAGTGGGTGTCGGTGAGCTCGGGCTTCGATCGCCCCAACCTTGCGTTCGACGTGGTGAGAGTCGAAGGCAAGGGCGCGGTGGCGCGCAAGCGTGCGGCGCTGCTGCATGCCCTGGAGCGCGCTGAGGCACGCCCGGCGATCGTGTATTGCGGGACGCGTAAGGACACCGAGGAGGTGGCGGAGCTGATCGCGGGCAATGGCATTGCCACGGTTGCCTACCATGCCGGTCTCTCCCCGGTGCAGCGTCGCAGGGCGCAGGAGGCGTTCATGGCTGGCAGGGCGGAGGTGGTGGTGGCGACCAACGCGTTCGGGATGGGGGTGGACAAGGCGGATGTGCGCACGGTGGCGCATTGGGCGATCCCGACGAGCCTGGAGGCCTACTACCAGGAGGCGGGCCGCGGCGGGCGCGACGGGAAGCCCGCGCGGGCGCTGTTGCTGGCTTCGCGGATGGATCTTGGCCGGCTGATCCGTTTCAACACCGAGCGCCAGAGCAGCGTGGAGGATGTGCGCGCGTATGTCAACCGCCTGAGTCGTCGCGCGCGGGAGGGGATCGTGGAGATCGCGCCCGGGGAGCTGGACGACAGCGAGCGGGTGTTGCTCTCGATCGCCGAGCGCGCGGGCGCCGTGGAGCTGCAGCCGGGTATGCGCGGGGTGTTGCGGGTGCGGCTCACCGGCCGGCTGGATGGCGGCGCGGCGTATGGTGCGATCAAGGCCGCGAAGGACCGCGGGTGGGAGTCATACCGTGCGATCGAGCGGTTCATCGCCAACGCTAGCGAGTGTCGCCGCCGGCAGATCCTCGAGCACTTCGGTGACGCCCAGGAAAGGGCGCGCGAGGGCCGTCGCTGTTGCAGCGTGTGCGACCCCGACCCGGAGTTCGAACGGGCACTGGCCGCCGGCGCTGGGCGGCCCGGGCAGGCGGGCGCCGGTGGCGAGACCGGGCGCGCGGAGCGCAACGGCTCCGTGACGATCGCCGCGCCAGATGTGCCGGTCGACGAGGGGCATTACGAGAAGCTCAGAGAGTGGCGTTTTGGTCGCGCGGATGGCAAGCCGGCGTTCACGGTGGCGGCGAACAGGGTGCTGGAGGAGATCCTGCGCAGGCGCCCGCAGAGTGCCGAGGAGCTGGTTGAGGTCCGTGGGATCGGCGCCGCGTTCTGCGAAAAGCACGGCGAGTCGCTGCTGGAAACACTGAGCGAGATCTAAATCGCAGGCTTCAGGGCGCAATCTTCCCGCAAATAGCGAGCTTTCCGAGTCTGATCTGTCGTGATCAGTAAGAAGATCGGATATGGGCCGGGCATCAGGCCTTGACATGGTCCGGCCATATGAACTAGCATTGACATATGGTCAGGGGTCGCAAGTTGCTCGTCCAGCAGCGCTCGTGGGGGGCTCCCTGCGATGCTCCCGGGCCACAGGCTTTCTCTGGCAGGTCCGTCCGGATGCAAGGGCGGGTCCCCGGGGCCTCGAATGGACAAGCGTCGTCGCGGTTCGGCGAAGCGGGCCTTCAGAGGCCAAACCAATCCTCTGCGTGCCAGAGCAGGGAGCAGAGACAAACAGGCCCCAGGACGCCTCTAACGGAAAATGAAGAGCGCCCCAGGGCCAGGAACGACAAAAAGGAGCATATCAAATGCAGTCAAGTCGAGTACGACTCATGCTAGTCGCGCTGCTCGGTGTATTCGCGTTCGGTGCTGTCGCCGCGGCGGCCGCGCAGGCCGAAGAAGCGCCGTTCTGGTCTATCGCAGGTACAAGGCTCGCAGCGGGCCAAACCCACTACATCACCGCAAAAACATACAACGTCACAGGCAATACAGAAGGGTTCACGCTTACGTCCGAAACGGGGCAGGTCGTCCACTGCTCGACGATAAAACTCAAGGAAGGCGTGCTCTTAGGCTCGAATATTGGTAACCCTGGTACGAACGATGAGGTAATCGAATTCTCCGGGGGATGTTCTGTACTAAACAATGGGACCAGCTGTAAGCCCAAGGAACCGATTGTGACGAACCCTGTCAAATCGGAGTTGGTGGAGTCAGAAAAAAGCGCGACCGCAGCACTCTTAGTGGAGTTCTTCACCACATCAGGCCCATTCGTTACACTAGAATTCGAAGGAACGGCTTGCATAGCAAAAAGCACTGCGGTGTCCGGTAAGGTGGCTGGTGAAGTACGGGAAGACCCGAACAATGGGACACTTGGGGCAGTAGTCAAATTACCAAATGAAAAAATCGAAAAGAAATCCTGGCTGCTCAACTTCCCGACCACTCGGATCGCACACGTCTGGTTAATCAAAAATGAAATTGGCGAAGAAACAAAAATCGAACTGGTTAGTTTCTCGGAAAGGTCAACGCTGTCGGGCACAGCATTAATATTACTGGCAAATGCTAAAAAAGAAACCGAAGAAACGCTTTGGAGCCCGTTACCATAAGCTGGAGTTGATCTGAAGATGGAATGCGCGGGGCCTAGGCGCCTGCTTGGGCCTCGCGTATCGTTGTTTTACTGGGGATGGGTGTGTTGCCGCAAATGAATTTGGAGAGGAGTTGGGTAAGAGTGTCGAGGCTGTTGGGTTTCCTGTCTGTTTGGGGTTCGTGCATGTGTCGTGGGTCGGTGTTGGCGTTCACGCTGTCGGCGTGTTGGGGTGGGTTGGTAGCGGGGCAGGCGTGGGCGGGGGAAGCGTCGTGTTCCAATGAACAGCTTCGCGCCGAGCAGCCTTTCGGGTCGGCTCTCCCGGATTGTCGTGCGTATGAGATGGTCTCGCCGCTGGAAAAGAACAGTGGTGGGGCATCATTTGTTGACAGTCGTGCGTCGGTATCCGGTGAAGCGCTAGCGTATTTTTCTCCGGGGGGTTTTGCTGCCCCGAAGTCGGCGCTTTTGGAAGGTCGGTATGTCTCTCGGCGTGGTGTGGGTGGCTGGTCGACTCAAAATGTTTCGCCGCCTTATACCGATTATCGGGCGATCGCGCTTCACAATCCTCCGTTTGGCCAGTCGTTGTTTGCGCCGGATCTCTCGAGCGGGATCTTGACGAGCCTATACACCCCCCTGGTGGGCGGGCAGGCCGCGGGGTACGTCAATATCTATGTGGCGGACACAGAAGACGGCTCCTACCAGCCTGTGACAGTTGATCCGCCCGAAGCGGAATATAAGCCATTTGCGGAGGGGTCGTTTGATGAAGGGCCGCAACCCGAGGGGGCCTCGACGGATCTCGGTCGTGTTGTCTTTCAGCAGCGCGCGAGCCTGTGTTGTGACGCGTCACCTGGACGTGGGCATGTGTATGAGTGGGAAGACGGTAGGTTGAGCTTGGTGGATGTTGCGCCCGAAAAAGGCGGGAAGTTCGAAGCCCAAGACAACGTTGGATCGACCCCTGATTTTGATGAGCCCGCTGTTTTTGGGGATCCGTGGCGTGCGGTGTCTGCGGATGGCTCGCGGGTGTTCTTCACCGCTGGACAAGAAAGGGAAATCTTTGGGCAGTTGTATGTGCGTGAGAATCCGACTAGTGCTGTCGATGGTTGTGGGGTGTCTGGGGGTGCGTGTACGGTGGAGGTGTCGGCGTCGCAGAGGAGTGCTCCTGATCCCAATGGTCCTAGGCCGGCGTTCTACCGTGATGCGAGCGTTAGTGGTTCGCAGGTGTTCTTTACGAGTAGGGCGGAGTTGACGGACGACGCGGATACCGGTTCGGATGATAACGCGGCGAATCTGTACGATTACGATCTTGAAACGGGTGTCTTGACTGATCTTTCGGTTGTTACGGAAATGGAGAAGGTGGAAGATCCTGACGGTGCTGCGGTGCTTGGGCTGGTGACCGCGAGTGAAGATGGCTCGTATGTTTACTTTGTTGCTAATGGGGTGCTCGCCGGGGGCGCAAAGGAGGGAAATTGCAGGGTTGACTATGGTGAAGGAGTAGTTGCGGGTGGGCGTGCGTGTGGCTTGTATGTAGTGCATGATGGTGTTGGCGGGTGGGAACCGCCGAGGTTCATCGCTACACTTGCCGGCAGTAACCTTCACCAGTTTGCGCAGGAAAATGGGAATGGTGATGAAGCCGACTGGGTGGGCTACGAAGAATATTATGAGGATTATGGTCCGGGGCGGCATACGGCGCGGGTGTCGGGGGATGGTACTTTGTTGGTTTTTCAGTCGGAATTGGGTTTGACGGGTTATGATAGTGAAGCGGCGGAAGTGGGGGAGTGTGGTGAAACGGGGAGGTGCCGGGAGGTGTATTTGTTTGATGCGGTGACGGGGAAGCTTGTGTGTGTGTCGTGTGATCCTCCGAGCCCTGGGAACCCGTTGGGTGCGCGGCCGGTTGGGTCGGCCGAGCTTGGTGGCCACGAAGTAGAGGATGGGAGTTTTACGCAGGTTGAACCTTTTTATCTTCCGGAGAATTTGTCTGATGGTGGTGGCCGCTTGTTTTTTCAGAGTCCGGATCCGCTTGTGTCGTCTGATAGTAATGGTCGTTTGGATGTGTATGAGTGGGAGTTGCCGGGTGTGGGGTCGTGTACGTCATCATCCCCGAGTTTTAGTGGAAAGAGTGGTGGGTGTGTGTTCCCGGTGTCTGACGGGGCGGGCTCGGGCGAATCGCGGTTTATGGACGCGAGCCCTGATGGGGATGATGTGTTCATCTGGACAGCGGATCAGCTGGTGCCTTCGGATACCGATTCTCGTGCGGATGTGTATGATGTGAGGGTTGGTGGTGGTTTTCCGGTGTCTGTGTCCCCGGTGGTTTGTGCGAATGCGGATTCGTGTAAACCGCCGGTTTCGTTGCAGCCGGGGGTGTTTGGGGCGCCGGCGAGCGCGACGTTCTCCGGCCCCGGCAATCCCGCGGCTCCGTCCTCGGCGGTGGTCGAACCGCCAAAGAGCACGGTCAAGTGTAAGGGACCGAAGAAGCTCGCTCACGGGAAATGCGTAAAGCCCAGGAAGAGAACGAAGAAGGCTAAAAAGGCGAGAAGGGCTGGTAGTGATCGTGGGGTGCGGCGATGAGGGGCTCTATGAGAAGCTGTGTGTCGCAAGTGGCGGGCGGTGTGTGGCGTAGTGTGGTTCTCGCTCCGGTTTTGGCTGTTGTGGTTTTGGTTGTTTGTGTTGTGCCGGCGTTGGGTGCTGGGTTTGGGTTGCGGGGTTTTGAAATGGCGGTTGTGAACGGGGATGGGTCGCAGGATGTGCAGGCTGGCTCTCATCCTTATGCGCTTGCGATGAGTTTTTCTTTGGATGAATCGGAAGAGCTGGGGGGGTCGGGGGTATTCGTGCCTGTGGATGGGGGGTTGAAGGATGTTCAGTTGCAGCTGCCGCCGGGGTTTGTCGGGAACCCTAATGCTGTGCCGAGGTGTTCTTATCATGATTTTCTCGCTAAAGCGTGCCCGAATGATACGGCGGTTGGTGAGGCGACGACGGGGCTTGGTGAAACTACTGGTTATGTGAGTCCGCGGACGCATAGGCTCGTAGACGAGATTAACTATATTACTAACCCGGTGTATAATGTTGAACCGCCGGGGGGCGTCCCGGATGAGCTTGGTATTCTCGCGAAGGGGTTTTATCCGGTGCTTGTGGATGCGTCGGTTCGTACGGGTGGTGATTATGGGATCACGGCGGGCTCTAGTAATATCACCGAGGCGATCGTGATTGTTAGTGTGAAGTTGACTGTTTGGGGGGTGCCGGGGGATCCGAGTCATGATGCGGTTCGTGGGAAATGTCTCGGTGAAGCCGAAAGTAGCCGCGAACAGGCAGAAGACGGGTCGCCTCATAATGAAGAAAAGTCGGAATGCCCTGACCCGGAGTTGGAAGGTCCGGGTGCGTTGCCGGTGGAGCCGTTCTTGACGAACCCGACGTCTTGTGGGGGGGCGCGCGAAGCGGAGCTGAGCGTTGATGGTTGGAATGAACCGGGGGATTTCGTGACTGGTGAAAACATAGTCTCGATGGTGGCGGCGTTGCCGCCGTTGACGGGTTGCGAAAAGCTTAATTTCAGCCCGTCGCTTACGGTCGCGCCGGATGGGGTGGCGGGGAGCACACCGACGGGGTTGAACGTGGATGTGCATGTGCCGCAGGAATCGACGACGAATCCTGTGGGGTTGGGGGAGGCCGATATGAGGGATACGACGGTGACGTTGCCGGAAGGGGTTCAGGTCAGTCCGAGTGCGGCGGATGGGTTGCAGGCGTGTCCGTTGCTTCACGGTAGGGAACCGGTGAAAGAAGAGCGCGAACGGGAAGGTAGCGAAGTGGGGGTCGATCTCGAATCGGGTGCGCGGGCTGATTGCCCGGACGCTTCGAAGCTGGCCACTGTGAGGGTCAGGACACCGTTGTTGGAAGGCGAACTGGAAGGCTCGATGTATTTGGCGGCGCCGCAGAACTTCGTGGGCGCGTTGGAAAACCCGTTCGGTAGTTTGATCGCGATGTATCTCGTGGTCGAAGAACCGAAGAGTGGTGTGCTGGTCAAGCTCGCGGGACGGGTAGCCGTGAACCCGCAGACGGGCCAGTTGACGGCAACGTTTGAAAATATTCCGCAGTTCCCCGTCAGCGAAGTAAAACTCGAATTCTTCGGGACGGATAGGGCGCCGCTGGCGACCCCGGCGTTGTGTGGGACGTACACGACGACGACAGCGTTCACGCCGTGGTCGGCCGCGGAACCCTCGAGCCCGTCTGAAATCGCTAACCCGTCTTCGAGCTTTCAGATCATGTCGGGTCCAGCGGGGGCGTCGTGTGTGGACCCGTTGGGGTTCGCGCCGTCGCTGACGGGGGGCTCGACGAACATTCAGGCGGCGGCGTTCAGCGCGTTGACGACGACGATCAGCCGCGAAGATGGCCAGCAGGATATTCAGACGGTGCAGCTGCATTTCCCCGCGGGCGTGTCGGGGATCCTCACGGGCGTGAAGCTCTGTCCCGAAGCGCAGGCAAACGCGGGGACGTGCGGCGCGGAAAGCTTGATCGGGGAAACGATCGTCAGCGTCGGCCTCGGGAATGACCCATATACCGTGGCCGGTGGGAAGGTCTACATCACCGAAAAATACGAGGGTGCCCCGTTCGGCCTGTCGATCGTGAACCCGGCGAAGGCTGGCCCCTTCGTGCTGCAGGAAGGACGACCGGTCGTGGTCCGCGGCAAGCTTGAACTGGACCGGCATACGACCGCGCTTACGTTCACGAGTAACACCGAAAGCGAGGGGTACGCGATCCCGAGCATCATCGATGGTATCCCGTTGCAGATCAAGCACGTCTACGTAACGATCAACCGACCCGGGTTCACGTTCAACCCGACCAGCTGCAACAAAACACAGATAACCGGCAGCATCACCAGCGCCACTGGCGCCAACGCACCAGTCTCGGTGCCCTACCAGGTCACCGACTGTGCGGCGTTGGGGTTCGCACCGAAATTCAAGGTGTCGAGCGCCGCGAAGACGAGCCGCACGGACGGGGCGAGCCTGAACGTGAAGCTGGCCTACCCCACAGCCCCGTTCGGGAGCCAGGCGAACATCGCGAAGGTCGCGGTGAACCTACCCAAACAGCTCCCGTCGCGGTTGAAGACGCTGCAGAAAGCGTGCACCGCCGCACAGTTCGAAGCCGACCCTGCTGGTTGCCCGCCGGCGTCGATCGTGGGGCACGCGAAGGCCATCACACCGCTGCTGCCAGTCCCCCTGGAAGGCCCGGCGTATTTCGTCAGCTACGGCGGCGAAGCGTTCCCGAGCCTAATCATCGTCCTGCAGGGCTACGGTGTCACGGTCGACCTAGTCGGTACCACGTTCATCAACAAGCATAACGTGACGAGCAGCACATTCAAGACGGTCCCCGACCAGCCGGTCACCGCGTTCGAACTGAACTTGCCGGAGGGCCCGTACTCCGCGCTCACAACCGAAGAAAAAACTAGTCTCTGCAAGTCAAAACTGGTGATGCCTACCGTTTTCGTCGCGCAGAACGGCACGGAACGACACCAGAACACAAAGATCGCCGTGACGGGCTGCCCCAAAAAGAAAACCAAGCTTACCCGGAAAACCAAACCAACGAACAAAACCAGCAAGGGCAGCAAGAAGCGCAAGTAAGTAGCACAAATCGGCCCGTCGGCCGTGCGCGGACGGGCACCAGTGATTTCGAAAGGAAGGAAGTAAATGCGAAATCGCATTCGTAGCACGCTATTGGTATCGGTCGCGCTCGCAGCGACCCTCTCCGCGATCGGCGTCTCCTCCGCGGCAGCCGCCCCAAAAGGCGAATACGCCGTATTCGCGCAATGCCCAGTAGCTAATGAAGAAGTATCCGGTTGTCTTGTGTCACGTTCTGAAAGTGGGCATATCACGATCGGTACACAAGAAGTACCGATCGTCAAAACGCAGACGCTGCAGGGTGGCACCACCAATGTCGGAGGCGGCGTGAAAAAGATGGTAGGCGCGCTGAACGGCGAAACGCTGACCAAAACCCCGCAGAAAGTCCCCGGTGGGATCACCGGCCTCGTGAAGTGCAACGAAATCAAAGGCGAAGGGTTCTGGGAAAAAGTCGAGCGCGGCACATGCGAATTCTTCTTCGAAAACAAATACACCGGGGTGGAAGCCACAACCGAACTCGCAGCCCCCGCCAGCTCGGTGACGTTGGACTTGCTGCTCGCCGAGATCGAAACCGGGACCGCGCTCACACTACCGATCAAGGTCAAGCTGGAAAACCCGCTGCTCGGCAACGAATGCTACATCGGCTCCAACGCAAACCCGATCACGCTGCACCTCACAACCGGAACATCGGGCTCCCTCAAAGGCAAATTCGGTGAACCCGAATCAAAGGCCGAAGGTGGCATCCTCGCAGTCAAAAACAACACACTCGTCGACAGCACATTCTCGGCACCAGCAGCAACCGGCTGCGGAGAATTCTTCTCGTTCCTGATCGACCCCATCATCAACTCAAAACTCGGGCTCCCCGCAACATCAGGAAACGCCGCCGTTCTCAACAACACAATCGAACTAGCCAACGCCGAACTCGTGAAAGAAAGCGAATAACAACAACCAGCAGCAAAATGCAGTAACCACTGCAGGACGTAGCACCCAAGAAAACCGACACACGTGGGGCCCGCCGCCAACGACGGGCCCCACACCCTTTCCAGTGACCGGAGCGGTAACCCCAGCATCGGCAAAAGCGTCGCTACGATGGCACACGATCTCCGCCGCCCGACCATCGTGGTGCGGATTGGTCAGAAACATCCCGGCCAACACGCTTCCCGTTGATCCGGCCACCACGAGATGCCCCAATCTGCGTAGATCAGGACGATTCGCTCATCTGGTACCCGCGGGGTGGCCTCCGTAACCCCGAGGGTGTCGCCAACCTCCTTGGGAGATCCTGCTAAACCATCATCATCATGACAAGCTTTCTCTGGCAGGCCCAGCCGGATGCAAGGGCGGAGTCCCCGGAGCCTCGAATGGGCCAGCTTCGCCGCAGCGGCTCTTCAGAGGCCGAACCAATCCCTCTGCGTGCCAGAGCAGGGAGCAGAGACAAACCGGCCCCAGGACACCTCCAAGGGAAAACGAAGGGCGCCCCAGGGCCAAAGTACGACAAAAGGAGCATATCAAATGCAACCAAGTCGAGTACGACTCATACTACTCGCGCTGCTCAGCGCATTCGCGCTCAGTGCCGTCGCCGCCGCGGCAGCGCAAGCCGAAGAAGCGCCATTCTGGTCAATCGGAGGTACAAGGCTCGCAGAAGGAAAAACCCACTACATCACCGCAAAAACATATAACGTTACCGGCCAGACAGAAGGGATCACGCTCACGGCCGAAACAGGGCAGGTCGTCCACTGCAAATCGATCAAACTCAACGAAGGAGTGCTCTTAGGCTCAAACGCAGGCAACCCCGGCACGAACGATGAGACAATCGAATTCTCCGGGGAATGTACTGTAGCAAACAATGGTATAGCCTGTAAAGTCAAAGAACCGATTGTGACAAAACCCGTCAAATCCGAGTTGGTGGAGTCCGAAAAAAGCACTACCGCCGCACTCTTAATTGAGCTTTTCACCACATCAGGCCCATTTGCTACATTAGAATTCGAAGGAAGTGCTTGCACAGTTAAAAGCACTACCTTGTCCGGCAAGGTGGCTGGCGAAGTACGCGAAGACCCGAACAACGGGACACTAGGAGCGGTAGTCAAATTACCAAATGAAAAAAAAGAAGCAAAGTCATGGCTGCTTAACTTCCCGACGACCCCGATTAAACATGTTTGGTTAATCAAAAACGAAATCGGGGAAGAAACAAAAATCGAACTAGTAAGTTTCTCGGAAAAATCGGCGCTGTCGGGTATCGCATTAATATTACTGGCAAATGCTAAAAAAGAAACCGAAGAAACGCTTTGGAGCCCGTTACCATAAGTCAGAGTTGATCTGAAGTTGGAGTGCGCGGGGCCTGGGTGCCCGCCTGGGCCCCCCGTATTCGAACAATCCTTTACGTGCCAGAGTCGGGGCGGCGCAGTCGGGGGATACCGCGCCGCCGCCGGCGCCGGAGGAGTTGCTGGAGCGTTTCGGCTTGAAGGAGTTCCGCGCGGGTCAGCGTGAGGTGCACGGTGCGATCGCGGCGCTGGGTCGTCCGCCGGTGATGGCGGCGACGGCGACGGCGACGCCGCGGGTGGCGGGGGAGGTCGCGGCGAGGTTGGGGTTGCGGGAGTGGGTGTCGGTGAGCTCGGGCTTTGACCGGCCGAATCTCGCGTTCGACGTGGTGAGGGTCGAAGGCAAGGGCGCGGTGGCGCGTAAGCGCGCGGCGCTGCTGCACGTCCTGGAACCTGCCGAGGCGCGCCCGGCGATCGTGTACTGCGGAACGCGCAAGGACACCGAGGAGGTGGCGGAGCTGATCGCGGGGAGAGGAATCGCCACGGTCGCCTACCACGCCGGCCTCTCCCCACTACAGCGCCGCAAGGCGCAGGAGGCGTTCATGGCCGGCAAGGCGGAGGTCGTGGTCGCGACCAACGCGTTCGGGATGGGGGTGGACAAGGCGGATGTGCGCACCGTCGTGCACTGGGCGATCCCGACGAGCCTGGAGGCCTATTACCAGGAGGCGGGCCGCGGTGGGCGCGACGGGAAGCCCGCGCGGGCGCTGCTGCTGGCTTCGCGGATGGACCTCGGCCGGCTGATCCGCTTCAACACGGAGCGGGAGACGAGCGTGGAGGATGTGCGCGCGTACGTCAGCCGCTTGAGCGGTCGTGCGCGGGAGGGGGTCGTGGAGATTGCGCCGGGGGAGCTGGACGACAGCGAGCGGGTGTTGCTTTCGATCGCTGAGCGTGCGGGCGCGGCGGAGCTGCAGCCGGGCGCGCGCGGGGTGCTGCGGGTGCGGCTCACCGGCCAGCTGGATGGCCACGCCGCGTGGGCCGCGATCAAGGCCGCGAAGGACCGCGGGTGGGAGTCCTACCATGCGATCGAGCGGTTCATCGCTAACGCCAGCGAGTGTCGCCGCAGGCAGATTCTCGAGCACTTCGGTGACTCCCAAGAAGGCGCGCGTGATGGCCGCTGCTGCAGTGTGTGCGACCCCGACCCGGAGCTCGAGGGGGCGCTCGCCGCGGGGGGTGCCGTCCGGGTCGGGCAGATGGCTCCCAATCCGGTCGACGAGGGGCACTACGAGAAGCTGCGGGAGTGGCGTCTGGGTCGCGCGGATGGCAAGCCGGCGTTCACGGTGGCGGCGAACACGGTGCTGGAGGAGATCCTGCGTAGGCGTCCGCGGAGCGCCGAGGAGCTGGTCGAGGTCCGTGGCATCGGCCGCGCGTTCTGCGGGCGAGTCGCTGCTGGAAACATTGAGCGAGATCTAAATCACAGGCTTCGGGGCGCAATCTTCCCGCAAATAACGGGCTTTTCGAGTCTGATCTGTCGTAATCCTGCCACAAGGTCGTATACGACCTTCGCATCAGGCCTTGACATAGTCCCGTCAAGTAAACTAGCATTGACACATGGCCCAAGGTCGTAAGTTGCTCGTCCAGCAGCGCTCGTGGGGGGCTCCCTGCGATGCTCCCGGGCCACAAGCTTTCTCTGGCAGGTCCGTCCGGATGACAGGGCGGGTCCCCGGAGCCTCGAATGGGTCAGCGTCGCCGTGGTTCGGCGGAGCGGGTCTTCAGAGGCCGAATCAATCCTCTGTGTGCCAGAGCAGGGAGCAGAGACAAACAGGCCCCAGGACGCCTCTAACGGAAAATGAAGGGCGACCCAGGGCCAGGAACGACAAAAAGGAGCGTATCAAATGCAGTCAAGTCGAGTACGACTCATGCTAGTCGCGCTGCTCGGTGTATTCGCGTTCGGCGCTGTCGCCGCGGCGGCCGCGCAGGCCGAAGAAGCGCCGTTCTGGAGTATCGGAGGTACAAGGCTCGCAGAAGGCAAAACCCACTACATCACCGCAAAAGTATATAACGTCACAGGCAATACAGAAGGGTTCACGCTCAAAGCCGAAACAGGCCAGGTGGTTCACTGCCCGACGATAAAACTCGGCCAAGGAGTGCTCTTAGGCTCAAACGCCGGCAACCCCGGTACGAACGATGAGACAATCGAATTCTCCGGGGGATGTACCATAGAAAACGTCGGCACCGGGTGTACTAAAGTCCAAGAACCGATTGTGACAAATCCTGTCAAATCGGAGTTGGTGGAGTCAGAAAAAAGCACGACCGCAGCACTCTTAGTGGAGTTTTTCACCACAACAGGCCCCTTCGTAACACTACATTTCGAAGGAACGGGCTGTAAAGTTACCGAAACTACGGTTTCGGGTAAGGTGGCTGCTGAAGTACGCGAAGACCCGAACAATGGGACACTCGGAGCAGTAGTCAAATTACCAAATGAAAAAAAAGAAGCTAAGTCTTGGCTACTTAACTTCCCGACCACCGCGATTAAACATGTTTGGTTAATCAAAAATGAAATTGGCGAAGAAACAAAAATCGAACTGACCAGCTTCTCGGAAAAGTCAACGCTGACAGGCACGGCGTTAATATTACTGGCGAACGCTAAAAAAGAAACAGAAGAAACGCTTTGGAGCCCGTTACCATAAATCAGGGTTGATCTGAAGTTGGAGTGCGCGGGGCCCGGGCGCCTGCCTGGGCCCCGCGTATCATTGTTTTACTGGGGATGGATGTGTTGCCGTAAATGAATTGGGAGAGGAGTCGGGTGAGAGTGTCGAGACTGCTGGGCTATTTGTCTGTTTGGGTTCGTGTGTGGCGTGGGTCGGCGTTGGCGTTCATGCTGTCGGTGTGTTGGGGTGGGCTGGTAGCGGGGCAGGCGTGGGCGGGAGAAGTGTCGTGTTCGAATGAACAGCTTCGTGCGGAACAGCCTTTCGGGTCGGCCCTCCCGGACTGTCGTGCGTATGAGATGGTCTCGCCGCTCGAAAAGAACGGTGATGGGGCGTCGTTTGTTGATAGTCGTGCGTCGGTGTCCGGTGAAGCGGTCGCGTATTTTTCTCCGGGAGGTTTTGCTGCCCCGAAGTCGGCGTTGCTGGAAGGTCGGTATGTCTCTCGGCGTGGCGTGGGTGGCTGGTCGACTCAGAATGTTTCGCCGCCCTATACCGATTATAGGGCTACCGCGCTTCACAATCCTCCGTTTGGCCAGTCGATGTTTACGCCGGATCTCTCGAGCGGGATCTTGACGAGCCTATACACCCCTTTGGTGGGGGGGCAAGCCGTGGGGTATGTCAATATCTATGTGGCGGATACAGAAGACGGCTCCTACCAGCCTGTGACATTTATTCCGCCCAAAGAAGAATATAAGCCCTTCGCGGAGGGGTCATTTGATGAAGGGCCGCAGCCAGAGGGGGCTTCGACAGATCTCGGTCGGGTTGTCTTTCAGCAGCGCGCGAGCCTATGTTGTGGTGCGTCACCCGGACGTGGGCACGTGTATGAGTGGGAAGATGGCAGATTGAGTTTGGTGGATGTAGCATCCGAAAAAGGCGGGAAGTTCGAAGCCGAAGACAACGCTGGATCGAGCGCCAATTTTGATGAACCCGCAATTTCTGGGGATCCGTGGCGTGCGGTGTCTGCTGATGGCTCGCGGGTGTTCTTCACCGCTGGACAAGAAAGGGAAATCTTTGGGCAGTTGTATGTGCGTGAGAATCCGACTAGTCTTGTCGATGGTTGTGGGGTGTCTGGGGGTGCGTGTACGGTGGAGGTGTCGGCGTCGCAGAGGAGCGTTCCTGATCCCAATGGTCCTAGGCCGGCGTTCTACCGTGATGCGAGCGTTAGTGGTTCGCAGGTGTTCTTTACGAGTAGGGCGGAGTTGACGAACGACGCGGATACCGGCCCGGAAGATAACGCGGCGAATCTGTACGATTACGATCTTGAAACGGGTGTCTTGACCGATCTTTCCGTTGTGACGGAAATGGAGAAGGTGGAAGATCCTGACGGTGCTGCGGTGCTTGGGCTGGTGACCGTGAGTGAAGATGGCTCGTACGTTTACTTTGTTGCTAATGGGGTGCTCGCCGGGGGCGCAAAGGAAGGGAATTGCAGGGTTGACTATGGTGAAGGAGTACTTGTGGGGGGGCGTACGTGTAGCTTGTATGTGGAGCATGATGGTGCTGGCGGGTGGGAACCGCCGAGGTTCATCGCCACGCTTGCCGGCAGCAACCTCCACCAGTTTACGCTGGAACACGAAAGTGAAAATGGCGATGAAGCTGACTGGGTCGGTTACGAAGAGCAAGATAAGGATTTTGGTCCGGGGCGGCATACGGCGCGGGTGTCGGGGGATGGGGCGTTGTTGGTTTTTCAGTCGGGATTGGGTTTGACGGGGTATGATAGTGAAGCGGGGGAACCGGGGGAGTGTGGTGAAACGGGGAGGTGTCAGGAGGTGTATTTGTTTGATGCGGTGACGGGGAAGCTTGTGTGTGTGTCGTGTGATCCTTCGAGTCCAGCGAGTCCGTTGGGTGTGCGGCCGGTTGGGTCGGCTGTGCTTGGTGGCCACGAAACGGACGAAGAAAGTTTTTCGCAGGTTGAACCTTTTTATCTTCCGCGTAATTTGTCTGATGGTGGTGGCCGGTTGTTTTTTCAGAGTCCGGATCCGCTTGTGTCGTCTGATAGTAATGGTCGTTTGGATGTGTACGAGTGGGAGCTGCCGGGGGTCGGGTCGTGTACGTCATCATCTCCGAGTTTTAGTGAAGTGAGTAGTGGGTGTGTGTTCCCGGTGTCTGACGGGGCGGGCTCGGGTGAATCGCGGTTTATGGACGCGAGCCCTAGTGGGGATGATGTGTTCATCTGGACGGCTGATCAGCTGGTGTCTGCGGATACCGATTCTCGTCCGGATGTGTATGACGTGAGGGTTGGTGGTGGTTTTCCGGTGGGGGTGTCTCCGGTGGTTTGTGTGAATGCGGATTCGTGTAAACCGCCGGTTTCGTTGCAGCCGGCGGTGTTTGGGGCGCCGGCGAGCGCGACATTCTCGGGCCCCGGCAATCCCGCGGCTCCGTCCTCGGCGGTGGTCGAACCGCCAAAGAGCACGGTCAAGTGTAAGGGGCCGAAGAAGCTCGCTCACGGGAAATGCGTAAAGCCCAGGAAGAGAACGAAGAAGGCTAAAAAGGCGAGAAGGGCTGGTAGTGATCGTGGGGTGCGGCGATGAGGGGCTCTATGAGAAGCTGTGTGTCGCAAGTGGCGGGCGGTGTGTGGCGTAGTGTGGTTCTCGTTTTGGTTTTGGTTGTTGTGGTTTTGGTTGTTTGTGTTGTGCCGGCGTTGGGTGCTGGGTTTGGGTTGCGGGGTTTTGAAGTGGGGGTTGTGAATAGGGATGGGTCGCAGGATGTGCAGGCTGGTTCGCATCCTTTTGCGCTTGTGACGAGCTTTTCGTTTAATGAATCGGAGGAGCTGGGGGGGTCGGGGGTGTTTGTGCCTGTGGATGGGGGGTTGAAGGATGTTCGGGTGCAGTTGCCGCCGGGGTTTGTCGGGAATCCTACTGCTGTGCCGAGGTGTTCTTATCATGATTTTCTCGCTAAAGCGTGTCCGAATGATACGGCGGTTGGTGAGGCGACGACGGGGCTTGGCGAAACGACTGGTTATGTGAGTCCGCGGACGCATAGGCTCGTGGACGAGATCTCATATATTACTAACCCGGTGTATAATGTTGAACCGCCGGGGGGCGTCCCGGATGAGCTTGGTATTCTCGCGAAGGGGTTTTATCCGGTGCTTGTGGACGCGTCGGTTCGTACGGGTGGTGATTATGGGATCACGGCGGGCTCTAGTAATATTACCGAGGCGATCGTGATCGTTAGTGTGAAGGTGACGGTTTGGGGGGTGCCGGGGGATCCGAGTCATGACGCGGTCCGTGGGAAATGTCTCGGTGAAGCCGAAAGTAGCCGCGAACAGGCAGAACTCGGGTCGCCTCATAATGAAGAAAAGTCGGAATGTCCGGACCCGGAACTGGAAGGTCCGGGGGCTTTGCCGGTGGAGCCGTTCTTGACGAACCCGACGTCGTGCGGGGGAGCGCGCGAAGCGAAGCTGAGCGTTGATGGTTGGAATCAGCCGGGGAATTTCGTGACCGGTGAAAACATAGTCTCGATGACGGCGGCGTTGCCGCCGTTGACGGGTTGCGAAAAGCTTAATTTCAGCCCGTCGCTTACGGTCGCGCCGGATGGGGTGGCGGGGAGCACACCGACGGGGTTGAACGTGGATGTGCATGTGCCGCAGGAATCTACGACGAACCCGGATGGGCTTGGGGAGGCCGATATAAGGGATACGACGGTGACGTTGCCGGAAGGCGTTCAGGTCAGTCCGAGTGCGGCGGATGGGTTGCTGGCGTGTCCGTTGCTTCATGGTAGGGAACCGGCGAAAGAAGAGCGAGAACGGGAAGGTAGCGAAGTGGGGATCGATCTCGAATCGGGTGCGCCGGCTGATTGCCCGGACGCTTCGAAGCTGGCCACTGTCAGGGTCAAGACACCGTTGTTGGAAGGCGAACTTGAAGGCTCGATGTATTTGGCGGCGCCGCAGAACTTTGTGGGCGCGTTGGAAAACCCGTTCGGTAGTTTGATCGCGATGTATCTCGTGGTTGAAGAACCGAAGAGTGGTGTGCTGGTCAAGCTCGCGGGACGGGTAGCCGTGAACCCGCAGACGGGCCAGTTGACGGCGACGTTTGAAAATATTCCGCAGTTCCCCGTCAGCGAAGTAAAACTCGAATTCTTCGGGACGGATAGGGCGCCGTTGGCGACACCCGCGTTGTGTGGGACATACACGACGACGACGGCGTTCACGCCGTGGTCGGCCGCGGAACCCTCGAGCCCGTCTGAAATCGCTAACCCGTCTTCGAGCTTTCAGATCATGTCGGGTCCAGCGGGGGCGTCGTGTGTGGACCCGTTGGGGTTCGCGCCGTCGCTGACGGGGGGCTCGACGAACATTCAGGCGGCGGCGTTCAGCGCGTTGACGACGACGATCAGCCGCGAAGATGGCCAGCAGGATATTCAGACGGTGCAGCTGCATTTCCCCGCGGGCGTGTCGGGGATCCTCGCGGGCGTGAAGCTCTGTCCCGAAGCGCAGGCGAACGCGGGGACGTGCGGCGCGGAAAGCTTGATCGGGGAAACGATCGTCAGTGTCGGCCTCGGGAATGACCCGTATACCGTGGCCGGTGGGAAGGTCTACATCACCGAAAAATACGAGGGGGCCCCGTTCGGCCTGTCGATCGTGAACCCGGCGAAGGCTGGCCCGTTCGTGCTGCAGGAAGGACGGCCGGTCGTGGTCCGCGGCAGGCTTGAACTGGACCGGCATACGACCGCGCTTACGTTCACGAGTAACACCGAAAGCGAGGGGTACGCGATCCCGCGCATCATCGATGGTATCCCGTTGCAGATCAAGCACGTCTACGTGACGATCAACCGGCCCGGGTTCACGTTCAACCCGACCAGCTGCAACAAAACACAGATAACCGGCAGCATCACCAGCGCCGGTGGCGCCAGCGCACCAGTCTCGGTGCCCTACCAGGTCACGGATTGTGCGGCGTTGGGGTTCGCACCGAAATTCAAGGTGTCGAGCGCCGCGAAGACGAGCCGCACGGACGGGGCGAGCCTGAACGTGAAGCTGGCCTACCCCACAGCCCCGTTCGGGAGCCAGTCGAATATCGCGGAGGTCGCGGTGAACCTACCCAAACAGCTCCCGTCGCGGTTGAAGACGCTGCAGAAAGCGTGCACCGCCGCACAGTTCGAAGCTGACCCCGCTGGTTGCCCGCCGGCGTCGGTCGTGGGGCACGCGAAGGCCATCACACCGCTGCTGCCCGTCCCCCTGGAAGGCCCGGCGTATTTCGTCAGCTACGGCGGCGAAGCGTTCCCGAGCCTAATCATCGTCTTGCAGGGCTATGGTGTCACGGTCGACCTGGTCGGTACAACGTTCATCAACAAGCATAACGTCACGAGCAGCACATTCAAGACGGTCCCCGACCAGCCAGTCACCGCGTTCGAACTGAACCTGCCGGAGGGCCCGTACTCCGCGCTCACGACCGAAGAAAAAACTAGTCTCTGCAAGTCAAAACTGGTGATGCCTACCGTTTTCGTCGCGCAGAACGGCACGGAACGACACCAGAACACAAAGATCGCCGTGACGGGCTGCCCCAAAAAGAAAACCAAGCTTACCCGGAAAACCAAACCGACGAACAAAACCAGCAAGAACGGTAGGAAGCGTAAGTAGCAGTAAGTAGCAGCATAAACCGGCCCGTCGGCCGTGCGCAGACGGGCACCAGTGATTTCGAAAGGAAGGAAGTAAATGCGAAATCGCATTCGTAGCACGCTATTGGTATCGGCCGCGCTCGCGGCGACCCTGTCCGCGATCGGTGTCTCCTCCGCGGGGCGGCAACCCCGAAAGGCGAATACGCCGTATTCGCGCAGTGCCCGGTGGCTAATGAAGAAGTATCTGGTTGTCTCGTGTCGCGCAGCGAAAGTGGGCATATCACGATCGGTACACAAGAAGTACCGATCGTCAAAACGCAGACGCTGCAGGGTGGCACCACCAATGTAGGAGGCGGCGTGAAAAAGATGGTAGCCGCGCTGAACGGCGAAACGCTGACCAAAACCCCGCAGAAAGTCCCCGGTGGGATCACCGGCCTCGTGAAGTGCAACGAAATCAAAGGCGAAGGGTTCTGGGAAAAACTCGAGCGCGGCACATGCGAATTCTTCTTCGAAAACAAATACACCGGGGTGGAAGCCACAACCGAACTCGCAGCGCCGGCCAGCTCCGTGACGTTGGACCTGCTGCTCGCCGAGATCGAAACCGGGACCGCGCTCACGCTACCGATCAAGGTCAAGCTGGAAAACCCGCTGCTCGGCAACGAATGCTACATCGGCTCCAACGCAAACCCGATCACGCTGCACCTCACAACCGGAACATCCGGCTCCCTCAAAGGCAAATTCGGTGAACCCGAATCAAAGGCCGAAGGTGGCATCCTCGCAGTCAAAAACAACACGCTCGTCGACAGCACATTCTCAGCACCAGCAGCAACCGGCTGCGGAGAATTCTTCTCGTTCCTGATCGACCCAATCATCAACTCAAAACTCGGGCTCCCCGCAACATCAGGAAACACCGCCGTCCTCAACAACACAATCGAAATAGCCAACT
Organism: uncultured Solirubrobacterales bacterium; assembly: GCA_963734815.1. Classification (GTDB taxonomy): domain Bacteria; phylum Actinomycetota; class Thermoleophilia; order Solirubrobacterales; family Solirubrobacteraceae; genus Palsa-744. The sequence goes on from CAVTIH010000002.1 coordinate 1,856,292, forward strand.
CCGAACTCGTGAAAGAAAGCGAATAACAACAACCCAGCAGCAAGCGCAGCAAACGCAGCAACGCAGGACGTAGAACCCAAGAAACCCGACACACGTGGGGCCCGCCGCCAAACGACGGGCCCCACACCATTATTCAAGCAATAGGCAACAGCGGACATACCGGGCCAAAGATAAGCCAGGTGGCGGAGTCCACCACACCCAAGGCGGGTCCGGCCGCCAACCCCCGGCCAGAGATGGTAGGACAGCCCGAGTTCGTCACCGACGGGCGTCTGTCGTTTCGCGTCGTGACCTTGACGCCGTTCGTGGACCTTCGTGCGTGCGAGCGAGAAGGCCGCCGCCCTACCGTCGCGGTGCGGATGGTCAGAAACATTCCGGCTGACACGCTTTCCCGTTCGTCCTGCCACCGCGAGACGGGTAAACCCTTGTAGATTAGGAAGATTCGCCCAGCTGGCACCCTCGGTGGTTCTCCGTTGCCCGGAGGGTGCCGTCGACCTCCTTGGGTGATCCTGCTAAACCATCATCATCATGACAAGCTATCTCTGGCAGACCCGGCCGGATGGTAGGGCGGAGTCCCCGGAACCTCGAATGGACCAGCGTCGCCGCGGTTCGGCGAAGCGGGTCTTCAGAGGCCGAATCAATCCTCTGCGTGCCAGAGCAGGGAGCAGAGACAAACCGGCCCCAGGACGCCTCTAAGGGAAATAAAGCGCGCCCCAGGGCCAAGTACGACAAAAGGAGCATATCAAATGCAATCAAGTCGAATACGACTCATACTAATCGCGCTGCTCGGCGTGTTCGCGTTCAGCGCCGTCGCCGCGGCGGCCGCGCAGGCCGAAGAAGCGCCATTCTGGTCAATCGGAGGTACAAGGCTCGCAGCGGGCCAAACACACAACATCACCGCAAAAACATATAACGTTACCGGTCAAGAAGAAGGGTTCACGCTCAAAGCCGAAACAGGGCAGGTTGTTCATTGTTCGACGATAAAACTCAACGGAGGAGTGCTCTTAGGCTCTAATGTAGGAAACCCCGGCACGAACGGAGAGGTAATCGAATTGTCTGGGGGATGTACTGTTACAAACAATGGTTCAGCCTGTAAAGTCAAAGAACCGATTGTGACAAATCCTGTCAGATCGGCGTTGGTGGGGTCCGAAAAAAGCACCACTTCGGCACTCTTAGTTGTGACCTTCGTCCTGGCAGGTGCATTCGTAAAACTACAATTCGAAGGAACGTGTACACTTAAAGAAACTGCGGTATCGGGTAAGGTGGCTGGTGAAGTACGCGAAGACCCGAACAACGGGACACTCGGGGCAGTAGTCAAATTACCAAATGAAAAAAAAGAAGCTAAGTCCTGGCTGCTTAACTTCCCGACCACCCCGATTAAACATGTTTGGTTAATCAAAAACGAAATTGGGGAAGAAACAAAAATCGAACTAGTTAGCTTCTCGGAAAAAGCAACGCTGTCGGGTACCGCATTAATATTACTGGCAAATGCTAAAAAAGAAACCGAAGAAACGCTTTGGAGCCCGTTACCGTAAGTCAGGGTTGATCTGAAGTTGGAGTACGCGGGGCCTGGGTGCCCGCCTGGGCCCCGCGTGTTCTCGTGTCGGGAGATGTGTGGTGCTAAACCATCATCATCATGACAAGCTTTCTCTGGCAGACCCGGCGGATGGTAGAGCGGGGTCCCCGGAGCCTCGAATGGGCCAGCGTCGCCGCGGATTGGCGAAGCGGGTCTTTCGAGGCCGAATCGATCTCTGCGTGCCAGAGCAGGGAGCAGAGACAAACCGGCCCCAGGACGCCTCTAAGGGAAAATGAAGGGCGCCCCAGGGCCAAGTACGACAAAAAGGAGCATATCAAATGCAATCAAGTCGAGTACGACTCATGCTAGTCGCGCTGCTCGGCGTGTTCGCGTTCAGCGCCGTCGCCGCGGCGGCTGCGCAGGCCGAAGAAGCGCCATTTTGGTCTATCGGAGGTACAAGGCTCGCGGCAGGTAAAACCCACTATATTACCACAAAAATATATAACGTTACAGGCCAAGCGGAAGGGGTCACGCTTAAAGCCGCAACCGGTCAGACCTTCCACTGTACGACGATGAAACTCAAGGAAGGCGTACTCTTAGGCTCAAACGTGGGCAACCCCGGCACGAACGATGAGGTAATCGAATTCTCCGGAGAATGTACTGTAGCAAACAATGGTACAGGCTGTAAAGTCAAAGAACCGATTGTGACAAATTCCGTCAAGTCGGAGTTGGCGGAGTCAGAAAAAAGTACAACCGCAATACTTTTAATGGAGTTCTTCACTACGTCAGGCCCGTTGGCAAAGCTCACATTCGAAGGAACGGGATGTGTAATTAAAGAAACTACGGTGTCGGGCAAGCTGGCTGCTGAAGTACGCGAAGACCCCAATAACGGGACACTCGGGGCGGTAGTAAAATTACCAAATGAAAAAAAGGAAGCTAAGTCGTGGTTGCTTAACTTCCCGACTACTCCGATTACACATGTGTGGTTAATCAAAAACGAAATTGGAGAAGAAACAAAACTCGAACTGGTTAGCTTCTCGGAAAGGGCGGCGGTGTCGGGTACAGCATTAATATTACTGGCTAATGCTAAAAGTGAAAGCGAAGAAACGCTTTGGAGCCCGTTACCGTAGGTCAGGGTGATCTGAAGTTGGAGTGCACGGGGTCTGGGTGCCCGCCTGGGCCCCGCGTGTTTTCGGGGCGGGAGGTATGTGCATTCGCCGGGATGCTGATCTTCTCCAAGGAGGCACCGCATATCTTGCCGGGCCTGGCCCGCAACCTGCAGCGGCTAGGGGGTGGGAGCGGAGAAGCTGGTTGGGGATCGGGAGTCCCGCGATCGCTGGTGGTGGGAGGCCGACCGAGGCGTTCGTCGCGTTCCGCGGGCGACTCAGCGTTGGCTGGATCGTCCCGGACGCTGAAGATGCATAGGCGAAGGGGCAGCTGGAGCGCCAGCATCGGTTCCTGGAGTCCAACTTCGAGCCGCGCCGGTCCTTCGCAAATCACTTGGACGTCCAAGACCAGCTCGACCGTTGGGCTGAGAAAGCGACGGTCGGACCGACCGCACGGTCCGGGTGTCCCAGCCGAACGGCTGGCGCAGGAGCGCCGGCTCGGCGAGGTATTCGTCGAGACGGATCGCCGCTGGGTGCTGCGAGTTGCGCAGCAGCCGCTGGTCAGGGGTGGACCGCAACGACTACTCGGTCGACCCGGTCTTCGCCGGCAGGCGTGTCGAGGTCAGGGCGTCTCAGCGAGAGGTCACCGCGGCTGTACTGGACGCGGGCGAGATCGCTGCCAGGCCCGTGTGTTCGCTGGCGGACTGACGATCGTCGACCCCGCCCACCAGAATCAGCTCGAGGTTCAGTGCCAACCGCTGCCGCCAACGCCACCAGGTCGAGGTCCAGCAGCGTCCTCTTGCTGTGTGCGACGCATTGGATCACATGAGTGGTCCTACGACTGAGCTGGCACACCTCTTCCGGGCGCTGAAGGCACCCGCCGCGGCCAGAGCGCTTCCCGGGCCTGGCCAATCGGGCCCGGACCGGCGAAACCGGCCTGCTTTTCGACCGGGCCTTGACAGCTGTGCTTCCGACCCTGAGGGAGAGGCCGGGCGTTTCGGGGTACCCGGATGCCCTCGGCTCTGTCCATGGGTCGCGGTAAGTATGGTCAGAAACATCCGGCCGAAGCGCTTTCCATTGATCCGGCCACCGTAAGATGGCCAAATCCTTGTAGATCAGGACGATTCGCTCATCTGGCACCTGGGGTGGGTCTCCGTTACCCAAAGGGTGTCGTCAACCTCCTTGGGAGATCCTGCTAAACCATCATTATCATGACAAGCTTTCTCTGGCAGGCCCAGCCAGATGCAAGGGCGGAGTCCCCGGAGCCTCGAATGGAACAGCTTCGCCGCGGTTCGGCGAAGCGGGTCTTCAGAGGCCGAACCAATCCCTCTGCGTGCCAGAGCAGGGAGCAGAGACAAACCGGCCCCAGGACACCTCTAAGGGAAAAATAAAGGGCGCCCCAGGGCCAAGTACGACAAAAAGGAGCAGATCAAATGCAGTCAAGTCGAGTACGACTCATGCTAATCGCGCTGCTCGGCGTGTTCGCGTTTAGCGCTGTCGCCGCGGCGGCAGCGCAAGCCGAAGAAGCGCCATTCTGGTCAATCGGAGGTACAAGGCTCGCGGAAGGAAAAACCCACTACGTTACCGCAAAAGTATATAATGTTACAGGTGCAGAAGAAGGGTTCACACTTAGGGCCGAAACTGGTCAGACCGCCCATTGCTCGTCCGTAAAATTCGAGGAAGGAGTGCTCTTAGGCTCAAACGCAGGCAACCCCGGCACGGGCGATGGGGTACTCGAATTCTCCGGGGGATGTACTGTAGCAAACAATGGTACCGGCTGTAAAATCAAAGAACCGATTGTGACAAAACCTGTCAAAGCGGAGTTGGTGGAGTCAGAAAAAGGTACGACCGCGGCACTCTTAGTGGAGCTCTTTACCACATCGGGCCCATTCCTAACGCTCGCATTCGAAGGAACGGGATGTCTAATGAAAGAAACTACGGTGTCGGGCAAGCTGGCTGCTGAAGTACGCGAAGACCCGAACAACGGGACACTCGGGGCAGTAGTCAAATTACCAAATGAAAAAAAAGAAGCTAAGTCTTGGCTACTTAACTTCCCGACCACCGCGATTAAACATGTTTGGTTAATCAAAAATGAAATTGGCGAAGAAACAAAAATCGAACTAGTTACTTTCGCCGAAAAATCGACATTGTCAGGTACGGCATTAATATTACTGGCAAATGCTAAAAAAGAAACTGAAGAAACGCTTTGGAGCCCATTACCGTAAGTGGGAGATTATCTGAGATTGGGCGCGCGGGGTCCAGGCAACCTGTCTGGGCCCCGTGCATTATAGAAGCTCGTGGATCCTCACTTTGGGTCCGCCGCATTTTGCGGCGGACCCAAAGGCTCAGCCAGTACGTAGCCGGCATGTGCTACTGCTAGTTCGCGCTAACCGCCCAGGTGCCTTCAGAGTAGGTAAGTCCTTCTTCTGAAACGAAGAACCTCAAGGTTGCGCCGGTAGTACCGGCACCTTCTGTGCCGCTTGGAAGTCCCGGGTCGTCGATTTTCACTTCAGGAAATGCTCCTGGGGTGCTTACTTCGGCGGTGTATACACATAGATTGCCTGGTTCGGCTTCTGGATTTTCCGCCGTGCCTTTCCCACAACCTTCCCCTGATTTCGGACTTTCACCTACTGCGAAAAAGTGAACGTGGTTCCCTTCGATCGCGGGGTTCCCAGGCGTTCCCGCTGGCAGCGGGATCGGGAAAGATAGCGGAATAAATGCATGGCCTTCAGCTCCTTGGTGTTTCTGTCCCGCGGCAAAGGACCAAGCACCGGTCTCGCTCGCCCCTGCGGGAAGGGTTTCCCCGGGATGAACTACACCCTGGGGGCCCGGTTCACCTTTGGGTCCTTCGGGTCCGGTTGGTCCGGCGGGGCCTGTCGGGCCGGTGGCCCCGGTCGGGCCGGTGGCCCCGGTCGGACCGGCGGCCCCGGCCGGACCAGCGGATCCCGCTGGCCCGGCGGCGCCGCGAGGGCCCGCAGGTCCACGGGGACCGACCTTGCCCTTGCTCTTAGCCTTGCTGCTGCTTGCCACCGGGGCGTTGGCGCCGCTCGTGGCCAAGGAGGTCGCGGAGGCTGCTTTGGTGCTTGCGCCACCGTTGTCGTTGACCGCCAGAGCGCCGCCCGTGGTTGCGAAAATCAGGGCGATGAACGCCAGGACGGTCGCGGCGTTGATGTGTTGGACAATCCGTGAAATCATGGTTGCCTTTCGTCGTGAACTGTGGCGCGCCGACGATCTGCCGGCCATGGCGCCGATGGCTCAGGTGCGCGACCGAGCCGCGTAGAACGACTGCCTCCCGCTATGTCATTTGCTACCCCCCTCCCGCTCCCTTTTTGCCCATCGACCCGATCCGGCGGCAAGGAATGCCCGCCGGAGAGACCTACGCGCTCGAATGACTCATCGCGGCGCTGGTGTCCATCGCATCCGGCATCGATCGGGCCGGCCAGCTAGCCGGGCGACCAGGACCCGTGGTGCGGATGCGTGTCATTGATACAATCTTACTGCTTACCGCTCCCCTCTGTAGCCGATCAATGGATCCGTCCTAAGGGCCCGCTTTTGCGGTGGGTCGCGTGGGAGTTGAGGGCATCGGGTGCCGAGGCCATCCGGCTGATTCGCGGCCGCGCTAGCATCGAGAAGCCGCGCTAGCATCCAACCCGCGCCGACGTAGCTCAGCTGGTAGAGCACTTCACTCGTAATGAAGGGGTCCGGGGTTCGAGTCCCCGCGTCGGCTCTAGGGCCCCTGCGGGTCGGGGCAGCAGCAGCAGCGAGGACTCCCTGTCAGCCCAGCGGGCCGGTGGTGTGCGTGGGGGAAGATCTGTGCTGGGCCAGGTATTGCCACCGGATGGTCGCCAGGCAACCGCCAGGCAACTGGGCCTGTCAGGTCCGCGATCTCTCGCATCGAGAGCGGCCGGCACGCCACGACGGTCCAGACGCTGCGCGGACTCGCTGACGCACTCTGCGCCAAGTCGGCCGGGTAGCTGCTTGGGGGTACCCATATTTGGCGGCCTGCCCAAGCCCGCGCCGGTCGATCCCCACCACCAACTCGGCCATTACGTGGGCTTCAGGGCCGATGACCTCAAGCGACGGCTCGGGGACATATGCATCGGTGACAGGCAACTTCCCGCCGACGCAGACAGTAGGCTGCGCTGATGGCTGGCGGTGATCTACTTGTTGCGCCTGTGTGGGAGGTCACGGTCATGTATCGAATCGTACGAGGAGCGGACCGCAGTGCGCCAGCAGTGCTGGAGTCTCTGCGATCCCACTACGAGCATGGAGCGCCTCCCCGCGGCTAGGTGCGGCGCCTGGCGGTGGTTCACATGGGTCTGTCCGTCTTCTCGACGCGGGCGGCGGCAAGGGCGATGGCCCTGAAGTGGCCGACAATCGGGATGTTTGTCGCCGAGTTGGACCTAAAGCCCGGGAACGGCTTCTGCATTGCAGATACGGGTCAGCGGGGGCATTGGACCCTGTGGGGCCGTCCCTTGCAGTTGCTCAGCTCGATTGCCGATATCCTGCGTGTGGAGGCGTGAGCTATGCATTATTCGATCTTCGATAGTACCGGCAACTTGGTCGAGTCCTTTGAGGACGAGCAGTCCGCGCGCACAGCTCTGGATCGCATCGTGGATGCTGAGCCCGAAGCTGCCGAGCACGTCGCGCTGTTTGTGTATGGCGATGACGGTATGCCAATCGGCGATCCGATCTTCGCCCGTGCCGTATCGGGCGTTCGCTGAGGCCAAGAGAGCCCCCAAGTCGCGTCGAGAAGGCGCCGCCAGCTTGGCCGCGTAGACGCCGTGTCCCAAAACATGTCCCGAGCCGCATGTCCCAAAACATGTCCCGAACCCCCCAACTTTGAGGATCCTGGGATTCCGCGGTTTGGGCGCCCGCGGTGAGCTCGGACACGCACGGCTCGAAACCAGGAAGAAGCATCCGGTGTCCCGTTTCGCCATCTGCGTCGGAACAGAGCTTAAAGGCCCCACTACCGACCACATGGAGACAGATGTTGCGTGAAAAGGCCGCCATCTTCTGCGTGTAGTGGCTAGTGTAGTGTGCGTGTAATGGCTAACGCACAGCCAGACTCGTACCGGCAGCGCCTTGTCGATCCGCTTTTGGACGAGCTGCTCGCTCAGCTGCCGGCGGTCCTTGTCGTCGGCCCGCGCACGACGGGTAAGACGACGACGCTGAGCCGGCGTGCGAGCACGGTGGTCAGGCTCGATCGCCGCCCACAGGCCGTCGCCTTCGAGGCCGACCCCGATGTCGCGCTCAGGGGCCTGGCCGAGCCGGTACTACTCGATGAGTGGCAGCACGTGCCGGGCGTCCTCGGCGCGGTTCGACGCGCGGTCGAAGCCGACCGCCGCGCCAACCGCTTCTTTGTCACGGGCTCGGTCCGTGCCGAGCTGGAGCACGAGGTCTGGCCGGCGACCGGCCGGCTCGTGCGTGTGGCGATGTACCCGATGACGGTGGGGGAGCAGATCGGCAGGCGGGGCAAGCCGTTCTTTGACAGGGTCGCCGACGGCGAGGAGCTGACCGTTCCCGCGGAGTGCCCGGACCTGCGCGGCTATGTGGAGCTTGCACTGCGCAGTGGCTTTCCCGACGCCGCCTTGAGTCTGACGGGAGACGTGCGAAGGGCGTGGCTCGAGAGCTACGTCGAGGATCTGCTCACGCACGATGTCGAGCAGCTTGAGGAGGGCGCCGCCAGGCGTCGTGACACGCAGCGCTTGCGACGCTTTCTGGAGGCGTATGCGCTGAACTCGGCGGGCGTCGCCGAGCAGAAAACGATCTATGAGGCGGCACAGGTGACCAAGGTCACGGCCGGTGCCTATGAGGATCTGTTGGCGGGGCTGCTAATCGCCGAGCAGATACCGGCGTGGTCATCGAACCGCCTCAAGCGCCTCGTGCACCGGCCGAAGCGCTATCTGACCGACGCCGCCCTGATCACCGCAACGCTGGGCCTCGACGAGCAGGCTGTGATCTCCGACGGTGACCTGCTGGGGCGCGTGCTCGACACATTCGTGGCCGCGCAGCTGCGTCCTGAGCTTGCCATCTGTAAATCCCGTCCACGTCTCTATCACCTGCGTACCGAGGAGGGCCGCCACGAGATCGACCTCCTCGCCGAGCTCGCGGGACAGCAAATCGTGGGAATCGAGGTCAAGGCCGGCGCCGCACCAAGCGCACACGGGGACGCCAGGCACCTCACATGGTTGGCGGAGCGTCTCGGCGAGCGCTTCCTCGCCGGTGTGGTCCTACACACCGGACCACACGTCTACAAGCTCGCCGAGAAGATCGTCGCAGCGCCCATCGCCGTCCTGTGGGCGTAGCGGATGCCGCTCACGCCGGTGAGTTGTCACGGGGAGGGCTCGCCAGACCGATCCCGGGAGCCAACACAACATACTGTATGATTCGTTAGATGCTGCAGGGACGCCCTCTCTACGACACCCCGGCCGACGCCAGATACTACGTCGTTCCCCTCGAGTGGGACGCGGTGATTCGTGCGCTTGACGGCGGCAACAACACCCTCGTCTGTGGCGAGCGGGGTGCTGGTAAGACCTCGCTACTGCGCCAAGTGCAGCTCACGTTGCGCAACCAGGGCAAGCGCGTCGTCTACGTGGACGCGACGGCTGTCGCTCAGCCACTCGAGCTGGTCTTTCGCGTCCGCGACGCGCTAAAGGGGAGGCCAGGACTTGCACAGACTGTGCCGGGCACGGCTTCCCAGAGCCTGGCGCAGATGGCTGGCGAACAGTCCGCCCCATCTGGCGGTGTGTCACGGCTGCTCTACGACACGCTGGTCGGCCTCGGCGAAGAAGTGGAGCCGACGATCGTGCTGCTCGACGCCACCGCCGCCGCGCAAGCTCTCTACGGCGTGTTCGGTCGCATGCGCGACACGATCTGGCAGCTCCCCCACTGCTGGCTGGCCGCAATCGACAATGACGACCGTGCCACTGCGCTCAAGCCCCCAGCCGACACGTTCTTCGACATCGTCATCGAGCTCAAGCCGCTCCCGATCGAGCGACTGATGACAATCCTCCACAATCGCACCGACGAGCTGGCGCCGGAACTGTGCTCACAGATTTCCGCAGACGCACGCGGCAACCCGCGCACCGCGATCCGCGCAGCGAACAACGCGCTCGTCCACGGAGGCGACCCAGCCGACGAACTATCCGCTCACGCGCGGCTGCTAGACGCGGCCGCGCAGATCGGGCGTCCGCAGGGCACGTTGATGGCCGAGCTCTTGGACCTCGGCCAGGCCAGCCCATCGGATGACGCGCTTCTCGACCGCCTCGGCCTCACGCGAGCTCGCGTGAGCACACTCCTGCAGCAGCTGCTAGAGGCCGATCTCGTAGAGTCGACCGTTGAGCGATCAGACCGTCCTGGTCGCCCACGGACGGTCTACCGACCGGCACTCCGAGGTCGAAGATGAGCGCCGAGCAAGTCGTCAACATCGCCAACAAGGCGGCGTTCCGCCCCCGTAGCCGACTGTGGGAGCTCCACGAGCTACACGTCCCATTGGATCGGCTCGCCTGCAGCGAAGCCTATGAGCAGCGAGCGATCGCTCGTCTCACCGAAGGCTCATGCGTCGCCGTCATTGGGTCGAGTGGAGCCGGCAAGTCAAGCGTCATCGCTTGGGTCTGCTGTCAGCTGCCGTCGAGCCATTTCGCGCTTCGAATCCCGATCACCGGCGTGGAGGACCCAGGCAGCGTAGGCGAGATCGCACGCCTCGCCCTCTCGATCACCCTTGATGAGGTCGTACTCGAGGCCACAGCCCAAGACGAACTGGAGAAGACCCGCGCCACATCGCAGACGACTACTCGGACGCCCTCAGGGATAAGCGCAAAGCTCGGCGGCGGGGTGATCCCCGCGGAAGTCAGCGTCAACGTGGCATCTCTCCGCGAGGAGTTCACCCGGGACCGACTCGGCGGCGACCATCTGCTAGCGCTCAACGGACGCCTCGTACCCACCCTCGCCGAGGCGGGAACGACCCCGGTATTCGTGTTCGAGGATACCGAGGCAACTGTCGGGGGCGCAGACGATCGACAGCGCGCAGAGGCCTTCTTTGCCGGCCCGCTCAGCGCGTTCGTCGATCAGGTGGACGCGCCAACAATCGTCGCGGTACAAACACACCTCATCAATGGATCCCGCGCCTTCGGTCGACTCGCGCCAGTCCTTGAGCTGATCACGATCCCGCTCCTGAGCGGCCGTGCTCGCAACGCCATCGATACGATCCTCGCACGACGCACGGAGCTCGCACAGCCACACGCGCAGCTCGCAAACATCATCGACACCCCCGCCCTCGACGCGCTCACCGAGTTCTACACGCAATCAGGCGGCGACCTACGTCGCGTACTCGCAGCCGCCCATGAAGCCGCCGAACACGCCGCCGCTGACCAAGCCGCGCAGATCGGCGGCTCTCACGCCCGCTTCGGAATCGCCCAATGGCAGTAACGGCGACGGTTCCTCAGCCTCGTCTTCGCGGGTGTCTGACCCAGAGGAGCAGCGCACGCGTGCCACGCCGTAGGACCGCGCCACGACGTCATCAGATCTTCGACTGGTCGGTTGAGGCGATGGTACGTCAGCCCTTTCTGGGGCCAGATTGCAACCGTGGTTTGGCCGTCGCTCGGCGCCCGTGATCAGGGGATCACGATAGCTGCCTCGGCACTAGGCGTCCTTCCTTTGCCGCCGCCTTCGCAAGGCCCTGGTCGAGCGTGATCAACCCCACATCGAGCTGCCGCGCCAGCGCCAGGTAAGCGGCGTCGTAGGCCGTCAATGCGGCGCGCAGGCTCCATACCGCGTCCGCAAGCTCGATCACGGGATACCTCACCGCACGCAGATCGGCCAGTGCCGTCAGTGCCTCAGCGGCCCGGTGCTCGCTCAGCTCTCCGCGAATCGAGTAACGACGCAGTACCGACAGCAGCTCGACGTGAAAGTGCTCGGGTACGTGCAGCTCGGGATGCGGCGCCAGGACCGCGCGGATTTCGGCGGCTGCCGGCCGCGCGAGCAGCAGCTCCGCGATCGCACTCGCATCTGCGACGATCACGCCGCGCTACGGTTGCGCTCGGCTGCGAGCGCAGTCGCAGGCGGCTCGCCAACCTCGACTGGCTCCCACGCCTCGCTGTGCGAAAGCCACTCTTGCATCGTCGGGCGCACCGCCAACGCACGAAGCTCGGCAAGCAGGTAGTCGGAGAGTGTCATTCCCGTACGCGCAGCCCGCACCTTCAGCTCGCGATGCAGCTCGTCGGGAACGTTGCGGATCTGGATCATCGATGACATGCTTATTTGATGGTAGCATGTCATCAACATGTTGCCATAGGTTGGTTGAGACAATGGTACGTCAGCCCTTCCCCGGTCAGCCCGGTGCGACACCTACCTTGATCGGTGCTACACCGACCCGGGTGCCCACAACCCGCCCCCGCTATTCCATCACCGACACCGGCCCCGTGCGCGAGTTGCTCGACGACGCCCAACGCCAATGGCCAGAGGTCGGGGATCGCAAGGAGCTGCTGTTGCGTCTGGCGCACGCCGGGCACGACTCGCTGCACCTGGATCGGGTCGAGGCCGAGGCTGACCGCCGGCGCGAGCGCCAGCGCTCGGCACTCGCCAGCCTGCAGCGACCCATCATCGCCGTCTCCGCCGGCGCGTATCGTGGCGACCGTGGAGAACCTAAGCTAAGCGCTATCGATCCTGACGGCCGGCGAGTTGTGTTCGATGCCGGATCGCATCTGCACCTTGCTCGGGGGCGCCGTTCCTGGCTGCTCGACCATGTCGAGACGATCCTTACGACGATTGCGCGACCCGACTACCGCGACGACGATCCACGGCCAGGACGCGAGCGCTTCTATCGTCAGAATGCGCTTGAGCCAGGACGATGGATGCGGGTTGTCCTAGACTTCAATGACGAACCCGGTTGGGTCGTGACTGTTCTGGTCCAGGATGACGACCCCCGGCAGCGAATCTCATGAGCGTCACGATCGCCGGCACCACCTTCGAGCATCATCATTACGATGAGCACGGAGACGTGCTGTACCTTAGTGTGGGGCGCTACGAAGGCCCTCCCGCCAGTGCGTCGTCAACTCCGGAGGGCCACAACATCGAGTACGACGGGGGGGGGCGCGTCATCGGCATGACCCTCACCAACGTGCGCTGGCTGCTTGATCGCGATGGGCAGGTCACCATCACCTTGCCCGCAGGCCGCGCCAGCCAAGACGATCTGGCACAGGCGTTGCAGCCGGCCGCATAGCGAGCGTTCGCCTGCCCGGTCGGGGGGCTTGTGCCCATGGACCCGATCCCGCCAGGTTCGCTCCCTGCGTGGCATATGCCTCGAGACCGGCGCTAGCTTCGGGGGATGGCCGTGCCGCCAACCACTCGGGGACAGCCGTCGATCAACCGGACGCGACGGAGCGCGCTCCCCGGGGTGGTGCGCACGGGGGCGACGGTGGCGCAGGCGGCGGAGGAGTACCTGCGCTATATCGAGCACGACCGTGCCCGCAAGCCCTCGACAGTGCAGGGCTACCGCTGGGCCATCAACGCGTGGATCGTGCCGGCCCTGGGGGAGCTGCGCGTGGAGGACCTGACGAGCGCGCACGTCGAAGCGTGGATCGCCGCGCTCGAGCGCAAGCCGAGCACGCGCAGGAAGGCGCTGGTGTTGCTGCACGGCATCTTCCAGCGGGCCACGAGGGTGTATGGCCTGCCGATCAACCCGGTGGCGGACGTGGAGAAGCCGCCACAGACGCGCAGTGGCGACATCGAGGTGTTCAGCCCGGAGGAGGTATGGGCGCTTGCGCGCGCCGCGGCGAGCGAGCGCGACCGGGCGATCTTCGTGACGGCGGCGCTCACCGGTCTGCGGATGGGAGAGTTGCTCGCGCTGCATTGGCGCGACGTGGACTTTGCGGGCTCGCTGCTGCGCGTGCGCGCGAGCTACGCGGGCGGCGCGCTGACGACGCCGAAGTCGGGCAAGGTGCGCTCGGTGCCGCTCGCCCCAGACGTGGGGCGGGCACTCGCACGACTGGCCGACCGCGAGCTGTACACGGCCGCGGACGACCTCGTGTTCCCCGGCGAAGCGGGCGAGTTCCTCGACGGCTCGGCGCTGCGCCGCCGCTACAAGGCGGCGCTCAAGCGCGCCGGCCTGCGGCAGTTGCGCTTTCACGATCTACGTCACACGTTCGGCACGCGGATGATCGCCAAGGCGGACATCCGCCGCGTGCAGGAGTGGATGGGCCACGCCGACATCCAGACGACGATGCGCTACCTGCACTACGCGCCCCGCGAGGAGGACGCGCGGCTGGTCGCGGAGGCGTTCCGGGTCGAGGCACCGGATGGGTGATCGATCGCATTGGATCGGCGATCCGGGTGAGCGGAGCTTGTAGTCTTCGGCAAGGTGCATTATGCGAAAGGGCCGCCGTCAGCCACCGTGCGAAGGGGGATGGAGGGGCATTTGAAAATGCGAGTCTCTGAGCCCGGGAACCATCCACTCGGCCGTTGTGGCCTGCCGGATCGAGCTGGCGCCGCGCGAGCGCTCGGCGTCGCGCTGATCGCGGTGGGTATCGGACTCGCGGGTGCGACCGAGTCTGCGGCGACGGGCCCGTCGCCGCACGCGGGCACGGCTCGGCGGGCCGCGATGCTCGGCACCGTGCAGCCTGCCCCGGTCGCGAGCGCGGCGCACGTACTGAACGTGAAGGACGAAGGGCACCTGCGCTCAGTGCGCAACTCCGGCTCGGAACTGATGGAGGAAGGCTCGATCTCGGGGACGATTCCGGGGAAGCTGAAGGTGAGCTTCAACATCGGGGCGACCGTCACCGCGAAGTTCACGATCTACGCCAACGGCGGCGGCTCGATCAGCGGCCACGGCGGGGGCGCGCTGCACTCGACCGGTGTGTACGCGACCTTCGGCGGCTCGCTGACGGTCACTGGCGGCTCGGGCCGTTATGCGCATGCTCACGGCACCGGCACTCTGTCGGGTGCGATCAACCGCAAGACATACGCGCTGACCATCCAGGCCGTCGGCAAGCTGCATTACTGAGCGCTCTCGATCAGGCGAGTGCCGTGGCTTCGGGCTCGGTTTCGATCGCGTCCGCCTCCTGCTGCGCCCCCGCGCGCAGGCCGGTCAGCGCGACGATCGCCGCCACAGCCATGATCGCGGCCATCACATACAGCACCGAGCGGGTGGCGTAGGCGAAGTCGAGACGCACGAAGTGGGGGATCGACGCGATGCTCCCCCCGCCCCCCCGGGACTGGGAGACACTGGATGCCTCGGCGTGCGCCCGTCCGCTGGAGATGCCCCGCGCGATCAGCGAGGTGGCGACCCGGGAGCGCATCTGTGCGACCAGGATCGTGCCGAGGATCGCGAGCCCGAGGCTGGCGGCGTAGTTGCGGACCGTCTGGGTGATGCCGGTCGCCTCGCCATAGGAGAGCCGAGAGGCTCGACTGACGGCGTCGGTGCTGGCCGGCCCGAGCATCAAGCCCATGCCTGCTCCCGTGAGGGCGATGTACCACTGCTGAGCGGCGAAGTCGAGCCCCGTGACCTTCCCCGCCCACAGCCAGAACCCCACCGCACCCAGCGCGCAGCCGACCACCACCGGTCGCTTGGCCCCAACGCGGTCGAGCAGCCGTCCGCCGATCTGCGCGGCGAGGACGAACCCGAGGAAGAAGAACAGCAGGATGACGCCGGCCTGTGAGGGTGACTTCGCCAGCGAGATCTGGGCGTACTCGCTGGCGAAGAAGAACACCGGGATGAACACCAGGTTGGAGGTGAGCAGCACGATGTTCTCCACCAGGAAGGCACGGATGCGAAAGATGCGCACGGCGATCAGTGGCGAGGCGGTGCGAAGCTCGACGAAGTAGAACACGACCAGGAGCGCCGCGCCCACGACGATGCACGCCCAGGTGCCGGGATTGCTCCACCCCCAAATCGAGGACTGCTGGAAGCCGAACACGCTCAAGCCAACACCCGAGGCGATCAGCGCGAGGCCGCGGTAGTCCATGCGCGCTGCCCGGTGCACGGTGGAGGGCCTGGAGATGGCGATCAGGATCAGGGCGACGACGGCGACGGGGATATTGACCCAGAAGATCGCCCGCCACGTCCACTGCGTGAGATAGCCGCCGAGGATCGGGCCGATCGCGGTGAGGGCGCCAGCGATGCCGAAGAACAGCGCCAGGGCTCTACCGCGTTCGCGCAAGGCAAACGTCTGCACCACGATCGCCAGGGCGGCCGGGAACATGATCGCGCCGCCCGCCCCCTGGAGCACCCGGAAGGTGATGATCCACGCCTCGGCCAGACTCCCCTTGGGGGTGAGCCCGCACAGCGCCGAGGCGCTGGCGAACACGATCACGCCGAGCGTCACCATCCTGCGGTGGCCGACCGTGTCGGCCAGCCGGCCACCGAAGGCGAAGAGCGCCGCCAGCGACAGCAGATAGGCGTTGATCGCCCACTGCACGCCAGTGCTGCTCAGCCCGAGCTCCTTCTGGATTTCCGGCGCCGCGATCGACACGATCGTCTGATCGATGAAGGTCATCGCGACGGCGAAGATCATCGCTGCCAGAATCAGGTTCCGCGATCCTCCGCCGGGGGCGGCAGCGACTGTCATTCGACACTCTCCTCGATTCAGGGGTTCGGCCCGACCAGGGCGACGGCGGCCTCCGGCGTGGCGGCTTGGAAGCTGAAGCTCACCTGCAGATACAGGCGTACCACCTGGCCGTCGTGCGAGTCGTACCCGATCGACAGGTCCTGACCGCAGTCGAACAGGAAGTCGCCTCCGCGCTGGCTGAGGAGGACTGCTCCCCTGACTCCGGGGGCCCATACGATCGGGCCGTCGAGGATCCGCCGCAGGTGCTCGAGCAGGGGGTAGCCGCCGTGCTCTGCGGTCCCGATCACGCGCCGGTGCTCCTCTGCGCCCAGCGCGAGCGCGTACGGGCCGGAGATCCCGCTGTGCAAGAGCCGCTCCACGGCCGTTGCGAGCGCGCTCGGGTATGCCTCGGCGGACTCGCCGAGCGGGACCGGCTCATGGGGTGAGGCCTGCGTGATCCCGATGATCGCACCGCTCCAGCCGTGGAACACGGCGACGTTCTCGGCGACCGCGATGCGGTGCGCCGCACGGTCGAGCTCCTCGAGGTTGGCATCGGCAGCGCCGCGATCGGCGTCGCGAAGCTCCTCCAGGGAGACCTCGAAGTCCGCTCGGGCCTCGACGAGCGCCAGGACGCGTCGCTGCAGACCCGTGACACCCTCGCCTGGCGCGGATGCGAGCAGGCTGGTGCGGCCGAGGTTGGTGGCGGAATGCGACCAGCCATGCGGGCCGGCGAAGTCGACGAGCTTGCGGGCGGCGAGCGCGGGTGTGAGCCGTTGCCTGGCCTCGTCGTCAAGCAGCTGCCAGCCGGTGTCGCTGATCGGCGCGTGCGAGCGGAGCAGGTGGTTCATGGACGCATCGCTCTGTCGGGGGCCATCGGGTCTCCTTGGGTCAGAGGCTGGCTGTGGTCGTGCGTAGACACTCTATTGCGAGGCTGGCGCCTATTTCAGTGTGCCCGATCGTCCATCCACTCCGGCTGGCGTAGGATCGCATCCGAAACGGTCATGGACAACCTGCTTGAGCGAGAGGCCGAGCAATCGGCGATTCACCGGGGGTGTCTCGCTGTGGCGGATGGCGCCAGCGGCGTGATCCTGATCGTCGGCGAGGCGGGGATCGGGAAGACGGCGTTGTTGCTGGAGGCACGCCGTCTGGCCGAGCAGTCGGGCGTGCGCGTCTTGCGCGCTTCGGGCGCGACGCTGGAGCGCGATTTTGGCTACGGGGTGGTGCGTCAACTGCTGGAACCCGCGGTGCGCGTGTTGACGAGCGCGAGCCGCGAGCGCGTGTTCTCTGGCCCGGCGGCGCCCGCGGCGGACGTGTTTGGACTTGCTCTGCGCGAGCGCGGCGGCGCTCACAACATGGATCGTGCGTTCTTGGTGCGCCACGCGCTCGTATCGTTGGTCTGGGCGCTGGCGGAGCAGGGTCCGTTGCTGTTGCTCGTCGACGATCTGCAGTGGGTGGACGGCGCGTCGCTGCGCTGGCTCGCGCATCTCTCGCGACGCGTGGAGGATGTGCCACTGCTCCTGCTGATGGCCTTGCGCAGTGGGGAGGAGTCGGCGTCGGATGAGGCACTCGCGGAGCTTCGCGCAGCGGCAGGGGACGGTGTGCTGGAGCCCGCGGCGTTGAGTACGCAGGCGGTGAGCGCGCTGGCGGTGAGCGAGCTCGGCGACGCCGATGACGACTTCGCCCTGCGCTGCCACGAGGCGACGGCCGGCAACCCGCTGCTCGTCAGGGAGCTTCTGCGCGCCGCGCGCGAGGACGCTTTGAGCCCCACGCGCGAGTCGGCCGCCCGTCTGGAAACACTCGCCGCGCAGCGTCTGAGCGATCGTGTCGTGCGGCGTCTCGCTCGTTTGAGCGCCGAGGCTCGTGAGCTGGCCGGGGCGGTTGCCGTGTTGGGCGCGGGTGACCTCTGGCATGCCGCGGCACTTGCCGGCCTCGACAACCGGCAGGCCGAGGCCGCGGCGGACGAGTTGCACGCCGCTGGGATTCTCTCGGGGGAGCGTCCGTTGCGATTCGTGCATCCCCTGTTGGGTACGGCTGTCGAGGCGGATCTCTCCCCGGCGCGGCGGGCGAGCGCACATCGCCGCGCGGCGGTCCTGCTCGATGCCGATCCGGTGCGCGCCGACGAGGCGATGGTCCATCTGCTGCGGGCCGACCCCGCTGGCGATCCGTGGGCGGTGGAGCGACTCTGTGCCGCCGCCGCGCGGGCTCTGGATCGTGGGGCGCCGGACGCCGCTGTGGCACTGCTCGAGCGTGCCCTCACCGAGCCCGCGGGCGACATGCGAGGTGAGGTCGTGGCCGGGCTTGGGCGCGCGCACCGCCGACTCGGACACAGCACCCAGGCGGTCGAGTATTTCGCGCAGGCGCAGGCATGCGCGAATCGCGGTGAGCGCGAGGCGCTGGCTAGGGAGCGCGCGTGGACGCTGGCCGAACGCGATCGCTCGCGGGAGGGCGCGGCGGTGCTCGAGGCAGCTATCCAGGATTTGGAGGGACCGGAGGAGGAGGTTCGTGAGGCCCGGCTGCGCCTGGAAGCGGACTTCTCGACGGTGGCATTCGCCGGCGACTCGCTGGCGCGGAGGGGGATCGAGCGGATCGAGCGGGCCGCGCTCGGGTTGACGGGTGCGAGCGCGGCCGAGCGCGCGGTCCTCGCCGGCGCCGCCTACGCGCGTTACTGGACGGCGTCGGTGGACGCCGATACGTTCGCCGCCGCGATCGAGCCGCTGCTTTGGCGCGAGCAGGCACTGGAGGAGCTGACGCCAGGCAGTCTGACGCGCATCCAACTGGTGCTCGCGGTTTTTCACGCCGACCGCGTGGAGCTCGCGCTGGGGATGCTCGAGGAGCGGATCGCTCACGAGCGCCGCCGGGGCGACGTGCCGCTGCTCGTGGGTTACCTCAACGCGCGGGCACGAGTCTTGGCGTTCCTCGGGGCGCTGCAGGAGGCTGAGGCGACGGCGCGTGAGGGGCTCGCGTACGACACGGTGTTCGTGCACTCCTGGGGTCAGCCATCGCTGCTGGCTGCGTTGATCACTCCCTTGGTGTGGGCCGGTCGCGTCGAGGAGGCACAGGCCGCGCTCGAGGAGCGGGGACCCGCCGGGCCAATCGGGCCCGTGGGCACGTTCCATGTCGCGCGCATGGAGCTGCGCTGTGCGCAGGGCCGCCACGACGAGGCGGTCGCGGACGCCGAGGCGCTGCTTGACAGACTGCAGGCACGAGGGCACGCCGGTATTCGCCTGCGCGATGTGGCCGCGGCGACGTTCCTCGCGGCCGGCGAGGACACCCGGGCGGCGCAGGTCGCCCGCGAAGGACTCGCCATCGCGCGCCGCTGGGGAGCCCCGAGCACGATCGCTCCCAACCTGCGCGTGCTCGGCCTGGCAACCGCGGAAGAGGCACCGCTACAAGAGGCGGTGGCGCTGTTGGAGGGCGGCCCCTTCAGGTACGAGCTGGCGCGGTGTCTGCTGGCGCTGGGCTCGCACCTGCGGCGAACGCGACGACGGGCGCAGGCGCGCGATCCGCTTCGCCGCGCGCTCGATCTCGCGCACCGCTGCGGCGCCCACCCGCTCGTCGAGACCGCGAGCGCCGAGCTGCGAGCCTGCGGTGCCCGGCCTCGCTCACCGGCGACGAGCGGGCTGGAGAGCTTGACGGCGAGCGAGCGGCGCGTCGCGGAGCTGGTCGCCGGCGGACGGTCCAATCCGCAGGTCGCCCGCACGCTGTTCATCTCACGATCCACCGTCGAGGCGCACCTGCGCAACATCTTCCGCAAGCTCGAGATCAGCTCCCGCCACGAGCTGGAGCCGCTGCTCGCGGGAGTGCAGCCGCTGCCCGCGGAAAGGGAGCCGCTGCCCGCGCAAACCAAAGATCATTGAGCCTCATCGATGCGCGCCGCGATCGTTCCGGGGAGCATGTTGCGCATGAGCACAGCGACACACCCATCCACCGGCACTCCCTCCACCCTGCAACCACAGACGCCGCAGACGGTCGTCGCCGCGTTCCAGGCGAGCGCCGCGCGCACACCGGACCGCGTCGCGCTGCGCACCACCGATGACCAGGTCAGCCTGACCTGGGCGCAGTACGCCGCGGCCGTCGAGCGCGCCGCGGGTGCGCTCGCGGGCCTCGGTGTGCGACACGGCGACCGCGTGGCGTTCCTCTCACGCAACAGTCCCGAGCTGGCGATCTGCGAGGTGGCGGCGATGCACCTCGGAGCCGCCGGCGTGGCGCTGTACGTGGCCTCGCCAGAAGCGACGATCGAGCACGTCCTGGCGGATAGCACCCCGCGAGTCATGCTCGTCGAGCGCGAGCTCCGTGATCGACTGGAGCACCTCGGACACCAGATGCCGCACGTGATAACCATGGACGGCACAGGCGCGCTGGAGGACCTGCCGGCACTGGAGGGCCTGCCGACACCGGCGGACTTCTCGTTCGAGCAGTCGTGGCAGGCGGTGGGCCCGAGAGACCTGCTCGCGATCTGTTACACCTCCGGCACCACCGGGCTGCCCAAGGGCGTGGAGTGGGAGCACGGGCCGATAATCAGCACGCTCGAGCGCTTCGATCTCCCCCACCCCGAGCCCGACGGATCCTGCGATATCTGCTTCGCCCCGTTCGCCCACCTCGGCGAGCGAGCCGTCGGTCACTGGCGCAGCCTGATGCGCGGATCTACGAGAACGATCTGCCCTGAACCAACCGAACTGCCGGCGGCGCTGCTCGACACACGCCCCACGTTCCTATGGAGCTCGCCACGTGTGTGGCAGACCCTCAAGAGCGCACTGCACGCGACGCTCGACCAGAGCGAGCGCGACGTGCTCGCCCGTGCGTGCACCCGCGTACAGCAGAGCGCCGGTGGAGACGACCCACCGGCGCTCAGCGAGGAAGACGAGCGCACCCTCGGGGTCCTGCGTGCGCGGATCGGCCTCGATCGGCTCGAGCGCGCGATGACCGCCGCGGCGCCATGTCCGGTGAGCGTGCAGGAGCACTACCACGCGCTCGGGATCCCCTTCGCGGAGTTCTACGGAATCAGCGAGCTTGGCGTTCCCACGATGGGTGCGCTGGGCATCTCGGACCTGGGAACCGTCGGGCGCCCGACTCCGGGCTATGAGGTGCTGCTCGACGACGACGGCGAGGTGCTCGTACGCACCGACAGCCGCGCCCGCGGCTACCGCAACCGACCACAGGAGACGGCGGAGACGTTCGCGGCCGACGGACTCGTTCACACCGGCGACATCGGCATCCTCGACGAGCGGGGGCGGCTGCGAATCGTCGACCGCAAGAAGGAGATGTTGATCGACGAACAGGGCCACAACACGGCGCCCGCGCCGATCGAGTCGGCGCTCAAGAGCAACTGCCCACTGATCGGCCATGCCTGCCTGATCGGCGATGGCCGTCCATACCTGGTTGCCCTCCTCCTCCTGGAACCGGTCGAGCTCGCATCAGACCCCGACGCGATCGCGCAGGTCGCCGACGCCGTGGACCGTTTGAACGCCGTCAGCGACCCACGCGAGCGCATCCAGCGCCACACGATCCTCACCACGTCGTGGCTCCCCGGGGAGGAGCTGACCGAGACGCTCAAGCTCCGTCGCAAGCGCATTCTGGAGAAGTACGCGACTCGCATCGACGCGCTGTATCACCTATAGCGCCGGGGGTCCGATTGCCGCGACGAGCGCCTCCAGGGTCGATGCCGCTTCGTCGATGTTGCCAGGGGTAAAGCGGTTCTCGCGCGCCAAAGCGGCGAATGGAACGCGCCAGCTGTCGTACACGGTCACCCTTGGAGGCCAGCCGTGCTTGTCGCCTCGCTCAGCGGCATGGCTGCCGATCAGCCGTTGGAGGTGACTGATGTCACCAGGTAGCTTCTTAACATCGTCAGCCATCGAAGGCTGGTCGCGGCAGATGACGAATAGCAGTCAACCGCTCTGCGACGGACTTGGTGATAAGCCCACGGGCGCGTGCGGTCTCGATAGCCTGATCAATGAGCTGCCAGCCAAGGGCCTGCTCTATGCCGCCCAAAATGGCTCGCTCGGGAGTCACAATGGGGATACCCTCGTGCCAGCCAACCTCAACAAGGACAAGATCGAAACGGTGCAGACGGTAGATCTCTGGAACCACCTTGCGGGTACGGAAGCCGGATGGCACGGTGAGGTTGATTGCACTCGGGTTCACGTCGCAGAGCTCATGCAGGTCTAGGGCGGTCGCGTGACTTAGTACGCCGCGCCGCCCAGTCCACAAGGTTGCCTCCATGTAGGCATCGAGCTGTGTGGCTGGCACCATCGGCATCCGATATAGGCCGTGGCCTAGGTGCTCCAGAGTGTGGCGCGCCGCCATCAAACGCAGCTGGGTAGGATCGATGTCCAGCTCTCGTGCGTCGTCCGGCGTCAGATAGCCGTACTGTTGCTGAGCGTGCTTCAGCAACGGAGTGAAAGCTCTACCGGGCATACCTGTGCGAAGCGTATCAGAAAGATACGAAATGCGTAGCCAGCTCAGGGGGGATTCGCTCTAGGCGCTGGAGGGAAAGCGCACCTCGACCACCAGGCCCCCCTCGGGCCGGGTGTGGATGCTGAGCTGCGCTTCATGGGCGGTGGCGATGGCGTGGACGATCGAGAGGCCGAGGCCGTGGCCGTCGCCCTGGCTGGTGCGGGTTGCGCCGAGGCGCTGGAATGGGGCTTGCAGGCGCTCCAGCTCCTCGGCTGGGATCACCGGGCCGTCGTTGGCGACCGACAGCACCGCGGTGTCGGCGATGGTGGCGGTGGTGACGTCGATGCGTCCGGCGGCGGTGTTGTGGCGGATCGCGTTCTCGACGAGGTTCGCCACGAGACGCTCGAGTAGCTGCGTGCTGCCTGCGGCGCGCGCTGGGTCGAGCGTGGCGCTCAGCTGCAGGCCGCGCTGCTCGATCTCTGGACGACGGCCCGCAAGCACCTCGTCGGTGACTGCCACCAGGTCGACCGGTTCGCGACGACGAATGCCCTGCTCGCTGCTCGCCAGGTCGAGCAGCGCCTCGATCAATCCCTCCAGCTGCTGCTCGGAGGCGAGCACTCGTTCGTGGGCCGCGCGCAGCGACTCCGAGTTGGCGTTGGGATCTGCCAGTGCGACCTGCACCAGGGTCTTGAGCCGCGCGAGCGGGGTGCGCAGCTCGTGGGAGGCGTTGGCGACGAACCGACGCTCGGATTGGAAGGATGCGTCGAGCCGCGCGAGCAGCCCGTCGAAGGTGTCGCCGAGCTCCTTGAACTCGTCGTCGGGGCCGTCGAGCGCGAGCCGCTGGTGGAGGTTCGTCGCTGAGATGTCACGGGCGGCGGTCGTAATCGACCGCAGCGGACGCAGCACCCGTCCGGCAATCAGCCATCCGAGCCCCATCGAGACGGCCGCCATGATCGCGAGCGCAATCACGGATACGACCGCGAGCACGCGCAGATCCGCATTACGCTGGTTGGGGTCGATCACCGAAACCGTGACATGGGTATGCGCTTCGTGCCCAGGACCGAACACGCGCTGGATGGGGGGCGGCCCCTGGGCGGTACCAGGTCGGGCGAAGGGCACTCCGACGACCTGTGCGGCGCCTTGCGTGTGAGCGGCAACGCCAACGTACGTAAACGCCAGCAGCACGGCGCCCGAGATGAAAAACACACCGCCGTACAGGAGCGCGAGACGCAGGCGGATGGTGCGCCGCGGCAAGTGCAGACGCCTCGCCAGCGGGGTCGGTCGGTCGGAACGCACGGTCATCCTCAGATCCGGTAGCCCGACTTGGCGACCGTCTCGATGAGCGGGGGATCACCGAGCTTTGCGCGCAGGCGGCTGATCGTGATCTTGACCGCGTTCGTGAACGGGTCCGCGGCCTCGTCCCACACCCGTGCGAGGAGCTCCTCGGCGGAGACGCTGCGGCCCCGGGCGGCGAGCAGCAGCTCAAGTACGCCGAACTCCTTCGGTGCGAGCTCGAGCTGGCGGCCCGCTCGATACGCACGATGCTTGGCCGTGTCAAGCACGATGTCCTCGTGCCGCAGCACCGGCGGGATCGCGGGCTGGGCGCGGCGCGTCAACGCGCCGATCCGCGCGACGAGCACAGGGAAGTCGAATGGCTTGGGCAGGTAGTCGTCCGCGCCGAGACCGAGACCGTCCACCAAGTCCTCAACCAGCGACGCGGCGGTGAGCATCAGCACCCGGCTGCGACACTCGCTGTCCACGAGCTTGGCGCAGAGCTCATCGCCGTGCATGCCCGGCAGGTCGCGGTCGAGCACGACCACGTCGTAGTCGTTGACGAGCGCTCGCGACAGACCGGCCGGCCCGTCGAGCGCGACATCCACTGCCATGCCCGTCTGGCGCAGCCCGAACGCGATCGCCTGCGCCATCTCATCGTCGTCCTCGATCACAAGCACCCGCACGTTCACTCCTTTGCAAGGCCGGCACTCGGTTCCCGAGCCGGCGTGCACTCCAGGCTACTTCCCGGCGGTTTCGGCACGGTTTCGCCAAGCGTCCCGTGAAGACCCGCCGCGCGGGCGGCGATACCTTCGCGAAACCGCCGATGTCGTACAAGCAGCCCAGAGCACGATTCCTCGAGGTGCAAAAGGAGACGACATGCAAGGCGACGCCAGACACAGCCATGACCGCGGCACGACGACGGTCCGTTGGCGAGGAGCGGCCTGCCTGGCGGCGGCGCTGGTCGCGGCGGGCGTGCTCATTGCGGGTTGTGGCGGCACGTCGCCGGGCGGTGGCGTAGCGAGCCTTGGGGCGCATACCTCCACGACGAGCTCGACGGCGGCCAGCTCAGCGGCGAGCTCGGGCGGTGGCGAAGAATCCTCGCCAGGCAGCCAGGCCGTGGCGTACGCGGCGTGCATGCGCTCGCACGGGGTGCCTAACTTCCCCGAGCCGCAAATCTCCCATAAGGGCAGCGGAGTCAGCGTGAGAATGGCGGTGCCCGCGGGTATCGGGGGCAACCCCGGGTTCAAGTCCGCCGATCGATCCTGCCGTAAGCTGCTGCCCGGCGGCGGCCCCGGCAATCAACCCGTTGTCAGCCCGGCGGAGCAGGCGCAGTACCTGAAGGCGGCGGCGTGCATACGCGCGCACGGCTTGCCCAACTTCCCCGACCCGACCTTCTCCGGCGGCGGCGTGCACATCGAACACCAAAAGCTCAACGAGAGCTCGCCAGCGTTCAAGACGGCGGTGCACGACTGCGAATCGTTGATCCCCGGGGGCGTCCACGGTGGCTCCGGCCACACCCAGGAAGCGGCGCCGGGGCAATGACCCGCGACCGCGGTTTGGAGACGGCGTTCTCAGCTTCCTTTCAGGTTTGCCTGTCAGCATCGGTGCATGCGCCTGCTGGTGGTTGACGACGACCCCTCCGTTCGCCAGGCGCTCGAGCTCGTGCTCGACCTCAACGGTTTTGGGGTGGCAACGGCGGTGGATGGCGGGGAGGCGATTCGCACGCTGGCAGTGGACCGGCCCGACGCGGTGATCCTCGACGTGTTGATGCCCGGCCTCGACGGCCTGGAGGTCTGCCGGCGGATGCGTGCGATCGGCGATCGCACGCCAGTGCTGATGCTGACCGCCCGCGCTGAGGTCTCAGAGCGGGTGGCGGGCCTGGAGGCCGGCGCCGACGATTATCTGGCAAAGCCGTTCGCCAGTGAGGAGCTGGTCGCCCGCCTGCGTGCGCTGCTGCGCCGCACGGGCTGGGAGGGCAACGAGGAGACCATGCGCTTCGAGGACCTGGAGCTCGATCCCATCGCGCACGAGGCGCGCCGCGACGGGCGCCTGCTCGAGCTGACGCGCACGGAGTTCCTGCTGCTGGAGCTGCTCATGCGCCATCCTCGTCAGGTGCTTTCACGCACGAAGATCTTCGAATGCGTGTGGGGCTATGACTTCGGGCCGGCGTCCAACTCGCTGGAGGTCTATGTCGGCTATCTGCGGCGCAAGACCGAGGCCGGCGGGGAGCCGCGCGTAGTACACACGGTGCGGGGGGTCGGCTACGTGTTGAGGTCATCGTGAGATGAGCTTTCGCCGGCGCGTGGTGCTGCTGGCGGCCGGCGCGGTGGCGGCGGCGATCATGATCGCGTCGGTCGTGGTGTACGTCGTGACCGGTAACGAGTTGCGCGGGCGGGTCGACGCCAGCTTGCGTCAAAAGCTCACTCCCGGCCTGCCGCAGGCGGTGAAGATCACGACCGTGCACGTCGGCGCGGCGCAGCTTGTCAAGCTGATGCGGGAAGGCAGGCTGCCGCCGGGGGCGTCGCCGCGGATCGGCTTTGGCGGGTCGGTGGCAGGGTTCGGCCTCGCGCGCGGGAGCGCTGTCACGGCGGTGCCCGCTTGCGCGAAGGCGGTGTTGCATTCGATCAAGACCGCTTACTCGGGGGGATCTTCCGCGGCGGTTTCTCTTTCCTCCTCGGGGGAAACCCCTGCCCAGCACACCGCTCACCCGCCAAAGTGCGTGGCTCCCGTCAACCAGCTCGTGCTGCCCCCTCCGACGCCCGGCAGCGCGGTCGGGTACGTGCAGCTGTTCCAGTCCAACGGACAGGTTCTGCGCTCTGAAGCCAAGGGATCGCGGCTTCCGGTCACCGCCGCCACCCGTGCCGTGGCGGCTGGCCGGCGCGGCACGTTCTTCAGCGAAGCGACCGTCGCCGGCACGCCCGTGCGGATCCTGACCGAGCGTGCGCCCGAAGGGGGGGTGTGGCAGGTGGCGCTGCCGCTGACCGACGTGGACAGCACGCTCACGCACCTGAAGCTGGTGCTAGCGCTTGTGTGCTTGGGCGGGATCGCGCTCGCGGCGGTGCTCGGGCTGCTCGTCTCACGTACGGCGCTGATCCCTGTGCGCCGCCTGACGGGCGCCGCCGAACGTGTGGCACGCACGCAGGACCTCGGCCATCGCATCCAGGCCGGTGAGGATGACGAGCTCGGGCGACTGGCGGGGAGCTTCAACACGATGCTCGCCGCGCTCGAGCGCTCGCGCCTGGCACAGCGCCAGCTCCTCTCCGACGCCTCGCACGAGCTGCGCACGCCGCTGACCAGCGTGCAGGCCAACCTCGACGCGCTGGCGATGGGCGAGGAGTTGCCCGCGGGCGAGCGTGCGCGGGTCCTGGCCGCCGCTCAGGCGCAGCTGCGGGAGCTGACCGTACTGGTCGGCGATCTGGTTGATCTGTCCAAGACGGAGGTCGAGGAAATCGAGGTGGAGGACGTGCGCTTGGACCTTGCGGTTGCCGGCGCGCTGACGCGCGCGCGGCTGCACGCGCCGGAGTGCCGCATCGTGCTCGACGCGGAGCCCTGCCTGGTGCGCGCCGCGCCCGCGCGGTTGGAGCGGGCGATCGCCAACCTGCTCGACAACGCCTGCAAATGGAACCCGCCCGCGCCGGCTGGCGGACCCGTCGAAGTGCGCGTGTGCGATGGCGCGCTCGAGGTCCGCGACTACGGCCCGGGAATCGCCTTGGACGACCTGCCGCGAGTGTTCGACCGCTTCTACCGAGCACCCACGGCCCGAGGGCGGCCCGGGTCGGGGCTCGGGCTGGCGATTGTGCGCCAGATGGCCGAGGCTCACGGCGGCGCGGTGCACGCCGCCAACGACCCCGGTGGCGGCGCCCGCCTGACGCTCGAGCTTCCACCGCTGCAGATGACCGAGGCCGAGCTCGCCGCCGCCGAGCTGGATGCTTCGGCGAGGTCGGGTGCCGGGACGGCGGATATCGCTTAGCAAGTTCCTCGCCCTCTCTCAGCCAATTCTCAGGTTGCATCCCGCATGATGTCGGTGCATCGCTGAGGTTGTCGAGCGCGCGGCATTACGACCGCCATCTCCCCGGAACGGCGAACACCCACCACCCGGGCGAACACCCACCACCCGAAGGTGAAGGAGACCAAGAGATGACGAGAATCAACCTCAGGGTGGTCGTGCTCGCGAGCGCTGCCCTGCTCGTCGCCGGCTGCGGCGGCTCCTCGTCGAGCCCCGGTGTCGCCCACCTCTCCTCCAACACATCCAGCAACGCCGACCCGAGCGGCGGCGCCAGCAGCTCCTCCTCGCCGGAAAGCGGCCCGCCCACCCAGCAGAAGATGGTTGCCTACTCGCAGTGCATGCGCTCCCACGGCGTGCCTGAATTTCCCGAACCGACCGAAGGCCGTCTGCTCATCCACAGAGGCAACCACAACGGCCACGTGACCGGAGTCAACCCGCAGTCATCGCAGTTCCAGGCGGCGCAGAGGGTCTGCGGAAAGCTGTTGCCCAATGGCGGGGCCCCAAGCCCGGCGCAACAGGCCAAGCTGCAGGAAAGCGCACTGAAGTTCTCCCAGTGCATGCGCACCCACGGAGTTCCCAACTTCCCCGATCCGGAAATCTCCCACAGCGGCGGCGGTGTCGGGATACGAATCGGGGGCAAGAAGGGCGGCCCGGGCGGGATCGATCCCAACTCTCCCCAGTTCCAGGCCGCGCAGAAAGCGTGCCAATCGCTCGGGCTCGGCCCGAAGGGCGCCCCCTCGGCAGCCTCCACCAGCGGCGGGCCCCGCGGCGAAGCTGGGGCCGCGGTGGCGGTCCCGTGATTGCGGTGGTCGGTGAGCTTCAAGCGCGTGGCCGGTCGTGCGTCGGCGATACCTTCCCGAAACCGCTGGTGTCGTAAAAGCATCCCAATGGGCGATGAGCGGTGAGTGATTCCATGTCCGGTGAGGCGATGTCTGTGGCTCAGCCGCCTGCGCAGGGCACCCGCGATGCGATTCCGTTCGGCCCCTCCGGCGGGCAACCCCGGATCGACCCCCCAGTCGCTCGCGCGCGCCGCAGGATGCTCGCGGTCGTGGGGCTGGCACTGGTCGCAGCCGTCGTGCTGGTGATCGCCACGGACCCGTTTGGCGGCGCGGGGAAATCCACCGGCGGGGTCGCCGACAACGCCAGCGCCACCTCGCTGACGACGGTGAAACGGCAGTCGCTCGCGCAGCAGACGCAGGTGAGCGGCACGCTCGGCTATGCGGGCTCCTCGAGCATTCGCGTGCCGTCCGGGACCGCGCCCTCCGCCGTCCAGCAGGCCAGCCAGCAAGTCACCAGCGCCGAAACGATGCAGACCACGGCGAGGTCGACGCTGGCGACCGATACGCAGGCGCTCGCGGGCCACCAGGCGACGCTGGCGGCGGCGCGGGGGAAGGAGGGGGTGGATTGCGCGGGCGAGGGCGCCGCCGAAGCCGCCTCCGCCAGCTCCTCGCCCGGAAGCGAAAACAGCTCGGCGGGTGCCGGCGGGAGCTCGTGCTCGAGCGACGTGCAGGCTGTGTCCGTGGCCCAGCAGAGCGCCACCGGCGCCGCCACCAAGATCATCGGCG
Organism: uncultured Solirubrobacterales bacterium; assembly: GCA_963734815.1. GTDB lineage: Bacteria > Actinomycetota > Thermoleophilia > Solirubrobacterales > Solirubrobacteraceae > Palsa-744. Next base: position 1,885,694 of record CAVTIH010000002.1, read on the forward strand.
ATCGCTCACAGGTCTCCTCGGCCGAAAAGCAACTCGCAAGCGCTCAGTCCAATCTGTCCACGGCGAGCTCCTCGGCCGCGCTCTACGGTCAGAACTCGACCTTCACGGCGCTGCCGTCGGTCGGCCAGATCATCGGGCGCGGTCAGAGCCTGTACGAGATCGGCGGCCAACCGGTGCTGTTGCTGTACGGCTCGACGCAGCCCACGCGGGCGTTCGTCGCGGGTATGCCACCCGGGCACGACGTGGCCGAGCTGAACACGAACCTGCAGGCGCTCGGCTACGGGCAGGGGCTCGGTGGCGACGAATTCACCGCCGCCACCGCAGCGGCGATTCGCGCGCTGCAGTCTGCGCACGGCGCCTCCGTCACCGGCGAGCTGCTGCTGGGGTCGGTCGTGTTCGAGCAGGGGACGGTGCGTGTCACGAGCGTCACCCCCACGGTCGGCTCGACCGTCATGCCCGGGCCGGTGCTCTCGATCACCTCGACCGCCCGCCAGGTCAAGATGGCGCTCGACGCCTCCGAGCAAGGCAGCGTCAAGGTCGGCGACACGGTCACGATCACGCTGCCCGACAACCAGACCACGCCGGGGAGGATCACCTATGTCTCCAGCGTTGCCACCTCGCCGTCCTCGGGAGGCAAGGCCAGCGAAGAAGAAAGTGCCCCCACCGTCGAAGTCGACGCCACCCCCACGGACCCGGCCGCGACGGGACACCTGGACCAGGCGCCCGTGAACGTCGAGATCACGACTGAAAGCGTCGAAAACGTGCTGGCGGTGCCCGTCGATGCGCTGCTCGCGCTCGCCGGCGGCGGCTACGCGGTGGAGGTCGCCGAAGGCCGCGTGCACCAGCTCGTGGCCGTCACGGTCGGCCTGTTCGACGACGCCGAAGGTCTCGTGCAGGTGAGCGGCCGGGGCCTGTCCGCCGGCCAGCGTGTGGTGGTGCCGGCGACATGACACGCGCCTCGTTCCGAGGCGGGGCATGGAGGCCCCGCCCCCACAACGCCCCTCTGACGTCACCGACGCACGTGGACGATCCCCAATGCCACCCCCAGATCGCCACCGGCGCCGTCGGCGACGAGCGGGAGCCAGTGCTCGCGCTCCACGGCGTCAGCAAGGTTTACGGCGCCGGGGCGGGCGGGGCTCCGGTGTACGCGCTGCGGGAGGTCAGCTTCGCGGTGCGCGAGGGCGAACTCGTGGCGATCGTCGGCCCGTCCGGCTCGGGCAAGACCACGCTGCTGCACGTGATGGGCACGCTTGAGCGCCCGAGCACGGGGGTGGTGTCGATCACCGGCCTCGACGCCGCACGGCTCTCCGACCGCGAGCTGGCCACGCTGCGCGCCACGCGCATCGGCTTCGTCTTCCAGCAGTTCTTCCTGGCCGAGCACTCCACGGCGCTGGAGAACGTCGCCGACGGGCTGCTGTACGCCGGTGTCGCCGTCGTCGAGCGCCGCGAACGGGCCGCCGCGGCGCTAGCCCGGGTCGGGCTCGCCGAGCGCGCCGAGTTCCGCCCGAGCAAGCTCTCCGGCGGCGAGCGCCAGCGCGTCGCGATCGCCAGGGCCCTGGTTGGGCGCCCGGCGATCGTGCTCGCCGACGAGCCCACCGGCAACCTCGACAGCGCCTCCGGGGAGGGCGTGCTGGAGCTGCTGGAAGAGCTGGGCGCGCAGGGCGCCACGATCCTCGTGATCACCCACGACCACGACCTCGCCGCCCGCCTGCCCCGCCAGGTTCAGGTGCTCGACGGTGAGATCGTCGCCGACACCGCCGCACAGGGAGCGTTCAGCCGATGACTACGTGGCGTGCCCACCGGCGGACCGACCGCCTCGCTGTGCTGGCCCGCGCCGCACGGACGCGGCTGCGCCGCGGCGACCGGCGCGCGGCGCTCGCGCTGATCCTCGTCACCGGCCTGGGCGCCTGGGCGGGTGCGATCGTGGGCGCACCGGCATTTGCCTCGGGGGAAATCGGCGGCTCGCCCGGCGGCGGCTCACCCGGCGGAACGGAATCATCGCCCACGGGCACGTCGAACTGCCCCTCCCCCAATCCCCCCAACCAGCTCACGCTCGTCGCGGGCACACCGCAGACCACCACGCTCGACACCGCCTTCGCGAGCGGGTTGCAGGTCGCGTTCTCCAACAGCGACGGCTGCGCCGTCACCGGCGCCGCCGGCGTCCCGGTCACGTTCAGCGCCCCCGCCGCGGGCGCCAGCGGGCGCTTCGCCGCCAGCAACTCCGACACCGTCACGGTTGGCGCCGATGCCTCCGGCACCGTCGCCGCACCGACGCTCAGTGCCAACGACGCGGCCGGCAGCTACATCGTCACTGCTAGCTCGCGGTATGGCTCGGTCCCGTTCTCGCTCACCAACACCGCCGCCGGCATGCCGGCGCGGCTCGCCGCGATCCCCCTCGAGCGCAGGTCAACCAGGGTCGGCAGCCACTTCCCGCGGCCGCTGCAGGTCAGGGTCCTGGACGCGGGCGGCAACCCGGTCGCCGGAGTTGGCGTCACGTTCACGCTTGGGTCCGCCAGCGCCGCCAGCTGCGGCGCGAGCGCTGCCGCTGGTGCCGGCGCCGGCTTCGCCGGTGGCGGTATCCAGGCCACGGCCACCACCGACTCAGGCGGCCTCGCCACCTCCCCGGTGTTCACCGCGAGCACCGCCGCGGGCTCGTTCGCCGCCACCGCCACCGCCTCCGTCTCGGGCGGCGGCGGCGGCGGAACGGAAAGCGCCGGCAAAGCCGCTGCGCCCAGCGTCGCGCCCGTCAGCTTCTCGCTCGTCAACCTCGCCGGCAAGCCCGCCAAGATCGCCCCCGGCGTCGGCTCCACCCAGTCCACCCCCGCGGCGACGGCGTTCCCGATCCGGCTCGCGGTCACTGTGACCGACGCCCACAAGAACCCGGTGCCGGGCGCGCTCGTGACCTTCTCCGCCCCCGCCGACGGTGCAAGCGGGCGCTTCACTCTCCAGACGCGCGGCTCCCACCGCCACCGCGCGCACGTTTCCTACGCCCACACGGTCGCTGTCAAAACCAGCGCCTGTGGGATCGCCGTGGCGCCTCCCTTCACCGCCAGCAGCCAGCCGGGCGGCTACATCGTCAAGGCCAGCGCCCAGCCCGCCAGACCGGCGGCGTTCGCGCTCGTCAACGAAGCGCCGTGAGGGCGCGATGAGCCCCGCCGACGACCCCACCCGCGACTGCGCCGGCGCCGCCGGGCGGGCCCAAAACCACGCCGGCCCCGTGGACCTCACCCCACGGAGGCTGCGGGTCTCCGACCTCGCCCGCGTGGCGAGCGTGGGCCTACGCACCAGGCGGATGCGCGCGGGTCTCTCCGCGCTCGGGATCGCGATCGGGGTCGCGGCGATCGTCGCGGTGCTCGGCCTGTCCGCCTCCAGCCAGGCCGGGCTGCTCGAAGAGATCGACAAACTGGGTACGAATCTGCTGACGGTCACCAACGGCCAGAGCTTCACCGGCAAGACCGCCGAGCTGCCGCTGGTGGCGCCGGCGATGATCGCTCGCATCTACCCGGTCGAAAACGTAGCGGAGACCGGGAAGGTCGAAGGGAAGGTGTACCGCACCCCGCTGATCCCGGAAGTCGACACCAACGCCCTCAGCGTCGAGGCCGCCAGCCTCGATCTGCTGCACACCCTCAACGTCCAAGTCGTACAGGGCCGCTACCTGAACGCCGCCACCGCCCGCGAGCCGGTCGCGGTGCTCGGCTCGGCCGCCGCACAGCGCCTCGGCATCGACCACATCTACTCCGGCGAGCGGATCTGGGTCGCCAACCAGTGGCTCTACCTCGTTGGCATCCTCGGACCCTCCGTGCTGACGCCCGAAATCGAAAGCGCGGTGCTCGTCGGCTTCAGGGCCGCCGAACGCTACCTGCACTTCGACGGGCACCCCAACACGGTCTACGTGCGCGCCCAGAACAGCCAGGTCGCCGCCGTCCAGTCGGTGCTGGCGGCCACCGCCGACCCGGAAGCGCCCAACGAAGTCGACGTCAGCCAGCCATCCGCCACCCTCACCGCCCGCGCCGACGCCCAAGGTGCCTTCAACGGCCTGTTCCTTGGCCTCGGCGCGGTCGCGCTGCTGGTGGGCGCCGTCGGCGTCGCCAACATCATGGTCATCTCAGTGCTCGAACGCCGCTCGGAGATCGGCCTGCGCCGTGCGCTCGGCGCCACGCGCGGGCAGATCCGCGCCCAGTTCCTCTCCGAAGCGATCCTGCTCGCGCTCGGCGGCGGCGCCGTCGGCATCGCCGCGGGGGTGCTCGCCACCGCGATCTACGCCACCACCAAGGGCTGGACGATCGTCATCCCCACCCTCGCCTGGGCCGGGGGGTTCGGGGCGGCGCTCCTGATCGGCGCCATCGCCGGGCTGGTGCCCGCGCTGCGCGCCGCCCGGCTGTCGCCCACCGAAGCGCTGCGGACGGTGTGAGCGGGGACTAACTCGTTGCGAGCGCCACCACCGTGTTCGGGGCAAGCGTCAGTCGTGCGATGTGTCCGCGCACGGTGACCTGTCCGGGCGCTTCGCCCGAGCTGGTGGCGCTCAGCGTCTCGGTGGTGAGGGTTCTGGCTGTGGAGAGCACCGCCACCGAGAACGGCAGCGGCTTGGCGGCGAACGAGCTGACGATCACGCTGGTGTGAGCGCCGTCGCTCACCGTGACCGCCAACATCGGTGGCTTGCGCGAACGCCCAACGGCCCGCGAGCCTCCGGCGGGCTGCCTGCGTGGGTCCCCAGCCACCCGGCTGTTCCTACCCTCAACCATCGGGCCGCTCCGATTCTCGACCACCTGGCTTGGGTCGTCCACCACCTGGCTGCCCACCGGGACCCAGCGGTGCAGGAACATCAGCGCATACCCCAGCGGGCGCATCGTCACCGTTCCGTCGGCGTTGAACACCAGCGGGTCATAGCTGGTGCCGGCCGAGTGGAAGCGCACCTGCGCAAACCCTTCCAGCAGTGCCGACATCACGAAACGCGCGGCCCACACGCCGGCCGCGGGCGTGTTCGACACGCCCGGTCGTCCGCCGCACGAGGCGCTGTTGCTCTCCGACACGATCGCCGGCCGGTGCGTGGCGAGCGCGATCCGCACCAGCCACCCATATCTCACCAGCAATCCCACACTGGCGTTGCGCCGGAGGATGCGCGCGACCGTGGTGCGCGCCGCGCCCGAGCCGCACGCGCTGGTGGGGTAGAGATGCACGCCAAACGTCGCCGGCGGGTCGGCCGCCAGCTGGGGCGCGATCCGCTTGCCCCACTGCCACCCGGCGAAGTCGGGGCCCTCGACGGGCACCGTCCCGAGCAGCGCGCGCCGCGCGTCCCATTCGCGCACATACAGCTGCGGCGTCCACGGCGGCTGGCGCAGCACCGGTACTACGAAGCCGGGTTCGTAGGGAAGGATGTGGCTGATCCCGTACAGATCGGGCTCATTGCCCAGCGAGAAGCTCAGCTGCGCCGCCGGCACCGCCTGCTCGGCGTCTGCCGCCATCGCCAGCTCTTCTGACGGGGGCGCCGTGGCGAGGTTCAGCCCCACCGTGATCGGCGCGCCGGTTTCGCGCGCCATGCACCCCAGCGTCGGCCAGAACGTGGGTGGCACGTCGTAGTGGTAGGCCGGTGTCAGCCCTGTCAGGTCCTGGGAGTCGCCGCCGATGCGCAGCGACGGCGAACCCAGCGCCTGCCACGTCGCCACCAGCGCCGGACTGGGGCATGGTCCATCCCCCAGCGCCCGCTCGAGGAGCGGGTACTCCATCGACAGCCCAAACGGGGAGCGTTCCACCGTCACCGCGCCGGCCGGCGCCGCTGCCTGCCAAACGCCCCCGAGCAGCAGGACAGCCAGTGAAGCGGCACGCCGCCAGCTCATCGCTGCGATGATACGCGCCGAGTCCGGGGGGGACGCCGGTAGGGCGGCGGATGGACCGCGGGAGACCTGCAATGTACACGTGCGCATCCCCACACACGCCGCTGCGCCGCCACCCCCGCCGCCGTACGGGTCGTCGTATCGGCGCATTGCTGCTTGCGTGCGCGGCGCCGACCCTTCTTGCCGCCGGACCGTCGGCTGCCGGCTCCGCCTCCCCCCACGATCGCGTTGCCGGCTCCACTTCGCGCCACGATCGCGTTGCCGGCTCCGCTTCGCGCCACCCTCGCGCCGCTGTGGGCCGCACGGCGAGCGCCACGCCTAGTTTCGGGCTGGCCGACTACGAACCGCGCACGTTCTCCGATCCGCGCGTGGCGGAGCTGGGCGTGCGGTATGCGCGCGACGTGGTGGCGTGGAACGTAGCGCTCGTGCCGGGCCAGCTGGCGCGGGTGCGCGCCTGGCTGGAAGCGGTGCGCACCCACGGGATCACGCCGTTGATCACCTTTCAGCACGCCGTCGGCAACGACCGCGCGCCCACCCCGGCTCGCTATCTGGCGGCGTTTCTGCGCTTCCGCCAGCTGTTTCCACGGGTGTACGAGTTCACGCCTTGGGATGAGGCCACCCACGCCACGCAGCCCACCCAGCACCGGCCGGCGTTGGTGGCCGAGTATTACAACGAGCTGACCGCCCACTGCCGCGGCTGCACGATCACCGCCCCCGACATCCTCGACGCCGACAGCAACGTCGAGCAGTGGGTCGCCGAGTTCGCCAAGCGCGCGCATCCCTACCCCCAGATCTGGCCATTCAACCCCTACCACAGCGCCAGTGTCGACGATCCCACGCTGGTCGAGCGGTTCCTGGCCGCCACGCGCGGGCAGGTGTGGTTTGGCGAGGTGGGCGGCGTGGTGTGGTGGCGCCTCAAAGGCAAGCTGATCGACCACGGCGTGCAATACGCGGCGCGGGTCGCCAAAAACATCTTCTCGCTGGCGCGCCTCAGTCCGCGGATCACGCGCATCTACTACTACCACTGGCGCTCCCCCGGCTCGCCCCGGCATGCTCGCAAAGCAACCTGGGACGCGGGGCTGGTGAGCGCCTCGGGCGCCGCCCGTCCGGCGCTGTGGGTGGTCGCCAAAGAACTGCACCGCCACCTCCAGCATTCGATCCCGAAGGCCTACTGACCGCTCGCCGCCCCCCTTGGACAGGGCTAGTTGGCGAAGCTGGCCAGCAGGCGGGTTGCGGCGGACTGGAATCGAGCCGGGTCGCCGTATGGTCGCGCGATGAGCATGGCTCCCTCCAGGCCACTGAGGATTGTCTGGGCCGCTTCGCTTGGGGATCCGTCGAACGACAAGGTCTCTTCCGATTGGCCCCGTGCGAGTACGCCCGCCAGCCATTCCTCGTTGTCGTCGAAGAACCGTAGGACCGCTGCGCGCATCGGCACCGGCAGCGTTTCGTATTCAGCCGCGAGGATCCCACAGAGGCACATGCGTTCTCCGCGCAGCACGTCGGCATACAGGGTTGCGTAGGCATCGAGCTTGGTGCGCGCGTCAGAGACGCAGCCGTCGATCTGCTCCAGCGCGTCCGCAAACCGCGCCGCGTAGCGCACGATCAGCGCCTCGCCCAACTCCGCCTTGCCGGGGAAGTGGTAGTGCAGGCTTGCCTTGGTGATGCTCAACTCGGCCGCAACGTTCGCGTAGCTGATGCCGTTGAAGCCGCGGCTTTGGATCAGTCGCTCCGCGACGTCGAGGATCCGCTGCGCCGTATCGGTCCCCCGTCGGGGGCGCGTCGCTGTCATCTACCCACCCTCCCAATAAGTTTTCGAGCCGAGCTTGACAATCTACCTATTAGTAGATAAGAATGGCGCCCACAACTCTACAGGAGGAGAACCAGCATGGGACGCAAGATCGCTGACTGCCGTCGCTTCGAGAGCGACAACAACTGCTCGCTGACGATCATCGGCGAGGAGGATGAGGTCATCGCCACCGCGGCACAGCACGCCGTAAACGCGCATGGCCACCAGGACACCCCGGAGCTTCGCTCGCAGCTGCGCGGGATGCTTGAGCCCGAGGAGAGCTACGTGTCCGGCGCGCGTGCGCCCGAACCATTCCCCAGCTGATTCGATGATCTGCACGCTGGGTCGGGGAACCGGGCAGGACAGTCGGGCGAGGTGCGAACCGTTTGCAATCGGGCTTGGCGACGGCTAGGATCGCGACTGTCAGCTAACAACTGGGGGCCTCCTTGTCGAGCGGCACACAGGATTCTGAGCTCAAGGCGCGTCATCGCGCGATGTGGTCGTCGGGCGACTACGCGGACATGGTTGAGACGTTCCTTCTCCCGCTGGGGCCGCGCCTAGTCGAGGCGTGTGGTATCGGCCCCGGGACCGCGGTCCTGGACGTGGCCGCTGGGACGGGCAACGCCTCGATCCCCGCCGCGAAGGCTGGCGCGCGAGTTACCGCAAGTGACCTGACGCCGAAGCTGCTCCAAGCGGGCCGCGCTCGGGCTGAGAGCGAAGGGCTTACGCTCGACTGGATCGAGGCCGATGCCGAGCGCCTGCCGTTTGAGGATGAGTCGTTCGATGTCGTGATGTCGTCGATCGGTGCGATGTTTGCTCCCCACCATCAGGACGTCGCTGATGAGCTGGTCCGTGTGTGTCGTCGAGGGGGCACGGTGGGTCTTCTCAGCTGGACCCCCGAGGGCCAGATCGGCGCTCTGTTCCGTACGATGGGACCGTTCGCGCCACCCCCTCCACCCGGTGCACAGCCACCGCCGCTGTGGGGCAGCGAGCAGCACCTCGGGAAGCTGTTCGGCGACCGGGTGGATTTCGGGTTGCTGACGCGTGGCGTGCTCGAGATCACCGCCTTCGAGCGTGCACGCGACTTTGGCGAGCACTTCAAGGCGCGGTACGGACCGACCATTGCCGCCCGGGCGAACGCCGAGCGGGCCGGACGCGCAGCGGAGCTCGACACGGCGCTGGATGAGTTCTGCGAGGAGTGGAACCGTGGCACCGCAGAGCAAGCGCGCTTTGAGATGGAGTACCTGCTCGCGGTCGGCACGCGAATCTGACCCGCTCGTGAGCAGGCAAGTGGCTGAGCGCCAAGCCAAGGGGCTTGAGCCACATCGCCTCGCGATGGCTACGGTCTCTCTACAGGATGTCGTTGCCTGTGAGCACGTACAGAAACGGCACCAGCGGCACGATTGCCGCAATCCCCCAGGCAAGGCGACCCACGATGCCTAGGTCGCTGCGCCCGATCAGACGAATCCAGATCAGAACCACGGCGATGGGATGCAGGATGCACAAGACCAGTTCCAAGATTTTCTTCATAGCCCGTCACGATACACGTGGATCGCGGCTGCTGATGGGATAGCGCATACGCTCCACTACGGCTCCGACACCTATCTCGAGGTCCACCGAGTCTGAGCGGACCGCCCGTCGATCCGCCTCCGCAAAGATCCGCCTCCGCAAAGATCCGCGGTCGCCGGCCGATGAGACCAAGAAGGCAAGGATCCGTCGGGCGGCCGGATAGATCCGCCGTTTTGAGTAGCCCGCAAGCCGGCTGAGGACGTCTAGCATCTCTGAACAGACCCAACAGAACGAGCCCCGGGAGGCGTACTGATGGCCGAGGATCAGCAAGAGGCAAATTGGAACATGGCCGAGTGGCGGGGAAAGATGCTTGTCGACTACGAGGGCGAGAAGATCGGCAAGCTGCAAGATGTCTACGTCGACGTCGAGACAGACGTGCCGCAGTTCGCGACCGTCAAGGAAGGTTTCATCGCCCGGCACCTGACGTTCGTGCCGCTGGGTGGGATCAAGATCGGCCCCGATGAGCTACAGGTGGCCGTGTCGAAGGAGCAGGTGGAAGCCGCGCCCAACATCGAGCTGCAGGGCGAGGAGCTCTCGCAGGTGGACGAGTCGAGCCTCTACCACCACTACGAGCTCAACTACACCCCTCCCAACACCGAGAGTGGACGCCGACTCGCCCGTCGCTGACCATCGACCTCTACGTGCAGTTAAGGGGGAAGTCTGTGCCGCTCACCGCGAAAGAGCTCCGTCCGCGGAACATCACGAATTCATATTCATGCGCGATACGCAAATTCCAGCCGGCCAAGCGATGGATCTTAAGGGCCGGTCTGCCGGGATGGCTCATCGTAAGCCCTACACACCGGTAGAGTCGTCCGGGGCGTGAGCCGTTCTCGAGGAAGCGCGCGAGCGCGCGAACCGCCTTGCAGGCCGTCTTCGGGTTCACGTTCCTGAGATGGAACGCTTCCTGGCCGGTCGTCAGCGGATGTTGGCACTGGTAGGTCTTCAGCGCCGATGCGCTCTGGGGTCCGCCTAGCCCAATCGCCGCCAGCAAACAGATCGCGCTCAAGACCGATGCTACTTGTCTGAGCATCCTCCTCCGCATAGCCACCCCTCGAAGTCTATGGCATCAGGGCGGCGGCCATCAGGCCCAATGCTCCACCACCGTTCGTAGTCTCCGTTCACGACCTCTGAGGTCATGCTCAGCGTAAAGCTTCTCCCGGGTAACCCGCGGTTCGCGGCCTGCTCGCGCGGAATACTCCTTTGATGTCGCGCGCACCCGATCTCTCCCACGGCGTTCTCGACGGTCGCTACGAGCTCCATGCCCTGATTGGCGAAGGCACCTTTGGCAGGGTGTATCGCGGGTTCGATCGTCGTCTGGCCCGTCCGGTTGCGGTAAAGGTGATCAAGCCTTGGTGGGCCGAGGACAGCGCCTGGGTTGAGCGCTTCCAGCGCGAGGCGCAACTGCTCGCACGCGTCAGCGACCCGGGGATCGTGCAGATTTACGACATCGGTCATGCCGAGAGCGGCCCTTACTACGTGGCCGAGCTCGTGGACGGAGAGAGCCTCGCCGCGAGGCTGCGACGCGGCCCGCTTCCAACCCGCGAAGCGCGCGCGGTCGCCGAGCAGCTCTGCGAAGCGCTCGCCGGCGCGCACGCCCAAGGGATCCTGCACTGTGACGTCAAGCCCGCGAACATCCTCATCACCGCTGCGCAGAAGGTCAAGGTCGGGGATTTCGGTGTGGCTCGGCTCGCCGAGGGAACCTCGCAGGCACCGTCGGCCACGGTCGCGGGCACCCCCCGCTACATGTCTCCCGAGCAGGCCCGCGGGCAGCCCACAGGTCCGTCCACCGACGTCTACAGCGCTGGCGTGGTCCTGTACGAGATGCTCGCCGGCGAGCCGCCGTTCGCACACGGTTCGGCTGTCGAGCTGGGACTGCGCCACGTGCAGGACCAGCCCCCGCCGCTGCCCCCCGAGGTTCCCGCATCGCTGCGCAACGTGGTTGGCAAGGCACTGGCAAAGGATCCTCGTCATCGCTACCGCGATGGTGCGGCGATGGCCGATGCATTGCGCGACGCCGGTCCGTTGGTTGAGCGTCCCTCCCAAGACGGTGTCGACCGCGATGGCGCCATCCGGGCACTGTCCTCCCAAACTCAAGAGGGAGGGGCGGGCAGAGCCTCAAGTATGCTCGCCGATCCGCCGACGGTCGACCGCTCCAGTGCGCCGACGGTGATTGCATCGGCCACTGCGACCCAAGTCATGAGTGCGCGCCCCCGCGCGCCGTCGTCACCGCCGGGCAAGGCAGCAAGCCGTCCGCGAATCGCGTTGCTGGCAGTGGTGCTCCTCGCGGTACTTGGCGTCCCAGCCATTGTCCTCCTCCGTGGCGCCGCCTCCCGCACGTCGGTTCCACAGCTGCGTGGGTTGCCTCGCGGAGGTGTCGAGGCGCGAGCACGGCGTCTGCACGTGCGCCCCGCGTTCAGCACGAGACACTCCTCGACGGCGCCCGGTGTCGCCATCGCCCAGAGCCCTTCCCCTGGCACGAGCGTCGCGGACGGTTCCACCGTAAAAGTCGTCCTGAGCTCGGGCCCGCCACCGGTCGCGGTGCCCGCTGTCGTCGGGCGGTCCTCGGTATCCGCGGAGAGCCTCCTCGCTCATGCAGGGCTGCGTTATGCCACCAGTACCGTCGCCGCACCTGGGTCTCAGCCCGGGATCGTTACGCATCAGTCGCCCGCGTCGTCCACAATGGCTCCACAAGGATCAACCGTTGCGCTCAGCGTTGCGGAGACTCCGCGCTGGCGAGCACTCACCACATTTTCAGGCGTCGACGATGGCCGATCCGTCCCCTTCCACATCCTGGGCGACAAGTGGAAGGTCGTTTATCAGATGGCGTATGAAGGATCGTGCACGCTGCTGCTCGTGTGCTTCGGGCCGAGCGCCGAGGTGGAAAACCTTGAAACAGGCTCGACCTTTGGAGGGTTCGAACTCGGCGAAGACGAAACGGAAACGCAGACTTTCGACGGCCCAGGCCTCTACCGTATGGTCATCTCGGGCGGCCACGACTCCGCACGCTGGTCGATGACCGTTGAGGACTACTACTGAGCGACGAAATCTGAGCGGCCCACCGATGATCCGCTCCGCGACCTCCCATGCCGGGACCGCCAGGTTTTTGGTGCAAGTTGCGCCGCGCGGGGGCGGGCTAGGGTACTCTGACTGGGGTATGCCGCCGGCACTCGAAGCATTCTCGGAGAGATCGAGCCGGCTGCCCAGAGCTGCTCATCCAGCCATCTATGGTGGCGCTCGCCGACGCCGCGTGCGAACGCACAAAGGGCCCTGCCAGGTTGTGAGAGCGGGCCCGCTTGGCCGACGAGGTGCTCACATCGGGCGGCGTACTCCGTTGTGGTTGGTCGTCGCAGGTTTAGCCGCTAAGTCTGGTGGGACAGCGGCGTTCCCCGATACCACCGGGATCTAGAGGCCATGCGATTCGGTCTGTTCTGCTCGGCGCAGGCCAGCAGCAATGATCTTCCCCCCGAGACAGGCCAGGGGTTTCGCGACTATCTGGACCTCAATGTCGAAGCCGAGGCGCTCGGCTTTCATTCAAGTTTCCTCGTTGAGCATCACTTCACCGGCTGGAACCAGGTCTCGGCCACCCTGATGCTGCTCACTTGCCTTGCGATGCGCACCACGAGCTTGCGGCTCGGCTCGGCGGTGACTGTGTTGCCGTGGCACAACCCGGTGCTCCTGGCAGAGCAGGCGGCGACGCTCGATCTCGTATCCGGTGGACGGCTCGATTTCGGTATCGGAAAGGGCTACCGTCACAGCGAGTTCACGGGCTTCCAGATTCCCCGCGAGGAGGCCGATTCACGCTTCGAGGAGGCGGTCGAGGTGATCACGCGATCCTGGCTTACGCGTTCGCGCTTCTCTTACCGCGGCCGCTTCTGGCACTTTGAGGACATCGTTGTGGAGCCTCCCCCGGCCCAGCAACCGCACCCGCCCTTCTGGGTGGCAGCCGGTAGTCCGCCATCGATTACTCGCGCGGCAGCACGAGGCTTCAATCTCATGCTGGACCAGTATGCGTCTGCCGAGCAGATCAGCGAGCGCATCGCGCTCTACCGCGCCGAGCGCGCAGCGCACGGGCGGCCCTTCGACCCGATGCAGGTAGCCGTTGCACGCCAGCTCTATGTCGCGACGGATCGCGCAGAGGCCGACGCTGCGTTGACACGCCTGGCTAAGTACACACAGCGCACGGTGGACGTTTCGCGCTTCCCCGGACACACGGGCGGCTCGCACGTCCTCGCCTACGCTGACAAAGCCAGCGGCACCGAGGAGCACGCGCTCTACGGGACGCCCGACGAACTCCTCCCGAAGCTCGCGCAGTTGAACGACGCCGGCGCCAAGTACGTCCTGCTTACCCTTGGCGGCGGCAAGCAGCAATTGCAGCGTTTCGCACACGAGATCATGCCGGCCTTTCCCGCATAGCCCAAGCCCAGGCAACGTCCCCGTTTGCTCTTGTTGCGGTCTCCGATCTTGGGAACGATCCGGTCTTATGGGCGACCTTGCCATGCCGCTCGAAGTCTTCGGCGCCGAAGACTCCTGCGGTCCGGTTGCCTTCCAGAACGGCAGCCGCTCGCAGGCTGCAGCAAACGTTCCCTGTCCGCCGAACGCTGAGGCGACGAGGCAAAGAAGCCACCGAAACCTGCAAGGGAGAGGCAGAAGGTGGGCAAACCGGCTGACGCGGTCGCCTGCGGACGCCCCAAAGCCCACTCTTTGGTAGCCTCCCGGCCACCTGTAAGCCAACCTGCCGGGAAGGATGCACCGTGGAGTCGTCGACTCGTAAGCTTGTCCGCCATTATCGCAGTCGCGTAACTTTTGCTATCTCGGCCTCATTCGTGGTGCTCGGCGCGCTGGGGTGGGTCGTGATGGGGCCTGTCAGCTCGGTGCATGGATACGTGTCTGGGGAATATGTGAACTGTGCTAATGACAGCCAGTCAAACTTGGGCGTGCTGGAACGATCACTGACCCCCGCTAACGGCGCGACGGCGCAAACAGGCGCTCTCGTGACCTTCACCGGCAACTCCGAGGCACCGCCGAGGTTTGCCGTGGCGTCTTCGCCGGCGCTGCTATCCAGCCCCGATATCGACAGTGGCCCCGGGTCTGCGCAACCGTTCTCAGAACCGCACGTCGATACCTACACGTTCATTTCGACTAGGGCGGCCATCACGCCCGGGACCATCTACTGGGACGCCTCCTTCTCAAGCTCCACTATCGCTGAATGCGCAAGCCTGACACCGACCACCTACACGACAGCTATACGCACGCTGACGATACTGCCAGCGCCCACGTCACCTACACCCACCCCACCCACGCCTCCTCCCCCAGCGACACCACGGCAATTGAAGGTGGATGTCAGCGTGACCGGCTTCCACCTCACGCGCCCGACCGTCGTGACCTACCGCATCGACTGCACGGCTAGCTGTTCAGGCGAGACCTCCTATCAGGCCCTTGTATTGCGGCACTACGCGAAGGCCGTCCGCGCCCCCAAGCTCGACCTCGGCCCAGAGCCGGTGTCGGTCACGTCCCCAACAGGCGGCGATGAGCAGTTCACCCAGATCTACAGCGGCAACTCGCTGCATCTGTTGAGGGCCATCGCCCACGCAGACGGCATACTGGAGCTCCAAATCACCGTCAAGGTGACTGGCAGCTCGGGCAACATCGCGCGGGCGCAGCGCACTGCTCGAATACGGATGCCAATTACGGGCTAGCGATGCGTCCGCTCAGCCTCTCATTGAGGCGCCGACCTTTAGCGCGATGACGACGAAGCGGCGTAGGGTGTGGTGATAAAAGAGGAGGTCCAAGGAAAATTTTTGGTCGCCGATGAGCAGCGAGTGCTGGCGTCCGTAGAACGTTCGTCAGGGCGTAGCCTTGGCGCTCGTGTAGGCGTAGACCGATCTGGCCCTTGAGGTGGCGGGCCGCCCAGCGGTTCTGCGCGGCGTTGGTGGCGTACCAGGCGTAGAGGGCGGGGCCCTCGCCGAAGGCGTCGATCAGCACCTGGTGGTGGAACCAGCCGATTTGTGCAGACAGCGTCTGCATTTTCTCGCGCTCGGGCACAGCGCCGCGAAGCGGCGCATGTAGAAGAGGTTGCGCCCGGGAAAACGCGCCCACCATGTCCGCCGAGCCGCCGTAAGACGTCCGTCACGCGCGGCGCGTCTTGGGAGTCGGCCAGAGCCTCATGATGGGTCCTCGTGAAGTGATCCAGGCTGGACGCGTGGTCGTGTTCCCGTGATGGGATGGAAGGATGAACACGATCATGAAGCGACGCAGGCACTCACCGGAGCAAGCGGTCAGGAAGAGCAGGGAGGGTGAGCGGCTGTTGAACGAGGGCGGCGAGCTGGTCGATGTGTTGCGCCATCTCGAGGTCAGCGAGGCGACGTGGAACCGCTGGAGGGCGCAGTACGGCGGCACGCCACATGGGCTTCTTAGCGTGCCGTCGTAGGCTTATAGCGGGGGCGGGATTCGAACCCGCGACCTTCGGGTTATGAGATCGCAGAGGGTAGGTCGGGTACGGTGGGGATACCCGTGTTTATTGGGGTTGTGGGTGGTTCGCTCGGACCGGTTTCGCTCAAATTGGAACAACGAATGGAACAATGACGTTGAGGCTCGCCGCCGTGCCGCCGGAGCAGCGGTGTCATGAACGGGAGAAGTCGCGCTCCTCCCATTCGACCGGGAAGCCCGCAGCTTCGATGGCGCTCAAGATGGATGCCCGGTCGGCGCTCCAGGGTCCGAAATACCAGCGCAGTCGGCCGGGTGCAGTCAGAAAATAGGACGGCGGCCCGTGTAGCGGACGAATGCCGATCGCTGGCGCGCGAAGTCGCCCGCGCGCTGGGTATACAGCCTCGACCTCCGACGGGCTCAGTGCAAGTGGCTCCACGCCGCATGTCCACTGAGTCAGAGCTTCCGGGCGCAGCCGCAGGATCAGCGTGGAATCGACGATTGCGAGCACGGCCAAGGGGTTGGTCGAGCTGATCCGCCCGAACGGCGTTGGCACGTCGGCGGCTCCGGTCCACCGTGTAGCGCCATCGCCCACGGCAGGTATTTCAGTAGCGCCAGAGGGCGTCAGTGTCTGGCCCGTTCGGTGATCTTTGCGGTTTGCCGGGTCATGGAGTCGACGCCCGTTCCGAAGTCGCCATCGCCACATGATTGGAGTGGCGACCAGCGCCCAGATTGCGATCGCCAAGCCGAAGTCCGACTTCTGCCCGATGTAAAGAGCGAGCCCGAGCGGAACCGCGACGCACACGCCGATCGCGTTCCAAACGAGAAAGCGTCGTGGAACGGTCGGGGCATGGGCCGGCGTGATGCGGTGGTCTCTGTCGGCCATCAGAACTAGCGTCGGCCGATCTTGCATGCACCTGTAGAGCTGTGACCAGCGCCCTCGGCGGTTACGCTTGCGGGATGGAGTTGGAGGAGTGGCATCGCTGGTGGAAGACGAGCGGCGCTCGAGAGCTACGCATGCTTCTGATGGCGTCCTGGGATCCCATCGGGGCCAACGGGATTGCGGAGGCATCTGATGAGTACGACACATACTTGGGTCCATTGGCAGAGAAGCTCCGTAAAGGAGCCGACGCGCGCACGGTCTGTGAATACCTTGCCGACATCCAGACCCAGCGCATGGATCTGCCAGCGACGCCCGATCAACTCGCCGACGTCGGCGAGCGAGTAATCGGCTGGTACGCCGCCGAGATGCAACACTGAACTGACTTCCCCATCGCCTCGACGAGGAACGCCTGCTTCGACCAGAAACGGGTGTGGAGAAGCCCGCACTTAGTCGAGGGTAATAGCCCTTGAGTACTCTTCAAGCATCAAACAGAGCGCCCGACCAGCGGACGGCGCTCTCTGCCACCGCCAGAGCAGCAACGCGATCCAGTGCAGTCGGCTCGTCATAGCGGAGATCGGCCGCCCAGGGCGTGAGCCACTCCGTGTTCATGAGCTCCGCTGGCAGCTCGGTCCCGGACTCTCGGACCAGCGCTACGAGAAACTCAAGGTCGTGGGTGTGCGGTAGTTCTACCCCCGCAAGCACGAGCGCGACCTTCAGCGCCTTCTCGACCGCCTGCTGCGCATGGAATCCAATGATGCTGTCGTCGACCTCGATGTCGTCGACGAGCTTTTGGCAGACATGGAGATCGCCCGCCGCCCGGCGTTGAAGCATCTCGGCGTACTCGACCTGCTCAGGACTCAGCGACAACGCGGCCCTCGCGGAGAGCTCGGTGAACCATCGTGCCGGGCACCTTCGCTCGCCGTCCGGCAAGCGCCGCGTCAAGAACGATTACGTCCACCGGAGCACCGAAGTCCCGCAGGACACGACGAAGCCTGATCTCCTCCGTGAGGCGGTTCTCCACCTTGTCCTCGATGACCAAGAAGTCGAAGTCGCTTCGATCGTCGCCGTCGCCACGAGCACGGGAGCCAAACAGGATCACCTTGGCGGGCGCAGGTGCCGCATCGATAAGAGCCCGGCCGGCGCGCTCGATCATCTCTGCCGCCGCAACTGCGTTCATTGCTGCCTCTCCCCGACAGGAATCTCATCGTGATTACCGGGCGACCGTGTGCTGAAGGCCCGCTCGACCAGCTGCGCTCCGTTGGTCGGGTCGGGGGCGTAGTGGCGGTAGATCTCGGTCGTCTTGGCGTCGGCGTGACCCATCCACTCCTGGATCGCGCGCAGCGGCGCGCCGGCGGCGGCCATCTGCGTGCCGAACGTGTGGCGCAGCTCGTGGAACGTGATCTCGCGCACATCCGCCCGGGAGATTGCCTCGCGGAAGCGCTTTCGCATCTTCGACGGGTCGAGCACGTTGCCGGTGTGGGGATGGCAGAAGACGAGATCGTTGTCTGTGCGGTAGGCCGAGCGCTGGGAGTGAAGCTCGAGCTCTCGTGCCAGACGGTCGGCCATCGGCACCGAGCGTCCCTCATGTGACTTAGGGCTGTCGAACTTCCCGCGGGTGAAGTTGTCGGCCACTCGCACCCGGCTCGCCAGCCAATCGACGTCCATCCACTTCAGCGCGAGCAGCTCGCCCTGACGCAGCCCGGTCAAGGCGGCGGCCAGGTAGAGCGGTCGCTCGACGGCGCCCAGCGAGTCGTCTGGGACCGCGTCTATGAGCTCGTCGAGCTCGCGGGGTTGCAGGTAGCGAATGCGTCGGTGCGGCGAGCGCGCCTTCTTGGGACGGTCTACGTGCGCGACCGGATTGGTCAGTACCCAGCCGCGCTTGAGCGAGAAGGCGAAGACGCCGTGCAGGAAGTTCAGCTGGTTCTGGACCGTCTTGCTCGACAGGCCGTCCGCGCGCTTGCGCTTGAGGTAGGAGGCGACCCTCGCCGGGTCGATCCTGTCGATCGGCGTATCGCCGAAGAATCCTTCGAGGTGTCCACGCAGGTAGCCGCGGTAGTCCTGGATCGTCGAGCGCTTGCGATCCATCACGTGCTCCAAATGATCGATGTAGAGCGCGCCGGCGTCGGCGAGAGTCTTACGCTCGGCGGTGGCGAGCACGAGGTCGTGGTCGATCCGCTTGCGAAGCTCGCGCTCAGCCTGAACCCGCGTCAGGCCGCTCGTGCCGCCCTGTGCGCGCTTGGGACCGATCTTGCGCTGGACTCGCCTCGTCCCGGCTCGCCAGGAGCCGTACCAGCTCTCCTTGCCCGTCTTGTCCTTGTACACGAAGAGACGACCGCTGCCGTAGGAGCGCTTAGCCATGACCGCTCGATTGTAGGCGGCAGAGCGGCCGGCGAGCATCGGTGTCGAGACCGGGCGAGACCGGGGATGCTGCGTGGGGCGTATGGGCAGGTCAGGCATCGATGTTGTCGGCCAGCCACTCCTCCAGCATTCGTTGGGTGAAGCGGATGTGGCGACCGACCCGTACGCATGGAAGGCGACGAGTCCGCACGGCTTCATATATCCAGCTCGTCCTCACCGAGAGCAGCCGGGCTGCCTCCTCCGGGCGCAGCAGTGGGTCTCGCAGCCTCGCATTCGATGGAGCGGGGACGGACGACTCGTTTGTCGACTTCGTGACGGGTGTCATGCTGTTCCCTTCGGAAGCTCTTGGTTTGTTTGTGCTGTCTCGGTTAATGACCGTGAGCACGCCGGAGCGGCCAACGAGTTGATCAACGGCCGCCGCGAGCCGCGTCCCGCTCGGGTGAGCGATCGAGATTCCACGTGGTGCGAGTGAGCCAGCGCGCGAGACTTGGCGGGCGCATCCGCCCGAGATCGAATTCCGACCCCAAGCGCGGATCGGGTAGCTCCAGGTGTGCGAGGGAAGGTGTTTGGGCGCGGCTTTGACGCATCCTGTGGGCGAGCTGCATGACGCGTCGCTCGTCTTGGCCCTCGGCGCCGAGCTCGTCGCGGGCGAGAAACCACTCGGTGGCCTGACGGGCACGGCTGGCCTCGACATAGGCGGTCTCCTTGCTTGTTTGCCAGCCGCCGGTGAGCACGACGGAGCGCTCGACGGTGGCACCCTGCTGGCGGTAAACGTGCTGCGCGTAGCCGAGGCGCAGAGACTCCAGATCCTTGCCGGCGAGCCCCACCTGGCGACGGGAGCCGTCGAGCGTGAGGGTCAGGCCGCCTTGATCGTCGATGTGTGTGACCTGGCCGCGAGCGCCGTTCTCGACGCGGGCCTCTCCGGGCGGCCGGTGTTGGGCGATGAACGCGATCAGGTCGCCTTCGCGGAGACCGTAGTGCTGGCGAGGGAGGGAGATCTCGCGTGGGCCGAGTTCGCCGCGCTGGGCACGGAGGTGTTGGGCGCGGGCGTTGAGCCTGTCGATCTCTTGGTTGGAGGCGTCGGCGATCAGTGCGACCTGGCGGATGTCGTGGTGTTCGGTGAGAGAGGCCCAGCGTTGTACGGCGGACTCGGCGGCCTCGGCGCGGGTGTCCATGAAGTAGAGCTGTCCGCGGGCTTGGTAGTGCGCCATCGCGCGCTCGGGTTCCCCGGCACGCAACGCCGCCCAAGCTTTGCGCTCGTGAGGGTCGTGGGTGCGGTGGATGTCGGCGAGCTCGGCGACGGGCGCATGGTCGGCGATGCGGTCGAACATGCCGCCGGGGCCGATCGATGGAAGCTGCTTGCCGTCACCAACGGCGATCAGCTTCGATCCTGAGCGCTCCACGAGCTCGGTGAGTGCGTCGAGGCGCTTGTGATCGACCATCCCAGCCTCGTCGAAGAACACCGTCGTGTCCCGACCGACGCGCACGGTGCCTGTGGTCGCGCGCGCGACCAGTGCGTCCAGGGTGAGCGTGCGTTCGGCGAGCGCCGGGCTGTCTGTGCCGAGTCGCTCCGCGGTTGAGCCCGATACGGCAACTCCGATCGTGTCGCGGCCGGCGAGCTGCTCTGCGCGTGCGGCCGTGTCGATCACTACACCCTTGCCGGTCCCGGCGGGGCGCACGAGAACCGCGACCTGCTCAGGCCCCGTCACCGTACGCAGCGCCTGGTCCTGCTCCGGGCTCAGGTGTCCGGCGATCCGCTCGGCGACCTCCCGTGTGGCCTGGGTTCTGGCGGCGTCGCCCACATCCCGCCCGGCGGGCTGGGCAAGTACGGTGATTCGTCGCTCGATCGCCTGCTCTTGGGCGCGAACGGCGAGAGTAGTCATCCGTCCGCCTTCCAAGCTGAGTGCCCGCCGGTCACGCACCATTCCCCGCGCGATCCCGAGCGCCTCATCCGGTGACATCTCCCCGGCTGTCTGCTCCAGTACGACGCTGCGCAGATCGCGCTCCTGAAAGACGGCGTGCTTCTCGGTCAGCCCCGCCTCCACGCGGTCCTCGACCGAACGATCAGGCCGGCCGCGTTCGGGGCCGGCGAGCAGCCGCAGCGCCTCGTCGGGGCCGAACCCGTAGCGGCCGCCGGTCTCCGTCCAGACACGTTGTAGGTCGTTTCGGGTGGTGAGGGTCTTGGCGCGGCGGTTCTCGAGCGCCAGCTCGCGCAGCTCCCCGCGCTCAGGCGCACGGCCGTGTCGGGCGCGGAACCGCTCCGCCGCCTTGGCGACCTCACGGCTACGTCCGGAGAACGCCTCGCACAACTCTTTCGGGACTCCGGCGATCTCGAAGTAGCGGCCGTCCTTTCCTGTCGCCTGCTCGATCCCGTAGCCCTCACGTGTCAGCTCGTCGGCGAGCGCCGAGCGGTAGAACGCACCCAGCTCACGCGCGCTACGAAAGACCGGCCGTGAGGCAATCGCGACGAACCGCCCGTCCTCGCGCACAGCGCCGGTAACCACGACGTGGCTATGCAGCTGCGGGTCCGGAGCCTGCGCGCCCGAGACGCCTCTAGCGGTCGTGTGCCGGTACTCCGCCGCGATCACGTCCCGCGCGGGCTCCTCGACGACCTCACCGCCATAACGACGCCGCACGAGCGGCACCCGCTCACGCATGTAAAGGATCGTCTGCTCGACCGCCCGCCCGTGCGCCGCCTCGATCCGCTCCCGCTGCCACGGGTCACCCAACAACGCCCACACAGCAGACACGGACTTCGGGGCGCTGAATGTCACGTCGATTCCGCCGCCGCGGCCACCGCCAGCGCCTTCCCGACGAAGCCACCGGCCGGTGTCAGGGTGGCGGCCCTCCATCAGCGCGATGAAGTCCATACCATCCACCGGCTCGCCTGTCGTGATCCCCAGGCGGCCAAGCGTCTCCTCGTCGGCGAGCCAGCGACCCGGGGCCTGCGCCATGTCCCCATCCGGGGTCAGGTAGTAGTCCCCACGCTCGGGCTCGACCGTCTTGCCCTCTAGGTAGCGGGAGTACCCGCTACCCCGGGACGCACCTATGCTCGCCGCGGTCATCACATAGGTGATGACCGCGAAGCGGCCGGACCGGCCAACGAGTTTGCACAGCGCGCGCACGGCGCCAGCATCCTTGTGCATCTTGTCTGTGCTGGCCGTTGGAGCAAAGCGATCGGCAGTCGCGCCCGCCTTCAGGAGATGGGCTCCGTGGCGGGCGCCGGGAGGAGGCTGGTGGATCGGGTGTGGGCTCGCGTCTGGCGAGCTCCGCTGAGCCCCTGCTCGGGCCGTTTGAAGGACTCGACCTGACGGGCATCGACTGGCTCATCAGGCTACTGGTGGACCCCGGCTGAAGTTGGGTAGTTCCTGAGACACGAAAGGAGTACGTGAGTCTCAGGTGCCCCGCTCTACTTCAAGCAGCAACCGGCAGCTCGGCGCGTGCGTCGAAGTGCTGCTGCAGGTTGGCAACCAGCCGGGCTAGCGTGTTGCCGCAGGTGTGCTCGTCCAACATGACGCGAATCCAGCGGGGAGTGATCTCTAGCCGCAGAGGATGCCCGACGTGAAGATCGACGGCGTTGGCCTCCCACTGTTTGCTCGCAACTTCGCGCGGTACTGCCCACAGTCGAAATGGCGCGCGGCAGGAGAACAGGCCGTCGAGGAAGAGCTCGAGGTCAGGGATGTGGCGCTGCAGCTCGAGGGTCGCTACATCCCCGTTGATTTGGAGACCGACGGAATCGCATGGATTGGTTGTCAGGCGGTACCGATCCTCCAACGCGCCGATGTATTGCTCGTAGCGACGCGCAGTGCGCCATAGCACGCCGGCGATCAGCTCAAAGGATGTGCCCTGCGAGACCACCTTGCCCTGGAAGTCGGTGGCGAGCTGCGCGCGACGTTTGCCATCGACGATCGTGGATCCGACGGCGGTCAGTGAGGCGTTGGAGGCGTAGCGCTCGTTGTTGCTGACCAGCGCCAAGAGCTCCTCCGGTTCGTCGCCCTCCAGCTGCATACGCCACCGTCGAGCGGGGTCACCGTCTGCTGGCACGAGCCGATCGGAGTTGAACGAGGATCTGAGCCATGTACGAGTGCCCTCGAACTCACGCAGAAGGTGTGCGGGCATCCAGGCGGAGTCGATACGGTGATCCGGAATGAGCCGTGTCTTGACGAGACTCTCCACGGTCCCGGCGTGAGCGGTGGAATGCAGCTGCCAGAAACGGGCATTGGCGGTGTCGAAGAAGAACACGTCCTCGATACCAAGGAGTGCCCACAAGTCGTCGTCCAGTGATTGCAGGTCGAGACCGGCTCGCTCAGCGAAGCTGCTCAGGAGCGCGCCACAACCCTCTGTGGAGCGCTCGGGCGGATGGGCCTCGAGCAGCCGCGACTTCATTCGACCTGCACGCAGCCGACCACCGAACGCGGCCTCTGCTGCGGGCTCCGCGTTGAGTGCTGCGGTCATCGTCGCGATGAAGTCTGATCGATCCATTCCTATGCCCATTATTGTCGTGCTTCGGTCATTCGTCCGGGACACCTTCATCTTCCCCTACTCCGCCCTCCTGTGCCAGGTCTTCGAGCGATAGCTCGAGCTGTCCCTCGATCGGAGGTTGTCGCTGACGTCCCAGGGCCTTGGCTGCCCGTCGCTGTTGAGCCTGCCAACTCTGCGGTGTGCCGCGTGGATCAGAGGCAGCCGGCGACTCCAGGACTCTAACGCGAGCTTGGGATGCCTTTGTGCCCGGCTCGTAGCTGAACTGGGCCCCGAGTTCGCCATTGGCCAACCTGCGCACCGCGTCGTCAACAAGCGAGATGAAGCCACGCTGAGCCTCCTTGCCGAGGACAGACCACTCAGGCAGTATGTCCCGGCAGATCGCCTCAACATCGATGAGCTCCTCTTGGCGGGCCTGCGCGGCCACCAGAATCGGGGCTATCAGCTCGTGGATCTCCTCGATCGGGCTGTGTTGGTCGATCGGAAATCGCGCGGGGGGAAGCCCAGCCTGGTGGGCAACGTCGAACGGCTCAATGCCCGAGCCAGCCTCGACCTCGGTCAGACGGGCGCGGTCCGAGCCAACAGTGAGCAGCGGGGCTTGGATCTCGTGCTGGACCATCGAGGCTTCCAGGTCGCCGCGATAGGCCTCGTTGCCCACGAACATGGCGACGACACGGGCATCGTCGCGTTTCCGTAGCCCGGGAGGGAGCGAGCCGGCCGCGAAGACTCCGGGAAGATCGGCGGTCAGATATCCACGTCCCTGCTGTGCGTCGATGTTGCGTCCGCCCTTGCACTCAGCCAGCACGAGCAGCGGGGGCTCGAGTCGATAGAGGATCGCATCGGCGGTGATGTTCTGCGGCTCGGTGTAGAC
Source organism: uncultured Solirubrobacterales bacterium (assembly GCA_963734815.1). Lineage (GTDB taxonomy): Bacteria > Actinomycetota > Thermoleophilia > Solirubrobacterales > Solirubrobacteraceae > Palsa-744. The sequence goes on from CAVTIH010000002.1 coordinate 1,909,894, forward strand.
GGGCGCCTCGAAGATATGGACGCGCAGGCCTTGGTCCCCCAGCGCGCGAGGCCACAGACCATCTCCGCGGACCAGCGCGATAAGTCCATTGAGCGGTATCAGACGTGGGTCCATGAGTAGCCGGACGCAGTGCCGTGCCAGCTAGAACCTACAGCCAGCCGAGGAGGGTCTCACTCAAACAACCGTCCCTCGACATCCGGCCAGTAACGGTAGAGCGCCTTTGCCTGCTCGAGCACGAGCTGCGTGTAGTGGTTGACGTCGTAGGATCCGTCGCCCCCGCTGCTGGACGTTGTGGCCGGAGGCTCGTATTTGTGCTGGCGCAGTAGGCGTCTGATCTTGCGGCGGATCGCGGCCTCGCTGGACTCGCGGTCCGCCCAATCAACGGTGAGGTCGGCACGGATGCTCTTGGCGAGCTCTCGGGCGATCACGGCGACCTGCGGGTCGGTCGCGGCATCCTGAACGCCTCCCGCCAGCGCGTCGTAGAAGGCAGCCTCGTCCGGGGTGAGCCCGAGCTGCTCGTGGCGCCCACGAGCGTCGCGCAGGCTCTTGGCGATCTCCACCAGGCGCTGGACGACTTCGGCGCTTGTGATCTGTCGCTGCTCGTAGCGGGCGAGAACCGCCTCGATCTGCTCGCCGAAGATCTTGGCCTGCGTCTGGTTGGTGCGGGTACTACTTGTGATCTCGCCCTTGAGCAGCTTCTCGAGCAGCCGGATCTGGACGTTGGGATGCTCGGTCTTGGCCGCCAGCGAGTCGAGGAACTCGTCGGAGAGCACCGAGATATCGGGGCGGTCCTGCTCGGCGATCTGAAGGGTCTCGACGATGTCACCCGCCGCGAGCCCCTCGGACATGAACTGGCGGATGGCCTGCTCGGCTTGCGGGCTCGCCTGCGCGTCGGGAGTGGTGATCGCGCGCACCGCGGCGGCGAGCTTCTTGAAGAAGCGGATCTCCTCGCGCAGCGGAATCACCGCCGGCTGGGTACTCACGAGCGCGTAGAAGCTTCCCAGCGTTTTCTGCGCGTCGAGGAACTCGCGCGTGCGTTCCTCGCCGGCGAGGATACGGTCGTAGGCGTCGCTGAACAGTCGCCCGGGGTCGAGCGCCTGGTCGAGCTCGCCCTGGCGGTAGCCGACCGGGTAGAGCAGCGCGCACAGCACCTCGTACTGTCCCCACAGCCCGGCGATCGCCTTCGCGACGGGAACCGCAGGATCTTCAAGCTCGGTCGCGTCATAGGCACGCAGCGAGGCACGCAGGTCCTCGCCGATACCGATGTAGTCGACGACCAAACCCCCGAACTTGCCCTCGAAGACACGATTCACCCGCGCAATCGCCTGTAGCAGGCCGTGGTCGCGCATCGGCTTGTCGATATAGAGAGTGTGTAGAACCGGCGCATCAAAGCCAGTGAGCCACATGTCCTTCACCACCACGATTCGCAACGGATTCTCCGGATCTCGAAAATCCTTGGCGACCTGCTTGAGTTGTGCCTTTGAGCGCCGGAAGTGAGAGATCTCACGCTCATCGGTCGCCTGTGCGGAGATCACACAGGTGACGACCTCCTCACCCAAGCGCTCTTGCAGCAGGCGGGTCAACTCGGCGGCGATCCGTCTCGAGTACGCCACGACCATCGCCTTGCCCGGCTGCGCCTCGCAACGCGCGAGGAAGTGGGCGTCGATGTCCTCGGCAAGCCGACCAAGGCGCTCGGGTGCTCCCACTACCTTCTCCAGTTTCGCCCAGGCCGTGACCAGCTTGCTCGCGGCCTCTTGCTCCTCCTCTTCGAGCACCTCCTGGACCTCGGCGAGCTGACCCTGATCGGCGATATCGAGTGGGATCGGGCGTGACTCGTAGTAGATCGGGACGGTCGCGTGATCTTCCTGGGCTTCGCGCATCCGGTAGATCGAGACGTAGTCGCCGAAGACCATCCGAGTGGAGCGGTCTGCACTTTCAACCGGCGTGCCGGTGAACCCGATGCGCGTCGCGTTCGGCAGTGCAAGCGTGATGTTCTGCGCAAACGTCGCGTACTGCGACCGGTGCGCCTCATCGGCCATCACGACGATGTTCTCTCGCTCCGAGAGGACCGGCATCTGCTTGCCCTTGGCGGCCGGCGCGAACTTCTGGATTGTCGTGAACACGATGCCTCCAGCGGGGACCTTCAACAGCTCGTGCAGGCTTTCCGAGCCACCCGCGATCTCTGTCGCCTGGTGGCAGGAAGCCTTCAGGTGCGTGCGCGTGAACGTTTCCAGAAGCTGGGTATCCAGATCCGTCCGGTCGGTCAGCGCAACGACGGTTGGGTTTGCAAAGCGCGCATCACGACGCAGCTTGTTCACGAAAAACACCATCGTGTAACTCTTGCCGGCGCCTTGTGTGTGCCACACCAACCCGCCACGACGATCGTCCGCCATCGCCGCGGCCACCGACTCCACGGCGGCGTGCACTGCGTCGACCTGGTGATACTTGGCCATCACCTTCCACGTCCGAGCGCCATCAGACTCGAACAGCAGAAAGTCACCGATCAGCTCCAGGAACCGCGCCGGCGCGAACACCTCCTCGATCATCACCTGCAACTGCGGGCGCCCGGGCGCCCGCTCGCTCGCTCGCATCGTCTTCCACTCCGCAAAATGCTCCGCCTTCGTCGCACTCGTGCCCACCCGCGCAGTCACGAGGTCCGAGACACCCACGATCTCGACGTAGCGATACAGAGGCGCGATCGTCTCGGTGTAGTGATGCACCTGGTTGACCGCCGCCTGCGCCGTGTCCCCCGTCCCAGGCGCCTTCAGCTCAATCTGACCAAGCGGCAGCCCGTTGACGAACAGCAGTATGTCCGGGCGGCGATTCTTCTCCCCCACAATCACCGTGAACTGACTGACGGCGAGGAACTCGTTGTTGGCGGGATTCTCGAAATCGACCAACAAAGCGTGGGCGCTTTGCTCGACATCATCATCGTCCACGTAGGAGAGTGGAACACCGGATAGCAGCAGCTCGTGAAATCCCTTGTGGTCCTCGATCAGGGATGGTGAAGTGCCGGTCATCGCCAGCTCGCAGACACGCTGCACCACATCCGCCGGCAGCTCCGGGTTGATGCGCGCTACGGCCTCTCGAAGCCGATCGATGAGCACCACATCCGACCAGATCTTGCGCTCGGCGCCAGGCACTTCGGCAGCCAGGTCGGCGCCCGCGACATGCTTCCAGCCCGCTGCGCACAACCATTCAAGCGCCGGCTGCTCGACGAGCGCATCCTCGCTGGCGGGCGAGCCGGTCATGACGTTGCCGCCGCGAACCTCTCGTCTGCCGGTCCGATCACCTCTTCAGGATCGTGGGTATCGGGGACACGGATCTTGCCGGAGATGAGCTTGGGGAGGAGGGCATCGCGGACGTGGGCCAACGTTAGGTCTTCTTGCTCCAACGCTGA
>CAVTIH010000003.1:0-701771 GCA_963734815.1 uncultured Solirubrobacterales bacterium
AGGGCCATCTTCGCCCGGCTCGCCACGCCGCCGTATCCGCTGCTCCCACCTGGAGCACTCAGTGCTCACTACGGAGGATTACCGGGGCCAGCACTGATGACCGGCACCGCTATGGGCATCTACGGTGTGAGCAATGCCTGGTCGCAGCCTTCGCATAGCGCGCATCGCCGGAATCCCCGTCGGGGTCAGCCCGTGGTGGCTGGTGATCGTCGCGTTGATCACCTGGTCGCTGGGCGCCTCCTACTTCCCCGAAGTGATACATGGCATCAGCCCCGCCGCGTCCTACGCGCTGGGGCTCTCAAGCGCGCTGCTCTTGTTTGCAAGCATCCTCGCGCACGAGTTCGGCCACGCGATCGTCGCGCGGCGGCACGGCATCGAAGTCGAGGAGATCGACCTGTGGCTGCTCGGCGGCGTCTCGCGTATGCGCGGGGAGGCACACGACCCACGCGACGAGCTGCGCTACGCCCTGGCGGGTCCCGCCGTCACAGCGGTGATCGCCGCCTGCTTCGGCGTGGTGGCGCTGCTGCTGCCGTCCTCGACGCCGGCGGCCATTCGTGCGCTCGTTGACTACCAGGTGTTCGTCAACGGGCTGATTCTCGTCTTCAACCTGCTGCCCGCGTTCCCGCTCGACGGTGGGCGGGTGCTGCGCTCGCTGCTGTGGCGCCGCAGCGGTGATATCGGGAAGTCCACAGACACCGCCGCGAGCGTCGGTCGCGCGTTCGGCTACCTGATGATCGTGCTCGGCGGCCTCGAGTTCCTGGGAGGCGCACCCGAGGGGCTGTGGCTGGCGCTGATCGGCTTCTTCATCGTGATGGCCGCCGGTGCGCAGGCCGTCGGCGCACAGGTCCAGGCGGCCCTCTCTGGCGTGACGGCGGGTGAGCTGATGTCCACGCCGGCCGTGAGCATCCCCGAGCACGCCTCTCTCGCTCACGCCGCCGAGGCATACTTTCGCCCCTACCGTTACAACGCATTTCCCGTCACCGACGAGCAGGGCCACGCGATCGGGCTGGTCAGCATCGCCCAGGTCGAGGCGTACTTGCGCGGGCGGTGCTCCCCGGCAGAGATCCGCGCGGTAGCCGACTGCGACCCCGCCTTGATCGTGCACACCGAGGAGGACGTGGCACGACTGCTTGAGCGGCCTGCGTTCTCCAGGTTCGGGCGTGCCGTGGTCATCGACGCCGACGGCCGACCCGTCGGGCTGGTCTCGATCACCGACGTACAGCGCTCACTCCGCGCCTACAAGCTCACCGACCACAGTGATCGTGGACCCGCGCACGCGGCCCGCCGGTTGACGCATTCCCAGCGGGCTCAGGCTCGCGGAGGTGAGGAGCGAGCGATAGTGATGTACCAGTAGCCACCCGCGAGGTTCAGCACGCCAATAACCAGGAAGAAGGCTCCCCATCCGTAGGCGGCGTAGGAGAGGCACACGACGCCCGCGGTGGCCGCAACGAAGCTACCGGCAATGCGCGTGAGGCCAAAAGCGCGGAGGTGGCGGTACTCCCACGGATTGATCAGGCGTTGCAAGCCGGATCGCGGAGGGGATGCCCACCACCCGCGAAGACCTGTCCGCGCGGCGTTGTCGTTGGCTGCGTGCATCGGGGGCGTTCCGCTCACCGCTTCACGAACCTCAAATAGAACGCCCCGAACACCAGGACAATCCCCACGTTGACGATCAGGCGCTCCCAGAACCGATGCCTGAAGAACAAGACATCCACGGCGACCACGACGGCTACCAGCGCGAGCACATAGAGCACGACGCCTGCCTGCCTTCCCATCCGTTCCACTCTACTGCCCGATAGGTCTTTCACATTCTGTCTCGTCGGATGTTCATACATCCTCGGGGATCATCTCGATCGCACCACAGGGGCACTCCTGCACACAGATTCCACAGCCCTTGCAGTAGTCCAGGTCGAACGCATAGCCGTCGCCCTCATCGACCTTGAGGACCGCGTTATCGGGGCACACGCCATAGCAGTTGTCGCAGCCGAAGCAGTTGCCGCAGGACAGGCAGCGACGCGCCTCAAACAGCGCGTTGGTCTCATCCAGGCCCTGTGTCACCTCATCGAAGGTGGACTGCCGGCGGATGATGTCCAACTGCGGCGCGACGGTCAATGGTGCGTCGGCGTAGTACCAGGTGTTCAGCGTCGGGAAGTCTGCAAGCTCTCCGACCGCAGGGTGCGTGAACTCGCGGCCGGCAAGCCAGGCGTCGATGTTGCGGGCGGCCTGCTTGCCGTGCCCGATGCCGACGGTAACGGTGCGGTCGGCCGGCACCATGTCCCCGCCGGCGAAGATGCCCTCGTGGCCGGTCATCATGCGCTCATCGACCTGAACGACACCATCCTCGACCTGTAGGCCCGGCACGCCGTCGAGCAGCGACAGGTCGGCTTCCTGGCCGAGCGCGAGGACGAGTGAGTCGGCCTTCAGCTCCGCGAGCTCGCCGGTGGGCTGGGGAAATCCGCTCTCGTCGAGCTCCATCTTCTCCAGCAACACCCTGCCCTCGCTGGCGTGGCGGATGGTGGATAGCCACTTCATCATCACGCCCTCTTCGAGCGCTTCCTGCACCTCGGAGTCGTGGGCGGGCATCCGCTCGCGTGTGCGACGGTAGACGACGATCGCGTCGCTCGCCCCGAGGCGCTTGGCGGTGCGCGCGGCATCCATCGCCGTGTTCCCGCCGCCGTAGACGACCACGCGACGGCCGAGCAACGGGCGCTCCTGGCCCTCCATGCTTGCCAGCAGCGTCACCGCGTCCAGGATGTGCGCGGCCTCCCCGGCGGGAATGTATGCACGCCTGCCGATGTGCGCACCGACGGCCAGAAACGCCGCGTCGAACCCGCCGTCTCGTATCGCATCGAGGATGCTCGTGACCTTGCTGTCCAGTTCGAGCGTGACCCCGAGGTCAAGGATGCGCGCGATCTCGGCGTCCAGAACATCCCGCGGCAAACGGTATGTGGGGATGCCGAAGCGCATCATGCCGCCGGCGACCGGCCCCGCGTCTCGGATCGTGACCGTGTGCCCGCGCCGCGCGAGCTGGTAAGCCGCCGACAGGCCGGAGGGACCGGCGCCGACGACGAGCACACGCTTGCCGGTCGGCTCGGCGTCTACGGTCAGTCGCCAGCCCTGGCGGATCGCCTCGTCGCCGAGGAATCGCTCGACGCCGTGGATGCCTACGGGATCGTCCAGCTGCGCGCGGTTGCAGGCGGTCTCGCATGGGTGGTAGCAGACGCGGCCCATCACAGCGGGCAGCGGGTTGTCCTTGACCAGCTCCCGCCACGCTGTCTCGTAGTCGCCGGACTCGGCGTGGTAGAGCCACTGTTGGATGTTCTCGCCGGCTGGGCAGGCGTGGTTGCACGGCGGCAGCCTGTGCACATACACGGGCCGCTCCTGCCGCCAGGCGCCAGTCTTGTTGGCAAGACTCGATCCAACGTCCAGCGTGATCGCAAACGGCTTATCCACCGTTGCTCACCGCCCCTTGCTCGTCACGGCGCTCAGCGAGGCCGGGGCGCCCGCCGAGCGGGCCGAAGCGGCGGATGTTGCGATCCGCGCCGGCCTGGATGCGCGCGATCACCTCGCTGTGCAGCTCGGGCTCGAATAGGTGCGCGAAGCGCTTCTGTGGCCGCAGGTACTCCTCGACGGGCACCTGCCGACGAATCTCAGAGACACCGCACAGCTCTCCGTCGCGCGCCTCGAACACCGGGAAGATGCCCGACTCCTTCGCCAAACGGGCAATCCTGATCGTGTCCTTCGACGCGCTGCCCCAGCCCAACGGACAGGGGACGAACACGTGCAGGTAGCGCGCGCCTCGCAGCCCCATCGCGGTCTGCACCTTCGCCTCCAGGTCGCGCAGCTCGGCGACGGTCGCAGTCGCCACGTAGGGGATCTCGTGCGCCATCGCAATCAGCGGCGCGCTCTTGCCCTGCCCGAACACATTGCCCGGCTCCGGGCCGACGGCCTGCGTGGTCGCTGTGCGCGCGGCGGGCGGCGTGGCGCCCGAGCGCTGCACGCCCGTGTTCATGTACGCCTCGTTGTCGTAACAGATGTAGAGCACGTCATCGTTTCGCTCGAACATCCCCGACAGGCACGCCATCCCGATATCGACGGTGCCGCCATCACCGCCCTGACCGACGACCCGGATGTCCTCACGGCCCTTGGCGCGCAGCGCGGCGGCGATGCCCGTCGAGACGGCGGGCGCGTTCCCGAACAGCGAGTGAATCCACGGTATCCGCCACGAGCTCTCCGGGTAGGGCGTCGAGAACACCTCCAGGCAGCCGGTCGCATTCGCGGCGATCATCCGCCCGCCCGTGGCTCGCATCGCCGCGTCAAGCGCATACCGTGCGCCGAGCGCCTCCCCGCAGCCCTGGCAAGCACGGTGCCCGCACGTGATCGAGTTGGTGCGCTCATCACCGGCCTGCACCGAGCGCTGCTCAGGATCGAGCAGCCGGTTGCCAACGGCGAAGCTGCCGGTCTGGTAGAAACGAATCGCGGGCGCGGTCATGCCTGTCTGCTCCTCACACCGGCCCCGCCGCGACCGTGCCGAGGTCCCGCAGAATGTTCTCGGCGTGCGGACCCGAGGCCCGCGAGGCGCCCATCCGCTCAAGCTCCCGGTTCACGACATCCCAGTCCATGTCCAGGAACGTCAACGCCTCCAAGCGGTCGGCTGCCGCGTCGGTGAACAGACTGTGCAGCGAGGACTTGGTGATCGGCCGTCCGCCGAGGCCAGCGATCACCGTGTAGCCGTGCAGTTGGATGCCGGCGAGCGCCATGCGCACGTTCGCGGAGACGATCCCGCCGATGCCGACCGCGAGCGCCTTCTCCAACACCACCACACGCTCGGCATGACCCACCGCCGCTCGCAACGCATCGAGCGGGAAGGGCCGGAAGGAGCAGATCCCGACCGCCCCGATCTTCACGCCCTGCTCGCGCAGCTCGTCGATCGTGTCCTTGATCGTCCCCAACACCGACCCGAGCGCCACCACAATCGTCTCCGCGTCCTCGCTGCGGTAGGTGCGGATCAGGCCACCGGAGTCCCGTCCAAACGCGCGCTGAAACTCGCCGGCGATCTCGGGGATCAGCTGCAGGGCCTGCATCTGCTTGGCGTGCGCGAGGTACTTCACCTCCATGAACGCCTCGGGGCCGACCATCGCGCCGATCGACACCGGCTCATCCGGGTCGAGCACCTGCCGCGGCTCAAACGCCGGCAGGAACCCGTCGACCTGCTCCTGCGTGGGAATCTCCAGACGCTCGACGGCGTGCGTGAGGATGAATCCGTCCATGCAGACCATCACCGGAGTGGAAAGCTGCTCGGCCAGGGCGAACGCCTGGACGTGCAGGTCGAGCGCCTCCTGGTTGGTCTCGGCGTAGAGCTGTATCCAGCCCGAATCTCGCTGCGACATCGAATCCGAGTGGTCGTTCCAGATGTTGATCGGGGCGCCGATCGCGCGGTTGGCGACAGTCATCACGATCGGCAGACCGAGCCCCGAAGCGTTATAGAGCGCCTCGGTCATATACAAGAGCCCCTGGCTCGCCGTCGCCGTGTACGCCCGCGCGCCGGTCGCTGATGCGCCGATCGCCACCGACATCGCGGCGAACTCCGACTCCACGTTCACGAACTCGCACGGCGAAAGCTCCCCCGTCTTCACCAGCTGGGAAAGGTTCTCCACGATGTGCGTCTGCGGCGAGATCGGGTAGGCGCAGATGACCTCCGGCCGGCACAACGCCACCGCCTCCGCTACCGCACGCGATCCCTCAACCTGACGCAGCACCGCTCAACTCCCTACGCTCGTCAGCGACCCAGGCGTAGGCCGCCATCGCCGCCGCCACATTGCCCTCGCCGATATTCCCGGTGAAGCGCTCGCGGATCGCCTTCACTACAGCGTCCAGCGAGACCAGCCCGCTGAGCGCCGCGAAACCGCCGAGCAGCGCTGCGTTGGCGATTGGCCGCCCAGCGTGTTCGCGTGCCAGCTCGCCGGCGGGCACGGTCAAGAGCCGCTCGTGACGGAACCCTGCCACGAACTCGCCCAGGCCGAGCTCGTCAAAGCTCCGTGTGCTGTTGATGAGGATGAACCCCTCCGGGGCAAGACCGCCGAACACGTCCACCTGGTGCAGCAGCGTCGGGTCGATGACGATCAGCACGTCGGGCGCCATCACAGGCTCCCGCACACGGATCTCACGCTCGTCGATCCGGCAGAACGACACGACGGGCGCACCCATACGCTCTGAGCCGAAGCTCGGGAACGCCTGCGCGTAGCGGCCCTCATCGAACGCCGCGAGCGCCAGCAGCTCCGCGGCGGTGACGACGCCCTGCCCGCCGCGGCCGTGGATACGGACCTGCAACATCACCGGGTCCCGAGATGCGCGCCGGGAACGGTGGCCCGCTCAGCAGCGATGTCGTGCGCGCGTGCGAAGTCGAGCATCACGCGCTGCTCCGCCGCGGCCACCAGCGCTCGGGTGCGGTCGATTACATCGACGTTGACTGAGATCGCGTCGATGCCCGCGCGCACCAAAAGCTCTGCGTACTCGGGATACACCGACGGCGCCTGCCCACAGATCGAGGTCCGCAACCCCAGCTCGCGGGCACGCGGGATCAGCTCCCGCAAATACGTCGTGACGGCGGGGTCGCGCTCGTCGAACGTTTCAGCCAGCACCTCGTTGTCACGGTCGGCGCCAAGCAGCAGCTGGGTGAGGTCGTTGGAGCCGATCGAGATGCCGCTCACGCCGAGCGCCGCGTACTCGGAGAGGTTGAACAGCACCGAGGGGACCTCCGCCATCACCCACAGCTCGAAACCGGGCCGGTCAAGCAGCCCCGACTCGGCGATCAGGTCACGGCAGCGGCGCAGCTCTCGGGCGGTGCGCACGAACGGGAGCATCACGTGCAGGTTGTGCTGGCCGGCGTCCCACACCCTGCGCACCGCCTCCAGCTCAAGCGCAAAGACATCCGGCTCGCGGGTGTAGCGCAGCGCGCCGCGGTAGCCGATCATCGGGTTGGCCTCCTGGGGCTCAAACCGCTCTCCGCCGCGCAGCCCGGAGAACTCGTTGGTGCGAAAGTCGATCGTGCGGTAGGTCACGGGCCGCGGCGCGAAGCCGACCGCGAACGCGCTCAAGCCCTCAGCCATGCGGGCGACAAGCTCCTCGCCCCGGCCCTCCTCGAGCAGCGTGCGGGGATGATCGCCCGCCAGCGCCTCCAGCACCATCATCTCCGCCCGCAACAAGCCAACACCGTCGACCGGCAGGTCCTTGACCCGCTGCACCTGCGAGGGCTCAGATAGGTTCACGAGGATCTGCGTCGCCGTCACGGCAGCCGCCGAGGATGCACCCAGGCTGACCCTCGCGGCCTGCTGGCCACCGGAGGGCACCCGTGCGGGCTCGAGTGCACATGCGCCCTCCAATACCAGCCCGCGAGTCGCGTCGACGGTCACGATCTCGCCGTCGCGCAGCTTGCTGGTCGCTTCGCCGGTGCCGACGACGCAGGGGATGCCAAGCTCGCGTGAGACGATCGCGGCGTGGCAGGTCATGCCGCCCGAGTCGGTGACGACGCCGGCCGCGCGGCGCAGCAGCGGCAGCCAATCAGGGGAGGTCATGTGGGTGACGAGCACATCCCCGTCGCCGAGCGCGGCGGCGTCGGCGAGCGAGGTGAGCACGCGAGCGGCGCCGCTCGCGCTGCCCGGCGCTCCGCCCAGCCCACGCAAGAGCACCGTCTGCGGCTGCTCAGACTGCGCTACGCCGGCGCTGGGTGTGGGCTGCTGCTCGTCGTGGAGCGTGGTGATCGGACGGCTCTGCAGCATCCACAGCTTCCCGTCGGGATCAAACGCCCACTCGGTGTCCTGTGGGGAGCCGTAGTGCTCCTCGATGCGCAGGCCAAGCGCGGCCACAGCCATGACCTCCCGCTCATCCAACGTGGGACGCAGACCCTCCTCGTGCGAGAGGGGCCGCGTGCGAGTGCCACCCTGAGCGTCATATTCGATCGCCAGCTCCTTGCAGTGAACGTCGCGGCGCCACACCGACGCCGGGTCCTTCCGCACCACGTAGCGATCGGGTGAGACCGAGCCTGAGACGACGGCCTCGCCGAGACCGAAGGACCCCTCGATCACGAGCTCGTTGCGCTCGCCCGTCGCGGGGTTGACGGTGAACATCACGCCGGCGCGCGTGGAGGCTACCTGGCGCTGCACGACGACCGCGATGTCCATATCCGCCTGTGCGAAGCCGTTGATGCCGCGGTAGTAGATAGTGCGCGTCCCAAACAACGACCGCCAGCAATCGCGCACCGCGTCGATCACCGCGTTTGAGCCGCGGACGTTCAGGAAGGTCTCGTTCATTCCCGCGAACGAGGTCTCGGCGGTGTCCTCCGCCGTCGCTGAGGAGCGCACGGCCACAGGCCCCTCGGCGTCCTCGCCCACAAGCTGCTCGTAGCGCGAGCGTATCTCGCGCTGCAGAACCTCCGGCATCGGGGTAGCGTCGACCATCTCTCGTGCGGCAACGCTCGCCGCCTGCAAAGCCGCGGTGTCCTCGACATCCACGTCGTCAAGCAACTCCGCGAGGCGCTCGCGCAGCCCGCTCTCAGCGCAGAACGCCGCGTAGGCTGGGGCACCGATGACGAAGCCCTCTGGCACGGGCAGACCCGCGCAGGTCAGCTCGCCCAGGTTCGCGCCCTTGCCGCCCGCGAACTGCACATCCTCACGGCCGAGCTGCGCGAGCGAGCGGACCAGCTCCAGGCCGGACATGGCAGGTGCTGGGGGCGAGACGCTCATTGTTAGTTCCTCCTGTGTCGTGGCTACTCGATCGCGGTCGCTCTGACCGCTTACAAGTCAACTCGCCGCCGCTGCGGGCGCCTACCGCACTCCTCCCTGAACGAACTCGGTAGTTCCCACCCATGACCGTGCTCGCCGCCGGCGCGTAGTGTTGAACGTCAGATGAAGGTGATCTCCCAGCGCGACTTGCACACGGCGCTCGCCGCGCTTGGCGCCGGCGAGCCGCGGGTAGTCGCCAGCGGGAACCTCGGGACCCCTCGGGTCCTGCTCGACGCCCTGGAGGGCGCGGTGGAGCGCTACCGCCTGTTCATGCTCGCTGCGCAGGCCCCGTTGCCCGCCCGCGAGGGCGTCATTTTCGAGACGCCGTTCGTGGGGCCGGGGATGCGCGACACCGGCGAGCGACTGGACTACCTGCCGATGCGCCTCTCACTCGTACCCAGGCTGTTCAGCACGCTGCGCCCGCCCGACGTGGTGCTGCTGCACACCTCCACGCCACACAAGGGGAAGGTCTCGCTCGGGATCGAGGTGAACATCCTGCCGGCGGCCGTCGAGCATGTACGCGCCCGCGGCGGGCTCGTCATCGCCCAGCTGAACCCCGACATGCCATACACGCTCGGCGACAGCGAGCTGGCCGAAGACCTCATCGACCTCGCCGTCGAGGCCCAGCAAGACCTCCCGACCCCGGCCATCGGCGCCAACCACGACCATGCGCAGACGATCGCCGAGCACGTCGCCGATCTCGTGGGAGACGGCGCCACCTTGCAGCTCGGGATCGGCCAGGTCCCCGATGCGACGCTGCGCGCGCTCGCCAGCCGACGCAGCCTGACAATCTGGTCAGAGATGATCTCCGATGGCGTCATGGGCCTTGAGCACGCTGGTGCACTCGACCGCGAACGGCCGATCGTGTGCTCCTTCATGTTCGGCTCCAGGGAGCTGTACGAGTGGGTTCACCACAACCCCAGACTTCGCATGACGCGCACCGAGACCACCAACGATCCCTCACGGATCGCAGCGCAAGCGCAGATGATCTCGGTCAACACGGCGCTGCAGGTGGATCTGCACGACCAGGCCGGCGCCAGCCACATCGGCGGGCGCGTGTACTCCGGCTTCGGTGGCCAGCCCGACTTCGTAGAGGGCGCCCTGCACTCGCCCGGTGGGCACGCCGTGATCGCGCTGCGCTCCTGGCACGAGCGCAGCGACACCTCAACGATCGTGCCCCACCTGGAAGGCTCCGTCACCTCTTTCCAGCACTCGGCGGTCATCACCGAGCAGGGCACCGCGCACATCTTCGGGCGCAGCCAGCGCGCCCAGGCCCGCCTCATCATCGAGCACGCCGCGCACCCCGACGCCCGCGATCAGCTACGCGAGCACGCCGCGCTGCTCGGGCTCGGCACTACGCCCGAGCATCCGATGCGAAGCGTTTGTGAGCCAGTCGCCAGCCCGCGGTGAGGAACTCGACTCTCTGCTCCGACCCATCGTGGCGTACCACACGCCCATCGAAGCCCTCTCGAAAGACATCCAGCATCGCCCGGTTTTCACAGAGAACCTCGGCTACGAAATGCGTGATCCCACGCTGCTCGGCGACGATCGCCAGCTGTTCGATGAGGATCGTCCCGAGGCCGCGGCCGTGGAGATGATCGGCGACCTCGACCGCGACTTCCGCCCGCGTGCCATCCAGCTGGATATACAGGGCGTGAGCGACCATCGCTCCCATCTCGTCATGGGCAACCAGCCCGAAGCGACCCGTGCTGGTGTCCGCCGCCAAATGAGCAGCACAGCCTATGTCCACGGCGCCGCTGAAGAACCGCAGACGCCGCGCCTCCAGGCACAGTCCCGCCAGGAACGAGCGCAGCGCGGGCTCATCGGCGGCCGTGGTGGGACGCAGCGTGACCAGCGAGCCATCGCGCAGCCGGACAAGCTCGGGCTCGTCGATATCTGCGACGGCGCTGGGTGCCTGTGACAGCGAAGGAACGGTCATGGTGTTCGCAGCCTCGCGCCCGGCGCCGCCTGGTGCATCCGTTGCTGCCCCTGGCGGTGGCGGGGAGAAACTACGTGGACGGCGAGACCGACCGACCTCGATGCGTGCGCTGTGCTCATGCGGGGGGCAACGCTGCTACAGAGGCCAGTAGTGGCCTACATGCGCCGCGGCGCGCGATGTCAAAAGCGGCTCCGGCGCCGCCGATTGCGCCGGCTCAGCGGAGGCGAGCGCGGCAAGCGTCTCCCGAACGCACTCCGCCAGCGCAACCGGCTGATAGCCGCCCTCCAGAACGGCTCCGAGCGGCACGCCGAGCGATACGGCCAGTCCCCGCACATGGCGGGCCATCTCCGCGAATGAGCCGGCCTCCAGACGACAACCAGCCAGCGGGTCCTCACGGTGCGCGTCAAAGCCGGCGGAGATCAGCACGAGCTCCGGCGCAAAGCTCTCGGCGACCGGAAGCACGATGTGCTCGATCAGCGACAGCCACAGCTCCTCCTCTGAGCCGGCCGGGACAGGCAGGTTGATCGTGTAGCCCTCGCCCGCACCCGAGCCCACGTCGCTCATCGAGCCCGTGCCCGGATAGATCCCCGCCTGATGGATGCTCACGAACAGAACATCCGATCGGCGCCGGAACGCCTCAGCGGTCCCGTTGCCGTGGTGCACATCCCAATCCAGGACCAGCACCCGCCGAGCGCCCAGCTCTCGGATCGCCAGCTCCGCGGCGATCGCAACGTTGTTGAACAGGCAGAAGCCCATCGCGCGATCCGGTTCGGCATGGTGGCCAGAAGGACGCACGCCGCAGAAACCGAGCCGTGCCTCACCCGCCAGCAGCGCTCTGGTCATCTCGCACGCGCCGCCGGCGGCGTGCAGCGCCGCACGATAAGAAGGCTCGCCGACGAACGTGTCCGGGTCGATCGCGCCGCCACCGGCCAGCGACAGCTCCTTGATCCTCTGCACATGGCGAGCGCTGTGGATCAACTCCAGATGCGCCCCCTCGCCGGGCGGCGCCGCCCGGCGCTCCCAGCCCAGCCAGTCGTGCTCGGCCAGCATCCGCTCGATCGCCTCCAGGCGCTCTGGCGTGTCCGGGTGCTCAGGCATGTGCACCCGCGGATCGTGTTCGAGGCAGGCCGGGTCGCTGAAGTAGAGGCCCACCGACCCCGAGCCCACAGAGCCCTGTTCGGTTACGGGCGCACCCTGTCGACGACGCGATGACACGGAACGCGCTCGCCTCGGCTCGCTACGCCGCGCGGGCGGCGGCACTCCACTCGCGCCGCTTGCACTCGTACTCAGGCGGCAGCGTGCCTGTGAGCGCCTGTGCGGCGTCGAGCGCGTTCAGCGCGGCTGCGTAGTCACCCCAGCGGGCATCGCAGTCGGCCAGCAGCAGCGCCAGCTCAAGCGCGTCCTGATCTTCGGCCTCGGAGGCTGGGCTGCCTGGAACAGCGATCCGGTCGGCCAGCAGCTCGGAGGCGAGCGGCTCCGGGCGCGCGGTGGCAAGGAACGGGCCGAGATAGCGACCGGCGATCTTCGCCGGCGGCCACCACAACGGCTGGCCCGCAGCGGCAGACGCATCGCGTGTGGCACTCCGCGGCCGGGTGGCCTCGATCGCCACCGTCGCGTGGCGCGGCAGCCGCTGGGGCTCAGCGCGGAGGTAGAGCGGCGCACCGCCGGTCAAGAGCAGGCCGCGCAGCACGGGGGCGAACGGCACGGGCGTGATCGGGACGCCCAGCTCGGCAGCGATCGACTCGGCCACAGCGTCCGCTTGCTGAGCCGCGAGACCTCCCTGCTTCAGCGGGAAGGCCGTGGCGTCACCCGCCGCGTACACGTCATCGACGCCTCGTACTCGACCGTGGGCATCTGTCGGGAGGAAGCCGTGCTCATCGCACGGTAGACCGGCCAGCGCCGGCCCTTCCAGCTCCGGCAGCGTTATCACCCGGTCGACGTAAACTTCTCCACCGCCCGCTAGGACCAGCGAATGCTCGCGCACGAGCGCGGGACGGGAGGAGGTCCTGAGCCTGATCCCGCGGGCGGCGAGCATCGGCTCGATCGCCTCCGCGGCAGCAGGTCCGAACAGCTCAAGCGGCTCCTCCTCGGGCGTGATGAGCCACACCTCCGCGTCGGAGCCGCGGTCGCGCAGGCGGGAGGCGGTCATCAGCGCCAGCTCATAGACCGGGAGCGCCCACATACGCTGGGAAGGCATCGTGAAGGCGACCGACCGGGCGCGGCCGTCGGCCAGCTCATCCAGTACATCGCGCAGCGCGTCAACGTCCGGGCGGCCCCGAAAGGTGAGAGCGCCGGGCAGCGGGTCGCGCGGACGCCCGCCAGCGGCGACGATCAACGTGTCGTAGCTGATCCGCTCGCCACGGCCGGTCAGCGCGACTCGATCGTCGGGCTCGACGCGCTCAAGCACGTCCGACACGAGCCGACCGTCGCCCCGGTTGCCGACGATCTCGATGAGGGAGTACGCCCGTGCCTCGCCGCGGCCGAACGCCTCGGCGACCGTCACCGGGCGATAGAGGAACTCCCGCTCGGGGGAGACGAGCGTCAGCTTGACGCGGTGGCCGGCAAGTTCATGCAAGGCCAGCAACGCCTCGACGGCGGCGACGCCACCGCCTGCAATCACGACCTGATGAGGGTTGGAACTCATCCTTGGGCGAGCCTACGTCCCCGTCCCTCCTCAGCCCATCCGCGCCCGCCCGTGTACGGCACGCGGGTTTCTACCGATCCCCGAAACCGGCCCGGCACGGCATCGGCTCGCCAGCAGCTTCGTCGATGCACGTCAGACCCCCTTAGCTGACGGCAGAGCAAACTCAGCCGGCGAGCAGGCTCCGCGCTCCTGGCGAACATATGGCGAACATCTCGACGGGAAAGAGGGGGTATGGCTGGATATGCAGCGCACTCGTCACGACCCCGTTTTGCCAGTATCCATGCCCTTTTCGTGCCCATTGTTGCCCGCTGGTTCCCACGCCGGCCCGCCTCGACAAGGCGGAGGTCACTGGTTCGAGCCCAGTATCGCCCATCGCAGGTTTTGGCCCCAGGGCACGAGATATTAGCTTCCAAGGGCCGGGAGTGGTAGCAATTTGGTAGCAATATCGGGATTGCTGGTAAAAAGGGCGTTTCAAGGCGATAGTTGCTCGGTGACGAGCTTGGCCACGAGGTGACTGGTCGTGGCCGTGCCGGTACGGGAGCGTGCCGAGGCGAGTAGGCGCTCGACTTGGCGGGTGGAGACGCCGAGGGCGAGCGCGATCTCGGCTTGCAGCAGCCCGTCACGTACTAGAAGGAGCACCTCGAGCTCGCGGGAGGTGAGGTAAGCGAGCGACCGGCGGCGTTTCTGTGTACCGACCGGGGCGGGTCGAGGCATGGCGGGGTTATCAGCGATCCCGGGGCCTGCGACCACGCGGACCGGCTTCGGTGGTGCTGGTGCTTCGGCTCGGCGTTCGAGCTGGTGCAGCCGCAGGACGAATCGCGCGAATACCTCCGCGACGAGCCGTCCGATAAGGATGTTGCCGGGTAGCGCGACGGCGGCGCCGAGGATTTCAGCGTCGCCGTTGTGCACCAGTGACTCGCCACCCAGCGCGGTGCCCGCAAGGTACGCACCGGCCGTCACGGTCGCCGCGGTGACAGAGAGGGTGGTGGAGCTGACGGCGGCGATCACCCACAGCAGCGGCAGCGCGACCCACCAAGAGGGGCTATCCGGGCCGTTGCACAGCACGGCGACGATCGCGAAAGCCGCGGGACTGAGCTGTCGTAGCCGGCTGTGGCGTAGCCACCGGTAGCAGGGTCGTGGCCTTGCAAGCGCATGGACCGCGAACGCGAGCGCGACCGCTGCGATTACGCTCGTGAGTGGCAGCGAGGTGTGCGAGCCGATCACGGCGAACCACACAGACAGGGCGCAGCCGATCATCGTGAGCAGCAGGGTGAGTATGAGCAGGCGCAGGTAGAGCTCCTCGGTGAGGTAGACGAGGTCCGCTCCGCGGCGGATCAGCGTCCGGCTGGCCGTGTCGCTGCTTGGCGTTTGCGACGAGGTGGGTTGCAGTTCAGCTGGCATCGGTCGCTTGGGCGTAGATGCCGACGAGTTGCTCGATCGTGCGTGCTCCGGTCTTGCGCTTGGCTGCGGCTATGTGGGAGCGGATCGTCGCCAGGGTCACGGACAGTTCAAGCGCGGCCTGCTTGGGCACTAGGCCATCCCTGAGCAGCGCGAGGACCTTGTGCTCGGCGTCCGTAAGGGGCGCGATCAGCGAGGCAGCATCCGTGCGCGGAAGCAGCGCAACCGGCTCGGCGCACACCACTGCGGCCAGCGCCGGGGTGATCGCTGGGCCGCCGGCTCGCGCGGCGGCAAGGCTTGAGGGCACACCGACGGTGAACCGGCGCAAGAGCACGACCAGCACGAGCACGGCGCCGGCGTTCGCGGTGAGGTCGACCCACTGGTTGACCACGAGTTCCCGTCCGGTCGGGGTCAGCGCCCACGCGAGGGAATGGCCCTTCAGCAGAAGGTCGAGGAGATAGCCGGCTGCGGAGACCAGAACGCAGGCCACGATCCACGGTGGCGAGGAAACGATCACAGCGATCCACACGATTGCCGGGGCTACCTCGGAGAAGTGGCTCTGGATGCCCCAATCGAACGCTCCGGCGAGGGCGAACAGCGCTGCCGCGATCGCCACCCGGCCAGGTGGGCGCAACAGCCGTGCCGCTGTCTCCGGGCGCAGCAGGCCGCTCACCGCGATAGCTGTGAGGAGGACACCCTCAATGCCTGCGAGCAGCCCACCTCCGTCTATCAGCGCGAACACGGTGTCGCTCGCAGCGGCGATCGTCATCAGGCCAAAGCCGACACGCAGGGCAGCCACGGCAAGCGCCTCAGTGGCCGCAGCAGCGATATCAACCGCGTTGCCGCTGGCTTGCAGAACAGTCTCGTCAGCCAGGCCTGCTGTAACTCCCGACACGCGCGCAGAGTAGCCGAGCGCTCACGGCTCCGCACAGACGCATGGTGGTCTCATCACATCCCGACTCTTGCTTGTTGCGGCCGCCTGGGCAAGACTGACCGCCATGCCATTTCTCAGGTCTACCTGGCCACGCCCATCACGGGAGGCGGCTTATCCATCTCAGCCTCGCTGGCGCATGGGCTGGTTGGTTGGTCGCCGATCCTTGGTCTCCAGCTCGTCGGCCATGCGCGCGAGTTCATGGAGGGCCAGCCCCAGCGCCCGTGAGACTCGGTCGGCTACATCCCAGGTGGGGTTGGATGTTCCGCGCTCAAGGCCACGGATCGAGGTCGCGTCGAGGTCGGCGGCGTCTGCAAGGGCCTCTTGGGTGAGTCCGATCTCCTCGCGGCGCAGGCGGATTGCCCGGCCGAGAGCGATCTGTGGGGTTTGGCTGATGCGCACCCCTGAACCCTCGGTGGGCGGACCCCTCCATGCTAGGGATCATGTTCCCGGTAGTCTTTTGCGGCGTATGCCAGATAGACATCGCCAACAGAAGCGGGGAGCTTCTTGTAGCGTTGTGTCCGCGAAGGCGACCTAATGATCTCTACGGGGGACCCAGACAAACCTGATGTGCGCCCCCGCGCGGGCGCCCGACTGTCCACGATGAGGGGGCGGTTGGCGTTGACCGGGAGATGGCGCGGCGCCCTGGGACTGCTACTCGGTCTAATGCTTTGCGGGCCGGTGGTGTCTGTTCTGGCATCGCCGGGGGTCGGTCGCGCGAGCAAGGCCGTTGGTCGGGGCGACCTTGCTGCTGTGGTGGCGCGTCGGCAGCGGCTCGCGGAGTTGGATGTGTCGGCTGCGGCGGTCAAGCTGTTGGCGGGGAATGTGTTGGCGGGCTCTGCGACGGTCGGGAACGTGGGCTCTGCGCGGGCGAGGTCGTCTACGGCGGATGTGGCGTGGAAGTCGAGCGATAGTGACGGCTTGGTCCAGCTTGGCCGGTTTGCGGTGCCGGCGTTGAAGCCTGGTCAGCGTCACAAGGCAAAGTTTCAGTTTGATCTTCCCAAGGGTGCGTCTGGCAGCTATGAGGTCAGCGTGTGCGCGGATGTCCTCGGCCAGGCTCACAGCAAGAAGGACGACTGCCGCGACGCGGGGGTCATCACGGTCTCGGGCTCTGGCGTGAAGGCGTCGGGGCCGACGAGCTCCGAACCCTCCTCGCCCTCGGGCTCCCCTCCTGGCGGCTCCTCACCGGCGCCCGGATCAGCGACACCCACGCCTCCAGCGTCGAGCCCACCGGATACTGTTATCGACAGTGGTCCGTCGGGCTTGATCGGCGTGTCTTCGGTGACGTTCACGTTTCACGGCAGTGATACGAACGACACGTTTCAGTGCAGTCTTGACGGGGCGCCGTGGGCATCGTGCACGAGCCCGCAGCAGTACAGCGCGCTGGCGGAGGGCGCGCATACCTTCCAGGTGCGTGCGGTCAATGCTGCTGGTGAAGTGGACCCGACGCCCGCCAGCGCTTCGTTCACGGTCGAAGCGACGCCGCCGCAGACGATGATCACGAGCGCTCCGAACGGGCGTGTCCCTATCGGGGAAGTCTCGATCTCGTTCGCGTCCACCGAGGCCAGCAGTTCTTTTCAGTGCAGTCTCGACGGCGCTGCCTACAGTCCGTGCAGCTCGCCTGATGTGGTCAAGGACCCGGCGGCGGGTCCGCACACGTTCAAGGTGCAGGCGATCAATCAGGCGGGGGTCAAGGAAACCGCTGTGCCGCCGTCGGCGTCGTGGAGCTCGGTCGAACCGCAGCACGACCTCTGCGGCACGATCTCAAGCAACACCACCATCGGACCCCAATATGCCAGCGTCTACACCCTTGAGAACTGCACCGTCGATGTTCCTACGGGCGTGACGTTGACGATCGCGCCGGGCACGATCGTCAAGGGGCAGTCGGACTCGGGTTGTCCTTCGGGCAACCCTTATGGCGAGCTTTGCTCGCTCGAGGTCAAAGGCTCGCTCGTGGCTGACGGAACGGCCTCTGAACCGATTACGTTCACGTCGATCAACGACAACTCAATCGGCGGAGACACGGGCAGTGGCCATCCCACGGCTGGTGACTGGGGCGGCATCCGCGCCGACGAAGAAGGCTCCCTCGAAATTCAGCACGCCAACATCAACTACGCCTTCGTTGGTGTGACGGGCGAAGGCAGCGGCACGGCGGTGCTGAAGAACAACACGTTTGACTCGCCGGAGTACTACGCAGTGCAACTCAGCGGCCCGCCGTCGCCAACGCTGTTGGATAACTCTGCGAGTGGTTCTGGTTCGGGGCCGGCGTTCTCGGTTTCCTCGGGATGGTTGAACGCTGACTTGTTGGGTGGGAATAGCGCGACGGGCGAAGGCTCGCAGGTCGTACAGCTGACGGGGACGCTGGGCACAAGCTCGACGCTGTCACCCGAGCCGGCCGCTTGGTCGACGGCGCAGAGCGTTGTGGTTCCTACGGGCGTGACGTTGACGATCGCGCCGGGCACGATCGTCAAGGGGCAGTCGGACTCGGGTTGTCCTTCGGGCAACCCTTATGGCGAGCTTTGCTCGCTCGAGGTCAAAGGCTCGCTCGTGGCTGACGGAACGGCCTCTGAACCGATTACGTTCACGTCGATCAACGACAACTCAATCGGCGGAGACACGGGCAGTGGCCATCCCACGGCTGGTGACTGGGGCGGCATCACGGTGGGTCAGGGCGGATCGGCGAATCTTGAACACACGACACTTGAGTATGCGGCGACAGCGCTTTCTGTTGCGGAAGAAACTGAAGTAACGATTCACGGCGCCATCCTAAATTCCACTGTCGGCGTGTCCGCAAACGCTTACGTTGAAGCCACCGAAGTGAACTGGGGCAGTCCTTCGGGGCCGGCACCGATCGGTACGGGTATCCCGATCGAAGGAGAAGTGTTGGCCAAGCCGTGGGTCGGGTATGTCGAACCGCCGATCCCGCCAGAAGCGCCGTATGAACCGCCAACAAAGTTCGATAATTGCGAGGATTATTCAGTCATCGGTGCGCGCGGCTCTGGCGAAGAACCTCAAGGGTTTCCCCCCACGTACTCGAGCGATGAAGATGGCTTCGGCGCGAAGGGCCTCAATGCCTTCCACGGGCTTGAGAAAGAGATGGAAGCGTTCGGCCATACCGAAGCGGATTTCAACCTTTTTGGTCTCCGCTACCAAGCAGCTGGAGTGGAAGCGGTCGATTTGCTCAACGGCGAATACGACGAAAGTATTTGGGAAGGTGTTTCGTCGTTGAAGCATTTGCTGCACGAACGGGAGATCGAATGCCCGTCTGAGTCAGCGATCTTGATCGGCTACTCCCAGGGTGCCCTCGTGATTCATCTTGCTTTGAACGAGCTAGCGGAATCGGATCCGTCGATGCTGTCGGCGTCGCACATCGCAGGGGTCATGCTGATAGCTGATCCGGCGAAGGTGGGTGGCGAACGCGAGCCTGTTTGGGAAGAAGCAAACGTACCGGCGGCGCCGGGTTCCGGAATCTACAAGGCAGAAGGCGTGTGGACAAAAATACACGGGTCGCACTGGGGACTACTACCCGCGGCGGTTACCTCGCGGGCGATAAGTTTCTGCGCAAATCACGACATGGTGTGCGCTCCCGGCTTTGGCTCACATCTCTCTGTACATACTGGTTACTACCAGGAAGGCAATCTCGGCGTCATGGGCCAATGGATGGCCGAACGAATCCTAGGACGCAATTGAGGTCGGGGGTGATGGCAGACGCATACTCTGGGTCCGATGTATGCGGCCGCCATTGCGGATGGTCCGAAGGCGCGGCCATCACGAAGGCGCGGCCATCAGGTGCGTTCTGTAGGCCTTGGTTCTCCCACGCGCCCGTTTGCGTGGTCCCGACAGCGATCGTCGCACGGCCGCGCTCGGACTCGGCAGCACCGCGAGCATCGCCGGGGCGTCTCCTTCTCGACCGGCCGGCGTCAGAGCGTCATTATGCGGTCGAAGTAGGCGGCGACCTCGGAGGCGATGGAGCGTCAGCCGCGGCGTCGATGAGGCCGGTGCCGTCCAGCCGATCCAGTGCGCGGCTGCAAGTTGGGTAGCTCCAAGTTTGGTAGGAGTACATGACTCTTGTGGCTTCCGTCATCGTGTTCTCTCCTGTGAGCGTTGTGGTTGGGAGATGCGGTGGATGGCGCGGGCGATCCCCGGCAGCCTGGTTCGGCTTGGGGCGATTGTCCGCTGGAAGCCCGGTCCGTACTCGGGGTCGGGCATCTCGGGGTAGACGAGCGATGGTGTCTGCGCGTGGCTTCGGCTCATGCTCTGAGCGAGCCGTTTGATCCGGTCGGTGTCGTGCCCTTCAACGCCGAGGTCTTGGCGGGCGACGTACCAGTCGGTGCCCTGCCGGGCGCGGGACGCCTCGACGTAGGCGGGCTCCTTGCTCGTCTGCCAGCCGCCGGTGACGACGAGTGTACGGGTCACGGTCGCGCCCTGCGCGCGATGGATGTGCTGGGCGTACCCGAGCCGCAGCCGCGCGAGGTCATCGCCTGAGAGGGTTCGCCACTGGCCGGTCACGTCGAACTGCACGAGCACTTCTCCGGCGTCGTTGATGTCCAGCACTTCACCGCGGGCGCCGTTCTCGATCCGCTCGACGCCGGGCTCGTGGTGCTGGTCGATCATCGCTATGCGGTCGCCCGCGCGGATGCCGTAGTGGACGCCCGGCACCGGGACCTCCAGTTCGCCGAGTTCGCCGCGCTGGGAGCGGAAGTGCTGCGCACGGGCGTTCAGGCGGTGAATCTCCTTGTTGGAGGCGTCGGAGATCAGCGCGACCTCGCCGATCGTGTGCGTCTCGGTCAGGGCCGCCCAGTCCTGGACGGCCTGCTCGATCGCCTCATCGCGGGTGTCTGCCATGTGGAGGCGGCCTTGGGCGTAGTAGTGCGCCATCGCCCTGTCCGAGCGTCCGGCACGCAGGTTCGCCCACGCGCGCTGTTCGGCCGGGTCGAGCGTGCGGCGGATGTTCGATAGTTCTGCGCTTGGCGCGATGCGAGTGAGACGGTCGAACATGCCGCCGGCGCCGATCGAGGGGAGCTGCGCGGGGTCGCCGATCGTGACGAGCTTCGCTCCGTGCTTGGCGACAACCTCTGTGAGCCGGTCGAAGCGATCGGTGTCGCCCATCCCGGCCTCATCGAAGTAGATCGTCGTGTGCTCGCCGATCTGCAACTGCCTACGGTCCACGCGCGCTACGAGCGCGTCCAGGGTGAGCGTCTGTCCGGCGAGTGCCGGGCTGTCCTGGCCGAGTCGCTGCGCGGTCGAGCCGGACACGGCGATACCGAACGTGTCGTGCCCGGTCATCTGCTCGGCGCGCGCCGCCGCGTCGATTACCACGCCCTTGCCGGTGCCGGCGGGGCCGACAAGGACTGCGGCGCGCTCCGGGCCGGTGATGACCTCAAGGGCTTGGGCCTGCTCGTCTGAGAGACGCGCGCTGATCCGCTCGGCGACCTGCTCGCTCGCGCGTGAGCGCGCCTTCTCGCCCACGTCGCGCCCGGCCGGGTCGGCCAGCTCACCGAAGCGTCGCTCGATTGTTTGCTCGCGTGCCCTGACCGCGAGCGTCGTCATCAGTCCGCCCTCCAACGGCTGGATGCGCCGTTCGGCGATCATGCGTTTGGACAGCGCAAGCGCTTCCGTGGGTGCCATCTCGCCGACGGACTGCTCGAGGAGGACCGCTCGCAGGTCGCCCGGCTCGAACGTCGCCGCGCGCTCGGTCAGGCGTTCCTCGACGCGATCCTCGAGCGGACGCTCCGGCGCTGCGTTCGCCTTGCGCATGTTCGCCGCTTGCTCGCGCCCGGTGGTGTAGTCGAAGCGTGCGGCGGTTTCGTTCCAGGCCCGTTGCAGATCGCGTTGGGTGACGGGCACCTTGGCCTTGCGGTTCTCCAGCTTCAGCGCGCGCAGCTCCCCGCGCTCAGGTGCGCGCCCCCACTGCGCGCGGAAACGCTCGGCTGCGTGTGCGACTTCGCGGCTGCGGGCCGAGAAGGCGTCGAGCAGCCCGCGCGGGATGCCGGCGATCTCGAAGTAGCGGCCCTGCTTGCCGGTGCCGCACTCGATCGCGTAGCCGCGCTGGGCGAGCTCGTGCGCGAGCGCCGAGCGGTAGTACGCGCCGACCTCCCTGGCGGCCCTGAAGATCCGCCGGGACGCCACCGCTACGAGGCGCCCATCCTCGCGGATCGCGCTCGTGACGACGACATGGCTGTGCAACTGCGGGTCGGGGGCATCGCCGTTGATCACACCGCGAGCGGTCGTATGGCGGTACTCGGCGGCGATGAGATCGGCGGCGTGCTCCTCGACCACCTGGCCGTCGTAGCGGCGGCGCACAGTCGGGACCGTCTCGGTCAGATGGGCCATCGCCTCCTTGACGGCTGCCGCGTGTGCGGCCTCCATGTCGCGGCGCTGGGTCTCGTCGCCGAGAGCCCACACCGACGAGACCGACTTCGGAGCTGAGAAGGTGAGGTCGATCCCGCCGCCGCGCCCGCCGCCCGCGCCCTCGGGTCGCAGCCACCTGCCGCTGCGCGGATGGCGGCCCTCCATGAGCGCAATGAAATCGCGGCCCTCGACGGTGATGCTTTCGATGCCGAGCCGCGCGAGCGTATCCGGCGAGGCGAGCCACCGGCCGGGGGCCTGCTTGGGCTCGCCCTCGGGACTCAGGTAGTAGTCGCCACGCTCCGGCCGGATCGTCTTCGATTCCAGGTAGCGGGCGTAATCGCCGGCTTTGGCGGCGCCGATGCTGGCTGCGGTCATCACATCCTCTACAGACCCCAAGGCCCTCAGACCGGCCAACGAGTTGCACGGTGCGGACACAGCGCACGCTTGGGCGTGCATCTGGTCTGTTTGGCTGTGGTGCTGTACGCCGGCAGCAGGAGCCGTGAGCGCTGGCCGTGGTGTCGGGTAGTCCGATCTGGAGGGCGCGTTAGGGCTGGTTGCCTGTGGCTTGGATCTGCTCAGCGCGGGCGAGGATGTGGGAGGCGGGGGTGCCGAGGGCGGCGGCGATCTTGAGGATGTTCGTGAGGCTGGGGTTGCGCTGGCCGCGCTCGATGCCGCTGATGTAGGTGCGGTCCAGGCTGCACTCCTCGGCAAGAGCCGCCTGGGAGATTCCGTGCCGCTTGCGGATTTCGCGGATGGCATTACCGACGGCTGCGTGGGCGGGGGATCTGGTTCGCATTGGGCGCAAAGTTCCGTCGTAGCCGACTAATAGTATATGGACTATAAGTCACTAAGTGCGTATCCGGTTACGTCAGGTAGGGTCGCTACGGTTCGCCGGTGGCTCGGCCAGACTTCCCGCGCACGATCATGGAGTTCCAGGAGCGGTTTGCGACAGAGGCGGCGTGCCTTGACTATCTGGCGGCTTCGCGCTGGCCGGAGGGGTTCGTCTGTCCGGGGTGTGGGGGTCGCTCGGCGTGGGTGCTGGAGCGCCGTCATTTGTGGCAGTGCTCGGAGTGCGCTTTGCAGACCTCTGTGACGGCGGGGACCGTGATGCACAAGACGCGCACGCCGCTGCGGACGTGGTTTTGGGCGGCGTACTTGGTCGCTACGCACCATCCCGGGATCTCGGCCAAGCAGCTGCAGCGCCAGCTCGGCCTGTCGCGCTATGAGACAGCGTGGCTGATCCTGCAGAAGCTCAGGCGAGCGATGGTCGCCCCCGAGCGTGAGCCGCTCAAGGACGAGGTCGAGGTCGACGAGTTCTTCCTCGGGGGACTGGAAGAGGGACGCAAAGGCGGCCGCCAGCGGGGCAAGAAGGTGCTCGTCGGCATCGCTGTAGAGGTTCGTGGTCGCGGCTCGGGACGGCTACGCCTGCAAGTCCTGAACGACGCCTCGGCTGACTCGCTGCATGGACTTCTGAAGGCTACAACCGCTGCTAGCGCGATTGTCCACACCGACGGGTGGCAAGGTTACGCCGGGCTCGCCAAGCTCGGCTACGAGCACCGGCCACGCAGCCAGCGAGCCGCAGCGCCCGGCGAGCAACTGCTACCCCGTGCGCACCGCGCCGTCAGCAACCTGAAGGCCTGGATGCACGGCACTCACCGCGACGTCTCTGACGAGCACCTGCCCGTCTACCTCGATGAGTACGTGTTCCGCCACAACCGCCGGCACACACCGATGGCGGCGTTTCAGACGCTACTCGGGCTCGCAGGACGCCACCCCCCAACCACCTACCGCCAGCTCACCACCCACACCAGCCAAACAGCATGAGCAAACCGGATACGCACTAGTCACTAAATCGCCGTTGAAGTGCCCCGGCGCAGCTCGAACTGCCCGGGGCGTGGCACGGAAAGGATTGGTTTCCATGCAGGATCAGCGTACCTGGACACCGGCCGAGGAAAAGACCGGGGTGAGCAGACGTTCTGCGTTCTGCGGCTCGATCCCAGAGAGCAGCGGGGGCGGTCAGTGGATGAGATCGTCCGCGAGGTCAACGGCCCAGAGGCGAACGGACAAGGCGTTGGCCGGTTTGGGGTGCTCGGGGTCAGTAGTTGGTATGGGCACCAATTCCATCCCGCGCCGGGCCGGTGGGCTCCCCTTGCTCGTGGAGGCTGAGCGCTATGTCTCCCGCGCCGAGCTCGCGCGGATCATGGGCGTGAGCGTGGCGACGGTTGACCGGATGGTCGCTGAGGGGATGCCATCAGTGACCTGGGGCCGGCGGACACGGCGGTTCAGCCCGTCGGTTGCGATCGGGTGGGCGATGGATCGGCGGGCAGCATGAGCGTTACCAGGCTCCCCTCCGGGCGCTGGCGGGCGCAGGTCTATGACCCGGCCACGGGAAAGAACCTCAGCGTCTCGCACGTCCTCGGAGGGCCGGGAACCTTCGCCACCAAGACCGGGGCCAAGCAGGCGCGTGTGAGGGCACGCGAACGGCTCGGACACGCACGCGTAGAGGACGTGACGGCGCGGGCGTTCTGGGAGCGCTGGACCAGCGATCCGCTGTTCGCCCGTCCGAAGGAGTCCACGAATATCCACAATCGTGAGCGCACGCGGGCGTTCGTCGATCGTTACGGGAACTTGAGCATCGGAGGGATTGGTGACCAGGTTGTCGCGGAGTGGCTCGCGGGCGGGAGGCGCAACGGCACGGTGCCCGCGCTGCGTGCGATGCTCAACGACGCAGCCTCGGCTAAGGCGGGGCGGCTCGTGCGGCAGAACCCTTTTGCGCGGCTCGGTATCTCCAAGGGTCCGGGCCGTCGTCACGAGCAGCCTCCGAATGAGGAGCAGGTTTGGAAGCTGATTCGCTGCGCGCACGAGCTGGCGAGCCCGTCGTTTGCGGCGTGGCTTCAGGTCGCGGCGTTCACGGGCCTGCGGCCGGGGGAGCTGGATGCGCTGCGCCGGGCGAACGTCGATCTCGATCGTGCGCGTATCCGTGTTGTCGAGCAGTTCAACGCGAAGACCCGCACGTTCACGCCGCCAAAGAACGGTCTGACGCGTGAGGCTCCGCTGACCGAGCCTGCGCGTGATGCGATTCTTGCTCTGCCCGATGACGGCGAGTTCTGCTTCGCGCCGATCCGTGGCGCGCATTGGACCGCGAGCGCTCGTGCCTACCACTGGAAGGCAGGAGCACGGCGGGGTGGCAGGGCAGCCTCTACCTCGCCACCCGCCATTTCGCAGGCTGGTACATGGTCAATGTGCTGGAGCTGCCCTCCGAGGATGTGGCGATAGCGCTCGGGCACACCGATGGCGGGGAGCTTGTCCGCAAGCTCTACGGGCACCGCGACCACGAGCGCGCCCTGGACCGCGTGACGGCCGCCTACGAGCGCACGGCGAGCTTCACGCAGATGAGGTTGGTGTAGACAAACGATGCCATCCCAACCCGTGGGTAGGTTTCGTCGATGACTTCAGCAGCGAAGCCGTGGCCCCATACGGTCATCTACGACCCCGACGCGGTCGTGGAGTTGCTGGCGATGAAGTCCAAGGAGGAGCACCGCGCGCTGCTCAACGCAGTTCGGAAGCTGGGCGAACTCGGAGAGCAGCTCGGGCCGCCGCACATGAAGCCACTGAAGGGAGATCGCGCCGCGGCGCTGCGCGAGCTGCGTCCGAGACAGGGGCAAAGCGATTGGCGTGCGATCTACCGCCGAGCCGGCGACTTCTACGCGATCCTCGCCATCGATCGGCACAAGAACTTCGCCGCGCTGATCGAACGTGCACAGGCTCGCGCCGAGCGATACGACAGACCATTGAAATCCGATAAGCCATGACCTATCATGCAGCTATGACCAAGATACCGAGCCACTGGCCGAAGGGCATCAAGACGGCTGACGAGGTGCTGGCGGCCGCGTTGGAGGACGACCCAGAGTTCGCCGTGGAATGGGAACGTCTGGCGCTGGCACGCATGGTCGCCGCTCGTCTGGCCGGCTACCGCTTTGATCACGATCTCTCCCAGCGCGCGCTCGCCAAGCTCCTTGGCGTGAGCCAGCCAAGGGTGGTCGAGCTCGAGTCGGGCGAGAAGAATCCGCAGATCGAGACCCTCGTGAAGATCTCAGCAGCCACTGGTCTCGAGTTCGCGATCGACATCACACCCGTCGGTCAGGAGCCGAAGCTCGTTGGCAAGGCGGTCAAGAGCACCCCGGCACACATCTACGCCGGCGCGTCGCTGCTGCTCGCTGCCGGTTGACCGCATCTGCGGGACCGCCCACGAAACCGCTCACGAACTGTGGGATCGCCCGTGGCAAGGGCTACTATGCCTGTCTCCCCGATACCTTAAAAAAACGCGAACAGGAGCGAGCACGGGCGGAATCCCCGTAAACGGTGCGCATCGTGGGACAGTGTTCGCTCGTGTTCGCGGCTGCTCGCTGGTTCGCAGACCGCAAAAGGACCGCAGCGGGAGCGAAAAGGGACCGCAAAAGGACCGCAGCCTCCCGCGAATGGATGAGTGACAATGATGGCTATGGGCCAGAGTCCCGAGATTGAGCTGGTGCGCCGGGCGTGGGATGCCCTGATCCAAGGTGGCCCGGAGGTCTTGGGCGAAGGGCTGGCGCCCGATGCACAAGTGGTACGGAGTGGAGGGCGGGCAACTCTGCGATGGCCGCAAAGCAATCATCGACGTGATGAGTCGCAACCTCGCTGGCCGCTTGCGAGGCAAGGTCGAGGAGACCATCCAAGACGGGTCGCGCGTGATCGTGGCGTTCCGTCCTGAGCGGCCGGGGCAGGTTGACCGCCTACTGGACGGGGGCGTCGCCTATGGTCGTGACGATCCGCGAGGGGCAGATAGCCGAGATGAAGGGGTGCACGGATCGTGCCGCAGCACTCTCCTACGTCCGATTGCCCCGGCGAGCGCGAGCACCGCTAGGTGGGTGGGAGCTGAGGGGTGGATGAGGCGTCCGACGGCCTCGACGCCGGCTGCGCACGCGCTGATGAAGATGGCTCACACCACGGCTAGGCGGCGCGTCGCTCCGCTACCTGGGAGTGCAGGGCGAACGCGATCCCAAGCGGTACAGCGGTCAAGGCATCGCCGAAGTTGTGGATCAGGTCGGCCAACAGAGCGATGCTGCCGCTGGCGATGAACACGGCAGTCTGAGCGATGGCGGTGAGTCCGAGCACGGCAAGCGAGAGTGACACGGCCCGGATG
The DNA here is from genome assembly GCA_963734815.1 of uncultured Solirubrobacterales bacterium. GTDB lineage: Bacteria > Actinomycetota > Thermoleophilia > Solirubrobacterales > Solirubrobacteraceae > Palsa-744. The sequence continues at coordinate 27,226 of CAVTIH010000003.1, forward strand.
CCCTCCTGGGAGCGCTTGATGCTGTCGTGTATGAGGCCGTGGGAGTGGCCGTGTCCGTTGCCGTGATCGTGGTGTGAATGATCGTGCTGGTGCGTCCTGTCCGCGATGGGCTGGGAGCGTCGCACGAGCCTGAGATGCCGATGTGGTCCCGCGTGAGGGTGACTGTGCCGGTGCGAACCGTGGAAATGGGGCGAGTTGATAGTGGACGGCATAATGTGCAAAGCATGGCAGCGGGGCCGGCTACACGACGGCGTGTAGGCGCGGTGCCTCAGCAGCGGTGCTCCGCTGCTGGTAGGCGTCCATCGCGGCCTCACTGGGTCCATTCTGAGGGTATGGTCGAAAGTCCCGAAGATGAGCGGCGCGCTCTGCTACTTCGACTGCTTTGCAGCTAAACTGGCTGCAATGAGTGTGGCGATCACAGTCCGTGGCGTGCCCGACGAGGTTCGAGACGAGCTTGCGGCACGCGCCGCTAGGGCAGGAAAGTCATTGCAGGAGTACCTCCGGGGAATGCTGCTCGAGGCTGCCGCACGTCCGTCGGTGGGGGATGTCATCGCTCGCGCCCGTGCCCGAGTGGACGCGACCGGGGTGCATATCGACGCCGAGGCGATCCTAGCCGCGCGCGATGCTGATCGGCGATGAGCGCCCGCATCGTTTGTGACGCCTCGGCGCTCGTCGCGCTGCTTTTGGACAACGGCTCCGCCGGCCAATGGGCCACTGAAACGATCACCGGCTCCGACCTCGCCGCTCCGAGTCTCGTCGAGTTCGAGTCGGCGAACATCATCCGTCGCCACGAGCTCGCGGGGATCGTCAGCGCCGACCAGGCAGCGCAGGCTCACGCCGACCTGCTCGATCTCGCGATCGAACCATGGCCGTATGAGCTTCTGGCTGCCAGAGCATGGGAGCTGCGCCACAACCTATCCAGCTACGACGCAAGCTATGTGGCGCTGGCCGAGCTGATCGGTGCGATGCTCGTGACGCTTGATGAGCGCATCAGCGGTGCGCCCGGGCTGCGGTGCACCATCACGACCCCACCGGCATCCGGCTCGTAGCAGGACTCCGAACCGCGGGGCGTACACCCGGCGCGTCCTCGCTTGCGGTTTCGGCCCGCCGCCATGGCATGATCTGCGCTCGCCATGAAGAGCTTCAAGAGCTGGGACGACATCGAGATCGTCTACCAAGAGTGGGGGGAGCGGACACGCCTGCCCCCGGTCGTGCTCCACCACGGCTTCGTCACCGACGCCAACGCCAACTGGGTTGCCACCGGTGTGCTCGACGCGCTGCTGGCAGCCGGGCGCAGAGTGATCGCCCCCGACGCCAGGGGTCACGGCTTATCGGAGAAGCCCCACGACCCTGCCCGCTACGGCGAGCAGCTCATGGCGCGCGACCTCACGATCCTGCTCGAGACCTGCGGCGAGTCGCAGATCGACCTTGTCGGCTACTCGATGGGGGCCGTCGTTTCGCTGATCTTTGCGAGCGAGGAACAGCAGGTGCGACGGCTGGTCGTGGGCGGTGTCGGCTCGGGCGTGATCGAGTGTGGAGGCGTCGATCGGCGCGCGGTTCCCAATGACGCGATCATCAACGCGCTGAGCGTCGAGGATCCCGCGACGATTCAGATGCCGCAGGCGGCGGCCTTCCGCACGCTGGCGGACGCTCTGGGGGCCGACCGCAAAGCGTTGGTTGCGCAGGCCACGTCGGTCTACAGGGGCGGGATTGCGCTGGATCGTATCTCTGCGCCGACACTCATCCTCGCCGGCGATGCCGACCCGCTCGCGATCAGGCCCGCGGTTCTCAGCGAGGCGATCCCGGGCGCGACGCTGCGGATCCTCTCGGGAGATCACATCGGGGCGATCGCGGATCCCCGCTTCATACAGGCGATCGTCGAGTTCCTCGCCTGAGGGTCAGATCGTGAGCTTCGGCGAGGTCCTTGCCATCGCCCTGGCGGGGCTTGCGGCGGGCACAATCAACACGGTGGTGGGCAGCGGAACGCTGATCACCTTTCCGGTGCTGCTGGCCTTCGGGTATGCCCCGGTGACGGCCAACGTCTCGAACACGATCGGCCTCGTCCCGGGATCGCTCTCGGGGGCGATCGGCTACCGGCGCGAGCTGGCCGGCCAGCGCGTGCGCGCGGTGCGGTTGGGCGTGGCCTCTGTGCTGGGCGGCATCACCGGGGCTGTGCTGCTGCTCGTGCTGCCAGCCTCGGCGTTCGAGACGATCGTGCCTCTCTTCATCGGGCTCGCTTTGGTTCTCGTCGTCCTGCAGCCGCACCTGAGCCGGCTGCTCGCCAGGCACGCCGCTGACCCGGAGCGCCGAGGCGGCATCCTCACCACGCTCGCGCTCTACGCGACCGGGGTCTACGGTGGTTACTTCGGCGCCGCCCAGGGGATTCTGCTGCTGGCGATCCTCGGACTGGCGCTGGCGCAGGACCTGCACCGCACCAACGCGTTGAAGAACGTCCTCGCTGGCCTGGTCAACGGCGTGGCTGGCGTGGTCTTCATCGTGGTCGCACACGTCGAGTGGGGACCGGCGGCGATCATCGCCTGCGGCTCGGTCCTCGGCGCTCAGTTGGGGGCGCGCTACGGGCGGCGGCTGCCACCGGCGGTGCTGCGAGGGTTGATCGTGGTAATCGGCGTCACCGCGATCGTGCGCCTGCTGGTCACCTAACAGCGCGAGTCATGGTGCCGCGGAAGACAGCCAGTCCGCTGGCAGCGTGGCGGGCACCTCGGGATAGTCAGGCACGACCCGGCGTGCGAAGGACTCCGCCGGACGTCCAGTCACCAGGCGGCTCACGTCTTGCATCGCGATCAGCACTCGTACCGAGGAGGCGATTTGGAAGTCAGCTGCGCCGAGTTCCTCGCCGCCGATGACGCCGCTCTCAAGCAGGCAGTCGACCTTGTCGAGCAGTCCAGGAAGCTCGACGAGGTCGCGCTGCACCCGCTCGTCGTTCGCTCCTGCCTGCCGAACGAAGATTGGCACCACTGGTGTGAGCAGGATGCCCATCAGCGCCGGGGCGGGCAGCGGGCTGGCGACATCGGCAAACCAGCGACGCTGATCCAGGTGGTGACGAAGGCCCCAGCGGATCAGGCGGCGTGGCACGGGCTGCAGGATCGTCTCGCCCCAGCGCTCGGCCTCGTGGGCAGCAGCACGAGCCGCGGGCTCGCTCGGGTAGAGGGACGGCGTCGGAACCAACTCCTCGAGCGCTTTGGCGATTGCGAGCGAGCCCTGTACCCGGCGGCCATCCGCGAGTCTCATCGCGGGCACCGTCGCCCGAGGAAAACGGAGCGCGAGAAGGGCCAGCGGGTGCGCGCCGCCGAGCAGCTCGACGTAGCGGTATGTGAGTCTCTTTCGATCCAGCATTCCCCGCACGCCCAGGACCGGGTGTGATAGCGCGATCCCGTACAGGCGAATGGGGTTCTCGACCACGATCTCCCAATTTACTCGCATCCAGGCAGCATCACCGCCCGCGAGCCAGGCCGGGGGGCGCCCGGCACACATAGCTGCTTCGATCGCGTCGGGGGCCGGGGTTGACAGCCGCCTTACCGAGTGCTTAGATCACTGACTAAGTCGAATGACTAAGGCACTTGCAATCGCGGATGTGGAGGTCGGAGGTGGCCGCTCGATCAGGGAGGCCAACGTCGAGAGCTTCTTCGACGCCGCCGAGCGGCTGCTGGTGAGGGAGGGCGCAGCGGGGATCTCTACCCGGCAGCTTGCCCGGGAGGCAGGCCAGAACCACGGCCTCGTCCACTACTACTTTGGCTCGATCGACGAGCTGCTGCTGCAGACCCTCGAGCGCTTCACGGGCCGTGTGCTTGACCGACAGCGGGCGATGTACCGGACCGACGCGCCTTTCGCCGAGAAGTGGCGCACCGCGGTGGGCTACATCGAGGAGGACCTCGCGGCGGGCTACCCCAAGGTCTGGGCGGAGCTGGAGGCGCTCGCCTGGGCTAGGCCCGAGCTGCGCGAGCGGCTGCACGCCGTCAGCGATAAGTGGCGCTCGCTGTTGCGCGACGCGCTCGCCGATGCGATCGAGGAGTACGGCCTCGACAGCGCCGGCTTCTCCGCGGAGGCCTGGGCGGCATTGGTGATGCAGTTCAACAAGGGCCTGCTGTTCGAGCGCCTGCTCGGCTTCGACCGCGGTCACTCAGAGCTGCTTGTGGCGATCGATGGCTGGCTTACCTCGCTGGAGGAGGGAAAGGCGTGAACACGATCACGGAAACCGCCGTCGCACCCGGGCCGACCGGGGGATCGATCGGCCGCGACGGCGAGCAGAGCCGCGCCCGCTACCCGGACGCCGAGGGTTTCATCGAGCGTGACGGTGAGCGGCTCTTCTACGAGGTCTACGGCGAGGGCGAGGAGACGGTTTTTCTAATCCCGACCTGGTCACTGGTCCACTCCCGCCACTGGAAGATGCAGATCCCCTATTTCGCGCGCCACTTCCGGGTACTGACGATGGACGGCCTGGGCAACGGTCGCGCCGACCGCTGCCGCGATCCGGTTCGCTACGGACCCAGGGAATTCGCGCGTGACTGCCTCGCCGTGATGGATGCGAGCGGGACCGAGAGCGCTGTGATGGTCAGCCTCTCGCGCGGGGCGCAGTATCTACTCGAGCTGGCGCGGCTCGCGCCTGAACGCGTGCTCGGCGCAGCCTTCATCGGCCCGATGTTCCCCTACACCCCGTCGCATTGGTCGTTCTTGCTGCATCCGCGGATGAGCTCGGTCTTTCAGCGGCGCGTGCACGTCTACCGCTGGTGGGGGCAGATGAACGCGGCCCACTGGTACCAGGACTACCCCGACTTCGCGCAGTGGTTCATCTCGCGATGCCTTCCCGAGCCGCACTCGACCAAGGCCATCGAGGATGGGGTGGGGTGGGCGCTGGACACCGACCCCGAGACGCTGATCGCGACGGCGCTGGGCCGGTGGCTGCGCGATCGGCCCACCCTGCGCGGGTTGGCGCAGAATCTGGACTGCCCGGTGCTCGTGCTCAGCGGCAGTCGCGACCGGATCACGCCGCCCCGCGACGCTCGTGCTTTGGCTCGACTCAGCGGCGGACAGCTGGAGGTCGTGCGCGGTGCCGGCCACTTCCCGCACGCCCGCAAGCCTGTCCAGGTCAACTTGGCGCTGCGGAAATTCTCCGAGGACGCCTTCGGGCGGCAGCGCACGTCGCGCGACCCCACTGTGTACCACTCCGACGGACGTCCTCGGGCGCTGTTCGTGTCCTCACCGATCGGGCTGGGCCACGCCCAGCGTGACGTCGCGATCGCCCGCGAGCTGCGCCGCCTGCACCCGGACCTCGAGATCGATTGGCTCGCCCAGGACCCGGTCACCCGGGTGCTCGAGGCGGAGGGCGAGCGCATCCACCACGCCAGCGCTCATTTGGCGAATGAGTCCCATCACATCGAGTCGGAGTCCGCCGAGCACGACCTGCATTGCTTCCAGGCGCTGCGTCGCATGGACGAGATCCTCGCTTCCAACTTCATGCTCTTCCACGACATCGTGCGTGATGAGCGCTATGACCTATGGATCGGGGACGAGGCGTGGGAGCTCGACTATTACCTGCACGAGAACCCGCGTGAGAAGCGGGTCCCATTCGCCTGGCTGACCGACTTCGTCGGCTTTCTGCCGATGGACGACGGCGACGAGCACGAGCGCTTCCTGACCGCCGACCACAACGCCGACATGGTTGACCACGTCGCCAACCACCCCGAGGTCCGCGACCGGGCCCTGTTCGTGGGCAACCCGGAGGACATCGTCCCGCAGCGACTGGGGCCCGAGCTTCCGATGATTCGTGACTGGACCGAGCGCAACTTCGACTTCACGGGCTACGTGACCGGTTTCGACCCGGCCGACCTCGGCGAGCGCACGAAGCTGCGCGCCGAGCTCGGCTACGGCGACGACGAGCGTGTCTGCATCGTCACCGTGGGTGGGTCGGGCGTCGGCGCCCACCTGCTGCGCCGGGTGATCGCGGCTTTCCCGCAGGCCAAGGAGCGCATCCCCGAGCTGCGCATGATCATTGTCGCCGGACCCCGCATCGACCCCGAGTCACTCCTCTCCCACGCCGGGCTCGAGGTGGTCCCCTATGTTCACAACCTCTACCGGCATTTGGCTGCCTGCGACCTGGCAGTGGTGCAGGGCGGTCTGACTACTTCAATGGAGCTGACTGCGCAGAAGCGACCGTTTCTCTACTTCCCCCTACGCCACCACTTCGAGCAGAACTTCCACGTCCGCCACCGGCTCGAACGCTACGGAGCCGGTCGCCGCATGGACTTCGATGACTCCCCACCGGAGCAGATCGCCGCGGCGATCGCGCAGGAGATTGGCCGCGAAGTCGACTATCGCGACGTGGAGGTCGACGGTGCCGCCAGGGCAGCCCGGAGCCTCGCTGAGCTGCTCTGACGGTAGATCGGGGGGCAGTGTGTGGCTGACCGCTGCTGTTGCATTGCCGTCCGCCACGGGCAGAAGTGGCCAGCTCGAACAGCTACTTCTCGCTCGCGTTTTATATAAGCGGCCGGGTTTCCCCACAGACGATCCGCTGCGTCATCGCGCTCTGTCGGGCAGCACCCGTGGTAGGCCGAACTGTGCAAAGACGCTGCTGTCGGCGAACCAGGTGATGGCCGAGATGTGATCGCCTTCAAGGGTCAATACGAACAGCGCGTACGCGCGCGCGATGTCGGTGTCGGGCACCGGGAGGTAGCAGCCGAATGCCGGCTGTGTGTTGGCGCGTGTCGCCACCAGCCGCATCGGCGCGCCGCGCCGCTCCGCAGAGCCGCGAAGGAACGCGCCGATCGCGTCGTGTCCCTGGTAGGCGTGGGGGAGGGGTGGCATTGTGACCCACGCGTCCTCGGTCAGGAGCGCGACCATGCCATCGATGTCGCCATGCTCAACCGTTTCGGCGAAGCGGCCGACGATGTCGCGCTCGAGCTTGGAGTTCGGCAGCGGCGCTCGTTCGCGGCCGATCGCCGGCAGCCGGGTCTCGAACGCGGCCCGCGCGCGGCGCAGCAGGTTATTGACCGAGGCCTCGCTGGTCTCGAGCATCTCGGCGACCTCGCCGGCGCGGTAGCCCAGCACGTCCCGTAGCACGAGTACCGCGCGCTGTTGGGGCGGGAGGTGCTGAAGACCGACGACGAACGCCAGCGCGATCGCCTCCTTGGTCTCATAGCGCGCCTCCGGTCCCGGAGCTTCGTCCGCGACCCCATCGAGGAGCACGTCGGCGTAGGGCTCGAGCCATGTCGGCTCGTTCCAGCGTGTCGGCTCGGGCATCTGGGGCATCTGCTCCTCTTCCGGACGGCGCCGGCTGGAACGGAGAGCATCCAGCGAGCGGTTGGTGGCGATCCGGTAAAGCCAGGCACGCACCGAGGCGCGCTCCTCGAACTGCCCAAGGCCCCGCCAAGCGGCGAGCAAGGTCTCTTGGAGTAGGTCCTCCGCGTCCTGAGCCGAGCCGACGATCCTGTAGATGTGCACTTGGAGCTCACGCCGGTATGGCTCGGTCAGCTCGCGGAACGCGTCCTCGTCGCCAGAGCGTGCACGGGCGAGGGTCTGCTCGGTCACGCTCGCATCCTCCCACCAACTCTTCCATTTACAGGCATCACGAGTAATGACGTTGGGGCGGCTCGAAATTCGCCGCGCAATTTTCGTCGCGGCCGACGCCTCAACGAACGCAGCAACTAACAGTCCGACGAAGGGAGAACCGAGATGGGAAAGATCGTGATGAGTGGCCCGCAGAATGTCTCGCTCGACGGCGTGGTCCAGGACCCGGACGGTCAGGAGGGCTTCAGGCTGGGTGGCTGGTTTGTGCAGTTTGGGGACAAGGACCTCGAAGCGTGGAACACGGTTGCGCTCGAAGAGGCGCTGGGCGCCGAGGCATGGCTGCTGGGTCGGAAGAGCTACGAGTTTTTCGGGACGCGTTGGCGACCCCGGAATGGCGAGCTCGCGGACAGGATCAACAGCATGCCCAAGTACGTCGTGTCCTCGACCCTCGAAGATCCCGAGTGGAACAACTCAACAGTCCTCGAGGGCGACGTCGTGACCGAGGTCTCAAAGCTCAAGCAGCAAGTGGACGGAGAGATCGTCGTCCCTGCCAGCTATCAGCTCGGGCGCACGCTAATCGAGCACGGCCTGGTCGACGAGCTGCGACTGGTCGTCTTCCCGGTCGTGCTCGGTGCCGGCGAGCGCCTGTTCGGGGAGACCAGCGACATGAACCCGATGCGCCTCCTCGACGCACGGACAATCGGTGACGGCCTCGCCTTCCTCACCTACGAGATCGTGCGAGAGGCCTAGCGAGACGTCGGACAGCGCTGTGGTGGTCCCGCGCCGACATGGTCAAGCGGGCTGCCACAGCTCGATCCGATTGCCCTCGGGATCGGTGACCCAGCCGAATCGGCCGACACCATTCATGTCCTGCGTCTCTTCGGCCACATCCGCTCCCTTCGCGCGCAGTTGTGTGAGCATCGCATCCAGGTCGCAGACCCGGAAGTTGAGCATGGTCTGCTGCGCACGAGACCCGAAATAGTCGGTCCCGGACTCGAACGTCGCGAACACCGTCGGCCCGGCTTCCTGGCGCCACAGGCCGTTCTCATCGGCGTCCAAGCCCAGGCAATCTCGATACCACGCGCCCAGCGCCACCGGGTCGGCGGCCCGCATGAAGTGTCCACCGATTCCAAGCACACGCTCCACGTCGCCATCTTCCCAGGAGCGCCATCACGCCGTCGCCCGCTGCGATCGCGGCGCAGTCGGCACACAGCTGGGCGCATATCGCCACCAACTCGGCTCGCCAGCATCCGCGGGGGCGTACGTCCACGCGCTCACCCTCACCGTGACCACATAGGGTGTCACCCATGCACGCGATCGCCGAGACCTATGGGACCTGTTCATGATCGACCTCTGGGGCGCCGTCAAGGATCTGCCGATCGCGATTGAGTCGTCCTCGTTCGAGGCGCTCGTGCCGAGCGGCCCGACCGGGCTCGAGGATCACTCGACGACGCAGCTGCGACTGCAGGGCCGTGGCGAGGAGGGTGTCGGCGAGCAGGTCGGCATGGGGGATGCCCAGGAGAGCCTGCGCGCGAGCGACTTCCCGCTGAGCGGCGAGTGGGCGACGCTCGCCGGCTTCCTCGCCCAAGTCGAGGAGATCGACATGTGGCCCGAGCCGCCCGAGTACGAGCTGCAGCGCAACTGGCGGCGCTGGACGTTCGAGTCCGCGGCGCTCGATCTCGCGCTGCGCCAGGCGGCCACGAGCCTGCCCGAGGTCCTCGGCCGTACGCCCGAGCCGGTGACGTTCGTCAACTCGTTCGGGCTGGGCGATCCACCGGACATCGACAAGGTTGCCAACCTGCGGGCGATGCACCCGACGGTTGGCTTCAAGCTGGACGTCGCGCCGTCGTGGACGCAGGAGATCATGGACCACGTCGCGGCCGTCGAGGGCGTCGCGACGATCGATTTCAAGGGCCAGTACGGCCTCGAGGTCGAGGACGAGGCGGCGCTGCTGGCGATGTACGAGCGCACGATCGCCACGTTCACCGAGGTCACCTTCGAGGACCCGCACGACCATCCCGCGGTGCTCGAGCTGCTCGCGCCGATCGCGGATCGCGTCTCCTACGATGCGCCGATCACGAGCGTCGCGTCGATCGGCGCGACCCCTCTCAAGGTGGGGATCGTCAACGTCAAGCCCTGTCGCGTCGGCCGCCTGCAGGAGCTCAGCCACCTGTACGCGCACTGCGGGTCCGCCGGCATCCAGATGTACAACGGCGGCATGGGCGAGCTCGGCGTCGGCCGCGGGCAGGCCCAGCTGCTCGCGTCGCTGTTCCACCCCGGCGCGCCCAACGACATCGCGCCGTCGGGCTACAACCTCGAGGATCCACCGCCCGGTCTGCCGCCGAGCCCACTCGATCCCGCGCCGGACCGCGGCTTTCGCCGCCGGTAACCCGCACGTCATGGGGACGAGCAGAATCGTCAGCTCGAGGGCTGACTGAATTCGACCGTCTCAGCGCACCCCGAGCCCGCGGGCACGATCGCGGAGCACGTCCGGTACTCGACGTCCTTGGTGAATGGACCTTTGTAGCCCTGCTCCCCGTCGACCTTTTGCGGGCGGTAGGGATATCCGCAGTTGTAGACGCCCATTTGACCTGTGCAAACCCAGTAACGGCCATTGATGCGCACGGCGCCGCCATCCCAGCCCGGCCCGAAATCGATCACGTGGGCATGGGGATTACTGTTCGCTGTAACTACGTGGTGCGCTGCGGCACACGACATGTGCCAGGGGTACAGCGCACTCCTGCCATAGGTGGCCTGTGCATAGCCGCAGCGCGTGACCTTCACCGGCTTTGGCGATTGCGCGTACGCGCTGACCCCTAACAGGGCGGCGCCCAGCAGCGTGAATAGGATAAGTCTGGCCCCGCGTTGACGCGGCGTCCCGGCCCTCACGGCATCTCTCTTTCGCTCATAATGACTCCCATCAGCCGGACGTTCGCTGGTTCCTGGAACGCGCTGGGCCGGGTTGCATCTCTGGGTCGACTCAGCCCTCGCCGGACTGAGAGCATACTTCCCGACTTGAAGAGTCCCGGCACGAAAGGAACGTCGATGGGCGATGAGGTGTTGTGCATCGGCCTTTTCGGGGTGTTCTCCATCACCTTCGGCGACAGCGTCATCGCCGACGACGCCTGGCGGCTGCGCAAGGCGAAGACGCTGATCAAGCTGCTCGCCCTCGCGCCCGAGCGCCGCCTCCACGTCGAGGAGGCCGCCGAGCTGCTGTGGGCGGGGCGGGACCCGGACTCCGCCCGCAACAACCTGGCCGTCTCATCGCGTGCCGAGCTCGCGGCACAAGCTGCGCGAAGAGAGCCAGCTTTCCCGGCGACACCCTCTCGACGCATATCTTCGAGGCCCCGGCGCTGGCGTTCCTGGACCGCCTCGGGGTGATCGAGAAGATACGAGCGACCGGCGCGCCATTCGTCGACCGCGTCGACTTGCGCCAAGAGGACCTCGAGTTCGCGACCACGATTCAGCTGCGTTCGGGCGACGTCGGCGGTACCGCATCGGTACGCCGGCTGCTGCTCGATCCGATCCTGGCTCAGACCGCCGTGGAGGCGGTCGCCGATCTGCAGATTGCCAGCAAGGTGACGGGACTGGTCGAGGATCCGTCGGGGATGCGACCGGCGGGCGCTGCTTAGCGAGGTGGGCACGCTCCTGGCTGAGGACTTCCAGCGAAAACGCCTCAACCGCAAGCCGGTGTACGCCGCCGCTGGCACTGTGATCGACGCTGACCGCTCCGACGTAGACGACAGCGTCCTGCAGACCGCGGCGTGAAGGGCTCGATGGTCCGACATCCCTCGACTACGCCGAAGGGCCAGGTGCCCGCGAGGAAGCCGTAGACCCTCGACAAGGCGCAGCCGCAAGCGAACGCGAGGATGGACCCTCGGCCGCGTCGTTCCAGCGCGTACATCAGGACCATGAACGTGACAGCACAGGCACCAAAGAGCGTGAGCACACCCAGGAGTTTGCCAGTGAGGTCGTCCCGCTCGGACTTGGGCGCCCGAGTGCCGGCCTACGCGATCAGTTGGGGTACTCGTCCTTGCGCCACGCGCGAGGCTCCTCGGGTCCGGGCTTCGGTGTCCGCTCGAGCAGGAACGAGTGGTAGGGCGCGACGAACGGATCGGGTGCCATCACCGTATAGGTGTGGTAGACGCTTCCGTTCTCGTGCGCGAAGGCGATCCAGCCCGGTCCCTCGCGCAGGCCGTTCTTGAGCTCAGCCCCGATCTGGCGCGACCACTCCTCGAGCCACTCGGGCGGGTTGTCGATCATCGCCTTCACCTCGGGGACCCGCTGTGCCTGCTCCTCGGTCAGCGCCAGACCGAAGTCGAAGGGGAAGTCGGTGTCGTAGGTGGAAACGTAGGGGAACTGCCAGCCCATCCGCTCCTTGTACGCGAGGAGTCGGTCGATCGGCGCCCGCGAGAAGCAGATCAGCGTCACGTCGCGGTGGTTCAGATGGACGAGGCCCCCGTCGAGTCCGTCCCCCAGGCTCGTACAGCCGGGGCAGGCACCCAGCTCGTAGTCGGGCCCGAACATGATGTTGTAGGCCAGTAGTTGCGAGCGCCCGTCGAACAGCTCGGCGAGCGTCTTCTTCCCATCCTTGGTGTCGAACTCGTACTCCTTCTCCACCGGCACCCAGGGAAGCTGGCGGCGCTGCTCGGTCGCCTTCCGGCTGAGCTCGGCTTGCTCGGCCTCGAGCTTCGCAAGCTCAGCGCGGGCCGCCTGCCACTCCTCGCGGGTCCCAGTCTTGTAGTCGGGCATCGTTACCTCCTTGGGGTTCGTCACGCCAGCGCGGGCGGCAATCGTGGATCGAACTGCCAGCCAATATGTTAAGACCAGCGGGCAACGCCGAACTCGTCGCCATGCCCGTCGGGCGGGGAAGGGCCCCCCGCGGACCCCAGACAGGAGGCACGACGATGGCTGTGCAGAGGATCGGCACACAGGAGGAATGGCAGACGGAGCGCGAGGAGTTGCTGAAAGAGGAGAAGGAGCTTACGCGCCGTGGCGATGAGCTGGCCAGGAAGCGGCGCGAGCTGCCCTGGATCCCGGTCGAGAAGGACTATCGATTCGAGACCCAGGAAGGACCGAAGACCCTCGCCGATCTCTTCGATGGCCGCTCCCAGCTGCTCGTCTATCACTTCATGTTCGGGCCTCCCTACAACGCGGGCTGTCCGGTTTGCACTTCAATCGCGGATACGCTCGATCCCCAGGTCGCACACCTGAAGGCCAGGGATGCAACGCTGCTGCTCGCCTCCCGCGCGCCGCTCGAGAAGCTCCTCACCTTCAGGGAGCGGATGGGCTGGGGCATCGACTGGGTCTCGAGCGCCGGCAGCGACTTCAACCGCGACCTCGGCTTCGTGCACACAGAAGGAGAGCTGAAGCCGTTCCTGGCGGGCAAGATCCCGCCCACTGTCGTGCAGAACGCGCGCATGTGCGGGACGGATGCGGGGGGGTACGTCTCCGAGCGGCCGGGCCTGAGCGTGTATGCGCTATCGGACGGGATCGTCTACCGGACCTACCTCACGACCAATCGCGGCCTCGAGCCCGCAATGGCCTACTACGGCCTGTTGGACCGGACGCCGAAGGGTCGCGACGAGAGCCCGTCGGAGCCGTTGTGGGTGCGGCGCCACGACGAGTACGAGCGCACCGGCGCCGCTTCGGCAGGCGGATGACCCTCTCGGAGCGTTCCTGATGACCGAGCTGGTCGCCCCCGGTGCGCGCTCGGAGGAAGGCGAGCTCGCGGCGGCGTTTGGCGCGGTGCGCGCCAAGCTCGTGATCGTCGTGGTGCTGCTCGTGGTGGCGGGGGCGGCGTGGTTCCTGACGGCGGAGCGGATGGCCGGGATGGACGCCGGGCCCGGTACCGACCTGGGCGCGTTCGGCTGGTTCGCGGGCGTGTGGGCGGTGATGATGGCGGCGATGATGCTACCTTCGCTCGCGCCCACGGCGGCAGTCCACGCAGGACTCGTGCGTGGACGCGAGCCGAGTCGCTCGCTGCTGTTCGCCGGTGGCTACCTGCTCGTCTGGAGCGCTGCCGGCGTCGCGGCCTACGCCCTGTTCGCGCTCGGCAAGAGCCTGTTCGCCAGTGACTTGGCATGGCGCAGCGGTGGGCGCTGGCTCGCGGCCGGCGTGCTGGCGCTCGCCGCGCTGTATGAGCTGACGCCGCTGAAGGACTTCTGCCTGGTGATCTGCAGAAGCCCGCGGCGATTCCTGCGCGAGTGTTGGCACGAGGGCCGCTGGGGTGCCATCGCGATGGGCATCCGGGCGGGCGGCTGGTGCCTGGGGTGCTCATGGGCGCTGATGGCGGCGCTGTTCGCGCTCGGCGTCATGAGCCTGACCTGGATGGGGCTGGTCGCGGCGTTGGTCGCGCTCGAGAAGCTCGCTCCCTGGCGCCGCGCCGCGACTGTTGCGACGGCCGCCGTCCTGCTCGCGCTCGCGGTCTTGATCGTGGCCGCGCCGCACGATATCCCGGCGCTCGTCGTCCCAGACGGATCGACCGGTACGGTGCACGCCATGAAAGTGATGACCTAGTCGCCGAACAGCGCTGAGCGCGATCAGTTGGCGCGGTGGGAGCGTCGGCGGATGTCTGCGCACCAGATCAACGACTGCTATTCTGACACCGTATGCGGTGTAGCATGGGCGCGTCGGTGCTGCTGCGCGAAGCGAGAGCACGACATGGCATCAGCCAGCGACAACTGGCGCTGCGGGCGAGGACCAGTCAGGACGCGATCAGCCGCATTGAGCGCGGCGTCGAGTCGCCGACACTTGAGCGGCTCACCCACCTGCTGATGGTGCTCGGCGAGCGTCTGGAGTTCAACACCGTGCCACTGGTTGAGGCGGAGGGTGACGTTGCACGGCTTACCGTGCGCGAACGACTGCGCGAGGCGGCATCGTGGAACCTGGTTGCGACCAGACTGGAGATCGCGGGCGCACACGCACGAAAGGCCGGCCATCCTGCAACGCGTTACGGACGGTCGTGAGCGACGCTCCTGAGCGCCCGCTGGACCTACGAGAGCTGTTTCGGGTGCTCGCGGAACACGGCGTGGACTATCTGGTAATCGGCGGGGTTGCCGCGCAGGTACATGGACGTCGGCGAACAACCAAGGATCTCGACGTCACGCCCGCACCCGATCCAGAGAACTTCAAGCGACTGGCAGCCGCGCTCGTGGCTCTCGAAGCCCGCCCGGTCGAGTTCGGACCGAGTGCCCCGACCCCCACCGCAGAGCAGCTCCATGTCGCCTCGGTCGTGCCGCCGCTGATCACCCGACATGGGGAGCTGCACATCCTGAACGAAGTCCCCGGTGCCACGGAGTACGCCGGGATGCGTATACGCGCGCTGACGACCGACCTCGACGGGGTCGCCGTACACATAGTCGGCGTGGACGACCTCATCCGGATGAAGCAGACGACCGGAAGACCAAGCGACATTGAGGACATCGAGGCCCTGACGATGGTCGCACGACGCGAGGCGCGCAGCGCCGATCCGACCAAACATGGCATCGAGGCAGGTCCTTCAGAGCAGCCTGTCTCAGATAAGTGAGATCCCGGCCCCAGATGAACGGGACGCCGCAGCTGTGGCGTCTTACCGATCTGAGACAGTCCAATCTCATTCATGTGAGACCGTCGGTGTCTCATCCATCTGAGACCGACCGGGCGATTCGGGCGACGCTGTGCATGGTCTCGGGCAGGCGAGAGCTGGGCTCCAAGCGTTAGGCTCGCGTCAGTGAGCGCTCTTGACTTGCAGGTTCCGATCATGCAAGCGCCCGTCGCCGGCGCTGCCACGGCCCGACTCGCTGGTGAGGTGTCGCGGGCGGGAGGCCTTGGCTCGCTAGGCGCGTCGTGGACCGAGCCGGGGGTCTTGCGCGAGCAAGTCCGATCGATCGGCCGGATGACGGATCGCGCGTTTTGCGTGAATCTTGTGCTCGATTTCGAGCAGGACGAGCGGCTCGAGGTGCAGTCGAGGAGCATGTGCCGATCGTGTCGTTCTCCTTCGGGCTGCGTCCGCAACTGGTCGCGCGCGCGCAGGCTGGAGGTGCGCGAGTTCTGGTGCAGGTCGGCTCGGGCGAAGCGGCGCGAGCGGCAGTCGATGCCGGCGCTGACGCGCTGATCGTCCAGGGTGTCGAGGCCGGCGGTCATGTACAGAGCGTCGTCGGTCTGCTACCGCTGCTGGCCGAGGTGAGAAAGGCCGTTTCGCTGCCACTGCTCGCGGCAGGTGGGATCGGCGATCCGGCATCGGCGCGTGCCGCGCTTGCTGCCGGCGCCGCGGCTGTCGTGATGGGTACCCGATTCGTGGCCAGCGACGAGTCCGACGCCCATCCGCGGTACAAGGCGCGCTTGCTGGCAGCCGAGGCCCGCGACACGGTCTTCACTGAACTGTTCGACGTGGGCTGGCCGGCATCGCCGCATCGTGTGCTGCGCAACAGCACCTATCAGTGCTGGGAGGCCGCCGGCAGCCCGCCAGCAGGCGAGCGCCCAGACGAGGGTGAGGATGTCGTCGGCGGCATACCGCGTTACGCGGCCAACCTGCCGCTGGCGAGCATGGACGGCGACGTCGAGGCTATGGCGATGTACGCGGGCCAGAGCGTGGGCGCGATTACAGAAGTCGAGCCGGCGGCAGCGATCGTCGAGCGCTTCGCCGCCGCGCTACGCAACGGGTAGGCCTTCTCCCCGGTCGCTGCCGTCCGCCATCTCACATGAGTGAGATCTGCGGCGTCCCGCCGATCTGAGACAGCCGAGTCCCATTCATCTGAGACCGTGACGTCCAGTCCATGCGAGACCGAGGCGACGACATCAACGGTGCAGTCCGCGAGACAACGTGCGCTATGAGACAGCGGCGGCGATGATGCCCGCCGCGGCTGCTCCGGCGAACTCGAGCGCCGTGGCCCACTGCGGCTGGTCGCGCCCGTAGGCCTTGGCGATCGCACGGCACGAGTCGGCGACCGTGAAAACCGACAGGTGTCAACAGGGCGATGAGGATGCCGACGAGGGTCTGCCGGTAGGGGTGAGCGGCGACTGGCGAGCCACCAACGCGCGTACGGAGCGTCCGCGTCCGTCGATTGTCGGCCCGGAACGCGGCCGCCATGGCGTTCGCGACCAGCGGCTGTCCGGACCGGTGGCGTGCCAGAGCGTCAGCGAGCTCAGCGGTCGCTTCAGATGAGCGGCGCTCGCTGAGGACGCCCAGCCCGGCCGTCTCACATGGGCGGGACTACGCTGTCTCAGATGGACGGGATTCCCGTCTCACATGAACGGGACGCTGCAGGGGCTGCGGCGTCTCATCGATGTGAGACAGGCCAGTCTCATTCATGTGAGACCACAGGCGTCTCATCCACATGTGAGACTGAGGGGGTTGCGTCCGTGGGTCTCTCGCGTCGCGTGAGACTTTCGGCTGTCGGCTCCAGCGCTGCGATGAGCAGCCGGCGGCGCGCTGCCGTCGGTGTCGAGCGGACGTCTCGTCTCGAGCAGGCCGCGAGCCAGCTCGAGCTTCCTACTCGGTGGGGGGCCGCCAGGGCTCGCGCCCGTGCGCGAGCCAGACGAGCTGGGGGTCGAGCGCGCGCACCCGGAGCTGACCCTCGGTGACCGGCTCATCGAGCTCATCGAAGCTGACGGCCACGTCGCCGCCGACGACGACCGGCCGCTCTCCTGTCTCGATGACGACCACCTGTAGGCCGTGCGTGTGCCCCGGCGCCGGGAGGAGCCGAAGTCCGGGCAGCAGTTCGAACTCGCCGTCGATCGGCTCGTAGTGCACGCCGGACGTATCAACCCAGTCGCGGATTGTGTAGTCGTCTTTGCTACGCGCGTCCGCAAGCTCTTGGCTCTGGACGTAGATCGGTCGCCCAGCGAAGAGGTGGTTGCCGCCGCAGTGGTCGAAGTGCAGGTGCGTGTTGACGACGATGTCGATGTCTGAGAGATCGAAGTCCTGCTCGCTCAACGGATGGAGATGTGGATCCATGTCGGCAACCGCTGGGTGTAGCTCCGTCATGCCGGTGTCGACAAGCACGCGGGCGTCGGGATGGTCGATGACGTGAACGTAGACCGGCCACCGTACGCCCTCCATTACAAGCAACTCGGCCACGAGCACGGGCGCGATCGTGGGCGTCGGCGGCACCCGTCCACCTTACCGCCGCGAGTGTGGCGCCAGACCGACACGGCCTCTGGCGTGCCCGGGTGATGTGACTGCCGGGGCGCTTGAGGCACCTGTGTTGAGACGATCACATCTGGAGCCTGCGCGAGCTGCGGCGCCCCGCTGTGGCGTCCCGCCGATCTGAGACGGCCCGATCTCGCTCATGTGAGACGGTGGCGTCCCGTCCATGTGAGACTACGGCGCTTTCTTCGGCACCGGGGCAAGCGCTGGTGCCGGCTGCAGCAGGAGGCCCCAATCGGCGGCCACGTGTTCGAGGGCCGGGGGAGGGGGGTCCGTCAACAGGATCGGCGGGTCGATGGCTTCGAGTCGGGCGCGGCCCTCGAACAGGGCGTAGCAGGGCAGGCCGTCGAGTCGGGAGGGGAAGCGAATCCCAGCGCAGCCGAGCTCGTCGTGGGCGTCTGTGGCGAGCGCACGGGTCACTGCGCGGCGCCTGACCGTGATCTGGGCGATGTCGAGGTGGGCCATCCCGTGGGCGGCCAACAGGGCGGCGTGGCGCCGCTCGATCTGGTGGCGCACAGCGGGGTCGGTGAGGTCGAGGATCTCGCCGTCGCTGTCGATCCGGCAGGGCGCGAGCACATTCTGGCCTCGCCAGTCGGCAGAGATTTCCTCGGCCGGCAGGTCGGCGCGGGCTTCCTCGCCGAATGTCTCGAGATAGCGGGCCAGCTCATCGGTGTTGCGGCGTAGGTCGGCGAGCACCTCGCGCAGGGCTGTCTCTGGGCGGATCGCGCAGTAGAGCGTGCGGAAGCGCTGCTTGGAGTCGTCGAAGCGATGGTTCCAGGAGCATCGCTCCCTGGGGATGAACCCGATCGGGTCGGAGATGTGGCTGACCCGCCAGCGGACCTCGCCCGGCGTCTCCGGGCCGGGGGTGTTCACACGTCCGCGCTGGCGAATTGGCGCGCGGCGCGGACCACGGCGACGAAATCCTCGGGTACCTTGCCGTTGCGCAGCACCCCGATCGGTGCCTGGTCGTCGAGGCGGCTGTTGGTGCCGAACAGCCAGTTGCGGGTCGTGGCCTGGTCGTAGCAGTCGAGCAACATGCGCACGACCTTGTAGCCCTCGCGCAGCCGCAGTTCGACCTGCGGGGTGGGTGTGGGCCCCTCGGGCTTGCGGTAGCGGCCGATCTGCTTGACGTCGTTGAGCCCGGCGAGGTAGGCGGTCATCCGCTGCCCGAGGGTGTCCTGCAGGAAGCCGGCGACCGCCGCAGTTGGCTGTGCGGACGCGTCATGCTCGAGCTGCTCGGCGGTACTGAGAACGAGGGGCATCGTGTTCCTCCTTGGTCACGTCCACACTACCATATAGCCCACCTTAAAACAACCCTGTAAACACACGAGGGAATATCTCTCTGACCGTCCTGAGCGCCCTCTTATGGCGCTTGCCGAGTACGGGCTGTTATCGCCGTCCACACCACCGTGGCGAAGACAGCGAGTAGCGCCCCTCCGATAAGTCCCGCAGGGTCCGAGAAAAGCGGGTGCGCGAGCATCCGGTTGACGGTGTTCACCGCGGCGGCGAGCGCGGCGGTGGCGGTGGCAACGCCGAGTGCGTCAAGCAGCGCCGCTTCGTCGAGTGCTCGGCGGGCGATGCCAAAGGTAGCCGTGAGCAGCACGAGCGTGACGGTCAGTCCCCACCCGATCGCGATCCGGTCTCGCGCATGGCCGAGCAGGAGCGCTGATCCCGTCGTCGCGCCAGCAAGCAGCGCCATCGCGATCATCACCCAGATCATCTGGCGACGCGCATGCCGCGCCGCAACTGCGGCCTGCTGTGTTTCCGCGCCGAGCAGCTCCTTGGCTTGCGGGTAGGTGAGCCACGGCGCCTCGGGGCGAGTGGGAGCCAGGGCTATATCGAGCAATAGTGCCTCCATTGAGGAGACGTGCACGGGGGTTACGCTTCCACCGAAGTCCTCCGCATCGAAGTGGTCGCTGCTCGGCGGGTCGAAGGCAGCGTCGTCCAGCTCGAGTGCGAGCCTTTCGGTGATGTTCGCGCGCCACTCGATCAGCGCGCGTAGACCGGGCTCATCCTCGTGCAACGCGCGAGCGCAGCGGTCGATTGCGATCTTCAAACTGACCCACTACCCTACCAAGCTCGATAATGAATGTTATGTAAACCTGCGAGAGAACACCCGCCGTACACATGCTCGTTGGGCCGACGTAAGACGACAGCGAACTGAGACCGGTGCGACACGGAGATGGGACCGGTTGGCAACACCAGCACGTGACGCCGGTCTCTCTGACAAGCCGCTCCGGGGATATCGCGCCAGCAAGACGTGGGCCGCCGACGTGGCGGCGCTCATCGCGCACTTCGGGCTCGATCGTCCCGTCCTGCTCGGCTGGTCCTACGGCACTGCGGTCGCCTGCGACTACTGCGCCACAACGGCCGGGCCCGTGGGCTGATGCTGGTTGCCAGCGGGCCCGAGGCGAGCATCCTCGACCCTCGGATTCGCGCGACGATCGGCCCCGGCGTGCGCGACCGTATCCGCCTGGTGCACGCTGCCGAACGTCGCACCGCGCTGTTCCATCACGGCGCGACCGAGATCTGGCCCGCCGTCGGGCACGCCCCGTTTCTCGACGAGCCCGAGCGATTCACCAACTCGCTCGACGCTTTCCTGACTACTTGCTTCGGTTAGGCTCGCGCGACATCCAGCAGCGGCACTGCGTACTGTCTGATGGCGACGTCGGCACTTGCCAGCGTCAGGCCCTCGACGCGTGCTTGCGCGATCAGCATCCGGTCGAACGGGTCGCCGTGCAGCAGCGGCAGCCGACCGGCCTCGTGAGCGTGCTCGAAGGTGACCGGAAGGCGCTCATACCCGGACGCGTCGACGCGCTGGATTATGTCGTTGGGCGCCTTCAATTTCCCAAGCGCTCGCTTGATCTCGATCTCCCAGATCGTTGCGGCGCTGACAAACACGATGTCGGCGTCTTCTTCGATCGCCTTGTGGACATCGTCACGCAACGTGTCCTGCGCAACCCAGATCAACGTATGTGTGTCGAGCAGGAGCCTCAGTCGCCCTCACCCTCGAAGTACCGTTGGATCTCCCACGGCAGCGGGTCGTCGAAATCGTCGCTGACCCAAACCTGCTCGTGCTTCCAGAACCCCAGCTTGCGTCTTTTGCGCGGCTCCTCGACCGGGACGAGCCGAGCGAGCGGGCGGCCGGCACGCGCGATCACGATCTCCTCGCCTTGCGCAGCGCGCTCCGCGAGTCGCGACAGGTGCGTCTTGGCCTCGTGCATATTGTACGTATTCGACATAGCTTAGTCCAGCTTAGCAGACAGATCAGGTCGTGACCCAAGGAACTGATGAGGCTAGGGTGCACGAATGGCCACTTGGGACGACGTCCAGCGGATTGCGCGGGCACCACAGCGACTAGTCAAGGCGTACCTCGATACGTCGCCCTGACGCACTGCCCCACCCCGCCCCATCGAGAGCGAGTTATGCAGGGCGTGCTCGATAAGGTCAGAAGCTCACAAAATGGCTGAGAGTGACAACAACGGCATCGAGGTCGACGGGCTCGTCCGCGACTTCAAGGGCGGCGTGCGGGCCGTCGACGGGATCGATCTGCGCGTGGCGCCCGGCGAGATCTATGGGTTTCTTGGCCCCAACGGCGCAGGCAAGTCGACCACGTCGCTGGTGCTGACGACGCTGCTGCCGCCCACGGCGGGCTCAGCGCGTGTGGCCGGGCTCGATGTCGTGCACCACGGCCCCGAGGTGCGACGTGTGATCGGCGCCTCGCTGCAGGACTCGGCGCTCGATCCGTTCCTGACCGGCAGCGAGCACATGCGCCTGCAGAGCTCCCTGCACGGCCTGCCCAAGCCGCAGCGCGAAGCGCGCGGGCGCGAGTTGCTTGCACAGGTGGGGCTCACCGAGGCGGCCGAGCGCAAGGTGGGCGGCTACTCGGGCGGGATGAAGCGCCGGCTGGATCTCGCGCTGGCGCTGGTGCACCGGCCGCGGCTGCTGTTCCTGGATGAGCCGACGACCGGTCTCGACCCGCAGAGCCGCGCCGCGTTGTGGGACGAGGTGCGGCGGCTGGCGGTCGACGGCGTGACGGTGTTCCTTACGACGCAGTACCTCGAGGAGGCCGACGCGCTCGCCAACCGCGTCGGGATCATCGACCACGGGCGGATTGTCGCCGAGGGCACGCCCGCCGAGCTGAAGGCGGCGATCGGGCGTCCCTCCGTGGAAGCGGTCCCCCAAGATCCCGGCGAGCGCGAGCGGCTGGCGGCAGTACTACAGCGCTTCGGCGAGGCCGCCGCGGCGGCGAGCAACGGCGTCGCCGTGCGGTTGCCCAGGGGCGCCGGCGACCTCGCCGAGATCGTCCGCGCGATCGACGCCGAGAACCTGCAGGTTCTCGATTTGCGTCTGCACTCCCCCACGCTCGACGACGTCTTCCTCGCCAAGACCGGCCGTTCGCTGGAGGGCGCCGCCGACGATGACGACACCGAGCAGCCGACTCCCGAGCCGATCTCCGCGTGAGCGACTCGCTCCTCACCCAGGTGGGCGCGCTCGCCCAGCGCTCGGTGCTGAAGACGCTGCGCCAGCCCTTCCAGATGTTCCCGATCATCTTCTTCCCCGCGATCCTGCTGATCATCAACGCCAGCGGGCTGCACGCCGCCACACTGCTGCCGGGCTTCCCCACACACTCCTATGTGTCGTTTGCGATCGCCGTGGCGTTCATCCAAGGGGCGATGTTCTCGCTGATCAACACCGGCACCAACCTTGCCGAGGACATCGAGACCGGCTTCTTCAACCGCCTGGCGCTCACCCCCCTGCGACGCGTCTCGCTGATCGCCGGGCTACTCGTCGGCGTGGCCGCGCTGGGGGCAATGCAGTCGGCGGTGTACATCCTGCTCGGCATCGTCGTCGGCGCGCATCTCGAGGCAGGCTTCGGCGGCGCGCTGGTGGTGATCGTGCTCGGCTCGCTCACCGCGCTCGCGTTCTCCTCGTTCGGTTGCGTCGCGGCGCTGCGCACGGGCTCCAGCGAAGCGGTGCAGGGTCTGTTCCCGCTGTTCTTCGTGTTCATCTTCCTCTCCTCCTCCAACCTGCCCCGCTCGCTGCTGAAGACCCCTTGGTTTCACACGGTCGCCACCTGGAACCCGATCTCCTACCTGATCGAGGGCTTCCGCAGCCTCTACATCTTCGGCTGGGATGAGACCGCGCTACTGCGCGGCTTCGGCGTGGCGATCGGGCTGCTAATCCTTGGCCTGCTCGCGGTGCAGTGGGCGATGAACACAAGACTTCAGCGCACATGAACGCCGGGGTACACACCGCCTCCGGCCCGGGCGGGTCTCCCATCCCCTCGCCGGCGACTGCGCACGAGCAGCCGCCGCGCAGCACCGTGTGGGGCGTCGCCTTCGCGATCGCTTGGCGCGGGGTGCACACCTACGTGCGCCGGCCGGAGCTCGCGATTCCCTCGCTCGTGTTTCCCCTGATCTTCCTCGCCAGCTTCGCGGGCGGGCTTTCCGCCCTGGGTGGTGTGCCGGGCTTTGACTTCCCCGCCGGGTACACCGCCTTTCAGTTCGTGTTCGTGCTGCTGCAAGCCTCAATGTTCAGCGGGCTGTTCACCGGCTTCACGATCGCCTTCGACTTCGAGAGCGGCTTCGCGCGGCGTTTGATGCTCGCGGCCGGCAACCGCCGCGGCGTCGCGCTCGGCTATGCGCTCGTGGCGCTCACGCGGGCGACGATCACGCTCACCGTGGTGACCGGCGTGGCGCTGCTCGCCGGCATGCAGATCACCGGCGACGGCATCGACATGTTCGGCCTTTACGGCCTAGCGGCGCTGCTGGTGCTCGTCGGCTTCGGCTGGGCCGCCGGCGTGGCGTTTCGCTTCCGCACGATCCAGGCCGGCCCGCTGATGCAAACCCCGGTCTTCCTGATCCTGTTCCTCGCGCCTGTCTTCGTGCCACTGCCACTGCTGCGCGGCTGGATCCACGCCGTCGCCTCGGTCAACCCCGCCACGGCCTTCCTCGACTCCGGCCGCGGGCTGATCTCCGGCGTACACAACCACACCGCGCTGGCGTACGTGTGCGCCGTGGCGCTGATCTGTGTGTTCACGTTGTGGACGCTGCGCGGGCTGCGGGCAGCCGAGCGCGCCGGGTAGGCATCGCAGCCACGCGCCTAGCCGGCATCAGCGACTCGGCGCGTCGGAGGGCTCGCCCGGACGGCCCCGACCTCGGCTCAGCCCAGCTGGTAGACCAGCGTGACTTGCGTGGAGAGAGCGCACCCTTCCACGGCAGACTTCCTGGCGGAGTGCCGCTTGTGGTGCTTGCCTTTGGCGCTCGCTTTGTGGATGGTCGGGGTGGCCGTGCCACGCGCCGCGGGCGCGGACGTCGCCGCGAACACCTCACCTCTCGCCGAGCCAAAATCGGGCTGGGCTCCTTCGTATTCGACGCCCGTCGGGCATTCGATGTAGCCCCCGCCTTCGGCGATGCTTTGCACCTGCCCGAGCGTGGCGCCGGTCTTTTCGGCGAGGAATTGCGCCTTGGCCTGGCCGTCGGTGATCGCGGCGGCCATCGCCTGGCGGTAGGCCGCGATCGCCGCTTCGCTGCTTGCAGCCGAGTTAACGGGAGCGTGAGCGACGCCTTCGACGCTCACCGTGCGCAGCGGCGCACTCGTTGACGGCGTGGAGCTCGAGGTCGTTTCGGCCTCTGCGGCAAGCACCAGCACACCGCCTGCCAGCAGTCCGGTTGCGGCCATGCCTGCCACTACGATCGGGAGTCTCATACCGGTCTCCTTGCCGAGGTGCCTGCCACCCACAGCGTAGCGAGGTCCGTGGACGCGGCGCGCTGCTTACCTACCGCGGCGACTGGTCGCCCGAGGTCCTCCCGTACGCCGCGGGCATCACACGAACCGACTCCGGCGCCGGCGCCGGCGGGCCTCACGGCGCCGCGGGCACAACCACCAGCGGGCCCTCCGCGGCGGGCAGCCCTCCCGTATCGAAGGTGGCGCCGTCGAGGCGGTGCACGTCGGGGTGGCGCTCGAGGAAGGCGTCGGCGGTTTCGAGGAAGCCGATCCGCGGCGTGCGGTAGTGCATCGGCACGACCCACCGCGGCTCCAGGCGCTCGATAATCGCCGTGGCGCCCTCGGCGCCGATCGTGGGTCCGCCGCCCACTGGCAGGATCAGCAGATCGACGCCCGTGCCGATGGCCTCTGCCTGCTCGGGCCGCAGCGTGTTCTGGCCGAAGTCACCGAAGTGGCAGACACGTACACCGTCGAGCTCGAACACAAAGATCGTGTTGGGCCCCCGTTCGGTGCCGGCCGCTTCGTCGTGCTCGGAGGCGATCGCCGTGACCTCGCCGATCGGCGACTCCAGCTTGCCCGCGGTCGAGCGCAGGATCGTGGGATCGCCGCCGATCGCCTCCACGCCGTTGTGGTCGATGTGCTCGTGCGTCACCAGCAGCAGCTGCGCCTCCACACCCTCGATCAGCGGGTAGTCGAACTGCATCCCGCGGGCGCCGGCGAGCGCCGACATGTCCCCGAATGGGTCGATCGCAACTGTCGTGTCGGCCGAGCTGAGACGAAACGCCGACTGGCCATACCACTCAACCTGCATGCTGCTCCTCCTTGGTCGGTGTGTGCGTGGGGGTTTGCCTGACTGCCATGCCGCGCCGGCTGGGCGCCGGCCCATTGGGATGGGCACCGGCGGGCGCCCTCCCGTTGGTGGGAGCCTCGTTGCGTTGATTCTCGACAGCGCCGTTGGCGCTGGGGGGTGCGAAGGGTGTGTCGGGTGGCGCGTAGTGATACTTGCCACCCCGCATCAGCGACGCGCCCGCGGCGATCAGGCAGGCGACGATCGCGAACGCAAACGCCTCGTGCAGGCCCGCGCTGAACGGCGCGGAGATCAGCTGCGGAAAGAAGGTACGGCCGGTCAGCGCGGCGTGGTTGGTGGCCGATACCGCCGCGAGCGCGTGCGGGCCGACGAGATTTTCGACCGGGTTGTAGCCAAGGAAGGCGGCGAACAGGACGGACACTGGTGGCACGTGCGCAACGCCGGCGGCCGTGGCGGCGGAGATGCCATGGGCCTTCAGGCCGGAGGTGAGCGTCTGGGGCAGGCTGGATGCCAACCCGAGGATCATCAGCGTGAAGAAGATCCCGATCGACAGCACCTGAGCGGAGTTCTGGAAGGTCTGGTTCATGCCACCTCCCGCGCCCCGGTGCTGGGGCGGCAGGCTGTTCATCACCGCGGCGCGGTTGGGCGAGGCGAACATCCCCATCGAGATGCCCATCAGGAACAGCACCGCTGCGAGCTCCGCAAACGCGAAGTCGATCGGCAGCAGGCTCAGCAGCACGAATGCGAGCGCGGAGCCGAGCATGCCTCCGGTCGCAAACCAGCGGGCCCCGAAGCGGTCGGATAGGTACCCCGAGGTCGGCCCCGCGATCAGCATGCCGATGGTCAGCGGCAGCATGTAGATGCCGGCGCGCAGCGGCGTGTCGGCGTAGTCGACGCCGTGCAGCGGCAGCCAGATGCCCTGCAGCCAGATGATCAGCATGAACATCAACCCACCGCGTGCAACCGCCGAGAGGAACGTCGAGAGCGTCCCGAACGTGAACGCGCGGATACGAAACAGCGGCAGCCGGAACATCGGCTCGGCGACCCGCTGCTCGATCGCCGCGAACGCCAGTAGCGAGAGGAGGCCGGCGCCCATCAGCCCGAGCACTTTAGGGCTGGTCCAGCCGGTGGCGTGGCCGCCGTAGGGCCGGATGCCGTAGGTGACCGCCACCATGATCAGGATCAGCCCGAGCGCGAATGTGATGTTGCCCCCCCAGTCCACGCGCGCGCGTTTGGGCGTTGAGCGCTCCTGCAGCTTCAGATATGCCCACACCGTGCCGAACAGCCCGACGGGCACCGAGATCAGGAACACCAGGCGCCAGTCGATCGGCGCCAGCAGGCCGCCGAGCACGAGTCCGACGAACATCCCGCTGACGCCGACGATGTTGTTGATGCCCAGCGCCATCCCTCGTTGATTGGCGGGGAAGGCATCGGTGATGATCGCCGCCGAGTTGGCCAGCAGAAACGCGGCGCCGACGCCTTGCACGATGCGGAACACGATCAGGTAGGTGGCCCCGGCCCTTCCGGTCAGCCAGTCGACGGTCAGCACCAGCGAGGCGGCCGTGTAGATGACGAAGCCCAGGTTGTACATCCGCACCCGCCCGTACATGTCTCCCAGCCGCCCGAGGCTGACGATCAGCACGCTCGTCACGACCAGGAACCCGAGGATCATCCACAGCAGGTAGAAGCTGTTGGCCGCCACCAGCGGATCGAGTTTGATGCCCCGGAAGATGGCGGGCATCGCGATCAGCGTGATCGACCCGTCGAGCGTCGCCAGCAGCACCCCCAGGGTCACGTTCGAGAGGGCGATCCACTTGTAGCGATCGTGCGTATCGGAGGACACGCGCGGCGTGGAGGCAACGACCATGCCCCCACGCTATCAACCTTACGGTGACGTAAGGATTAGTTTGGCGGGCGGTACACCGTCACCACGGCCGCGCCACCCAGCCCGATGTTGTGCTGAAGCGCCGCTTTCGCGCCATCGACCTGGCGGCCCTCGGAGAGGCCGCGCAGCTGCCATGTCAGCTCCGAGCACTGGGCGAGGCCGGTCGCCCCGAGCGGGTGGCCCTTGGAGATCAGCCCGCCTGAGGGGTTGACCACCCACTGCCCGCCGTAGGTCGTCTGCTCGCCCTCGACCAGCTTGTGGCCTTCGCCCTCGCCACACAGGCCGAGCGCCTCGTAGGTGATCAGCTCATTGGCGCTGAAGCAGTCGTGCAGCTCGATCACCTGGATGTCCTCGGGGCCGAGCTGCGCCTCCTCGTAGGCCTCCTGAGCGGCTTTGCGGGTCATGTCGGCGCCGACGATCTTGATGCAGTCGGTGGTGTCGTCGAAGGTCGAGGAGAGGTCGGTCACCATCGACTGCCCGGCGATTTCGATCGCCTGCTCCCACAGGCCGTGCGCCTCGACGAAGCGCTCGCTGGCAACCAGCGCCGCGGCGGCGCCGTCGGATGTCGGCGAGCACTGCAGCTTGGTCAGCGGCTCGTGGATCATGCGCGCGTCCTTGATCTCCTGCAGGGAGTACTGGTCCTGGAACTGCGCGTAGGGGTTGTTGACCGAGTGCTTGTGGTTCTTCCAGCCGATCCACGCGTAGTGGTCGGGCTCGGAGCCGTATTTCTGCATGTGGTCGCGCCCGGCGTTGCCGAACATCTGCGGCGCAAACGGCGATTCCTCGAGCGGGCGCAGCTCGATCATGCGCCCCATGTGCTTATCCAGGGCGGGTGTGCGGTCGGTGTACTTCATCCCCAGCGAGCCCTTCTCCATCTTCTCGAAGCCAATCGCCAGAGCGCAGTCGATCAGCCCGCCCTTGACCGCCTGGCGCGCCAGCCACAAAGCGCTTGAGCCGGTCGAGCAGTTGTTGTTGACGTTGACCACGGGGATCCCGGTCAGCCCCAGCCCGTACACCGCACGCTGCCCGTAGGTCGAGTCGCCGTAGCAGTAGCCGGCGAAGGCCTGCTCCACGAGGTCGTAGGCGATCCCCGCGTCGGCAAGCGCCTTCGAGCCGGCCTCCAGCGCCCAATCGGGATAGTCGCCCTCCTTGGTGCCCGGCTTGTCGAACTTCGTCATCCCCACACCGATCACGAACGTCCTATTGCTCATCGCTGGCTGCTCCCGAGTCTCGTTTAAAGTTGCATGGGAGAGTAGCCGTTCGCCGCACCCGCTCGGGTAGTAGCATCGATCGTGTGCACACCTGGATCTGGTTTGTGTTCCTGGCGGTCGTGTTGATCAAGCTGCCGATCGCCGCGCTGATGCTGTGGATGCCCTTCCGCTCCGACGCAGCGCTTGAGTCGCGCGCTACGGGCGAGCCCGACTCCTCCGGGGAAGACGAGGGCGGCAGCAAGACGCTCCCTGGTGACTTCCGCCGCCACTGGCGCCCCCGCGGGCCGGTGCACGGTCGCGGTCCACGGCGCGGTCCGCACGGTGGCAGCGCGCCGCCGTCCCCGGCGCGGGTGCGAGCCACGCGGCGGGGCGCCACGCGCGTCCGAGCCCGCCAATAGCCGAAGGGCTATCCCGACCGGGATAGGCCTTGTCGCCCCACCCCACGGCCATCGGGCCGTCCATCAGTCGCCCTACCCCACGGCCCCCTGGGGGCCGTCCATCAAAAAAATCTGTTCCTTACCTCTTGCGGTGACGCTTGCGCTGCTGCTTAGCCGCCTTCGCCTGTGCTCTGCGTCTGCGCAGCCGCCCCTCCGGGTTGCGGGTGCCGCCAGTCGCGACGCCCTCGACCACCGGCGCCCTCGAGCGCGCGTCGCGCAGGATGTAGAACGCGATTCCGCCCAACACCACAAACAGTGCGACCACCGCCATGAGCATCGGGGTGCTCGTCGTCGAGCTGGTTTCCGTGCTAGCGGTCGTCGCTGTGGTTGGGGTCGTCGTCGGCGTGGCGGCCGCTGGCGCAGCGGCGGTGTTCACCTTCACCGCGGGCGTGCTTTTCACTTTGGCGGCCGTGGGGGTCACCTTCACGCCCGTCGCCGGTTTCGCGGCGCCGGTGGCCGTCGTCGTGCCGCCGAACAGGCTCGGCGTCGCGCCGGCGCCCGCGGGCATGGCGATCAGTGCGAGCAGGGACAGCGTGAGCGCCGTCGCCGCCAGCCGCCTTGCCGTGACGGAAAACCACGATTGAGGGGTGGGACTGTGTATGTAGCTTGCGTGCACTGTCTAACGATCGCTATACACCGCGGGGATTCTGATCACTGCTAGAGCCCCGCCGAGGATAGCGCCCCGCGTCGAGCCCGTACAATGCCCAGCCGATGGCTCCCAAACAGCGACAGATCCGCATCGAGCAGCGCGGCGCCGCCGACGCGATCCAGGCGCTCGAGCAGCGCACCGACGAGGAGCTCGAGGCCGAGACGAAGTTCAAGTCGGCCGCGATGGCAATTCTCGGGGCGCGCGCGGCCGAGCGCTTCGACGCCGACCAGGCGCGCTCCTACTTCCAGCGCGCGATCGCCTCCGCCCGCCCCCAGGAGCGGATGCAGCTGCGCCGTATGGCCGACGCCTCGCTGGCGCTCGCCGAGCGCCGCCCCAGCGATCTGCGTGACGCCGTGCAGCGCCTCGGACAGGAGCCCCCCAGTGGCCGGCAGATGTTCGCGCTGCGCGCGATGGGCCTGCTGCTCCCCCCCGCCTCCGCCGGGATCCTCGCGCGCGTACGCGGCATCCTCTTGATCCTGCTGCTGGTGATCGCGCTGCTCGCCGTGGGGCTCGGCATCGTCGAGCTCGTGGCGCTGCCCTTTGGCGGGCTTGGCCTCGCACCCGGCATCCTGCTCGGGCTGTTCGTCGCGGCCGCCGGGGTCGCGATCGCCGCGCTGTTCGGCCGGCGCCGGCGAGCGAAAGCGCTCGCAAACGCCCGCGCCCCCAAGAGCTGAGGCTCAGCTCTCCGACAGCGTCGCTTGGCCGATCACCACGGGGTGGATCGGCTGGCCGTCCTGCGGCGGGATCGTCGCGAGCTTGGAGATCGCGTTCACCCCCGCCATGCTTCCGATCACCCTCCCCACCAACGCGTACTGCGGCGGCAGTTCGGTGTTGCTCGCCGTCACGATGAAGAACTGGCTGCCCGATGCCCCCGCCGGGTCGGTCTCCGTCTTCGCCATCGCCACCGTCCCCCGCGTGTACTGGAGGTTGGCGGGCGGGCGCTCGACGATTGTGTAGCCCGGCCCGCCCGAGCCGTCGCCGTTGGGGTCGCCTCCCTGGATCACGAAGTTCACCGCCACGCGGTGGAAGGTGAGGTCGTTGTAGAAGCCGCGCTTGGCGAGGTACGCGAACGAGGCCGTCGTCCTCGGCGCGCGCTTCACGTCGAGCTGGATCGCGATCGCACCGCAGTTGGTGGCAAGCGTCACCACGTAGCGCTTCGCCGGATCCAGCCTGCCCGTGGGCCGTGGCACGTGCTGCGGGCCCCTCGGCGTGGGCTCTTTGGCGCGCCTGCAGCCGCCACTTGCACCTACCGCCGTGGACGACGCGACATCCGCTCTCGCGTTCGACGACCTCACGGAGCTGGTCGTGCTCGTGCCGCACGCGCCAACGCCAAAGACAGCCGCCAGCGTCACCGCGGCCGCCGGCAGGCGACTCACCACGCGCATGACCTCGGGTACTCCCTATCCCCACACACGTCCGCCAGCTTAGATGCGCTCACGGCGACCAGCGCACACTCTTCGCGCAATCTTAATCTTGCCTTACCACTACGCTTGCGCGGTGTCCGCGTCAGATTGCCAGAAAACCACCGGGCTGATCGCCCCACCCGTTAGCGAGGGGGCGACTCGGACCTCCGTGTGCCTGATCGTCAATCCGGCGGCCGGCGGCGGTCGCGCCGGTCGCGCGGCGCCAGGCGTGGTGGATGCCCTGCGCGGCCACCGCCTCACCGTGCGTCGCGAGGACACCCGCGACCTCGACCACGCGCGCGAGCTCGCGCTGGGCGCCGCGCGCGGCGGAGAACTCGCGGTCACGCTCGGCGGCGACGGGCTCGCCGGAGCCGCGGCCGACGCGCTGCGCACCGTGCCCGGCTCGATCCTCGGCGTGCTGCCGGGGGGGCGCGGCAACGACCTGGCGCGCGTGCTCGGCATCGGACAGAACCCGGTTGCGGCGTGCGCGGTGATCGCCGGCGGCATTGCGCGCGAGCTCGACCTCGGCCTCGTCGGTGAGCACACCTTCGTGGGGATCGCGAGCTGCGGCTTTGACTCCGACGCCAACCGGATCGCCAACGAAGCGCCCCCGTGGCTCGGCAACCTCGTCTACGCCTACGGCGCGCTGCGCACGCTGGCCGCGTGGCGCCCGGCAAGGTTTGAGCTCGTGCTCGACGGCCGGCGGCACACCTTCACCGGCTATAGCGTCGGCGCCGCCAACTCGAAGGCCTACGGTGGCGGCATGTACGCCGCGCCCGACGCGCTGCTCGACGACGGTCTGCTCGACGTCCCCTACGTTGAGCAGATCTCCAAGCTGCGCTTTCTCACGAGGATCCTGCCGAAGGTCTTCAAGGGCACACACGTGCGTGAGCCATCCGTGCACGTGCTCCGCGGCCGCGAGCTTCAGATCGCCGCCGACCGCCCCTTCACGCTGTACGCCGACGGCGACCCGATCGGCGAGCTGCCGCTGCGCGTGAGCGTGCTGCCCGCGGCGTTGCGGGTGCTAGTCCCTGCTGACAGCCCGCTGGGGAGCCCAGCTCGCGCTGGCGGTAGTGGCCCTGAGGATGTGGGCGCGGGCACTGCCGCAGACCCGTCCAGCGGCGGATCGTGAGCGTGCTGCTCGGCCCCAAGCTCACGCTCGCCCGTGCGGCAGGTTCACTCTCACGGCTGCGCGGCGGCGGCGCCACGAGCGTGCCCGGCAAGGTGCTGATGCGCCTCGAACCGGGTGCAATCGGCGTGCTCAGCTCCCGCCTGGCGCGCGGCAGCCTGCTGATCTCTGCCACCAACGGCAAGACCACCACGGCCGCGATGGCCGCCGCGATCTTCGAGCGCGAGGGTGTGCGGCTCGTACACAACCGCGCCGGCGCCAACATGGCCGGGGGGATCGCCTCGACGCTGCTCGCCGCCGCGCACGGCCGAGGTGCGATCGATGGAGAGCTCGGCCTGTTCGAGGTCGATGAGCTATGGCTAGCACAGCTCGCCGACCAGCTGCGCCCCCGCGCGCTCCTGCTCGGCAACCTCTTCCGCGACCAGCTCGACCGCTACGGCGAGCTCGAGACGATCGCCGACAGCTGGGCCCACACCGTGCGCGATGAGCTTGGCCCCGATGCGCGGCTCGTGCTCAATGCCGACGATCCGGTGGTCGCCGACCTCGGCCGCGAGCGCGCGGATGCTGCGGCCGACTCCGCCGCGGCTGTCAGTGGCAGGGCAGGCGTCGTGTACTTCGGCTTGGACGACAATTCGCTCTCCCTACCCCAGATGGCCCATGCAGCCGACGCCAAGCACTGCCGCAATTGCGGCGCCCCCTACATGTTCGAGGCCGTCTACCTCGGCCACCTCGGGCACTACCGCTGCCCTGCCTGCGGCCAGGCACGCCCGGTGCCGGCAGTGAGCGCCACCGACGTACATCTCGAAGGAGTGCGTTCGGCGCGCTTCACGCTGCACACACCCGCGGGCGAAGCCAAGATCGCACTGCCGCTGCCCGGTCTTTACAACGTCTACAACGCGCTCGCCGCCGCCGCGCTCGCGCATGCGTTGGAGGTGCCGCTGGAGGGGATCGTCGCCGGCCTCGAAAGCACCCGGGCCGCGTTCGGCCGCGCGGAGAGCGTGACGATCGGCGAGCCCGCCCGCCCGCGCGAGCTGCGCATCCTGCTCATCAAGAACCCAGCCGGCGCCAACGAGGTGCTGCGCACGCTCGCTCTGGAGCCGGGCGAGCACGACCTGCTCGGGGTGCTCAATGACAACATCGCCGATGGTCGTGACGTCTCCTGGATCTGGGACGCCGACTTCGAGCTGCTCACCGGGCGCGTGCGGAGCGTCACCTGTAGCGGTACCCGCGCCGCCGAGCTCGCGGTGCGGCTGAAGTACGCGGGCATCGAGCCCGAGCGGATCCGCGTACAGCCCGATCTCGCCGCCGCCCTGGCAGCCGCTCAGGCCGATGCGCCACCAGGCGGGGCGACGCTGTACGCGCTGCCCACCTACACCGCGATGCTCTCGTTGCGCGAGCTGCTGAGCGCCGGCGGCCAGACCCGGAGCGCCCTCACGTGAGCACCCTGCGCGTCTGCGCGCTCTACCCCGACCTGATGAACATCTACGCCGACCGCGGCAACCTGCTCGTGCTCGAACGCCGCTGCGCGTGGCGTGGGATCGGCTTTCAGTTGACCCCGTGCGGACTTGGCGAGCCGCTGGACGGCGAAGCTCACGACCTCTTCTACCTCGGCGGCGGCCAGGACCGCGACCAGCGCCTCTGCGCCGAGGATCTGCTCGCGACCAAGCGCGAGGCGCTGCACGCCGCCGCGGCGCGTGGCGCGGTGATACTGGGCGTATGCGGCAGCTACCAGCTGCTGGGGCGCTCCTATGAGCTGGGGCCCGGCGAACAGCTGCCGGGCGTGGAACTGCTCGACGTGCGCACCGTGCGCGAGAACGGCCCCCGCCTGATCGGCAACGTCGCGATCGAGGTTTCCTTCGACGGAGTTGGCGAGCGCGTCCTCGCCGGCTTCGAGAACCACGGCGGACGCACCCGCTTGGGCGCGGACCAGCCCCCGCTTGGGCGTGTGTTGACGGGTTATGGCAACGACGGGCGCAGCGGCTTCGAGGGAGCGCGCAGCGGCAACGTCATCGGAACCTACCTGCATGGCCCGCTGTTGCCCAAGAACGTCTGGTTCGCAGACTGGTTGATCGCCACAGCGCTGGGGATCGATGCGGCCGAGCTCTCACCACTGGAGGACAATCTGGAGGAGCAGGCCCACCGCGGCGCGCGGCTGGCGGCCCGTGCGTGAGCCAACGAGGTCTTAAGCCCAATACCGGCATCCGATGCGACCATGCCAGCGGAGCAGCTCTTCACTTACTAGCCTCACCCGAACATCTGTGTGATGTGTTGGGTGGGGCCATGTTGTAGGCTTCCCTGCGTCTGATCGATTCAAGTAAGCTGACTATACGATGCATCAGGACGAGCCCAGCAAGCAGCCGAAGCGACGCGAGCGTACGCCGCTTCGCACGGCTGTCCTGGCAGCCCTGCTCCAAGACGAGGGTGGGTATGGCTATGACATCACCGATCAGCTTGGCACGCGGATGGGGCCATCGTGGGATATCGACCCGAAACGGGTCTACAAAGTGCTGGAGGAGTTCGAGGAAGATTGCTGGGCGTGGTCTGAACATGTGCAGGGGCCGGGCAAGCGTGGCCGCTGGCGGCGCGTGTACCACCCCACCGCGCAAGCGGAGCAGGCGCGTAGCAAATGGATCGGGGAGCGCCTGCCACTGGAGCAGATGCGGGCGGACATCCGTACGTGGGTCGCCTTTGCGCGCCCGCAGGATGCGCCCGAGGTGCTGCGGAAGCTCGGCGAGTACGAGACGGATTGCCTGGAGGTGCTGCAGTGCTCGGCGGAGTTGCAGGACGAACCGACTTCGTGGCACGATCGGGCGATCAATGTTCTGCGGTACGCGACGGCCGAGGAGCTGAAAGCGGAGTTGCGCTGGATCACCCGCGCCCGCCGGGAAATCAAGGAGTACCTGGCTCAGTGACGCTCCTGGCGCTCACGGAGGTCAGCAAGCGCATCCAGGACGGGGCGAAAGAGATCGTTGTTCTCGACCGGGTCTCGGTGGATGTCGAGCAGGGCGACGTCGTTGGCATCCACGGCGAGCGGCGGGCCGGCAAGAGCACGCTGCTGAAGATCATGGCGGGCATTGAAACCCCCGACAAAGGGAGCGTCTGCTTCAAGGACAAGGACGTCGGGAAGCTGTCGGTTGACGCGCGAGCGCGGATGTGGCGCTCTCAGGGAATCGCGTTGGTGCGTGGCGATTGGCGACCGACGCTCAGCGACCAGCCGGTGCTCGAATACGTCGCGCTGCCGCTGACGGCGGGCGGGATCACGCTCGCTGAGGCCGAAGCTATGGCTCGGCCGGTTCTGGAGCGGGTCGGCGCGTTGGCGTGGACGCATTTGACGACCGACCGGCTGTCGTTGAATGAACGCCTGCGGTTGGAGCTGGCGCACGCGATGATCCGTGAGCCGCATCTGCTGCTTGTGGATGAGCCGGCGGTGCTGATCGAGCCGAGCGCCAGCCGTGAGCTGTACGCGCTGTTGCGCTCGCTGGCGAAGGAGTCGAGAATGGCGCTGGTGATCGCCTCGGAAGACACGACGGCGATTCTCGGGGTGGATCGGGCAATGACGATCAGCGACGGCCACCTGCGCACGACGGACTCCCGCAAACGGGTCGTGGCGTTTCCCGAGCGACGCAGCCGGGGCACCAGCTCGCGGGCATCATGAGTGCCCTGGAGCTGCGCGAGGTGGTCAAGCACTACCCGTGCGGCGATGGCGAGATCGTCCGGGCGGTCGATGGTGTCTCGCTGAGGATCTGCCCTGGGGAGTTCGTCGCGCTGTATGGGCCGAGCGGTTCGGGCAAGACGACATTGCTGCTGATGGCGGCGGGGCTGTTGGAGCCCGACGAGGGCAGCATCCTGTTCGACGGGAAGGACATTGCCGGCCGCACCCCGCAGGAGAGCGCGCGCTACCGGCGCCGCGAGGTCGGTTTCGTGTTCCAGTCCTTTCATTTGATGCCGGGAGCGAGCGCCTTGGAGAACGCGGCTTTGAAGCTGCTCGCCGATGGCTTTACGTTGGACGAGGCGTGCACGCTGACACGTCCGTGGCTGGAGCGGGTCGGCCTCGACGGACGCGCGGGGCACACCTCCGACCAGCTCTCGATGGGAGAGCGTCAGCGGGTAGCGATTGCCCGCTCGCTCGTCAACGAGCCGCGACTGCTTTTGACCGACGAGCCGACCGGCAACCTGGACTCCAAGCGCAGCCGGGACATCCTGGCGCTGCTGCGGGACATCTCTCACGAACAGGGCCTGCCGGCGCTGCTGGTCACGCATGACCCGCAGGCCACGGCATTCGTCGATCGCGTTCATACCCTCCGTGACGGCCAGCTCAGCGACGGGCTGGACGTCGAGCTGGCGGCCGTCATCGAGGCATGAGCGAAGTCCGCGCCCGCAAGCTGCCTCGCCATCCGTTGAACCCGCGGATTATGGGTGTGCGGGTGAGCGTGCTGCGCGATCTCTACCGGGCACGTCTGCGCCGGCAGGTGGTGGCCGAGCTGCTGGCCGGCGCCGGCATCGCTATCGGTGTCGCGCTCGTCTTCGGGGTGCTGGTCGCCAACATGAGCGTTACCGGCTCCACCGCGAGCCTGATCCGCGCGGTCAACGGGGACGCCCGGCTGCAGCTTCAGGCGCGCTCACAGGAAGGCTTCAGCGAACAGATCGCCCGCGAAGCCGGCGCCCTGCCCGGCGTGCAGGACGCCGCCTACCTACTACGCGAGCCAGCCGTAGTCGTCGGTCCGCGCGGTCGCCGCTCGATCCAGCTCGTTGGCGTGACCGGGGGCATCGTCACACTGCGCGGCCTGGCGACGAGAGACTTGGGCGAAGGAGCTTTGCTGCTCACGAGAGGGATCGGCTTGCCGTCCGGGGTAGCTGAATCGATTGGCACCCAGCAGGGCGAACAGGTGACGCTGCTGACCAAAGGCGACACTCACCCGCTCGTCGTGCGAGCGGTGCTCAACAGTGGCGCGATCGGCTCGGTCGCTGAAAGCCCGATCGCGGTGTCGCTGCTGCCGGTCGCCCAGCGGCTGACCGAGGAGCCGGGCCGCGTCACGCAAGTCTTGATCAAGCCAAGCCCCGGCCGCGAACACCAAGTCGCCGGCGAGCTGCGACGTCTCGCGGGCGCCACCGTAAACGTGGAGCCGGCAGATAACGAACTGCGGGTGCTCGAACAGACCGCCAAGCCGCTCGGCCAATCCACAGCGCTGTTCGCCTCGATCAGCGTCATGGTTGGGCTGCTGTTGGCGATCAACGCCATGCTGTTGACGGTCCCGGAGCGACGGCGGTTCCTCGCCGAGATGTGCATCCTCGGGTACGACCGCAAGCAGATGGTCGTGGTCCTGGGGTTTCAGGCACTCGTGCTTGGGGTGCTCGCCTCGCTCGCCGGGCTCGTACTGGGAGACGTTCTGGCCCACACCCTGTTCCATCAGACGCCCGTATATCTGGCGGTCG
Organism: uncultured Solirubrobacterales bacterium; assembly: GCA_963734815.1. GTDB lineage: Bacteria > Actinomycetota > Thermoleophilia > Solirubrobacterales > Solirubrobacteraceae > Palsa-744. The sequence continues at coordinate 64,560 of CAVTIH010000003.1, forward strand.
CCTTCCCGATCACCATTCACGAGACGATCCAGCCGCTGACGGCGCTGCTGGCGTTCAGCGGCGGGGTACTCGCAGCACTGGTGGCCTCGCTGCCGCCACTGCTCGATCTGAGGCGGGGGCGGCCGATCGACGCGGCACTGAGCGCTCCAAGCGATGCCGGGCAGCGCATCGGTACGCGCTTGGTGCGACGGTCTGGGATCGCGGGGCTCGTCATCGTGGTCGGCGTGACGGTGCTCGTGCTGGCGGTGCCGAGCCTGACGGTTGTCGGTGGGATCATGCTGGCGCTGGCGGCGGTACTGTTGATCCCGGTCGTCTTCGTGACCCTGACGCGCAACCTCAAGCGGCTTGGCAGGCGAACGCGCGGCAGTATGCTCCCGCTGGCAGTCATCGAACTGAACTCGATGGCCGCCCGCCAGGTAGCGTTGATCAGCGTTACGGCGCTGGCGGTATATGGGAGCGTCGCCATACAGGGCGCCCGGCATGATCTCGCCACCGGCCTCAACGATGCCGTGGCCGAATACCTCGACACAGCCCAGGTGTGGGTGTCAACCGGCGACAACTTCCTGACGATCGAAAGCTTCCGGGACCGAGGGGCCACCGCGGCGATCAGCCGAGCGCCGGGAGTCGCGTCGGTTCGCACCTACCAGGGCGGGGTGCTGGATATCGGAGCGCGCCGGGTTTGGATTCGCGCCCGCTCCCCCGATGATCCGCGGTTAATCCAGGCCAGCCAGTTGCTGCACGGCAACCTCGCGCGTGCCACCGCGCATATCCGCCGTGGTGGCTGGGCGGCAATCTCGAGCGGCTTCGCCGAAGAACGCCACGTCCACCTCGGCGGCGCGTTCGTCTTGCCGACCCCTTCCGGTATCGCGCACTTCCGGGTCGCGGCGATCACAACGAACGTCGGATGGGCGCCCGGCGCCGTCACCATCAACACCAGCGACTATCGCCGCTACTGGCAGACGAGCAACCCCACGGCGCTGGAGGTGAGCCTGATGCCCGGCGTCACACCAGCACAGGGCAAGCGCTCCGTAGAAGCAGCCCTCCGCGCAAGGCCCGGGCTGCGCGTCGAGACCTTCGGGGAACGAGAGGCCAGCTTCGAGGCCAGCGCCAATGAAGGACTGCGACCACTTGGCGAGATATCCACACTGCTGCTGGTCACGGCCGCGCTCGCCGTCGCGGCAGTCCTCAGCGCCACGATCTGGCAACGCCGCGCCCGGCTGGCCGCGCAGAAGATCACCGGCTTTGAGGACATGCAGCTCTGGCGCGCTCTCCAGCTGGAGAGCGCGATCTCGGTTGCGATCGGCTGCATCGACGGTGTGCTCCTCGGCCTCTACGGCCATGCGCTCGCCAGCCGGTGGCTGAAACAGACGACCGGCTTCCCAGCGCCCTTTTCGCTCGGCGAGACACAGGTCTTGCTCGCCTTGGCGGTGGTCACGGGGATCACCCTGCTGGTTATCGCGCTGCCCGGCCTGGCAGCCGCGCGCGTACCCCCAAGAGTCGGCTTCCAGGAATGAGAGTAATAGTCACCACCCACGCGCAAAGCTATTCGTATGGGTGGAGTAGCCAGGAGCCGAGTAGCAACCGGGGTCACGTTCACGACGGCGGCTTGGCGCTACTGGCTCAGCGTATTCCCACGAGTCCGCCACGAGCTGCACCACTGGCAGCGCCGGGCTCGCACCATCCCCGATCGCCCGCTGCGCGAGGTGGCGCTCGCCGTGCAGCACACCAAGCGCGGCAACATCGAGGGGTCCGCCGCCTTCGCGGCCTTCGCACCGCACGGTCACCGACCGGCCGTCATTCGCGCACAGCTTGCTTTCCAGGCGATCTACGACTACATCGATACGCTCGCTGAGCAGCCACACCCGAGCCCCATCAAGAACGCCCGCCAGCTCCACCGGGCACTGCCGGCAGCGCTCGACCCCACATCCTCACCGGCCCACCATTATTACAGACATCACACTTACAGCCAGGACGCCGGCTATCTCCTAGCAGTCACCGATGCCTGCCGTACCGCGCTCGGCACTCTCCCTTCCTATCCCGTTGTCGCAGGCTCGGCCCACCGGCTGGCCGAGCGGATCGTCTGCTTTCAGAGCCTCAACCTCACCCAGGAGCAGGGCAGCTACCACGCGCTCGCCTGCTGGTCACACCACCAGACCCCGCCCACGAGCGATCTGCAGTGGTGGGAGACAGCCGCCTCAGCCGGCTCCTCGCTGGGAATCTTCGCGCTCATGGCGAGCGCCGCTCGCACCGACGTCCACCCGCATGAGGCGACAGCGATCGAGCGTGCCTACTTCCCCTGGATCGGCTCCCTGCACTCCCTGCTCGACAGCCTCATCGACCAACCCGAAGATACCGCGACCGAACAACACAACCTCATCCAGCACTACCGCTCTCCCCACGAGACCGCCACACGCTTGCAAACCCTCGCCACCGAGTCCGCCTACCGGGCGCGAGCCCTACCACACGGCCTCCAGCACACCGTGATCCTCGCTGGCATGGTCAGCCACTATCTCTCCGCGCCCGAGGCCCGTCTCCCTCACGCCAGGCTCGCCCAGGCCACCGTCCTTAGGGCGATCGGCGGACTGGCCGAGCCGACAATGCTCGTGCTCAACCTCCGACGGGCCGCTGCGCCGCGACCGATGCGGCCAGGAGTGGTCCGCATCCGAAGCCTGCCCTAGAGAAATATGGTCCTAGAGGAATACTCCTCTCAGGGACTTTTCGCACGCGTCGTGATCGGTCAACCTCCCAACGCATGGAATGGAGGATCGCTAACCGAGCCGGCCGAAGCCGCGATGTAGCCCCCAACGCTCGTTGCGGCCGGATGGTACGGAGAGCGAACTTCATCGTTCCAAGGCATGGGCCGGGCCGTTTTTTCCTTCCTTCGGCCCGGCCCAGCAATTCGGCCTTGGGGGGCTGGGTAGTGACCGACGGCGCCGCCCTGGCGCGCGGAGAGGGAAGGTGCATGGGTGCCCGTTGAGAGGGACGGCCAGCGGCGCACCCATGCGCCAAACCACAGCACGCATGACTGCTGTCTACTTCCCCCGGATAAATGACGGCTCAGGGGACTGAAACGGCCGCGTCCGGTTGGGCGCGGCCGAGTCAGGCTCATTCATGGGTTGCCCGGTTGGCGGGCTGGCGGGGAGTGTTTCAGCGGGCTCGGATGGCGAGGGTGTCGAGGTCGTAGGGGAGGATCGCCCACCCCGTCCAGGTTCTCATCCCGTCATCGCCCTTCAGCCTGGTTCGGCGTAGCCCGTAGCTGCGCTTGAGGTGACTGATGCGGCCCTCGATACCGGTTCGGTAGCGGGCTCTGCGCTTGCGGGTCCTGCGCGACCCAGGCTCGTGGCGGCCGGAGATCTGGATCTGCTGCTCGGTGAGATCGGGGAACGCGTCTTTGGTGGGGCCGGCCTGGAAGCCGCCGTCGCAGACGATCTCCTTGAGCGTGATCCCGGCATGTTCGAGCTCGAGCGCGGTCTGGGGCAGTAGCCGGTTCTCGGCGGGGTTGCCGGGCGCGTGGCCGGCGGGCAGGATGAGCCCGCGGGCGCCCTTGCGGGTGTTCTCCGTGACCTCGCAGATCTGGGCTACGTACCCAAACTCCGTGGGTTTGCCGAACTTGCCCTTGCGGATCGGCCGCGCATCGGGGTCGGCGAGTGACACCAGCCGGTTGGTGATCTTCAATCCCTTTGAGCGACGGTCGATCTGCTCGGTGACCTTCTCGCAGCGCGCAGCGAGCTGCTCGAGCCTGACGGCTGCTCTGAGCTTGGCCTGAGCGCCGCGGCCACGCGCCGCGGCCCTGGCCTGCACGGCGAGCCGTTGTGCCTCTCTCACCGAGCGTGCGATCAGCCGCCCGGCACGCTCGTTGAGCTTCATCACCTCCGCCTTGGCTTGACCGGTGCGACGCGCGAGTGTCTTTGAGATCGCGCGGACAGCCCGCCCAACCGAACGCGAACGATCCGTAACCCGCGTCGTCTTGCCCTTGATCAGCGCCGTGAGCTTCTTGCCCTCTCGTGCGAGCACCCGCACGCCTTGCAACGCGAGCATCGCATCGGAGGGGTAGCGGATGTCCGCCTCCACGACTGTCGAGTCGATCCTCGCTGCCCGCGCACGAAAACGCGTCTCGCGCTGGGCCTTGGAGATCACCACCCTGGTGATCTCCTGCACGACCTCGGCGCCCAGCCTGCGGGCGAGCTTGCGGACCGTCGACTCCTCCGGCACACCCTGATCGAGCGCGATCAGGCAGAAGCGCCGCAGGTGCAACGAGTCTGAAACCTCCCGCACCAGCGTCTCGTAGCCCCAGCCAGTGCGCTGCTTGATCACCATCAACCGCACGAAGCTCGCGATCGAGATCGACGGGCGGCCACGACCACGCGCGCCCTGCTCCCATGCAGCCGCGATCGGCTCCAGCAGCAGCGGATCGGACAGCACCGCATCCAGACGAGCGAGATCCTCGGGTAGCTCCCGCGCCTCGATCGGCAGCACCTCGTCCCACAAGCACTCCACCTGCCCGCCACACAGCGTGAGCATCACACCTCCACCGGGTTGAAAACCAATTCATGAGCAGGTGAATCGTCCTGAACACAGCGGACAGACCCAGTGGTTCTGACCGGCCCGGATGGGACCCTCACCACACCCGAAAGACAGGAGGCGCTGATGCCCGGACCAGGACGCAACGAGCTCTGCCCATGCGGCTCAAATCGCAAGGTCAAGCGCTGCTGCGGCCAGCAACGCGGACCCTCGCAGGAACAGCTCGCGCGCGCTCACGTCGCACTACTCGCACGCGACGCCACCGCCGACCTGCAAGGCCTCTCTGAGAGAGCCCTGGACCACCTCTGGCAGCAGCTCCTCGACATTCCCGCCACCGACCTCTCGCTGCTCGTGACCCTGCCAAAGCTCATCGGCCCAGACCTCAAACGCCTGCAAGAAGCCATCTCCAGGGACGACCCCGACTGGGGCTGGGACGCCCTCACCACCGTCGCAGAACAGATCGACACACCCCAGCAGCGAGCCAAGCTCGCCGCCGCGCTCGTCCGTCTACGCGACCAACAACGCCTCACCCGCCAGCAAGCCGCCGCCGCGCTCCTAGACCTCGACAGCCGATCCACACGCTTCATCGCCGCCAGCCTCCTCGACGCCGTCGCAATCTCAGTCGGCGTCGAACATACCCCCGGCGGCCTCCACCTCGCCGCCTAACCCCACACATTTATCCGGGGGAAGTGCCTAGCAACGCCTTGCGAAGTGACGGTCTCAAGCGTCGATCAGCGTTGCCGAGCGAATGCCAAAAAGAACACGACCAATACTCAAAGTCGATGAGACGGGGGAACTGTTGGCCTTGGTTCCAACGCTGACCGAACCACGCTTCTCACAATCATTGGAGCGCGGCCTGGCAATCCTGGGCTGTTTCACGCCTCACTCACCCGTACAAGGGATCGCGGATCTCGCCGATGCGCTGGGAATGAGCCGCAGTACAACTCACCGCTACGTCGTCACCCTTGTGGCGCTCGGCCATCTGGAACAGATGAAAAAGGGACGCAAGTATCGCCTGGCGCTGTCGGTCATCGATCTTGGTATGGGAGCGATGAACAGCATGGGCATCCGTGAGCACTCACGACCGCTACTTAGAGAGCTACGTCAGCGAACGGGCTACACCACTAGCCTAGCGGTCATCGATAGGCCAGAAATCTTGTACCTCGATCGAGTAGCCGGCGCACGCCGGGGACAACGCAAGATCGATCTAGTGGTTCGTCTGTGAAGTGCGTTGGTGGTTGAAGGGGTGTCGTGGTCTTTGCCGAACTCGTCGCTGGTTGGGTCCAGCGATGATGGAGGTTCGGTATGCCTGCGTTGGCGAAGAGTGTTGAGATCGCAGCGGACGATCAAGCGGAGCTTGATCGGATTGTGCGCTCGAGCACCGCTGAGGTGCGGATGGTCGAGCGCGCCCAGATCGTGCTTTGTGCCGCGGAAGGTCGTTCGGCTGCGGAGATCGGCCGGCTGGTGGGGTGTTCGACGAACACGGCGCAGAAGTGGCGGGCGCGCTATGAGCAGGATGGGATCGCCGGGCTCCGTGACTTGCCGCGCTCGGGTAAACCTCTGATCTATTCGCAGGCGGATCGGGCGAGGCTGATCGCCAAGGCGTGCACGCGTCCACCGGAGACACCAGAGGGGGCTCAGCGGGAACGCTGGACCTATGAGCAACTCGGGCAGGCGGTGGGGATGTCGCGTGCCCAGGCACACACGATTCTCGCGCGCGCCGACATCAAGCCGCACCTGACCGACTACTGGGTGATGAGCGACTTCTCCGACCCCGAGTTCGAGGAGCGCCTGAAAGGTGTCTGCGGTCTGTACGTGAATCCGCCAGAGAACGTGCTGGTCGTCTCGATCGACGAAAAGACCGGGATCCAGGCCAAGGCACCAACCAAGCCAGACATCCTTCCTGCTCCTGGGCGAACGACACGTCGCGAGCACGAATACATCCGCAACGGCACGCAGTGCCTGTTCGCGTGTCTGAAGGTCCACGAGGGTGACGTGCTCGCGATGACCTCGAAGACCCGCAACCGCTTCGATCTGATCCGCTTCCTCGACCAGCTCGACAGCGAGATCCCCGTCGTCGAGGGCCAGCAGATCATCGCGGTCAGCGACAACCTCTCCACCCGCGGCACCGAAGAGGTACAGGAATGGCTCGCCGCTCACCCTCGCTGGAGCTTCCAATTCACCCCCACCCACGCCTCGTGGCTGAATCAGGTCGAGATCTTCTTCTCGATCCTCTACCGCCGACTGCTCAAGCACGGCATCTTCTTCAGCGAGGAAGACCTCGCCGAGCAAATGCTCGCGTTTATCGAGACCTACAACCAGACCGCCAAACCATTCAAGTGGACCTACACCGGGAAGGTCCTCGAGGCATAACCCACAAACTTCACAGACGAACCACTAGGACTCACTATCGGGTCGCGGCTGCCAATTTACTGCACAGCAATGGGAAAGCTTTTGCTTGCCCAGCTCTACGAGGAGGCCCAACGAGATTTGACGGAAGGATGCACTCTCGCCAAGCATGCGCCAAATACCATCAGGTCAAAAAAAGCGCTGAGAGCAGAGCTGGAAACCATCCGCGCGTCTGGTATAGCGGTCAACGATGAGGAGCTTGCCCCCGGCCTAATTGCTATTGCAGCGCCCGTGCGCCGTGAGTCACGCGAGGTGGTTGCTGCTATTAACCTGGCCGCGAACAAGGCGGTCATCGATATTGAGCACTTGGTCGGCGCGCTCGCGCCGCACCTTATTTCGACCGCCGATCATATCTCGGCCCGCCTGGGCTACCGGCGCGAGGATGAGCCACACAGTACGGTCAGCCAACTGTATCCCGTGGATGCAGCGGCGGGGGAGAAAAATTAAATGGGCGCCGCGCTCACCGTACCCGCTGACCTTGTGGCAGCTCACACAGGTCGAACTCGGCGAAGTGTTGAGCAACCTCGGCAAGGCGATCGGCCCAGGCTTTCTCGAACACGCCCAGCAGTCCGGGCTACCGGTTCCCGCCGAGCTGACCGACCCCAACAAGCCACCGACGCCACAGCAGATCGTCGACTTCGTCTTTGGGATCGCCGCAAAGTACTTCCCGCGCCTGGTCCCCGACGAGACCGAGGGACCACAGAGCTACTGACTGCGACGCGGACCGGCCTGACCGCGGCCCAGACCCCGTCCTCGTCCGAGGTGGGAGCGCGCTGCTGATCGGAGTCAACGCCCGCTGTCCATTGTCACCCGCCGCGGGTTGGCGCGCCGGCGGGGGAGCTAACCGGGGTTCGTGGCTGCGACGATCCAGACGGACCCGCGGCCGATTATGGAGCCGTCGGGCTTCTGCCAGGCGGCGTAGCGGTCCCTCAGAGCCTCGGCGATCTCGCCCCTGCGGCTCTCCCCGTGCTCCCCGTTCAGACGGATCAGCTCTGCACCGGGTCCAATCGCGAGCAGGGCGTCGATCGCCTCGTCCATGTCCGCGCCCATGAAGTAGTCGAAGTCGCGCTGATGCAACTCGATCTCGTCGAACCCGGCGGCCTGGAGAATCCCGCGGGTGGTCTCGGGATTACCGAGCGAGAACGGCCCGGGCCCGCAGGTGTCGGCCTCGTACTCCTCAGGGCGCGAGAGAAACCGTTCAACGACCTGCTCGGTCTCTGCCCACAACGGGCTGTCGGCCTTGCGCCGCCAGCAGATCTTGGCGAGCCTGCCGCCGGGCTTAAGCGCACCGCGAATCGCGCGCATAGCCGGAACCGGCGCGGCGAAGAACTGCGTCCCCATGCGCGAGAAAGCGTAGTCGTAGAGGGGATCCCACGCAGCCGTCTGCGCATCGGCGATCTCAAACACAACGTTCTCTACCCCCGCCTCGACGGCCTCGCGACGGGCGTCCTCGATGAACCGCGGCGAGGAATCGGTGCCGAGCGCGAAGCCTCCCGACCCGACGAGCCCAGCCAGCCGCTGAGTCGTCTCGCCGAAGCCGCACCCGATGTCGATGCAGCTGCCACGCCCGGGCGGCGGAAAGAGCCCGAAGACCTCGTCTGTGACCTCTGCCAGCGCACCCACGAACACCTTGCGGTTGGACTTCCACCGCTCATACAGGACCGTGTCCCATGCGCGCACCGCTTCCTCGTTGGCCACCGCTACCGCACCCGAGCGCTGCTGTTGGGTCATCGGCCGATACTACACTTCAACGCCGCTCCGCTCTCTAGACCGCTGCTTCCACCAAGAGCGGGAGCCGACGACGGCCCTGGTAAACGGTACTGGGTCTAAGCCACCGCGAACCGCGCGAAGCGTGACGCCACACGAGCCGGCACGAGCGCACGGACGCGGACGCCCTCGGGTGTGTCGCGGCGGGCCAGCTCACCCGCGACCTCGTGCAGCTCCGCGAGGCTGGAGCCGCTGGCATAGGGGACGAGCAGGTCGAGCGGGCAGAGCGTGTGACGCAGCTCGGACTCGATGCGGGCGGCGAGCTCGTCAAGCCCCTCGCCTGTGACGCCGCTGAGCAGCACCGCCTCGGGGTGGTGCAGGCGCAGCTCCTGCCGTGCGGCGTCGTCGAGCAGGTCAGCCTTGTTGAGCACAAGCACGCGCGGGGAGACGTCGGCGCCGATCTCGGCGAGTACCCCCTCGACCGCGCGGCGCATCGCCTCCATCTCGCCCTCCGCTGCTGAGGCGTCGAGTACGTGCAGCAGCACGTCGGCGCGGATCGTCTCCTCCAGCGTGGCGCCGAAGGCGTCGACCAACTGGTGGGGAAGCTTGCGGATGAAGCCCACCGTGTCGGTCACGAGGTGGGGGCGGCCGCCGATGTGCACCGTACGCGTGGTCGGGTCGAGCGTGTGGAAGAGGCGGTCGCGCACGCGGCGGTCGAGTTCGGCCTGATGATCGGGACCCGCCCGCCCACCGCGGCCGTAGGCCGATGTGAGGGCGTTCAGCAGCGTCGACTTGCCGGCGTTGGTGTACCCCGCGAGCGCGATCGTCGGCAGCGCGGCCCGCTCACGCTCGGCGCGCATCACCGCGCGAGTGCCGCGCACATGCTCCAAGCGTCGACGCAACGCCGCGATGCGGTCGCGGGCGAGACGGCGGTCGGTCTCGATCTGGCTCTCGCCTGGCCCCCTCGTGCCGATCCCACCGCCGAGGCGCTCGAGGTGGCTCCACAGGCCGCGCATGCGCGCGAGGTTGTACTCCAGCTGGGCCAGCTCGACCTGCAACTTGCCCTCGGCCGAGGCGGCGTGGGCGGCGAAGATGTCGAGGATCACCGTGGTGCGATCGACCACCGGCAGGCCCAGCTTGGCCTCGAGGTTGCGCTCCTGGCGCGGGGTGAGCTCGTCGTCGCAGGCGATCACGTTTGCGTCGAGCTCCTGCGCGCGCTGCTTGGCCTCCGCGACCTTACCCGGCCCGAGGTAAGTGTTGGGGTGGGGCTGCTCGCGGCGCTGCACCAGCTCCCCCACCACCGCCACGCCGGCGGCGCCCAGCAGCTCGCCCAGCTCGCGCACGCTGCTGTCGTCCGCATCGGGCAGCGCGGCGATGCAGAGGGCGCGTTGGCGCGCGCGAGGCGCTGTCACATCCATTCACTCCCAGTTTAGGGCCCACCTTCAGGCGAGCGAGGCCAGCCGCTCGACGGCCTCGGCGAGGCGCTCGTCGGGCGTCGTCAGCGAGATCCGAAACCAGCCCTCGCCGCTGGGGCCGTAGGCACTGCCGGGCGAGATCACCACGGCGGTGCGCTCCAGCACGTGCTCGCAGTAGGCGACCGAGCTCTCGAAGCCCGCGGGAACGGGCGCCCACACGTAGATCGTGCCCTTTGGTGGGGTGACGTGCACGCCAGCCTTGGCGAGCGCGTCGCAGACGAGGTCGCGGCGGATGCGGTAGAGCTCGTTCATCGAGGCGACCTCGGCGTCGGCCTGCGGCGAGAGCGCGGCGATCCCCGCGAGCTGCACCGCCTCGAACAGGCCGGAGTCGATGTTGGTCTTCAGCCGCCAGTAGGTCGCGATCGCCTCGCTGTTTCCGACCACGGCCGCGCAGCGCCAGCCGGTCATGTTGTAGCCCTTGGAGAGCGAAAACACCTCGATCCCGACATCCTTGGCGCCGGGGGTCGCGAGGAACGAGCCCGGGCGGTGGCCGTCGTAGGCGATCTCCGAGTAGGAGTTGTCGTGCACGACGAGGATCCCGTGCTCGTGGGCGAACGCCACGACGCGCTCGAAGAAGCCCTCGGGCGCGAGCGCGCCGGTGGGGTTGTTGGGGTAGTTGAGGTACATCAGCTTCGCGCGCGCGAGGTCCGCGGGGGCGATCGCCTCGAAGTCGGGGACGAAGCCGAGCTCCGGCACGAGCGCCAGCGGCACGGGGTCGGCGCCGGCGAGCAGCGGGCCAGCGGTGTACACCGGGTAGCCGGGGTCGGAAGCGAGCGCCGCGTCGCCGGGGTCGAGGAAGGCGAGGTTGAGGTTGAAGATCGCCTCCTTGGCGCCGATCGCGGGAATGATCTCACTCGCGGGGTCGAGCTCCACGTCGAAGCGCCGCGCGTAGAAGTCGCTGATCGCTTCGCGGAAGTCGCCGCGGCCGCGGTTGGAGGGGTAGCGGTGGGTCTCCGGCTCGGTGACCGCCTCCTGCATCGCCTCGACGATCAGCGCCGGCGTCGGGCGGTCGGGGTCGCCGATGCCGAGGCTGATCACGTCCACCCCCGCAGCCTGCTTGGCGGCGATCTTGCGCTCCAGTTCGGCAAACAGGTACGGAGGGATGCGGCTCAGTCGCTCACTCGGTTTCATGCTGCTCCTTCCTGCGGTCATCTCTCAGATGGTCACTCGGTCTCATGCAGCTCCTTCAGGAAGTCCTCGCTCAGGCAGCCCTCGTACACCGGCCGCGCCCAGCCGGTCAGATGCACGCGCAACTCCTCCCCCACCTCGACCTGCAGCTCGCCGCCGTCGAGGGCGACGGTGACGGTACTCGATTCGTGCACCCCGCCACCGGATTTGTGCCCGGCGGCGCCCGCCGGCAGGCGCAGCGCATCGACGTCGTGCGTCGGCGGGGAGCGCCGGTGGGCCAGCACGTGGGCGACCGCCGCACCGGTGGCGCCAGTGCCGGAGGAGAGTGTCTCCCCCACCCCGCGCTCGAAGATCCGCGTGCGGATGCGAAACGGTTCGGTCTCGGTGTACCAGGAGACGTTGGTGCGGTGCGGGAAGAGCTCGTGGTCTTCGATCGCAGGGCCGATCGCGGCCAGGTCGAGCGCCAGCAGCGCGTCCAAGTCCTCGACGTGGATCGCGCATTGGGGGTTGCCGATCGAGACATGCTGGAAGCGCCAGCGCCGCCCGCCGGCGCTCAGTTCGCCATGACCGTCGGGGGGCCCACTCGGGAAGCTCTGTGAAGTGAGCGACGCGGCGCCCATGTCGATGCGGCAGCTGTGTGGACTGAGGATCGTCGGCGTGATCGCCCCCGCAGCGGTGTGGATCGCAAACACGTCCTCCTCAGTCCAGCCGTGGCGACGCAGGTACAGCACCGCCTCACGCGCGCCGTTGCCCGACAGCTCCGCCTCCGAGCCGTCGGGGTTGTAAATCGACAGCCGCGCGACAAACTGGGGGTCGTCGCTGGAGGCGAGCAGCAGTACCCCGTCAGCGCCAACCCCGAAGTGCGGTGCGCAGAGCTTGCGGATGCGTGGCGGGGTGAGCTCGAACGGCAGTTGCGCGCGCTCCATGATCAGGTAGTCGTTGCCGTGCGCCTGCCACTTCTCGAACCGCATCGGGCGTATCTCTGGGGAGGCGGTCATACGCGGTTGGAGTCTACGATTTCGACCTCCGCGGCGACGTCCTCCGGCGTGCGGCCGGTCACGTCGATCAGATGGACGCCCGCGAGCTTGCGCATCCAGGAGAGCTGGCGGCGGGCGTAGTTGCGGGTGCGGCGCTGCATCGCCTCGACGTCGCCGGCCAGCAGCTCCTCGAAGCCGAGCGCCTTGCGCGCCGTGACCGATGCGCCGGCGGCGTGCGCCCGCAGCACCTCCTCGCGCACCCCCGCCGCCAACATCCGCTCGACGCGGGCGTCGATCCGTGCGTACAGCGCGTCTCGCTCCAGCGTCATCCCGACGAGCAGTGTGGGGCGGCGCACCTCGTCGGTCCACAGCTGCGAGGGGCCCTCGGGCGGCTCCAGCTCCCCGGCTTCGAGTAGCTCCAACGCGCGCACGATCCGTTGACGGTCGGCGGGGTCGATGCGCTCGGCCGCCCACGGCGCACCACGCGCGAGGCGGGCGTGCAGCACGGCGGGCCCCTCCCGTTCGAGCTCGGCGGTGAGGCGCTCGCGCAGACCCTCGGGCGGTGGCGGGCGCAGGCGCAGCTCGGTCAGCGCCGCGCGCAAGTAGAGGCCGGTGCCGCCAACGACGATTGGCCGTCTCCCCCGCGCGAGCAGCGCGTCGATCTCGGCGTGCGCCAGCTCGGCGTACTGGCCGGCGCTGAAGGAGGCGTCGGGCGGCAGGAAGGAGACCAGCCGGTGCTCCAGGGCCGCCTGCTCGGCCGCCGAGGCAACGCCGGTGAGCGTCTCAAGGCCGATGTAAACCTGCAGCGCGTCGGCGGAGACGGCCACGGGGTCCTCGCCGGCGGCCCGCAGCCGCGCGGCCAGCGCCACCGCGACAGCGGTCTTGCCCACACCCGTGGGGCCGAACAGCGCGATCACCTGCATTGACGTAGCCTTGCACCATCGGCTAGCTCAGCGGTCGGCCGCGCCTGTCAGCCCACACCCCAACCGCCCGTCTCGACGCCTCGACCCAACTCACCCCAACCTGCCGGGAGCGACCACCAATGCAGATCCACAACTCCACCGTCCTGCTCACCGGCGCCACCGGCGGCCTCGGCGAAGCGATCGCCCGTGAGCTGGGCGGGCGCGGCGCGAAGCTGATCCTGACCGGCAGGCGCACGGATGTGCTGGAGGGGCTGGCAGGCGAGCTCGGCGCGCGCGCGCTGGCCGCGGACCTCGCCGACCGTGCTGCGGTCGATCGCCTGCTGGGCGACGCGGGCGATGTGGACATCCTGGTCGCCAACGCGGCGCTGCACGGGGCGGGGCGCCTGGAGGAATTCGAGATGGAGGAGGTCGACCGCACGCTGGAGGTCAACCTGCGCGCCCCGATTGCGATGGCGCACGCGCTGGCGCCGGCGATGGTGGCGCGTGGCCAGGGCCACCTGCTGTTCGTCTCCTCGCTCTCGGGCAAGGCGCCGACCGCGATGACTTCGCTGTACAACGCGACGAAGTTCGGGCTGCGCGGCTTCGCCCTGGGGCTGCGTCCGGAGCTGCGCGAGCGGGGCGTCGGGGTGTCCGTCGTCAACCCGGGCTTCATCCGCGAAGCGGGGATGTTCGCGGCCTCGGGCGCGAAGCTCCCACCCGGTGTCGGCACACGTAGCCCCCAAGACGTGGGGCGCGCGGTCGCGGAGGCGATCGAGCGCAACCGTGCAGAGGTCGACGTCGCACCGCTGGCGCTGCGTGTCGGCTCGGCCTTCGCGGGTCTTGCCCCCGGCCTCGCTGCAACCGTCACCCGCAAGACGGGTAACGACAAGCTCGCCGAGGAGCTGGCGGCGGGGCACCGCCCGTAGGCCCACGAACTCCTTCGATAGGCCTTAGACACGCGTTGCGGACCGCTTAGGGACGAGGCGCAGGATGGGTGGCGTAAGAAAGCTCCCCAACCGACCACAGGAGGTCCCCATGAACAGGGCGAATACGATCAGGGCGGTCATCGTGGTGGGCGCGCTGGCAACGGGAGGCGCGGTCGCCGGCATCGCCGGCGCTGCCGCGGCTCCGAGTGGCTCCACTGGCACGACGGGTACGACATCGACCCAGTCAACGCCTTCCACCACGACCACTCCGTCCACGACAACCACCCCCTCGACGCCATCCAAAACAGCCCCGGCGCCGAACTCGACGAGCCCCTCGGGCCACCCCTGCCCGAACATGGGCAAAGGGTCGAGCGGGGGATCGAGCTCGAAATCCGGATCGGGCAGCGAATCGGGATCGAGCTACACCGGCCCTCCCCCGGGGCCTGCCGCTACCGCCGAGTAGCGACCAGCAGCTCCTCCCCGGCGAGCGTCTGCGAGGTGACGGAGTCGATCCGCACCTGCGTCAGCTCGCCGGGCGAGGAGAGGCCGGCGAAGTTGACAACCTTGTTGTGGCGAGTACGCCCGCGCAGCCGCGATGGATCATTGCGCGATGGCCCTTCGACGAGCACCTCCAGATCACGCCCGATGAAGCGCTGGGCGCGCTCGCGCGCGTGGCGCTGCACGGCCTCCAGGAGCCGCTCCATGCGCGCCACCTTGACCGGGTGGGGCACAAGCCCCTCGGTGATCGCGGCGGCCTCGGTGCCGCGCCGGGGCGAGAACAGGAAGGTGAAGGCGCTGTCGTAGCGCACCTGCTCGACGAGCGAGAGGGTCTGCTCGAAGTCCTCCTCGGTCTCGCCTGGGAAGCCGACGATGATGTCTGTCGTGAGCGAGACGTCGGGGACGTGCTCACGGATCAGGGCGACGCGATCGAGGTAGCGCTCGCGATCATAGGTGCGGCGCATCGCCTTGAGGATGCGAGTGGAGCCGGACTGCAGCGGCAGATGAATGTGCTCACATACTGTTCGCAAGTTGGCATGCGATCGGATCACATCTTCGCGCATGTCCTTTGGGTGGGGTGATGTGTAGCGGATCCGCTCGATGCCCTCGACGGCGTCAAGCGCGTGCAGCAGTTCGGCGAAGGTGCGCGAGCGCTGTCCCGCGGTCAGTGCGCCCGCGCGCGCCTGACTCAGCGCGGTTGCAGAGCCGTCGGATGCGATCGGAGCAGCGGCCGGCTCACGCAGGTCGCGCCCGTAGGAGTTGACGTTCTGGCCGAGCAGCGTAACCTCGCGCACGCCCTCAGCAGCCATCGCGTGGACCTCCTGCACGAGCTCGTCGAAGGGCCGGCTGACCTCGCGCCCGCGGGTGGAGGGGACGATGCAGTAGGAGCAGCGGCAGTTGCAGCCGACGCTGATCTGCACCCATCCCTGAAAGGGCCGCTCGCGGTGGGCTGGCAGGCGCCCGGTGAAGCCCTCGAACTCGAAGTAACCCTGCGCGGTCAGCGACTCGGAGGTGAGGAACTCGGCGAGGCGATGGACCTGGCCGGGGCCGAAGGCGACGTCGACGAACGGGAAGCGCTCGAAGACCTCCTCCTTGACCGATTGCGCCCAGCACCCCCCCACGCCGACGATCCGCTCGGGCCGTTCGTGCTTGAGCCGCTTGGCCTCGCCAAGGTGGGCAACGAAGCGAGAGTCGGCGGACTCGCGGATCGAGCAGGTGTTGAAGAGGATCAGGTCGGCCTCGGCGCGCGCGGGCGCCTCGTGGTAGCCGAGTGACTCGAGCATTCCCTTCATCCGCTCAGAGTCGTGCTCGTTCATTTGGCAGCCGAAGGTGGTGAGGTGGTAAGTCTTCATCGCCTCCGAAGGGTAGCTGGGCCGTAGTGGCATGGCCAACTGTGGTGCCTCGATGACTCGTGCACTGGGTGCACTAGATGCACTTGAAACCCAGTTGCTCGGCGACGGTTGCCTGGGCCTCGTCGCGCGATGCGAAACCGATCTCCTCGCCCTTCTCGGCAAGCCCAGGGACAGTGAGCTCGGCGACGGCGAGATGCCACGCATCCAGTGCACGCAGAGCGTGCTCCCGCACAAGCTTCAGGGCTCGCTCTTCGACGCGCTCCTGGGAGACGGAGAGCATCGTCACTGCTCCCTCCGGTGAAAGATCGGCGTCGAGTAGCGCGAGCAGCTCGTCAGCATCTGCGCGCCCGACTCGAGCGGCCCTGACAAGGGCGCCGGATACCTCGATTCTCGTCCATGTTCCAGTCACCGTCGCAATCTCTGGGTCGGAGAGCAACGCCTGCGCATCGTCGTGTCCGTCCTCATCGGCGAGGTAGGCGCGGGCAAGCACAGAGGAGTCCAGGTAGACGATCACACTGGCTCGCGCTCATCCCTGAGCAGCCGGTCAACCTGCTGGCCGAGACCATGAGTCGAGTCGATGATGCGCGAGCGCTGCGCGGTGCTTATGCCCGATGGCGGTGTTGCACGCAGCATACCCGCGGCTGCAGCTGCCGCCCGCAGACGAGCACGGCGATCTGTCTGCTCGCCCTCAGGTATGGCATTGAGGATCTCTGTCGCAACGGCGTTCATGCTGCGGCCCTCCCGTCCAGCGCGCAAGGCGAGGCGGCGGTGCAAGTCCTCAGGAACCCGCAGCAGCAATTGCTTCACCCGCGTGATGCTATCACTCTCTGACTGCGCTATCAGCCAGTGCTCGCTCTACGCCGCGACGGGCTCCCGCCGCGACTCCGGCACGGGCGCGACCTCCGGCGGACTCGCATTCCTGTCGGTCGGTGCGTCGGCGACCGGCTCAAGCGGTACCGCCGGCCCCTCGGGCGAGATGCCGCGCGCGGCGAATATCCGCGCGCGGATCTCCTTTGCGATCGCGGGGTGCTCGTCCAGGTGGGCCTTGGCGTTGCCGCGGCCCTGGCCGAGGCGTTCGTTGCCGTAGGAGAAGAAGGAGCCGGACTTGGTGACGACGGAGTCCTCGATGCCGAGGTCGATCAGGCAGCCGGTGGAGGAGATGCCTTTGCCGAACTCGATGTCGAACTCGGCCTGGCGGAAGGGGGCGGCGAGCTTGTTCTTGACGACCTTCACGCGCACGCGGTTGCCGACCGCCTCGGTGCCGTCCTTGAGCGTCTCGATGCGCCGGATGTCCAGGCGCTGGGAGGCGTAGAACTTCAGCGCCCGCCCGCCGGGCTGGGTCTCGGGCGAGCCGAACATGACGCCGACCTTTTCGCGGATCTGGTTGGTCAGGATGCAGAGTGTGGAGGTGCGGTTGAGGTTGCCGGCGATCTTGCGCATCGCCTGGGACATCATCCGCGCCTGCGCACCGACCGTCTGGTCGCCCATCTGCCCCTCGAGCTCCACACGCGGGGTGAGCGCGGCGACGGAGTCGATCGCCACGACGTCAATCGCCCCGGAGCGCACGAGCATGTCGGCGACCTCCAGCGCCTGCTCGCCGTAGTCGGGCTGGGAGACCAGCAGCTCGTCGATGTCGACGCCGATCTCCTTGGCGTAGAGCGGGTCCATCGCGTGCTCGGCATCGATGAAGGCACAGACCCCCCCGAGCCGCTGGGCCTCGGCGAGGACGTGGTAGATCAGTGTGGTCTTGCCGGAGGACTCGGGGCCGAAGACCTCGACGATGCGCCCGCGCGGAACCCCGCCGATCCCAAGCGCGAGATCGAGCGACAGCGCGCCCGTGGGAATCGCGGCGACGCGAACCTGCGCGCCCTCGTCGCCCATGCGCATGACGGTGCCTTTGCCGAACTCGCGCTCGATCTGCGTGAGCGCGCCCTTCAGCGCGGCGTCGCGGGCCTTGGCGGCCTTCTCGTTGTCGGTCGGCATCGGAAGCTCCTCCGGGAATCGGGAAAACGGATCGAGCGCAAACGGTAGAGCCGGCCCCGGACGGAACACTTGTTCGATTGCGCAAGCGGGCGTTACTCGATGCACGGGGCCGCGAGGGCGTACGTGAAGAGCCCTTCGTATACGGCCTCCGTGGGCGTGAGCCAAGACCGCTGCAGCGTGACCGAGCGAGGGGTGAACGAGAGCGCCGGCGTGGGCGGCAGCGTGCGCTCGCGTGGGGCCTCAGAGGGGCGCATGCGGGCGACAGTCACGTGTGGGCGAAAGCGCCGACGCCGGGCTTCCACAGCGCGGCCGGGGCCGGGCGCGGCGGCCGACTCCAGGTCGCAGACCGCCGCGAGCGCCTCGTGCAGCGCCTCCAGCGCTCGATCGGGGGTGTCGTGCAACTCGACCGCGAGCGCGCGCGGGTGGCGCGCAGGCAGCCACAGCGGCGCCCCGAAGGAGAGCTCCCCGACCGGCGGCGCCTCCGCGCAGGCGGCGGCGAGGACCTCGTCGAGCGCCTCGATTTCCCCCACGGGCCGGTTGCCAAGGAAGCAGAGCGTGACGTGCAGGGAGTCGGGGTCGAGCAGCCGCGGCGAGCGGGCGGGCAACGGCCGCGCTTCCCGGTGGCGGCCGGGAGAGCGCACGACGCCCCGGTAGGTCATCACGGAGGGCGCGCGCGTGGCGGTGGGAGTGGTGGGACCCCCATTTTTCACGCTCGCGGCGGCTGTGCGCGCCCAACCGAGCAGCCGCCCGCGTAGCTCGGTGGGCAGGTCGAGCGCGACAAACAGCCGGGCTTCGGTGCCGCGGGTCACGCCAATGATGATCGCAACCGCCGGCGCGAACCGTGGCCGGCGCGAACCGTGCCGGACGCACCGCTCTTGCGGACGATGTGTCGCGATTCGTTCTCGAGCAGGCCGGCGGGGACGCCGGCTATGTCAGACCGGCGCCCCCGCTCGGCAGGATCCGAATTCGTGGAGAGGAGGTCACGATCCGGAGTTTCTACGGGTGCCTGCGAAAAGTCGGTAGGAGCCCGTAGGTTTGTAAGCGTAGTGGCCAACCGCCACGTCTGTTGGCTGGTCCGAACTATTCTCAAACGTCATTGAGTCTCTTGGGAAAGCGTACGCATAGCTGTACCACGCGAGCGATGATGGACACAAGGGGTGTTTCTGACCCTCAATTGCTGGAGTTCGAGGTGAGCAGCCGGCGTACCAGGTGCAGTGCCACCGTGGTCGTGCGCTCGCGTATGTCGCGCCGGCCGCCCGGCAGGGTCACCGCTCGCGCGAGTGCGCCGTCGGTGGTTGCTACGCACAGGTAGACCGTGCCGACCGGCTTCTCGGGGGTGCCGCCGCCGGGGCCGGCGATGCCCGTTACGCCCACGCCCACGTCCGCTCCGAGGTGCTTGCGCGCTCCCTCGGCCAAGGCCTGCGCCACCTCGGAGGAGACGGCGCCGTGGCGTTCGATCATCTCCGCGGGGACTCCCGCCTGCGCCACCTTCGCCTCATTCGCGTATACGACGATGCCTCCGCGCACGTACCGCGAGGCGCCTGGGGGATCCGTCAGGCGGGCGGCGAGCAGGCCTCCCGTGCACGACTCCGCGGTTGCGATCGTGCGCACGGGGGCGCCCTGCTCGCCACGCAGCAGGGCTGCCACCTGCTCGTCGATCGTGCTGCCGTCCTCGGAGAAGAGCTGCTCGGCGTGGCGCGCTCGCACCGCGGCCACCAGCGCGTCGTAGGCGTCCTGCGCGTCGGGCTCGTAGCGCGTAACGACCTCCACCTCCGCCCGTTTCAGGCAGGTGGTCACCTCCAGGCGCTCCAGCGCCACCCCTTCGCGCTCGGCCATCCTGAGGGTCTCGGCAATCTCCGACTCGGGGATCCCAAACAGGCGCAGCGTGTGGCGACGGTACTCGGTGGCGCCTGCCAGCGCCTCTCGCAGTGGACCCGCCGCATGAAAATCCTCGCGCACGGCCGCCTCCCACATCGGCTGCAGCTCGCGCGGCGGGCCGGGGAGCACGACCACCGTGGGGCCGGTGCTGCCCTCGGCGGGGGTCACGACCAGGCCTGGGGCGGTGCCCACAGGCTCCAGCACCGTCGCGCCCCGCGGGACCGTCGCCTGCTTGCGCGCGCCCTCGCGCATCGCCTCCGCGCTGACGTTACGCCAGCGCGCGCCCAGGCGCGCGACGATCGCTTCGATCCGCTCCTGCAGTGAGCCGTCCCACACCAGCTCGCGGCCCTGGAACTCCGCCACGACCTCGGCTGTGAGGTCGTCGGCGGTTGGACCGAGACCGCCGCTGGTCAGCACCACGTCGAAGCGCTGCGCCGCCATGAAGCGCAGTGCCGCCAGCAGATCCTCGCGGCGGTCGCCGACGATCGCGATCTGTGCGAGGTCGACGCCGAGGTCCTCTAGGCGATCGGCCAGCCAGGGGCCATTGCGGTCCGCCACGCGGCCGGTCAGCACCTCGGTGCCGGTGACGACGATCCCTGCGCGCGCGCCCACCGGCTCACCCCTTCCAGGCTCTTTTACTTGCACGTCGGCTCTTCGCTTTCGATCAACGAACGCATCCCCGTGCGGGTGATCGCGTAGCCGATTGCGCCAGAGGAGGCCGGCACCGTCACGGGCTTGCCGTTGACGATCAGCGTCATTTCGTTGTTGCCAAGAGTCAGTTCGAAGCGGCGCGCGTGGTAGACGGGCTCGGGGCTTTCCGGGGTCAGGATTTCGCCCGGGATCCGCTTGCGCCCGCCGTCGCCGATCAGGCAGACGTACACGCGACCGCTCGGTTCCAGCTTCAGCGACGCCAGCGTCGCCGTCGCGCTCGCCGCACCGCTCGGGTGCGCCCGGTGGGCCCGTTTGGGGTGCGTGCCGCGAGCGCTGCTCTGCGCCGGCGTGCTCGGTGGCGCTTTGCTCGAGGGCGAGCTGCCGCCCGAGAGCAGCGCGTACACCAACAGCACGATCACGATGCCGATCGCGGCGATCGCGCCCATGTAGGCGCGCGAGGGACCCTTACGCGGCGGCGAGGCCGCACCCGGCCCGCGGCGCATCGTCCCCCCAGCGCGCGCACGGGCGCGACGGGGAGACGACACCGCCGCCTGCTGGATCGGCTCGATCCCGTCGCCGGGATGCTCGTAGTGAAGCTTGTACTCCTCGACCAGCGCGCGCCCGTCGAGACCGAGCGCATTGCCGTAGGTGCGCAAGAAGCTCTTCACGAACGTCGGCCCCGGCAACAGGTCCCACTCCTCGTTCTCCAGGGCGCGCAGGTACTTGGCGCGGATCTTCGTCTGCGCCTCGATCTCCGACACGTCGATCCGTGAGCGCATCCGGGCCTCGCGCAGTGTTGATCCGATCTCTGGCATCTCGGCTGTGAAGGCTAGTGACGCTCTGGCATTTTCGAGCTGCGCCTCCGCGCCGCGCGCCAACCCATCCCCGACCCCCCTTGTGGGGGTCCTCCATCAAAAATCAGTTCTTCTGCTCCGCGATGAGCGCCCGCTCCTCCAAAGCAGCCAGCACACGCGGCACGTCTGCCTCGGCGATCAGCACCTGACGGGGCTTGGAGCCCTCGTAGCCGGAGATCACCCCGCGACGCTCCAGCATGTCGATCATCCGGCCCGCGCGCGTGTAGCCGAGGCGCAGGCGCCGCTGCAGCATCGAGGTCGAAGCGGTCTGCATTTCCGCGACCAGCGCGATCGCGTCCTTCAGCAGCGGGTCCTCGTCGGGGTCGAGCTCGTCCGGGCGCTCCCCGTCAGCCTCGCTGGGCTCGACCTCCTCCAGCAACTCCTCGCGCAGCTCCGGTTCGCCCTGCCTGCGCCAGAAGTCGGTCAACTTCGCGATCTGCGGCTCGTCGATGTAGGCGCCCTGGATGCGCTGCAGGCGCGATGAGCCGACCGGGCTGAACAGCATGTCGCCCTGGCCCAGCAGCGACTCGGCGCCATTCTGGTCGAGGATCACGCGCGAGTCGGTCTGCGAGGAGACCGCAAACGCGATCCGCGAAGGGACGTTAGCCTTGATCATGCCCGTGATCACGTCCACGCGCGGGCTTTGGGTCGCCAGCACCAGGTGGATGCCGACGGCGCGCGCCTTCTGCGCGAGCCGGATGATCGAGTCCTCGACGTCCGCGGGGGCAACCATCATCAGGTCCGCAAGCTCGTCGATCACGCAGAGGATGTAGGGCAGCGGCGGTTCCTCGCGTGCCGCGCGCGCCTTGTTGAGCTCCGGCAGGCTGCGCGTGCGCGCCAGCGACATCGTCCCGTAGCGCTGCTCCATCTCCCGAACCAGGTTCTGCAACGCGTTGGCGGCCATCCGCGGACTCGTGATCACAGGGGTCAGGAGGTGTGGGATCGACTCGTAGTGGTTGAGCTCCACCTGCTTGGGGTCGACCAATACGAGGCGCAACTCGTGCGGGCTGGCGCGCAGCAGCACGCTCGCCAGCATCGCGTTGATCGCGCCCGACTTGCCCGCGCCGGTCGTGCCGGCGACGAGCAGGTGCGGCATCTTTGCCAGGTCGGCGCCGATCGCCTTGCCCGCCACATCCTTACCCAGCCACACCGTCAACGGCGACCAATCCGCGGGCGGCTCCTGGAAGACGTCGCCAAGGCGCACGATCCGCCGCCGCGCGTTGGGCACCTCCACCCCGACCGCCTGCTTGCCCGGGATCGGCGCGAGGATGCGAATGTCGGTTGCGGCCAGCGCATAAGCGAGGTCGTCCTTCAGCTGCGTCACCTTCGCGACCTTCGTCCCGGGTGCAAGGCGCAGCTCATAGCGGGTGATGTGCGGGCCCGCCACCGTGCCGATCACCTTCGCCTGCACGCCGAAGTGGCCGAGCGCCTCGACCAGGTTGGCGGCGGTGCGCTCCTGCCCGGCGGTGTCCGGGCGCGACTGCTCGGCGCTCGAGCGCGACAGCACTCGGGTGGCCTGCGGAATCCGCCACTCGAAGTTGGGGTCGTCGGTCACGTGCCCGCGCAGGCGCCCTTGGGGGGTGAGATCCTCGGGGCCCGCTGCGCGCACGCCTGGGATCGGCTCATTCGTCTCTCCCTCCTCCTCCGCGGCCGGCGGCAGCTCGTCCGGCTCCGGGTCGAGCTCCGACGGCTCCAGCGGCTCGTCCGGGGACTCGTCCTCCGCCCACGGGTCCACCGGCTCCAGTGGCCGGTCGCCGTCGAGCGAGGGCGCCTCCACGTGGGTAGCGCGTACGACGAGCTTGCCCGGCTCTGGCTCGGGGGGCAGGAGATGCTCGCCAGGGACGAGTGGCCCCCCGCTCCGGTCGCGGGCAAGTGTCTCCTGGCCTTGGTCAAGCGGCGGGCGCCCCTCGGTCGGCGGCCGGTCGCCGGCCGAGGAGCGCTCGGCCCCGACCCGAGCTTTGAGCATCCGCGTGCTGTCCACCATGCCGCTGCCGGTCGCGCGCAGCACCGCCGCCAGCGAAGCGCCCGTCAACAGAATCAGCCCGACGACGAGCAGGAACACGACGAGGATGTCCACCCCCACCTGCTGCACCAGTCGGTGCGCCACTTCGTAGAGCGCCTGCCCGGCGGCGCCGCCGTGCGCCTGCAAATAGTCCGAAGACCAGTGCGAGGCGGGCGTGCCCTGTCCCGAACTCACGCCCAGCGTCCCCGCCGCGAGTGCCAGCACGATCGCGCAGCCGAGACAGAGGCTGCCAGTTCGCAACGGGCGCATCGCCGGCAGCACCGGGCGCATCAGCATCGCCGCGCCGGCGCCCACCAGCGCAAGCGGCGCCAGCACCTTCGCGCGCCCCACGCTCCAGCCGAGCGCCACCGCCAGCGCATGGCCAAGGCGCCCGCCGTCGCCGTTGCCGTACAGCACCACGCCCATGAACACGCCCGCCGCGATCAGCGCGAGCGCCAGCACGTCGCGCTGGCGCTCGTCAAGCTGCGGCAGATGGGGCGGCCACCACGGCGGCGGCCAGCCTGCGTTGCGCTTTCGAGCGCGTGAACGCCGCGCCGGTGGCCGGCGCGAGCTGCGCTTGCGTGTACCCGCCATACACGCGACTTCGACGCCGGGGCTTCAGACCCTGCTGTGAACCCTTACCATCGCTTTAGTACAAATCGATACACAGGTACCTCAGATGAACGATTTCTCCCGCGCACCAAGGGTCCTCGTGGTCGAGGACGACGAAGACATCGCCCAGGCTCTGCAGCGCTCGCTGCGGATGGAGGGCTATGAGGTCCACATCGCGCTCGACGGCGCCTCCGGCCTGGAACAGTCCCACACGTTTGTGCCCGATCTCGTGATCCTCGACCTCGGCCTGCCGAAGGTCGACGGCATCGACGTGGCCCGTGGCCTGCGCGAGCGGGACGACGTGCCAATCCTGATCCTCACCGCGCGCGACGCGCTGGAGTCGCGTGTGGAGGGGCTCGATGCCGGCGCCGACGACTATCTCGTCAAGCCGTTTGAGCGCCAAGAGCTGCTCGCGCGGATGCGCGCGCTGCTGCGCCGCCGTCCCCCTCGTGGTTCGGCCCCCCTACGGGTGGGTGACCTTTCCCTCAACACCGACACCCACGAGGTCGTGCGCGGCGAGCGCGGGATCGAGCTGACCCAGCGGGAGTTCGAACTGCTGGAGTACCTGATGCGCAACGAGCGAATCGTGATCTCCCGCCAGCGACTGCTTGACGAGGTCTGGGGTTATGATCCCTTCTCCCAGACCAACACGATCGAGGTGTTCGTCTCCAACCTGCGCCGCAAGCTCGAGGCCGAGGGTGAGCCTCGCCTATTGCACACAATCCGGGGAGCCGGGTACGTCCTCCGAGCCTGAGCCTCCCGGCCCTGAGCGCGCCGGTTCCGAGCGTCTCAGCGCCCCGCGGAGGCTCCTCGCGCGCGTGACGGCAGCCTTCGATCGCCTGCCGATCCGCACGCGCCTGGCGCTCGCCTCGGCGCTGTTGACGTTCGTGATCCTGTGCGGCTTCGCGCTGGTCGTCGGCTCGTTGACCGTGCACCGCATTCGCTCGGACTTCAACACCGAAGTCGCCGCCTCCGCCGACGACCTCTCGAACCTGCTGCAGATCTCGGAACCCGACGGCCATCTGGTCGTCACCCCTAACATCGACGCATACGCCGCCCCGGAGCACGCCGTCATCAGGGTGATCCTCTCCTCCTCCGCGAGCGTGATCGAAAACACCCCCCACGCCCCCGAACTCGACCCCCCCGACGGGCGAATCGCCGGCCTCGAGGGGGGCGTGAACGTTGATGGCTACCGCGTCGAGTCGCGCGCCCGGCAGCTCTCGAACGGCGGCTACGTCGTGATCCAGTACGCCCGCCCGCTCTCCGACGTGCAGCCCACGATCGCGCGCGTCGAGCTGCTGCTGATCCTCGGCACCCTCGCCGGCAGCGGCCTCGCGCTGCTCGCCGGGGCGACGATCGCCCGCCGCGCGATGCAGCCGATCGCGACGCTCACCTCGACCGCCGCGGAGATCGCGCGCACGCAGGATTCCAGCGCCGCGATTCCCCAGCCCGAGGCCGATGACGAGGTCGCGGAGCTCGCCCGCACACTGCAGGGGATGCTTCATTCGCTCAACGAGGCCCACGCCGAGACCGAGGCGATGCTCGACCGCCAGCGCCGCTTCGTTGCCGACGCCTCGCACGAGCTGCGTACGCCGCTGACGAGCGTGCTCGCCAACCTCGAGCTGCTCGCCGAATCCCTGCACGGCGATGAGGGCGACGCGGCGCGCTCGGCGCTGCGCTCCTCGCGACGCATGCGCCGGCTGGTCGCCGATCTGCTGCTGCTCGCGCGCAGCGACGTCGGCCGCGCCACCCCGCGCCAACCGGTCGATCTGGGGCAGGTGGTGCTCGACGCCGCCGCTGAGCTCGGCCCCCTGAGCGGCGAGCACGAGCTCTCGATCGACGCCGATCCGGCGGTCGTCGAAGGCGACCACGACGAGCTCTTCCGGCTGACGCTCAACCTGATCGAGAACGCCCTGCGCCACACGCCGCCCGGCAGCGCGATCCGCGCCGCCACCGGGGTCGCCGCCAGCTTCGCGGTGCTCACCGTCGAGGACGACGGCCCCGGCGTGGCACCCAAGCTCGCCCCCACCCTGTTCGAGCGCTTCGTGCGCGGCGCCGGCGACCGGGGCGGCTCGTTCGGCCTCGGCCTTGCGATCGTGCGCGCCGTCGCCCACTCGCACGGCGGCTCGGTGGCGCTCGAGAACGTCGCGCCACACGGCGCGCGCTTCGTCGTGCGCCTGCCGCTGGCCTCAGACCTCGACGACGACCGGCAGCACCATCGGCCGGCGCTTGAGGCGGTCGTAGACCAGCTGCGCTAGATCATCGTGCAGCGTCTGCTGGATCAGGTCCACCTCGCGGATCTCCTCCTTGGCGGCGCGGTCTAGCGACTCCTCGACGGTGAGGCGGATCTCCTCCACGAGCCGGCCGGCCTCGTCGAGGAAGGGCACGCCACGGAAGATCACCTCCGGGTCGGCAACCGAGTGGCCGTCCTGCTCGGCGATCGTGGCGACCACGATGAAGATCCCGTCGGCCGAGAGCATCCGGCGGTCGCGTAGCGCCACGTCGGCCATGTCGCCGATCTCCACGCCGTCGACGAAGATCATCCCCGACTGCTCGTGCTCGCCGAAGCGTGCGCCGCGCTCGTCTATGTCAAGCGGCCGCCCGTTCTCGCCCTGGAAGATGTCCTCCGGCGCGACCCCCACCGCCTCTGCCAGCTGGGCGTGCAGGCGCAGCCGCTTGAAGTCGCCGTGGAAGGGCATCACGTAACGCGGCTGCACGAGGTTGAGCATCAGCTTCACCTCCTCGGCGTAGCCGTGACCGGATGCGTGCACGGGCGCATCGGCAGGGGTCACCACCTGACAGCCGATGTGGTAGAGGCGGTCGATCGTCTCGTTCACCGCGCGCTCGTTGCCTGGCACCGGCGTGGCCGAGAAGACGACCGTGTCGCCCCCGCGCAGCTGCACCTGCGGGTGGTCGCGGTAAGCCATCCGCCGCAGCGCGGAGAGCGGCTCGCCCTGCGAGCCCGTCGAGATGATCACGATTCGCTCGTCGGGGAAGTCTTCGATCTCGCGCACCCCAACCAGCATTCCCTCCGGTATCTCGATGTGCCCGAGTGTGCGTCCGATGCCGACGTTCTTGCGCATCGAACGCCCCACGAGCGCGACCTTGCGCCCCAACTGCTGCGCCGCATCCACCACCTGCTGCACGCGGTGGATGTTCGACGCGAAGCTCGTCACCACAATCCGCCCCTCACAACGCGCGAACGCCTCCTCGAGGTGGGGTCCCACCCCTGACTCCGAGGGCGAAAAGCCTTCACGATCGACGTTGGTGGAATCCCCGCACAGCAGCAGCACCCCCTCGCGCCCCAGCTCCGCCAGGCGCGAGACGTCGGCGGGCGCGCCGTCGACGGGCGTCTGGTCGAACTTGTAGTCGCCGGTGATCAACACCGTCCCCAGCTCCGTGCCGAGCGCCACGGCGCTCGAGTCGGGGATCGAGTGAGTCATGTGCACCATCTCGATCGAGAACGGGCCCAGCTCGAGCACTTCACCCGGCGCCACGTCGCCCAGCTCGACGTCGCGCAGCTTGTGCTCTTCGAGCTTCGAGCGCGCCATCGCCATCGTCAGCGGCCCTCCGTACACCGGTGGCAGATCGCCGCCGTTAGATTTGGTCCCGCCCACCCCGAGCTCGCGCAGCACCCACGGCAGCGCGCCAAGGTGGTCCTCGTGGCCGTGCGTCACGACGATCGCCTCGATCTCGCTCGCGCGCTCGCGCAGGTAGGAGAAGTCGGGCAGCACCAGGTCGATCCCAACCATCTCCGGGGTCGGGAAGCGCAGGCCGACGTCGATCACGACGATTCGCCCGTCGTACTCGACGACGGTCATGTTCTTGCCGATCTCGCCCAAGCCGCCGAGCGGCAGGACGCGCAGTTTGGCGCTCACGCGTGTTGCTGCGTACGCGCAGCCTCGTCCGTCGGGGACGATGTGGCCCCGGCGGGGTCGAGCAGCCCGTGGCGCACCAGCATCGCCCGCACCTGCGCCAGCTCCTCGGGGGTGGCCGGCACCATCGGCAGACGCACGCCGCCGACCTCGTGACCGAGCAGGTTCAGCGCCGCCTTCGTGCACGTCGGGCTGGACGTCAGGAACAGAGTCCTGTAGACGTCCTGCAGCGAGGCGTCGATCTCGGCGCGGCGCTCAGGCTCGTCAACCATCTGGCGCATCTGATCGCCGACGATGTGGCTGGCGACGCAGACGCCGCCCGCCCCGCCGATGTCCAGCGTGCGCGCGAGCGAGCTGTCGTCGCCGGCGTACAGCTGGAGACCGTCGACCTGCGCCAGCTCGTCCGCGTTGGCCTGCTTGACGGCCTCGATGTGCTCGATCTGCGCCAGCTCAGCGAGCAGCTCGGGGCCGATGTTCGTGCCGGTGCGGGAGGGGATGTTGTAAAGCATGATCGGCAGGTCGGTGGCGGCGGCGACGGCCTCGTAGTGGCGCTTGAGGCCGAGCGGGCTGGGGCGGTTGTAGTAGGGCGTCACCGAGATGATCGCATCGGGGCCCAGCGCGCTCGCGCGTTCGGTCAAGAAGACCGCGTGGCGCGTGTCGTTGGTGCCGGCGCCGGCGACGATCGTCTTGCCCGCCGGGCGCTCGGTGATCGCCAGCTCGATCAGCGCCAGCTGCTCCTCGTCGGTGAGCGTGGCGGCCTCGCCGGTGGTTGCAGCGACCACGAAGCCATCCGAGCCGTGCGCGGCGAGGTGGTGCATCAACGTCACGAACGCCTCCTCGTCGACGCGCAGCTGCGCGTCGAACGGCGTCACGATCGCGGTCAGAATCGTTCCCAGGTTCGCCATCGCGGCCATTATCCCACGTCGTCTCGATCTTCGGCCGAAGCCGGGGGACACTTGCCTTCGGCGGGCATCCCCGTTTCGGCCAACAGGCTCTCAAGTCCCACGGTTAGCGGCCGCCGGAGGGCCGCGATGCGGCGCACCGCAAGCAGCACCCCGGGCATGAACGACTCGCGGTCGATCGAGTCGTGGCGGATCGTCAACGTCTGGCCGAGATCGCCAAAGATCACCTCCTGGTGGGCCACCAGCCCGGGCAGGCGCACCGAGTGAATGGGGATCACGGTCCGGGTGGGTCCGGATCCGCCGGGTTCAGATCCACCGCTCGCAGCCGTCATCAGCTCCGCCGTGAGCGCCGCCGTGCCGCTGGGCGCGTCGAGCTTGCCGTCGTGGTGGAGCTCGATGATCTCCGCCTTCGCCATGTGGCGCGCCGCCTCGGCGGCGAAGCGCATCATCAGCACCGCGCCGATCGCGAAGTTGGGGGCAACCAGCACGTTGGCGCGAGCACGTTCGCCAGCCGGCTCGTAGGCGCCAGCGCCGGCGCCCTCTGCTCCTGTGGTAGGTCCCCGTTCGTTGGCACACGCCCGCTCCAGCTCCCCCAGGTCGAAGCCGGTGGTGCCGACCACGGCGTGCACGCCCGCGCGCACGCATGCCACCGCGTTCTCCAGGGCCGTGTCGGGGCGGGTGAAGTCGACGACCACGTCGGCGTTTGGCAGCACCTCGGCAAGCGTCGTGCCGAGCAGCGGATCGGCACGACCGGTGAGCTGCATGTCATCGGCGCCCTCGACCGCCGCGCACACCGCGAGGCCCATGCGACCCCCCGCACCGGCCACCGCCACGCGGATCACGCCGCGACCGCCTCCAGCGGCGCCAACGCCGCGCGCAGTGCCTCTTCGTCCGGGCCGATCGCCGCAACCGACAGCTCCGGCCCACGGAACAGCTCCGCGGCGAGCTCGCGCAGGTCATCTGCCGTGACCGCGTCGATCCGCGCGATCACCTCCTCCACCGAGAGGATCGGCAGGTCGCACAGCACCGAACTGCCGAGGCGGTTCATGCGCGCCGCGGTGGACTCCATCGCAAGCACCATGCGGCCCTTGGCGTTCTCGCGCGAGCGCTCGAGCTCCTGCGCGTCGGCCGGTTCGCGCACGAAGCGATCGAGCTCGGCCGCGAGCACCGCCACGGCCTCGGTCAGATTCTCCGGGCGCGTGCCCACGTACAACCCCACCTCACCGGTGTTGGCGTAAAGGTTGGAGAAGGAGAAGACCGAGTAGGCCAGACCTCGGCGCTCGCGCACCTCCTGAAAGAGGCGCGATGATGCGCCGCCGCCGAGGATGTTGTCCAGCACGCGCAGCGCGAAGCGGCGCTCGTCCTCACGCGCCATCCCGCGCCCGCCGAGGCACAGGTGGTACTGCTCGGTCTCCTTGCGCAGGAAGCGCACGCGCCGTTCGAACGGCGGCTCACCCAGGTCGCCCCGTGTACCGATTCCGCTCGCCAGGCCTATCTCACATCCCGCGCCATCATCGGGATCCCCCCCTGCCCCGTCCACCCGAGGCTCGTCTGCGCCCGGCGAGGCGACCCCGCGCCCCGCTTCGGCCGCCAGCGCCATCTCCACGAGCGCGTCGTGGTCGATCGAGCCGGCTGCGGCGATCACCATTTCCGCCGGTGTGTAGTGCGAGGCGTGGAAGGCGCGCAACTGCTCGCGCGTCACCGACCCGACCACCTCGGCGCGGCCGATCACCGGGCGCCCGAGCGGGTGAGCGCCGAAGACCGCCTCGCCGAGCACGTCGAAGACGCGATCCTGGGGGTCGTCCTCGTACATCGCGATCTCTTCGAGCACCACCTCACGCTCGGCCTCGAGCTCCCCCATCAGCGGGCGCCACACCATGTCGGCAATCACATCGAAGGCGCGCTCCAGGTGGCGGTCGAGCACGCGCGAGTAGACCGAGGTCGCCTCCTTGTCGGTGCCGGCGTTGAGCTCGGCGCCCATCGCATCGAAGATCTGGTCGATCTCCTCCGAGCCGTAGCGCTCGGAGCCGCGGAACAGCATGTGCTCGAGCAGGTGCGAGATGCCGGCCTCGGCATCGTGCTCGTGTGCCGAGCCGGCGCCGATCCAGAAGCCGAGTGCGACCGAGCGCACCGCCGGCAGCGGCTCGCTCACCACCCGGACTCCCGAGTCCAGGGTGGTGATGCGATGGCCGACGTCGTTCATGCCTTCAACTGAGACGGCGTCCGGCAGCCGTCGGTCCGGCGGGCGAGCGCTCTCAGAACCGATCGCCGTCGCGCCCGGAGCCGTGACGGGGACGGCCGGAGCCACGCGGGGCCGAATCGCTGCGGCCACGGTCGCGCTCGCCGCCACGACTATTGCCCTCACGACCGTTATTGCGCGAGGGGCCCGATGAGCGGCCGGATGAGCGGGATCCCGGTCCGCCTCCCGCGCCCACAGCCGCGAGCTCCTCGACCGTCTTGCCCGCGATCTCCGGATCGTCGGCGAGGCGCAGACCGATCCGTCCACGCTCACGGTCGACCTCGACCACGCGCACGTTGATCTCATCGCCTTTGTTGAGCACGTCCTCGACGGTCGAGATACGCTCCCCCGGCGACACGTTGGAGATGTGCAGCAGCCCGTCGGTGCCCTTCGCCAGCTCCACGAACGCGCCGAACGTGGTCGTCTTGACGACCTTGCCGAGGAACTCGTCGCCGACCTCGACCTCCTTCATCATCGTCCGGATCCGCTCCAGCAGTTGGTCGGCGAGCTCGCCGTTGGCGGAGTAGATCAGCACCTGGCCCTCGTCGTTGACGTCGATCTGCGATTCGTACTCATCCGAGAGGCCGCGAATCGTTTCCCCACCCTTGCCGATCAGCAAGCCGATCTGGGAGGGGTCGATCTGGATCGTCTGGATCCGCGGTGCGTACTGCGAGAGCTGCTCGCGCGGGGTCTTGATGACGTCGGCCATCTTGCCGAGAATGAACGTGCGCGCCTCTTTGGCCTGCGCGAGCGCGTCGCGGAGGATCTCGAATGTGACGCCGGTGATCTTGATGTCCATCTGCAGTGCGGTGATCCCGCGCTCGGTGCCGGCGACCTTGAAGTCCATGTCGCCGAGGTGGTCCTCAACGCCGGCGATGTCGGTCAGCACGATGTAGTCGTCACCCTCTTTGATCAGGCCCATCGCGATTCCCGCGACGGGGCGCTTGATCGGCACCCCAGCATCCATCAGCGACAGCGAGGAGCCGCATACCGAGGCCATCGAGGAGGAGCCGTTTGACTCAAGGATGTCCGAGACGACGCGGATCGAGTAGGGGAACTCCTCGATCGAGGGCACCATCGGCGCGAGCGCGCGCTCGGCCAGCGCGCCGTGACCGATGTCGCGACGCTTGACGCCGCCCATCCGGCCCGCCTCCCCGACCGAGAACGGCGGGAAGTTGTAGTGATGCCAGTAGTACTTTTTGGTCTCGAGGCCGAGCGTGTCGATGCGCATCTCCTCCTTGAGGGTGCCCATCGCCACGACGCTCAGCGCCTGCGTCTGCCCACGCGTGAACAGCGCCGAGCCGTGCGTGCGCGGCGTGACGCCGACTTCGATCGAAATGTCGCGGATCTCGTTCTCCGAGCGCCCATCCGGGCGCTTCTTGTGCACGGCGATGCGCTCGCGAATGATCGCCTTCTCGAACTTGTCGAACGCGAGCTGAACAGCGGCGCGGCGCTCTCTGGCGCTCGTGAGCTCCTCCTCGGAGGCACCCTCGGGCGCGGCCGGGGCGTACTGCGCGAGGATCGCCCCCTCAACGGCCTTGGTCGCGTCCTGGCGCTCGAGCTTGTCCTCAACCTGCGTGGCCGCGTCGAGGGCGCCGCCGTGGGAGCCGCGGATCTGCTCCAGCAGCGACGGATCAACGGCGATCGTCTCAAAGGCTTTCTTCTGCTTGCCGACTTTCGCGGCGAGGTCGCGCTGGAGTGCGCACAGCTTCTTGATCTCCGCGTGGGCGATGTCCAGCGCGTCGAGGATCTCGGCCTCGGGGATCTCGTTGGCGCCCGCCTCGACCATCAGGATCGCCTCCTCGGTGCCCGCGACGATCAGGTCGAGGTCCGAGCTGTTCTCGGCGTCCGCCTGCGGGTCCTCCTCGGAGGGGTTGACGACGAAGTTGCCGTCGATCTTGCCAATGCGCACCGCACCGACAGGCATCGGCAGCGGGATGTCGGAGATCATCAGCGCCGCGGAGGCGCCGTTCATCGCAAGGATGTCATAGGGGTGCACGTGGTCGATCGAAAGCGGGATCGCGACCAGCTGCGTGTCATAGCGCCAGTCCTTGGGGAACAGCGGGCGGATCGGGCGGTCGATCATGCGCGCGGTCAGCGTGCCCTTCTCGCCGGGGCGGCCCTCGCGCTTGAAGAACGAGCCGGGAATTTTCCCAGCGGCGTACATGCGCTCCTCGACGTCCACCGTCAGCGGGAGGAAGTCGACGTCTCGCAGCGAGCCGGCGACGGCTGTCGCGAGCACCATCGTGTCGCCCTGACGGACGACCACTGCGCCGGAGGCCTGCTTGGCCATCCTGCCGGTCTCAAACGAGATCTCGCTACCAGCAATCTCCACGGAGACCCGTGTAACGGCTACATCACTACTCATATTTTTACTGCCTTCCTGTTCCGCCCGACCCAGCCCTGCGGACTGTGTGCCCTCGGCGGAGCTATCTCTATTTGTCTTATTCCGAACGTAGCGGAGCTTAGCGCAGCGGGGCCGGCGAGTCCGCCCCCGGCGGCCGGGGTTCGATGTGCGCTTTTTGGACCCTAACCCTTCACTTTGTGAAGCGGTGAGGGTTCGTCAGACGTTCTTCAAGCCACCGAGAATCATGTGGACTCCCGGAAGGTCGGCGGGCGAGGGCGCCTGGTAGCTCCAGCGCACGACTCCGTCGGGACCGACGATCGCCAGCGCACGCTGCGGAAAGCCGCTCTCGTGCAGCACGCCGAAGGCGGTGCAGGCCGCTCCCTTCGGCTCGAAGTCCGAGAGCTGCGGGATGTGGACTCCAAGCTTTTCACGGAACGCTTTCTGCGCCCACGTGCTGTCGCAGGAGACGCCGTAGATCGCCGCGCCGTCGGCCGTTATCCCGCCGAGCTCCTTCTCGTAAAGCTGCAGCTGGTCGGTGCAAACGGGGCTGAACGCGAACGGGTAGAACACCAGCACGGTGGTTTTGCCACGCAGGTTCTTCTCGGTGAAGGGCTCGCCGCTTTCGGTGGCGAAGCTGAAGCTCGGAACCTCGGTGCCGGGGTCGAGAACGCTCACTGCCGCTGCTCCTACTTGCGCAGGCCGAGCTCTTTGATCAGCGCGCGGTAGCCCTCGAGGTCGGTGCGCTGCAGATAGTCGAGGAAACGCCGGCGGCGTCCCACCAGCATCAGCAGGCCACGACGCGAGTGGTGGTCTTTCTTCTGCGCGCGCAGATGCTCGGTGAGGTGGTTGATGCGCTCGGTCAAGAGCGCCACCTGCACCCTCGTGTTCCCGGTGTCGCGCTCGCTGGAGCCGAACTTGGCGGCGATCTCGCGCTTTCTCTCGGTGGTCAACATCATCGGCGGTGGCACACGGTAGCAAAGACTCACAGCTCGGCAAGCACCTCACGTGTCTGCTCGACGTCGCGGTGCATCTGCTCGATCAGCTCCTCAACGGTGGCGAAGCGCCGCTCGCCGCGCAGGCGACGCATGAAGTCCAGGCGCAGCTCGCTGCCGTACAGGTCGCCGTCGAAGTCCAGCAGATATGCCTCGATCAGCTCGCCGCGGCCGGTGGTGAAGGTCGGGCGCACCCCCACGTTGACGGCGGCTGGGCGGCCGTCGGCGAGGCAGGCGTAGATGCCGTGGCCGGGACACACCAGCTCCTCCTCGGGGATCAAGTTGGCCGTCGGGAAGTCGAGCGTGCGCCCCCGTTCATCGCCACGCACCACCTCGCCCCGCAGTTGGAAGGGGGCTCCGAGAAAGCGCGCTGCCTGATCGACCTCACCGGCCAGCACGAGGCCGCGGATGTGGCTGGAGGAGACGATCTCCCCGTCCACCTCGAGCAGTGGGTGCACGGTCGTCTGAAAGCGCCCATCGGACGCCAGCAGCTGCGTGTCGCCTCGCGCGCGGTGGCCGAAACGGAAGTTCTCGCCGACCGAGACCCGCACTGCCCCGAGCGCCTCGACCAGCACCTCATCGATGAACTCCTGCGCAGTGCGCGCGGCGAAAGCAGCGTCGAAGGGAATCACGATCAGCTCCTGCACCCCGAGTGCGGCGATCAGCTCGGCCTTCACTGCGAGCGGGGTGAGCAGCTTCGGCGCGTGCTGGGGCGCAACCACCGAAACCGGGTGGGGATCGAACGTGAGCACGCTGTCGGAGCCGCGGATCACCTCGCGGTGGCCGAGGTGCACGCCGTCGAAGGTGCCGACCGCCACCTGGCGCTCGCTGGCCGATCTTCGATCGGTCTGTACATCGGGAAGGCTGGTGATCTTCACGCATGCAAGCCTATTGGAGGCCGCACTGGGCCAGCACTCGCTCGATCGCCAGCGGTTCGGGCGATCGCCACTCCTCGCCTCGTTGTGGCGGCGGCACCGCATCCTCCACCTTGAACGGTCCGATCGCGGTGCGCCGCAGCTGAATGCAGTATCCGTCGTGCAGATCGGCGATCAGCGAGCGCACGTATGTGCCCGAGGAGCACTCGATCAGGAAGGCGGCGCGATCGCGATCACGCCACAGCTGCTCGAAGTGGTGGACGGTGACGATCCGCTCGGGCATCTCGAAGAGCTCCCCGCGCCGCGCGCGCTTGTAGGCACGCTCACCGTTGATCTTCACCGCCGAGTGCATCGGGGGCCGCTGGCGTATCTCGCCCGTGGGCAGCTGCGGGGGGTCGGGTGGTAGTCGCCCGGTGTGCGTGATCTCCCCCTCCGGGTCGCCGGTGCTCGAAACCGCACCGAGCTGGGCGAGCGTCTCGTAGCGCTTGGGCAGCCCCATCAGCTGCTGCTGGATCCGCGTCGCGCGCCCGACCAGCACCAGCAGCAGGCCGGTGGCGAATGGGTCGAGCGTCCCCGCGTGGCCGGTCTTGACGCCCCCCAACGCGCGGCGCACGGCGGCAACCACATCGTGCGAGGTGATCCCCACCGGCTTGTCGATCAAGAGGACGCCGTTCACCGCCGTATCATCGCGCGCCGCGGCGTTCTAAGGATGGGAGGGGTGCGCAGCCGCGAGCAGGCGTCCGCAACGCGGGCCTCAGGCCGGCGCCGGCGTGGGATGCAGCTGGGCGGCGATCTCGTGGCGCAGGAATTGGATCAGCTCGGAGGGCTCGAGCGAGGTGGAGAAGCCGGCGGCGCGGCGGTGCCCACCGCCCCCCTGCGCACGGGCGATCGCCGAGACGTCCACATCGTCGTCGACGGCGCGCAGCGACACCTTGCGCTCGCCGCGGCGCTCCGGCGCGGTCAGCTCGCGTACGAGCGCAGCAACCTTGGTGCCCCGCACGGCGCGTAGGTGGTCGACGATCCCCTCGGAGTAGCTCTCCTCGGCTTCGGCTTGGCGAAAGTCCTCGGCGCTCAGTACCGCGACCGTCAGCTCGTCCTCGTCGAAGCGCTGGACCTGCCCAAGTCCGAGCGCAAGCAGCGCCAGCTTCGGGTAGGGCATCTCCTCGTACAGCCGGCGATAGATCGCCTGCACGTCGACGCCCGCCTCAATCAGCTCAGCCGCCATCAGGTGCGCGCGCGGCCCCGTGTTCTCGTACATGAAGCGCCCCGTGTCGGTCACCAGCCCGACATACAGCGCCTGCGCCACGGCCGGAGCGGGACTTACGCCGAGCCCGTGCATCAGATCCCAGATGATCTCCGCCGTACACGACGCATCCGCCACCACGTGATCGACTGTGCCGAAGCGCGTGTTGTCGTGGTGGTGGTCGATGTTCAGCAGATGCGCTCCCTCCCGCAGCGCGTCGGCCGAGTTGCGGTCGATGTTGCCGCAGTCCAACAGCACCACGGTGCGCTGGGCGATGTCGGCCGGCGGCGACTGGATCGCGTCAGCGAGGTCGAAGAAGCGGTATTCCAAGGGCAGCGGCAGCTCGCCGGGGGGAACAAACATCAGCGAATCCTTGCCGAGCGCGGTGAGCAGCCCCTGCATCCCCAGCAGCGAGCCGATCGCGTCGCCGTCCATGTTTTCGTGCGTGGCGAGCACGAAGCTCGAGTCCTCGCGGATTCGTTCGAGCACGAGCCCGCGGGTCTCGGCCAAGCCGGCCGCCCCTGAGGCGCCGTTCTCACTCATCGTCGCCCACCCCCGGCTCGTCGAGAAGCGCCTCCAGGCGCATCGCGCGATCGGTTGTGTCGTCGTAGATGAAGTCGAGTGTCGGCGTGCGCTTCAGGCGCAGCTCGGAGGCGACGCGCCGCTGCATGTAGCCATGAGCACTGCGCAGCCCCGCCAGCGTCGCCTCGCGCAACGGCTTGTCGCCGAGCACACTTACGTACACGCGGGCGTGGCTGAGGTCAGCGCTCGTCTTCACATCGGTCACAGTTACGAATCCCACTCGCGGATCCTTCAACTCGGCTGCCACCACCCCTCCGATCACCTGCCTGATCGCCTCGTCGACGCGGCGCATGCGGCCACTGGTCATCCTACTCTCCGAGCCCGTCGGGATTGCAAGCTGCGTTAGAACCTGTTTGAAACAGGTCCTTAAGAGAGCTCTCGCTCGACCTGGCGCGTCTCGTACGTCTCAAGCACGTCACCCTCGCGCAGATCCTGAAAGTTGGCGAGCACGATCCCGCACTCGAAGCCGGCCGCGACCTCACGGGTGTCCTCGTTGAAGCGTCGCAGGCTTGCGATCGTGGTGTCCTGGATCACCGTGCCCTCGCGCACGACGCGCACCCGGGCGCCGCGTGTGACCTTGCCCTCGGTGACGTGCGACCCGGCGATCGTGCCGATGCGCGAGGCGCGGAACAGCTGGCGCACCTCGGCCTGGCCGAGCACGGTCTCGACCTCCTCGGGCTCCAGCAGGCCCTGCATTGCCGCGCGCAGCTCCTCGATCGCGCGGTAGATGACTGCGTAGGAACGGATCTCGACGCCTTCGCGCTCGGCGACCTGGCGAGCATCGCCGACGGGGCGCACGTTGAAGGCCAGGATCACCCCTTCGGAAGCAGCGGCGAGCATCACATCGGACTCGTTGATGCCGCCGACCCCACGGTGGATGATGTTGACCTTCACCTCCTCCTGCGGAAGCTTGGCGATCTCGTCCTCGATCGCCTCCAATGAGCCGGCGACGTCGGCCTTGACCACAAGACCAAGCTCCTTCACGGCCCCCTCGCGGGCCAGCTTGAAGACGTCCTCAAGCGAAACTTTGCGCCCGGAGCGGCGCGCCAGCGCCTCGGTCTTCAGGCGGTTGGCGCGGACGCCCGCCAGCTGACGGGCGCGCCGCTCGTTCTCGACCACCCTGACCGGCTCGCCGGCCTCAGGGACGCCGTCGAAGCCGAGCACCTCGACCGGCTCGCCCGGCTCGGCGTGTTTGGTGCGCGCGCCGGTGAAGTCGTGCATCGCGCGCACCCGCCCGAAGTGGGCGCCCGCGACTAGCGCATCGCCCACGCGCAGCGTGCCGCGCTGAATCAAGATGCTGACGACCGGGCCACGGCCGGGGTCGAGCTTGGACTCGATCACTGTGCCCGAGGCCTCCGCGCCGCGATTGGAGCGCAACTCCTCCAGATCGGTCACGACCTGGATCGTGTCGAGCAGTTCGTCAAGGCCCTGGCGGGTCTTCGCGGAGACGTCGACGAACTCGGTCTCCCCACCCCAGTCGGAGGGTTGCAGCCCGTGCTGGGCCATTTCGTTGCGCACGCGCTCGGGCTGGGCGCCCTCCTTGTCAACCTTGTTGACCGCGACCACGATCGGCACGTCGGCAGCGCGAGCGTGGTCGATCGCCTCCTCCGTCTGTGGCTTGACGCCGTCGTCGGCGGCGATCACGATCACGGCGAGGTCGGTGACACGCGCGCCGCGGGCGCGCATCGCTGTGAACGCCTCGTGGCCGGGGGTGTCGAGAAAGGTGATCTGTTTGCCGGCATGGCGCACCTGGTAGGCGCCGATGTGCTGGGTGATGCCGCCCGCCTCGCCGGCGGCGACCTCGGTCTTGCGGATCGCGTCCAGCAGCGAGGTCTTGCCGTGGTCGACGTGACCCATCACCGTCACCACCGGGGGGCGCTCGACGAGGTCCTCCTCCGCATCCTCGTACACCGGCTCCACTTCGACGTCGTCGGCGGCGTGGACGATCTCGATCTCCTTGCCGAAATCCTCGGCGAGGAGGAGGATCGCGTCGTCGGAGAGCGTCTGCGTGAGGGTCGCCATCTCTCCCAGGCTCATCAGCTTCTTGATCACTTCCGGCACCGGAACACCGAGGTACTCGGCGACGTCCTTGACGGTGGCGCCGGAGTTGATGCGCACGAGGTTGGCGTCGCGGATCGCGGCGGAGTTGTCGATCGGTGCGATCGTCTCGTCGTAGGTGCCGCGGCGCCGGCGGCCCCGGCGCGGGCGCCGCTGGGGTTGGTTGGCAGGGCCGGCCTGCTGGCGGCGCGAGGCCTGCGAGTCGATCACCACGCGCCGGCGCCCGGGCTGAGGGGCGCCCGCGGGGGCGCGCTCGCCGGTACGGGAGTCACGGGTGGGGCGCACTCTTTCGGCGGCGGTGCCGCCGGTCGCGGCGGCCGCCCCACTCGTCTCGTCCACGGCGGTGGCCTCGGCCGGAGGCTGTGGTGAGGGCGTCGAGTCCGGCGTGGCGGTTTGCGGCGCCTGTGTCCTGGCGGCTCGCGCGGGCACGGTCGGTGCAGGCGAAGTGGCAGACGCGGCGGGACCGGGGGCAACCGCGGATGTGGAGCCCGAGGCGGGAGCTGACGCAGAGCCAGTGGCGGGAGCCGACGCTGAAGCCGTGGCGGGCGCCGAGGCAGAACCAGTGCTGCGAGCCGACGCAGAGGCCGGCGCGGGGGCAGATGCAGAGCCGTTTGCACCGGAACCGCCATCGCTGGCCGAAACGGGGATGCGAGCCGAAGGCGAGTGTCCCCCGGCTTCGGTCAGCGCGCGCAGCGCGAGCGACTCATCGATCGAAGAGGAGACCGTCTTGACGTCGACGCCGGCAGCCTTGAGCTGGGCGAGCAGCGCCTTGCTCTCTACTCCCCGCTCCTTTGCGATCTCGTGTACGCGCTTCTTGCTCATCGAATCGATTCTACGGGCTGGGGATCGAGTGTCACAGGACAGCGCAGCGCGCGGGCGATGCCGCGGCGACGTTCGGCGAGCCGCAGGCACTCCGCGTTGGGCGTCATTGCCGCGACCCCCGCCCTGCAGAGGTAGGCACCGCGTCCCTGGAGCGTACCGGCAGGGTCGATCACCGCGCGCCGTGAGCGCCCACCGTCATCGCGAGCAGCGGCGATGCGCAACAGCTCCGACTTCGGCGCGATCCGTCCGCAGCCGACGCAGCGGCGCCGGGGCACATGGCTCCCTATGACGCCTGCTCCCCGGCGGCCTGCTCCGCGGGCGCCTCCACCACAGGTGCGCTCTCGAGGGAAGCCTCCAGCGCCTGCTCCTCCACAGCGACGGCGACGCCGCCGTTGGCGCTGAGCTCGGCGACACTGTCGCCGGCGACGGCAGCCAGCGCCTGGTGGGCCTCGAGGCCGCAGTAGCGGGAGCCGGGCAGCGAGGCGTTGGGGCAACGTTTGCTGTTGGAGAGGATCGCCGCGCAGCGCCCGGACACTTCCTCCTCCTCGTAGCCGTGCTCGGCCTCCTCGGCGGCGAACTCGGTCTCCGAGCGGATATCTACGCGCCAACCGGTGAGGCGGGCGGCCAGGCGCGCGTTTTGGCCCTCGCGGCCGATCGCTAGCGAGAGCTGGTCGTCGGGCACGATCACCGTCGCCTGCTTGGCCTCGTCGTCGACCAGCACCTCGCGTACGCGCGCGGGAGACAACGCCTTGGCGACGAAGCGGGCCGGCTCTTCGTTGAAGGGGATGATGTCGATCTTCTCGCCGCGCAACTCGGAGACGACCATCCGCACGCGCGAGCCGCGCGGGCCGACGCAGGCGCCGACCGGGTCCACACCGTCGGCGTGGGAGATCACGGCGATCTTCGAGCGGTAGCCGGGCTCACGCGCGACGTTGGCGATTTCCACGAGGCCGTCGGCGATCTCGGGGACCTCCAGCTCGAACAGCTTCTTGATCAGCTCGGGGTCGCGCCGGGAGACGATGATCGACGGCCCCTTTGTGGAGGCCGAGACCTCCTTGATCACGGCCTTGATCCGCTGCGAGTGGTCGTAGCGCTCGCCGTCGACCTGCTCGGACTTCGGCAGCAGCGCCTCGACGCGCTCGCGCAGCTGCACGAGCGTGTAGCGGGAGTCCGACTGCTGCACGATGCCGGTGATCAGCTCGCCCACGCGGTCGCGGTACTCCTCGAACATCATGTCGCGCTCGGCCTCGCGGATGCGCTGCAGGATCACCTGCTTGGCGGTCTGCGCCGCGATCCGCCCGAAGTCGTCGGGGGTGACGTCCTGTTCGCCGATCTGGTCGCGGTACTCCTCGAACTTGGCGGGGTCGATTTCGGGCTCCTCCGGTTCGCGCAGCTCGCCCGTCTCGGGATCGACCGTGGTGCCCTCATCGATCGTCTCGACGATCAGGTGGGCCTCCAGGCGTTCGGGAATGATCAGTTCGATCACGCGGAAGTCGGCCGTTTCGCGGTCCATTTCCACGCGCGCATACTTGGCCGAGCCGGGCTGCTTCTTGTACGCGGAGAGCAGCGCGTCCTCCAGCGCGACCATCAGCTTCTCCGGCTCGATGCCCTTCTCGCGGGCAAGCGCGTGCATTGCTTCGAGGATTTCGCGTGACATGACTGTTACTCCTCCACCAGGTTGGAACGGCGGATTTGCGCGTATGGGATCGTCACCAGCGCCCCATCGGCGGCGAGCGTGATCTCGCTATCGGAGGCTCCGACGAGCTCCCCGGTGTAGCTGCGTCTACTCACAGAAGAAGGCTGGCTGGAAAGCGCCGGCCGATCCCCGCTGGCCGCAACGGGGACTCTCGGCGAAGCCGAGTGTCTCCCGGCTTCGGCGCGTACGCGAGCACGCCGGCCGACGAAGCGGCGGAAGTGCTCGGGCTTGGTGAGCGGACGCTCCAGGCCGGGCGAGGAGACCTCCAGCGTATAGCGCTCGCGCAGCGGGGTCAGCGCCACCGTCACACGCTCGCAGAGCGCCAGCGTCACCCCCTCGGGGTGGTCGACGAAGACGCGCAGAGCTCGCCCACCGACGACCTCGGCGAGTAGCACCTCGACATCCGGCTCACGCTCGGCGAGCCGCTCTTCGATCTCTGTCTGCAACGTTGCCATGGGCCCTCCTCACAATAAAAAGAGCGGGCATCCGCCCACTCTCGGTCCGACTGCCGACGTTCGCTGGCCGAAACGGGGATGCTCGCCGAGGGCGAGTGTCTCCCGGCTTCGGCGGGCACGAAAGCTGTGGGTCGAGAATAGCATCGGCGGTCTATAAGCCATGGACGGCGCGCAGCGAGCGCTCCCGGTAGAGGCGGTAGTCGTGGCGCTCGGGGCGCAGCGAGCAGGCGAGCGCAAGCGGGTGGCGTGCCTCTTCGTGGCGGCCCATCTGCTGCATCGCGCGACCTAGGCAGAAAAGCGCATAATCGTTGGTCGGCGCCTGCGCGGCGATCGCACGGAACTCCGCGGCGGCGTCTTCGTAGCGCTGGGCGCGGAACAGCGCTCGTCCGAGCGCCTCGCGGATCGAGGCCTTGTCGGGCTCGAGCTTGCGGGCGCGAGTGAGCGGCACGATCGCGGCTTGGTGGTCGCCATGGTCGAGCAGCTCGCAGCCGCTGCGGTAGAGGTCGTAGACGTTGTCCATACGCCTCTCACTGTAGAAAGCATCGCCACGACGCGCACCCCCGCAAGGAGCCTATCGGGGGCAGGTGGGCAGTACGTATCGGGGCAGGGTGGGACGGTACGCGCACCTCCAAGTCGAGACCTCCGCAGCCCGCTGCTGCGCCCGCCTACTGGGAGGAGGCGGGCGCTGTGCGCAGGCGCTCGACGGCGTCGAGGATCACCGCGGCGACGTCCGCCTTGGCGGCACGCGGGACGTGCTGCTCGCCCCCGGCGGTGAGGATCGCGACCTCGTTGCACTCGGCGCCGATGCCGATGTCCGAGCGGGAGATGTCGTTGACGACGACCGCATCGAGCCCCTTCTCCTTGAGCTTGCCGCGCCCGTACTCGATCGCGCCGCTGCCGTGCTCGGCGGCGAACCCCACGAGGGTCTGCCCGGGGCGCCGCCCTGCCGCCAACGTCTTCAGCACGTCCGGGGTCGCTTCGAGCTCAAGGCGCAGATGCTCGCGGCCGGCCTTCTTGAGCTTGCCGACCACCGGCTGCCCCGGCGGTGCCCCGGGCGCGGTCGGTCGGAAGTCGGCGACGGCAGCCACCATCAACAGCACGTCGCAGACGGGGAACTCCCGCTCGCACGCCTCGGCCAGCTGGGCTGCCGTGGCGACCTCGTGCCAGGCAACCCCCGCGGGGCGGGGCAGCGCGACGTTGGCGGCGAGCACTGTCACCTCGGCGCCGCGCGCGCGGGCAGCCTCGGCCAGCGCCAGCCCCATCCGCCCGGAGGAGCCGTTGCCGATGAAGCGCACGCTGTCGATCGGCTCACGGGTGCCGCCCGCGGTGACGAGCACGCGCAGGCCCCGCCAGACGCCGCCGGACGTGGGCGCGATACCCGCGGTCTCGCCAGGTGGATCCGTGCGGCGCGCGGGGTCGGCGACCGAAGCCGGGAGACGCTCGCCTCTGGCGAGCATCCCCGTTTCGAGCAGCGCCTCGCAGAGCTCCAGCAGCCGCGCGGGATCGGGCAGGCGGCCCACCCCCTCCTCGCCCCGCGAGGCGAGGCGGCCGGCGTCGGGTTCGATCACGTGCACACCGCGGGTGCGCAGCGTGTCGAGGTTGGCGCGCACCGCGGGATGCTCGTACATCTGGTTGTTCATCGCCGGCGCGACCACAAGTGGGCAGGTGGCGGCGAGCGCGGCGCTCGTCAGCAGGTTGTCCGCGAGGCCACTGGCGAGCTTGGCGATCGTGTTGGCGGAGGCAGGGGCAATCAGGTAGAGATCGGCGTTGTGCACCAGCTCGAGGTGGCCGATTGGCTGGTGCGCAGGGAGCGGCTGGTCGGGAAACGCGCCGCGCGCGGGGTCGCGCTCGAACTCGTTGACGAGCACCGGCGCACCGGTCAGCGCCGCGAACGAGGCACGCCCCACGAAGCGGCGTGAGGCGGCCGTCTGCACCACCCGTACCGCGTGGCCAGCGCCCGTCGCCAGGCGCACGAGCTCGAGCGCCTTGTAGGCGGCGATCCCGCCACTCACCCCGAGCAGGATTCTGGACATACCGGGGTTTTAGAGGGCCGAGGCATTGTGGGCAAGCCTTGGTCGGCGGCTTGCCCCACCCCGCTTAGCGTTCTCG
This sequence comes from uncultured Solirubrobacterales bacterium, assembly GCA_963734815.1. GTDB lineage: Bacteria > Actinomycetota > Thermoleophilia > Solirubrobacterales > Solirubrobacteraceae > Palsa-744. The sequence continues at coordinate 108,630 of CAVTIH010000003.1, forward strand.
GGAGGTGGGCCCTTACCGGTAGTGGTACTTGATCTTCCCTCGAGCGATCTCCTCAAGGGCGATCGTGAGGTAGTTCTTCGAGGTAGTTTCGATCATCGGCGGCGGGAACTCGTCGAATGTGCCTTCGCCAAGGTTGTGGTAATAGCTGTTGATCTGGCGCGCGCGCTTGGCGGCGACCAGGACGGAGGCGTAGTTGGAGTCGACGTTCTCGAGCAGATGATCGATGCGGGGGGAGATCAAGGTAGCGGTGCCCTTTCGTGATGGGAGCTCGATTGTAGAGGGTCAGTGGCCCAGCACCCCGGCGACGATCGCGATGAGCTGCTCGAGCGCCTCTTCGAGACGGTCGTTTACGACCACGTGGGCAAACTCCGACTGCGCGGCAAGCTCCTGCTCGGCGACCCGCAAGCGCCGCTCGACCTCCTCGGGACTGTCGGCGCCGCGACCGATCAGACGAGCGCGCAACGCGTCGAGCGAGGGGGGCGCGATAAACACCTGCAGCGCCTCGGGCAGCGCCGCGCGCACCTGGCGGGCGCCCTGCACCTCGATCTCGAGCACGACCGGCACGCCGGCGCGCACGCGCCCATCAAGCTCGTCACGCAGCGTGCCGTAGCGCCGGCCGGCGTAGTCGGCGTACTCGACAAACCCCCCCGCCTGCACTCGCCGTTCGAACTCCTCAGGGGCGAGGAAGTGATAGTCGATGCCATCGCGCTCACCCGGGCGTGCGGGGCGCGTGGTTGCGGAGACCGACAGCTCCAGTCGCGGCAAACGCTCCATGAGGCCGCGTATCAACGTTCCCTTGCCGACGCCGGAGGGGCCGGTGATGACGAACACACGCGCCACGGTGGCTAAGCCGCCATCAGAGAAAACCTACCGGCGGCGCAGGAGGGCGACGAGCTCTGAGCGTTGACGGTCGGAGAGCCCGCCGATCGTCTTGCTGGGGGCAATGCGGCAGTGGGCGAGGATCTTGTTGACCTTGACACGCCCATACTTTGGGACGGCTAGCATCATGTCGAACACCTTGGCCGTTTCAATGTACTCCGGGGGTTCCAGCAGGAGCGCGTGGATCGAGAGCCGGCCGGACTTCAAATCGCGCTTCAGCCGCGCGCGCTCGGTGCGAATCCGGTTGGCTTTGGCGAGCGCGTCCATGCGCTGGTCGATGGAGCGCTCGGGGGCCGCCGAATGCTTGGAGGGCGTCGTGCCCGTCGCCGTCATCATGGGCGGCGAGTCTACACTCCCCCGCGCGGCGATGATGGTGCGGTACCGCAATTCGCATGAAGCTCTACTTGAGGTTGAGGTATGTGGAGGGTAGTAGATGGTGAGGGCGCGTGTTTGCAGGGGTTTTAGCCTGGATCCACCGATAACGGGTTGAGCATCTTGATCAGGAAGCCCGCCCACCCCGAGCCAGGGACAATGACCGAGTATCCGTAGGGTGAGCCCTCGGAGCGAGGGCAATTGGTCCTGGCGACGCGTCATCCGGTGCCGGTGCGACCCCGGGATCGGTGGATCCAGGCCCAGTCCGTCAAACGGTCGCGTCGCGGCTACCGACGAGCTGCTGAATCGAGCCGGCGCCGACGGCGCGCACCCGTTGCGCGAGCGCGCGGTTGAGGTGCGACGGCCACACCGGGCCGCCGTAGACGAAGCCGGTGTAAGCCTGCAGGAGCGTCGCTCCGGCGAGGATCCGTTCCCAGGCATCCTCGGGCGTGGAGATGCCGCCAACGGAGATCAGCACCAACCGATCTCCGACCCGCCCGCGCAGCAGGCGCAGGACCTCCACGGCGCGCGCGCGTAGCGGCGGGCCGGAGACCCCCCCGCCCTCGACGCCGGCGACCGCCGACGGGTCTGAGAGGAGGGTGCGGTCTTCGCTGGTGTTGACAGCGACGATCCCGTCAAGCGCGAGCTCCAGGGCGAGGTCGGCGATGGCTAGCAGCTGCCGGTTGGTGAGGTCGGGGCCGACCTTGACGAGCAGGGGCACCTCGACCCCCATCTCTCGGAGCTCCCGCTGGACTTCGCTCAGCAGCGGCCGCAGCAGCTCGACCGTCTGCATCTGTTTTAGCCCCGGCGTGTTGGGCGAGCTGACGTTGACGACCAGGTAGTCACAGACGGGGGCGAGCGCGCGCACGCCGGCGCAGTAGTCGCCGGCGGCGCGCTCGAGCGCCACGACCATGCTCTTGCCGACGTTGGCCCCCACGACGACGCGGCCGGAGCGGCGTCGCAGGCGCGCGGCGACCGCGGACGCGCCGGGGTTGGGAAAGCCCATCCGGTTGAGCAGCGCGCGATCGCGGAGCACCCGGAAGACGCGCGGCGGTGGGTTGCCGGGCTGCGGGTGGGCGGTGACGGTGCCGACCTCGACGAAACCGAAGCCGAGCAGGCCGAGACCTTCGAAGCAGCTGGCGTCCTTGTCCAGCCCGGCCGCGACCCCGAGCGGACTGGGGAAGCTGAGGCCCAGCGCCTCGACGCGGAGCGCCGGGTCGCGGGTGGCGAGCAGCCGCCGCAGGAGGGCGGCGCAACCGGGGATCCAGCACGCCGCGCGCAACGTGACAGCTGCCAGCCGATGCGCTTGTTCGGGCTGCAACCGTCGCAGCACGAGGTTGAACAGCGCGGCGTACAGCGTCACGCCACCCCGGCCCCGGGGCGCTCCTGGGAGTCGCCCGGCGTCGGGACAGCCGCATGCTCTCCGTGCGCGTGATTCGCCGGGGAGTCGGCGGCGGGCGCGGCACCCTCGGCCCCCTCTCCGCCCCGGTGAGCGGCATCCGTGCTCACCGTTTCACGCCCGCGGTGGAGCTCCTGCAGGCACAGCACCGGCGGGGGGCCGGACTGGCGGGCGGAGGAGATCGCGCGCGCGGCGGAGACGCCGGCGGCGAGCGTGGTGAGGCAGGGAATGCCGCGGGTGACGGCGGCGCGGCGGATCTGCCAGCCGTCGGTGCGCGCGCCCGAGCCGGTGGGGGTATTGACGACCAGGTCGACGTCGCCGCGCTCGATCCAGTCGAGCACGTGGGACCCACCCTCGGAGACCTTGTTGAGCGCCTGCGCCGGGATCCCCATGCGCGCGATCGCCTCAGCGGTGCCGCGCGTGGCGAGGATCCGAAAGCCGTTCTCGTGCAGGCGCTCGGCGATCGCGAAGGCTCCCGCCTTGTCGGCGTCGGTGACCGAGATGAAGACGGTGCCGTGCAACGGCAGCGGGCAACCGGCGGCGGCCTGCGCCTTGGCGAACGCGGTGGGGAAGTCGCGCGCGATCCCCATCACCTCCCCGGTCGAGCGCATCTCCGGCCCAAGCACCGCGTCGGAGCCCTCGAAGCGGTCGAACGGCAGCACCGCCTCCTTGACCGAGACGTGGTCGCCGAAGCCCAGCCCTTCGCGCTCGCGCGGCAGGTGCAGCGCGGCGATCGACTCGCCCAGCATCACGCGGCAGGCGAGCTTCGCCAGCGGCAGGCCGACGGCCTTGGAGACGAACGGCACTGTGCGCGAAGCGCGGGGGTTGGCCTCGATCACGTACAACTGGCCGTCGACGACGGCGTACTGCACGTTCAGCAGCCCCACCACTCCGATCGCCAGCGCGAGCTCGCGCGTGGCAGCGCGAATCTGATCGAGCATCTCCCCCCCCAGCGAGTGCGGCGGCAACACGCAGGCGGAGTCGCCGGAGTGCACGCCGGCCTCCTCCACGTGCTGCATGATCCCCCCGATCCACACCTCCCGCCCGTCGCACAGCGCGTCGACGTCCAGCTCGATCGCGTTCTCCAGGAAGCGGTCGAGGAAGATCTTGCCGGTGTCCTCGCCCACCTCGCGGCGCAGATAGTCGGCGAGGCCCTCGCGCGAGTAGACGATCTCCATCGCGCGGCCCCCAAGCACGTAGGAGGGACGCACCAGCAGCGGGTAGCCGACCTCCTCCCCACTCTGCAGCGCCTCATCGACCGAGCACGCGGTGGCGTACGGCGGCGCCTGATAGCCGAGGCGGCCGAGTAGCTCGCCGAAGCGCCCGCGATCCTCGGCGAGGTCGATCGCCTCGACACTCGTGCCGAGCAGCGCCACGCCCGCGGCCGCGAGGCCGGCGGCCAGCTTCAATGGGGTTTGGCCGCCAAACTGCACGATCACCCCCTCTGGCTGCTCGACCTCGATCACGCCGAGCACATCCTCCAGCGTGAGCGGCTCGAAGTAGAGGCGGTCGGAGGTGTCGTAGTCGGTGGAAACCGTCTCGGGGTTGCAGTTGATCATCACCGCGTCGCGCCCGGACTCACGCACCGTCATCGCGGCGTGTACACAGCAGTAGTCGAACTCGATCCCCTGGCCGATGCGGTTGGGACCGGCTCCCAGGATCACGACCGAAGGGCGCTCGCCGCGGCTCACCTCATGGACGGGAGCCCGCTCCCACGCGGAGTAGTAGTAGGGGGTCTGCGCGGGGAACTCCGCCGCACAGGTGTCCACTGCCTTGAACGTGCGCTCGCCCGCGAACGGGGCATCGGGGTCTTGGGCGAGCGCGTGCAGCTCGCGCAGAAACCACAGGTCGATCGCAGTGCGCTCGTGCACCTCCTCCAGCGCCACGCCGCGGCGGAAGAGCTCGAGGATCGCCTCGAAGCGCTCGGGGGCGGGGACGAGCAGACCCTCCAGCAGTTGCTCGTCCGGGAGCGCGCCGAAGCGCGGCGGCTTGTCGAGCTCGCGCGAGCGCAGCGCCTTTGCGAACGCCTGCCCGAACGTGCGCCCGATCGCCATCGCCTCCCCCACCGACTTCATGTGGGTGGTGAGCGTCGACTCCGCGCCCGGGAACTTCTCGAAGGCGAAGCGCGGCCACTTCACCACGACGTAGTCGATCGTCGGCTCGAAGCACGCCGGAGTGAGGCGGGTGATGTCGTTGGGGATCTCCTCCAGCAGGTACCCCACCGCCAGGCGCGCGGCGATCTTCGCGATCGGGAATCCCGTCGCCTTCGAGGCGAGCGCCGAGGAGCGCGAGACGCGCGGGTTCATCTCGATCACCAGCACCTCCTCGGTGGTCGGGTTGACCGCGAACTGGACGTTGGACCCCCCTGTCTCCACCCCCACCGCGCGGATCACCGTGAGCGCCTGGTCGCGCAGGCGCTGGTAGAGGCTGTCCGGCAGCGTCTGCTGGGGAGCCACGGTGACCGAGTCACCCGTGTGCACGCCCATCGGGTCGACGTTCTCGATCGAGCACACGATCACCACGTTGTCCGCGCGGTCGCGCATCACCTCCAGCTCAAACTCGCCCCATCCAATCACCGACTGGTCGATCAGCACCTGTCCGATCGGCGAGGCTTCCAGGCCCCGCGCGACGATCGTGCGGAACTCCTCCGGCGTGCGCGCAATCCCGCCGCCGCGCCCGCCCAGCGTGTAGGCGGGACGGACGATGCAAGGCAGGCCGATGTCGGGCAGCGCGTCCAGCGCCTGTGCGAGGCCACGCTTGACGTCAACCCTGTGTTGGCCGAAACGGGGATGCTCGCCGAAGGCGAGTGTCTCCCGGCTTCGGTCCTCGTCCCAGCCCGACGCGATCGCGCTGGCGGGCATCCGCAAGCCCGCCTCGGCCATCGCCACCCCGAACAGCCTGCGGTCCTCCGCACAGGCGATCGCCTCGTAGTTGGCACCGATCAACTCCACCCCGTTGCGCTCCAGCGTGCCGTCGTCGTGCAGCGCCTTGGCGAGGTTCAGCGCCGTCTGCCCGCCAAGGGTGGGAAGCAGCGCGTCGGGGCGCTCGCGCTCGATCACCTGCGCCGCGGGCCCTGGCAACAGCGGCTCGATGTACGTCGCGTCCGCCAGCTCCGGGTCGGTCATGATCGTCGCGGGGTTGGAGTTCATCAGCACGACCTCGTACCCCTCCTCACGCAGCACCTTGCACGCCTGCACACCGGAGTAGTCGAACTCCGCGGCCTGCCCGATCACGATCGGGCCCGAGCCCAGGATCAGGATGCGGTGGATGTCATCGCGCCGGGGCATCTCAGACGTGGGGCCCGAGTTCCCCGGCGCACGTATATGTTCTTTTTGAAATATGTGCGCGATTGCGCACGCCTCTCAAATTTTTAATACACATACGTGGCCCTGCCGATTCCCCCGTCACGACGGAAGCCCGCCCATCCCGACCCCCCTTGTGGGGGTCCCCCATTAAAATCCCTATTCCCCGTGCGCGCGTCACGCAGTCGCCTCCGCGATCCGCGCCAGGAAGCGGTCGAACAGGTACATGCTGTCGTGCGGGCCCGGCCCCGCCTCGGGGTGGTACTGCACCGACCCGCCCGGCACGTCCAGCAGCTCCAGGCCCTCCACCGTGCGGTCGTAGAGGTTGACGTGCGAGAGCTGCGCCGCGCCGAAGTCGGTCTGCCAGCGCACGGGCTTTGAGCTCTCGATCCTGCCCTGCCCGCTTGGGCCAACCACCGCGAAGCCATGGTTCTGAGAGGTGATCTCCACGCGCCCCGTTTGCAGGTCCTTCACCGGGTGGTTGGCGCCGCGGTGGCCGAAGGGGAGCTTGAAGGTCTGCAGACCCAGCGCTCTGCAGAGCAGCTGGTGGCCGAGGCAGATCCCCCACACCGGTTTGCGCCCGATCAGTTCGCGCACAGTGTCCGTTATGTATCCCAGCGCCGCCGGGTCACCCGGGCCGTTCGCCAGCAGGATCGCGTCCGCGTCGCTGCCCAGCAGCTCCGCTGCCGGCGTCGCGCACGGGTACAGCGACACGCGCGCGCCGCGCTTCACCAGGTTGCGCACGATCGAGCCCTTGATCCCCGTGTCGATCACCGCGATCCTGGGGCCATCGCCGTCGCCGTGGTGGCTGATCTCGGTGGGGCTCACCACGGCCGCGAGGTCCTGCCCGTCCATCCGCGGCTCCGCCTCGATCAGCGCGCGGGCTTCGTTGAGGTCCACGCTCGCGGGGAAGATCCCCCCGCGCATCGAGCCCTGCTCCCGGATGTGGCGCACCAGCGCGCGCGTGTCCACGCCGGTGATCCCCTGCACGCCGCAGTCCGCCAGCCACTGCAGCCAGCCCCGCTCGGCGCTGGGCGCGTCCTCGTTGTCGCACGCCGCGCGCATGATTGCGCCCCGCGCCCACGCGCGCTCGGACTCCATCGCCTCGCCGCTCACCCCGTAGTTGCCGATGTGCGGGTAGGTGAAGGTGATCAGCTGGCCCGCAAACGAGGGGTCGCTCATCGACTCCTGGTATCCCGACATGCCGGTCGTGAACACCACCTCGCCCACCGCGGGGCGGGCGGGATCCGATCCCGCGCACGCCTCACCGTCGAAGCGGGCGCCGTCCTCCAGCAGCACGTATGCGGTGGGCTCGGTCACAAGATCAGCCTCTGCACTGCCTTGAACTCCGGGGTGCCCGCGCGCTCCAGCAGCTCGAACAGGGCTGCCTCCACCGTGGTGATCACCGCGCCGGCACGCTCCATGCGCTCCAGGCCCCGCTCGTAGTCGAGCATGTGGCGCGAGCCGACCGCGTCCGCCGGGACGTGCACCTCGATGCCGCGCCCCAGCAAGTCGTGGACGGTCTGGGAGACGCACACGTGGGTCTCGATCCCGCACACCACGGCCTGGGTGCGCCCGTTCGGGGCAATCTCCGAGCGGTCGAAGCCCTCCGCGCGCGCGGCGGAGAAGACGCTCTTCTCGATCAGCGGCTCGTCCTCCAGGCCGAGCTCGGGGACGGTATGGCCGAGGCCCTTCGGGTACTGCTCGCTCACGAGTGCGGGCAGCCCGAGGATGCGCGCGCCCTGCACCAACTTGGCGCACGAGCTCACCACGCCGTCGAAGGATGCGTAGCCGCGGAACGCCTCCTGGACGTCCACCACCACCAGCGCCGCGTGCTCGCGCGAGAGCAGACTCATACGGCCACCACCCGGCCAGTGCGCGGTGTGTGCGCATCTGCGCCGTCCACCGCTGCTCGGTATGCCACCGCGCCGGCGGCCACCGTCAGCAGCACCCTCCCGCGCAGGCGCCTCCCGGCGAAGCAGCAGTTCGCCGAGCGGCTTTGCCAGCCGTGCTCGCCGGCCACCCATTCGGCATCGAGATCGATCAGCGCGATATTGGCCTCCGCGCCCGGCGCGATCGTCGGGACGGGGAGTCCGAACAGCCCGGCGCCGGCGGTCATCCGTTCGAGCAGCACCCCCAGGCCCAGCACGCCCGGCAGCACCAGCTCCGTGTAGAGCGCGGCGAACGCCGTCTCCAACCCGGTCGTCCCCATCGGGGCCTCGGTGAACGCCAGCGCCTTCTCCGCTTGCGCGTGCGGCGCGTGATCGGTGGCGACGCAGTCGATCGTGCCCGCTCGCAGCGCCTCGACCAGCGCCTTGCGATCGGCCTCGGTGGCAAGCGGGGGGTTCATCTTTGCGCGTGTGTCCAGACCATGACCTACCCCCCCCTTGACCCCACCCTCGTCAACTCCAACCCCGCCGACCCCTTCCCGGATCCCGCGCACCGCCTCCTCTGTCAGCAGCAGGTGATGCGGAGTCGCCTCCGCGCTCACCCCCACGCCGCGTGCCTTCGCCGCCGCCACCGCCTGCACCGAAGCCACGCAGCTGAGGTGCTGGAAGTGCACCCGCGTGCCCTCGCTGCCGGCGAGCACCGCGTCGCGGGCGACCATGCTCGCCTCGCTGGCGCAGGGGATGCCGGGGATGCCCAGTTCCGCGCTGAGCGCCCCCTCGTGCATCGCGCCCCCGCGCGAGAGCGAGCGATCCTCCTCGTGCAGCGCGATCGTGCCGCCCCACTTGCGCTGACACTGGAGCGCTTTGCGCAGCACCCCCGCGTCCGCGACCGGGTGCCCGTCGTCGGTGAAGCCGAGCGCTCCCTGCTCGCGCAGCGCTTCCATCTCGGTCAGCTGCTCCCCATCGAGGGCGCACGTGAGCGCTCCGAGGTTGCCCACCGGCACGTGCGCCTGCCCAGCGGCCTTCTCCCGCACGGCGCGCAGCAGCTCCGGGGAGTCGATCGGCGGGTCGGTGTTCGGCATTGCGATCACCGCTCCGTACCCGCCTGCGGCGGCGGCCCTGGTGCCGCTCTCGATGTCCTCCTTGTGCTCCTGACCGGGACTGCGCAGGTGCACGTGCGGATCGAAGAACGCCGGCAGCGCGTACAGGCGGCCTTCGCCCTCGACGACCTCGAGCTCCCCCGCCGCCGCCGGTCCCGCGGGCCGCACTGCCGGGGGGAGCGTCTCTGGGGAGAGCGTCCCCGGCGCGCCCAGCTGCGCGATCGCGCCACCACGCACCAGCACATCGAAGCGCCCGTCCACGCCAGCCCATGGGTCCAACAGATGCACGTCACGCAGCAGCAGCTCGGCAGCGGGAGCCGAAGAACGAACCAACGAGGGCGCGCTCATTGGGTACGCGCCCGGCGAGGCATCGATTCTGTGCGAGTCGGCAAGCTCATTGCATTATCGAGGACGCCACGGCCGGCGTGTCTTCTGCCGGCTCGCCGCTCCCGTTCGCGACCGGCGCGGGGCGGTTCGACCAACGCTCGAGCCGCGCGGGGCCGCGCTCGGGGAACGGGATCTCCACCGTGTCGAAGTCCCGCGCCACCTCGGCGGCTACGAACGACGCGCGCGCCTCATCGCGCACCTCGCGGCCCGCATAGCGCGTGGAGAGGTGCGTGAGCACCAGCATCCTCGCCTCCGCCCCGCGCGCCAGCTCCGCCGCCTGGCGCGCCGTGCTGTGGCCGGTTTCGCGCGCGCGCTCCGCCTCCTCCTCGGTGAACGTCGCCTCGTGCACCAGCACATCCGCCTGGTGCGCCGCAATCGCCAGCGCCTCGCACGGGGCGGTGTCGCCGGAGAGCACGACCTTGCGGCCCTCGCGCGCGGGACCCACCACCTGCTCGGGTGACACCCCGTTCACGCTCTCGCCGCGCACCAGCCGCCCGAAGTCCGGCCCGGGCTTCACGCCCAACCGCTCCGCCAGCGCCGGGTCCAGTTCGCCGGGGCGAGCGTCCTCGACGATCACGTACCCGACCGCGCCGGCGCGGGTGTGGTTGACCGGCACCGCCGCCACCCGGTAGCCCTCGCGCTCGACCGCCTCCGCCGGCGCCAGCTCCACCACGCTCAGCTCATACGGCAACCGCCGACCGTAGATGAAGCGGGTGTCCGCCATCAACTGCTTGAGCCCCACCGGCCCATACACGGTCAGCGGCTGCTCGCGGTCGCGCAGCCCGAAGGACTTCAACATCCCCGGCAGCCCCAACCAGTGGTCGGCGTGGAAGTGGGTGATGAACACGCACTCCAGGTCCGCCAGCCCCACCGAGCGCAGCAGCTGGCGCTGCGTGCCCTCGCCGCAGTCGAACAGCAGCCGCTCGCCCCCGCGGCGCACCAGCACCGCGGGCAGCCCCCGGCGAGCGCTCGGCACCGAGCCCCCGGTCCCCGCGAAGAACAGCGAAAGATCCATGTTCGCAACGGTAGCGTTGCGCGGCGACGGGAGGGTGGCGCGGGGCGGAACGAGCGGTCGCGGGAGCCGAGCGGATGGCGCCGCGGCCCGCCGACTGTGCATCCCGAGAGTCGGTGAGGGCCGACGAATCTCCGCAAATAGCGTGTTGCCAGCGTATCCCCCACCGGTATCAGCCGCCTCCGTATGTATCGTTTTGCAGGATGAAAGGGCTTTCGCATCCCGCACAGTCGATGGGCGCCACGCTCACGCCGGCGGCTTCGGCTGAGAGAGCCACAACCGAAAGGAGACGCGGCTATTCGCCTCGACCATCTGCGCTGCCGGGCCCCACCCGGCAGGTAATGGACCGCCGGTTCTCGCGACCGGGGAGCACTCCCTGGAGATCCGCGGCCCGCCCGGCACAAGACGCTCGCGGAGGCTCCGCGAGCCGCGGCGGCATCGAGCCACCCCATTCGCCATCCGGCGAAGCACGCTTGGCGGCAACGACAGGGCGGCAGCACAAAACCGCCCTTGCCGCCATCCGAGACGCATGTTCTGCGCCCCCCGGCGAGACATGCACCGCAACGACGACGCGGGGCGGCGCATACCCGTCCCCTCCGGCATCAGACGAGGCACGCAAGCGCGTCCGTCTCCGCGATTAGGCGCCCCGGCGCATCCCACCACAAGATTGGAGTAGGGCGGGTGGCCGGGAGCGTTGCAGCTCCCGGCTCCCACAGATCTGGGCGTGACAGTCTCCCGTCACCCAGCTCTTCTCACCAGCCGTGTCAGGGCGTTGGGACCCATTGCCAGTGGGCGAACAGGCCGGGCTCTCGTTTCAAGAGTCTGGCCCACCACTGCTTGAACCGCTTGTAGGTCCGCAGCCGCTTGTACTTCTTCCCTGCCCAGCGCCTCAGGTAGACGTTGACGCGCCGCAGGAGGGGATAGAGCACTGACCGGTAGTACCGGCCGTAGTAGCTCATCCACCCGGCCACGATGGGGTTCAGCCACCTGGCCAGATCGTCGAGCGGCAGGTTGATGTGCCGGTGTATCCGCAACTGGCGGAGCCGAGCACTCTTGGCCTTCAGCGCCTCGGGGCTGATCGCCGGCAGGAACGACGTGAACCTCACGCCGTCCTTGCGTCGCGCCTCCCGTGGCCGGAAGGCGAACCCCAGGAACGTGAAGGAGGTGTGCTCGTGGCGCCCGCGACGGTTATCGTCCTTGCAATAGACGATCCTCGTCTTCTGCGGGTGCAGCCTCAAGCCCACCTCTTCCATCCGCGCGGCGATCCTGGCAAGCACCTCCTCGGCCTGCCGCCGTGACTTGCAGTGCACGATGGCATCGTCGGAGTAGCGCTCAAATGGGCAGTCCGGGTATTCCCGGGCCATCCAGGCATCGAACGCAAAGTGCATGAACAGGTTCACCAGGACCGGCGAAACTGCCGACCCTTGCGGAGTTCCCTTCTGGCACTGCACAAGGGTACCGTCGGGCTGCTGTGACGGGGCGGCAAGCCACCGCTTCACATAGAGCAGCACCCAGCGAGCGTCGGTGACCACTTCCACCGCCTTGACGATGAGTTCCCACGGCGCCTCATCGAAGAACTTCTGGACATCAAGATCGATGACCCAGTCGTACTTCCAGCACCGCCGCCGGCACACCCCGACCGCTTCCAAGGCCGACTTGCCCGGCCGGTAACCATAAGAGTCAGGGTGGAACCTCGGCTCCACCAACGGCTCCAGAAACATGGCTGCCGCCGTCATCGCGACCCTATCTGAGATCGTGGGCACGCCCAGCACTCGGACCCCGCCGCCATGCAGCTTGGGGATCTCCACCGCCCGCACCGAAGGCGGAAAGTAGGACCCCGAGCTCATCCGATTCCAGATCCGATAGAGGTTGTTCTTCAGATCAGACTCGAACTCGTCCAGGGTCTGCCCATCCACTCCCGGGGCACCCTTGTTGGCCTTGACCTGCCGCCACGCCTCCCAGACCAACTGCTTGGGAATCGCAAACGACTTGTCCTTGGGCTTTGGCATGTTCATCCTCGCTTCCTCCCAGGGCTCACACCCCGGTTGACCGAAATGGACATTCCAGGTGAGCCGGCCCCTTCGCTCCACCCCCACCCCAGCGAGCAGGAACTTCACAGCTACTACGGACCGGTCCGCCAGCGAGCGCCGCGTCGGTACTCAATGCCTTCGGTTGCTGCCTCGGCACGCTCCCTTTCGCGACCCTTGGAGACCTGCGGTCCCGGGACGCCGTATCGACGCTCGCCTTCTCACGTTCCGTGCAAGAGCCGCAGACCAGGCTCACACCGCCTCTACGCCGGACACCACCTGGCCAGGAACACGGGCACCCGCCAGACTCATCCCGAGGGAAAAGCAAGGACCCCCGGTTTTGATGCCATCAAAACTAATCACGACGCCTCAACAGCGACGCCCGACCAGACCACCGGCCCGACCAGACGCTTCTGGAACGTCTTCCTGGTCCCCACCTGACGCGATCAGGTCGCGCCTTCTCCCCGATCGCTCACCACGACGGTCTTCAGCCAACGCAGCACCAGGGTGGTTTAGCGCCCGCCCCCGCAAGGCCGACACTGGAGGGCCAACAAGCCTCCATCTCTCGCACAGCACCGCCTATGAAAGATGTCTTCTACATGACTTCCTCCTCAACGTTCGTGACGCACTGCTTTGTTAGTTTTGTTGTAGGAGTTTGCTTGGGTTGCGGCGAATCCTTCTCGCGTTTGGTTGTCGACGTGAGGAGCGATGATGGTCGCGGTGAGCGAAGCGAGTTCGGGTGTGAGCGGAAGGGTCGATGCGCCGTCGGTCGTGGTGGATCGGCTGGAGGCGTTCGGGGTTGAGGTGCTGGCGCCGGCGATGAACCGGTCGGTGCAGGTGCTCAACGGCGGGGTGTATCTGCGTGGGTTGATCGAGCAGGGGGCCCGCAAGTCGCTTGAGCCGATGGTTCATCGCCTCGGCGGGGACGCTGACTATCAGAGCTTGCAGCAGTTTCTGGCGGACAGTCCATGGGATCCTGGGCTGGTTGTGCGTGCGGTCGCTGAGCGGGTCGCGCCCCGGATTGGTGTTGAGGCGTGGGTGTTGGACGACACTGGGTTTCCGAAGGACGGGAAGGACTCGCCGGGGGTCAAGCATCAGTACTCGGGGACGTTGGGGAAGACGGGGAACTGTCAGATCGGCGTGTCGGTCCACGCGGTCGGAAGACGGGGGACGGTTCCTTTGGGGTGGGCGCTGTATCTACCGGAGGACTGGTGCGAGAACGCGGAGCGGCGGCGCAAGGCAAAGATCCCGGATGAGGTTATGTTCAAGACCAAGCCGGAGCTCGGGGTCGAGCTGGTCCAGCGCGCCGCCAGCTGGGATGTGCCGAAGGCGCCGGTGCTCGGGGATCACGCGTACGGTGAGAACACCAGGCTGCGAGACCGTCTCGATCAGGCCGGGTGCGAGTACGTGCTGTCGGTTGGACCGACCACGAAGGTGTTCGAGCACGGCACCGCCTTCGCGGTGCCAACCCCAAAGGGCAACGACGGTCGGGTGCCGTTCAGGCCGCGGCCGGACCGCAAGCCCGAACCAATCGGCGATCTGATCGGCGGGCTCGGAGCAGACACCGCCCAGACGGTCGCCTTCCGCGACGGACCCGACGGCGAACCGGTCTCCTCCAGGTTCATCTTCGCGCGCGTTCACGCCGCTCATGGCTGGCGCGACGATCAGCACCGCAGCGGATGGCGCGAGGGCGCCGAGGGTCCCCCGCGCGAAGAGTGGCTGATCGCCGAATGGCCCGAGGGCGAGGACGGACCGACCGACTACTGGATCTCAAACCTCCCCGCCGACACCCCGCTCGAGCGGCTCGCGCGGCTCGCCAGGATGCGCTGGAAGATCGAGCTCGACTACAAACAACTCAAGGGCGAGCTCGGCCTCGACCACTACGAGGGCCGCTCATGGCTCGGGTGGTATCACCACACCGCGCTGGTGACCGCCGCTCACGGATTCCTGACCCTGGAGCGGCAGTACCCAAATCACCCGCGGCCGGCCTGACCCTCCCTCAGGCAATCCTCCTGCTCCAGCCGCTGTTCAAGTGCTGGACCGGTCGCTGCCAAACCTGCTCCCAGCCCGTCGAACTCGACCGGCTCACCCTCAACAACCCACCCCGACAAGATGAGCGAACCTAACAAAGCAGTGCGTCACGAACGTTGAGGAGGAAGTCATGTAGAAGACATCTTTCATAGGCGGTGCTGTGCGAGAGATGGAGGCTTGTTGGCCCTCCAGTGTCGGCCTTGCGGGGGCGGGCGCTAAACCACCCTGGTGCTGCGTTGGCTGAAGACCGTCGTGGTGAGCGATCGGGGAGAAGGCGCGACCTGATCGCGTCAGGTGGGGACCAGGAAGACGTTCCAGAAGCGTCTGGTCGGGCCGGTGGTCTGGTCGGGCGTCGCTGTTGAGGCGTCGTGATTAGTTTTGATGGCATCAAAACCGGGGGTCCTTGCTTTTCCCTCGGGATGAGTCTGGCGGGTGCCCGTGTTCCTGGCCAGGTGGTGTCCGGCGTAGAGGCGGTGTGAGCCTGGTCTGCGGCTCTTGCACGGAACGTGAGAAGGCGAGCGTCGATACGGCGTCCCGGGACCGCAGGTCTCCAAGGGTCGCGAAAGGGAGCGTGCCGAGGCAGCAACCGAAGGCATTGAGTACCGACGCGGCGCTCGCTGGCGGACCGGTCCGTAGTAGCTGTGAAGTTCCTGCTCGCTGGGGTGGGGGTGGAGCGAAGGGGCCGGCTCACCTGGAATGTCCATTTCGGTCAACCGGGGTGTGAGCCCTGGGAGGAAGCGAGGATGAACATGCCAAAGCCCAAGGACAAGTCGTTTGCGATTCCCAAGCAGTTGGTCTGGGAGGCGTGGCGGCAGGTCAAGGCCAACAAGGGTGCCCCGGGAGTGGATGGGCAGACCCTGGACGAGTTCGAGTCTGATCTGAAGAACAACCTCTATCGGATCTGGAATCGGATGAGCTCGGGGTCCTACTTTCCGCCTTCGGTGCGGGCGGTGGAGATCCCCAAGCTGCATGGCGGCGGGGTCCGAGTGCTGGGCGTGTCCACGATCTCAGATAGGGTCGCGATGACGGCGGCAGCCATGTTTCTGGAGCCGTTGGTGGAGCCGAGGTTCCACCCTGACTCTTATGGTTACCGGCCGGGCAAGTCGGCCTTGGAAGCGGTCGGGGTGTGCCGGCGGCGGTGCTGGAAGTACGACTGGGTCATCGATCTTGATGTCCAGAAGTTCTTCGATGAGGCGCCGTGGGAACTCATCGTCAAGGCGGTGGAAGTGGTCACCGACGCTCGCTGGGTGCTGCTCTATGTGAAGCGGTGGCTTGCCGCCCCGTCACAGCAGCCCGACGGTACCCTTGTGCAGTGCCAGAAGGGAACTCCGCAAGGGTCGGCAGTTTCGCCGGTCCTGGTGAACCTGTTCATGCACTTTGCGTTCGATGCCTGGATGGCCCGGGAATACCCGGACTGCCCATTTGAGCGCTACTCCGACGATGCCATCGTGCACTGCAAGTCACGGCGGCAGGCCGAGGAGGTGCTTGCCAGGATCGCCGCGCGGATGGAAGAGGTGGGCTTGAGGCTGCACCCGCAGAAGACGAGGATCGTCTATTGCAAGGACGATAACCGTCGCGGGCGCCACGAGCACACCTCCTTCACGTTCCTGGGGTTCGCCTTCCGGCCACGGGAGGCGCGACGCAAGGACGGCGTGAGGTTCACGTCGTTCCTGCCGGCGATCAGCCCCGAGGCGCTGAAGGCCAAGAGTGCTCGGCTCCGCCAGTTGCGGATACACCGGCACATCAACCTGCCGCTCGACGATCTGGCCAGGTGGCTGAACCCCATCGTGGCCGGGTGGATGAGCTACTACGGCCGGTACTACCGGTCAGTGCTCTATCCCCTCCTGCGGCGCGTCAACGTCTACCTGAGGCGCTGGGCAGGGAAGAAGTACAAGCGGCTGCGGACCTACAAGCGGTTCAAGCAGTGGTGGGCCAGACTCTTGAAACGAGAGCCCGGCCTGTTCGCCCACTGGCAATGGGTCCCAACGCCCTGACACGGCTGGTGAGAAGAGCTGGGTGACGGGAGACTGTCACGCCCAGATCTGTGGGAGCCGGGAGCTGCAACGCTCCCGGCCACCCGCCCTATGGAGGCTAGATGGTGATATCCATCAACTTCTTCGTCCCGGCCCAGCCGGAACTTTCCAGCCTGATCCTGGCGATTTGCATAACCGCAATGATCTGGCTGCCCTCGATCACCAGAAAACCGGTGATCACGATCCTCGACCCGGCAGCGCTGGCATGGATCGGCAAGGTCCTGCTGCAGCCAGCACTGCGGCCCCTGCCGTAAGCCACCCCGTCCAAGCGCCTCAGAGGGGCCCCGCGCACTCGGGGCCCCTCTGCTATTGATTGAGGCGTCTAGCGCCCGTAGCTCAGTGGATAGAGCGCTCGCCTCCGGAGCGAGAGGTCGCAAGTTCGAATCTTGCCGGGCGCGTCGCTGGATCCCGTGTGACCGTGCGGGATTTGCTTTTTAGGGCGGCTTTCCGCTCGACAGCCTCCGAAGGCCCTACGGCACCCCGTTCGCCCAAACGCCGCCCTCGACCAGCGCCCGCATCTGCGCCTTCTCGTCCTCACCGCGGCGCATCGACCGGCGGTAGGGAGCGGAAGCAGATCCACGCGCTCCATGTTCTCGTTCGCACGCTTGACAGCCGCGCGGAGCACGAGAGAGCGGAAGTTGTCATCGCCCATACGCCCGCGAGGTCCACAACATCAGTCCCCATCACGGATCGCTGCCCAGATGATCTGCGCCGGTATCGCGGACGGAGTTGTCGCGGCCGGGTGGCCGCCGCTACATGCACCGGAGGCGTCGGCTTCGCCTCCTTGTCGGGCGTACCGCGAGACGTTGGCCTGCCCGTATGAGAACAGCGGGGGGTCGTGCGTCTACCAGCCCTCTACGCTCACAGTGTGGACAACCTTTGGGAACGAGTCAAGGATGCGAAGCTACTCTGGGAGGCCGGGCGGCAGGAGGGAGCCTTTCTAATGGCGCTCGTTGCGGTCGCTGCTCGTGCCCGACAGGAGCATCCCCGCCCGATCGGTGATCGTGATTCCTTCGAGTGGTTCATTGAGTCTCGCTTTCGCCCGCGCATCTCAGTCGAGTTTCGGGGCGAGCTTCGTTCGCTTGAGCGCATCTTCTACAAGTGGATGCGCTGCGAGCTTGTCCATGACGGCGGACTGCCGGTCGATCTCCGCTTCCAGGAGAACTGCGAGCCCGGAGAATTGAGCGTGCGTGCTGGCGGATCGCCCGACTACGTTCTGATCATCTCGCCAGGCTGGTTCGAGCAGCTAATCGCGTGGGCCTTGTCGTGATTCATAGGCGCTCTCCTACGGTGCCCATACCGGCACAGCGCACGCATCGTCAGGCCACAGCGAGCTGAAGCTCGGCGGAGTCCGCTGTCGCCGGAAGCTCGATCAGCACCTTCTCGCCCTTTGCCTTCTCTAGGAGGCGGCTCACGTCGATCAGCGTCAAGCCGATCAGCTCGCCCTTGGCGTCGTAGCTGACGGCGTGGCCTTCCGGCGTCTCGTCGAAATCGACCGCGCGCGCGGGATCGCCGTGGGCAAGGTACAGCACGTCCGCGTCGCGGTCATACCGGACGCGATCAAAGGTGTATGGGCCGATCTGGACGCTCATGGTTTGCTTCTCCTTGGGAACGCAGTACGGATGCTCCCAACGGACTCCTCGTCAAAGGCTACTACGACCTTGAGCCACCGACTGGGGCCTGCGCCCTCCAGGTAGAACCAGTCTTGCCGTGGGCGTGGCTGCGCGATCCGCTCCGTGGGCTCGTGGACGGCTCGCAGTACCTCCGCGCGGTGTGGCGCCATGTAGGGGTGGCCGTCGATGATGTGCTCCCACCGCTCAGCAGTCAGGTGGACCGTTCGGCCGAGGGGATCAACCACCGTGCTCACGCCGGCATCCTACGCGCCGCCAGGGGCGTCTCGACGGACCCGTGTGGTGCCCTGCGGGCATAGGATTGCCTTCTGCGCATACCGTCTGCAAGGTCGCGTCACCCAAGGCCCGCCCCGGAGGTGATGGCTGGGCCTGGTTGGCCCGATCGTTTGGGCAGCAGCCCCCGTTCGCTGCCCAAACTCCGCCGAATCGCCACCAATCCCGCGATATCCGTGCTAAGGGACGAGACCCTGAATCCCTAATGCACACTGAAGAATCAAAGGTGATCTGCCCCTGTTTTGGTGGAGTCGGTTTGCCGAACTAGGCCCACAATCCCGGGGCGGTTCACCTCGGTCAACGATTGACCTGGCTAAGCGGCGTCTGGCGGATTGGCGGCGGCGGGGGGATCAGAAGCGCATCGCGCGCGGCGGGCGTCCGCTGCACGGGCGAGACGTGCTAGCCTATATCCAGAAAGAGATACCGCTGTAGGTATCGCTGCCAATCAGAAAGCAGGCAAGGTCATGCCCGAGCGCGATTTCCTGGACAAGATGATCGACAAGCGCACAGCGCGCAACCTCGAGTTTCCGCGGTTGCTGGACGCGGCTCGCCGGCGCCGCGAGCTGCTGCGTGCCCTGGCCGCCCAGCGCGAGGAGCAGCGGCGCTCGCAGACCGCTGTCGCCGCGGCGATGGAGACCTCGCAGTCCTTCGTCGCGCGCTTGGAGACCACCGCGGCTGACGCGAAGATATCGACCGTCGATCGCTACGCGGAGAGCCTCGGCTACGTCGTGCAGTACCACTTGATCCCGACGGCCCAGGCGGACAGCGCCCCGTCGGTCGTGGTCCACGTACCCGGCGGTGTGCGCTGACAAAACCACGGGCGGCTGGCCAGACCGAGGCGCCCATACCGCGCCCGTCGCTCAGGGTTGCGTGAGGGAACGGTAGTAGACGGGGCGATCGCCGTAGTGCACTTGGAACGCGGCCATGGCTGCCTCGTGCGCCGCATCCCTGCTTGAGGCGGTCCCACGCCACTCGAACTCGCGGCACCCCGGCCTGTGTGTGAACACGCCAGTCTTTGGGTCCTGGATTCGCTCAGTCTCCGAGATCTGGACCAAAAACTCGATCTGCTCCCCTGGCTCGGCCTCCGGATCGACCTCATGCAGCGCGCGCAGGGCCTCCTCGGACGACACGAGCTTCAACGCCCGAGCCGCGACAATGCGACAGCCGCGACCCAATTCGGTGCCGGCGTCCCATCCTCCAGCTTCTGCCACTCGGGCGGCAGGGACAGCATCGGATACATCTCGTCCCGCACCTCATCGACGGCGCCTGGATCGATCAGGTGCTGCCCACCTACCGTCTCAGCCTGCAGCCGGCCCTCGCGTATCCACCGACGGACCGTCCCAGGACTCCGGCCCACCCGTTGTGCCGCCTTAGCAACCGTAAGCACAAGTCGATGATACCCACCCGACCCGACGAAAACCCTGGAGGAGAGCTTGCCCCGCCGGCTACAGGCGGGCAAGCCAATCTTGGAGGTCGAACGGCAATGGAGGCCGCGGCGCCAGCTTCAGACGACTTGGTGGAGGCGGACCACGGCGTTGATCGCGCCGTGCGCTTGTTTGACTCGCACCGTGAGCCCGCGATATCTGGACGGAACATCGACCGGCCCGGTCGCTCCGACATCGAGGAACCAGGCGTCTCGCCGCTCAAGGTTGCGCCGCACGGAAACCGAGGAAAAGCCGGCCTGCCCACGATGCGCGCGGTAGAAGTCCACACGAATCCGCTCGCGTGCTCCTGGGCTGATGTGGCTGCTCATACGCGCTTCATGGTAGTCGCGTTATCGACGCCAAATGTGGTGCCGCTCAACGCTTCGATGCGCAAGCGCGACCCGACCGATACGGCGCCTGCCGTCACGGCGAACGGCTGGCGGCAAAGGACGGTCGTGCGACCTGTTGCCTCACCACGATGAGGGGAAGTCGCCCCATCGGAATGGGCGCATACGCCCAAACCCCTCGGAATCGCCTGTAAACCGGGTTGTTGGCCGAGCACGGTGATCGGATTTGTGCGATGAGGGAGAACACGTTGCGGCTGGCCGAGGAGCTCGGGATGCTCGATGGAACCGCTGAGCAGATCATCGATTCCACGCCGATGCTCGGGGCGACCGCCACCCGGGATACCGTCGGGCTGGTCCGCCAAGGCCGGGGTTCCTGACCCTCTACATCAACGAAACACGCCCGGTCGCTCACGCCTGTCCGGCGATGATGTGTACAGACCTTGCCGGGGTGTGATGGATAGATCACAATCAATGTTACAATGTGCCGATGCGCTCAGCGGAGATCATCGCGATGTTGCGTGATCTGGGCTTGCCCCATGGTGAGCTCGCGCGGCGGGCTGGTATGGCGCGCGAGACGCTCTCACGATGGGAGACGGGCGCTCAGCGCCCAAGCTTGGAGGACCTGGAGAAGGTGGTCGCGGCAGCTGGCGCCAGGCTAGATATCCGGATCGTGCTGCCCGAATCGAAGCTCGTTGAGCTGGTAAATGAACAGCTCGATATCGTGTCGCCTACCGAGCGGCTGAAGGTGCTTCTCGGGAGTCGTTGGCCCGGTTGTCGTGACGCGCTGCGCGCGATCCACCAGACGGGTGATCTGGCGGTCGTGGTAGGACCGGTGGCAGCTGCTCTCAGCGGCGCTCCCGAGCGTCCGGGGTCGGGCCGAGTGGACTTGCTCGTGCCCGCAGAGCAGCGGGAGGAACTGACCAAGTGGTTGTGGCGCGCCGATGCCTGGCCTGATGGCGTCGAGGAAGCACCGTACAACTGCGAGCGCCGCGAGCGCTGGCGAGCCGGACGAGGCCTGCTCACGGTCCGCTCCCAGGCCACTGGGATCGACGACCTAGCTGCACTACGCGATCGCGCCCACCCCGTACTGCGCAACCGGGAGGATGCCGGTCGTGTTCGCGTCGCCTTGGTTGAGGATCTGCTCGACGTGGTCGAGCACTCGCCGTGGCCCGAGGACCTCTTGTACCGTGCCGGACTGCGTGCTGTGTTGGCATCCGGACGTTACTCATCACGTAAGGCGCGCAGGGAACACCTGGCATCGGTTTGATCGAGATCGAGGATCGTCATCGCGAACTACTGCGAACCCTGGTGGGCGCCAAGGTACAATTCGTGCTAGTGGGTGGCGTGGCGCTGCAGCTGCGCGGCTTCTCGGGCGCGACTCGCGATGTGGACATCACGATCGCGGTCGATGATCTCAACACGCTTCGACTGGATCAAGCGCTCGAGGTACTCCAGGCGCAGCCATACCTCGCGGGCGAGCGCGGCGTCGCATACAGCACTGACCTCGGCCAGATCGAGGTGATGCGCTGGACCGACGGCGTCGGCGACTACGACGCCTGGATACGCGAGGCAACCAAGGTCGAGCTCGAGCCCGGTCTCGACGTTCAAGTGGGCAGCGCATCGCACTTGTTGCTCGCCAAGGAGGATGCCGGCCGCGAGAAGGACATCGATGCCCTACCCCTCATCCGTGCCGAGCTACTCGCGAGCGGTGCCTTGCAAGCGAGCGATGTGCGTGGCCCAGTCGCATTGTTGCCTACAGAGGTGACGCCCGACCCGCGTGTCGAGCAGGTGCTCGGCCTCCGACCCGGACGACGCCGCACACGTGGTCTATGGGATCACGGCGCACAGCTGATTGCCGAATATCGCGAGCGCTGGGAGGTGCCTGAGGACGGACCATTGCTCGGCACACTCCCGGCGGTAGGCAAGTCGCAGGAGTCTGATCGCGAGGCGCTCGATCAGCAACTGGAGCGTCTGCGCCGGCTGATTGCTCGAACGAGCAAGGCTCGTCCATAGAAGGTGGTCAAGCCACCAATGTCGGCGTGCGTGGGAACTCGATCTCAAGCAGCGCCAGCTGGTGCGCCGCCAGCCGTCGGCGCTAGCGTCATCGTGAGGCGGATCGTCCCTCCCGGGGACCTCGGCCCTGGCAGACTAAGGGGCTGTGTCAAGAGAGATCGTTAACCCGACGGGGCGGGCGCCCGATGGCCCTGCGACCAACCTGAAAAGGCTTTTCCGCGATGCCCGCCGCGACCCTGAACTGGCGGTGCTCGAGGGGTTGCACGCGCTCAAGCACGCGCTGCGCTTCGGCGCACAGGTGCTGCACACCGCTGTCGTGTCCCCCGCGCGGCTCGGTGCGCTGGCCGACGCGCTGGCGCCCGACGTGCGCGAGCGGATCCTCGCTGACGCCCTGACAGTGCCCGCCGAGGTGTTCGCGACGCTCGCGCCGCTGGCGCCCTCGACCGGGGTGATCGCGATCGCGCGACGCCCGTCCACCGATGCCGACGCACTCCTCGCCGAGGCGCGACTCGCGCCGATCGTGCTGCTGGAGGCTCCCAGTGACCTTGGCAACATCGGCGCCTGCGTACGCGTAACGGCCGCGGCCGATGCCACCGGGATGCTCACGACAGGCATCCACGACCCCTGGGACCCCGCGGCCCTGCGGGGCAGCGCCGGTCTGCACTTCGCGCTGCCCGTCGCTCGGCTGGGCGAGGATGCGCTCGAGCTGGTCGGCCCCGGGTCGCCCCCTGCGCAGACCACCCCCCCTGGCGGTCCTGGCCGGCGCCGCCCACTGATCGCGCTCGACCCCGATGGCGAGCCGCTGCGCCCCGGCGAGCTGCCCGCGCGGGCCATTCTGGCCTTCGGAGCCGAGCGTCAGGGGCTCTCCCGGGAGCTGCTCGACCGCGCCGACGCGCGCGTGCGCCTGCCGATGCGCGACGGCGTCTCCAGTCTCAATCTCGCCACCTCGGTGGCCGCGGTGCTCTACAGCTGGCGGCTCGCTGATGTGGAGCGGAGGACCTGGATTGATTGAGCTGGAGGACGTCATCCAGCTGGTGCCGACTGCGCTGCTCTGCCTGCTCTACGCCTCGCGCGTGCGCACTCTTGGCCGATCCTCGATCGGTGGCGGCCAACCCGTGCCCGGCTGGCGCCAGGGGTGCTTCTACGCGGGCTGCCTCGTGTTCGCCCTCGCCCTGATTGGGGTGGCGAAGGCCGGCGAGGAACTGCTGTTCGTGCACATGATCGAGAGCCTTTTGATCGCGGACATCGCACCGCTTTTGATTGTGCTCGGGCTCACCGGGCCACTGCTGGCCCCGATCTTGTCGGCCGATCAGCCGATTGCATCTGATCGACGATCGGTCGGTCTCTTCGACCGGCTTCGTGTGCTCGCCAATCCGCTGATCGCGTTTCCACTGTGGGCTATCGACCTCTACTTGTGGCATCTGCCCGGGCCCTACCAGGGCGCCGTGGAACACGTTGGACTCAACCTGCTCCAGCACGTGATGTTCCTCGTTCTTGGGATCAACCTGTGGATGTGCCTGTTTGGGCCACTGCCGATGCCCGGCTGGTTTGGCAGCCTCGGCAAGCTTCTCTACATCGGCGCCGTGGGCCTCACTGCTGCCGCGCTTGGCAACATCTTTCTTTGGTCTGACGCCGTCTTCTATCCCTTTTACCTGCAGGGCGACTCTCGGCACCACCTCTCGCCTCTGGCCGACCAGAACCTTGCTGGGGCGGTAATGATGGTTGAGGTCAGCCTCTTTACGATCGGCCTTTTCTGGTGGTTGTTCCGGCGTTCTGCTCGCGAGGCCGTGGAGCGGCAGGAGTTGCTTGATTTTGCCCGTGTGCATGGACTCCCGCTGAGCGATCAGCGGGCTGCTCGGGCGGTCTCTGCCGGACGCGGTGCCGAGCTTCGCAGGCGGCTTGAGAGCCGCGTTGAGGTTGGCGATGCGCAGCCGGCGCGTACGACGATGCGCGACTCTATGCTTTAGGCATGTGCGTTGGTTGCGCGATGGCTGCCGCTTCGGCCGCGAGCGGATTTCGGACCTGGCTGCAGACTCACCATCTAGGGTGGCTCACGCCTCGTCGGATGCGTGCGCTCACGGTCGGGGCTATGTGCGCCGCTGGGTTGGTGTCGACGATCGGGGTTAGTGGATCTTCGCTGCCTACGGCCCCTGCCGCTCACCACGTCACGCGGGCGCGCTGACCGCTGCCACTTGCGCGCGGCACTCTCAGGTTGGGTCAGCCCCCGGCTACTGCTGGGAGGATCGTCAGTTCTGCGCCATCCGTAACAGGCGTCTGGAGTCCATTGAGGAAGCGGATGTCCTCACCGCTCAGGTAGACGTTCACGAAGCGGCGCAGGCCGCCGTCCTCGTCGGAGATTCGGCTGCGCAGCTCGCCGAAGCGCTCGAACAGGCTGTCCAGCACCTCCTGCACGGTTGCACCTTCGAGCTGGGCCTCGCTTGCGCCTTCGGCGGCGGTACGCAGCTGGGTGGGGATCTTCACGGTCACGGCCATCGCCTCAGCCCCTTCCGCCACCGCCCGCCAGCGCCACGTCCCTTGCGGTCGTCTGGAAGCGGGACTCCACCTTGGTCTCGAACTCCTCTACGCTGGGGGCGATCGCGTGGGTGTCGAACCGGCCCCGCACCGCGTCGAGTGTCTTCAGGCCCTCGCCGGTGATCACCAGCACGACCCGCTCGGAGGGATCGATCTCCCCGCGCTCGGCAAGCTTCCTCAGGACCGCAGTGGTAACCCCGCCGGCGGTCTCGGTGAAAACGCCGGTGGTCTGAGCCAACAGTTCGATGCCCTCTCGAATCTCCTCATCGCTCACCGCGTCGATCGAGCCGCCGCTGCGGCGAGCCTCCTCCAGCGCGTAGGGGCCGTCCGCCGGGTTGCCGATCGCCAGCGACTTGGCGATCGTGTTGGGCTTCACCGGTCGGCACACGTCGTGGCCGGCCGCGTATGCACTCGCCACCGGCGCGCAGCCCTCGGCCTGCGCGCCGCTCATCCGCGGCAGCTCGCCACTCACCAGGCCGAGCTCGCGCCACTCGGCGAAGCCTTTGGCGATCTTCGTGAACAGCGACCCCGAGGCGATCGGCACAACGCAGCGATCGGGCAGCTCAAAGCCCAGCTGCTCGGCGATCTCGTACGCCAGCGTCTTCGAGCCCTCCGCGTAGTAGGGGCGCAGGTTGATGTTCACGAACGCCCACTCGCGCTCAGCCGAGAGCTCGGTGCAGAGACGGTTGACGTCGTCGTAGTTGCCTTTGACGGCAACCAGGCGGGTGCCGTAGACGCCCGTGGCGAGCACCTTCTGCTCCTCCAGGTCGGCGGGGATGAACACATAGGACTCCAGGCCCAGCGCCGCCCCGTGGGCGGCCACGGAGTTGGCAAGGTTGCCAGTGGAGGCGCACGCGATCGTCTGGTAGCCCAGCTCCCGTGCGCGCGCCACCGCAACCGAGACCACGCGGTCCTTGAAGGAGTGCGTGGGGTTGGCGGCATCGTTCTTGACCCACACCTCCCCCAGTCCCAACCGCTGCGCGAGGCGATCGGCGCGGATCAGCGGGGTGCAACCCGCTGGCAGCCCCGTGCGCAGCGAGCCCCCGCCCCCGGTACCCCCCGACGGGCCGTCTGGGGCACCGCGGCCATAGGACGTAGTCGGCAGGAAGTCGGCGTAGCGCCATATATTCTGCGGCCCTCCCTGGATGCGGCGGCGCAGCTCGCCCACGCCGCCGTCGGTCAGGCGGCTGTGGTCGTAGGCGACCTCCAGCGGGCCGAAGCACCGCTCGCACACGTACAGCGCCTCTAGCGGATACTCCGCCTTGCACTCTCGACACTTCAGGTTGCTGGCAGCCATCTGGGGCCTCCCTCATCGTCTCTTCGCCGTTGTCCCGTGTGGCGAAAAACGTGAAAGCCCGCCACACATCTGTCTGGAATTGGCACCTTCCGCGTTGGGACGCGGTGGTTGCCGGGGCTTCGTCGGGCCAGTCCCTCCACCCCTCTTGATGTGTACTGCTGTAGGCAGTATATCGAACGCGCGACGGACGCGCACCAAGAGGGTGGCGCAGGCGGCCAGAGGCCGCCGAGCCGGGCCCCTCGCTCTTCGATCATCTCGGTAACGCTCTTGCGCGCGCGGTGTACGCAGATCGATGAGCACCATGATGCCAGACGCACAGCAGGGCGAGGACGCCTTCGACCTCGAGGAGTCCCTGCCGAAGAAGCGCATGCTGATCGTCGTCAACCCCTATGCCTCGACGGTCTCCGACAGCCTGCGCCACCTCGTCGTCGACGCACTGCGCAGCCGCTTCGAGGTGGACGCCCGCGACACCGAGTCCCGCGGCCACGCGACCGAGCTCTGCCGCGAGGCCGCCCACGAGGGCTACGACGTGGTGGTGGCGTTTGGCGGGGACGGCACCGTCAACGAGGCCGCCAACGGCCTGCTCGGCTCCGCCACCCCGCTCACCTGCCTGCCGGGCGGCTCGGCCAACGTGTTCGGCAAGATGCTCGGCATCCCCGGGTCGCTGATCGAGGCGACCGAGCACCTGCTGGCGATGGCCGACGACTGGCGCATCCACAAGGTCGACCTCGGCGTGGTCAACGGGCGCTGCTTCACCTTCGCCTCGGGGCTCGGCCTCGACGCCTCGGTCGTGGAGCGCGTGGACGCCAACCCGCGGCGCAAGGCCCGCTGGGGCCCGTGGTTCTTCACGTGGGTCGCCGTCACCACCTTCGCTCGGCGCTACCTGCTGCGCCCGCCGCGCCTCACCACTCTCCTCGCCGGGGAGGAGCACTCGGGGGTCACCGCCGTGATCCAGAACGGCTCGCCGTTCACCTACTTCCGCAACCGCCCGATCGAGATCGCCGAGGACGCAGAGCTCGACTCTGGCACCCTCTCCACCTGCGTGCTGCACCGCGCCCGACCGCTCGACATGCCGTTCATCGCCTGGCGCGCCTTCTCCAAGCGCGCACGCCTCACCCACCACCGCCAGATCACCGCGCTCGCGCCCGCCACCGAGCTGATCGTCCGCACCGCCAACGGCACCCCGCTGCCACTACAGGTCGACGGCGACTACCTGGGAGAGGTCGACGAGGCCCATTACTCCATCATGCCCAGAGCGCTCAACGTGGTCGCATGAGGGGCCGTATAGCCGTATAGCCGCTGCAATAGGTCGGGGTGTTGAACAAAAAATTCAAAGCCGTGCGCAATTGCTATCGGGCTTTGGATTTTTTATAATACCCAAGCCCCGCCTATACATACTATCGCTATACCGAAAGCCAAACTGACCGACTACCCCGCCGGCCCGGGCGTCACACGGTAGGCATCGAACACCGACTCGGTGTTGCGCAGACGGTTGATCGCCCCCTTCAGCGAGTGCGTGTCGGCGACCTCGACCACGAAGCGGTTCTTGACCATCGGCGGGTTGGAGAGGCAGCGCGCTTCGACGATGTTGGCGCCCGCCTCGGAGAAGACTCGCGAGAGGTCCTCCAGCAGCCGGTGGCGATCCCACGCGTCGATCTGGATTTCGACGACGAACCCGCTCGACTGCTCTCCCTCCCAGTAGACCTCGGTGAAGCGTTCGGGGTTCTTGCGCAGCACGGTCGCGTTGGGACAGTCCTCGCGGTGGATCGTGATGCCGCGGCCGAGTGAGATGTAGCCGACGATCTCATCGCCGGGCACCGGCCGGCAGCACTTCGCGAGACGCAGCATCACGTCCTCCACGCCCTCCACGCGGATCCCGTACTGGCCCGAGGAGCGCGTCGGGCGCCGGGCGGAGCGCCCGACCTTGAGCAGGTTGCTGGCGGCGGTCGCCCCGCCGTCGGCCGCCTCGCCGTGCTTGAGGCGCTGCATCACCTTGTTGACGACAATCTTCGGCGACACCTTCGCGCCGCCAAGCGCCATGTAGAAATCGTCCGCCTTGCGGTAGCCCATCTCACGGATCACGTCCGCGAGCAGCGCCGAACCGGTGATCCGCTGCGCCGGCAGCCCCTGGCGCTTGAGATGCTCCTGCAGCAGCTCGCGCCCGGTGTGCTCGGTGTCCTGGCGGGACTCCGCTTTGAACCACGCTCTGATCTTGTTGCGCGCACGCGTGGTCTTCACCATCGCCAACCAGTCGCGCGAGGGGCCGCGCTCGCGCTTGGTCGTCAGGATCTCGACGATGTCCCCGCTGCGCAGCTCGTAGTGCAACGGCACGATCTTGCCGTTCACGCGCGCCCCCACGCAGCGGTGGCCGATCTCGGTGTGCACCTCATAGGCGAAGTCCAGCGGCGTGGCGCCCGCAGCCAGCGACTTGACCTCGCCCTTGGGCGTGAATACGTATACCTCGTCTTCGAACAGGTCGGTCTTCAGGCTCTCCATGAACTCCTTGGGATCGGACATGTCCTGCTGCCAGTCGAGCATCGAGCGCAGCCACTTGACCTTGGAGTCGTCCTCGAGTGCGCCGGTGCGCTCGCGCTTCTCGCCGCGCTGCTTGTACATCCAGTGCGCGGCCACCCCAAACTCCGCCATCTCGTGCATCTCCGTGGTGCGGATCTGGATCTCCAGCGGCCGTCCCTCCGGCCCGATCACCGTGGTGTGCAGCGACTGGTACATGTTGAACTTGGGCATCGCGATGAAGTCCTTGAAGCGCCCCGGCAGCGGCTTCCACAGCGAGTGGATCACCCCCACCGCGCCGTAGCAGTCCTTCACGGAGTCCACGATCACGCGCATCGCGGTGAGGTCGTAGATCTCGTTGAACTCGCGTCCCTTCTTGGTCATCTTCGCGTAGATCGAATAGAAGTGCTTGGCGCGCCCCGCGATCTGCGCCTCGATGCTGAGCTTGCGCAGCTCGCTCGTCAGGTACTCGCCGGCCTCGCTCACGTAGCGCTCGCGCTCCTCGCGCTGCTGGGCTACCAGCCCCTTGATCTCCTGGTACTTGCGAGGGTGCAAGGTCGCAAACGCGAGATCCTCGAGCTCCCACTTGATCGCGTGGATGCCCAGCCGATGCGCGATCGGAGCGTAGATCTCCAGGGTCTCCTTCGCCTTGTCGATCTGCTTCTGCTTGGGCATCGCGTCGATCGTGCGCATGTTGTGCAGCCGGTCGGCGAGCTTGATCAGGATCACCCGCACGTCGGTGGCCATCGCCACCATCATCTTGCGGTAGTTCTCCGCCTGCGCCTCATCGCGCGAATGGAAGGTGATGCCGGTGAGCTTGGTGACACCGTCGACGACATTTGCGACCTCCGCGCCGAAGCGCTCGCGTACCTCCTCGATCGAGGCCGAGGTGTCCTCCACGGTGTCGTGCAAAAGCGCCGCGCAGAGCGTCTCGGTGTCCAGGCGCATGCCCGCGCAGATGCGCGCGACGCCCACCGGGTGCACGATGAAGTCCTCGCCGGACTTGCGCCGCTGCGCGGCGTGGTGCTCGCAGGCAAACACGAACGCCGCTTCTACACGCGCGCGGTCGATCTGGATCGTCGTGTCGGCGGCGTGCTCGGAGACGATCGCGAACAGGTCGCCGAGCAGGCGGCGCTCGAGCTCATTGAGCTGACCGATCCCGGGCGGTCGGTCCACCTCCTTGAGGAGGCTCTCCCGATCCGGGTGTGTCTGGTCCGTCGCCATTCCTTTAAGGGTAGGGCCTTTCGGGGTGGCGGCGGTGCGGCCAATTCCCAATCGAGCGCGCGAGCTCAGCCGCAGGCTCAGGCGAAGAGGACCAACTCCTCCTCCTCGGGCGCAGTCTCGCCGCGGGCCAACGCTTCAGCCGCGCGAGCATGACGCAGCACCAGGCGCGGCTCGCTCACGCCGCGCCACTCGTTGACCTCCAGCGCGAACGTGGCATCGGCGCAGACGCCGTCGCGCACCGGCAGGCTGGTGCCCGCCCCGAACGCGACCGCGCGAGCGCGCGAGTCGTCGGCAAGCACCGTGAAGCGCACGTGCCTGCCTTCACCCATCGGCCGGCGCTCGGCGAAACGCGCACCCTGCACGAGCAGCGACACCGCCGGGTTGGCGCAGCCGAACGGCGCCAGCGACCGCAGCTCTTCGGCGAGCGCCATCCCCAACTCCTCGCCGCGCACGATTGCATCCACGCGCTCGCTCCGCATGAGCTGCCCCGCGCTCAGCACGCGCTCGGCGTGGTCGGCGAACGCCGCGGCGAACGCCTCCAGGCGCTCGCGCTCGATCTCCAAGCCGGCCGCCGCGCGGTGGCCGCCGTGGCGCAGCAGGTGCCCCGCGCACTCGTTGAGCCCCTCCAGCAAGTCGAAGCCCGCGATGCTGCGCCCCGACCCCCGCCCCGTCGCGCCGTCGAGCGCCACCAGCACGAACGGCCGGTGGTGGCGCTCGGCCAGGCGCGAGGCGACGATCCCGATCACTCCGGGATGCCAGTCCTCGCCGGCAAGCACGTACGCGGCGCGCTCGCCGAGCGTCGCCAGCTGACGCTCGGCGTCGAACAGGATGCGCGTCTCGGTGTGCTTGCGCTCGTGATTGGCGCGGTCGAGCTCGGCCGCGATCTCCTGCGCGCGGGCGGGATCCTCGGTGAGGATCAGCTCGAGGCCGGCGTCGGCGCGGTGCATCCGTCCCACCGCGTTCAGCCGCGGCGCCAGCGCGAACGCCACTGTGCGCTCGTCGATTTGACCGCCACTCGCACGTGCCACCGCGAGTAGCGCCCGCAGGCCCGGCTTGGCGGTCGCCGCCAGCGCCCGCAGGCCGTGGCGCACCAGCGCGCGGTTCTCACCCAGCAGCGCAACCACGTCGGCGATCGTCGCGAGCGCCACGAGGTCGAGGTCGTCGTGCGGGCGATACAGAGCCACCCCACCGCAGGCCGGCAGCATCGAGCGCCCCCCGGCCTCCCACAGACCGAGCGCCAGCTTGTACGCCACGGCGGTCGCGCACAGGTCGGGGCATGGGTAGCCGCACACGGCAGGGTGCACGATCGGCGCCCGCGGCAGCGCGCCGTCGGCGCGCGGTGAGTGGTGGTCGCTGATTACGACCTCCATGCCCAGCGTCCGCGCGAGTCCGACCTCCTCGACCGCGGTGATCCCGCAGTCGGCGGTGATCAGCAGGCGCGTGCCGCGCACCGCCAGGCGACGCACCGTTTGCGCGTTCAGCCCATACCCGTCGCTCGCTCGGTCGGGCAGATACCAGTCCGCGTCGGCGCCCAGCGCCCGCAGGACGCGCACCAGCACCGCGGTGGAGCAGATCCCGTCGACGTCGTAGTCGCCGTGCACCGTGATCCGCGCGCCGGCGCGCACGTGGGCGAGGATCGTCGTGAGCGCCTCGTCGATGCCTGCAAACGCCGCCGGCGGGTGCTCCTCGTCGGCGGCCAGGAAGGCCCCCGCCCGCTCGGGGTCGGCCAAGCCGCGGCGCACCAACACCTGCGCGACCGCCCCGCTCACCCCCAACTGCTGTTCAAGCGCGCGCACCTGCGGTGGCGGGCAAGGCGGAATATCAAAGCGGCTGCTCGACTCCATCGCAGCCCACCTTACGGGTGAGTCTGGACGGAACTACAGGGCCGTCACCGAGACGCCGTGAGCGCAGCCCGAATGCCTTCGCGGCGGATGCCCTCCAGGTAGACCGCGGCCATGCCGAGCAGCGAGCCGGGTACCGCGTACAGCACGACCGCGATGTCGGTCGCCTTTTTCCCGGGGATCGCCAGGCCAGAGACTTTGATGCTGTAGATCAACGTGCTGATCACGACCGCGCCGATCAACGAGCCGATCAGCGCGCCGACGATCCCTCCCCAGAAGCGGTCGGGCAGCCAGATCGTGAAGTGCCAGATCGCAAGGCCCATCATCACCCAGCCGAGCATTCCCATTAGCGGCTCCTCCCATGACGTTTGTTGCGCGGCCGTTTCGGGCGTTTGGGCTGTTCCTTGAGCACCAGATCCTCGGGTGTGAGATCGGCCGCCGGCTCCTGCGGCACCGTTGGCTGCGCAGGCGCTTTGGTTGACGGGACCTTGGGGGTACGTCTCCTAGCGGGCATCGTGCTGGTGGCGGCCGAGGGCCCCTTGCCGGTACGGCTGCGGCGACCGTTGACATCCTCGCGCTCGATGTCAAGATCCCGCACCATCTCCTCGAACTCCTCCTGGGAGACCTGCTCGCCCGGCTCCTCCGCCGCGACCAGCAGGCCGCCCTTGCGCTGGCGACGGCGCTGTTTGGCGGGCTCCACGTCGATCGGCGAGCCGTCCTGCGCGGTCGCATACGGGGGCACGGCGCCGAAGTCGCGCACCAGGCGCGCGCGGCGGTTGCGGTAGGAGCCCTCGCGTTCCTTCCAGTGGGTGAGCACCGGCGAGGCGATGAAGATCGAGGAGTAGGCGCCGGAGGCGATCCCCACCATCAGCGCGAAGGCGAAGTTCTTCAGCGTTTCCCCGCCGAACAGCAGCAGCGCCAACACCGGCAGCAGCGTGCAGAAGCTCGTCGCCAGGGAACGGGTGAGTACCTCGGACATCGAGCGGTTGACGATCTGCGAGAACGCGGCGCGCGGCATCCGCGGCACGTTCTCGCGCACGCGGTCGAACACGATGATCGTGTCGTACAACGAATAGCCGAGGATCGTCAACAGCGCGGCGACCGTCGCGCTACTCACTTCGCGGCCGGTGAGCGCGTACACCCCCGCGGTGATCAACAGGTCGTGCATCAGCGCGATCAGCACGGGCACCGCGTACTTCCACTCGAAGCGCAGCGCGATATATGCCGAGATCACGATCAACGAGGCGATGATCGCGATCACCGCCGCGCGGGCCACTGTCTGCCCGAAGGTCGGCCCGATCGAGTTATCGGAGACGTCGCGCAGCGGGCTGATCTTGCCCAGCGATTCCTCGACCGCGGCCACCTGGGCCGGCTTGAGCTGCTTGACCGAGATCTGGTAGCCGCTGCCGCCGACGCTTTTGTCGCCGGTGAGCTTCTGGATCTGGGCGTTGGAAAGGTTGTGTGCGCGCAGCACCGTGCGGATCTGTTCCTGGGAGATTGGCTGGGTGAAGCCGGTCTGGATGCGGGTGCCGGAGGTGAAGTCGATGCCGAAGTTGATCCCTTTGCCGCCGATCGCCAGGGCGCCGATCAGCAGGATCGTGCCCGACAGCGAGAAGAACCAGCGCGAGGCCCCCATGAAGTCAAAGCGCAGCGCGCGCTTGGCGCGGGCGGCCCCAAGCATCGCGGGGTGGCCGATCACCCGCGAGCGGCCCATCGCGCCGAGCGCCGCCTGCGTGGCGAGCACGGCGGTAAACAGCGACAGCAGCGTGCCGATGCCGAGCGTGAAGGCGAAGCCCTGCACTTCGGCGGTCGCCAGCGCGAACAGGATGAAGGCCGTCATGAACGTCACCACGTTGGCGTCGACGATCGCCGCGAAGCCGCGTTTGTAGCCGGCGGCAATGCCCGCGGGGATCGAGCGCCCAGCGCGGATCTCCTCCTTGATGCGCTCGAAGATCACGATGTTGGCGTCCGCCGCGATACCGATCGTCAGGATCAGGCCGGCGATGCCGGGTAGCGTCAGAACGATCGGGATCGCCTTGATCAGCGCGAAGTAGTAGATGCTGTAGATCGCAAGACCCGCGATCGCGATGATCCCCAGCACGCGGTAGAAGATCAGCAGGAAGATGCACACGACCAGCAGCCCCACCGCCATCGCCAGCAGACCTTGGTTGAGCGCCGTTTTGCCGAGCGTCGCGGAGACCTGCGAATGGGAGATCTGTTCCAGCTTGATCGGCAGCGCGCCCGACTGCAGCTCGTCGGCGAGGTTCTGCGCGGAGGTGAGCGTGAAGCCGCCGGTGATCTCCGAGCCGCTGGAGGCGTCGATCCCGTTGGGGTACTGCGTGTAGTCGATCTGGGGCGCGGTGATCACCTGTTCGTCGAGCACGATCGCGAAGTGCTGGATCGCTTCGGCCTTGGTGACACCCGGCAGCTGCGCGTTTTCGCCGCGTTTGGCGATTTCCCGGGTGACCTGTTCGAACACCGTCTTGCCGTGCGAGTCGAAGCCGAAGGTCACGTCCGGCAGCCCCGAGCCGCCGCCTTCGCTCTGGTAACCCTGCTGCGGGTTGTTGATGTTCCCGCCTTCGAGCACCGGATTATCGTTGAGCACGTAGAAGCTGTTCGGTTCGGCCTTGGTAACTTTGTTCTGGAATTCTTCAGGGCGCGCCTGCACAAGCACGGTGCCGGGATTGACGTGCACCGCCTTCGCCACCACGCCGGCCGGCGGTTTGTAGCCATCGGCGTACAGCTCGGCCTGCGTGTCGGCGGGACCGCAGATCGGCTTGCCGCCGGCGCACAGCATCTTTTCGTGCTTAGAGTCGACCAGGTACCACGAGCCGTAGATGCAACCGTTGACCTGTGCCGCGGTGCAGCCATGCTGATAGGTCGTGGCGTTGGGATAGAGGTAGGGCTTGCGTTTGGCGGCGAGCTGAACCGCCTTGTACTCGGGCAGGCCGCAGCGCACCGCGGCCGGTTCGGGCCCGCAGGTGGCGGCGCGGTTGGTCGGTTCGGTTTTGCCCGAGGGCCCGATCACGTTGGGCTCCCAGTCGTAGAAGAGCAGTTGAGCGGTCTTGCCGACCTGGTCTTCGGCGCGCTTGACGTTGGTCACGTCGGGCAGCGACACGTTGATTTCGTTGGCGCCGTACAGCTGGATTTCCGGCTGCGCGACGCCAAGCTGGTCGACGCGCTTGCGCATGATGTTGATCGCGCGGTTGAGCGATTCGGGATTGACCTTCGCGTGGGCGGTGGGGATCCCCTTGTAGATGAACGACACCCCGCCCTTCAGGTCGAGGCCGAGGCGCGTCGGTTTGGTCGCGATCACGACCGCCGACACCGCCAGCAGCAGCGCGACGAGCAGCAGGACCAAAGAGTTGCGGCGGCGGTCGGTCATTGGAAAAGACTACTTGTCGGGAGTAAGGACGAGCAAAAGACCGCCCTCGTCGTCGTAGGCGGGGAACATGTCGGCACGCGCCGTGGCGGGCAGGTCGCGGTCGCCGCTGACGCGCACCGGCTTGCCGAGCGCGCGCACCCCCCACTCCAACACCGTGCCGACGGGGTCCTCGCCACCCGAGAACTCCAGGCCGAGCGCCTGCGCGACCGGGCGGCCGATCACCGCTTCCTCCTCCAGGCCGGTGAGCGCGAAAGAGTTCTTGCCGCAGCCGATCACCCGCCCCTCGCGGTCGCACACGAAGAACGCGGCGTCCGGCGCGGGGTAGTAGTCGTCAAGCAGTTCGAAAAGAAAGGCGAAGCCGCACTTCGCGCAGCCCTTGGGCTGGCGGGTAAAGCCGAGGTTGCGGTCGAGCTCGCTGGAGCGGTGGCCACAGTTGGGGCAGATGAAGGGATGGGACATGGTGATTTGAAATGAGGGGCTCGGCTCGCCGGCTCGAGGGCCGGCTGCGCCACCCTCATAGCAAAGAGTAGGGAAGGAGCCGCAGCGAGGCTCCGCCCAACCGAGTGGGGAACTAGAAGAGCGCCCGCTCGCCGGCTGTCTCGGACCGCGGGCCGGCGTTCCTGGCGCCGACCCACTCCGCGGGCGGCTCCAGCCCGAGGTGGGTGTATGCCGCGGGTGTCGCGGCGCGGCCGCGAGGGGTGCGCAGGAGCAGGCCCTCGCGCAGCAGGTGGGGCTCGTAGACGTCCTCGATCGTGTCGCGCTCCTCGCCCACGGCGACCGCGAGCGTGGCGAGGCCGACGGGGCCGCCCGCGAACTTCTCGCAGATCGCGCGCAGGATCTCCCGGTCGAGGCGGTCCAGGCCGCGAGCATCGACCTCCAGCAACTCCAGTGCCGCGCGCGCGGCGTCGGCGCTGAGGACGCCGGCCATGCGCACCTCGGCGTAGTCGCGCACGCGGCGCAGCAGACGGTTGGCCACCCGCGGGGTGCCGCGGCTGCGCGCCGCGATCGCCTCGGCGCCGCCGTCCTCCAGCGGGATCTCGAGGATCCCAGCGGAGCGCTTGACGATCGTCGTGAGCTCGGCCGTGGTGTACGGCTCGAGTCGCGCCTGGATGCCGAAGCGGTCACGCAGCGGGGTGGTGAGCAGGCCCGTGCGGGTGGTCGCCCCGATCAGCGTGAAGGGCGGCAGATCCAGCGTCACCACGCGCGCCCCAGCGCCCTGGCCGACGGTGATCGGCAGGCGGCGGTCCTCCATCGCCGGGTAGAAGGTCTCCTCCAGGGTGCGCGGCAGGCGGTGGATCTCATCGACGAAGAACACCGAGCGCGGCTCCAGCGCGGTGAGAAACGCCGCGATGTCTCCCTTTCGCTCGAGCGCCGGGCCGGCAGTCTGCACAAACGGCGCCCCGAGCTCGCCGGCGACGATCTGTGCGAGGGAGGTCTTGCCCAGGCCGGGCGGCCCGGCGAGCAGCAGATGGTCGAGCGCCTCCCCGCGCGCGGCGGTTGCCTCGATCGCGACCGCCAACTGCTCGCACAGCGCGCGCTGGCCCACGAACTCATGCAGACGGCGGGGGCGCAGCGAGCGCTCGAGCTCATCCTCAAGCTCGTCGTGCTCGTCCAGGTCGGGGGTTTGGATGCGGGTCATCGGCGGATCACCCCGTGCGCGCCGTGCGCAGCGCCTGCGCGATCAACTCCTCGGCGCTCGCGCCCGTCGCCTCGCGCAGCAGCTCCTCGGCCTCGCCGTGGCTGTAGCCGAGCTCCAGCAGCCCGTCGCGGGCGAGCGTGCGCGGGCTCTCCACGCGGCGAGCCTTGATCGTGGCGCCATCCGCGGCTCCGGCGCCCACATCGATATCCGTGGCCACTCCCACCTTCTCGCGCAGCTCGACGATGATCCGCTCCGCGGTGCGCTTGCCGATCCCCGGCACTGCCTGTAGGCGCGCGGCGTCACCCGCGGCGAGCGCGGCCACCAGCTCGCGGGGGGGGCCGGCGGAGAGCACCGCGAGCGCAACCTTGGGGCCGACGGCCTGCACGGAGAGCAGCATCAGGAAGAGGTCGCGCTCCTGCTCAGAGTGAAAGCCGTACAGCGCGAGCGCATCGTCGCGCACGATCAAGTGGGTGTGCAGCATCGTCTCGCCGCCAACCGCGGGGACGTGGCGCAAAGTCTCGGCCGACACCGCCGCGCGATGGCCAACCCCCCCGCAGAGGATCACCACGTGGTCGGCGCGTCGCACCGCGACCTCGCCACGCAGCAGTGCGATCATGCCCGCGGCCCCCGAACCCACCTGGTAGGGGCCCAAAAAGAAGACACAGTCACCGCGCCCCCACCACCTCGGCCTCCGCCGCCGCTACCGCACCGGCGAGCGGCGCGGCGTTCATGTGGCAGAGCGCCACCGCGAGCGCGTCGGAGGCGTGGTCGGGCGTGGGCAGCTCGGGCAGGGACAGCAGCGTCTGCACCATCCGCGCCACCTGCGCCTTGTCCGCACGGCCGTTGCCACACACCGAGGACTTAACACGTTGGGGGGTGTAGGAGAAGCACGGCACACCCCGCTCCCCGGCGGCGAGCATGGTCACCCCGCGAGCGTGCCCTACCGCGAAGGCCGTTTGCACGTTCTGGCCGAAGTACAGCTGCTCCAGGGCCATCGCGGTGGGGCGGTGCTCGTCGATCAGCTCCAGCACCCGCCCGTGCACGTCCGCCAGGCGCGACTCCAGGGCAGCCCCCGCGGGCGTATCGATCACGCCGCCGTCGAGCGCCGCCAGGCGACGGCCGCGGCGGGCGACGACACCGTAGCCGGCGTTGGCGAGGCCGGGGTCGATCCCGAGGACGATCATGGGATGTGATTCTGCGCGGGCGGTCGGACGCCTGCCCAGGGCGCGGCGCCCGAGGCCCACAGGTCGTTGAGCGCGACGGCGTCCTTGTAGGTGTCCATGCACTCCCAGAAGCCCTCGTGGCGGTAGGCGCGCAACTCACCGTCGGCGGCGAGCCGCTGTAAGGGCTCGCGCTCGAGCACCGAGTCGTGCGTGAGGTAGCGCAGCGCGGCGGG
The DNA here is from genome assembly GCA_963734815.1 of uncultured Solirubrobacterales bacterium. Classification (GTDB taxonomy): domain Bacteria; phylum Actinomycetota; class Thermoleophilia; order Solirubrobacterales; family Solirubrobacteraceae; genus Palsa-744. The sequence goes on from CAVTIH010000003.1 coordinate 146,574, forward strand.
GCGCAGGCAGAGGAAGCCGCCGTTGATCCAGTGCTCGGAGCGGGGCTTCTCGCGAAAGCCGAGCACGCGGCCATCGACTCCATCCAACTCGGCCACGCCGAACTGCAGCTCGGGACGCACGACGGTGATCGTGGCGAGCGCGCCATGATCCTCGTGGAAGCGCAGCAGCCGCGCGAGGTCGATGTCGGCGAGGCCGTCGGCGTAGGTGGCGCAGAAGGTTTCCTCGCCCGCCAGCAACCCCTCCAGGCGCTTGATTCGGCCCCCCGTGGGCGTGTCGAGGCCGGTGTCGACACAGCGCACCTCGACTCCCTCGGGCCAGGCACGCGCACCCGCGAAGCTCTCGATCAGCTCGCCGCGGTAGCCCGTGGCCAGCAGGAAGCGGCGAAAGCCCTGGGCGGCGTACAGCTCGATCACGTGCTCCACGATCGGGCGCCCCCCGATCTCGATCAGCGGCTTGGGGATCTCTCGGGTGCGCTCGCGCAGACGGGTGCCACGCCCGCCACAGAGGATCACGACGGGTGGCAGAACCACCTCATCCCGCCACCCGTGCGAGTATCTCGGCCGGCACGTCGAAGTTGGCGTGGACGGCAGAGACGTCGTCGTTCTCTTCCAGGCCATCGATCAGCTTCATCAGCTTTACGACCTGGCTTTCGTGCTCGATCGGCACGAGACTGGAGGGCCGGTAGGTGAGCTCCGCGCTCTCCAGCTCCACTCCCGCCTCCTCCAGGGCGCGCCGCACCGCGGTGAAGTCGGCCAGTGGGGTGACCACCTCGAAGACGTCCTCCTCCTCGGAGATGTCCTCCGCGCCGGCCTCCACGGCGACCAGCAGGTCGTCCTCGGTGTAGCGAGAGGCGTCGACGACGATCTCGCCCTTCTTCTCGAACAGGTATGCCACCGAGCCGGGCTCGCCGAGCGAGCCGCCGTATTTCGTGAAGAGGTTGCGCACGTCGGGGCCGGTGCGGTTGCGGTTGTCGGTGACGGTCTCCACGAGCAGCGCCACCCCGGCGGGACCGTACCCCTCGTAGATCACCGTCTCCAGCGCCTCGGCGTCGCCGCCAACGCCGGTGCCCTTGGCGATCGCGCGCTCGATGTTGTCCTTCGGCATCGACGCCGCTTTGGCCTTGCGGATCGCGTTCTCCAGGGCAGCGTTGGAGTCGGGGTCCCCCCCGCCCTCGCGCGCGGCGACAGTGACGGCGCGCGCGAGCTTCGTGAACGCGGCCCCGCGGCGGGAGTCGACGATCGCCTTCTTGTGCTTGATGCTCGACCACTTGGAGTGTCCTGACATGGCAGGGAGGATACTTCGAGCCTCCGCGTGAGGCCGTTCGATGCGCGCCTCCCGCGCGCCACGCCGCCCGCCCCCCGACCGCGCGCACCCTCGGCGCCGCGAGCGAGCGCGTAGGATGGCGAGCGATGTCGACCCCGCCACCGGAGATCTTCAAGGCCTACGACATCCGCGGTCTGTACGGCGAGCAGATCGACGGCGACACCGCCGAGTTGATCGGCCGGGCATTTGCGCGGGTCCTCGCCGAGCTGGAGAGCAAGCCGGTCGGCGAGCTACGTGTGGGGCTGGGGCGCGACATGCGCCTGACGGCGCCGGAGCTCGCGGCGCGCTACAGGGAGGGCCTGCTGGCGGAGGGCGTGCACGTGCTCGACGCCGGACAGGTGGGCACCGAGATGCTCTACTACCTCGTCGGCTCGCGCGGGCTCGACGGCGGGCTGATGTGCACCGCCTCGCACAACCCGAAGGCCTACACCGGCTGCAAGCTGGTGCGTGAGGGCGCGCTGGCACTGTCGGGCGACAGCGGCATCCAGGACATCCGCCGGCTGATCGAGGCGGGGCTCGACGGCGATGAGAGCCCGCCCACCCGCTCGCCCACCAACCCGGCCACCCGCCCGCCTGCGCACCCGCCCGTCCGCGGCACCGTCGAGGAGGTGAACGTCTACGCCGAGTTCCAGGAGGCGGCGCTGGGCTTCATCGATCCCGAGACGATCCGCAGCGCCGCGCGGCCGCTGAAGGTCGTGGTGGACGGCGGCAACGGGATGGCGGGCCCGATGGTCGGCCCGCTGCTGGAGGGGTTGGGGCTGGAGCTGATCGAGACGTACTGGGTTCCCGACGGCAGCTTCCCCGACCACGAGCCCAACCCACTGCTGCCCGAGAACCGGCAGTTCGCGATCGACAAGGTGCTTGCCACCGGCGCCGACCTCGGGATTGCGTGGGATGGGGATGCCGACCGCTGTTTCTTCATCGACGACACCGGGCGCTTTGTGGACGGCGACTTCCTCACCGCGCTGCTGGCGCAGTCGCTGCTTGCCAAACACCCCGCCGAGGCGATCCTCTACGACGTGCGCGCCTCGCGCGCGGTGCCCGACACCGTCACGAAAGCCGGAGGCACCGCTTATGTCAACCGCGTGGGGCACGCCTTCTTCAAGTCGCGGATGCGCAAAGAGGGCTCGCTGTTCGGAGGGGAGGTGTCTGGGCACTACTACTTCCGCGACTTCTACTGCGCCGACTCCGGCACGCTGCCGGCGCTGTTGATCCTCGAGCAGCTCTCGCGCACCGGCCAGCGCATGTCCGAGCTGCTGGCGCCCTACCGCGAGCGCTACTTCATCTCCGGGGAGATCAACTCCGAGGTGGCCGACCAGCAGGCGAAGATGCGGGAGATCGCCGAGCACTACTCCGACGCCGAGCAATCCCACCTCGACGGGATCTCGATCGACTACGCGGAGTGGCACTTCAACGTGCGCCCCTCCAACACCGAGCCGCTGCTGCGCCTCTGCCTGGAGTCGCTGCGCTCCCACGAGGACATGGAGCGCCGCCGCGACGAGGTGCTGGCGCTGATTCGCTCATGAGCTCCACGCCCGCAACCGCACAGGAGCAGGCCCAGGAAGCCGCGCTACTGGAGCGCGCCGCGGCGGCGGGGATCCATCGCCTAGCAATTCCCACCCCATTCGCCGTCGGCCGGGTCAACGCCTACCTGATCGAGGACGACCCGCTGACGCTGGTGGACTCCGGCCCCAACTCCGCGAAGGCGCTCGACGAGCTCGAACAGGCGCTCGCCGCGCGCGGGCACGCGATCGCGGACCTGGAGCTGCTGATCATCACTCACCAGCACATCGATCACATCGGCCTCGCGGCGATCCTCGCGCGGCGCTCGGGTGCGCAGGTGGCAGCGCTCGCCGGCCTCGACCGGCGCCTACGCGACTTCCGCAGCGAGTCCGAGCTCGACGACCGCTTCGCGGCGCGCATCATGCTGCGCCACGGTGTCCCCACCGACGTGGTGACGGCGTTGCGCGCGGTGTCGGCCAGCTTCCTCGCGTGGGGTTGCACGGTGGAGGTCGACCGTGTGCTGGCCCCCGGAGAGGAGCTGAAGCTGCGCGACCGCACGCTGCGCGTGCTGCACCGCCCCGGCCACAGCCCCTCGGACACCGTCTTCCACGACGAGCAACGCCGGCAGCTGATCGCCGGCGACCACCTGCTCGCGCACATCTCCTCCAACCCGCTGATCGCGCGGCCGCTGGAGGTGGAGGGCGACTATGCCGGGCAGCGCCCGCATGCGCTGATCGCCTATCTCGACTCCCTGCGCCAGACGCGCGCGATGGATCTCGAGCTGGTGCTCGGCGGCCACGGTGCCCCGATCGCCGACCACGCCACGCTGATCGATGAGCGCCTGCAGATGCACGAACGGCGCGCCAAAAAGATCCACGGGCTGCTTGCCGAGCGTCCCCGCACCGCCTACGAATTGGCCTACGAGATGTGGGGCAACGTCGCCGTCACGCAGGCCTACCTGACGATCTCAGAGGTCCTCGGCCACATCGATCTGCTGCTGCGCGACGGCCGCGTGACGGAACAGATCCGGGACGGGATCGCCCGGTTCGCGGCGGCCTGACGCTCCATCCCCCAGAAACGACAACGTGCGCTAAAGTCTTTGACAGTTCGCTGATTGGACGTACAGGACAGGCGTAGCGCAGCGCACGGCAGGCACAGAGTGAGGGGATCGATGTGGCCGCACCGAACGGGGAGGTAGTTGTGGACAATGCCACCGCCAACCCGCACCTGAACGTCTTCGACCCATACCGTGACCTCGGGCGCACCCACGAGGACCAGCTGACACGCGCGGCGATGATCGTGCTGCGGCTGGTTCCCCTCGCCCGTGAGACGCTGCTGCGCTCGATCGGCGAGCCCTCGCAGAGCGAGCTGCCCGACTGCACCGTGGACATGCAGGCGACACATATCGTCGACGCCTCCGAGGAGAGCGCCGCCGGCGGCGAGGTCAAGCGCGAGCGCCTGGTGAGCGTGTTCCTCACGCCCGACACCGAACCTGCGGAGGGCGACGGCGAGGTCACAGACACCAGCCGCGGGCAGCGCTTCGACGGCGTGCTGCGCTTCGACCCCGAGCTGGTGGTACTACTGGAGAGCAAGGTGTGCACCCGCTGGGCGCGGCGCAACGGGCACCGCGTCGGCGAGCTCAACCTCGGCAGCGCGCGCTTCGCGCAGCGGCGCACCTGCGTGCTGCGCTGGCACGATCTGCTGGAGTCGTGGTGGCGCCTGGTGGAGCTCGCGGTGCTCTCGCCCGCCGAGCGCGCGCTTGTACAGGATCTGCTCACCTACGCCCACCAGGATTTCGGCCACCTGCTGCCGTTTGGCTCACTGCGGCGCGTGGGCGCCGACCCAGTGCGGCGCAAGTGGCGGCTGCGCTCGCTGCTGCGTGAAGCGACCGGGCTGCAGCCGGAGCGCATCGGCCTGGCGCACGTGCGCCTGGATTCCGCGCTCGGGGTGATCTCACTGCAGCGAGCCGCGCTGGACCTCGACGGGCAGGATCTGATCCTGCACTTCTGGCCGGGCGAGCTCAAGCGCCAGGCCGAGCACCTCTACGGCGCCGGCCACGCCGAACGCCTGGTCGAGCTCTTGCAGGGCGAGAGCGGCGTGGGCGGGGGTTGGCGCGTGGAGCCCCAGCCCCAGCTCGGCTTCCGCAACGCTCCCGCGCGCACTCGCGTCTACCTCACCTCGCGCCTGGACGCCGCCACCTACATCCGCCGCTGGCAGACCGAGGACTTCAAGCAGGTGGGGGCCCACAACCCCGACACGATCCTCCCCGAGCTGTGGCCGTGGCTGCTGCGCCGCCGCTATGCCTCCGCGCGCGACAAAGCGCGCCTGGAACCGTTTCTGCGCACGCTCGGCCGCCGCGCCGCTCACCTGCGCCCCTCCATCCATGTGTGGCGCTCGTGGCCGTTCGAGCACGCGGTCGCGCTCGATGACGAGGGGCTGCTGGCGGGGGAGATCCACGACGCGGTCAACCGCGTGCTCGACCTGCTCGAAGAGCCGCTGATCATCCTGCCAAGCGAGCAAGAGGCGCAGACAGCCGACGGCCGGACGAACCGAGCCGCCTTGCTTCAGTGAACCCGTGTGGCGGCGCGCACCTCCTCCAAGAACAGTCGGTGCAGCCGCTCGTCGGATGTGAGCTCGGCATGGAAGGCCACCGCCAGCCGGTTGCCTTCGCGGGCCGCCACCGCGTGGCCGTCCACCTCCGCGAGGATCTCCACGCCGGGGCCGTGCTCGGCGATCCAGGGGGCGCGGATGAAGACTCCGTGCAGAGGCGGGCCATCGATTCCGCGCATCGGCACCTGCGCCTCGAAGCTCTTGATCTGACGGCCGAATGCGTTGCGCCGCGCCCGCATGTCCATCAGCCCGAGGTGGTCGCGGTCGAGCATGATCAGCCCGGCGCACGAGCCGAGCACCGGGACCCCCCGGCCGTCCGGCGGTGGGCCGCACAATTCGCGCAGGGACTCCGCCAGGCCCTCCCGCTCGATCCCCAGCGTCATCGTCGTGGACTCCCCCCCCGGGATCACGAGGCCGTCGATGCCTTCCAGGTCGGCGGGCGTGCGCACCTCGCGCACTTGCGCGCCCACACGGCGCAGCATCCGCGCGTGCGCCTCGAAGCTGCCCTGCAGCGCCAGCACCCCCACCACCGGCTTCGCCGGCGGTGAGTCGTCTCCCACTGCCACCCCGTGATGCCCGATAGCTACCAGCCGCGCTGGGCCAGCAGCTGCTCGCTCTCGAGCTTCGAGCTCTCCAGGCTGACCATCGCTGGCCCGAGGCCGCGCGATGCGGACGCCACGCGCGCGGGATCCTGCCAGTGGGTGGTGGCCTCCACGATCGCGCGCGCGCGTGTCGGCGGATCCTCGGACTTGAAGATCCCCGAGCCCACGAACACGCCCTCGGCGCCGAGCGCCATCATCAGCGCGGCGTCGGCGGGGGTGGCGATCCCGCCCGCGCAGAACAGCACCACCGGCAGGCGCCCCTCCGCGGCGACCCGCCGCACGAGGTCGAGCGGCGCCCCGTGCTGCTTGGCCGCGCTCGCCAGCTCGCTCTCCTGGAGGGTGGCAAGACGGCGGATCTCGCCGGTGATCATGCGCATGTGGCGTACCGCCTCGACGATGTCGCCGGTGCCGGCCTCGCCCTTGGAGCGGATCATCGCCGCGCCCTCGCCGATCCGCCGCAGCGCCTCGCCGAGGTTGGTGGCCCCGCACACGAACGGCACCTCGAACGCCCACTTGTCGATGTGGTTGGCCTCGTCGGCGGGCGTCAGCACCTCCGACTCGTCGATGTAATCCACCTCCAGCGCCTGCAGCACCTGCGCCTCGACGAAGTGGCCGATCCGCGCCTTCGCCATCACCGGGATGCTAACCGCCTCCTGGATGCCCGCGATCATCTCCGGGTCGCTCATCCGCGCCACGCCGCCGTCGCGGCGGATGTCGGCGGGCACTCGCTCCAGCGCCATCACCGCGGCGGCGCCCGCGTCCTCGGCCAGCTTCGCCTGGTCGGGCGTGACCACGTCCATGATCACGCCGCCCTTCAGCATCTCCGCCAGGCCGGCCTTGACCGCAAATGTCGCCTCGTCGCGCATGGGTTGCAGTCTATCCGGGTCGTTCTCTCTGTTCCGGTCGGCGCATGCGCCGACCGGCCGGGCCGTGCATGCACGGCCCGGGACAGGGCCGCATGCGGCCCTGTCTTACCCGAAAATGGCTACTTCAGCCTGAAGGCCTTGATGCGGTCTTCGTAGGAGGCGCTGTCGCGCGAGTACACACCGTAGGCCAGCGCTTGGATGAGGCTGAGGAGCGCCGTGTGCGAGCGCACGTACGCGGGGGAGTTGGAGGAGTAGTACAGCTTGATCTGCCCGAGCTTGGCGACCTCCGAGAGGGTTGCGTCGGTGATCGCCGCGGTGCGCGCCTTGCGGTGGCGCGCCAGCTTCATCGCGCGCAGCACCAGCGGGTGCGGGCGCCCTGCGGAGAGACCGATCACGAGCGTGCCCTGGTCGATGCGCCCGAGGCGGCTGAGCGCCTCCTGGGAGGGGCTTGCCACCACCTCCACACGCAAGTCCAGCAGCATCAGCAGATGGCGCAGGTAGCTGGCGAAGAACGCCATCTGGTCGGTGCCCGCCACCATCACCTTCTCGGCGCTCACGATCGCGTCGATCAACTCCTCCACGTCGCCGCGCGCAACCTTACGGGCGGTCTCCTCGACGTTCAGGTGATCGGCCGCCAGCGCCGCCTCGAACTCGTTCTGATCGAGCGAGAACAGCGGCGCCGAGCTGCCGTTTGCGGATTGATGGCTCTGATTCGATCCTCCGCCGTTGGCGTGCACGCGCCGGTACTCGTCGCGCGCGGCCGCCTGCAGCTCCGGGAAGCCCTCGAACCCCAGGGCCTGCGAGAAGCGCACCACCGTCGAGCTCGAGGTGTTGGCGCGGCGAGCCAGCTCCTCGGCGGTCTGGAAAGCCGCCTCGTCGAGGTGATCGACGATGTACTGCGCCACGTCCTTCTGTGAGCGCGAGCACTCCTCGAAGCGCGTCTGGATGTACTTCGAGAGGCTCTGATGCTCGCCGGTGAGGCTCACGGGGGGCTCCGGCACTGTTGAGGTCGATCCCGTTCGTTTCATCGGCCCCGTTGTTCGACGCGCCCTGCTCGGACTCCTCCCGGATGGCTTGGGATCTTTCAGCGCAACGTCTGCGCACCACCCACCTCCCGCTCGCGCCACGCTCCTCCGTCGGCGCACCGCATCCCTGAGTCGGGGCGGCAGCTCAGCGCAGCGTCTGCGCCAGCTCCACGAAGTACTCGAGCGCCCGCGGGTTGGCGAGCGAGTCCACGCTCGCCGCTTCGGTCGGCGCGGCGCCCATCAGGATCCGCTTCACCGGCACCTCCAGCGTCTTGCCGGAGAGCGTACGTGGCACCTCGGCGATCTGCATGACCGCGTCGGGGACGTGCCGCGGCGAGCAGTCCTCGCGGATTCGTCGCTTGATTCTTCCCTTCAGGTCATCGTCGAGCGCAACCCCGGGGCGCAGCACCACGAACAGCCACATCTGCAGCTCGGCTGGGCGGGCACCGCTCTGTGGCCCGTGCGGGATGTCCACCACCAGCGCGTCGAGGACCTCCTCCACCGCGCTGGCCGCGCGGTAGATCTCGCTCGTGCCCATCCTCACCCCTTGGCGGTTGATCGTCGCGTCCGAACGGCCGTAGATCACGGCTCCTCCCCGCGGGGTGATTCTGATCCAGTCCCCGTGGCGCCAGATGCCGGGGAACATCGAGAAGTAGCTCTCCCGGTAGCGCTCCCCATCCGGATCGCCCCACAAGTACAGCGGCATCGAGGGCAGCGGCTCGGTCAGCACCAGCTCCCCCACCTCGTCGACCACGCTGTGCCCCTGCTCGTCCCACGCCTCCACCGCGCACCCCAACACGCGACACTGCAGTTCCCCTTCGTATACCGGCAGCAGCGGGCAACCGCCGACGAACGCCGTGCACACGTCGGTGCCCCCGCTGGTCGAAAACAGCCACACATCCGACTTCACCTCGCGGTACACCCACGCGAAGCTCTCCGGCGCCAGCGGCGAGCCGGTCGAGCCGATGCTGCGCAGCGCGCTCAAGTCGTACTCCCGTGCCGGCTTCACGCCGGCCTGCTCGCACGCGCTGAGCAGGCCCGCGCTGACGCCCATGCAGGTCATCTTCGTGCGTTCCGCCAGCGCCCACATCGCCCCCAGGTCGGGGTGCCCCGGGCTGCCGTCGTACAGCACGATCGCCGCCTCGGTGAAGAGGCAACCGACCAGGAAGTTCCACATCATCCAGCCGGTCGTCGTGAACCAGAACATGCGGTCCCCTCGATGCAGGTCGAGGTGCAGATGGCTCTTCTTCAGCTGCTCCAGCAGAATCCCGCCGTGACTTTGCACGATCGCCTTCGGCAGGCCGGTGGTGCCCGAGGAGTACAGCACCCACAGCGGGTGGTCGAAGGGCACCTGCTCGAACACCGGCGCGTCGGGCGAGCTTCGATCGGTCTCCCCGCGCTCGCACAGCTCCCCCCATGTAAGTGCCCCCGCCCAGCCCGTGGGGATAGCCGGGGGGACGCAAGCGCTCTCGAACAGGTAGGGCACCAGCACTATGTGGCGCACGGTGGGGAGCTCCGCGAGGATCTCCCCCACCACCTCCCTACGGTCGAAGTCTTTTCCGCCGTGACGGTAGCCGTCCACCGTGAACACCACCTTCGGCGTGATCTGCGCGAAGCGGTCGATCACGCTGCGCGCCCCGAACTCCGGCGCCGCGCTCGAGAAGATTGCCCCCACGCTGGCCGTCGCCAGGAACGCGATCAGCGTCTCGGGGATGTTGGGCATGTAGGCGACCACGCGATCCCCCCGCTTCACGCCGAGCGCGCGCAGTCCGTCTGCCACCGCCGCCACCTGCGCGGACAGCTCGCCCCATGTCAGCTGGGCGGGCGGGTTCTGATCCCGCAGCTCGGAGGCGTGCAGCACCGCGATCGCGCCCGGATCGCGCTCGTCTCCGGTGCGGCGGTCGCACAGCATGTTCTCGGCGTAGTTGAGCTCCGCCCCCTCGAACCACCGTGCGCCAGGCATCGTGCGGGCGTCCAGCACCCGCTCGTAGGGGCGCGAGCAGCGCACCCCAAAGTACTCCCAGATGCTCGCCCAGAAACGCTCCAGCTCGGTCACCGACCACTCGCGCAGCTGCTCGTACTCCGTAAACGTCCTGCCCTCGCGCTCACTCACCCAGCGCATGAAGCCCGTCAGCCACGCGCGCTCCCGTTCCCCCGCGGTGGGCTCCCACAGACACACCTGCCCATCCTCGCTGGTCGAAACGGGGATGTGCGCCGCAGGCGCATGTCTCCCGGCTTCGGTCGAAACGGGGATGTTGGCCGAACGGGGGATGCTCGCCGGAGGCGAGTGTCCCCCCGCTTCGGTCGCAGGCTCATGTCCCCCGGCTTCGGTCGGCCGTCGATCGGTCATCGTGCCTCCTCTCTCAGTCCACTCTCGGTCCACCCCATCACCGCCCCACCTCCACCCGTCGCGCCCGCTCTTCGACTTTCCCCACCGCGTTTGCGTCAACCGCTCGCACCTGTCAGCGTGGACAGCCCACGCTTCCGTCACACCATTATTTCGACTCTTTACAAACGATTCGGATAGCCCGAAATCTCAGTATGCCAGGCCGGCGCCTGGCACGTCGTTATCCTGCCGGTCGTGGATGCTTCCGCCCTGCGCGCGCAGTTTCCGGTGCTGCGGCGCGCCGCCTACCTGAACGCCGGCACCGACGGTCCGCTGCCCGCCGCCGCCGCGCAGGCTGGCGCGCGGGAGCTGACGCGCGAGGCCGCGGAGGGCCGCACGCTCTCCCATTTCGAACGCCGCGGCGAGCTGGGCCAGGCGCTGCGCCGCGCCTACGCCTCGCTGCTGGGCTGCACGGCCGAAAACCTCACGCTTACGACCTGCACCAGCGAGGGGCTCTCGCTGGTGATCGAGGGGCTGAGATTGGGACCCGGCGATGAGATTCTCACCAGCGAGGAGGAGCACCCCGGGCTGCTCGGAGCGCTGATCGCCGCGCGTGAGCTGCGCGGCGTTGCGATCCGCGCGGTCCCGTGGCTCCAGCTGCCTGGCGCCGTCGGCCCCCGCACGCGGCTGATCGCCTGCTCGCACGTGAGCTGGATGACCGGGTCGGTCGCCCCCGCGGAGCTGGCCGAGGCGGACATCCCGGTGCTGCTCGACGGTGCCCAGGGGGTCGGCGCGATCCCCACCGACGTACGCGCGTTGGGCTGCGCCGCCTACGCCGGCCCCGGCCAAAAGTGGCTGTGCGGGCCCGACGGCACCGGCATGCTCTACACCACGCCCGAGTTGCGTGAGCGGCTCGCCGTGACGCGCCGCGGCTACGCCAACCTCGCCGACCCGAGCGCCGGCCTCGATGCCTCCCTGCACGAGGACGCCCGGCGCCTGGACACGCTCTCGCTGAACGCCGAGACCGTCGCCTGCGCACTGGCGGCCTTTGGCGTGCTCGAGCGCTTCGGGTGGGCGGCGCTGCACGAACGCGCCCGACTGCTCACCGCGCGGTTCGCCGAGCGGCTCGCCGCGCGTGGCCGTGAGGTGGTAGGCGGGGTCGCGATGGGCGGGGTCGCGCGCGGCACGCTCCTCACCTTCGCCAGCCCCGACCCGCTCGCCGAGCGCGAACGCCTCACCGCGCACGGGGTGCTTCTGCGCGACATCCCCGGCCACCCCTGGCTGCGGGCCTCCATCGGCGCCTGGAACGACGAGGGGGATCTCGAGCGGCTGCTGGGCGGGTTGGCGTCCTCTTAGTGCACTCTTAGGTCTTAATGGTCTCTTAGCATCGTTTCCGCTTTGCTTCCTTGAGCAGCGCACCTTTCGCCGCGCCCGCTTACCATCCCGCCGCCATGAGCGCCTCCCCAGACACCGCCAGCCCACAGACCGTCCCGGCAGCAGCTCCCGCCCCGGCGCCGGCGCCCACCGCGGGACGCGCACTGCCAACCCTCCGGGCACCCAGCGTGCGCGCCGTGCTCGGCTGGGTGGCGCTGGCGCCGGTGCTGGCGCTCTCCGCCGTGCTTGGCACCGAGCGGCTCTCCCAGAACGGCTACGCCAACGTCTTCTACGCCGCCGGCGTACGGTCGATGCTCGGTTCCCTGCACGACTTCCTGTACGCCTCATTCGACCCCGGAGGGCTCGTCACCGTCGACAAGCCCCCGCTCTCGCTGTGGGTGCAGGTGCTCAGCGCCAAGCTGTTCGGCTTCTCCCACCTCAGCCTGCTGCTCCCCGAGGCAGTCATCGGGGTGCTCGGGGTGGCCGCGCTGTACGGCGCCCTGCGCCGGCCGCTCGGGCTGCCGGCAGCACTCGGCGGCGCGCTCGCCCTGGCGGTCTTCCCTTCCTATGTGGCCGTCTCCCGCGACAACGGCGTCGACCCGTTGCTGATTCTGATGTTGATCCTCGCGTGCGGCTGCGCGCTGCGCGCGATCCGCACGGGCGGTTGGCCCTCCCTGCTCGCATCCGCCGCGTTTGTGGGGCTGGCGTTCAACGCCAAGACCCTCGCCGCCTACCTAGTCGTCCCCGGGATCGCCCTCGGCTACCTGCTGTGCGCCCCGGCGCCCCTGCCACGCCGGCTGCTCAAGCTGATCGCCGCCGGAGTGGTGCTCGCCGCGGTCTCGCTCTCGTGGATCGCGCTCGTCGAACTCACCCCCGCCTCCCAGCGCCCCTACGTGGGAGGCTCCACCGACAACACCGAGAGCAACCTCACCCTCGGCTACAACGGCCTCGGCCGCGTCGAAGGACAGATCGGGGGGCCCAACCAGATCTTCGTGCACCTCGGCGCGGTGGCGCCGTTTCCGCAGGGAACGCACACCATCCTGAGAGCCAAACGGACCGCCGCGCCCGCGCACGTCCCCAACCCGATCCTCCCCGACGGCCACTACACCAACCCCACCCCCTTCGGCGGCCCCACCGGACCGCTGCGCGTCTTCCACACCGGCCTCGGCGGCCAGGGCGGGTGGATGCTGCCCTTCGCGCTGTTCGGCCTGATCGCGCTCGCCCTCTGCGTCCTCTGGCCCCCGCGGGGGGAGCACGCCGTCGCCGCCAGCCGAACGGATGACGGAGCGCCCGCCGCAAACAGCGCAGGTGCCGCCCGCGCTCCCGCCGGCCCGCACCCCGCCGATGAGGTGGGAAGGAGTGCGCGGGCCAGCCGCTGGTGGGGGCAGGTCCGGCGCGATCCACTCGCCGGGGTGCTGTTCGTGTTCGGCGGCTGGTTCCTCGTCGAGGCCCTCATCATGGACTTCTCCAAGGGCATCATCCACCCCTACTACATCTCGGCTCTGGGCCCCGGCTCCGCCGCGATGATCGCCGGGGGTGCCCTCGCCTTCGCCCGCTTCGGACGGGCCCGCGACCCGCGCGTGCTGCTGCTTCCGCTCGCCGTCGCCGCCACGATCGCCGTCCAGCTGGTGCTGCTGCACCGAGAACACTACGCCCACTGGCTGGCGCCCCTGCTGATCGCCGGCACCGCCGTGGGGGTCCTCGCGCTGCTCGCCGTGCGCCGCCTCGCCACCGCCGCGATGGCGCTCGTGGTGGGCGTGCTGCTGATCGCCCCCACCGCCTTCTCCACCACCACCTGGTCGGTCCCCGTCGAGGGCACCTTCCCCGCCGCCGGCCCGCGCGTGGCCGGGAGCCTTGGGCCCTACGGGATCACCCACCACGACGTGCGCGTCTACCGCGCCCTGATGCGCTACATCGACGCCCGCCATCCCACCAGGAAGTGGGAAGTGCTCACCGTCTCCTCCAACACCTCCGCCTCGATCATCCTGCTGGGCTGGCGCGCCGGGGCGCTCGGCGGCTACAGCGGCACCGACCCGGCGCTCAACGGTCCCGGCCTGGCCGGCCTCGTGGCCCACCACCAAGCGCGCTACGTCGTGCTCGGCGGCGCCTACTCCTCGCGTGGCGGCAACAAGGCCACCAAAGCGGTGATCCGTGCCTGCCGCTACATTCCCTCACAGTTCTGGCTGGGCGCCCCGCGCTACTCGATCTACAGCCTCGCGCTGTATGACTGCGCCGGGGATGTGCACCGGCTGGCGAGCGCCTGAATCCAATGGGAGGGGGCTTTGGGGGAGGGCCTGCCCTCCCCCAACCCAGCTACGCCACCACGGACAGCTTTCGGTTGAACGCGCGCGCAAACAGCTCGCTCTCCCGGCCCGCCGCCCATCGCGGTACCGCCGCGCCACCCTCCGCCAGCAGCCGCAACTGCACCGAGCCGTTCTCGGCGCTGAGCACCGTGTTTTTGACCAGCTGGTCGCGCGAGCGCTCGAGGTCCTCCGCGAGGCGCAGCAGCACCGCGCAGCGGTCCAACCTCGCGGCGTCGCCCTCGCCGAGCAGCGCTGCCAGTGGCCCCGGGTCGGGCATGCCCTTGCGGTGGTAGCGCGCCGCCTGCGCCACGATCGCCACCTCCTTCGGCGAATACCCCGGCAGGCCGGCACTGAGGATCAGATAGCGCGAGTGCTTGTGGTGGTCGTCGTAGTCCACAGACATCCCGATGTCGTGCAGCATGCACGCCGCCCACAGCAGTTCCCGCTCGCGCTCCTCGCCCTTGTGCAGCCCCATACGCGCCAGCTGGTCGAACATACCGAGCGCCAGCGCCGCCACATGTTGCGTGTGGGCGCGGTCCACGCGATAGCGCGCCGCGAGGTTCTCCACCGACGCACGGCGCACATCTTCGAACAGCGGGGGCACGTCGGGGTGGGTGGGATCCGATAGGTGGCGCTCGAAGAACACCCCCTCGCGCAGTCCCGCCTCGGTCGCCTCCAGGGCGTCGAAGCCACCCGCTCGCAACGCGCCCTCCACCACGACCGCTCCCGCCAGGATCAGGTCTGCTCGCGCCGGCTTGACCCCCGGCACGCTCGCGCGCTGCGAGGGCGTCAGCGCCGCCAGCCGCTCGATGATCTCCCCGAGCGCCTCGCGGGTGACGGTCATGCCTTGCACGCCGTTGCTCGGCAGCCCTTCCGCGCGCTGCGCCACGGCGGCGAGGCTGCGCACCGTCCCGCCGATCCCCACCAGGCGCCTGCCCGTCTGCGCCAACCACGCCGCGCTGCGGAGCTCCTGCGCCACGTGCTCGCGCAGCGCCTCGATCTGACGTGGCTTCGCCGGGCCGCCGTTGGGCAGGAAGCGCTCTGTCATCCTCACCGCCCCCACCCGCCACGAGCCCGACTCGTGCGCCTGTCGGTCTCTCACCCCCACCAGCTGCATCGAGCCGCCACCCAGGTCCAGCATGCAGCCATCGCTCAGCGTCGTCGAGTTGACCGCCGCCAGATATCCATAATGGGCCTCCTCCTCGCGGCTGAGGACGCGGATCGGCAGCTTCGTGCGCTTGCGCGCCTTGGCGAGGAACGCCGACGCGTTCTCGGCATCGCGGATCGCGCTGGTGGCCACGGCGTCCACCGCGCCGCCGCCCGTCAAGCCAGCCGCCTCGCAGAAGTGGGCGAACACGTCCAGCGTCGCGAGCGCGCGACTCATCGGCTCTTCACCCAGCCTGCCGGTGGCCGCCATCCCTTCGCCGATCCGCACCACCTGGTAGATCTCGTCGCTGCGCTGCCACCACCCCTCGGTCGCGGTGAACACGACCAGCCTGAATGAGTTCGAGCCCAGGTCGATCACGGCGAGGCGCTCGCATGGCATCCTCTGAGCGTATTCCCCCCGCCGGAGGACTCCGGCGGGTGTACATGGGTCCGGCTTACCTGACACAAGCTCCGGCGGCCAGGGAGCAGCGATGGCAGCGAGTGGAGGAGCGCGGACGGCGGGGACGCGCCGTCAGGCGTCCTCGCCCACCAGCGCGCTCGTGACGTAGCGCTCGTCGGAGAAGATCTGCACGTGCGCGACCCTGCCGTCCTTGAACTTGACCACCCACGTGGTGGGGGCGTCCTCGAACGAACCCCCCGGGCCGCTCCCGCTCACCAGCCCGAGCGCCACCACCGCTTGCCCGGCGGAGCGAATCTGCTTCAGGCGGATCGTCAACTGCTCCCAGTGGCTCTCCACGTCTTCGGTGTAGCGGCGGATCCCCTCGTGGCCGCAGTAGGGCTCCCCGGCGCGTGTCACCGCCGCGGTCATCGGCTGGAAGACAATGCCGGGGTGCATCAGCTCCACCGCGCCTTGCAGGTCGCGACGGCTGAAGGCGTCGAACAGGGACCTCACGATGTCCTCGTTTGACGGTGCCCCGGTCGGTGGGGCGTCCGTCGCGGGTATCGTGGGGGCAGGGACGGCGGTCCCCTCCACCGGCATTCGCCGCATCGCCTGCGCGGGGGCCGCAAAAGTCGTACTTGTCACGGAGTTGTGACTACCCGCTGGTGGCGCTCGTCAAACCATTGGGTGGCGTTCAGACCGCCGCAGCAGATCGCGCCGTTCGCGATGAACGTTCCGACCGCGGCGATTGCACGCTGCCGTCCCGATGACTGATCGACCTAGCCCACTTCGACGATTCGACGACTATGGCAGCTCAAAGCATCTTAGGCTCTGGAAAGTCGCAACGGACACCGCTGCAAGTGGCTGCTCCATGGGCGTGTCTGGAGACGTCGGAGTTGAGATCTCAAGCTGCTGCGTGTAGAGCTCGAGCTCGTCTTCGACACGCCAAGCCGAACCCTCGCAGTCGATGCGAAAACGACCGATACGCACGCGCTCGTCCGCGAACACCGCGAGGCCCCACAATTCCCGTACGCCCAACTTCACATGCTCGGTCGGGTGCAGCAAGATGGCCCGTGCCGGGACACCGCAAGTCCTGTTGTGGTGCTGAACCCCAGCCTGAATCGTGGGAAGATTCTTGGTCAGGTAATCCATGCTCTAAACAACTTTGCCTTCCACCGAGGTGACCGTGAAGGCAACCTCATCGGGATCGAGCCCGCGAGATGGCATACGCCCGATCATCTCCCATCTTCCGCACATCAGCGCTTGCAACAGCACTTGGCCTTGTTCCATGGTCACGGTGGTGAGCGGGCCCTCACCAGCCGGCCTCAACGCAACAGTGATCGATGTGGCCTCCATCTCCTCTACGACCTCGATCGCCAATCCGACGCCGAGCTCCCCGCCGATGGTGCAGCGGTGCTCGCCGTCCGTCTCGCGCGCAGCCTTGAGGGCGACCGGCGCCTCAATCGTGACAGCATCAATGAACCTCCGGTCCCGATCCTCGTAGAGGCGAACGAAGTCCGTCTTCCCGGGAAGGAGACGACCGCCCTCATCAAGCATCTTGCAGGCTGGATAGAAGTCTTCGTCGGTTCCGGACCTGTGGCGACCGTAAGCCACAAGCCAAATAACGGCCTCGTCCTCATCGTGGAAGGTGGCACCCCGATGATCGTGTCCGTAGCCGAGCGCCCACACGTCTTGACCGGAGCTGAGGGGTCGCACCTGACGGCTCGAGATCGAGGTCATCGAGCGGTCTTTGACTAAAGCCTTCACGATCTCAAGGCCACGAATCGACTCAAAGTCGGCCGTCGGCTCGGCGTTGAGATCCTCGTCAAGGCAGCGCGCAGTGACCCGCAGCTCCCAGTCTTTGCATATATACGCGCCTCCGATCGCACGGCCGATGAGGGTAGGGGGACGAACCATGGGCTCGTCATCCTAAACACCGCTCCCGACCGACTCCCAGAGGTTGGAACAGTTACGCCCGGCCAGGCTTTGTTTCGTCTGCCAGCTCGGCAGTCGCTTGGTCTCTCTTAGCCTGCAACCGCTCGACCGCCTGCGCTGCACGGGCATCTGCGTTGCGACTGGTAAACGTTGCGAGCTGCTCAAGGGTTCCGTCTCGCAACAGCTTTGCTGTCTTCTCGAGGTCCGCCGCGAACTCGTCGCGATGGTTTTCGATGTACTCATGCCAAGCCGCCGCGACGAGATGGCCCGGCTGCGATTGACGCATCGCTGCGATCTGGGTTGCCTGACTATGGACTTGCTCGGGTACGCGCAAGACGCGGGTTTCCATGACGTTCTCCTTGGACGAGATCGCCGGTCTTGTTGGGGCGCTCAGCGCTCTGCTATGGCCCCGCCGCGATGCGGCTCCGGCGCGTGTATGCTCGGGTAACGATGTAACACGATAACAGAATCATCGGCGAAACGTCGGAACTTCTTGACACGAGCATCTTCAAGCAACTCATAGCACCCGGTGGCTACCCGAAAGCATAAATCCCGCCCAGCCAAGCGGAATCCGCCCAATGGGCCCGGCAGGACTCGAACCTGCGACCTAGCGATTATGAGTCGCGGCTGGGCGGGGGCCCCGCGCCACCCTGACACGCATTAGGGCGACGGAATGTGGCACAGGCGCGGGCAAAATGCCACGTTCTCACGGATGGTGCTATGTTTGCCCCGGCGCGCATAACATGGCACTATAACACCCTAAGTGCTATGTTGTTAGAAGTAATGACAGGTTCTCTGAGACGCACAACTCGATGCACACCTTCCGCTCACTCGATCGCCAGCTCGGCCTGATTCCAGCCTCGATGGCGCTCGCGCTCGCCGGCGTCGACCTCGGCCGGGGCCGCGAGGAAGCCTACCGCCAACAGCACCCCGAGGCACTCAAGACACTCGTTGAGATCGCGCGCATCCAGAGCACCGAGGCGTCCAACGCGATCGAGCAGATCACAGCCCCGCGCAAGCGGATCGAAGCACTCGTGGCTGAGAAGACGACGCCCACCAACCGCTCCGAGGAGGAGATCGCCGGCTACCGATCCGTGCTCGACACGATCCACGCAAGTGCCGCACACATCCCATTCAAGCCGTCGGTCGTCGAGCAACTCCACCGCGACCTCTACCAATTCACCAACGCATCCGCCGGCCGCTGGAAGACGGTCGAGAACGCAATCGAGGAGGAACGCGCGGACGGAACCAAGATCGTTCGCTTCCGCACCGTCCCGGCCGCCGAGACCCCGGCAGCGATGGACGAGCTTCACACCCGCTTCGCCGACGCGCTTCGCGAACACGACCACCACCCGCTACTGCTGATCGGCTCCTACGTATTCGACTTTCTCGCTATCCATCCATTCCGCGACGGCAACGGACGGATGGGCCGCCTGCTCACGCTGCTTGCGCTCTACCAGTCCGGCTATGAGGTCGGGCGATTCATCAGCCTAGAGCGCCTCATCAACGACAGCAAGGAGACGTACTACGACGCGCTTGCGGCCTCCGGCCACGGCTGGCACGACGACGCTCACGACATCGAGCCATGGCTCAGCTACTTCCTCGGCATCCTGAACGCCGCCCACAAGGAGTTCGAGAGCCGCGTGGGAGTCCTCTCCGGGAAGGGCGCCAAGGAAGAAGCAGTCAGGCAGTTCATACGCTCTTCCGTCACAGATGAGTTCACCGTCGCCGAGATCCGCCAGTTCGCGGCGGGCGTCAGCCAGTCGCACTTGAGCAAGACACTCGCGAGGCTGCGTGACGAAGGCATAATCGAACCCGTAGGTGCAGGTCGCGGGGCCAGGTGGCGCCGGCTACGCAGGGAATTCTGAGTTCGCGGGTGGCCCCAGGGGTGGCCCCAAGTCCGCTTCCTTCTCCTGCTCAACCACCCACCTCCAGCGCATCCCGCACAAACAAGCCAGAT
The DNA here is from genome assembly GCA_963734815.1 of uncultured Solirubrobacterales bacterium. Lineage (GTDB taxonomy): Bacteria > Actinomycetota > Thermoleophilia > Solirubrobacterales > Solirubrobacteraceae > Palsa-744. The sequence goes on from CAVTIH010000003.1 coordinate 165,948, forward strand.
CCGCCAATGGGCCCGGCAGGACTCGAACCTGCGACCTAGCGATTATGAGTCGCCAGCTCTAACCAGCTGAGCTACGGGCCCGCACCGCGCGGGCGCCCGCGCGGTGCGCCAGACGCTACCAGCGATCCCTCCAGCGGCAGAGCCGATCGGGCCACAACGCGCAACCGGCGCCCGAATGGTTGTATTCCACCCATCAACAACCACGAGGGAAGGCGCGCAGATGGCTGAGCGAGCGGCGATCGTCACGGGGGCTTCGAGCGGGATCGGGCTGGCGATCGCGCGGGTGCTGGGCGAGGAGGGGTATGGGGTCACGATGGCGGCGCGCCGCCCGGAGAAGCTGGAGGGCGCAGTGGCGGAGCTGGCAGGGGCCGGCCTCGACGTGCACGGGGTGGCGGCAAACGTCTCCAACGAGGAGGAGATCCAGAAGGTGGTGGCCGCCCACCGCGAGCGGTATGGGCGGCTGGACGTGCTGGTCAACAACGCGGGGGTCGGGATCGGCGCCCCTGTGGCGGAGATCCAAACCAAGCGCCTCGACATGCAGCTCGACATCAACCTGCGCTCGATCGTGATCTTCTACCGCGAATGCGTGGAGCTGCTGCGGGCGGCGGGAGCCGAGCACCGCAACGCGCTGGTCGTCAACACCTCCTCGATTTCGGGCAAGCGCGCGGAGGCGTGGCTGTCGGTGTACTCGGCCTCCAAGCACGGCGTGGTCGGCTGGACGGAAGCGATGAACAAGGAGCTGGGCGCCGACGGGATCAAGTCGACCGCGCTGTGCCCGGCGTTTGTCGACACCCCGATGACCGATTTCATCAAGGGCCAGGTGAAGCCCGAGGAGATGATCCGTCCCGAGGACATCGCCGAGGCGGTGCGCTACCTGCTGCGGGTCTCCCCCGCGTGCGTGGTGCCCGAGATGATGTTTGTGCGCCCCGGCGACGCGCTGTAGGGCCCGGGCCGGCCCAACCGCATCACGAATCCGAGGCGGCCGAGCATATAGCCGCCCGGGCTTGGCTTCAGGCGGATACCCGCTCGCGCCGGCGGCCCAGCCAGCGCGGGGCGCGCAGACGCCGTGCGACGATTTCGTCGCCGCCCGACTCCAGCGCGTGCATCGCCTCCGCACGGGCCCGCTCCCGATCCATGCGCTCATGGCAAGCCCGCAGCGCAGCATGCTCGTCGATCGCCTGCGCGAGATCGACGCGCTCCTCGTCCAGCAGGCTGCCGCGCAACAGCGCCACGAGCGTGGAGAGCTCGTGCGGGGTGGCGGGGCGTCGGCGTCGCACGTGCGTGAAGCGGTCCCAGGAGCGCGCGAAGGAGAGGAAGTTGGTGCGCCCGCCGCGGCGGTGGGCGGCGAGCATCGGACACACTCCACCCTCACCGTCGGTGTAGGCGCCGACGATGATGCGCGGGCTGGCGAGCACGCCGTCCAGCATCGCTTCGCGGGTGCCCACGGGCAGGCACTCGATCGCGAGGCGCAGCTCGCGGATGGTGCGGGTGTTGCGAGTGGAGCGAGCGATTGGCATATAGGCTGTGTGTTGCCAGCGGCCACCACCGGCCGGCGGGCGCGTCCAGCGTAGGGCAAAGGGTCGCGCACGGCAACGAATCCCCTTCCCTTGAAAGGAAACTTGCGCATGAAGCTCGGCGTTCACATCGGCTATTGGGGTCTCGGCCTCACCTCGGAGGACCAGCTGCGCATCGTGCAGGAGGCGGAGCGGCTCGGGTACGACTCGGTGTGGGCGGCGGAGGCGTACGGCTCGGACACCGCCTCCGTGCTGGCGTGGCTGGCGGGGCAGACCTCGAAGATCCGCCTCGGCGCGGGGATCTTTCAGATGCCGGGGCGCTCGGCGGCGATGACCGCGATGACCGCCGCCACGATCGACCAGCTCTCCGGGGGGCGCATGATCCTCGGGATCGGCTCCTCCGGTCCGCAGGTGGCGGAGGGCTGGCATGGGCAGCGTTTCGCCAAACAGCTGCAGCGCACGCGCGAGTACGTGGCGGTGGTGCGGATGGCGCTGGCGCGCGAACGCGTGGAGTTCCACGGCGAGACGTTGCAGCTGCCGCTCCCCGACGGCCCGGGCAAGGCGCTGAAGCTGACGATCAGCCCCGTGCAGGAGCGCATCCCGATCTACCTCGCCGCGATCGGCCCGAAGAACACGGCGTTGGCGGGCGAGATCGCCGACGGCTGGATCCCCACGCTGTTCTCCCCCGAGCACGTCTCCGAGCTGCGCCCGCTGCTGGAGGAGGGCGCGGCGCGTGCGGGGCGCACACTCGATGGCTTCGACATCGCACCGACCGTCAACGCCTTCGTCACCGACGACCTGGAGGCGGCACGCAACGCGACGCGGCCGTTCATCGCGCTGTACGTCGGCGGGATGGGCTCGCGCAAGCAGAACTTCTACAACAACCTCGTCCAGCGCTACGGCTTCGAGGCGGAGGCCAAAACGATTCAGGACCTCTACCTCGAAGGCAAGCGCGAGGAGGCGATGGCGGCGATCCCCGACAAGCTGATCGACGCCGTCTCCCTCTGCGGGCCGAAGGACGTGGTGCGCGAGCGCCTCGCGATCTTCCGCGACGCGGGGGTCGGCACGCTCGGGATCACCCCACTCGCGTTCACCGCCGAGGAGCGACTCACGCAGCTGCGCCTGGTGGCGGAGCTGGCCGCGGCATAGGGCATGCGAATCCTGCTCGGCGCCTTCGGGGATCCCGGCCACGCCTTCCCGATGATCGCGCTGGGGCGTGCGCTGGCAACGCGCGGGCACGAGGTGACGTTGCAAACGTGGGAGCGCTGGCGCGCACCCGTGGAGGCGGAGGGTGTGTGCTTCGCCGCCGCCCCCGAGTACCGGGTCTTCCCGAATGGACCCGAGCCGCTCGACTTCTACGAGGCCGTGGTGCACGCCACCCGCGACACGCTTCCGCTGGTGCGCGAGCTCGAGCCGGAGGTTGTGGTCGCCGATATCCTCACGCTCGCCCCCGCGCTTGCCGCCGAGCTCCAGGAAGTTCCCGTCGCGACGCTCATCCCCCACGTACACCCCCACCCCCCGGCGGGCGCCCCGATCTACTCGATCGGAGCCCGCCTGCCACGCACGGCGCTCGGCGGCGCCTTCTGGCAGCGCGCCACGCGACCTGTTGAGCATGGCCTGGAGCGTGGCCGGCAGGACCTCAACGCCGTACGGGAGCGTCTCGGCCTGCCGCCGCTCGGCCACGTCCACGGCGGCATCAGCCGGCAGCTGGCACTGGTGGGGACCTTCCCTCAGCTCGAGTACCCGCGCGCCGCCGCGGGTGGCTGGAGGGGCTGGAGTGGAGACGGACGGACGGGCGGCTGGGGCGCCAACACCCACGTGGTCGGCCCGCTGATCTGGGAGCCCCCCACCGCGGACGTGGAGCTTCCACCGGGCGAGGACCCACTCGTGCTGATCGCCCCCTCGACCGCCCAAGATCCCGAGCACCGTCTGCTGGGAGCCGCACTGCGAGGTCTAGCTGACGCCCCGGTGCGCGTGCTCGCCACCTGGAACCGCCGTCTCCCCTCAACCCCGCTGCCGGTCCCCGCGAACGCGCGCGTGGTCGAGTGGCTCTCCTACGCGCGCACAATGTCCCACTGCGACGTGGTCGTCTGCCACGCCGGCCACGGCACCCTCGCTCGCGCGCTCGCCAGCGGCTGCGCGGTGGTCGCCTGCCCGGTGGCGGGCGACATGAGCGAGAACGCCGCACGCCTCGACTGGGCCGGCGCGGGCGTGCGTCTCCCCCGCCGCTTCATTTCGCCCCGGCCTTTGCGTCTCGCCGTGGAGCGGGCGCTCGATGATCCGGCGATCCGCATTCGCGCGCGGGAGCTGGCCGCGTGGTGGGAGGGCAATGACCCCGCCGACACCGCAGCCAGGCTTGTCGAACGCGTCTCCAACCCGTCCCCTCCCGTGTATCCCGAACCGCCCGCGAAGTCCGGGCGGAGGGGTTCTGAGGCTCTGGGGGTGGGACTCGAACCCACAACTTCGGCGTTAACAGCGCCGCACTCTGCCAATTGAGTTACCCCAGATTGTCCAAATTGTCTACCCCGGAGACCGTGACATGTCGCTCGTAATCGACGCCATGCCATCCTCGACCTCCGCGTGACAATTAGAGCATAGAAGCACGCACTTGCGCGCCTCAGCTCGCAGCTTGTCGATGGCTATCGCGACGCCCTTGGCGTTGATCTCATGACGCTTCTGCGACGGTTCGAGATGATGGAAGTGCAGAGCCCGCATGTTGCGGTCGTATCCGCAGATGCGGCAGCGCCCTCCCGCCTCGCCAACCAGGATCGCCTTTACCTTGCGCCGTCTACGAGAGACCGAGTCAGATCGGCATCGCTTGCAGCGATAGTTGCCTTGCCCGGTAAGCCAGAACTCCGTCTCGCCATGAAGCTTGCAGCGCATCGTCACAACCCGAAGCCCAGCCTCCTTCGCTGCCAGGATCTTCTCCGAGGGTCGCCTACCGCGGTGGCTATGGGTTTTCAGCCCGTGTCTGATCAGCCAGTGCCGCACCGTGGCCTTGCTGCACCCAACCGCGTCTGCAATCTCAGCGATGGTCGCACCCTGATCGACCAGCAGCTCGAGCTCATCTCGACTCAGCCCACCCCGGGCTGCGTGCTGCTCGCGATTGACTGCCTGCAGCCCATGTTTTTGAACCCAATACGCAATCGTCGCTTCATGCCGATCAAACCGCCGCCCAATCTCCGCAAGCGAGAGGCCCTGGTTCAACATCTGCTCCAACGAAGCCCGATCCATGCACCCCATTGTCCGCGATGGGCCGGACGGAAAAACGAACGTACGTTCGTTCTAGGTGACCTACCCTCCGGTCTCCGCCAGCGCCCGCTCATAAGCCTGCTCGAACGCGCGTTTGACCTCGATACGCCGCCGCGCGAGGTCGCTGACCTCGCCGCTGCCTTGCGCGCGCGCGGCGAGGATGCGACGGTCGATCCGGGCAAGGTCGAGCTGCATCCGCTGCACGTCGAGCATCGCCGGCGCCGCGGCGCTTGGCAGGCGACCGGCGGCGACGACCAGCTCCGCCAGCACTCCCGTCAGCTCCGAGTCCTCCGGCTCGATGCCCGCCATCGGTTCGGAGAGCCGCCCCGCGCGAAGGTGCGCGGCCGCGTGGCGCAACCGCTCGCCAGTGAAGTGCTCCTCCGGGTCGAGCTCCGCCAGCGCCTGCTCACCCTCGGCCGGCGCGGCGATGCACAACGCCAGGAACGTTCGCTCGGTCTCCGCCCTGCGCGCCAGATCCCCCACCGCGAGCCGATCCGCCGCCCGCTCGCCTCCCGCCGTCCTGGCGAAAGCCCCACTTCCATCGCCTCCGCCGCGGGACTGGCTCACGTTGGGTCTGCCCGGCGGGCGCGCCTCGAATCTCGCGCCCGCCATCCGGGCCGACTCGGACCTCGCGCCCGCACCGCGGGCTGCCTCGCCACCCGCTCCGGAAGGACGGGCGTCGCCGCGTTGCACCGGCGCCGACAGCAGCGTCTCGGCGAGGCTCTCCGGCAGCTCCAAACGCCCCGCAACCAGCCGCGTCAGCTCCATCCGCATCGCGCTGGGAGCCAGCGTGGCGAACACCGGGCGCAGCTCGTCCACCATGCGGTCGCGGCCCTCGGGGCTCGAGTGGTCGCCCGCCGCCAGCACGCGCTCCACGCGGAAGCGCACGAACGGCACCGACTCCGCCACCGCCGCCGCGATCCCCTCCGGCCCCTCGCGCTGAACGAGCTCCGCCGGATCCATCCCGCCGGGGAGGCTCACCACGCGCAGCTCCAAACGCCGGCGCGCCGCCAGCTGCGAGGCACGGAGCATCGCCTCCTGGCCAGCGGTATCGGCGTCGAGCGCCAGCAGCACAGTGGTGGCCATCCGTGCCAGCTCCCCCACCTGCTCGGGCGTCAACGCGGTGCCCATCAGGCCCACGGTGTTGGGCACCCCCGCCTGGTGCATCGCGATCACGTCGGTGTAGCCCTCGCACAGGATCACGCTGCCCGCGCGCGCCGCGTGGGCGCGGGCGAGGTCGGCGCCGTAGAGGTGACGGCCCTTGTGGTAGACGTCGTTGTCGGAGGTGTTCAGGTACTTCGGTTTCTGCTCCTCCCGCAGCGCGCGCGCCCCGAAACCCAATACTCGCCCGCGGGTGTCGGCCAGCGGGAACATGAGGCGGGCGCGGAAGCGGTCGTAGACGCGCCCCCTCTCGCTGGCGGAGCGCTGCGCGAGACCGGTCGCATGCAGCTCCTGCTCGGTGAAGCCTCCTTTGCGTGAGGCCATCAGTACGCGGTCCCATGCGCTCGGCGCGTACCCGACGCGAAACGCCCTCAGCATCTCCTCGCGCAGCCCCCTGCCCAATAGGTACTCCCGGGCGTGCGCCGCCTCGGTGGACTCCCACAGGCAGCGCTCGTAGTAGCCGCTGGTGCGTGCCAGCAGCTCCAGCAGGCGTTCGCGGCGACGACGGCGCTCGGCTTCGCGCGGATCCTCCGCCTCGCGCTCGAGCTCCACCCCGCAGCGATCGGCGAGCTGCTCCAACGCCTCTTTGAACTCCACACCCTCGCTGTCCTGCACGAATGTGAACACGTCCCCCTTCGCCCCACAACCGAAGCAGTAGTACACCTTGCGCGTCGGGTCGATACCGAAGGAGGGGCTGCGCTCGTCGTGGAAGGGGCACAGCCCCTCATAGGCACTGGGGCCGGCCCTGCGCAGGTCGGTACGGGTGGACACCAGCTCGACGAAGTCCACCGCGTCGCGCACCCGGTCCTTGGACGCCTGTGTGTAGCGAGCCATCGGGTCTACGCTAGCCGCTCGCGCGCCCCGTCTGCGGCCCGCCTGCGAGGCTGGCCGCCGGCCACTTGACGCACGGGCCATCATCGCCGCACGAGCCCCTCCCCCTCCCCCTTCCCCTCCCTACCGCGCGAATGCGCGCGGCACCTGCTGGCCGATGCCCCATCGGTCGGTATACGCCCTGATGCAGTAGCGATCGGTCATCCCGGCGATGTAGTCGGTGACACGCTGCGCCAGGTCCGGCTCGCCATCCCGCGTCTCGCCCTCAGCCGCGCCCACCGCCCCAGCCTGCGACGGCTGTGCCAGCTCCCCAACGCCGCCCGGGCGGGCCGGCAGCAGCTCGGGGTGCTCGACATAGTGCTCGAACAGTGCCCGCACCACCGCGGCGATGCGCTCGCGCTCGGCGCGCACCTCGGGGCCGAGGTAGACGCGCTCGAACATGAACTTGCGCAGCTGCCCCATCGCGCGCGCGGCCTCCTCGCCCTGGACGATCGCACCGGCGCGCTCGGAGCGCTCGACCATGTCGTGCACCAGCGCGTCGATCCGCGCCGAGCCCGAGCGTCCCAGCGCCGCGATCGGCTCCGCGGGAAGGTCGCCCTCGCGCAGCAGGCCGGCACGCACGGCGTCGTCGATGTCGTGATTGATGTACGCCACGCGATCCATCACGCGCACGATCCGGCCCTCAAGCGTTGCGGGCTCGGGGGCGCGGCTGGAGTGGTGGGCGATCCCGTCGCGCACCTGCTCGGTGAGGTTGAGCCCCGCGCCGTCACGCTCAAGGCACTCCACCACCCGCAGCGAGTGCTCGTAGTGGCGAAAGCCGCCGCCGAAGCGCTCGCGCAGGCAGGCGTCGAGCACCTCCTCGCCGATGTGTCCGAACGGTGGGTGCCCGAGGTCGTGGCCCATCCCGATCGCCTCTACGAGATCCTCGTTGAGTCCCAGCGCGCGTGCCACCGCGCGTGAGATCCCCGCCACCTCGAGCGTGTGCGTGAGCCGCGTGCGGTAGTGGTCGCCCATCGGCGCCACAAACACCTGCGTCTTGTGCTTCAGGCGGCGAAACGCCTTGCAGTGCACGATCCGGTCGCGGTCACGCTGAAACGGAGTGCGCAGCGAGCAGTCGGCCTCCTCGTGCACGCGTCGCGGTGGGTAGGAGCGCGCCGCAAGTGGCGAGAGCGTCAGCTCATCCAGCTGCTGGCGGCGCGCCGCGAATGCCGCCGCCACCGTCTGCTCGTGCGCCGCAATGCCCATCGCTCGATTGTGGCACCGCGCCCGGCGATTCTCAGCCGCGGGCAGGCGGATTCAAGCGCTCCCGTCCACAGCCGCCGGGCGGCTCGCCTTCAGCGCTGCCGATTCCAGTCGCTGCGCCCCGTGATGCGGTGGACCCAGTGGTGCCAGCGCTGCTGCTTGTCGGGATCCTCGCTGTACACGGGCGCCTTGTGCTCCGGCTCAGGAAGGCCTGATGCGGCGGTCGCGTCGATGCGCAGGTCGCAGCCGCGTTCGTGGATCGACGCGATCAGACCCGCCTCGACGAAGCGCACGCCATCATTCGAGGTCGTGATCAGCAGCCCGTGGAAGACGTCCTCCTCGGGCGCAGCCAGCACAGACAGGACGGTCCCCACCGGGGTGCCGTCGGATGCCAGCACGGGCACGCCGTCATCGAGCAGCTGATAGGCGATCGGCAACCCCTCGTCCACGGCCAGCACGATACAGGCAATTGATGCTCAGCCGGCGCGCCCCCCGGCCGGCATCAGCCGCAGGTGAGCATGATGCTCGAGCGTCTCGGAGATCGCCCGCTCCACCTGCCCGAGCGCGCGCTCGGGCGCCTCGGGGGTCTCGGCGAGCGCCCGTCCGAGCGCCTCGGTCATAAAGCCGTGGGCGTCCTCCCCGAGCGGGAACGACCCCGCCTCGCACGCGCCACACACAACTCCGCCCGCGGCGCCCGAAAAACCGACGAGGTGTTCGCGCTCCCCGCAGTGCGCACACGCCCCCAGATGGGGAGCGAGGCCCGCGGCGAGCAGCAGCTTCAGGCGGAACTGCAGCGCGCCCGCGCGGGTGGCAGGTGCTGGCCGAAGCGGGGATGCGAAAGTGTCTCCCGCCTTCGGCCGATCTCCGATCGGTCGGCCCTCGAGCGGTGGCCCTGCCAGATCCGTATCCGCCGCTGGTGTCCCAGCCGCAGGGCCCGCCCCGACCCGCGCATCGAGCAGCGCGAGCTGACGACAGAGCAGGTTGAACACACCGGGGTGGGGCTCGGACGTCTCGAACAGGCGCCCGACCGCGTCGCAGGCGCGCGCCGCGGCGTCCAGCGCGCCGGCGTCTTCGCGCAGGCGCGGATGGCCGTCGATGGTGAGGGCGCCGGTGACGGTGAGCAGCTCGCTGCGTCCTTCGTGCAGCTCCAAGCGCAGGCGAAAGAACGGCTCCAGCCGCCCCCCGAAGCGGCTGCGCGCCCGTCGCACCCCCTTGGCGATCGCGCTCACCCGCCCGCGGTGGGGGGTGTAGACGTGCAGGATCCGATCCGCCTCCCCGTAGCGGATCGAGCGCAGCACCACGGCCTCGGTCTTCAGGGGTCCGGGCATATCGACCGCGAGTGTAGGCGCCGCCTCGGCCGGCATATACGAGGTCGGAGACAGGCAAGCCCCACCACTCGCAGTCGCAACACACCAGCCAGCCGATGCCCCGAGTCATGGATTCGCTCGCGGCGGGACCATCGATTGCGGTAACTCGATGGGTAGTTTACCGTCGAAACCAGCCGGCCGCCCAACCCATCGCGCAATTTCGCATTATGCGTGATATACATTCCGACTAAGGTAATTGTATAGATCCGCGCCATTGGCAAGGATCGTGTCCCCCAGCCCTGTGTACGCTCGGGCAGGCAAGCAGCTCGGTGGATGGCGGACGGCGACAGCCACGGCACGGAAGCTCCGTACCGCTGCTGGGTAGTACAGAAGCTCCCTTACACCGCCGAGAGAAACGGGATAAGACGGGATGCAATGCCAGGCCTAGATGTCCTGCCCGGGCCACCGCTGCCCACCGGTGGTGCCACCGGCCTACCCACCGAGTGGCGAGGTCGCCCCCACCTGGACCGTCCTCGGCCCGCGATCACAATCGCGCTGATCGGCGGGCAGCGTCTGCTGCGGGAGGCCACTGCCAGCCTGCTCACAGCCCAGGACGGGCTGCAGGTGCTGGGCGCCTTCGCCACCGCGGCCGAGTTTCTCGCCGCGGACTTCAAGCGCTCTCCAGCTGTGCTCCTGCTCGACTGCGACGGCGGGGAGCTGGGCGAGTGCGGCACCGCCATAAGGGAGTTGAGCCCGACGTGCAGTCGCTCTCGGGTCGTTCTGCTCTGCCGCACGGCCCGCGAGGAGGTGGTTCGTTGCGCAATCGAGCACCGGGCCAGCGGGGTCTTGCTGAAGAGTTACTCCACCGAGGACATACTCGCGGCGCTTGCCTACACCACCACCGGGCGCACCGTGCTTCCAGCCGGATGGCAGAAGCTGCTCCCCGCCCAACCGGGGTGGGAAACGCGGTTGAGCCCCCGTCACCGCCAAATCCTGGCACTGATCGCCGCGGGCCGACGTAACGACGAGATAGCCCTCGACCTCGAGCTCAGCCCAAACACGATCAAGTTTCACATCCGTGCCCTGTATTCGCGGCTGGGAGTGCGCAATCGTGTTGAGGCCGCCAACCTGTACGCACAGATCGCCAGTGGCGACAGTTGAGCCCAGGATCGCGATCGTCGGCGGAGCCGAAACGCTCGTCGCCGAGGCGCTCGCCTGGATGCTCACGAAAGGCGGATGTAGAGTGGTCGGCGTCTATCCGAGCTGGCGCGAGCTTGACGCCGCAATGCGCACTGGCAAGCTGCGCCCCCAAGCCACAATCGTTTATACCGACGATCCCGCCGCCGGCCCCGAGGCGGTTGCGGAGATCAAGGGCGCCCACCCCGACCTGAAGATCCTACTGCTGTGCGAGCTGGCCACACCAGCGGTTGTTCGCTGCGCAATCGAAGAGCGCGCCGAGGGCGTCGTGCTGACATCCGACACGGTCGAGGAGACAATCCTCGCCCTGCGTAACGTGCTCGAGGGCCGCGCCGTGATGCCCGCGGGCTGGCAGTCGGCCTCCTCGCAGACGGATAACCCGCTCGCCACACTGAGTGCGCGCGAGCGGGAGATCCTCGCGCTGCTCGCCTCCGGGATGAGCAACAAGCAGATCGCCAGCCATCTCACAATCTCATCGAACACGGTCAAGTTCCACCTGCGCACGATCTACTCCAAGCTGGGCGTGCGCAACCGCGTGCAGGCAATGCAGGCCGTCGGGCAGCAGGCCCAGGATTCCAAATCCCTCACGCATCCGGCGGACGAGTTAATAACTCAATCAAATCGAGTCCACACGAGCTGACGAGGACGTTTGCAGCCTTTGGGGTGGTACTCCACCTACCCAAACTGGTGGGGCAAAAAACTACCCCAGATGATGATTGTGCGATGAGCGGAATGCCCATAGCATCCCGGCGATGAAATGTTCGTAGTGGGACATCGTGGTTTCACGCCTCGTGTCCGTTGGAAGGCACTTTCAGCTCACTCACTCAAGGAGGAGGCCGCACACAATGCGACCACAAGTCAAACGGAAAATGATCGCGGGACTCGTTTCCGCGGTAGGAGCGGCGGTGCTCGCCCTCGGCATGCTGACGGCTGGCGCCGCTGCCGCTCCGAGCCAAACGTTTACATTCACATCCGACGGCCCGCAGAGCGCCAACATCCCGTATGTGGCGTGGGTCGGCGAGCACGTGCGTCTGGTGGCGTGCGACCCGAGCATCAACACCAGCGAAGAAGGCGGCCAGCACGTCAACTTCCGGCTGGAGGACTGGTCGGGCAACCCGGACCCGGCTGAGATCCCGGAATCCGAATCCGGGTCACAGGCGTTCTTCGCTCCCAGCGCGGGCAGCAGCCAGGCCGAAAGCGGCGATGGCTGCGTGAAGATCGACTACAAGTCGCTGAATCCCGGCCTGGGTCGGATCAGGGCGGTCGTCACCAACAGCGCGGGAGCAGTCGTGTTCTCGCATCAATTCCTGGTGATCTGGCTGACGGTCAACAAGCCGACGCTGACCGAGCTCCCCTATGGGGGCGACCCCTCGGGCGATGGCGAATTCGTGCCGTCACCGTTCTCGGAACCCGAATCAAACACGGACAAGGGCCTCGTTCAGGTCAAGGTGACGGGCAGCTTCCCGATCGAACCGAGCTCGCCGCTGCACAACGTCCTCCCCGAAGCGAGCTACAACCTGCCCGAAAGCTGGGAAACCCTGGCTGACGCGTTGGCGAGCAGCTCGGGCGAAACTGAACCGCCGGGCAGCAATCCGGGCCTGTGGGATATCCACGGGAGTCCGGAAGATGGCCCGAATTCGAGCGTAGTCGGACCGTTCGATCCGCAGGTCACTGAAACGCTCCTCAGCAACGGCAGCCTCAACGCTGACGACACCCCGATGCCCGCAATGCGGGTAGATGTGCACCTCGCGGCGAACGAAGGCGGCTCGAGCCTTGGCGGCGTGGGTCAGATCTCGGGCGCAAGCAAGGCCCAGATCTACTCGGACAACCCTTACTACAGCGCGTACATCCCGGCCACCGATCGCTCTGCACCGCAGGCATCCGGTATCGACGGGCCGAGCCCCGGAGGCGACTTCCCCGGGTTCCTGAACAAACACCCCGAACCGTATACGTTCTGGACATCGGTGCTCAGCACCGGATCGCGCAACGCCGAATCGACGGGCTGCCTGCAGCGCACCGGCGCCCAGTACGAAGACGAGGAGGATGGCTCGACCTACTACCAGACCCCGAGCGGCTCGTTGAACGAAACGTTCTACACCGACGAGCGGGGCGAAGTGCTCGTGTCATACACGCCGGGCGACGGGTTCTATCTGAACCACATCCCCGTGTTTGGTGGAGCCGAAGGCGAAAGCGAAGAAGGCAAGATCATCAAGAACGCCGACGGCGGCTGCGACCTGAAAGGCCTGTACAACCAGGTCATCGGCGAATCGTCGATCTCTGCGACGGCTGTGTATCCGTACCAGCCGGTCGACTACAGGCAGCAGAGCTCGGAAGCGCCGCTGATCAAGAAGGTCAGGTCGAAGTGGGAAAAGGAATTCTTCGAGTTCTCCAAGGGCAACGGCACAGAAGAACAGAACGTGCGGATCGTCGTCGCCAAGGCACAGGACATCGATGGCCGTCCGATCGTCGATGAGAAGGTGTGCTTCCACGCACAGCAGGAAGCCGGGCTTTACAAGTTCAGCAACTCCACCAACGGAGACACGCTGTCTGACCCCGAACACCTGCTGGGCAAGGGCGGCGAAGTCTACCTCGGCGGCAGCTACGTGACCAATCCCTATCTGGAAGGCACCAACAGCCTCTGCGTGACCACCAACGACGAAGGCCTGGCCGCGATCGATCTGGTTGACAGCTCGTTCGCCTCGGTCGACCTCACCGCCCGGTACGAAAACGAGGCGATCGTCCGCGATCATCTCGTCGACTTCCCGACGAACCTCGGAGCGAAAGAAAAGAAAGCAGCAGAAGAAAAAGCCGCAGAAGAAAAAGCAAAAGCAGAAGAAAAAGCAAAAGTCGAAAAGGAAGCTGAAAAGGCGAAAGAAGCAGAAGAAAAAGCCAAAGAAGCAGAAAAAGCAAAAGCCGAAAGAGAAGCAGAAACTAAGGCAGCGGAAGAAAAACAGAAGGCAAGGGAAGTGGCGGCTGAAAAAGCCCGCGTCGAAAGGGAACAAGCCGCTGAAAAAAGGCAGCACGAAGGGGAAGCCGCGAGAGAAGCGGAAGATAAAAAGACCGAAGCAGAAATCAATGCCGCCAACGCAAGGCGCGCAGCGGAAGAAAAAACAGCAAAAGAAGCACGAGAAAAAGAACTGGCGACGCGCGAAGCAGAAATCAAAGCGTCAGCCACGCCGCTGGCAACCCCGCTGGTAACCCCGCTCGCCGGAACGCTCACCGGCCAGGGTACGAGCAAGAAGGCAAATGCTGCCAGCAAGCAGAAGCAGACGAAGAAGAAGAAGGTGAAGAAGGTGAAGAAGGGCAAGAAGGGCAAGAAGAAGTAAGACGGAGCCGATAGTCAGCCACCGGGGGCCCGCCTTTGTGCGGGCCCCCAGTGATTTAATGGTCACGCTCGGCATCAGGAGCGCTCCCCGCGGACCAGTCGAGCATCAGGAGCTCCCGGCGGATCAGTCGCCCGCAAGGGGCGCGGGCGATCGATGGCGCCCTTGACGTAGGAGACCCAGCTCCAGTGTGGGCCCGTTTCGGCGACCCCAGCGATGCTATACTTTATGAAGTAATGAGCAGAATCACCGTCTATACGACCGAGCCGTGCGGGTACTGTGCGCGCGTGAAGGGCCTGCTGAAGTCACGCGGTGTCGAGTTCGTCGAAATCAACCTCTCCAAGGACCCGGGGGGTCGCACGGCGTTGGCGGCGAAAACCGGGATGATGACCTTCCCGCAGGTGGTTGTGGACGACCACTTGGTGGGAGGCTTCGATCAGACAAAGGCGGCGGTAGAGAGCGGCCGGCTGGCGGAGCTGCTCGCGGCCTGAGCGATGCCACGCGACGGGCGTCGCTCAGCTTCGGCGCCGACCACTCCCCCGCGGGCGTGGTTGGCAGCGCTCGCAGACATAGGTGCCGCGCCCGCCAACCACCATCTTGACGATCGTGGTGCCACACCGAGGGCAGGGCAGGCCGGCGCGGCGGTGCACGAGGAAGCGATCCTGAAAGGAGCCGCGCACACCGTCGACGTGGCGAAAGTCGTCGATCGTGGCCCCGCGAGCGTCGATCCCTTCGCTCAACGCCTCGATCACACCCTCGCGCAGGCGCGCGCACTGGACGAGCGAGAGCCGCCCAGCAGGGCGCAGCGGGTGGATGCAAGCGCGAAACAGCGCCTCGTCGGCGTAGATGTTGCCGACGCCGGCGACGCGTCGTTGGTCGAGCAGGAAGGCCTTCACCGGTGCGCCGCGCCCGCGCGCAAGCGCGCGTAGGTGCTCCACGGTGAAGCGCTCGTCCAACGGCTCCAGCCCCAGCCGCGCGGCGAAGAAGCGCTCCATCGCCTGCTCCCCCAGCAGCAGCTCGCCGGTGCCGAAGCGGCGGGGATCGACGATCACCAGGTGCCGCCGCCGTGGAGCGCGCGGCCGGATCGCCGGGGTTTGCAGACCAGCTCCCGGCTCCAATGTTCTACTCGGGGCGCCCAGCTCGATGCGCACCCGCACATGCGCAGGCTCCGGCGAGGGCTCGCATAGAACCGCACCGGTCATGCGCAGGTGCTGAGCCAGGAAGACCTCATCGTGCAGGCGCCAGAGGAGGTACTTGCCGCGCCGGTCCAGACGCTCGACACGCCGCCCCACGAGCGCGTCGGCCAGCTCCTCGGGCGCGAGCGGGCGTGACCAGCGCGCGTCGAGGATCTCGACGCGCAGCAGGCGGCGGCCCTCGACGAGGGGGGCGAGCTGGCGGCGGATCGTCTCAACCTCGGGAAGCTCGGGCAAGACTCCAGCTTAGGGTCCACGCCCCGATAACCCTCCCCCACTCCCAAAGGGCGCTCGGCGGACTCAACGCTGCGCGCGCGGGTGGGCGCTGAAGTACACGCCCTTCAACCGCTCGGAGGAGAGGTGGGTGTAGATCTGGGTGGTTGCAAGGTCGGCGTGGCCGAGCATGTCCTGCACCGAGCGCAGGTCGCAGCCGCCGGCCAGCAGATGCGTGGCGAAGGTGTGGCGCAGCGTGTGCGGGCTCATGCGCTCGGCGAGCCCGGCTGAGCGGGCGTGTGACTGCACGATCTTGTAGAGGCCCTGGCGTGTGAGCGGCCGGCCGCGGTGGTTGAGAAAGAGCGAATGGGCGCCCTGCCCGCCCGCGCGCGGGGAACGGGCGGGGCGCTCCTCGGCGCTTGTGCCGCCGAGGAGCGGCGGGCCGGCCTCGGAGCCCGCGCCGCCGGCGAGAGCAGGACGCCCGCGTCCGCACCAGGCGCGCAGCGCGGCGACGGCGGCGCTCCCGACAGGGATGATCCGCTCCTTGGAGCCCTTGCCGCGCGCGCGCAGCATCCCCTCCTCGAGATCCACGTCGCCGAACTCCAATGAGATCGTCTCCGAGGCTCGCAGTCCGCATGCGTACATGGTCTCCAGCAGCGCACGGTCGCGCAGCGCGAGCGGGTCCATCCCCGAGGGTTGGCGCAGCAGCAGCGAGACCTCCTCGCGCGTGAGCACGGACGGCAGTCGCTGCAGGCGCGGAGGCCCACGCAGCTCGGCGGTGGGATCGTGCTCGAGCAGCCCCTCGCGGCGCAGATGCCGGTAGAAGGAGCGCAGGCAGGCGGCCTTGCGCTGCAATGTGGCGGGCGCGACCGCAGGATGCTCGTCGGTGCCGTCGGCGAGCTCGGAGAGAAATGCCGCGAGGTCGCGATGACCAACGTCGAGCGCGCTCACACCACGGCGACGCAGAAACTCCCCCAACTGCAGCAGATCGATGCGGTAGGCCTCCAGGGTGTTGCGAGAGAGCCCCCGCTCGAGCTCCAGATAGGCGAGGAAGTCGAGCGCGAGACTCTCGATGCTCGCGCTGGCGGTGGTGATGCTCACGGTCTGGGCATTTCGCCCTCGGTCGAGCTACTCCTGCTAGCCGCAACGGGGACGCGAGCCGAAAAGGCAAGTGTCTACCGGTTTCGGTCGCAACGGGAACGCGAGAGTGTCTACCGGTTTCGGTCAGCCGCAACTGCCGCGGGCAGAGCCAGCGCGATCTCCAACGTCGCCTCCAGCGCCGCCGCGCTCACCCGCTCGCCGGGCTCGTGGTTGCGCTCGGTGCCGTTGGCCAAATTGACGACGGGCAGGCCGGCGGCGATCAGCGCGTTGGCGTCGGAGGCGCCACCGCTTGCGATCCGCACCGGCTCATGCCCGCAGGCCCGCAGCGCGCGCTCGGCGGCGCGCACCGCCGGCGTGGAGGGCGGGGTGCGGTAGCCGGTGAAGGTGCGCTCCACGGTGACGTCGACGTCACATTCGCACTCGGGGAGGTTGGCGGCCTCATGCACGCAGTCCAGCAGCTCGGCGAGGATCTCCTCGGCGCGCTCTTCGCGCTGGGCGCGCACCTCGGCGAGGATCGAGCAGCGTTCGGGGACGACGTTGATCGCCGAGCCGCCGGCGATCGTGCCGACGTTGGCGGTCGTGTGCGCGTCGATCCGGCCGAGGCGCATGTCGGCGACGGCGCGCGCGGCGGCGAGGATCGCGCTGCGGCCCTCCTCTGGCCGCACGCCGGCGTGCGCAGCGGCGCCGAGGAAGGTGGCCTGCAGACGGTGGTGTGTCGGCGCCGAGAGCACCACCTCGCCGATCGGGGAGGCGTGGTCGAAAACGTAGCCGAAGTCGCTGTGCAGGCTTGCGCGGTCGAACGCGCGGGCGCCCGCCAACATGCGCTCCTCGCCGACGGTGAACAGCAGCTCGATGTCCACCGGCGCACCGGCGGCCTCGGAGGGATGGACTCCGGGTGGGCGGCCTCCGGGCTCGTGGATGCCGGGTCGATGGACGCCGGCGCGATCGCGATGCAGACGGCGGGCGAGCACCAGCAGCACGGCAACGGCGGCCTTGTTGTCGGCGCCGAGGATCCCCTCGTTGGCGTTTTCCCAGAACCCATCGCGCAGGACCGGCTCCACGGGTGCGAGCAGCGGCACGGTGTCAATATGCGCGCACAGCAAGATGCACTGCCGCTCGCCCGGAGAGCCTCCCTGGGAGGGCGGGGCGCCGACTCGCGCGAGCAGGTTGCCGCAGTCGGAGCCCGCCACCGCCGCGGCATCGTCCTCCCGCACCTCGATCCCCAGCGCCCCCAGCTCCCGTTCGATCAGTCGCGCGCAGGCGCGCTCGTGGCCGGAGGGACTCTCGGCGCGGCAGAGCTCGGCGAAGATGTCGTGCAGGTAACGGCGCTCCAGCTCGTCAGCGCGAGGTGGAGCGCTCACCGGTTCTCAGCGACCATCCGCCGTCGGTCGGGCTTGGCGGGCTCACCACCCACCTGCCCACCACCCGCGCCCACGTGTCGCAGCGCGGCGGCGGCGACGAACTCGCGGAACAGCGGCGCGGGGCGCTCGGGGCGAGACTTGAACTCGGGGTGGAACTGCGAGGCGAGGAAGAATGGATGCCCACCCTCGCCGCCGGGCAGCTCGATCGTCTCGACGAGGCGCTCGTCGGGAGAGGTGCCGCAGATGCCGAGACCGGCGTTCTGCAGCTGGCGGCGCAGCAGGTTGTTGACCTCGTAGCGGTGGCGGTGGCGCTCGTAGACGACCGCCTCGCCGTAGATCGCCCGCGCGCGCGAGCCCTCGTGCAGCTTGATCGGGTCGGCCCCGAGGCGCATCGTGCCGCCGAGGTCGGCGATCTCCTTCTGCTCGGGCAGCAGGTCGATCACCGGGAACGGAGTCTCGAGGTCAAACTCGGTCGAGTTGGCGCCCTCCATGCCGGCAACGTTGCGCGCAAACTCGGCGACGGCGACCTGCATCCCGAGGCAGATCCCGAGGTAGGGGACGCGCTGCTCACGCGCGATTTGGGCGGCGGCGATCTTGCCCTCGATCCCGCGCCCGCCGAAGCCGCCCGGGATCAGAATGCCGTCGACGGCGCTCAACAGCTCGCGGGCACGCTCGCGATCCTCACGGTCGTGCCTCCCGCCCGCGCCGGCGCCCTCCAGCAGCTCGGAGTCCACCCACTCGATCCTCACGCGCGCGTCCTGCAGCGCGGCGGCGTGGCGCAGCGCCTCGGAGACCGACAGGTAGGCGTCCTGGAGCTGCACGTACTTGCCGACGATCGCGATCCGCACGGTATCGATGGCCTGCCCACCTATATCCCCGCCGGCCCGCTCGGCGCGCTCGATTGGCTCCGTCCAGCGCGCGAGGTCGGGTGCGGGGGCCTCGACGCCGAAGTGCTCGAGGATGAAGTCGTCGACCCCCTGATCGCGAAAGGTGAGCGGCACCTTGTAGATGTTGTCCACGTCGCACGCGGACACGATCGCTTCGGGCGGGAGACTGGCGAACAGCGCGATCTTCTTGCGGATCTCCTGCGAGAGCGAGCCCTCCGAACGGCACATCAGCATGTCGGGGGCGATCCCGATGCGGCGCAGCTCGTTGACGGAGTGCTGGGTGGGCTTGGTCTTCAGCTCACCGGCGTGGCCGATGTAGGGGACGAGCGTGAGGTGGATGAACATGCAGCGCCGGCGCCCCACGTCGACGGGGAACTGGCGGATCGCCTCCAGAAACGGCAGCGACTCGATGTCCCCGACTGTGCCGCCGACCTCGGTGATCACGAAGTCGACGTCGCTGGACTGCGCGATCAGCGCGATGCGCTGCTTGATCTCGTCGGTGATGTGGGGCACTACCTGGACGGTGCCGCCAAGGTAATCGCCGCGGCGCTCGCGACGGATCACGGTGTCGTAGATCCCGCCCGCGGTGACGTTGGAGGCGCGCGAGGTGTTGGCGTCGGTGAAGCGCTCGTAGTGGCCGAGGTCGAGATCGGTCTCAGCGCCATCCTCTGTGACAAACACCTCACCGTGCTGGTAGGGGGACATCGTGCCCGGGTCGACGTTGATGTAGGGGTCGAACTTCTGCAGCCCCACGGTCAGCCCCCGCGCGACCAGCAGCCGCCCGATCGACGCCGCGGCGATGCCCTTCCCCAGCGAGGAGACGACGCCACCGGTGATGAAGATGAACCGGGTCTTGGCCGGCGGGTCAGCGTGGCGGTCGGGCGCGGAGCGGCTCATGTAATCCTTGAAGAGTCTAGCCTCCAGCCCCCCGGAACTTCGGATGCGCCGCCGTCCGAGCGAAATCGTGGGCGGGCGCTCGCCCCGTGCCAACGCTTGGCTCTTCGTGCGCGCGCGGGCCTCATCCGCTCACGCCGCCTTGCGCAGCTCGCGCGCGTGGCGGCGCGCCGAGGCGTCGCGCTCGGGGGCGCCCAACATCCGTACCAGCTCGCTGAGCACCTCCGGCTCGCCCAACCGCTCCACCCGCGTGCGGGTGCTGCCCGCTGCGGCGTCCTTGACGACGGTGAAGTGGCGCGCGGCGAGCGAGGCGATTTGGGGCAGGTGGGTGATGCACAGCACCTGGCGCGTGCCCGCCAGCTCGCGCAGCCGCTCCCCCACCGCGCGTGCGGTGTGCCCGCCGATGCCGGCGTCCACCTCGTCGAACACGAGCGTCGCCTCCAAGCCGCTGTTGGCGACCGTCATCAGCGCCAGCATCACGCGCGAGAGCTCGCCCCCGGAGGCGATCTCCCGCAGCGGCGCGGCGGGGACGCCGGGGTTGGGGGCGATCGTCAGCTCGACGGCGTCCCCGCCGGCGGGGCCGACCTCGCGCGGGGAGAGCTCCACCGTGAAGGCCGCGTCGGGCATCGCCAACGCGGCGAGCTGCTCGCGCACCGCCTCGCCCAGGCGCGGCGCGGCGGCCTCGCGCGCGGCGCGCACCTCCGCGGCGCGGGTCTCCAGCACGGCCCGCGCGGCCTGCAGGCGCCCACCGACCTCCTCCATCGCCACGGCCGCCCCCACCAGCTGCTCGCGTCGCTCGCGTGCGCGCTCGGCGTGCTCCAGCACCGTGGCCACGGTGGGGCCGTGCTTGCGTAGCAGACGCTCCAACGCCGCGAGTCGCTCTTCGACCGCCTGCAGCCCACGCGCCGCGTGATCGCCGGTCTCCCCCGCGCCCGCCGCCTCCCCCTCCAGCCGCTCGCCGTAGTCACGCAGCTCACCGGCGAGATCCCCCGCCTCGATCGCCAGGGCGCGGGCGCGCTCGCCGAGCGCGTCGAGCGCCGGATCGACGCCCGCGAGGGCATCCAGGCGCGCGGCGGCGCCAGCGCTCAGCGCCATCGCCCCGGGCGCGTCGGAGCCCCCGTCGTAGCCCTGCCCCCCGGCGAGCGCTTCGGTGGCCCCGCCGGCGGCGGCGAGCAGCGCGTCGAGGCAGCGCAGCCGCTCGCGCTCGGCGCGCAGCTGCTCCTGTTCGCCCTCCTGTGGGGCAAGCGCGTCGATCTCCCCCAGCTCGTGTTCGAGCAGGTCGAGCTCGCGCTCACGTGCGCTGTCCAGCTCGCCCAAGCCCTCCAACTGCTCGACCAGCTCCCGCACCTCGCGATATGCAACCGCGCAGGCAGCCCGCCGGATGGTCTGCGCGGGTCCGCAGAAACCGTCGAGGATCTCCCGTTGCGCGGCGGCGAGCGTGAGCTTGCGGTGCTCGTGCTGGCCGTAGAAGGAGAGCAGCGCCTCCCCGATCCTGCGCAGATCGCCAACCGCGATGGTCCGGCCGTTCAAGTATGCGCGGGTGCGTCCATCGGCGCCCACACGCCGCGCCAATACCACCTCCTCGGCGTCCTGCGCCAGCAGCTCCCCGTACTCGCCCTCGCGCAACTGCACCAGCAGCGCCGGGGATGGCGCAAACGCGCCCTCGACATACGCCTCGCCGGCACCGGGCCGTACGATGCCGGTCCGCGCGCGCCCCCCGAGCAGCAGATCGAGCGCGTGCGCGAGCACCGTCTTGCCGGCTCCGGTCTCGCCCGTGAGCACGTTCAGACCCGGCGCCAGCTCCAGCTCGGCCCGCTCGATCAACAGCAGATTCTCGACACGCAGTTCTTGCAGCACACGTGCAGGTGTATCAGCGGGCACCGACGGACTGCCGGCGCGGCGGCGAACGGCCCGCGTGAGGCCAGCCCGTAGACTTGCGTTGATTGGGCAACGTGGTTGCCCTCTCCCCACGCATATCGCATGGTCGCCCGCGAGATCAGTGACACCGAGCGCCCCCCGCGGGGTTCGATCGAGCTCCTCTCTGAGGGCGCGCTGCACGAGCGCCTAGAGGAGGAGGTCAACCGCGCGGCCCGCCACGGCACCGCGCTCAGCTGCCTGCTGCTCGACATCGTGGGTCTGCCGGCGTTGCACCACGCCCACGACGAGCTGCTGGTCGAGCAGGTGTTTGCGTATGTGGAGCTCGCGCTGCGCCGCGAGCTGCGCCGCTTCGACCGCGTCGGGCGTCCCTCCGAGGGCGAACTGCTCGTGGTGCTCCCCGGCGCCGACCTGCCGCGCGGGGAGCTCGTCGCGCGGCGGATCCTTGTGCGTCTGCGCTCGATCAAGCTGGAATCCTCGGGCCAGCGCCGCCCGCTGGTGGTTGCGGTCGGCCTCGCGCCATGGCGCGCCGGGATGAGCGCGGGCACGCTGCTCGGCGATGCGCGCAGGGCGGCTCAGCTCGAGCGCTCCGAGAACGGCCGGCCGCCCGGATAAGTTTCCCGGATGCTCTCCGGCTCTGAGTTGTGGCTTTTGCGCCTGATGGCCGACCGCGGCCTCGCGCTGCTCGACGCCACGACGCTGCTGATGGTGATCGAGGAGCGCGCCGAGCTGCGCGTCGCCGCCGCCGCCGGCGCCGGCACGCCGCGGCTGCGGGTGATGCCAGTGGAGGGTTCCGCGCTGGGCGCCCTCTATCTGGCCGGGCAGCCCGTGGCGCTCGACCGTCCGCGCGGGCAGGAGGCGGCGTGGCTGCACGAACTTGGCCTGGAGGCCCGCGCCGCCCTCGTCGAGCCGCTGAGCATGGAGGGCCACGACGGCGGCCTCGTGATCGCGCTGCGCGCCGGCGGCGGCTTCCGCGGCCCCGACCGCCAGGCGCTGGCCGCGTTCGCGGCGAGCGTCGCGCAGCGTCTGGCGGTCGAGCGCTCGGTCGAGATAGAGCGGCTGCGCTACGGCATGGAGGCCCGCGAGCGCGAGCGCACGCGTTGGGCGCGCGAGATCCACGACGAGACCGTGCAGGGGCTCGGCGCGTTGCGCCTGAAACTGGCCGACGCGCGCGACCGCCACGACGAGGCGGCGCTCTCCGCGGCGGTCGACGTGGTGCTCGAGGGGCTCGGAGTGGAGATCGACGGCCTGCGCCACCTGATCACCGAGCTGCGCCCCGCGGCGCTCGACGACCTCGGTTTGGTGCCCGCGCTTGAAGCGCTCGCGCGCCGCGCGCACGCGATCGACGGCCTGGAGGTGCACACCGAGATCTCGCTCGCGCCCGCCGGCGAGCGACTCGACGCGGAGCTCGAGAGCACGATCTACCGCGTCGTGCAGGAGGCACTCACCAACGTCTCCCGCCACGCGCAGGCTTCGCGCGCCATCGTCTCCGTGGCGCTGAACGGCGGCGGCTCGACGATCCGCGTGGCGGTCGCCGACGACGGTCGTGGCCTGCCCGCGGGCGGCTCCGGCCTCGGACCACGCGGCGACGGCCTGGAGGGGGGCTTCGGCATGTCGGGGATGCGCGAGCGCGCCGAGCTGGTGGGCGGCGAGCTGGAACTGGGGACGGGCGGCTGCGGCGAGAGCGGCCAGGGCACCACGGTTCGGCTCGCGGTGCCACTCGCTGGGCGGTCGGCGGTGGTGTAGGCCCACAAAAAGTGGGATACACCCCCCGAGCTCGGGGAGAAAGCTTTTTTTGCGACCCCAACCACTTCACAAAATGAAGGGTTTGCGTCCGAAAAGTACACAACACGACACCCACGGCCCACGTCCCACAAGCGCCCTCAGCTCCCCGACCTCATCCCCGTGGGCGCGCGCTCCCACGCGGGCATCAACAGCTAATCCACGAGCCCCAACCGCCGTGCGTACGCGGTGAGCTCTGCGCGCGAGGAGAAGCCCAGCTTCTCGATCGCGCGGGCGCGGTAGGTCTTGACGGTGCGCTCGGCGACGTGCAGCTGCTCGGCGATCTGCGGGTTGGTGTGGCCGAGCGCGATCAGCCTCACCACCTCGCGCTCGCGCTCGGACAGCGCGGCCCCGTCCTGTGCGTTCTCCCCGCCGGTCGCCATCAGCGCACCCAGCCGCGGGTGCAGGTAGTTGCCGCCGGCTACGGCGAGGCGGAACGCCTGCAGCAACTCGGCGGGCTCTGCCTCCTTGAGCACGTAGCTGCGCGCGCCCGCCCGCAGCGCCTGGCGAGCGTACTCAGGGTCCTCGCGCATCGTCAGGATCGCGACGGCCAGCGGCGGGTGGGCGACGAAGCACTGGGGCAGCGCGGCGAGGCTCGAACCCCCGGGCATTGTCAGATCGAGCGTCAGCAGGTCCGGCTTGTGGGCGCGCACCTCGCGGATCGTCGCTGGCACGTCGGCCGCCTCGGCGACCACCACGAACTCATGCGCCTCGCGCTCCAGTACGGTGCGGATCCCGTCGCGCACGACGGCGTGGTCGTCGGCGATGATCACCTCGATCGGGCGATCCACGCCTGGGGTGCCAGCTTGCATCCGCACACCGTAGCGACCGCTTAGGCGGCAAAGGACTCTGCCCGAGCGCACCGCGACCGGCCGCGGCGTGTGAATCCGCACCCCCGGGACGACACCGATCGACACCTTTGGGACGACACGATCGGCACCATCCGGACGGCAGACAAACGCCCGCGCGGGCCGCATTATGTCCTGTGCAGTGATTTATTCAAACGGCCCCCATCGATCCGGATCGGCAGCAGGCCAAGGCGGGACGCCGCAGAGCAAGCAGATGAGAGGTACGACGATGCGCACCACGACACGAAATGCGAAATGGGGCGAGCAGCGATGACCCTGGTGGGCGTTGCACTCGTATGGCTGGCGATCGCCGCGGTGGCGTTCCTGGCGCTGTCGGCGCTCGCGCGCCTGTCGGCCAGCAGAAACGATGCGGAGTTGGGGATCGTCGGCCAGGCCGAACTGATCGACACGAGCTACATGACCACGTGAGCCCCGTGATGACATGAGCCCCGCAACCCTCAGCGCCAAAAAGCACTCGCGCATCCTCGTCGCGGGCGCCGACCCCGCGCAGCGCGCGGCGGTGCTGCACGACCTCAGCGAGTCGCTCCCGGAGGGCGCCCAGCTCGGCGAGGCGGGCGCCGTCTCCGAGGTGCTGGAGCGGGCCCCCGCCAGCAGCGTCGTGATGCTGGCGGGCGACCTCGACGACGTCTCCGCCGAATCGTTAATGCAGATCCTGGGCAGCCGTCACCCCAGCCTCCCCGTCGTGTCACTTGCACTCACGACGAATCGAACGTCGTCGGCTCACAGCGCCGGCCGCGGAGCCATACTCGGCTGGTGATTCTCGTGGGGGCGGTTCGCCTGCACGAAATCCACCATCTCGTCCAGGCCGCTCTCTCTCCTGCGACTCAGCCGCTAGCGTGGCGGCGTGTCGATCCTGCCCACCTCTCCCCGGCTGCGGAGGATCCTGGCCGCGTACACGGTCAACAAGCTGGGCACCTGGTTCGGCACGGTCGCACTGTCGCTGGCGATCTACAACCACACCCACAGCTCCGCGGCGGTCACGGCGCTGTTTGTCGCGCGCTACCTGCCGGCGCTGGCGGTGCCGGCGCTGGTCGCCCGCGTGGAGGCCTCGACCCGCAGACGCACCCTCAGCTCGCTGTATGCGTTCGAGGCGCTCTGCGCCGTGCTCTTGGCCGCCATGGTGTGGCACTTTCTGCTGCCCGCAATCCTCGTGCTGGTCGCACTCGACGGGGCGGTGGAACTGACCGCGAGCTCGCTTTTACGCGCGCAGGCGGCGCGCGTCGGCGCGGAGGATGCACAAGCCGCCGAGCAGGGCATCTACAACGCCAACGCAGCGCTCAACGTGGCGCTGTCAGCCGCGGTGGTGATCGGTCCGCCGCTCGGCGCCCTGTCCGCGAGCGCCTTCGGCGCTCCAATCACCCTGTTGATCGACGCCTGCTCCTTCATCTTCTGCGGCACGCTGCTGCTGGACTTCTATGTATACGTCGAGGAGCACGCCGGCGCCTCGGTGCGAGCACGGCTGGCGTCAGCCTGGGAGCACGTGCGCGAGGCGCCGGCGCTGCGCGCCGTGCTGCTCACCCAGGCCACGGCGCTGGTCTTCTTCGAGACCGCCGCGCCGGTGGAGGTGTTCTACGCGAAGGGCACCCTGCGCGCCGGCGACGTCGGCTACGGCGCGTTGCTGGCGATCTGGGGTGTCGGACAGCTCGGCGGCAGCCTCCTCTTCGCGCGCGGCGCGCGGCGCTCGCTGGGGGCGATGCTGACGCTCGGCACGCTCGCGGTGGGGCTCGCCTATCTCGGCTTCGCGGCGGCGCCCACGCTGGCGCTCGCGGCACTCGCCGCGCTGCTCGGTGGCGTCGGCAACGGCGTGCAATGGGCCTCGCTGCTGGGCACCGTGCAGCTGCTCACGCCCGGACGGCTGCGCGGGCGTCTGATGGGAGGGGTCGAATCGATCGGCGCCCTCTGCCCCCTGATCGGGCTGCCGTTGAGCGGACTGGTGATGGCGCTGAGCTCGCCCCGGATCGCGTTCTTCCTGTTCGGCTCGATCATTGCCGCCACCACGCTCGGATTCGCGCGGCTGTGGGCCACCGGCATGATCCGCGCGGCCGGCCCCACCGCGAGCCCACCACCCGAGGTGGCCATCACCGCCGAGGCCATCGATTCGGCATCAGGGCAACGGGTTCGGACGACATACTCGGGATCTCGCGGGATATGACGGACTGTCGTTAAGTGCTACCCCGTATCGGCCGTTAAGGACGACAAGGACCGACAAATGCCCGCATCCAAGATAACGAGACAACTTTTCTGCGCCACCGAGGCGCTGTTGCTCGCGGGAGCGATCGCCGTTGCCGTCC
This sequence comes from uncultured Solirubrobacterales bacterium, assembly GCA_963734815.1. Taxonomy (GTDB): domain Bacteria; phylum Actinomycetota; class Thermoleophilia; order Solirubrobacterales; family Solirubrobacteraceae; genus Palsa-744. Next base: position 192,241 of record CAVTIH010000003.1, read on the forward strand.
TGACTTCTCGCACGGAAGATTGGCAGCCGATCCAGCTGGTGGTGTTGTTGATGGCGCTCGCTCTTGGTGGGCAGCGGTTGAGCATCAACCTTCGGGGACAGGAGATCACAGCGGCTTTCATCGCACTGGTGCTCGCCATGACGCTGCTGGGCCCGGCGCCAGCAGCGCTGTTTGGCATCGCGGCAATGATCTTGACCTCGGCAACCAGGCGCCTGCCACTGACGTCCTGGCTTACCAACCTCGCCACGTTTGCTGTTTTCCCAGTTGTCGGCGGCCTGTTGGCTCGCGCTTTCATCGGCAACGTCCACCACGGCATTCCGCACACCACACAGGGCATGACCTTCTTCGCACTCGAGGTCGTCACCGTATTCGTGGTGACAGACGGCATGAACTTTCTGATGATCGCTCTCGATAACTGGATCCTCGAGGGCCGCAGGCTGCTCGGCCAAGTCCGTGACATCCTGGTGCCAATTCTTCCCGGACAGATCGCAGCGGCGGCACTTGCGGCGGTGTTGGCAGTGGCCTATACGAATCTGGGCTTCCCGGTTCTGCTCAGCTCGGTGCTGGTGATCCTGATCTTTCAATACCTGGCGATGGCGCTGTTGCGCTCCGAGGATCGCGCCGATCAGCTGGAGGCGCGCTCGATGCACCTTGCCTCGTTGCAACTCGGGGTGCTGACAACTCTGGTTGAGACACTCGCACTGCGCGACCGCGTGACCGCGCGCCACGCCGCGGCGGTCGCTCGCCACGCACGCGCGTTGGCGCAGCAGGCCGGCTGTAGCGAGGCCGACCAGGACATTGCACACACGGCGGGGCTATTGCACGACATCGGCAAGTTCGCGCTGCCCGATCGAATCCTCAACGCGGAGATCCTCTCCGACGAGGATTGGGCGCTGATCCGCCGCCATCCGCAGGACGGGGCGACGCTCGTGGGGCGCCTCGACGGGTATGGCCCCGTGGCGGATGCAATCCTCTACCACCACGAGCACGTCGACGGCAGCGGCTACCCGGCCGGGTTGATCGGCAACGAGATCCCGCTGCCCTCGCGGATCCTCGCGATCTGCAGCACCTACGACACGATGACCTCACGCGACTCCTACCGCTCGCCGATGACGCCGCAGGACGCGATGACCGAGCTGCGGCGGATGGCGGGACGCCAGTTCGACGGAGAGCTCGTAAACAGCTTCATCGCGATGCTCGAGCGCGAGGGGCCGGCAAAGCTTGCCTCCGGCGACGAGGCCGATTTCGAGGCCGAGCTGGCCTTCGAGCGCCGTGCCCGTGCGATCGCGCAGCCCACGGCGAGGTAGCATCTGGGCCCTCGACGGAGAGCCCCCTCCCTTGGGAGCTCTCGACCCGACGCGGGCCCTACACAGCAAACGAGCGCCGCTGGAGGGCGGCGCTCGTAGCAAGCTGACTGGTTGGCATTAAGCCAAGGACTGCTACTTGTTGAAACCCATGCTCGTCCTCCTAGCTCGGGGCCCAGGGCCGCGTTATGGGGGCGTATGCGGCCCCCGGTCCCTACCTCTCCAGGACAACCGCAACCTAACTGAATGAGTAGGTTTGCGCAGGATAGTACCAGGATTGGACGAATTGTCCAGCTTTGACCGGATCTTCGCTGCTAAATGCACCATTTCTTGCGTATGCAGGACTTTTGAAGCGCGCGACAGTCGATTCGGCACGGCCCCAACAGTCACCGTCGGGCGAACCCGACGTCAAGCCCCGTGCCACCGCGGCGACTGGACCCGGTCGGAGGGCGCGGTCGGGCAAACGTCCACAAAGGTGCGCGACGCTCAACTTCCGGGGCCGCGGTGCCGAAATTCAACCCAGAGAGGCGCACCGGAGCGACAGCCCGGAGTGCCTTGGCCCAGCTGGGCCCCCGGCAATTCGAATCGAGAGGACACATCGATGCCCTTCGCCCCACCCAACTCCACCCACAGCGACCGCCAGCTGGTGTTCACCAGCTCGCAGGCGGCGCGCTACCTGGGCGTCTCGCTGGCCACGGTTCGCCGCTGGGCGGACGCGGGGCACCTCGACTGCTACCGCACACCCGGAGGGCAGCGGCGCTTCTCGCGCGAGCAGCTCGACGGCTTCGTGGGTTCGCTGCAGCGCACCGGCGAGCAGGGCACGTCCGCCGTCAGCCGCGCGGCCTGACGCTCAACGGGCGAGCCGGCCGCCCATCACAGCCGAACCTCACTGCGCGAGCCGCCCGCCCTCAGCGCGCGAGCCGCCCGAACTTCTCGCGTAGGCGGCGATAGAAGGAGGAGCCGGGGAGCTGGGCGATCGTGCCGACGCCGTCGGCGAAGCGCGCGCGAATGTGCTCGTCGGGGCCCAGCTCGCACACGGGGCGCCCGTCCACCGAAACGTCCAACGCCTCGCGCGAGCGATTGTGGATTGTGATCGGATCGGTCGGCGCCACCACCAGTGCGCGGGCGGTGAGCGAGTGGGGCGCGATGAAGGAGACCACGAACCCCTTCACCCCCCACGCCATCACGGGGCCGCCGTTGGCGAGGTTGTAGCCGGTGGAACCCGCGGGTGTGGCGAGCACCAGCCCGTCGCAGCGCACCGAGCCGACCTCCTCGCCGTCGAGCGCGTACGCCAGCTCCGCCACGCGTTCGCCCACGCGACGGTGGATCGCGACGTCGTTGATCGCGGTCTCCTCGCCGCAGGGCGTCTCGAGCACGATCCCGGGGAGACGCAGCAGCTCGAAGCGACCGGAGAGCGCACGGTCGACGCCATCCTCGATCTCCTCGGGCTCGACGGTGGCGAGAAAGCCGATCTCGCCGAAGTTGATCGCGAATACCGGCACCGAGCTGCCCGCGTAGAGCTGCAGCGCGCGCAGGATCGTGCCGTCGCCGCCGAGCACGATGCAGAGCTGCTCGGCACCCCCACCGATCTCGGCGTCCACCTCGACGCCGGGTTCGGCGCGCAGGCCGTGCTTGACGGTCTCCTCCGGGTCGAAGCGCAACGTGGCGCCGACAGCGCGAGCACGCTCGATCAGCGCGCCCAGCGCCGCGTGGGTGTCCTCGACCCGCCGGTGGGTGAGCACCGCGACGTTGAGCCCATTCCCGCTCACGTGATCAGGTTTTTTTTGATGGGCGCCCTCCGGGCGCGGGCTGGTAGGTGTCTGGTCGGTCACGTTCACGACTCCTCCCCGCGCGCCATGCGCTCGATCTCCTCCGCGCTCTGTGCGCCGCCTGCGCGCCCTGGCTCGGCCAGCCAGACGAAGGTCTCGCGGTTGCCCTTGGGGCCGGGCAGGCCGGAGGAGCGGAAGCCAAGGACGGTAGGCGGAGGGATTGGATCCCCGCCCACCCTGTCGATGCCTCCGACAGCGAGCCCGATGGCCACGAGCGCGTCACGGCGCGCGGCGGGGTCGCGCACGACGCCGCCTTTGCCGACACGCTCGCGCGGCGCCTCGAACTGGGGCTTGATCAGCGCGAGCACGTCGTAGGGCACGGCGAGACAGCCGAGCACCGCGGGCAGCACCTTGGTGAGGGAGATGAACGAGACGTCCACCACCGCGAGGTTGGGCACGACGGGAAGCATCGCAGGCTCCAGCCCCCGCGCGTTGGTGCGCTCCAGCACGTGCACCCGCGGATCGCCGCGCAGGCGGTGGTGGAGCTCTCCATAACCCACGTCCACGGCGATCACGGCGGCGGCGTCGCGCTGCAGCAGACAGTCTGTGAAGCCACCGGTCGATGCCCCCACGTCGAGCGCGACTCGCCCCGCCACCGCAATCTCGGTGCGCGCGAGCGCATTCTCCAGCTTGATCCCGCCGCGCGACACATACCGCGGGCGCTCGGCGACGCTGACGAGCACATCGGCTGCCACCATCTCCCCCGGCTTCTCCGCGCGCCTGCCCCCCGCGCCAACTCGCACCTCGCCCGCCATCACCGAGGCCGCGGCCCGGCTGCGCGAGTCGAACAGCCCGCGCTCGGCCAGAAGGGTGTCCAGACGCTGCTTGCCCATCGCCCGAACGGTATCCGCTCTGCCACACGGGGCGACCCGCGCCAAGCTCCCCGAGACCCCGCCTCCACGAGAAACCGTCCCAACCTTGAAGCGTGCGACGGCGCCGCGCGGAAGCGGTTAAATCTGAATCCACCGACCCCGTTATCGGTGGGTTCGGGTTAAATGAAACGGCCCGCCTGGGAAGCGGGCCGTTTCGAGGGAGGAGGGATGCTGCTGTACTTCGGGTCTAAAAGCATGATGCCCGCTGCGAGCAGCCTTGTGTGTGAGAGTGCGCACACACGTTCGATCTTTGCGCAAGCGACAAACCGCACGTATGTTCGCGGAGCTGGAGGCCCGCGAACCTCCCCTACGCCCCCACCACCGCGGAGTCGCGGTCGAAGATCGCCGCCGCGACGCGCTCGGCGATCTTGGCGCCCGTGAAGCCAACCTCCTCGTGCAGCAGCGCCGGCTGGCCGTGCGTCACGTAGCGGTCGGGTAGACCCACGCGGAGGATCCTCGGGGTGATCCCCATCTCGCTGAGGGTCTCCCACACCGCGCTGCCGAAGCCTCCCGCGAGCACGCCCTCCTCGATCGTCACGAGCAGGTCGTGCTCGGCCGCCAGTTGCGCCATCAGACCTGCGTCGATCGGCTTGGCGAAGCGCGCGTCTGCGACCGTTACGCCGAGTCCGCTGCCCTCCAACAAGCTCGCCGCCTCCAGCGCCTTGCCAACGCCGCTGCCGTAGCCGACCAGCGCCACGCGGCGCCCCTCGCGGCGCGCGAGAGGCCTAACAGTCGTAGCCGAGGGGATGCCCGCGCCCTCCGCGGACTCGTGCTCGGAGGACAAGCCCTCGCCCGGCGCGCCGTCGGCCAAGGAGCCACCGCGACCCGCCTCGCGCAGGATCTCACCCGTGCCGATCGCGATCGCGCGGGGCTCTCCAGGCAGCGGCACGCCCACACCCTCTCCCCGGGGGTAGCGCAGCGCGATCGGCCCGTCGTAGAGCAGCGCCGTGCGCAGCATGTGCACCAGCATCGCCTCGTCGCGCGGGGCCATCAGCACGATGTTGGGCAGGCAGCGCAGGTAGGCGATGTCGAACACGCCGTGATGGGTGGGACCGTCATCGCCGACCAGTCCCGCGCGGTCCATCGCGAGCACCACGTTCAGCTTCTGCAGGCACACGTCGTGCACGATCTGGTCGTACGCGCGCTGCAGGAACGTGGAGTAGATCGCCGCCACCGGCTTGACGCCCTCCAAGGCCAGGCCCGCCGCGAACAGGATCGCCTGCTGCTCGGCTATCCCTACGTCGAAATAGCGCTCCGGCAGCGCCTTTTGCAGGATGTTGAGGCCGGTGCCCGAGTTCATCGCCGCGGTGATCCCCACGACGCGCCGGTCGCGTTCGCACTCCCGCACCAGGGCTTCGCCGAAGACCTGGGTGTACTGCGGACGCGCGAGCACCACCGGCGCCTCCCCCGCCTGCCCGTCAGCCGCGGTGGGACTCGCGCTTGTAGTACGCGACACCGCGGGCGCGGGCGTCGGGGAGCCGTTGAGGATCGACTTGGGCTTCGCCGCATGCCACTTCTCCATCCCCTCCAGGCCACCGTCCTCAGCCGGCGCGAAGCCCTTGCCCTTCACCGTGGCGATGTGCACAACCACCGGGCGTTGCGCCGCCAGCGCCTCCCGCAGCGCCTCGCGCAACGCGCGCACGTCATGGCCGTCGATCACGCCCATGTAGGCCCAGTCGAGCTCCTCCCACCACAGACCCGGGGCCCAGAACGCCTTCAGCGACTCCTTCAGCTGGGGGCCCAGCTTCTCGAAGGCGGCGCCCACGGCGCCCGGAAGGCGCGCGAGGCCCCCCTCGACGCCCTCCCGCGCGTGCCACAGCTTCGGGTGCAGACGCACCCGGTTGAAGTAGCGCGACAGCGCGCCCACGTTGGGGGAGATCGACATCCCGTTGTCGTTCAGCACCACCACGATCGGGGTGCCCATCCCTCCCGCCTGGCCGATCGCCTCGAACGCCACACCCCCGGTCATCGCGCCGTCGCCGATCACCGCCACGACCTTCCCATCGGGATGGGACTCCCCACCGCGGGCGCGAAGGTGGCGCATCCCCTCCTTGATGCCGACGGCGTAGCCGACCGAGGTCGAGGCGTGGCCGGCGCCCATGATGTCGTGCGGGGACTCCCCGATCGAGCAGAACGGCGCGAGACCCCCGTACCGGCGGATCGTGTCCAGCCGATCGCGCCGGCCGGTCAGGACCTTGTGCGGGTAGGCCTGGTGGCCGACGTCCCACAGGATCTTGTCGCGCGGCGAGTCAAGCAGCGAGTGCAGCGCCACCGCCAGCTCGCAGGTGCCGAGGTTGGCCCCGAAGTGCCCGCCGATCTCTCCCACCGTGTCGATGATGTACTCGCGCACCTCCTGCGCCAGGCGCTGGAGCTCATCTTCGGAGAGGTCGTGGAGATCCCGCGGGCCCTCGACCGCGCTCAGCAGCGATCGCTTTGATCGGGCGCCGTTGTCGCTGTGGGGCTTGTCGTCGGTCATGAGGTGCGGGTGTAGATGAAGTCCGTAATCCGCTCGAGCTCGCCCGTGTCACGCAGCGCTTCGGCGCCCGCGTGCGCCGCCTCCGCCAGCGCCGCCCGCGCCGTGCGGTGAGACTCCGCAGCCAGATCCTTAGCTTGGTCGATTCCGAACTCGCTCACGTAGGTGCGCTTGCCGTGACGCTCATCGCTTCCTTGGGGCTTGCCGAGCGCATCCTCGGTCCCGGTCACGTCGAGTATGTCATCGACGATCTGGAACAGCACGCCCAGCTCGGCCGCGAAGCGGTTGAACGCCATTGTCGCAGGTCCGTCGACTCCGCCCAACGTCAGCACGCACAGCACCGACGCCCCGATCAGCCGGCCGGTCTTCAGCTCGTGCAGGCGCCGCAGGCCGGCTGGCCCCCGCGGCGCGGTGGCGCGCACGTCCGCGTACTGGCCTCCCACCATCCCCCCCGCGCCCGTCGCCGCGGCGAGCTCCGCCGCCGCCGCCAGCACCCGCTCAGGCGCGGCGCGCTGGTGGGTCAAAAGATGCCGGAACGCCTCCGCGTACAGCCCGTCCCCCGCGAGGATTGCGATGTCCTCGCCGAAGGCCACGTGGCAGGTGGGCTGGCCGCGGCGCAGCCCGTCATCGTCCATCGCGGGGAGGTCGTCGTGGATCAGCGAGTAGGTGTGGATCAGCTCGATCGCTCCCGCCAGCGGCAGCACCTCGCGATGCTCCAGCCGCACTGCCTCGGCGGTGGCGAGCGCGAGTACTGGACGAATCCGCTTGCCGCCCGCCAGCAGCGAGTAGCGCATCGCCTCGTCCAGGCCAGCTGTCAGGTCCTCCTCGGAGAAGCGCATCTTCTCCAGGTAGCGCTCCACCTCGGCCCGCAGGTGTTCGGGGTAGGAGGCTACAGGGACCGAGCCGGCGGGCACTACAGCAGCGAGTCCTGGCCGGGGGGCGGCGCGAGCACCTCGGCGCGCGCGCGGCGCTCGAGCTCCGCCCCCGCGCGGTTGGCCAGCGCCGCGCACTCGTCCACCAGCGTCGCGGCCGCGTCGGTGGAGAGCTCGCCGGAGCGCAGCTGCTCCGCCGCGCGTTCCAGGCGCCCGATCAGCTCATCCAGGGAATCCGTCGCTTCGTTCATGAGATCGGGGCATTCTCCCGTACTTCGCGCAGCACCGCCGCCAGCACCCCGTTGACGAACGCCGGTGCGTCCGCGCCGCAGAACGTCTTCGCGCTGCGCACCGCCTCCTCGATCGCCCCCTCCGGCGGGATGGGGGTCTGGCCAGGCGTCGCGTCGGGGTGCAGAATCTCGATCAGCGCCACCCGCAGGATGCTGCGCTCCAGCGGCTGGATGCGCTCCACCGACCAGCCGTGCGCGTGACGGTCGATCACCTCGTCGAGCTCCGGCGCCCGATCGGCGGCGGCGTGGGCCAGCGCGCGCGTCATCAGCGAGGCTCCCGCGGGGAGCGTGTCGGCGAGCGGCAGGCGGGTGAGGTCGTGCTGGTAGAGCGCAAACACCGCCTCCCGGCGCTGCTCGGAGCGGCGCACGCTAGACCCGCCCGCGACCGCTACGCGCGCGAGACATATTCGCCCGAGCGCGTGTCCACCCGCACCCGCTCCCCCACATTCACGAACAGGGGAACACTGATCGTGGCGCCCGTCTCGAGCGTCGCCGGCTTGGTGCCGCCCCCGGAGGCGGTGTCGCCGCGCAGGCCGGGCTCGGTCTCCGCGACCTCCAGGTCGACCGAGCTGGGGAGCTGCACGTCGGAGGGCTGCTCGTCGATGAACAGCACATCCACCTCACTGGAGGGCTTGATCCAGCGCAGCGCCTCCTCGAAGCTGCTCTCGGGCACCGCCAGCTGCTCGTAGGACTCCGTGTCCATGAAGTGTGCGTCGGTGCCGTCCGCGTAGAGGAACTGCATCTTGCGCGCCTCGGTGCGGACCGGGCGGAACTTCTCGCCCGCCCTGAACGTGCGGTCGATCGCCGCGCCGTCGGACGCCCGGCGCAGCTTCGTGCGCACGAACGCCCCGCCCTTGCCGGGCTTGACGTGCTGGAACTCCACGATCTTGAAGACCGTGCCTTCCACCTCGATGTGATTTCCGTTCTTGAATTGATTGGTGCTGACCACGGTCACGTAGGGTAGCGGCCGCAACGCCGGCCGACCCTAACCGACAACCGTCAGCTCCTTCGCCAGTCCGGTGAGCACAAGCGGCCCGCTGTCGGTGACCGCCACGAGGTCCTCGATCCGCACGCCGTAGCGGCCGGGGATGTAGATGCCCGGCTCGACTGTCACCACGGCGCCGGCGCGCAGCGGCTGCTCGCCGGCGGTGCGCGAGAGGCGGGGGGCCTCGTGCACCTCGAGGCCGACGCCGTGGCCGAGGCCGTGGCCGAAATGCTCGCCGTTGCCGGCCGCCTCGATCACCCCGCGGGCGACCGCGTCGATCTCTTTGCCGTTGGGACCCGGGCACACAGCGGCGAGACCGGCAAGCTGAGCCGCGAGCACGAGCTTGTACACACCGCGCGCCCCCTCTGGGAGGCGCTCGCCGGTGGCGTAGGTGCGGGTGCAGTCCGAGCAGTAGCCGTCCAGCAGCGCGCCCCAGTCGATCGTGACGAGCGTGTCGCGCGGGATCGGCTCGTCACGGGGCTCGGCGTGAGGCAGCGCCGCGTGCGGGCCGGCGGCGACGATCGAGGGAAAGCTTGGGCCCACCGCGCCGAGGCGGCGCATCCGTAGCTCCAGGTCGATCGCCACCTCGCGCTCGGTGCGCCCGGCAAGTCCTCCTTCGAGCACTTCGCGCAGCGCTGTGTCGGCGAGCTCGGACGCGGCGCGGATACGGGCCAGCTCTGCCGGCTGCTTGACTTCGCGCAGCTCCTCCACGAGGCCGCCGCAGGGGACGAGCTCCCACCTCTCGTTCAGCAGCTCGCGCAGGCGGCCGTGCCGCTTGACTGTCATCGCGCCCTCCTCGAAGCCCAGTCGGCCGCCGCCGGCGAACAGCTCGGCGAGGTTCGTGCGAGGGAGCTCGAGTCCCTCCTCAGCACCCTCCGCGGTGGACTCCTCGCTCGGGGAGAGCTCCTTGGCGAGCGCCTCCACCAGGTCGATCGTGTAGATCTGGCGCTCGAAGCACTCGGGCACCTGGGCAGCGGACTGCGTTTCGTAGCGGAAGTCGGTGAAGAAGAGCTTCGGCGCACCCTCGGCGGCGGCGATCAGCGCGAGGCCGTTGGTGCCGGTGAAACCGGTTATGTAGCGCAGGTTGACGGGGTTGGTGAGCACCAGCAGATCGGGTCCGTCCTCGTGCTCGCGCAGCCGTGCTGCCAGCGCGTATGTGCGCTCGACCTCGGGGCTGGCACCCAACCGCTCGCTCACCGCCACGGCGATCGACCCCCCACCGACCGATCCCCCGCCCGGCGTCCGACGTTCTCCACCACATCCGCGCGGCTCACGTCGCGGCTCCGTCGAGCACGGCGCGCAGGCGCTGCAGGGCAACGCGGTACCCCTCGACTCCCTGCCCGCAGATCGAGGCGACACAGAGATCCTCGATCACCGACACGCGCCGCCATGGCTCGCGCGCCTTCACGTCGGAGAGGTGCACCTCGACAGCCGGCAGCGCGGCGATCTCCAGCGCGTCGCGGATCGCCCACGCGTAATGCGTCCACGCGCCGGGGTTGATCACGATCCCGTCGGCGTCATCGCGCAGCAGATGCAGGCGCTCGACCAGCTCGCTCTCGGAGTTGGTCTGGAAGAAGCGGGCGCGCAGGCCCAGCTCGTCCGCAAAGGCGTCGACGTGCTGCTCGAGCTCGGAGAGCGTCAGCGTGCCGTACTGCGCGGGATCACGCTGGCCCAGCATGTCGAGGTTGACCCCGTGCATAACCTCGATGCGGTAGGAGGCGTCAGCCATGCAGGCAGCCTACCTTTTGTGCGCGCCCCCCCCAGTGGATGAGTCGTCGATAGGGAGGGTATGCATCTAACTTTTTCTAAGCTGTGCGCAATGGCTATCGGGCTTTGAATTCTTTATAACAACCCCGAGACCGCTGTCATAACACCACCCCCGAGACTGCTGTACATACCATTGCAACTGCCCAGCCTCACGGGAGTGCGACACATTCTCTATGAGGCCACCAGCTCGGCGACTGCGGCGTGCAGATCGTCATCGGCCACCTCGCGGCCGACCTGCACGTCGCCGGGGGCCTCCACGAGCACGAACGGGGTGCTGGCGGCGCCTACTCGCTTCTTATCGTGGGCGACGGCCGCCACGACCTCCTCCACGGTCGCGCCCTCCAGTGCCACGGGGAGGCCGCGGGCGTCCAGCAGCTCGCGCACCTGCGCGCGCAGGTGCTCCCGGCCGGAGAGGCGCAGCGCGACTAGCAGACCGAGGCCGACCGCCTCGCCGTGGCGGTAGCGCCCGTAGGCGGTGGCGGTCTCGATCGCGTGGCCGACCGTGTGCCCGAGGTTGAGCACCTGGCGGCGGCCGCCGTCGCGCTCGTCCTCGGCGACCACCCCAAGCTTCAGGCGCGCACAGGCGAGGATCGTGTGCTCGTCGGGGACCGCCCCCGGCGCTTCGCGTGCGACGCGCTCCCACAGCTCGCCGCCCGCGATCAGGGCGGTCTTCAGCACCTCGACCCAGCCGGCACTCAGCTCCGCGGGGGGCAGCGTACTCAGCGTGTCGGGGTCGACCAGCACCGCCGCGGGCTGGTGGTAGGCGCCAATGTAGTTCTTCGCCTCGGGGAGGTCCACGCCGGTCTTGCCGCCGTAGGCGGAGTCCACCTGCGCCACCAGCGTCGTCGGGACCTGCACCACCGGCACGCCGCGTTGGTAGGTGGCCGCGCAGAAGCCGGCGAGGTCGCCCACCACGCCGCCGCCGAGCGCCACGAGGTGGTCGGCGCGGGTCATACCGGCGCGCGCGAGCTCGCTCCACACGTACTCGGCCGTCGCGAGCGTCTTCGCCGGCTCGCCCGGGGGAATCGCGATCGCTTGCGCTAGCTCCTCGCCAGAGGGCATCGTCGTCAGCCCCGCCAGCTCACCCGGCCCCTCCAAGTACAGCTCTTCGACGTCGACATCGGTCACGCAGAAGGGCCGCGAGGCCGCGCGGTCGAACGGCCAGACGGCTGGCAGGTGCACGTCGTCCAGCAGGCCATGCCCCACGAACACTGGGTATTCGCCCGAGGCCGACTCGGCCCATAGCAGCCGGACATCAGCGACCTCTTCGTACAGCCCGCGCCGCTGCGCGTACAACGCCTCGAAGGCGTCGCGGTCGCGCGCCAGCGGGCGCTCGGAGCCGTCGTCACGGTGCACGCGCTCCCATGCAACCTCCGGCGCGACCTCGATCAGCGCGGTCGTGTGCCCTGCAAGCGCCGCGCGCACGCGCACAGAGAGCACGCTGCCGCCACCGAGCGCGATCACGTCGCAGGCGTCGACGCCCTCTAGCAGCTCGCATACGACCTCCTCCTCCGCCGCGCGAAACGCTTGCTCCCCGTGAAGCTCGAACTCGCGGGCCACCGAGTGCCCGAAGCGCTCCATCAGCAGCACGTCGCCGTCGATCGGCGCGCGTCCGCGCCGCTTCGCCAACCGGCCGGCGAGCGTCGACTTGCCCGCTCCCATGAACCCGATCAGGACGAGCGCCAATCGATCCGCTCCTCGTAGGCGCGCAGCGCGTCGCGCACATCGTCGATGTGATCACCACCGAACTTGCGGCGGTAGGCGTCGGCGAGCACCAGTGCCACCATCGCCTCCCCCACCACCCCGGCGGCGGGGACGGTGCAAGAGTCGGTGCGCTCGCGCAGCGCCTCGGCCGGCTGGAGGGTGGCGATGTCGACCGAGCGCAGCGGCTTGGTGAGCGTCGGCAGCGGCTTCATCGCGCCGCGCACCACCAACGGCTCGCCGGTGGTCATCCCCCCCTCCAGGCCGCCTGCACGGTTGGTCTCGCGGTAGTAGCCGCGCCCGGGCGTGTAGAAGATCTCATCGTGCGCCTGAGAGCCCGGCACCCCGGCGACGTCGAAGCCGGCGCCGATCGAGACGCCCTTCAGCGCCTGGATCGAGAGGATCGCCATCGCCAGGCGGCCGTCGAGGCGCTCCTCCCAGGAGACGTGTGAGCCGAGACCGGGCGTGAGCCCGAAGGCGAGCACCTCGAAGACGCCACCGAGCGACTCGTTGGCCTTGCGCAGCGTGTTGATCTCGGCGACCATCGCGCGTGTGGCCTCCGCGTGGAGGCACCGCACCGGCGAGTCGTCGACCGCGGCGAAGTCATCGAGCGCCAGCGCACCCTCGTGCTCGGGGGCGCGCACCGAGGCGATCTGCACCACGTGCGAGCGTACCTCCACGCCGAGCGCCCGCAGGAAGGCCTTCGCCAGCGCGCCGCCGGCGACACGCGCGGCCGTCTCGCGCGCGGAGGCCCGCTCGAGGATGTTGCGCACGTCGCTCTGCTTGTACTTCCAGGTGCCCACCAGGTCGGCGTGGCCGGGCCGCGGCAGGTGCACCTCGGGGACGTTCGCCTCGACCGGCCAGGGGTTCATCCGCTCCTCCCAGTTGGCGTAGTCGCGGTTGGCAACCTGCAGCGCCACGGGGCCGCCTAGCGTGCGCCCATGCCGCACCCCCGCGGTGACGGTCGCCGCGTCGCGCTCGATCTTCATCCGCCCGCCGCGGCCATGCCCGAGCTGCCGGCGCGCCATGTCGGCGTCGATCTCCTCGGCGCGCAGCTCCAGACCCGCGGGCAACCCCTCGACGATCGCGGTCAGGCCGGGCCCGTGGGACTCGCCGGCGGTGGTGAGGCGCAGGATCATTGCGGCCCCAGCATATGGCGTTGCGCTCAGCTAGTGGTGGTGGCGACGGCGGTGATGGTGAACGCGCGCTGCGCTCGCGGTGGTCGATTCCTTGGTGATGCTGAGGACCTTCAGTTCGTACGGCACGCTCTGGCCGTCCGGTTCGAGGTAGGTAAGTTCCTCGCTCTGTCCCGCTTCGAGGTCGATCGCTTCACACTGTTCGGCGCTTGGGATACAGGTCCCTTGGCCTTTGAGGATCGCTTCGCGGCTGAGCGCAAACACAGCGCCCTTGCCGTTGCCACGCGCGCCGGAGAACACCAGCCGCACGTCCTGGGCGGAGGGGAGCTGCTGCAGCCGCTTCAGATTGGGATATGGGGTCAGCTGTGAGAGCGCGCCCAGGGTCGCCATCACGCCGAACTGCACGCTCACGACGTACACAGTCTTGGCCACCTTCTTCGGAGCCGGCTTCACCGGAGTCGAGGGCGTGGTTTTTTCCGTGCCGCCTGTGTTGGTCGAGCTGGGGCTGCTTTTTTCGACGCTCGTCGAGCTGGAGCTCGTGGAAGGCGAGGACACCGAGGAGGCCACATTGCTCTTGGCGGCCGACGACGACGCTTTCGGTGAGGGGAGCGGGGTGAAGGGGTCGTGCGAGCCGGGCTTGTGCCGGTAGCGCGCGCCTTCGGTCGTCTCGGAGATCGCCGCATGGGGATTGGCTTTGGCTTCGCTGACGGCCAGCGTGGGGCCATGCGACACCGCGGATCGATTGGACGCCCCGCCCGTCCCTGCCGCGGCCGAGGGTGTCGTGCCGGCTTCGCTCGATCCACCGCCGTCCAGCACCACGTAGGCGACGGCGCCCGCAAGCGCGAGGCACAGCACCGCCAGAACCGGCAGCAGCCGCCGGTCGAGCAGGTCGGACTTCAGCGATCTCAGGATCTCGTTCATGGTGTCGCCTTTACAACCGCGGCGGTTGTCGGCGCGGCCGAGGAAGCCGCGGAGGTCGTTGTCGAGCCCGGACCGCTGGCGGTGGCGCCGCCGGTCAGGCCCTGGCTCGCCGGCAGCACGTAGGCGGTGGCGGTGATCGTCGCGGTGAGCGCAGCTGAGGAGCCCGAGCCGCTCGTGTTCTGGACGGTGAGCTCGGCGCCCTGGATCGTCAGCAGACGCCCGCTCACCGTCAGGTGACCGGCGGTGTCGCGCTGGGCGAAGCCGTCGATCTGCCCGAGCAGGTGCGCCAGCCCCTCGAAGCTGCCTTTGAAGACGAACGTGAACGGCATCGGCGTGAACGCCGCGGGAGTCGCCGAGGCGTCAGCCGCGGCCGCCGCAGAGGCGCTGCTGGCGCTGCTGGAGCCGCTGGAGCTGCCCGAGGTGATCGAGGTGAATTCGATGTCCCGCTGGTCGGATGCCAGTTCGAGCTGGTAGATCAGCGAGGGCACTTCCTCGGCGGGGGGCACCGCTTTGCCGAGGCTCACGACGGAGCTGTAAGCGGCGTTGTAGCGCTGCTCGGCGGCGTGCGCGCCATTGGCCTGGCTCTTGGCGGTTTCGAGCTGCTGGCGGGCGCTCTGCACCTGCGCCTGCTCGGCCCCCGCCTGCTTGCGCTCGGGCGAGACGACCAGCACCCAGCCGCCGGCCAGCAACACCAGCACGACGACGGCGATCAGCACCATGCGGTCGCGCGTAGTCATCCGGCCGCTCCCCTGGCGCTGGTGGAAACTGCCTTAGGGCTGCTCTTGCTCGACGAGCCGCCCGCGGGGGATTCGCTCGACGCGCCCGCCTCCAGCGTTTCGGCGCTCGAGCTCGGCGGAGTCGGCAGCGGCTGGAAGCTCACCTGTGCAGAGAAGGAGGCGTCGTTCGCCGGGCACGTGCCACCTGAGCCGCCGGCGCCTCCACCGCTGCTGCCAGATCTGGCGGAGCTCTGCAGGGTGACGTTGCTGACGCCGCTGATCAAACGCAGGCGCACGAGCATCTGTGCAACCGCGATCTGGCTGGTCCCGCACCCGGCAAGCGTGAAGGTTGGGGTCGTGCCGGGCGGTGTGGCGGAGGCGACGGGGACCGCTTCGGTGGCGGTGGCGGTGGACGCCGTGGAGCCCGCCGCGGGAGTGGCCGCGGCGGGCGCGGGAGTGGCCGCGCTTTTGGAGGCGCTCGCCGTCGCGGAACCGATCGTGCCCTGCAGCGAGCTGAGCGAGATGGTGGCAGGCAGCACGCGGCTCAGTTCGTTCATCGCCGCCGACCAGCCGAAACGGGAGCCGATCAGCTGCGAGATCGTCTGCAGGCGCTGTTCGCGCATCTGTATGAAGCTCGTGTACGAGGACAGCTGCGCGGCCTGCGCCTGCACCTGCTGCGCCTGCTCGGTCAGCGCCGCCGCTTCGGCCTTGCGGCTTTCGAGCTGGTGGCTGGCCGAACCGTAGAGGAAGGTCAGGAGCGCCGCGCCCGCCAGCAGCCCCAGCACCGCAAACGCCATGCCTTGCGAGCGCCGCCCGATGGCGCCGCCCTTGCGCTGTTCGGCGGGGATCAGGTTGACGGCCCTCATCGCGGCGCCTCCTCGGTGGACAGACCCGTGGCGATCGCCAGGCGATGAAGGGAGATCGGCTGCGCGGCGTTGGTATCCGCCCCTTGAGCGAAGTGCACCGACTCGCGGCGCACCTGCAAGCCGAGGTCGGCCTCGAGCACCTCCGCGAAGCCGCTCATCTCCAAGGCCGGCCCGCTCAGCACCACGCTCTTGACTTCACCGCCGCCCTCCTGCGAGCGGTGGAAGTCCAGCGAGTTGCGCACCTCTCCGACGATCTCGCGGATGCCGTTCTCGAGCACCATCCGCACCTCGGGATCGACGCTCGGCGCGGGGGCCGCGGCGGCCGCTGCCAGCCCCGGTTCCGGCGGGAGCTCCGGCAGGTCGAGGTGGATCGAAGGCGCCCCATCGGTGGCACCCTCGGGCGCCGCCGATGACTGCTCCACGGTGGGGTCCTGCGCGAGCGCCCAGGTATCGACAGCCTCAGGGTCGGGCAGCACGGGGACTCTGGCCGGCTCCGACGGCACGGGCGACGGCGCCGAGCCGGGGCGGGGCAGATC
Organism: uncultured Solirubrobacterales bacterium; assembly: GCA_963734815.1. Lineage (GTDB taxonomy): Bacteria > Actinomycetota > Thermoleophilia > Solirubrobacterales > Solirubrobacteraceae > Palsa-744. Next base: position 208,509 of record CAVTIH010000003.1, read on the forward strand.
GAATTCGGCCAGCAGCGCACGCGCCTCGATCAGCGGGATACCGCGCCGCTCCGCGATCTCGCTCGCCATCGCCTCCAGGCCGCCGCCGACCACACGGGTGAAGCGGCACAGCTTGCCCTCGGCGATCGCCATGTTGGTCAGTCCGCCGACGTTCAGATACAGCACACGCTCCTGGCGCTCCGCGGCGGCGCCATCCTCGCCACTCTCGCCATCGTGCGCCGGGAGGGTGCCGGCGGCTCCGGGGCGGTAGAGCGAGCGGATCAGCGCAAACGCGGAGAGATCGACGCCCTCGGGGCGCAGCCCGGCGTGTTGCACCGCGCGCAGCAGGCGCTCGACCATCTCGCGCTGGGCCGCAACGACGATCACGCGCTGACGCGGCCCGTTGGGGGTGTCGAACACGCCGAGCGAGTGGTAGTCCAGAACCGCGGAGGCCAGCGGCATCGGCACCTGATCCTCGGCCTGGAAGCGCACCGCGGTGTCGAGATCCTTGCGGTCGGCAACCGGGGGCAGCTCCAGCGTGCGCAGCACCGTGCGCTGGTTGGCGAGCCCCACCCGCACGCGCTTGCCCAGGCCGGCGTCACGGAAGAGCTGCTGCAGCGCCACGCCCAACTCGCGCTCGTCGATCACCTCGCCCTCGCGCATGATGTCTGGCGCAAGCGCTGCGCCGGCGGCGCACTCGACGACGATCCCGCCGTTGACGTGTGCCTGCACGGCCGCCACATACCCGGGCTGGATATCGAGCCCGACGACGCTCCCGCCCCCCCGGCCGAGGGAGAAGTTGAGGTTGAGGTTCGGCTTCAGTGCGCTGAGTGAGGGCATTGTCTAAGGGGGGCTTGCCTCTGTCCACGTGCGCACATCGGAGCGGCGCACGCTGGACCCGGCTAGGGGGTCATCGACGTTTTGGGCGAATCGCTGAAGGGGCAATTTCCCGCGGCGCCAATTCGTCCATCAGTGCACGAAGCTGTGCAGGTACCAGTTCACCAGCGGCTGCCCGGCAAACACGGCGACGATCCCCCCCAGCGCGAGGAAGGGGCCGAACGGCACCGCGGTCTTGCGTCCGGCGCGCGCTCCCTTTTTGGCGACGATCACCGCGCCGAGCACCACTCCGGAGAGCAGCGCGATCAGGATCGCGGGCGCAACGGCAGTGCCGAGGAACAGCCCCATCACACCCGCCAGCTTCACGTCGCCCATCCCCATCCCACCGGGATAGGCGAGCGCCGCCGCCAGCAGAAAGCCGCCAGCGGCGGCTCCCGCGATCAGTCTCGTCGGCTCGCCCGCGGGATCGAGCGCCGTCCCCAGCCCAAGCGCCAACAGCGCCCCGAAGCCGGTCAGCCGGTTGGGGATGATGCGGTGCTCCAGGTCGATCAGCGCGGCGGGCACCAGCAGCAGGATCAGGGTCACCGACAGCGCGATTCCCGCGGCGGTGTCGTGCGTGAGCACCGCGCCGGCGCACAACAGCGCGGTGCCGGCCTCCACCAGCGGGTAGCGGGGCGAGATCGGCGCCGCGCAGCTGCGGCAATGGCCCCGGAGCGCCAACCACGAGAGGATCGGCACGTTGTCGTAGGGCCTCACCGGCGTCCCGCACGAGGTGCAGCGCGAGCGTGGTTTGACGATCGACTCGCGCCTAGGCAGGCGGTACGTGACGACATTCAGGAACGAGCCGAACACGGCGCCCATCACACCGGCGAGGGTTGCCTCCATGGAGTGATGATCGGCGGGGGCGGAGCGGGGCTTGAGCGGGTGGCGACTCTTCGAGAGCCGAGGCCGAGGGCTCAGGTGCGGCGGGCTGCTAGTGGTTCTCGCTTACGAGGACCACGTTTTGGCGACGCAGCCACCTTTGGTTTTTTCGGCTTCTGCGTTGCACCCGCGGGTGACTACACCTTCTCCGGTCTTGGTGATGGTGTATTCGGCGCCGTTGGTGGCGACCGCGGCGACTTTGTAGCCCTTGCCTTCTTCTGTTGCTACGGCTTCCTTCACATAGGCTTCGTTTTTGCCGGCAGCGATGGTGAGCCCTTTTTCATATTCCTGGAGCTGGCTTGCTTTTGTCAGCCCCGTGTATTCGCCATTGTGATCGGTCGCGTACGTTTCGACCGTCGTCTCGGCGGTGTTCACGAGCGCCTTCGCCGAAGAGTCAACAGCCTTACTCTTCTGGCTCAGGAACGCAGGAATAGCAATCGCGGCAAGAATGCCGATGATGAGAATAACAACCAGCAATTCGATGAGCGTAAAACCACCCTCATCGCCTGCGCGCTGGCGCGCGGAGGAAAAGTTGTGTTCGCGATTCGGCTTTATCTGGCTGAGCGATGGCATTGGCAAGGACCTCATCGGCGTCTGCGGCTTATCCCTGAAGGGGCAATTTTCCGCGTCGTCATTTCGTCCATCAGCGCATGAAGCTGCGCCCGGATCCCTAGAGAGCAAGCCAAAAAAAAGAGGGGGCGGCCGGTTGGCCGCCCCCTCTCATCAGGCATGTGTCTTCTGTGGCAAGATCGCCCGGTGCCACGAGAGCTGGAAACGATCTGCCGTCTACTCGTGATCGCTTACGAAGACCACGTTCCGCCGACGCAGCCACCTTTGGTTTTTTCGGCTTCTGCGTTGCAGCCGCGGGTGACTACACCTTCTCCGCTCTTGGTGATGGTGTATTCGGCGCCGTTGGTGGCGACCGCGGCGACTTTGTAGCCCTTGCCTTCTTCTGTTGCTACGGCTTCCTTCACATAGGCTTCGTTTTTGCCGGCAGCGATCGTGAGTCCTTTTTCATATTCCTGGAGCTGGCTTGTTTTCGTAAGCCCCGTGTATTCGCCGTTGTGATCGGTCGCGTACGTTTCGACCGTCGTCTCGGCAGTGTTCACGAGCGCCTTCGCCGAGGAGTCAACAGCCTTGCTCTTCTGGCTCAGGAACGCAGGAATGGCAATCGCGGCAAGAATGCCGATGATGAGAATAACAACCAGCAATTCGATGAGCGTGAAACCACCCTCATCGCCTGTGCGCTGGCGCAGTCGATCCAACATGTGATCCTCCTAGGATCCGGTTATGGCGCCAGCCCTTTGGTTCTCATCGCCTCAAATGGCGATGCTTCCCCCGTGCGTCGATTCCTTCGGCTCGCGGAGGTCACCGGCTTTGTCACGCGCGATCTGCGCTCTGCCCTGAGACCTCGTGCTGGCTCTTGTTGGCCTCAGCATCGGCCTGGTTTATGAGCGCTTGAGCGGCGCAAGCGGGGTTGGACGTTTGGGCGGGAGGTCCGTATGTAGGGGCCCGAAGCCTTTGGAGCTCTGAAGCGATGCTCGGCAGCAGCGTACCCTCGGTCGGGTTGCCCAGCTCGGTCGAGACCGGCAGGATAAAACCCGGGGGCACCGCGCTTGGTGTTCTCGGTCACCTCCACCAGCGGGCTGTCGAACCCGGAGGACCTACCGAAGCGCTGCTTCTTCGTGAGCGAGTTCCGTGCACTCCTTCGGGTGGATACAGTGCCCGACGACGCTGATTTCGACCTCGGTGCCCGGGATGACCACGAACCGTTCGTAGGTCCGGCGGTTGCGGCGTGTGCGTGGCTTGGGGTTCCTGACTTCGGGCCGCTGTACCCACACCGTCATGTATTCGCCTTTCACGATCCCTTCGACCTGGCAAACACGGCGGCCGAGCAAACCGCACTCGACGGGCGATCCCTTCACGAACGAGCTGGCGATCTTGACGCCGAACGCTTCGGCGATATGACTGGCTGTGGCCGTCTTGAGCGGCAGCGATCTCGGCAGGATGAAGCATACGCCATCGGTGCAGGGGTAGAACCGGCGGAATCTTGGCGGCGTGCGAAGCGCCCTGAGCGTGGCGGCTTCTGCTGCCGCCGACGATCCCATGACCGGGATCTGGAACGTCCGGGTTGGCTTGCCGTGGAGCGCGTGCGCGATTCGTGCTCCGGCGACGGCAAGCGACGCCAGAGCCGCTACCGCCAGCACGACGATCTGGACCTGCCTGGACATGTTGCAGATATCGGCACAACCCGCGGCGCGGCTGATGATCCGGACGGCAGGCGGGACGGAATTGCGGCTTTGAGTCGCGACACGCAACGTTCGCCGTGATCGAGCCGTGGCGACGGATGCGTCAGCCGTAGCGGCGAAGCTTGGATAACGGGACGAAGATGATCCGATCAACGGTGTCCAGCGGGAGCGATGTGATCTCGACCATCGCCCTGTCGCTGTCGCGCAACTCCAAGACGCCTCCGCGGGCGCCGGCGGGGATGTCATCGACCGGCTCTGTCAGCTCGACCAAGTCAAACATGGTGATCTCACAAAGTGCAGGCATGACTACATACTAAAGCCTCGGATAGGCGGTCACCAGGCGTGGTGCCTCGCCCACGCGGTCATAGTGCCACTATGTCCTGACCCCGCATAACTTGTGGTTACAAGTCACCTTCGAGAATAATCCACGCTCTCCGCCCCCCGGCTCGCACAGTCCGCCCCTGGCAGAATGCAAGCCAGGAGGTCGACAAGCTTCGTGCCCACCCGTCGTTGCGCCTGCGCGGTCTCCTTGGGAGCGTCGTTCAGGCGAACGGCGGCGACGCGGTAGACACGCCGTCCGCGCAGCAGGAACGCATCGTTCTGCTTGGCGTCGTCGGGATTGAGCCAGGCCAGGTTGCGTGCCTGCGGAGGCCACGGCGCCCGTTGCTGCACACCGTCACGGTGGCAGTCGGTGCTCGCGGCCCGCTTGAAGAACGCGAGCGCCCGATGCGACGTGCCGAAGACGAGGACATCGGCGACGAGGTCATAGCGACGCGTCCACCACCGCACCTCATAGCCTGTCGGCCACTTCCCACCCGCCAAGCGCGAGGCACTCGCCCCCAACGGCGAATTGTCCGACCACATGTCTTCGGGCGAGACCACGCCACCGGTGTATCCGCTGCCGCCGGTGCCCTCGAACAACCTCAACAGGCCGTCGCGCAGCCGGACCAGCTCGTGGCGGTCGGCGGTGGCGAGCGTGGGCAGCCCTCGCGGCGCACACCAGCTCATCGAGTCTCCCTGGGCGCTTCCACCGACCCCAATGCCGTCCAGGAGACTGGTCCTCGTGCCCAGCAGGGAAACGATCGCCACAAGCAGGCACATCAGCAGCCCCGCCAGGCGAATGCGTTGATCCCTCGGCAGCGCCGGCGGCGTCTCTCGATCGGGCTCCACACCTCAACATCGAGCAACCGCCTTTCACTCTTGAGACCCAGTCAGGCCCCGACCGGCCAATGCTCGACATCGAGCCCGGACATGGGAAAGTGCTTTGGGTTCCCGGTCGCCAGGCGTGCGCCCACACCAACCGCGGTAGCGGCGATCAGGCAATCGGCTTGGCTGAGAGTGACTCCCCGCCGCGCATGATCTCTGCGCCAACGCCCCGCCATCTCCGCCTCAGAGCGTCCCACAGGTGCGAGGCGCATGCCCTTCAGGAAACGCAGGACGACACCCTCCTCGTCACGGAGCATCCCGCGCACGACCTCCTCGACATTGATCGCACAGATCCAAGGTGGAGTAGCGGCGTCACGCAGGGCTCGCACTCGATCAGCGGCGGGACGACCGCGCAGCACGTCGATCAGCACGGTCGTGTCGAGCAGCAGGCGCAAGCTTCAGCCGACGCGGCCGAGGTCGTCGTGCCGCTGCGACCCTACCCATGCAGCGGGATCGGCGTCCCACTCATGCTCTCGCTCCGCAAGCGCCCCAAAGCCCGCTTCGATGTCGTCCCAGCGACGCTCATCGTCGAGTGCCTTGCGAATCGTCGCCGAGATGAAAGCGCTGCGTCGCCGGCGCCCTACGCGACTGTCGAGTTGACCCACCAGATCGTCATCCAGCGTTATGTGCAAACGCATGGCCACAGCTTAGCACATAGCTCCACGCCGGTTGCGTCCAATTACGGGGGAGTAATCGACCCATACCGCGCCCCACGTCGCGCAGTCAGCCCCGGGCAGGACGCACGCCAGTTGGTGCTCGCGGCCTGCTTGATCATGCGGAGCTATTGAATGGATCGGTCGACGCAATCGCCAGCGAGGAGTGGAGCGCGATCGCGTCGAAGTCGCCATCCTGATGGAGCAGTTCTGCGCCCGCTCTGATCGCGACGGCCGCAATCAGGCAATCGGGGAGCCGGCGGATCGTCTTACCCCCACGCCGGCACGCGCGATACAAAGAGGCTGCAGACTCATGATCCGATGGCTCCTCGAGCGCCAGGAACGTGCAGCGATCGAGCAGGCGACTCAGATCGCCGGCGTGGCGCTCGTCACGAGCGCCGGCCAGGATCTCCAGGATCACAACCCCCATGGTCGCGAGCTGCTCGTCGGACTCAACCGCCGCCCTGAGGCGCAGATGGGCTGGACTTCTGGTGGCCCGCTGAAACTCGATCCAGACCGAGCTGTCAACGAGGATCACGACGCCTGCGTGGTCTCGGGCAACCAGCCGCCGCGTAGCTCGTCAAGGTCACCCTCCCATCCGCTGCCCTGCATCTCCAGCGCTTCCTCGCGGCTCATGGGCTCCAGATCCAGTCGGCGGAGCGCGAGATCGATCGCCGCACGCTTGGTCGAAACGCGGTAGCGGCGCATGACGCGCTCCACCAACGCGTCATCCAGATCGACGTTTGTGCGGCTCATGTGTAGAGCGTACACATCCAGGGGCCCCCCGTGGACGCCGAGTGCCGCCCCGCCATAGCACCCGAGCTGTTGCCGTGACAGCGGGCGCGGCATCCTTGACGGCGAGCACTAGCAGTTGGGGCCGGTACGACCCCTCGCAGTCGAGTCCAACCCGTTGAGCGAGTCTCAGCAATGGGTCGCGTGGGCAAGCATCCGACAGACTTCCGACATACGCACCGAGTCAAGGGTAGTGACATATTCGGTCAGGAAGGCCTTCTGGGCCAGCAGCGTATTGTGGACAGCGAGCACACAAGCGACCGGCATTCCATCTTGTGATCCGAGCTCGATCTCGGTGTCCCAGCCGCGAGCGGTTCCGGTAGCGGGCACGGCGATCACGTCGAACTGACGCTCGATGTGCTCGTCTCGGGTGACGATCAGCACCGGTCGAGGCTTGTCCGAGGGCGGCTCATATCGCCAAACCTCGCCTCGCTTCACGACGGGAGGTGGTCCTCCCAGGAAAACCCGGCGGCGGTCTCCTCCTCAGCCATTCGGCGCATCGCCCGAGATGTGGACGAACGAGCCATAGCCGACAGGTTTCCCCAGTCGTCGATGACGTCGCCTGGCTCAACGTGGGCTGCTCGCAGTGCACGCTCCGCCTGCTCCTCACTCCACGTAGGAGCCTCCCGCAACACCAGCTCCTTCGCGGTCATGCCCCGAATGCTAGCGAGCAAACCCGGTAATGACGTCCAAACCCCTACGGGGCCCCCTCAGCCACCGCGCCCGTGCTCCCGCCACCCTCGGCCGAAACTGCACCGCCCTCAACCCACGCCTCCTGAGCATCGATACCGGATGTGCGCACACCGGTGCCCTGGCACCACGGGCAGGGGAGCTTGCGGGTTTCGCCGCCCAGGGTGGAGACCACCTCACCGGTGCCTCGACAGGGCATGCACTCTGGCTCGTGTTTGGCCATCGGACCGCGAGAATAGCGTTATGGAGATGAGCGCGGCGACGGAGGCACCCCTGGAGCAGGTCGAGATGTCGGTGCGCCAGGTACCTGCAGGGCGGGCTCGCACCCTCGCGAGATGGGCCGGCTGGGTCGCGCTCGCCGCAATCACGGCGGGGGCCGCCGCGCTGCGATTGGCCCATCTGGGGCAGGTCATCGGTGACCCGTTCTACGACGGCGCCGTGCGCAGCATGGGGCTCTCCTGGCACAACTTCTACTTCGGTGCGGTCGAGCCCTCGGGGGCGATCGCGATCGACAAGCCCCCGGTTGACCTGTGGCTGCAGGTGGCGAGCGTCAAGCTGCTCGGCTTCGGCTCGGCGGCGCTGAAGACACCCGAGGCGCTCGCCGGCACGCTCGCCGTGCCGCTGTTGTACGCCGCGGTGGCGCCGGTGTTCGGCGTGCGCGCCGGGCTCGCCTCGGCGCTCGCGCTCGCGGTGCTGCCGATCGAGGTGATCACCGCCCGCAGCGACACGATGGACGCGGTGATGATGGCGCTGACCGTGCTCGCATTGGCGCTGCTGGTGCGAGCCGCGCGCAGTGGGCGCACCTTATGGCTGCTGGGGGCCGCCGCCGCGCTGGGGATCGCCTTCGACGTGAAGCTGCTGGAGTCGGTCGTGGCGCTGCCGGGGCTCGCGCTGCTCGCCTGGCTGGGGCTGCCCGGTGCCCGCCGCCGCCGCGTCGTGCAACTGGCGCTCGCGACGGTCGTGTACGTGGTGGTCGCGCTCGCGTGGTTGACCGGGACGTTGCTGTTCGCAGCGCACGACCGGCCGTGGGCGTACGGCTCCACCAACGGCAGCGCGTGGAACTCCGCGTTCGTCTTCAACGGCCTCGACCGCCTAGAGGGCAAGTCGCTGGAAGGCGCGCAAACCTCCTATCAGCCGGGCCACCACTACCCCGAGGCGACGCAGACCGAGCGCGACGCGATCCCGATCCTCCCACCCTCGCCGACACGTCTGCTCGACCGCATCGGCCCACTCTCGGGCGAGCGGCTCGGCTTGGAGATGCTCGCCGGTCTGCTGCTGGGCGGCGCCGCGCTGGGAGCGTTGTTGTGGGAACGACGCACGCGAGCCCGGCCACGAGACACCGAGCAGCGCCTTCGCCTCGCCCTACTGGCAGGTCTGATGCTGTGGTTGCTCGCCGGCCTCGTGCTGTTCAGCGACATGGGCCGCCTGCACCCCCGCTACACCGAGGCTTTGACGCCAGCGGTGGCGGCCACGCTCGGGATCGGCCTCGCGTGGGCGACCGAGCGTCGCGGCCGCGACCGCCTGCTCGCGCTGAGCGTGACGCTGCTGGTGGTGGCGCTGTACGCCGAGCGGCTGCTGTTCGGGACGAGCACCGTGTGGTGGATCACGGCCGCCGCCGCGGTGGGCGCGATCGCGCTCGCCTGGAGTGGCCTCCCCCGCGGGGACACTCCGCGTGCCGGAGTAACCGCGCTGGCGCTCCTCTGCATCCTGGCGATCCCGCTGTGGGCCTCGCTTAACGCCGTGAGGGAAAACGTCTCGGACACCAACCCTCTGGGCATCCTGCACCATGGCGAGCTCGCGCCACTCAGCGCCTACCTGCGTGCCCACCAGGGCGGCGCCTACTACGAGGTGGCGTTCGACTCCGGCACGAAGATGGGCGAGCTGGTCGAGCGCGATGCCAGACCGATCCTGGTGCTGACCACACTCGAAGGCCACGTCTTCACCTCGCTCGCGCGGCTGCGCGCGCTCGTCGCCGACGGCAAGGTTCGTTACGCCTTCCTCGACGAGGGCTGCGGGCCACAATCGACCCCCACCGACCCCGACTGCTCGACTCCGGCCCGCTGGGTTAGCGAACACGGCACCGACGTCTCCAAGCAGGCGGGGATGCCGCGGCCGGGGATGTTGTGGCGCTTGCCTTGAGGTTGTTAGCGTGCGCGGGATGAACGCCACAGAGGCACCGGCATCCCTGAAGATCCTGGTCGTCGACGACGAGGAGACCTTGCGCGAGACGCTGACGCGCTCCTTCTCGCGCGAGGGCCACACGGTCGAGGCTGTTGCCTCGGGCCAGGAGGCAATCGCACGTGCCGGCGCCGAACACTTCGACGTAGTGCTGCTCGACGTGGCGCTCGGTGCCGGGCCGAACGGGTACGAGGTGTGCCGCACGCTGCGCGAGCAACGCAACGTGGTGCCGATCATCATGCTCACCGCCCTAGACACCGAGGCTGACGCGGTGCAGGGGCTGGAGGCCGGCGCCGACGACTATGTGACCAAGCCGTTCGGCCTCGCCGAGCTGCGCAGCCGCGTGCGCGCGGTGTTGCGCCGCTCCGGGCCGCGGGCGCTCGGGCGCGAGGCGATCGCCGTGGGGCCGGTGTCGCTCGACCGCGGCCGCCGCGAGGTGACCGTGGGCGGCGAGTCGGTGCGTCTGACCTTTTCCGAGTTCGAGCTGCTCGCGCGGCTGATGTCCGAGCCGGGCCGCCTGCTCAACCGTCAGGAGCTGCTGCGCGCAATCTGGGGAGACTCCGCCTACCGCGATCCGCGCGCGATCGACGTCCATATCCGCCATCTACGCGAGAAGCTCGAGGAGCGCCCCGAGGAGCCGAAGCTGATCCTGACCGTGCGCGGCGCCGGCTACCGCTTCCAGGAGCCGTGATGCGCGGATGGCTGCTGGGCCTACGCCCACGGCTGCTCGCCGCGCTGCTGCTGACGAGCGCGGTGACGCTCGGCGTGGCCGCGCTCGCGCTGCTCTCGCCGCTGGAGCAGCGGCTGCGCGCCGACGGCGAATCGACCGTGCTGACCGCACTCGGCGCCGTGCGCCCGGAGCTGGCGGAGATCCCGATCGAAGCGGGCCACCTGAACGAAGCCGAAACTCGTAAGGTCGCGTTGGTGTTGCGCCGCCGCTCGCAGGCGACCCTGACGATCCTCAACGACCAGCTCGACATCGTCTACGCAAGTTCCAGCCCCACCCAGGACGTGCCCGACTACTACGGCGAGGCGCGCCGCGCGCTGCGCACCGGCCGAGCGCCGGTAAGCGAAGTGCGCGACGACGAGCTGCTCCTCGCCCAGCGGATCAAGATCTCAGGCCTTCGTTACGTCGTGGTGTTGACCAAGCGCCTGGACTACGTCGCCTCCGCGGTGCGCGTCGTACGCACCGCGTTCCTGGAGGCCGCCGGCGCCGGCCTGCTCGTCGCGCTGCTGCTCGGGATCGGTCTGGCGACCACGCTGCTGCGCCGCCTGGAGCGGCTGCGTGACGCCACCCGCGAGCTCGAGCGCCGCGGGCCGGAGGCCGAGGAGCTGCCCGAGGACCGCGGCCACGACGAGGTCGGCGAGCTGACCCGTGCGTTTGCGGGCATGCAGACGCAGCTGCGCCGCCAGGAGGCCGCACGCCGCGCGTTCGTGGCCACGGCCTCGCACGAGCTGCGTACCCCGCTGGCCTCGCTCGACGGGATGCTGGAGCTGCTCGAGGACGACCTGCGCTCCGAGCAGCTCGATATCGAGGATGCCCGCGAGCGCGCGACCAGCGCGCGGGCACAGTCGCGGAGGCTCTCACGCCTGGCCTCCGACCTGCTCGACCTGAGCCGCCTCGACGCCGAGGTCGCGCTGCGCAGCGAGCCGCTCGAGCTCGGCGAGCTCGCGCGCGCGGTCGCCGCCGAGTTCGAGCTCGCCGCCGCGGCCGATCGCAGATCGACCGGCAGGGCGCGGCTGGAGGTTCATCTGCCCATGCGGCCCTGCTGGGCGCAGGCCGACCCGGGTGCCGTGGCGCAGATCGTTCGTATCCTGCTCGACAACGCCCTGCGGATCGCCCCGGTGGCCTCGAGTGTCGAGGTCGCTGTCGCAGCCGCCGAAGGGTGGGCGCGGCTGAGCGTTTGCGACCATGGTCCCGGTGTTCCTACGGCCGAGCGCGAGCTTATCTTCGAACGCTTTCAGCGCGGCTCGACCACCGGCGGACACGGCGGCTTCGGCCTGGGCCTGGCGATTGGGCGCGAGCTCGCCGCACGCATGGGCGGGACGCTCGAACTGGCCGAAACGGGGACGCCGGCCGAAACGGCAACGCTGGCCGCAACCGGGATGCTGGCCGAAAGGGGGATTCGAGCCGGAGGCGAGTGTCTCCCCGCTTCGGTCGCTGGCGAGTGTCAACCGGCTTCGACCGACGATGAATTCGAACCCGGCCATTCCGGCGCGTGCTTTGCGCTGCGCCTGCCGGGCGCAAGAGAGGATTAGATGCCAACGCGCCCCGAGATGCCCAACCAGCCCGCAACCCCCGACCAGCCCGAGATGTCCGGCGACACCGCGATCGCCGAGATCGCCGCGCAGGCACAGCGCAGCGGTCAGCTGGCGCTTGACACCGAGTTCATGGGCGAGGGGCGCTACCGCACGCTGCTGTGCGTCGTGCAGCTCGCCGTCCCCGACCACACCACCGGTCTGCGCATCGAGCTGATCGACCCGCTGCGGGAGCACCTCGACGGGGCGCCGTTGGCGCGCGTGCTCGCCGACCCCGCGGTCGAAGTCGTGGTGCACGCCGGCCGCCAGGACATCGCGCTGCTGCGCCGGCGCTTCGCGACCCCCGTACGCAACGTGTTCGACACACAGGTCGCCGCCGGCTTTGCCGGAATGGCGGCACAGACCTCCTACGAGACGCTGCTCGCGGAGCTGCTCGGCGTGCGCCTTGCCAAGAGCGCGAGCTTCACACGCTGGGATGCGCGCCCGCTCTCGCACGAGCAGCTCGCCTACGCGCGCGAGGATGTCGTGCACCTGCTGGAGCTCGCCGGGGAGCTGCAGCGACGACTGGGCGCCTCAGGCCGTCTGCAGTGGGCCCGTGAGGAGTGCCGTGCGGTCGAAGAGGCAAGCGACGAGCGCGACGAGCGGGCGATCCTCGCGCGCCTGCCCCGCGTCCGCAACCTGAGCGCGGTCTCGCAGGCGATCGCGCGCGAGCTGGTCGCCTGGCGCGAGCGGACCGCGGCGGCGAAGGACCGCACCGTGCAGAGCGTGCTCCCCGACGCGGCGCTGGTCGAGCTCGCCAAGCGCCGCCCCGCCACGATGCGGGAACTCGAGCAGATCCGCGGCCTCGGCCAGGGCGGCCTGCGCCGCAGCGGCCCCGAGCTGCTGGAGGGAGTCCGCGTCGGCGCCGAACGGGCGGACGAGCATCAGCTCCCCCTGGAGCGCATGGCGCGCGGCGGGCCCCCCGACCCCGCCGACGCCCCGCTCGTGGCGCTCTGCGAAGCGCTCGTCCGCGCCCGCGCGCAGGAATCAGAGCTCGCCTACGAGCTGATCGCCGCCCGCGCCGACCTGCAGGCGGTCGTCACCGCGGTCCGCACGGGCGCGCCGGAGCCCGACGTGCGTACGCTGCGCGGCTGGCGGCGGGAGCTGGTCGGTACGGAGCTGCTGGAACTGCTGGACGGGCGCCTGTCGCTGTCGGTACGGAACGGGGGGCTTCGAATCGGGGACGGTGAAGCACGAGCCAACAGCACTAGGTGAAAAACCACTGGAAAACCCGAGACACACCGCCAACCACCGATCACACCAGCGGGTTTGTTCTTAACTCCCACGCCAGCAGCTCGTCATGTGTATCCCATTGGTTGCGCTCCGGACTCCAGCACCATGCACCGCAGTCGATCGCGTCGATCCACCAACTTACCATCTGACCAAATGACTCTGCCCGTGGCTCAAGGAACCCGTCAACGTTCTGCCAGTCTATAAATCTAACCGGCGTAGGTTGGCCATCCGCCACAGAACAGTCGATGACGATCGGCAACTGTGGTCCCTTGATTGGCAGCCAGGCCGGATTCCATAGGAAATCCGGATCGTTCTGAGGCCAGGCTTCCGCTGTCTCTTTAGCCACTGATCGCGATTCTCGGTATACGGCCACCGCGTCGCTTAGAGAAAGATATGTCTTCCACGGCCCAAACAACCTTTCCTGCCCCTGTGGAATAGTTCCGTTGCACCATTGCCACCATGCCCGCCCCTCTACAGGTAGGCGTAGTCCCAGCGGCGCCAATACCACCTCTATGTCATCTACCTTCAGCCCTGGCTTGGCCCATTCATCCACCCGCAAACCTTGGGAGCGCAGTCGACCCTCGAAGGCATTCAACATATCCATGTCCAGTAACGGGGGTGGCGACGAATGAGGAACGCTCATGAGATTCAATTGCACAAGCTCATCGTAGGAACACTCAGGTTAGGAATAGCCAAAAACTCATATTCGGTAGACACACGTTCCGCCATTTTGCAGGAAGTCACAAAGCCGCCGTAATACGAGCCTTGTTTTGAATTATCGGTAGCGTTAATCCATTCCAGACTAGGCATAGGGGTGTCGCCCGGTCCCCCCTGCTCCGTCGCATAGAAGGGATACTCATCGCAAGACTCTCCCGCTTCTTTTTCACTTGCGCAGCCACCTAGCCCTTTATACCATTCACGTTTTTCTTCTTTTGTTTCTTTCGCGGCGCTACTTTCGTAATTGAGCTTTACCCATTTAGGGTATCCAGAGGTCGGGGAGATTGCCTTTAGGTCATGTTCCGTGGCTGAGGATACATTATTTCCCGACACAAAAATCGGAAGCGTTTCGCAATCGTTTATCCCAGAATCTCCAGCGTTCTCAGTATCTTCAAGACAGCTTTTTGAGATTGCTTCCGCTTGTTCGATCGTCAGTTTAGCTTCAGTGTTCTGTAGCTGAAGAGCTTCAGCTACCTGTTCAACCGAACCAGGGACAAGTTCATGCCCTCCGTGTCCGTCGGTCAACGCATCGATATATTTTTCAAGGCTCTGGTGTTCTTCGCCACCGTCCAAAGCGTCATGCAACCGTTTGACCAATTCAGTTGAGGTACCGGATAGCGATGGAACCGCAGTGCGTGGGCATTCAAAACCTTCCGCGCATTTACCGCCTTCCTTCGGAAAGTTCACGGGCATCTGTGCTGCTGTGCGCACGATGGCGACTTCATAAGGGGTTACGCCGTGTATTCGTGTATAGTTTCGAACCATGTGTTCTCCAGTTCCTTCTTTTAGATAGCCCTCCACGTAGATTTCTTCAAATGGCCCTGCCAGATCGAGCTCAGAATGGTTGAGATCAAAAGGCCAACCAGCCGGTCGCTCATAGGGGTCAAAACCGTATACACAGTGCTGTGGACCAGATAGAGCTTCCCCTTCACCCCCGTATTCACAATATTCTTCTTCTGATTCTTCGTCCTGTGGATCACCCCATTGCCACGGTTCGGCGAGCTTGATCTCTAGCTTTGCAGCATAGCCAGAGTAAAGCCACCTGCGTGGATTGACGCTGGGCTCGTATAGCATCAGAATAAAGGCGGTCTTTGGAGGTACTTCTTCGAGGTGTCCACCAGGCCCACCTAGCCCATAAGTTGGGCCACGCACGGTGAATTTTCCTTCAACCTTTTCTTCGTTATATTCTCCTCGCCAGCATTCAAAATGCCTACATGAAGGTTTTTCGTCTTCCGATTCAGGCTGGTGACGCCCTACCCACATCTCTTTTTCAATAGGTTCACCCAGAGAGAACGTGTAGTTCGGCCCCTGTTCAGCCTTTTCATTCGAGAAAAGTTCCACCAGCCTTTCGCCGATCCAATAACCACCGGCGAATGCGCCCGCAAGGCCCGCAAGCGCCACCCCGGCGGTTGCGGCTCCGGCGACGCCGAGCGTTCCTGCCGTCGCGTCCAGTGCCTCTCCTCCCACATCAAATGCAGTGTAGGCATCGTCCGGCACGGACTCGGTGCCGTCTTCCAGGTCGGTCTCATACCCTTCGACACCTTTTTGGGCTTCTGTACCGTATTCGAGTTTATAGTGTGAGGATATTTCACCAGGAGTGCCCGCTCGGTACAGCTCGTTTTGCCATTCCAGATCACCAAAGACCCGCTCGATGGACAATTTCTGTTGACTAGCCAGTTCCGGGAAATCCGAGAGCGTAGAGTTACCTTCCAATGCCGATTTGGTGATTTCGACGTCTTTGTAGATAGGTTCGGAGTCGACTAGCGCGCCCGCCGACGGGGCAACCGCACCAACGACAGCGAACGCTGTGAGTACCATCACGACCGCAACCGCCAAGTACCTCAACGAGTTACTGGTGCGCTGCCACAGATTTTTCACGGTTCTCAACTCTCCTTCTTCTTTCGCCCCATCGCACCCGGATCAAGCGCCGGTTCTTACCTGGGCCATACAATCATGACTACCGCATCCAAGCAAACAGGTGGAAGCATGTCAACGATACTGCCCAATCAATCCCGCAATTTCCGGCTTTTTATGCTCTTTGGACTCGTGGCAAAGAGTCGCTCAGGCGACCCGCCACGGCTGGTGACTGCCTACCCGAGGCCTAAACCATGTAGCCATGCCGGCACTCCGTGAGATCACCGCGTTCCACTTGGTCGAGCTGACAGAGCCGCTCGGGGATATCCCCGCCGGCGCTCGCGGAGGAGTCCTTGAGCTGCTGGAGGGCGATAGGGCGGCAGTCGAGATCACGTCGCTCCCGCTCGACGCGGTGGATCGCGTCGTCTTGTCCCGCTGGCCAAGCCTACGTTGCGTTCAATCCCGAGGCGGCTGAGCCGCGTCGAGATCATCCAGGTCTACGAGATCACGGGCACGCCCGGCAGCCCGCTTCATCGCTCGCAGATGCTCCACTACATCAAGATCCCCGAGTTGGGTAACGATCAGCGCTCGCTCACCGTCGCGCAGCAGTGCAGCAATAGAGCGCTCGGAGCCAAGCAGCGACTCGCCCAACTGGATGTGACCACCAAGCTCGGCAACGAGCTGGGCGAGTCTGTCGAAGTTCTCCGGCGTCGGATCAGGCACGATGTCGCAGTCCTTCGTTCCGCGTATGACGCCCACGACCCGAGTGCCAGGCCACCGATGAGGACGAATCGAACATCGGCTTGGACGAGGCGCGCGAGCCGCTGATCGAAAGATGGGCCCACTCAACGGGCACGCCGTGAGGCGTCGCGCAACTCGAACAGCTTGCGAGTCAGCAAGACGGTCTCCCTGAGGTTCACGGCAAGCGGCCGCCGCCCGTCGGCCCGCAGACGCAGTTTCCGCACCTGCTCCCCCTGTGGGTCTTGTACGGGTCGCGTAGACATGGGCTCAGGCATCGCCTCACACTACCAATCCAACGCCGATCAGGGACAAGCAACCAGCTGCGGCTGCGAGAGCTCGCCGGCCCGCGTCGCAGCGGATCGCTCCTGGTCATACTTCCTGTAGCCGGCGACGTCAGGAGAGCGCTCACCCGCCTCGGAAGTCTCCTACTGAATGTTGTTGTAAACCGTGAACAGCGGCATGTACATCGAGATCACGATGAAGCCGACGATCGCGCCGATCACGATGATCATGATCGGCTCCATGATCGAGGTGAGGCCCTTGACGGAGGCGTCGACGCGGTCGTCGTAGAAGTCGGCGATCTTGCCGAGCATCGCGTCCAGGGCGCCGGTCTCCTCGCCGACGCCGACCATGTTGGTCACCATCATCGGAAAGATCGGGATATCCGCCAGCGGCGCGGAGATCGTGCCGCCACGCTTGACCGAGGCGATGATGGTGTCCATCGCGTCTTCGACGACGATGTTGCCGGCCGTTTTGCCGGTGATCTCCAGGGCGTGCAGCAGCGGCACGCCGGCGCCGGTGAGCGCCGAGAGCGTGCGCGACCAGCGCGCGATTGCCACCTCCTGCACGATCGTGCCGATCTTCATCGGGATGCGCAGGCGGAAGCGGTCCCACTGGGGGCGCCCCCAGGAGCTTGACTTCCATTTCAGGAAGGCGACGATCACCGCGATGGTGCCGCCGATCAAAAGCCACCAATCGTTGATGACGAGGTGTGACATTGCAACCGATACCTTCGTGATTGCCGGCAGTTCGCCACCAAATTCCTTGAACACGTTCTGAAACACCGGCACGAGGAAGGCGACCAGTGCCATCATCACGCCGACCGCGAAGACGATCACCAGGGTCGGGTAGATCATCGCCGATTTGATTTGGCGGCGCAGCGAGGCGTCCTTCTCGAGCTGGTCGGCGACCCGCAGCAGCGAGCCCTCCAGCAAACCGCCCGTCTCGCCCGCGCGCGTCATCGCCACGAACAGCTGGTTGAAGACCTTCGGGTGACGCTCCATCGCGTCGCTCAGCGGCAGGCCGGCCTCGACGTCCTTGCGCACCGCCACGATCGTGCCCTTCAGCAGCTTGTTCTCGGTCTGCTCCTCCAGCACGTACAGCGCGCGCAGGATGCTCATCCCCGAGGTGATCATCGTCGCCAGCTGGCGCGAGAAGACCGCCAGGTCGGACGCGGTCACCGTTTCCATGAAGGTGAGATTGATCTCGCGCGAGGTGTGCTTGTCGGCGATGTCGAGGACGATCAGCCCACGCGCCTTCAGCTGGTCGGAGACCGCCTGCTTGGATTCGGCGTCGACCTCCCCCTTCGCCTTCGCGCCGGCGAGGTCCATCGCCTTGAAGACGTACGTGCTCACCTCCGAGCGCCCCCTCTACGCCGCCAGCGAGCTGGCGCCCAGCAGGCGCCGCAGCTCTTCGGGGGTCGACGAGCGCGATTCGGCCACCTTCTGGGAGATCTTCCCGGCGCGCACCAGCTGCGCGAGCGAGGCGTCCATCGTCTGCATCCCGTGCGCGGTGCCCGTCTGCAGTACCGAGTAGATCTGGTGGGTCTTGCCCTCGCGGATCAGGTTGCGCACGGCCGGCGTCGGCACCAGCACCTCGCACGCGACCACGCGCCCGGAACCGTCGGCGGTGGGGATCAGCTGCTGAGTCATGATGCCCTGGAGCGCGACCGATAGCTGCACGCGCACCTGCCCTTGCTGATGGGAGGGGAACACGTCGATGATGCGGTCGATCGTCTGTGCGGTGTCCTGCGTGTGCAGTGTCGCGAACACGAGGTGCCCGGTCTCCGCGGCGGTCAGCGCGGTGGAAATCGTCTCCAGGTCGCGCATCTCGCCGACGAGGATCACGTCGGGGTCCTGGCGCAGGGCGGCCTTCAGCGCGTCGCCGAAGCTCTGCGCGTCGGAGCCCAGCTCGCGCTGGTTGACGATGCAGCGCTTGTGCGGGTGCAAGAACTCGATCGGGTCCTCGATCGTCATGATGTGCTCGTCACGGGTCTGGTTGATCGCGTCGATCATCCCCGCCAGCGAGGTGGACTTACCCGAGCCGGTCGGACCGGTCACCAGTACGAAGCCGCGCGGCTTGAGCGTGAACTCGTGCACGGTGGCGGGCAGGCCGAGCTCGTCGATCGAGGTGAGGCCCACCGGGATCAGGCGGAACGCGGCGCCGATCGCGCCGCGCTGGTAGTAGGCGTTGACACGGAAGCGGGCGTGGCCGGGGATCGAGTAGGCGAAGTCGAGCTGCCAGTCGGTCTCCAGGCGCTGGCGCTGGTCGCCGGTGAGGATCGAGTAGACGATCTCGCGCGTGTCGGTGGGCTGCAACACCGGGTAGTCCTCCAGCGGCGTCAGCCGCCCACGCACGCGCACGGTCGGATGCGCCCCGGCTGCCATGTGCAGGTCCGAAGCGCGGCGGGAGACGACCTCCATCACGAGGTCTGCGAAATCGATGCCCATCGCCCTGCCCATCGGCCTCGGTGGGCCCGCTTCGTGGCTCCTTCGCGGCGCACTGGACGAAAATTCGAGTGACGCCGCTCCCTGCACCAAATCTTGCTAATTGCCCAGCACCCGCGCGAGCTCCGCGATCGAGGTGCGACCCTGGCGAACCTTGTCGAGGCCGTCGTCGCGCAGGCGGCGCATCCCCTGTTGGAGCGCCACCGCGCCCAGTTCCTCGGCCGAGCGGCGCTCCAGCGCCAGCGCCCGGATCTCGGGCGTGACACTCATCACCTCGTAGATCCCGGCGCGGCCGCGGTAGCCCGAGCCGCCGCAGCGGCGGCAGCCGACCGGCTCGTACGCCTCGAGGTCGACGATCGCCTTGTAGCCGTTCTGACGCAGCACGTCGGCGGAGATGATCGTGCGCTTCTTGCAGTGCGAGCAGAGCGTGCGCACGAGGCGCTGCGCAAGCACGCAGTCCAGAGCCGAAGCCACCAGGAACGGCTCGATGTCCATCTCGATCAGGCGCGTGATTGCGGAGGGGGCGTCGTTGGTGTGCAGCGTCGAGAGTACGAGGTGCCCGGTGAGCGCCGACTCGATCGCAATCTGCGCCGTCTCGCGGTCGCGAATCTCGCCGACCATGATCACGTCGGGGTCGGCGCGCACCATCGCGCGCAGGCCGGTCGCAAACGTGAGGCCGGCCTTCGGCGAGACCTGCACCTGGGTGATCCCCTCGACCTGGTACTCGACCGGGTCCTCGACGGTGATGATGTTCTTCTCCGGTGTGTTCAGTTCCTGCAGCGCCGCGTACAGCGTGGTCGACTTGCCGGAGCCCGTGGGGCCGGTGACGAGCACCGCGCCGTGGGTCTGGTGGAAGGCGTGCTCGAAGCGCTCGCGCTCTTCCCCGCCCAGGCCGAGCTTCTCGAGCTTCATCACCACCGAGTCCTTGTCGAGGATGCGCATCACGATCGACTCGCCGTGCACGCTCGGCAGCGTCACCACGCGCAGGTCGACGTGGCGGCCGTCGACGGTCAGCCCGACGCGCCCGTCCTGCGGCAGCCGGCGCTCGGAGATGTCGAGCTCGGCCATGATCTTCACGCGTGAGACGACCCCCGGGCCCATTTTGCGTGGCACCGTGGTGATGTCCTGCAGCACCCCGTCGACACGGAAGCGCACGCGCGTCTCTTTCCCGTCGGGGGAGAGGTGCACGTCGGAGGCTCCCTGCTCGACCGCCTGCGCGACGATCTGGTTGACCAGCTTGATCACCGGCGCGTCGTCGTCGGTGTCGTGCAGCTCCACGACCTCCGCCTGCGCCTCCTCGCTGGCCAGCTCGCCGCTCGCGGCGACCACGTCGTCGAGTCGGTCCAGGCGCGAGATCAGCGCGGCGATGTCCTCGGGCGCGGCGACCGCCACGCGCACCTCGAAGCCGGTCATGATCGCGATGTCGTCGACCGCCAGCACGTTGGAGGGGTCGGTCATCACCACCAGCAGCGTGCGCTTGTCCACGAACGCCACCGGCACCGCCTGGTAGCGCTTCGCCGCCGCGGTAGTCACGAGGTTGGCCGCGCTCATGTCCACCTGGAAGACACCGAGGTCCAGGTGGTCGAGGCCGTAGCGCTCGGCCAGCGCGCGCGCGAGGCCGTCGTGGGTGAGGATCCCGCCTTCGACCAGCACCCGCTCGGGCGTCGTCCCCGAGCTGCGCGAGGTGGCGATCGCATCGTCCACGCGCTCGCGCGCCACCAGACCCATGTCGACAATCACGTCGGTGAGGAAACGCGAGGAGGAGCCGCGCCGCGAGGGCGAGGTGATGCCCGGGCGGCCCTCCGGCTCATTTTTCGGGGGGCCGCCCGCCAGCTCGGCGGGCGCAGTGTGGTCGCCGCCGGGTACGCCCGCGCTTTCGGTGATGACCTCCGCTTCCACGCCCGCAAGCTCGCGCTCGGGCAGCGCGACCACCACCGGACGCTCCTGCTCGAGGTCCATGCCAAAGATCTCGTGCAGGTCGGGGCTCTCATCGGAGGAGTGGGCGCTCATCGCTCCCTCCTCCCCGGGCTCGGCTCAATGACCGGGCGCCTCGCCACCGATCGGAGTTCGGCCAGCGCGGCGCATGACCTCAAATGGGGGCGGCCGCCCGGTCCACAGCTCGAGGCTGAGCGCGCCCTGGGCGACGAGCAGCTCCAGCCCGTCGAGCGTCGGTACTCCCTGCTCGCGTGCACAGGCGAGCAGCTCGGTCGAGCCTTGGGCGTAGACGAAATCAACCACATACGAGTACCTACCGACCAGATCGTGCTCAAGGCTCAGCAGGTTGAGGCCGCTCTCGGTAGCGCTAGCCGGTCGTACTAGCCCGACCGAAGTGCAGTTGATCAGGATGTCGGTACTTTCGGGCAACCGCACTGCCCGAATCCCGAAAGCGCGCGCGAGCTCCTGCGCGCGCTCCGGCGTGCGGTTCCACACCGACACCTGCCGCGCCCCGGCTTCGCGCAGCGCCCACACCACTGCGCGTGCGGTGCCGCCAGCCCCGAGCACCGTCGCGGTCAGGCCCCGCGGGGAGTGCCCGGCGCGCTCCATCGCCGCGATCAATCCGGGCGCGTCGGTGTTCTCCGCGGCGATCGTCCCGTCGGGCGCGAACGTCAGCGTGTTGGCGGCGCCGATCGCGCGTGACGCCTCGCTCGCCTCGTCCGCAAGTGCGAGCGCCCCCTGCTTGTGCGGGATCGTTACGTTCGCGCCGTGGAAGCCGGCGCCGCCGAGCGCGCGGGTCGTCTCGGCGAACAGCCTCGGCGGCACCGGCAGCCGCTGGTAGCTCCACGCGGGAGCGAGGCCCAGCTCTCGCAGCGCGGCGTTGTGCATCGCCGGCGAGCGGCTGTGGCCCACCGGCCAACCGAGCACGCCGAGGCGGGTCATCGCTTCCTGCACGCCGGTTCGCGGCCACCATTGCGGGCGAGCGCTTCCTGGTAGAGCGCCGCGTTGTGTTCGAATTCGGCGCTGCTGGTCGAGAACACCAGGTCGCCGCAGCCATCAGCGTCGTTGACGTAGTACAGGTAGGACACGTGCGCGGGGTGCCCCGCCGCCGCAATCGACGCCAGCCCGGGGTTGCTGATCGGGGTCGGCGGCAAGCCGACGTGGGTGCGCGTGTTGTAGGGGCTGTTGGTGTGCAGTTGCGATTCGGTGAGCGGCGCCGAGAAGTCGTTCAGCGCGTAGCGGATCGTCGCGTCGATCCCGAGCGCCATCCCCAGGTGCAGCCGGTTGTAAATCACGGCCGCCACACGCGGGCGGTCGCGCTCGAGCAGCGCCTCGCGTTCGATCATCGAGGCAACGATCAGCAGCTGGTAGGGCGTTATGTGAAGTGCGCGCGCCCGACGGACCTCGTCGCGGCCGAAGTTTTCTTCAAACGCCTGCAGCTGCTCCGCGACCAGCCGCCGCGCCGACGAGCCGGCATACAGTTCGTAGGTCGCGGGGAACAGAAAGCCTTCGAGGTTGGGCGTCCCCGGTGGCGCCCCGTAGTGGGCGGGGTCGAGCAGTGGGGAGCGTCGCGCCGCCGCGAGGTAGCTGCCGGTCAACCCTTCCGCCGCAGCGATCTTCGCGATCTGCCCACGTGTCTCGCCCTCGGGGATCGTCACCCGTACGATCTTCGGCGGCGGAGGAGGCGGCGGTAGGGACGTCGAGCGCTGGAGCCTGCCCACTATCGCGAGCGCCACTACGGCGAGGACGACTACGGCGATGAGCGCCCCCATGCGTCTGCGTACGTGCGCGCGCTTCGTAGTGGTGCCGGTGCGGGCAGACATCGGTTCAGGGGTTCGTCGGACCCATAGCCTAGAAGTCAGGCGCGGTCGCGTGGTTGCGCGCGTGCGCGGCCATCCATCCTTCCAGCATGAGCGCAGCCGCGCGCGAGTCCTCTGGCGCGGCTGCGGGTGTGTGGGCTCCCATCCGCTGCGCCATGCGCGTGGTGAGGCGCTCATCGTGGAGCTCAACCGGGACACCCTCCCCCAGCCGCTTGGCGAGACGCGCCGCGAACTCGCGGGTCTCGCGCGTCTGCTCGCTGTCAGCCCCGCTCAGCGACAGCGGCAGACCAACGACGACGTGATCGACTTCCCGCTCGCCGACCAGCGCCGCCAGCAAATCGAGCCCGCGGCGAGTCGCCGGCTGGGCGATCACGTCGATCGGCGTGACAATCGTCTCGGTGGGATCGGTGAGCGCGCAGCCGCAGCGGGCGCTGCCGTAGTCGAGGCCGAGCACGCGCATCAATCCGCGGGGGCACTGCCTGCGAGTGCGGCCTCGATCGCAGAGCGGCCGGCCGCCAGCGCCTCGTCCAGCCTCTCGACGTCGCGCCCGCCGGCCTGCGCCAGCGTGTCGCGCCCGCCGCCTCCACCACCCACCACCGCGGCCGCCGACTTGACGATCGCGCCGGCCTTCACACCGCGCGCGACCAGCGGGGGAGTGACGCCGACGATCAGGTGCACGCGGCCGTCGAGTGCTCCACCGAGCACGATCGCGGCGCCGGGGAGCTTGCCCTTCAGACGATCGACCAGATCCGGCAGCGCCTTGGGGTCGGCAACATCGACAGTGGCGCTCAGCACGCGCGCACCGGCGACCTCGGTGGCCTGGGCGGCAAGTGCCTCCAGATCGACACCGTCGCCCGGGTGGGTGGGTCCAGATCTACTGCCGGCCGCCTCGCCCGCACCGCCGCCGCGACGCTCCTTGCACTCCTTCTCCAGCCGCCGGCGCTCCAGCTCCCGTTCGCGCACGGCCTCGGGCGCACCCTCTGGGCGGGTGCGCAGCGTGGCGGCGATCTCGGTCAGCCAGCGGTCGTGCGCGCGCAGCAGCTCGACCGCGGCCGGGCCGGTGAGCGCCTCGATGCGGCGCACGTTGGCGGCGCTGGAGGTCTCGCTCTGAATGTGGAAGAGGCCGATCTCCGCCGTGGCGCGCACGTGCGTGCCACCGCACAGCTCGCGCGAGTACTGATTTTCCCCCCCGCCTCCCCCCTCGCCGATCTGGACCATCCGCACCACGTCGCCGTACTTCTCGCCGAACAGCGCCATCGCGCCCAGGCGCTTGGCCTCGTCGAGCGTCGTCGTGATTGGGCGCACCGGGTCGTTGGCAAGGATCCACTCGTTCACGCGGTCCTCGACGTCGCGCAGCTCCTGCGCTCCCAGCGCCGCGGAGTGGCTGAAGTCGAAGCGCAGCTTGTCGGGCCCGACGTAGGAGCCGGCCTGGCGCACATGCTCGCCGAGGCGCTCGCGCAGCGCGGCGTGCAGCAGGTGCGTGGCGGTGTGGTTGCACTCGGTCGCATGCCGCGCGGCGTGATCGACCCGCGCGAGCACGGGCTCATCCGGGTCGAGCGTCCCCTGCTCGAGCACCACCGCGAGTGCCTGGTCGTCGCCGAGGCGAAAGACGCCCTCGACGCGCGCGCGGCAGTCGCCCTGCTCGCACTCGATCGTGCCCACGTCGGAGACCTGGCCCCCGCCGGCCGGGTAGAACGGCGACTCGGCGAGCTTCAGCAGGTAACGCTCGCCGGCCTCCGCGCCGTCGCTTGCGACCGGTTCGAGCGCCCCCACCGCAGTGCGCTGCAGCTCCGTTTCGTACCCGGTGAAACGCGTCTGAAAGCCGGCCTGCGCCGCGAGCTCGCGTGCCCGCCCGCGGGGATCCTTGGCGGCGTCGTGCGCTCCTGCGCCGGCCGCCGCGCGGGCCCGCGCCCGCTGTGCGTCCATCAGTGCCTCGAAGCCCTCGGGGTCGACACCGAGGCCGCGCTCGGCCACCAGTTCGCGGGTGAGGTCGAAGGGGAAGCCGTAGGTGTCGTGCAGCTCGAAGGCGTCGGCCGCGGCAATCCCCTCGTGGTCGGCGTCGAGCGCCCGTTTGATCAGCTCCTCCAGCAGCCGCGTGCCCTGCGCCAGCGTGCGCCCGAAGCTCTCCTCCTCGGCGGCCAGCCACTTCTCAATCGCCGCTCGCTGGCTGGCCAGTTCGGGGTAGGCGCCGCCCATCAGCTCGCGGACGACCTCTGCGTAGCGCACGAGGAAGCCACCTTCCATGCCGAGCGCGCGGCCCTGCTGGATCGCGCGGCGCATCACGCGGCGCAGCACGTAGCCGCGTTCCTCGTTGGAGGGGACGACGCCGTCGGCGACCATGAACGACATCCCGCGCGCGTGGTCGGCAAGGATCCGCAGCGCGCGGTCGGCGGGGAACTGCTCGCCGTAGCGCTTCCCCGACAGCTCTTGGCCGAGGTCGATCAGCGGCTGGAACTGGTCGGTCTCGAACACCGACTCCTTGCCCTGCAGGATCGCCGCCATGCGGTTGAGCCCGAGGCCGGTGTCGATGTTGCGCGTCGGCAGCCCCACCAGGTGGTTGTGGGGATCCTGGTTGTACTGCATGAAGACGAGGTTCCAGAACTCCAGGAAGCGCTCGTTCTCGCCGCCGGGCAGGTCGTCCTCCTTGCCGAAGCGCAGGCCGCGGTCGAGGTACAGCTCCGAGCAGGGGCCGCTCGGCCCGACCGGACCCGCTTCCCAGAAGTTCTCCGAGCGGGGACAGCCGACGATCCGTTCGCGCGGCACCCCAACCGCCTCCCACAGCTCGATCGCCTCCTCGTCGGCGCCGAGTCCGAGCTCCTCATCGCCCTCGAACACCGTCACCCAGATGTCCTCTGTGCGGAAGCCGAAGACC
The DNA here is from genome assembly GCA_963734815.1 of uncultured Solirubrobacterales bacterium. Lineage (GTDB taxonomy): Bacteria > Actinomycetota > Thermoleophilia > Solirubrobacterales > Solirubrobacteraceae > Palsa-744. The sequence continues at coordinate 234,210 of CAVTIH010000003.1, forward strand.
TCGCGCGAGAGCTCCCACGCAAGCTCGATCGCCCCCTGCTTGAAGTATGCGCCGATCGAGAAGTTCCCCAACATCTCGAAGCACGTCAGATGCCGCAGCGTCGAGCCAACCTTCTCGATGTCGGGCGTGCGGAAGCACTTCTGGCAGCTGGTGAGCCTCGGCGCGGGCGGTACTTCACGCCCCAGGAAGTAGGGCTTCAACGGCTGCATCCCGGCCGTGGTGAGCAACACCGAGCGATCCTCGGACGGCGGCAGGAGCGAGGCAGAGGGCAGTCGCCGGTGCCCGCGCTCCTCGAAGAAGGACAGGTAGCGCTCGCGGATTTCGTCCGAGGTCATAGTCGGATGATCTTAGAGTCCGGCGGGTACGGCTCGCGCGCGCGCCGGCCGGGCAGCGTACTGCGCTGAGCCGATCCCGCCAGCGCGCGACCGCGCCTACACAGTAATGGTGCCGTAGCCCAGGATCACCTCGCCGCCGTACAGACAGGCGATCTGCCCCGGTGCGGCGCGGGTGATCGGTTCGTGAAGCTCCACCTCGACACCCTCGTGCCGGCCCGGTCCCGGATCGTAGACAAGCCGGCAAGGGTGCAGCCGCCCGTGCGAGCGGACGCGCACGCCATCGACCCGCGCGCCGGGCTGGCGCAGCGTCACGTCACGGACGGGGAACGTGCGGGTCATCAGCGCCGCACGTGGACCAACCGTGACGGTGTTGGCGAGCGGGTCGGTGCTCAGCACGAAGAGCGGCTCGGAACCACCGGGCAGGCCGAGACCGTGACGCTGGCCGACGGTGAAGGCGTGCGCGCCACGATGGGAGCCCAGCCGACGACCGTCGAGGTCAAGGATGCTTCCCCCGTCCGCGCCCACGACCCCATTTGCACTCCGGCCGGCGGCGGCCTCGTCCATGCCGGAGTCGTTCGCCCTGCCGGCGGTGGCCTTGTCCATGCCGGAGTCGTTCGCCGTGCCAGCGTCGTTCGCCGTACCGGCGTCGTTCGCTGCCCCATGCCGAGCGAGGAACCGCGGCAGCGAAGTTCCCGCCAGGAAGCAGAGGTCCTGCGAGTCGGGCTTGTGCGCCACCGAGAGCCCCTCGCGCTCGGCGATCTCGCGTACTTCGGGCTTGGTGAGACTCCCCAACGGAAACGACAACCGCGCGAGCGAGGCGGGATCGAGCCCGGCGAGCGCGTAGCTCTGGTCCTTGAGCCGGTCGGCCGCGATCCGCAACAGCGGGAGGGGCAGGTCGGTGGGGTGGGTGGGCTCCTCAAAATGCACGCGCGCGTAGTGGCCGGTGACGAGGCGCACGGCCCCCAGCCGCGTGGCGAGCTCGAGCATCGCATCGAGGCGCACCGAGCCGTTGCAGCGGATACAGGGGTTGGGCGTGATCCCCTGCGCGTAGCCCTCCAGCCAGCCCTCAACCACGCCGGCGCGGAACTCCTCGCGCAGGTCGATCGAGAGGTGGGGCAGGCCCCGGGCGTGCGCGAGCGCGCGGGCGACGCGGACGGCCTGCGCGGAGCAGCAGGAGCGCTCGCCATCGTTCTCGGCGTCCGCCCACAGCTCCAGGGTCACGCACACCACCTCCTCTCCCCCGCGCGCGGTTAGCAGCGCGGCGACCGCGGAGTCCACGCCGCCGCTCATCGCCACCAAGGAGCGCAAGCCACTGGCGGGCGGCGGCGCGAGTGCGGCGCGCGCGCGCGCCGCGGCCCCGAGCGCGCGGTGCAGCGCGTCGGCGGCGAGCTCGGCGGCGTGGCGCTTGGCGGGGTGCAGCCCCCCCAGCTCGGCGGAGATCTCCTCCACGCCGACCCGCGCGGCGGCCAGCAGTGGCACGCCGCGCACGAGTGCGACCGTGGCCGAGCCGGCGGCGAGCGCCGCGCCGCAGCCGGAGGCGTCGAAGCCGGCGTCAGCGATCGTGCCGTCAGGGCTCGCGGCGTCGAGCGCGAGGGAGATGCGCACGAGATCGCCGCACGCGGCTCCACCGGCAGCGCCGGTGTACGCGTCGTCGGGCGTGTGCCCGCGCCCACGCGGGCTCTCCAGATGCGCGGCGAAGAGCGTCTCGGTGGTCACGCTGCCGAGTTTAGGCGGCCACCGAGCACAGACACCCGGCCGAAGCCGGAGACACTCGCCTGCGACCCCTACCCTTTGGCTTCGGCGATCGCCTGTTCGAGCGCGAATGCGTCGGTGAGCCCGGTAATCGTCGTGACCTCGCGCTTGGGGTTGATGATCAGCAGCGTCGGGGTCTGGTAGACCTGGACTTCGCGCGTGATCGAGCCGAACGAGTTGACCTGGCCGGCGAGCGCGAGGTGCGCCGCGACGTGGTGGCGGAGCTTGTGGGCGACTTCGGTGGTGCCGATCGCCGTGGCGTCGTCGTCGTAGGAGTTGGGGTTGAGGAACAGCAGCAGCACGGTCTTGCCCTGGTGCAGCTCGGCGGCGATCTTCGCCGGGGTGGCGGGCTGCAGATCGGACTTCATCCTGGCAACGAGGATGCCTTCCGCGTGTGCGACCTTCGCCTTCAGCCCAAGCGCTGGATCGATCGCTTCGACCAGATCGACAACGGCGTTCAGATGCAGCGCTTCGGTGAGGTGGTGAAGTGTGAGCGCGGCGGTCGCGGCCGTGGCGGCCGTTGAGTGTGACCCGTGCGTCTGCGTGTGGGGCCGTGCGGTGACGGATCCGTGTGGGTGGGTGTGCGCGGTCGCGGCAACATGATGCGGGTGCGAGGTCACGGCCGCGTGGTGCGTGGACGCGGCGGAAGTGGTCTTCGAGGTGTGCGTCTTGGCGCTGGATCCGGCGGAAGCGGAAGTGGTCGATCCGTGCGTTTCCCCAGCGTGCTTTTCCTCGTACGTGACGCCCCGTTCCTCCTCGGGCCCGGCTTCGTGAGCCCGTTTGATGTCCCGTGTCAGGCCTTCCAGGCCCGGCACGGGGCCGTGGTAGACGCGGCCGGAGCCTGCGCCGGACGCGGAAGCGTGCGTGGCGACATGGCTCGCGGAGCTGCCGGCCGAGGAGGCAACGCTCGGCGAGGAGGTCCCGCTCGATTCCGTCCCGGTGGAGCGGTGCAGCACCATGAACCACGCGACAACCAGCATCGCGAGCGCGAGCAGAGCCACCAGAGCTATCTGGAAAGGGCGCGAGATCTGAGCCATCAACTCCAACTTCGGCATCCGCGCCGCGCGAGTTGAGCCCCAAATTGTGCCTTGGACGGTGCCCATCGTTCTCAACCCGCCCTCAGAGGCGGCCGCCCTATAGATCGTGCAAGCCGCGCAACACCGCGTGGACCACGGTCTCCGCGGGGAGCTGCTCCTGTGTGCGGGCTTGCGTGTCCTTGAGCGTTGTTTCCCCCACGCCCGCGTCGGAGCTCTCCTCGCCGCCGACGATCGCCACGTAGCGGGCGCCGAGGCGCTCGGCGTGGCTGAGCTGGTTCTTCAGCGAGCGTCCGGCGAGCTCCATCTGCGCGGTGAGGCCCGCACCGCGGGCTTCGTGCAGGACTTTGAAGGCGACCCTGGTGACCGTGCCGGCAGGTGGGTGAGCTTCCCCTTGTGGCCCCTCCCTCCCCCCGGTTTTTTTGATGGGGGCTTGCCCGCCCCACCCGCCCAGAGCCTTGTCCCCATTCTCAACCGCGATGTAGAGGTCGATCGCCGCGGGCGCCTCCGCGGACGCGTTGCCAGCCAGCAGCATCCGCTCGACCCCCGCGGCCCAACCCATGCCCGGGGTTGGGAGGCCGGGGGTGGATGGGCCGGGGGTGGGTGGGCCCTTAATCATCTCCACCAGCCCGTCGTAGCGGCCGCCACCGCCCACGCCGCTCTGCGCGCCGAGCGCGTCCGAGGTCAGCTCGAACACCGTACGGGTGTAGTAGTCGAGACCGCGCACCAGCGTCGGGTCGATCTCGTACGCGATGCCCGCCTCGTCGAGCAGGGCCATCACCTCGGTGAAGTGGGCCGTGTCGTCGGGGCTGAGATAGGCGAGTAGCTGGGGGGCCGTTGCCATCGTTGCGCGGGTGCCGGGGTGCTCGGAGTCAAACGCGCGCAGGGGGTTGAGGTCGATCCGCTCGCGCACCTCGGGGGCAAGGTCCCCGGCGTGGGCGCGCAGGTGGGCCTGCAGCTGCTCGCGGTAGCGCTCGCGGGCCTCTGGGCCGCCGAGGCTCGAGAGGCGTAGGCGCACCTCCCTGACGCCGATCTCGTCCAGCAGCGTGCTCAGCAGCACGATCGACTCGGCGTCGACGGCGGGCTCCTCGGAGCCGAGCGCCTCCGCGCCGACCTGCCAGAACTGGCGCTGGCGTCCCGCCTGGGCGCGCTCATAGCGGAAGAAGCTCGACAGGTACCACAGCTTCACCGGCTGGCGCAGCTTGTGCATACCGTGCTCCACATAGGCCCGGCACACAGGGGCCGTGCCCTCGGGGCGCAGCGTCAGCGAACGGTTGGAGCCGTCGGTGAAGGTGTACATCTCCTTCTGCACGATGTCGGTCGAGGCGCCCACGCCGCGGGCGAACAGCTCGGTCGCCTCGAACGTCGGCGTCTCGATCCGCTCGTACCCCGCCCCCTCCAGCAGCGCCCGGGCGCGGGCCTCGATGCGGGCGCGCGCACTCGCCTGCTCGCCCAGCACGTCGTGGGTGCCACGGGGGGTCTTCAGCTTCGGGGCGCTCACCGGCGGGACGGTTCGCCAGCTGCTGCGGGCGCCGGCGTGGCATTCGCGGTCGCGGTGCGGAGCTCGGCCAGGAACGGGTTGGTCTGTAGCTCGCTGCCCAGGGTGGTGACGCCCAGATGGCCGGGGTAGACGACTGCATCGGGCGGGAATCGCTCGATCAGCGTTCCGATCGACTGCTCCAGCGTGCTCCAGTCGCCGCCCGGCAGGTCCACGCGGCCGACCGAGCCCTGGAAGAGCACGTCGCCCGAGAGCAGCACCGGGGCCTGCGCGGGCACCTCGTCGGCCTCGGCGAGGGCGGTGGGGGTCAGCGCGTACGTCACGTGCCCAGGGCTGTGGCCCGGCGTGAAGAGCACCTCGATGTCGAAGCCCGCCAGCTGCAAGCGCTCGCCGCCCGCAACCGTGTGCTCCGGCTCCCAGCTCTCGAATGGGCCGAAGCCGGGTGGCGTCCACGCCATGATGTTGCTCAGCAGCGGTCGCTCGATCTCCGGGCAGTACACCGGGGCGCCGGTTGCGCGCGCGACGGGGGCCACGGCGCCGATGTGGTCGAAGTGGCAGTGGGTGATCAGAATCGCCTCGATCTCCACGCCCAGCGCGTGGGCGGCCGCCAGCAGCCGCTCGTGCTCTTCGCCGGGGTCGATCATCAGCGCGCGACCGCTCGCGCGGTGCGGGGTGGCGATGTAGGCGTTCTCCTGGACGGGCCCGACCGTGAACATCCGCACGTCGGGGGGGCTCACTGCGCTTCCGCCTTCGCCTTCGCCTCGGCCTTCGCCCTAGCCTTCGCGTTCGCTTTCTGACGCTGGCGGCGTTTGTACATCCACACGTCGGTGTAGTAGCTGATCGGGACGTAGAAGAGGAGCACGATCGGGAACAGCGCGATCGCCTCGCTGGAGTTCTTCAACACCACGATGCCGATCAGCAGCATCAGGATCGCGGCCAGCATCGCGCGGACGATCGCGCCCCTCCAGGTGGGCGGGCGGTCGAGCCGGTTCAGCTGTTGCTTGCGTGCTTTGGACTTCTCGCGGGCCGTCCCTTTGCGCTCCTCGGCGGTTGGGGCGCGCCCGGTGCGCCCACGCGACTCCACCATCCCCGCCGCGTTGCCCCGGTGCTTGGTCTTGCGCTTGGTCTGTGCCATCCCGCTACAAGCCTAGTGCCTTCTCGATCGTGTGGCGCGCGGGGTCGAAGCCGGGCATCGACACGTCCGCCGGGAAGCCCTCCAGCGCCGCCGCGGGGGCGAGGCCGACGAGCTCGGCGCAGGCGATGACGGCGTGTGCGTGCACCGCCTCCACCACGGTGCGCAGCGGTACCTCAGTGGGGCGCTCGATGTTGAACGACACCTGCGGGGTGGGTGGGGCGGGCGGGTTCCTGTTCACCGCCACCCCGATCGCGCGCACACCCGGCAGTCCCTCGGCGCCGCCCTCGCGGATCAGGCCCGCGATCCGGCGCGCGTCAGCGACCGTGGCGGGGGGCATCAGCTCGAGGTTGAAGGCGACAAGCGGTGGGCGCGCGCCCACCAGCGTTGCGCCTGCGGTCGGGTGCGGGGCGGGGGGACCGAAGTCGGGGGACAGCTCTCCCTTCAGCATCCGCTCAGCGAGTGCCCTCACGCCGCCGCGACGCAGCTCCGCGCGCGTGCGCCCTCCCCCCAGCTCTCCGTACAGGAACACCGGAACCCCGAGCGCCCCGATCAGATCAGCCGCGACCAGCGCCTCCGCGCACGCCGCCCCCCGCAGCGCCGGATCCACGTACACAAGCGGCACGACATCCACCGCCCCCACGTGTGGGTGCTGACCACGCCCGTCGCCGACGTCGACGCGCTGCATCGCCTCTGCCGTGCCGACCGCCAGCGCGTCCGCCAGCGAACCGGGGCGGCCCGCGAGCGTGAACACCGCGCGGTGGTGGTCCGCATCGCGGTGCACGTCCAGCAGCCGCGTCTCACCGCCGGCGGTGAAGGCCGCGGCGATCACCTCCACCGCCGCGGGGTTGCGACCTTCGGAGACGTTGGGAACCGACATCAGGGGGGCGGTGGTCATCGAGCTCGCACTCTTACACCCTGAGCGCGCAACCGTTGCTCCATCGCACAACCTCGCAAGCATGAGGCCCGCGCCCAACTGCACCGTCAGAGCCTGGCGAGCACCAGCCCAGTGGCGAGCAGCACCATCGCCAGCGCGCACGCGCTGAGAGCGCCCTCCGCCGGGGCGGCAAGGCGGGCGGCGTCGAGCGCCACGACCGTACCGTCCGCGAGACGCTGCTCACCCGTCAGCGACACTGTGCGCCGGCGCAGCTCGCGCACCGGGGTGGAGAGGCGGCGCTGGGCGAGCGTCAGCATGAAGCAGGCCGCCGCGGCAAGCAGCGGCGCAACTCGCAGCTGCTGCGAGTTGGCCCAATAGCCGGTCAGCGTTGGGAAGGCGCCCCACGAGGCCGCCAGCCAGAAGGCGGTGTGAAAGCGCCCGCCGAACCACTCGAGGTTGTAGGCGAGCACGATGAACGTCCCAGCCAGCACGAATGGGATCAGCGTCAGCGAGATCGTCACCGCCCCCACGACGCCGATCGCCACCGCGCCCGCCAGCGAGCTCACCGCCATCCCCACCAGCACGCCACGCGAGAGGCGCGTGCCGAGCGGCCGGCCGTTGAGCTCGTCGAGCACGTGCGCGCAGACGCCGACGCCGAGCAGGAACGCGGCGAGCGTCGCCAGCAGCCGCCCGCCGTACAGGTGCGGGGCAACCGCCGCGCCGATCGCGACGTTGGCGAGGTTCCAAGCGGTGTAGGGCGGGTGCAGCACCGTTACCAGGTCGCGCCACCCGCCTGGGCGAAGCGCGTAGAAGGCGGGGCGGTCCAGGGGCTTGGCAACGCGTTCCGACACGGAGCCGGAGGCAGATCCCAGCGTGGTCATGTTCCTCGCGCCCCCTCTGGTGGCGCGGCGTCGGCATCCCGCGATGCAGCGCCCCGTGTGCCCCACATCACGAGTCCCCCGCCAAGGCTCATACGCCGCGCCTGGACACCCTCGATGCCGGCCTCGCGCCACAGCTGCACGACCCGCTCCGGCGGGAAGCGCTCGTAGAAGTCGGGGATGCTGTGCGCGAGGAAGGTTCCCGTCGCCGCCCACTCGCGCGAGAAGAGACGCCCGAGCACGGGCAGGCCGACGTGCGTGTACAGCCGCCACGCTGCCCGCCACAGCCGGCGGGGCGGCACCGCGAACTCGAGCATCGCGATCCGACCTCCCGGGCGCACCACCCGCGCGAGCTCGGCGAGCGTAGCGGCAGGGTCCTCGACGTAGCGCAGCAGATAGGTGAACGTCAGGTGGTCGAACTCCTCCTCGGCGAACGGCAGCCGCTCCGCCTCACCCTCCACCAGCGTGACGCGCGCCGCGAGTGCCGGGTCGCGTGCCAGCCGCGTACGGGCGCCGGCCAGCATCCCCGCGCTCTGGTCGAGCCCGACCACCGTGCAGCCGTAGCGACGCACCAGCTCCTGCGCGACCATCCCGGTGCCGGTCGCGACGTCGAGCACGCGCTCCTGCGGTGCGGCGTCGATCGCCGCCACCATCGCCCGCCGCCAGCGCGGGTCTTGGCCGAAGCTCAGCAGCGTCGCGACGCGATCGTAGTTGCGCCCCAGCGGCGCGAACAGCTCACGCGCGTGGGGTTTGCGGCCCAGCCGGCGCTGCGCGGCCCACTCGCTTGCACTCATTGGCAAAGGCTACAGCGCCTGGCGCACACGGACTCTCCTCAGCGCCATGCTCCCGTGGTCATTGATCGGCGCCAAACAAGCGCCCGGATAGCCACTCTCGGCCGCCCGAGCGCCGCATCTGCAGTTATGAGATGACCAGCGTGAACGACGCCGTCGCCGTCTGGTGCACCCGTTTGGCGGAGTCGGTGGCCTTCACCGTGAACGAGAACGAGGTGCCCGGAGCGTATTTTTTGACGCCGACAGTTCCCGAGATCGCCCCCGTCGAGCTCAATTTCAAGCCCAGCGGCAGTTTGCCCGAGACTTTCGACCATTTGATCGGGTTCAGCCCACCAGCCGATTCCAGCTGCGCGCCGTAGGACGCGCCGAGCGCCACCTCCGGCAGCGAGGCGGTCGTCACGTGCAGCCCCACCACGGTCAGCGTGAACTGCTGCGTGCTGTCGGCGCCGATGCCGTTGGCGGCAGTGAGGGTGATCTCGAACCTGCCGGTCTGCGTCGGCGTGCCGGAGATCACGCCGTTCGCGAACGTCACGCCTTCGGGGAGCGTGCCCCACTTTGTGATCGTCGGGGCAGGCGTGCCCGTGGCGGTCACCGCGAACAGGCTCGAGGCGTGGTCGGTGAAGGTCGCTTCATCGGGCGAGGTGATCGCCGGCGGGGCGTCCACGGTGAGCGTGAAGTTCTGCGTCGCCGGCGAGCCGACATTATTTGACGCTTCCAGCGTGATCGGGAAGGTACCTTCCTCGGTGGGGATGCCGGACAGCACTCCGTTGACGAGTTCCACACCGCCTGGCAGCGTCCCGGTCTCGGAGATCGTGGGCGCCGGGAAGCCAGCAGCCGTCACCGAGAAGCTCCCTTCGTCGCCCTCGGTGTAAGTGGTGCTGTCAGCCGAGGTGATCGCCGGCGCTTCATCCACTGTCTCGCTAGTAGTCCCCGCGGAGCCCGCATAGTTGGAGTCGCCCGAGTAGGTGGCCGTGATTTCGTCGCTGCCCGGCGGATGCTCGTGCTGGGTGGCGCACGCCGCCGTATCGGGCGTACTTTCGTTCAGCGACAGGCCGGTGCACCCGGAGATCGGCCCGTTGCTGTCAGAGAACGACACCCTGCCAGTCGGGGTGCCCGTGCCTGGCGAGTTCACCGACACGTTCGCCGTGTAGGTGACCGGCGAGCCGACCACGCCCGAGCCCGCGTCGGATGAGCTCACAGACGTGGTCGTTGTGACGCCCGGCGAGGTCACAGACGTGAGCTGCATCGTGAGGATGTTGCGGTACAGCGCCGGGTCTTTCGCCCCGATCGTGTATTGCGCCGACGGGTTGGTTCCCAGCACGGTGCCCACTTTTTCGAGCGGTTTCGGCAGGCGATAGCCCGAGAACACCATCGTCAGCGAGCCGTTCGGATTCTGCACGACGGCTGGACCGTACGCGCGGCCGGAGTAGTAGCCGCTGATGCCGAGCGGTTCGTCCTTGCCTTCCGCGAGCGCCTTGTCCTGAGCGACCGACGCCGCGAAGTTGTATTCGGTGCTCAGCACCACCTTCGGCACCGACCAGGTCTGCCCACCGTCGCTGGAAGAGGCGTAGAAGATCTGGTTGAAGGCATCGCTGTCGCCGTCCATGCCCCACGCTCCCGACAGGAACATGCCGAGCGTGCCGTCGGGGTTGGTGACGATCGTGCCGCGCGAGCCCGGCCAGCGCAGCTCGACGGTGTCCGCGGTCCCCGGCGCGAGGTTCAGCGCGGCCGTACAGGTGCTGACACAGTCCGTGCCGGGCGCGCCGGGCGCGGGGCTCGCCTGCTGGTAGGGGTTGGAGATGTCGTTGTAGGTGCCATTGTCCTCGCTGCTGTTGCTGTAGGAGCCGCTGGCGTCGTCGTTGCCGCTGATCGTGCCGAGGTCGGTGAAGTTGACGCCGTTGCTGGTGTAGGCGGCGCGCAGCACCTCGTAGTCCTCGTTGTTGCCCAACAGCTTCTCGGCAGCACTCGATCCGGTCTTGCCCTCGCCGGTGAGGGCAAGCGCGGTGTTGCTGTCGATCGCCGCACCGAGGCCGCCGACCCAACCGCCCGTGCCGGCGCCGAGCGCCGTGGCGGTGTCAGCCGTCGCGCCGACGGTGCTCCCCGAGGGGGCGTTGCTGGTGGTGCAGCCGACCAGGTTCTCGCTGCCGACGGGCACACCCGACTGCGTCGCCGCGGCCCACCCCGTGCAGGTGAACGCGGAGATCGCTGTGCCGCTCGTGCCCAGGTAGATCGTGAACGACCCACTCGGCGGGCCGCCGGGCTGGCCCGGCAGGGGCTCGGCGCTGTTGGTGGCGAACGGGCTGTAGTTGAACGTGTAGCTGGTCCCGTTGGTGATCGTGATCGTTCCGCTGCCCGGCGCCGTGTAGGTGCTGGCGCTGACGGTGCCGTTGACCTCGCCCTCCAGGAAGTAGTTGGCGATCTTCTCGGTGTACAGGACGATCTTGTCGCCGCTCGGAACCGACTGGCCGTTGAAGGTCGAGCGGTAGGGCGCCGTGCCGACGATCCCGTCCGGCGAGAGCAGCCCGGTCGTCATCGTCGCGCTCGGCGGCGTCATCGGGTCGCCCGTGATCACGTCGCCGACGGCGGCTGTGAACTGTCCGGCGGGGCTGGTGCAGTACTCGAGCTTGGTCGTCGCCGGGTTGGCGTTGGACTGGGTGCAGTACACCGGGCGGCCGTCGATATAGATCCGGTTTGGGGCATTGAGGTTCAGCTGATAGAGGAGCCCGTCGGAGTTCGCGGTTGTGCTCACGCGACCCGTGGACCCGGTGGCGAGCGTCAGGTTCTTGACGCCGCCGGTCGCGGCGGGCGTCTGCGCCGAGCTCGCATCCACGACGTAGCCGCCCGTCACATTGGCCGTGGCGACCACCTGGACGAGATCGTCGTTCGCGCCGACCGTCAGGGACGAGGTGCTCGGGATCGTGCAGCCGGTCAGCTCGGGGCTGGGACTCGTGGTCGTGCCCGTGCAGGTGATCACAACCGGCTTGGACCCGCCCGTCGGGGAGCTCTGCGTGTAGTCGACGTAGGGACCGGCGACGATCGAGTTCAGCGTGCCGGGGGTGCCGAGCGTCGTCACCGGAATGCTCTGAGCGGTGGTGCCAAGGGTTATCGAGCCATTGGTGGCACTCGCGAAGGTGTTCGGGTCGTCGCCGACCTGCTCCTGTGCCGGGGCCGCGGGCGGCTGGCCGGAGACCGGCGTCCCACTAAGCGGATCGCTCGAGGACTCGGCGCCGATCGTGTGGACCAGCAGGCCGACGCCGGGGTAGTCGCCGGCCGCGCGCTGGAGCGTGTAGAGGAAGTTGCTGGTGCCGACGGGCATCACGTATGGGTGGCCGTCGCCGTCGTCGTTGGTGTCCGCCGTCGGGCAGTAGCCCGGGCTCTGCTCGAGCGCTTTGCCCTCGGTGGTCCAGGTTTTGCCGTTGTTGGTGGACCTGGCGACCGTGATCGCCTCGTCGGCGTCCTTCGGCCGGTAGTCGAAGTAGCCGGTCAGCGAGCCGTCGGCGTTGCGGACGATGTCCGGGAAGTAGTAGGGCGCAAACGGCAACGTGCTGCCCGCCGGCTGAGAGACGGGCGCGCCGCCCTGCTCGGTGGTGTTGTTGCCGCCGCCGCAGTACCCATCCAGCGGGCCCGGCGTCCCCACCACGCCGCTCGGATAGGGCGCGGAGCCGGTGCCCGGGTAGACGGCCATATTGGGCTCGCTGACGCCGCCGAGCGTCGTTTCGGGGCCGCCGAAGTTGAACGTGGGCAGGAGATCCGAAGTCGGGTATTCCCCGCCCTGCGAGGGGTCCCCCTGGGAAGTATTCCACGGCCCGCCGGAGACTTCGTCGACGATTGGGGGTTCGGGGGTGTACGCAGTGCTCGCGGCCGCCGAGGGGGCACTCACGAGCAGCGAAGCAGTCGCGCCGCTCCCGCAGAACACGAACAGGGCACACAGCAAAGCGTTGAAGCGACGCACAGGGAATCCTCCCGTCGAACGTTGACGCCGGGGCTTCTACCACAGGCATTCCGGCCTCCCGGCGCAGGTCACAAGATATTTACGCGATGACACCCGAACGTCACAAGATCTTCACGAGGTCGGCCCTGCGTCGGCCTGGCGGTGCCGGGTGGCTGCCCGCGGCTTTCCGTCGCCTGTCGCAGCACGTACCGTCGTTGCCCTCCCCGTACGTCGTTGCCCTCCCCGCCGCCGGGGGTCATGGAGAGTGCTTGACCCGGGCCCCGCGCACAACGCAAGTATGTCCCGTCCATATCCGTTGGGTTCCATATCCGTTGGGTAGGTGCTTTCTGACATCTGATACTTTTCCGGCCCACTATCTGCGATTGAAAGGGTGGCGATGAGGTTGATTGGACAGCACGACGTTTCGCGGTGGGCAGAATGAGGGCCTGGTGGGCGGAATGAGGGCCTCTTTACGTGCGGTAGCGGGGATGTGTGCGCTCACCATCGCCGCCAGCCTGGCGCTCGTGCTGGTGCTCGTGCCCGCGGCAAGCGCGACCACTTCGCTGTTTGCGTGGACGGGGAACGCCTCGGGGCCCGATTGGTCGTCCGGCGGCAACTGGGGGGAAGGATTGGCGCCATCCAGCCCCGAACCGGTCGCGCTCGAATTCCCGCGGATCCCGTCCTGCGCCGGCACTTGCTACGCCAGCGAAAACAACGTGAGCGGGCTGACCCCCGAATCGATCAAGATCGATAATGGCGATGAATACTTCCTGAGCGGCGATGAAATCACGCTCGGCGGCGGCGGGCTCACGGCCTCGCCGGCCAGCGAATCGAGCGGTCCCGCCGGCGACGTCCTCGAACTGCCGGTCCGTCTTGGCGCGTCGCAGACGTGGAGCATAGCCGGCCGCAGTGGCGGCGACTTGGGCGAGAACGGTGCTGCCGTGCTGGGAAAGCTGACGGGGTCGAGCAGTGCACTCACGTTTGAAATCAGCAACAAGGCGGGGCTCTTCCTCGAAAACGAAACAGAGGTGGGCCCCGCGACGATCAGCGGAGCCGACACGAGCGAGGCTGGCATTTTCAATGGCTTTGTCGAGTACTTTGGTGAACTGAACGTCTCCGACGGGAACCCGGTGAGCTTGAACCACATCTTCCTCATCGGCAGCGGAGCCTTCGGCGCGCTGAGCACCAACCACGCCGAGCTCGACATCGGGAGCGCGTCCGACCCGGCGGGAGGCATCTTCGCCGACAGCGCCACATTCGACCGCGGCAGCGAAGTAGGGTTTCAGATCACCGGGGAAGGCAATGCCGCCGGTGAAGATTCCTCGCTGCTGGAATCCACCGGTCCGATCGAACTGGGCGGCTCCACACTGCTCGTGCACGTCCTAAAAGGACAAGCCTCCTGCCCATCGCTTCATCGCGGGCAGACATACACGTTCGTCTCCACGCCTGGACAGCTGTCAGGCTCGTTTGCCAACGCGCCCGAAGGTGGCCCGGAAATACAGATCGAATTCGAGGAAACGTGCCGTGAGCCATCGCTGCCGATGCGGATCGAATACCACAGGACAGGCGCAAAGGAGACCGTCACCGGGACCGTGGAAGCGGCAGCCAAGGAACAGGAACTTCAGGAAGAACACGATCGCCAGGTAGCACAGGAAGCCAAAGAACACAAAGAAGCGCAGGAACACCAAGAAACGATCGAACATCGGGAAACGCAGGAACATGAAGCAACTAAACAGCGCGAAGAAACGACAGCCGCACTGAAACACGCCGCGGAAGTGCTCGCCGCGGCCACCAAACAACGCCAGGAAGAAGCGGCGGCGGCAGCCATCAAGCGCCAGGAAGAAGAAGCCGCCACCCGCAAGCATGAAGAAGAGCTCGCGAAAATCGGCGTTCTGGCAGCCAAAGAAGAATCCAAGCAAAAGCCGCTGACGCGGGCCCAACGGCTGGCGAAAGCGCTGAAGTCCTGCAGGAAGGAGTCCAAGAAGAAGCGCGCGCAGTGCGAAGCGCTCGCCAGGAAGAAGTACGGGAGCAGAGCCAAAAACAAGAAGGGCTCGAGGAGGTAGCGACGGTCCGCGATCACGGCGAACTTCCCGCCGGAGGTGCAGGCAGCCGAGGCGGGGTGAGACCTTCGGCTGTCCAGCCCCATACTGGCCGACCAGCCAGTATGATGCGGTACCCCCTCGGCGAGAATGGAGGCACCATGGCAACGGCAGAGAACTTCGGCGTGCAGAGCATCGATGTGGACAGCCTCGACTTGGAGGAGGTGCTCGTCACCGACAATCCGCTGTGGGAGGAGGGCCCTCCGCACGAGCTGTTCGCGCGGCTGCGCCGGGAGTGCCCGGTGCATTGGACCAAGCGCATCACCGAATTTCCCGACGAGGCCGGGTTCTGGTCGATCACCAGCGCCGATGACGTACTCACGGTGAGCCGCGACTGGAAAACCTTCTCCTCCGAAAAGGGCGGCATCACCGGCGTCGAAGCGGTGTTCCCGCTGGAGCTCGTGCGGGCGATGTTCATCGGCATGGACCCGCCCAAGCACGACCGCATCAAGGCGCTCTTCCAGGCCGGCTTCACGCCGAAGCGGATCGCCGCGCACGAGCCCACGATCAGGGAAATCGTCACGCGCGTGCTCGACGGCGTCGCCGATCGAGAGACATGCGATCTGGTCAACGACGTCGCCCAGCCGGTGGTGGCGCGCGTGATCGGCAGCTTCATGGGCATCTCCGAGGAGGACGACGTCGCGTGGGCGCGGCTGATGAACGCCACGCTGGGCGCCAACGACCCCGACCTCAACCCCGACGGCATCGAGGGCGCGATCGCCAAAGAGGTGCCCGAGATCTTCGCCCGCTGCGGCGCGATGATCGCCGCGCGCCGCGAGCACCCCACCGAGGATCTGACCAGCGTGCTCGTGCACGCCGAGATCGACGGGGAGCGCTTGGAGGAACACGAGATCGTGATGGGCTTCTTCCTGCTGGTCGCCGCCGGCAACGACTCCACCAAGGCCACCTACTGCAGCGGCATGCGCGCGCTGATGGAAGACCCCTCTCAGCGCCGGCAGCTGCTGGAGGACCCTTCGCTGGTGCCGAGCGCAGTCGAGGAGTCGCTGCGGATGTTCCCCGCCTTCGCCCACTTCCGCCGCACCGCCACCTGCGACACCGAAGTCGGCGGGCAGCCGATCAAGGAGGGCGAGAAGGTGATGATGTGGTACACGTCCTCCTGTCGCGACGAGACCCGCTACGAGAACCCCGACTTCTTCGACGTCACGCGAAACCCAGAGCACCAGGCGTTCGGCGCCGGCGGACGGCACTTCTGCCTCGGCACCGCGCTCGCGCGCCTGGAGCTGACGATTCTGCTCGAGGAGACGCTGCGGCGCTTCCCGGAGATGGAGATGATCGGACCGCCGACGTTCGTGCAGTCGCCGTTCCTCAACCAGCTGAAGACGCTGCCGGTGCGGCTGCGGGCAGCTTAGAGCCCAGAGGACCTAGTAAGGGCAGCCAAGCGTCCAGTGCTTCAGACTGCCGGCACGCGACGGGGCGCGGCCGGTGAAGCGCAGCGTTACCTCGCTATAAACGCGCAGGCCGGCTTTGCAGGCACGCGGGTCGTTGGCCTTCACGGCGACCGAGTAGCGAACGAATTTGCCGCCGGCGCAGTTGGGGGTGCAGGTGTTCGTCTCATGCGTGCCGGTGGCCAGCGCGCTGGCACCACCGAAGCTCGACCACAGCAGCCCGGTCAGGACGGAGTTGGCATCGGCACAGGTGAGCGTCACCGTCTTGGGACGGCTGGCGGCGCTGGTGCAGTTGGCGATCTTGACGGTCGATGTCGCGGCCGCGCTCGTACCGAGCCCCGCGATCAAGACCGCGCCCAGAATTCCGCCCGCCAGAATATATCTATTGAGGAGCCCCATCGCGCAATGATTGCACAGACGCGCGCACAGACCCGCGCCGGCGCACCGACGCGGGTCTGTGGCACATCAGGAGACTCTCAGCGTCCGGAGCGGGTGCGCAGCGCCAGGCGAATCGAGAGACCGGCGCCGAGCAGCAGCACGCCTGCGCCCACCACCCACGTCAGGTTCAGCCCGGTGAAGGGCAGCGTGGAGGCGGTGGGAGTTGTCGTCGTAGGAGTCGTGGTCGTTTCTTTGACCGGTTCCGTAGCAGTCGTTGGCGTCGTTTTCGCCGCTTCTTTGGAGTGTTCGACTTCTTTTTTCGGTTCCGTTTTGGTCGTCGGAGTGGGCGGTTTCTGGTTGTAGCCAGAGGTGCCCGTGCTCGACGTGCCGGTGCTCGCCGCGGCGAGGGCGGGCGCGGCCGGGATCAGCAGCGCCAGCACAGCCGGCAGCGCCAGCAGCTCGCGGCGCGCGAAGCGGTGGCGGCCGCGCAGTCCTCTAGGACTGCTGGCCCGACTGATCGTCACTGCGTCTGCTTGTTGCGGCCTACTCGACGCCATTCCTTGGGTCGGAGTCATGCTACGCACCTCCCGTATTCTCTGTGTGTTCGATTTGGGCCCCGGCGGGGTTGGGGCCGCTGGGTGGGGTTCCGCGCAGTCTATTGCGATTGCTGGATCGCTTCTTTCCCGTTCCACCCCGCACCCCCTTTTCCTGCCTGCACACCGCCGCCGTAGCCGCTCACTGCTCGAACGTGCCCTCATGCCACAAGCCGTAGTCACGCCCGATCGCAGCAGCCCGTGGGCCTCACGACCCAGGGCTCACCGCCGGGCTCGCGGGGCTGGGTGGGTGGGCGCCGACACTGACGCGACCCTCGAGCGCATCCTCGCGCAGGCGCGCGCGCAAAACCTTCTTGTCGAACTTGCCGACGCTCGTTTTCGGCACCTCGGCGATGAACGCGAACTCGTCGGGCAGCCACCACTTCGCCACGCGCGGGCGCAGGTGCTCGATCAGCTCCTGCGCGCTAGCGCTGGAGCCCTCGCACAGCACCACGCAGCACAGCGGCCGCTCGGCCCAGCGCTCGTCGGGCTTGGCGATCACCGCGGCCTCGAGCACGTCAGGGTGAGCCATCAGCTCGTTCTCGAGCTCCACCGAGGAGATCCACTCGCCGCCCGACTTGATCACATCCTTGGAGCGATCGGTGATGCGCACGAACGCGTGCTCGTCGATCGCCGCGATGTCGCCCGTGCGCAGCCACCCCTCGTTGAACTTCTCATCGCCGCTGGGATCCTCGTAGTAGCGGCTGGCGATCCACGGACCCCGCACCTCGATCTCGCCCGTGGACTCCCCGTCCCACGGGACCTCCTCGCCGTCGTCGCCGATCAGGCGCAGCTCGGTCCACGGCAGCGGCTTACCCTGCAGCGCCCGTTCGTCCCAGTAGCGCTCGTCGTGGCCACGGTCCTCGACGGGGTCCGAGAACGTCACCACCGGGCTCGTCTCGGTCATCCCCCACCCCTGGTGGATGACCACACCGTGGCGCTCTTGGAAGTCCTTCATCAGCTGCCGAGGCACAGCCGAGCCGCCGCACACCGAGTTGGTCAGCGAGGAGAGATCGACCTCATTGGCATCGGCGTAGCGCAGCATGTCGGCGAAGATCGTCGGCACGCAGCCCATCACCGTGGGGCGCTCGCGCTCGATCGCGCGCGCCAGCGGCTCGGCCTGCATGAAACGGTCGGGCATCAACAGCTCCGCGCCGCACAACGCAGCCGCGAATGGCAGGCCCCACGCGTTGACGTGGAACATCGGCACGACAACCAGCACGCGATCACGGCGAGAGAGGCCGAGGTTGTCCGCCATCAGCGACCCCGTCGCGTGCAGGCACACCGAGCGGTGCGAGTACAGCACGCCCTTGGGGTTGCCGGTGGTGCCGCTCGTGTAGCACAGCGACGCCGCCTGGCGCTCGTCGAGCTCGGGGTAGTCGAAGGAGCCTGGACCGGCCTCCTCCAGCAGCTCCTCGTAACGCAGCACGTTGGGGAGATTGGGGTGGGCGGGATTCGAAGCCCCGGGGTGGGCCGGGTCGCCCATCACAATGAAGTGGCGCACCTTGTTGAAGGTCGGCGCCAGCGGCTCCAACAGCGGCAGGAGCGAGTCGTCGACGAAGATCACCTGGTCGTCCGCGTGGTTGACGATGTAGGTCAGCTGCTCGGCGAACAGGCGGATGTTGAGCGTGTGCAGCACCGCCCCGATGCAGGGCACCGCCATGTACAGCTCGAAGTGGCGCTGGTTGTTCCACGCGAACGTCCCCACACGATCGCCCTGCTTGATCCCCAAACGCTTCAGCGCCCGCGCGAGGCGATCGACGCGCTCGCAAACCTCCCCGAAGCTCGCGCTCACGGTCCCCTCCGGCGTCAGCGTCAACACCCGCGCCGCGGGATGGCAGTCGCGCATCCGCCGACGCGCGTGTTGCAAGCTCAGCGGGAAATCATCCTGCATCAGCCCCTCCAACATCAGCGCAGCATATACCTGGGGATGGGTCAGGCAACATCTGACGGCCCGCTGCCGCCAGGCCCGGTAACCGACGGCCCAGGCTGCGTCACACCACCCGTCGGGTGAGGCCCGCGGTCGACGAGCCCGATCAGCACTCGCTCCTCCGAGCCGATGGGGGTCGGAAGCTTCGCACGGGCAAACCAGCCCGCCTGGGCAATCTCCACAGGATCGATGCTTACCAGCGCAGGGTCCGCAAGCTCGGCGTGTGCACACGTCAGGCGCACCGCGATCCGCTCCAGGCGCGTCTCAAACGTCGCCAGCTCGCGCAGCTCCAAGTCGCGCAGGCCCAGCTCCTCCTCCATCTCCCGCGCCGCCGCATGCAATGGCGGCTCGCCGCGGTGCAACCCGCCGCCTGGCAGATACCACACCTCGCGCCGGCCATAGGTGTGGCGTACCAACAGCACCTGCTCGCCGTGGGTCAGCACACACTTCACCCCGCCGCTGCTGCGCCGCCACAGCATCGCTCGCAGCTGCACACCCCGCCACGCCATGCGGTACACGCGGCGCATCACCGTCACGCGCAGGGAGCCCACGCCGCCCTACCCCCTGCCCCCCCTTGTGGGGGGCCCCATCCAAATCAATAGTTTCCCGCGCACGCTCCCCGCGCACATCACACGCGCTGGCCGGAACGGGGATGCTGGCCGAAAGGGGGATGCTCGCCGGAGGCGAGTGTCTCCCCGCTTCGGTCGAACGGAGGATGCTGGCCGAAAGGGGGACGCTCCCGGGAGGCGAGTGTCTCCCCGCTTCGGCCTGTGCGCACGCCCGCCGTCAAGTCGCGGTACACCTCGCGCGTGCGGCACGCCACGTCGCTCCAGTCGAAGCTCAGCACGTGCTCGGACGCCTCCACCACGAGGCGCTCGCGCAGCTCGTCGTCGGTCAGCAGGCGCTCGATCATCGTGCCGAGGTGTGCCGCGTCGCCACCGTTGAAGCGCAGTCCCACCCGCTCGCCGGCCGGCACCACCTCGCGCAGGCCACCCGTGTCGGCGACTATGCAGGGGCAGCCGGACGCCATCGCCTCGAGCGCCACCAGCCCGAACGGCTCGTAGATCGAGGGCACCACGCACAGGTCGGCGATCCGGTACAGCGAGTGCAGCGCGTCGTCGCCAATCCAACCCAGGAAGGCGCCGTGCTTCAGCAGCCCCAGGCGCTGCGCCTGAGCCTTCAGCTCCGCTTCGTGTGTGCCGCTGCCCGCCACCAGAAAGCGCACGTTGCCGACGCGCTCGATCACGCCCGGCAGCGCATCCAGCGCGAGCTGAAAGCCCTTCTCGTACACGAGGCGCCCGACCAGTACCACCAGACGCTCCTCTGGCTTTGCGAACTTCCGGCGCAGCGCCTTCAGATCGCCCACCGGGCGCAGGTCGAGCGGGTCGATCCCGTTCGGGATCACCGTGACGCGGTTCTCGTCGATGTCGAAGATGTCCGCCACGTGGCCACGCATGTAGTGCGAGCAGGTGATCACCGAGTCCGCGCGCCCCGCCATCCACTTCTCCACCGCGTGGATGTGTGCCTGCGGCTCGTCCTGCACCCAGCCCTGGTGACGCCCGTGCTCGGTCGCGTGGATCGTCGTCAGGTACGGCACCCCGAGGCGCTCCGCCAGTGCCGCGCCGGCGTGTGCCACCAGCCAGTCGTGGCCGTGCACCAGCTCATACCCGCGCTGCCCCGACCCCCGCTCCCCCGCGAGCGTCTCCCCCGCCCGCACCATGTCCTGGTTCATACGCTCCACCCATCCCACGAAGCGCTCGAGATCGCGCGGCCAGTTGGGCTCGCGCACGCGGTACACGCACACTCCCGCGCACTCCTCCATCTCCAGGGCCTCGCCGCCCGTCCCGCGCGTTAGCACATCTACCGCCACGCCCTGACGCACCAGCTCCTCCGCCAGCTTGCGTACGTGCCGCGCCAACCCGCCCTCGATCACGGGCGGGTACTCCCAAGAGAGGATCAGCACGCGCTCTGCCAAGTCCCCCACCCTATCCGACGGCACCGGGGGGAGTAGGGCGGCCGGCGCCGGGGAAGGAAGGAAGGACCCCGGCGCCGGCCAGCCAGCGCATGACATGCCCTTGGAGGAAGTCAGCGCCGGCACTTGGTGAAGCCAGCCACCCCGGTGCCACGGAGCGGGCGGGTTCCAAATCTCCTCTTGAGCCTTTCGGCTCTTGCGGCTTTCTGTCTGTAGACTATCTGTCCGAGGCTCGCGATGCTCCCTCCATGGAGATCGTAGAGCGTTTCGCGGACAACCTCCGAACCGAGCGTCTTGCGCGCGGAATGACCCAGGAAGCGCTCGCGCTGCCGCGCTGAGCCAGGATCATGCGGCGGGGACCGCCGCCCGCTCGCCGATCTCCGATCGGCCCTCTCCGTGCTGCTCCCAATGGCCCACGGTGCGGCGCAGCTGGAAGTAGGCGATCGCTCCCGGGATGCTCGGCAGCCAGAACGCCAGCAGGCGATACGTCAGCACCGCGATCAACGCCAGCTCGCCGCCCACCCCGAAGGCCACCAGCGCCCCGATCATCCCGCCATCCACCCCCCCGATGCCGCCGGGCAACGGCAGCAGGTTGGCGAGCATCCCCACAAAGTATGCCTGCACCAGCACCGCCACCGGCGGCGCCTCGCCGAAGGCGCGGAAGCAGGCGTACAGCACCGCCACGTTGAAGCCCCACCACGTGAGCACCCCGAACAGCGCCCATTCCGGGTGGCGCAGCTTCCGCAAGGCGAAGCGCGCCCCACCCGATGTCGCTGCCGTGGCCGTCGCAAACCTACCCAGCAGGTGCACCACCCGCTGGCCGATCCGCGACCGGCGCCGGCGCTCCAGCTGTTTCAGACGCTGCTCCAAGTCGCGCGGCACGAAGGCGAGAGCAAAAATCGCTACCAGACCCACGGCCCCCACGATCGCCGGGACGATCGTGATCGCGAACGGGTGCGGGCCGGGGAACACACCCGTGTACAGGCCCACCCCGCACACAACCAGCGCCGCCATGTACACCCCGTAGAGCAGCACGAGGAAGGCGATCATCCGCTGCGCGACCTCGCGGCTCTCCATTCCCGAGCGCCGCAGCGACCACGCGGTCACCGCCACCCCGCCCGCACCGCCAGCCGCGAACAGGCGCGTCGCCGCCAGCCCCGCCATCGTGATCTGGTAGCTGTGGCGCCAGTGGATCGGCGAGCCCTTGGGCACGTGCACGCCCTGGAAGATCGCGATGTAGCTGGCCACTGACACGACCTCCACGATCACCGCCACCGCAATCCACCACGCGTCGCCTTCGTTGAGGCGGTCCCAGGTGTGCTTCACGCCCCCCAGCTGCGGCAACACGAAGTACAGGAATGCCAACGCCGCCAGCACGAAGGTCCCGAACAGCAGCATCCGCCGGCCGGTGAGGCGCACGCGCAGCATCTCTTCGTGGCTCGGCCCTTGGTCTGGCTGGTTGGTGTGCCGCGGTGTGATCCGCCCGGGCCGGACGTCCGCGAGCCTCCCGCCGGAGCGAGCGCCCGCAAGCCCCCCGTCCGGAGAGGCAGGCGCTCTCATCCGGCCGCCGTCGGCGCCCACGGCGCCCGCCGGCTTAGCCTGCAGCATGGCCATCCCACTCTCCTTCGACACCCCACCGCCTCGCCCCTGCGTGCCGTCCCCCGGGCACAGGCCCACGCCCGCGTCTCTACCGGGCATGTCCGTCACCGTGCGCCATCGCCTCGAGCGCCGCCACCGCGTGCGCGCCGAGGCTGACTGCCGGGGCCGCCCGCGGCGCCAGGCGGCGCACCGCGATCGTCAGCGCCGCCCCTCCGAGCAGGTCTGCGACGTAATGCTCTCCGAGGTACACCAGCGCGAACCCCAGCGTCGAGGCGTACGCCCACCCCACGGCGCCGGCCACCGGGCCGCTCTCGCTGAGCAGCAGCGCAGCCATCACAGATGTGGCGAAATGCAGCGAGGGCATCGCAGCTAGGGGGTTGCCTCCAAACACACTGTAGAGAGGACCCCAGCCGTCACGCCAGAACGACTCTCCGTACTCGACCATCATCCGCCGCACGTCGATCATCCGATGCGCCGCATACCACGGCGGTGCCGTCGGCAGCACCCAGTAGATCATTGCGCCGATGTCGAACACCGCATAGGTAAGCGTCGCCGCCCGATCGAAGCGCTTCGGGTGGCACAGCATGATGTACACCAGCGCGCCGTGGGGCACCATGAACCACGACCAGTGAGCCCACACCAGCACCTTGTCGAGCGTCTGCCACTCGGGGCCATTCGGGCCGACCCGCGCGAGTCGGCGCTGCAGGCGCGTGGTGGGGAGCTCCCCGAAACCAAGCGTGTGGTCGATCGCGATCGGATAGTCGACGTGCACCCGCCGCGCCTGCTCGGTCGGATTGTCGTGCGGCGACTTGTACGCCGCCACGTACGCCCACATCTGCAGACAGCACGTCGCCACGTCTCGCGTGCGCGATCGGGGCATCGCGACACACAGACCAACCGGTGCGCAGAAAGCAATCGTCTGCATCGCCAGCGGCGGCGCCTTCACGCTTCTGCGCAGGACCGGCGCCAGCACCCCTGCTGCCACCACTCCCCATGCGGTTGCTCTGATCGCCCTCCTCCTCCGCACAGGGCCGGAAGTATATGAGCCGATCACCGGTCGCCCAGAGGAGCGGATCAGCTGTTGCTCAGAGCCGCGTGCACAACCTCGGGCGCCTTGCCCCGCGCCGCCGCCACCAGCGCGCCGACGATCGGACTCGTCGCATCGGCCTCCGGATGCCACTGCACGCCGAGCACGAAATGCCGGGCGGAGTCGGCGGATGAGCCGTCCCCCTCCAGCTCGATCGCCTCCGGCAGACCATCCAGTGTGGAGGTGGCGCTCACCACCAGGCCCTCCCCGAGACGATCCACCCCCTGATGGTGGTGGGACTTGGTCGCGTGGCGCGCCTCACCCACCACCCGCGCCACCAGCGAGCCATCCTGGAGCAGCACGTCGTGGTCGGCGTCGTCGAAGCTGCCCGCCACGCGGCAGTGCTCGTGGTGCCCGAAGCACTCGGGGAGGTGCTGCAACAGCGTGCCTCCGTACGCCACGTTGATCAGCTGCATTCCCCGGCAGATCCCCAGCACCGGCAGCTCCCGCGCGATCGCGGCACGCACCAGCGCGATCTCGAAGGCGTCGCGCTCGGGCACGGTGCTCATCGTCTCCTCGTGGCGCGGCTCGCCGTAGGCGGCGGGGTCGATGTCGGCGCCTCCCGCCAACACCATCCCGTCGAGCAGGTCCAGCACCTCGCTCGGGTGCCCCACCAGCACTGGATCGGGCGGGATCATCACCGCCAGCCCGCCCGCGGCCTGCACCGCCTCGACGTAGTTACGGGGCAACAGCGCCGCCTCCTGGTCCCACACGCTCCAGCGAGCGCGCTCCAGGGCGGTGCATATTCCGATCACGGGGCGTGCCATCCTCACCATAGGATGCCAGGCCACACCGCAAGCCCGCAAGCCCAGCACGCACAGAGGAGCCGCAATGAGCGATACCGACACCAGCGCCAGCGCCAGCACCGCTTTTGAGACAGTCAACCTGTCGATCGACTCTGATGGGGTCGCCACGATCGAGCTCAACCGCCCGCAGGCGCTGAACGCGTGGAACCAGCAGTTCGGCCGCGACCTGCTCGCCGCGCTGCGCCAGGCGGGGGAGGACGAGGCGGCGCGCGCCGTGATGATCACGGGTGCCGGGCGCGCCTTCTCCTCCGGCGCCGACCTGAAGGACCTCGGCGTCGAGATGACCCCCGAGGGTCGGCCCAACGTCTACAAGGTGCTGACCGAGCGCTACCACCCGATCATGCATGCGATCCGCGAGCTGCCGCTGCCAGTGCTCGCCTGCGTCAACGGCCCCGCCGCCGGCATCGGCTGCTCGCTGGCGCTCTGCTGCGACCTCGTGATCGCCGCGCAGAGCTCCTACTTCCTGCTCGCCTTCGTCAACATCGGCCTGGTGCCCGACGGGGGCTCCTCGCTGTTCGTTCCCACCCGCGTGGGGATGGCGCGCGCCGCCGAGATGGCGATGCTCGGCGAACGCATCCCCGCCCCGCAGGCGCTTGAGTGGGGGTTGATCAACCGCGTCGTCCCCGACGAGCAGCTCGCCGCGGAGGCAGGCGCACTCGCAAGTCGCCTCGCAGCCGGGCCGACGAGCTCCTACGCCGGCTCCAAGCGCCTGCTCAACAGCTGGCTGTACGCGCGCATGGACGAGCAGCTCGAGCTCGAGGCCCAGCTTCAGCAGGAGAAGGCGGGCAGCGACGATTTCGTCGAGGGCGCCACGGCGTTCGTGGAGAAGCGCCCAGCCCGGTTTGCGGGCCGGTAGAAGACCCGCCACAGACCGCCAAATCGCTCGTGGCAAACGTCATCAAGCGCGTTCCGCCCAAGCCTGAATAGAATCCCGACCGCCTTGAACCACCTCCTGCCCACAACCCTCGCGTCCTTCTCGTCCCTCTTTGTCCCGAAGTCGGGGGGCTCGCCGAACGCCGACCAAATCGACAGCCTTTACAAGATCACGCTGTACATCGCGCTCGTGATCTTCGTGTCGGTCGAGGGGGCGCTCGGATATGCGCTCTGGAAGTTCCGCAAGCGCAAGGGCGCGGTGGCGGCCCAGATCCACGGCAACACGCGCCTGGAGATCGGCTGGACCCTAGGAGCGGCGCTGATCCTGGTCGTGCTCTCGGTGCTCACCTTCGTCAAGCTCTCCTCCATCCAGGACCCCCCCAACTCGAGCGCCGGCGGCGACGCGCTGGGCGCGGAAAGCGGCGAGCTGTATGCCACCGCCGACAAGCACCTGCCGCCGAACAGCAAATCGCTGGAAATCCAGGTCGTCGGCCGCCAGTTCATCTGGCAGTACGTCTACCCCGGCGCCACCAACCACGACGGCCTGGGGGCACCCTACGCCTACACGGAAATGGTCGTCCCCACGAAAACCACCGTGACGCTCGACATCGTCTCCTCCGACGTCGTGCACTCATGGTGGATTCCCGCGCTCGGAGGCAAGTACCAGGCGATCCCCGGCTACCACAACTACGGCTGGTTCAAGATCAACAAGCCAGGCGTCTACCGCGGGCAGTGCGCCAACCTCTGCGGTCGCGGTCACGCCCGCATGGTCGCGACCGTGCACGCCGAGGAACCGGCCGAATTCGACATCTGGCTGGCCAACCAGAAGCGGATGCTCGAAGAAGCCCAGGGCGACGCCGCCAAAGAACGGACGGCGCTCAACTCCCGTACCGGACCTGAACAGGTCGAGAACCCCTGATCCGAGAAAGCAAGCAACCGATCATGGCCACCTACGCAGCCCCCGCACCCCAGGTAGTCGCCCACCGCGTCGATCGCGAGGAGCGCGGCTTCATCAGCTGGCTCACGACCACCGATCACAAGCGGATCGGGATCATGTACATGGTCCTCACGTTCGTGTTCTTCATCCTCGGCGGCGTCGAGGCGCTGATGATCCGCCTGCAGCTGGGAGCCCCCGAGAACACGCTGGTCGCCCCCCAGACCTACAACCAGCTGTTCACGATGCACGGCACGACGATGATCTTCCTGTTCGTCGTGCCGATGATGGCGGGCCTGGCCAACTACTTCCTGCCGCTGATGATCGGCGCGCGCGACATGGCCTTCCCGCGCCTGAACGCGCTCTCCTTCTGGCTGCTGCTGGCCGGCGGGATCGTCTTCTACGCCTCGATCTTCTGGAACCCCCCGGAAGCGGGCTGGACCAGCTACCCGCCGCTCTCCAACGCCTTCTTCTCCCCCGGCGGCGGCCAGGACGCTTGGATCTACCTGATCCACCTCACCGGGCTCTCCTCGCTGGTGGGGGCCATCAACTTCTACGTGACGGTCGCCAACATGCGCGCGCCGGGGATGAGCTGGGGCCGCCTGCCGCTGTTCATCTGGGCGATCCTCACCTACTCGGTGCTGCTGATCTTCGCACTGCCGGTGATCGCAGCCGCGGTCACGATGCTGCTCACCGACCGCCACTTCGGCACCCACTTCTTCGACGCCGCGCAGGGCGGCTCGCCGCTGCTGTGGCAGGACCTCTTCTGGTTCTTCGGGCACCCCGAGGTCTACATCATGGTGCTGCCAGCATTTGGGGTCGTCTCCGAGGTCCTGCCGGTGTTCTCGCGCAAGCCGATCTTCGGCTACAAGGCGATCGCCGCCTCCACCGCGGCGATCGGGTTCCTCGGCTTCCTCGTATGGGCACACCACATGTTCACCACGCCGCTGCCCGCGGCGATCATCGATTTCGCGATGCTCAGCTCGATGCTGATCGCGATCCCGACCGGCGTGAAGATCTTCAACTGGATCGGCACACTGTGGCGAGGAACAATCGAATTCAAGACGCCGCTTTTGTTCTGCGTGGGCTTCATCGCGATATTCATCATCGGCGGCATCTCCGGCGTGTTCCTCGCGATCTTCCCGGTGGATTGGCAGCTCAACGAAACGTACTTCGTGGTGGCGCACATCCACTTCGTGCTGGTGGGCGGGGCGGTGATGCCGATCTTCGCGGCGATCTACTACTGGTTCCCCAAGATCACGGGGCGGATGCTGAACGAAGGGCTCGGCAAGCTCAGCTTCTGGCTGATGTTCTGGGGCATCCTCGTGACCTTCATGATCCAGCACGCGATCGGTCTCGAAGGGATGCCGCGGCGGGTGTACGAGTACGAAAACGTCGGCCACCTCGCGCTCTACAACCAGATCTCGACGGTCGGCTCCTTCATCCTCGCCGCCGGGGTGCTGGTTACGGTCGTCAATGTCCTGCGCAGCCTCAAGCGGGGCGCGATCGCCGGGCCCGACCCGTGGAAAGCGAACACGCTGGAGTGGTTCACCACCTCTCCCCCGGCCGTCAACAACTTCGACACGATCCCGCGCGTGCGCTCAGCCGAACCGATGAAGGACATCCGCCTGGAGATCGAGCGACGTACCTCGGCAGAGCCGGCGCCCGGCCATGCCACCGTGCCCGTCGGCGCCACCCAGGTGGGCGTGTAGCACCTTGCACGCTCCGCTGACTTAGACTCCCCTGCGATGGAGGGCTCGTCCGCACCGCTCACGCTCGCCGCGGCACCGCGCAGCCTCCAGCTGCTCCGTGACTACCTGGAGCTGACCAAGCCGAAGGTGCAGTCGCTGCTGCTGCTGACGACGATCACCACGATGTACGTGGCGGGCGACCCCTCGGTGCTGTTGGTCGCGCTCACCTGCCTCGGCGGCTACCTCTCCGCGGGCGGTGCGGGAGCCGTCAACCACTGGTTCGACCGCGACATCGACGCACGCATGGCGCGCACCGCCACGCGCCCGATCCCCGCTGGGAGGATCGCCCCCACCGCCGCGTTGACGTTCGGCTGCTGCCTGGCGGCGCTCTCGTTTCTGGAGCTCTCATTGGCGGTCAACGTGCTGGCGGCCAGTCTCGCATTCGCCGGCTTCCTCGGCTACGTGCTGGTGTACACCGTGTGGCTGAAGCGCCGCACCCCGCAGAACATCGTGATCGGCGGTGCCGCTGGCGCGGTGCCGCCGCTGGTCGGATGGGCCGCCGTGACGGGCTCGATCAGCGCCACCGCGGTGCTGCTGTTCTTCATCGTGTTCTTCTGGACCCCGCCGCACTTCTGGGCGCTGTCGCTGCTGATGAAGGAGGAGTACGAGAAGGTCGGCGTGCCGATGCTGCCGGTTGTGCGCGGGGAGGCCGAGACGCGCCGGCAGATCCTGCTGTATTCCGTACTGCTGTACGCGGTCACGCAGCTGCCGTTCTGCGCCGGGGGCTTCGGGGGGATCTATCTGGTGGCCTCGCTGATCCTCGGCCTCGGCTTCATCGGCGGCGCCGTGCGCCTCTACCGCCGGGCCGATCGACGCAGCGCACTTCAGCTATACCTCTTCTCGCTGGTCTACCTGGCGCTGCTGTTCAGCGCGATGGTGCTTGACGCCCGGCTTTCGCTATAGACTCCAGCCCAATGGATCGCCGCCTCGCCCGCAAGAACATCCGTCTGGCTCTGATCGTGAGTGGGATCTGCCTGTTCATGTTCGGCATCACGTTCGTGGTCGCGGCCCTGTACGTCTCATGAGCCGCCGGGCATACATGGCGGCACTGGATCGGCGGGTCCGGAAAGCTCGCGGTGGAGGGCGGCATGAGCCCACTCGATCCTGAGACCCCGCCCGTCGGCGAGGAGGTCCACCTTCCCGGCCCGAGCCTCCTGCCGCTGCTGACCGCAGTCGGGATCACGCTCGCGCTGGTCGGTATCACGACGATGATCGAGCTGACCGTCGTCGGCGTGATCCTCACGGTCTGGTCGGTGACCCGCTGGATCAAAGACACTCGGCGTGAAATCGACGAGCTCCCGCTCGAACATCACCACTGAGCCCCCCAAGGCTCGACTCGCCCCCCCAAGGCTCGACTCGTCGCTGCTCCCGGTCCGGGAAATGCGCATCTTTTTGGGGCCCCAACCCTTTACTTTGTGAAGTGTTCTAGGCCGTTTTATAAGACATCCACCCGACGCGCCGACCGGTCGGCGAGGAAGCAGGGCAAGACATCTCGGCGGAGTGCCGCGCATGGCCCCTCATCCATGCGCGGCCCCATGGCTGGTAGGCACCGTCACCCGCCGTCCCCCGGCGGCGGGTGGGCGGGCCACCATACCTCTCCTACCCCACCGCGGCGCTCGCCGGAACGGGACAGGCAGCCCCATCTGCGGTCCAGCAGCGCACGATGTCGCGAACGGAGAGGACACCAACGGTCTCCCCTCCCTCGACGACGATCAGGTGCCGGAAGCCGCCCCGCGTCATCGCGGCGGCGGCCTCCTCAAGCGACCAGTCGGGCGCGGCGTACACGGCCTCGCTGGTCAGGTGCTTGCCGACAAGCTCTTGGTCGGGGTCCTGCCCCGCACCGATCGAGTGCAGGATGTCGCGCTCGGTGATGATCCCGGGGCCGTTGCCCTCGGGGTCCATCACGATCGCAGCACCCACACTTCGCTGCGACATCAGCCGCGCGGCGTCCCGCAGCGTGTGACGGGGGCCGGCCGTCACGATCATCGGACTCATCCCTTCATGCACCCGCATCGGCGTGCTCCCTTCTGGAGTCGATCTCCGCCGTCTTGACCGAAGAACGAGGGGCCCGACCGAAGCCGGTAGACACGCGCCTTCGGCGCGAATCCCCGCTTCGGCCAGCCAGCCTCTCGGAGGAGATGCTTGCAACGATTGCCTCAATGTAGTGGTCTTCGGCCGCGCTGTCAAGGCCAGTTGCAGTCGACGCCGAAAGACCGGCTTGGCATTCCTCCGCCGAAGGCAATAGGATCCGATATGGGATGGTTGGGTCTGCTGTAAATCATGGGATTGTCCTATCCGCGAGCGCGTTTCGGGGAGCACTGAGCGCGGGTGCCTGAGACGCCCGAGTCCCGACGCGCGATGATCCTCACAGCGATCGCTGGCGTGCTCGCTACGGCGATCGGGATCGTGCTGAGCTTCGTCATCCACTGGTTCCCGCCGGAGGCGTCCGAGCAGGCGAAGAACACCGACCGCTTCTACCACGTGCTGGTGGTCGCCTCGATCCCGATTTTCGTGCTGGTCGCCGCCGTGATCCTCTACTGCGTCTGGAAGTTCCGCATGCGACCGGGGCAGGAGCTGATGGACGGGCCGCCGATCCACGGAAACACGCGCCTGGAGGTCTTCTGGACGGCACTCCCCGCCGCGCTGGTGCTGAGCCTCGTCTCCTACTCGTTCGTGGTGCTGCACGAAAACGAAAAGAAACCGCCCGGCAAGGAAGTCCAGGTGGGCGTGACCGGCCAGCAGTTCTTCTGGGATTACGAATACCCCTCCTCGGTGACCGGCGGCGCCCCACTGAAGAGCTACTCGCTGTACGTTCCCAAGGGGGAGTCGGTGTACTTCAACATCCACTCCAAGGACGTCATCCACGCCTTCTGGATCCCGGCCTTCCGCCTGCAGATAGATGCGGTGCCGGGCATCACCACGCACTACCGCGCAACGCCGATCCGGCTGGGCACCTACCCGGTCGTGTGCAACCTGCTGTGTGGAGTCGGACACTCGTTCATGCGCTCGGCGATCCACGTGGTCACACCCGCCAAGTTCCAGGCATGGATCAAAAGCCAGATGGGCAAACCCTCGACGGTGGCGACCGGGTAGCAGGTAAGGTTATGCGAACCACTAAGATCGTTCGAAGGAGGGCCGGCTGATGGCCGCGACCGTAAGCGCCGCGCCGCCTGGTATGCGTGAGGAACCTCCAAGGAGCTCCAGCTGGGGCGCCAAACTCCGCGCACCGGGCTTCTACCGCGCCTTCCTCGGGGTGGTGTTCGGGATCGCCTTCGCGACCGCGCTGACGTGGGTGGTGCGAACTGCCACGGGCCACGCGACCTACACGCACTACCTCAGCCCCGATGCGATCCTGACGGTGTCGCTGATCGGCTGCCCGATCTTCTTCCTGATCGGGCTGGGGGCCTTCGACTACTGGTTCTACTGGGTCTCCGGCCGCCCC
The DNA here is from genome assembly GCA_963734815.1 of uncultured Solirubrobacterales bacterium. Classification (GTDB taxonomy): domain Bacteria; phylum Actinomycetota; class Thermoleophilia; order Solirubrobacterales; family Solirubrobacteraceae; genus Palsa-744. The sequence goes on from CAVTIH010000003.1 coordinate 265,308, forward strand.
ACGCGCCCGGAGAGCCACGCCAACCACGGGGCGTACAGCTGGAAGGACTACTTCAAGGTCAACACCGACCACAAGGTGATCGGCGTCCAGTACGTGGTCACCTCCTTCTTCTTCCTGTTCGTCGGCGGCTTGATCGCGATGTTGATGCGCATCCAGCTGGCGCAGCCGGGGTCGAAGTTCGTCGACGCCAACACCTACAACGGCCTCTTCTCGGTGCACGCCACGATCCTGATCTTCTTCTTCGTGATCCCCGTGTTCGCGGGCCTCGCCAACTTCGTGCTGCCGCTGATGATCGGCGCGCCCGACATGGCGTTCCCGCGCCTGAACGCGCTCTCCTTCTGGATGCTGCCGCTGGGCGGCGCGATCATGCTGCTGAGCTTCCTCGCGCCCGGCGGCTCGTTCTCGGACGGCTGGACCGCGTACGCGCCGCTCTCCACCGTGTCCCCGATCGGTCAGAACTTCTTCTCGATCGGGGTGCAGTTCGCGGGCGCCTCCTCCGTGGCCACTGCGCTCAATTTCCTTGTGACGATTATCACGATGCGTGCGCCGGGGATGAGCTTCTTCCGCATGCCGCTGCTGGTGTGGGCCAACTTCTCGACCTCGCTGCTGGTCGTGATCGCCACCCCGTTCGTGGCGGCCTCGCAGTTCATGGTGCTGCTCGACCGGGCGCTGGGCTTCAACTTCTTCGACGCCGACAAGGGCGGCAACGTGCTGATGTACCAGCACATCTTCTGGTTTTACTCCCACCCGGCGGTGTACATCATGATCTTGCCCGGCTTCGGGATCATCAGCGAGATCCTGGCTGTGAAGTCGCGCAAGCCGATCTTCGGCTACCGCATGATGGCGTTCTCGCTGCTGGCGATCGTGCTGCTCGGGTTCACCGTGTGGGCGCACCACATGTTCACCTCGGGGATGCCCGCGTGGCTGCGCATCCCGATGGCGATCACCACCGTGATCATCGCGGTGCCGACCGGTATCAAGATCTTCTCGTGGCTGGCGACGCTGTACCGCGGGGTGCTGCACATGGACACCCCGATGCTGTTCGCGCTCGGCTTCATGATCACTTTCTCGGCGGGCGGGATCAGCGGGATCATGCTCGCGATGCTGCCGCTCGACATCCACGTGAGCGCCTCCTACTTCATCGTCGCCCACCTCCACTACGTGCTGTTCGGCGGCTCGCTGATGACGATCTTCGCGGGCGTGTACTACTGGTTCCCGAAGATGACCGGGCGCATGTACGACGAGCGCCTCGGCAAGTGGCACTTCTGGAGCACGTTCATCTTCTTCAATCTGACGTTCGGCCCGATGCACATTCTTGGCCTGGAGGGGATGCCCCGCCGCGTATCCACCTACGCCGCCCAGTTCGCCAACCTCAACCTGTTCATCTCGATCTGCAGCTGGATCCTCGGCGCGGCGACGTTGATCTTCCTCTACAACATGGTCAACTCCTGGCGCGGCGGCCCGCGCGCCGCAGCCAACCCCTGGCGCGCGCTGACGCTCGAGTGGCAGGTCTCCTCGCCGCCCCCCATCTTCAACTTCGACCGCGTGCCCACCGTGGTGGGCGGACCGTACGAGTACGGCGTACCGGGCGCGGTGCATGGCATCTTCACGCCGGCGCCGCTGCCCTCGGAAGTCAGAACAGCATCTACTGAGGAGGTGGTGTCCAGATGAAGGAGATACTGGTGGTGGCCAACCGCACGCTCGGCGGCAGAAAGCTGCTCGACAGAGTGCGCGAGCTGGCGGCGTCCGGAGACGTGCGCTTTCGCCTCGTGGTACCCACGAGCAAACCTTCCTCAGGCCTGGTGATCTACGACGAGGCAGTGCGCGATGCCAGTCAGGTGCGCATCGACCTCGCGGTGTCGCTGCTGGCCGACGAGGGGATCGAGGCCCGCGGGGACATCGGCGACGCCGATCCCTTCCTGGCGACGATGGACGCGATCGGCGAGCACCGCCCGAGCGAGGTGATCGTCTCCACGCACCCCACCACGCACTCCGGCTGGCTGCGCCGCGACCTGATCGAGCGCGTCCAAATCGCCTCGGGGCTGCCCGTAGAGCACATCGTCACCGATCTCGACACCGAGGGTCTGCCCTTCCGCGTGACGCTCGTGATCGCCAACAAAACAGCGAGCGGCGAGGAGCTTGTGGAGCGCCTGCAGGAGAAGGCCGCCCACGGCGAGCGCCATCTCTTCATCGCGGTCGTCCCCCAGCAGGGCGGGCACGGGGCCGCACCGCGCGAGGCGCGCGTGCGCCTGCAGGCGATGCTCGCGAAGCTGCGCGCCGCGGGGCTGCTGTGCTCGGGCCTGATCGGCGACCCCGACCCCTACACCGCGGCGATGAACGCACTGGAGCTGTTCCGTGTCGATGACGTGGTCATCTCCACGCTCCCCGACGAGCGCTCGGGTTGGATGCGCTCCAACCTGATCGAGCGCGTGCGCGGCGCCGCCACGGTGCCGGTGGAGCACGTGGTGGTCGATCTGCAGGCGACGCGGGCTGCCGCCGCGGCCGGCGCGGGAAGCTAGCGGAGAAGCGAAGCCGTCATGGAGGCCGCCAGCATCGCCCCGGGATCGGGAGCCCGCCCACCCGGCCACCCACCCGGCCACCCACCCGCCGCCGAGCACGAGCACCACGGCCCGCCGCCGGCGCACCGCAGCTCGCGGGTCGATCCGCAGCTGCTGGGGATGCTGCTTTTCATCATCTCGGAGATCATGATCTTCGGGGCCTTCTTCACGGCCTACTTCTTCATCCGCGTCGCCCAGGGCGACCCGTGGCCAGCGCCAGGCACCCAACTGCCGGTGTATCCCACGCTCGTCAACACCTGCATCTTGATCTCCTCCTCCTTCACGATGCACTGGGCGCAGACCTCGATCAAGAAAGGCAACCGCTTCGGGCTGAAGGCGGGCATCCTGACCACCTTCCTGCTCGGCGTGACGTTCCTGGTTCTGCAAATCAACGAGTACGCCAACATCGGCTTCGCCCCCCAGGACGCCGCCCAGCAGACGATCTTCTACTCGCTCACCGGCCTGCACGGGGCGCACGTGACGATCGGGCTGCTGCTGCTGGCGATTGTCACGATCAGGTCGTGGCGCGGGCACTACACGCCCGAGGAGCACCGCGGCGTGGAGGTGCCGGGCATCTACTGGCACTTCGTGGACATCATGTGGATCGTGGTTTACACCACTGTGTACATAGTCTGAGAGTCCTCTGAGCCACAGGCGCGAGGAGCCTCAGTTGAGCCGCGGTCGCGAGGACCCTCAGCCGGCACAACCTCCGGCGGCGATCGTCGGGGCCGTGTCGTTGTCGTGCGCAACGCTCACCACGTAACCGACGCTGCCGCCAACGCACACATCGATCAGATCGGCTTCGGGTCCTGAGGCTTCGGTGAGGGTCGCACTCTGGGAGGCGTAGGGGCCGGCCGCGAGCAACGTGGCGAAACTCGCGCTGGTGCCCTCGCGGGTGAACTGCAGCGCCCAGCTCGGCTGCTTGGAGCCGTAGCCCGAGGAGTACCAGCCCCGCATCGGGTTGGTGGCGCCATCGAAGCTCTGCAACGTCATCCCGGCAGGGCTCGCCTGGGCGATCTGCAGCTGCGGCTTGCCGCCCACCGCAGCGGTGACGTTCGTGCCGTTGGGGCTCGGGGTGGCGTTCGGCGCGAGATGCCATGTCTGGCTGTATTCGTGGGGGCTTGCGCTGCTGAGCTGATCGCGCACGAGCACGAGCCCCTGCCGGAGAACCACCACCGTGCGGTGGTGGGTCACGCCGGGATAGAGCTTGCTCACGCCGCTCGCCCACGTCGAGCCTTCAGCGGAGCCGTGGCTGCCCGCCACCGCCGACCCCGCTTCCTGGTCTTTGCCGTCCACGACCACGGTGTTGTGCGAGCGAGTGCCGTGGAAGTACTCCAGGCCCGGTTCTTCGGTGTAGGTGTAGAGACCCGAGGTGGGAAGCACCTCCGCGCCGTTTGAGTACATCGTGATGCCCATCGCGTCGAGGTCGGAATGACTCGTCCGGTAGGTGCCGGAGTTGAAGGTGACGAAGGTTTGGTTGGGCAGGTTGGAGACCGACCCGAGCGGCGAGCGCATCAGGAACAGGCCGGATACTCCGAACAGGACCGTGCCGTCTGGGGGTGGAGTCCCGCGGGCCCCGCGGGTGAAGGCGAAGTCGAATTCCGGGTCGGCGGCGGCCATCGGCCCGTACACGTTGGGGTCCTGGCTGGGCATGTAGGTGGTGGCGGTGGCGCCAAGCATCGGCAGGTAGCCGTCGGGCTCGGTGACGTCGGCGGTGAACCTGAGCATCTTGGTGGCCGCTTCGGAGTAGGGGCCGGCCAGCGCGGGCTCGTAGCGCTTGGCCCACTGGGCGATCTGGTAGACGAGCCCGAGCACGTACACCTGGTAGAAGGGTGAGTTCTCGACCTCGACACCGTCGGCGTCGATCGTGTTGGCGAGCATCTCCCGCAGGCGTTCGAGCGCGAGCGCTCGCCAGCCGCTCGCGCCGGGCATGTGGGGGAAGTTGTCAGCCAGCAGCAACAGCGCGGCACCCTCGGTGAAGCCATGGTTGTAGTCGGCCTCGAAGTGCCTGTCTTCGGCGAGGAACGCGCCCAGCTTCTCCAGGGACCGGGCGAGCCCCGCTTCGAGATCGGTTGGCAGCGCGTGCGCGATCTTCAACTTCACGTAGAAGTTGATCAGCTCCATCGTCCGGTAGGCGGAGGTGTGGTCGTTGTCGAACGTCACCGTATCTTCCGGACGGACCGCGTCGTAGGCGACGTAGGAGCGCAGGATCGCGGTCAGCTTTTCCAGGTAGGCGGCCCTGCCCGTCGTCTCCCACTCGTACAGCAGCGTCGCCTCCGGCCGCAGTCCGTAGAAGTAGAACTCCCAATAGGCTTCGTGGTAGGGGTCCTCCTGCCACGTGAGCGGCCATTCCAGGTGGGGTAGTGGATAGCCGCGCGCGGGCCACACGTTTTCGAGGAGATCTTGAGCGGTGGCTTCTTCGCCCTCGTTCAGTTCGGAGTACATGCTCTCCTCGCCGAGCGCCAGCGGCGTGGGGTAGGAGGTGAGGTTGTGGACGTCCACCGTCACCGCGGTGCTCACGGGCGTGGAGGCGCCGGGGCCCCACAACTTCACGCTCACCGTGTGCGGCCCGTTGGACTCCGCTCTGGTGTACCACGTGTACTGGTAGGGGGCTTCGGCGGGCTTTGCGTACCGGTACTGCCCGTCGACGTCGAACTCGATGCGATCGGCGGGCAGACCGTGCAGGGTCGCGCTCACCACAATCGTCCCCCCCACCGTCTCCCCTTCGCTCAGGGCATCGATGCTCGCCGCCGCCACGTTGCCGTGCCCGTCGTCGACCGGGCCTTCGCTCTGCCCGGTGGCGCTCGCACTGTGAAAGGGCCCGGTGCTCATCGCCGTCGCCGAGAGCGTGTCGCCCAGATCGGCGAGCTTGGGCGTGTAGGAGGCGCTTTGCGCGCCGGCGATCGAGGTGCAGGGCGCGTCGGCACCGTCGGCGTAGTGGGCAGCCGCGTGCGCGCGCGTGATCGCCTTGCCGTAGAGCGCCACGTCCGCGATGTCGCCCGCGAAGAAGCCGCCGCTCGCACCGGCCCCGGCGCCAACTACGGTCGGATTGGCGACCGGGCTCAGGGGCGCGGTGGTGAACCGTGAGCCAACCTGAGCCCCGTCGACGAACAGCCTCATCGTCGAGCCGTCGTAGCTTGCCAGCACCTGGCTCCAGACCCCGATCGGCAACCCCGCGGCATACGTGATCGAGCTGCCCACACCGTCGCTCCAGCGCTCGAATCCGAGCCCCGCCGCCGACAGCCAGACGCCCGTGCCCTGCCGCTTGCCCGAGACCGTTTCCTCCTCAGAGACCAAAAACCGATAGACCCCATCCACCCGTTCCGGGCGCGCCCACAGCTCGAACGTGTAGGGGCTCACCCCACTCTCGCCGGTGGCGCCCGAGAGCAGCACCGCGGATGTGCTCCCGTCGAACGCCGCGCCCACGCCCCCCTGTTCGTTCAGCGGCCCGTCGCCTGCGAGGGTGTGAGCGCCAATGTAGTGCCCGGCAGAGCCGCCCAGCACGTCCGCCGCGCTCGCCGAGGAATCGTTCAACGGCCACTCCCCAGACGCGCCGTCGGCGGCGACGATCGTGTTGTAGAAGGAGCAGCGTCGCCAGGTGTAGCCGATTTCGCCGCCTTCGGGCAGCGTTGGGGGCGCCGGTGCACTGAGCGCCACCCCGACGTGAGCCCGGCCGAGGGACACAGGTGCCGCGGCCCGCGCTTGAGCACAGCAGGCCAGCAGGACGACCAGGAGCGTGGGCGCAACCGTGAGCATCGTTCCTCGCGCGAGGAACCTCCCTCGTGCACGTGAGCAGACCGCCCTTCCACAGAATCGGATCTTGCTCGTCACGAGCTTTGCACACTAGTGTCACGGATCGGCACGGGCGCGATCGCTGGACATAAGGACGAGACGATCCTCTACTGTGCTCCTCGATGCTCAACCCGCTGCGCTCCGAGGCCGAGATGTTCCGCCTCCTGCTCTACGTGATCGTCGTGTTCGCGGTGATCATCGCCGCGATCCTGATCGTGCGCGCGGTTACTTGACCGTCAGGGTGCCGTACATCCCCGCCGCGCGGTGGCCGGGGGCCTGGCAGAAGTAGGTGTAGGTGCCCGGTTTCAGTTTGACCGCAAACGAGGCGGTGCCCTTGGGCTCCAGGGGGCTCGCCCCAAGGACGGGGCCGCTGGTGCCGGACTGGATCGCGAGGTTGTGGGTGACCCCGGAGACGTTGTTCATCGAGATCGTCAACGCGCCGGACGTGGCGGTGGCTTTGTTGGCCGTGTAAGCGAGCTGCCCCTGGGGGTTGGCTTCCAGTTCCAGCTTGCCGTTCTTCTCAACCGCCGGTTTGCCCGAGCCCGGCGCGGCCACGGCGCTGGCGAGCAGGCCGGTGTCGCTGCCCGGCCGGGCAGCCGCGTAGGCTATGTAGGCGGCGATGTTCTTCAGCGTGGTCCCATCGGCGAGGCCTTTGGGCATCACGTTTTCGGGGTTGGGGAATTCGACCTGATACTGCACGATGCTGCGAATCGTGTTGCGCCCCAGCCCTTCGTTCACGCCGTGGCGGAAAGCTTCATCGAGGTTGGGCCCCACCGTGCCCTTGGTGTTGGCACGCGCGAGCATGTGGCAGGCCCCGCACTTGGCGACGAACTGCTGCTTGCCGGCAACCAGGTTGGCTTCTTCGCCGTGCTTGGCCGAGCCGCAGCCAGCCACGGCGAGCAGCACCAGGCCACTGGCCATCAGCAACGTCCCAGACTTACCCAACTCCCTCACAGCGACCGGAACTCTATCCGAACTGGCGGGCGACGTCTCGCGGCCTGCCCAGCGAGGCCCTCCAGGGCCTACACGCGGCCTGCCCAGCGAGGCCCTCCAGGGCCTACACGCGGCGTGCCCAGCGAGGCCCTCCAGGGCCCATGAGGGGACCATTCACGGTGAGGGCAGCACATCCAACTCGCCGCTCGCGGCCGCAACCACCCCGCGCGCAACGCCCTCCCACGACCAGCGCTCACGCGCCGTCGCCACCAAGCCCGCGCGGGTCTGCTCGCGCAGCGCGGGATCTGACTGCAACCAGCCGATCAGACACCGTGCAATGGCGGGCACGGCATCGTCGTCGACTGGAAATGAGAGCCAGCCCGCGGCCTGCGCCGGCACAGCGTTGGCCAGCACCCTGCTGACCTCGGCGAGTCCCGAGTGGGCGGCGCTCACCGGCAGCGCACCGCACGCCGCTCCCTCGGCCGCCACCATGCCGAACGCCTCGGGGAAGGTGCTGGGCACGACCAGCGCCTCGCAGGAGGGCAGCAGCTCCGCTAGTTCTGCGTGCTCCAAACGCCCCGCGAAACGTGCCCGCTGTGGCAGCGTGCGCGCGGCCGCAAGGTAGCGTTCGCGCCGCTGGCCGTGCAGCTCCCCCAGAAACGCCGCCAGGTGGCGCAATGGCATGGGTTGTGCATGACCCTGACCACCTGTCTGCGCATCGGCGGGCTGCCGAGCACGGCCCGTCTGCGATTCCGAGGAGCCCCGAGCGCGACCGGCCCGCGCCATGTCGATCGCCTGCCCGAGCTCGCCAGCCGCCAGCGTCTCCAGCAGGAGCTCCAACCACTCGCCATCGCCTCCGAACCCGACGATCTCCAGGCGCGCCCGCGGAACCTGCTCGAGCACCAGCGGCCACGCCGCGATCAGCAGGTCCACGCCCTTGTTGACGATCAGCTTGCCCACGAACGCCACAACGGGCTCCGATGGCCTGTCCACCGCGCGCTGGGGGAGCGGTTTGAAGAGCTCCACGTCGACCCCGGGCGGGCCGAGGCGCGTGCGGGCCTCGATCGTGGGGTCTGCCAGCGCGTCCCACAAGCTGCCCGCGGTGTGCAACGAGCCCACGAGGATCGCCTCCGCGGGCTCGAGTCCCTCGCGGGCGTAGGGCAGGAAGCGTTCGAGGTCGGGCTTGACCGTGTACTCCAGGGCGCTCCCGTGCACCTTGACGGCGTACGGCACCTCGTGGGCAAGCGCTCGGGCAAGGATCGCGGGGCCCATCACCAGGTGGTTGGCGAGCGCGACGTCGGGTTGCATGCGCTCCACCAGCTCGCGCACGGCAGCCACGTTGGCGTCGATGTAGCGCTCGATCTCCGCTTCGCTGCAGCGCGCGAAGGCACGCGCTTCGATCCCCTCGTACGGATCCTCGACGTACACCGGCAGCAGTCCGCCGATCTCGGGTCGGTAGGCGGTGCAACGCACCGGCTCGCGTAGTGCGCGCACGCGCAGCTGCCCCCGCTCCCACTCACCGACGGCGTCGACGAAGAGCTGGCGCTCGGGGTGTCGATCTTGGCAGAGCAGGTCCACCTCGTGGCCAAGGTCCACCAGCGCCCGCGCGAGGCGTGCGTTGTAGATGTTGGAGCCCGTGCCCGAGAGCAGATAGCCGTGGAAGATCAGGATGCGTATGACGCCAGCCTACCTGCGCTCCTGCCGCAGGCTTCGCTAGAGTGCCCCCGATGAGCGTGCAGCAGCGATACCGCCTGCGCAATCCGGCGAGCGGGCGGGAAATCATCCTTGAAGCGCAGCCCGAGGAGATCTACCTCGACCGGGAGACCGGCGAGCCGCTGGAGGTGGTGGGCAAGGTGCTTCCACTCGCGCCATCTACCTCCAAGCTTCCCTTCTCGGTTGAAAACCTGCGCTTCTGCCCATGGTGTGAGCAGCTCGCCCAGAAGGATCTCAACGACTGTCCCACGTGCGGACGCCGGATGGGGCCACTCGGCTCGTGACCCTCCGCTGGTCGAAACGGGGATTGCGGCCGCAGGCCGCTGTCTCCCGGCTTCGGCCGCTCGCCCCTCTACTCGCGGGCGCCGCGGCACTGCTGGTGGGCCTCACGCTGGGGGCGTGCGGAGGCAGCAGCAACTCAGCTGACGTACCGCCGCACAGCACCCCGGAAATCACTCCGCCCGCCAGCACTCAGGCCGAAAGCGAAGCGACGCCCACCACCGCGACGTCGACCGTCGCGACGACTTCCAAAAGCGCCTCCAGCCCCTCGAGCTCGGCTGGCGCCTCCAGCGAAGAACCCTCGAGCTCCAGCGCGGGGGGAACCGGCAGCGAAAGCGCGACCAGCTCGGGCGGCACAGCGGAAAAAACAAGCACCCCCGAAGCAAGCTCGGGCGCGAGCGGTGGTACCGGGGAAAGCGGCGCCAAGGGCGGATCCGAAGCCACGGGCGGCGGCTCTTCCAGCAGCCCCACCGGCGGCGCCCAAGCGCCTTAGGGCGTCGAGATCAAAGTGGCACTGTACGTGAGACGCGCTTCGCGGTACAGGCAGTAGTACTGCACGTTGGTCCCCAGCTGCTGCATCGACTGGACGCTGGTGTTGGTGCACTGGGTGCGCAGGCGGCTGGCACGCCAGGAGGTTTCGTTGGTGAAGCCCAGCGCAAGCGCGGGCGCCCAGGTAGGGACGGCGAGCGCGATCAGGTCGCCCTTCTTGACCTGGAGGGTGTTGACCAGCGGGAACTGAGCGGTCTTGCCGAAGTAGGGTTCCAACTGCACGAGGGGGCTCTGCGCCACCAGCTTGTAGGTGAGGTTGGGCTTACGCTGCTGCCTCAGGACCGCGATCGCGGCGGAGGCCGTGCCGCCCTCGTTGGTGTTGAAGTACTTGATCTGGGTGGCGTTGGGCTTGCCGAGCGAGATCGTCCACGCCACGACGGTGCCGTTGCGGGGTGCCGTGACCAGGCTGCGGTTATTGCCCACCTTGACCTGGAAGCCGGTAGTGCGCGTGACGGCCAGGCAAGATGTGGGGCAGCTGGGCGTGGTGGGAGGCGTGGTTGCGGGAATCACACCCACTTCCGAGAGGGTCGCCAGCGCGCCGATGGGCAACGCCAGCGTCAATGCCGCCCCTATCAGGAGCGCGATGAGCGAGGTGCGGAGCATCTTTGGTTTAAAGCGGAGCATTGGGGGTAGAACACGCCAACAACGGTTATGTAGCGGTTCGCTATCCGCGGCCGAGTTCCTGCGCGGCGGCGGCAATCTCGTCTACGTCGCCCGCGGTCGGCGCCCACGGCAGCCGCAGCGGGTCGCCCGCGTAGCGCGGGATCACGTGCAGGTGGAAGTGGAACACGGTCTGCCAGGCGGCGGCGCCGCAGGAGTTGAGCACATTGACCCCGGCAGCCCCCAGCCGCTCGCTCATCCGCCCCGCCAGGCGCTGGGCGGCCGCCGCCGTCGCGCCCAGGTCCTCGGGATCGATGCTCAGCAGATCCTGCGCGTGGCGACGCGGCACCACCAGTGCGTGGCCGCGGGTGGCGGGGTTGATGTCCATGAAGGCGACCGTGCGCTCGTCCTCGTCAACGATTGTGGCAGGCAACTCGCCGGCGACGATTTTGCAGAAGATGCACTCGGGGTCGGTCACTGAGCCGCCATCCTACCCGCGTTGTGCGCGGAGCGGTCCGGACCGTCGGCGTGTGCTCATCCCGAACCGCCGTGACGCAGGTACTGCAGCGCCTCCTCGCGATTGGCGATCTCACCCGCGTATTGGGACTTGGCAAGCTCCTCCAGCAACTCGCCCACGCGCGGCCCGACGGGAATGCCGAGCTCACTGGCCAACTCATCACCCCTTAGCAGCGGCTGCGGGGGGCCTGCGGCGCGCCAGTCGAGCGCGTCGACGAGCATCCCCCGTGCGAGGCGCAGGTGAGCGTCGATCGCCTCCTGCGCGCGCTCGCCGCGGGTGGCGAGGCGGTCGGCGACAGAGAGCAGCGTGACGTCCACCTCCACCGGCTCACAGCTGCGTAGATAGGCGAACACGCGGCGACGTGCCAGAGGCTGGGGCTCGTGCACGAGGAAACCCAGCCACAGATGGTTGCGCACGAGCGCCGCGACATGGGCCCGCAGCCGACCGCTCGCTCGCAGCCTGGTGAGTACCTCACCTGCCAACTGTGAGCCCCGCGCGTCATGTCCGATGAACGTGACGCGCCCATCCGAGGAGCGCACCTCGCGGGTGAGCGGCTTTGCGGCGTCGTGCAGCAGCGCCCCCCAGCGCAGCGCCCCCCCGCGGGTAAGTCCGTCGGCGAGCGGCTCGGCCAGCAGCGCAGTGAGCGCCTCTCGATACTCGTCCTCGTCGCCCCCGAGCATTGCGGCGGGGTCTTCCTGCAACGCAATCACCTGTTCGAGCACCTCCAGGGTGTGGCCGTACACGTCGCGGTGGTGGTAGTGGCTCTGGGTCACGCCGCGTAGCGCCTCCAGCTCGGGAAGTACAACCGCGGCTGCACCCACCTCCCCCATCAGCTCCAATCCTCCTACGGCGCGAGGCGCGTCGAGGATGCGGCGCAGCTCCGTGAACACCCGCTCGGGCGCGACTTCGCCAAGCGCCGCCGCGTGGGCTCGCGCGCGTGTGCGCGTGCCGGCGTCCACTCCGAGATCCAGCTCCACGGCAAGCCGCACGAGGCGCAGCACGCGCAGCGGATCATCGACGAACGCACGCGGCCCGGCCTCGCGCAGCCGCCGCCGCGCCAGGTCCTCAATGCCCCCGAGCGGATCGATCGCCTCGCCGGGTGCCGCGCCGGGCTCTCCCAGCGGCTCGGCGATCGCGTTGACGGTGAAGTCCCGCAGCGCCAGATCCTCCTCCAAAGAGGCACCCCGCAGGCGCTCGAAGTCGACCTGCCAGGCGCCGTCGCGGGCGACCACACGCCACCCCCCGTACTCCTCCGAGAGGGCGAACGCCGCGGCGCGCGCGGTCCGGGCAAGCGCGCGTGCTGCCTCGCGTGGCTCGCCGTCGAGCACCACGTCGAGGTCCCCGGTGCGCCTGCCGAGCAGACGGTCGCGCACCGCTCCGCCCACCAGCCACGCGCGCCAGCCGGCGAGCGCGGCACGGGTCAACTCGAGCGGGTCGTCACTCGACGGCAAGGCGTGCCACCCTGTGGTCACCGTGGTACACGCGTGCGACGCGCGCGGTGAGCCCACAGGTGATCTCATAGTTGATCGTGTCCAGCCGCCGGGCCGACTCCTCCGCTGTGATCCGCTCGGCGCCCTGGCTGCCGATCAGGACAGCGGGCTGGCCGAGCAGCGCGAGCGCGGCCGGGTCGGGGCCGAGGTCGACGGCGACGCTATCCATGCTTACAGTGCCGACCAGCGGGTGGCGGCGTCCCGCAATCAGCACGTCGGCGTTGCCCGAGAGCCCGCGCCGCCAGCCGTCGCCGTAGCCGATCGGCAGCAGACCGAGATGCGTCTCTTGTGCGGCGAGGAAGCGCCGGCCGTAGCCGGTGCTATCGCCAGCGCGGCAGCACTTCACGGCCGCAACGTAGGAGCTCAGCTGCAGCGCCGGCTCCAAGCCGCGTGCGAACGGATCCTCACCGAAGGGGTCCATGCCGTAGATCGCGATGCCGCAGCGCACCATGTCGAAGTGCGCGGCGGGGTCGCGCAGCACGGCGGCGCTGTTGGCCGCGTGCACCGTCACCTCGGGGTGGGCCCGCTTGACCGCGTGCGCCCACCCGGCGAAACGCCGCAGTTGCTCGCCGAAGAAGCCGTCCCCGAGCTCGTCGGCGGTGGCGAAGTGGGTCATGACGCCGGCCAGCTCGACGTGGGGGTGAGCCGCCGCGACGGCCACCAGATGGGAAGCGTGCTCGGGGTCGCGCACGCCGAAGCGGCCCATACCCGTGTCGAGCTTCACGTGCGCGTGCGCGACCCTGCCCATGTCCTCGGCCGCCCGGGCAACATCGGCGAGAAGCTCCTCACTCCAGACGACGAGCTCCATATCCTGATGCACCGCCTCCTCGACCTCCATCGCTCGCAGTGGACCGAGCACGAGCAGACGGGCCTCGTTTTTCAGATGCTCGCCAACCAACGCGCGCGCCTCGGGGACGCTCGCCACCGCCAGCCAGGTGGCGCCTCCGGCGAGCGCCGCGCCGGCGCTTTCGAGCAGTCCGTGCCCATACCCGTCGGCCTTGACCACGGCGCACAACTGCACCCCCTCGTTCAGCTCCGAGCGCAGCCGCTCGCAGTTGCGCGCAATCGCGTCGAGGTTGACGTGCGCAACGGCACGATCGACGCTCATCGGACGTCCTTTGGCTGCCTCAACCACCGTCGGGAGAGGGCCCTCGGCGCTTGCCCGGTGGAGGACCTCATGGCAGTCCCACCCCAGCGCGCGCGAAGGGCAGCGCGGCAATCACGTCGGAGGCGATCACGCCCTCCGCGGCGCCCACCGCGCGCGCGGCGACGCGCCCGGCGGCCGCGTGCAGCTGGACGCCGGCAACGGCCGCCGCGAACGCCGGCAGACCCTGCGCGAGCAGCGCGGCGATCACGCCGGTGAGCACATCCCCGGTGCCCGCCGTCGCCAGCGCAGGACTGCCTCCCATGCTGACCGCCACAACGCCGGAGCCGGCGGGGTCGGCGATCAGGGTGTCGTCGCCCTTCAGCACCACCACCGCCCGCGCAAGCTCGGCGGCGGCACGCGCGTGACGCAGGCGCTCGCGCTCGATCTCCTCGCTGGGCAGCTCCAGCAGCCGACCGAGCTCCCCGGCGTGCGGGGTGAGCACCGTCGGCACCTCGCGCGCGGCAAGATCGCCAAGGCGTCCGGCATGAGCGTTCAAACCGTCGGCGTCGATCACGGTGGGAACCGGCGCGCGGCGCGTCAGCTCGCGGGCAAACGCGAATGCACCCGGGGTGCGCCCGAGGCCGGGCCCGAGCGCGAGCGCCCCTCCGCGTTGTGCGGCCTCGAGCACGGAATCGACGCCCGCGCCCGTGAGCGAACCGTCCTCGTCGGGCAGGCCGCGGGTCATCAGCTCGGGGAGCCCGCCGGTGGCGAGGATCGTCTGCACCGAGGCGGGCACGCAGGCGGTGACGTAGCCGGCCCCGGCGCGCATCGCGGCGTGGGCGGCCATGCGCGGCGCGCCGGTGAGGCCGCGCGAGCCGCCGGCGATGAGCACGTGGCCACTTGAGAACTTCGTCGATGTGGTTCCGCGGGGCGGGAGCAGACCCAGCACGGAGCGCTCGATCAGGCCGATGTCGGCGACGGTGGGGGCGCCGCGGGGGATGCCGATGTCGAGTGTGCGCACCTCGCCGGCGTGGGCCTTGCCTGGGTGGATCCACAGGCCGGGCTTGGCCGCGTGGAAGGTGACGGTGATCGCGGCGCGCACCGCACGGGCGCACACCACCCCCGTGGAGGCGTCCACCCCTGAGGGCACGTCCACGCTGACGACCGGCGCACTGCAGGCGTTCGCGGCGTCGATCGCTTCGGCGATCGCTCCGCGGGGCTCGCCGGCGAAGCCGGTGCCGAGCAGCGCGTCGATGATCACGCTCGCGGAGGAGTCGGCGCTTGCGAAGTCCATCTGCACCGGCGGAGCGCCAGGCAGGCGCAGGAGGTTCTCGCGTGCGTCTCCCTTCAGCTCCTCCGGAGGCCCGGCGGTGAGGACAGCGACCTCGCGGCAGGCGTCGCGCAGCAGGCGCGCCGCCACGAGACCGTCGCCGCCATTGTTGCCCTTGCCGCAGAGCACCGTCACGGGACCGTCGGGCGCGAGCTGCTCAACGGTGCGAGCCACGCCGATCCCGGCGCGCTCCATCAACTCAAGCGACGGTACCCCCTGCTCGTCGATCGCCCAGCGGTCGATCGCCCGCATCGCTTCAGCGTCGGGCAGCGGCAGGCACCACTCGGGGAGAGCTCCCATCAGTTGCGATCCTAATGGGCCCGCGGGTAGGACTCGCCGAGCGCTACTCGACGGTGACGGTCTTCGCGAGGTTGCGCGGCTGATCGACGTTCAGGCCCCGGCGGCGGGCGATCTCGTAGGCGAGCAGCTGCAGCGGGATCACGGCGAGGATCGGCTGGAGCATCCAGTCGATCGCGGGGATCGGGATCGCGGCGTCGGCGTGCTCGACGATCCGCGCGTTGCCCTCGCTGACAACAGCGATCACGTGTGCGCCGCGGGCGCGGACCTCCTGGATGTTGGAGGCGACCTTCTCCAGCACCGGGGAGTCGGTGGCAACGCACACCACGGGGGTGGACTCGTCGAGCAGAGCGATCGGGCCGTGCTTCATCTCCCCGGCGGCGTAGGCGTCTGTGGCGATGTAGGAGATCTCCTTGAGCTTCAGCGCACCCTCCAGCGCGACCGGCAGGCCGACGTGGCGGCCGATGTAGAGGAAGAACTCGCCCTGCCAGTGCTGGGCGGCGATGCGCCTGACCTGCGCGACCACGTGGGTGGGCGAGCCGGGGGCGGGCGGGCTTCCCAATCCACCGTCGGAGCCGGTGATCTCGGCGATGCAATGCGGCAGCCGCTTGACCTCGCTCACCAGCTCGGCGATCCGCGCCGCCTCTAAAGTGCCGCGCAGCTCGGCGAGGCGCAGGCCGAGGAGGTAGAGCACGGCCACCTGACAGGTGAAGGTCTTGGTGGCGGCCACCCCGATCTCCAGGCCTGCACGGGTGAACAGCACCCCGTCGGCGTCACGTGTGGCCTGGGAGCCCATCACGTTGGTGACCGCCAGCACGGTGGCGCCGCGCTCGCGCGCGAGGCGCATCGCGGCGAGCGTGTCCGCCGTCTCGCCGGACTGGGAGATGCCGATCACGAGGTCGCCGGGACCGACGACGGGGTTGCGGTAGCGGTACTCCGAGGCGACGTCCATTTCCACGGGAATGCGCGCCCACTCCTCGATCGCATAGCGGCCGATCAGGCCGGCGTGGTAGGAGGTCC
The DNA here is from genome assembly GCA_963734815.1 of uncultured Solirubrobacterales bacterium. Classification (GTDB taxonomy): domain Bacteria; phylum Actinomycetota; class Thermoleophilia; order Solirubrobacterales; family Solirubrobacteraceae; genus Palsa-744. Next base: position 281,473 of record CAVTIH010000003.1, read on the forward strand.
CGCAGGCGACGATCACAATGCGCCCCACGCCGGCGAGTAAGGACTCGTCGAGCGCCCCCTGCTCGTTGAGGCTGACGCCGTCCCCACGGGCAGTGCGATCGGCGATCGTCTCGGCGACGGCGTCGGCCTGTTCGTGGATCTCCTTGAGCATGAAGGTCTCGTAGCCACCCTTCTCGGCGGCCTCTTCGTCCCACTCGACGGTCTCGACGGCGCGCTCCACGGGCACCCCGTCGGGCGTGGTGATCGTGACGCCGTCGGGAGTGAGCACCGCGATCTCCCCGTTGTCGAGGTACTGCACGGTGCGGGTGCGCGCGAGGAAGGCGGGCACGGCGGAGGCCAGGAACTGCTCCTCCTCGCCGCGACCGACCACGAGCGGGCACTCGCGGCGCGCCCCAACCAGCGTCTCGGGCTCGTCGAGGCTCATCGCCACAAACGCGAAGTGGCCGTGCAGCTCGGCGTAGGCGGCGCGCACGGCGTCGGCGAGGTCACCCGCATAGTGCTCGGCAATCAGGTGAGCGATCACCTCCGCGTCGGTCTCGGAGGTGAAGAGGCAACCCTCCGCGAGCAGGCGCTCACGGAGCGGCATGTAGTTCTCGACGATCCCGTTGACCACCACGTGGATGCGATCCCCACTGTCGAAGTGGGGATGGGCGTTCTCCTCGCTGACGCGACCGTGCGTGGCCCAGCGGGTGTGCGCGATGCCTGTGGTGAGAGGCCGCGCAAGCGTCGTCACCCCCCCGCTCTCCGCGGCATCGGCCCGACCGCACACGCCCTCCAGCTTTGCCTCGAGCGCGCGCAGGTTGCCCACGGCGCGCACCGCTTCGATGTGGTCGTCAGCGATCACCGAGATCCCGGCGCTGTCGTAGCCGCGGTACTCGAGCTTCTTCAGGCCGGCGAGCAGCAGCTCTTGAATGGAGGGCCCACCCGGCCGCCTGCCGACGTAGCCAACGATTCCGCACACCGCTTCGAAGATACCAGCGAACCTCCGCGGGGTTTGAGGAATGGACGTTCAGGCCAGCTCGCGCTCGACGAGCGCCACGAGGCTGGAGCAGACCTGCTCGGCCTCCTCGTCGGTGGGCGCCTCGACCATCACGCGCACGAGTGGCTCCGTGCCGGACGGGCGCACCAGCACCCGCCCACGACCGGAGAGGGCTTCGTCGGCGGCGCGCACGGCGTCGTTGACGGTGCGAGCGCCTTCCAGCGCGCCGCGGTCGCGGACGCGTACGTTGACCAGCCGTTGGGGGAGCTTGTGCATTGCGTCGCGCTCACTGAGCGGCGCACCGTCGAGAGCCTCAAGCGCGAGCAGCGCGCTCGCGATGCCATCGCCGGAGCGGTTGAAGCTGATGTCGATGATGTGCCCCGATTGCTCGCCGCCGAGCACCCATCCGCGCGCCCGCAGCTCCTCGAGCACGTAGCGGTCGCCGACCTTCGTCGATGCGACAGCGATGTCCGCGGCGCGCATCGCGGCGTGGAAGCCGTAGTTGGTCATCACCGTCACCGCCACGCCGCCGCCGACCAGACGGCCGCCGCGCTTGAGGTGCAGCGCGGCGAGCGCCATCAGCTCATCGCCGTCCACGACCTCGCCGGCGCCGTCCACCGCGAGCACGCGGTCGCCGTCACCGTCAAAGGCAAAGCCCACGGCGTGGCTGCCAGCTAGCACCCGAGCGGCGAGCTCCTGCACGTGGGTGGAGCCGCAGCCGGCGTTGATGTTGCGCCCATCGGGGTGCTCGGCGATCACGCTCACGTTCGCGCCCAGACGCCTGAAGATCTCCGGGGCCACTTGGTGGGTGGCACCGTTGGCGCAGTCGAGCAGCACGTCGAGCCCGTGCAGGTCGAGCTCGGCGAAGCGAGTGTGCAGCTCGCGCAGATAATCCTCGCCGGTGCCAAGCAGCTCGCGGATATGCCCGATCGCGGTGCCCCCACTGCCCACCCCAGCCTCGAGCCCGCGCTCGATTTGGAGCTCTGTTTCGTCGGAGAGCTTGAAGCCGTCGGGGCCGAAGAACTTGATGCCGTTGTCCTGGTAGGGGTTGTGCGACGCGGAGATAACGGCCGCGAGGTCAAAGCCGTAGCGAGCAATCAACAGCGGCGCGGCGGGAGTCGGCAGAACTCCACCGAGCAGAGCGTCCCCGCCGGCGGCGCTGACCCCGGCGGCAAGCGCCGCTTGGAGCATCTCCCCAGACTCGCGGGTGTCGCGGATGATGAGCACCTGGGGGCGCTCCGCCTCGGCGAGCGCAGTCGCGACGCGGCCGAGACCGAGCGCGAGCTCGGCGCTCAGCAACTCCCCGGCGACACCTCTTACACCGTCGGTGCCAAACAGCTTGCGGGCCATGAGGGTAGGCGGATCCTCTAGCGCTTGGAGAACTGCGGCCGCTTGCGCGCCTTCTTCAAACCGGCCTTCTTGCGCTCCTTGGCGCGCGAGTCGCGCGTGAGGAAGCCGCGGCGCTTGAGCTCGCCGCGCAGGTTGGGGTCGGCCTCCAGCAGCGCGCGGGAGATGCCGTGGCGCAGGGCACCCGCCTGCGCGGAGATGCCGCCGCCGTGCAGCCGCGCAACCACATCCATGCGCTCTTCGTAGCCCACTGTCTCCAGAGGCTGGCGGATGTTGCGCTGCAGCGTGGTGCGCGGGAAGTGCTCCTCCAGCGTGCGCCCATTGATCAGGTAGACGCCGCTGCCAGGACGGAGGATCACACGCGCGATCGCGGTCTTGCGCTTCCCGGTCGCGCGGTAGCGCGCCCCGCTGGCGAGATCGATAGCCGCGGTGGAGATCGGCTGCGGCAGCGACTCCTCCGCCGCCGCCTCCTCGGCCTCGGCGACGTCCTCGGCGTACTCCTCGATCGCATACGGGTCGGCCGGTGCCTCGCGCGCCAGCGGGTCGACGCCTTCGGGAACGATGTCGACTTCCAGGTGCGCCCCCGGCACCGCGGGCTTGACGCGGGGAGCGGGCTCCTCTTCCTCTTCCTCGTCGAAATCCTCCTCCTCGGCGGACGCCTCAGCGGCGACCTCCTCCGCGACCAGCTCCTCGACAACCGCCTCTTCCACCGCCTCGAGAACCAGCTCCTCGACGACAGCCTCCTCCACGGCCTCGAGAACCAGCTCCTCGACAACCGCCTCCTCCACCGCCTCCACAACAAGCTCCTCGACGACAGCCTCCTCCGCGGCAGCCAGCTCCTCGACCTGGACCTCCTCGGTGGCTGACTGCGCCTCCTCGAAAGCCTCCAGCGGAGCGTCCTCGACCGATCCCGCGATCTCTGCAGCCTCCTCGGTCGGAACCGCGCGGTGCTCGGCCATTGCGGCGGTCTCCTCCTCGGAGCGCTCCTGGTCGTCGGGGCTCTGCGGCTCGTCGGCCATCAGGCGTCGATCTCCAGCGGCGTGGGCTTCTGCGCGACGTGCGGGTGCTCGGGGCCCGCGTAGATCTTCAGCTTGGTGATTTGTTTGCGCGCGAGGCGGTTGCGGGGCATCATGCCCTTGACGGCGATCCGGATGATCTCCTCTGGCCGGCGCGCCAGCATTTCCTCGAAGCTGCGTGAGCGCAGGCCACCCGGGTAGCCGGAGTGGCGGTAGTAGCGCTTGTCGGTGCGCTTCTTGCCGGTCACCGCGACCTTCTCCGCGTTGATCACCACGACGAAGTCGCCGGTGTCGATGTGCGGCGTGTACTCGGGCTTGCGCTTACCGCGCAGCACATCGGCGAGCTGGGTCGCCAAACGGCCAAGGGTCTTGCCGTTGGCGTCGACGAGCAGCCAGTTGCGCTCGCGGTCGGTGGGCTTGGCGACGTAGGTTTTCATGACGTGAAAAAGGCCGCACGCATCCATTCGCGCACGGCGAGAGCGACATGATAGGCCAAAAGCAAATTCAACACACGCCCCCTGGTGGATGGCTCGTCGTGCCTGGCAAGGACGCAAGGAGCGATATGTGCTGGCCGAAACGGGGATACGAGCCGAAGGCGAGTGTCTCCCGGCTTCGGTACATGAGCGACTGAGGACGCCGCCAGGTGCGTCGAGACGCCACCAGGGCTACTCCCACTCGATGGTGCCGGGGGGCTTCGAGGTGATGTCCAGAACCACCCGATTGACCTCGCGCAGTTCGCCGATCATGCGCGAAGCGATCGTCTCCAGCAGGTCGTAGGGCAGCCGCGCCCAATCCGCCGTCATCGCGTCATCGGAGGTGACCGCACGGATCACGACCACGTGCCCGTAGGTGCGCTTGTCGCCTTGCACGCCGACGGTGCGGATGTCGGGGAGCACGCAGAAGGACTGCCACAACTCTCGGTAGAGGCCGGCCTTGCGGATCTCCTCCTGGAGGATGTGGTCGGCCTCCCGCAGCACGTCGAGGCGCTCCCGCGTCGCTTCGCCGCCGACGATCCGGATCGCCAGGCCGGGGCCGGGAAAGGGCTGGCGCCACACCAGGCGCTCGGGCAGACCCAGCTCGGCGCCCACGGCGCGCACCTCGTCCTTGAACAGCGCGCGCAGCGGCTCGACCAGCTCGAAGCGCATGTCCTCGGGGAGACCGCCGACGTTGTGGTGGGACTTGATCGTTGCCGCGCCGGTGCCCCCGCCCGACTCGATCACGTCGGAGTAGAGCGTGCCCTGCACGAGGAAGCGCGCACCTTCCAGCTTCGCGGCCTCCTCCTCGAAGACCCGGATGAACTCGGCGCCAATCGCCTTGCGCTTGGCCTCGGGCTCGGTGACCCCCCGCAACCGCTCCAGGAAGCGTCGCTCGGCGTCCACCGCCACCAGCGGCACGTGGAAGGTGTCGCGGAAGGTGGCGATCACCTGCTCGCCCTCGTCCTTGCGCATCAGGCCGTGGTCGACGAACACGCATGTCAGCTGCTCGCCCACCGCACGGTGCACGAGCAGCGCCGCCACCGATGAGTCGACGCCGCCGGAGAGACCGCAAATCACCCTCCCCTCCCCCACCTGGGCGCGGATGCGCGCGATCTGCTCCTCCACGATCGACACCGCCGACCACGTCGGGGAGCAGTCGCACACCTCGGTGAGGAAGCGCTCGAGGATCGCCTGGCCGTAGGGGGTGTGGACGACCTCGGGGTGGAACTGGATGCCGTAGATGCCCCGCTCGACGCTCTCGACCGCCGCCACCGGCGAGGTGGAGGTGTGCGCGAGCGCGGTGAACCCGGGCGGCGCCTGGAAGACGGTGTCCCGGTGGGACATCCAGCAAGTCTGCTCGCGGGGCGTCTCCTTCAGCAGCACCCCATGCTCGTCGACCGTCAGGTCGGAGCGGCCGAATTCCCCGACCTCCGCCTGCTCGACCCGCCCGCCGAGCTCATGCACGAGCAGTTGCATCCCGTAGCAGATGCCCAGCACCGGCACCCCGAGCTCAAGCAGGCCGCACTCCAGGCGCGGGGCGTCTGGGGCATACACCGACGCGGGACCGCCGGAGAGGATGATCCCGCGGGGGCGACGCGCCGCGATCTCCTGCAGTGGCACGTGGTGGGGCACCAACTCCGAGAACACCCCGCACTCCCTGACGCGCCGCGCGATCAGCTGCGAGTACTGGCCACCGTAGTCAATCACCACCACCGTGTCGGTGGCCGTGGGCGCTGCGACCCGACCCTCGGCGGCAGGCGCGGACACCACGGCTGCATCACTCATTGACGAGTGCAGCCACCTTTCCGTTCACCGCGCCCATGCCGACACCCTGATCGCGTTGCAGCGCCTTGCCCTCGGTTTGCAGCGAGGGCGCGACGACAACCTCGGCGCGGTTGAACTCCGCGAGGTCCTTGTGACCGCAGGTGGCCATCGAGGTGCGCAGGCCACCAAACAGGTTGAAGGTGCCGTCGTTCTCGCGCGCGGGGCCGACGAGGATCTCCTCGAGCGTCCCGTTCTGGGCGGTGGCGACGCGCGCGCCTCGGGGGAGCGTGGGATGGAACGTGGCCATTCCCCAGTGGAAGCCGTGCCCGGGCGCTTCGTAGGCGCGTGCGAGCGGCGAGCCGATCATCACCGCGTCGGCGCCGAGCGCGATCGCCTTGGCGACGTCGCCGCCGTTGCTCATGCCGCCGTCGGCGATCACCATCGAGTAATCACCGGTCTCGAGCATGTGCGTGGAGCGCGCGTGCGCGACGTCGGCGATGGCGGTGGCCTGCGGCACGCCGATGCCGAGCACCCCGCGTGTGGTGCACGCAGCGCCGGGGCCAACCCCGACGAGCACGCCGGCGGCGCCGGTGCGCATCAGGTGCAGGCCGGTGTGGTAGGAGGCGCAGCCGCCGACCACCACGGGCACGTCGAGGGAGGGAATGAACTCCTTCAGGTTGAGCGGCTCGGAGACGGTGGAGACGTGTTCGCCGGAGACCACCGTGCCCTGGATCACGAGTACGTCGAGGCCGGCCTCCATCGCGAGCTCGTGGTAGCGCAGCACTCGCTGGGGTGTGAGCGAGGCGGCGACGACCACCTTCTGCGCCTTGATCTCCTGAATGCGCTGGGCGATCAGCTCGGGCTTGACGGGCTCGCGGTAGATCTCCTGCATCTCGCGGGTGGCGAGATCCTTGGGTAGCGCGGCGATCCGCTCCAGCTGCTCGTCGGCATCCTCGTAGCGAGTGAAGATGCCCTCGAGGTTGAGCACCGCCAGGCCGCCGAGACGGCCAACGATCCCCGCGGTGTCGGGCGAGACGACGCCGTCCATCGCGGAGGCCATCATCGGCAGCTCGAACTGGTAGGGCCCAAGCTTCCACGAGATGTCGACGTCGTCGGGGTCGCGCGTGCGCCGTGAGGGCACGATCGCGATGTCGTCAAATCCGTATGCGCGGCGGCCTTTCTTGCCGCGGCCGATCTCGATCTCCATCGCTGCATCATTACAGCTCGCCCGGACAAGCGCCGAGGTGAGATCGCGCACAAGAGGCTCGGATATCCTCGCCGTATGAGCGACGCGAATCCGGCCGGGAATGGAGGCGTGCCCGAGGGTGGGCAGGCCGTGGACGGACAGGCCTCAGGGAGCCAAGCCCCGGGCGGGCAGGCCACGGATGGGCAGGCCACGGATGGGCAGGCCACGGATGGGCAGGCCGTGGATGGGCGGGCCTCCTCCTACGACCCACGCGCGATCGAGCACGCCCGCCAGCGCGAATGGGAGGCGCGCGAGGCCTTCCGCACCCCCCTCCTGAATGCGAAGCAGAGCGGCGTCTACATCAAGGCTTCGGCGCCGTTCACCTCCGGCAACGTGCACATCGGACACGTGCGCAGCTACGCGATCGGAGACGCCTACGCCCGGTTCCAGCGCGCGCGAGGGGAGCCGGTGCTGTTTGCGTTCGGCTTCGACGCCTTCGGGTTGCCCGCCGAGCTGGGGGCGATCGCCAACGGGGAGTCCCCCGCCGAGTGGGTGGCGCGCTGCGCCGAGCACATGACCGGCCAGCTGCGGCGGCTGGGTTTCTCCTTCGACTGGGAGCGCACGTTCATGAGCTCCGACCCGGTGATGTACCGCTGGTCGCAGTGGCTGTTCCTGACGCTGCTGGACGCCGGCTTGATCTACCACGGCAGCGGCAGCGTGGACTGGTGCGACACCTGCCAGACGACGCTGGCGACGATCCAGGTGGAGGACGGCGCCTGCTGGCGCTGCCACAACCCGGTGAGGCTGATCCAGCGGGCGCAGTGGTACCTGCGCATCAGCGCCTACCTGGAGGAGAACGACCGCCGCACGGGGGAGCTCGAGAAATGGGATGAGACCTCGCTCGCCAGCCAGCGCTTCGTGCTGGGCCGCGTGGACGGGGTCGAGCTGCAGGCGCACGCCGGCGACGGGCGCGAGCTGACCGTGTTCACCCCCCACCCCGAGGGCGTCGCGCGAGCCCGCTTCGTGCTGATCTCCCCCAAGCACCCCGAGGTCGAGCGCTGGAGCGCCGACCCGGCGGTGGGGGAGCAGCTGGAGGAGATGCGCCTCGGCGGCTGGGAGCGCAGCTCGCGCGGCGCGGAGGCCGTGGCGCTGGTGGACACCGGCTGCACCGTGTCGATATCCGAGGACGCCCCTTCGCTGCCGCTGTTGATCTCCCCGGCGGTGGACGAGCGCTTCGGCGCGACGGCGGTGTTGGGCATTCCCGAGCTGGATCGCACCGACGAGCTGATCGCCCAGCGCCTGGGTATCCCCTCGCTGGAGGAGAAAAAGGAGGAGGAGGGGTGGTTGGGAAGCGGCGTAGCTGCCGGATCGAGCGGGGCTGGCCCCTCCGGCCATCCCGCGGAGGTCGCCGCGGGATGGCCGCGCGCGCGCCCGGCGGTGCGCTACAAGGCCAACGACTTCTCGATCTCCCGCCAGCGCTCGTGGGGTACGCCGATCCCGATCGTCTACTGCGATGGCTGCGGGACGGTGCCGATCCCAAAGGAGCAGCTGCCGGTGGAGCTGCCGCGCGATCTGAAACCGACCGGCGCCGGCAACCCGCTGGCGGAAAGGGAGGATTTCGTCAACACCACCTGCCCCCGTTGCGACGGCCCCGCCAAGCGTGAGACAGACACACTCGACTGTCACTTCGACGCGCTGTGGCTGTGGATCCCCGCGTGTGTGCCCGCCCCGGAGCGCGAGCGCTCGCTGGAGGAGATCCTCGCGCTGGAGGACCTGCGCGCGTGGCTGCCATCCGAGCGGCTGGTGGCGGGCAGCGACAGCGGCAACTTCATGTTCGACCAGCGCATCGCCACGAAGGCGCTGCGCGACATCGGCCCGCTCGCGTTCCTCGCCGACGGCGAGCCGTTCGCGGGGGCGCTGATGCACGAGATGGTGATCCGCGACGGGCGTAAGATGAGCAAGCACCTCGGCAACGTGGTGGACCCCGACGAGCTGGTGGAGGCCTTCGGCGCCGACACGGTGCGGATGGCGGTGCTGTGGGCGGCGCGACCGCAGAAGTCGCTGAACTGGAGCGACAGCGCCGTGCAGTTTTGCCAGCGCTTCCTGCACAACCTGTGGCAGTACTCCCAGGCTCGCTTTGCTCAGCAGGTGGATGACTCGGGGGAGCTCGACCCGCGACGCACCGAGCACCTGCGCAGGCGCCTTGAGAAATGGTGCGACACGGCGGTGGAGAAGATCACCGAGGAGCTGGCGGAGCTCGAGATGCACAGCGCGGTGCGCAACGCGATCCGCCTGCTGGATCGCATCAAGGACTACGAGAAGCGCGTGCTCAAGCACAGCGGCGCGCTGTGCCGCGAGGACCACGAGGCGCTGCGCGACGCGCTGGGGTTGATGGCGCGGGTGATCATGCCGTTCGCGCCCCACATCGGCGAGGAGCTGTGGGAGTCCTCGGGCCTCGGCGGCGAGGCGGGGGGCGATCCGCCGTGGCCGCGGGCGGGCGAGTGGTCGCGTCAGCCTCCCGCCGCGGCGCCTCCAGGTGTCCCACGCGCCGTGCCGATGCCGGTGGCGGGAGCCGAGGACTAGCGGGATGGGAGCCCCACTTGCAGATGCCGGCGCAGACCAAGCGGCGATGGAGGTACGCCCCGCCGGCCCCAAGAGAGAAACAACGACCACCTGCGGTGGGGGCATGCAATGCTGCCCACACCGGCGATAGCGAACCCGACTGTGTGCAAGTTCACCGAATATGACCACTTGGCCGACCGCGTCCTCTGCGATGATGTGATGAGACGCGGATGAGCACCGCACCGAACCAAGCCGGGGATCTCCAGCACACGCGTTCCTGCGCGACCGAGCTGGTGTGCCGCAAATGCGAGCTGCGCTCGCCCCTCGCCGAGGGCGGGGCGTACTGCCCGCGCTGCGGCAAGAGCCTCGACGTCGACTACGACTACGAGCTGGCAAAGCAGCGCATCGCAGAGACGCCGATGCACGAGCGCCCGCTCAACATCTGGTTCCTGGAGGAGCTGCTGCCGATCCACGACGCCGTCGGCCCCGCGCGCGTGGGCGAGTTCGCGGGCTTCACGCCGCTGATCCGCGCGGACCGGCTGGGCGCGGCGGTGGGATTGCGCAACCTCTACCTCAAGGACGACAGCACCTCCCGCCCGAGCCTCTCCTACAAGGACCGCGTGGTGGGCATGGCGATGGCACGCCTGCTGGAGCTGGGCCGCAAGGAGATCGGGTGCGTCTCGACCGGCAACGTCGGCACCGCGGTGGCGGCACTGGCGGCGAAGGCGGGGGTGGCGGCTTATGTCTTCTACCCCAACCGCTTGGAGAGCACCAAGGCCCACGCCTGCCGGGCGCTCGGCGCGAAGGTGTGCCAGGTCGAGGGCAACTACGACGAAGCCAACAAAGCCTGCCGCGCGCTCGCCGAAGCGACGGGCCTGGAGTTCGCCAACATCACGCTGCGCCCCTTCTACGCCGAGGGCGCCAAGACCGAGGCGTACGAGATCGTGCAGCAGCTCGGCTGGCGCTCACCGGATCGCATCGTGTCCCCAGCCGCCGGGGGCACGCTCTCCTCGCGCATCCACAAGGGCCTGCAGGAGCTCGAAATGGTTGGCCTCGCACAGACCGCGCACACCAAGATCGACATCGCCCAGCCCGACGGCTGCAGCCCGATTGCCGAGGCGATCCTCAACGGCGCCTCGGAGATCGTCCCCGTGAAGCCCACCACGCAGGCTCACTCGCTGGGGATCGGCTCACCCGGCGATGGGGTGTTTGTGATCGAGGCCGTCCGCGGCCGCGGGGGCACGGCGGCGTCGGTGAGCGACAAAGAGATCTTCGCGGGCATCGACCTGCTGGCATCGACCGAGGGCCTGCTCACCGAGCCGGCCGGGGGCACCACCGTGGCGGTCGTGAAGAAGCTGGCCGCCGAAGGCCGCCTCGACCCCGACGAGACGGTGGTGGCGATCGTCACCGGCAACGGGCTGAAGACTCTCTACGACCACCCCGCCAAGCCGTGGCCGTCGAAGGTGGAGTGCAACACAGAGACGATGCGCTCCGTGCTGGAGGGCTTCCAGCGCGAGGCCGGTCTCGTGCCCGCCAGCGAGCGGCTACACGCGTAGGCGGCCTGCGGCGTCGGCAGGTGGGCGCCTGCCGGTGGGCGCCCTCGTAAGGTCAAGCGCCGCCGGGCATTTGCGCTTTGTATATGCCATTGCAGAAGGGGAGGGGCGGCGGCTGTGCGATGAAAAATCTAAAAGCCGATAGCAATTGCGCACGGCTCTCAAAAATTACACCTGCATACACGCGCCCACATCGGGCGGCAAACCGCCACGTGAATGATCCCCGATTGCGCGACCCATTAGGGTGCCGACCATGGATGCCTCGTTCTACGCCAACGCGCTCGCGCCGTTCGCCGCCGAAGCACAGCGGCTGCTGCCCACCGGCGCCGAGGTGTTCGATGCCCACACCCACCTGGGACTCGACGAGGATGGGCGCTCGCTGACGCTCGAGCAGTTGCTCTCGCAGCTCGACGAGGCAGGGGCGCAGCGCGCGTGCGTGTTCCCGCTGCACGACCCCGAGCGCCGGCCCGCGTACCGCGTGCCCAACGATCGCGTGCTTGCGTGGGCCGGCGAAAGCGGCGGCCGCCTGATCCCCTTCTGCCGTCTGGACCCCTTCGATGGCCCGGTTGCCGAGGCCGAGCGCTGCCTCGCCGCCGGCGCCCGCGGGATCAAGCTGCACCCGCGCGCCCAAGCGTTTGCCTTCGACGGTAACGAGCTCGAGGGCATTTTCGCGGTCGCCGAAGACGCCCGCGTGCCGATCCTGATCCACGCCGGCCGCGGTTTGCCGCCGATCGCCGAGGGGCTCGCGGAGCTCGCGCTGCGCCACCCCGAGGTCGTGCTGATCCTCGCCCACGGCGCCATCTGTGACCAGGGGATCCTCACGTCGATGCTCGCCGACCACCCCGGCGTGCTCTACGACACCTCATGCTTCTTCGGGCTCGACGTCGTCGAGCTGTTTGCGCGCGTGCCCGCCGAGCGGATCGTGTTCGCCACAGATCCCCCCTACGGGCGTCCGCAGAGCGGTCTCTACATGGTGTTGCGCATGGCCGCCCACGCCGGCCTCGACGAGGCCACCACCCGCCTTGTGCTCGGCGAGACGGTCGCCGGACTGTTCGACGGGCGTGGGCTGCCGCCGGCCACCATGCCGCGGCGGGGACCCTCGATCACACTCTCCGGCCGCCTCGCCCGCGTCTACGGCTACGGCAGCCTCACGGGGCCCGCGCTCTTCGCCGACATCCCCGAGCAAGCACTGGCGATGCTTGAGATGGCGCGCGCCGCCTGTCGCGACCCTTCGCCGGGCGACGTCGGCGAGGCGCTCGAGACGATCGGCTCCGCGCTCGCCGCCGCGGCTGCACTGCTGCAGAGCGAGGACGGCGTACGGCCCGCGATCGACCTGATCTACCGCGCGATGGCCCGCGCCGTCACCGAGGTACCCGACCGCGTTTGATCAGCCGCCGCCAGCCACGCCGCCGCCCACTCGCCGCTCGTGCGTCGCTCGCGCTCGCGCAGTCCGAGGCGCCCTTCGAACGCCGCCACCACCTCGTCGACCTGCTCGCTCAGCAGCCCCCCGATGATCAGGTCCGCAGGGGCTCGCTCGATCGATCGCGCGAGGTCCAGCAGCAGCGGCTTCAGCAAGTTGGCGAGCACCGTCGGTGGCGCTGTCCCCGCGATGGTCGGCAGGCGCTCGCGGCGCAGGTCGAAGGAGCGCGCCTCCAACTCCACGCCGTTGACCCTCGCGTTTTCACGAGCTGCCGCGACGCTCTCGGGCTCGTTGTCGAGGCCCACCACCGGCCCGTAGCCGAGGCGGGCCGCCGCGATCGCGAGCACCCCCGAGCCGGTGCCGACGTCCAACAGCGGCCCCCCTCCACCCAGCAGCCGCTCGCCCCTCTGCCCGTCCGCCACTACCCCGCCGCCACGATCCGCCGGCGGGGCCGCGTCGCCCCTCTCAGCGGCGAGCTCCAGCAGCAGCTCCAGACACATGCGGGTCGTGGCGTGGGCCCCCGTTCCGAACGCCTGACCGGGATCGATCACGATCTCCTCGACGTTGGCCCGATCGCTCGGAGGCTCCCACGGTGGGCGCACGTGCAGGCCCGGCACCGGACCTCCCGACACCATCGTCTCCATCGCGAGCCCTCCGCTCCCCCGAGCCGCCGGCGACTCGATCAACACCGGGCGGTGAAAGCGCTTCCACCGCTCCCCCCAGTCGTCGGGCAGCTCGCTGGTCGTGACCTCCACCAGCGCCGCTCCCGCCGCGGCTCGCAGGTCGGGCAGTTGCGGGAGCTCACCGGGGCTGCCGTACACCGCATACTCGAGCACCCCATCCCCCACCTCCGCCTCTTCCACGCCGGAGGGCGCCAGCTCCAGCAGCTGCGCCAGCACCAGCTCCGCGTCCTCGCGGCGGACGCGCACCGCGAGACGGATCACGCGGCTCGATGGTGCAACGCGCGACGCAGCTTGCCGAGCATCGACTCATCGCCGCGCAGGTTCTCCTCGGTGAGCGTCTCCTGCACGCGTTCCATCAGCTCGCGTTGCGCGGCGCTCAGGCGCCGGGGCACCACCACGTTGACGACCACCCGCAGGTCACCACGCCGGCCGTTGCGCAGGCTGGGCATCCCCTGACCACGCACGCTCAGCACCTCGCCCGGCTGGGTCCCGGGAGCGATCTTCATCGGCGTCGCACCCTCGAGGGTCGGCACCTCGAGTACCGCCCCCACCGCGGCCTGCAGAGCGGAGACGTCCAGCACGGTGAGCAGATCGTCCGCCTCGCGCACGAAGCGCTCGTCGGGGCGCACCCGCACGAGCACGTATAGGTCGCCCGCGGGCGCGCCCGCCTCACCCGCGTGGCCTTTGCCGCCGAGGCGGATGCGCTGGCCATCGGCGATCCCCGCCGGCACGTCCACCATCAGGGTGCGCCTGGCGGCACGGCGACCCCGGCCGCGGCACTCGCCGCAGGGCTGCTTGGCCGTGCGACCGTCGCCGTGGCAGCGATCGCACATCACGGTGCGCATCATCTGGCCAAATGGCGTGCGCGTCACTGCCTGCAGCTGCCCAGCCCCGCCGCATCGCTCGCAGGTCTCGATCGGGGTGCCCGGCTCGGCGCCGTTGCCGTGGCAGCGCTCGCAGCGCTCGATCACTTCGAAAGCGACCTCCGCGCGCTTGCCGCTCGCCGCCTCGCCCAGATCGATTTCCAGGGCCGCCGCCACGTCCTGCCCCTGCGCCGGCCCCGCCCCACGCCCACCGCCAAAGGGGCTGGCGCCGCCGAAGAATGCGTCGAACAGGTCGCCGATCGAGCCGAACGCGTCGAAGTTCGGGGCATACCCGCCCGAGCGCAGCCCTTCGTGACCGTAACGATCGTAGGTCGCACGCCGCTGCGGGTCGGAGAGGATCTCGTACGCCTCCGCAGCCTCCTTGAACTTCTCCTCCGCCTGCGGATCGTGTGCGTTGACGTCCGGATGCAGCTCCCTCGCCAGGCGCCGGAAGGATTTCTTGACGTCCTGCTCGGAGGCGTCGCGGGCAACGCCGAGCACGTCGTAGGGATCGCGGGGTGTGGAGGCGCGGCTCATCGCAGCACCCTAGCTCTCCGCGTAGGTCTCTTCGACGAAGCGCGAAAGCTCGTGCGCCACCTCGCGCACCGCGGGGATCGCGTAGGCGTAGTTCATCCGCACCGGGCCGATCACCGAGACGATCCCCATGCGGCGCTGCGCCACACCGTACCCCGTCGCCACCATCGCCAGCGAGCGCATCGCCGGGATCTCGTTCTCATGGCCGATACGCACGTACACGCCCGGCTCGCTCAACGCGGCGCGAAACACGTCCAGCAGCGCTACCCGCCGCTCCAACAGCTCCATCAGCTCGTTGATCTCACCGACGTCGCGCAGATGCGCCTCCGAGAACAACCGCGCCGTGCCATCGAGGTAGAGCACGTGCTCGGACTCTGCCGCGAGTCCGCCAAACGCCGGTATCAGGCGGTCTAGGAAGGCGCGCTCCTGCGTCGGCAACCTGGGGTCGGCGAGACGCTGATGCAGCATCCGCGCGCCCAGGCCCAACCCCACCAGGCGATCGTTGAGGTACTCCCCCGCCCACGTCACCAGCCCGGCGTCGACCGGCTCCTCGAACGTGGCGAACACCCTGGAGACCTCGCCGGTGGAGGTGATCACGACCGCCACGACCACCCGTGGCTGCACCGCGAGCACCTCGACGCGACGGATAGTGGCGGTGCTCGCCGAGGGCGCGGAGACGACCGCGAGCAGGTCGGTCACTTGCGAGAGCGTCTCGGTGGTCGCCCGCATCGCCTCCTCCACCTCCTGGCGCGTCAGCGAGAGCTCCATGCGCGGGGCCTGCACCAGGCCCTGGCCGGAGGCCAGCATGCGGTCCACGACGTAGCGCTGGCCCGCGTCGGTTGGGACACGCCCGGCCGAGGTGTGCGGATGGGCGAGCAGCCCGTGCTCCTCGAGCAGCGCGAGCTCGTTGCGTACGGTGGAGGCCCCGCAATCGAGCTCCGGGTCGGCGGCAATCGCCTTCGATGCCACCGGCTGGCCCTCCAGCAGGTAACCCTCCACCACCTTGCACAGGATCAGCTCCTGCCTGACGCTCAACATAAAGTCGATTGTACGAGCCGCCTGGTGGGCGCCATATTGAAGCGGCTTACGTTCGACTCCTCGCGAGGAGCCAATGCTCGTGTCCCGAGTCGGCTCGAGACACTAGATCTCGAGCTCGGCCTCGGCGTTGCGGATGATCTCCTTCTCGCCCTGCACCGCAACCGTGTCGATCAGCACCTTCCCGTCCCGCGCCTCACGCACGGTGCCGGTAACAACCACCTCCTGCTCGGGAACGCCCATACCCCGGAACTGCACCGCGAGGCGGCGCAGGTGCTCGGGGCCACCGGCTGCCTCCGTCTGAGCGCGCGCCACCTGCGCCATCGACCACAGCCCGTGCAGGATGCGCCCGGGAAGGCCCACCGATTGGGCGAACTCGTCGTCGACGTGGATCGGGTTGAAGTCGCCCGAGGCGCCCGCGTAGCGGACGGTGAGGTACTTGTCGGGGGTGATCTTCAGCTCGGGTATCTGGGTTCCCGCACTCAGCTCAGCCATTGCACTCCTCGAAGGTCGGCCATTGCTCACACTCCTCGAACGATGTTGGTCCACGTGCCGCGGCACACCTGCTCGCCGCGTTGGTTGGTGGAGGTCGACTCGAACACGTAGAAGCCCTTGCCCTGGTGCTCGTAGATTTCCTTCACGCTTCCGGTGGTGGTGATCTCATCGCCGGCCACCACCAGCGGGCCCCACTCGAACTCCTGCCCCCCGTGCACCATCATCGGGAAGTTGATTTCGATCTCGGGATCGAAGATCGGCGGCCCCACCGAGGGGGCGGAGTACACCACCACGAACATTGGCGGTGCCACCACGTCGGCATAGCCGGCGGCGCGTGCCGCCTCCACGTCGAGATGGACGGGGTTGGTCTCGCCCACCGCCCGGGCGTACTCCTTGATCTTCTCGCGGCCCACCGCATACATCGTGGGCTCGTACGTCTTGCCGACCGCTTTGTCGTTGACTGGCACCTGTGTGATCTCCTTGCACGGGGAGCGAGGTTTCGGCGCGGGAGCATACCCGTTAACACAAAACGGACCGGGGGCCAGCCGCGGAGCGGCGACGACACAGCCGCGAGGCGCCCGAGAAACCGGACACCCCGCGGTTGCGCGCATCATTTCGCGTAAGGGTCCACGAACCCAAGAGCCGGTTCGAGACCAGATGGGCTAGAAAACCAGGTCGATTGCGCCGGCGCCGACGAGCTCGTGCTCGCCATCCTGCGCCCCGGGCTCGCCCTGATCGCCCTCGGCGCGCGTGGCGGGCCTGTCCAGGAACTGGAGGGTTTCGGCCACCACGCTCACCGCCTGGCGTTTCTGGGGGCCGCCGTCCGTGCTCTCGGCGGTCTCCCACTCACGCCAATCCAGGCGCCCATCGACCGCCACGAGGCTGCCGCGATGCATGTAGCGGGCCACGCTCTCCGCCAGTCCGCCGAAGGTGGCGACGTCGAAGAAGAGCGGCCGCTCCCGGTACTCGCCTGCATCGTCGCGCTTGATTCCGTTGCACGCGATCCTGAGGTTGCAGACGCTGCTGCCCGAGGGCAGCTCGCGCAGCTCTGGGTCACGTGTGAGATTGCCGACCAGCACGACCCGATTGATGCTCGTGTACGACATGACTTCGTCTCCTTTGGTAAGCCACTGCCCCGTCAGAGAACTTACGCACCGCTTGGGACGGTACGCTCGGCCGGCCGTGCAAGCCACTCCGGCAGAGCGTCGAGGGGGACGACCAGCACCCGCTCATGAGCCTGCGCGCGGTCGATTGCCCGTATGACCGCACGCTCGACCTCGGGCGGCGCGAGGTAGAGCACGCCCGCCACGCAGCGTGCCCGTGCCCACGACCGGCAGATCGCCGCCAGGCGCTCGGGCGCCTTGACGGTCAGCTCCACCTCGACCGCCACCGGCAGGCCACCCTCCGGGCCCAGCGGCCACAGCACGAGGTCGGGGCGGTGGTATAGCGCCTCACGGTGTGCGTCGTCGCCATGTTCGGCGTACGCCGGCATGCGCCTGTCGGCGTAGAGCTCGGCGCTGGCAAGTGCACAGCCACGCTCGCGCTCCTCGACGCGCAGCTCGCGCTCGCCCTGCACCCGGTGGTCGGGGTAGCAGCGCTGCAGAGCCGCCGCAACGCGAGCACACTCGATCAGGTGCAGCGCGTTGGAGGGACTCACCGTGCATGGGTCGAGGCCTCGTACACCGGCCTTCCGTAGACCAGCGCGTGTGACCGTGTACAGCGCCGGATGGCCCGTCAGCGGACGGCAGCGCGTCAGCAGCCGCTCACCTTCAGCTGCCCGCAGCCGCCCGCGCGCCGAGGCGGGGCTGGTGCCGAGATGCACGGCCACAGCCTCCGCGGTGACCGCGCCCATACCTGCCGCCCAGCGCACAATCGCTCTCCGCTCGGGTGAGGCGTTGTCGTGGTGTGTGGATTCAGAGATCATCGTGGTCCTCCTTGGATCGTTGTGTTTACCTGTCGCGATCGGGCGAGTACATCCACGCGACCACGGCACTGCGCGGGCTGCTCAGACGGAGCACCGCCGCCTGACCCGTCGCGAGACTCATCACTTCTTCGGGACTGATCAGGGGCTCGCTGACCCGCGTGCGAGTACTGCGGCCGTCGCTGCTCACCGAGGTGCGCCATGCGCCCCTGCCACCGGCCAGGCGAGCGATCAGCTCGGCCGACGCGGGCACCACCTGGCGATGGGCGATCAGGCTGGTGAGATTGCCCAGCACCTGCTCCTGCAGCGTCTCGCGGCCCGGCAGGCGCAGGTCGGAGAGCTCCTGGGTGCCCAACAGCAGGCTGATGCCCGCCGAGCGGGCGCGAGCAAAGAGGCCGGCGACGTGCTCGGCGGCGATCGCGGAAAACTCGTCGATCGCCACCACACACCGAGCCGGGTGCTCCTGCAGCGCCGCGACGACGGTCTGCAGATCCTGCACGATCGCCGCTCCGAGCATCTGTGCAAGCAACGGCCGGGTGTCGGCGTGGAGGCTGAAGTACACCACCGCCCCGCTGCGCACCGCGTCCAGCAGCTCGAAGGACTCCGTGCCCTGCGTGGCGGGATCAAGCCACTGACCCACGTCGGACTCGACCATGATCGCGAGACGGTCACGCACACCACCGAGCTCGCCGCGCTGACGGGAGGTGAGCGAGTCCAGGTATGTGTGTACCTCCCGCGCGCTCTCCCGCGGGAGCTCCCGTGCGAGCAGCTCCAGGCTTTTGGGATCGAGCGCCTCGACGAGACGGGCGAGGCTCACCTCCACCCCCGCGGCGCGCAGCGTACGGACGGCGTGGCCGAGGTAGCGCTGCGCCTGGCGCTGGTAGTGGGGCTCGGTGAAGCGCTCTCCCGCGAGCGCCTTGTCGGCGATCTCAGTCTCGCCGCCGCGGGCAAACGGGTTGTAGACCGCGGGTCCCTCCGGCGTCCACGCGTAAAACGCCTTGCCCGTGGCGCGGGCCGCACGGTGCAGCCGCTCGCGCAGCCCCGCGTCACCCTTCGGGTCCACCACGATCGCCGACATCCCATACGAGATCGCCAGCGTGGTGATCCGTGCGAGGGTGAACGTCTTGCCGGAGCCGGTGGCACCCGCCACGAGGGTATGCGTGCCGCTGGCTGAAACGGGGACCGATGGCGCGTGTCTCCCGGCTTCAGGCTCACTGCCGAGCTCGATCGCCACGGAGCGTCCGCGGTGGTCCACACCAACGCTCAGCTGGCTGCCGCGCCACAGGCGCTCATCTCGCCGCCAGCGCAATACGCGTTTGCTCAGCCCACCAATGGCAACGGCGCCCGCAAGCCGCGAACGCGGGCCCGACCGATCGGCGACGCCGCTGCCGGCGAGCCGGGAGCGCACGTCATGGACGCCGGCGCGCAGCCCATCGAGCGGGGTGGTGCGCTTCGCCGCGATCTCGGCGAGGTCGGCGCCGGCTTGCAGGTCTTCGCCGTGCCAACGCCGGCCGCGGGCGGCGGCGCCAAGCGCGGCCACACCCAGTGTCGCCGCGCCACCCGCCAGCGCGGTGCGGGCGAGCACGACGAGCGCAAACGCGCCCCCCGCCCAGCTCCAGTGCAGGTGCCAACGGCGCATCAGGCGCGCCGCGAGCAGACCGAGGAGCACGCCGATGACGATGTGCACGGTTGTGCCCACCAGCCACTGGTACAGGTGCTCCAGCGGGGCCAGCGGGTCGGGTTCATGCGGAGCCAGCGGGTCGGGTTCCCGATCGAGGGTGGCGTTCGGTGCAGACATGAGTCCATTCCTTTCGCTAGGGGTATGAGCACCCAGCCAGAGCCGAGCGCGGGTATGAGCGACGGCGAACGCGTGGGCTCGCCGTCGGGTGTGCTGCTTGGCGCGGCGTTTGGCTACGCCTGTCCGTGCTCGAGCCAGGCCAACTCGACCAGGCGGTCGGCTTCGAGGGCCGTTGCCAGATCGTGGTTGCGCCGGGCAAGCTCGGCGATGTACTCGGCTTCGAGCACCGCCACCGGGGCGTGGTTGAGCCGTGTCAACTCATCGATGAACGGACACGTCTCGACCGCACGGAGACTTGCCCTGGAGATGCCCAGTCTGCGCCTGAGCACCTCATCATCCTCGATGCCCGGCTGGGGTGTCTCTCGTGTTGGATCCTCGTTCATGGTGCCTTCCTTTCGTTGGACGTTCGACTGCGGACGTGCAAACGGCGAGCCCGGGGGCTCGCCGTCGTGGGTGCTGCATGGGTGCGACCCGGATCGGTGGACCAGGCTCAGATCAGGCGATAACCGACGCCACGCACGTTGACGACCCACCGCTCGTTGCCCTCCGCGCAGAGCTTCCGGCGCAGGCGGCTGGCGTGGGAGTCGAGCGTGCGGGTGGACACCAGCGTGGGGTAGCCCCACACCGCGCGCAACAGCTCCTGCTTGGCGAACACGCGTCGGGGCTCGGCGGCGAGGTGAACGAGCAGCTCGTACTCCAAGCGGCGCAGTTCCAGCGGACGACCGTGCACGGCTGCCACACGAGCGTGGAGGCCGATCGCAAGTGCTCCCACCTCCACAGATGGCGCGCGGTGGGCGCCAGCACGCAGCAGCAGCGAGCGCAGACGGGCTCGCAACTCCAGATACGAAGGGGGCCGCGCGAGGAAGTCGTCGGCGCCGGCGTCGAAGGCTCGCAGCAGGTCGGGCTCCTCGACCCGCGGACCCATCACGATCACGGGCAAACTCCCAGGCCAGGAGCTCTGCGTGCCGCGCGGCACGAGCAGGCCGCCGCCGCGGATCTCCACGAGCAACTCGAGCGCGGCTCGCGGCGTCTCCAGTTCGCCGAGCAGTGCGGCGTGTGGAGGATCGGCTCGCAACAGCGCCCGCGCATGCTCGGTCGTCCGCGCTTGCCTCGCCCGATAACCATCGGCCGCGAGCTGATCGACCAGCGGGTGCGCAATCCGCTCGTCTTGCTCCACCACCAGGAGAGAATGCGGACCCTCCTCGCAGTCGCGATCGGAGGTCAAAGCTCGACCTCGCGGGGAGAGATGCCGAGGCCCTCGCGCGCGATCAACGCGAGCACCTCGCTGTGGATCCATGGCGTGGGCTGGCCGTCGCCGCCACTCTCGGGCGCGATGCCAACGCGACGGGAGAGCCAGCTGGTCTCGCCGCTGCGGTTGCCATTGCGGTCACACTTGACCCGCCCGCAGCGAAGGGCGATCTCGCTGAGGCTGAGCCGCTGAGCGTGCAACGCGTGCAGCACCGCTCGGCGCAGCCCTCGGTTGAGCACGATCCGGCTGGCGTCGATGCGCTGAAGCTCGTTGCGCAGCATCGTCACCGACACCGTGGCGTCGTCGCGGTGCCGCGCCAACGCCCTGACGGTGAGCGCACGTACGGGTTCGTAGCCATCCATGCACGCAACCACGTCGCGCACGCTCTCGGGCCGGGGGCCGCTCGCCCGCTGAGCCGAGCCGTGCCCGAGCTCGACGGGGCTCTCCCGCCGGCACCAGCGCAGCTCCGGCACCGAGCGGCCAGTGGCAAGCGCCTCCAGCCCGTGGCAAACACCGTGACGGTCACGCAGCTCCACGCCCTCGGTGGACACGAGCAGATCGAGTTCTCCATCCTCCTGCGGCGGCTCGCCATCCTCGGCGAAGGGGGCCACGAGGAGGTCCTCGGGGGCGAGCCGTCGGCAGCGGCGCGGGCGGGGGTCGCGCAGGTAGTCGCAGCACACGAGCTGTGCGTTCTCCAGGGGCTCGTCGGCGGCGAGGTGCGCCAGCAGCCGCCGATCGCCCCAGGTGGCGGCGTTGCGATCGAGCACCAGCACGCTGCCACCATGCCCGGGCAGTGCGAGGACGTCGCGCAGTTGACCGGCGGAGTCGGTGTA
Organism: uncultured Solirubrobacterales bacterium; assembly: GCA_963734815.1. Lineage (GTDB taxonomy): Bacteria > Actinomycetota > Thermoleophilia > Solirubrobacterales > Solirubrobacteraceae > Palsa-744. The sequence continues at coordinate 303,187 of CAVTIH010000003.1, forward strand.
GCTGGCGAGCACTCCGGGAGTCGCGAGACGGGCCGCTCGAGCGGCCGGGCGAACGGTCGGGGTGCGAAGGGATCGTGAGGGGTACGGGGGCTTCGCGGGTAGCGCGGTGAGGGGCATGGTGAGTCTCCTGGCCCACGGGGCCGTCGGGCAGTGGTCGAGTGGAAGCGGCTTGTAGGGCTCCCGCGGACGACCGTCAAGCGGCTCGCGGGCGATGCTCGGGGAGCAGCACGCGGTCGAGATCCCCATAGGGGATCTCGGGGTGCAGCTGGTGCACGCCGCTCAAATTGGAAGTTGGCGCGATCGGGTCCATCGAGGCTCCGCGCGAGGCTCGACTGAACGTGCGAGGTACGGTGCGGGAAGGCTCAGCCGGGCAGCAGGTGGCCTGGGGGATCGGTGTTCAGGCTCAGACCATGCCGGGCCATCTGCCGGCGAGCGCGATCCACAATCGGGTCGAACGACCAGAGCGAGCGGTGCCATTGGAGAGTGTGGTGCGGCCTGGGTGAAGGGGAATCGAAGGGCCGCGATGCTAGCGCCATCCAGCACGAGCAGCCACGCGCATCCCACCTCCGGAGGATGGGCGTCGCAATCGCCAGCGCCGATCGGCTGCGATTTGGCTCAACAGAGCCGCTTCGGAGCTTGCGGCGTGCAGTCGGGCGTGTGCGAAGCGGCAGCTCAACCGCACTGGCGAGCGCGCGCCGGCAGGGGTGACTGCGTGTGCAGGCGGGGTAAAGGCAAATCCCGGTGGGTGACTGCGCGCGTGGTACCGCGCCAGGTTGGTTCATGGCGGCGCACCCGCCACGTGGTGTTCAGCGAGCTGTGAGGGTTGGTGGGCGGCGGCTGATTGAACGTTCGGAGCGACGTGTCGCCGCTGCTCAGCCCCTGCGATAGGGCGTCGGGCCCTCAACCCATCAGGCTCTCAAACCACCAGGCTTTAACGGCCTGCCGGCGTCTGCGCCAAGGAACCCCCGCCCGATCACGCGAAGCTACGAGTAGGACTGGACGGCCTCTCGGGTAATTGCATCCCGCAGACCATGTGCCGAACAAAAATTTCAAAGCCGTGCGCAATTGCTATCGGGTTCTGGATTCTTTATAACAGACCCAGTACCTGTTTGTATATACTATAGATATACTCAGACGAAGTATCCAGAAACCAGGCAGTACACGCTCAAACTGACCCACTGCCGCAGACTTCATATACCCCACCCCTCCCGGGCAGCAGCTCGCGCGCCACGATCGCCGCCTGGCTCGCCCGGGGGTCGCCGTGCGCGAGCGCACCGCGCACCTTGGGGGGCAAGCGGGGGACGCCGTAGGCATGCAGCAACCCCTCGTGGATATCGCGCTCGGAGGCGAACACGATGCCGGCACGACCGGGGTACTCCCACACGCGGGGATGTTCGCCGGCGTAGGCGCGGCACGCACACAGCACGTGGTCGGCCAGCCGAGCACACTCGCGCGCGCGGGGGCGGTCGCGGCAGAGGAACACGACCATCGGACGACGGCCCACCCGCCCAGCGCCTCGGCGGGAGAAGCTGGGGACGCACACCGACCAGCCGGCGAGCAGATGGTCGTAGCGCTCGAGCTTGGCACTCGCGCCGCCAACCGGCAGACGATCGTCGCGCTCGATCAGTAGGCACACCCCGACCGCCCCGGCGCCTCCCGCACCCTCATCGGCACCGACACCGACACCGACACAACCACTTCTCCGCATCCCGGGGGACCCAAGCTCGCCGGGATCGACGCGCTCGATCGCCCTGGCGGGAACGTCCACGCTCGCGTCGGGGCGCACGGTCTCGAAACGCTCGACCTCCGTGCGGGCGCCGGTGGCGTCGGTGCGCAGGAAGTCGTGGGGAGCCCGACCTCCCGGCAGGCGCAACTCCCCGGGGCCGATCGCGACGCGTCCGGCGGGCGCGGAACGAAGCGGCGGCGAGAGCACCGACTGCCCCGCGCCCCGCAGCCGCAGCGAGCCGACGCCGAGGACACGCTCCAGCGCCAGCGCCCACCCGGTGACGTGCACCTTGTGGCGGGCTTGGCGCAACCGGCGATCGCCCCGGACGGGCAGCGAGAATTGTGGCGACGCAGTGAGCGAGACGGGTTGGGATGAGGAGTTGGATTTGGGGGAGGGGTTGTCTGCTTCGTCGACCTCGCGCTGGGCGAGGTCGTCCAGGCGCCCGTGCGCGCCCAGTAGCTCAGTTCCCAGCGGGGCGATCACGTAACACATGGGCGCGCCTCCCCCGTCGCGGCGATGGAACTGAAAGCGCCTCACCAAACCGGCGTCGGAGAGGCGCTTCAGGCGCCGCTGGGTGGTGGTGAGCGCTCGCGCGGAGTTGAAGCGGCGGTGCAGCTGACTGGTCAGCACATGGCTCATCGAGGCGACCAGCGCGAGGATCTCGAGGTCGAGCGGATCGGGTTCGAGCGGACGGGGCTCCTCAATCGACCGGGCCCAGCGCACGCGATGGGCCGCGTCGAGGTCCACCAGCTCGGCATAGCTCTCCGCGGCGGTGTCGGGCAGCGGAGCCTCCGTGGCCCCCCCGTGCTTGGCGACCCCCTCGCGCTTGATGGCCCCCTCGTGCTTCATGGCCCCCTCGTGCTTCATCGCCCCCTCGTGCTTCATCGCCCCCTCGTGCTTCATGGCCCCCTCGTGCTTCATGGCCCCCTCGTGCTTCATGGCCCCCTCGTGCTTCATGGCGTTCCGCCCGCGATTGCCCGCCCCGTCCTGTGTCCCACCATCGTGGCGGGGCATGGAGGCCCCGCCCCCAGCCGGCTCGCTTCCCCACCCCCGCGCGTGGACGATCCCACCGGACTCGCTCCCGTCTCCCCCACGCCCCGGTTCTGCCTCCCGTTGGCCCAAACGGGGATGCGAGCTTGCGCGTGTCTCCCGGCTTCGGTCCCAGTGAGGCTGGCTGAGGTCGGCGAGGTAGCGCCCCCCGCGCTCGGCCTGGCGCGCGGCGTGCAGCGCGAGGCGCTCACGGTCGATGCGCAGCGGGATCGTGCTCGCGACGAACGGGGCCTGGCGGCCCTCCGGTGCGACCCAGCTGACGATCGCATGGTGCTTTGGGAGGTGCAGGCGTGCGTCCGGCCGGCCGAGCGCCGTGAGACCAGTTGTGTCAGGGCGGACCGCGTCGGAGTACTCGGCCATCATCAACTTTGCGGAATCGCGCGCGTCGGAGGCGGAGGCGGTGGCGAAGTACACGCGGTGGGCGAACAGCGCGTCCAGCTGCGCGCGTACCTCGCGGTCGGTCCACTGCGAATCGGTCTGCCAGCACGCCACAGTCTCCAGGCCCGCGGAGCGCTTCAGCGCGAGCGTCTCGGCGAAGCCGCGGTTGAGCACCAGCGGGGCCTCGTCCACCTTGAGCGCCACCGCCATGCGTCGCTCGGCGGGAACGGTGTCCTGCTGGCGGGCGAGAGCCGCGTCGAGCATCCCCATCAGCAGCTGCATCAGCACGGAGGTGTTGCCGGCCCCCATCGCCCCGAGCGCGCCCTTGACCACGAGCACCTCACCGCCTGCGATCACGCGGTCGAGGTCCACCGTGAGGGAGCCGTTGAGCAACACCCGCTTAATCGACGGTGAGTTGAGCAGCCGCGCCAGCTTGTTGACGGGCGCGTCCAGCTTCGCCGTGGTTGTGCTGCGCGAGTCCGCCAGCTGCGCGGTCAGCTCGGCGGTGAAAAACTCGGCGATCTCCTTGTACTCCGGCAGCGTGCGCACATGGGCGCCGACGCGGGCGCGGTAGGCATAGCCCTCCTCGCCCACCGTCAGCAGGCGCGCGGCATCCCACAGCGTCGAGCGCGGGTCGTGAGCCAGCACGGCGATGATCGCATTGCGCAGGTACCGGTCCGAGGAGGCGCGGATGTCGGCATCGGTGAACAGGTTTTTCAGCGCCCCCACCACGTAGTCGGCAATCGTGTCCGCGGGCGCGTCCACGGCGAGCGGATTGAAGCCGCACGTCGGGTGGGCAAAGTCCAGCAGCGTGCACGTATGCCCCGCCGGCACCGCGCTCACGGCGGCCTCGGCGGCGTCGCCCTTGGGATCCAGCACGATCACCGCGCACCGCTCCCTGCGCAAATCCTCGGCGACGGTGGCCGCCAAGTAGCTGGACTTGCCCTGCTCCACCGCACCCGGCACGGCGGTGTTCTGGCGGCGCATCCACGGGTGGATTGCGACCGGCCCGTGCGCATCGCGCAGCAGCCCCTCCCCTTCGCGGGGGCGCATGATCGCGGGCGGCGCCGGCGCCAGCGGCAGCGCGCCGCGAGCGAACGGCACGGTGGCGTAGTCGATCGAGGGCGCATGCCACAGGGCTGCCAGCTCTGTTGACGCCATCACTCCCTTGCGCAGCCCCGGGCAGGGGTTGCCCTCACCGCGCTGCACGCGCCCGCGGTAGAACCCCAGCAGGCCATGGCGCACCGTGGTGCCGCGCTCCACGAGGCGGTTCTCGGCGCCCTCGGCGCGCAGCTCCGAGGCGATCTGCTCGCACGCGCGGCGGGTTGGCGCGAGCACGCGCAGGTCGGCGAAGTACAGGGGTCGGTGCTGCACTTCCAGGCCGCCGCGCAGCTCGGCCTCCTCCACCAGCGAGCGGTCACGCACCCACAGGTGCTCACGCCGCTCGCGCGAGAGGTGGTCCTCGTGGCGCTTGTAGCGCCGCTTCGCCCACCGTTCCAGCAGCGCTGGCGCCGGGGTCAGCGCCAGCTGCACGAGCGCGTCCTCCCCGCACGCCCCCATCACCGTCATCAACCGGTCCATCGGCGGCTCGCGCACCAGCTCGTAGCGGTCCAGCTGCTTCACGCGCTTGATGAACCCCGCGTGCTTCTTCAAGCGCAGCAGCGCGTCTGGCGGGCGCAACGAAAGCGCCTCGCCGGGAGGCGCCACGCAACAGTTGGGGTAGGCGCCGCGCAACGCCGCCTCGACCATCCGCTCCATCCCCTCCGGACACGCGACTGCCAGCAGCGCTCTGCCCACCCCGTCCGCGGCGCGAACGTGATGGACCTCGAGCGCCACCGAGGGCTGGCCGTGCAGCAGGCGTCGCCACCAGCGACGCTGCAGGCGCTTGTGCAGCGCCTCGTACATCGCCACCACCCCCTCCACGCTGGTGCGGTCGGTGCGGTAGGGCTCCACACGCAGGCGCACGTAGCGCCGCCTGTTGCGCGCCCGCCCGCGGGCGCCGAGGCACAACGACCCGCCGCAGAGCACGAGCACGGCGAACACCTCCCCCAGCCGCGCCATACGCAAGCCACTCGAGGTGCGCGGGGGGCGTTGCGGGAGCGCCGCACGCGCCGTCGCAACGCCACGCAGCGCGGCCCCGATGCCGCCGTGCAGCAGCCACTCCAGCGCCGCCGCCCCCACGATCAGGGCGGCCACGCCGAGCAGTCTCCAGAGCAGCAGCCGCGCGAGCATCTCCCTCCTTTGCTCCGACCGCACGCGCATGGAGGGACTGACCCTTCGTCCCGATCTCGATGGGAGAGTAGAGCGAGGCGCGCTGCCTCGACGAGGGCGCTACCGCGGGCGTGTGGCTCGCTCCACCTGACCGCCGCGGTCGGTGAGATACCACTCGTTGGAGGAGCCCATGATCTGGCCTTCCCCGATGTTGTGCACCAGCTGCAGTCGCTCCAGGCGAGTCAGCAACTTCGAGATCTGTCCCTGGTCGGCGATTCCCGCGCCTTCGGCGATCTCGCGGTTGCTGGCGCCCGGGTGCTCGCCGACGAAGGTGAGCACCCGTACCGTGCGATAGGTGAGGCGCATGTCGAGACCCTCCAGCGGATCCTTGACGATGCGCCGCGGCGGTTTTCTGCGCTTGGGCAACGGAGGGGGCTTGCGGGTGAGCTCATTGCTGGCCGCACGGGCGCCGAGGTAGGGAAGCACGATCATGCTCATCAGCGGTCCCAGGAGCGCCGTGAACGGCTCTCTATTACGCACCAGCAGGCGCGAGTGCAGGACGGCGAACACCGCCCCGATGACACCTTCGGCGGTGACCTCCGGCGATTCCTCGGTGGCGCGCGCTACGCGGGCGCCGGCGCTCGAACGTCCCTGGTCGACGACCTCCCTGAGCTGGGCCAGCACCTGCGTGCGTCGTTTCAGCACACGCGGCCCCGCCCCCAACGCCTCCACCACGCAGACCCGTGCGAGGCCGGGCTCGTCGTCCATGAACCGCAGCATCGCCAGCACACCCGCGCGCAGGCCATCGCGCCACCCATCCTCTCGCACATACGCATCGCCGACCAGCGCGCTGATCTGCTCGACAGCCTGGTCGAACACGGCGAGAAAACAATCCTCCCGATCCTCGAAGAGGTCGTAGAACGTCTTGCGCGACACCCGCGCCCGGGCGATCACCTGGGCGACAGTCAGGCGCGCGTAGCCGACCTCCTCGACCGCCTCCGCCGCCGCGGTCAGCATGCGGCTGCGCTGAATCTCCGATACCTGTCCCCGCGGCAAGCCGTTGGGACCGGAACGCAGCCGCGGTCTCGACGAGCGTGTCTTATCTTTCGAAGCCATTTTATTCCGCCTAATCGGTCAGTCTTGTTCGCTGTGGACGATACGGTGGGCGCCATGGCGCATTCGCGCCGCAGCGCCCGGCGTGGGATCCGCCACGCCGCCGCGGCGCCGCCAAGCCCCCTAGTACTCCAGACAAAGGTTCATGGGTTGACGCCAGGAAGTCGAGTCGCGTCTCCCACTCGCCCCCGCCACCTTTCGCGCGACGAGCAAAGTTCCGATAAATCAGATTTTTGGTACCGGATCGGCTGGAGAATGGGGCCATGCGAAGGGCGCGTTGTCAAGCAAGTGTCATTGACAGTGATGGAACGATCGTAACGGGAGCGCCCGACGGACGCTCTGCGGGTGCCACCAGGCCGGACGATCGGGGATGTTCGTCATGCGTGGACTCGCCCCGCTTCGCCGCTTCGCCCCCGATCGGCGCGCTCACGGTCGCCGGGCGGCGCAGCGCCATCCGCTGCCGCGGGAGCGCGCCGGCTTCGCACAGCGCGGGCGGGGCTCTTTTTGGCAGCGGATCTGCTGGACTACCCGTGATGGCAGCCGACCCCCGCGCCCGGGAACTTCTGGAACTGATGTCGCGCACGGTCGAGGCCAACCCGGGCGCGGATGCGCGAACGCTCCGGGCGCGGGGGGGCGTCAAGCGAGTAAACGGCGAAAAAGCGCTCGAGCTCCTGGAGCGCGCGGGGTTCATCGAGCGCAAGACGGTCCTGGCGCAGGACACCTACCGCAGTCTCAAGCCCTACCGTGCGAGCGTCGAGGCTCCGCGCACGGCATTCGCCAAAACCCATTCTGTTGGTGAGGGCGGCGGGTAGTTTTCCGCGCCAAGCTGATCCGACAAGGAGACCCGTGATGTTCAAGAACGTGCTCGTGGGAGTGGATGGAAGGCCCAACGGCCGTGATGCCATCGCGCTTGCTTGCCTACTCACCGACCCCGATGGAAAGCTGACGCTCGCCAACGTGCGTAGCGGGGAGCTGCACGCGTCCTACGCGATCGTCCCCGACATGGTGGCCGAGGAGCGCGAAGCGTCTGAGAAGCTGCTCGAGGATGAGCGCACCGCGGCGGATGTCACAGCGGAGCTCCTCAGCATCGTGTCGACGAGCCCCGGACGCGGGCTGCACGAGCAGGCCGAGGAGCAGAACGCGGACCTGTTGGTGGTGGGCTCCAGCAGCCACGGCGCGCTCGGGCGCGCGATGCTGGGCGATGACACGCGCGGCGCGCTGAACGGCGCTCCCTGCGCGGTCGCAATCGCCCCCCTCGGCTTCGTCGAGCACCCAACCCCGATCGCCAAGGTAGGCGTCGCCTACAACTCCTCGCCGGAGAGCGAAGCGGCGCTCGCAATGGCACGGACTTTGGCGGCCCCGACCCGCGCGACGGTCGATGCGCTGGAAGTCATCTCGATCCCGACGGTCGCCTACAGCGGAATCGTCTCTCCCGCGCTGGGGGACAGCATCGAGAAGATGATCCAGGCGGCAAACGCCCGCATGAAGGAGCTGCCCGGCGTCGAGGGTCACGCGGTCTACGGTCTCGCTGGCGAGGAGCTGGCCGCCTTCGGCGATCAGGTGGACATCCTGGTGGTCGGCTCACGCGGCTACGGTCCCGTGAAGCGTCTGGTGCTCGGCAGCACCTCCGACTACCTGCAGCGCCACGCGCGCTGCTCGCTGCTCGTGCTGCCCCGTGCGGCCGCCGGCCCAGCCGCGCCGGCGTAGAAGATCGCGCGGCAGCTCAGGGTTGTGCTTGAAAGCCAGTCTCCAGTACGGGCACAACCTCGGCTTCGTGGCGGATGAGCAGCTCGACACCGAGCCTGCAGACCCCAAGGCTGACCAGCGCAGCGGCGATGATCGCCGTCGCACCCTCAGCGGAGAGCACGTGCTCTGAGAGCCCGAGCGAGGCGATCGCGGCCGGCACTCCAAGCTGTGCACTTGCGGCGAGACCGGCCGCCACTGGCTTGCGTGTGAGCGTCACAGCAATGACGTGGATCACGACGTTCAGAGCCGCCAGCGAGCCGGCGAGAGCAAGCATCGAGGGATGATCGAAGAGGCCGCCCAGATCGAGTTGCGCACCGAGGACGACAAAGTAGAGCGGGATGAAGAACCCGTCGGCGATGCCGCGCATCTGAGTCGAGAGGCGCTTGGGTCCACCGATCGCCGCGACCATCAGACCGGCGCCAAACCCCGCGATCAGGACACTGGTGCCGCCCTTCTGCGCGATCCACGCAAGCAGGAACAGGACGAGCAGTGACAGGCGCAAGTCCAGCGCCCAATGGCGCTGCTTGGAGAGATGGCGCACACGGTGAACCCACCTGCGACCCGTCAGCGCTCGGGCCCCGCCGAGCAGCAACACTACCGTGGCGCCAACGAGCAACCCGCCGAGCAGCGCGTGACTGAAGCGCGTGGGCTGCAGCACGATCGGCACAGAGAGGATCGTGACGATGTCGGCGATCGTGACCTGCGCTATCACGGTCAGGATGACGGGTCCGGTGATGGCGGTCTCCTGCAGCGCGGGCAGCAGCACGGCGGCCGACCCCGAGGCGAGCAAGACCGCATAGATCGCCGCATGGCCCGTGCCCGCGATGCTCGCGGCGAGTAGACCGCCGGGGATCGACAGTACGCCGACGATGCCCGCCAGGAGCCCGCCGTCTCTCAGCGCTCCGGCGAGCCGCCGGTCGCGCAGCGGCAGGTGCATCCCCACGGTGAGCATCAGCATCGCGAATCCGATGCCCCCCAGAAACGAGATCGTCGTGTTCGCGGGGTTCACGGCACCCAATACTTCGGGGCCAATCAGGATGCCGGCGATGATCTCACCGATCACCACGGGCACGAACCGCCGTCCCGCTACGCCCAGCAGCGGGCCGCCGAGCCCGGCGAGCACGATCACAAGGAGAGTCTCGAAGCTCACGGAGCGTTGAGCCTATGCCCCTCTCGCAAGGCGCCATATTCGCCTGGTGGCGTCGCTCATAGGGTAGCCGTGCTCTCAGCCACAAGCGCATCCAGCAGCTCGCGCATGCGGTCAAGCACCGGGGCGTCAGGCGCGAGCGCATACCCGGCAGCCATCGCGCTCGGCAGTCGATAACCGATCATCGTCTGACCGCCGGCGTCCCACACGAGTAGACGCAGCGGAAGCTCGTATCCGATGGTCGGATCGACCTGCATCAGCAGTGTGCCCGCCTTCGGGTCACCGAAGATGAGCAGCTCCTCGTCGGGCAGCTCCAGCCCGGCTGCACGCGCTCCGGCGCCATGATCGACACGGGCGAATATCGTGATCTCGCGCTGCTGAAGGGCAGCCACCGCGCGGTCAGTCGTTTGGCGCACGCCGTGGGGACTCTTGCTCGCTGTTAGGGGCGTGGCAGGGTTCTCAGACATGTTTTCTCCTTACGTCGTGTAGCCGCGCCCTGTGTGCACCGGCGGGAGCCCCGCCCCGCCCTTCGGGCTGCTCAAGTCGGTCAAGCTCGGGCTCGTCGGAGGATGAGGCCAGCGGTGATCGCCAGCAGCGTGCCCGTCAACAGCGCGCTTGTGCGCCGACGCTCCGTTTGCCCGAGGGTCGCCCCGTCGGCTCGCCATGAGAGCACTGATGCCTTCGTCCTTGCCGAAAGCACCGAGCCGAATGAGCCGGCAGAGCCGATCGAGAATGCAGAGGCGAAGGAGCCCACCGACCCGATCGAGAGCGCAGAGCCCACCGACCCGATCGAGAGGAACGAGCCTTTGCAGCCGACCGAGAGAAACGAGTCCTCAGACCACAGCGAGCGCCCTTGCACAGGTTTCAGCCTACCGTCCCGCCGCCGCTGGGCGCGGCGGCTTGACTTGGCCCTGGCGCGGCGGCTTGAAGTGGCCTGACCTCGCGGCGGCCTCGTGGCCATCCTGGGCGCCCTGCTTACGGCCCGAGGGATCCTTGCCCCGCGTGGGCAGCCCGCCAGGCGGATCAGAGCTCGGCGGAGCCGATGAGTTGCGCGAGCTGCGATTCAGCCGACGCTCAAGCTCGCCGATCCGCTCATCCTGACGCGCGACCCGCTCCTCCAGCCGCTGGATCTGCGCGTCCATCCGCAGCAGCAACTCAACGACCGCCTCACGGCCAGCGTCATAGATCGCCTCCGCCTCAGCGCGCTCCACGCAACGGGATTCGACACCACGGGGTTATGTCCCCCAGACCAACTGAACGGTTACGAAAATGCGTAGCCGTTCAGTCCTCTGGTTTTGGGGGTGTGGTTTCAGGGGAGGGCGGGGAGCGCGCCGCCGGTTTGGTGGGCGGTGTGGAGATCGCGCAGGTAGGCGAGGAGGCTGCGGTGTTGTAGTCGGCAGGTGACCGAGGCGGAGAGGGATCGTTCGGTGAACTGCTCGCCTTCCTTGGATTGGTTGCCGTGAGAGAGCTTGCGGTGGATGACCGGTCCGCGGAGAGCGCGCTCGGCGGCGTTGTTGGTCGGGGTGACGTCGGGGACGGTGATGAATGTCCAGAGCGCGGGCCAGAGCTTCAGCAGGTTGTTCGCGAACCGCCGGAACAATCGGTGGCGTTTGGATTTCTTGGCGGCGTGCTCGAGCAACTCTCGCAGCTCGGTCTGGATCGGCGTCATCTCGAGGGCGAGCCGAGCGCGGTCTTGATGGCCTGCGTAGGCATGCCAGGTTTCAAACAGCCGGCGGGTGAGCTGGAGGCCGGCCTGCCCGAAGATCTGTTGGGCAGCCAAGCCTTCGCTGTGGAACCGGAAGTCGCGTTGGAGGTGTGACCAGCAGGCTTGTCGTTGCTCGGGATCGAGCAGGTCATATGCCCACCAGCGATCCGAGGTCACGATCCCCTCAAAGTCGGGGCCGAGCAACTCTTGGAGGCGATCGCGGTGGCGGTCCTTCACGATCCGGAAGATCGCCGCTTGCGGGGTCGCGGCCGTCCACATCGTGCGATTCTCGCCGGCCAGGTACCAGCCGGTCTCATCGACGTTGACCGCCCCGGATCCCAGCACTTCGCTCGCCAGACGCTGATGCGGGGAGGCGAGCAGCAGCGAGGTGCGCTGACGATAGCGTCGATCGCGCCGACCGAGATCCGAACGGCGAACAGCTCTGAGAGGAGCTCGCTCATGTCCCTGCGCGAGATCCGGTTGCGTGCCGTCACCGCAACGACCGCGGCCTGCAAGACCGGCCCGAACGCCGACTCGCCAACCATCCCGAGCCTCGCGCGAGTCCGCCTCTGGCATCCCGGGCAGCGCAACCGGTGCGTGCGATGCTCGACATAGAACACCGCGGTCACTGGCAGCTCGGCAACCTGATGGCGCCCCGGCCCGTGACGCGGAACCCTCTCGCTGTCAGTGAACTCCCGCCCGCACCCCGAGCACTCCTCGGGGTAATGGTCAACGATCTCCCGCATCTGATGTTCGCCCAGCAGCTCCCGCCCCGCGCCCGGGTGACCATCCTGCCCGCCCACCTTGCGCCGCTGACCATCCTTGCGGGCTAGCTCCTTGGCCTTCTCCCGCGCCTCCTGTCGACGCTGCTGGCGAGTCTTCGGAGCATCCGTCGAAGGAGGCGAGGAACTATTACGCGAACTCGCCGAAGCCTCCTCCAACGCCCGCAGCCGCTCCTCCAACCGCCGCTGCCCAGCCGCCAGCCCGATCAAGAACTCCACGCACGCCTCACGCCCCGACTCATAAACCGCCTCAGCCTCAGACCGCTCCACACCCCAACAGTTCGCGACCCACACGGGCGCACCTTGTTATGGAAAGCCCGGACGACTAAACGGCTACGAAAATGCATGTTTTTCCAGGCATTTCCGCTCCTGTCGGGGGCGATACGTGCGGTGGGCGATACTGGGCTCGAACCATCGGCGCGACGACCTCGGCGTGTGCGGTCATATCCGCCGGGCGTGTGCGGTTCGTGTGCGCTCCGCACCCAACCAGAGCATTCAAGGGGGTCCGCCGCCGTTGACCCTGAGGCCCCTGAATCCCTATCGCAGAGCGATATTTTGAGGGCTTCTGAGGCTCTTAGCGGCCTCCTGATGCGAACTGCTTTTCTATCGGGGAGACAGGATTTGAACCTGCGACCGCCCGGCCCCCAGCCCGAGAGATGGGGTGTCGCTCAGTTGATGGAGGCCGTGTTTGCTGGGGTGTTGGTCGCTGAGTGCTCCTGGGTTTTCCTCAATTTGTTCCCCGGATTGTTCCCCGTCCGATCGGCCAAGTTGCACCAACGGCGTACGACGACACCGAGGCAAAGCTACGAGAGTAGACAGCAGTCAGACCCGCAACTTGCCGATAACTTGTCGAAATAGCGCCGGAATGCTAAGCTTGGCGACATGACCCTTGCATACGCCGAAGAGGCAATCCACGTCCACGACAGCGGCCATCTCTCCGACCGCGAGATCGCACGCGCAACCGGCGCGGCCCCGAGCACCGTACGCGAATGGCTCGCACGTCGCAGCTCCCCAAGCGGCCCGCGCGCAGAGCGCCTGGTCGAGCTCTCATCGCTCGTCGAACGCCTCGGGCGAGTGATCCGACCGACCTACATCCCGGTCTGGTTGAACAAGCCCGTCCCCGCGCTCGATGACGACAAGCCCATCGACCGCATCGCCGCCGGCGACTACCGCGCAGTCGCCCGACTCATCTCCGGCATCGAGGACCCGGGCGCAAGCTGACGTGCCGCTCAGCGTCACAGCGCTCGCCGTGCGCGGACGCTGGATCAAGCACACCTACCCCGGCTCTGCGCCGCTGCCCGACCGCGAACCGCCGCCAGACAACCGCTGGCAACGCGGCGACGTCGTCGACGCGCTCTACCTCGCCGACAGCGAGGCGACCGCATGGGCCGAGTGGTACCGCCACCTGGCTGAGCGCATGATCCCTCCACTCGCGCAGATACCCCGCGAGCTGTGGACCTGGCAGGTAGACATCGAGGTCGCCGACCTCTCCACACGAGAGAGCCTCGCCGCCGTCGGACTCAGTACGCCCGCGCCGGGCCGTCGCAATTGGCCCGCCTATCAAAGCATCGGCGAGCAGCTCTCAAAAGAGGACTGGGCGGGATTGCTCGCACCCAGCGCCGCCCGCCCCGAAGGCAAGATCCTATGTCTCTTCCGCGACAAGCGCGGTTTGCGCGGCGCCAAAGCGCTTTCTCCACCGCACCGCGTCGATGAGCCGCCGCCCCCACCCACGGGGTTGCGGACGTAGACGCTGGCTCGCAGCCCGATCGGGCCACCGCCGAAAGGCTGCCCCTTGCGGATCTGGATGATCTGGCGGGCCAAGCGAGAACTCCTCACGGAACTGCTCCAGCTCGATCTGCGATCGCGTGCAGCCGGCAGGCGCCCCTCACAGGGCTGCGGGCACTCGCGTAGCAACGGGCTCCCGCCACCCTCTCACATACGCGGTCCACACCCAGGGGCCCAGATCAGCGGTCCACAACCAGGGGCCCAGATCAAACGCACCAAGATCAGGGTCCCGACCCGCGAGCTCGAGAGGCTTTACGCCCGAGCCGGGCGTGTAGGGATTAGTAGGGCGGGTGGCCGGGAGCGTTGCAGCTCCCGGCTCCCACAGATCTGGGCGTGACAGTCTCCCGTCACCCAGCTCTTCTCACCAGCCGTGTCAGGGCGTTGGGACCCATTGCCAGTGGGCGAACAGGCCGGGCTCTCGTTTCAAGAGTCTGGCCCACCACTGCTTGAACCGCTTGTAGGTCCGCAGCCGCTTGTACTTCTTCCCTGCCCAGCGCCTCAGGTAGACGTTGACGCGCCGCAGGAGGGGATAGAGCACTGACCGGTAGTACCGGCCGTAGTAGCTCATCCACCCGGCCACGATGGGGTTCAGCCACCTGGCCAGATCGTCGAGCGGCAGGTTGATGTGCCGGTGTATCCGCAACTGGCGGAGCCGAGCACTCTTGGCCTTCAGCGCCTCGGGGCTGATCGCCGGCAGGAACGACGTGAACCTCACGCCGTCCTTGCGTCGCGCCTCCCGTGGCCGGAAGGCGAACCCCAGGAACGTGAAGGAGGTGTGCTCGTGGCGCCCGCGACGGTTATCGTCCTTGCAATAGACGATCCTCGTCTTCTGCGGGTGCAGCCTCAAGCCCACCTCTTCCATCCGCGCGGCGATCCTGGCAAGCACCTCCTCGGCCTGCCGCCGTGACTTGCAGTGCACGATGGCATCGTCGGAGTAGCGCTCAAATGGGCAGTCCGGGTATTCCCGGGCCATCCAGGCATCGAACGCAAAGTGCATGAACAGGTTCACCAGGACCGGCGAAACTGCCGACCCTTGCGGAGTTCCCTTCTGGCACTGCACAAGGGTACCGTCGGGCTGCTGTGACGGGGCGGCAAGCCACCGCTTCACATAGAGCAGCACCCAGCGAGCGTCGGTGACCACTTCCACCGCCTTGACGATGAGTTCCCACGGCGCCTCATCGAAGAACTTCTGGACATCAAGATCGATGACCCAGTCGTACTTCCAGCACCGCCGCCGGCACACCCCGACCGCTTCCAAGGCCGACTTGCCCGGCCGGTAACCATAAGAGTCAGGGTGGAACCTCGGCTCCACCAACGGCTCCAGAAACATGGCTGCCGCCGTCATCGCGACCCTATCTGAGATCGTGGGCACGCCCAGCACTCGGACCCCGCCGCCATGCAGCTTGGGGATCTCCACCGCCCGCACCGAAGGCGGAAAGTAGGACCCCGAGCTCATCCGATTCCAGATCCGATAGAGGTTGTTCTTCAGATCAGACTCGAACTCGTCCAGGGTCTGCCCATCCACTCCCGGGGCACCCTTGTTGGCCTTGACCTGCCGCCACGCCTCCCAGACCAACTGCTTGGGAATCGCAAACGACTTGTCCTTGGGCTTTGGCATGTTCATCCTCGCTTCCTCCCAGGGCTCACACCCCGGTTGACCGAAATGGACATTCCAGGTGAGCCGGCCCCTTCGCTCCACCCCCACCCCAGCGAGCAGGAACTTCACAGCTACTACGGACCGGTCCGCCAGCGAGCGCCGCGTCGGTACTCAATGCCTTCGGTTGCTGCCTCGGCACGCTCCCTTTCGCGACCCTTGGAGACCTGCGGTCCCGGGACGCCGTATCGACGCTCGCCTTCTCACGTTCCGTGCAAGAGCCGCAGACCAGGCTCACACCGCCTCTACGCCGGACACCACCTGGCCAGGAACACGGGCACCCGCCAGACTCATCCCGAGGGAAAAGCAAGGACCCCCGGTTTTGATGCCATCAAAACTAATCACGACGCCTCAACAGCGACGCCCGACCAGACCACCGGCCCGACCAGACGCTTCTGGAACGTCTTCCTGGTCCCCACCTGACGCGATCAGGTCGCGCCTTCTCCCCGATCGCTCACCACGACGGTCTTCAGCCAACGCAGCACCAGGGTGGTTTAGCGCCCGCCCCCGCAAGGCCGACACTGGAGGGCCAACAAGCCTCCATCTCTCGCACAGCACCGCCTATGAAAGATGTCTTCTACATGACTTCCTCCTCAACGTTCGTGACGCACTGCTCCGTTAGGTTAAAGGTGTTTGGGGTGGGATCTCGAATCTCTCGTCGATGCTGGTGTCGATTGGGGAGGTCAAGATGCAGGCTGTGGCTGGTCTTTCGCTGGGTGAGCTTGCGCGTGTGCGGGGGCGGTTGGAGGAGTTCGCCGGGGAGATGTTCGACTCGATGCGCCGGAAGGACCAGCGGCGTTGGGGCGAGGTGTATCTGCGAGGGCTGATGCTGGACGGCAAGCGCAAGTCGATCGAGCCGATGGCCGGGAGGCTCGATGACGGGGACGAGCAGTGCTTGCAGCAGTTTGTGAACCAGTCGCCGTGGGATTGGCAGCCGGTGCGTAGGGCGTTGGCGCAGCGAGTGAGCGCCGAGATCGAGCCCGAGGCGTGGATCGTTGACGACACCGGGTTCCCGAAGTTCGGGAAGATGTCGGTCGGGGTCGCGCGCCAGTATTCCGGCGCGCTCGGAAAGGTCGGCAACTGTCAGCTCGGGGTGTCGATCAACGCCGCGTCAGAGCAGGCGTCGTGTCCGCTTGACTGGCGGCTGTTCATACCTGAGGAGTGGGACGAGGACAGCGAGTCAAACCAGCAGCGGCGCGAGAAAGCCAAGCTGCCGCAGGACGAGCACCACGTCGAGAAATGGCGGCAGGCGCTCGGGATGATCGATGAGCTCATCGGCTGGCAGGTCGAGCCGGGAGTTATCCTCGGCGATGGTGCGTACGGTGATGTCACCGAGTTCCGCGAGGAGCTCGAGAAGCGCGAACTGCGGTACGTGTTGGACGTCAAGGGTGTCACCTCCGCCTATAGCGAGCAGGTCCAGCCCGAGCGCCCGGAGTGGAAAGGCGCTGGGCGTCCACCCAAGCCGCGCTATCGCGAGGCTCCCTCTTCGCTGAGGCAGCTGGCTCTCGCCGCTGGCAAACAGACCGCTCAGATAGTCACTTGGCGGGAGGGCACGCGCGGCAGCATGACCTCGAGGTTCTTGGCGCTGCGGGTCCGCCCCGCGAACATCCACCTGCGCAACAACGCCAACAGAAACGGCGAGGAACTCGAGGTGAACTGGCTGCTGTGCGAGTGGCCCTCAGGCAAGGACGAGCCGACCAAGTACTGGCTCTCCAACCTCCCGCCCGGCACACCGCTGAAGACACTGGTGAAATTGGCGAAGCTGCGCTGGCGGATCGAGCACGACTACCGCGAGCTCAAGGACGCGCTCGGACTCGATCACTTCGAGGGCCGCACCTACCGCGGCTGGCACCACCACGTCACCCTCGTCTCCATCGCGCACGCATTCCTCACCCTGGAGCGAACCCGGCGCCCTCCAACCAGGGCGGCAGCCTGACCCTCTTCGGGGTCGTCCGGGAGCTACAAGCGCTCCTGGCCTGCTGGCACGGAACCTGCCCCACCTGCCGCAGAGAGCTGCCGCCCAACCACCACCTACACCCACCACCAACCTAACGGAGCACTATTAGAGCGCTGGTCCATTTCTATCTGCGAACGTAAAGAAAAGCAGATAGACCCGACGAACAGCTCAGCTCGGCCGCCGGGTGCCGGCCAAGAACTCGTCGTCCTGGGATGGCATTTCAGCGTTCATCCCAGACTCATCTGAGTGAGGCTCGCGGTGCGCTCGTAGGCGACCGTCACTCGATCGAGCGCCCGGTCATGGTCGCGGTGTCCATAGAGCCGTCGCACCAGCTCGCCACCGTCAGTGTGCCCGCACCGCGCGACCCGCGGCTCGCGCGCGCCTGCGCGATCACGCTGGAACAGCTCGAAAAACAAATGCCGTTGTCGGCGCTCGCTGAACACGCGCACACGACCGAGCGCACCCTGTCTCGACTCTTCCGAGCAGAGATGGGCATGAGCTACCCGCAATGGCGCGCGCTGGCGAACGAACTGACGGGCATCGTGGAGGCCGCGGTGGGACGATCCGCCTCAGATGACAGACTTCTCGCAATGCGACAGCGAGTCACCGTCATCACGCTTGGTGTGCGCGACCTCAACCGCTCGCGCGGGTTCTACGAAGCACTCGGCTGGCAGAGCGCTGCGTCACCGGCGGACGACGTCGTGTTCTTCCAAGCCGGCGACATGATCGTCTCGCTGTGGGACCGAGCGAGGCTCGCCGAGGACAGCTGCGTGCAAGACGCCGGTGGCTGGGGCGGCGTGACGGTTGCCCTCAACCTCGGCTCACCGGCCGAGGTCGACGAGGTCACCGAGCAGGCACGCGCTGCCGGCGCGACGATCGGCCGCGAGCCCGCACAGACGTTCTGGGGTGGGTACAGCGCCATCTTCATCGATCTCGACGGCCATCCATGGGAGATCGCGCACAATCCGCACTGGAGCCTCACCACCGACGGCGGCGTGCGGCTCTCCTGACCAGGCCCCGCGCGATCGGACTCGATGAGCTGTCATGCCTGCTCGGCCTGGAGTGAGGCGGCTTGGGACCAGACGCTTCCCGTCAGCCATGTGGACAGCTCCTGAAGGGCGTCGGGAATGACGTAGTAGTAGGCCCACAAACCGCGGCGCTCGGAGTCGACGATCCCTGCGGCGCGCAGCTTGCCGAGGTGGTGCGAGAGCGTGGGCTGGGAGATGTCGAACAGTGGCACGAGCTCGCACACACAGACCTTCCCGGCGTGGCGGCGCAGCACGTCGACGAGCTGCAAGCGGATCGGGTCACCGAGCGCTTTGGCGACCTCGGCCATCCGTGTCGCCTGCTCGCGCTGAACGTCGGGGTAGACGACCGGCTCACAGCACCTCTCCCCCGCCGCGCGCTTGGTCTTCGGGGTCAGCTCCAGATCGACAGCCATCAATCTACATATATCTATTGAAGTGATGTTTGTCAATGCAATACGATGGCGGCAATGAGACCTCCGCTCCTGCGCCGCCTGCTCGCCGAGCTGCTGGGATCCGCTTTCCTCGCGGCGCTCGTGATCGGCTCGGGGATCGCGGCGCAGACGCTCTCCCCGAGCGACGTAGGCCTCCAGCTGTTTGAGAACGCGGCCGCTACCGCGGCTGGGCTGTTCGCGATCATCCTCATGTTCGGGCCCGTCTCCGGCGGGCACTTCAACCCTGCCGTCTCGCTCGCCGACGCCCGCTTCGGCGGCATCAGCTGGCGTGACGCGTTCGCCTACATCCCCGCCCAGATTGCAGGCTGCATCCTTGGGGCCATCACCGCGAACGCCATGTTCAGCCTCGCCGCGATCAGCATTTCGACCCACCACCGCGCGTCGCCTGCGCACCTGTTCTCGGAGGCGATCGCGACCGGCGGCCTGCTGCTCCTGATCTTCGCGCTCGCGCGAACCGGCCGGGCACGCACGGCGCCGGCGGCCGTCGGCGCGTACATCGGCGCCGCCTACTTCTTTACCAGCTCCGCCAGCTTCGCCAACCCCGCGATCAGCGTTGGGCGCATGTTCTCCAACACGTTCGCCGGGATCGCCCCAGCCTCGGTGCCCACCTTCGTTCTCGCCCAACTCGTTGGCACCACGTGCTCGGTCCTCGCACTCAGAGTTCTTTACCCCGACGTGACGGCGGATGAGGCCGCCAACGTCGTTCTGCCGCATAACGCGCAGCCAGCAGGTGCAATCAGCGGCGCAGCCCGAGGCTAGAGCGGCAGATGGCGACCATCCTGTTCGTCTGCCTGCACAACGCCGGGCGCTCGCAGATGAGCCAAGCCCTCTTCGAGCGCGCCGCCGCCGGCAAGCACACCGCGCTATCGGCAGGCACCACCCCGGCCGAGCACATCCACCCCGAGGTCATCCAGGCCATGCGCGAGCTTGACATCGACCTCTCCGACCGCCGCCCCCAACTACTCACCCACACGCTCGCCGAACAGGCAGACGTCGTCGTCACGATGGGCTGCGGCGACCAATGCCCCTATATCCCAGGCAAGCGCTACATCGACTGGGACCTCCCCGACCCCAAGGGCCGCCCACTCGCCAAGGTACGAGCCACACGAGACGCGATCGCCAGCCGCGTCAGCGACCTCCTCGCTGAGCTCGAGCACTAACCGCCCCGCCGGTCGCCGACGACGATCCGCTCCGCCAGCTCGACGATGATCCCCTCCGGGCCGCGGACGTAGCAGAGCCGATAGCTGTCTTCGTAGCGCTCCACCTCGCCAACGAGCTCCGCGCCGCGGGCCCGCAAGCCAGCGACGACGGCGTCGATGTCGTCGACTGCGAATGCGACATGGCGGATGCCCGGGGTGTTCGACGGCGCGCGCCGATCACCGTCCTGGCCCAACGGGGCGTGAAACTTCGCCAGCTCAAGCCGTCCGTGACCGTCCGGGGTCTCCAACATCGCGATCTCCGCCCGGACGCCCTCGAGCCCCACCACGCGGTCCACCCAACCGCCCTCAACCGGCCTCTCGCCCCGCAGCTCGAGTCCGAGCTCGACGAAGAACGCCGTCGCGGCCGCGAGGTCGTCGACCACGATGCCCACGTGGTCCATGCGTTGGATCGGCATGCGCTCGACGGTAGCGGAACGACGCTCCGAGCTAAGTTGACCGGGTCAACCCCAAAGAGGTGGGCGGATGAGCGACTACGTGTTGGATTTCCAGGAGATCGACCAGACCCAGGTTGCGGTCGTCGGCGGCAAGGGCGCGCTCCTTGGGGAGCTTGCGCGGATCGACGGCATCCGCGTGCCGGCTGGCTTTTGCGTGACGACGGACGCCTTCCAGCGGATCCTGGCGGAAAGCCCATCGATCGACGATCGGCTCGATCGGTGCTCGCGCCTGCAGCCGGACGACCGGGAGGCGATACGCGCGCTCAGCGCGGAGATCTGCCTGGCCCTCGAAGGGATCGCCATCCCCGAGGATCTGGCGTCGGCGATCACGCGCCCGCTCGCCCGGCTCGGCGAGCAAGCCGCCTATGCCGTCCGATCCAGCGCGACGGCGGAGGACTTGCCGAGGGCATCCTTCGCGGGCCAGTACGACACATACCTGAACGTCGTTGGCCCGGCGGCGATCCTCCAGCACGTCAGCCGGTGCTGGGCCTCACTTTTCACCGAGCGAGCCGTGACCTACCGCCTGCGCAATGGCTTCGACCACCGGCGGGTCCAAATGGCCGTGATCGTGCAGCAGATGGTCTTCCCGCATGCGGGAGGCATCCTGTTTACTGCCGACCCCATCTCCTCCAGCCGGAAGGTCGCCTCCGTGGAGGCCAGCTTCGGCCTCGGCGAGACTCTGGTCTCAGGCCTGGTGAACGCGGACACCTACAAGGTGAGGGACGGCGAAATCGTCGCCAAGGCGATCGCCACCAAGCAGTTCACCATCCACGCCCTGCCGGCTGGCGGGACGCAGCAACAGGCGATCGACCCGGAGCGCCAGAAGCAACCGGCGCTGACGGATGCGCAGGTCGTGCAGCTCGCGCGGCTGGGCCGGCGGATCGAGGCACACTTCGGCCGCCCCCAGGACATCGAGTGGTGCCTGATCGATGACGGCTTCCAGATCCTCCAGAGTCGCCCGATCACAACGCTGTTCCCCATCCCGGAAGTCGGCGACCGAGCCAACCACGTCTACGTCTCGGTCGGTCATCAGCAGATGATGACCGACCCGATGAAGCCGCTGGGGCTCTCCGTGTGGCAGCTGACGGCGCTCGTGCCGATGTACGAGGCCGGCGGGAGGCTGTTCGTCGACGTCACCAACCGTCTGGCTTCGCCGGCAAGCCGCGCCGGCCTCCTCGAGGTCCTGGGGAAGTCCGACCCGCTGATCAGGGACGCATTGCAGACCATCCTCGATCGCGGCGACTTCATCCCGTCGCTCCCGGACGAGGATCCAGGCGGAGCGCCTGCGGGCAGGGCCCCGGCTGGCGGCGTGCCGGCCCCTGGAGGTGCGCCAGCCCCAATCGAGGCCGATCCAGCGATCGTCACAGAGCTGATCGGGCGCAGCCAGGCTTCCATCGCCGCCTGCAAGCGCGACATCGGGACGCAGTCCGGATCGGCCCTGTTCGACTTCATCCTGGCGGACATCCAGGAGCTGAAACGGATCCTGTTCGATCCGCAAAGCCATCAGGTGTTCATGATGGCAATGGAAGCGACGTGGTGGCTCAACGAGCACCTGCAGGAGTGGCTGGGCGAGAAGAACGCGGCCGACACGCTCTCACAGTCCGTCCCGCACAACATCACCTCAGAGATGGGGCTGGCGCTGCTGGACGTCGCAGACGTGATCCGCCCGCATCCGGATGTGGTGGCTTTTCTGCAGAACGTCGAGGAGGAGGACGAGGGCTTCCTGGACGAGCTGGCCAAGCTCGCGGGCGGGCGGGAAGCACGAGACGCCATCCAGGTCTACCTCGACAAGTACGGCATGCGCTGCGTCGGCGAGATCGACATCACGAGACCGCGTTGGAGCGAACGACCCACCACGCTCCTGCCCATGATCCTCGCCAACATCACGAACTTCGAGCCGGGCGCCGGCGAGCGCCGCTTCGAGCAAGGACGGCATGAGGCGTGGAAGAAGGAGCAGGAGCTGCTGGGGCGCTTGCGGGCCTTGCCGGACGGAGAGCGGAAAGCCGAAGAGGTCAAGCGGATGATCGACCGTGTCCGGACCTTCATCGGGTACCGGGAGTATCCGAAGTACGGCATCGTCAGTCGCTACTTCGTCTACAAGCAAGCCCTGCTGGAAGAAGCCGAGCGCCTCGTGCAGGCCCACGTACTTCCCAAGACGGAAGACATCTTCTACCTCACGTTCCAGGAGCTCCACGAGGTCGCACGCACAAAACGGATGGATGATCAGCTCATCAGCCGGCGCAAGGATGCGTTCAGGTCCCACCAAGCGCTCACGCCGCCCCGGGTGCTCACGTCGGATGGCGAGGTCATCGCCGGGTCCTACCGACGCGACGATTTGCCGGCCGGCGCGCTGCTCGGCCTACCTGTTTCCGCCGGGACCATCGAGGGCCGCGCCCGCGTCATCCTGGACATGGACGAAGCCGATCTCGAAACGGGCGACATCCTGGTCACGGCCTACACGGATCCCAGCTGGGCGCCCCTGTTCGTCGCGATCAAGGGCCTCGTGACAGAGGTGGGGGGCCTGATGACCCATGGCGCGGTCATCGCACGGGAGTACGGCTTGCCGACCGTCGTGGGGGTGGAGCATGCAACCCGGCTGATCCGGGACGGGCAGCGGATCCGCGTGCATGGAACGGACGGGTACGTCGAGATCCTGCCGTAGCTCAGGAGGTTCGATCGCCTCTAAGCTGCATCGAGACCCGATTCAGCAGGCGGACGCGGTGATCGATGGGTTCGAGATGCGGCGGCAGTCCTTAGAAGACAAACGCATGAGGAGGTGTGCGATGGGAAAACTGGTGGTAACCGAGTTCGTCTCGGTCGACGGGGTGTTCGAGGACCCGGGCGGAGCGGAGGACTACGAGCACGGGGGCTGGACCTTCGAATATGACCGCGGCGACGACGGCAATCAGTTCAAGCTCAACGAGCTGATGGAGGCCGAGGTGCAGCTGCTCGGCCGGGTGACCTACCAAGGCTTCGCCGAGGCGTGGCCCTCGCGTGAGGGTGAGTTCGCCGACAAGCTCAACAGCGACCCGAAGTACGTCGTCTCGACCACGCTGAAGGACCCGGAGTGGCAGAACACGACTGTGATCTGCGACAACGTCGCCGAGGACATCGCCAAGCTGAAGGAGCAGACCAACGGCGCCATCCTGGTCACCGGCAGCGGCACCCTGGTGGGCACGCTGCTGGCGGCGGATCTGGTCGACGAGCTTCGGCTGATGGTCTTCCCGACCGTGCTTGGGCGCGGGAGGCGCCTCTTCCCCGAGGGGATCGACCGGCTGAAGCTGAAGCTCGCGGAATCCAAACAGGTTGGCCCTGATGGCGTCCACGTCCAGGTCTACCAGCGAGCCGAATAGGAGCGTCGGTAGGGATTCAAGGTCGCGGGCATGACGACCGATTAGCACTGGGCGTATGGGCCCGAAGGAACGGAAGGTCTCCAGATGATCGGTGAGGACGCACCGCCCAGCTCGATCGCCGGGGTCGACTCGAGCTCGGCCATGGTCCGGGCGGAGTCCGATCTCCTCGACGCAACCCTTCACGCGCTGATCAGAAGGCTGTCTTCGGTCCCGGGTTTGGAGATGGTCGTCTCCTACCGCCACGGAAGGATCAGACGCTTGATTGGCGACTTGCCATACGTCAACGACCTACATCGAAGGACCGACCCGATCGATGAGCTCTTACCGATCGATGAGCTCGTCGTCACCGTAGATACCTGCTCATACTGGCTGCACTCGAAACACGGTTCGATCCGATGCGGTAGGCAAGCCGCCGCGACCGAAGGAGGTCAAGGCAAGGAGGAGCTGTCGTTTTTGGATTGGGCCAGCACCCTGTTCGACGCGATAGCCCAGCAGAACTTCGGCAATCACGAGTCGATGGTGGCGCTTCGCAATCTAGTGGAGCAAGACCGGGCTGGATAGCCCAGATCGCAAAGGAGAAGCAGATGCCACTTTTCGAGGGCCACCAGGACAAGGGATTCCAGCGCCTCTTCATCGAGATGCCTGACAACGCCAGGGACAGGGTCGCTTGGAAGTGGCCCGACCAGCAGATCATCCAGCACTCCCAACTGAACGTGGACCTCGACTACCAGGCGGTGTTCACGAATCTGGGAAAGGTCATCGGCGTGATGGGGCCCGGCCGCTACCCCCTGGACGAGGGCGCATCGCTCGCTCTCGGTTGGCTGGTCGACCGTCTCACCGGCGGCGCCTATTACGACGCGGAGATCTACTTCGTCTCCACGCGTGACAATCCGAACGTCGAGTTTGGCGGTCCCGTCGACAATCTCACGGACCGCCCGACGGGGCTGGTGGTGAGCCTGAGAGTCTTTGGTGAGCTGGCGTACAGGGTGACCGATCCCTCGATCCTGCTGGCGAAGCTCGTCGGCACCGGCGCGAACGGCGACTTCAATGCAGAGATCTCCACGTGGGTGAAGGACCAGACGCTGGCAGCCATCAGAGCTGTGCTGCCGGACATCGTCGCCGAGCATGGCGTGCTGGCGATGGGGCAGCTCCAAGACGCGACCGCGCAGAGCGCCCTGTCGAAGGCCAATGAGAAGCTCTCCCCGTACGGGCTCAACCTCACCGCCTTTGGAGAGCTCAACGTCAATCTCCCCGACGCCGACGCGCAACAGCTGAAGCAACTCGCGGCGGCCAAGGCCTACACAAGCGTCGCCGGTTCGTTCGATGGCGCCGTGCGCGGAGAGGCGGCTCTCGAGATCGCCCAGGGCATCGCCAATGGGAATGTCGGCGCTCAGCCGGGCATCCTCGCCGGCATGATGATGGGAGTCCCCGTAGCTCCCGCCCCCGCCACCAGCGCGCCGGCGCCTGCCGTCGCCGGTGCGCCGCTCACGCCTGCAGCGTCAGGGCTCGCCACGCGAGAGCCCACAACGGCGCACTTCTGCAGCCAATGCGGCGCAGCGGTCGCGAGCGGAGCCCATTTCTGCCCGGGCTGTGGCGCAGCGATAGCGCAGCCCCAGGCATGACAGCAGCACAACAGCTCCGGGTGCTGCCGATCCCGACGTCGATCGACAACGCCGGCGACTGGAGCGAGCTCGCCGCGCAAATCGCCTCGGAGACCGGCGTGCCCCCGGCGGTCACACCCGAGATCCTGCTTGGCGCGATCGCCAGCGCCGTGCCGCTGCTGTTCGAGGCCGACGCCGCCAAGGACATGAACCCCTTGCGCGGAACCTTCGCAGACGCGGTTATCGAGCAATGCCAGCGGAACGCCGGATGCCTGGAAGGCGAGCACCCGATCTCAGCGGCGGTCCAGCTGGTCGGTGCCCACACGGTGGACGGACACTGCTTGTTGAAAGCGCATCTCGTCATTCAGGTCCAAAGCGCAGACGCAAGCCAAAGGGTTGCTCGGCAGTTCTGGGATCTACAGCTCGGGGCCCAGGTGACCGTCGGTCAAGCGAGTTGCCCCAATTGCGGTGCGCCCCTCGCCACGGGCGCCCTTGTGTGCACGCACTGCCAGACCGACGTCCGCGGCGTCGTGGAGGTTCCCCTGGTTGTGAGCCGACTCGAGCTCTACTGATCCCCGTCCGGTCCGCGGGATGCTGTCGTGCACCTCGGTGGGACCAGCGTCGAGCGTTGTGCCCGCGGCGGCGTAGGCTGGCTGGCGGTTCAGACGTTCTCGCCGAAAGCCCTCACCAAGAAGCATGCCCACCTCGCTCAGCAGCGCACGCCGTTTGCATCCCCGACGCGTCAGCAGCCTCCCCGTTGCGCCCAAAACGCGCGCTGGGGTGAAGACTTGCGAGGGCCGCGACTGGTGTGTGTAGAAAAGATCCAGGAACGTGCCGATCTTGCCCTGCTGTAGCAGCCGCCTCACGATCTCGGGTAGCACCGCGGGCATCGGCCCGGCCTTGCCCATATCGGTCGCGAGCCAATAGTGCTCGGCGGCGTCCTTGTCTCGCCAGCGGCCCCAGGCTGCCATCTCGCTGTCGATGTTCTCTGCGGAGCCCCCCAGCGCGGCGGCGATTGCGGGCACGAGCGCGTCCACATGCCGAAACGCGTCCTGTATCCCCTGGCCGGGCGTGGGGTCCTTGAAGTGTCCGGCGTCGCCCACCAGCACCCACCCAGGGCCAGCGGCCTCTCGGAAGAACCCCTCCCAGCGCAGCATCCCAAAGAACTTTCCAACCCGGTGCGTGCCCTGAAGCGCCTGCGCCACCGGCCGGCAGCTGCGTGCGTACTCCATGAAGCTGCCCTCCAGGTCTGCCCGGAAACGAGGGAGATCACGTAGATCCGGGATGAGTATGACCTGATATAGACCGCTGTCGGCGTGGGTCGCGATCACCATACGGTCGTCCCAGCGATGGAAGACGAACGCGGGATCGGAGGCTGGCTCGACTCCCTCGAAGAAGGACCAGTACATGAAGCGCTCGTTTGGCGTGAGGTTGTACTTGCGAGCCCCGACGAGACTCGCGATCGTCGAGTTGCGACCGTCTGCACCGACCACCAGCCGCGCCTTGAGCGTCGTTTCCGAGCCGTTCTGTGCGACCCGCACACCGGCCACTCGACCCCGATCCTCCACCAATCCTGTGACCCTGCTCGCCATGCGTAGATCGGCGCCCGCCTCCGCGGCGGCCTGCGCCAGAATCGGATCGAGCAGCGTGCGACGCACCGACGCCGTGCCGCCGACACCGCCCGACTGCTGGGGAATCGGAGTGATGTATTCGAGATCCTCCTGGCGCGCGTCAAAGCGGTCGATGAGTGGTGCGCCAGTCGCGCGAATCTTCTGCATGACCCCGAGGCGGTCGAGGAACGTCAGTGCCTGAGCCTCGAGGACGTGCGTGGAGAGCGTGTCATACAGGGAGGTGGCCTGCTCCACGAGCGCGACTTTGACGCCCCGGCGGGCGAGCAGCGCGGCCAGCGGCGCCCCCGCACAGCGTGCACCCACGACGATCACATCGAATTCCTCGGTCATGCGTCCTCCGATCTCTCTGTCCAATGCGAGGCGTGTCCTCGCTGGGAACCGAGACTGACCGGCAGAGGCTCGTAGTACATCGGCCAGGTGGCGTATTCGAGCCAGCAGCAGTGGCGTAACCGACGCCGACGCCGACGATCGGTCGAGCTGCTATGGCTCTCGTCGCGCGGCTTGCGCCGAAGCTCGGCGCGCGAGGCGATGCCGAGCTTCGCGAACACGTGCGAGAGGTGAGCTTGAACCGTCCGGCGCGAGATGAACAGGCGCTCGCCGATCTGAGGGTTGGTCAGGCCCTCGGCGACGAGCTGCACGACCCGCAGCTCGGCCGGGCTCAGGCTGTCCCATCCGCGCAACGGCCGCTTGCGCTCTCCGCGGCCGCGCTCGGCGTAGGCGACCGCATCATCGAGCGAGAGCGAGGCGCCGGCTGACCACGCCGCCACGAAAGCCTCCTCGCCGAGCGCTTTGCGCAGGCCGCCGAGTTGTGCGTCGTAGTCCGGCTGATGTACCGGGAAGCGCACGCAGCCGAGCTTGGCGCGCGCGGCATCCGCTGCGCCCAGCAGCCGGACCCCCTGCTCGTCGCTCTGCAGCTCACGAACGAGTACGGCAAGCGACTCGAGGACGTCTGCAACAGCGCCGGGATCGCCAGCGTCACGGAACGCTCGCAGCGCCTCGTGCAACAGCTCCTCAGAACGCGATACCTCACCGGCCGCGCGTGCAAGCCGCGCCTGCGTCTCGAGCGCGGCCCCGATCGCCAGCGGGTTCTCGCTCTCGCGTGCGACGAGCACCGCTTCTTCGACCGCGGCCACCGCCGGCGCCATCTCTCCGCGCGCCAGCTGGGCGGCCGCTGCGATCAGCAGCGCGCTGACGGCATACGGGGTGTAGTTATAGGCCCGCGCCACCGGCAGCGCCTCACTCATCATCGCCTCCGCGCGCTCGAGCTCGCCGGTGGCGTACTCCAGCAGTCCCATGTACCACCCCATCAGTGGCGTGGCGTCGTGCGCCATCTGCCGGCCCAACGCGATCGCCTCCTCGATCTGCGCTCGCGCGGCTGCCCACTCCCCGACGCGGATCTTGCCGTAACCAAGGAACCCCAGGTCGAGCATCGCGAAAAACGGGTCGCCGAGCGAACGCGATTGCGCGAGCGCCTCCTTCAGCATCGCCTCCCCCTCCCCGAACCGACACCGCATCGTCGCATTGAGGCCCAGCCAGGTGAGCGACTCACGGATACCGAGCAGGTTTCCCGCCGCACGCGATACCGCCAGCGCGTCTTCGAGCAGCGGCGGCGCTGTCTCCAGGCGCCCGCTGAGCGTTGCGAGAAAGCCGGATCCGTAAAGCGCGTCGGCCAGGAACCAGGCATCCCCGAGGCGGCGGGTGATGGCGATGCTCTCCTCGAGCATGGGCATTGCCGCGCTCGGCTCGAGCGAAGTCAGCGCCCACCCGATCAAGTCGAGCGCCCGACCCACGGTGCGCTCGTCACCGACTTCGCGCCCAATTGCGAGCGCCTCCTCGGCAAAGCGCCGCGCCGCCACCCAGTCGGTTGCGATCGTCCCGATGTGGCCCACGGCAACCAGCGCCTTGGCCCGGGGGAGCGCGCTTGCACCCTCACCGGCGAGCGCCGATTCGAGGTGCCCCCGGCCCTCGCGCCAATGGCCGCGGGCCTCGAAGAACAGCCACAGTGCAGAGGCGAGTCGCAGCGCCTCATCGACGCGCCCCGCGTCGACGGCCCACCCGAGCGCGCCGCGGAAGTTATCCAGCTCTGTGGTGAGCGGCTCGAGCCACCGCTCGAGGCCCGCCCCGAACAGGTCCGGCTCCGCGGACTCGGCAAGCCGCACGTGGTAGTCGAGGTGCTGGTTGCGCACGAGCGCCGCCTCGGCGGCGTCGCTGAGCTTCTGCCGCGCGTACGCCCGAACCGTCTCCAGCAGCCCGTAACGCGTCTTGGTGCCCTGCTCCTCGGCCTGCACCAGCGACTTGTCAACCAGGCTCGCGAGCAGGTCGAGGATCTGAACGACCTCCAAGCCACCGCCAGCGCAAACCGACTCCACCGCATCGAGCGTCCAGCCACCGGCGAACACGGAAATGCGCCGGAACAGGGCTTGCTCCGCCGCGCTGAGCAAGTCGTGGCTCCAATCGACCGAGGCCTCGAGGGTGCGCTGCCGCGGCATCGCTGTGCGCGAGCCCCCCGTCAGCAGCACGAACCGCTCGCGCATCGCGTCGGCGATCTCCTGCGGCGTGAGCAGCCGCACGCGTGCGGCCGCCAGCTCGATCGCCAACGGGATTCCGTCCAGGCGCCGACAGATCGTCGCCACCGCCTGCGCGTTCGCATCCACCAAACGGAAATTTGGTCGCGCATGTCGCGCCCGATCGCAGAACAGCTGGACCGCCTCGGCTCCCGCGAGCGCGCCCCGGGCCAGCTCGGCTTCCGGAACCTGCAGCGAGGGCACCCGCCAGCTCTGCTCTCCCTCGACCCCCACCGACTCGCGGCTGGTCGCGAGAATCACAACACCGGGACACGCCTCGAGCAGCGTCGCCGCCAACTCGGCGCACGCCTGGAGCAGGTGCTCGCAGTTGTCGAGTCCGATCAACAACCGGCGCTCGGCGAGCTGCGCCTTCAACGTGTCGATCACCGGCTGCGACGGGAGCTCGCGGATCGAAAGCGTGGCCGCAACCTCGCTGGCCACCAGCGCCGCATCGCTGATCGGCGCCAGATCCACCCACCACACACCATCGGGGTGATCGTCGAGCACCTCGGCAGCCACCTGCAACGCCAGCCGTGTCTTCCCGCACCCGCCCGCGCCGGTCAGAGTGAGCAGGCGCGATCGGCTGAGCAGCTCGCGAACCTCCGCGATCTCGGCCTCGCGGCCGACGAAGGTCGAGATCTGCAGCGGCAGGTTGTTCAGAAAGGCCGAGAGCGAGCGCAGCGCGCCAAAGTCCTCAGGCAGATTGGCATGGCACAGCTGGTAGACCTGCTCCGCTCGCGCCAAGTCGCGCAGCCGATGCAAACCGAGGTCACGCACGCTCACCCCGTCGGGCAGGCTGTCCGCCACCAACGCGTACGTCGAGCGCGACAGCAGCGTCTGACCGCCGTACCCGATCGCCCGCAACCGAGCACAGCGATGAATCGACGCCCCCGTGTAGTTGCGCGCATCGCGCAGCACCGCCTCCCCCGTGTGCAACGCCACGCGCACGCGAACATCCATACCCTCGGGCCACGGCTCACTGCTCAACGCCCGCTGCAAATCGAGTGCGCACGCGACCGCATCCGACGCTCGCACGAACACCCCGACCGCGCTGTCGCCCTCACCCTGCTCCTCCGGACGCACCCCCCCACGCGCCTGCACGGCCTCGGCGAGCAGATCGTGACAGCGCGCCATCACCCGCGCCATCACCTCGCCCCACTCCTCCCACAACAAGGTCGAGCGCTCGACATCGGTCAGCAAGAACGTCACCGTCCCAGTTGGGACGATCGCCACCGCATCCGGGTCAACGCCGCCCACGGGAATCATGATCGCCTCGTCCATCATCGCAAGCCTGGCGCGCCGTCGGGCGGACTACATCGGCCAGATGGCCTATTCGCCATCAGAAACCGGCATGACCTCGCTTGCGGGCGAGTGAGTCGCCCGAGTGGCTCTCACCCTTCTCGGGTGATGTGCGCTCATTCTCGCCACTTCTAGCTTGCCGTGCCATGCTCGCAACCCGGCGCGATCACCTAGGGTTCAAGCTCGGCCTGAGACAAACCAACTGGAGGAGATGAACGATGAGCGATAACCCAGTGTTCGTCTACGCGGCGTCCTACTCCGACCTGCGGGACGCCGAGGCAGATTACGAGACGCTGTTGGATCTGCACGCCGCGGATCTGGTCGGCACGTACGACGTCGCGCTCGTGTCGAAGGATGCCGAGGGCAAGGTCCACGTGATGAAGCACGAGAAGCCGACCCAGCATGGCGCCTGGACGGGCCTGGCCGTCGGCGCCGTCGTGGGCATCCTGTTCCCGCCCTCGATTATCGGCGCGGCGGTCGTGGGCGGCGTCGGCGGCGGTGTGCTCGGGCACATGTTTCGCGGGATGTCCCGCCACGACGTCAAGGAGCTGGGAGAGCTGCTCGACGAGGGACAGGCAGCGCTGATCGTGGTCGGCAAGTCCCGCCTGCAGGAGCAGCTCGACAAGGCCCTCGCACGGGCGCAGAAGAGCACTGAGCGTCAAGTCGCCGCAGACGCGAAGGAGCTCGAGCAAGAGCTGAAGGCCGCACAGGCATAAGCGCCCCGCGAGGGTCCAGAGTTATCGCTCAGCAGCCTGAAGTCGCGTGCCGCGCCGTAGTCGCTACGCCGCGTAGTCGGGCCACGGCAACGGGAAGACGTGGCGGTACTCGCGTGCCTCATCGATGACGCGCGCGACGGACGGACGCACTGTCAGCTTTGTGAAGTAGCGCGTCAGGTTGGCGAGGCGCTCTTCGTCCCAGCGGTGCACGACGCGCGCGTAGAACAGCGAGGGCGCGGCGGCGCAGTCGGCCAGGGTGAACGCCGCTCCCGCGGCCCAGCCGCCGCCAGTGAGGTGCTCGTCCAACAGGGCATACGCTTGGTCGAGCGCAGTCCGTGCCTGCGTGACTCCGTCCGGATCGCCGCGGCCCTCCGGCCGCAGGCTGTCGCCGACGATCTTCTGCATCGGCGTCATGACATGTCCGTCGATCACGCGGTCCCAGAGCCGCGCCTGCAGCGCCGCCGCCGGATCTGTGGGTATCAGCGCAGGCGCGTCGCCCAGCCGGTCGAGATACTCGACGATCAGGGTCGACTCGGGCAGCGTGATTCCCGCCCGGCCGTCGACGAGCACGGGGATGCTGGCCATCGGCCACAACTCAGCGAGCCGTGCGCGGTCGGAGTCGTCACCGACGAGGTGCGCCTCGAAGGGCAGGTCGCGCTCGTACAGCGCGATGAGCGCCTTCCAACAGTAGGAAGCGAACGGATGCTCGTGCAGGGTCAGCGTCACCGTGCCCCGTCTCCGTCGAGAACGAGGTCGACCACCCGGTCTATCTTACTGACGGCGATTTGAGTGTGTTCTCGTGGCACGCGGAGATCGGAGGCGGCGAAGGCATCGAAGGTGTCGACTTCATCCGCTCCGACAAGCACGGCAAGGTCTGTGAGATCAAGGTCATGATCCGGCCTCTGGTGAGCGTCGCGGTGTTCGCAAAGGCAGTCGGCCCACCGGTGGCCGCCAAGCGCGGGCGACTTCGTGGGCCGGTGGTCCGGGTGCTGACGCTCCCACTACCGGCTGTGTTCACAGTCATCGACAAGATCGCTTCGCTCCTTCTCAGAGTGCGCAACCAACCACGATGACGCGACTCGCCTCGCGCCTGACAGCGAAGACGGTCTCCTAGCAAGCGGGGTTACTGGCCGGCGATGTCGTGGAGGCTGCCGATTGCCAGAGAGCTGTCGTCTGATTCCGGCGCCGGTTGGGCGGGGAATGGCGGTGACGCTCCGGCCTGCGGCGGATCCTCGAGCACCTCGACGGTCGGCGCGAAGAAGAGATTTCCGGTCACCGCGGTGGAGAAGTCCAGGATCCGGTCGTGGGCCGCCTGCGCAGTGCCAAGGAACATGTTGGTGAGCATCCGCTCGAGGACGTCCGCGGAGGAGGCGTAGCCGATGAAGTAGGTGCCGAACTCGCGCGTGCCGACGGTGCCGAACGGCATGTTGAAGCGCATGATGTCCTGCTCGGTCCCGTCGGGGTCGACGATCGTGGTCAGCGCCACGTGGGAGTTGACCGGCTTGACGTCGTCGTCGAGCTCGATGTTGCTGAGCTTGGTCCGTCCGACCGCCCGCTCCTGCATCTCCACCGGCAGTCCGTCCCAGCCGGCGAGGTCGTGCAGATACTTCTGCACCAGCACATAGCTGCCGCCGGTGAAGGCCGGCTCGGCGTCACCAACGAACGCGGCGGCGGTCGCCGCCTCGCCCTCGGGATTCTCGGTTCCGTCAACGAACCCGAGCAGATCGCGCTCGTCAAAGGACCGGAAGCCGTGGACCTCGTCGATGACGGTCACCGTGTCGCCCAGCGCCTCGGTAAGGCGCTGGGCGAGCTCGAAGCAGAGATCCATCCGCTGCGCGCGGATGTGCAGCAGCAGGTCGCCGGGAGTGCTCGGCGCGACGTGCACCGGCCCGGCGAACGTAGGCAGCGGATGCAGCTGCGCGGGACGCGGGGCACCATACATCCGGTCCCACAGATCCGACCCAATCGCGACCACGCAGCTCAAACGGGCCTCAGGAACGCGGAAGCCCACTGCGCGGCGGATCCCGCCGACATCGGCAAGCACCTCGCGGACGGCGCCGTGCGCCCCTGGCGCGACAATGAGCACCAAGAAGATCGCCGCTGACGAGGGATGCTCGACGATCCGCTGGCCTTCGGTCATGCCCGCATGATGCCCGCTCGAACGGAAATCGGTCTTCTAGTGCAACCGGAACACCGGATGCTTGGGCGCGGCGCCTCGCAACTCCTCAGCCGAGGAATCTGGCGCAACGCCGTCGAAGAACACACCGACCTCAAACTTCCAGCGCTTTAGGTAGGCGCGCAGGATGGGTGGCTTCTCGTCATCCGTAAGCTCGACAGCGGCGAAATGCTCGCTGTGCGAACCAACCAACAGCCGGCCCTCCCCGCTGGCTCGCAGGTTGCGAACCCATTGCGTATCCCCACGCGGTGCGACGAGGTAACGCTCACCCTCAAATGTGAGGAGATTCACCGGAGTACGACGCGGCTTACCGGAGGTCCGCCCCGTCACCTCCAGCACACGCGAGCCAAACAGGCTGATGCCGAGGCGGGTCAGACCGGCCACGGCCGGATTGAACAGATGGCTGGTGAACCAGCCAGGGCGCTTACGCGCGAAGTGAGCTGTGGCCGAGCTGTCCGTCTGCACACGACAAAGGCTAGCCAACCGGGGACTCGGCTCCGCGGCTCGATCAAGCGGCCGCGGGACGTGCGGGCTGGAAATAATGCCCTTGGTCGAGGTCTGCGGTGAGCCCGGGGTGGGTCGGCTGCCACCCCAGCAGCTCCCGTGTCCACGTACTGGAAGCCGGAGCGTCGAGCCCAAGGAACGCCCCCAGCCAAGTGAAGTGCTCCCCCGCGTCCTTCGCAGAGACGGATACGACGGGGATGTCCAGATGCCGCCCGATGACCTCGGCGATCTCCCTGACCGGCACGCCCTCGTCGGCGACCGCGTGCAGCGTAGTCCCCGCCGGTGCCTCTTCCAGCGCGAGGCGAAAGAGGTGCGCGGAGTCGAGGCGGTGAACGGCGGGCCAGCGGTTGGTCCCGTCGCCGATGTACCCCGAGACGCCCTGCTCGCGGGCGATGCCGACGAGGGTCGCGATGAAGCCGTTATCTCCGTCGCCGTGATTCGTCGGAGGGAGTCGCACGATCGACGAGCGGACGCCGCGGGAGGCGAGGGACAGTGTGAGCTCGGCGGTTTCCCATCGGGCCCGCGGACCGTCGCCGAAAGCCGCAACGGCGGCGTGGGAGTCATGCCCCTCCTGCTCGGTCACCACGCGCCCCGGTGCCAGCCCGAGCAGCCCCGAGGCGATCAGGAGCGGTCGGTCGGAGCCCGCGAGCACCTCGCCGAACGTCTCGACGGCGCGGCGATCCGCGTCGGCGGCGGCCTGGAATTCACCCGAGAACGCAAGCTCGTGCTTGAACGCGAGATGGATCACGCCATCCGACGCGGCAGCGGCGTCGCGCAGAGTGTCGAGATCATCGAGATCGCCGCGGTGCACCTCTACCCCGGCGGCGGTGAGGGCGTCGGCTGAGGCATCCGAGCGCGCGAGCCCGATGACCTGATGGCCCGTGCCGAGGAGCTCGGGAACGACGGCAGAGCCGATCCAGCCGGACGCACCGGTGACGAATACGCGCATGAGAAGACCTCCAAACGATCGATGACAGTGACTGCCATCAAGATAGCACCCATGTCAGCCGCTGCCGTCGAATAGGATTGTGGCATGGGTCGATGGGAGCCAAACGCGCGCGGCCGGCTCATGCAGGCGGCCTTCGCGCTCTATGGCGAGCGCGGGTTCGAGCAGACGACGGTGGCGGAGATCGCCGAGCGGGCGGGACTGACAGAGCGGACGTTCTTCCGGCACTTCGCCGACAAGCGCGAGGTCCTGTTCGCGGGCGCGGACGCGCTGCAGGAGTTGCTGGTAAGCACGGTCGCCAAAGCGCCCGGGTCGCTGGCGCCGATCGACGCGGCAGCCGCGGGCCTCGAGGCCGCCGGCGCTCTCATCCAGGAGGGAGGGGAGCTCGCGCGCCAACGCCAGGCGATCATCGCTTCCAGCGCAGAGCTTCGAGAGCGTGAGCTGATCAAGCTCGCGTCACTCGCTGCCGCGCTCGCCGAGGCGTTGCGCCGGCGCGGCGTCGAGGACCCGGTCGCGAGTTTGACCGCCGAGGCAGGGATCGCCGTCTTCAAGGTCGCGTTTCAACGCTATGTCGGCGAGACCAACCGGCAGGAGTTGCCGCGACTCATCCGAGAGTCGCTTGACGAGCTGAGAGCCGTTACCGCGGGCTCGGGCAGATGAGATTTGACCTAGCCTTCCGGCGGTCTCCGTCACCCCCGAGTACGCTTCGGGCGTTCGCCACCGCCCGCATGTATTAGGTAGCCCTAATTAGGGTGCCCTAAATTATGGTAGGGTTGCGCCCGCCCAAATCCGGGAGACCCGCGAGCGCGTTCCTTGGAGGACCACATGCCGCAAGAGAAAGCCGTTGCCGTAGAGCTGTCACAGGGGTGGTCTCGATTGACTGTGGTTGGGGTGGTTGTGCTGCTCCCACTGGCTGCGCTGCTCGGCGCCTGCGGATCTTCTTCCTCGTCCTCGAGCGCCACGGTGGCGCGAACGTGCAAGCAGGTCGAAGCAGTGCTCAGCGACGGCCCCGACCCGGAAGCCGACCCGGTCGGCCACGCGCAGGCCCAGATCCTCCCGCTGCGCCAGATCCGCACCTCCGAAGGAACGCTGCGCCGGGCGATCGCCACGCTGGCGTCGGCCTATGAGGCGTTCTCCTCAAGCAACGGCGCGAGCCAGGCCACGCACGCCGTGGCCTCGGCGAGCAAGGCGATCGACGTCATCTGCCCAGAGGCCGCATCGTGATGTGGACACCCTCCGTGAAGAGAACGCGTCGGGTGGCCTTCCTCGCCGCGGCGTCTGTCATCGCCGCCTGTTTGCTTGCTGGTTGCGGGACGTCGGGGTCGGGGCAGTCGATCACTCTCTACAACGGCCAGCACGAGCAGACGACCGATTCGCTCGTCGCCGGCTTTGAAAAGACGACCGGGATCACGGTGAACGTGCGCAGCGACGACGAGGACACCCTGACGGACGAGATCGTCACCGAGGGATCCAACTCGCCGGCGGATGTCGTCTACACCGAGAACTCTCCCGCCCTGGAGTACTTGCAGGGCAAGGGCCTGCTCGCGCCGGTCGACCCATCCACCCTTGCGCACACTCCGAGCAGGTACAACTCGCCACAGGGCGACTGGCTCGGTGTCTCGGCGCGGGTCAGCGTGCTGATCTACAACCCGAGTTTGATCAGCGCAAGTCAGCTCCCGAGCAAGGTCATGCAGCTCGCCGAACCAAGGTACAAGGGCAAACTCGCCTTCGCGGCGGGCGAGACCGACTTCCAACCAATCGTCACCTCCGTCGCACGCACCTACGGACAGGCCGCCGCGCTCAAATGGCTCGAAGCGATTAAGGCGAATGCCGGTAGCAACATCTACCCCGACAACGAGACCATCGCCGACGAGGTCAACCGCGGCACGGTCGCATTCGGTGTGGTCAACCAGTACTACTGGTACCGCATGCGCGCCGAGCTCGGCGCGGAAAACGTGCACTCCAAGATCGCCTACTTCGCCCCCCGCGACCCCGGCTACGTGCTTGATGTCTCCAGCGCGGGGATCCTGAAGTCCTCAACACAAAAGGCGGCCGCTCAGAAGTTCCTGGCCTTCCTCGTGAGCAGGCAAGGCCAGGAGATCATCGCCCACTCGATCAGCTTCGAGTACCCGATCGCTGCCGGCGTCACGACGGCCGCACCCGAGACACCTTTCGACCAGTTGCAGCCCAACTCGATCACGATCCCGCGGCTCGGCGACGGGTCGACAGCGA
Source organism: uncultured Solirubrobacterales bacterium (assembly GCA_963734815.1). Classification (GTDB taxonomy): domain Bacteria; phylum Actinomycetota; class Thermoleophilia; order Solirubrobacterales; family Solirubrobacteraceae; genus Palsa-744. Next base: position 340,597 of record CAVTIH010000003.1, read on the forward strand.
TCGCACTGCTGCGCAGGGCCGAACTGCTGTGAGCCAGCAAGCGACGAGTGCTTCCCGCGGGATCGTGGCGGTCCGTCGGGCTCGCCGACCCTGGGGGCTGCTCGCCGCGAGCAGCGCCGTGGCGGTCGTCCTCGTGCTGCCGCTCGCGTTCCTGCTGTTCGAGGCGCACGGCGCCGGGATCTCGACGATCCTGAGGCTTGTCTTTCGCCCGCTCACGGCCACCCTGCTGTGGAACACGGTTCGGCTCACCGTGCTCGTCACCGCGCTCTGCGCCGTGATCGGCACCGCGGCGGCGTGGTTCGTGGAGCGGACCGACCTGCCGGGCCGCCGGGTCTGGGCGGTGCTCGTGGTCGTGCCCTTGGCGATCCCCGACTTCGTGGTGAGCTTCGGCTGGTCCTCGCTCAGCACCTGGGTGCATGGGTTTCGCGGCGCGGTGCTGGTGATGACCCTGGCGGTGTATCCGCTCGTGTACCTGCCGGTTGCCGCCAGCTTCCGCAACGCCGACCCCGGCCAGGAGGAGGTGGCTCGCAGCCTCGGCGCCGGACGCCTGCGAACGTTCTGGCGGATCACGCTCGGCCAGGCCCGGGGGGCGATCCTCGGTGGCTGCCTGCTCGTGACGCTCGTGCTGCTCGCCGAGTACGGCGCGTTTGAGATCCTGGGCTACCAGACGTTCACGACCGAGATCTTCACCGAGTTCAACGTCTCCTTCAACGTACCGACGGCCTCGGCGCTCTCGCTCGTGCTCGTGCTGCTCAGCCTGGTGGTCCTCTCCGGCGAGGGACTGGCACGGGGTCGGGGACGTGTCAGCCGGTCGGGTCCCCTCGCCCAGCGGGTCGCCGCACCGCGGCGGCTGGGACGCGCGAGGATCCCGGTGCTCGTCGGCTTCCTCGTGCTCGTCGCGCTGGCGCTCGGCGTCCCGGTTGGGGCCTCCGTCTACTGGATGCTCGAGGCGGGACATCCCTCCCTTACCGGGGTCTCGCTCCTGGACGCGGCCTGGCACACCGCCCTCTACAGCGGCCTCGCCGCCGCTCTGGCCACCCTGATGGCTCTCCCCGTGGCGCTGCTCGCCGTCCGCCACCGTGAACGGGCCTACCAGCTGCTGGAGCGCAGCACCTATCTCGTGCTCGCGATGCCGGGTCTGGTGATTGCGCTCGCGCTCTCTTACTTCACCGAGCGCTACGCCAACGGGTTTCTCTACCAGAGCGCTCCGCTGCTGGTGCTCGCCTACGCGATCCTGTTCTTCCCGCTGGCACTCATCGGCGTGCGGGCCTCGGTCGCACAGGCGCCGCCCGCCCTGGAGGAGATCGCCCGCTCACTCGGCCAGCGACGGTTCTCAGTTTTGTGGCGAGTCACGCTCCCGCTCGTCGCGCCCGGCCTGGCCGCCGCCTTCAGCCTCGTGTTCCTCTCGGCCGTCACCGAGCTCACCGCCACGCTGATCCTGATCCCAACCGGCGTGCAGACGCTCGCCACCCAGTTCTGGGCCTACCAGCAGAACCTCGCCTACGGGCAGGCCGCGCCGTTTGCGCTGGCGATCATCGCGATCGCCGCCCTGCCGAGCTACGTGCTCGGGCGCTTCTTCGACCGCCTTCCCTCCCGAGCGGCGGTGGCGAGATGAGCGGTCTTGCCGTCAGTGACCTGCACAAGAGCTTTGGCACCAACGCGGTCCTGTCCGGCCTGGATCTGGTGGTGCCAGCCGGGTCCTTCACGGCGATTCTCGGATCCTCTGGCAGCGGCAAGACGACGCTTCTGCGGCTGCTGGCCGGCTTTCAAATACCAGATCGAGGGACCGTCACGCTCGGCGAGCAGGTCGTCGACGCCGAGGATACGCACGTGCATCCCGAGCACCGCCGGATCGGCTACGTCCCCCAGGAGGGCAGCCTCTTTCCCCATCTCACGGTCGCGGGGAACGTCGCCTTCGGACTCCCCCGTGCAGCGCGACGTCGAGGAGCGGACAACCTGCTCGAGCTCGTCGGGCTTACCGACCTGGCACGACGCTTCCCCCACCAGCTCTCCGGCGGCCAGCAGCAGCGCGTCGCCCTGGCTCGGGCGCTCGCCATCAAACCCGAGATTGTGCTCCTCGACGAGCCGTTCGCCTCCCTCGACGCGCACCTGCGCTCGAGCGTGCGCGAGGAGGTTCAACGGATCCTCCGAGAATCGCAGACCACGACGCTGCTTGTGACCCACGACCAGGACGAGGCGCTGTCGCTCGCCGACCTCGTCGCCGTCCTGAGGGACGGCAAGATCGTCCAGCACGCCACCCCGCAGGCCCTTTACACCGAGCCCGTCGACGGCGCGCTGGCCCACTTCGTCGGCGAGGCCAATCTGATCGACGGCGTTTTCGATGGCAGCCTTGTCGACACGCCGCTCGGGAAGCTCCCAGCCCAGTGGCGCGACGAGTCGTTGCCGACCCCGTGCCCGGTCACCATCCTGATCCGCCCCGAGCAGATCCTCCTGCACCCCGCGGGCGACGGAGGTGCTCTCAGCGGACGGATCGTCAGGTCCGGCTACCACGGGCACGACGCCGTCCTGCACGTGCAGATCACGCAGAGGAGCTCGGCGAGCGACCGGTCGCTGATCGTGCGTACCCCCGGGGATGTCCGGCACTCCTGCGGCTCGGAGGTCTCCCTCAGCGCCCGCGGCCCCGTGCTCGTATGGCCCCGCGAGAAGGCTGCCGCGGAGTAGGCTGGTCGGGACTATGCGCAGTACGCAAACCGGCAACGTGCTCCTGACGATCCCGATCAGCCACTACTGCGAGAAGGCACGGTGGGCGCTCGAGCGCGCAAGCGTGGCGTACCGGGAGCGACCGCACGTTCAGGCGATTCACCGCGCCGCCACGCTGCGCGCCGGCGGTGGCCTCACTGTGCCGGTGTTCGTATGCGCCGACGGCGTCTTGGCGGATTCCGGCGAGATCCTCGCCTGGGCCGACGCACGGGCACCGCTGGGTCGCAAGCTGTATCCGAGCGATCCCAACCGGGCGGCCGAGGTGCGGCTGTTCGAGGCCGACTTCAACGCCCGCCTGGGCCCGCACTCGCGGTGTTGGATGTATCAGCAGCTGCGCGAGCGTCGCGATCTTGCCCTTGCCTACGGCTGCACCGGGGTGCCGGCCTGGGAGCGAGCGAGCCTGCGATTTGGCTACCCGGTGTTGATCGCGATCGTGGCGCGTGTCCTCGACGTCACGTCCGCCACCGCCGTCAAGTCCGAGGCCGAGGTGCGAGCCACGTTCGAGGAGGTCGGCGCGCGCCTGGCAGATGGCCGCCCCTACCTGTGCGGCGAGCAGTTCACCGCCGCCGATCTGACATTTTCAGCACTGGCCGCACCGATGCTGATGCCATCCGGCTACGGCGTGCGGCTTCCACAGCCCGCCGAACTGCCCGCGTACGCCGCCGAGGTCGTCAACGAATTGCGCGCCCACCCCGCTGGCGTCCACGCGCTGGCGATGTTCGACAGCGAGCGGCGCTGACCAAACACGCCCTCCACTCCCCCACCTTGTGTGTGCCCTCGGCTGTCCTGTGTGATCGCTTCGACGTAGCGCAGTTCTCGCGTGCTCGAGCGGGCCGTGCCGGTTGGTCAGGCGTCGCAGCGGCTGACACAGCGGAAGCCGATGTGGCTGGTGCTGGTGTCGATCGCCTCGGGCTGTCTGGCGGCCGGGCGGTAGCGCAGACAGTAACTTGGGGCGCAGAGGTGTGAGCCGCCCTTGATCACGCGCCGTGGAATGTGCGCGCCGGGGCGCCCGCGGTCGTAGCCTTGATCGAGAGTCGCGACGCGCGGGTCAGCAGGCGGTCCACAGCATGCGCGCTGGGTGCTCTCCGAACCCGCGCCGCGGGTCGCGTAGAAGTCGCTGGTCCACTCCCAAACGTTGCCGGTGACGTCGTACAGCCCGAAGCCGTTGGCGGGGAACAGACCCACCGGCGAGGTTCCGCGCCAGCGCTTGGCGCCGGTATTGCGCCAGGGGAACTCGCCCTGCCAGACGTTGGCCATCAGCTCCCCAGCGGGTCGCTCTCGATCGCCCCAGGCGAAGATCGCGCCGGCGAGACCGCCGCGTGCTGCGTACTCCCACTCGGCCTCGGTGGGCAGCTCCTTGCCGGCCCAGTGTGCATAAGCCTCGGCGTCCTCGTAGGCGATGTGCGTGACGGGATGGTCGGCTCGCTGGGAGTTCTCGCTGTCCGGCCCCCAGGGCGCGCGCCAGCTCGCGCCGGGCACGTAGGCCCACCAGCGGGTCGGATCGCGCAGCGGCACGGGGCCGGGTGTGGGATGAAAGACGGCCGATCCCTTGCGCAGCAGCGAGGGATCGGCGTCGGGATACTGAGCGGTATCGGGGGGACGCTCGGCGAGGGTGAGGTACCCCATTTCCTCGACGAAGCGAGCGAACTGAGCGACTGTCACCGGCCCGCGGTCGATCGCGAAGCCGTCGACCGCCACCTCGCGGACCGGCGCCTCTTCGGGGTAGAAGTCGGTCGAGCCCATCCGGAAACTGCCCGCCGGGATCTGGATCATGTCCTCGCGGTTCATCCCTCACCGGATGGTAGAGGCTGACGGGTTGTGCTCACCGGCGCCGGCGGTGCTCTCACCCCAGTCGGGTGATGCCTGCTCACCCCGCACGGGCCCAGGCTTCTCAGCTGTGGCCCCGCGTCTCGCGAGCGCTCGAGCAACAGGGCTCCGTGGTGTACCCGTGTTCCGTGTCGGTCCGCCCATTTTTCGGGATAGACCGTTCAACCCGAGAGCTCGAAGGAGAGTGAGTCCATGGCCAGGCCATTCAGTGGCGTCGTAAACGTCGACATACGCGACTCCGAAGCGGATTGGACTCCGTTCGAGCCCCCCAAAGCGCCCGACGGTGCACCGAACGTGCTCTATGTCGTGCTCGACGACGTCGGGTTCGCGGCGATGAGCTGTTACGGCGGGCCAATCGAGACGCCGAACATCGACAAGATCGCCTCGCGCGGTGTGCGTTACACGCAGTGGCACACGACGGCGCTGTGCTCGCCGACGCGCTCGTGCTTGCTGACGGGGCGCAATCACACGCGCAACAGCATGGCGTGCATCACCGAGGCGGCGATCGGCTTTCCCAACGCGAGCGGCACGGTGCCGCCGGAGAACGGGATGCTTCCGGAGGTCCTCGGCGAGCAGGGGTGGAACACGTTCATGGTGGGTAAGTGGCATCTGTGCCCGACCGATGAGATGAACCTTGCTTCAACGCGTCGCAACTGGCCGAGCGGCCGCGGCTTCGAGCGCTGGTACGGGTTCCTCGGCGCCGAGACCAACCAGTGGTATCCGGATCTGGTTCACGACAACCATCCGGTCGATCAGCCGAGGACTCCCGAGGAGGGCTATCACCTGACCGAGGACCTCACCGACAAGGCGCTCGAGTTCCTCAAGGATGCCAAGGCCGTTGCACCCGAGAAGCCGTTCTTCCTGTACTACGCGCCGGGCGCCTGCCACGCCCCGCACCACGCGCCGAAGGAGTGGATCGAGAAGTACAAGGGGCGCTTCGACGCGGGCTATGAGGCGATGCGCGAACAGACGCTCGCGCGCCAGAAGGAGCTCGGCATCGTGCCGCCCGACACGGAGCTGCCGCCGCTCAATCCGCTTGGCACACCCGAGACGCGCTCCAGCGCCGATGGCAAGCCGTTCCCCGAGATCGACACGACGCGGCCCTGGGACTCGCTGAACGACGAGGAGCAGCGGCTGTTCGCGCGGATGGCCGAGGTATACGCGGGCTTTCTCGGCCACGCCGACCACGAGCTCGGGCGCGTGCTCGACTACCTCGAGCAGAGCGATCTGCTCGAGAACACCCTGGTGGTGGTCGTGTCGGACAACGGCGCCAGCGGCGAGGGCGGCCCGAACGGCTCGGTCAACGAGATGAAGTTCGCCAACGGGGTCCCCGACGACCTGGCGGCGAACCTCGCCCAGATCGACGACCTCGGCGGCACGAAGACCTACAACCACTACCCGACCGGCTGGGCGATGGCATTCAACACGCCGTTCAAGATGTGGAAGCGCTACGAGTTCAACGGGGGAACGTCTGACCCGTGCGTCATCTCCTGGCCGGCTGGGACGAAGGCGCGCGGCGAGCTGCGTGCGCAGTACTACCACGCGATCGATCTCGTCCCGACGATCCTCGACGCGCTCGGCGTCAGCGCTCCCGAGTCCGTCAAGGGTCACGTGCAGACGCCGTTCGACGGGGTCAGCATGCTCGACAGCGTCGATGACGCCTCCGCCAAGTCGAACCGCCGGACACAGTTCTACTCGATGCTTGGCTCGCGCTCGATCTGGCATGAAGGCTGGAAGGCGGTGACGACACACCCCACGATGGCCGGCTGGAGCGATTTCAACGCCGACGACTGGGAGCTCTACCACACCGACGTTGATCGCTCGGAGCTGAACGACCTTGCCGCCGCCCAGCCGGACAAGCTCAGGGAGCTCGTCAACATCTGGTTCGCGGAGGCAGGCGCAAACGGGGCGTTCCCGCTCGACGATCGCTCACCCGTCGAAATCCTGATGACGCCCCGACCGCAGCTCGCGGCGCCGCGCGAACGGTACGTGTACTACCCGGACGCGGCGGCCGTCAGCGAGTGGCAGGCAGTCAATACGCGCAACCGCTCGTTCGTGATCGGCGCGCTTCTCGACATACCCGCACCAGGCGCGCAGGGCGTGCTGTTTGCGATCGGCTCGCGCTTCGGCGGCCACGCGCTGTATGTCAAGGACAACAGGCTGCACTACGTCAACAGCTTCGTCGGCATCACCGAGCAGCTGATCGTCGGCTCGGAGGACCTGCCCACAGGCGAGAACCTGATCCTGTCCGCGTCGTTTGAGAAGGAAGCCCAGGAGCCCGGTTGCGCCGCTGGCACGCTCACGCTCTATCACGCAGACAAGAAGGTGGGCGAGGGGCCACTCAAAACCCAGCTGGGGGCGTTCGCGGTAGCGGGCGCGGGCCTGTACGTCGGGCGCCACGCGGGCGATCCGCTCACAAACGACTATCCGGGCGCGCCCCCATACCGCTTCACCGGGGGGAGGATCAATCGAGTCGCGATCGACGTCAGCGGCGAGCCCTACGTCGATCTCGAGCGCGAAGCAGAGACGCTGCTCAGGAACCAATGACCCACGGCGCACAGCTCGATCGCGAAGCCCGCAACGGGAGGTGACGGTGAGCGAGACGCTGCGGTCCTGGAACGACACGCCGACGCGACAGGCGATCGTCGAGTTCGTGCAGCGCGTCACACGCGAGGGCAGCGCCGACTACCTGCCACCGTCCGAGCGGGTGGCAGTGTTCGACAACGACGGCACGCTGTGGTGCGAGAAGCCGATGCCGATCGAGCTCGGGTTCATCCTCACGCGGCTTGCCGAGATGGCCGAGCAGGACGCGACGCTGCGCGAGCGCCAGCCCTGGAAGGCCGCGTGCCAGCGTGACTTCGCGTGGCTGGGGGCGGTCATCACCAAGCACTACCACGGCGATGACAGCGACGTGAAGGTGCTGATGGGCGGCATCGTTGGCGCGTTCGCCGGCATGACGGTCGAGGACTACGCGACAGCGGCCGAGGCCTTTCTGCGCGACGGGCGCCACCCGACGAGCGGGCGCAGCTTCCGCGACTGCGGCTACCTGCCGATGATCGAGCTGTTGCGCTACCTCGAGGAGCACCGCTTCACCACGTACATCGCCTCGGGCGGCGATAGAGATTTCATGCGCCCGATCACCGAGGAGATGTACGGCATCCCCTCCGAGCGCGTGATCGGCAGCTCCACGGCTCTGCGCTACCAGGAGGACGAGTCGGGCGGGAGCCTCGTCTACCTGGCCGAGCTCGACGTGTTCGACGACGGCCCCGCCAAGCCGGTGAAGATCTGGAACCGGGTCGGCCGCCGCCCAATCGTGGCCGGTGGCAACTCAAACGGCGACATCCCAATGCTCCACCACGCCGGCGGGCCCTCCGGTCCCGGCCTGCGCCTGCTCGTGCTCCACGACGACCCCGAGCGCGAGTTCGACTACACGGCCGGCGCTGAGCAATCGCTCGAACGTGCCGGCGCGGAAGGTTGGACCGTGGTCAGCATCAAGCACGACTGGGCGACCGTATTCGCGGACGCCGGCACATGATTCCAGGACCGCCACCGCCACGGACTCGACGCTCCGGTTAGGCAGAGCACTTGAGCTGGCTGTTCCCCTCCCCGCGGGACTACCGCCGTGGATGGCTGCGCGGCGATTTGATCGCGGGGTTGACGGTTTGGGCTGTGCTTGTCCCCGAGGCGCTCGCCTACGCCTCGATCGCGGGGGTCTCCCCCGTCGTCGGCCTGTACGCGGCACCCGGTGCGCTGATCCTCTACGCCGCGCTCGGCAGTTCACGCCAACTCATCGCCGGTCCGATGTCCGCCACCGCCGCGCTGTCGGCGGCGACCGTCGCGGCGCTTGTGCCAGTCGGCAGCGATCGCTTCACGGCGATGACCGCCGCGCTGGCGATCACAACCGGCCTGGCGGCGCTGCTGGCCGGCGTTCTGCGCCTGGGATTCGTCGCGAGCTTCATCTCCGAGCCGGTGATCAAGGGCTTCATCCTCGGGCTTGCACTGACGATCATCATCGGCCAGGTACCCAAGCTGCTCGGGATCGAGAAGGGCACCGGCGACTTCTTCGAGCAGCTGTGGCACGTCATCGTCCACTTGGGCGACACGCAGACCACCACACTGCTCGTCGGCGCTCTGTCGCTCGCGGTCATCCTCGCGCTGCGGCGTGTCGCCCCGGTCGTGCCCGGATCGTTGGTCGCGGTGCTGCTGGGCATCGTCGCGGTCAAGCTCTTTCACCTGGACGAGCATGGCGTCTCGATCGTCGGCCCGATCAAGAGTGGCCTACCGAGTTTCGGTACCCCCAACGTCCACCTGAAAGACTTCGGGACCCTCGTCGCGGGGGGAATTGGGGTGATGCTCGTCGGGTTTGCCGAGGGCCTCGGCGCGGCCAAGACCTACGCCGCGCGTGAGCACTACGAGATCGACGCCAACCGCGAGTTGCTCGGGCTCGGCGGCGCAAACATCGCCGCCGGACTCTCGAGCGGCATGGTCGTCAACGGCAGCCTCTCAAAGACCGCCGTCAACGGAGCCGCCGGCGCGCATACCCAGCTCTCCGGGCTGATCGTCGCGGCGCTGACGATCCTCACGCTGCTCGCGCTCACGGGGCTCTTCGAAGACCTCCCCGATGCCACACTCGCCGCGATCGTGATCGCAGCGGTGATCGAGCTGGTGGACTACCGCGCGCTGATCGAGCTCTACCGCGCCCACACCGAGCGTCTCGGACGCGAGTTCGGGTTCGCTTCGCGCCCGGATTTCATCGCCGCCGTCGCGGCGCTCCTCGGCGTCACCGTCTTCGACACCCTCCCCGGCCTGTTCATCGGGATCGGCATCTCGCTGCTGCTGCTGATCTACCGCGCCTCCCGTCCCTACATCGCGACACTGGGGCGCGAGCCGGGCCCCGACGGCCGCTACAGCGACATCGACCGCCATCCCGGCAACGAACTGCCGTCGCACGTCGCCGTACTGCGGATCGAGAGCAGCCTGTACTTCGCCAACGCCGACGCCGTCCGGACCCGCATCATGCACCTCGCCGCGGCCGACGGCATCACCGCCGTGATCCTCGACGCCGAGACGATCCCCTTCATCGACGTCACTGCCGCGCGGATGCTCGCGGCCCTCGCGGAAGACCTGGACCGGCGCGAGGTACAGCTGCTCCTAGCCTGCGACATCGGGCAGGTTCGAGACATCCTCCGCAGCGTCATCGAGAACCCCGCGATCACCCACTTCTACCCGACCGTGCAGGCGGCCGTAGCCGCGGCCCAGACCCGCACATAACGACATGGGCTGCGCTGTCTCACATCGGTGAGACGCCACAGCGCCTATGGCAGGTAGCGCACGAAATCGGCGACTGGTGCCCGCTCGGGCACATGCCGATCTTGGCGAGGGCGGCCGAGGTGGAGTAGCCCAATTGGAGTTTCGAGGGCGTCCAGTTGGAGCGCCTCCCGGCCGGCAGGCGAGTCTAGGAACGGCAGGGTCCGCCAGTAGCCGGCGAGCCCCGCCCCATGGGCGGCGAGCAGCACCAGATAGGCGGCGACCGCGCTGGCGAGCAGATCCTCCCTCTGGCGAGCGCTGTCACCCTGCGTGTACACCGATGCGACAACAAGGGTCGGCGCGCGATCGAGCTTGCTCGCCGAACCGGGGATGGTGTTCTCGGCGATCGCCTTGAGCCGCTCAACCGTGCGGGGGCCGAGCACTCGGAAGCGCCAAGGGTTGGTGAGGTGGTGGTTGGGAGCCCAGCGGGCGAGCTCGAACAGCTGTTGCAGCAGCTCCGGCGCCACCGGCTGTGGGGCGAACACCTTGTGGGTGCGCCTAGTTCGGATTGCGTGCTCGAGCTCCATGCCACAGCGAACGTACCCGATTGCACGGCGTGGATACTTCAGCGCCCCGAGCGGACCCGCCAAAAGGGCCGGCCCGGGACCCTACGTGCCGGTCCGCGGATCGTCGAACCGCGCCTTGCCGCCGAACTGGAGGCTCGATCAGATGCCGGCTCCGTGGGCCAAGGAGCCCAAAACCAGGGCCTGACCGCGAAAGAGCAGCTCCTTATCAAGCCGTGTGGACGTAGCGATGCATAATAGAGCGTCACTCCAACGAACCAGGAGCGCCTCGCCATGACCCAAGAGCTGTGGACCGCAATGGATCGCTACATCTGCGATCGCCTGCTCCCCGAGGACGCGGCGCTCGATGCCGCCCTCGCGACCTGTGAGGCCGCGGGCCTTCCCCCGATCGCGGTCACCCCGGCGCAGGGCAAGCTGCTCGAGCTGCTGGTGCGTATTCATGGTGCCCGCCGCATCCTCGAGCTGGGCACCCTCGGCGGCTACAGCACGATCTGGCTGGCGCGTGGGCTGCCGTCGGGCGGGAGCATCGTGACGCTCGAGCTCGACCCCCACCACGCCGAGGTCGCGGCGGCGAACCTGGAGCGGGCCGGCGTGAGCGAGATGGTGGAGCTGCGCGTGGGCGCCGCGCTGCAGACGCTGTCCGAGCTGCACGCCGAGGGCGCCGGGCCATTCGACCTGATCTTCATCGACGCGGACAAGCGCAACTACCCGGGGTACCTGGAGTGGTCGCTGAAGCTCTCTCGTCCCGGCAGCGTGATCATCGGCGACAACGTCGTGCGCGCCGGCGTGGTCCTCGACCCCGACGGCTACGACCCGCGACTCGGCGAGGGCGGCGTGCAGGAGGTGCGTCGCTTCTACGACCTGCTCGCCGCCGAGCCTCGCGTGAGCGCGACTGCCACCCAGACGGTCGGCGAAAAGGGCCACGACGGCTTTGTCATCGCGTTGGTTGGCGACGGCGGCGACACCAACGGCGCACCTTGATCGACGGGGGACCCCAATGCGCATCCCGTTGCGGCTGGCCGACATCCAACGGGGTGCCGCGGCATCTGCTCATCGACCCTGTCGTGGCTCGAGCGAGGTGGAGCGGCGGTAGCGGCGCGTGCCGGGATCTTGCTCGAGCAGGCCGACCGCGTGCAACGTGTGCGCGTAGCGATGGGTGGTCGACGCCGGTAGGTCGAGCTCCTGGGCGACTTCCTTGATGCCCCGATCGCTCCCGTCGGCGGGAAATGCGATCAGAACGACCAGACCGAACAGCAACGACCGCGACATGGTGCGGTCGTCCAGCAGCGGCGATCTGGTCAGCTGCCCCGGCGCCGCCAACCCGGGCAGCAGGTTGGCGTTATCGCTGCCGGCGGCGCTCGCCGCGGCGATCACGCTCGCCACCTGCTCGGCGGTCAGCCCGAGCGACACGCCCCGCTCGCTCAAGCCAACCTCTCCCTGAGCGCCGACCCCTGTGGCCTCATGCCGCTGTCGGGCTGCTCGATCACGAGTCCCAGCATGGCTTCGCCGCTGACAGTCCAACTGTTTGCTTGCGTGGCATGTAGCGCAGAAGCTACAGGAAACCGGGAGTAGATGCTGTGTTTATGGAATCGTCTATATAGATTGGGCATTTGATAGACGGGACGAGCGACAAAACTCAACCCAGCCGTCGGCCCCGGGCAGACAAGTGTATGCACAGTCGGAGTCGGCCACCCGGTCTGGCAATCTTCCCTGCCGATGCGCAACCGCAAGCCGCAACGGGTGTTAGGGGTGGACGTGCACTTGGACCGTCCCCGCGAGCCCGCGCTGGCCGCCGTCCGCGCCGCAATCGTGGCCGTGGCGGCCCTGTGCGCCGTGGCGCTCGCTTGCGTGGCCGCCACGCCGGCCGAGGCAACGCCGGCGCTGAGCTGGAGCGCGGCCAAGATCGACGAAACGGCACTGACGGGCGTTTCGTGCGCCTCGTCCTCGCTGTGCGTGGCGGTCGACGGGAAGAGCCACGTGCTGGTCAGCGCCAGCCCCTCTGGCGGCTCCTCGACGTGGCATACCGCGGAAATTGCCGGAGCGGGGGCGTTCACCGGCGTCTCCTGCGCCTCCAATACCCTCTGCGTAGCAGTGGATGGGAGCGGCAAGGCGACGATCAGCACCAACCCCGTCGGCGGCTCCTCGACGTGGCATACCGCGGACATTGCCGGAGCGGGGGCGTTCGCCGGCGTCTCCTGCGCCTCCAATACCCTCTGCGTAGCAGTGGATGGGAGCGGCAACGCATTCATCAGCACCAACCCCGGCGAAGGCGGGGGCACGGGCGCGACCTGGAGGAAGGCGGAAATCGACACGGGCGCCTTGACATCCGTGTCGTGTGTGGCCGGCCCGCTGTGCGTCGCGGTGGACAAAACGGGAGACGTCCTGGTGAGCGGCGAACCGACGGGCTCGTCGTGGGCCTCTCGCCAGATCGACAGCTCCCCCCTCCTCGCGATCTCGTGTGCCCCCGCACCAGCCGGCGTGTGCGCGGCCGTGGATGAAGCCGGGGCGGCGCTGGCGAGCGGGAATCCCAGCGCGGGCCTTCCCAGCGCCTCCACCGCCACCTGGAGCGCGACCCCGCTCGGCTCGCTCGGCGGCGCTCCGACGGGCGCCTCCTGCACCGCGGCGGGACTGTGCGTGCTGGTTGCCAACAACGGAGATGGCTACGTCGGCGACGACCCCACCGCGCCAGCGCCATCGTGGACTTTCGCGGGGATCGACCCCGGGACACCCTTGTCGGCGGTCTCGTGTGAGTCCGACGGGCTTTGCGCAGCCGTGTCCGGAGGGTTGGGGAGCGGTGCGGGTCAGGTCTTCGTGGCCACGGTCCCACCGCCGGTGCTCGTCACAAGCACCCCGAGCGCGGTGGCCGAAACCACGGCGACGGTCACCGGCATGGTGGACACCAACGACGCGACCCTCACGAGCTGCCGTTTCGAATATGGCTCCAGCGAAACGTACGGGCAGAGCGCGCCATGTCCGAGCACACTCGCGGCGGGCAGCGCCAACCAACCGGTGAGCGCGACGCTGACCGGGTTGACGCCGAACGTCACCTACGACTACCGACTGGTGGCGGCGAGCGCGAACGGCGAAGCGAGAACCGCTAGCGCCACGTTCAAGACGACCGCGCCGCCACTGGTGCAGCCGCACCCCTCGATCAGTGGGCTCCCAGCCCCCGGGCAGCGCCTGACCTGCAAATCGGGCGTGAGCGGCAGCGGCGCGAGCAGCGCGACGCTGAGCTACGCGTGGCTGCGCAACACGAGGGCGATCTCCGGCGCGAGTGGCTCGACCTACGTGGTGGGCAGCGCCGACGTCTCACACCACCTGCAGTGCCGCGTGAGCGCCACCAACGCGGGCGGCAGCGCGAGCGCAACGAGCGCGTTCGTGACGGTGCCGGCGGGCGGGCTGGGTGCGATCTCAGAGACTCAGGTGGGGACTCCGCGCGTCGCTGGTCGCACCGTGAGCGTCACCATTACCTGCTCGGCACAGGCGGCGGGGAGCTGCGCGATCACGCTGCGCCTGACGGTGCTCGAGACGCTGCGCGGGAGCCGCGTGATCGCGGTGGCCGCGCGACGCACCACGCGCAAGACGGTGACGGTGGGCGCGGTCACGGCACACGTGCCGCCAGGCCAACGGGGCACGGTGACTGTCGCCCTGAACGCAACCGGCAGGCGGCTGCTCAAGAGCTTTCACAAACTCAGCGCAAAGCTGTCGGTGAGCGGCACCGTGGTGGGCGCGCTCAGCGCCCAGCTGCGAAGTGCCACGGTGACGCTGGGAGCCAGCGCGGGCAAGGCGTCTTCGCGCAAGACGGCCACCCACCGCGGACGATGAGGGTTTCCGTCGGTACGCCTCGCGTCGGTGTGGCGATCGCGGCGCTCGTACTGCTGGTTGCCCCCGCGGCACAAGCGCACACCGCCAAGCGGAGCACCCACTCGACGAAGGCCCACCACGCCCGCTCACTGGCCGCGCGCCGCACCAGCGCGAGCAAGGCCAGTGGCGCGGCGACGCCGACGGGCGTGCTGGCGCCGACGCCGTACATGGGTTGGGACACGTACTTCGCGTTCGGCTCGCACTACAACGAGGCGACGGTCCTCGAGCAGGCCAGCCAGCTGCGCACGAAAGGGTTGATCAAGGACGGGTACAACTACCTGTGGCTGGATGTGGGCTGGTGGCAGGGAGCCCGCAACGCGGCGGGGGAAATCACCGTGAGCCCGACACAGTGGCCGCACGGGATGGCGTGGCTGACGCGTACGCTGCACGAAGCGGGGCTGAAGGTGGGCTTGTACACCGACGCGGGGACGAACGGCTGCGGCGGCCAGGGGCAGGGCAGCTACGGCCACTACCAGCAGGACGTGAACACGTTTGCCAAATGGGGCTTCGACGCGGTGAAGGTGGACTTCTGCGGGGGCATTCAGCAGCGCCTCGATCCGGCGAGCGCGTACGCGGAACTCCATGAAGCGATCGTGCACAACTCCAGCAACCGTCCGATGCTGCTGTCGGTGTGCAACTACCTGCAGCCCGGCCAGTACGAAAGCGAAGTCCCGACACTCGAAAACTCCGCCTTCTCCTCCTACACGTTCGGGCCGAGCGTGGGCAACAGCTGGCGCACCGACACCGACGTGGGCGTGCCGGGTGACGTGGAATTCAGCTCGGTGCTGCGCAACCTCGATGCGGACGCCGCCAACCCGGAAGCCGCGGGGCCCGGCCACTGGAACGACCCCGACTACCTCGGCCCCGACCAGGGGATGTCGGCGGCGCAGTTCCGCACGCAGTTCAGCATCTGGGCGATGCTGGCGGCGCCGCTGATGATCAGCGAGGACTTGATCTCGATGTCAAGCGCCACCCACACGACGGTCACCAACAAGGAAGCGATCGCGATCGACCAGGACCCCGCCGGCCAGCAGGCGCGCCTGCTCTCCTCGATCGGTTCGGGCGAGGTGTGGGTGAAGCCGTTGGCCAACGGCAGGCGGGCGGTGGCACTGCTGAACCGCTCCTCCAAGACGCTTGAGCTCACGACCAGCGCCGCCGAAGTGGGGATGGGAGCCGCGCACGCGTATCAGCTGCGTAACGTGTGGACGGGCGCGGTCACGAGCACAACCAGCGGGATCGGCGCGAGCGTGCCGGGCGAATCGACGGTGCTCTTAGAGGTCTCGACCGCTGCGCAGGCGATCGAAGCGGTCCCCAAGCGCGAGGGGTAGTCAGAGGACCCCCCCCAGGGTGGTCAGAGGACCCCAGCCGCGGCGAGCTCGTCATCGCGGCGGTAGCCGAGGCGCGCGGAGATGCGGTCGGCGGTGGCGACGAGGTGCGGGCCGAGGTGGTCGATCAGGTCTTGCAGCGAGATCATCGAGGAGTGCGCGGCCATGTTGGCGGCGGCAACGACCTCGCGTGAGTCGGAGCGGATCGGGGCGGCGATCGAGTGCAGCCCAGGGGTGAGCTCCTGGTCGTTGACGGCGAGGCCGTCCTCGCGGATGCGCTCGAACTCGACCGCCAGCAGGCGCCTGCTGGTGATCGTCGCGGGGGTGCGGCGCTCCAGTTTGATTTCGCCGAGCAGCTCGCGCCGCTCGCTGTCGGGGAGGTGGGCAAGCAGGAGCTTGCCCATCGCGGTGCAGTATGCGGGCAGGCGCGAGCCGAGCGCGAGGTCGAGGTCGATTCGCTGCTGGCCACGGCGGTGGGAGCGGGCGCGCGCGACATAGACGATCTCGGGACCGTCGAGCACCGCCACGTTGATCGTGTAGCCGGTGCGCCGGCGCAGTTCGTCGAGGTAGGGCTGGGCGTGCTCGCGCAGGGAGGTTGAGTTGAGCGCCGACATCCCCAGGTCGGTGACGTGCAGCCCGAGGCGGTACTTGCGCGAAGCGCCCTGCTCGAGGTAGCCCAGCGCGACGAGCGTGATCACATAACGGTGCGTGGTGGAGCGGCTCATGCCGAGCGAGTCGGCGATGTCGGCAATTCCCAGCACTGGACGGTCGGGCGTGAAACATGCCAGGATCGCAAGGCCGCGCTCCAACGACTGCGAGTAGCGCGGTTCGCGCAGGCTGGGGACCGTCCACTCATTCTGAGGTATCGCTGTACGCGGCATACTGAGCCTCTCATTCTTTGATCTTGTCAACCCAAATGTTACCCCAGACCAGTCTTTTGGAAACATGGGGTATAAATAACGCGTATTTTGAACGGCTTTTCGTCTGCGCCGAACCCGTTTCCGTGGCGGGTCCTCAAGCTCAATCGGGAGTGGGCGCGGGTTCGGATGCGCGCAGGTGGGCGGCGTAGGCCTTGTAGCTCTGGAGTTCCTCGACCGACTGATAGTTGGCGAAGCCGCGACGCTGAGCGGCGCGCAGCGGGGCGGGCAGTGAGGCGCGCAGCTCGCCGGGGAGCGCCCGTTCTTCAAGGGTCACCCAGAGTTCCTCTTCGAGGACACTGGAGGCGCCGGCGCTGTTGAGCAGCTCCAGGCGCCCCCCGGGCGAGGCGTAGTCGTAGAGCTCGAATTCCTGGCCGGCCGCTTCGACTGTGAGCGTACCTTCGCGCCAGTTGGAGTAGAGCGCGAGCTTGCCGCGCTGGGTGCGCAGCGCGACCACGTGACGGGGCGCGGAGGCGGCGTAGGGTTCGACGGCGAACTCGGTGACGTCCTCGTCGGTGGCGTGCAGGATCCAGGGACGCCCCGCAGCGGAGGGATGCGCGCAGATCGCGGCGAGGTTGTGCCGCGCGGCGAGGTGGCGGTAGCGCTCCTGGTGGCGCCAGGCGGAGGAGCCCGTGGCGAGCGTGAGCAGCAGCGGCACGACGTCGACCGAGGAGCTGAGCTGCGTGCGTGGGATCGACGGTGCGGCGCAGGCAAGGCCACGGAAGTCGCGCACGTACAGCGGCACACGGATCGCCTCCTCATAGGCGGAGGCGCCCTTGCCGCGCATCCCGTGCGAACCACCGTACTCGCCGTGGTCGGAGGTGAACAGCACCACGGTGTTGGCTTGCACGGAGGGCTGGGTGGCAAGCGCGGACAGCACCGTGCCGATCTGCGCGTCGAGGAAGCTGTGCAGCATCAGGTAGGTGTTCATCAGCCCCGTCCAGGCACTCAGCGCTTCGGGGCCCGTGAAGGGGACGGCGCCGAAGGAGCGCGCGGCGGTGTCCTGCAGCGACCGCTGCAGGAGGGGCTTGCGCTGCGCTTCGAGCGCTTCGGGCGTCTCGAAGTTACCGGGCAGCGCTTCGGCGAGCGCGGGCGGGGAGCTCTCCGAAGGGATCTGTTCGGTGAAGCGATACCACCAGGCGATGTCGTGGGGGTTGACGAACGAGACCGTCGCACACCACGGTTCCCCGCCCCCTTCGAGGCGCAGCCATTCGGCGAACTGGGCGGCGATTTCCGGATCGACCGCCGTGCCCTGCCCCGGAGCGCCGTTGGGCGAGGGAAAGGTGCCGCCGGAGAAGCCGTAGGGCTCGAGCGAGGCGTCGGGGTTGGGGTTGAGGTGCCACTTGCCCCACCACCAAGTCGAGTAGCCGAGTTCGCGCAGCAGCGTCCCCCACGTCGGAAAGCCCGGGTCGAGATGGCTGTCGCCGGTGATCATGCAGCCGGTTTGATGCGAGTAGAGCCCTGTCAGGAGCGCCCCACGCGAGGGCGAGCAGTCGTTGGAGGCTGTGTAGTGGCGGTCGAAGCTGACAGCGCCGGCGCGCAGCGAGGCCAAGTTGGGCATCAGCGCGGAGGGCAGCGCGGCGGCGGGCATCCACACGGGCGTGCGCAGCTGGTCGACGAGGACCACAAGGATGTTTGGCGCCCGCCTCTGGCGCCCGCGGCCACGGCCAGCCGAGCCGAGCGCGAGCCCGCCGGCGGCGAGCAGCCCCTGCTTGAGGAAGGTGCGCCGATCGCTGCTCGTGTCCATACGGGCGGCGTGGGTGTCGATCTGGGAGGGAGGCACCTCTGTAACTCCGAACAACGCGCGTGCGCCAATGATGCGCTGGGAGGGAAAGATTTTTTATGGATATGGGAGGGGGCCGCCAAGCGCGCGGGGCCACAACCGCGGCAGGCTACCTGGCGCCGCGCCAGGATGAGCGGTTCTCGCGGCCGGAGGCGGGTGTAAAGCGCGGCAGCTCGAGCTCTATGCGAGCGCCGCCGACGTCACTTTCAGAGGCGCTCACCCGTCCGCCGTGAGCCTCGGCGATCGCCCTCACGATCGCCAACCCGAGGCCGGTCCCGCCGGAGGCGCGGTCGCGAGCGGCGTCGGTGCGATGCAAGCGGTCAAACACCCGCTCGCGCTGCTCGGGCGAGATTCCGGGCCCGTCGTCTTCGACCACGAACCGCACCGCTTCGCCCCCCTGTCCCCCTGGGCGCTCGGCCGGCGCCGGCCCCGGTCCGCCACGAGCCGCTGCCGCGATCCGCTCGACGCGCAGGCGCACAAGGCCATGCTCGGCCTCGGTGTGCTCGATCGCGTTGCCGATCAGGTTGCGCAGCGCCTGCGCCAGGCGGTCGGGATCGGCGATCAGCGTCCCCGCGGGGATCGCGCCGAGCTCAAAGCGCCGCGAGGCCAACAGCGAGGCGCCGTCCCATAGCTCCCCGACGAAGCTCTCGAGCTCGATCGCCTGCACGCGCAGAAACTGGGTCTGCTCGGCCTTCGCCAGCAACAGCAGGTCGTCGACGAGGCGCGTGATCCGGGCGATCTCCGCCTGCGCGAGGCGCTCGACGCGGCGCACCTCCTCGCCGGAGGGGTTGCGCTGCGCCGCCAGCACCTCGAGCTGCCCGCGGATCACCGTCAGCGGTGTGCGCAGCTCGTGCGAGGCGTCGGCGACGAATTCGCGCTGGCGGGCAAACGCATTGGCGAGGCGGTCGAGCATGTGGTTGAAGGCGTACGCCAACACCTGCACCTCCCGGCTCTCGCGCTCGACGTCGTGGATGCGAGTGTGCTGGCCGATCTCCGATCGGTCGCCGCCATCCACCTGCGCGGCGACCGCCGCCATCCGCCGCAGCGGCCGTGAGAAGCGGCTGCCGATCAGCAGCGAGGCGAGCAGCGCGCCCGCCAGCGCGAGGAAGCTGGCGAGAATGAACGCCTTCGCCACCCCGTGCTGGGCGCGCGCGACGCTCGCCAGCGGCTCCCCCACACCGACGTTCACCGCCAAGCCGGCGCGCCCGCCGGCACCGGGGATCCGCACCCGGCGCTCGAGCAGGCGCATGTCGCCGATGTCGGGCAGATTGAGCGTGGAGAAGCCGTCGTGCGCGGCGAGCAGCCGGCGCGACAGACGGTTCTCGCGCTCCTGTACGGCGACGCTCTCGCCATCGTCGGGGGCAGGGTTGCCGAACAGCTCGGGCGTGTTGGTGGCAGTGCCCGCGCCCGGCACTTTCACGAACAGCACCGTCGAGCTGGCGTTGAACGGCTGGCCGCGCATGTAGCCGCGCGCGAATGCAAGCGTGCCGTGGGCGGTGCTCGCCCCCGAGGCGCTCAACGCGTGGGCCAGCTCGCCGGCGTCGCCCTCGATCTCGCCGTCGATCTGGCGGCGCAGCTGGGTGCCGGTGCCGCGGTACACCGCGAAGAAGGTGATCCCCGAGGAGGTCACCACCACCAGCGCCACCCACAGCGCCAGGCGCCAGCGCAGGCTGAGGGAGGTGGGGATCGCCATCATCCCAGGCGGTAGCCGACCGCCCGTACGGTGTGGATCGGCGCGGGGGATTGGTCCCCGCCCACCCCGCGCAGCTTGCGGCGCAGATAGCCGATGTAGACGTCGACGATGTTGGTGGCGGGGTCGTGCTGGTAGCCCCACACAGCGCTCAGAATCTGCTCGCGCGAGAGCACCCGGCCGCGGTGGCGCAGCAGGTACACCAGGAGCTCGAACTCGGTAGTCGACAGCAGCACCGGCGCCCCGGCGCGCGTGACCCGGCGGCTGAGCAGATCCACCTCGATGTCCGCCACCCGCAGGGTTGTGCTGGAGCCCTGCGCGGCGCTGCGCAGCTGCGCGCGAACCCGCGCCAGCAGCTCCGCCAGCGAGAAGGGCTTCACCAGGTAGTCCACCGCGCCTGCGTCCAAGCCGGCGACGCGATCCTCGATCTCCCCTCTGGCGGTGAGCACGATCACCGGTAACGCAGGCTTGGCGGCGCGCAGCGCCGCCAGCACCTCCATCCCCCCCTTTCCCGGCAGCATCAGGTCGAGCACGACCGCGTCGAAGCTCTCGTGCAGCGCGCGGCGCTCACCGTCGACGCCGTTGTGCTCGGCGTGCACCACGAAACCCTCGGCCTCCATGCCGCGCCGCACGAAGTCGACGATCCCCGGCTCGTCCTCAACCAGCAGGATCGACGGCGACGGCGACGCCTCCCCGAGAGATTCCGACGAAGACTGCATCCCGGCGCCCAGGATAGGCATGTTCGGGCCGCCGACGGCGGGCGCGGGCCCCAACGAGCGCGATCCTATGAGCTCTCTCATGCAGCGATTACGAGGCTCGCCGCCCGGAGTGGTGCTGGCGCTGCTTTTGGTGGCGGAATTCGGCCCATGGTTGCACTACCACCACCATTTCTTTGCCGGTCATCAGTCGATGTGGTCCTTATGGAACCTCTCACACCCCCTTTAGCCACGGCTTGCGTTGCAGCGGCACACTGAGCCCCACCGTCCCACTGTTACAACCGCGGTCACCATCGTCAGATGTCAAGCAACCTTCACACCTCCCGCTCCCGCGACGCCGCGCTGCGCCGCCTGCGCCGCGCCAACCGCTGGTTGATCGCGGGCAGCGCCACGCTCACCGGAGTGCTCACCGCCGTCGCCGCCAGCGCCTTCCCGGGCAAAACGCTCAAAGACATCCGCGCCACCGCCCACCACGACGGCCACCGCTCGACGCGGACGGCCGGCGCGAGCTCGAGCAGCTCCGCCTCCACACTCAAAGCTCCCTCGCGGGCGCCACAGTCAAGCTCGGGCGAAGAATCCTCCTCATCCCCCGACAGCTCCGCCGGCGGCGAATCCAGCTCCGCCTCGCCGGAATCCAGCCCCTCCAGCTCCACCGGCACCGAATCGAGCGTTCCGCAGGCCAGCTCGGCCCCGACGGAAACCGAAGCTCCGGTGACCTCGGGGGGGTCGTGAGGGCAGGCGCGACCTACGCGGGCTCCCGGCGCGCCGCGACGGCGACCGCGCGCTGGGAGGCGCTCGGTACGAGCGTGGTGCTGCGCGTCACCGACCCCCTCTGGCTGCCCCGCGCGAGCGTGACTGTTGCGCGCGAGCTCGACGCGATCGACCGCGCCTGCAGCCGCTTTCGCGCCGACTCCGACCTCACCCGCGTCAACACACACGCGGGAGGGCGGCCGGTGCGGGTCGCGCCGCTGCTGATCGAGGCGCTGGGGATTGCGCTGCGCGCCGCCGAGCTCACCGACGGCGACGTCGACCCGACTGTCGGCGCCGCTTTGGTCTTGGCGGGCTACGACCGCGACTGGCCGCTGCTCGAGCAGGTAGGCGCATCGACCGCCGCGGTCGTCGCGTCGACCGCGGCGGTCGACCCCGCGGCTTACGGGCACCGCCATGGCGTTGTCGAGGAGCGCCATCACCAGGCTCACACCGCCGGGCGACCTTCGATCGACCGCCCCACGCTCGTCGCCCGCCGACTCAGCGGCTATCGCACCGTCGAGCTCAACCCCGTGCTCGGCGTCGTGCGCATCCCCAGCGGGGTGATGCTCGACCTCGGCGCCACCGCCAAAGCGTGGGCCGCCGACCGCGCCGCCCGCGCGGTGGCGGCGCTGGCGCGCTGCGGGGTGCTGGTGAGCATCGGCGGCGACATCGCCACCGCCGGTCTCGCCCCCGCCGGGGGCTGGCGGATCCACGTCACCGACGACCACCGCTCCGGCCCCGACGGCCCGGGGCAGACGATCGCGATCGCCGACGGCGGCCTTGCCACGTCGAGCGTCGCCGTTCGCCGCTGGCGGCGCGGGTCGCAGACGATGCACCACATCATCGACCCCTCCTCAGCCGCTCCCGCGCGGGGCCCGTGGCGCACCGTCAGCGTCGCTGCCGCCGACTGCACCGACGCCAACATTGCCGCCACCGCCGCGCTCGTACGTGGTGAGCGCGCCCCCGAGTGGCTTGCGCAGCAGAGCCTGCCGGCGCGGCTGGTTGCTCACGACGGCTCGGTCGTGCCGGTCGGCGGGTGGCCGATCGACGCGCCCTTGCCCTTGCGCAGCGGGCAGTCGCGGGGCACGAGGCCCCGCGCCCGCCCGGCTGTTACCCCACCGCGGCGCGCGGATGCTCCCCCATGACCACCCTCCCCCTACCACTCGCCGCGAGCGGGCCCAGCCTCGCCTGGTACCTCGCCCGCTCCACCGGAGCCGTTGCGCTGCTGTTGCTGAGCATCGCCGTCGCGCTCGGGGTCGCCGACGTGCGGCGCTTCAACACGCCGTCATGGCCACGCTTCGTCGTCGATGCGCTGCACCGCAACGTCTCGCTACTTGCGCTCGTGTTCCTGCTCGTGCACATCCTCACGGCGGTGCTCGACAGCTTCGCCTCGATCTCGCTGGTGTCGACGGTGATCCCTTTCGTTGGCTCCTACCGGCCCTTCTGGTTGGGCCTCGGCGCGGTCGCGTTCGACCTGCTGCTCGCGGTGATCCTCACCAGCCTGCTGCGCGGGCGAGTCGGGCAGCGCGCCTGGCGTGCCACCCACTGGCTGGTGTACGCGTGTTGGCCGATCGCGTTGCTGCACACGCTCGGTACCGGCAGCGATGTCAAAACGACGTGGCTGCTCGCGCTTTCGTTCGCCTGCCTCGCGCTCGTGCTTGCCGCCGTGTTGACCCGCGCGCTCGCTGGCTTCTCGCGTGAGCGCCTACGCGAGCGCGGCCTGGCGATCGGTGGCGCGTTCGCGTTCGCGCTCGGGCTGGTGCTGTGGCTGCCCTCCGGGCCGCTCGGCTCCGAATGGGCTCGGCGCTCCGGAACGCCCCCCTCGTTGCTCGGCCATCCCTCCACCTCTTCTTCGAAGATCGTAGTAAGCCGATGAGCACCCGCCAGGACGCTCGCGCACGTGAGCAGCAGGGCCAAAACCTCGATGAAGGCGAGCCCCACGGTGGCTTCGAGCCCCCCGCGGCCGACGCGCCCGGCCTGCCGCGGCTGCTCGCTGGCATCCCCGCGCGCGGCGCGCTCTCGCTGGAGGGGCATCTCGCGCTACACGGGGAGGCTCCCGCCGCCGACGGCCGCGGCTGGGGACGCTCTCGCCGCGACGCCACGTGGTTGATCGACGAGGTCGAGCGCGCCGGCATGTCGGGTCGTGGCGGAGCGGGGTTTCCGACGGCGGCCAAGCTGCGTGCCGTCGCCGGGGCGTCGCGTTCTGTGCTCGGCGGGGCGCGCCCGGTCGTGGTCGTCAACGGGGCCGAGGGCGAGCCCGCCTCCGCGAAGGACCGCACTTTGCTGCGCTCCCTCCCCCACCTTGTGCTCGACGGCGCCCTGCTCGCCGCCGCCGCGGTCGGCGCGCGGGAGATCCTGCTCGGCGTCGGTGAATCCGGGCCTTCCGCGCTCGACGCGGTTGCGCGCGCGATCGGGGAACGCGACTCCGGCCACGGGAAGCGGGTGGGTGGAGTCCAATTCCAGCTTCGCCCCGTCCCTCACCGCTACGTCGCCGGCCACGAGTCGGCGCTCGTCAACTATCTCTCCGGCGGCCCCGCGCTGCCCACGTTCACCCCCCCGCGGCCCTTCGAACGGGGCGTGCGCGGGCGCCCCACGCTCGTCTGCAACGTCGAGACCCTTGCCCACCTCGCGCTGATCGCACGCTACGGCTCCGATTGGTTCCGGGAGCTCGGCACCCCCGAGCAGCCCGGCTCGGCGCTGGTCACGCTCGCCGGACCCGTGGTGCACCCGGGGGTCTATGAGATCGAGCACGGCGCCCCTCTCTCAGCGCTGCTCGACGCCGCCGACGGCCTCACCGCGGCACCGCGCGCGGTGCTCCTGGGCGGCTACTCGGGGACCTTCGTCGACGGCAGGCGGGCAGGTTCCGATTTGCGGGAGGTGGCGCTCTCCGATCGCCACCTCGCCCCCTTTGGCGCCTCGCTCGGCGCCGGCGTCGTGGTGGTGCTATCCGAGGAGGCCTGCCCCGTCGCGGAGCTCGCCCGCCTCACCCGCTGCCTGGCCTCGCAAAGCGCCCGCCAGTGTGGGCCGTGCCTGTTCGGCCTCGATGCGATCGCCTCCTGCTTCGAGCAGCTTGCGCGTGGGGACACCGGCGATCGGCGAGGCGCGCGCGATCGGGGTGTCGAGCGTGGGCGCGGTGAACGGGATGCAGCCGCCCGGCGCCTGCACTCCCTCGCCGGGCTGGTTCGTGGCCGCGGCGCCTGCTCCCACCCCGACGGCGTTGCCCGCCTCGTGTCGAGCGCGCTCGAGGTGTTCGCACAGGAGCTCTCCCGCCATGCCCACCACGGCCCCTGCGCCGCCTGCGCGCGGCCCTCGGAGCTGCCGCAACCGCGTGTCTGGCGCCCAACCACCCCAGTCGCGGCATGAGCCCCACCTCGCACCGTCTGCGTGTCAACCCGATCGCCTGCGAGGCCCACGGCATGTGCCACGAGCTGCTTCCCGAGCGCATCTCCCTGGATGAGTGGGGCTACCCGATCCTCGATGGCGCGCCGCTCGATCCGGGGCTGCTCGCGCACGCGCGCCGCGCCGCCGCCGCGTGCCCCACGCTCGCGCTGTTGGTCGAAAAAACGGGGCTCTGAGCCGAAGGCGAATGTCTCCCGACTTCGATCGAAACGGGGAAGTAAGCCGCAGGCACCTGTCTCCTCGCTTTTTTGACGGAGCGGCGGAGCGATTGATCTCGATCGTCCGGTGAGCGACCGCCATCCTTGACGGTCGCTCACCGGAGACGCTGCGCCCTGGCAGGGGCGCCTCGAACCCTGGGACTCCGGAACGCGCCCGCTCCTTCCCGAATCTTTTCGCGAGCTCCGCGTCGTCCCAATCCGCTCCCCGCTCTCAGGAGCCCGTGATCTCGCTGCCGTTCGGCGCCAGCACCCACCAGGCGGCCCCGAAGCTCTGGACACCCTGTCCGGTGGTTTCGCCCGCCTGCGAGTCGCTCACATACCAGTACAGCGGGTGCCCCTTGTAAGTGACCTGTTTGGTCCCTTCTGAGCGGGTCGTCGTGCCGAGATCCGCCGCCACCGCTTCGCCTTCCGCCTTCGGGGCGCCTGTCGTCGTCACCGGTGGCCACACCTGCGCGCACGCGCCCGAGCAGGTCGAGGTCGAGCCGGTGTCGGCCGCGAACAGGTACACCGTCAGGTGCTTCGGACCCGCTACGAGGATCGTGCCGAGCTTCGTGTGTTCCGTCGTGATCGCGGTCCCTGCGCCCGTCGCACCGGAGGCCGCTGCGCTCTTGGACGTCGTGGACGCGCTCGTCGCGGGGTAGCCGCTCGATTCGGTTTTACTTGCGCTGGAGCCGCCGCTGGATCCACAGCCGGCGACCGCCAGCCCAGCGACCGCGAGGGTGGTTGCGGCAAAAATTGAAGGGTGTCGCACGACGCTTGTCTCCTGAGTTAGATTGCCCGGGCCCTGTTTGATTGCCCGAGCGTTGTTTGCGGCGCCTGCTCGGCGCCTTTGGTTGGCCCTCGTCTTGCGGCGCCCGCTCGGCGCCTTTGGTGGGCCCTCATTGCACAAGACTCCGCGGCAACGATAAACCTTTCACGTGCCAGGCCCTGCGCGGTGCAGGCACGCGTGCGGTCGCGGACGAGCGTGCGATCGCGGTATCCGCGCAGGCGGCCGGTGGAAGATTTTCACCATCCGACATGCCGCGCGCTACAGTCGAGCCCGATGCCCGCGCTCGATCCCGAGTCGCTGCCGCGTCATCTCGACCGGCTCTACCGCGCCGCGTGGGCCCTGTGCGGCTCGCCCCATGAGGCCGAGGATCTCGTCCAGGAGACGTTCGCGCGTGTGCTCGCCCGTCCGCGGCTGTTGCGCGGCCAGGACGAGCTCGCCTACTTGATGACGGTGCTGCGCAACACCTTCCTCACCGACCGGCGCACCGCCACGCGACGTCCCCGTGTCAGCTCGACCACGATCGATGAGATCGAGCCTGTCGATTCCCGCAGTGGCGAGCGGCCCGATGAGGCGCTGCAGGCGCGAGAGGTCTTCACGGCGATCGCCGGTCTCCCCGAGCGCTACCGTCTCGCGCTCGTCGCGTGCGACATCGCCGGGCTCTCCCACCGCGAGGCTGCGCGCGTCCTCGACACCAAGGAGGCGACCGTCGCCACGCGACTGTTTCGCGCGCGCGCATTCGTGGTGCACGCGTTGGAGTCATCCTCCCCGTCCAAGGACGCCTATACGCGCGTGGACCCGCTGAAGGGCGAGGATCTTCCCGCCCCACGGGAAGATGAGCCTCCCCCACGGGACGATGAGCCCCCCCCACGGGAAGATGAGCCCCCCGCGCGGCGTCTTACCAGGGAGAGCACCAGATGAGTCGTGAGCCCGAGGACATCTACGCAGCGTTGGCGGCACTTGCCGACGGCACGCTGCCAGATGAGCGGCGCGAGGCGCTGCTGGCACGCGTGGGCGAATCCCCCGAGTTGGCGGGTGAACTGGAGGACCAGCGCCGCGCTGTGGCGCTGGTCCGCTCGCTCGAGCGCGTCGAGGCTCCCACCCTGCTGCGTCGCTCGATCGAGCTGTCCGCCACCGGGGACCTCGCCACCACGGGTGCGGGCCGGCCCGCGGGCGCCGGGGCGGCTACTGGCGCGAGGTCTGGACGAGCCCGTGATCGCGACGCGCGACGCTCCCTCTCGCTGCGGCCATCGCCCCGGCTGGCAGGCGCCCTCGCGTTCGCCGCCGCCGTGGTGGTGGTGCTCGTGCTGGTGTTGACCACGGGTGCCAGCACGAGCGCTCCCACTGTGCTGCAGGCATCCGGCGCGGGACTGCGCACCGTGACCGGGGCCGCGCCCGCCGAGAATCGCCACAACCCCCACCTACTGGCGGCCTCCACCGCAGGGATCTCGTACCCCTACTGGGGCGGCAAGCTCGGCTGGAGGGCCGTCGGAACACGCACCGACACGGTCGGGGGGCGCATCGTCACGACCGTCTTTTACACCGACTCGCGCACTCGGCGGATCGGCTACTCGATCGTCTCCGGCGCCGCGCTGGCGATCCCCACCGGCGGTGCCTCGATGACGCGGCATGGCGTGAGCTTCCATGTCCTCAGCCACGCCAACCCGACGATCGTCACCTGGCGCGAAGCGGGTCACACCTGCATCCTCACCGCCCGAGGCGTCGGCGCCGGCACGCTGATGCGCCTCGCCACGTGGCAGCGGGCGTAACGGGCCAATCTCGGTAGGAGTATGCGGCTGGTCTGCGGCTTGCCTGGTAGACAACAGTCAGAAACAGGCGTCGGTCGCCGACTAGTTCGGGCTGTATGGTTCGTTCTGCGTGCAAGGAACAATCTTCAGGGTCCGAATGCGCGCGGCGACGCTCGCCGCGCTCGCCCCGCTGATCGTGTTTGTGTGTGCGTGGCATGCCACCAACGCCCGGGCAACCACCGCCGTGGCCAAGCCGACCGCGAAGCTGTCCGCGGGGTTCTCCCCCGAGTACCTCGGCCAGGGCACGACAATCATCTTCGGCTTCACGATCGCCACCACAACCGGGCAGGTCCCCTCTCCGCTGACCTCGCTGGACCTCTACTACCCCGGCAACCTCGGGATCGGCACCAGCGGCCTCGGCCTCGAAACCTGCAGCGCCGCCACGCTCGAAGCCCACGGCCCCGAAGGGTGTCCGTCCCAGTCGCAGATGGGCTACGGCAAAGGACTTGTCGAGATCCCCTTCGGTCCCGAAATCCTCAGCGAGGCGACCCAGACCATGATCTTCATGGCGCACGTCCACGACGGGCACCTGGGGCTGCTCTTTTACGCCAACGGCCATGCCCCGGTCGCCGCCCAAATCGTCTTCCACGGCCTCGTGCTCCCCGCCGCCAGCCCCTTCGGCGGCGACCTCGCTACCACAATCCCACTTGTACCCACCCTTCCGGAAGCGCCCAACGCCGCGCTTGTGCAGCTGGACTCGACCATCGGCCCCCTGCACCTCACCTACTACGAACACACCCGCGGCAAGTTTCGCTCCTACCAACCCCGCGGCATCGTCCTGCCCAACACCTGTCCCCGCGGCGGCTTTCGTTTCGCCGCCTCGTTTTCCTTCGAAGATGGTTCTCACACCAGCGCACACGCCACGGTGCCCTGCCCGCGGTAAGGGTTCACGTCAGATATTTGGCGTGGGCCCCAAAGTGCTGCCGCACGCCCAAAGCGTGTTGAATGTGCCCTCAATCGGCGACGGTGGGATGAGGAGGGCAATGAAGGCAATTCAGATCGTAGACCTTACGGGCCCGACCAGCGCTCTGCGCCTGGTGGATCTGCCCGCGCCCGAGCCACCCCCATCGCACATGCTCACGCCCGGGGAGGGCGTCGTGATCGACGTGCACGCCGCCGGCGTCTCCTTCCCCGAGGTTCTACAGACGCGCGGCGAGTACCAGTACAAACCGCCGCTGCCGTTCGTCCCTGGCGGCGAGGTGGCAGGGGTGGTGCGCGAAGCGAGCAGGCAGGCGGCAGAGCTCGGCGTGAGCGCCGGTGATCGCGTCGCCGCGTTCTGCATGGCCGGCGGCTTCGCCGAGGTGACGGTGGCGCCCCCGTTCCTCACCTTCCGCCTGCCCGACGCGCTTGACTTCGCGCAGGGCGCCGGTCTGATCCTCAACTATCACACCGCCTACTTCGCGCTGGCCCTGCGTGGGCGGCTGAAGCAGGGCGAGACGGTGCTCGTGCACGGGGCCGCCGGTGGTGTCGGCACGGCGGTGTTGCAGGTCGCCGCCGGTCTCGGGGCACGCACGATCGCGGTCGTCTCCAGCGATGAGAAGGCGCTGGTGGCGCGGGCGGCGGGCGCCGATGAGGTTTTGCGCGCCGATGGCCCGTGGCGCGATGAAGCCAAGGAGCTCTCTGGCGGTGGCGTCGACGTCGTACTCGACCCGGTCGGCGGGGATCGCTTCACCGACAGCCTGCGCTCGCTGCGCGCCGACGGCCGCCTGGTCGTCGTCGGCTTCACCGGTGGGTCGATCCCCGAGGTGCGGGTCAACCGGCTGCTGCTCGGCAACGTCGAGGTGGTTGGCGCCGGCTGGGGCGCCTACGCACTCGCCCGACCGGAGCTCTGCCGCGAGATCGGCGCCCAGATCGAGCGTCTGATCGAGCAGGGGTCCGTGCGCTCGCTGGTCGGCTCCCGCTTCCCGCTGGAGCGCGCCGCCGACGCGCTGGCGGAGATCGACGAGCGGCGCGCCACCGGCAAGGTCGTGCTCGAGGTGCGGTGATGGACTTCGAGCACTCCCCCCGTGCGCGCGAGCTGCTCGAGCGCCTTGACGCGTTCATCGAGCGCGAGGTCGTTCCCCGCGAGGAGCCCTACCACCGGGAGCTGCTCGCGCGCGCCGACCCATGGATCGTGCATCCGGCGATCGAGGAGTTGAAGGCGAAGGCTCGGGAGGAGGGCCTGTGGAACCTGTTCCTGCCAGGCTCGCCCGAGGTCGGCGGCGAGACCCGTGGAGCGGGGCTCTCCAACGTCGACTATGCCCCGCTGGCGGAGCGCATGGGCCGCTCGCTGATCGCCAGCGAGGTGTGCAACTGCAACGCACCCGACACCGGCAACATGGAGGTGCTGCTGCACTTCGGCTCGCCCGAGCAGCATCAGCGCTGGCTTGAGCCGCTGCTCGCCGGGGAGATCCGCTCGGCCTTCTGCATGACCGAGCCCGACGTCGCCTCCGCCGATGCCACCAACATGCAGGCCACGGCGACGCTCGATGGCGAGGAGGTGGTGGTGAACGGGCGCAAGTGGTGGAGCACGGGCGTCGGGCACCCCAACTGCAAGGTGGCGATCTTCATGGGGCTCACCGATCCCACTGCCGACCGCTACCACCAGCACTCGATGGTGCTCGTCCCGCTCGACACGCCGGGCGCGAAGGTCGAGCGGATGCTCTGCGCGATGGGCTTCGACGACGCCCCCGGGGGCCACGGCGAGGTCTCCTTCAGCGACGTGCGCCTGCCCGTGAGCGCGATCGTCGGGGGGCCCGGGCAGGCGTTTGCGATCGCCCAGGCGCGGCTCGGTCCCGGACGGGTGCACCACTGCATGCGCCTGATCGGCCTCGCCGAGCTGGCGCTCGAACTCGCCTGCCGTCGCGCCACCGAGCGGGTGGCGTTCGGCAAGCCGCTCGCCAACCTCGGCGGCAACCGCGAGCGGATTGCCGACGCGCGGATCGCGATCGACCAAGCGCGCCTGCACGTGCTGCACGCCGCTTGGCTGATCGACACACAGTCGGGGGTGGGTGGGCAATCATTCCTGGGCGCGGTGTCGCAGATCAAGGTCGCCGTCCCCAACATGGCCCAGCGCGTGGTGGACATGGCGATGCAGCTGCACGGCGGCGCCGGCCTCAGCGACGATTTCCCGCTCGGCGCCGCCTGGACGGTGGCGCGCGCGCTGCGTCTGGCCGACGGCCCCGACGAGGTTCACCGCGGCGTGATCGCGCGCCTTGAGCTCGCGCGCTATGGCGCGAGCAAGTGGAGCTAAGCCGCCTCCGCCGCTGCCCGCGTAATCCTTCATGCGGTGTCGCCCGACAGCACACCGTCGCTCCAGCGCGCGAACTTCGCGAGGCACCGCTACGGACTCGTACTGGGTCTGACGATCCTCGCGGTGCTGTTCTCGATCCTCGCGCCCGACACCACGCTCGGCCGCGCCATCGCGGTACTGCTGCAGGGCACGATGCTGCTCGCGGTGATTGTCACCACACGCGAGGACGAATGGAGCCGCGACTCCCGTGGCCTCGCCGCGGGGTCGACCGTCGCGGCCGTGATCGGCCTGGCTGTTCTGGTGGAGCTGAAAGTGGTTGCAAGCTGGGTGGGTTCGGCCGCCACCGCCGCCGCCGTGCTCACGGTGCTCGTCATCCTGACGCGCGGGATCGTGCGGCTGGTCCGCGAGCGCGGCGTGACGGTACAGGCGGTCGCCGGCGCGCTCACCACCTATCTGCTGATCGGGCTGGAGTTCGCGCTGGTGGTGCGCGTAATCGTTGGCATCAGCTCCCACGCATACTTCGAGCAGGTCACCAACGCCGCGGTCACGCAGAGCCAGGAGATCTACTTCAGCTTCACGACGCTCACCACCACCGGCTACGGCGACCTCAGCCCGGTCCTGAGCGTCGGCCGTATGCTGTCGGTGCTGGAGATGCTGATCGGCCAGATCTACCTGGTGACCGTGATCGGCTTGCTGGTCGGCAACCTGCGCCGCAGCCCCGAGCGGGCGCCGGAGGGTTAGTCCTCTTCGTCTTCCTCGTCCTCCCCAGACCCCCGCAGCCAGTCGGCGAGCTGCTGGCCGACCGAGTTGATCGACTCGCCGGCATCGCGAAAGGCGTCGCGGAAGCGCTCGGAGTAGTGGGACACCGCCTCGCTGCCCGCGGCACGAGCGTCCACCGGTTCGTCGCGAGTCGGGTACTCGCCGCCGACGATCCGGTCGAAGTCGCCCGAGCGCACCCACGCCATCAGCTCGTGCGTGCGCTTTACAGGCATCGGGTGGCTGACGCCGAGGTCGATCAGCAGGCGGGTCAGGCGCTCCAAGCCGCCCCCCTTCTCGGTGTAGTCGAGGCCCTGGCGCATGAACACGTCGAGGTCGAGCTCGTCCACCATCGCCCCGGCCGAGAGGCACATCAGCGTGCGGCACACCGTCAGCGGGTCGCGCGTAACAAGTGCCGCCGCGCGATCGGCGCTCAGCTCGGTGGCGCGCTCCCACTCCATCAGCGCCGTTCTGATCGGCGCCAGCGGCAGCAGCAGCCGCGAAGTGCGCCCCAGCAGCATCAGGATGTAGAGCGCGGTGCGGTACAGCTGGTGGTCGGCGAGGATGTGCGCCGCCTCGTGGGCAAACACCGCGCGGCGCTGCCCGGCATCCAGCAGCGCCACAAGCTCCGACTGCACCACCACGATCGGCCGCTTGGCGCCGATCGCCAAAGCGTTCGGCGAGGGGTACTGGGTCAGGTAGAGGTCCGGCACATCCGCCATGTCCAGGGTGGTGTAGGCGATCGCGTGCTCACGCCACACGTCGCCGAGCTGCTCTTCGGAGAGCCGCACAGCCGAGCCGAGATAGCTCTGGCGCAGCGCGCGCTCGTAGCCCAGCTCGATCAGCTTGCGCACCACCGTGTCTAGATACGGGATCGATTTCAGCGCCGCCGTCGCGGCGCGATCGGCGGGATGCTGGAAGGCGCGGGGTGAGATGCCTGTCAAATGGTGGCCCCCCACCGGCAGCGTGTTGCCCGAGGGCTCCATAACCACAGGCTACCGGGCGCTGGCGGTGTTGGTGTAAGGTCGCGGCCGTGAGCCCACCACTCGTCGCCGTGATCACTGGCGCCTCCAGCGGGATCGGCGAGGCGACCGCGCGGCGGCTGGCGCGGGAGCCCGACACGCAGCTGGTGTTGGTTGCTCGCCGCGAGGAGCGCCTGCGCGCGCTCGCCGAGACGCTGCCCGCCGCCTGCAGCTGCCTGGCGCTCGACCTCACCGACGAGAATGCACCCATGCGCGTGCTGGCACACGTGCGCGAGCAGTACGACGGGCGCCTGACGCTGCTGGTCAACAACGCCGGCGCGGCTTGGCGCGCGCCGTTCGCCGAGGGCGGATACGCCAACGTGCGGCGCACAATGACGCTCAACTTCGACGCGCCCGTGCGGCTCACCGAGGCGTTGCTGCCGCTGCTGCGGGAGTGCGCGCCGAGTGCGATCGTCAACGTCTCCAGCACCGCCGCGCGCGTCACGCGCCCGGGCACCGGCGCCTACTCCGCTAGCAAGTTCGCGCTCACCGGCTGGAGCGACGCGCTGTATGCCGAGGAGCACGCCCACGGCGTCCACGTCGGCACCGTGTTCCCCGGGTTTGTCGCGACCGAGGGCTTCCCCGCCCGCGAGCTGCTCGCACGGCCGCAGACGGCGTGGCTCGTCTCCACCGCTGATCGCGTGGCGGAGGCGATTGTGGAGGTGGGCCTTGGGCGCCGAGCCGAGCGCTATGTGCCGCGCCCCTACTTCCTGGCCGCGGCCGCCCGCCTGCTGCTCCCCGGTCTCGTGCGCCGCACGCTCACCCGTGGCAGCGCCGCGATCCTCACGACCACGACCGGGGCCGAACAAAGTACCGATCAGGTGCCGATGGGCAGGTAGGGCAGGTAGTAGGGTTCTTGGGGCTGGCCCTTGAGGGGTACGCTCGGCCAGTGGAGGCGCCGATGGCTCGCGCAAATGGCCCATGCGTCCGATGAGCCGAACATCGCGTCGCAGGTTTCTCGGTCCAGCGCGCGAATAAGAAGCGCATCACGACCAGATAACCGCTGCATAACGATTTGCCCGAGTGGGTAGAGGATGTTCTCGGGTAGAGCAACTTATGGGCGGCCGATGGGCTCCAACAGGGCGAACCCCGTGTACGGGGTGGATGAATGCGCCCGCTGACCCACTACGCCAGGAATAATTGACAACGCAACTATTGTGCCCTATAATTCCGACTTCAGGCATCGGAGATGGGCGACCGCAAGCGCGGCTCCACTCTCCAGTAGCAACCCCCAGCTCTTAGACCTCTTTTTTTCAATTCGAAGGACCGACTCATGACAGACGATAGCCGTCAGATCACCACACTAGACACTTTGGAGGCTGCGGACGCCCCGGATGGCGCCGCGCAGGCGCCGGTTGCCCTCGATTCGCCCTTCGCGGAGAACCGTCCCGCCGAGCCCGCCGCAAGCGCCCGTCGCCGCCGCCCGGTGGCGGCAGCGGAGCCGGAAAGCTTCATTCCGGAGTCCGTCGACCAGCTGCTCGCGCACTCGCGGCGCTACCCCCTGCTCACGCCCGACCAGGAGATCGAACTGGCGCAGCGGATCGAGCGCGGGGACCTGCGCGCGAAGGAACTGATGATCAACTCCAACCTGCGCCTGGTCGCCTCCAACGCGCGGCGCTACCAGAACCAGGGCCTGCCGCTCGCCGACCTCGTGCAGGAGGGGATGCTCGGCCTGATCCGCGCCAGCGAGAAGTTCGACTGGCGCAAGGGCTTCCGCTTCTCCACCTACGCCACGTTGTGGATCCGCCAGGCGATCCAGCGGGGCCTCGAGAACTCCGGGCGCACGATCCGCCTGCCGGTGCACGTCGCCCAGCGCACCCGCAAGGTGGGCCGCGTCGAGCGCGAGCTCTCCGTGCGCCTCGGGCGCGAGCCAACCTCCGAGGAGATCGCGCTGGAGACCGGTCTCGAGCTGGACCAGGTCGAGGAAGTGCGTCACCAGCGTGCGGCGCTCGTCAGCCTCGACCAGCAGGTGGGCGAAGACGGCGACACCGCGCTCGGCGACCTGCTGCCCTCCGACCAGGAGCCGCCCGAGGAGACCGCCTACGAGAACGAGCGCGAGCGCCTCGTGCAGCTCGCGATCTCGCAGCTGCCCGAAACCGAGCGTACCGTGCTGACGCTGCGCTTCGGCACCGGCCACGAGGCGCCGCAGACGCTCACCGCGATCGGCAAGCGCCTCGGCTTCTCCGCGGAGCGAGCCTCGCAGCTGGAGCAGCGCGCGCTGAAGAAGCTCGCGGAGTCGCCGGAGCTGGCGGCTTTGCGCGAGGCTGCATAATCCATCTGGCCGTACCGTCGCAACGGGTTACTACTCTGAGTGCCTGACTCGCAAGGCGATTGGAGGAGGCACGCGAATGACAGCTGGTTCGCAGAAGACGCTGTGGGAGCGCACGGTGGAGCTCACGATCGCGGGCGGGGAACGGATACTCGCCCCGGTCGAGCGCCTCATCGGCCGGCGCTCGCTGGTGGGCGACGCGACATTCTTCCCGCTGGAGCGCTTCCCGTGGGTGGAGCACATCGAGCGCAACTGGGAGGTGATCCGCGACGAGGCAGCCGTGCTGCTCGAGGACCACGCCGCGCTGGCCAACTTCCAAGACATCTCCAAGGACCAGGTCGAGATCACCGACGACGACCGCTGGAAGACGTTCTTCCTGTACGGGTACGGCTTCGAGGCGAAGCTCGGGGTGGAGATGTGTCCGCGTACAGCGGCCCTGATGAGGGAGATCCCGGGGATGAAGACGGCGATGGTCTCGATTCTCTCCCCGCGCAAGCACATCCTCGACCACCGCGGCCCCTACAAGGGGGTGCTGCGCTACCACCTCGGGCTGATCGTCCCCCATGATGCCGCCCACTGCCGGATCAGGGTCGGCGATGACATCCGCCACTGGGAGGCGGGCAAGAGCATGGTGTTCGACGACACCTTCAACCACGAGGTGTGGAACGACACCGACGAAACTCGCGTGGTGCTGTTCGTGGACGTGATGCGCCCCCTCCCCTTCCCCGAGTCGGCGATCAACGAGGGGATCGTCAAAGCAATCGGCCACTCGCCGTTCGTGCTGGACGCCAAGCGCAACCAGGAGGCCTGGGAACAGCGCTACCGCGGGCGCAAGGCTGTGAGCGCGCAGACGCACCCCGCCGCGAGGCAGAGTTCGATCTGAGCGCCTCGCCGTGCTTTAGACGCTTGAGACGTCGAGTCCAGTACCCTGAAGCCAGCTGTTGGCCTGGGCATTGAGCACCGTGAACTCGCCGGTGACGATCAACAGGCCCAGCGCGATCATCACCACGCCGCCGACGCCCACGATCACCGAGAAATGGCGCTTGACGACCGCCAGCGCGCCGGTGGCGCGCTCGAACGCGAGCGCGATCGCCAGAAATGGGATCGCGAGACCCAGCGAGTAAAAGGCGAGCAGCAGCGCCCCGTGGGCGGCGGAGCTCGACACCGCCGCCTGGGTGAGGATCGCACCAAGCGTGATGCTCGTGCACGGCGTCCACGCGATCGCGAACGCCGCCCCCGCCACCACCGGCCCGCCGCGGCCTGCCAGGCGCTGCAGGGACTCCGAGTGCCACTGGAAGTTGAGCGCGTCCACGAACGGGGTGGCGAGGAACAGCACCCCCATCGCGATGATCAGCACGCCGCCCACGGTGCGCAGCGTGACGATGTGGTCGGTCAGCACCGAGCCGATCTGCGTGGCCGTCAAGCCGAGCAGGATGAAGATCAGCGAGAAGCTCGCGATGAACAGCAGGCTCGGCCCGAGCACCCGGCGGGCCCCCGCGTGCTGGATGTCCGCCGGCGCAACCCCGATCACGGTCGAGAGGTAGCCCGGCACCAGCGGCAGCACGCACGGCGAGAGGAACGACACCAGCCCGGCGGCGAGCGCCAGCGGGATGCCCACCCCGGTGGCGGTGTCCCCGGTGGAGCTTGTGGTCGCGGCGAGGATCGCGGTGACGTGGGTCACGTCCATTCGCGCGTCTCCCCCGCCCGCTCCGCCTCATCGTCCGGCATTGCCGCAAGCTCCGCCTCGGCTCGCTCAGCCTCCTGGTCGGGGGACTGCTCCTCCCCTGGCCCATCCCCGAGCGCGGCGCGCAGCTGCGCCACTTCGCGCTCCAGCCGCGCCACCCGCTCCTCCAGGCCATCCACCGCGCGCGGGACCGGCGTGGGCATCGACATCGGCGACGGCGCCTGCGCATCGGAGACCTCGACCTCCTCACCCAGCAGCTGGACGTAGCGCTCCTCCTTCTGACCGGGCCGGCGCTCCAGCACGGCGACCAGCCCGCGGCCGATCAGCCGCTCGAGCGTCTCGTGCACTCCGCCGAGATCGGCGAAAGCGTGTATCCGCTCGGTGCGCTGCTTGAGCTCCCCCGGGGTCTGCGGGCCGCGCAGCATCAGCACGCACATCACCGCCTGCTCGTCCTCGCCCATCGGCAGCGCTTCCGCCAGCAGGTGGCGGAACTTCGGCGCGCGGGCGCCGCTGGCCAGGCGCGTGTAGCCGCGGCGCTGAAGGCGATGCAGAGCGTCGCGCAGCACCTCATCGTCGTACATCACCACCGGGTCGCGGTTGGTGGACTGGTTGCACGCCAGCCGCAGCGAGTTGAGGCTCAGCGGGTACACGTCCGGGGTCGTGCGCTGCTTTTCCATGAGGCAGCCCAGCACGCGGATCTCCGACGGGGAGAGGTTCATATGGTCTTAAACCCTAGCTGCGCTGCCCCAGCTGCACGCACGTGGCGCTCAGGCAGCACGTATCTGCACGTCGATGTCGGCGCCGGCCAGGATCCCGGCCGCATCGAGGCGATCGGCCAGAGCGTATGCCCATTGCTCTGTCTGCCGATCGGTGAGGTCTGATCTGCGGGCCTCGATCTTCAGGTGCGTGTTCTCGGCGATCCATACGCGACTCGACGCATCGAAGTAGACGGCCCGCTCCGCGGCGATGTCGCGAGCCCACTCGCGATCGACCTCGGGGGCAAGCATCATCGAGACCAGGACCACGCGCGGGGCTCCCTGCTCGGAAGCGGTGAGGTTGGCGACATCGCGGAGGTCGTCGGTGCGACCGGCGGCGAGCTTCATGCGGATCAGGTCGTCCTTGCCGGCAACCCGTACCCGCTGACCGTTGATCGTGGTCTGCAGGCTGCGGCGCTTGACCTTTGGATAGCTGTCGCTGCCGTCCGGTCGGTACAGGATGTCAAGCTTGCCGTAGCGCGTTCGGAACATCACGGTCGGGTACTCCTCGCCGGCGGCGGGATCCACGCCACCCTGCTCGTGTGACAGCAGCACGGCGTTCAACTGCGCCAGCGCATCCCGCAGGGCAAGCCTGTTGTCCTCGTCTCCGATCGGGACCATCACGTCGACATCGCCGGTCGCGCGCACCTCTGCATGCACGCCCACGGCCAGCGCACCGATCACCACGAAGTCGACGCCGCACGCGGACAGCGCGCCGAGCAGCCCGGCAGGATTCAGCACCCCGTCTTCAGCCACTCAGGCCCGCTCGCATCTCGGCCATCGCATTGTGCAGTGCCGCTGCGCTCTGCATTCGCTCCCGCGGGCTCATCGCCAGCTGATCGACCAGCGCCTCGCGGTCGCTGCGCCGGGGCAACGGCTTCGCCTGCATCCGCAATTCGTAGCCGAGACAGTTCATCAGGTGCTCTGCCTGCCCCAACGTCGGTAGGACCTCCCCCGCCTCCACCCGCGAGACATACGACTGGCTGGTCGCGGCGCGCAGCGCCAACGCCTCCTGACTCAGCCGGCCCTCCCGCAGCCGCCGCAACAGCTCACCAAACGACTCCATACCAGTTGTGATATCCATACTAGAAATGGTATCACGATGATCTTCGTCGGGCCTCAACCCGGATCGTGAAGCGATGGAAGCGCCGGAGTCCTCCCTGATGAGCTGGAGCGGGACGTCTACTTCTTGGCTTTGCCCTTGCGGCCTTTTTTAGCCTTGCCCTTCTTCTTTGCCTTTCCACATCCTGAGATGCTGATCTTTGTGCGTTGGTGGATTTCCGCACCGTTCTGTGCGATGAATGCTGTTGGCATCACGAGTTTTTGGCCGCAGAGGTTGCCGTGGTCCTTTTCTGGGATGTTGGTACCGAGAGCGCTGTACTTGCCTTGGGGGAGGGTGAGTTCGAAGGTGCCGACGGGGGCGTCTGGAACGCTCTTGAACGTGCTGCTCGTGACGCCGCTTCTGCTGATGTAGGTCGAGCCGACGAGGTCGATCGTGACGCCGTATCCCTGGAGGACGATGATCAGGCTCGGGAACGCTTCGCCGCCGTGGGAGACGAAGTACGCCGGCCCACTCAACGGCACGGGGATCAGTGGTGTCGTTGCCGTTGCGTGCCCGATGATCGACGCCGCCGGGCACCCCGCGGGGTTGGAGTTGAACTGCACCGCGGTGCATGCTTTCTGCAACGTGGGCAGCCTGGACGGCAGCGCTTCGGGGAGTTCGACTTTGACCTGTGCGATGTTCGCGTCATATGGGCCTGCTGGATAGCCCAGTTTGACGGTCAGGCTCGCGCCGTCGGCCCTGGAGCTTTTCCCGTTCGTGGATGCCGTGATCGACGGCTTGAACGCGAGCACCGCACAGTTGGTGATCTGAAATGGCACCGACAGGTTGTCGGTGGCACCTTCGGTGCTCGTCAACTTGCCGGTGATCGCCAGCGGACTGCAGTTCGTCGGGTTGAACGTGAACCCGGGCCGGTCGATATCGACGTTGACGTGCTTGATCTCCAGCGGGATCCCGTCGAGGATCGTCGGGATCTTGTACGGACCCGAAGTGTCCGTCGTGATCGTCAACGCCGAAGTCGTCGGGTCCACTTCGATCTTTCCGCGGACGACGACGGTCCCGAGGTCATACGGGCCGGCCTTCGCGGGCACGACGACCGACAAGCCGAACGGCGCACCCTCGTACGGGCCCGTGATGAACACCTGGCCGCCGGTCACCGTGTAGGGATCCCCGCCGAGGCCAACACTGACCGTCGTTTTTCCGATCAGGCTTTCCGGACCACACGTCCCGGCATCGGCCTGCGCTTCCCCGCAGAGCTTCACAGTCGAAAGAGTGCCGGCCATACCCTCGGGCATCCGCAGTTCGATGCCCTGCAGGTTCTGGTTGCCGTCTTCGCG
This sequence comes from uncultured Solirubrobacterales bacterium, assembly GCA_963734815.1. Taxonomy (GTDB): domain Bacteria; phylum Actinomycetota; class Thermoleophilia; order Solirubrobacterales; family Solirubrobacteraceae; genus Palsa-744. The sequence continues at coordinate 380,327 of CAVTIH010000003.1, forward strand.
ACTCATCGTCATCGTAAACGGGCTGAACCCACCCGCCTGAATGCTCGTCGTACCAGCCGCCAGCGTCGGCGCGAACGGCGGCGGATCCGCACACGGCTTCCCGTTCGGCCCCGAGATCACTTCAAAGCTCGACGACGAAGTCTGCGGCGGGTTCCCCGGCCAGCCTTCGATTGCCGCCGTCGTCGTATATGTCCCGCACCGCGACGGCATCGCCAGCGGCGCGCGTGCTCCGCCAAAGAAATGGAGCTTCAGATCTTCGAATGGCAGCTGTGGGGTGTTGTCAAATGTTGTGACGATCTGGCCAGTGACAGGATTCAGGTCGACGTCCCCTGCTACCTTGATCAACGTTCCCGAGACCGGATCCCGGGCGATGAGATACATCGCGACGAGCGACCCGAACGGGTTCGCGTTCTGTTGCGCCAGGTACACCGCGCCTTCCAGCGGGTTCGGCAACAGCGGTGTCGTGATCGTCACCGTCCCGATCTTCGCCGCATTAGGACACGACGGCAACACGTCGTTGTCCAGGCCGACCTGTTCTTCTGCGCACGACTCAAGGCCATCCGCGCCGCCGGCCGCGAGCGACACCCCTTCGGGCAGCGTCACAGTCGTATTCTTCACCGTCGCCTCCGCCAGCCCTTCGCTGGCGAGGTCGACATCCTGCGGCACTTTGATTCCGACCGTCAACCCTGTCGGCGTGCTGCCCGCCTGCCCATCCGGCGCGACTTCGACGAACGGCGTGAACGGCAGACGATTGCACCCATCCTGCGCCGCCATCGGTTCACTCGTGCCGATACCCGTCAGCACCGACGGTTCCTTCCACGAATCCACTTCCACGCTGCTCTGCAACGGTCCCGTGCACGATGTCGGCATCGACAGGAACGGCGGCGGGTATTCCTGGCCCAGCGGCTCGCACGGACCATTCGCGTAGCTGCTTCCTCGCTGCAAACCATTTAGGCAGTTGTAGTCGCGAGTGTCGTCATGACGTGGATCTCCCGGAACGCCCCAGATTGTGACGATGCTGCCCGAGAAGGCGATTAGCTGAGTTAGATTGAGCACGTTTACCGTGATACCGTAGTCGCCACCGGTTCGCACGGACGTGTCGAGGAACACCGGACTTCCTTCGACGGTGAAACCGAACCGCGCGGGTTCTCCGTGCGATGGTTCTAGAAGATATACCGGCACGGTGTAGACGGCCAGCCGAGCACTATCGTCTGCGAAAACGCCATGTACCCAAACTTTTGCGACTCCTACCGCGGACTCCGCCGGACAACCTACTGGCCACGCGTTCTGGTAGAGGTTCGTGAACGCCCCCAGGGAGCAGGTCTTGAACGCGCTCGGGTTACCGAAGAAGCCAGCCGGTTGCTTGAAATGCAGATCCTTTGCCAGCGCAACCGGTTCGCCTTCGCTGTTTTCATTCAAAATGATCGACGTGGTGTATTGAAACGGGTGTGAACCCGCCTGCGTATCTGCCCGCCCACCTTCTTCTTCAGGGTTCAGTTCATACGATTGCACACCGGAAACCGCAGGTCTGCCGAGAACAACCGGACGTTTGATATTCGCGCCTGGCGCATTGCCACCACTGACTTCGAATTCCTCATTCTCTCCCGAAGGCGTGCCCGCAGCAATCTTAACTTTAATTTCCACTTCCATCAGGCCGTAAGGCACCAAAGCACCCACGAATTCGCAACTCAACGATTTCACTTCGCATTTGACGGGACCGCCGTAAGCTGCTCCCGCGTGTTCTTCCGCTACGCCCGTCATTTCAGTTGCTTTGAACCCAGCCGGCAGCTCTGCCTTGATCTCCACAGGGTTAGCCACAGCTTCCAGCTTCCCATAGCCCATGTTCGTGGCGACCAGAGTCAGCGTCCCTTCGCCGCCGGCCTGCAGCGCCGTCGGTCGCGGGTGATACATCAAATGCCACCACGCCGACTGACTGGCCGACGCCGTCGAGGCAGAAGCAGCACCGAAGCCGAGCATGCTCAACAGAGCCACAAAGAGCGCGAGCGACGTCCTGGACCGTTGACTATGGAGGACTCTGGAGATCGTCATCGAATTACCCTCCGGTCGTTGCTGGATTTCCTGGCTCTGGCTTTCTTGCCCTTGGCTTTCGCCTTGACGCACTTGCCGTGGCTGAGCTTCTTGCCCTTCGCGCACCCGGCCGTCTTCTTCTTCGTAGCTTTTTTCGTCACGACCATCGTGGATGAGGGCGTGATGTTACCCGCGCCGGAGAACGTCTCGCTCGATGGCGAGCCGAAGATCGCCGGCTGCGGCGATTCCGCCGCTTTGCACGACTCGCCCGTATCGCACGCCGGCGGCAGCACCGGCGCAGCCGGATAGCACGACACCTCGCTCGTGCATTCGTGCGCATCGTAGATGTCGTACGCGCTATCGACATCCTGCGGCAACAGCGACGCCGTCGTCATGAAGAACACGTCGCCCCCCGTTTCGCTCGCATCCAGGAACGACGATTCCTGCGCCGAGGTCCCAGAGGAGATCAGCCCCACACACCCTTCCGAGCGCGCGCTGAATGTCGCATTCGCCGCGCTGCAGCTTCCCTCCCCGGGCGGCTCATACTCATAAACATCGACCGTCCCGTTGACATCCTGCGGCACCAACGCGTCATTGCTGTCGAAGAACAGTCTGCCGCCATTCGACAAATACCGCGACTGATACCGCGATTCCTCGCTGTTGAAGCGACTCCACGGTGGGATCTCCGCCGCAATCCATGTGTTGTCAAATGCTCGGTTGGCATGGAGCAGAGAGGCAGTGATTCCATTTCCTGTAAACCGCCCCACCGGACGAGCACCAGTTGGGTTGCACGACGCACATACGAGCTTATGGGTTTCCCCGTTGTACAGGTAGACCTCCAAATCGGGGACCCCGCTGACAGCGTCACGCGTGTCATAACCCGTGAGATCCTGCGACGACTGGAACGCCAGCCAGGCCCCATTCGGCGACACGCGCGCTGTGAGTTGTTCAAGCCCGAGTGAGCTACTGCCCCAGTCCTGGGCGTCACCTGGCGCCGCAACCGACGTAGTCGTACCGTCGTGGTACTCAAAGATCTCCCCACCCTTGGCGTAGTACACGTAGGAACCGTCTTCGCTCGCCCCGAGCACGCCTTCAGCACCGCCGACTTCACCCGACGTTTGGGCGCGTGTGAGGTCGTTCAACCTACTCCCCTGCGGCGCTTCAAAGTTGTATTCGTAGAGATCGGTCCCCCCTACGGTCGCATTTGCAGTGAGTTGACCCGAGTCGAGAAAGAAGATCCGCGAAAGATCGCTGTTGCCGATCATCATGTGTACTCCGCTTGATTCCCCCGGACCACCCTGCGGAAGATCCAGCCTGATCGTTTCTTCCTGGCCAACCGTCGTATCGCGCACATAGAGAGCTTCTTCGTGTTCCCAAGCGACCCGCGAGCCGTCATCCGATACGGCATGTCGCCACTCCAGCTCTTCGCCACCAAGAATTCCATATACGCCTTCCCCGCTTTCGTCCTTCGGCAGCACACTCACAAGCTGCAGTTTGCCGCCACCCCACTCATAGAGTCCTGTCCGCGAATGACGAACCGGCGTGGTGGTGAGTTTCGCCGGGGAGTAGAGCAAGACGTGGCTGAGATCTGGAGTCGCGCCCGCGAACTGCGGACCACAGTCGGCCGCACACACCCCATTTGCGGTTTCGCCGAATTCGGTCCCGGGCGGCGTGTTGGTAGCGGTTACAAGCGGCCGATAACACGAGCCCGAGCAATGCGCTTCGACATCGCCATGTTCATACAGGCTGCGTATATACGGTGTCTGTTCGGTGGCTTCGGGAGACAGCTGATTGAAATGAGCACCCAATACGGTGTTCAACCCCAGCGACAGGTCTTCAGAGAAGAAGAGATATTCCGCGCCCTTCCCGATCGATATTCCCGTTGATTTGGCGTGCGGCGGAGTGATGACCTGCGAGGACCATTCGCTTTTGCCGCGCGTCGCAAGCGTCATGGTTCCCTGGCCGTCGCCCGCCGGGTTGGCTTCCGTCGGCGCGTCCGTCATAAATGCGATCGCATTACCGTTGGCCGACCCCTGGACATTCAATGATTCAAAGAACCCACTTCCCAACGCATAGATGAGGGCGCCCTGCTTGGACGGCGGCGAGACCATCTCCCAATGGCGGCCGTCCGGTAGCGACTGTTCGCCACCAGCGCGCTGAGTGGTAAAGGTCTGGCTGGATCCAACCGTCGTGCCGTTTTCGTTCTGCGCCACGACCCGGTAGCGGTAGACTGTGTTCGGCATGAGGTTCTGGATGCGCTGCTGCACGACTTGCGCTTCGCCGGCCGAACCGAGCGTTGCATCGGGCACGGGGGCCAACGTCGGCGCGTCTGGGCCAGTGAAGCTTTCACCGTCAGCCGAAAATTCGGCTTCCGTGAGGTACTCGAAATGGTACGTGGTCGGGTTGCCGCGCGGGTTAACCTGCGCTTCGAGCGTGCCCGAAGTGGAGTTGATGTTACTCGACGACAACAGCGAGACCGCCGGGCCAGCGGTTTCGAAGGTGCGATCGCGAGAGCTGCTGCCGCCGCCGGCGTCGGTGATGTGGATACGGAAGTGGTAGGTGCTGTCTTTTGTGAGACCTGAAATCGCGGCGCTGACCGTCGTCAAGCCGGAGTAGGGCGGCGCGGGCGCGCAGGGCGCCGTTGCTCCCGCGCTGTAGGGGTTCGCGGCAGCCGCATTGTAGGCAGAGTCGATCACATATTCAAACTGGCAGCCGGTGATTTTCGTACCGGCCGGCGCGAGGGCGCGGCCGTTTAGTGTGGCGCTTGTGCCCTTGATGTTGGATGGAGCGCCGGTGCCGCCGAAGGGTTCGTTGAGCGAGAAGAGCTCGATGCTATTGCCACTCGGGTCGACCGCGTATATGTCGCTGGTGGCGCCGACCGTTATCCCCGTGATGCTACTCACGCCAAAGGTTTCCTGAAGTTCGAGTGACGAGTTATAACGAGTAATTTCCGTTCCATAGTCGATGTATAGGTCGTCGTTGGACGGATCGTCCGCAATACCGGTGATGGTGCCGCTGGTGGAGATAAAATTGCCATATTCGCCAGAAGGACCATGTTCGGCGATTCCGTATGGAGGTGCAGGCGCGTAGGTATTGCCTGCCGAATTAACGGCAACTCCGCTTTGCGAAAATTCGTTGTCGTTAAAGCTTTTAATGAATGTGCCGGCCTGGTCGAACACGAACACATTTGCAAACGCTCCATTTTGAGTTATATCCGAATCATCGCGTACATAAAGATCGCCTGTAGAACCAACCGTAATACCGCCTAGTGTGGCAAAGGGAACTCCCGGTTCCTTTGCGAGCTGACCTTCTTTGCCCCAACTCGTGATCAAGGCGCCTTCTGCGGTGAACTTGGAAACCAAGCTGTCGCCCGCATCCGCGACATACACATCGCCGTGGGAGCGGCCGGAGGAGTTGTCGACAGCGACGAACGCGGGGGCTTCGAATTCGCCGGGACCGGATCCGGCGGTCCCGGCGTTGCAGACCAGCATGCACGTGTCGACACCGGGGCCGCCGACATTCGCGCCGAAGGCCATGATGAACGTGCCCGTGGCGGTGAACTCGTCGACGCGGTGGTTGCCGGTGTCGGCGACGTAGACGTCTTCGGTTTCGTCGTTGACGGCGACGGCGTTTGGTGAGGAGAGCTGGCCGGCGCCTTCCCCGGCGCTGCCGAAGCTCGTCTGAAAGACGTGTTCGGCGCTCGCGGAAGTGGGGAGTGCCAGCGCGCTCAACAGCGTCACCCAGAGAACCAGTGTCGAACCGCCGATACCCAGCTTGCGAATACTCATCAGGCCATCTCCTCCTCGAAAACGGAGGGGAGCGCCCCTCGATTACAAGACCCGGCGCCGAGGGGCGCACCACTCTCTTTGGAGCCCAGCAAGGCAGCCAGCCGCGCGAAGAGACCGGTCTTCGGGGTGGAAGCGGCGTTCGCGGTGTGCTCTGTGGCGCTCACTTTGTCTCCTTGGTTGTCTGCCGTGTCGTGCGTGGTGTGAAAGGCCGGTGCTTCAAGCTCCCAGCGGAAAGGGTCGGTGCGCAACGCCGGGCGGCGGCGGGCCCGATCGGCAGCACGGATGCGCATCACGCGACCGCTTTGCGATCGCGGGTGAGGACGCTGAGGCGCTTGGCGACCTGGCCGCCGAGCGGTGTCAGCTTCCACTCGTTGGGCTCGCCCCGGGAGTGACCCAGGCCGTGGTTCTCGAGCAGGCCGAGGCGCTCGAGTCGCCTCAGCAGCTTCGAGATCTGCCCCGGGTCCGTGACCCCCGCGCGCTCCGCGACCTCACGGTTACTGGGAGCCCGCCCACCCGCGGAACCCTGCCCACCCGGCTCGGCGATACACTGCAGCACCCGCGCGGTGCGATAGGTAAGACGCATATTCACCTCATCCAACGGGTCGCGCTCCACCCTCGGGCTCACACCCCATCGATCCTCCGGTGCCCGGCGCGCGACAGGCGCAGGCGCCGCACGCCGCTGTTCGCGACGCGCCGCACGCGGCCCCAGGTACTGCAGCGCGATCATCCCCATCAACTCCTCCAAGAGGTCGGTCAACGGGCGGCGGTCGCCGCTGCGCAACCGCGCGTAGATGACGCCAAGCGCGCCGCCCACGAGGCCTTCCGCCGTCACCAGCGTGCACTCCGCTCCGCGCGGGCCCTCGCGGCGCCCCTCGTCGAGGATCGCCGCCAGTCGCGCGAGCACCTGCTCGCGACGCTCCAGCGTCTGCGGCCCTCCGTGCAACGCGTGAACGACCCAGATCCGCGCCAGCAGCGGCTCGCGCTCCAGGAACGAGAGGATCGCCCACAGCCCGGCGCGCACCCGCTCACACCACTCCAGATTTTCCAGGCCCGCCGCGTCCAGATCCCGCTCAACCAGCTCCACGACCGCGTCGAGCAACGCGACCAGGCACGTTTCGCGGTTCTCGAACAGCTCGTAGAAGGTCCGCCGCGAGACCTTCGCCCGCGCGGCGATCCGCGTCACCGTGCTCTGCTCAAAACCCAGCTCGTCGATCGTCGCCGCGACCGCAACCAGCAGACGCGAGTACTGAATCTCCTCGACCTGCACCCGCGGCGCACCCCGCGAAAGCAACCGCTGCTCCCGCCGCCGCGCCAAACGCCCCTCCACCGGCAAAACACGCCCAGCCGGCCGTCGCGCCGCCGCCGACCCACCGCCGCTGGCCGATCTCCGATCGGTCGCCGCAGCCATCAGCAGCCACCCCCCACGAGCATGTGCGACTCGCTGGCCCCGCTCAGAGGCGACCGGGGCCCAACCCCCGCGGGGACGAAGCAAAGACGGCGCGAATGCGCCCGACGAGAAGGCCTCTCGGCTAGCGACCTAGCCGAAGAGAGAGAGAGAGAGAGAGAGATGCGACAGCGCCAAGCTGGCGCATCTAGCATCAGCCCGGCGGGCCGACGCGCACATCCCCATCATGAATCTCTCTCTAGAAACCACGCTGAAACAACTCCCTCATCGCTCTGATCCAGACCCTCTCCCAGAACTGCACCCTGCAAGCGCTTGACGTCAACCACAAAGCGGTCTGACCCCAACCGGACCCTATGTACACCGGCCCCCGAAAAAGCGAGAAAACCAGCCCTGCGGCAGACAGTAGCCGAGCTACGTATAAATGTCAAGCCCCAACCCTGCCCGGCGGAGGCTCTTCAGAGCCGGAGCCCCCTCCCAATCCTTCCCTCGGCGGCCGGATACAGTCATCTGGATGAACGCGCGGCGATTCGAGACGGTGCGATGAGCAGCTTCCACGGCGAGGGCCGCGGCGGGCAGGGCGGCGGCCCACCTCGCGGGCCCAAGGCGCTGCGCCCCGAGGACATCCCCGACCGGCCGGTGTCGCTGCGGCGGATCGGGCGACTGTTCGTGCCCTACCGGGTGCGACTCGGGCTGCTGCTGGGGCTGATCGTGTTCGGCTCGATCCTCAGCGTCGCCTCGCCGTTCCTGCTGCGCGAAGCGGTCGACAAGGGCATCGTCGGGCACGACCTGCAACTGCTCACCTGGCTGGTGGCGGGCATGATCGCACTGGCGATCGTCAATGGGGTGATCGGCGTCGCGCAGACGTGGATCTCCAACCAGGTCGGCCAGCGCGTGATGCACGACCTGCGCGCCGCCGTGTACGCGCACCTGCAGCGGATGTCGCTGGCGTTCTTCACGCGCACGCGCTCGGGCGAGGTGCAAGCGCGGATCGCCTACGACATCGGGGGAATCGACGACGTCGTAACCAGCACCGCGACCTCCACGGTCTCGACGATCGCCACCGTCACCGCGACGATCGTCGCGATGTTCGCGCTGAGCTGGCAGCTGACCGCGTTCTCGCTGATCCTGCTGCCGTTCTTCGTGTGGCTGACGCGGCGCGTGGGCAACGAGCGCCGGCGCATCCAGTCGGTGCGCCAGGGACGCCTCGCCGACATGTCCACGCTGGTGGAGGAGTCGCTGTCGGTGTCGGGCATCCTGCTCGGCAAAACGATGGGCCGCTCGGGCGAGCTGGTCGACCGCTTCTCCTCGGAGTCCTCCGAGCTCGCCGACCTCGAGGTGCGCGCGCGGATGGCGGGGCGCTGGCGGATGGCGAGCGTGCAGATGAGCTTCGCGATCATGCCCGCCGCGGTGTACTGGTTCGCGGGCTACAGCTCCGTGCACGGTCACGCCGTGATCTCGATCGGGACCGTCGTCGCCTTCACGACGCTGCAGACGCGCCTGCTGTTCCCGATGCAGCAACTGCTGTCTGTGGGTCTCGAAGTGCAGACCTCGCTGGCGCTGTTCGGGCGGATCTTCGAGTACCTCGACCTGCCGGTCGACATCGTCGAGCGCCCCGGCGCCGTGCCGCTCGGCGCGGGGACCGCCGGCCGGGATGGCGCGGTGGGCCGGGGGGGCACGGTGGGCCGCGGCGGGATCGCCTGCGAGGTGCGCCTGGAGGACGTGTGGTTTCGCTACAACCCTTCCGGCCCCTGGACGCTGCAAGAGATCGTCGCGGAGATCCCCGCGGGGACGCGCACCGCGCTGGTGGGCGAGACCGGCTCGGGCAAGACCACGCTCGCCTACCTGGTCGCGCGCCTGTACGAGCCCGAGCGCGGGCGCATCACGATCGACGGCGTCGACATTCGCGACGTGACGCTCGAGTCGCTGGCCGCCACGGTGGGGCTGGTGTCGCAGGAGACCTACCTGTTCCACTCCTCGATCCGCGAGAACCTGCGCTTCGCATGTCCACAGGCCGGCGACGAGCAGATCGAAGACGCCGCGCGCGCCGCGCAGATCCACGAGCTGATCGTCTCGCTGCCCGACGGCTACGACACGCCCGTGGGCGAGCGTGGCTACCGCTTCTCCGGCGGGGAGAAGCAGCGGATCGCGATCGCGCGCACCGTCCTGCGCAACCCGCCGGTGCTGATCCTCGACGAGGCGACCTCCGCCCTGGACACCGAGACCGAGCGCGCGGTGCAGTTCGCGCTCGACGAGCTTTCCCGCGGGCGCACCACGATCGCGATCGCCCACCGCCTCTCCACGGTGCGCGACGCCGACCAGATCCTCGTGCTCGACGGTGGGCAGATCGTGGAGCGGGGCACGCACGAGGAGCTACTGGAGCTGGGTGGGCGCTACGCGGCGCTCACCGGCAAGGCGGCGACGGACTCCCCGGCGCTGGCGTGAGCGCTATGCGACGGCGTCGATGTTGAGGCGGATGTAGTCCACCACCACCGGCTCCCCCAGCTCGGCGAGCACGGTGTCCATGAACTGCTCGCGCAAATCTTCGGGCAGCTGCTGGTAGTGGGGGCCGAGCACGATCTCGGAAAGGAACTCACGCGGGTGCTCGGGCTGCTGTGGCGCCGGCTGCAGCCAGCACTCGGCGCTTGCGAAGCCCGCCCCCAGCAGGCGCTCCTTGGTCGCCTCGGGACCGGCGTAGTTCCATGGCGCCCGCCACTCGCGGAAGTGCGCGACGTACGGTTCGCGCGCCAAGATCTCGTTGGCGACGCCGCGCAGCTGATCGATGTTGCCCTCTCCCCCACACTGCGCCACCAGCCGCCCGCCGGGGCGCAGCACGGCGTGCAGGCGCCGGAAGAGCGCGTCGTGGTCGAGGATCCAGTGGAAGGTGGCGGTCGAGAGGATCGCGTCCACCGGCTCCGCCACCGCGAGCTCGAGCAGGTCTGCCTCGCGCACCTCCACGCGCTCCAAGCCATACCCCGAGCGCTCCAGCCGCTCGCGCGCGGCGGACACCATCGACGGCGAGGCGTCCACCGCGATCACCCGCCCCCGCGGCAGCCGCTCGATCAGCGCCTCCGTCACGCGCCCCGACCCACAGCCGGCGTCGATCACAGTCTCCTCGCCATCGAGCGCCAACCGGTCGAGCACGGCGCGGCCCAGCGCCTCCATCGGCGCGGAGATGCGGTCGTAGACGCCCCCGTCCCACTCGCGTACGGTCATGCTTTATGTATAACGCACGTGGCCGACGCCAAGGGCGCCGTCTACCTGAAGCCGATGGGCGGCCGCCTATGCGTTGCCAGAAAGCTGAGGCGGCGGAGCGGGCAGTGCAGGCGGTTTAGCGCTCGACGCCGAGTCGCTTGGCGGAGGGGGCGGCTGCTGGGGGCTCGGTGCGGCGTTTTGGGGCTGATAGCCGCCTCGCTTTTCAACGGGAGGCAGCGCATCGGATCGCGGCATATGGCTATGGTAGCGGTTGACTGGGCGACTTCTGCTCGCCGTCTGTCTCATCTGGTGGACGCTCGTAGAACTCAATCGAGGCGATCTCCTCCCGCGCGATCCAGAGCCCAGTGGTGCCTTGTGCCACGCCTGTGAACCAGTCGTTCTCAGGGTCGATCGACCATCGCTCCGAGATGAACAAGTCCTGAGCGTGCTCGGAGTAACCAGCGAGGCTCCCGTCGCCGAAGTAGCCGCCGACAACTCGACCATCCTTCAGCGTGACGCGGCCGGGCGTGTTGAAGTTCATCGGCGTCTCGCCGTCGCACAGCGTCAGCTCGGGCTGGAATGAAGCGTTCAGTCGCGAGGGGTCCCCGATGTTGCGCCGGCCGCAAACACGATCGCGTAGATGAGAGCGCTGTAGTACAGAGCGTTCAACAGCCGCTCGAACTGGGTGTCTTCGCCACGCACGGCGAACATGCGCTCGCGGAGCAGCAGCGTCACGAATCCTGGCAGTACAAATACCGCGAGGATCAGGAGCGCGGTGCCGGTCTCGGGTGTCATCGGCTCTGCTTTTAGCAGCGCCTACGGACGCTTTGCGCGCTCGTGGCGGTCACCAGCGCTACTCGCCGGTGGACCCCGGATGCGGATCACTTCCCGCCGACTCGGCAAGCAGCTCCAGCAGGACGTTCGAGAGTCGCCCGCCCTGCCAAGCAATCGGGGAACGCAAGGGCGGCCCACCCTCCTCGACCGTGAGCGTGGCCCCGGGGATCGCCTGCGCGTAGCCCTCCGCCAACGCGAGCGGATGTCCGGGATCGACCTCGTCACGGGAGGCGATGACAGCGGTGGGCACGGCGATGGCAGCGAGCTCGGCGAAGTCCTCAAAGGGCCGTGAGCGAGACACGACTTCCATCGCGTCGGCGACGGCTGCGGGGTGTTCGTGCAGCGAGAGGCGCTGCGAGACGACCCGCTCCACCGTCTCACGCCACGCGAGGGGCACGGTGGAGAAGTCGTACGCCCGCACGAACGCCTCCACCCCGCCCTCGCGCAGCGCGCGGGCGAGTACGTCGCGATCGCCTTCGGATCCAGCCCGCCCGACGAGCGCCCCCTCGGGCGCGGCGCCCGTGCCGCCGGAGGCACCAAGACCCACCGCGGGGTCAAAGGCCGGCGTCACGAGCCCCAGCGCCGCCACCCGTTCTGGGCGCTCGAGCGCGAAGCGCAGCGCGGTGTGCGCCCCCATCGAGGCGCCGGCGAGCGCGGCGCGACCCACCTCCAGCGCGTCGAGTACCGCCTCCAGGTCGCGCGCCAGCCGCGCATAGCCGTACTCGGCCTCGCCCGCCGTCCCCCCGCCAGCCACGACAGCCGGGGTCGAGCGCCCGTGCCCGCGTGCGTCGTAGGCGATCACGCGGTACCCCGAGCGCTCCAGCAGGCGGGAGCCCATCACCACGTAGCGCCGAGTAGCGGTGAGCCCGTGCAGCAGCACGATCGGCGGGCGGGCGGGATCCGGTCCGACGGGATCGGACTCCTCCCCGGAGAGCGTGACCCCGTCGTCGGTGAGGACGCTCAGCTCGTCGCGTGCGGCCATCGCGACGGCGTCACTACACGTTGACCAGCGCGTGCTCGCACACGAGCTCGGCGGAGCGCTGCGGAAGCTCCCAGAAGAAGAGGTGGCCGACGTCGTCGAGCAGCTCCAGGCGCGCGGCGGGGATATACCCCGCGATCACGTGCGCGTTCTGGACTGGAATCAGTTCGTCCGCGGTGCCGTGCACGATCAGCGTGGGCATTTCGAGCGCCGACAACCGCGCACTTGTGTCGTGAGCGAAGATGGCCTGCATCTGGGCCATGATCACTGCCTGGGGGGCCCTTCGCTGCAGCGCAATGGCGCGGTAGGCGGCGTAGAGCTCCTCGTCGTCGACACGGCGGGGGGAGATGCATATCTCCCAGCCGGTGCGCAGAGCGAGCTCGCGGTCGCCGGAACGCAGCGACTCGACCAGCCGCTGGCCGACGGAGGGCGACGCGAGCGCGCTGCCCTCGCCGCCGCAATAGGTGCAGCCGAGAGTGAGAGTGCGAACCCGCTGCGGATGGGCGAGGACCAGTTCCTGGGCGACCATGCCGCCCATCGAGATGCCGAGCACGTGTGCGGACTCGACCTCCAGCGCATCGAGCAGCCCGGCGGCGTCCTCGGCGAGCTCGGCGGTCGTGAAGGGCGCCTCCATGCGGCTGCTCTCACCGACGCCGCGATGGTCGTAGGCGATCACCTCGAAGCGCTCGCGCAAGGGCTCCATGAACGGTTCGCCCCAGCTCAGCAGCGTGCCGCTCATGCCCATGATCGCAAGCAGCGGCGGCCCCGAGCCGCCTCGCTCGTAGGAGAGCTCCACCTCGCCGACACGTGCGATGGGCATCAACGCATCCTATCCGTCTGCAACTTCCCGTACGATCCGTTCGATGTCTCGACTGCAAGGACTGATGCTTCTCACGCTCGCCCTGTCGGTGGGCGCGGCCCTATCCCCCACCGCTGGCGCGGCGCTGAGCGAAGCCCCGAAGCCGCCGGCCAACGACGAAGTCGCAAACGCACAAGCCATCCATGCGCTGCCGGCGAGCGTCGAAGGCACGACCGTGGGAGCCACGACGGTGCCAGGGGAAGCGCAGTCGAGCTGTGTCCCCGGGACGGTCAGCTCGGTGTGGTACAGCCTGCACACCGGCAGCGCGGCGCAGCGGGTCGCGGTCGAACTGGCCGCCGGGGGCAAGCTGGACGGCACGATCGACGTGTACAAGGCGGTGCGTTCGCAGCTGCAGCCGGTTGCCTGCCAGGCGACCGAAGAAGAAGGCAAGGCGTCGCTGTCGTTCAAGGCGCGTAAGAACACCGAATACGAGATCCGCGTAGCGGCGCTTGCCAGCTCCCAGCTGGCCGCCTTCACGCTCAACGTCTTCCAACCAACCCCCGCGATTGCGCCGCCCGGACCGCGGTTGCCCAGCTCCGGCGTGAGCGGCCAGGTCGATCGCATCCAGAACATCAACGCGGCCTACTCGATCGTCATGCACGCCGGCGTGAGCTACTTGGTCAATCTCGTCAACGAGACCAAGGGCGGGTGCGTGAACGGTGCGCTGTTCGGGCCGGGGACGCACTCCTTCGAAGGCGCCTCCGCGCGCATTCGCGTGAACTGCGGCGGCTACCAGCTGTTCACGCCCGGGCAGGGCAAGGGCGGGATCTACAGCTTCGAGGTGACCCCGAACCCCGAACGCAAGGGCGAGCAGCGCTTCCACCTGCAGGTGAGCGCGGCCAACGGTGCGCAAACCACCCCGGGGGAGGAACTCGGCAACTACGGGCGCTCCAGCGGGCGCCTGGAAGGGCGCGGCGTCCAGGTGCTGCGCCTCTACCGGATGGACGTCACCAGCCACTCCAACTTGACCCTGCGGCTGAGTGCGCCGGCAAGCGCCGAATTCAACCTGCAGCTGCGCGACCAAAACGGCGGCCTCATCGCCTGCTCGTGCAACGGAAGCGGCCCGCAGAAGCTCCAGCAGCAGCTGCGCAAGGGCCACTACTACGCGGTCGTCTCTGAGCGCAACCACACCTCCGGCAACTTCACGCTCGCACGCGAGTCGCGCACGATCACTCGCGCGTTGGTCGCCTTCGGCGCCGAGCACGGCGTCGCGGGTCAGGCAGTGGAAATCAAGGTCCGCGTCGCGCCGGCGGCGGTGGGACCGGTGAAGGTGGAAGTGCAACGCTTCGACCCCGTGTTCGGCTGGCAGTTCTACCGCACGCTCGAAGCAACGGTGAGCGAAGGCACCGCGTCGATCCCCTTCACGCCACCCTCGCCGGGCAACTGGCGGGCGAACGCCACCTACGCCGGCTCGCGGGTCTTCAGCCCAAGTGCGGTGGGATTCACCTACCTGTTCGTGGACTGAGTCTAGGCAGCCGCTGGACGGCGCGATGCTGCGTCCTCGATCGCTCGTGTGCAGAGCACACTTCGCTCACTGCGTCCTTGCCTCGCTTGCCCATCGACTACCTAGACGGGCGACCGATTCACTCACAAGACTCCTTTATACCGGCAGCGCGAGCTGATGCTCCGCCGGCGTGCACGCGTCGCCCCGCTCCCCCTCCCGCGCATCGGTGTCAGGGCCGTGCCCGCCGAGGCCGGCAACGCGCACGCCCAGCAGCCGCACCGGGCGCGGCGGGCAGTACTCGCGCAGGAGTCGTTGCGCAACCGAGTCGACCACCCGCGGGTCGCAGGTGGGCTCGGCGAGCGTCTGAGCGCGGGTGACCGTCGTGAAGTCGTCCAGGCGCACCTTGATCCCGATCGTGCGCCCGCTGCGCCCATGCGCGGCGAGGCTGGCGCACAGCTCGGCGGACATGCGCTCCAGCAACGCACTCAGCTGCGCGGGGTCGTGGAGGTCGTGGTCGAAGGTGCGCTCACGCGACTCCGAGACAACCTTGCGGGCAGCGCCGACCTCGCCGTCGTGTTCGAAGCTCGCGCGGCGGCGCAGCTCGCGGCCGAGGTTGGGGCCGAAACGCTCGACCAGCACCGCCTCGGGGGCAGTGGCGAGGGCGGCGAGCGTTGTGAGGCCCAGCTGCGCCAGCCGCGCCGCGGTCTTCGGGCCGATCCCTGGCACGAGACCGGGGGGCGAGCCGCCGAAGCGCGCGCACGCCTGCTCACGGCTCAGCACCACGAAGCCGGCGGGCTTCTCCGCGTCGGAGGCGACCTTGGCGACGAGCTTGTTGGGGCCGATCCCCACCGAGCACACGATCCCGGTCACCTCGCGGATCTCGTGGACCAAACGGCGCATCGCCGCGCGCGGGGAGAGCAGCCCGCTCACGTCGAGGTAGGCCTCGTCGAGCCCCACCACCTCCACGCGCTCGACCTGCGCGCGCACGATCTCCATGACGCGTCCCGATACCTCGCGGTAGGTGGGAAAGTCGGGCGGAAGGAACACCGCCTCTGGGCACAGCCGCCGGGCACGCGCGGCGGGGATCGCCGAGCCGACCCCGAAGCGTCGCGCCTCATAGCTCGCGGTCGTCACCACCGCCCGCGGCCCGCTCCCCGCGACGACCACCGGCAGACCACGCAGCTCCGGCCGGCGCTGCAGCTCGATCGAGACGTAGAAGGCGTCGGCGTCGAGGTGGGCAGTGCGCAGCTGGGAGGGCTCGGGAGACTCGGCGGAGAACACTCTCGGGCGAATCTAGCGCTCCTCCCGGCGGGGCGTGATGGGCTCTCGGGCCGAGAGTTTCGCACCCCTCCGCCGAATGCGCGGCTCTGGCGAGCCCAGCCTACCCCGTGAGGGCCGAGGCGACGTCCGTGTGCTGGAAATCTTTGCCCTTGAACAGCAGCGGCTCTCCCATTGCCTTTGCCGAAATTTACGCTACTAATGCATGGCGCATGCTAACATACGCCATGTAATGGGTGTCCTACTCCAAGTACGCGACGTTCCCGAGGACGTGCACCACACGCTGAAGGCGCGTGCGGCCCTTGCCGGAGTCTCGCTCTCCGAGTACGTGCGTGGCGTGCTGGCGCGCACGGCGGCCAGACCCACACCAGCCGAGCTTTCCGCGCGCATCAAGGCTCGCGGCCCCGCCGAGCTCTCCGAGCCGAGCGAGGCTATCGTCCGCTCGATTCGCGACAACGGCGAGTGACCGTCATCGACACCTCCGGAGTCGTAGATTTCCTGCTCGACGTGGGCGCCGCCGAGCAGGTCGAGACGCTTGTGGCACGCGAGGGCGAGCTTGCGGCGCCCGACGTACTTGTGTTTGAGGTGCTGGCCGTCCTACGGCGGGAGACGTTCCGGGGAACAGTCGCGGAAAATCGCGCCCTCGCGGCCATCGAGGATCTCGCCGATCTACCGGTTGAGCTCTTTCCGAGCCTTCCCCTCCGCCGGCGCGCGTGGGCACTGAGACGCAATCTCACCACAGCCGACGCGCTGTTCGTGGCCCTGGCCGAGCAACTCGACGAGCCGCTGGCGAGCAAGGACAGCGCCCTCGTATCCGAGGCCGCGAAGCATTCGAGTCTCGCCGTGCTGGAGCTCGATTGCACGACGTGATTCTTAAGTAGGTGTTGAGCTCCGCCGGTTCGTCGCTGGCTGGGGCGACTCCGCAGAGATGCTCTACCGGCGCTGCTCAACCAGCGCCTCAGGCCCGACCTCGTCGATCGCGGCGTAGCCGCTGAGCGCCATCGCAAGGTCGAGGTCGGCGAGCAACGAGCGCAACACCTCGACCACGCCCTGGGCGCCGCCCAGCGCGAGGCCCCAAATGTAGGGGCGGCCGAGCAGCACCGCACTGGCGCCGAGCGCGAGCGCCTTCAAGGCGTCCGAGCCGGAGCGGATGCCGCTGTCGAACAGCACCTCGCAGCGGCCCTCGACGGCGGCCACCACCTCGGGGAGCGCGTCCAGCGCGCCGACGGCGCCGTCCACCTGGCGCCCGCCGTGGTTGGAGACGAGCACGCCCTGCACGCCGTGCTCGACCGCAAGGCGGGCGTCGTCGGCGTGCAGGATGCCCTTCAGCACGATCGGCAGCTCGGTGCACTCACGCAGCCAGGCGAGGTCGTTCCAGGTGATGGCGGGGTTGGCGAACTGCCACGCCCAATGGCCGATCGCTGCCTGCATGTTCTCCTCGGGCGCAGCCGGCAGCGCGGCGCGGAAGACGGGGTCCTCGAGGTAGTTGCGGTTGCCCTCGCCCCACAGGAACGGCAGAAAGCCGTTGGTGAGATCGGCCGGGCGCCAACCCAGCATCCAGGTGTCGAGCGTCAACATGATCGCGCTGTAGCCGGCGCGCTCGGCGCGCTGCACGAAGCTGCGCGCCAGCTCGCGGTCGCGCGGCCAGTAGAGCTGATACCAGCGCGGCAGCTCCCCGGCGGCCTGGGCGATCTGCTCGATCGTGTGCGAGGCGGCGGTGCTTGCCACGAACGGCACCCCCACCTCCGCCGCGGCGCGGGCCATCGCCAGCTCGCCGTCGGGGTGGGCGAGCGTCTGCACGCCGATCGGCGCGAGCAGCACCGGGGCGGGCAGCTCCGTCCCCAGCAGCGTTCGCGCGAGCGTGCGCTCGGACACGTCGCGCAACATCCGCGGCACGATCCGCCAGTGCTCGAACGCCTCGCGGTTGGCGCGTATCGTCTTGCCGCGGCCGGCGCCGCCGGCGATGTAGCCGCGCGGGCCCTCGGCCAGCAGCCGGTAGGCATCGCGCTCCAGTCGCCGCCAATCCAGCGGTCGCGCGGGGCGCTGCCCGCCCAGCCCGCGCAGGTAGATCTCGTACTGGTAGTTGGCGTAGGGAACTTGCTCGCTCATCGCATTCTCACGGCCTCGTTTGAGCATCCGCGGGCGGCACTCTATCCTGCTCGCCGCACGGCCCTGCGGTTCTGCGGGCCGGTGGCGCTCAGCTGGTCGCCCACACCTCCCCCACCCCTTCGAAGCCGAGCGCCCGCTTGGTCGCTTCGGTGAGGTCGTATTCGCGGCCGGCCACATACGGGCCGCGGTCTACTACCGGCACGCGCACCGTGCGCCCGTCGTAGCGCAGCGTGACGAGCGTGCCGCACGGCAGCGTCTTGTTCGCGACGCCCATCGTGGTGCTCGTCAGCCAGCCGCCGCAGGCGAGACTGCCTTCGCCTCCATACCACGAGGCCTCGGCGAGGCGGTAGACGTTGAGCCGGCCCACCACGCGCCCGGAGCCATCCTCGCCGGGGGCGCCCGCGAAGCGCACCCGCAGCAGCTCGCTGCCGATGCGACCGGCTCGATAGCGCAGCCGAAAGTGCCCACGCACGCCGGTGCGCGCAGCGACGATCGTCCGCCAGCCGTGGTGCCCGAGCGCCTGCAGGACGACGGTCCGCCCTGCCACCTGAGCCTGGTGTGCCACGCTCGTCACCGGGGTCGTGCCCGCCGCCAGAGTTGCGCCCACCGTTTGCGTCGGGCCCCTCCGGGCCGTGGTGCGCAGCGAGCCCGCGATCGACGCCGCACGTCCGTCGAGCACGTTCAGGACGGCGCTCCGGATACGCAAGCGCGTCACCCTTGGCGCGACGGTTGCCGGCGGCGGGGCAGCTTCGCCCGCGGCGATCGCGTTGGGCGGCAGTGCCGTCACCGTCAGCGCAGGCGTGGCGGGTACGTACATAGGGGTCCTCCTTGGTCACCGCCTACGGGGTTAGCTGTCGGGCTCACGCGCCGCCCACGCACGATGGCGTGCGTCGGCGAAGGCGTTACCGCCGCATCAGCGGCCGATTCGCCCCATCCAGACCGTCCTCTCACGATCCGGCAGTGGGTCCCCCGCTCGCCTCCAATGACGGAGGCGACTCGGCTGAGTCAAGCAGGGCACGATAGAGCGGTCGCCGCCTTTCTAGTGTGCGTTTGCTCACGGAGGGCGGTCGAGTGCCGTAAATCGCCCGCGCGTTTGACGGGCGGCCTCCAACCAGCGACAATCACGACCTGATGGCAAACCCCGACCGCCTCACCGGCCTCGACACCGCCTTCCTGCACCTGGAGGATCACTCCACCGCGCACATGCACGTGGCGTCGGTGATGATCTTCGAAGGCCGCGCGCCGACGCCGCGGGAGCTCGTCGAGCACGTGCAGAGCCGCCTGCACCTCGTGCCGCGCTACCGCCAGCGCCTGGCGTATGTGCCGCTCGATCAGGGCCGCCCGGTGTGGACCGACGATCCCCACTTCAATCCCCACTACCACATCCGCCACACCGCGCTGCCGCGGCCCGGCGACGATGCGGCGCTCGAGCGGCTCGCCGGGCGGCTCTTCTCCCAGCGCCTGGACCGCTCCAAGCCGCTGTGGGAGATCTGGCTGGTCGAGCGGATGGCGGGGCGGCGGTTCGCACTGATCGCCAAGACCCACCACGCGCTGGTGGACGGGATCTCCGGGGTGGACATCACCACCGTGCTGTTCGACGCCACGCCCGAGCCGCAGGGTGGGCGGGCATCCGATCCGGGTGGGGGGGCACCCAATCCTCCGTGGAGCCCGCGACCGCTGCCCGGCTCGGCGAAGCTGCTCGGCGAGGCGCTGCTGGAGCGCACGACCGTACCCGGAGAGATGGCGCGTGGGGCGCGGCGGGTCGTGCGCCGCCCGCTGCGCGCACTGGGGCAGCTGCGCGACGGGCTCGCCAACGTCGGCGCCACCACACTGGCGGGGATCAACGCGCCCGCGCCGCCCTCGCCGCTGAACGTCGACATCGGTCCCCACCGCCGCTACACCTGGGTCGACGCCGACCTCGCTCGCTTCAAAGCGATCAAGGACTCGCTCGGGGGCACCCTCAACGACGTCGTGCTCGCCGCCGTCAGCCTCGCGCTCGGCCGCTGGCTACGCGCGCACGACCACCCCACCGCGGGCTTGGAGCTGAAGGCGATGGTGCCCGTATCGGTGCGCGCCGACGTCGAGCGCGGCGCGCTCGGCAACCGCGTAGCGGCGATGTGGGCTCCACTGCCGGTCGGCATCGAGGACCCCGCTGAGTGCTACGAGCAGATCCGCGTGGCGATGGACGACCTCAAGCGCTCCGGCCAGGCGGTCGGCGCCCAGGTGCTGACCAACCTCGCCGGCTTCGCCCCGCCGACGATCCTCAGCCAGGCCGCGCGCCTGCAGGCCCGCCAGCGCTACTTCAACCTCGTCGTCACCAACGTTCCGGGCCCCCAGTTCCCGCTCTATCTGCTGGGCCGTCGCCTGCGCTCGCTCTACCCGGTGGTGCCGCTCGCCCGCCGCCAGGCGCTGGGCATCGCCGTGATGAGCTACAACGGCCACCTCGGCTTCGGCCTGCTCGGGGACTACGACGCGCTGCCCGACCTCGACACGATCGCGCAGGAGCTCGACCGCGCGATCCGCCGGCTGGCGCGCGCGGCCAATCCTCCGAAAGCCAGCCGCCGACCCGCCAAACGGGCGGGCGCAAAGCGGGCTGCCGCGCCGGGCGCTCAAGCGCCGAAGGCCGTCGCATCGCCGGCCACGGACGGCGCTGGGGCCAACAGCAGCGCCGACAACGCCGCCGGCCGCACCCGCGCCACTAGACGGACGGCAGTCGAGCATTAGAGCCCTTACAGCCATAATCCGACCAGTTCGACGAGCGCGTTGACAAGCCTGAAGATCAGAAGTCCGCGACCGAGGCCAGTACAAACCCTGCCGCAGCCAACCGACGGTGTGACGGTGGCCGATGAATCTCCGTAAATAGCGCCATGAGCCTAGTCGCAAGAGCGAACCGTCCGGAGCACAGCGTATCTTGCGGCGATGACCGAACTACAGTCAAGCGAAGTCGAGCGGGTCCTCCTGCACATCAGCGACGCCAGATCGCGCGCTCGTAGGGCCATGGAGGTCTGTGACCGGGATGGAGCCGACGCTCATATCCTCGCGGCGCTGACCGACACCGAACAGCAGCTTGCCGAACTGCATCGTAGGCTCTCACAGCGAACGTACTACGCCGTGCCCGACAAGTCACTCAAGCTTGCTGTTTGATCACGGGCCGGCCGGCCCGTGACCGCTGAAGAGATCAAGCGCAACCTCGTTGAGTTCGCGCGCAAGTGGAGCCTCTTCGATGGCACTGAGCGCGCTGAGGCGCAGACGTTCCTCAACGAGCTGTTCGCCGCCTACGGGCAGGACCGTTACGAGGTCGGTGCGCACTTCGAGGAGGCGCAGGCCGGCCGCTTCCTTGACCTGATCTGGCCGCAGATCTGTCTCGTCGAGATGAAGCGCCCCAGCGAGGCCGGGCGGTTGGCCGTACATCGCGAGCAGGCCTTCAGCTACTGGCGCAACGCCGCCGATCCCGGGCACAACCTCCCAGCCCCGCATTTCGTGGTCCTTTGCGCGTTCCGCCGATTTGAGGTCTGGGAGCCAGGCAGCTACCCCAATGCGCCGCGGGCCGAGTTCGACCTCATCGAGCTACCCGAGCGTCTCGACACGCTCATGTTCCTTGCGGGTCACGAGCCAACGTTCATCGGTACGCAGGCCGCCGTTACGACAGACGCCGTCCGGCTCATCACCGACCTCTTTGCGACCCTCGGAGAGCGTCGCGCGGCGCCACCCGATGAGCTGCGCGACTTCGCGCTCCAGTGCGTTTGGTGCATGTTCGCCGAGGATCTCGGCCAGCTCGAGTCCTATCTATTCACGCACATCATCGACGAACTCATTGCCAACCCTCAACGCTCGAGCGCAGACGACTTGGGTCAGCTATTTGAGTGGCTCAACCGCGATACTCCGCGCCCTGCGGGCGGGCTCTACGCGACAACTCGATACGTCAACGGAGCGCTTTTTCAAGACCCTGCTCGTGTCCATCTCAACCAAGAAGAGCTGCGCGTCCTGCGTCTCGCCTGCGAGTACGACTGGCGCAAGGTCGAGCCGCACATCTTCGGCTCGCTGTTGGAGGGCGCACTCGGACGTGAGAGCCAGTGGGCACTCGGCGCCCATTACACCCACGAGGTTGACATCCAGAAGGTTATCCAGCCGTCGATCGTCGTTCCCTGGCGGGAACGCATTGAGGATACGACGACGCTTACTCAAGTGCAACAGTTGCAGAATGAGCTGCTGAATTACGTCGTCCTCGACCCGGCCTGCGGCTCGGGCAACTTCCTATACATTGCTTATCGCGAGCTTCGCCGACTTGAGCAAAAGCTGCACGAAAGGGAGCAAGATTTCCGGCTCGTGCAAGGCCGCCGCCAGGCGACGCAGAGCGCCTTGACGGCATTCTTTCCCCTCACGAATATCAAGGGCATTGAGATCAACGCCTTCGCGGTTGCCCTCGCACGCGTAACGTTGTGGATGGCCCACAAGCTCGCAGTTGACGAGCTCGACCTAGACGAGGCGACTCTGCCGCTTGAGAATCTCTCAGGAATCAAAGCGGCTGACGCCCTTCGCATCCCATGGCCGAGAGCAAGTGTGATTATCGGCAACCCACCGTTTCACGGCGATCGACACCTTCGCGGACTACTCGGCGACGACTATGTCGAGTGGCTCAAGGACACCTTTCACTGCGGTATCAAGGACCACTGTGTTTACTGGTTCCGGAAGGCGCATGATCATCTGGAGTCCGGACAACGAGCAGGCCTCGTTGGCACGAACTCGATTCATCAAAATCGGGCACGCTCTGCGAGCCTTGCCTACATAGTCGACAATGGTGGCGTCATTACGGATGCCGTGTCAACGCAGCCGTGGCCCGGCGATGCGGTTGTGGAGGTCAGCATCGTCAACTGGATCAATAGCCCGTTAGAGCCACCCAGCACTACCATGCTCGACGGGAATGAACTTGATGAACCAATTGCGCCATCGTTGCAACCCGTCAACGAAGCAGTCGACGCGGCCAAGCCGCTGTCTGCCAACGAGGGATGCTGCTTCTACGGATGTATCCTCGGCGGTGCCGGGTTCGTGCTCAGCGAGCAGGAAGCCCTCGAACTTCTCACGCGAGGCCCCGGATGGAGAGACGTAATACGCCCGCTTCTCACTGGAGAGGACCTAACCCAGAGACCCGATGGTAGTGCAGGTCGCTGGGTGATCGACTTCGGATTTCGCACTCTCGAGGACGCGATGGCGTACCCCGAGGCGCTAGAGGTCGTCCGCACGAAGGTCAAGCCTATCCGTGACAAGACACGTCGAGAGGGATATCGACGCTACTGGTGGAGATTCTCCGAGCCGATTAGGGCGATGCGAGATACGCTTGCGCCGCTGCGCCGCTACATTGCGTGTCCGGCGCTTGTGACGCATCAATTGGTCTTCTGCTGGGTTGATCCATGGGTTATCCCGAGTAGCCAGGCGACTATTTTCGCGTTTGAGGATGACTACGCGATGGGGATCTTGAGTTCGAGCGCACATATTGCATGGTCTCGCGCGCGATCATCCACACTCCGGCGCGACTACCGATACACCCCGAGCTCCGCGTTCGCGAGCTTTGTGTGGCCCAACCCAGGCGCGAGAAGCCGTGCCGAGATCGCCCAAGCTGCCGAGAGCCTTGTGGAGACTCGCACCGCTATCTGTGAACGCCACAGCATTGGGCTGAGCGATCTCTACGTTCGCGTGGCTGACGGCGCCCACACGGAGGTCGTTCGCGCTCAGCAAACACTTGATCTCGCCGTTGCCAACGCTTACGACTGGCCAGACGCTACTGGGCAGGACGCACGCCTGAGTAATGCCGCGCTACTGGAGATGAATTGCGCGATCTATGCCGGAGAGCTCAGCTATCGAGGTCCAGGCTGATCTCCGAGACAAGGAGTTCGCCTGGAGAGTTGATACCCGATTTGTACCCTGGTGCTCTATGAAAGACGAGATACCCCGGTGCTCAAGCGAAGATCGATGAGATCGTGCGCCTAGCTCTCTGCCAGATGAACGCCACTGTCGGCGACATCGCCGGCAACGCCGAGCGCATCCGCGCGGGCATCGCCGCCGCGCGGGGGCAGGGCGCGCAGCTCGTGCTGTTCCCCGAGCTGGCGCTCACCGGCTACCCGCCCGAGGATCTGCTGCTGCGCGAGCACTTCCTACAGGACACAGCCACCGCGCTGGAGGAGCTGGCGAGCTGTGTGGAGAGGATCGTCGTCGTGGTGGGGTTCCCGGAGCATGCGCGACACGTTTACAACGCTGCGGCGGTGCTCGCTGACGGCGGCGTGCGCTCGGTGTACCGCAAGGTGCATCTGCCCAACTACGGCGTCTTCGACGAGCAGCGCTACTTCGCCGCCGGCCATGCGGGCGTGGTGCTCGAGGTCGAGGGGCAGCCCGTCGGGTTGACGGTGTGCGAGGACCTGTGGCGGCCCGGCGCTCCGGCGGCGCAAGAGGCCGGCGAGGGCGCTCGGCTGATTGTCAACATCTCCGCGTCCCCCTACCACGCCGGTAAGGGGCTCGAGCGTGAGCGTCTGTTTGCGCAGCGCGCCCGCGAGCTCGGCGCCCATATTGCCTTCTGCGCGCTGGTGGGCGGCCAGGACGAGCTCGTCTTCGACGGGCACTCCTTCGTGCTCGACCCCACTGGCGAGACGATCGCCCGCGCGGCGCAGTTCGAGGAGGACCTGCTGGTATGCGAGCTCGATCTCGAGCACACCTCGCCGCCGGGGCGGGAGAGAGCCCTCGAGACGGCGGAGAGGGACTGCATGGTCGCAGGCGACGAGCCGCCGCAACTGTTGACCACGCCGATCGCACCGACGGAGGCCGAGGTCTACGCAGCGCTGTGCCTCGGGCTGCGCGACTACGTGCGAAAGAACGGTTTCGCTCACGTAGTGCTCGGCCTCTCCGGCGGGATCGACTCCGCGCTGGTCGGCTGTCTCGCCGTGGACGCGCTCGGCGCCGAGCGGGTGAGCGTGGCGATCATGCCCTCCCCCTACTCCTCCGCGGCTACCCAGGACGACGCGCGCACGCTGGCGGATACACTCGGCGTGCCCGTCCACGAGCTGCCGATCGCCGCGCCGATGGACGCTTATGCCGCGACGCTGCGCACGGAATTCACCGGCAGGGATGCCGACCTCACCGAGGAGAACCTGCAGGCTCGCATCCGCGGCAACCTGCTGATGGCGCTCTCCAACAAGTTCGGCTGGCTGGTGCTGACGACGGGCAACAAGTCGGAGATGTCGGTTGGTTACACCACGCTCTACGGCGACCTTGCGGGCGGCTTCGCGGTGATCAAGGACGTCTCCAAGACGCTCGTCTACCGGCTGTGCGAGTGGCGCAACTCGGAGGCCGCCGCACAGCCGGGGTCGCCGATCGGTGACCCCGGCGAGCGCGTCGCAGCGCCGATCCCCCCTTCGATCATCGCGCGGGCTCCCTCCGCGGAGCTGCGCGAGAACCAGCGCGACGAGGACTCGCTGCCGCCGTACGAGCTGCTCGACCGGATCCTCCACGGCTACATCGAGCTCGACCATGGCCGCGAGCAGCTGATCGCCGAGGGGCTGCCGGCCGAGGAGGTGGACCGCACGATCCGCCTTGTCGATCTCGCCGAGTACAAGCGCCGCCAGGCGCCCCCCGGGATCAAGATCACCACGCGCGCCTTCGGTCGCGACCGGCGCATGCCGATCACCAACAGGTACCGATGACCGCGCGAACCCGACCGGTCGTCGCGCTTGCGCTGCTCGCGCTCGGCGCCTGCGGGCTGAGCGCCTGCGCCAACACCGTCCAGGATCGGCCGACCCCGCCGAGCGCCCTGGAGCCGCTGGTGACGCAGGAAGCGTTCCCGGTGTACTGGCTTGGGGGCACCTTCCACGGACTGCCGATCACCGACGTGGAGCGCGACCCCAGCGGGGCCTACGAAATCCAGTACGGCAACTGCCTCGTCGGGGGCGAGACCGTGTGCGTGACGCCGCTGCAGATCGTCACCTCGCCCGACAACGGCTTCCTGCCGGGCGGCGGCGCCACGCAGAGCGCGGTACTGATCAGGGGCGTGCATGGCCACTCGGCCCTGGGCGGCAGGGCGCTGTCGCTGCCCACCGGCGGCGTGGTGGTCGACCTGTATGCCGACAAGCCGGCGCTCGCGGGGGCCGCCGCCGAGGCGATGTTGACGATCAATTTGCCGGAGAGTGGCGCAGCCGGCAATGGGCGGATGGGCCGTGTCACGCTCGCTCCGCCGGATCTCCCCGATGCGCCGCTCGCCCCACCGCTACCCAACACGGGCTACGGCGAACGGCCGCTGCCCTCCCAACAGCCGGCAATCGCACCGACGGGCGCAGCAGCGGCGCTGCATGCCCCGCCCGGGCACGGATAGCCCCGGCGGCGGGCAACCCCGCGTCGCGGTTGTGTTCAGGATGGCTGCGTGTCAGGTAGCGGGCGCACCGCAATCGTCATGCGCGTCACCGCGCACAGCCTGTCCGCGTCGTCGCTGAAGCGCACATCCCACACCCACGTGGTGCGGCCCCCGTGCAGGCGGGTACCGTGCGCGTGCACCGTGCCCGCGGTGACCGGACGCAGGAAGCTTGTGCTGTTCGAGAGACCCATCGCCGCCATGCCTTCCGGGAACACCGCTACCGCGGTCGCCAGCGAGGTCATCGACTCCGCCAGCGAGGCGTACACACCCCCGTGCACCAAGCCGTAGGGCTGCCTGAGCTCATCGCGCACCTGCACGCAGGCGCGCACCTCCTCGCCGGACACCTCCAGCAACTCCAGGCCGTACAGGCGGTCGAATCCTTGCAGCACCTCGTTGATCTGCTCGGCGCTGGGGATCTCCATCGCGGCGCCACGATAGCCTACGGGTGCAGGGAGCACTCGCCAAGCTCTGCCGCACGATGGCAGAACGCGTCATACTCGGCCGCCGCCGAGGGCTCCCGCGACCAACGATGACACTGCAAGAGATCCCCCCCGACCTGCGCGCGACGCTCTCCCTGCTGCTGCGCCAACAGCGCAGCTACGCCGAGATCGCGACGATGCTCAAGATCGAGGAGCAAGCCGTGCACGACCGCGCGCACGCCGCGCTGGCGCTGCTCGCCCCGCGCCAGGCGCGCGAGTTGAGCGCCGAGGAGCGCGCGCAGGTGGGCGACTACCTGCTCGGGCAGGCCGACGACACGCAACGATTGACCACCGCCGCCGACCTGGAGAGCTCCCCCGCAGCCAGAGAATGGGCGCAGGCGCTCGCCGCCGAGCTTGCTCCGCTCTCGACCGAGCTGCCGGCGATCCCCGCGGCCGCCACGGCGCAGACACCGACCGCGAACGCCGCCGCGTCGGCGTCCGCCGGCGCGGCGGCGCTCGCGGGCTCGCCCCCGCAGGCCCCCAACTCGCGACGGGGCGGGGCGATCCTGCTGGGGGGGCTGGCCGCCGTCGTGATCGTCGCCGTGGCGCTGATCGTCGGCCTCGGCGGCGGCTCCTCGCCTAGCTCCGCCACCACCTCCACCGCGCCGAACGCGTCGAGCGGGCAGGGTGGATCGGGGACATCAAGCTCCACCACGACCACCGACTCGAGCACCACGTCGAGCAATCCCACCACACCGGCTCAATCAGGTGGGTCTGGCAAAGCTGGCAAATCCTCGAGCGAACCTCGGCTCACCGCGACGCTGCCGCTCACGCCCCCCGACACCAGCAGCAAGGCGCTCGGGCTGGTCGAGGTGATCGCCCAAGGCAAAGAACACGCCTTCATCCTCGCGGCCGAACACCTGCCACCGACCAACGGCTTCCACTACGCGGCCTGGCTGTACAACACGCCCACCGACGCCTACTTCCTCGGCGGCGGCACCACCGTGACCTCCAAGGGCACTCTCAAAGCTGCCCAAGCGCTGCCCCCCAACGCGGCCCATTACGCCACGATCATCCTCACCGAAGAGCACGAAGAACGGCCCAAGCAGCCCGGTCCGATCGTGTTGAATGGGGCGTTCAAGCTGGGGTAGCGCCCAAGCGGAGCGTCGGTGTATGTATAACTCTTTTTAAAGGCCGTGCGCAATCGCTATCGGGCGTGGATTTTTTCATAACACACCTGCCCCTCCGCATTCGTCGATACTTTCGCTATACAGATGGCAGGAGCTTCCCCGGGTTCATGATCCCCGCTGGGTCAAGCTGGCGCTTGAGCGCGCGCAGGGCCTCGACGCCCTGTGCGCCCAGCTCGCGCTCCATCCACGGGAGGTGGTCGCGCCCGACCCCATGATGGTGGGTGATCGTGCCGCCGTGGCGTGCGATCGCGTCGCCGGCCGCGCGCTTGACCGCCTGCCACTGCTCGATCTCCGCGCCCTCGCGCTGCCGCGCCAGCAGCGTGAAGTACAACGAGGCACCCGTCTCGTAGAGGTGCGAGACGTGGCACATCGTCACGCCCTCGCTGCCCTGCGCGCGCAGCTCCCGCTCGATCGCCGCGCGCGTCTCGCGGTGCAGCCGCCTCACGTTCGACCAGCTCGTCGCGGTCTCCAACGTCTCGACCATCACCCCGTGCGTGAGCAGCTCATCGCGCAGGTAGGGCGCCGCGAAGCGCTGCCTGCGCCACGCCTCGCCGGGCGAGCGTCCCACCGGCAGGCCGCCGTGGCTGCGCACCACCGCGTGCACCCGCGCTTTGGCGCGCTCGACCTCCTCCGCGGTGCCCTCGAACCCGAAGATCGCCAGGCACCCCTTGCCGTAGCCGCGCGCGCGCAGGTACGCACTGCCGAAGCGGCTCCTCGCGCGGGCCTGCAGCGCGCCGCGCATGCTCTCGTGCGCCCCCTCCCCGCTCCCCGCCCCCGCGACCGCCTGCGCCTGCGCGAGCGACATGCGCGTCTCCGCCTCGTCGGACAGTCGTGTCACCGCGGGCGCCGCGTGCTCCTGGGCGAGCGTCCGCAGCGCGCTGACGCCGGAGGGAAAATCCGCGAAGAACGCGCCCTCGTAGCAGCGCTCCTGTGGTGCAGCGCGCACCCGCAGGTCCAGCTCCCCGATCACCCCCAGCGTGCCCTCCGAGCCAACCAGCAGCCCGCGCAGATCGGGCCCCGCCGCGCTCGCCGGCCGCGCCGGGAGGGCGATTTCGCCGGCGGGCGCGATCAGGCGGATGCCGAGCACCAGCGCCTCGAAGCGCCCATACCCGGTTGACGCCTGCCCGGCTCCACCGCTCGCCGCACAGCCCCCCAGCGAGACGTACTCGAACGACTGCGGGAAGTGCCCGAGCGTCAGGCCGCTCGCCGCCAGGCGCCGCTCCAGCGCGGGGGCGCGCATTCCGGCCCGGGCGGTGACCAGCCGCGACTCGACGTCGATGTTCACAAGATCCGCGAGCTCGCGCATGTCGAGCGCGACCACCGCCGCGTGCTCGCCCTTCAGCGGCGCCACGCCCCCCACCACGCTCGTGCCCCCGCCGAATGGCACCACCGCAATTGAGCGCTTCGCGCATAGCTGCAACAGCGCCTCCAGTTGCTCGGGGTGGCTTGGGTACAGAACCGCGTCGTGCGCCTCCGCCGGTTCGCCCGCGCGCAGACGCACGAGGTCGGGGTAGCCCTTGCCGGCGGCATGCCTGACGCGCTCGGCGTGATCGTCGCGCACGGCGTGGCTGCCGAGCAGCGTATGCAACTCCGCACGGGCGCTCTCGGGTAGCTGCGCGGGGGGCAGCTCCACGCGCGCGAGCGCCACCGGGGGGCGTGGGTGGGGCGAGATCCCCACTGTGTCCGCCAGCAGTCGCAACATCGTCGGCCCCACCGCGGGTGCCCGGGCCGGATCGCCCCACCCCCACCACCTCATCGTGGGGGTGTCAACCAACGACCCGCTCCAGCCCGTCGAGCGCCTCGTCGAGCGTCTTGGCGGCCGCGCTACGCACGCGGCTGGCTCCGAGGTTGGCGAACAGCCCCCGCAGCTTCTGGCGCAGCTCGATCGTCACCTTGGTGCCGGTACCGGCCGGCTCCAGCCGCAGCTCGGTGCGGGCGGCGGACAGCACGCGCGCGAACGGGGTGTCCTCGACCTTCTGCTCCCAGCGCAGCGTCAGCGCCCGCTCATCCGTCTCCACGTGGAAGTCCGCGCGCACGAGCCGGCCCTTGCTGCTGGCGAACACCTTCGTAAACGCATCCCGCTCGACGCCCTCGACCCGGGTGACGCGCGGCCACCACCGCGGCAGGTGGTTGGGGTCGGCGATCAGCTCCCACACCTCGCCGGCGGGCGCGTCCACCGTGCGGGTGCGTTCGGTGGTGGGCACGCTCGAAGCCTACGCCGCGACGCTGACGGGCCGCAAGCGCCCTCAGCCCGCGATCTTGCGCAGGTCGCGCACCAGCAGCAGATGCCGCAGGTGCGAGGTGACCGCGGCGAGGTTCTCGAGCGCCTCCAGCGCCTCCTTGCGCCGCTGCGGGTTGCGCGAGCGCAGCGCCGGGGCGAGAATCTGCTGCAACAGGCCGGCCTCGCGGTCGGCGGAGGTGCGGAATACGCGCAGGTTGCGCCCTCCCACGCCGTAGCGCGCCAATTCGGAGACTGCGCCGACGATCTCGCGCTCGGTTTCGTCGTAGTAGCGCTGTCCCCCCCGTTGCTCGCCTTTGACGACCCCATAGTCCTCAAGCTCGCGCACCAGCTTTGCGTCGGCCTTGGTCTCCTCCAGCACTTCCTCGAGCGTGTACAGCGCGCCGCTCTCCTCACGCACGCTGATGCTCGCGCGTCGCATCCGCGCGGGGAACGGATGCCCCCCCGCGTGCGCGGGCGGCGCGGGGTTGGTGGGGTCGGCGGGTCCATCGAATCCGGGCGCCGGCGCCTCGCCGCTGCGCCCGGCGGCCAGCTCCTGGCGGATCACCCGCAGCGGCAGGAATTCGTCGCGCTGCATCCGTAGGATCGTGCGCAGGCGGGCCACGTCACCCTGGCTGTAGAGGCGGTAGCCGCCCGGGGTGCGGCGCGGGTTGAGCAGCTTCTGGTCCTCCAGGTAGCGGATCTTGGAGATCGAGATGTCGGGGAACTCTTGCGCCAGCGCCTTGCACACCGCGCCGATCGTGTACGGCTTGGAGGGGAGAGCTGTCGCCGGGGTGACCATCAGCGTGCGTGGTAGCCGAGCTTGTACTTGCCGATCTGCAGCTCGTCGCCCTCTTCGAGGCGGTGGGACTCGATCCGCTCGCGGTTGACGTAGGTGCCGTTCAGCGAGCCGCAGTCGTCAAGGTGCCAATCGTCGCCGCGGCGGATCAGCAGCGCGTGGTCGCGCGAGACGGTGATGTCATCGAGGAACACCGCACTGTCGGGGCGGCGGCCGATGCTCATGCGCTCGCCCTCGATCGGAAAGCTCTCGCCGACGCGTCCCCCGCCGGCTCTCACCACCAGGGCCGGCCCGCGCGCGGTGACGTCGCCGAGCTCGACCGGCACCAGCTCGCCGCTCTCGTCGATGCGGTAGGTGGCGGTGACCGAATCGCCGGCCTCGCCCGTCTCGGCGCGCAGCGAGGCGCCGCAGCGCTGGCAGAAGTTGGCGCCCTCGCCGTTGGCGAAGCCGCACTCGGGGCAGAGCGTCGCCATCCCGCCGGTCCCTCAGACGTCGGTCTGGGGTTCGGACTGACGCCGGGCGAGGATCTCGGTGAGCTGCTCGACGTCCGCGCCGGTGATCAGCTGCTCGCCGTTGTCGTGCTTGTGCTGTAGGCGGTTGACCAGCTCCGCGCGCAGGATGTCGATCTTGCCATGCAGGATGCGCCGCCGGTAGGAGATGTCGGTCTCCTCGTCGGTCAGCTCGCGGATCAGGCTCTTCAGCTCGGCATCCGTGAGGGCGCCTAGGTCGGGAAACGTGTCCATGCTGGTCGCTTACTCCTCTCGCAGCTCGTGTGTGTGTCTTTCGACAATGCATCGACCACTATAGCCGAAGCTCAAGTTGAGGTTGAGGGCTTGCGCCGCAGCTGCCTCACGCCATCGCGCATGTACAGCACGGTGGCGGCGAGCGCCAGAGCAAGGCCGATGTAGAGCAGGATCGCACCGAGCCCTTCGAGGCCGACCATCGCGACGAAGAACCCGCCCATCAGCGGCGCCACCGAGAGGCGGCCCGGCCAGTTGATGCGCAGCTCCAGGCCACGTGAGAGCCCGTAGCGCCCGAGTACGAGCATCGCCAGCTCGCGCGCCACCAACACCGCCAGCGCCCAGCGGGGCAGCAGCTCGAAGTGCCAGCACACAACCACCCCGGCGATCGCCAGCAGGCGATCGGTGAGGGGATCCATCAACGCCCCGAGGCGGCTGTACTGGCCGGTGACGCGCGCCGCGATCCCGTCCGCATAGTCCCCCCAACCGATCACGGCGAACAGCGAGGCCGGCAGCGCGCCGGTGCCGTCCGCCGTCGAGAACGCCACCACCAGGAACACCGGGATCAACGCCAGCCGCAGGAAACCGATCGCGTTGGGCACCGTCCACGGCCGCAGCGGCTGCCCGGCGGCGACCTGCGGCGGCGGCGGACCGGAGCGGTCGAGGCCGACCAGGCGACGGACGGTCAGGCGGGGGCGGCGCCCACCCTCACCCGCGTGAGCTCCGGATGTGCCGTTGGCCATGCGCAGTCCTCGCCGCGGCTCTTTAGGGGAGCGCCTGGCACAGCTCGTCCACCGCCCGCAGCAGCTCCTGGGGCTCGCCGCCCAGGGGCAGACCGGGGGCGCTCTGGCGGCCGCGGCGCAGCTGCACCTCGATCTCACCCGACTCAAGCGTTCGCCGCCCGACAGTGAGCCGCAGCGGACAGCCGAGCAGCTCGGCGTCGGCGAACTTCTCCCCCGCGCCGAGGTCGCGGTCGTCGTAGAGCACCTCCACCCCGCCACTGCGCAGCGCCTCGTACACCCCGTCGGCAGCATCGCGCTCAGGTGTGCCGGGCTTGCCAAGCGCCACCAGGTGCACGGCGAACGGCGCGAGCGCGCGGGGCCAGGAGATGCCGTGCTCGTCGGAGTACTGCTCGACCGCGGCGGCGACGATCCGCGCCGGGCCGATCCCGTAGGAGCCCATCCAGATCGGGTGCTCGGCGCCGTGCTCGTCGAGATAACGCGCCCCCAGCGGCTCGGAGTAGCGGGTGCCGAGCTTGAAGATGTTGGCGATCTCGATCGCGGGCTCGATCCGGATCGATTCCCCGTCGACGGTGTCCCCCTCCAGCAGCTCGTCTTTGCCGAGCCGCCCACGCACCACCTCGGCGTTGGCCGCGTACCCCGACTCGGTCAGCACCACATCGTCCTCCCCCGCGGCGCACGGCGCCATGTACTCGTGCGCGCCTAGCCCGCCCATCATCCCGACGTCGCCCTCGACGCGATAGAAGCGCAGGCCGGTGCGCTCCATGATGCGGTCGTACGCGCCCACCTGACGGTCGTAGCTGACCGCGAGTCCGGCGGCGTCGCGGTCGAAGGTGTAGGCGTCCTTCATCACGAACTCGCGCGTG
Source organism: uncultured Solirubrobacterales bacterium (assembly GCA_963734815.1). GTDB lineage: Bacteria > Actinomycetota > Thermoleophilia > Solirubrobacterales > Solirubrobacteraceae > Palsa-744. The sequence continues at coordinate 413,607 of CAVTIH010000003.1, forward strand.
CGCAGCACCCCGGCGCGGGGGCGGGGCTCGTCGCGCTCCTTGACCTGGAAGTGGTAGACGGCGAGCGGCAGATCGCGGTAGGAGCGCACCAGCTGGGCGATGTGGAAGGTGACGGCCTCCTCGTGGGTCATCGCGAGCACGAGCTCCGAGCCCTTGCGGTCGGTGAGCTTGAACAGCTCCTCGATCTTGATCCGCCCGGTCTTGTGCCACGGCTCGGCCGGCTGCAGCACCGGCATCAGCATCTCCCGCGTGCCGATCGCGTCCATCTCCTCGCGGATGATGGCAACGACGCGCTGGTGCACCCGCCAGCCGGCCGGCAGCCACGTCCACATGCCGGCGCCCATCTGGCGGACGAGGCCGGCGCGCACCATCAGCTTGTGCGAGATCGCCTCGGCGTCGGCCGGTGCCTGCTTCTCGGTGGGCAGCAAATACTCGGAGAGAAGGGTCATGACCGGGGAGCCTAGAGCCTTTGATAGAACAACGTCCAACTGCCGAGCGTCAATCAAAAGACCAGAGAAGGAGCCTCCCCCAATGGCCTACACCGTTCCGCCGCTCCCCTACGCGTACGACGCGCTGGAGCCGCACATCGACAAGCTGACGATGGAAATCCACCACGACAAGCACCACCAGGCGTACGTGGACAAGGTCAACGCGGCGCTCGCGGGCACCCCGCTTGAGAACGCGACGATCGACGATGTGCTGAAGGATCTGGCCCAGGTCCCCGAGGACAAGCGGACCGCTGTCAAAAACAATGGCGGCGGGCACTACAACCACACGCTGTTTTGGGAGAGCATGAGCGCCGACGGCGGGGGCGCTCCCGAGGGGGCGCTGGCGCAGGCGATCGACTCGGCCTTCGGCTCGTTCGCTGACTTCCAGGCGAAGCTCAAGGAAGCCGGCGTCAACCAGTTCGGCTCGGGCTGGTCGTGGCTGGTGCACGACGGCTCGAGCCTCGCGGTCGTTCCCAGCGCCAACCAGGACAACCCAATCTCAAACGGCAAGACCCCGCTGCTGGGCGTGGACGTGTGGGAGCACGCCTACTACCTGAAGTACCAGAACCGCCGCCCCGACTACCTCGACGCGTGGTGGAACACGGTGGACTGGTCGACCGTGGCAGAGCGCTTCGCCGCGGCGGGCTGAGATTGGGATGGGCTCCGCGGGCCAAGCCCGCTGCGCCGGGAGGGTTGCGTGCCGGTGCTTCTCAGCCTCGTGAGAAGCGCCGGCCGGCGACCGGCGAGACGGCCTCGTCGAGCGGCGCGGACGCGGCGGAACCGCCGTTCCCCACAGCCGGCGTGAGCATCGACTCGAGCACCGCGTCGGCCGCCTCGTCGTTCTCGGCGGCGGCGGCCTCCAGAGCCGCAAGTTTCTCGGGCGTCATCGCAGTGGCGTCCTCGTTCGCCGCCAGCCACTCGCGCGCCTCGGCGGCGGCGGCCTCATCGCGCTGCACCGTCTTGCCGGCTGCGTAGTAGCGGTCGATCTCTTTGAAGAGCTCGTCCACGAGCTGCTCGGTGGGCACCTTCTTTAGCGGCTCGCCCTTGGAGTAGATCATCCCCATGTCTTTGGCTCCGGTGATCCCGAAGTCGGCGTGGCGGGCCTCGCCGATGCCGTTGACGGCGCAGCCGAGCACCGAGACCTCGATCGGGTCCTCGTACGCTTCCAGGCGCCGCTCGACCTCGGCGACGACGGAGTCCATGTCGAACTGTAGGCGTCCGCAGGTGGGGCACGCGATCAGGTCGGGGCCTCGCTGACGCAGCTTCAGCGCCTTGAGGATCTCCCAGGCGACCTTCACCTCCTCCTCGGCATGGAACGTGGAGAGCGAGATGCGGATCGTGTCGCCCACCCCGTCGGCGAGCAGCGTGCCCAGCCCGACGGCGGACTTAAGCGAACCCGACCACTTGGTGCCGGCCTCGGTCACGCCGAGGTGCAGCGGGTAGGGGATTTTCTCCGCGAGCAGCCTGTTGGAAGCGATCGTGTTGGGCACCGAGGTCGACTTCATCGACACCTTGAAGTCGAAGAAGTCAAGGCTCTCCATCAGCGCAACGGTCTCAAGCGCCGCCGTGACGAGCGCCTCGATCGGGTTGTCATACTCGAGCTGGCGCAGGTGACGGGGCAGCGAGCCGGAGTTGACACCGACGCGCAGCGGCACGCCCCGCTTGCGGGCGAGCTCCACAACCTCCCCCACCTTCTCGGGGCCGCCGATGTTGCCGGGGTTGATCCGTACGCAGTGGGCGCCCACCTCGATCGCCTTCAGCGCCAGCGTGTGGTTGAAGTGGATGTCGGCGATCACGGGGATCGGCGAGCGCTCGACGATGATCTTCAGCGCCTCGACGTCCTGCTCGCGGGGCACCGCGACGCGCACGATGTCGGCGCCGGCGTCGGCGACCTTCAGGATCTGGTCCATCGTGGCCGCGAGGTTGGCGGTCTCGGTCTTGGTCATCGTCTGCACGGCCACCGGGGCGCCGCCGCCGATCGCGATGCCTCCTACAGTGATCTGTCGCTCCGAAGCCATGTGTACGGTGATTCTACGATGACGCGAGCCCCTTCCGAGGTCTACCCCACCTCGCGCGGGCCGCTGGCGCGGATCGCCTCCCCGTACGCCGCCCGCGCGCGCCGCCGACGGCACGAGCGCTTCTTCAAGCTGACCTGCCTGCCACCCGGTGGGCGCGTGCTGGACGTGGGCTGCGGCCGGCTCGGCCTACGGGCGCTGGAGCCAAGGCTCGACATCACCGGCACCGACATCGCGCCCCACCAGGGCTACCCCGGCCCGTTCGTACAGGCCGACGCCGGCGAAGGGCTGCCGTTTGCCGACAACGAGTTCGACCTCGTGTACTGCAACAGCGTGATCGAGCACGTGCCGCCCGCGCGCCGCGCGGCGTTCGCCACCGAGCTGCGCCGCGTGGGCCGCGGCTGGTATGTGCAGACTCCCGCCTACTCGTTCCCGATCGAGCCACACGCGCTGCTGCCATTCGCGCATTGGCTGCCGCCACGCCTGCGTCGCCCCTACTGGAAGCTGGGGGCGAGCAGCGGCTGGGAAGAGATCGAGCTACTGCGTCGGGGTGAGATGGAGGCGCTGTTCGGGCCGGCCCTGCCCGAGCGCGCTGGTCCGCTGGTCAAGAGTTGGGTGTGCGTGAGAGCGGTAGTCGCCGGGGGTCAACCCCCGGCGACGCCGCTGTGAGCCTATTCTTTGTAAGCCCCGAATTTTAATTCTTCAGTCAACGTCCGGAATAATAAATCGGCGGTGAACGTCGCCGTCTGACCACCGATTTCCATGCCGATGGCGACCGATTTATTGCCGATTTCGGCCGATGTGAGCGCCGGTTCGAGGCACATGAATAAGCCGGATGTCGCTTCGACTTCCTGATGGGTGTCCACAGACGCGACATCGTATTTGTCTTCTTTGGCCAATTTCACTTCGGTCGGGCTTAACGTGAAGGAGCATGTTTCCGTGCCTTTTTTGCTGATCGTGACGGTCGTAAATGCGCCTGCCGCATCGAACACGTCGACGATCTGAGTGGTGCCCGTTTCATAGCCCAGTTCGGTCGCTGATTTGGTCCGAGCTAGGGTCACTTCGCAACCGGTGGAGCCTTCGAGCGCGCAGGAGCTGTATTCGATCGTCTCTTCGTCTTTACCGGGGTTGCCGCCGATCAGCTTGCCTTCGATTTTGGCGACGCTGCAGGAGATCGTCGCGGCTTTTTCTTTGATCGTGGCTTTCAGCTTGACCAGGCTGCCGGAGAAGTTTTCACCTCTGATTGATCTGGTTTCGCCGGCCGCCAGTTTCGTGCCGTTGACGTGCCACACCGGGCCGGTTGCCGCCGATGCGACGGCATTTGTCGAGATGAGGCCAACCGCTGTCAGCAGCACGAATAGGATTACGCGTAGTTTGAACATAATGTTTTTATCTCCTTCCGTCCCGGCGCCGCCGGGACCATTGCTATATGGATGAGACGTCCATCCCGCGACGCGCGGGAAGGAGTCCGCGTCCCTGCCCTTTAGGTTCCACTCCATGAACCCTCGGCTCCCTCGCCGCTGCCCCGCTTGCGGACAACAGCGTGGACGCAGGCAGTATCCCGCTTCGGCTGGCGTAATACAACCGCTTGAGATGCCGGTGCTAGGCGTACATCGCCTCGATCTCCGCCTCGTACTTGGCGGCGATCGGCTTGCGCTTGAGCTTCATCGTGGGCGTCAGCTCGTCCTCGCCCGGCAGCCAGTCGCCGGGGACGATCGTGAACTTCTTGATCTGCTCGACGCGGGCCAGACGGGTGTTGGCGTCGTCGATCGCCTCCTGCACGGCGGCGCGCACGCTCGGCTCGCCGGCCAGCTGCTCCAGCGTGCGGCCCTCCAGGCCATGCTGCCCGGCCCACATCGGGGCGAAGTCGGCGTCGAGCACGATCAGCGCGGTGTTGTAGGGGCGGCGGTCGCCGATCGCGCAGGCTTGCCCGATCAGCGGCGAGACGCTCTTGATCGCGGCCTCGATGTTGGCGGGCGACATGTTCTTGCCGGCGGCGTTGATGATCAGCTCCTTCTTGCGGTCGACGATCCGCAGGTAGCCGTCGGCGTCGAGCTCGCCGATGTCGCCGGTGTGCAGCCAGCCCTCGGGGTCGATCGTTTCGGCGGTCTTCTCGGGGTCACCGCGGTAGCCGAGCATCACGGTGTCGCCGCGGACGAGCACCTCGCCGTCCTCGGCGAGTGAGATCTCCACCCCCGGGGCGGGCGGGCCGACGGTGCCGAGCTTGATCCGCTCCGGCGGATTGACGCAGCCGGCCCCGCACGTCTCGGACATGCCCCACAGCTCGGCGAGCGGGATGCCGATCGCGTGGAAGAACTCGAGCACCTCCAACGGGGTCGGGGCAGCGCCGACGTTCACGGCGCGCACCTCGTCAAAGCCGAGCATCTTGCGCAGCGCGGCGAAGATCTCATCGTCGGCGGTTGCGACCTCCGCGGCCAGCTCCGCCGGAACCCGCTCACCACGCTGCTCCAGGCGCACCTTCTCGACCGCGGCGGCGAGCGCGCGCTCGGTGCCCGCGCGCTGCTCCTCGGGCTGACCGGCGATCATCGTCTCCAGGCCCGCCTTCAGCTTCTCCCAGATGCGAGGCACGGCGAAGAACCACTGGGGGCGGACGTCGGGCAGGTAGGAGAGCACCTGACGGGGGTCGGGGCAGCTGGTGATCTGCATCCCGTACACGATCGGCACATAGTGGTGGGCGTTGCGCTCGGCGACGTGCGCAGCGGGCAGCCACGAGATTACGCGCGATTCCGGTGGAAACCGCACCAGCCGCTCGATCCCCGCGACGGTGTGCATCAGGTTGCGGTGGGAAAGCTGCACGCCCTTCGGCGGCCCCGTGGTGCCGGAGGTGTAGATCAGCGTCAGCACATCCTCGGGTCCGACCTGCGCGGCGGCGGCATCGACGGCGGCCTGTGTCTGCGGGTCGCGTCCGAAGGCCTCGACCTCGGCGAGCGTCAGCACGCCGTCGAGGATCGACTCTTCCTCGGGAAGATCGACGACGATCACGCGCTCCAGCTGGGGCAGGCTGTCGCGTACCTCCAGCATCCGCTCGAGATACTGGCGCTCGACCACGGCGATACGGGCGCCGGCGTCGGCGACGACGTACTCGATCTGGTTGGCGGCGTAGGTCTGGTAGATCGAAAAGGGCGTCGCGCCGAGCGTGACGGCGGCGAGGTCGACGATGTGAAACTCGGGCCGGTTGGAGAGCATGATCGCGAGCGTCTCCCCGCGCCGCAGCCCCAGCCGGTGCAGCCCCCCGGCGAGGTCGCGCACGCGCCGGTGCCACTGCGCCCAGGTGAGCGTCTGCTCGTCGCCCTTGGTGCGAATCGCGACGCGATCGGCGAGCGTGGCGCTCGTGATCTCGAACGCCTCGACGATCGTCGCAGCCTGCGCCGCCGAGGGACCCTCCTCGGGCGTGGGCCCAGCGGTGCTAGTGGTCCGAGCGCTCATCCGCCGAGACGTCCGATGTCGTTGCTGAGGCCATTGATAACCAGAAAAGCTAGCAACACGATCCCGACCGAGCTGAAACGCCACATCGCGGCGAGCGACACGCGCCGCCCGCGCACCTTCTCGGCGAGCGACCACAGCACGTGGCCGCCGTCGAGCGGTAGGAACGGGAAGAGGTTGACGATCGCCAGGGCGAGCGAAACGAAGCCGATGATCACGAGCGCGTAGCCGGCGCCGGCGGTGACCGCTTCCTGGGTCGCAACAGTGATCCCCACGATGCTGCTGAATTCATGGCGCACCTTCGCGCTGGTGAAGGCGTGGCCGATGTTGGTGAGCGTGTGGGCGGTGATCCCCCACATCTCACCGAGCGCCGCGCCGGCGGCCGCGAACGGGCCGTAGCTCTTGGGGGTGGCGCCGAAGTCGAAGCCGATCAACATGCGGTGCAGGGCGGCGCTATAGCGGGGGTACACCGAGAGCGAGACCGTATGGCCCGCCCGCCTGACGGTCAGGTGCACAGGTGTGGCCGCGCGGCAGCCCTTGTGCGGGGTTCCCGCGCAGCGGTGGGCGCCGATCGCCCTGATCGCGGATGCCTCGTTCACGCGCCGCCCGTCGATCGTCACGATCCGGTCGTGGAGCCTAAGCGTTCCGTAGGCGGGCTCGTGCTGCTCGATCGCCGCCACGGTAGTGCTCGGCACCCGCGTGTGGATCGAGGGGTTGAGGTTTTCGAGCGTGGCGACGCCGGCGAGGCTGCCGGAGAAGAGGATCGCCCAGAACAGCAGGAAGGCGATCAGCAGGTTCACGCCGGGGCCGGCGAGGATCACAGCGATCCGCTTCCACGGCGGCTGGTTGTAGTAGGCGCGCTTTGCCACCTCCGGGTCGAGCCCCTCCAGTTCCTGAGGGCTCATCCCGGTGATCTTCACGAACCCCCCGGCGGGGATCGCGCCGATCATGTACTCCGTCTCCCCCCTGCGAACGCCCACGAGCTTCGGCGGGAAGAACAGCGAGAAGCGCTCCACGCGCATCCCCACCGCCTTGGCGACGGCGAAGTGCCCCGCCTCGTGAAGGATGATGAGGGCGGCGATGCCGAGGAGCGCGAGCAGCCAGCTCATCGGCTCGCGCCCCGCGGCAGGACAGGGTTGAAAGTGTGTCTCATGGACTCAGTGTGGCAGGCCGCAGGTCGAGTCCTCCGCGGTTGTGCGCAGGTCGAAACATCGGCGGCTGCGCCTGACCAAGCACCCATTTCAATAGCTTATAAGTTATAATCAGGGTATGGATCCTGCCTCCCTTCTCAAGGACGCTCGCCGCGAAGCGGGCCTCAGCCAGGCACAGCTGGCCCGTCGCCTCGGAGTCAGCCAGGCGGCCGTGGCGAAGCTGGAGCGCGCGGACGCCAATCCCACGATCAAGACGCTCAGCCAGGCACTGCGGATGACGGGACGACAGCTCGTAATGGCCACCGCGCCGGTGAAGGCAGGCATCGATGAGACGCTGGTGGTCGAGCAACTCAAACTGAGTCCCGATCAGCGGCTCGCGCAGTTGGAAAGCATGTATGAGTGGGGACGCGAGCTGGCGCTCGCCGGAGCCAAGGCCCGTGGCCAACTGGCCTGAGTATCGCCCCGCGGCCCTGGTACAGGCGCTCGTCGAAGGCGGCGTGGACTTTGTGATCATCGGCGGCGTCGGCGTCGTGTTGCAGGCGATGCCACGCTTCACCAAGGATCTCGACATCTGCTATTCGACGGCACAGGGCAATCTCGAAGCGCTCGGCAACGTGCTCGTTGGACTGACGGCTCGTCTGCGCGGCATTCCAGAGGAGGTGCCGTTTGTACCCGACGAGCGCTCCTTGCGACACACACAGATTCTGTGCTTGACCACCCCTGTGGGCGACATCGACCTGCTGACCAACCCCGACGGCGCTCCCCCATACGAGATTCTCCACGAACGAGCCGATATCTTCGAGCTGGGTGGCCACCGAGTTCGGACCGCCTCAATCGAAGATCTGCTCGCGATGAAGCGGGCTGCGGGTCGTCCGCAGGACTTGATTGACATCGAATCGCTGGAAGTCGCCCGCGAACGGCAGCGCTGACGAGCGTGGGTTCACGCCGCCCCCGCCACCGCCTCGCCCGCCACCTCGCGCGCCCGGCGGTCGGCTTCATACAGCGACTCGAAGGCGCGCACCGGCTCGGCGGGGAGCCGCTCCAGGGCCGTTTCGATCACGGCCGGAATGCCACCGAACGGCAGGCGCTCGGTGAGGAAGGCGTGGACCGCAACCTCGTTGGCGGCGTTCAGCACGCACGGCGCGGTCCCCCCCGCGCGCGCTGCCGCACGCGCCAACCCCAGGCACGGAAACGCGTCGAGATCGACCGCCTCGAACGTCAGCTCGCCGACCTGCACGAGGTCGAGCGGCGCGATCGGCAGCTCGACGCTTTCGCCGCCGTGCAGCGCGTAGGAGATCGCCAGGCGCATGTCGCGCGGGCCGATGTGGGCGAGCATCGCGCCGTCGGCGAGCTGGATCAGGCCGTGAATAAGCGACTGGGGGTGGACGACCACGTCGATGCGCTCGTATGGGGTGCCGAACAGGTGGTGGGCCTCCATCAGCTCCAAGCCCTTATTCATCAGCGTGGCGGAGCCGATCGTGTTCATGGCGCCCATCGCCCACGTGGGGTGGGCGAGCGCCTGCGCGACCGTCACCTCCTGCAGCTGCGCGCGCGTGCGCCCACGGAAGGGTCCACCGCTGGCGGTGATCACCAACCGCTCCACCGCGCCGGGCGGTTGCCCGGCGAGCAGTTGGTGCAGGGCGGTGTGCTCGGAGTCCACGGGCACGATCCGCGCGCCGGTGGCTTCCGCGAGCGCGGTGACCAGCTCACCGCCGACCACCAGCGACTCCTTGTTGGCGAGCGCCAGATCGATCCCCTCGCCAAGCGTGGCCACGGTGGGTCCGAGGCCGGCGGAGCCGACGAGCGCGTTGAGCACCAGATCGGCGCCCGACTCCACGACCAGCCGCACGAGCCCCTCGGGGCCGTGCAGCACCTCCCCCCCGGTCCACGCCTCCGCCGCACGCGCCGCGGCGTCGGTGTCCACCAGCGCGATTCGGGACACGCCGTGGGTGTGAGCCTGCGCGAGCAGCGCCTCCCACGAGCGCCCGGCGGAGAGCCCGACCAGCTCGAATTGCTCGCTGCGGCTCACGATGTCGAGCGCCTGCGTGCCGATCGAGCCGGTGGAGCCGAGGATCAGGAGTCGCTTGGGCTCAGACATACGCCAGCCAAATGTAATAGCCGACCACCGCTGTGAACAGCACCGCGTCGAGGCGGTCGAGCGCGCCGCCGTGCGCGCCGAACAGCCTCCCGGCGTCCTTGACACCGGCCTCGCGCTTGACGAACGACTCGAACAGGTCGCCGATGGGGCCGGCAACCGCGACGCCGAGGCCGAGCACGAGCGCGTGCGTGCCGGGCAGCCATTCCTGGTAGCGCCCAGCCAGCCACACCGCGACGACCGCGCAGATCATGCCGGCCACCAGCCCCTCGACGGTCTTGCCGGGCGAGATCCGCGGCGCGAGCGGGCGGCGGCCGAACAGGCGCCCGCCGAGGTAGGCGCCGGTGTCGCCGAGGAAGGTGCCGACCAGCACGTCGATCACGATGCCCTCGCCGTGCGGCAGTTGGCGCAGCATCACCGCGTGGGCGAGCGCGAGGCCGATCCAGAAGATTCCCAGCAGCGTGACGGCCAGCCCGGCGACGGAGGGGCGGGGTTGGCGCAGGGTCAGCAGAAACAGCAGCGGCAGCGCGGCGACCGTGGCGAGCAGCACTTTTTCCGGGGCGGGGCTTCCATACAGCGCCGCGGCGATCAGCCCCGCCAGCGCGATGAACCCAGCGAGGCGCACGGGGTGGGTACGCTCGTACATCGCGTAGAGCTCGTGCATGCAGATCCAGCCGAGCACCAGCACGCCGAGTGCGAAGACGACGCCGCCCTCGATCACGATGAACAGCGCGAACGCGATCGCCGGCAACGCGGCGAGCACCCGTGAGGCGAGGTCCGAGCGCGTGCGCTCGCGGGCAGGCTGACCTCCGGCGGTGGGGCGCGAGCGGCCTTTCATTGGGGTATGGGGAGCTGACATGGCCTGCTCATCGCCCGCCGAAGCGCCGCCGTCGGGCGCTGAACTCAGCGAGCGACTGCTCCAGGGCCGCCCGCGTGAAGTCCGGCCACAGCTCCTCGCGAAAGACGAGCTCGGAGTAGGCCGACTGCCACAGCAGGTAGTTGGAGAGGCGCCGCTCGCCGGAGGTGCGGATGATCAGGTCGGGGTCGTGCATCTCCGGCGCGTACAGGCAGCGGCGGAACTCCTCCTCGTCGGATTTGGGGTCGCGCGGCTGCACCCCGGCCTCGACTTCGCCCAGCCGGGCCGCCATTCCCGCCGCGAAGCGCCGTGCCGCATCGACGATCTCCGCGCGCCCACCGTAGTTGAAGGCGACGAACAGCGTGATCGTGGCGTTGGCGTCGGTGAGCTCTTCCGCCCAGCGCATCTGCTCCCGCAGACCCTCGGGGACGCCCTCGCGGCGACCGATGAACCGCATCCGCACCCCTTCGGCGTGCAGCTCGGGCGTTTCGCCGGCGATCCGCCGCGAGAACATCTCGAACAGCCCCTGCACCTCGGTGGGCGAGCGCGACCAGTTCTCGGTCGAGAAGGAGTACACGGTGAGCTCGCGGATCCCGAGCTCCACGGCGTCGCGCAGGCGCGCCTTGACGGTGTCGGCGCCGGCCTCGTGCCCCGCGTTGACGGGCAGCTCACGCGCGCGCGCCCAGCGGCCGTTGCCGTCGGTGATGATCGCCACGTACCGAGCCTGCGCGGAGCGCTCGGGGCGCTCGGATGCCGCGGCGGACGCGGATGCCCCCGCCGGCTCGGACGGCGCGGGGGGCCCGGGCGCGGCGGGAGAATCGGCGCCCGTCATCAGACTTCGAGGATCTCCTCTTCCTTGGCCTTCAGCACCCCATCGAGGTCGGCGACGCGGGCGTCGGTGAGCTTCTGCAGCTCGACCTCGGCGCGGTGCTCGTCGTCGGAGCCGGCCTCGCCGGCCTCCTTGAGCTCGCGCAGGTCGTGCATCACGTCGCGGCGCACGTTGCGGATCTTGACGCGGCCCTCCTCGATCAGGTGGCGCACGACCTTCACCAGCTCGCGGCGGCGTTCCTCGGTCAACTCGGGCACGACCAGGCGCACGACGTTGCCGTCGTTAGACGGGTTGAGTCCGACGTCGGACTCGTTGATCGCCTTCTCGATGAACTTGATCGAGGACTTGTCGTAGGGCTGCACGGTGAGCAGGCGTGCCTCGGGCGCGGAGATCGTGGCCAACTGATTCAAAGGCGTGGGCGCGCCGTAGTAGTCGACCACGACGCGCTCGAGCAGCGCGGGTGAGGCGCGGCCGGTGCGCACCGTGGCGAGCTCGTGCTGGGTGGCCTCGACGGACTTCGCCATCCGCCCGCGCCCGTCCTCGATCAGCTCGTCGATCATCTCAGCGGCCATCGTGTCCACCTCCGTCCTGGGGTCGCTCGGCGGCAGTCCCGCAAAATGCAGCCTCACCCATGGCCGCCCTCCTCGTCACTCGGGTTTGTCGATACCAGTGTGCCCACCCGCTCGCCGGAGATTATCCGCGCGATCGAGCGCTCGTCGTCCATGTTGAAGACGTTCAGCGGCATCCCATTCTCCATGCAGAGCGCCAGGGCCGTGGAATCCATCACGCGCAGTCGCCGCTCCAGCGCCTCCATGTGGGTGATCTCGGGGAGGAACTCGGCTGAAGGGTCTAGTGCGGGGTCGGCCGTGTAGACGCCTTCGACGCCGTTCTTGGCCATCAGGATGATCTCGGCGTGCACCTCCGCGGCTCGCAGGGCGGCCGCCGTGTCGGTCGTGAAGAACGGGTTGCCGGTGCCGGCCGCGAAGATCACCACGCGCCCCTTCTCCAGGTGGCGCATCGCGCGGCGGCGGATGTAGGGCTCGGCCACCTCGGAGATCGCGAGCGCCGACTGCACGCGAGTGTCGGTGCCGCTCTTCTCCAATGCGTCCTGCAGCGGCAGCGCGTTGAGCACAGTGGCGAGCATCCCCATGTAGTCGGCGGTCGAGCGGTCCATCCCCGCGGCGACGCCCTGCATGCCGCGGTAGATGTTGCCGGCCCCGACCACGATCGCGACCTCGACCCCCCGGTCGCGCACCTCGCTCACCTGCCGCGCCACGGCGGCGACGCGCGCGGGGTCGGTGCCGAAGGGCAGCTCCCCCATCAGCGCCTCGCCGGAGAGCTTCAGCAGGATCCGTTTGAATGCGGGTGCCATCGACGGGAGAGCCTATCGTTTGCATTTGGTGCGCATCCGCGCGAGTGGCTGCTTCGGTGAGCGCGAGTGGGCGCGGGGCTTCCATGCCCCGCAACCGCCGCGGCTGCGATCTACTGACAGACGGCGCCAGGACCCCGGGGGGTCTACTTGCCCACCGCGAACCGTACGAAACGACGGATCACGACATTCTCGCCGGTCTTCGCGGTGAGCTCGTCGCGCAGCTGCTGCACGGTCTTGCCATCGAACTTGGGGTGGTGGAGCTGCTGCTCGAGCAGCACGATCGTGCTGTACCAGGCGTCGAGCTTGCCGGTGACGATCCGCTCGCGCACGTTCTCGGGCTTGTCCGCCGCCTCCTGCTCGTAGAGGCTCGCCTCCGCGTCGCGGGCAGCTGAGGGCACATCCTCACGGCTGACGTAGGCGACCGTGGGGCTGGCGGCGATCTGCATCGCCACGTCGCGGGCGAAGCCGGTGAAGTCCTCATTGCTCGCCACGAAGTCGGTGTTGCAGTCAACCTCGATCAGCACCCCGACCTGGGCGCCGGGGTGGATGTAGGCCTGCACGGTGCCCTCGGTCGCGACGCGCTCGCCGAGGTCCTGGATCTTCTTGCCCTGGCGCAGGCGCAGGATCTCGATCGCCTTCTCGAGGTCCCCCGCCGCCTCGGTGAGGGCCTTCTTGCAGTCCATCATCCCCGCGCCGGTGCGCTCGCGTAGGGCCTTCACGTCTTTGGCGCTGATCTCCACAGTGTTCATGTCTGCGCCTCCTCGGGGGTCTCGGCGGCAGCGGCTCCATCCGGCTGAGCTTCGACCGGCGGCGGGGCTTCGACATGCGCGGGGGCCTGCTTGGGTACCGGCGCCTGCGGAGCCGCTTGGGCGGGCGCAGGTGCCGCTTGGGCGGGCGCAGGTGCTGCCTGGGCTGGCGCAGGTGCTGCCTGGGAGGCCGCCTGAGCCTGCGCGGGTGCCTCTCGCGCCGGAGGCGCGGCCTCGGCCGCAGCGGCCGCGGCAGCGGCCTGCTGTGCGGCGAGGCGTTCCTGGGCCTGTTGGGCGGCCTGTTCTTCGGCCTCACGACGGGCGGCGTCTTCCTCGGCTTCGCGTTTGGCGCGCGCCTCAGCCTCGACCCGGGCGCGCTCTTCGGCTTCCTGGCGGGCCCGTTCCTCCTCGGCGCGGAACACGTTGCGGCCCTCCGCGACGACGTCTCCGATCGCGCGTGTGATCAGCGAGCAGGAGCGGATCGCGTCGTCGTTGCCGGGGACCACGAAGTCGATCCCGTCGGGGTCGCAGTTGGTGTCGACCAGGCCGATGATCGGGATCCGCAGCCGCTGTGCCTCGCGCACCGCGATCGCCTCCGTTTTGAGGTCGATCACGAACATCGCGTCGGGGACGCGCTGCATGTCTTTGACGCCGCCGAGGTTGGCGCGCAGCTTGAGCAGGTCGGCCTGGCGGGCCATCCGCTCGCGCGTGGGCAGCAGCGCTAGCTGGCCATCGGCCTCGTAGCGTTCGAGGTCGTGCAGACGGCGGATGCGAAGGTTGATCGTCTGGAAGTTGGTCAACAGGCCACCCAGCCAGCGGTGGTTGACGTACGGCATGCCGGCGGCCGTGGCGACGTCGCGGACGACGTCCTGCGCCTGCTTCTTGGTGCCGACGAACAGCACCACTCCGCCGCGGTGGGCGAGGGTGCCGGCGAACTCGCGCGCCTGTTCCAGCAGCACGGCGGTCTTGAGCAGATCGATGACGTAGATGCCGCCGCGCTCGCCATGGATGAAGCGACGCATCTTGGGGTTCCAGCGGCGCGTTTGATGACCGAAGTGAACGCCGGCCTCCAGCAGTTCCGCGATGCCTACTTGTGCCACGGTGTCTCCCTTACGTACCTTGGGGTGGGGTTGCTGTATTGGAATCCGTACGGCGGGTCGTGGGACTCGCGGGAAACCACCGGCGCGGGCCGGTCACCACGAGCAGGGCCACGATCCGTGCCCCGTACGGGTCGAGGGTCGGAATCAGTCGATCAGGATAGCCGTTCAGCGCGCTCCAGTGCGGCGGCGAGATCGGCGGGCAGGTCCGAATGCACCTCCAACCGCTCCCCCGTCATCGGGTGCGCCAGCGCGAGGCGGGTGGCGTGTAGGAACTGGCGCTCCAGACCGAGCGCCCCGGCGGTTCCGTACTCGGGGTCGCCGGCCACGGGATTGCCGATCGCCTGCAGGTGCACGCGGATCTGGTGGGTGCGACCCGTGTCGAGCCGCAGGCGCAGCAGCGAATGTGCGGGAAGGGCGCGATCGAGCGTGAAGTGGGTGCGGGCCTGGCGCGGGAAATTGCCGCCGACCGCCATCCGCGTACGCACCGTGGGGTCGCGTCCGATCGGCGCCTCAATCGTGCCGCTGCGCGCGCCCGGGCGGCCCTCGACCAGCGCGAGGTACTCGCGCTCGATCCGCCGCGCGGCGAGCGCCTGCTGCAGCAGCCGGTGAACCTCGTCGGAGCGGGCCACGACGAGTAGGCCCGAGGTGTTGCGGTCCAGGCGATGCACGATGCCGGCGCGCTCCGGATCGCCTCCCGCGGCGACACCGGCGAGCAGCTGCGAGAGCGTACCCTCACGGTGCCCGCGCGCGGGGTGCACCACAAGACCGGCGGGCTTGTCGACGACGAGCAGATAGTCGTCCTGGTAGGCGATCGAGAAGGTGGGCGGCGTGGTTGGCGAGCGAGGGGTCATAGAAGAGCGCCAACGCGAAGGAGCGCGCAACGCGGCACCCGTGCGGTCAGGTGCCAGCCCCACGCGCATCGCCGACTGGTGGATCGAGCTCGGACGGTCGTCCCTCGCGGGGACGCTCGATGAGCAGCACGAGGATCAGCACCCCAAGTGTTATGGAAACGTCGGCGAGGTTGAAGGGCGGCCAGCCGAGCGGCAGCTTGACGAAGTCCGTGACATACCCGGCGCGCAAGCGGTCGATCACGTTGCCGAGCGCCCCGCCGAGCAGCATCCCCGTCGGCAGCCAGATCAGCGGGCGCCCGGTGTGCAGGGCGAAGTACACGAGCAGCGCCAGCAGCGCGAGCGCGATCACGATCGTCACCGCAACCTGGTCGCCGGGCAGGAAGCCGAAGGCGACGCCGCGGTTGCGCGTGTTCACCAGCGCGAGGCCGGGCAGCACGCCACGTTCTTCCCCCTGGACGATCGAGGCCCGCACAGCGCGCTTGGCGAGCTGGTCGAGGACGACGACGGCGAGGGCCACGAGCGCAGCGCGGGTCCAAGGGGAGCGGATCAACCGTGGATGATGCCTTGCACGACGATGCTGTTGACGAGCTCGAGCACGATCAGTGCGACGAACGGGCTGAGGTCGAGGCCGCCGAAGGACGGCAGGACGCGCCGGAAGATCCGCAGGAACGGTTCGCACACGTCGCGCAGGAAGCCGATCACCGCACCCACCCCGCGGGAGTACGGCGGGCGCACGCCGAAGGCGAACAGCCAGCCCACGACGATGTGGGCAAAGATCAGCAGGATGTAGACGTAGATCAGCGTCGAGAGGTAGTTGGCGACCTCGATGCGGGCGCTGGCGAGCAGCATCATCGCCCCGGTCCCCGGCGACCGCTGCCGGGGCCTCCGCGCTTGCGCAGCACGGCGTCGAGCGCGTCGCTGAAAGCCGCGCGCACCCCACCGCGCTCCAAGGCCGCAACTCCGCGCGCGGTGAGCCCCCCGGGCGATGAGACCTCGCGGCGCAGCGCGAGCGTGTCGTAGTCGCGGCGGCGCAGCAGCTCCGCGGTGCCCGCGAGCGTCTGCACGACGAGACGCGCGCCCTCGGCGGCGGGGATACCACGGCGCACGCCAGCGTCAATCTGCGCCTCGGCGACGAGCGCCACGTACGCAGGGGCGCATGACATCAGGCCGGTGGCGACGTCCAGGAGAGCGTCGTCGAGCACAACCAGCGTGCCGAGCTCGGCAAACAGCTCGCGCACCTGGGCGTCGAGGGCGCCGTCCTCGCTGAGCCTCTCCGTGGGCGTCTGCGCGAGCGCGTCGACGGCGAGATCTCCCGGTGGTGCCGCCGCTCGCGCTGGATCGGCAGCCTGCACAACGGCCCCCTGGCGTACCTCCACCGGCAGCGATGGCATGAAGCGGTAGACCGGCCGCTCGGGGTAGGCCTCCTTGACGTCGGCCAGCGGCGTGGCGGCAAGAATCGAAGCGACCGCGCGCGCATGGGGAGCGACCTCCTCGGCGACGCCGCGCAGCTGGGCGGGCTTGTGGCAGAGCACCACCAACTCGGCGCGGGCGGCTACCTCGGCGTTGCTCGCAAGCGCCTCTCCCCCGGTCTCCCGCGCGAGTGCACGGGCGCACTCGGCGACGGGATCGAAGCACAGCACCGGTCGTCCCCACCCGCGGGCAAGCGCGCGCGCCATGTTGCCTGCACCAATCAGACCTATTTGCATAGCCGGCCTACCCTACTTGCTGCCCGACTACCCGGCATCAAGACTGGTTGAAAAAGCCCTTCTCGATCAACCGGGCGCGCTCCTCCGCGGAGATCTCGACGTTGCGCGGGGTGAGCATGAACACCTTGTCGGCGATCCGCTGCATGCCGCCATCGAGCGCGTACGTAAGACCCGAGGCGAAGTCGATCAGGCGCTTGGCGAGATCCGTTTCGGTGTTCTGCAGGTTGAGGATCACGGGGATCGAATCCTTGAAGCGGTCGGCCACCTGTTGGGCGTCGTTGAAGGACTTGGGAATCACAAGGTGCACGCGCACGTCGCCGTTGGTGCGCGAGCCGACGGAGCGCAGCACAGTCGTCGGACCCCCCGCCGATCGACTCCCCCCCGCCGCGCTCGGTTCGTCCTCGGCAAAGATCTCGTCGTAGTCGTCGCGGCGGCGGCGCAGGCGTCGGACGTTGGGGCGCTCGCGGTAGCGATCCTCGATCGCCGCCTCGGGCGGAGCCTCGTCCTCGTACTCCTCGTGATACTCCTCGGCGAGGCCGAAGTACACGAGCGCACGATGCCATGAGTCGCGAAACGCCATTGTAGGTGAGAGTTTTCGCGGATAGCGCGAAATTCCCTGCTTATCGTAGCGTTTTCGTCAGAGTCAGCGAAACAGCGCGGAGCCCAGCCTGACGATCGTGGCGCCCTCTTCGACCGCGGTCGCGTAATCCTGCGAGGTGCCCATCGAAAGCTCCACCAGCCCGTTCTCCCAGGCGAGCTCGCGCAGCGCGGCGAACCAGCGGCGACTCTCCTCGGGGTCGGCGACGAGCGGGGGCATCGTCATCAGCCCGGCGACGCGAAACGGGGAGCGCTCCAAATAGAGCGGCAACTCCTCGGGCAACACCCCGGCCTTGCCGTCCTCGCGGGCGATGTTGACCTGCACGAGCACCTCCATCCCCGGCTTCGCCCGCTCGCGGTGGCGCTCGAGCGCGTCCAGCGCCGACTCGCTGGCGAGCGAGTGGATCAGACGCACGTGGGGCACGATCGCCGGCACGCGCCGGCTTTGGAGCTGGCCGATGAAGTGCCAGGCGAAACGGTCGCCCTGAGCGGCAATCTTCTCCCGCAGGTCCTGCGCGCGGTTCTCGCCCGCCAGCCAGATGCCCGCCTCGGCGAGCGCCGGCAGGTCGCTGACGGCGACGTACTTGGTGGCGGCGAGCACCTGCACCTCGGAGGGGTCGCGCCCGGCCTCCTTAGCGGCGAGCACGATTTCCTCTCGCACGCGCGCGAGCTTCGCGCGGACCCGCTCGGCGGTTATCCCAGCGATCAGCTCAGCCACGCGATCCCCGCCTGACGCCCCGCGTCGAGCCCTTCGCGGCGGTGGGAGAAGAGGCGCGCGTCGCAGATCGTGCATACCCCAGCGTCCTCGATGCGCGTCACCCCGGCAGCCTCCAGGCGATCGCGGGCAACCGCCGCGAGGTCAAGGTTGCGCCCCTCGCGGTGGGCGTTGCCGAACGTGCGGTGCACCTCCTCGCCGACCTCGTAGCAGCAACCGCGCGCGCCGGGGCCGATGACGGCAGCGAGCTCCCCGCTCCCGCCGAGCTCGCGCACCGCGCGCACCCCCTCCTCGAGCACCCCGCCGGCGAGCCCGCGCCAGCCGGCGTGCACTGCCGCGACGGCGCTCTCCGACCCCAGGATCACGGGCAGGCAGTCTGCCACCAACACCATCGTGCCGAGCTCGCGCAGCGCGGTGGCGTGGCCGTCGGCATCGATCTCCATGGCCTGTCCGCCACGGCCAGTCCGCTCCACCACGCGCTGCACCGCGGTGCCGTGCACCTGGCGACTGGCGCACAGCCAGCGAAGGCCGAGCCGCTCGCAGAGTCGGTCGCGTTCGGAGCGGCCGCGCTCGTGACCGGGGCCGCGCATCGTCGAGAGGTTGCCCTCCGCGCGAGTCGTGAACAGCGCGTGGCCAGCACCGGGGAGCTCATAGCGCAGAGAGAGGTCCTCGGTAGTACGGGCGAGGCGATTCCCCATCGATGCTCACCGTAGCTGGAGCGCCGCCGCCAACTGCGCCTCGCGCTCGTCGGGAAGCTCGCCGTCGAGACGCATCCGCAGGGTCTCCTCGAGGCGGCGGCCGATCTCAGGGCCCTCCGGGATCCCGGCCGCGAGCAGATCGTCGCCGGTGAGCCGCAGGCGAACGTGACATATCTCCTGCAGCCAGCGGCGGGCGGCGGCGGCGGCCGCCGCGCTTGCCGCGCCTGCCAGCGCGACCCCCTCCGGTGGGACCGGCATGGCAATCGTGCGCACACGCGAAAACGAGGCGGCATCGGGCAGCTCGTCGAGCAGGTGGGGCACCGCGACCGCCGCGGCGGTCGCACGATCGCGCTCGGCGGCGGGGAACTCGAGGCGGTCGAGCAGCGCGGCGATCTCCGCACGAGGGTCGCCGTCGGCGCGGAGGGCAAGCGCTAGGACGAGCGCGGCGAGCAGCAGCAGGTCGGGACGAGCGCTCTCGACGCCGCCAGACCCCGGACGAGCATCGCCAGGGCGGGCAGCGACACCGCCCAGCAGCTCCAGGGCACGACGCGCGAGCGGCTCCTCGAAGCGCAGACGCGGGTGCAACGCGGCGAGCAGCCCGAGGCGATCGAGCTCGGCGAGGACGGCGAGCGGGTCGGGCTCGGCCAGCGCGAGGCGCAACTCGGCGCCCAAGCGCGCGCCGGAGACGGTTAGCGGCGCGCCTTGCGCGACGGCGGCGCGCGCCAGCTCCGCGGTGTGCTCCTCCACCGTAAAGCCGAGGCGGGCACGGTAGCGCGCCAGACGCCACAGGCGTGTGGGGTCGTCGAGGAAGCTGCGCTCGTGCAGCACACGCAGACGGCCGGCGCGCAGATCCTCCAGCGCGTGAGGCGCGTGGCGCAACTCGCCGGGGCGCTCGCCATCCAGAGACAGCGCGAGCGCGTTGACTGTGAAGTCGCGGCGCAGCAGATCCTCCCCGAGCGAAGCCGGCTGCACTTCGGGCAAAGCTCCGGGGGCGGGGTAGCGCTCGGAGCGCGCCGTGGCGATGTCGATACGCCCCACACTCCACTCCACGGTCGCTGTGCCGAAGCGCTCGTGCTCGCTCGCCCCGGCAGGCGCGCCTACGCCGGCGGCGAGCGCGCCGGCAAGCTGTGCGGCAGCGTGGCCGAACGCGTCGCCCTTGCCCTCCACCACAACGTCCAGCTCGCGCGGGTGGCGGTCCAGCAGCAGGTCGCGCACGGCGCCCCCCACCAGGATGGTCCCGGGAGCCGCGAGCGCCAGCAGCTCCTTGCCGCCCGGCTCGGCGCGCAGCCGCTCCAGCACGTCAACCCCGGAGGGCGCGCTCACCCGGCCTCACCGCCGCACGGGGATGCCCGCGTGCTCCAGATGCTCCTTGGCTTCCCCGATCGTGTGCCTGCCGTAGTGAAAGATCGAGGCGCACAGCGCGGCGTCGGCGCCCGCGCCCAGCGCGTCGACGAGGTGCGACAGCTCACCCGCGCCGCCGGAGGCGATCACCGGCACGCCGACCGTACCGCTCACCGCGACGGTCAGCGGCAGGTCGTACCCGTCGGAGGTGCCGTCGCGGTCCATGCTGGTCAACAGGATCTCGCCCGCTCCGCGCGCGGTCGCCTCGCGCGCCCACTCCAACACGTCGCGGCCTGAGGGGGTACGCCCGCCCGCGACGTACGCCTCCCACGACCGTTCGCGATTCACACCCTCCGCGCCACTCGGCTGAGCATGGTTGGTGGCCGCCGGGTATGCGTGCGCCTTGGCGTCGATCGCGAGCACCACACACTGCGCACCGAATACTCTCGCCAGCTCGTCGATCAGCTCGGGGCGCTCCAAAGCGGCCGAGTTGACCGACACCTTGTCGGCGCCCGCGTCCAGCACTGCCTGTGCGTCGCGCACCGAACGGATGCCGCCGCCGATCGTGAACGGCACGAACACCTCGTCGGCCGTGCGTCGTGCGAGCGCCACGATCGTCTCGCGCCGCTCGTGGGTGGCGGTGATGTCGAGGAACACCAGCTCGTCGGCGCCCTCGCGGTCGTAGTGGGCCGCCAGCTCCACCGGGTCGCCGGCGTCGCGGATGTCGAGGAATTCGACGCCCTTGACGACACGGCCGCCGTCCACGTCCAGGCAGGGAATCACGCGCTTGAGGTGCACGCGCCCACGGTAGCGGCCGGGCGTCAACCTCCGAGTGCGGCTCGGGCCTCGGCGACCGTGAAGCGCTCCTCGTACAGCGCCTTGCCGACGATCACGCCCTCCAGATTCGGCTCGCCGAGCGCCGCGAGAGCAAACAGGTCATCGACGTGACCGATACCTCCCGAGTACGTCAGACGTCCCTCGCCGGCTGCCCTTGCCACCCCCGCTACGTCTTCACCATCGACGCCTTCGAGCATCCCGTCGCGGTCTACGTTCGTGTAGATCAGCTCGCGCACCCCGCGTGCCAGCAGTGCGGCAAGGACCTCGTCGACGCTGAGATCCGTCGCCTGCGTCCAACCCTCCGTGGTGACGCGGCCGCCGCGTGTGTCCACGGACACCATCACCCGCTCCGGTCCGTGCTCGGCGAGCGCCCGCTCCAGAAGGTCGGGATCGGTGAACGCCGCGGTGCCAAGGATCACGCGCTCGACGCCCGCCGCGAGCGCTTCGGAGATCGCCTCCGACGTGCGCAGCCCACCACCGAGCTGCACCGGCACGTCGAACTCCCTCGCGACGCGGCGCACGTGCTCCAGGTTCACGGGGTGCCCGGCACGGGCGCCGTCGAGGTCGACCATGTGCAGATGCTCGGCGCCATCCTTCACCCACCGGCGCGCCGCCGCCAGCGGATCCTGGTCGTACACCTTGCTCGCGTCGAAGTCGCCCTTGACGAGGCGCACGGCGTTGCCGCCGAGGATGTCGATCGCGGGGTAGAGGATCATCGTGGCGCAGTGGCTCGGTTCGAAAGTTGAGAGGGCTGTATAGCCATTGCAATAGGGTGTGGGGTTGAATAAAGATTTTCGGAGCCGTGCGCAATTGCTATCGGCTCTATTTTTTTATAACAACGCCTCACCCCGCTCGCATATATACGATCGCATTCTCCAACTTCCGGCGGAACACGCTCGCGGGACCCGCTCACGACGCCAGTGGCATCCGCGCGGCCGCCGCGGCGGCGCAGATGCTGACGAAGTTGCCCAGCAACCGCAAACCGTGGGTGGAGGACTTCTCGGGGTGTGACTGCGCACCGAAGATGTTTCCGGATTCCACCACCGCGGGAAAGGTCTCCCCGTACTCCGCCGTTCCCAGAACTACCTCCTGGTCGGCGGGGTACGCAACGAAGGAGTGCACGTGGTAGAGGAACGCCGGGTCGGGCAGGCCCTCGGTGAGCGCCGTGCGCCGCCGCCAGCGCACCTCGCTCCAGCCGATGTGCGGCAGCTTCAGGGTCGGTGGGAATCCGGCGTCCATCGATCGAGGCCCGGCCGGGCGCGGGCCGCCCGAAGGAGCACCCCCCAACAACTCGCGCACCTCGCCGCGCAGCAGCCCCAAGCCCTCGGCACCGCCGTGCTCCCGCGAGCGCTCGAACAGCAGTTGCATCCCCATGCACGACCCGAACAGCGGCGCGCCCGCCGCCGCGCGCTCGCGCAGCAGCTCGTCGAGGCCAAGCTCGCGGATCGTCGCCATCGCCGCTGGAAAGGCCCCCACGCCCGGCAGCAGCAGGCCGTCGGCGGCGCGCAGCTCGTCGTGGTCGCGGCTGACGAACGCGCGTGCGCCGACCCGCTCCAGCGCCTTTTCCACCGAGCGACGGTTGCCCATCCCGTAGTCCACCACGGCAATCCGCGGCTTCATGATGTGAGCGTCCCCTTCGTGCTCGGCACGCCCGTCTCGGTGGGGTCGAGCGCCACGGCGGCGCGCAGGGCGCGTGCGAACGCCTTGAACGCCGCCTCGATCATGTGGTGGGCGTTGCTCCCAGCTTCGATGCGCAGGTGCAGCGTCAGCTTCGCCGCGTTGGCGAGCGCACGGAAGAACTCCTCGGTCAGCTCGTGCTCGAAGCCGCCCGTGGCGCCGGGCGGCAGGTCGGCCTCGAACAGCGTGTAGGGGCGCCCGGAGATATCGATCGCGCAGCTGGCGCGGGCCTCGTCCATCGGCACCGACGCCTCGCCGTAGCGGACGATCCCGGCGCGGTCGCCGAGCGCCTCGTCGAGCGCCTGCCCGAGCACGATCGCGGTGTCCTCGGCCGTGTGATGGGCGCCCGTCTGCAGATCGCCGCTCACCCGCACGTCGAGGTCAAACCGGCCGTGGCGGGCCACCAAGTCGAGCATGTGGTCGAGAAAGCCCACGCCGGTGGCGCGCGCGCCCCTGCCGGCGCCATCGAGGCCGAGCGTCAGCTTGACGTCGGTCTCCCCCGTGCGGCGCTCGATCGTGGCGGTGCGGGTCATCGCTGTGGATTCTCCCCGACCGCGGGCTCCGGTGGCACGCTGGCCGTTGCGGACTCCGTGCCGGGGACCCCCGCGCCGGGGGCCGCCAAGCGCGCCTCCATCGAACGGGCGTGCCACTCGAAGCCCTCAGCGCGCGCGATCGGCGCGCCCGCGGCGGCCAGTTTGCGCGCCGTCTCGCCCCCCACCTCGCCGAGCCGCACCTCCGCCATCCGCCGGCGGAAGTGCCGGGGCGAGAGTCCAGAGGCAAAGCGCGCGGCGCCCGCCGTGGGCAGGATGTGGTTGGAGCCGGCCACGTAGTCCCCGAACGCGGTGGCGGCCGCCGCTCCCACGAACAGGCAGCCAGCCGTGGCGATCAGCGGGGCGAGCGCCTCGGCGTCGGCGCCGATCAGCTGCAGGTGCTCGGGGGCGAACTCATTGGCGATCGCCACCGCCTCGCGTGCGTCGGCGCTCCGCACCAGCGCGCACGCCTCGGGCTCCGGCTCTCCTCGCCCCGCAGCCAGCCGCTCCAGTTCGCGCGCGAGTGCGTCGAGGGCGCCGGGCGAGGGGGAGATCGCCGCGACGAAGCTGCCCCTGCCGTGCTCGGCCTGGGCGAGTAGGTCGAGCGCCACCAGGTGCGTGTCGGCGTCCTCGCCGAGCACAACCATCAGGTCGCTGGGGCCGGCGTAGGAGTCGATCCCGACGATGTGCGCGAGCTGCCGCTTGGCCTCCTGCACGTACACGTTGCCTGGGCCCACGATCACGTCCACACGCGCCACCGTCTCGGTGCCGTGGGCGAGCGCCGCGATCGCCTGCGCGCCGCCCATCCGGTACACGCGCTCCACCCCCAGCAGGCGGCAGGTGCCGAGGATCAGCGGGTCGATCTGCCCGTCGGGCCCGGGGGGCGAGCACACCACCACGTCCAGCACCCCGGCGGCGCGGGCGGTGACGACGCCCATCACGGCGGTGCTCGGGTAGGGCGCGCGGCCGCCCGGCACGTATACAGCCGCCGAGCGCACCGGCAGCTCGCGCACGGTGACGCGCTGGCCCTGTGGCAGTGCCACCACGACGTCCTCCTCCACGCTCGCCTGCGCGACCTGGGCGACATTGGCGATCGCCACCTGCAGACCCGCCACCACCTCCAGCGCCACGCTCTTGATCGCCTCGTCGAGCTCCGCGGGGCTCACCAGCGGTGGCGGTGGGTCGGCGCCGTCCGTGTCGAGCTCGCGGGTGTACTGCCGCACCGCCTCGTCGCCCTCGTGGTGGACCACCGCGATCATCTCCGCCACCACCTCCTCGGCGTCGCCGCCGGGCGGCACCAGCCGGCGCAGGCGTCGAGCGAGAGCGACGGGCTGGCCGTCGGTGTCCAGGCGCTCAACTCGCACCCGAGCCTCCCGCGTCAGGCCTCACGCAAACGCTCCAGCAGGTCGTCGATCGCCGCGGCCTTGAGCTTGTGCGCGACCGGGTTGGCGATCAGGCGGGCGGTGCATTCGAACAGCTCCTCGCGCACCTGCAGGTCGTTCTCGCGCAGCGTGGTGCCGGTCGCGGTGAGGTCCACGATCGCCTCCACGAGCCCGGTGAGCGGGGCCAGCTCGACCGAACCCTTCACCTCGACGATCTCCGCCTGGCGGCCGGTCTCCTCGAAATGGGCGGCGGCGATCAGCGGGTACTTCGTGGCAACGCGCATCACCCCCAGGCGACGCAGCGCCTCGGCCGCGGGGTCGGGCTGGCCGGCGATCGACGCCAGCACCATCGTGCAGCGGCCATACCCGAGGTCGAGCAGCTCGTACACCTCGCGGCCGGTCACCGACCGGCCGACTCCGCCCACGCCGCTGGCTGAAACGGGAATTCGCGCCGAAGGCGCATATCCCCCGGCTTCGGCAGCGCGCTCGGCCAGCACGTCCTTGCCTGTGATGCCGATGTCGGCGGCACCGGCCTCCACGTAGGTCGGGACGTCGGAGGGTCGCATCGTGATCACACCGATCTCCGCGAACAGCAGCTTGCGGTCGTTGGCACTCAGCTCGCCGGTGTCGACCCCCAGCTGGTTGAGCAGCGCGACGGTGTCCTTGAACAGCGCGCCGCGCGGTACGGCGATCGTGAGGCCGTTGACCGCGCTCATCGCGTCAGCCCCGCTCCCCGGCCGCGCTCCTCCCCGGCGAGCGCGATGTGGAGGCGGTCGATGCCGAGCGCGAAGCCGACGGCGGGCAACGAGCGCCCGAAGCGCCCGAGCAGCTCGTCGTAGCGTCCGCCGCCGCCGAGGGGAGCGCCGAGCGCGGGGTCGTACACCTCAAACACAGCGCCGGTGTAGTAGCCGAGTGAGCGCACGAGGCCGAGGTCGAAGATCACCCGCTCGGCGACCGCGGGCTCGAGCAGCTCGTGCACCATGCGCATCCCCGCGACCGCGTCGGCGGCGGGGCGCGGAAGGTCGGCGAGCACCTCCGGCCCGCCGCGGCGCTGGGGCACGCTCACCAGCAACTCGGCGTCGCGCGCGGGCAGGCCGGCGTCGCCCAAGCGCCGCTCGAGCTCCACGAAGTCTCTGCGCGCGAGCGCCTCCAGCAGGTCGGGTCGTACGTGCTCGCGCACCTGCAACCCCGCCATCAGAGCGGGGAACAGCGAGGCGTCGCCCAACCCGACGCGGTAACCCTCAAGGCCCGTGGCGTCGAGCGCGCGGCACAGCACGGTGAGCGCCTCGGCGGTGCCCTCGGGAGCGGGCGAGCCGATCAGCTCGATTCCCGCCTGCAACAGCTCTCGGGGCTGCCCGCGCTGGGCGCGCACCGCGCGGTAGCAGTGGGCGAGGTAGCAGAACCGCAGCGGCGGTGAGGCGTGCGGGTAGCGGGTTGCGACGACGCGCGCAATCGGGACAGTCATGTCGGAGCGCAGCACCAGCAGCGCCCCGCTCTCGTCGAACAGCCGGTAGGCGGGCGGGGCCGGCAGGGCTCCCACTCGGTCGGCACGCGCGAGCACCGCCTCGTACTCCAGGGCGGGCGTGTACACCTCGCCGTAGCCGGCTCGCTCGAAGACGCCGCGCAGCGCCTCGGTGATCACGCGCATCTCGCGCATCTCGTCGGGCAGCACGTCACGGGTGCCGCTGGGGATCGGGTGGGTCATAGCGCTCAGAGTCTGGCAAAAGAGGGGCCCGGCTTGTCGGCCTCCGGCCGACTGCGCCACCCTCTAGGCGTGGACGGCGGGTGAGGGCTCGACCGCGACGCGCTCGATGTTGGCGCCGAGCTCACGCAGGCGCTCGTCGATCCGCTCGTAGCCCCGGTCGATCTGGCGGATGTTGCCGATTTCCGAGCGCCCGTCGGCACACAGGGCAGCCAGCAGCATCGCCATGCCGGCGCGGATGTCGGGCGACTCGACGCGCTCGCCGCGCAGGCGCCGGGGGCCGGTCACGATCGCGCGGTGGGGGTCGCACATCACAATGTCGGCCCCCATCAGGATCAGCTTGTCGGTGAAGATCAGGCGGTTCTCGAACATCCACTCGTGGATCAGGATCGAGCCCTCGGCCTGGGTGGCGAGCGCGAGCGCGATCGACGTCAGGTCGGCGGGGAAGGCCGGCCAGGGGCCATCCTGGATCTTGCTCTTGTACTCCCCCACGTCGGCCTGCACCACCAGTCGCTGTCCACCGGGCACGAGGATGTCGTCGCCGTGCACCTCGGTGCGTAGGCCCAACCGTTCGAAGACGAGGCGGATCATGCGCAGGTCGCCGGGGACGGTGTCGCGCACGCGCAGTTCACCGCCAGTGACGCCGGCGAGCGCGATGAAGCTGCCGATCTCGATGTGGTCGGCAGCGATGCGGTGCTCGCAGCCGTGCAGCCGCGAGTGTCCGTTGACGGTCAGCAGGTTGGAGCCGATGCCCTGGATGTCGGCGCCCATCTTCACCAGCATCCGCGCGAGATCCTGCACGTGCGGCTCGCATGCGGCGTTGCCGATCACGGTCTGCCCGGGGGTGAGTGCGGCGGCCATCAGCGCGTTCTCGGTCGCCATCACGGAAGGCTCGTCCATGAACACATCGCTGGGTCGCAGACCACCCGCGGCGGTCAGCACGATGTCGCGCCCGCAGTGCACGCGCGCGCCCATCGCGCGGAAGGCGTCAAGATGCGGGTCCAGTCGCCGGCGGCCGATCACGTCGCCTCCAGGCGGGGGCATCACGGCGCGCTGGAAGCGTGCCAGCAGCGGCGCGGCGAGCAGGAACGAGGCGCGGATCTGCTCGGCGAGCTCGGGCTCGACCTCGACGCCGTGCACGCCGGCGGCGCACAGCGAGAGCTCGTTGGGCCCCACCCACGCGGCGCGCACCCCCAACTGCTCGAGGATCGCGACCATCGCCTCGACGTCGCGGATGCGGGGCACGTTGTGCACCAGCACCTCGTCCTCGGTGAGGACGCAGGCGGCGAGGATCGGCAACGCCGCGTTCTTGTTCCCGGCCGGGGTGAGCGTGCCGGAGAGCGGGACGCCGCCTTCGATGACGAACTTCTCCATGGGCTTCGAGCGCCGCTGGCGGCCGAGGATCGGGCCGGCGCGGCGTCGTGAGCCAAGGGTAACAGCCATATGGGGTTGGAGTTCGCGCATCACACCGCGGAACCTGCACGATCGGCGCCCACTGGCGGGATGATGCACATGGGGCGTCCGCGCAGGGAGCGCCCGACGGTGCACGCTCGACGCGGCAGCGGCCTGCGCGCAAGCCGCGATGCCTTCGGCGGCACCGCCGAGCAGGAGGCCTCGCCGCGACGCAATTTTCCTTGCAACGTCAGCGCCTCCATCTGGCTCAACCGTGCCATTTCCGTGACCGGCGACAGGGCACGCACGTATGTTCGATCCTTTCCGTCCGAGGGGCGCCCTACTGTACGAACACATGTTCTGTTCACCTCGGACATCGAAGCTCACGCAGCGCGCCCGGGATGCGCTTACGCTGACCCGCGCGTTCCTCCTGCTCGAGGACGGCGATCCGGCCGACTGGGAGGTCGGCAAGGAGGAACACGCGGCGGTGCCTCGCGAGCCCGCATGGACTCCCGCGCACCGCGCGTCGCTGCGTAGATGGCGGACACCGCGGCGGGGAGGCCAACCGGCTGCCCCGCCGCAGGTGTGCCTCTCGCCACTCCCCAAGAGCCGCGGGCTCGGCATTCCAAACCCGCCGCCGGCGTTCCGCCAACCCCGAGAGCCGCTGGCGATCTCGCGCTACTACGGGTAGCCCTCAGCGCGGCTCGAGAATTACGACGGGCATCTCGCGGGTGGCAATCGACTTGTAGTGCGCGAAGCCGCTGTAGGACTCGACGAACCGCGGCCAGAGCTCGGCGATCTCCTGCTCGGTGGCGACGCGCGCGCGAATCGGGCGGCTGCGTCCGTGCACCAGCGCGTCGGCGTCGGGGTGCTCCTGCAGGTTGCACCACCACGCCGGCGTACGACTCGACCCCGCATTGGACGCCACCACCGCGAAGCCATCGCCGTGGGGGGCGAAGAACAAGGGCGCGTCGCGCGGCTGCCCACTGCGCCGTCCGATGGTGCGCAACACGAGGAGTTCGGCTCCCACCATACGGCCCCCCAGCCTGCCTCCGGTGCGCCGTATGAGCCATGCGTGCGCCTGCGACGCGAGAGCGCTGCCGGGACGGTGGGCGACGTGGGGACTGATACGGGCGTAGAAGTCGGCGACGAGGGACATCGGCCAAGCCTACCCGACCGGCGCAGCGCCGGCCAGGGGCGCCCCACGCCCCACCCCCGGCGCATCTCCCCGCGGCACCGCCACCCGGGGCGCGCGCAGAGCTGGCTGCGCGACATCGCCACACGCCCCCTCGGTCGGCATCGGTCTCCACGACCACGAGCCGCCCCAGGGGGCGGCTCGTGGATAGAAAAACCGGCGGCGTCCTACTCTCCCAGGCCCTTGCGGGCCAAGTACCATCGGCGCTGAGGGGCTTAACTGCTCTGTTCGGAATGGGAAGAGGTGTCTCCCCCTCGCCAAAGCCACCGGAAAAAGACGAGAAACCGACCTCCCCGGTCCTTCAAAACTGCACAGCGCCACGCGGGTACCACCTAAAATCAAAAATCCGTCAAGCCCTCGAACCATTAGTACCGGTCTCCTACGGGCGTTACCGCCCTTCCAGATCCGGCCTATCAACCTGGTGGTCTACCAGGGGTCTTACTCCCTCTAGGGGATGGGAGAACTCATCTTGAGGCCGGCTTCCCGCTTAGATGCTTTCAGCGGTTATCCGATCCACACGTAGCTAGCCTGCTATGCCCTTGGCAGGACAACAGATACACCAGAGGTGCGTTCATCCCGGTCCTCTCGTACTAGGGACAAATCCTCGCAATTCTCCAACGCCCACGGCAGATAGGGACCGAACTGTCTCACGACGTTCTGAACCCAGCTCGCGTACCGCTTTAATGGGCGAACAGCCCAACCCTTGGGAGCAACTCCACCCCCAGGATGCGACGAGCCGACATCGAGGTGCCAAACCGGGCCGTCGATGTGGACTCTTGGGCCCGATAAGCCTGTTATCCCCGGAGTACCTTTTATCCGTTGAGCGACGGCACTTCCACTTGCTACCGCCGGATCACTAAGACCTGCTTTCGCACCTGCTCGACCTGTCGGTCTCGCAGTCAAGCTCCCTTGCTACCTTTGCGCTCTACGCACGATTTCCAACCGTGCTGAGGGAACCTTTGTGCGCCTCCGTTACATTTTGGGAGGCGACCGCCCCAGTCAAACTACCCGCCTGGCACTGTCCAGCACCCGGATTCACGGAATGCTGTTAGAAACCCAATACACCAAGGGTGGTATCTAAAGGATGGCTCCACGCCGGCCGCAACCGGCGCTTCAAAGCCTCCCACCTATCCTGAGCGAGATGCACCGAATCCCAATACCAGGTTGTAGTAAAGGTTCACGGGGTCTTTCCGTCTAGCCGCGGGTACTCGGCATCTTCACCGAGACTGCAATTTCACCGAGCCCCTCGTTGAGACAGTGCTGAAGTCGTTACGCCATTCGTGCAGGTCGGAACTTACCCGACAAGGAATTTCGCTACCTTAGGACCGTTATAGTTACGGCCGCCGTTTACCGGGGCTTAGCTTCGCTGCTTCGGGTCAAGCCCTAACAACTCCACGTAACCTTCCGGCACCGGGCAGGCGTCAGCCCCTATACGTCGTCTTACGACTTAGCAGAGACCTGTGTTTTTGGTAAACAGTCGCTTCAGCCTATTCACTGCGGCCCCCTCGGGCTCCACCGGCAAGCGGTTTCACCCTACATGGGGCGCCCCTTATCCCGAAGTTACGGGGCAATTTTGCCGAGTTCCTTAACGAGGGTTATCTCGATCACCTTAGTATTCTCTACTTGCCCACCTGTGTCGGTTTTGGTACGGGCACGCGCTTCCTCCCTAGAGGCTTTTCTTGGAGGTATGGCGTCGGGGAGGCGCCGGCTTGTACGCCAGCTCACATCGCACCTCGGGTTGAATGCAGCCCCGCATTTGACTGGAGCCGCCCCTACATGCTTGTCCCAGGACAACCATCGCCTGAGTTCCCTTAGCCTTCCTCGTCCCCCCATCGGTCAAACGGAAGCGACGTGGTACAGGAATATCAACCTGTTGGCCATCGACTACGCCTTTCGGCCTCGCCTTAGGTCCCGACTAACCCTTAGTAGACGAACTTTACTAAGGAATCCTTGGGCAATCGGTGGAGAGGATTCTCACCTCTCTTTCGTTACTCATGCCGGCATTCTCACTTCCCAGGCCTCCACGGCTGGCTTACGCCGCCGCTTTACTGGCATGGGAACGCTCTCCTACCGCGTGATATCGACCCGAGGGTCTATATCACACCCGCAGCTTCGGTGACTAGCTTGAGCCCCGTTACATTGTCCGCGCTCGAACACTTGACCAGTGAGCTGTTACGCACTCTTTCAAGGGTGGCTGCCTCTAAGCCAACCTCCTGGTTGTCTATGCACTCGAACATCGTTTCCCACTTAGCTAGTACTTAGGGACCTTAGCTGGCGGTCTGGGCTGTTTCCCTTTCGACGCTGAAGTTTATCCCCCAGCAACTGACTCCCGGAGTAAACGTGATGGTCTTCGGAGTTTGCCTGAAGTCGGTAACCTGGTAGGGCCCCTAGTCCAAACAGTGCTCTACGGCCAACACGCAATTTATCCGAGGCTATACCTAAATATATTTCGGAGAGAACCAGATATCACTGAGCTTGATTAGCCTTTCACTCCGATCCACAGGTCATCCGCCCAGTTTTCAACCTAGGTCGGTTCGGCCCTCCACGAGGTCTTACCCCCGCTTCAGCCTGCCCATGGATAGCTCGCTCAGTTTCGGGTCTACCGCCTACGACTATGTCGCCCTATTAGGACTCGCTTTCGCTACGGCTCCGCTCATCGCTTAACCTTGCCGCAGACGAGTAACTCGCCGGCTCGTTATGCAAAAAGCACGCGGTCACAGGACAAGCCTGCTCCCACCGCTTGTAGGCACGCGGTTTCAGGTACTATTTCACTCCCCTTCCGGGGTACTTTTCACCTTTCCCTCACGGTACTTGTCCGCTATCGGTCACCAAGGAGTACTTAGCCTTGGAGGGTGGTCCCCCCAGGTTCAGTCCGCGTTTCACGGGCACGGACTTACTCAGGAACGCTTGACGGAAGATCATGCAGTTTCGTCTACGGGACGTTTGCCCTCTATGGTGCGCGGTTCCACACGCTTCGACTACCACATGATTTTGTAACTTCCGCCGAGCCGGCCACGGCTCGGAACAAGCGCCCTACAACCCCCGCTACGCAACGCGTGGCCGCTTACACGCAGCAGGTTTGGGCTGATCCCTTTTCGCTCGCCACTACTCAGGGAGTCTCTGTTGATTTACTTTCCTCGGGGTAC
Organism: uncultured Solirubrobacterales bacterium; assembly: GCA_963734815.1. Lineage (GTDB taxonomy): Bacteria > Actinomycetota > Thermoleophilia > Solirubrobacterales > Solirubrobacteraceae > Palsa-744. The sequence continues at coordinate 445,472 of CAVTIH010000003.1, forward strand.
TGAGATGTTTCACTTCCCCCGCTTGTCCTCCGCCGGCCTATGTGTTCAGCCGGGGATAACGCCGCATTACCAGCGCTGGGTTCCCCCATTCGGGAATCCACGGGTCAAAGGCTATTCAGCGCCTAACCGTGGCTTATCGCAGCCGTTCACGCCCTTCATCGACTCTTGGTGCCAAGGCATCCACCATGTGCCCTTACTATCTTGACGGTGATCAGACCGATCGTGATCCTCCACGTCCCTGGACAAGCAGACACGGATGAGAATGATCGCGAGCGGCCCGGTGATACCCGTTTTGACCGCCCGCTTATCGATGGGCGGTCAATGTGGCTTCTGTGCAGTTTTCAAGGACCGTGGAGAGGCTTGTACGCCGGCCTGCGCTGGGCTTATGCGGAGGCGATCTCTATATCGCCACTGCGCCTGACGCCGGGCGGGCGCCGGTCTCTCAAAGCTCAACAGCATGCTGGCGGGTTTGATACCGGCTCTCATCCAGCTCCCGAGTAGGACGGGACTTGATGAAAGCGCGGCGCGCCAGTCAGGTTCGGTCGACATGCTAGGCCCGGTCTGCTCTTGTCACCGTCCGATCTCCTACCTCGCTGAAACCCGAAGGCTTCGAGGAGGAGATCGAGCGGCCGCTGGGACCGGGGCACTGTTATGTGCTCCCTAGAAAGGAGGTGATCCAGCCGCAGCTTCCGCTACGGCTACCTTGTTACGACTTCACCCCAGTCACGAGCCCCACCTTCGACGGCTCCCTCCCTTGCGGGTTAGGCCACCGGCTTCGGGTGTTGCTCACTCCCGTGGTGTGACGGGCGGTGTGTACAAGGCCCGGGAACGTATTCACCGCGGCATTGCTGATCCGCGATTACTAGCAACTCCGCCTTCATGCAGGCGAGTTTCAGCCTGCAATCCGAACCGAGACGCGCTTTAAGGGATTCGCTCCACCTCGCGGTATCGCAACCCTCTGTACGCGCCAATGTAGCACGTGTGTAGCCCTGAACATAAGGGGCATGATGACTTGACGTCATCCCCACCTTCCTCCGGTTTGTCACCGGCAGTCTCGCATGAGTCCCCAACTTAATGCTGGCAACATGCGACGGGGGTTGCGCTCGTTGCGGGACTTAACCCAACATCTCACGACACGAGCTGACGACAGCCATGCACCACCTGTGAAAGTGCCCCGAAGGGAAGCCGTGTTTCCACGGCGGTCACTCACATGTCAAGCCCAGGTAAGGTTCTTCGCGTCGCGTCGAATTAAACCACATGCTCCGCTGCTTGTGCGGGCCCCCGTCAATTCCTTTGAGTTTTAGCCTTGCGGCCGTACTCCCCAGGCGGACAACTTAATGCGTTAGCTTCGACACGGGGGGAGTCGACACCCCCCACATCTAGTTGTCATCGTTTACAGCGTGGACTACCAGGGTATCTAATCCTGTTTGCTCCCCACGCTTTCGCGTCTCAGCGTCAGTCACGTCCCAGCGAGCTGCCTTCGCCATTGGTGTTCCTCCTGATATCTGCGCATTTCACCGCTACACCAGGAATTCCACTCGCCCCTTCCGGACTCTAGCTTGACAGTATCCACCGGCTTTCCAGGGTTGAGCCCTGGACTTTCACAGCAGACTTATCAAGCCGCCTACACGCTCTTTACGCCCAATAATTCCGGACAACGCTTGCACCCTACGTATTACCGCGGCTGCTGGCACGTAGTTAGCCGGTGCTTCTTGTGAAGGTACCGTCACTCCAAACGGCTATTCACCGCTGAAGCTTCGTCCCAACTGAAAGGGGTTTACAACCCGAAAGCCTTCTTCCCCCACGCGGCGTTGCTGCGTCACGCTTTCGCGCATTGCGCAAGATTCCCCACTGCTGCCTCCCGTAGGAGTCTGGGCCGTGTCTCAGTCCCAGTGTGGCTGATCGTCCTCTCAGACCAGCTACCCATCGAAGCCTTGGTGAGCCGTTACCTCACCAACAAGCTAATGGGCCGCGGGCCCATCTCGATGCGGAGGCCGAAGCTTCCTTTCCCCTTGCGGGCACATCCGGTATTAGCCCGAGTTTCCTCGGGTTGTCCCGGTCATCGAGGCAGGTAACCCACGTGTTACTCACCCGTTCGCGGCTCTGCCCCAGGGCAAGCCCTGGTTCGTCGCTCCACTTGCATGTGTTAAGCACGCCGCCAGCGTTCGTCCTGAGCCAGGATCAAACTCTCCGTGAAGAACTTCACGAAAAGCTGTCATTGGTTTGTCGGTCCACCGATCGAAGATCGGTATACCGGCGTGCCGAGACCTATACACGTGGCCACGGCACCATGACGGGGTACTGCTCCTACTTGACTCTTTGTCCGCCTGCCGCTACGCCGAAGCGCCGCTGCAAGCGGGTCGAACCTGGACGCACACCACGATCGATCTTCGATCGTCGGTGCGCATGCTGTTGAGTTTTCAAAGACCGTCGAGCCTCTTTGGGGAGGACTTCCCCGGAGAAGTCGATCCGGACCAGCGCCCGAGGGCACTTTGGGACCGGCGGTGGAGTATAGCGCGATTGAGGAAGAGGGGCCCGACCGAAGCCGGGAGACACGGGCCTCCGGCCCGAATCCCCGTTTCGGCCAGCCGACCGATCGGAGATCGACGGGATCTCCGATCGGCTAGCGGCCGGCTGCGCCACCCTCTCAGTCGACGACCAGCCGTCGGAAGCGGCGTTTGCCGACCCGCAGCACCTGCCCGTCGGCGCGCTCGACGGGGGCGTCGTATTCCCGGCTCTTGACCGCCACCTCCCCGAGCGACACCGCGCCCTGGTCGATCAGGCGGCGGGCGTGGGCACGCGAGAAGCCGAACTCATCGGCGATCACCGCGGGCAGGTGGACGACCCCGTTCTCAGGGGCAACGCGCGCCTCGGGCATCTCGCCGGGGGCACGGCGATGGACGAAGACGAGGTCGAACTCCGCCTCGGCGGCCGTGGCAGCCTCGACGGAGTACAACCACGAGACGATCCCGCGAGCGAGCTCCCGCTTGGCGTCGCGCGGCGAGGCGCCAGCCGTCGGCTCGCCAGAGAGCAGCAGGCGAAAGTAGTCGCTCACGACCTCGTCGGGGATGCTCATCGTCTTGCCGTAGATCTCCGCGGGTGGCTCGGTGATGCCGATCTGGTTGCCCAACGACTTGGACATCTTGCGGCGCCCTTCGACGCCGACGAGCAGCGGCATCGTGAGGATCGCCTGCGAGGGCTGACCGTAGGCGCGCTGGATGTCGCGCCCCAACAGCAGGTTGAACTTCTGGTCGGTGCCGCCGAGCTCCAGGTCGGAGCGGACCGCCACGGAGTCGTAGCCCTGCAGCAGCGGGTAGAGCAGCTCGAGCATCGAGATCGGGGCGCGGGCGGAGTAGCGCCGGGCGAAGTCGTCGCGTTCGAGCAACTGCGCCACGGTGGTCGTGCCGACCAGACGCAGCAACTCGGCCATCGGCATGTCCAGCCACTCGCCATTGAAGCGCACCTCAAGGCGCGCCGGGTCGGGGTCGAGGATGCGCGAGGCCTGCTCGCGGAAGGTGGAGGCGTTGGCGGCGATCTGGAGCTCGCTCAGCATCGGCCGCAGCGCCGAGCGCCCGGAGGGATCGCCCACGCGCGCGGTGTAGTCGCCGACGATCAGCACCACGAGGTGACCGGCGTCCTGGAACTCGCGCAGCTTGCGCAGCACCACGGCGTGGCCGAGGTGGATGTCCGGAGCCGTGGGATCGATCCCGAGCTTCACCCGCAGCGGCCGGGCCGCGGTGCGTGCCTCGATGAGCTTCTCCTCGAGCGCGCCGTCGGGCAGCGAGTCAACTGCATTTTTAAGGAGGAGAGATGGGCTCGCGGCTCGGTGAGCGGCCTGGTGGCCGGCAAGCTCGAGGGCTTGCCGGGAGGGCGCAGGGGGCTCTGGAGGGTCGCTCGGCATCGGCCGGCCAATGCTAGACTCTTGCACCCGGTGGAGTCCGTCTCGCTGCCCGACCACGCCGCGCGGGCGCGACGCCTCGACGGTTCGCGCACGACGCGCCTGAAGAAGCTGCGCTTCCTGCTGATCTTCCTGGCGCTCGCGTTGCTCGGTCTCATCTCATTCGCGTTCGGCATGTTCATGGCCGTGGCCTCCGACCTGCCGCATTTGGAAGCCAAGTACCGCCAGGCCAACGCGCGCAACTCGGTGCTGCTGGACGACCGCGACACGCCGATCGGGATGCTCAGCGAGCGCAGCCAAATCCTCGTGACCCAGCGCCAGATTCCGCCGATCGTGCGTGACGCGGTGATCTCGATCGAGGACAAGCGCTTCATGACCAACAGCGGCATCGACCTGCGCTCGCTGGCGCGGGCGTTCGTGGCCGACGTGCTGCACCAGAGCGCGGTACAGGGCGCCTCCACGATCGAGCAGCAGTTCGTCAAGAACGCGCTCGCCCAGCAAGCCCACCGCACGCTCACCGAGAAGCTCAAAGAGGCAGCGCTGGCGTTCTGGCTGGCCCACCACTGGTCGAAGCTCAAGATCCTCACCGAGTACCTCAACACGATCTATTTCGGGAATGGTGCTTATGGGATCGAGGCGGCCGCGCAGACCTACTTCGGCCAGGAGCCCTCCCACCGCGACTGCGGCCTGCCGAAATACCCGCTGTGCGTGCAGGAGCTCACGCCGTGGGAGGCGGCGCTGCTGGCGGGGATCATCCAGTCGCCGACCGGCTACAACCCGGTGACCGCCTCCACGGCGACGCGCGAACGGCGCAACGTGGTGCTCGCGCAGATGCGCGAACAGGGGTACTTGACGCGCCGTCAGTATGAAGCAGGCACGGTCCAGCCGCTGCCCTCCCCACAGGAGATCGCGCCCCCCAACCAGCCACTGGTGGACGGGATCGACACCGGCTACTTCGACAGCTGGGTGGGGCCGCAGGTGGTGGCGCGCTACGGCGCCGAGCGCGCCTACTACGGTGGCCTGCAGATCCACACCACACTCGACCTCGGCCTGCAGCGCACAGCAGAACAGGCGATCGCCGGCTACCTTCCGGGCCCGGAAGGCCCCACCGCGGCGCTGGTGGCAATCGAAAACTCCACCGGCAAGGTGCGCGCGATGGTTGGTGGCCGGGGCTACGACGAAAGCCCCTTCAACCTCGCCACCGACGGGGAGCGCCAGCCGGGCTCCTCCTTCAAGGCGTTCGACCTGGCGGCGGCGCTCGAGGACGGGATCTCCCCCGACTCGGTGTGGACCTCCAAGGAAAAGGTCTTCAAGGTCCCGCACAGCACCGAACTGTTCGTGGTGCACAACGACGAAAACGCCTACACCGGCGAGAACACGCTGACGGGAGCGACGGCCTACTCCGACAACTCGATCTACGCCGAAGTGGGTCTGAAGGTGGGCACCGCGAGGATCGCCAAACTGGCGCACGAGATGGGCATCACGACGCCGATCTCCACCAACCCGGCGATGACGATCGGGGGCCTGAAGACGGGCGTGACGCCCCTGGACATGGCGCACGCGTATGAGACGATCGCGCACGGCGGGCAGCGGGTCAGCGGCACGCTTGGCGAACCGGGCGCGCCGGTGGGCATCGAAAGCGTGGGGAGCAACCCCCGCGCGCAGATCGACCACACCGAGCTACACCAGGTGCTGCCACCGGAGGTGGCGAGCACCGAGACCGAAGTGCTGGAGACGGTGCTCGAGTACGGCACCGCCCACGCGGCCGCGCTGGGGCAGTTCGCGGCCGGCAAGACGGGCACGACCTCCAACTACGGGGACGCGTGGTTCGTCGGCTGGGACCACCGCTACACGGTGGCCGTGTGGGTCGGCTTCCCCAACGCGCTGGTCCCGATGACAACCGAGTACAACGGCGGACCGGTGCTGGGCGGCACCTTCCCGGCGCTGATCTGGCACAACTTCATGATCGGCGCGATGCAAGTCGAAAAGGAACGCGCCGCCGAAGAAGTCGCCAAGCATCCGGGCACCCCAGCCAAGCGCGCCGGCGGCGCGAGCGCCACCGGGACGGTTGCCGAAACGGGCAGCACCACAGGCACAGCCACCCCCCCCTCCTCCTCCCCCTCCTCCCCGCGGGAAGCGCCCGGCGCGGGAGCCGGCGCCAAAGGCCACGCGAACACACCTGCAAGCCCCACCACCGGGCAGAGCGGCAAGCCCTCCGGTGGCGAAAGTGGCGAAGGCGCCCCAGCGCCGGCCGGCAAAAGCCCGCCGGCGAGCACGCCCGCACCCGCGCCCCAGACACCGGCCAGCCCAGCACCCGCGGCAGGCGGCGGAGCAGCGAATCCGGCGCCGGCGCCGGAAACGTCCACGCCGCCGGCCAGCGGCGGCACGAGCGCGCCCACGGGCGGCGCCAAACCCTGAGCCTGAATCAGGGCCGCGGGCGTGAGACGTGGGGGTTGCCGGCCAGGCAGAAGCGCCACGGCAGATCGACCGCCTTGCTGATCCCGATGCGCGTGCCGCTGTGGATCTCGTGCGGGCGCTGCAGCCACGACTCGCGCGGCGGATGGATCGTGATTGGACCGCGGGTGAGGTCGCAGTCGTTGTGCAGCAGCCCAATCGCGAGTGCCACGGTGAGCTTGCCGGGGCCCGAGCAGAGCTCCTCGCGGTTGCGCACGGCGCGATGCTCGCGCATGCGCGCGACGCCGCGCAGCGGCTCCAGCGCGCGGATCAGCACCCCAGCGCCGACGCCCTGCTCCTCGCACACGGCGTTCAGCAGCGCGTGGATGCCGTAGGAGCGGTACACGTAGGCGCGACCGGGGGCCCCGAACAGCGTGCGGGTGCGCGGAGTGAGACCGACGAACGCGTGGCAGGCCGGCTCGTGCTCGTGGTAGGCCTCGGTCTCGACGATCATCCCGGCGGCGGCGCGGTATTCCACGACGCAGCCGATCAGCGCCCGCGCGACCTCCACCACCGGCCGCCGGTAGAACTCGACGGGCAGCGCGCCCGGCGCCGGCCTGCGCGGCGCACGCACGGCGAAGCCAGCTACGGCGGGCGCTCCCGGCACGTCAATCCCAGGGCTCGTTGGACGCTTCCACGGGCGGATGGGTGAGCACGCCGCGCGCAAGCTCGAGCTGCTCCTGGACGCGCACGGACGCGGTGCCGCCCTCGGAGACCTTGCTCTCCAGCCACGAGCTCTGGGTGAGCAGCGCCCGGTACTCCTCGCTGTGCTCGCCCAGCGCGGGGCTGTGCGCGGCGAGCTCCGCGGGCGTCAGCTCGGAGAGGCTCTTGCCCGCATCCAGCGCCGCGCGCACGAGACCGGCGAGGATGCCGTGCGCTTGGCGGAAGGGCACCCCGTGGCGCACCAGCATGTCGGCGATGTCGGTCGCGCCGAGCGCCTCCTCGGAGGCGGCCTGCGCCATCGGCTCGCGCTTGAAGCTCACCCCTTCGATCATCCCGCGCGCCGCGAGCAGGGCGAGCTCCAGCGTGTCGGCCGTGTCGAACAGGTGCTCCTTGTCCTCCTGCAGGTCCTTGTTGTAGGTGAGTGGCAGCGCGTGCAGCACCCCCTGCAGCGCCGTCAGGTGCCCAAGGATGCGGGGCGCCTTGGCGCGCAGCAGCTCGGCCGCGTCGGGGTTCTTCTTCTGCGGCATGATCGAGCTGCCCGAAGACCATGCGTCGGGCAGCTCGCAGAAGCCGACCTCCGAGCTCGACCACAGCACCAGCTCGGCGCCCAGACGCGATAGGTGGGTGGCGCAGGTGGCGGCCGCGTGTAGGTAGTCGAGCGCGAAGTCGCGGTTGGAGACCGCGTCGATCGAGTTGGGCAGGATGTCGTGGAAGCCGAGCTGGCGCGCCACCGCCCGGCGGTCGGTGTCGAAGTTGACGCCCGCCAGCGCGCCCGCGCCGAGCGGCAGGCGCCCGGCCTGTTCGAGCGCGAACGCGAAGCGCTGACGGTCGCGCTCGAGCATCCAGAAGTAGGCGAGCAGATGGTGGCCGAGATACACCGGTTGGGCGCGCTGGGAGTGGGTGTAGCCGGGCAGCGGCCAGTCCACGTGCTGCTCGGCGCGAGCGAGGATGGCTCCCATCAGCTCCCCCACGGCGTCGTGAGCCGCGCGCGCCTGCGCGCGCACGAACATCGCCACGTCGGTCGCCACCTGGTCGTTGCGCGAGCGCGCGGTGTGCAGCTTGCCGCCGACCGGCCCCGCCAGCTCGGTGACGCGCCGCTCGATCGCGGTGTGAATGTCTTCGTCGGCGTCCTCGAAAGCGAAGATGCCGAGCGCCAGCTCGGCCTCGGTCTCTTCGACGGCTTCGATCAGGTTGTTGCGGTCCTCGATCGAGATGATCCCGCGCTCGGCCAGCATCCAGATATGGGCGCGGGACTGCTCGATGTCTTGCGGCCACAGCCGCCGGTCGAAGCGCAGCGAGGCGTTCAGGCGCCGAAAGTCGGGGTGCTGTGGCTCGCTGAAGCGGGACATGGATGCGGTCTGCTGGACAGTAGCGGAGATCGAGGGCCCGAGCGTCGCGAGTCGAGTTGCCCGAAGCGCCCAAAGACGAGGGACGCTCACCTTCGCCGAAGCCGGGGGAGCGCGGGACGCGGATGAGCTTAATGCCAGGTAGCTTATACGGCCTTCTACGGTCCATAGTTCTGACAATCCCGATATTGTTAACATGGGCTATGGAGAGAATCGACGTCACCGGGAAGATGGAAACGCCGCCTGCACAGCTCCGCCGGACGCGCGATACTCACGGTATGCCGCAGGCGCTCCTACCATCGCGGGTCGGCCCCACTCCGGGGTTGCCACGGGGGCCACATTCGCTCACGCGCGAGCAGGTCGCGGCCAATCAGCGCCTGCGCCTGCTGGAGGGGATGATCGACGCGATCGGGGAAAAGGGCTACGCGGCCACCACGGTGTCGGACGTGATCCGCCGCGCGGGAGTCTCGCGCAAGGCCTTCTACGAGCACTTCGCCAACAAGGAGGAGTGCTTCCTGGCGACCTACGACTCAATCGCCGCGGTCGGGCGGCGCGGGGTGTCGAGGGCCTTCCGCCGCGCGCAAGACGTCCCCGACAGCGTGCAGGCGGCGCTCGGGGAGCTGATCGAGCTGGCGGTCGCGCGGCCGGCGGCGCTGCGGGTGCTGATGGTCGAGATCGGCGCGGCCGGCCCGGCGGGGATCGAGCGCCGCGAACAGCTGGTGGTGCGCTACAAGGACTTCCTGCGCGAAAGCCTCGGCCTGCCGGCGGGGCCCGGCGCGATCCCCAACCCGATCCTGCGTGGCGTGGTCGGAGGGATCCTGCACGTGATCTACACCCACCTGCGCCGGGGCGAGCGCAAACAGCTACGCCGACGCCTACCGGATCTCGTCAGGTGGGCAAGCTCCTACTGGCCGGTGCCGCAGTCGATCCTGACGCTGGTGGACCCCACGCTGCAGGAGCTGCACCTCGACCTGACCGGTGGGCGGGCTCCGGGCTCGCTCTCGCTCGGCGCCGCTACCAGCCGCCGGCGGCGGCTGCCGCGCGGGGAGAACGGGATGCCGAGAAGCTTCGTGGTGCACAGCCAGCGCGAGCGGATCCTCGATGCCGTCACCAACCTGACGGCGCAAAGCGGCTACGCCGCACTTACCGTCGAGGGGATAGCCGCCGAGGCGTCGGTGTCACTGCAAGCCTTCTACGAACACTTCAGCGACAAGGAAGACGCCTTCCTCGTCGCCTACGAGATCGGCCAGGACAAAGCGCTGGCGCTGGTCGAGCGCTCCTACGATGCCCAGCCCGACTGGCGCCAGGGGGTGCGCGGCGGCCTCACGGCGCTGTTCAACTTCCTCGCCGGCGAGCCCGCATTCGCGCACATGGCGATGATCGACGTGCTGGCGGCAACCGAGCGCACCTCGACAAGGGCGTTCAAGGGCGCGGCACCCTACGCGCACATGCTGCAGCCCGACCCCAAGCACGCCCCCAACGGGCGCCCCCCAGAGGTCATGGTGCACGCGATTGCCGGGGGCCTGTTCGAGCTTATGCTCCACCACGCCCTGCAGCGCCGCATGCACGAACTCCCCGTGATGGTTCCGCGCGCCACCTACTTCGCGCTGACGCCGTTCATCGGGGCGCAGGCCGCGGGGGAGATCGCCACGGCCGCGCTGCCGGCCGGCGCGCTCGCGGAGGCGTAGAGAGCCGCTCCGACGCCCCTCCTGGGGGCTTGTGCGCAGCCAAGTCCCGCCCCGAGTGGCGAGTCGGCGCCGGGGTCGCCCGCTCGCACTACACCACCTGTCGGAATGCGCTACGCTGTCATTGGCACATAGCCAGGGATGTGGCGATGCGCCGGGCCGCAGGATGCGGCCTGGCGCATCCCACGGTGGTCGTCCTAACCGTAGTAGCGCCCGACGAGCAGAAGCTGGCTGAAGATATCGTGGCCGAGCACCAGCACCACGATCAGCGTGCCTGCCACCGGCCCCCACACTCGCCCGGCGCCGCGCGCGGCCAGCGCCAGCAGGGCGCCGAACAGGGCGGCGAGGGGCAACAGATACCGCGGCTCCGCGTAGTCCATTGCGAGGCCCGGATATTTGAGGTAGGAGTTCACGCCGACCAGCGCCAGCAGCCCGGCGGCGATCGCGGCGTATGCCAGGAGCTCCCCGATGCGTGCCCGCAGGGCAGCGCGCTCTGCCACTAGAGCACGGACGCAGAGGATGGCAATCACCGCGGTGGGAATCAGCGCCAGGGTGTAGACCCAGTTGGGGAAGTAGGTGTCAAGCCATCCATACAACCCGATCGACCTGTCAAACCACAGTCGGGTGGTGTCCAGACTTGGGAAGTAATGCACCATGCCGGGCAGACGCGGCAGGTAGGACTGCCAGATGAAGCTGAGCTCGCCACCGAGCGACCCATGTTCGCCGAAGTTGGCGAAGCCCGAGGCACTGTCGCCAAAGACGGGGCGGCCGTGGATGAGGTTGGAGAGCGTGTACACGCCCACCGGCAGGGCGGCGATCGCGCACCCCGTCGCCAGCGAGCGGTAGGCTCGCCGGTCCCCAGCCCGGACTGCGCGCCAGCTCAGTACCGCCATCGCGATCGCCACGCCCGGGACGAGGCCGATGAAGTTGAGCTTGGTGAGCAGACCCACCGCGCTCACCGCCCCGATCGCCGCCGCGCTCGCCGGCGTCAGCCCGCGCCGGAAGGCGCGCGCCAGGCAGAAGAACAGCGCCGCCGACACCGCGAACAACATCGCATCGGGGTTGACGCCGCCCGAGATGAAGCCCAGCAGCGGGAACAGCGCGACGCCGAGGCCGCCGACGGTCCAGGCCCAGCGGGCGCCGGGCAACGCCTCGCGCAGGAACAGGTAGGCGAACAAAGCGGTGAGGCCCGCCATCAGCGCGCTGAGCAGCCGCATCAGCGTGAGCTGGTCGAGCAGATTCCCGCCCGCGCCCGCGGCGGTGAAGTAGGGGATCGTCTGCAGCGCGTAATAGAGCGGCGGCTCGGCAGTGGCGACCCCAGCTTCGCCCAGCCCGCGCCGCGCGAGCGGCAGGGCGAGGTCGTGCTCGAGCGTGCGGCGCTGCGCGGGAGTGGAGAGCGTGCCGATCGCGGGGTTGAAGCGGACCTGCGTGTGGTTCAGGACTTCGAGCACCTTCCGCTCCTGCAGGGAGAACGACACCGTGCTGTATCTCGGCAGATCTCCCGTTTCGGCCAGCCACTGGACGTAGGCAAAGTGCGAGGGCTCGTCGGGCACCTGAAAGGGAGGGGTGATGAGCGACCAGCTCGCGGCGCTGAGGGCGGCGACCGCGGCACAGGCCCAGGCGGCCGTCGGAACCCGGCGGAGGGCGTCGCGGGCGACCAGCGCGAGGGGGCGGGTCTTGGCCAGCAGGGCATGCGTTGGCCGGTGCGGTGTCTCGGGCGGAGACCCCGGTGAAGCCGACGGCCGCCTTGGGGGCGTGCCGTGCTTTGGGGGCGTGCCGACCTGGGCGCCGGCGATCTGCGGCGGACGGGCTCGCCGGCGCGCTCCGAGCTGGCGCAACACCAGCCACGAGGTGAGTATGGTCGCGGCGATCATCATCAGGATCGGGGCGAGCGAGATCCATGGGCCACCGGGGTCGCGGTCAAGGCCCAGGCGTCGGGCGATCGGCAGCGCCTGCGCCAGCCATGAGTGCCGGCCGGGGCGCAGGTATTCGATCTTCAGCTCGCCGGGGGTGCCGGCGGGGGCCTGGCGTGGCACTCCGCCGGTCAGCGTGATCGGTTCCAACACCGAGCCCAGCCTCGTGCAGACCGTCACGACCGACGAGCTGCGCGGCACGGGGGAGATCGGAATCGTGACTACGGAACCGGTCCAGCCCGCGCCCTGCGCGCCTTCCGCCACGACCCGCGAGCCGGACAGGGCCGCGACTTCCACTCGGGGGCCGACGTTCACCGAGATCCACAAGCGCATCGCCGAGGTTCCACGTGGCAGCGTTTCGTGACTCTGGCAGAAAGTCGCTGCGCCCGTATGCACGGCGAGATGAGCTTCGGGCGCCGCGTTTGTGCGCGCGAGCACAAGCGAGACACGCGACAGCCGCGTCACCAGCGCAAGCGCGAGCAGTGTGAGTCCGGCGGCGAGCGCGATGCGTACTGCCCAATTTGCTCGACTGCGTGAAGTGATCAACTCATCCAAGACTGCGCCCGGCAACACCGAGCGTTGTGTTGTGTTTGACGACGCGGGCAGAAATGGGCAGAGCCACTATTTCCCACCGGAGGTACCTGCAGACGCTGCGGCCAAAGAACTGCACGTCGCGATGGCCGCTTTGAACCCCGGCGTGCTGGCGATGGATCCATTGACCGATATGTAACCCTGGGGACTCGGTTCTGGCAGCTTGACACCGTGGCTCCGCATACAGCTCGCCACCCCCTGAGCATACTGGCGGCGACGCTTATCGGCGGCTGTTATCGGGGTGCTTGCAGCGGCTGTGCTCGGCGGCGGTATGTTGGAGGCCGTCGTGCCGGCGGCCGTCCTCACGGCGGCGTTCCCGGTCTGAGAGCTCGATGCGTGCCCACCCGAGGAGCTCCCGCACGCCGCCAATCCGAGGCTTAGCCAGGCGATCAGCGATACGATGGCCATGGCCGCGCGGCCTTTGCTCACGATATCTGACATTACGCTCCTTTCTGGATCGTCAGCTTGCGCGCCCATTATCCAATCGGGAGACTGTGGTGCCTACCTCGTTGCTCTCTCCCGCGGCCTCCACCACCTCCAAAACGATGTTCTCGCAGACCGTATCTCCCACTATCAGTGGGTTTGTGGCAGCAGACCGCTTTGTATGTCGCACCACCAGCCCCGGCGTGAGTGCGAAGAAGATGTTTCTGAGAATGCCGTATCGGCGAGCGAGGACCCGCCAGACACGGTCATTTGATCCGCTTGCCCGTGTCGCACAACCCGCCCTACTTCAGCTGCCGATCAGACCTTCCCGCGGTGCTTCGCCTTCTTGACCTTCGGGCAACCGGTGACTGCGATTGGGGTGGTTTGGTGTATTTCGGCACCGTTTTGGCCGATGAACGCGGTGGGCATCTCCAGGCTCGCGGGCCGGGTCTCCTCGACCTTGCGGGTCTCGATCTTCTTATGCCCGTGGGCCCTGATCGTGACCTTCCTCTTGACCGTGACGGTCTTCGTGAGAGAGCAAAGGTTGCCGTTTGCGGTGAGTGCGCTGTAGGGGCCCTCGGGGAGGGTCAGTTCGAAGCTTGAGACAGGCTGGTCCGGGACTGTTTTGAATGTGCTGCTCGTGATACTGGCCTTTGAGATGAAGGTGTTGCCGGTGAGGATGACCTTCACGCCGTAGCCTTGGAGTACGACCTCCAGGTCGGGGAATCCTTCGCCGCCGTGGCTGACGAAGTAGGCGGGGCCTTCGAGGGGAACGGGGATAATCGGCGTTATGGCCCTGGCATACCCAACCACCGATGGGGCGGGGCAGCCAGCGGGGTTTGCATCGAACTGCGCGGCGGTGCACGCTTTCTGCAGCGTCTTCAGGCGTGAGGGCAACTGCTTGGGGAGTTCCACCTTGACCTCTTTGATGTTCGCATCCTGCCCCAACGCACCAGCGGGGTAGGCGAGCTTCGCGGTGAGGCTCGCGCCGTTTGTCCTGCTCGTTTTTCCGCTGGTTGTGACCTGGAATTTGGGTTCGAACTTCAAGCTCTGACAGTCCGCGGCCTGGAACGGGTCTGTGACGGTGACCGGGTCGTTGTCGGCGGGATCGGTCGGATCCGCTCCTCCGCCGATCACGGTCGCTGAGAAGCTTTTCGCTTCGCAGTTGGTCGGGTTGAGGGTGAAGCTCGGCCTTTCGATATAGACGCGGATGTCGCGGACGTGGATGACGATTCCTTTGATGATATGCGGAATCTGATCGGCCGCGCCCGCGGGGATGCGCACGACCGCCGTTTCGGGGTTGATGTTCAGGGGCAGGTGCACGACGACGGTCCCGAGGTCGAACGGGCCGACCTTGGCGCTGGTGATCGCCACGACCGAGAACGGGGCGCCTTCGAACGGACCGGCCATGTACAGCTTGCCCGGAGCCTGCGCGAGCACCGAGCCGACGCCTGCTTCGGCGATCGTATGCCCGATTTCACTCGCGGCGGGGCACGCCGGTTCCGTTTCCTCCTGCGCTCCGGTCTTGGCCCTGGCAGCTTCGATGTCGGCTTCCGAGCAGAACGGGACGCCCGTGAGATTGGCGGTCAGACCGGGTGGGAGCTGGGAGGAGAAGCCCGTGATCTCCTGTTCGCCGTCGTTGCGGGTGATGCGGATGTAGAACGGGCTATAGGAAGCAGCGTTGCCGTGGATCGGGTAGGCCACGACCTGCGGAGCGAACGGTGGGACACCACCGGAGGGGCAGGACCCGCCATCGAAGGAGCTCGTGATTTCAAACGACGGGCTGATGTCCGTGAGTAGCACTCCAGGGCTCGACCACGGCGTCAGTTCGGCCCTGACGTCGTAGTCGCCGCACGCGGGCGGGGTCACCAGTGGCGAGGTCTCCCCCTGACGGAACTGGAACGTGAAGGAGCTGAACGGGACCGGCGGAAGGCCTTCCAGCGACGGCCCGTGGAGCGACGGCACGCCTTCGAAGGTCGTCACCAGGCGCCCCGTGATCGGGTCGGCGTTGACCTTCCCCGCGACCTTGACGGTCACGCCACGCACGGGGAACCTCGCGATCACATACAGCGCGATCAGCGACCCGTTCGGATGTTCAGGTTCTGAGAACGGGTTATCATACGGCTGGGCGATATACACCGAGCCGGTGGCTTCTTCATTCAACGCCGGAGTTTTGATGTGCACGGAGCCGAGCTTGGAGTCGTTCGGGCAGCCCGCGCCGGGGGGAGTCACGAGTTCTTCGGCTTCGTACTCCGCGCGGGTGCACGCGCCCAGCCCAGCGCCAGCGGAAGGGTTGATCGTCATTCCTTCCGGCAGCGTCACGATCGCCTTCTTCAGCGCGGAGGCGGCCAGCCCTTCGGGGTCTTCGTTAGTCTGATGCACACCCAGTTCGACGTTCAGCCCCGTTGGGGCGTACGCGCTGGTGGTGGTCGGTACGGCCGCGAACGTGGACTGCAACCCCAGGCGGTCGCAGTCGAACAGCGGGGCGAGCAGCGGGGTCGCTTCAGAGGGCAGCGCGTTCGGTTCCTGCCAGGAGACGCTCGAGAACGTCGCCTGCATCGGTTCGCCGGTGCAGGAAGTGGGACTCGCCAGATATGGCACCCGTGCGTTGGTCGAGGAGATGCCGAATTTACCTTCCACGGAGCTTCCTCCGTTCCAGCGCCAGTGGTCGTGCGCTTCTTCGGTCGGAACGCCCCAGATCGTGACCGACACGAAATTCTGTTTGATGAGTGCGTTGATGTTGTGGAATGTCGTTTTCAGCTGGTAGGTGCCGGGGAGCACCGTCACATCGGCCTGCACGTGAGCGTTGCCGCCCAGCGCCGAGAACCCGAGCTTTGCGACATCGCCCGGCTCGGGCGCGAGGTTGTACACCGGCACGGTGTTCGTCGCGCTGCCGGGGTTGCTGAGAAATTCTTCGAACAGGATCGTCGCGACGCCGATCTGCGTGCCGATCGGACATTCTTCATGGGAGAACTTCGCGACCGAGCACGTCGGCGTGTCCACGAGATCGCCCCCGAAACCCGGCGGCAGAACAACAGACGCTTCCTTCTGATCGCCCGCGTCCTGGCCTTCACCATCGACCGTGTCATAGCCGATCGTGCTCGTCAGATCCGCGTGCGCGCCGGCTTGAGAATCCGACAGCGACACGCTCGCCGAGCCCGGCGCGATACCATATCCCGCGGGCGTCGAGGAGAGCAGCGTGGGAGTGCTGACGAACACGTCCGGCGCGCCCCCGCCGGAGACGTGCACCACGTTGTCGACCGATCGTTCGCCCGTCGATTCGACATCGACCGGGAACTCCACGAGCAGCATTTCCTGCGGCATCACAACACCCGAGAACGTGCACGACACACCTTCACAGCTCAACGACATCCCCGGCTGATCAAACTGGGTGCCCCGGTTCACCAAAGCGAACCCTTCCGCGCCGGCATGGTCGAGCGTGACGCCTTCCGGGAACGTGTCCGCGACCGTGACCGTCCCGCTCGAAGGCTCCCCACCTGTGTTCGTGACCGTCACGTCGTAGGACTGATGGCCATCATCGCTCGGCACGCCCGGCACCAGGTTCGTCGGCGCGGAGACCGCCGTCACAGTCCACTGCGGACCGCCGGTCACGGCCAGAGCGGGGGTCGCGGCGAAGGCGAGAGCAGCCAGCGTGGCCGCGACGCAGAGTCCAGCCCTTTCTATCCCGCGGGCAAAACCGGGGCAGCCGGAAAAATCCGACTCCGCTCCGCTGATCTGATTGGCCATGATCACTTCCCCCTCTTCGCCGACTTATGAGCCGATTTCTTCGCTTTCTTTGACCTCTTTGGCTTGACGCACTTCCCGTGGCTGAGCTTCTTGGGCTTGGCGCAGTTGATGGTCTTCTTGTTCACGACCAGCGGCGGCACTGCACCGAGGAGGCTGCCTTCGCCCACCGATGGCAGCAGCGTTGGGGTCGGGTCGCTCGGCGCCGGCGGGGGGTTGTCGCAGGCGTCGCCTTCGCAGGGGCCGGCACCCACCGGGGCGGGGAAGCCGCCTTCGATGCGAGCGTCATACAGGTCGCCCTCTTCGTCTTTGTCAGCCGGTACGAGCTCGGAGTGGGTGCCGAAGAAGACGTTCCTGCCATCCGGGCTGGAGTCGAGGAAGAAGTCGTTCGACGAGGATTGCCCGGTGCTGATCGAGCTGATCGTGCGTTCATGCGAGGATGGGTCTTCCTCCCACTCATACACGTCGACCTTGCCGTTCGTGTCCTGCGGCAACAACGATTCCGGGGTGTCGAAGAACACGTACTGGCCGTTTTCGGAGATCGCCCGCGGCGGGGCGCCCGCAGGGTTATCTCCGAATACGGACGAGCGGGTGAACGTCGCGCCATACGACGGGGTCGAGCCGTTGGGGTTACACGACACGCACACGATGCTCTGGTTTTCCGCGTCGTAGCGGTAGAGCTCCTGCAGCCCGCCGGAGTCATAGCCCGTCAGGTCACTGGTCGAGGGGAAGATCAGGAATTCCCCATTGCCGGTCGCGTAGTAATCCGCCTCCACCCACAGACCAACGACCTGGCGATACCCTAGACCTCGAACGCGTTCTTCCCCAGACATCGCTTCGTCGTACCACGCAGTCTTGGGTTCGTGCTGTGCCGGATAGCCGTCACTCTGCGCGATATACGTGGTTGTGCCTGTGACCGTGTCGTAACGATAGAGACCGCCACCTTCGGGTGCGGCGGTCGTCAGTTTTCCCGCCGCGTTGAAATACACGGCCGAACCATCGGCGGATACCGCGGGAACGCTCTGCACGCCGCCTTCATCGGTTTCCGGGTTCCCGCGTGAGACGAGCGTCAACCCTTCCCCTTCCGGAGCTTCTGTGTCGTACTCGTAGAGCTCAAGCGAATGGCCGGTATCGTTCGCAGTCAGCTCGGCGGAGCTCATGAAGAACACCTTCGACCCATTCTTCGACGCGCCCACGAAAACCGCCGGCTGCGGACCACCCGCCCCTTTCACACCACGGTTCGGCCCTGAGATCTCTACCGTCGTTGCCCCGTCCTCGCGCATGTACAGCTCCGGCGGGTTTTCACCTACGTTCCCGTTTTCCATCCAGCAATGAAACCCGCGCGCTTCCGGGTCAGGCGCAGTGAAGAAGATCTTCGACCCATCAGCCGACACCGCACCATGAGTACTGCCATCGACGCTGGACTGGCTCGTCAGAGCACCCTGGCCAAGAACCGCGCCGCACCTACTCAACAGTTCCCCTTTCGAAGTCGCATTCACGAGTCGCAACCCGCCCACAGCTGTCCATTCGTACAAAGCATTACTACCCGCATCCTGACCGGAATCATCCATCTCCAATGCGTGATCTTTGGTTTCCAGCACGATATGACTCAAATCCGCTGACGCACCAACCATGTCGGCTTCTGTCGGTGTCGGTGATTTTTGGTCACCCGACTCAATCGTCGCGTAAGGACCGCCAGGAGGACCAACCAAGTTCAGCGACGGCTGAGTGGACCCATTCCCCACCTTAAGCTCATCCTCAAAGCCAACCACGGAGAAATTCTGAGGGTCAGAGACCGCGTCATACCCAGACTGGACCCCCAGGCTCGGTGAAGCGCTCGGCTGCACAGACCAGCCAGCCGGTCCTCGCGAAAAAACATCGGAGTCCTGGCCCGAGGCGGGAAACGACCCAATTGCCGCCTGCGAAAGCAGGAGGAAATGACTCCCGTCTTCCGAGGAATACCCAAGATCGTAGTTTGTCGCGCCACCAAGACCTTCTTTGGCGCGAGTTTCGCCTTCGTCGCTTTCCCGGCCACCGAACAGGTCTTCCGCGTCTTCCTTGTTCGGCGGCGTCACCAACTCATACACACGACCATCCGGCAGACCGGCACGATCGGCCGGCGACGTCGAGAACATCCCTTCCGCCCTTGCACCGCCTACAGCAGTACCAACGGCATTTGTCGCCACGACGCGAAAACGATAAGAGGTGGCCGGCGACAAACCACCTGCCTGCACATCCACGCTCACACCCACATCGCCCGAACCGATATCCACCGCGGGCACGGGAACGCTCGCGGCAGCATCCGGACCCACGAACGATTCTCCGTTCGCCGCAAACGCAGCCGCAGACAAGTATTCGAAATGGCAGGCCGTATCGGCGCCCACCGGGTTTATCACGGCATGAAAATCAACCCACGACGACGAGACATTACTGACAGACGCCCGTTCAACCACCGGCCTGTCAGCCGCAGCGAACGATTCAACATCGCCAGCTTGCACGCCACCCCGTTCCACGCCCTTGTTCGTCGCGGCGATGAGGCGATAATCATAGATCCTGCCAGGGACCAAACCCATGGCCTGCCCATACACCCGCAGATTCCTATCTTCCTTAGGCATATCCTTCGCTTCAGGGACGCACGCCACTTCACCCCCAGACGCCAGATTAGAGAAACCAGTCACCTCGAACGCCGCTTCAGACACATACTCAAACTTGCATTCTTCCATCCCCACATTTTCATCATTCACGTCACCATTCAACCGCACACCGCCTTCATGCTGTTCAGACACGCCGCCCGTCACCACATCCGGATAAAACGCACCGGGGCCAAAAATATCAACGACCCTTTTTTCGTTTGCTTCACCTGAGTTTTCCTCGACATCCACGTAGAGATTCCCGCCAGAGCTCACAGCCATCTGATTGACATTCAGCGCGTCGTCTCCAAAATGCTTACTCTGCGAGACGCCACTCACCTGACCGAGATATACACCCGAAGATGTGAACTCATATATGGCCTGGTTCCTGGTGGATGAGACCAGGACATCGCCGGTCGTGGGGTCCACCGCGACACTCGACAGCCCGCTTCCTCCAAAGGCTTCGTCTGCGGGCACCAGAGCTTCCGTCAACGCCCGCTCGAAACATCCTTTCGAGTTGAACTGATCAACCTGGTGGTCACCGGACCCGTTGTAGATCACATAAATATCGCCCGTCGCCGCGCCACTACTGGAGTCCACAGCGACACCCGCAACCCTACCTTCTTCCCAGCGTTCAAACGATCCGCCATTTGTGCCAGGTTTACCGATCAATTCACCACCGCTGATATATTCCTCCGAGTGTTCGGCCGTACAGGTAAAATGGACCGGTTCATCGTTATCTTTGACCCGTTGCACGCTCCCACCATGCAATGTAGCGCCACCCTGATTATAGGAAGGACCGCTACTAACACCAGCGAAATAGACATCACCCGCAGTAGGATCCGACGAATTATCGACAGCAACCCAGGTAGAGCTCGGACCACCAGACCCGTAGCCCTCGGCTCCTTCCAGCTTGCCGCTCATATCATCGAACGCCAAGCTCCTGCTCCCAGACAGCCCGGCAATCTGTCGCACAAAGTCGTCGGAAGAATCGAACTCCTCGGCAGCAGGGACATTGATCCCTTCAGGTAGGAACACGCCGACATAGACATTGCCACTCGAATCGACCGTGAGACCCAAAGGCAAGTAGGGCACCGGTTCGCTCATGGAACCGGTCGGGGTGCTAGTCGGCAGCTGCCCGATGAACGGACGCGAGAACACGGCCAACGCAGTGCCCGGAGCGAGAAGCGCGAGCATGAGGACGGCGGCGAGCGCCGCAACGCCGGCTGAATTGTGAGCTGATCTACCAGGTGTCATCTTTTGCTCCGCTCTCTCGCGGGTAGGACTTTGGTCATGTGTCTCACATCGGTGGACACTCGGGCTCCGGAGCGACCCTTGGCCGCTCCGGAGTGGGCATGTAAAGCGATCTGCTGTGAAGGGTCAGCTATTCAGCTGTCACCGCCCAAGTGCCGAGTGCCTGGGGAGGGACCATGAATCCAGGAACGGGTTCTTCATATTTAACTCGGAACCCAGCCGCCTCACCAGTAGTCCCCGTTGCGCTGTTGGACAAGGTTCCCGCATCGAGAAAAGAACTGAACGTAAACGACTGCAGTATCTTTGCAAAGACGCACAAGTCGCCTTTCGCCGCTTCCGGTTTCGCCGGACTGCCCGCGCATTCGCCGTTTTTGATAGCGGGATTTTCGTTGGTTTCTCCCGCGAGTTCTTCATGAGTCCCGATGAAGTGCGGCACCACCGTAGTCGGAAGCGGTATCGAGAAGGAGAGCGCCGTGTACACGTTTTCGCCTTCTTCCGTTGCCAGTTCGGTGCCGTTACCGGTGTGGAGGGGCAGGGTCAGGACGAATTGACCCGTCTCGGTCTTGCCTGCGGGCAGCGTTTCGGTGAAGCCGCTCTGGCCATTTTCGCCGTTGCACACATGGCTGGTGCCGCTCGCCGACGTAAACTTCGTGCCGCCCGCTTTGCATTCGCTACCCGCGACTTCGCTAGTAACGCTCACGCCGGCTTTGCCTTCCTTGCCTTCACCGCCGTTGTTCCCGTTGGCGCCCGCCACGCCGGTTTCGCCTTTGGCGCTGGCGGCACCCTGCGGGCCCGCGGGACCGGCCGGGCCAGCGGGGCCGCGCGGACCCGGCTTGCCCGTGGACGGGGCTTTCTTCTTGGACTTCTTGGAGACGTCGGCGGTGAAGCTCGCCGCCCGCCCAGTCGAAGCGCTCGTTTTGACGGGCGAGGAGCCCTCGCCACCGTGGCTGCTCGCGGCGAGTGCCCCGCCGGTGAGGGCGAACACCAGCGCCATGGTCGCGGCCACGTTGCTGTATCTGAGGTGTCTGCGTAGTGCTTGGAACATCCGATTATCTCCTCCCAGAGAACGGTGGGGACACCTGCCCCCTTGATGGTGTTGTCTTACTGAACATGATGCGCCGAGGAGGCGCGAGAAAAGCTTTTTGGCCGACCTTTGCACGGGTTCTCAGGGCCAACTGAGGAGGGCCAGCAGAAGTTCGTCCCGGTCGCTGTGTAAGCGGCGCCCACCGGCCTAGACAGACGGGACTGCAAAAGAAACCTGCGCATACAGGGCGCCTCCTCCTTGAAATGAAACCATCCGAGCTGAAAGCCACAGCCCAACATAATTAACAACCGCTGGGTGAGCTCAGGTCAAACACCCATCTGAGCCCACCCAGCCTTCGTGCTTACACCGCGATATCTAGAACGCTAGTTAGTTAGTCCCCAAATGCAGGTGCTAATACATATAAATGCCACAATCTTAATAGACTCAAACTGACACCCCGAACGAACCCCGATTTTTCTCCACCAACGGAGCATTTAGCAGGTGTTTCAGCCGTCACACTGTCGAAGACCGCTTCGACCTTTCCTTCGCTTCGAACGTTATGTATACCCGTACTAGTGTTGCCGGTACATTCATCGGTTATTTTGAATATGCCGGCAACTGTACATTCAACCGCCCAACCCGGTGATTTGCCGGAAACTAACGACGTAACTGAATCTCTAACTTCTTTTTCTCCGGTTTTTGCGTTTGCTACTTCTTCCAGCTTGGTCGCCCATGGAAGATTGAGAGCTCTAGCGGTCGCAGCTTTACCTGATTCGCAAGAACCCGCTTTTACAAATGTGCATTTTGAAGCTGTGATTCTAGTGACCGAGTCCGAGCCTTCGTTACCGACCGTTCCCTGATCAGACCCTTCGCATTTTATTGCAGTCGCACCACCTGTTGCTTTCGAGTCTTCCAGTTCGAGCCCACCGGGGGAACTCGACGTAACTTCTACGGTTTCTGCAACCACTTTCGTTTCAAAGGTCCCGCTACCAGCCGTTGTGCAGTTGTTGTCTATCCATTTACCTGAGGTCACTTTTTCGCATGCCACCCATTTTGGCTGGGCAGCCACCGCAGACGATGCCATGACTGCCATAAGCCCAGCCACAGCGATCAGCCCGAAGGCCATCTTTATGTACTTCATGTCGTACTGCTCCTTTTCCCTTTAGAGAGTTGGTGACCGATCGCCACGGCGCCCGTCTTCAAACGCAAGACGCCCCGGTGCCGGCCTATATATAGTTTATGCGCTTCGTTACAAGCCTTTCCTCCAGTCGCCGCTCGGCGGCTCGATTTGAGACTTGCGCATGATTATATAGGTTTGTCAATGACATGAAAAGGCCTGTTTCTTACTTTGGCCAATCCACCCTTGATCGTAGAAAAATGTTTCCTATCCAAGGCTGTGGAGCCGGCCTCGCGCCACCGATCGAGCGGCGGCGTAACCGCCCGAGCGGTACTCCGCAGCGGTCTCCGACGATAAGCGCAGGGACTGTCTGAGCCGATTGTGTCGCCTCATCGCCACAATCGGCACCCGCGCGCCGGTCGAAAGACGTGTGGTGGAGCGGAATTTCGAGGCTATACTTGGGGTGCCCTGCCGGTTACGGCCGGTGAGGATTGGTGACCGGCGCCGGGGTGCTCGTCTTCAAACGCCAAGACACCTCGGCGCCGGCCTATTGAGACCCAGCCATCCCTTGCTACCACCACGCTCCGCCGCCGTCAAGCGACTCGTGCGGCGGTCTCGCGCCCGCTCCTCCCCCACTTCCTCTGCCGCGCCGCGTACGGTCCTGCCGCCGGAGCCCTGCCCCGGGGACCCCCTACCGCCCCACCGCCTCCCGCAACACGTCCACCACGCACCGCACCTGCCACTCCTCCATTCCGACGAAGAACGGCAGCGCCAGCGATCGCGCGGCGATGTCCTCGGCCACGGGGAAGTCGCCCTCCCCGTATCCAAACCGCTCCCGGTAGTGGCGCATCAGGTGGATCGCCGGCAGGTAGGGCTTGCTTTGGATGCCTTCCGCGGCCAGCTCGCGGATCACGGCGTCGCGGTTGGCGGCGCGAGGGAGCTGAACCACGTACACAAACCATCCCCGGCGGTTGCCTTCCATGTCGGGACAGGGAGGCTGCACCCCGCGCACGTGCACCAGCGCCTCGTGGTACTGGTGAGCCAGGTGGGCGCGGGCGGCGAGCAGGTCGTCCAGGCGCTCCAGCTGCGCCACACCGAGGGCGCAGGCGATGTCGGAGAGGCGGTAGTTGAAGCCGAGGCGATCGTGATCCAGCCACTCCATGTTCGGCGCGCGGCCCTGATTGCGCTCGCTGTCGATCCGCGCCTTCAGCGCCTGGTCGCCGAACGCGATCATGCCGCCCTCGCCGGTGGTTATCTGCTTGTTGGCGTAGAAGCCAAACACCGCCGGGTTGCCCCTGCCACCGACCGGCATGCCGTCGGAGTGGCGCGCGCCCAACGCCTCGCAGGCATCCTCGACAATCGCCAGGTTGTGGCGGCGCGCAATCTCCTCGAAGGCGCCCATCTCGGCCGGGTAGCCGAAGATGTGCACGGGCAGGATCGCCTTCGTGCGCTCGGTGATCGCGGCCTCCGCCTGCTCCGGGTCGAGGTTCAGCGTCACCGGGTCGATGTCCGCGAACACCGGGCGCGCGCCCTCGTACAGCGCCACGTTTGCTGAGGCCACAAACGAGAACGGGCTGGTGATCACCTCGTCCCCCCGCTCCACCCCCACCGCGCGCAGCGCCAGGTGCAGGCCAGCCGTACCGCTGGACACCGCGCTCGTGTAGATGGGACCCCCGCCCACCCCGCCGCCCACCCCACCGACGCGCTGCGCGAACGCCCGCTCGAACTCACCCACCTTCGGACCCAGCGAGAGCGCGCCCGAGCGCAACACCTCGAGCACCGCCCGCTCCTCCGCCGCGCCCAACGTCGGTCGCGCCAGCGGGATCTTCTCCTCTTCCTCCTCGAACCGGCTCAGCACTTCCTCTTCGCCCCCTTCCGTGGGGACTCGCACGTAGCGCAGCGGGCGCCCCGACTGCCTTCCCTGCGAGCTCTCGGCCACCGGCGCTCCTACCGCCCGCCCGCCGGGATCGTCGCCGGGCGCGATGCTTGCATCCCCGACTCCAGCGAGTCCACCAGCGCATCCCACGAGGCCGCGATCAGGTTCTCCGAGACGCCGATCGCGCCCCATACGCGCTGGCCGTCGGAAGCATCGATCAGCACACGCGTGACCGCGCCAGTGCCCTTGTCCTCGTCGAGGATCCGCACCTTGTAGTTGACCAGCTCGATCTCGCGCAGGTGCGGGTGGATCTCGCCGATCGCCTTGCGCAACGCGGTGTCCAGGGCGTTCACCGGACCGTTGCCCTCGGCGGTGCGCACATAGCGACGCGCCTCACCGCCCTCGGGGTCGGGGATCCAGATCTTGATCGTCGCCTCCGTCTCCACGGCGCCGTCCGCGCGCTGCTCGACGATCACACGCCACGCCTCCAGCCGGAAGAGCGGCTCGTACTCGCCCGCCTCCCTGCGCATCAACAGCTCGAACGAGCCGTCGGCCGCCTCGAACTGGAAGCCACGGTGCTCGAGCTCCTTCACGCGCTCGGCAGTGCGCAACGCGGCGTCGCCGTCCAACTCGATCCCCGCCTCACGCGCCTTCTCCATCACCGTCGCCTTACCCGCCAGCTCGGATACCAACACCTCGCGGCCATTACCCACTAGAACCGGGTCAATGTGCTCAAAGGTCTGCGCGTCGGCGCTCACTCCCGCCGCGTGCAGACCGGCCTTGTGCGCGAACGCATGCTTGCCAACGTACGGCTGCGCCGGATTGGGCACACGGTTGAGCAGCTCGTCGAGGAAATGCGCGGTCTCGCTCAGCCGCGCGAGCTGCTCGGGCTCGAGCGCCTCCTTGCCCAGCTTCAGCTGCAGGTTGGCGATGATCGTCACCAGGTTGGCGTTGCCGGTACGCTCGCCGATCCCATTGATCGTGCCCTGCACCTGGGTGGCTCCGGCCTCGACCGCGACCAGCGTGTTGGCCACCGCGCAGCCGGCATCGTCGTGTGTGTGGATCCCCAGCGCGACTTCGGGCAGCGCCGCGTGCACCTCCTGCACGACCCGGCGCACGTACGTCGGCAGCGAGCCGCCGTTGGTGTCGCACAGCACAACCCGCTCGGCGCCGGCCCCCGCCGCCGCACGCACGCACTCCAGCGCATAGTCGGCGTCGATCGCGTAGCCGTCGAAGAAATGCTCGGCGTCGAGCAGCGTGCGCTTGCCAGCGCTCGCGAGGAACGCGATCGACTCCCCGATCATCTCCAGGTTCTCCTCGCGCGAGACGCGCAGCACCTTCTCGACGTGCAGCGGCGAAGCCTTCCCCACGAGCGTGCAGGCCGCCGCATTGCACTCCGCGAGCACGCGCAACCCGTCGTCCGCCGCCGCCTCGACCCCGCGGCGGCGGGTCATGCCGAACGCGACGATCTCGGCGTGCGTGAGCGACTGGTGCTCGAGCAGCCCGAACAGCGCCCGCTCCTTCGGGTTGGATGCGGGGAAGCCGGCCTCGATCAGATCGACGCCGAGCTCGTCGAGCGCGTGCACCACGCGCAGCTTCTCCTCCGCCGTCAGGCTCAACCCGCCGCCGCCCATGCCATCGCGCAGGGTCGCGTCGTAGAGCTCGATTCTCGACATCGCTGCGCTCAGCCGCTCGCGGCGCTCCGCGACTGCGCGGGGACCGCCTCCGGTGCCTCGCCCGTGGGTGTGGCGAGCGCCGGGGCGTTCACCACGTCCAGCCACTCCCGGTAGCGCTCGGTGCGTCCGTGGATCGCGTCGTCGAAGGCCGCCTGCAGCACACGCGTCACCTCGCCCGGCTCGCCCGTGCCGACCTTGTGGTCGTCGACTTCCCGCACCGGCACCAGCTCCGCGGCGGTGCCCGACAGGAAGACCTCGTCGGCGAGGTACATCTCCGCGCGCGCCACGTTGCGCTCCACCACTGTGTAGCCGAGATCCTGCGCAAGCTGGATCACCGTGCGGCGCGTGATCCCGTCGAGAATCGAGTTGTGCTGCCCCGGCGTGACTATCTCCCCACCGTGCACCACATACACGTTCTCGCCGGTCCCCTCGCACACGTGGCCGTGATCATCCAAGAGGATCGCCTCCTCGTAGCCCGCCTTGACCGACTCCACCTTCGCCAGCACGCTGTTGAGGTATTGACCCGTGGCCTTCGCGTGGGGGATCAGCGAGTCGGGACTGATCCTGCGCCACGAGGAGACCTTCGCGCGCACGCCGTGGCGCATCCCCTCCTCGCCTAGGTATGTGCCCCACTCCCAGCAGGCGATCGTCACGTCGACCGGGGCATCCAACGGGTTCAATCCCATCGAGCCATAACCGCGGTTGACGATCGGGCGGATGTAGCACGAGCGCAGCCCGTTGCGGGCCACCAGCTCGAGCGTCGCGGCGCGCAGCTCCTCGGCGGTGTAGGGCACCGGCATGTAGTACAGCTCCGCGGAGCGCAACAGCCGTTCGATGTGATCCATGAGGCGGAACACCGCCGGGGGGCGGGTGGGGCGGGCCGGCTCAAGATCCGTCTCGTAACAGCGCATGCTGTCGAACACCCCCGTGCCATAGTGCAGGCCGTGCGTGAGGACGTGGACCTTGGCCTCCTGCCAGGGAACGAAGTCTCCGTTCATCCAGATGAGGTCTGTGGGTTCCAAGATCCTGCTCCTGTTCTCGTCTCGCTGGTGGGGAGGTGGGGCCGGCTCGCCACGCCCCTCAGCTCGCCACGCCCCTTATAGGTAGTACAGCACCGCCCGCGTCGCGTCCGCCGTACTGGCAGCGCCTCCCAGGTCGGGGGTGCGCACGCCGTCGTCGAGCGCGCGTTCCACGGCTGATTCTACCTCCAGCGCCTGCTCATCCATGTCGAGGCTGTTGCGCAGCATCAAAGCGGCAGACAGGAACATGGCCATCGGGTTGGCGATCCCCTCCCCCGCGATGTCCGGCGCGGAGCCGTGCACCGGCTCGTACAGCCCCGGGGCGTGCCTGCCAATCTCCGATCGGTCGCGATCGCCCAGCGAGGCGCTCGGCAGCATCCCGATCGAGCCCGTCAGCATCGCCGCCTCGTCGGAGAGGATGTCCCCGAACATGTTCTCGGTCAGCAGCACGTCGAAGTGGCGCGGGTTTGAGATCAGCTGCATCGCGGCGTTGTCGACCAGCATGTGCTCGAGCTCGACGTGCGGGTATTCGCGGTCCTGCACGCCGCTCACCACCTCGCGCCACAGCCGCGACGTTTCCAGCACGTTGGCCTTGTCGACGCTCGTCACCTTCGCATGCGCCGCGTTGAAGGCCGTGCGGGCCACCCGTTCGATCTCCTTCACCGTGTAGGTGCAAAGATCGCTCGCGCTCTCGCTGGTGCGGGTCTTCTCGCCAAAGTAGATCCCGCCGGTCAGCTCGCGCACGACCAGCAGGTCGACGTCTTCGATCCGCTCGCGGCGCAGCGGCGAGGACTCATACAGCTGGCGCAGCGGGCGCACCGGGCGCACGTTCGCATACAACTCGAGGCCCTGGCGCAGTTCCAGCAGGCCCCGCTCCGGACGCGGCGCGCCCGGCACGGTGCTGTCCCACTTGGGGCCCCCCACCGCGCCCAGCAGAACCGCGTCGGCGCGCCTGCACGCCGCGAGCGTCTCTGCGGTGAGCGGCTCGCCGTGGGCGTCGATCGAGGCGCCCCCGATCAGCCGCTCGTCGAGCTCGAAGTCGCCGAGCGCGTTCAGCACGTCCCGCGTCGCCGCCATGATCTCAGGCCCGATCCCGTCCCCCGGAAGTATCGCTATGCGCTTGCTCATCGGAATATCCTCTCGATCCGTCGAGGGGGAAGCGTAGCCGGGCAGCGCCTCGCCCGCGAGCGGCGGGTCGGCGGGGCCGCTCACAGCGCGGTGGTGTCGGCCCCCACCAGCGAATGGGCGGGATCCGATCCACCCGCCCGCGCCGTCTCGTAGGCCGCGATCTGCTCCTGCACCCCGAGCGTCACCGCGATGTCGTCGAGGCCCTCCAGCAGCCGCCGGCGCGTCTCGGCGTCAATCTCGAACGCCACCGACACCAGCTGCCCGTCGGGACCGGGGTAACGCACCTCCTGCGCACGCAGATCCACCTGCCCCTCCCCCGCTTGCGCCAGCGCGCGGCAGTGCTCCTCGTCGACCGCGACCGGCAGCAGGCCGATCTTCGTGCAGTTGGAGTAGAAGATGTCGGCGAACGAGGGCGCCACAATCGCTCGGAAACCGTAGTCCTCCAGGCCCCACGGGGCGTGCTCGCGCGAGGAGCCGCAGCCGAAGTTCTCGCCCGCCACGAGGATTGGGTTGGCGGGCAAGTCCCAGCCGGGCTCCTTTGCCCAGTCGTAGAACAGGAACTGTCCGAAGCCCGAGCGCTCCACGCGCTTGAGGAACTGCTTGGGCATGATCTGGTCGGTGTCCACGTTGGCGCGGTCGAGATGACTCACCGCGCCTGAAATGGTCTCTATCGCTTCCATCCCAGCCCTCCCTAGTTCCAGTTCCTGATGTCGGTGAAGTGCCCTTCGATGGCGGCGGCCGCCGCCATCTGCGGTGAGACCAGATGCGTGCGCCCGCCGCGGCCCTGCCGGCCCTCGAAGTTGCGGTTGGAGGTCGACGCGCAGCGCTCGCCCGGCGCGAGCGTGTCGGGGTTCATCCCCAGGCACATCGAGCAGCCCGCCACGCGCCAGTCGAAGCCCGCGTCGCGGAAGATCCGGTCGAGGCCCTCCTGCTCTGCCTGCGCCTTCACCTGCTGGGAGCCGGGCACGACCATTGCGCTCACGGTCGACGCCACCCGGCGACCCGCCACGACCTCGGCAGCGGCCCGCAGGTCGCCGATCCGCGAGTTGGTGCAGGAGCCGATGAACACGCGGTCGATCGCGATCCGCTCGATCGGCGTCCCCGGCTCGAGGGCCATGTAGTGCAGCGCCCGCTCGGCGGCCTCGCGCTCGGCGGGACTGTCGAACTCCTCGAGCGAGGGCACCTTGTCGGTGACCGCGCGCACCATCCCGGGGTTGGTGCCCCAGGTGACCTGCGGGGAGATGGCACAGGCGTCGATCACAATCTCGGTGTCGAACTCGGCGCCGTCGTCGGTGGCCAGCTCGCGCCAGCGCTCGATCGCCGCATCGAGCTGGGCGCCCTTGGGCGCGCCCGGGCGCTCCTGGTCGCGAAACCACGCGAACGTGGTCTCGTCGGGGGCGACCATGCCGGCGCGCCCGCCGCCCTCGATCGTCATGTTGCAGACCGTCATCCGCCCCTCCATCGAGAGTGCCTGGATCGCGGGGCCGGCGTACTCGACGGCGTGGCCGGTCAACCCGCCCACACCCAGCTGGCCCAGGGTCCCGAGGATCAGGTCCTTGGCAGTGACGCCGAAACCGAGCTGGCCCTCGTAGCGAATCCGCATCGAGCGCGGTTTGCGCTGGACCATGCACTGCGTCGCCAGCACGTGCTCCACCTCGCTCGTGCCGATCCCGAACGCAAGCGCACCGAACGCGCCGTGCGTGGAGGTGTGCGAGTCGCCGCAGACGATCGTCATGCCGGGCTGCGTGACGCCGAGCTCGGGGCCGATCACGTGCACGATCCCCTGGCGCTCGGAGCCGAGCGAGTACACGGGCACCCCAAACTCCTGACAGTTGCGCTCGAGCGTTTCGACCTGCACGCGCGACAGCTCGTCCTTGATATGCGCTGCCACAAGCGTGCCGTCCGTGGGCGTGTTGTGGTCGGCGGTCGCCAGCGTGCGCTCCGGCCGGCGCACCCCGCGGCCCGCCAAACGCAGCCCATCGAACGCCTGTGGGCTCGTCACCTCGTGCACCAGATGGAGATCGATGTAGATGAGATTCGAATCTCGCCCACCCACCTCGTGCGCCTCCCAAATCTTCTCGAACAGTGTCTTTGGCATTATTCTGATCCTCGGTCTATCTATTAGCAGTATTTGGTTTCATGCGCGTCCCGCTGGACACATTGCCGCCCGCCCGGCTCCCGTGAGCCTTGGCGGATCGCCGCGGGTCGAGTCTCTCAAGGCGCCGCGGCCGGCAGTCCGACCGCGTCCGCATCGCGCTGCGCGCGGGCGAGCGCGACCGACAGCGCCCGCACGTACGCGCGCGCGGCCGCCTCGATGATGTCCGTGGAGACGCCCTGGCCCGAGCCGGTCTGGCCCTGCACCTCGACGACCACCGACACCTCGCCGAGCGCGTCCTGGCCCTCGGTGACGGCGTCGATGTGGAACTCGCGCAGGGCGGCGCCAACGCCGCTGGCGGCGTTGATCGCGCGGAAGATCGCATCGACCGGGCCGTCGCCCGAGGACTCGGCGCGGAGCTCCTCGCCCTCCGGCGGCGCGACCACCACGCTCGCCCGGGGCGCCTCGTTCGTCGAGGCGTGCACCTCGAAGCCCCGCAGCGTGTACGCCTGCAGCTCCCCGCCGCTGCGCAGCTCATCGGTGACCAGCGCCTCCAGGTCCATCGCGGTGACCGACTTCTTGCGATCGGCGATCTCCTTGAAACGCTTGAAGGCAGCGTTCAACGCCTGGCCGTCGACCGCGATGCCCTGCTCTTGGAGCGCCTCGCGCAGCGCGTGGCGGCCGGAGTGCTTGCCCAGCACGATCGCGTTCGAGCGCAGCCCCACCGTCGTCGCGTCCATGATCTCGTACGTGGTGCGCTCCTTCAGCACCCCGTCCTGGTGGATGCCGGCCTCGTGCGCAAACGCGTTGCGCCCGACGATCGCCTTGTTGGGCTGCACCGGATAGCCGGTCAGGCGCGAGACCAGACGGCTGGTGCGCGCGATCTCGGTGGTCTCGATCCCCGTCCACAGCCCCAGGGTGGGCTGGCGCGTGTGCAGCAGCATCACGATCTCCTCCAGCGAGGCGTTGCCGGCGCGCTCGCCGATGCCGTTGATCGCGCACTCCACCTGGCGGCAGCCCGCTTCGATCCCGGCCAGCGAGTTGGCGACCGCCAGGCCCAGGTCGTCGTGGCAGTGCACCGACACCGTCACATCGCGCAGGTCGGGCACCAGGCGGTAGAGCTCCTCGAACATCGCCGCGTACTCGTGCGGCATCGTGTAGCCGACCGTGTCGGGCACGTTGATCGTAGTGGCGCCCTCGTCCAGTGCGACCTGGATCACCTCGGCCATGTACTGGATGTCCGAGCGCGAGCCGTCCTCGGGCGAGAACTCGACGTCGTCGGTGTATTCGCGCGCCTGCGCCACCGCCGCGCGCGCCTGCCCGATGACGTCCTCGCGCGTGGTTTGCAGCTTGCGCTCGATGTGAATGTCGCTGGTCGCGATGAAAATGTGAATGCGCGGGCGCTCGGAGTCGCGCACCGCCTCCCACGCCGCGTCGATGTCCTGCTTGCCCGTTCGCGCCAGGCCGCAGATCACCGGGCCTTCGACCTCTCTGGCGATCGCCTGCACCGCCTCGAAGTCGCCCGGCGAGGTGATCGGGAAGCCCGCCTCGATGATGTCCACGCCCAGCCGCGCCAGCTGCTGGGCGATCTCCAGCTTCTCCTGCCTGTTCAGTGAGATTCCCGGCGACTGCTCACCATCTCGCAGCGTCGTATCGAAGACACGCACCCGACGCTGCTCGTCTCGTACCGGTACCGCCACTGGTGCCACCTGCTGATCGGTCATGTCGTCTCTCCTTCTAGGTCTCGTTCGAAACTTCCTGCGGCTGTGTTTGCGGCTACGCGGCCGCCACGCATCACTCCCCCCGCGGGGGGAGGATCAGGAGAAGTCGAATCGAGAGCTGCAACGACATGCTGCGGCTAGGTTAGCACCACGGCCCACCCCCCGGTGAACCCTTCCGAGGCGACGATCTCATCGACGACCGCTGCCGGAACCGGCGCGTCGGTGGTGACGACCATCGCCGCGACGCGCCGATCCTCGCTGGCCTCGTGGGAAGCACCATCGGGGGTGTGCCCGACCGCGGCCGAGGAGATGTTGATGCCGTGGCGGCCGAAGATCGTGCCGACGCGCCCGATCATGCCCGGTAGGTCGGCGTAGCGGAAGACCGTCACGAACGGCTCCAGCTCCACGGTCAGGCGCCGGCCCTGCACCTCGACGAGGTGCGGTACGCGGTGCGGGCCGATGCCGGTGCCCGCGACCGCGACCTTGCGATCGCCGGCGATCACGGTGACGCGGATCAGCTCGTTGTAATCCTGCGCCTCGGAGACCGTCTTCTCCTCGACCACGATCCCGCGCTCCTCCGCCATCGAGGGGGCGTTGACGAGGTTGACCTGCTCCTCCGTGCGCCCCTGCAGCGCGCCCTGGATCACCGCGAGTGTCAACAGGCGCGTGTCGAAGTCGGCGATGCGGCCCATGAACGCTGCCTCGATCCGCTCGACCGAGCTGCCCTCCGCCAGCTCCATCGCCAGGCGACCGAGCTGCCGCGCGAGCGGCAGGAACGGCCCCAGCACCTGCATGTCCTCGGCGCCGATCGCGGGGATGTTGACGGCCGTCGAGACGACGCCGCCGTCGAGCGCCGCCACAACCTGCTCGGCGCTCTGGTAGCCCGCCCGGTCGGTGGCCTCCGCGGTGGAGGCCCCGAGGTGGGGGGTGACGATCACGTTGGGGTAGCCGAACAGCGGGCTTTCGGTCATCGGCTCGGTGGGGAACACGTCGAGCGCCGCGCCGCCGACCTTGCCGGAGTCGAGCGCCTCGCGCAGCGCCGCTTCGTCGATCAGCCCACCGCGCGCAACGTTGAGGATCCGCACGCCGTCGCGCATCTGCGCGAACGCGGCGGCGTCCAGCCAGTTCTTCGTCTCATCGGTCTTGGGGAGGTGGATCGAGATGAAGTCGGCCTGCGCGTAGATCTCCTCGCTGTTCTCGGCCTTCTCGACCCCCAACTCGCGGTAGCGATCGGCGCTGACGAACGGGTCGAACGCGACCACGCGCATCTGAAAGCCGCGCGCGCGGGCCGCCACCAGCTGGCCGATCCGCCCGAAGCCGATGATCCCGAGCGTCTTCTCGTACAGCTCCACGCCGGAGAATTTCGAGCGCTCCCACCTGCCCGCCGTCAGCGAGACGTACGCCTGAGGGATGTTGCGCGCGAGCGCCAAGAGCAGCGCGAGCGTGTGCTCGGCGGCGGTGACGACGTTGGACTGGGGCGCGTTGGCCACGACGATCCCGCGTTTGGTGGCGGCCTCCACGTCGACGTTGTCCACCCCCACGCCGGCGCGCCCGATCGCGCGCAGGTTGGTGGCCTTGTCGATCAGCTCGGCGGTGAGCTTCGTCGCCGAGCGGATCAGGATGCCGTGGTACTCCCCGATCCGCTCCGCCAACTGCTCGTCGCTCCAATCGAAGCCGAGGTCCACGTCGAAGTGCTCGCGCAGCAGCTGCACCCCGGAGTCGCCGATGTTCTCCTTGACCAGCACCTTCAGGCGCTCACCACCGGTCGCTGTAGACCTGGCGCTGGATGAGGAGGGGGGGGCGGGGCTCGCGTGTGTGCTTTCGGCAGCGCTCATGATCCAATCCTCTCCACTACCCACTCGATACATGCCGTCAATGCCTGCACGTCGGCCGGCTCGACCGCCGGGAACATCCCAATCCGCAGTTGGTTGCGCCCCAGCTTGCGGTAGGGCTCGGTGTCGAGGATCCCGTTCTCGCGCAGCGTCTTGGCGACCGCGGCGGCGTCGACGGACTCGTCGAAGTCGATCGTCCCCACGACCAGCGAGCGCTTCGCGGGGTCGACGACGAACGGCGTGGTGTACGGCGTGCGTTCGGCCCACCCGTACAGGTGCTCAGAGGAGGCCCGGGTGCGCGACACGCACCAGTCGAGGCCGCCGCCGTCGAGCATCCAGCCGACCTGCTCGGCGAGCAGGAACAGCGTGGCCACCGCGGGCGTGTTGTAGGTCTGGTCTTTGAGCGAGTTTTCAAGAGCCGTGGCGAGCGAGAGGAACTGCGGGATCCAGCGCGGCACCGCGCCTCCCCCGGCCACCGCGTCCGTTGCGGCGGCCTCGCCCGCGAGCTTGGCGATCCGCTCCTGCGCGGCCGGGCTCAGCAGCGCGACCCACAGCCCGCCGTCCGCGGCGAAGCTCTTCTGCGGCGCGAAGTAGTAGGCGTCGGTGTGCGCCACATCGACCGGCAGGCCGCCCGCGCCGGAGGTCGCGTCGATCAGCACGAGTGGGACGTCCGAATGCCCGCCCACCCCCGGGCGCACGATCGGGACCATCACGCCCGTGGAGGTCTCGTTATGTGCCCACGCGACCACGTCGGCACCGACCTGGGTGGGATCGGCTTGCGCCGGGTCGGGCGCATCGCCGGCCTGCGCCTTCACCACCACCGGCTCCTCCAGGAACGGCGCCTCGCGCGCGACCTGAGCGAACTTCGAGGAGAACTCGCCGTAGGTCAGGTGCAGCGAGCGGCGCTCGATCAAGCCGCACGCGGCAGCGTCCCAGAAGGCCGTGGCCCCACCGTTTCCGAGCGCGACCTCGTACCCGTCGGGCGCGCTGAACAGCTCGCTCAGCCCGCTGCGGATCTCACCGACAAGCGCCTTGACCGGCTTCTGCCGGTGCGAGGTGCCCATCGGCGCGGCCCCCTCCCCCAGCCGCGCGAGCGCCTCGGGGCGGACCTTCGAGGGACCGCAGCCGAAGCGCCCGTCCACGGGCTTCAGCTCAGGTGGGATCGTCAACTGCTGCTCTGCGCTGGTGCTCGTCATGGGCTACCTCGCTTCGGCCTCGAAGGTTATGGATCGGAGGTGCCCAGGCGCGCGGCGATGCTGCGTGTGTCGCTTCCCGGTGGTCGCTTCCACCTCGCTGCTGCGCCAGTCGCGACAGGAGCGAGTGTAGCTAAAAGGAGCTCTGGATCCAGTCCATGTGCGAGCGCAGCTCCTTGCCGACCGCTTCGATCTGCGTGTTGGCCTGCTCCTCGCGCATCCGCAGGAAGCTCTCCTGCCCCGCACGGTTCTCGGCGATCCACTCGCGCGCGAAGTCGCCGGACTGAATCTCGCCGAGGATCTTGCGCATCGCCGCGCGGGTCTCCTCGGTGATCACCCGTTTGCCGCGCGTGTAGTCGCCGTACTCCGCGGTGTTGGAGATCGAGTAGCGCATCCCCGCGAGGCCCTTCTCGTACATCAGATCGACGATCAGCTTGACCTCGTGCAGGCACTCGAAGTAGGCCATCTCGGGGTCGTATCCTGCCCCGACCAGCGTCTCGAAGCCGGCCTGCACGAGCTCGGAGACGCCGCCGCAGAGGACCGCCTGCTCGCCGAACAGGTCGGTCTCCGTCTCGTCCTTGAAGGTCGTCTCGATCACGCCGCCACGGGTGCAGCCGATCCCCTTCGCGTAGGCCAGCGCGAGCGCGCGGGCGTTGCCGGTGGCGTCCTGGGCGACCGCGATCAGGCCGGGCACGCCGCTGCCTTCGAGGAACTGGCGGCGCACGAGGTGGCCAGGGCCCTTGGGGGCGACCATCGCCACGTCCACACCCGGAGGCGGAACCACCTCGCCGTAGTGGATCGAGAAGCCGTGGCCGAACAGCAGCATGTTGCCGGGCGCAATCCCGTCGGCGATGTCCGTCTCCCACACCTGGTGGTGGAGCTCGTCGGGCAGCAGGATCATCACGAGGTCGCCGCGACTGGATGCCTCGACGACACTCAGCACCTCCAGCCCCTGCTCCCGCGCCTTGGCGACCGACTGGGAGTCCTCGCGCAGGCCGACCACCACCTGCACGCCAGAGTCTTTGAGGTTCAGCGCATGGGCGTGGCCCTGGGAGCCGTAGCCGATGATCGCGACGGTCTTGCCGTCGAGCAGCTTGAGATCCGCGTCGTCGTCGTAGAGCATGGCGGCAGGCTATCCGAAAGACGCCACACGCCGCGGGCGCCCCGAGCCGCGGCGGGCCGCTCGCGCGGGGCGGGATCAGGCGAACGCGACGGCCACCAGCGAGCGGCCGGGAACCTCGAGCGTGCCGTCGGGCGCCGTGTAGGGGGCCAGGCGCCCCGCCAGCGACGCTCCGATCGCCTCGATCTCCGCCGCGGGACGGGCCAGCACGAGGTCGTGCAGCTCACGCGAGATGTCAAGCATCGTCTCCCAGAAGGACTCGAATGAGGGATGGCGCTGGGCGACGCCGATCGCCTCGACGACGATTTCGGTGAAGCCGGCCTCGCCCAGCAGCGCGCCCAGGCGCTCGGGGTCGCCGAGCCCGAACGGACCGGGCGTGTACTCCATGGAGTGGGCTGGGGGCTGTGCCAGTCCGCGCTCCTGCAGCTCCATCCGCGGCGCGAGCGCCCACGGGTTGGCGGCGAGCGCATCCCACACCGCCAACGCAACACGCCCGCCGGGACGCAGCACGCGGCGCGTCTCGATCAGCGCAGCGAGCGGGTCGGCCATCAGCATGTAGCCCCAGCGGCACAGCACCGCGTCGACGCTCGCGACCGGCAGGTCGATCCATTCGGCGTTCCACACCTGGAACTCGACATTCGTCAGATCGAGCTTCGCCGCGCGGGCGCGGGCGCCCTCAAGCATCGCCTCGGCATGATCGGAGAGGATCACGCCGCCGGTGGGGGCAACCAGCTCGGCCGCCAGCAACCCCGTCTCCCCCACGCCAGCCGCCAGCTCCAGTACGCGCTGGCCGTGCTGAGGCTCGATCGCCTCGACCATCCAATGCGATACCGGCGCGCCAAATTCGCGAATCGCCTCCTGGCGGCGCACCCAGCCGCTCGCTGCCTCCTCCCATTGCGCGGCGCTGCGACGGCGATGCTCATTGGCGGGATGCTCCTCCTCACTCACAGGAGCGGCGCCGTTGCGCGCCGGCGCACCCGCCCTCGCTCCACTTCGGTGTGATCCGGCGTCAGCCTTCATCGCAGCTCCCTTCGCAACAGCTTGCCCGATCGCGTGCGCGGCAGCGGTCCCTCCACCAGCGCCACCTCCTTTGGAACCTTGTACGGAGCCAGGCGCGCGGCGCAATGCGCGCGCAGCTCCTCGCCGTGCGGTTTGGCACCGTTGCGCACGACGACGAGGGCCGTGACCGCCTCGCCCCAGCGCTCATCAGCGCGCCCGATCGCCGCCGCCTCGAGCACACCAGGATGCTCTTCGAGCACGGCCTCCACCTCGGTGGGCGCCACGTTCTCCCCCCCGCTGACGATCGTGTCAGCCTTCCGTCCGGTTACCAACAGATTGCCCTCACCATTCAATCTACCCACATCCCCCGTTCGCAACCACCCATCCTCGCCAGCAACGCCCCGGGCGAGGGTTGGGCCGGCGACTTCGAGCTCCCCGTCGGGGGCGGTGCGCACGCGCGTGCAGAACAGCGGTGGGCCCGCCGTGGCGGACGCGACCGAGCCGCTCTCGACGGCGACCGATCGGGGAGACACTCGCCGCGCTCGCATCCCCAAATCAGCCAGCGGCAGCGTGGTCACCTGTGAGCAGGCCTCGGTCATGCCGTAGGTGAGGCTCACCGGCACCCCAGCCACACGCGCGCGCTCCAGCAGCGCCGCCGGCACCGGCCCGCCCCCGGTGAGCGCGCAGCGCAGCGCGGGCGGGCGCTCCAGGCCCGCGTCGAGTAGGCGGGTGAGCGTGGTGGCGACGAGCGAGACCAGTGTGACCGGCGCGACAGACGAAACCCCGACCCGCGCGGCGGGCGACGCCCCGGCCCGCGCCCGATTGGTAGGGGATTCGAAAGGATGCACACCACCCCCCGGCTCGCCCATCACAGCCCGCAGCGTGAGCTCGGTGTCGAAGCGCTCGTGCACCACCGCCGTGGTGGTGTAGATCACGCTGCGCAGCAAGATCGACAGCCCGCCGACGTGCGAGAGCGGCAGGTTGCACAGCCACCGCTCGTGCGGATCGAGTCCCAGCGCAACCGCCGATCCAAGCGCACTCCAGAGGAAGTTGCCGTATGTCAGCTCCACCGGCTTGGGCGCTGACGTGGTGCCCGAGGTATGGATCACCGCCGCCACCGCGTCGAGGTCGTGCGTCGGATCGGAGCCCCGCCCACGCACGCCCCGCCCGCCGGGGGCCCGCAGCGGCTCGTCCACGACCACCGCCGCCCCCTCCATGATCGTCACGCGCTCGCGTTCACCCAAGCGCAGGTCGACCGGCACAGCCACCGCGCCGAGCAGCAGACAGGCGTGGAGCGCACACACGAAGTCGAGGCCCGCCGGCAGCGCGATCGCCACGCGCTCACCCTGCCCGGCCCCGCGCGCGGTCAACTCACCAGCGCCCCGCCGCGCCCGCTCCAGCAGCTCCGCGTAGGAGCAGACCCCGACCGGGGTCTCCACCGCGATCGCCGCGGGCGCGGTTCTCGCCGCGCGCTCCAGCCAAGCCTCAAGCGCCATCCCCACAGGCTAGACCGAAAAGAGGGGCCCGGCTCCCCACCCTCTAGGCAGCCTTGGGCCGGCTGCGCGGGTGGGCGGGGTTCCTTTAGCCTTCGCGCATGCCAACCACCTGGATCGCCGCCGGCGAGTACACCGACATCCGCTACGAGAAGACAGAGGACGGGGGGATCGCGAAGATCACGATCGACCGGCCGCAGGTGCGCAACGCGTTTCGGCCGCTGACGGTGATTGAGATCTCGCGTGCGCTCACGCAGGCGCAGGAGGATCTCGACGTCGGGGCGATCGTGCTGACCGGCGAGGGACCGCAGGCGTTCTGCGCCGGGGGCGACCAGCGCGTGCGCGGGGACTCGGGGTATCTCGCCGAGGACGATGCCGGTAATCCGGACCCCACCCGCCCCGGGCGCTTTCACGTCACCGACCTGCACATCCAGATCCGCCGTCTGCCCAAGCCTGTGGTGGCGATGGTCGCCGGGTATGCGATCGGCGGCGGCCACGTGCTGCACCTCGTGTGCGACCTCACGATCGCCGCCGAGAACGCCCGCTTCGGCCAGGTGGGCCCGCGCGTGGGCTCCTTCGACGGTGGCTTCGGCGCGGGGTTGCTCGCCAACCTCGTGGGGCCCAAGAAGGCGAAGGAGATCTGGTTTCTCTGCCGCCAGTACGACGCCGCGGAAGCGCTCGAGATGGGGCTGGTCAACACCGTCGTGCCGCTGGAGCGCCTGGAGGATGAGACCGTGGGGTGGTGCCGGGAGATGCTCGCGCTCTCCCCCTTCGCGCTGCGCCTGCTGAAGGCCTCGTTCAACGCCGCCGAGGACGGCCTCTCCGGGGTGCAGCAGCTGGCGCACGACGCCAACCTGCTGTTCTACGGCAGCGAGGAGGCCCAGGAGGGCCGCAACGCCTACCGCGAGAAGCGCACCCCCGACTTCTCGCGCTTCCCGCGGAGGGCATGACCGCCGTGTCCGCGGTCCCGGCGCATCGGGACGCGAGCGCGGTGCGCATCTGGGTGATGGCGGCGCGCGTGCGCACGCTGCCCGCGGCGATCGCGCCGGTGCTCGTCGGCACCTCGCTGGCGCTGGGGGACGACCACTTCAGGGCGCTCGCGTTCGTGGCGGCGCTGCTCGGGGCGGTGTTCATCCAGGTTGGTACCAACCTCTCGAACGACTACTCCGACGCCCGCCGCGGCGCGGACACCGAGGATCGCCTCGGGCCGGTGCGCGTCACGGCGGGCGGCCTCGTGCCCCCCCGTCAGGTGCTGATCGCGACGTACGTCACGTTCGGGCTGTCGGTGCTATGCGGGGCCTACCTGATCTCGGTCGCCGGCTGGGGCCTGTTGGCGGTCGGCGCCGCGTCGATCCTCGCCGGCGTCCTCTACACCGGCGGGCCGCGCCCGTACGGCTACGAAGGGCTGGGCGAGCTGTTCGTGTTCCTCTTCTTCGGGATCGTCGCCGTGGCGGGCTCCTACTACGTGCAGGTGCAGCACCTGCCCTGGCAGGCGTTCGCGTGCGCGGTGCCGGTGGGCCTGCTGGCGAGCGCGATCCTCGTCGTCAACAACGTACGCGACATCGACACCGACCGCCGCGCGGGCAAGCGCACGCTCGCGGTGCGACTCGGCCGCCGGCGCACGCGCACCCTGTACACCGCGATGCTGACGATCGCCTTCCTCGCCGCGCCGCTGCCGTGGGCACTCGGCTCGATGAGCGCCTGGCTGCTGCTCCCGTGGGCGGCGATCCCGCTGGCGCTTTCCCTGATCCGCGTGGTGCGCACCCGCATCGACGGCCCCTCGCTGAACGGAGCGCTCGCGCGCACCGGCATGCTGCAACTGCTGTTCTGCCTGCTGTTCGCCGCCGGGATCCTCGCCAGCGGAGGCATCGGCTAGCCGGATGCAGATGACCGTCACCGAGCGCACGCTGCACCTGCGCACGCCCCTTGAAACCTCATACGGCGCGGTGCGCGAGCGCAAGCTGCTGACGGTGACGCTCACCGACGCCGACGGGGTGAGCGGCCACGGCGAAGCGGCACCCCTCGAGCCCTACGACGGCGTCAGCATCGCCCGCGTGAGCGCGGCGCTGGAGGCCTACCGGCCGGTGCTGATGCAGTCCGCGACAGCGAACGGCGCGCAGCTGATCGAGGCGTGCCGGCGCATCGAGGATCTACCCGCGGCGCTCGCCGCGATCGACCTCGCGCTGTGGGACCGCGCCGGGCGGCGCGCGGGCAAGCCGGTGGCGGCGCTGCTGACCGACGACCCCGCCGCGGAGATCCAGGTCAACGCGACCGTGGGCGCGACCGACCGCGCGGGCGCCGCCCAGCAGGCCGCACGCGCCGTGGAGCAGGGGTATGAGTGCGTGAAGCTGAAGGTGGGTGTCGGCGACGACGCCGGCCGCGTGGCGGCGGTGCGGGCCGCGGTAGGACCACACACCGCGCTGCGCGTCGACGCCAACGGCGCGTGGGACGTCGAGGAGGCGGTGTGCGCGATCGAGGCGCTGACCCCCGTGGGCCTGGAGCTCGTGGAGGAGCCCAGTCATGGCCTGCGGGCGGTGCGCGAAGTGCGCGAACGCGTGGCCGCGCGCGTGGCGATCGACGAGACCGCGGCCGAGCACGGAGCGCTGGGCGCCGGCGTCGCCGACGCGGTGTGCTTGAAGATCTCCCGCTGCGGCGGCATCGCCGGCCTACTCGCCGCCGCGGCGCTCGTCAGGGCCTCCGGGGCGGAGGTCTACCTCGCCTCGACGCTCGACGGCCCGCTCGGGGTGGCCGCTGCCGTGCACGCCGCCGCCGCCCTCGCCTCGCGCGGCCCACTCCCGGCCTGTGGCCTGGCGACGCTCGGCCTGTTCGAGGGGCTGGAGAAGGAGGAGGGGGAGGGTGTTGCTCTGCCCGTGCGCAACGGCCACATCGCGGTTCCTAGCGCCCCGGGGTTGGGGGTCGGTCCGTCTCACAGCGCCTGAACGACTACCGCCGG
This sequence comes from uncultured Solirubrobacterales bacterium, assembly GCA_963734815.1. Taxonomy (GTDB): domain Bacteria; phylum Actinomycetota; class Thermoleophilia; order Solirubrobacterales; family Solirubrobacteraceae; genus Palsa-744. The sequence continues at coordinate 487,319 of CAVTIH010000003.1, forward strand.
ATTCTCGAGCGGCAACCCGTGGCCGCCGGGTGCGACGACCAGCTCGCCCCCGGGCAGCAGCTCGGCCATCTGCCGCCCCAGCGCCACGAACTTCCCGTCGCGCTCCCCCACCAGTACGGTCACCGGCATCGCCAGCTCCGGAAGGCGATTCCACAGCGGCTGCATCTCCCCCGCACCGAGCCCCCGCATCGCGGCAGCCAGCGCATCGGGCCGGTTGCGACGCTGATCCTCGCGTGCCAGCGCCCCCACCTCGGGGGGGTCGCTGGCGAACAGAGGCTGGGTTCGCCAGCGCTCGATGAACTGCGCATAGGGCTGACGTTCGAGATCGTCGGCGAGGGCACGGTCGGAATCTCGCCGCGCGGCGCGCTCGCCCGCATCCTCGATGCCGGGGTTGACCCCGATCAACACCAGCCGCGCCACCCGCGCGGGCGCCGCCAGCGCCACGTGCAGCGCGACGCGGCCGCCGAGCGAATAGCCGCACAGCGCGAAGCGCTCAGGGCTGGCGTCGAGCACGTGCTCGACGCAGCCGGCGAAGGAGATCGGACGCGGCGCGTCCGCTTCGGTGCCGTGGCCCGGGAGGTCGAGTGCCAGCGGCCGGTAGCGTTCATGATCGAGCAGCCCCACCACACCGTCCCAGGCGCGGTGGGTGCCGCCGAAGCCGTGCAGCAGGACGAGGCTTTCGCTCACATCGCGATCCTATGACCACCGCCACCGACACCTATCTGCTGCTGCGCGCATTCGTGGACGAGCTGGCGCGCTGCGGGCTGCGCGACGCGTGCACCTCGCCGGGGTCGCGCTGCACGCCGCTGGTGCTGAGCCTCGCCCGCGAGCCGCGGCTACGCTGCCACTCGCACATCGACGAGCGTTGCAGCGGCTTCTTCGCACTGGGACTGGCGAAGGCGACGGGAGCGCCGGTGGCGGTGACGTGCACCTCGGGCACCGCCACCGCTGAGTTGCTGCCGGCGGCGATCGAGGCGCACGAGGCGGGCGTGCCGCTGTTGATCCTCACCGCCGACCGCCCCCCCGAGCTGCGCGAGAACGGCGCCGGCCAGACGATCGACCAGATGAAGATCTTCGGGCAGGCCGCAAAGTGGTTCTTCGAGGTGGGAACGCACGAGCCGACGCGCGAGCGCCTGCGCTGGATGCGAACGCTCGCCTGCCGGGCGTACTGGTGTGCGCTGGAGGGCCAGCCCGGTGTGGTGCACCTCAACTTCCCGCTGCGCGAGCCGTTGGTGGAGGACACTACGCCGCTGCCGGCGGATCGCACCGGACGCCCCGATGGCCGCCCGCTTGTGACCTGCACGCCCGCGCGCCCGGCGGCGCCCGAGGACGCGCGCTCCCTCGCCGGTCCGGTGGCCGCCGCCCGCCGGGGAGTGGTCGTGGCCGGGCGCTACGAGCACGACACCGCGCTCGGGGAAGCCGCGTCGGCGTTCTGCGCAGCGGCCGGCTGGCCGCTGCTGGCCGACCCGCTTTCGGGCGCGCGGCGCGGGGAGGCGGCGGTGGCGCACTACGACGCGCTGCTGCGCCACGGCCCGTTTGCCACAGGCGTCAAGCCCGACATCGTGTTGCGCGTCGGTGACCTGCCCACCTCCAAGCCGCTGCGCGGGTGGCTGGCGAGCATGAGTGACGTCCCGCAGGCGGCGATCGACCAGGAGGGCCGCTGGCAGGATCCCGACGCCGTGCTCTGCCGGCGCTTCGCGCTGGAGCCCGCCGCGGCGTTGCGGGCGCTGGCGCAGTACGCGCCTGCGTCCGACCCCGATTGGCTTGCAAGCTGGCGCAGCGCGGACGAGCGCGCCGCGGAGGCGCTGCTCGGAGTGCTGGGCGCAAGCGGTCTCAGCGAGCCCGCGGTGGCCGCCGAGCTAGGTGTGCTGCTGCCTGAGCGGGCGACGCTGTGGGTCGCCTCCTCGATGCCGGTGCGCGACATCGAGAGCTTCTGGCCGGTGCGCACCGACCCGCCGCGGGTGCTGTGCAACCGCGGGGCCAACGGCATCGACGGCACCGTCTCAAGCGCCTTCGGCGCCGCCGCCGCGGGCCCCGGCCCAACGGTGCTGCTGATCGGCGACGTGGCGCTCGCACACGACATCGGCGGCCTGATCGCCGCACGGCGCCTGGAGCTCGATTTGACGATCGTGTTGATCGACAACGGTGGCGGCGGCATCTTCGACTTCCTGCCCCTGGCCGGGACCCAGGAGGACATATACACTCGCCACATCGCCACCCCCACGGGCCTCGATGTCACGCATGCGGCACGGTTGTACGGTCTGGAGCACGAGACCGTCACCGACGTGCTGGCCTTCCGCGCCGCACTGGAGCGAGCCCTGACGCAGCGCCCGCGGTGCGCGGGAATCATCGAAGTCCGCACCGACCGCGCGGAGAACGTGGCGCTGCACCGCCGCGCGTGGGAGGCCGTCGCCGGCGTGCTGGGCGAAACGGGGATGCTCGCGAGAGGCGAGTGTCCCCCGGCTTCGGTCGGGGGAGCCTGAGCGCGCTCCGCGGGAGCCGCAAGGGGACATTCTCATGCTCGCCTATCTCCTATGGCACCGCCCCGCGGACGGGGTCGAGCGTGAGACCTACGAGCACGCAAGCGAGCGCTTTCACCGCTCGCTGCACCACTCCCCTCCGGCCGGCTTCCGCGGCTCGGCGGTACTGCGTCTCGCCGAGTGCTCATGGCTGTCCCGCCCCCCGGAAACCACCTACGAGGATTGGTATCTGCTCGATGACTTCACCGCCCTGGGCGTGCTGAACGAGGCAGCGGTGACGCACGGCCACAGCAGCGCACACGACGGTATCGCCCGGCGCTTCGGCTCCGGCGCGGGCGGGCTGTACGGCCTGCTGGAGGGCCACGCCAACCTTGCAGACGCGCCTCACGCCGTGTGGGTCTCCCGCCCACCAGGCGAGCCACGCGGCGAGCTGGCGCAGCTGCTCGCGGATGGCATCGACCCGGCCCACGCCAGCCTGTGGCGGCGAGCGCTCGTATTCGGTCCAGCCCCCGAGTACTGCCTGCTTGCGCCGCATACCCCGAAGGGTGTCTCCCCAACGCGCCTGCCGAGCGGCTGGCGCGCGCAAGCGGTCGAGCGCGAGCTGCTGTGGACGGCCTCAGCCGGCGAGTAGAGGCAAGAGGGCGGCGAGCTTGACCTCGGTCTCAGCCAGCTCCGAAGCGGGGTCGGAGTCACGCACCACGCCGACGCCGGCGTAGCAGCGGGCAACGCGGCCACGCAGCAGCGCGCAGCGCAGCGCGACGCAGAACTCGCCGTCGCCGGTGGCGTCGGCCCAGCCGACCGGGCCGGCGTACCAGCCGCGGTCGAGGCCCTCCAGCGCGGGGATCAGCGGGCGCGCGCGCTCCAGCGGCTCGCCGCCGACGGCGGGCGTGGGATGCATCAGCTCCAGCAGCTCGATCACGTCCAGCGGCTGCGCGAGCTGGGCGCGAATCGGGGTGCCGAGGTGCTGGATGTTGGCGACCTTCACAAGCGTAGGCTCGGGCGGGGCGGCGGTCCACAGCGCGTGTTGACGCAGCGCCCGCTCGATCCGGCGGATCACGATTGCATGCTCCTCGCGGTCCTTCTCGGAGTGCATCAACTGTTCGCCGAGGTGGTCGTCGACGGCAGGATCGGCGCTGCGGCGCATCGAGCCGGCCAGCGCGAGCGCGCTGACGCGGTGACCCTCGCGGCGCACCAGCAGCTCGGGGCTGGCGGCGACGAACGCGGCGTCGTCGCGGCCCACGCAGAAGACCGTACACGAGGGAAAACCCTCGCGCAGCACCCCGAACAGCGCGGCGGGGTCGAAGTTGGAAGCCCCCCCGCCCGCGTGTACCTGCACCTCGCGCGCGAGCACCACCTTCTCCAACTGCCCGTCGCGGATCAGCTCGACCGCCCGCGCGACGGCGGCCTCGTAGTGCTCGGGCGGCATCGCGCTGGCAATCCGGTAGCGCCCCGTGGGGGCGGGGTCGAGCAGCGCCAGCGGCTCCACACGCAACTCGCCGAGACGGCGCTCCAGGCGGGCGAGCAGCTGCTCGGCGGTGTCGTCGGGGGCGGCGAGCGCGCACAGCGTCATGCGCACCCGCGCGCCCTCTGCCGCGGCGCGCAGGTCAGGAAGCGGGGTCGGCGCCGCTCCTCGGCACCCGGGGCGCTGCTCGCGTGTGAACGCGACCTCCGGCACGATCAGCGAGGCGGGCGCGAAGCCGCTCCAGGCCAGGTCGGCGCCGCCCTCGGCGGCGAACGCGAAACCACCCAGCGCGATCGGTCCGCCGGCGGCGGACCCGGTGTCGGAGTGATCCTCGGGCGGGCCGGAGACCGCCGCCGCGGCGAGCGCGCGCCAACGGTCGGCCACCGTGGCGAAGCGCTCGGGCCCAGTGGCCGTCAGGCCGACGGCCTCGCCGAGCGCCGCCAGCGCACGCGCCCCATGCTCGGGCTGCTCTAACAGGAACCACGGCTCGCCCTCGCGCCGCGAGGCGCAGACGACGGCGCTGGGGTCGAGGCCGTCGGGCAGCGGCAGAGTCAGCGCCGCGAGTGTCGGCCGGCCGCTGCGCCGCGCGCGCTTGACGGCAAGCTGCAGGCGTGCCGCAAGCCGCTCGCGGTCCGCGTCGCTGAGCGCGAACGGGCTCTCGTGCGTGCGCTCGAGCGTGCCCCTCACGTCTCGCTGCGACCCCTCGCGATCGCTATCTCACCGGTGCGCATCATCTCGATCAGGCCGAACGGCCGCACCATGTCCTCGAAGGCTTGGATCTTCTCGGTGGTGCCCGTGATCTCGACGATGATCGAGCGCTTGGTGACGTCCACCACCTTGCCGCGGAAGATCTCGGTGATCTGCATCAGCTCGCCGCGCTGGACGCCGTCGGCGGCGACCTTGAACATCGCAAGCTCGCGCGAAACCGTGTCGCCCGGATCGAGGTCGCGGATCTTCAGCACATTGATCAGCTTGTGCAACTGCTTGGTGACCTGGTCGATCGGGTGCAGGGCGCCGTCGACGGTGAGCGTCACACGCGAGACGCGCTCGTCGTCGGTGGGGCCGACCGTGAGCGTGTCGATGTTGAAGCCGCGGCGGGCAAACAGGCCCGCGATGCGGGTCAGCACGCCCGACTTGTTTTCGACCAGGATCGAAAGGACGTGCTTGCGCCCGGTGCGCAGGTTGCCGGAGGCTTCGAGCTCCTCGAGGCTGAGTGGGGCCTTGGTGGCCGGCTCGCCCATCACCCCACCATCTCCCGCGCAGCCTGCCCGGCGGGGATCATGGGGTACGTGTTCTCCTCGCGGGTGACGCGCACGTCCACCACCACGGGGCCCTCCGTGGCGATCGCCCGCTTGATTTTGTCCACGAGCGTGTGCTTGTCCTCGAAGCGCATCCCGGTGGCGCCGTAGGCCTCGGCGAGCTTGACGAAGTCGGGGAATTTGCCCATGTCGACGTGGGAGTAGCGACCATCCCAGAAGAGCTCCTGCCACTGGCGCACCATGCCGAGGTAGCCGTTGTTCATGATGAACACCTTGATCGGGATCTGATCCTGCGCGCAGGTGGCAAGCTCCTGGGCGTTCATCTGCACCGAGCCGTCGCCGGCCACGCAGCACACAAGGCGATCGGGGCAGCCGACGGCGGCGCCCATCGCGGCGGGCAGCCCGAAGCCCATCGTCCCCAGGCCGCCGGAGTTGATCCAGCGCCGCGGCGCGGGAAAGTCGTAGTACTGGGCGGTCCACATCTGATGCTGGCCGACGTCGCTGGAGACGATCGCCTCGCCGCCGGTAGCCTGGTACAGCGCTTGGATCAGGTACTGGGGCTTGATCTCGGCGTCGGTGCTGTCCTCGTATTTGAGCGGGTACTGCTCGCGCCACCCCTCGATGCGACTCCACCAATCGGTGAGGCGCACGGGGTCGGCCCCCAGCGCGCGGTACTCGATGGCGAGCTTGGCAAGCACGTGGCGGGCGTCGCCGACGATCGGAATGTGAGCGGGCACGTTCTTCGATATCTCGGCCGGGTCGACGTCGATGTGGATGAACTTCGCATGGGGCGCAAACTCCGAGAGCTTGCCGGTGATGCGATCGTCGAAGCGAGCGCCGACGGCGCAGATCAGGTCGGCCTCGTCCATCGCGTAGTTGGCGGCGCGGGTGCCGTGCATCCCCAGCATCCCCAGCCACTGAGGGTGTGGAGCGGGAAAGGCGCCAAGGCCCATCAGCGTGCAGGTGACGGGGAAGCGGTCGCAGCCCGCGAGCTCCACCAGCTCAGCGGAGGCGCCCGCGTTGACGATACCTCCGCCGGCATAGATCACCGGACGCTGAGAGGCGGCCAACGCCTTGGCGGCCTGGCGGATTTGCTTCTGGTTGCCCTCCACCGTTGGCTGGTAGCCGGGGAGGCGCACGTCGGTGACCGGCTCGTAGGCGATCTCCGCGCGCGAGAGGTCCTGTGGGATGTCCACGAGCACTGGACCGGGACGTCCGGTGGAGGCGATGTGGAAGGCCTCGTGGATCGCCCGAGGAATCTCCAGGGGGTGCTGGATCATGAAGGAGTGCTTGACGACGGGCATCGTGATCCCGATCGTGTCGGCCTCCTGGAAGCCGTCGGTGCCGAGCAGCTCGGTGCGCACCTGGCCGGTGATGAACACCACCGGCACGGAGTCCATCATCGCGTCGCAGATCGGGGTGATCAGGTTGGTGGCGCCGGGGCCGGACGTGGCGAACGCGACGCCCACTTTGCCGGTCGCCTTGGCATAGCCCTCGGCGGCGTGCCCCCCGCCGGCCTCGTGGCGGACGAGGATGTGGCGGATGCCGGCATCCACAAAGGCATCGTAGGTCGGGAGGTTGGCGCCCCCGGGCAGGCCGAAGACGACCTCGACGCCCTCCGCCTTGAGGCTTTCCATCAGTGCGTCAACCGCGCGCATGTCCGCCAACCGCCTTTCCACCACACTCGAAACGGGCCAAAAAGGCAGTGTACCAGCGGGTTTTACCGCTACGAAGAGCCGATCCCGATCCCGATCGCCAATGCGATCGCCCCGCCGACGGTGACCACCAGCAGCGACGAGCGCATCGAGACGTGTAGGAAACGTTTGCGCACCCACGCGATCGCCAACAGCTCGAACGCGACGACGAAGCCCGCGACCAGCAGCGCTTTGTGGACGTCGCTGATGAAGAACGGCAGCGTGTGGAAGATGCCACCGAGCGTGGTCATGCCGCCGGTGATCGCGCCGCGCACGACCGCCGAGCCACGGCCGGTCTGCTCGCCGGTGTCCGACAGCGCCTCCGACCACCCCATGCTGACGCCCGCCCCCAGCGCCGTGGAGAAGCCGACAAGCAGCGCCACGCGCGAGTCGGAGGAGATCGCCGCCGCGAAGATCGGTGGCAGCGAGGAGACGGTGCCGTCGATCATGCCGACGAGCGCCGGCTGCACGACGCGCAGCACGAAGTCGCGCTCGTCGGGAAAGCCCGCGCGGTGGATCAGGCGGGCGATCAACGAGTCGTGCGCGGGCACGGACGGGGCCTTGGCGCTCATCCCAGGTTTATAGAGCCTGCGCTGTTTCGGGCTCCCTAATGGATGGGCCTGACACAACGCGCGTGGCGTCTGGCCACGGTCGGCAGGGAGGGCGGTCGCCAGCCGCGAGCGCTCAGCCGCTTGCCGCGGACGGGGGCTGCCACGATTCCGGCGCAATCACCGTCTCCGGAAACTCGAGCTCGGTGCCGCAGCGAGTGCACAGAGCGTCGTAGATCTTGGTGACGCGCCCGCAGCGGGGGCACCGGCGGCGCAGCTCGTTGCTCTCCATCCGGTAGGCGATCGCGGCCAGCAGGCCAAAGACGGGAACGACCGCCGAAATCAGGAACCACAGGATGAACGAGCTGCCCTTGACGCGGCCGACGATCCCGCCGGCGAGCCCGAAGCCGAAGCAGATCACCACGTATCCCATCGCGCGGCGCCTCTCAGAACAGGACGCGCACAGCCCAGACGATCCCCACGATTGCGGCAACCACGATGACGGGGATGGCGAGGAAGGTGACGATGCCGATCACGATGTGCAGCAGCACCCAGGCGGCGACCGCCAGGATCAGCACCGCGACGATCATCCGGCCCAGCGAGCGCGACGACGAGGGTGTGGATGTGGGCAACTCGTTCATGTCCCCAGATGGTAGCGCTCGCAAGCGCGGCGGTTCACAGGTGTGGTGCGCTACGGCCGGGCGGGAGCTGGCGCCCCGGCCCGGCCGTACGCATCCTGCACCGCCCATCCGCGGTTGAGGGGAGCCCGCGGAGGCGAGATTTGGAGGGTCACCTTGGAGGTTGCCTTATTTTGGCGTCCACGCGTGCGCGTGTATTTGGCCCGCGGTACAAGATCTGAACGGTGGCGGTGTGGCGGTTGCTGGGCAGCTCCGGCCAGCCAGCAGCCGCTCAGCTCAGCCTGAATCCACCTCAACCCGTTATCGGTGGGGATTCAGGCTCAGATGCCGAGCTGCTCGTGCACAAGACGGGTGACGGCACCGCCGTCGGCGCGGCCCTTCGTCTCACGCATCACGTGGCCGACGATCGGACCAATCGCCTTGGCGTTGCCGGCGCGTACGTTCTCGGCGGCCTCGGGGTGCGCGGCGAGCGCTTTGGCGACGATCGCGGCAAGCTCATCCCCGCCGTCGATCGCGGCGAGACCCTCGGCCTCGACGATCGCCGCCGGATCGCCCCCCTCGGCGACGAGGCGGTCAAGCACCTGGCGACCGGCGCCGACGGAGATGCGTTTGGCGGCGACAAGCCCAACGAGCACCGCAAGCGCTTGGGGCTGAACCTGCGAGGAGAGCGGATCCGCGCCAGTGGCCTCGCCAGTCACAACTGCTCCCCCACCGGACTCCCCATCCATGTCTGCGACGGGATTCCCGCCCACCTGCCCGCCGCCGAGGCGCGCGAGCAGGTCGCCGGAGATCCAGTTGGCCAGGGCCTGGGCCGGCGGCGCGGGATCGACCTCAGCGCAAAGCGCGGCCTCGAAATAGTCCCCGAGCTCGGTGCGGAAGGCGAGCAGGTGGGCGCTGTCGGCGGAGAGCCCGAGCTCGCGCTCGAAGCGCTCGGCGCGCGCGGCGGGCAGCTCCGGGAGAGCGGCGCGGGCGGCGTCGAGCATCGCGGCGTCGATCGCGACCGGCACCAGGTCGGGCTCGGGGAAGTACCGGTAGTCGTGGGCCTCCTCCTTGGAGCGCAGCGAGGTGACGCGCTCGGAGGCGGGGTCGAAGTGCAGTGTCTCCTGCTGCACCCGCCCGCCACCGCGCAGAATCGCCTCCTGGCGGGCGAGCTCGGCGCGGATCCCGCGTTCGATGAAGCGGAAGGAGTTCATGTTCTTCAGCTCGGTCTTCACCCCGAGCTGCTCGCTGCCGACAGGGCGCAGCGAGATGTTGGCGTCACAGCGCAGCGAGCCCTCCTCCATGTTGACGTCGGAGACGCCGAGCACGCGCATAGTGGTGCGCAGCAGTCGCAGCCACTCGCCGGCGTCCTGCGCGGAGCGCAGGTCGGGCTCGGTGACAATCTCCGCAAGCGGGGTGCCGCCGCGGTTGAAGTCGACAATCGAGGCATCGGAGCCGTGGATCCGTCCGGAGGCGCCGACGTGTACGAGCTTGGCGGCGTCCTCCTCCAGGTGCACACGGTGGATACGCACGTCCCCGAGTCGCCCGCCAAGGCAGAGCGGCAGATCGTACTGGGAGATTTGGTAGCCCTTGGGAAGGTCGGGATAGAAGTAGTTCTTGCGGTGGAAGATCGACCGCGGGGCGAGCTCGGAGCCGAGCGCGAGGCCGATCACCAGCCCGAAGTGCACGGCCCGTGCATTGGCGACGGGCAAGCTGCCGGGCAGCCCCAGGCAGACCGGACAGGTGCGAGTATTGGGGGGCTCGCCGAAGGAAAGCGCACAGCCGCAGAACATCTTCGTGGCCGTCGCCAGCTGGATGTGGATCTCCAGGCCGATCACCGGCTCGTATTCGAGCGCGCTCACAGGTCATCTTCTCCTTGCCCAGGCCATCGCGACTCCGCGCTCGTCAACCTCGGCGGCGGGACAGGAAGTCCCGCCCCCATCCGCCTGATATGCCCACAGACATGCGCGGATGCGACCCAAATGCATACCCTCATGTCCTCGCCCGCGACCCATCGAAGCCGAGCGCCCGCTCCAGCGCAAACGCGGCGTCGAGCAGGCGGTTCTCGCTGAACACCGGCCCAGCGATCTGCAGGCCGACTGGCAGCTCCCCCCCCGCCCCGTCGCCGGCGAGCCCACAGGGAATCGAGATCGCGGGGATGCCAGCGAGCGACATCGGGACGGTGCAGAAGTCGTTGATGTACATCGACCACGGGTCGCCGGTGCGCTCGCCCAGCCGGAAGGCGACGGTGGGAGAGGTGGGTGTGAGGATGAAATCCACCTCCGCGAATGCGGCGTTGAAGTCGCCGACGATCTTCGTGCGTACGCGCTGGGCGCGGCCGTAGTAGGCGTCGTAGTAGCCGGCGGAGAGCGCGTAGGTGCCGAGCATGATGCGCCGCTTGACCTCGGCGCCGAAGCCGTCGTGGCGGGTGTGCGTGTAGAGCTCGAGCAGGTCCTCGGCCTGCTCGGCGCGCAGCCCATAGCGCACGCCGTCGAAGCGGGCGAGGTTGGACGAGGCCTCGGCGGGCGCCAGCACGTAGTAGGCGGAGAGCCCATGGGGCGCGTGGGGCAGGCGAACGTCGTGAATCTCCGCGCCGAGCTCCCGCGCGCGCGAAAGGGCACCGCGAAAGGCGTCGAGCACCCCCGGATCGATCCCCTCGCCCGTGAGCTCCTCGGGCACGCCCAAGCGTACGCCGGTGAGGCTCTCGGCAGTGGGCAGCGCGATCTCCTCGGGGTGCCCCAGGGAGGTGGCGTCGCACTCGTCGCGGCCCACCATCTGGCGCAGCAGCAACGCGGCGTCGGTCACATCGCGGGTGAGCGGCCCGGCCTGATCGAGCGAGGAGGCGAACGCGATCATCCCGTAGCGCGAGACGGCGCCGTAGGTCGGTTTCAGTCCGACGATCCCGCACAGCGCGGCGGGCTGGCGGATCGATCCTCCCGTGTCGGTGCCAAGCGCCCAGGGAGCGAGGCCGGCGGCAACGGCGGCCGCGCTGCCCCCCGATGACCCCCCGGGCACGCGCGCACGATCCCACGGGTTGAGCACCGGTCCGAAGGCGGAGTTCTCGTTGGAGGAGCCCATTGCGAACTCGTCCTGGTTGGTCTTGCCCAGCAGCGGCGCGCCAGCCGCCGCGAGCCGCGCGACCACAGTCGCGGTGTAGGGCGGGCGGTAGTCCTCAAGGATGCGCGAGCCCGACTGCGACGGCACGCCGGCAGTGCAGAAGAGGTCCTTGACCGCGAGCGGCACGCCGCGCAGCGGAGCGTCCGAGGGGCGGGCGGGCGGCGATCCGTCCGCCCCCGGGGCAACCCACGTAAAGCAGTTGAGCTCGTCGGCGACAGCGCGCGCTCGATAGGCGTCGAACAGCTCCGTCGCGGACAGCCGCCCGGCCTCGATCTCTCCAACCGCCTGCGCAGCCGACAGGTCGATGATCTCGGGGGCGCTCACGCCTGGGGGCTGGGAACGAGAAAGCCCCCGTCGGCCACGGAAGGTGCCTGTTCGAGTGCAACCTCGCGCGGCAGGCATGGGCGCGACTCGTCGGGGCGCAGCCGGCCGACGACCTCCACCACATGCGAGGTGGGAGGCACGTCGTCCAGATCGAGCTCGCCGATCTTGGCGATGTGGTCGAGCACGGCGGAGAGCTCGCGCGCCATCGACTCGACCTCGCCGTCGTCGAGCTTCAGCCGCGCCAGGCGCGCCACGTGGAGGACTTCGTCGCGATCGATCACGGCGGTGATTGTGCCTGAAAAAGATGGACCCGGCTCGCCGGCCCTCTGGCCGGCTGCGCCACCCTCAGGGCGTGGCCGGCGGCGCCTCGCGTGGCGGCGTGGCGTCGGGTGGGTAGAGGCCGGTGCGTTCGTCGCGCATCGACTGCCAGCTGCCTGCCAGCACCAGCAGCGCGCCGATGAGCGCCAGCCACGCCCCAGAGCACAGCATCGTCGCGTGGTCGGGGCGCTCCAGCAGCCGCACCACCGCGGCCACCGTCGCGAGGATCCCGAATAGCGTGCTCCACACCGCGGCGGCGACCGGGATCGCGGCAGTGCGCTCGGTCACGGTGGCGATCGCCAGCGCGAGCGCACCGGCGGCGGCAAGGATCAGCAGCACAACCGCAACGCCAAACGTCGCCCACGCGCTGAGCTTGCCCTGCGAATTCTCATACCACGGCAGTGCCAGCGCGACGATCAGGCAGATCGCCCCGGCAAGCGCGATCAGCTCTCCGAAACGCATGCGACGCAGGCTCATCGACGCTCCTCCGTGCCGGCTTGACGACGCAGGCTCATGCGACCCCCGCCTGCCGGCGCGCTGCGTCGAGCGTGTTGCGCAGCAGCAGGGCGATCGTAGTCGGCCCGACGCCACCAGGTACTGGCGTGATCGCGCTGGCAAGCGGGGACACCGCGGCGAAGTCCACATCGCCGACCAGCCCGCTCTTATTGCCCGCCTCCTCCGGCGTGAGGCGGTTGATGCCCACGTCGATCACGACCGCCCCCGGCTTGACGAACTCGCCGCCAATCACGCGCGGGCGGCCGATCGCCGCGATCAGGACGTCGGCGCGAGCGCACACGCCGGCGAGATCGCGGGTGCGGGAGTGACAGACGGTGACGGTCGCGTTGGCGGCAAGCAGCAGCTGCGCCATCGGCTTGCCAAAGAGGTTGGAGCGCCCGACGACCACCGCCTCGGCGCCCTCCAGCCAGGCCGTGTCCCTACCATGGACGCTTGCGAGCAACTCCATCACCCCCAAGGGGGTGCACGGCCGCGGTCCCGGCAGTCCGAGCGAGAGCAGGCCGGCGTTGACCGGCGTCAAGCCATCCACGTCCTTGTCCGGGTCGATCAGGCCGGTGAGTGACGGGCCATCTAGGTGAGCCGGCACCGGCAGCTGCAACAGCACCCCGTTGACGGCGTCGTCCCGATTGAGATCCTCTAGCAGCTCGGCCACCTGCGCGAAGGAGGCATCCGCGGGCAGACGCTTGTCAAAGGGCGTCATCCCCACCTCGGCACAGGCGCGCTGCTTACCCCCCACGTACACCGCCGAGCCCGGATCGTCGCCGACCAGCACGGTCGCCAAGCCCGGTGTACGTCCGGTCAGCTCCATAAAGGCGCGCACGCCTTCGGCGACCTGCGCGCGCACGCCCGCGGCGATCACTTTGCCGTCGATGATCGTGGCGCTCATCGGGCGAGATGCTATCGCCGGGTGACGGGGGCCAACTCGGACATCAGCTTGCGTTCGCAGCCGTCGCGGGCGAAGCGCACGACGATCACGCCATGAGGCTCCACGGCGGTGACGACTCCCTCGCCGAAGGAGGCGTGGGTGACGTCCTCGCCCATGCGAAACGACTCCCCGGGACCCGCCTGCACGCCGCGGGCCCCATCCGCGCCATTGGCGAGCACTCCGGCGCCGGCGCGGGCGGCCGAATCCCAGCCGCCGCCGACACCGACAAGTGCGCGACTCCCCCGCACGTCTGCCTGCCAGCTCATCCCACCGCCGCCCCGCGCCGCGCTCGCAACCAGCCGCGGCTGCTCACGTTCGGTGAGCTCCGCGGGGATCTCGTCGAGGAAGCGACTGGGCAGGCCGTACGCCTGGGCGCCGAACACCACGCGGCGGCGGGCGTGAGTGAGATAGAGCTTGCGCATCGCGCGGGTCACGCCGACGTAGAAGAGGCGTCGCTCCTCCTCCAGGCCACCTTCGTCGAGTGCCCGCGAGTGGGGGAACACGCCATCCTCACAGCCGACGATAAACACGACGGGGTACTCCAGGCCCTTGGCGTTGTGCAGCGTCATCAGCGTCACCAACCCCTCCTCCTCGTCTTTACGGGAGTCGGCGTCGGCGACGAGCGCGATCTGCTGCAGGAACACTTCGAGCGCGTCCTGTCCGGGATCGGCGGTGGCGTCGAACTCGCTGCCGACCGACACCAGCTCCTCGAGGTTCTCGATACGCCCCTGCGCCTCGATCGTCCGCTCCGCTTCGAGCGCCTCGACGTAGCCGGTCTGCGAGAGCACCGCCTCCAGCAGCTCCCCCACAGGCACGCGTTGCTCCACGCGCGCGCGCAGCTCACCCATCGTGTCCATGAAGCGCCGCAGCGCCTTCACCGCGGCGGCGCCGAGGCCGGGGATCGCGTCGGGCGCAGCCGCCGCCTCCCACACCGAGACGCCGACGGTGGCGGAGTACGCCACGATACGTCCCAGCGATGTCTGCCCGAGCCCGCGCCGAGGAGAGTTGGCGACGCGTGTGAAGCTCACCACATCGAACGGGTTGGCCAGCCACGAGAGGTAGGCGATCGCGTCCTTGATCTCCGCGCGCTCGTAGAACTTCGTGCCGCCGATCACCTGGTAGGCGATCTCACGGCGCACCAGCGTGTCCTCCAGCACGCGCGACATCGCGTTGGTGCGGTACAGCACGGCGATCTCGGCGCGCGAAGCGCCCTCATCAACGAGCCGCTCGATCTCGCCCACCACGAAGCGCGCCTCGGCGTGCTCGTCCTCGAGCTCGCGCACCTGAATCGGCTCGCCGGTGCCCAGCTCGCTCCACAGCCGCTTGGCGATCCCGCCGCGGTTGTTGGCGATCACCGCGTTGGCCGCCTTCAGGATCGTCTCGGTGGAGCGGTAGTTCTGCTCGAGCTTCACCACGCGCGCGTCGGGGAAGTCATCCTGGAAGTCGAGCAGGTTGCGGATGTCGGCGTTACGGAAGCTGTAAATCGATTGCGCATCATCGCCGACCACCGCGAGGTTGCGATGGCCCGCGAGATGGACGGGTTGCCCACGCACCGGCGCCTGGCGTCCACCGCCCACCAGCAGCTGCAGGAAGCGGTACTGCGCGTGGTTGGTGTCCTGGTACTCGTCGACCAACACGTGGCGGAAGCTTTCGCTGTAGCGCTCGCGCACCTCGGGGTAGAGCTCCAACAGGTTGACGGTGCGAAACAGCAGGTCGTCGAAGTCCATCGCGTTCATGCGCATCAGGTCGCGCTCGTACAGCGTGTACACCTCGCCGACCAGCTCCTCGAATTGCGAGCCGACCGCCTGGCTGTAGGCGGAGGCGTCGTTGAGCTTGTTCTTGGCGGAGGAGATCTGGTTGTGGATCGCCGCCGGCGTGTAGCGCTTGGGATCGACGCCGACGGCGTCCATGCAGCGCTTGGTCAGGCGCCGCGCGTCGGCCTGGTCGTAGATCGTGAACTGCCGCGTATACCCCAGCCGCTCGGCCTCGGCGCGCAGGATTCGCGCGCAAGCCGCGTGGAAGGTCATCAGCCACATTCCCCGCGTGCTGTGGCCCAGCAGTCGTTCGACGCGCTCGCGCATCTCCTTGGCGGCCTTGTTGGTGAAGGTGATCGCCAGAATCTCCCCCGCCTGCGCTTGGTCGGTGTAAATCAGGAAGGCGAGGCGGTGGGTGAGCACGCGCGTCTTGCCCGAGCCCGCGCCCGCGAGGATCAAAAGCGGCCCCTCCCCATGCGTGACGGCCTCCCGCTGGGGCTCGTTGAGGCCCTCCAGCAGCTCCTGAAGGTGCTCGGCGTGAGGGTTGTCGGCCATCAGCTCCAGCATAGTTGCGGGCTCGGCGGGCGTAACGTGTCCGCCATGCCACTGCTCAAGGAAGTCCGCTACGGCTGCGCGCAGACCGCCGCGCAGGCGCGGTGGGTGCGGATCGACATGGACGCGATCGCCGACGAGGAGGTCCTCGCGAAGATCGCCGCGCCCACGCCGGAGGGGTCCAGCGCGGAGCTCGACCCCGTGCGCCACTACCTGGAGGGCGAGCCCGCGGATATCGCCGACTACCTGTTGGCGCTGGACGCGATCAACTTCGGCTCGGGTTGGTTTCCCACGCTGCACAAGCGTCTCGACGGCGGGCTGCCCGTCAGCGGCTACTTCACGGTTGCATGGGGGCTCACCGACCACGTGCGCGCACAACACGCCGCCGGCGGCGCGCGGGCGCTCGATGGGGCGTGGCTGCGCGCGGTGGACACCCGCACGATCGCCGAGATCCTCGGCCAGCGGCCCGACCACGAGCTGATGAGCCTCTATGCCCAGGCGCTGCGCGAGCTGGGGCGCTTCCTCGGCGAGCGTCGCGCGCTGGACCTTGTGGCCGAGTGCGACGGCTCGGCCGAGCGCCTGGCGCAGGCGCTGGCGCGCGGCATGGCGATGTTCGACGATCGCGGCTTCTACAAGCGTGCCCAGATCGTCGCCGCCGACCTCGCGCTGGCGGAGATTGCAAGCTTCGCCGACCTCGATCGCCTGACGATCTTCGCCGACAACCTCGTCCCCCACGTGCTGCGTTGCGAGGGGGTGCTGCTCTATGACGAGTCGCTCGCCGCCCGCATCGACGCCGGCGAGTTGCTCCCTCCGGGCGGGGCCGAGCGCGAGATACGCGCCTGCGCGGTGCACGCCTGCGAGCTGATCTCGGCGCGCGCCGGCATCCCCCCGCGGGTGCTCGACCACCGCCTGTGGAACCGTGGGCAGGACTCGGAGTACAAGGCGCGCCCGCGGCATCGCTGCCGGTGCGTGTATTACTGAGCCCGAGCCAAGACACTGAGCCCGAGCTGAGACGCCCCGCATCGGGCCCCGCGTCCAAGCGCGGTGGCCGATCCGCGCGATGGCTGTACATCCACCGCGGAGACCCGCGCGTTGACTGACTACTTCTTCGTTTTCCCTTTCGCCTTCCTTGGCTTTACGTAGGCCTTGACGAGCACCTTGCCGCTGGTGATCGCGCTCTGGCCACTGGCCTCGTGGGATTCCAGCGCGGCTGTGAGCGCGAGATGGCGATGACGCTTCAGCAGTCGCAGCACCACGGTGGGCAGAGGGATACTCGCCGTTGCCACGGCACCGGCCGCCGCACTGAATGGGGCATCGCCGGCGGCGACGGTCACAGGTGTCCCCTGCGCATGGGCCGCCACCGCCAGACCACTCGCAGTGGCTGGCAACGTCAAGGTCACGACCCCTGCGCACGCCGCCCCTCCGGGGGGGCATGCAACCGTCAGATGTACTCGCCCATGGCTGTCGGTGGTGACGGTCGCGGTGCTGAGCGTGGCCGGGTGGAATGCGGGGACCGCCGGCGCCGCCGGCGCCGCGACTGTGATCGCGCCGGTGTGCGTCGCAGAGTCGCCGGGCGCGACCGTGGCCGTCACCGACACGCTGTAGGTGCCGGGGTTGGTGAAGGTGTGCGTAACCGTGTTCCGACTCTCCGTCGAAGCGTCGCCGAAAGACCACGAGACACCGGGCGCCGGATCGACCTGGTCGACCGGCGCCACCGAGAAGGTCACGGGCGTCCCGGCGGTGGCGGTCGCCGGGATCGACACGTTCTCCAGGGTCGGCCCTCCCGCATCGAGCAGGCTCACCTCGGGGAGATCTTCGCTGCCCTGGATGGTGTAACCGACCACGCCATCGCCGTTGCTGTCCATCGCCGCGTTCAGCCCCTGCTCGTCGCTCTCGCCGTTGGGGCTCACGATCTGCCCGGCGGGCGACACTTCCTGGGGCTCGCCAAAGCGGCCCGCGGCGGGACGCACGACCGCGAAGGCGCTGTTGCTCAGGACGTTGGCGTAACTGACCACCGTGTCGCCGGCTGGGTCCTCGGCAATGCTGGGAGCCCACGACAGGAATGCGAGATCCTGAGCCGCCGGGAAGGTTCCCGACGGTGTTCCGGCTGCGTATTGGACGATGAGATCGCCGCCGGACTCAAGCGTCCACACAACGCTCGGATCCCCGCGGCCGTCGAGCGCCACCTGAGGGAATGCCGCGTTCGCTCCTTCGGAGGACACGCTCACGGCTTTGTCGAACGTCCCACCGACGGGCCGTACCGCGACCTGAGCCAGCTCGACGGTGCCGTTGAAGGCCGTCCAGGTGACCGCGGCGTCGCCCTCGGCGTTCATTGCCGCGAACGGATGGATCGCGGGTTCGGATTCATTCGAGAGCACCACCGGCTCGGAGAAGCTGCCGGTCGCCGCCGATCGCGTAGCCGCTTCCACGAGTTCCTTGGCGCCGCTGCTCCGATCCCACACGACCGTGGCATCGCCGGCGTCGTCGATTGCCACCCGCGGAGATTCGATGCTCGCACGGCTGGCGGAGATGGTCACCGCGTGGCCGAAGCTCCCCCCGGCGGGACGGAACGACGCCTGGACGACCACGGTTGAGCCTTCGCGGCTGGCCCAGGCGACGATGGTGTCCCCCCGGTCGTTCATGGCGACCGCCGGAAAGAAGGATTCCCCCCGGCCGCGGAGAGCGTCAGCGGAGCCGAGGACATCCCATCCGTCACCGTGGCGGCTTCCACAAGGTCACTGGACCCGAGGCTCCACCAGACGACGGTCGCGTCGCCAGCGGCATCCTCGGCCACCTGGGGAGCACGGTTTTCACCAGCCGGCGAGACGTCGAGAGCGGGCGCGAAGCTCCCGAGCGCAGGGCGCGTGGCGACCCGCACGACGTTGCCGGCACCGACTCCCAGCCACGCAACCGCCGCGCCGCCACCCGATCCCATCGCCGTGTCCGCGAACTCGGCCGCGGATTGCGAGAGAGGGCTCGCTGCCAGCCACGTCGACGGCGCACCGGCGGCGACGGGTGCTCCAAGCGCCACCGCGGCGCCAATCGCCGTGAGCACTCCAATTCCTCTGCGCATCGCGCCCCCTTGTCGTTGGTCCCGTACGCCGACGGCGAGTCATTCGGTACGGGTATCGGCATGGGCACCGCAAAGCTGAGCAGCGGCTGGTGGCTTACTCCTCGACGCATCGGCGGCCGCGTCCGGGGCTCGTTGCGTGGGACGCCGATCGGTTCTCGCTCCCGACTGCCGGACGCCCGAGCCTCGCGTCCGTCAACCGCCCCCCTGCGGGGTTCGCCTTATCCCCCCGCGGGGTTCGGGCCCTTCACCGGCCGCAGCGGTCGCACCTTTGCGACGGGCGGCTCGATGCGCCCGCCGGAGAGCTCGCCGACCGCGCGCTCGAGCGCCCCAATGCGGCTGGAGAGGCCTTGCAGCGCCTCAGCGATCGGGTCGGGCAAGTGGATCCAGTCGGCGTCCGGACCCTCCGGGCGGCGGCCGTCCACGCGCACCGGGTGGCCGGGGTTGCCCACCACGGTGGAGTTGGGCGGCACGTCGGTGATCACCACCGTGTTGGCGCCGATCTTGGCGCCGTGGCCGACGGTGATCGGACCCAGCAGCTTGGCGCCCGAGCCGATCGTCACGTTGTCCTCCACGGTCGGGTGGCGCTTGCCGGTGGCGAAACCCGTCCCGCCGAGGGTCACCCCCTGATAGAGCGTCACGTCGTCACCGATCGTCGCGGTCTCCCCGACCACCACCCCGGCGCCATGGTCGATGAACAGCCCCTTGCCGATCTGCGCCGCCGGGTGAATCTCGATGCCGGTGAGCGTCCGCGTCAACATCGACATCGTGCGCGGCAGGAGCGGCACTCCCGACTCGTGCAGCGCGTGCGCCACCCGATGGGAGAGCAGCGCTTGGATGCCCGGCCACGTCGCCACGATCTCCGCGGGCCCCACCCCACGAGCGGCGGGATCGCGGTCACGCGCCGCCGCCACGTCACGGCGCAACTCCTTGACGACCCCCGCAAAGGTGCCCAGCCCGAGCATGCCCACAGGGTAGCGTCGGAGTCGCGGCAGCCCCTCCCGCCGACCCAAGCCTTCTGACCCTATAGATTTGCTAGCATAGCAGTCAATGCAGGCAATGCTTGAAGAGACCTTATGGCGACACTGACCGTACGTGGACTCGATGATGCAACCAAGACCAGGCTGCGCGTAAGGGCTGCGCACCACGGGCGCTCGATGGAGGCCGAGGTGCGTGCCATCCTGGAAGATGCGTTGCCCTCCGAGCCCGCTGCGAGCGGCCTCGGCAGTCGCATTCACGCCCGGTTCGCCGCGATTGGCGGGGCGGAGCTCGATCTGCCCCCCCGGCGTGAGCTGCCGCGTGCCGCGGACCTGCAGGCGTGATCGTCCTCGACACGAACGTTCTCTCCGAGCTCATCCGTCGCGATCCTGACGAGGGGGTGCTGAGGTGGATGGACTCACTCGATGCAACCACGATCGCCACTTCCGCGATCACAGCCGCAGAGCTGCTGTACGGCATTGCCCGTCTGCCGGCCGGGCGACGCAGGGATCTGCTGAGCGAGGCGACACATCGAGTGATCGAGGACGACCTCGGCGGTCGCGTCGAGCCGTTCGACGCGAGTTCCGCGGGGCACTACGCCGCTCTGGTCAGCGGCCGGGACAGAGAAGGCCGTCCTATCGGCTTCGCCGACGGGCAGATAGCAGCGATCTGCCGCAATCTCGGGGCGATGCTCGCCACCCGAAACACCAGCGACTTCGAAGGCACAGGAATCGATCTGATCGACCCATGGCAATCGGAGTAAACCCCCTGAGGCTCACTGGGCGGGGGCCCGAGCACGCGCTCAGCGCGAGGGCATGACACAGTGGATCGGCGCTGCGCTCGGTCACACGACGCGCAACCCCACCCCCCGACCCCCTTGCGGGGTCCCCCATCCAAATTCAAGGCCTACGGCGCGAAGAACGCTTGCGACACGTACCGCTCGCCCGAGTCCGGCACGATCGCGACGATCCGCTTGCCGCTTGACTCCGGGCGTTCCGCCACCTGCAGCGCCGCCCACAGCGCCGCGCCGCCGGAGATGCCCGCCAGCAGGCCCGTGTGTCGCGCGCAGCTCCACGCGGTGTGGATCGCGTCCTCGTCGCTCACCGCGATCACCTCATCCAGCAGCTCGCGCTCCAGCACCGGCGGCACGAAGCCCGCGCCGATGCCCTGGATGCGGTGGGGGCCGAGCTTGCCGCCTGAGAGCACCGCCGAGCCCCGCGGCTCCACCGCGACGATCCGCAGGTGACGGTTGCGCTCGCGCAGGTACCCGCCGGCTCCGGTGATCGTCCCGCCGGTCCCCACCCCCGCCACCAGCACGTCGGGGGCGCCATCCAGGGCGCGCTCGATCTCCGGGCCGGTCGTGCGCCGGTGCGCCTCGGGATTGGCGGGGTTTGAGAACTGGTCGGGCAGCCACACGTCCGGGTCGCGCGCCAGCTTCCGCGCCGCCCCCACCGCCTCGCTCATCCCGCCCAGCGACTCGGTGATCCTCACCTCCGCTCCGTACAGCTTCAGCAAGCTCTCGCGCTCGCGACTCATCCCCTGCGGCAGCGTCAGCACCAGCTCATACCCCTTCGCCGCGCACACCATCGCCAGCGCGATCCCCGTGTTGCCGCTGGTCGCCTCCACGATCGTCGTGCGGCCCGGCTCGATCCGCCCCTCCGCCTCTGCCGCCTCGATCATCGCCACGCCGATCCTGTCCTTCACGCTCCCCCCGGGGTTGGCCGACTCGACCTTCCCGTACAACCGCACCCCGTCGCTGGTGGCCGATCTGCGATCGGTCGTCTCGCCCAGCAGCCCTGGCAGTTCCACCAAGGGCGTCTCCCCCACCAGTTCCGCAATGTTGATCGGGATTCGGGGCATCCGTACACGACAATAGTGAGCCACGGCCCACAGGCGCCTGATGGCTGTCGCTCGAAAGACGTTCTTGGGGGGCCGCAAGCTTCGGCCCGGCGTTGTCAAGGACATTTGGAGACCTGCCGATATACGGACATGTCCGCGCCCGATCGCGACGTCGCGGCTCCGCTCCTCGCGGGCTTCGACGAGTCCGCGATGCTCACCCGGAAGGATCTGCCGGGAGCCCTGATAACGGTCTTTGACGCCGACCTGCGCCTGATTCTCGCCGCCGGTCACGCGCTCGGTCGCAGCGAGGGCTCGCCGATCTACCGAGAGGGCAGGCCCCTGGCAGATGCCTTCCCCACAGAGCTCTGGCGGCAGATCGAGCCGCTCTGCCGTTCGGCTTTGCAAGGGGACACGCGATCCCGCGGGATCGTCACCGCCGATGGGCGCCAGCGGTTGGTGATCGACGTCGGCCCGCTCGCTTCCACCGCAGCGACGCCCGCCAAAATCACAAGCGGTGTCGCGGTGATGCTCGACGTCTCCGAGCATACGCCCACCGATCAACCCGAGCGCCACCCACGGGAGCGCTTCGAGGAGGTCTTCCAGCGCGCCCCGATCGGCACCGGCCTACTCGATCAGGACGGGTGCTGGGTGCTGGTCAACCAGGCGCTGTGCGACATCACCGGCTACACCGCCGACGAGCTGATCCGCAAGCGCTTTCGCGACATCACCCACCCCGAGGACGTCAACAACGACGCCGGTCGCCGCCGCCAGTTGCTGGACGGCGAGATCTCCGCCTACCAAACCGAGAAGCGCTACTTCAACGCCGCCGGGGAGACGATGTCAGCGCTGCTCTCCATCTCCCTCGTGCGCGACCACGAGGACCGACCGCTGCACTTCATCGTCCAGGTGCAGGACATCTCCGAGCGCAAGCATCTCGAGGAACACCTGCGTCATCTCGCCGACCACGATCCGCTCACCGGGCTGCGCAACCGCCGGCTCTTCGAGCACGACCTCAAGCTTCAGATCGGTCGCTGCCAGCGCTACGACGAGCAGGCCGCCCTGATCGTGATCGACCTCGACGGCTTCAAGCAGGTCAACGACCTGCATGGCCACAAAGTCGGTGACGAGGCTCTGAAGGCAATCGCCAGGATGCTGACGCGCAGGCTTCGCACCACCGACCTGGTTGCCCGCCTCGGCGGCGACGAGTTCGCCGTGCTGCTACCCCACATGGATCCCGAGGGCGCCGAGATCGTCACCGAGGATCTGGTGCGCGTGATCGCGACGTGCACCGTGGATACGGGCACCACCGTCGTCCACCTCGACGCCTCCGCCGGCTTCGCGCTGCTCCACCGGCTCACCCGCGACGACGAGACGGCGCTCGTCGAGGCCGACCGCGCCATGTACGCCGCCAAGCGCGCCAAGCTACGCGTGGCGCCCCACGCGCATTGAGTCGGGGCGGGCTGGGGCGCTCGCGCTCAGATGTGGTACATGCTCGCGCCCGCCTCGCGCGTCTCGCGCTCGATCACGTCGGCGATCGTGGTATCGCCCAGCACCTGGCGGGCGGCCTGTGCGGCATCCGCGAACACGCCCTCGGAGTCGCGGCCGAGGGGACCGTCGAGCAGCTCCACCACCTCCAGCACGCTAACGGTGGCGGGGTCACGCGCGAAGGTGTAGCCGCCCTTGACTCCCCGCTGGGAGCTGAGGATCCCGGAACGGCGCAGCACCGCGAACAGCTGCTCGAGGAACTGCACCGGCACCTCGCGGCGGCGCGCCAGCTCGCCGATCGGCACCGGCCCCGAGCCCCCGCTGCGGCCCAGCTCAGCCAGAGCGAGCACGGCATAGGGGGACTTGCTGGTGATCGAGATCATCGCGCGCTCACCCGCGCGATGCTAGGGATCTACAACCAGCCGCGCTCTGTCGCGATGAGTACCGCCTGCGCGCGGTCGACCGCGCCGAGCTTGCCGTAGATGTTGTGCAGGTGTGTGCGCACCGTGCTGGTGGAGAGCGTCAGCTCGTGGGCGATCTGCTTGTACACCTTGCCCTCGGCCAGGCGTTGCAGCACCCCCAGCTCGCGTCCCGACAGCGGGCAGGGATCGATGTGGCGCTGGCGCTGGTTGGTCGCCGTGGGCAGCTCGTACATCACGCGGCGCAGCTCTTCAGGGCCGAGGCCCACCAGGCGCGCCGTACGCAGCATCTCCGTCGGGGATACCTGGGCGCCCTGCGTGTAGTGGGCGAGCATGTCCGCGAGGCGCACGAACGCCGCCTCACCGGCGGCCTCCGGGCTGTGGTGGCGTTCGATCACGCTCGCGATCGACACCGGCATCCCCCAGCGTCGCGCCAGCACCCCGCCGACGAGCGCGTGATCGACACCCAGCTCGCGGCGCTCCTGGTGGATGCGCTGCTCGGGGGTCTGCGCGCCCTGGTGCACCTGCGCCGGGTACCCGGGGTAGGCGTGCATCAGCACCAGCTTGCCGATGTCGTGCAGCAGGCTTGTCACCGTCAGGCGGTCGCGGCTCTCGTAGCCGACCTCCGCCGCCACCCGGTCCGCGGCGTGCTGGGTCGCCAGGGCGTGCAGCCTGAAGCGCTCCGGGGCCGCATCCCACACGCTTGCGCGCTCGAAGAAATCGAAGGTCCTCACCCTCGCCGCCAGCGCCTGCACGGTCTGGGGGGAGAGCACCTCCACCGCCCCCACGACGGTGTCCACGCGCCCGCGCGTCCCCTGCGCCTGGTTGGCCATGCGCAGCACCGCCGTCACCAGCGCTACATCGGACTCCACCGCGCTGACGACGTCAGCGGTCGCCACGTGGTCCTTGGACATCACCGCCAGTAGCCGCTTGCGCGACTCCGCCAGCGCCGGGAAGCCCTCGAGCGCTTCGAAGGCGTGGGTGAGACGCCGTCCGTGCCCCTCGTTCTGATGGCGTCCGTTCCCTGAGGGAGTGGGCTCGCTGGTCGAAACGGGGACTCGCGCCGCAGGCGCGTGTCTCCCGGCTTCGGTCGCCTTGGGCCGCTCCTTGGCCCGCTGGCGCTGTGTGGTGGCTGCTGCCTGCATGCTCCGCGCACCTACCTTGAAGTCGCTCGCCGCCCAATCCGTTGGGTGGCCTGATATGAAAGAAGAGGGGCCCGGCTCGCCGACCTTCGGCCGACTGCGCCACCCTCTGAGTGGGTCTATCGGCAGGCGTGGACGTTCGGTTGAGGCATTTAGCCGCAGGTATGGTCGGTAATCGACCGCGGCCCGCCATTTTCAAGGGCGCTGGACGATTCGCCCAGAGCGTCTCAGGCTCTGCGTGCGAGAGCCTCGTCGACCCGCCGCAGCGTCTCGTCGCGACCGAGCAGCGCAACGCTCTCGAAGATCCCGGGCGATACGGTCGTGCCGGTGAGCGCCACGCGCAGCGGCTGATACACCTCGCGCGGCTTGGCGCCACGCTCGGCGATCACGCCCTCCAGCGCCTCCTGCACCGAGGTCTCGTCGAAGCTCGCGGTCTCGCTCAGGGCTGAGCGAACCCGACCAAGCGCTTGGCGCCCGCGATCGTCCAGCCAGCGCGTGCGCGCCGCAGGATCGTCGATCGGGTCCTCGAGCAGCGGGCCGGTGAGTGGCCAGAAGTCAGCGAGCGTCTGAATTTTCTCCTGGCTGATCCGGGCTGCCTGCTCCAAGCCGTCCCGCCCGGTGTACTCCTCCAGGCGGTGTGCAAGCTCGGCGGGCGCGAGCTCACGGATGTACACACCGTTCAGCCAGCGCAGCTTCGCCTCGTCGAACTGCGCGGGGTTGCGACTGACGCGCTCCAGTGCAAAGCGCTCGACGAGCTGCGCCGTGGACATCACCGTGGCGTCGTCCCCCGCGCCCCACCCGAGCAGCGCAAGGTAGTTGCGCACCGCCTCGGGCAGGTAGCCGGCGTCGCGCAGCTCCTGCACTGAGGCCGCGCCGTGGCGCTTGGAGAGCTTCTTGCCGTCGGGCCCGTGCAGCAGGGGCAGATGCGCATACACAGGGGGCTCCACGTCCGCGTCCAAACCGGCAGCGCGCGCGGCCTCGAGCACCAACAGCTGCTTGGGGGTGTTCGAGAGATGATCCTCGCCGCGCACCACGTGCGTGATCCGCGCGTCGAGATCGTCGATCGCGACGGCGAAGTTGTAGAGCACCGAGCCGTCGGCACGCGCGATCACCGGGTCGTCGAGGTGCACGTGCTCGAAGCGCGTGTCGCCGCGAATCACATCGTGGACGACCGTGACGCCGCCGTCGGGCACGCGCAGGCGCACGGCCCCCTGCTGGCCGAAACGGGGATGCTCGCCGGAGGCGAGTGTCTCCCGGCTTCGGTCCGCGTCGCCGCGGAAGCCCCGGTCGGCGCCGTGCAGTTGCTTGTAAGCCTTCACGTCGTCGGCGGTCGCACTGGAGCGGTAGGCGTGGCCGCTCGCAAGGAGCGCGGCGAGCACCTCCTGATGGCGCTCGGAACGCTCGGTCTGGAAGATCGGCCCCTCGTCCCAATCGAGCTCCAGCCAGCGCAGCGCGTCGAGGATCTGCGCGACGTTCTCGGGCGTGGAGCGCTCGCGGTCGGTGTCCTCGATGCGCAGCACCAGCGCACCCCCCGAACCCCGTGCGAGCAGCCAGTTGAACAGCGCCGTGCGTGCGCCCCCGATGTGCAGGGCGCCCGTCGGCGATGGTGCGAACCTCACGCGCATAAGATCCGGGCATGCTAATCGGAGCGCACGTCTCACCGGCCGGCGGCCTGCCCAAAGCGATCGAGCGGGGCGAGGAGCGCGGCTGCCGCGCGATCCAGATCTTCAACCAGTCGCCACGCATGTGGCGGCCCACCATCTACCGCGATGAGGACGTGGCCGCCTTCGTGGAGGCGCTCGCCGCCAGCCCGATCGACGCGGTGCTGATCCACGCGGTGTACCTGCTCAACTGCGCCAGCGAGGATCCGGACATCCGCGCCAAATCGCTTACCTCACTGACCCATTCGCTGCGCGTGGGGGCTTCGATCGGGGCGAGCGGCGTGGTGCTGCACCCCGGCTCGGCGAAGACCGGTGACGTCGGCGAGGCAATCGTGCGCGCGGGCGCCACGATCCGCGAGGCGCTCGCCGAGAGCGAGGGCTGTGCGCTGCACCTGGAGAACACAGCGGGCGGCGGCGGCACCCTGGGGCGCTCGGTGCAGGAGCTGGCCGCGCTGATCGACGCCGCCGGAGGCGGGGAGCGGCTGGGGGTGTGCCTGGACTCCTGCCACCTGTTCGCCTCCGGCTATGACATCCGCACGCCCGTTGGCATGGACGAGCTGCTGGAGGAGGTCTCCGTGAAGGTCGGCCTGGAGCGGTTGGGCTCACTGCACCTCAACGACTCGCAGGGCACCCTCGGCTCGTGCCGCGACCGCCACGCCAACGTCGGGCAGGGCGAGCTGGGCAAGCGCGGCTGTGCGACCTTCCTCGCCGCCGCGCCTTTCGAGGATCTGCCGTGCGTGCTCGAGACCCCGGGTCCGGGCGGCCACGGCGGCCCTACCGCAGAGGAGGTCGCGCTGGCGATGGCGCTGCGCAAGCGGGGGTTGCAGGCGCGGCGCCGGCGGCGAGCTTAGGCTACTGCCAGACAGGCGGGAGCGAGCACTTGCTCGAGCTCGGCCCGCAGCGTGGGAGTGGGTGCTACGCGGTATGCCTCGCCGAGGCGCAGGCGGCGCGGGCCCGTGGTGGTGTCCATCTCGAGCACTACCTCCGCGGGGCCCGGGAAGTTGCCGATCACGTGCTTGAGCTCTTCGATCGCGCTCGGTGGCAGCTTGGCGGTGTCGATCCGCAGGCACACCGGCCGCGCCGGCTTCGCCGCGCGCGCCGACGCCACGCGCGCGTCCGCCACCTCCTGCTCGCTGGGGGCGAAGGTCTCGGCCGACTGCACCACCAGGCATGTCTTGCCGGCTTCCTTGTGATCGACGCGCCCGCGCACCATCACCACCTGATCGACGGCGAGCACCGCCTCGTGCTCGGCGAGCGCCTTGCCGAATACGAGCATCTCCACGGAGCCCTCGAGATCGTCGAGGGTGGCGAACATCATGTGATCCCCGTTGCGGGTGCGGATGCGCTTGGACTCTGTGACGATCCCACCGACGGTGACCCAATCCTTGTCGCGCCGCCCAGCGAGCGCCGCCAAGGGGCAGTCGGCGCGGGCGCGCAGCGCCTCGCGCACGGGCTTGAGGGGATGCGCGGAGACGAACAGTCCGATCGCCTCCTTCTCCGCGGCCAGCAGCTCCGCCTGATCGAACTCCTCGGCGGGGATCGGGAGGTAATCTCGTGGCAACCGTGCCGCGCCGAGTTGGTGGGCTCCAAGCCCCGCGGTCATGCCGGCACCGAGCGCACCGCTGTCCCGCGCGCCGCCCGCGTCTTCCAGGTCGAAGATCGAGCCCTGTCCGATCTGAGCATCCTGCTGGGCCTTCTGCCCGGAGGCCTGAGCCTGCTCGAGCATCGCGAGCATCCCCTTGCGCGAGGCACCAGTGGAGCCGAACGCACCGCACTTGATCAGCCCCTCGATCGCCTTCTTGTTGACGGTGCGGTTGTCCACTCGCTCGCAGAAGTCCCATAGTGAGGTGAACGGTCTCGATTCCCCGCCCGGACTCGATTTCCCTTCCGCGCGTGCTCGCTTGATCGCCTCGACCGCCTGGTAGCCGACCCCCTTGACTGCGTCCAGGCCAAAGCGGATGTTGCCCTCCACGACGGTGAACTCGTGGTCAGAGAGATTGACGTCGGGGGGCAGGATCTCGATCCCCATCTCCTCGCAGCGAGCGACGAAGAACGGCACCTTGTCCTTGGTGGACATAACGGAGGAGATCAGCGCCGCCATGTACTCAGCTGTGTAGTTGGCCTTCAACCACGCGGTGCGATAGGCGATCAGCCCGTAGCAGGCGGCGTGGGACTTGTTGAACGAGTAGTCAGCTGACTTTTCGTTGGTCTGCCACAGGAACTCGATCACCTCGTTGGTGGTGCCCGAGGCGCGGCAGCCCTCAATGAACTCGGGCTTCAGCGCGGCCATCGCGGCGCGGTTCTTCTTGCCGATCGCCTTGCGCAGGTCGTCCGCCTTGGCGCCCGAGAAGCCGGCGAGCTCCTTGGCGATCTGCATCGCCTGCTCCTGGTAGAGGATTACCCCCTTGGAGGACTCCAGGATCGGGGGCAGGCGCTCGTCGGGGTAGGAGATGGCCTCCGGGTTGCGCTTGCCTCTGGCGTACACGGGGATCTGGTCCATCGCGCCCGGCCGGTACAGCGCGTTGAGCGCCACCAGGTCGTTGAACTCGTCCGGGCGCACCTTCTTGAGCGCCTCGCGCATGCCCTCGGACTCGAACTGGAACACGCCGATCGAATCGCCGCGCGCTAGCATCTCGTAGGTCTTCGCGTCGTCCAGCGGCAGCGTGGTCATGTCGGGGCGCTCCCCGGTGGAGCGCTCGATGATGTCGAGCGCGTCCTCGATCACGTCGAGGTTGCGCAACCCGAGGAAGTCCATCTTCAGCAGGCCGATCTCCTCGATCGGCTTCATCGAGAACTGTGTGACGGTGCGGAAGTTGCGCTCGCCGTTCTCGTCGGTGCCGGCGTCGGCGAGCTGCAGCGGCACGATGTCGGTGAGCGGGCGGTCGGCGATCACCACGGCGGCGGCGTGGATCGAGGAGTTGCGCACGATCCCCTCCAGGCCTTGGGCGGTTTCGATGATGCGCTTCGCCTCGGGCTCCTCGTCGAAAGCCTTGCGCAGCGGTTCGCCCGCCTTCAGGCATTCCTCGAAGGACGGGGAGCGCCCCATGATCGGGTCGGGGATCAGCTTCGCCAGACGATCCCCGGTCGCGTAGTCCGAGCCAAGCACACGCGCTGCGTCGCGGGTGGCGGCGCGCGGCAGCATCTTGCCGAAGGTGACGATCTGCGCGACCGACTCGCGCCCGTACTTCTCGGTCACGTAGCGCATCACCCGCTCGCGCCCGCGCACGGAGAAGTCGATGTCGATATCCGGCATCGACACCCGCTCGGGGTTGAGGAAGCGCTCGAACAGCAACTCGTAGCGCAGCGGGTCCACGTCGGTGATCTGCAGGCAGTACGCCACGATCGAGCCGGCCGCGGAGCCGCGTCCGGGGCCCACCGCGATGCCGTTCTCCTTGGCGTACTTGACGAAGTCCCACACGATCAGGAAGTAGGCGTTGAAGCCCATGCGATCGATCACGCCGAGCTCCATCTCCATCCGCTCGAGCGCCTGCGCCGTGGGCGGGTCGCCGTAGCGCGCACGCATGCCCTCCTCGACGCGCGCGCGCAGATACTCGCGCTCGGGCGCCCCTTCGGGAGTCGGGAAGCTCGGGATCAACTGCTTGCCGAGCTCGATGTGCACCGAGCAGCGCTCGGCGATCTCCAGCGTACTGGCGAGCGCTTCCGGCCATTGCGCGAAGGACTCGGCCATTTCCGCGTTGTCGCGCAGGTAGAACTCGTTGGTGTCGAAGGTGAGCTTCGGGGCGGCGATCGTGCTCTTCGTCTGCACGCACAACAACGCGGTGTGGTGGTCGTAGTCCTCGCGGCGCAGGTAGTGCACGTCGCCGGTTCCCACCAGGCGCCCGCCGACTTCGCGCGCGATGCGCTCGATCCCCTCGTTGCACTTCTCCTGGGCGGCCAGCCCGTTCTTCTGCAGCTCGAAGTAAACGTTCTCGGAGCCGAAGACGCCAAGCAGCTCGTCGGCGTGGGCACGCGCGTCCTCAGAGCGATCTTCGGTGAGACGCTGGCAAAAGCGCGAGGCGAGGCAGCCGGTGAGCGCGATCACGCCCTCGGAGTGGCGTGAGACCTGCGCGAGGTCGACCGTCGGCTTGCCGCGCTGCAATCCCTCCAGGAAGCCCGCGGAGGAGAGCTTTACGAGGTTGCGGTAGCCGGTGTCGTCGGCGGCCAGCAGTGTGAGGTGGTTGCGCTGAACGCGAGGGCGGGTGGGATCAGATCGATCGGCGGTGGCAGCAGTGTGATCGTCCACGAGATATATCTCGCAGCCGACGATCGGCTTGATGCCGTGCTTGGCGCATGCCTTGTGGAGCTCCACCGCACCGTTCATCACGCCGTGATCGGTGAGACCGAGTGCCGGCTGCCCGAACTCGGCAGCGCGCTGCGCCAGCGCATCGATCTTGCAGGCGCCGTCGAGCAGGGAGTACTCGGAATGCACGTGCAGATGGGCGCAGGCGGGGTTGGACACCGGTGTGGATCTTAGGCTTATGAGCGGCGGACCGATAGGGCCGCTTCAGGAGCGGGGCGGCTCTTGCGCGGGGCCGGCCCACTGGGCCAAGCGCGCGGCAATCCGCCGGGCCATCGGGCGCAGCCGCCCGGCGCCGACGAACAGGCGCGGCACCACGAATACCGTGGGGATCTCCCGCGGTGGAGCAGGGGCCTTGGGAGCAGGTAGCTCGGAGGGTGCCGGGAGCTCAGAGGAAGCAGGGGACTCAGAGGAAGCAGGCAGCTCAGAAAGAGCGGGGGACTCAGAGGAGGCAGGCTCAGAAAGAGCAGGGGCAGCGCGGGAACGCAGACGCGTGACGGCGGCGGCGAGGGCACCCGCCATCTCCTCGCGCCGCTGGGCCTCATCGGCTACTGAGCGCTGCTCGGTGGCCGGCTGGGCACGGGCCCGTTCGAGCTCGCCCTCAAGCTCACGGATTCGCGTCTGGAAGGCATGATGATCGCGCTCGAAGGTGGTGCGCAACTCAGTCGTGACGCTCTGTAGCGTGGCGACGCCCGCTCGCAGGCGCTCACAACTTTCGTTGACTGCGGCGAGACTGGCTGCGAGCGCGTCCCGCTGCTCCTCGGCGTACTGTGCGGCGGCCTGCGCCTCCTCGGCGCGCCGCTGCCAGTGGTCGAGCTCGGCGCGCCGGCCACGACGAGCGCGCACGGCCGCCTCCTCGGCCTCGACACGCAGCTGCTGCTCGGCATACTCGCGCTGCTTTACCCGCCGCAACTCGAGCTCGCGCTCGGCAAGCTGTGCCGCGGTGATCTCCCGCAGACGCTCGCTCTCGGCCTGGCGCCGGCGTAGATCGGCGAGGTGGGTCTCGAGCGCGCGCACCGACGTCTCGGCCGCTTCCGCCCGGCGCAGCAAAGCCGCGTCGCCGAGCCAGGCGCGGCGAGCACGGCGCTCGGCAAACGTGTCGGGCTCACCCTCCCGCGGGGGACGCCCGCGCTGCGCCTCGTCTTCCTCGGGGATCACTGCCATGCAGAGTATGGGCGCGACCGGACGGCTACTCCTCCTCGCGCAGCCGCCACGCCATGCGCGACTGCAGCGACCACAGCTCGATGAAACCGGGCGAGGCGGTCTGCGAGAAGATGCCACCCGACTCCGAGAAGGAGGCGAGGCTGGCGTCATACACGGCGTGCGGGGATTCGCGGGTGACGACACGCGCGTGCCCCTTGTAGAGCTTCAGGCCGATCGTGCCGGTGACGCGCTGATTGACCGACTCCATGTACGCGTCGAGGTCGCAGCGCAGCGGCTCCCACCACAGCCCGGCGTAGACGAGGTAGCCCCACTGGCGGTCGAGCTGCGGCTTGAACTGGTTTTGGTGGATCGTGCCCACCAGCCGCTCGAGCTCGTGGTGGGCGGGAAGGATCAGCGCTGCGGCAGGCACCTCGTAGATGTCGCGCACCTTCAAGCCGACGATGCGATCCTCAATGTGGTCGACGATCCCGACGCCGTGGCGGGCGCCGATCTGCGCGGCGCGTTCGAGCAGCTCCACCAGCTCCAAGGGCTCGTCGTCGAGCGCCACCGGCACCCCGCGCTCGAAGCCGATCCGCACCAGCTCGGGCTCGTCGGGGGCACGCTCGGGCGGGGTCACGAGTTGGAACACATCTTCATCGGGCGCATGCTGGAGATCCTCGATCCAGCGCCCCTCCGAGGAGCGCCCCCAGAGGTTGTCGTCGATCGAGTAGGGAACGGACTCCGTACCACCCTTGACGGGGATGCCGTGCTCGCGCGCGTAGGCGATCTCCTCCTCGCGGCCCATCTGCCAGGAGCGCACGGGCGCGATCACCTTCAGCTCCGGGCCGAGCGTGGCGACCGTGGCCTCGATGCGCACCTGGTCGTTGCCCTTGCCGGTGCAGCCGTGCGCGATCGTGTCGCAGCCGCTGCGACGCGCGTACTCGACCGCGAGCTGGGCGATCAGCGGCCGTCCGAGCGCGGTGAACAGCGGGTAGCCGCCACCGTATACGGCGTTGGCGCGGATCGCCGGCGCGAGGAAGTCGTGGGCAAACTGCTCGCGCGCGTCCACCACGTGGCACTCCACCGCACCCAGCCGCCGGGCCTTCTCCTCGATCACCGCGTAATCCTCGCCGGGCTGCCCGAGGTTGACGGTGAGGCACACGACCTCGGCGTCGTAGCGATCTTGAATCCACTTCAGCATCACGCTGGTGTCGAGACCGCCGGAGTAGAGCAGCAGCACGCGGTGCACCTGCTCGGGGTCGGCCTCGTAGGAGGCGGTGCGGGGTGGAAAACCGCGATCGTCAGCTGAAGCGCTCATTAGCCCGCGCAGGCTACCGGAGGGATGGGCGAGACGTCCTGCAGAACAAGCATTGTGTGCCTCGTGGAAGACGATGAGCTTGTTGGCGAGACAACCGACCCTCAGGGTGCCCGTGTGGTCCTGCTCGCGCGCATCTGGCAGGACAAGGTGCTGCCCGAGCACGTCGAGCTGGCCGGCTTCGCGGAGGTCGTGCTGGAGGCAGTCTCGGCAGCAGAGCACGTCGAAATCGATCCTGTGTATGCAGAGCGCAAGCGCTACTTCGCGCGCGATGCCGGCCTCAGTCGATGGCTGCTGGTCGTCGTAAGCTATGAACAGAGTCCGGCGCGGATCATCTCCGCTTTCGGCCACCGAAAGGACCCTCCAACATGGGAAGCGTAAATGTGAAGATCGGCTCGGTCGTCTTCGACCACGCGAGCTACGACTCAGAGAACGACGTGCTGTACCTGCATGTGGGCGAACCAGAGGCGGGAGAGGGCGAGACGACGCCCGAGGGACACGTGATCCGCTATGCGCCGGGCACAAGCCGGGTGGTCGGCATGACGATGCTCGGCCCCCGTCGCATCCTCGAACGCGAGGGACGGCTGACCGTCACGATCCCGGAGACGGTGGAGACGACCGCGGACGACCTCGCGGACGCGCTCGCCGCCATCTGACGTTCATCTGAAACGGACATCGCATCCTTCCCGCGAGGTTCGGTGGACCCAGGTCAAACCCCCGTGAAATCGAGGGCACTCCAAGTCGGCACCGTGCCGACGATCCACCCTGTCGGCACTGGCCCCCAGAACCTGCTGTCGTCCGATTCGCCACGGTTGTCCCCGAGCATGAACCAATTGCCGGGCGGAATCTTGACGGGGGTGGGGAAGTCACACTCGCGCACCCCGCCGCACACTTTGATGTAGGGGTCGTGCTCGCGCTTGCCATTGACGATCGCATGGCCTTCGTTGATGTAGATCGTGTCTCCCGGTCCGGCCACGATGCGCTTGATGAGCTTTTCGCTGGACTCTTCGGGGTTGGTCTGATCGCAGGCCGCCCCGCCGAGGCTGACTTCGTAGTGGGTGGGCCCGCAGCGCGGTTCCCTGGCGCCCGTGGGCGGGTGGAAGACGACAATAGCTCCGACGTTCAGCGGCCTCTGCTTCACGACAACCCTCGTCCCTATGGGCAGTGTCGGCTCCATCGAGCCTGACGGCACCTTGTACATTTCCCCCAGGCTGAGCCCTGGAGTTGAGCCGCTGCTGACACGCGCTCCAGCCTCGCTCGCGATATCCACGCCGCTCGTACCGCATCCAGTAGCCAGCAGCACCGCCGCTGTTCCGGAGAGCAGCCAAATCACAATCGGCCGGCACACAGGCGCGAAACCCTACCCCTCCAGTGCCGCCCCCAACCGCGCGAGCGCCTCGTCGATGTCGGCCTCCTCGACGATCAGGGGTGGCAGCAGCCGCACGGTGGTCGGGCCCGTCGCGTTGAGGATCAACCGCTGCTCCAGCAGCGCACGGCGCACCACCTCGGGCGCGGAGATGTCGAGCTCGCAGGCGAGCATCAAGCCACGCCCGCGCACCGAGAGCACGTGCGGTAGCCCCTCCAGCCCGCCGGCGAGGCGCAAGCCGAGGTCGCGCACGCGCGCGAGCAGCAGAGGATCCTCGACGATCTCGAGCGCCGCGAGCGCGGCGGCGCAGATCACCGGGCCCCCGGCAAAGGTCGAGCCGTGGTCGCCGGGGGCGAACACGTCGGCGAGGCGCTCGCCGGTGACGAGCGCTCCGATCGGCAGGCCGCCACCGAGCGCCTTGGCGGCGGTGAAGGCGTCGGGCTCGACCCCGATCTGCTCGTAGGCCCACAGCGAGCCGGTGCGGCCCATGCCGCACTGGACTTCGTCGAAGATCAGCGCAGCGCCGTGCTCGTCGCAGGCCGCGCGCGCGGCACGCAGCAACTCCTCGGAGAGCACGTTGACGCCGGTCTCCCCCTGGATCGGCTCCAGCAGCACGGCGGCGGTGTGCGCATCGACCGCGTCGTGGAGCGCCTCGGGCTCGGGGGCGACCGCGCGAAAGCCGGGCACCAGCGGTGCGAAGGGCGCCTGCTTTGACTCCTGGGGAGTGGCGGAGAGCGCGCCGTAGGTGCGCCCGTGAAAGGCGTTGTACACCGAGACGACATCTCCCCCTGGGCGCGCCTTGCGGGCGAGCTTGATCGCCGCCTCGTTGGCCTCGGCGCCGGAGTTGCAGAGGTACACCTTGCCGCCAAGACTGTTCTGTGAGAGCCGCTGCGCCAGGCACATCGCGGGCTCGGTGTAGAAGAGGTTGGAGACGTGCATCAGCCTCCCTGCCTGCTCGCGCACGGCCTCCACCACGCGCGGGTGGCAGTGCCCGACGTTGGTGACGGAGATGCCGCAGAGGAAGTCGAGGTACTCCTCGCCCTCGGCATCCCACAGCCACGCCCCCTCCCCACGCACGAACTCGACCGGAAAGCGCGCGTAGTTGGCCATCAGGCTCGCCGCCTCGATCTCCTGCAGGTCGGCGAGGGTCATGGAGCCGCCTCTATCTTCGTGCCGATCCCTGCGTCGGTGAAGAACTCCAGCAGCAGCGAGTGCGGGATCCGCCCGTCGATGATGTGCGCTGAGCTGACACCTCCCTGGATCGCCTCCAGGCAGGCCTGCAGCTTGGGGAGCATACCCCCCTCCAGGCCGGGTAGCGCGTCGCGCACCTGCTCGGCGGTGGCCTGGCCGACGAGGCTGGCGGGGTCCTCGGGGTCGGCCAGCCAGCCACGGACGTCGGTGAGGAACACGATTTTGTAGGCGCCCAGCTCTCTCGCCACCGCACCGGCGGCCTCGTCGGCGTTGATGTTGTAGGAGTGCCCCTCGCGGTCGGCGCCGACCGAGGCGATCACGGGGATGTAGTCGCGCGCGATGTGCAGCAGGACGTCGACGTTGACGCGCTCGATGCGCCCCACGAAACCGATGTCCTCGCCGCCGGGCGCGGCGCGGCGCTCTACGCGAAACAGCGCGCCGTCGTCGCCGCACAGGCCCACCGCCGGCTGGCCGTGACGGTGGAGGCGACCGACGATCTCCTTGTTGACCTTGCCGACCAGCACCATCTTGGCGACCTCGACGGTGGCCTCATCGGACACGCGCAGGCCGCCGACGAACCGCACCGGCAGGCCGAGGCGCTCCATGTAGGCGGTGATGTCGGGGCCACCGCCGTGCACCACGATCGGGTTGAGCCCCACATACTTGAGCAGCACCACGTCGCGCGCAAACTCCTCGCGCAGCGCGGGGTCCTCCATCGCCGCGCCCCCGTACTTGATCACGGCGGTCTTGCCGTGGAACTCACGGATGTAGGGGAGCGCCTCGAGGAGGGTGGCTACGTCACGCATCGATCGTGCCTCCCACGGCGGCACAGATGTACTTTTTGTGCCCCAACCATTCATTTTGTGAAGTGGTTGGGGTCGATTTGAATGACATCATCGCCGCCTCCGAGCTCACGTGGTGTACTCGGCGTTGATCCGCACGTACTCGTGCGAGAGGTCGGAGAAGAA
The DNA here is from genome assembly GCA_963734815.1 of uncultured Solirubrobacterales bacterium. Classification (GTDB taxonomy): domain Bacteria; phylum Actinomycetota; class Thermoleophilia; order Solirubrobacterales; family Solirubrobacteraceae; genus Palsa-744. The sequence goes on from CAVTIH010000003.1 coordinate 523,759, forward strand.
CACCTCGGTTTCGGCGCCATCGCCGGGGAGGACGATCTCGTATTCGACCTCGCGCCTGTCGATCGCCTGGGCGAGCGCGTCGGGGTCGTAGTCGATCGCGGTGCCAGCGGAGCACACGAGGATGTTCTCGATCGAGATATCGCAGGCCAGCGGGGCGGTGCCCGGCAATGCGGCTCCCACCGCCATCACGAGCCTTCCCCAGTTGGGGTCGGCGCTGTGCAGCGCGGCTTTCACGAGAGGGGAGTTCGCGACCCCACGCGCGGCGGCCTCGACGGTATCGAGCGCGTCGCGGTCTCCCCCAACCGATCCGCCTCGCACCACCACGCGGGCGATCCGCGCCGCGCCCTCGCCGTCGGTGACCATCATGATCGCCAGCTGGCGTAGAAGCGCGTCTAGCGCCTCGCCGAAGCGCAGCTCGTCCTCGCTTTCCGGCGCGATCGCCACGCCGCTCGCGCCCGAGGCCATCAGCACGGCGGTGTCGTTGGTCGAGAGGTCTCCATCGACTGTGCAGCGGTCGAAGGAGCGCTTCACGCACACGCCGAGCAGCAGCTCGGCGGTGTGGGGCTGCAGCGCCGCGTCGGTCTGCACGAAGCACAGCATCGTGGCGAAGTTCGGCGAGATCATCCCCGCCCCCTTGCACTGGGCGGTAAGGTGCACGGTCCCAGAGGGCAGCTCGACCGCCAGGTTGGCGCGCTTCTCGAACGCGTCGGTCGTCTGGATCGCCTTCTGGAAGTCGATGTCGCCCTCGCGGCGCAGCTGCTTACTGGCGGCGAGGATCCCCTGTAGCACCGCCTCGACCGGCAGATACCAGCTGATGCCGCCGGTCGAGCCGAGCAGCACCTCCTGCGGCTGCACACCCACGGCGAGTGCGGCGGCGCCCTGCGTCTTGGCGGCGTCGTCTAGGCCGCGCCTGCCGGTGGCGGCGTTGGCGCAGCCGGAGTTGGCGAGCACCACGCGCACTGCATCCAGCCGACACCGCTCGCGGCTGAGGAGCACCGGCGCGGCAGCGGTGCCGCTGGCGGTGAAGCGAGCGGCGCTGACGGGGTGCTCGGCATCGCAGATCAGCAGGCCGAGGTCGTGGTTGCCGCTCGGCTTGATCCCGCAGACGACGCCCGCCGCACGGAAGCCGGCCGGCAACCCCGCGTCGGGCTCCAGTTCGCGCACGTGCGCGGGTGCCTGTACCCAGCGCGAGCCGAAGAACGGCCGCGGTGGGCCGTGGCTGGAGCGATCGCCCCACACGTCGTTGCCGGCGCTCACAGCAAGCCCGCTGTCTCGGGCAAGCCGAACATCAGGTTGAGGTTCTGGACCGCCTGCGATGAGGTGCCCTTCCACAGGTTGTCGATCGCCGAGAGCACCACCACCTTGCCGGTGTGCTCGCTGAGCGCCACGTGCAGCCGGCAGACGTTGGTCTCGCGCACGTCGCGCACCTCGACCGGCACCGGCGCCAGCTCGACGAACGGCTCACCCGCGTAGGCGTCCTCATACATTACGTCGAGCTCGTCCTGCTCCATCGCTCGAGTGGGTGTCACGTAGCAGTTGACGAGCTCCCCCTGGTCGAGCGGTACGAGATGCGGGGTGAACTGCACCCGCAAACCCGGATGCGTGGGGTCGAGATCGTCCAGCTGCTGCTCGATCTCCGGAGTGTGGCGGTGGTGGACCACGTTGTAGGGGAGGATGTTCTCGCCGCTGTTGGAGAAGTGCGTCTGCCAGGTTGCCGAGCGGCCCGCACCGGACACGCCCTGCTTGGCGTCGATCACGAGGTCCGCGATCAGCCCGAAGCGTGCGAGCGGGGCAAGGCCCAGCAGCGAAGCGGTTGGGTAGCAACCTGGAGTGGCGACGAGGTCCGCTGCCGCGATCGCCGCGCGGTGCAGCTCGGGCAGCCCGTAGGAGGCGTCTTCGAGCAGCTCCGGGTGGGGATGCGGGCCGTACCACTGTTCATAGGTGGAGAGCTCGCTGAGACGAAAGTCTGCGCTGAGGTCCACGACGCGCACACCGCGTGCGTGCAGCGCGGCCACGACGGGGGCCGAGGCCGCGTGGGGGTAAGCGACGACGGCGGCATCCACGTCGCCATGGCGATCGAGGTCGAGCTCCTGCAGCACCAGCGGCACTCGGTAGCGCGGATAGAGCTCGTCCAAGCGCTGGCCCGCCTCCGCACGCGCGGTGACGGTGCACAGCTCGAACTGGGGATGGCGCCACAGCAGGTTGGCCGCGAGCGCCCCCGCAAACCCTGTCGCACCCGCGACCAGCACGCGCGGCGAGCCGGGCGCGAACAGTTGCTCAACCACGCAGCTCACCACCGATCTCCCGCAGCGCGACGACGATCCGCGCGCGCGCGGGTGCGACGTCCTCGTCGGTCAGCGTGCGCTCGAGCGCGCGGAAGGTGAGGGCGAGCGCCAGCGAGCGCCTCCCCTCCCCCACCTGGGTGCCGGTGTACACGTCGAACACCTCGGCCTCCTCCAGGGTCTCGCCGGCGGCGCGGCGCACGAGCGCAAGCAGCTCGTCGGCGCCGATGCTCTCGGGCAGCGTCACCGCGAGATCCTGGCGCAGCGCGGGAAAGGCGCCGAACGGCTGGAATGAGACCGTCGCGGGGACGATCGCCGCGAGCTCACCAAGGTCGATGGCGAACGTCGCCGCGCGCTCCAGGCCCCAGGCGTCGGCGACGAGCGGGTGAAGCTCGCCGAGGAACCCGAGCATCGACCGCCCGGCGACGGCGGGGCCGGCGGCGGCATGTGCCGGGTCCTCAGGAGCGGTGGCGAGCACGGCCGCGCTGCGCCCGGGATGCAGGAATGGCCAGTCGGCGGCCACCACCGACCAGCGCATGTGGAAACGGTCGAGCAGCCCGGCGAGCAGCGCCTTGGCGGCGAAGAAATCAACCTGTGTGCGCTCCCCCCGCCACGAGCGGGGCGTGAGGTTGCCACTCAACAGCACCCCGAGCCCATGGTGCTCGTCGGCGGGGCGTTGATGGGCGGCTGAGCCCTCCTCGGCGGTGGGATCGGCGACACCCTCCTTGGCGGGTCGCACCTCGTCCGCGGCCCGGTAGACGGTGCCGGACTCGAAGACCGCGATGTCGGGGCGCCCGCGCGAGACGTTGTGGCGTGCGGCGTCCAGCAGTGAGCCGAGCAGCGTGGGGCGCATCATCGACTGGCTGTCCGACAGCGGGTTGGCGAGCATCACGACCTTGCGCAACGCGTGGTCGGGCGGGACCAGCAGCCGGTCGAGTAGCGGCGGGTCGGCGAAGCTCCAACCGACGATCTCGTGCAGCCCGCGTCCCACCAGCGCGTCCTCGGCCTCGCGGCGCACGCGCTGGGCGTGAGTGAGCCGCCCGGCCGCTCCGCGGCGGGCGGGCAGGGTTGCGGGCAGACGCTCCAGGCCGTCGATCCGGGCGACCTCCTCGATCAGGTCCACCTCGCGGGTGACATCCTCGCGGCGCAGTGCCGGCACGGTCACGTCCAGGCCATCCTCGCGGAGCGTGGTGTTGAAGTCGAGTGCCTCGAGGATCTCCGCCTGGCGCGCCACCGTCACGGGCACGCCAAGGATCGCGCGCACGCGGCGCTCACGCAACCTGATCACCCGCGGGGCCTGCGGCACCCACTCCCCCTCGGCGCCGAGGTCGATCGTGCCGGGCAGGAGCGTGGCGCCGCACAGATCGAGCATCAACCGCGACGCGACCGCTTGGGCGTGCAAGCACTGCTCGGGGGCGAGACCCTTCTCAAAGCGGCCCGACGCCTCGCTGCGCAAACCCAACGCCCACGACGCGCGGTGGATGGCGGGCCCACTCCAGTTGGCGACCTCCAGCAACACCCGGGTGGTGGCGCCTTCCACCTCCGAGCGCGCGCCGCCCATCAGCCCGGCGATCGACGTGGGGCCTTCGGCGTCCTCGATCACCACCATCTCGCCGTCGAGCGTGCGCGTCTGCCCGTCGAGGGTCTGTACCCGCTCGCCGTCGGCGGCGCGACGCACCGTGAGGTGTGCGCCGGCGACGCGGTCGAGGTCGAAGGCGTGCAGCGGCTGGCCGGTGAGCAGCATCGCGTAGTTGGTTATGTCCACCACGTTGTTGATCGGGCGCTGCCCGGCGGCGCTCAGCCGCGCCTTCAGCCACGGCGGGGAGGGCGCGATCGTAACGTTCTCGAACACGCGCGCGGTGAAGCGGGGGCAGAGCTCGGGGCAGTGCACCTCGACCGCGGCGGGCGCGGCGCCGCCGCTCGCCGGCAGCGGCCCCGGGCTGCCGGGGTCCTCACTCCACGGCGCGGGCTCAAGCGCGGCGCCGGTGGCGGCGTGCAGCTCGCGCGCAACCCCGTACACACCCAGACAATCGGGGCGGTTGGGGGTGATCTCGAGCTCCAACACGTCCATCGAGATCGGCAGCACGTCCTGCAGCGGCGTGCCGGGCGTGAGCTCGCCGTCGATGCTCGTGCCCTCAAGCACCATGATGCCCTTTTGGGTGGGCGGGCTCAAATCGATGTCGAGCTCGCTCTCGGCGAGGATCATCCCTTCGGAGACCACGCCGCGTAGCTTCGCCTTGTCGAGTTTCGTGCCGTCGGGCATCACCGCGCCCGGGCGGGCGACCGCCACTGTCTGCCCGGCTGCGACGTTGGGGGCGCCGCACACGATCGTCGCCGGGCCGTCGGGCAGACCAAGCTCGACGCTGCACACCCGCAGCCGGTCGGCGTCCGGATGCTGCTCGGCGTTCAGTACGCGCCCGAGGACGAAATTCTCCGCGGAGGGCGCCCCGTGGTGGTGGATCGCCTCGACCTTCGTCCCCGTCATTGTCAGGCGCTGCTCGATCGCCTGCACATCCATGTCGGGATCGCAGTATTCGCGCAGCCACGGCAGTGGAACGCGCATCAGAACTGCTCCAGGAAGCGTAGATCGTTTTCGAAGTACAACCGCAGATCGGGGATGCCGTGCTTGAGCATCGCGATCCGCTCCACGCCCATCCCCCACGCGAAGCCCTGCACCTTCTCGGGGTCATACCCGGGCGCGTTGGCGGCCGTGGTCGGCACGTGGGAGTAGACGTTGGGGTCCACCTCGCCGGCGCCCAACACCTCCAGCCAGCCCTCGCCCTTGCACAGATAGCAGCGCGCCCCGTCGCGCAGGAAACCCTTGCCGGAGCAGTGAAAGCAGGAGACGTCCACCTCGACGGAGGGCTCGGTGAAGGGGAAGAAGTGCGGGCGCAACCGCACCTCGCGGGTGTCGCCGAACAGCTCGCGCGCGAACACCAGCAGCGTCCCCTTGAGGTCGGCAAGCGTGATGTCCTCGTCCACCGCCAATCCCTCGATCTGGTGGAACTGCGGCGTGTGCGTGGCGTCGGAGTCGGGCCGGTAGACGCGCCCGGGGATCACCACGTACAGCGGCGGTGGGTGCGCCTCCATCGCGCGTACTTGCATCGGCGAGGTGTGCGTACGCAGCACCAGCTCCTCACCGCCGGGCGGACTCTCGATGTAGAAGGTGTCGGTGCGCGCCCGTGCGGGGTGCGTTGGACTGTGGTTGAGCGCGTCGAAATTGTAGTGGACGGTCTCGACCTCGGGTCCTTCCATGATCGTGAAGCCCAGTCCGAGGAACACGTCTTCGAGCTCGCGCATGGTGGCAGTGAGGACGTGCAGGCGCCCGATCGGCTGCGGCGGGGCGCCGGGCAGGGTGACGTCCACGCGGTCGCGCCGCAGCTGCTCGCCCAACTCCGCGCCGGAGAACTCGCCCGCACGCGCCTCGATCAGCTGCTCGAGCGCCACGCGCGCCTCGTTGGCGGCCTTGCCCACCGCGCCCCGTTCGGTGGGGGGCAATTCGCGCACGCCGCGCAGCATCTGCGGCAGCTCGGCCTTGCGCCCGAGGTGGTGCACACGCAGATCCTCCAGCGCCTCCGCGGTGGAGGCCGCAGCGATCTCGCTCTCCGCTTGCGCGCGCAACTGTTCAATCCGTTCTATCACGGCGCCTGCACACTATTCGGAACAGAGGTCATCTCATACAGCGCGATGGCCGCCGCCATCGCCGCGTTCAGCGAGTCGCCCGCAATCGGGATGTACGCGACCCGCTCGCATGCGGCAATCAGCTCTTTCGGCAGCCCCTCGCGCTCGGCCCCGACCAGCAGTGTGATCGGTCCCGGCGCCGGCCCGCTCAGCGGCTGGGCCGGTGGCTGGTCGTCAGGCACCAGTGCGATCCGCTCGCCCGGTAGCTGCGGGATCGACTCCACGCGCGCCACGTCCACATGGAAGATCGCACCCATGCTCGCCCTCACCGCCTTTGGCGACCACGGGTCGGCGCAGTGGGGGCCGAGCGCCACGCACGAGGCGCCAAAGGCGTGGGCCGCACGCAGCACCGCACCGACGTTGCCGGGATCGGAGAGCCGATGCAGGTAGAGACACAGCGGCCCCAGCGGGCGTGGGCTCCAGCGCTGCTCGTACACACCGATCGCGCGTGTTCCCGACCCGAGCGTGCTGACCGCCGCCAGCGCCGCCGGCTCCACATCCACGAAGTCTTGCCCTCCCAGCCCGCTGCCCGCGGCGCGATAGCCCTCCACGTGTTTCCACCCCGCGTCGGCCGCGGCCGCGAGCAGGTCCTCGCCCTCGGCGAGGAAGCGTCCGCTGCGCGTACGCTCGCGGCGGCGTTGCAGGCGCCGCAGCTCCTGCAGGTGGGGGTTGTGGGGGGAGGTGATGGTGGTCATCGGGGGAGGAAGGCGCTGGCGTTTATCGGTGTATGAAGTCGGCGAGGCGGGGGTTGTGTATTGAATTCGAGGCGGGGGTTGTGTATTGAATTTTTTGGACCCCAACCCTTCATTTTGTGAAGTGGTGGGCAGGTCCTTGGATAACAAAAAAGGCGCCGTCCTTGAGGAACGGCGCCCGGGAGGCTCGGAATGTCGGCGGCCTTTGAGATCAGGCGGCCGACGCCTCGCGGGCAACCTCGGCGAAACGTCGGAACGCGTCGGCGTCGCGCACAGCAATGTCGGCCAGCACCTTGCGGTCGAGCTCGACACCCGCCAGCGAGAGTCCGTGCATGAACTGGGAGTAGCTCATCCCGTTCTGACGGGCGGCGGCGTTGATGCGGGTGATCCACAGCCGCCTGAAGTCGCGCTTGCGGTTGCGCCGGTCGCGATAGGCGTAGGTGTCCGCCTTGATCAACGCCTCCTTGGCACGGCGGTAGTTGGAGTGCGCCTCGCCCCTGAAGCCCTTCGTCAGCTCGAGCGTGGCACGGCGCTTCTTGCGCGCATGCACGGAGCGCTTGACCCTCACGAGCGTGACCCCTTCTTGGCGCTCTTCGTGGGCGCGCCCAACATCCGCTTGATCCGCGGGGTGTCGTCCGCCGAGAGTAACGCGGGGGCCCCGAGGGCACGCTTGCGCTTGGGCGACTTCTTCTCCAAGATGTGGCTGGTGAAGGCGTGCCGGCCCCGCACCTTGCCGGTGGCGGTGAGCTTGAAGCGCTTCTTGGCGCCGGAGTGTGTCTTCATCTTGGGCATAGAGATTAAGCAAGAGGGGCTCAGCTCGCCAGCCTCTGGCCGGCCGCGCCACCTTCTCGGGCGGTGATTATGGCAGACGGGTGGACGGGCTTCCATTCATCGCCTCCACCGACCCAAATGGCTGTCATGTATCGGCCGCCGAGAGCCGATGAATCCCTTGATGGATCGAGCCCTGATCGCGCACCCTCTCGTTGAGCAGGCGGAACGGCTGCCGGACGCCGCCCCGAGTGCGATCACCCAAGCTCTGCGCGAGATCGCGGAGGTCGGGACGGTCGACCCTGATCGTGCCCTGGATCTCGCCTGTGAGCGCCTCGTGCAGTCGATCGCCGCCACCGAGCGCCTACGCGGCGAGCTGCGAACCCGCCGCGCCGAGCTGCGCACGTTGGAGAACCGCATGCAGGTCACCACCGAGATGCTGGCGGAGGGCGTGCTCGTGTTCGATCTCCACGGGCGCACCATCTACGCCAACAACGCCGCCGCGCGGATCCTCAACATGAGCCACGACCAGCTGCTCGCCCGGCACGTACGCGACCGCCGCTGGCACTTCCTGCACGAGGACAGCTCCCTCTGGCCGGTCGCCTCGCATCCGAGCGCCGAGACGCTGCAGACCGGGCGCTCCGCGCGTTCGGTCACGGTCGGGGTGCAGAAACCGAACGGCGCGGTGACATGGATCTCGCTCAGCTCGCGGCCCGCGCTCGACGAGCACGGGCACCAGTGCGGGGCGATCGCCACCTTCGCGGACATCAGCGAGCGGCGCACAATCCTCGAGCAGCTGCGCCACCAAGCCCACCACGACCAGCTCACCGACCTCGCCAACCGCAGGCTGTTTCACAAAGAGCTCGACCGCGCGATCTCGCGCGCCCAACGTCACGGGTGCGCGGTCGCGCTCGTGTACATGGACCTCAACGGGTTCAAGCAGGTCAACGACACGCTCGGCCACCACGCCGGCGACGAGGTGCTGCGCACGCTGGCCGAGCGACTGGGGGGCGCGGTGCGCGATGACGAGCTGATCTCCCGCTACGGCGGCGACGAGTTCGTGGCGCTGCTCAGCATGCTGCGCCATCCCGCCACCGAGGTGCAGGCGTTCATGGAGCGCATGCGCTTCACGCTTGCCGAGCCGATCCGCGTGGAGGCGGGCGCAGTCAAAGTCGGCGCCAGCCTTGGCGCCAGCGTCTACCCGCACGACGGGTCCAATGCCGAGCAGCTGCTGCACCACGCCGACGCGGCGATGCTCTCGATGAAGGGTACGCGCGCGGCCTGAGCCGCCGTTTACGGCCGCCCGCCTACGCAGGCTCAGACGCGGACGTCTCGACCGGCTGTGCCGGCGCCGGAGCACCATCGCCCTCCGGCGACCCCACCGAGCCATCTGCTTCCACGGGCACGGAAGCCTGCGGAGCTGCAGCCTCCTCCACGGGCACGGAAGCCTGCGGGCCTGCAGCCTCCTCCACCGGCTCGGCGCCGTCGGGCGAGGGGCCGTCAAAGCGCCCCGCCAGAACCGCTTTGGAGGGGCCGAGCATCATCGTCATGTTGCGTCCCTCCTGCATCGGGCGCTGCTCGACGACGCCCAACTCCGCAATCTCCTCCGCCAGCCGGTCGAGGATCATGGTGCCGCGCTCGGGGTGGGTTACCTCGCGGCCACGGAACATGATCGTGACCTTCACCTTGTCCTTGTGGCGCAAGAAGCGTTCGACGTGGTGCTTCTTGGTGTCGTAGTCGTGCTGGGCGATCTTTGGGCGGAACTTGATCTCGCGCACGGTGATCTGCTGCTGGTGCTTGCGCGCCTGCTTCTGCTTCTGCGCCAGCTCGTACTTGTACTTGGAGTAGTCCAACACCCGGCACACCGGGGGGCGCGCCTCCGGCGCGACCTCCACCAGATCGAGGTCGCGTTCCTGGGCAAAGCGCAGCGCGTCGGGGGTCTTCAGCACCCCAACCTGCCCGCCCTGGTCGTCGATCAGACGTACCTCGGGCACGCGAATGCGCTCGTTGACCCTGGTCGTGTCCCGCTCGGGCGGGCGCCGGTCGAACCTCCGGGGTACGGCCACTAGCTGTCCCGGCGGCGCGTCAAGCCGATTCGATGGCGCTGCACACTGAAAATGGGATGCGGGAGCTCCTCAAGATGGCCGAGTATAACGGGGTGTCGGCGGCCCGCAAGGGGAGCTGCTCAACGACCATCCGATTCCGCCTGCCAACTACGCCCCCGTGGGCCCGGCGGCGAGCAGTTATGTGTCCTTCTGCTCCATGGTGTCTTTCTGCTCCATGGGCGACGGCGAAGACGCGCGCCGTCGCCCATCTGCCACCAGCCGCTCAGCGAGCTCCTCCACCGAGGCGCTGCCGACCTCCCGTACACCGTGCTCGCCTACGCCAGAACGGGTGCGCACCGACACCGTGCCCTCCCCCGCCTCCCGCCCCCCGACAATGAGCATGTGCGGGATGCGGCGCAGCTCGGCGTCGCGCACCTTGCGACCGATCGACTCCGAGCGATCGTCGAGCTCGACGCGCAGGCCTCGCTCACGCAGGCGCTCCCGCACCGAGGCGCCGTACTCGTTGAAGCGATCCGAGACAGGCAGCACGATCGCCTGCACGGGCGCCAGCCACAGCGGCAGCTCGCCCGCGTAGTGCTCGATCAGGATGCCGATAAAGCGCTCGAAAGAGCCCAGCAGCGCGCGATGGATCATCACCGGCCGGTGCTCGGCGTTGTCCGCGCCGGTGTAGTGCAGCTCGAAGCGCTCGGGCATCGAGTAGTCGAGCTGGACGGTGCCAAGCTGCCAGGAGCGCCCGATCGAGTCGGTCATGTGCAGGTCGATCTTGGGCCCGTAGAAGGCGCCATCGCCGGGGTTCAACTCATACTCCAAGCCCTCGGCCTGCAGCGCGCCCGCCAGCGCGGCCTCGGCGCGGTCCCACATCTCCTCCCCGCCGATGCGCTTCTCGGGACGGGTCGACAGCTCAAGGCGCGGCTCGAAGCCGAACAGCCGGTACAGGTGAAAGCCAAAGCGCAGGCACTCCACGACCTCCTCCTGCACCTGCTCCTCGGTGCAGAAGATGTGCGCGTCGTCTTGGGTGATCGGACGCACGCGCATCAGCCCGTGCAGCACGCCCGCGAGCTCGTGGCGGTGGACCAGCCCCTGCTCGGAGTAGCGGATCGGCAGGTCGCGGTAGGAGTGTCGCTCATCCTTGTAGATCTGGACGTGACCGGGGCAGTTCATCGGCTTGAGGCCCATCTGGCGCTCGTCGACGTCGACGAAGTACATGTGCTCGCGGTAGGTGTCCCAGTGGCCGGACTGCTTGAACAGGCTGGCGTCCCACAGGATCGGCGTTTTCACCTCGCGGTAGCCGCGTCGGAGGTTCTCCTCCCGCCACAGCTCGGTGAGCGCATTCCAGATCACCATGCCCGCCGGCTTCCAGATCGGGCTGCCGGGCGCGAGCTCGGAGAACTGGAAGAGGTCGAGCTCTCGTCCCAGCTTGCGGTGGTCGCGAGCGCGCGCCTGCTCTAGGCGCTCCAGGTGCGCTTCCAGGTCGGCCTTCGAGAAGAACGCCGTGCCGTAGATGCGGGTGAGCATGGTGCGCGTGGAGTCGCCCCGCCAGTAAGCACCCGCCACCGACTGGAGCTTGAACGCGCCCACCGTCTTCGTGGAGGGCGCGTGCGGGCCGCGGCAGAGGTCGATGAAGGGGCCGTTGGTGTACAGCGAAACTGTTTCCAGCGTCGCCTCCCCGCGCCCGCCAACGCCGGCGTCCCCCTTGCCGCCGAGCTTGCCACCTGCCGCACCATCTTTCCCACCGTTCCCATCCCCGATGCTTTGGGAAGCTCGCACGAGATCGTCGATCAGCTCCACCTTGTAATCCTGCCGCGCGGCCACGAAGCGCGCACGAGCGTCGGCGGTAGACACCTCCTCGCGCTCAAACGGCTCCGCAGCCTTCACGTGCGCGCGCATCCGCTCTTCGATCGCCGGGAAGTCGGCCTCGGAGACGCTCACCCCGTCGGGAAACTCGAAGTCGTAGTAGAAGCCCTGCTCGATCGCCGGCCCGATCGAGATCTTCACGCCCGGGTAGAGCTCCATCACGGCGGCGGCGAGCACGTGCGCGGCGTCGTGGCGGATCAGCCGCAGCGGCTCCTCGCCTTCGGAGCGCGCGGTGAGGATCGCGATCGAGGCGCCGTCCGGCAACGGCCGTGAGAGGTCGCGCATTTCGGAGGCCGCGCCCCCCTCTCCCGCGGCTGCGCCATCCACACCGCGGATCTCCACCGCCAGCGCCGCGCGCGCGAGGCCGGCGCCGATCGCCGCGGCCGCATCGGCGCCGGTGGCGCCGTCGGGAAGCTCCAGAGCGTTGCCGTCGGGGAGTGTGACTGTGGTGCTCATCGAGCGTTGGAGGCTACCTACCGCCGCGATGGGTGGGGGGCGCGAGCCTGACGCGCCCGCAAGTCCACCGAGCGGTCAGCCGCCCGAGTCCTCGGGAGCGACCGGCTCGGCGGCGTCAAGCCGGCTGCCACAGTGCGTCGTCACCCAGGGCAGTGCGCCGCGCGCGCCCATCCCCGACCAGCTCGATCAGCGCCCGCTCGGCGGCGGTGCGGTCGGGGGGGTTGTTGCCCGGCGCCATGATCGCCGCCACCTCCTGCGTGACGAGGCCGTCGGGAAACCGCTCGAGCGCCGGCAGCGGCGTCTCCGCCGGGGCCTCGCGCGCGAGGGACGGATCGAGGTTGGCGATCAGCACGTCGTAGGCCTCGATCGTCTGAAAGCCCCCGGCCTCCATGCGCCGCTCGCCGGCCGATCCCGCTCCGGCAGCGAAGATCAGCGAGGGTGCCGAGTAGCGCACCGGCCCATCGGTCTGGCGCGCCTTGCCCTGGAAGTGGGTTGGCCCGCCCTCCGCCTGGCGCGTCTGGAGCTTGTCGGCCTCATACGCCTCGGTCACGCGTGGGTCGTCGAGCATCCCCACGACCGCGCCGACGTCGAGTCCCTCCACGTGCGCGAGCGCCTGTGCGATCCCCTCGTCCTCATCCAGCAGCAGCGTCGTCGTGAACCACCCGAACTGCAGCGCCCGCAACACCGCCAACTCGCGCTCGGGATCGAGCAGCCGCGTGGCCACGATCGCCCGACACCCGCGCCCAGTGCCCAGCACGCGCGCTCGTGGCATCGATGCAAACGGCATCCCGTAACGCGCGCGGTACATCAGCTGGCCGAGCGCCGAATGTGTGGGCGTGTAGCCGCTTTTGACGTACCGATCGGGGTCCTCCGCAAGCCCGATCGTCACCAGCCGCCAGCGCAGCTGCGCGCCGTAGCGCCAGTGCAGGACCGCGAGCGCCGGGCCGATCGAGTAGCCCCACGGACAGCCGGGGTCGTTGAAGTAGGTGACGTCGATCTGGCCCACTCCCCAAAGATAGCCACGAAGTTCCCAACTCATCGATGGCGACCCAACAATGTGGATGACGCAGACAATCGTCCGCAGCATCTGCGAGGATTGCGCCATGGCCACCGAACCACAGATCTCGATCACACTCTCCCCCGGACAGATCGAGGAGATCGTCCACGCCGCCGACCCCGGGCGAGCCCCCGGCTTCGCCGCACTGATCTCGGCCGCGCTGAGCCGCGCCGATGAAAGCGGCATGCCTACCTACGACGACCGCCGGCTGTCGCGCTCGCTGCTGCGGGGCCTGGCGATCCTGACCTGCTTCGGCCCCGACGAGCCGACGCTGGGGCTGATGGAGATCGCCGATCGGCTGCAGATCAGTGCCAGCACGATTCACCGCTACGTGATCACGCTCGTGGAGGTCGGGCTGCTGGAGCAATCGCCGAAGACGCGCAAGTACTCGCTGCCCACGGTATAAGGCGCCTGGTACGGTGGCCAGACGATGCCGGAGGGGTACTTTCCACGGGGCACATCGATGCTTCGCCGGGTCCATGAGGAGAAGGCGGTGGGCCTCCTCTACGGACAGCGCGCGCTGTGCGTCGGCGCTGTGAAGCCCCTCAACTATGTGGGCACGAGCACGCACACGCGCAACAAGAGCACACCCTTCCGCCGCCTCTCGCACACCGGCGAGATGTTCGAGGCCGTCTTCTTCGGTACCCGGGCGGAGGCCGATCGCGTGCTGGAGGCCGTGCAGCGCATGCATGAGCGCGTCGTCGGCGAGCTCCCGCAGGACGCCGGGCCTCACTACCCGGCCGGCACTCCTTACTCGGCCGTCGACCCTGAACTGATGCTATGGACGGTGGCGGTGATCGCCGACTCGGCCGAGTGGTTCTACGAGCGGCTGGTACGCCGCATGAGCGATTTCGAGCGGGAGGCGTTGTGGCGGGACTATGTGCGCTTTGCCGAGCTGTTCGGGATGCCCGCGGAGTCCGCGCCCGCTACCTACGGCGATTTTCGCGCGTGGTACGAGCGCCAGCTGGCCGCCGAGGACCTCCACCTGACCGAGGAGGCCCGTTATATGGGCTATGCCTCGGCCTTCGCGATTCCGATGCCTGCCAGTCGCCAGCTGGGCAAGCGCGTCCACGACCTGGTGATGCTGTGCTCGCTGCCCCCGCGTGTGCGCGCACTGTACGGCCTGCGCTGCACTCCTCTTCACGAGGCGGCGTGCGCGGCGCTGCTCGCCACCTCGCGTGGCACCCGGCCACTGCTGCCACGCCGGCTGGCGCGCGGCTCGTGCATCCCGGAGTTCCGGATGGTCGCCGCCACCGAGCGACGGCGGATCGCGCGGGGCGAGCCCACCCCGCAGCTCGCCGACTGACGCCAGCGCCGAGGAGAACGGCGAGTGGGGGAGCGATCCCGGCTCTCAGGAGCCGATCACCAGCGCAAGGATGAGCAGCGCCAGCAGATGAAACGTCTGGTCGACGGCGATCGACACAGCCAGGTTTTCCTTCGGATCCAGCCGCTTGACCCCCTTCATGTAGGCGTGCAGCAGCCTGCCGTCGTCCTGGATGAGATGGGGAATGAAGATCGCGGGGATCACCCACACCAATTCCACGCCGAGATCGGCCACCACCAGTGCGGGGATGAAGCAGAGCGTGTAGAGGGTCACGTGGGTGAACAGCGCGCGGCGCGCGTCTGATGCTCCACGTTCCAGACCGCCACGCTTGTGAAGGGCCTGCCAGTTGGTCTGCAGGAGATAGTCCCCGACCAGATGCGACATCACAAACACAATGAAGACTTCGACCCAGGTCATCCACCCAGAGCCTATCCGGCCCCGCCCGCCCGACGCCCGCGGCCCACCGCCTCCAGCCCCATGGCCAAGCGCGCCTTAGCCCCGCAACTCTGCTCGCGCCTCCCCGCCACGGGGCGCTGGGGGTGGGCCCCAGAGGTTCTGACGTGGGCCCCTGTAGCCTTGGCGCGGTGAACGCCCTACCTCACAGCAGCCCGGGGAGCCCATTTCCACCGATCGCCGACTACGGCTTTCTGTCGGACTGCGAGACGTGCGCGCTGATCGCGCCGAGCGGCAACGTCGAGTGGATGTGCTTGCCGCGCCTGGACTCGCCGAGCGTGTTCGGCTCGATGCTCGACCGCGACGCCGGCGGCTTTCGACTGGGACCGGCCGGCGTGACTGTGCCCGGCGCGGTGCGCTACCTGCCGGGCACACTGGTGCTGGAGACCAGCTGGGAGACGCGCACAGGGTGGGTGGTGGTCCGCGACGTGCTGTGCATCGGGCCCTGGTACCACAACCAGGAGCGCTCGCGTACTCACCGGCGCTCCCCCACCGACTACGACGCCGACCACGTGCTGCTGCGGACGGTCTTCTGCGTGCAGGGGTGGGCCGAGATCCACCTCGACTGCGAACCGGTCTTCGACTACGGCGGCCTCGCCGCCGAATGGTCCTACACCGGCCCCGGTTACAACGAGGCGACGGCCGGCTCGGAGGGCATGGACCTCAAGCTCCAACTGGTCACCGACATGAATCTCGGGTTCGAGGGGCCGCGCGCCCGCGCGCGCACGATCCTGCGTGAAGGGGAGGCCGGATTCGCTGCACTGGGCTGGTCCGAGCACCCGCTGCCCACGACCTGCGTGGAGGCCAACGAGCGACTCGTGCGCACTGCCCATCACTGGCAGGAGTGGCTCAAGCAGGGCGCCTTCCCCGACCATCCCTGGCGCACGTACCTGCAGCGCAGCGCGCTAACGCTCAAGGGGCTGAGCTACGCCCCCACCGGGGCCATGGTTGCGGCGGCCACTACCTCCCTGCCCGAGACCCTCGGCGGCGAACGCAACTGGGACTACCGCTACACCTGGATCCGTGACTCCACCTTCATGCTGTGGGCGCTCTACACCCTCGGCTTCGACTGGGAGGCCAACGACTTCTTCTACTTCGTCGCCGATCTCGCCGAGGCCGAGGAGGGCGAGTTGCAGATCATGTACGGGATCGGCGGCGAGAGCCGCCTGGACGAGCAGGAGCTCGACCATCTCTCCGGCTACGGCGGCGCGCGGCCGGTGCGGATCGGCAACGGCGCCTACCGCCAGCGCCAGCACGACGTGTGGGGTGCGGTGCTCGACTCGATCTACCTGCACACCCGCTCGCGCGACCAGCTGCCCGACCGGCTGTGGCCAATCATCAAGCGCCAGGTCGCCGGCGCGCTCGATCACTGGCGCGAACCCGACTGCGGGATCTGGGAGGTCCGCGGCGAGCCACAGCACTTCACCTCCTCCAAGCTGATGTGCTGGGTCGCCGCCGACCGCGGGGCCCGCCTGGCGCAGCTGCGCGACGACGGCGAGTGGGCCGAGCGCTGGCAAGTGGCGGCCGAGGAGATCCACGCCGACATCTGCGCGCACGGGGTCGACGAGCGCGGTGTCTTCACCCAGCACTACGGCACCACCGCGCTCGACGCCTCACTGCTGCTGGCGCCGCTCGTGCGCTTCCTCCCGGCCGAGGACCCGCGCATCGTGGCCACCGTCCTCGCGATCGCCGACGAGCTCACCGAGGACGACCTCGTGCTGCGCTACCGCGTCGCCGACACCGACGACGGGCTCACCGGCGAGGAGGGCTCGTTCACGATCTGCTCCTTCTGGCTGGTATCCGCGCTGTGTGAGATCGGCGAGCTCCAGCGCGCGCGGGCGCTGTGCGAGAAGCTCATCTCCCACGCCTCCGCGCTGGGGCTGTACGCCGAGGAGATCGATCCCCGCACCGGCCGCCACCTGGGCAACTTCCCCCAGGCCTTCACGCATCTGGCCCTGATCAACGCGGTCATGCACGTGATCCGGGCCGAGCGCGGCGAGCAGGATCCGACTTCGGCAATCGCTACGGTGCTGCGATGAGCACCGGCTCCACCTACCTTCGCCTGGAGGTGATCAGCGGCAACGCCACCGGCGACACGATCGTCGTCGACGACGAGCTGGTGATCGGGCGCCACGCCGAGGGAGCCGGCCGGCTCTCCGAGGACGAGGAGATATCCCGCCAGCACGCCCGCATCTCGCGTGAAGCCACCGGCGACTATGCGATCGAGGATCTCGGCTCCTCCAACGGCACATTCATCAACGGACTGCAGATCCAGAGCCCTCGTCTGCTGACGCTCGGCGACTCGATCGAGGCTGGCGCCACAACGCTGGTGGTCAGAGCGATCGTGCAGCCGCAGCCCGCGGAGGCGGCCCCCGAGGCGACCGGTCCGCCGATCCCCGATCGCCACTCCCCGACCGTCTTCGCCAGCAGCCCCGTCGTTGCGCCTGCACCCGCCGCCGAGCAGAACACCCCGCCGTCGACGACCATTCCGAGCGACCAGACTCCGCCGCTATCGCTCAGGCTGGAGGTCGATTTCGATGCCCGCGAGGCGCAGATCGCACTCGGCGAGGGCGGCCAGACGGTGCGTCTAGTCCTCGAGGACGGGCGCTGGCAGGCGGTTCAAGCGGAGCCCGACACGGATCGGTAGCAGCGCTACCCCCCGGATAGAGGCGCCGGACCGACCGCCTCGTGCAGCAGGCGCGCGTACTCGCCGGCGCTCTGCGGACGCTCGGCGGGAGCCTTCGCGAGCGCGCGCAGCACCGCCGCCCCCAACGCGGGCGGCGCATCGGGCACCTCGGCGCAGGGGTCAGGCGGCTCGTCCTGGAGCTGCGCCCACAGGATTCGCATGCCTTTGCGATCGGCGAAGGGCGGCGTCCCGCTGAGGCACTGGCAGATGACGCATCCGAGCGCGTACACGTCGGTTGCCGCGCTCACCGCCTCGCCGCGGATCTGCTCGGGCGACATGTAGTCCAGCGAACCCAGCGCCTGGCCGGGCCGCGTGAGGTTGGTGCCCTCGCTGTCCTTCGCCAGCCCGAAGTCGGTTATCAGCGCCGTGCCGTCCAGGTCGAGCAGGACGTTGGCGGGCTTCACATCGCGGTGCACCATCCCGCCGGCGAACAGCGCGTCCAGGCCGTCCGCGACCTCAGCGCAGAGCTTGAGCGTCGTCGGCACGTCGAGCCGGCTCTCGCGCTTCAGCTTCTGCTCCAGCGAGCCGCCCTCGATGAAGCGCTGGGAGAGATAGGGCACGCCCTCGTGTTCGCCGGTGTCGAGGACCGGCACCACGTGCGGGTTCTTCACCTGCTGGGCGATCATCGCCTCGCGCTCGAAGCGCTTGCGAAAGATGCTGTCTTCGGCGAGATCGCTCCGCACCAACTTGAGCGCCACCAACTCGCCCTCGGCGCCGATCGCCCGGTACACGCGCCCCATGCCGCCAACCTCCAGCAGCGACTCGATCCGGTAGCGCCCGACGGTGACGCCGATCAGCGGGTCGGGAGCCTCGCCCGTCGCGCCCGGCTCCCTGTGCTCGGGCTCGTCACTCACGCCTGCCACCTTGGTAGGGCCTCGATCGCAGTGGTCATATACACGCTGGCAGGGTTGCAGGTCTTGAGGCGTCTTGCCATTTTGGTCGCAGATCGGTTCGGGTGGCTCCCCCTCGTGCTCTTGCTCTATGGCGCGGCACGAGTGTACCCGTGGGATCTATGATGCAGTCAAGCAATGAGGCGAGGTGCATTTTGATACGGGCAACACACAGACGCTCCTGGCGTACGATCGCGCTCGTAATGTCGACGACGCTGCTGGCGTTCGGGGCCACGACAGCGATGGCGGCAACCGCCGCGGCGCCGACGACCGTGCCGCCAATCAACGACAACTACCGGGATGCGCTCAACCTCAACGAACCGAGTACCCCGCACCATCCCGGGACCCCTCTCAACCGTACCGAAACCCTGCGCGACGAACGCAACACGACAGCGGCGACGGTCCAGTCGAACATCCTCAGCCCCCAGCCCGGGCCCGCCGAGCTGACGGGCTGCAACGGCGTCAGCGAGAGCAAGACGATCTGGTACGACTTCTACCCCGACGCCAACGGGCTGGTGAGAATCCGCACCTCGGCTTCCTTCGGCACGGTGATGGCGGTGATGCCGTACAACCCCACGACGCTGCTGCCCGAAAACGGCCAGCGCAAGTGTGCGATCAACCAGCCCACGATGGCCGGTGAACTGTTCGCCAACGTCGAAGCCGGAAAGTCGTACACGATCCAGCTTGGCGGAGTGGAATCGGCCGGTGGCAACCTCGAGTTCCTGTTCGATTACGTCGTCCAGCTCAAGCGCGTGCAGGCCGAAGCAACGCTTACCGCGCAGCCGCTCTCCGGCGGAGTGCGCGTCGTGAACCTCGCCGTCAGCGCGCCGAAGAAGGCCCACGTCGAAGTGCGCTGCACGCGGGGCTGCCGTGCCCAGGCCAAGACCGCTCGCTCGCTCGGCTTCCCCGGGCTGCACGGGGCGGTGCTGCCCAACGGCTCCGCCCTGAAGATCTACGTAACCGCCAAGAACGAGATCGGCGCGTACATCGAATACAAGATCGGGCACGCCAACTTCACCAAGGTCCAGCGTTGCCTGGCAGCGGGCTCGAAACGGCCCGAGCGCTGCGAATGACCAAGCGCTCCGCCAATAACCGGGCGCTGCCGCCGTCGATGGCCGAGCGCCGCACGTGAGCCCCGCCTCGCCGCCCTCGCGCGGACGCGCGGCGATCGCGGCGCTGATCGTGGTGCTGGTGGTGTTCGGCGCGAGCTTCGGAGTACGCAAGGCGACGGCGAGCAGCACGCAGGCGGCGCCGCTGCCCGCCCCGATGGTGGTGTCCACCACGCCGGCGCATGTCTCCGCCATCGCAGCGCCCGCCACCCCGCCGGCGCTGCATCGCCCGCCGCATGCAACCACTTCGGCCCCGGCTTCCACGCCCGCGCCGGCGAGCACTCCCACTCCGGCCACGACCCCGGAATCGACCTCGACCCCCACTCCCACTCCCACTCCCAGCACGCCCTCCAAATCGTCGACGCCGAGCGGCGGCAAAAGCAGCGGCCCGGTACTCGTTGGCTAGTCCCGATACGTGCGTAACCGCCCATCGATGACAGCGACCCGTGATCTGGTGGTACATCCTGTGAATCGATTGGCACTTTGCGGAGGGGCCACCAGTGGACTCGCTTGACAATCCGACGGTCGTAGCGGGCTACCGCATCGACGGCCGGCTCGGCGAGGGCGGGATGGGCACCGTCTACCGCGCCACCCAGCTGTCGCTGGAGCGGGTGGTGGCACTGAAGCTGCTCACCGCCGAGCTCAGCGCCGACCCCGCCTTCCGCGAGCGCTTCCGCCGCGAGGGCCTGCTGCAGGCCGCCCTCGACCACCCCCACATCGTCACGGTGTATGAGGCCGGCGAGACCGACAACCGGCTGTTCCTCGCGATGCGCATGGTCGAGGGCCCCACGCTCAAGGATCTGATCCTGCGCCGCCAGCTCGACGATCGCCGGGCGCTGCGCCTGCTCACACAGGTGGCCGAGGCGCTCGACGCAGCGCACGCGAAGGGGCTGATCCACCGCGACGTCAAGCCTCAGAACGTGCTGGTCGGCGCCGGCGACCACGCCTATCTCGCCGACTTCGGGCTGACCAAGGGCAACGACGACGACGCGATGACCGAAACCGGCCAGTTCGTGGGCACGATCGACTACATCTCCCCCGAGCAGGCCCGCGGCGGGCGCGCCATGGGTCGCAGCGATGTGTACGCACTCACGGCCGTGCTCTGCGAGTGCCTCACCGGCCAGGTGCCGTTCGAACGTTCGACCGAAGAGCGGGCCCTGCTCGCGCACCTCACCGAGCCCCCGCCGCGCCTCTCGCAGATGCGCACCGACATCCCCACGGCGATGGACGAGGTAATCGCGAGTGGAATGGCGAAGGATCCCGACGACCGGCCGGCCTCGGCCGGCGAGCTGATGCTGCAGGCGCGGCGAGCGCTGGGCGCCGCACCGGCGGAGTCCTCCGCGCCCGCCGCCACCGACGCGACACGCCTGCGCCCGGCAGTCGGCAGCCCGACGCGCGCACCGCATACGGCCGCGCAGGGCGACCCCGGTGCGACTCGCCTCGCCGCGGCTGCCGTGACGGCGCCGGAGGCCGCGCCCCCATCCGGCAGCAAGCGTGGTGCACCTGCCGGCGCGCGCCCCGCGGCCGGGGCCCCGGCCGCGGGGGGACAGCCCGGCACGGACACCCCACCCGGCACACGTGCCGCACCCGGTGCCCCCAACAGAAGATATCTACCGGTGCTGATCGTCGCTGCCGTGCTCGCGCTCGTCGCCGGCCTGCTGCTGGGCGGGAGCTCCGGCAGCTCCGGATCGGCCTTCACCGACTCGGCGTCGGCTGGCTACGTCGAACTCTCCTTTCCCTCCAGCTGGCAGCGGCTCGGGGGCGCCCCCACGGTGCCTGGGCTCACCTTCTCACAGCCGCTCGCGCTGAGCACCGGCGCAGCGGCCGGCGCCTCCAGCACCTACTCGGCCTCCTCCAGCCAGCGCCTGCTTGCCGGCGAGGTGGGCGCCTCCGGGCCGTCGCTGCTGCCCGCGTCGTTCACCGCCGCCCTCCACGGCACACTGCCCCATCCCGAGGCGGTGCGGCTTGGCGCTTATGAGGCGTACCGCTACAGCGGGCTCTCGGTGCACGGCCTCGCCTCGCCGCTGACGCTCTACACCGTGCCCACCACGGGCGGCGTCGTAACGATTGCCTGCTTGGGCTCAACAGCCACCGCGTCGGGGTCGCAATGCGCGCAGATCGCGGCCACCTTGAAGCTGAACGGCACCACCGCGTTTGGACTGGCTCCCAGCCAGCAGTATGCGAGCGCACTGGGGAGCATCTTCGGCACATTGAACAACGCCGTCAACACCGGCACCGCCCACCTGAGCGCCGCGTCGAGCGCCGCCGCACAGGCGGCCGCGGCCTCGCAGCTGGCCGCGGCCTACACCACTGCGTCGCGCGCGCTCGCCAAGCTCTCCGTCAGCCCGGCTGTGCAGAGCATCAACGCCAACCTCGCCGCCTCGCTGGCGGCGCTCGGCCGCGACTACGCCGCGCTGGCCACCGCTGCGCGCGCCGGTAACGAAGCCGCCTACGCGCGTGCTCAGCACGCGATCGGCAGTGACGGCGCCCGCACGACGAGCGCCCTTGCGGCCCTGAGCCAGGCCGGCTACACGGTCTCAGGCTGATCGGCCGCGGACTGCTCCGGCAGGCCCTCCGCAAGCTGATCGGCCGACGGGGACCCCGTCGCCAGCACCTCCGGCTCCTCGGCGAGCGCCCAGATCGCGATCGCCGCTCGCCGGCCGCGCAACTCGATCTCATCGACGAACGCGAGATCGTCGGGTTGCGCGGTGAGCGCCTCCTTGGTGGCCCCCGAGAGCATCAGCTGATGGGGCGTCCCCTTGGTGAGCTGCTCGATGCGCGCCGCCACGTTCGTGGTGTCGCCCACCGCCGTGTACTCGACGCGCCGCTCGGAGCCGACGTTGCCCGACATCACCCGCCCCGAGTTTAGGCCGATGCCCATGCGAAACCCCTCGCCCAGCTCCTGTTCGCGCAGCCATTCGTTGAAGCGAGGCAGGCGCACGGCGAGCATCTCGCGGGCCGTGGAGAGCGCACGGTCGGCGTTGTCGGTCTGCACGATCGGCGCCCCGAACACGGCCATGATCCCGTCCCCCATGTAGGCGACCAGCGTGCCGCCGTGGTCGAGGATCGCATCGCTCATCTCGCTCAGGTAGCGGTTGAGCACTTCGATCACGCGGTCGGGCGTTAGCGTTTCCGCGAACGAAGTAAAGCCGCGCAGGTCGGTGAACATCACGGTGCCCTCGCGCTGCACCCCACCGAGGCGCAGTTCCCCACCCGCGCTTGCCAGCACCTCGTCGACGACGTTCTCGGGCACGAAGCGCGAGAACAGGTCGCGCACCCGCTCGCGCTCGAAGGCGACCGTCACCAGCTGCACCGACAGCGCCCCCGCCGCGCTGAGGATCAGCGCCCCGAGTGGGTAGACAAACGAGACGACGTGCCCGTTGTCGAAGGCGACCTGCACGCCCACCGTAAACACCGCGGCGAGTCCGACGGCCAGTCCGACGGTGGCGATCGAGCCGAATCGCAGCGTGGCCAGCGGTGTGGCGCAGCCCAGCAGCACGATCAGCGCCAGATCCAGCCACGCCGCCGAGGAGCGCAGCGGCAGGCCCCGCAGCACCGTCGCGATCGCGCTCGCCTGGACTTCGGCACCTGGCATCTGTCGGGCGGTCGAGGTCGGGTGGATGTCCTGCAGCGTCGGCGCCGAGGGGCCGACGACCACGATCTTGTCGTGGAAGAAGCCGCGCGGCACGTGGCCGAGATAGACCGTCGAGAACGACACGCGGCGAAAGCTGTTTTCCGGCCCGTAGTAGTCGATCCAGGCGGGGCCCCCGTCGAACACGCTCGCGTGGACGCGATGCCCGTCGGCGACTTCCGCACTCGCCACCGCGAGCGTCTTCAGCCCGCCGACCGAGAAACTGACGCGTCGCAGGACGCCGCCCGGATCGGTCGGCAGCAACCCGTTGGCCGGCCGCGAACCCACTTCGCTCAACAGCGCGTTGCCTTCGCTGCCGAGGAACCTCGTCTTCCCGTTGCCTTCGGTTTCGGTGGTGGTCATCACGGTGCGCCCGTCGGCGTTGTTCAGCGCTTCCAGCAGCGCGGTCTCATCGCTGCGCGCCTGCGGGCACTCGCCCGGCGGCGGCTGGGTGCCTTTGGTTGACAGCGGGCAGGCGCTGGCCTCGCTGAACTGAACGTCGTAGGCGATCACCTTCGGGTGGTCGCGGGCGATGTCTTCGATCACCTTGGCGTGCACGCGACGTGGGAAGGGCCACTGCAGGTCCAGTTCGTCGAAGGTCTGTTCGTCGATCTCAACCAGCACGATGTTCGCCGGCGGCCGTCGGTTGCCGCGGACCGAGAAGCGGGTGTTGACCGTGCTCAGTTCGAGCGAGCGCAGCAGGTTGGTCTCGTAGGCGACGATCGCAAGGCCCGTGGCGCCCAGCGCGACGGCCGCCAGCAACACCCGCCGCAGCTGGCGCGTGCGTGCCGCCCCGGCGCGCCTGCGCTTGCGTTTCATCGATTCACCCACGCCGAACGCTACCCGAGTTCCCGGTCGCCGACCATTCCACGGCGCCTATGCGGGAACACCGGATGACGGCGTAAGCCGAAGGCTGCGTTACGCTGGCCATCAAGATGGATGACCCGTCACGCTTCGTACTGCCGCAGGGGCTCTTGCTGGCCGACCGCTACACCGTCGGCCAGCCGATCTCCAGCGGCGCGATGGGCGCGGTCTACCGCGGCCGGGACACCCACACCGGCGCGGCCGCGGCGATCAAGCACGTCACCAACACCCGCCACGCCGAGCGCTTCGAGGTCGAGGCACAGCTGCTGTCGCTGCTGCGCCACCCGCGCGTGGTCGAGGTCACCGACCACTTTGCCGACGAGCGCGGCCAGTACCTGGTGATGGAGCTGGTCGAGGGCACCGATCTGCACGCCCTGCTGGCGCAGAAGGGCAATCCGGGGCTGCCGCTCGAGCAGGCGCTCGACTACGCCCGCGAGAGCTGTGAGGCGCTCGAGTACGTACACGACCAGCAGATCGTGCACCGCGACGTCAAGCCTCACAACCTGATCCTCGGCGAGGACGGCATCGTGCTGGTCGACTTCGGGATCGCCCGCCTGCTCCAGGACGATGAAGAGGACGAAGGCACGGTGGGAGTCGGCACGCCGCGCTACATGGCACCGGAGGTATTCGCCGGTGGCTCGGTCTCCCCGCGCAGCGACGTCTTCGGGCTGGCCGCCACGTTGTGGACGCTGATCGTCGGGCGCCCCCCGGTATACGCCAGCCCAACCGAGCTGCGCGAGCTCGCCCCCGACGTCCCCCCCGAGATCGCCGACGCGGTGAAGGCCGGTCTGGAGATGGTGCCCGAACGGCGCGTTGCCTCGATCTCCGCCTTCGCCCGAGCGCTTGGCAGCCACACCCAGCCCCGGGGTCATGCGCAGCCCACGATCGGCGGGTCGCTGACCATCTCGATCGAGGCGCCGGCCGCGCGGCGCAGCCTGATGGAGGGGATCGCGCGTACCGCCGCCGGTGTGTTCGGGGCCGCCGCGTCGTCGATCGCGTTGACCGACGGCAACACTCGCGAGCTGGTCTACCAGTCGGCGTGGG
The DNA here is from genome assembly GCA_963734815.1 of uncultured Solirubrobacterales bacterium. Classification (GTDB taxonomy): domain Bacteria; phylum Actinomycetota; class Thermoleophilia; order Solirubrobacterales; family Solirubrobacteraceae; genus Palsa-744. The sequence continues at coordinate 548,616 of CAVTIH010000003.1, forward strand.
GCGCGGGAGCGCGGGAGATCGTGGGTGTACGACTGCCCCCCGGTCACGGCCTCGCCGGCAGCGTAGTCGAAAACGGGCAGCCGCTGGCAGTTCCCGAATGCCGCACCGATCTCCGCTTCGCGTCCCGCATCGCGGCCGGTACCGGCCACGTCCCCTACACGATGCTGGTCGTCCCGCTGATCCGCCTCGGGCGTCCAATCGGCGTGCTGTCGTTGCTCGACCGCCGCGACGGCGGGCACTACGGGCCCGACGACGCCGAGCGTGCGGCACTGTTCGCCGAGCTCGTCGTCAGCGCGATCGAAGCCGACAGCGAGGCGATGCCCAGCCTCGGTGCGCGCCGGTCACGGATCGTCCCTGCTTGAGCCGGCCCCGTCCGCGGGCAAGGACCGGACCGCGCGGATCGGCCCAGACCACTTCCAAGCCCGGATCCCCGGCTAGGTCCGGCTCGATCAGCGCCGTTTGACGGGGCCCCGGGCCAGATAGGACTGCCCGGTGAACAGCGTGATCGTCTTACGGCGCCGGAAGTCCCGCACCGAGACGACGCCGCGCGTGACATGCGTGAGCGTCCCTTCGCAGCGGTTGACGACACTCCAAACCGTCCCCCGCACGGTCGCCGCGCTGTACTGCCCCTGCACAGCGAAATGCCCGTGCCCGCTGGCGTTGACCCGGCCGAGCGTTTTCGAGCTCAGCTTGGTCGCGAGGGCCTTACCCTTGCCAACCGTGGCGCAGACCTGGCGGGCACTGCGGTTGTCGATCATGTCCAGGTCGGTCAGACCCTTCTGCGTGCGCGCCTGCAACAGCTTGAAGATCCCGGCCCCGAAGTTGCCGGACTGCAGCTTGCCATTCGGGGACGCGGTGGTGGCGGTGGTGATACCCACCACGCCATGAGTCGTTTCGAGGATCGACCCGACGGGAATCTGACGCGCCTCGGTCAACGGCACGAACGCCTGCCCCTTGGCGAGCGCCTCGGACGCCTGCGCCCCCAGCGCAAACGGCGAGAACGTCGCAAGCGAAGCCGTTGAGAGTGAAGCCAATGTGGCGCCGGGCGGCAGCTCGACGTAGACGGTCCCCGACACCGGCGTAACGTTCACGGTCTTGCCAAGTACCGGTGGCGGAAGCGGCGCCTGCGTTGCCTGGAAGCCGAGCACGCCCGATTTGGGTTCTGCGCTCGCGGGGGGCGGCTTGGTAAAGGTGGCAGGTGGGGCAATGGGCGGGCTCGGCTGCCCGGTGGTGAACGGCTGGTCGCCGCCGCCCACTCCCCCGGGCACCCCCGAGTTGGTGGCCAGCACGTTGAAGTGGTAGACCCTGTCGGGTTCGAGTCCGGTGAGCGTCCGCGTCAGCGACTGCGTACCGGGAGTGGCGCCGATGTCCACCGGTGCTGTCTGCTGGCCGTAGCTCGTGGTCGGTCCGTACTCGATCACATAGGTCGTATCAGCGCCGTCGGGGTCGATCTCGAAGCCGACCGTGGCGGTCGTTTCGGTGACCGAAACGACGTTCACGTTCGAGACGACCGGCGGGCCGACCACATTGGCGCTGCCCGTCGCGGTGGCTTTGGCGCCCCCGACGTCGTCGATCGTGACGGTAGTCGTGTACCGGCCGGCGGCGGCATAGGTGTGCGAGCCCTTGACTTCAAAGCCCCCGCCGGCCGCGGCGCTGACCGTTCCCGCCGTGCTCGCCGTGCCATCGCCCCAACCGATGCTCGCGGTGTAGTCCGACGCCACCCCGTTCGGGTCCGCATCGGTGAACGTCGCCACCGTGGCGCTGAGTTTCACGCCGGCCGTCCCGCTCACGGATTTGCCGGTCGCATCCAGCGGGGCGTTGGATTCGGTGGTGAACGACTGGTCTGCGCCGCTCACGCCTTTCGGCGCAGCCGAGTTCGTGGCCACCACGTCGAAGTGGTAGGTCTTGCCGGGTTCGAGTCCGGTGAGCGTCTGTGTCAGCGACTGCGAACCTGAGGTGGCGCCGATTTCCACTGGCGCCGTCTTCTTGCCGTAGCTCGTGGTCGGCCCGTATTCGACCACGTAGGTGGTGGCGGCGCCGTTCGGGTTGATCGTGAAGCCGACCTTGGCCGTCGTTTCGGTGACCGAGAGAGCCTTCTCGTTCGAGACGATCGGCGGCCCGACGACGTTCGCGCTGCTCGTGGCGGTCGCTTTGGCGCCTCCCACGTCATCGATCGCGACGCTGGTCGTGTACTTGCCGGCGGCGGCGTAGGTGTGCGAGCCCGTGACTTCGAAGCCTCCACCCGCCGCGGCGCTGACCGTCCCCGCCGTGCTGGCCGTGCCATCCCCCCAAGTGATCGTCGCGGTGTAATCCGATGCAGCGCCCGCCGGGCTGGCGTGGGTGAACGTCGCCACCTTGGCTTTGACGGCAACGCCCGCGGTGGCGCTCACGGGCACCCCGGTGACCGCGGCCAGCGGGGCGTCCTGGACCTTGACGTCGAACGGGCGGGTTTCGGGGTTGCCGTCGCTGTTCGTATAGGTGAAGCTCCCGTCGTAGATGCCCTCGTTGACGTAGGTGTGGGTGCCGGTGAGCTGCCCCGTGTTGGCTTCGACTTTGCCCGATGACGGCGCCGTGCCGTCTCCCCAGTCGATCGTGGGCGTGGTTCCCTTGCGTGGTGAGGCGGCGCCGACCACCTCGGAGAACTGCTGCCCCCTCGACCGGCTGGAAGAGCTCGTAGGCGCCGATGTCGCAGCCGCTGCCCTGCGGCCTCGCAATGCCTCGCTGGTCGGTGGCGCTGCAGCCCGCGGCGCCCGAGGCGATCGCGTCGACCGCGGGACTGGTCGCTTCCAGGGCGAAGGTGTCAGTGTTGCCGCCGTTGTCCTGCAGGCCGTCCGAGAGGAACCCGGGTTCGACGCCTTTGAGGTCGCCCGTGGCGGTGAAGGCGCAGTCGGCCCCACTCTGGAGGTTGTGGCCGAGCGAGGAGATGCCGCTGTCTGCGCAGTTCGACGGTAGGCGTTCGGAGGTGAGCGAGTCTTCGACGGTGTTGTCCGCAACGATCGAGTTCTCGACGGAGATCGTGCCTTCGCTGGCCAGCAGTCCTCCGCCTTCGCTGCTGCGGGCACCGCCGTCGTTGTCGGCGATCGTCGAGTCGACGATCGAGGTCGTGTTGGCAGTGTCGCCCCAGCTGAAGATGCCGCCGCCGAGCGCGGCGCTGTTGTCGGCGATCGTCGAGTCGAGGACAGTCAGCTTCCCGGGGGCTTCGGTCACCGGGTTGGGGCCGACGTTCTGGATCCCGCCCGAGTCGCCGCCGGCCCCATCGGGGAGGTTGGTGCTGTAGTTGTTGGCCACCAGCGAGTGCGTCACGGTGAGCGTGCCGCCATCGTTGGAAATGCCGGCGCCCGAGCCTTCTTCGGCCGTGCCGTCGGTGATGTCGTCTTCGTTCAGCGTCAGCGTGGCCTCGTTGAGGATGTCCCCGCCGTAGTAGCCGTTGCTGGCGTTGGCGCGGCCGAAAACCATCGACACGCCCGAGATGGTCACAGTCGGGACGATTTTGTTGCGGGGATCCGGCTCGACCAGGAAGACGCGGCTCGCCGTTTCGGACTCCGACTCCTGGTCGATGCTTACCTTGCGCGCGCCAGCTCCGGCGATCGAGACGCTTTTGAAGATCGTGAGCGGGCCGCCTGAGAGGTCGTAGAAGGCCTCGCCTTCGGGGGCGGGCACGTCGATCGTGTCGGGCGGGTTGGGTGTTTCGGGGAGGCTGTTCTCGTAGGTGATCAGCTGCCGCAGCGAGCAGCTACCGGAAGCAGGGATTTCACAGAGGCCGGTGCGGTCTTCAAGCGTCCCCACCGTATACGTCGCCGCTTCGGCCGACGCAGCCAGCGTGGCCATAGCCGCCAACGCGAAGAGCACCGCGACGGAGGCGATCGCCGCCGAGCACGGACGCAAATGCAGCAGTGGACGAATGTCGAGATCCTAGCGCCGAGCTCAGGAGCGTGGGCCCCGGGCAAGGTAGGACTGCCCGGTGAACAGCGTGATCGTCTTACGACGGCGAAAGTCGCGCACCGAGACGACGCCACGCACGACATGCGTGAGCGTCCCTTCGCAGCGGTTGCTCACATTCCAGACGGTCCCCCGCACCGTCGCCGCGCTGTACTGCCCGCGCACGGCGAAGTGCCCGTGCCCGCTGGCGTTGACCCGGCCGAGCGTTTTCGAGCTCAGCTTGGCCGCGAGCGCTTTCCCCCTCTTGCCGACCGTGGCGCACACCTGACTGGCGCTGTGGTTGTCGACGATGTCCAGGTCGGTCAAGCCCTTCTGCTTGCGGTTCTGCAGCAGCTTGAAGATCCCCGCGCCGAAGTCCCCAGTCTGAAGCTTGCCTTTCTGGGACGCAGTGGTGGCCGTGGTGATACCCACGACACCTCCAGTCGTTTCGAGAACCGACCCGACGGGAATCTGACGCGCCTCGGTCAACGGTATGAAGGCCTGCCCCTTCGTGAGCGCCTCGGACGCCTGTGCCCCAAGAGCGAACGGCGAGAACGGTGAGACCGTCGCCGCGGAGGCCAATGTGGCGCCCGGCGGCAGCTTTATGTAGACGATCCCCGACACGGGCGTCACGTTCACGGACTGCCCAAGCACCGGAGGTGGCGGTGGCGGATCGGGGGGCGTCACGAGGGTCTGATTGGGGCCCGTCGCACTGCCGGCGCTGTTAGTCGCCACGGCCCGCACGTTGTATGTGACGTTCGGCAGCAGGCCGGTTACGGTCGTCGTGACCCTATGGTCGGCGAAGTCCGAGCCCACTTGTTGGTCTGTCGTCACAGAGCCGTAGGTGATCGCCGACGCTTTCGCGCCCGGCAGGACCGCGCCGTATTCGAAATGCACCTCGGTTTCGAGGCCGTCCGGGTTCACCGTCGCCGTAAACGCCGCGCTCGTCGTCGTCAGAACCGTTGGCGGCGAGGTCGCGATGAGCGTCGGCGGCGCAGGGGAGCCGGTCTTGCCAGCCACGGTGGCAGTGCTCGTGGCGGTCGCCGTGGTGCCCCCCACGTCTTTGATCGTGATGCTGGTCGCATAGGCACCACCCGCGGCGTACGTATGCGAGCCCGTCACCGTGAAGCCCCCGCCAGCCGCGGAGCCGATCGTCCCCGCTGTGGTGGCGGTGCCATCGCCCCAATCGATCGTTGCCGTGAAGTCCGACGCTGCGCTCTCCGGATTGGCGTCGGTGAACGTTGTCACCGTCCCGGTGAACTGCACGCCCGCGGTGGCGCTCACCGGCACCCCGGTCGCGCTCAGCGCGGCGCCGGCGACCTTCGCCTGGAAGGCGATCTTGTGGGTGCCCGAGCCGTCGTCGTTTTGATAGGTGACCGAGCCGTCGTAGGTCCCGGCTCGAGCGTAGGTGTGGCTGCCGCCGACAGTGGAGTTCGCTTCGTCCACCGTCCCCGCCGTGGTGGAGGTGCCGTCCCCCCATTCGATCGTGGGCGCGGGGGTGGTGTAGATGCCTTCGGTCAGGCTGGCCGTGACCGGGCCAGAGAACTGGGTTCCTTCGGTGGCTTCGATCGTGAACGGGACCAGTTCGACCGCGCCGATGTCGCAGCCGCCGCCCTGCGGACGGGCAATGCCGCGCTGGTCGGTGCCGTCGCAGAACGGGGCGCCGGCAGGGATCGCGTCGACCGCTGGGCTGGTGGGTTCGGGAGCGAGGGTGTCGGTATTTCCACCGTTGTTCTGCAGCGTTTCCCCGGAGCCGAAATCGGGCTGGGTATTCTGCAGGTCCCCGGTGGATTTGAAGCCGCATTCGGTCCCGTTCTCGAGGTTGTAGCCGAGGGAGTCGATCGTCGCATTTTCGAACGAGCAGTTGCTCAGGGTGTACTCCCCGTCGACCGTCCCGCTGTTGTAGGCGACGATCGAGCCCACCACATCGATCGTACCGTCGGTGGCCAGAAGGCCCGCGCCTTTGGACGGCTCGCATGCTTCGGGGCAGGCTTCTGTCGTCTTGTTATAGGCGATCGTCGAGTTGATGATCGACACCCCGTTTTCATCTTTGACTCCATCTTCGCTCCAGCTGAAGATGCCACCACCATCGGCCGCTTCGTTGTCGGCGACCGTCGAGTCTTCGATGGCCAGGACCGCCTTCTGACCTGGCAAGCAGCTGCCGTCGCAGTTGGCGGCGGTGCCGTAGTTCTGGATTCCACCCGAGTCCCCAACGTCGCCGATGGCGTGGTTGCCCGATACGAGCGAACGCTCGATCACCAGGGTGCCGCCGTCATTGGAGATCCCGCCCCCATCGGTCGCGGTGCCTTCGGTGATCCAGTCTTCGCCGAGCAGCAGATCCCCTGTCGTGTTGCGGATGTCGCCGCCGAATTCGCCGTAGCTTTCGTCGGCGTTGGCGGTTCCGTCTGCGATCTCGAGCCCGAAGATGCCAGTGGCGCTTTCCGTGGGGCTGTCGACGTCGAACACTCGTCCCGGGAAATCGGTATCCGTGGACATGTGCACCGTCGTGGTGCGTGCCCCCGCGCCCACGATCACGAGTGACTGCGTGATTGAGAGCGGACCGTAGTGGAGTTCGTATTTGCCGGCAGGGAGGACCAGGATGTCCGGCGGACTCGGCGGCGTTTCGAGCCCGTTCTCGTATTCGATCAGCTGCCGCAGCGAGCAGGTGCCGGAGGTGGGTGTTGGGCACTTTTCGCCGCTGGGCGTGTCTTCGGTGGTGCCCACCGTGTAGGTCGCAGCCCGCGCCGATGCAGCGAGCGCTGTGGTGACCACCAGCGCGACCAGCACCGTGGCCCCGGCCACCGCCCAACGCGGGTACAGGAGTAGGCGTGGGCCGAGGCCGGACCGCATCGCAGCCGACCTAGTGACGCCGAGGTGCTTTGGCGATGTAGGACTCGCCGGTGAACAGCGTGATCGTCTTGCGGCGACTGAAGTCGCGCACCGAGACGACGCCGCGGGTGACGTGCGTGAGCGTCCCTTCGCAGCGGTTGCCGACATTCCAGACCGTCCCCCGCACGGTCGCCGCGCTGTACTGTCCCTGCACGGTGAAGTGCCCGTGCCCGCTGGCGTTGACCCGGCCGAGCGTTTTGGAGCTCAGCTTGGCCGCGAGAGCCTTACCCTTCTTGCCGACCGTTGCACAGACCTGGCTGGCGCTGTGGTTGTCGATGATGTTCAGGTCGGTCAGGCCCTTCTGCTTGCGGTTCTGCAACAGCTTGAAGATTCCCCCGCCGAAGTTGCCGAACTGCTGTTCTTTGGGCTTCGAGGTCGCGGTCGCGATCCGGGCGACGCCGCCGGTCGTTTCGAGCACCGAGTCCACCGGGATCTGGCGGGCTTCGCGCAGCGGGATGAAGCCGATTCCCTTGCTCAGGCTCTCGGTGGCGAAATCGAGCGGTGCGGCAGCCTTCAGCGGGTCGGCCAGGCTCGCGCTCGACGCGCTCGCGTAGCCGGGCGGCACGCTCGCGTAGCCGGGCGGCAGCTTGACGAACACTTCGCCGCTGACAGGTTCGACGTTGACGGTCTTGCCGAGCACCGGCGGCGGCAGGGTCGCCAGCGTGTTGCGGGCGACGGTGTAGTTGAAGCCCGCGCTGGTGGTGCCGCAAGCGTTTGTCGCCGAGCGGGTCACCGAGAAGCTTCCTGGCGTGGAAGTCACGAGCGCCACTTTGGTCGCCGAGGGGTTGCTGGTGAGGCCAGGCCCGGTGGCAATGATCGCGACCGACCCGGTTTCGCCCGCCAGGTAGCTGATCTTGCCCTGTTCGCTTGTGATCGTCAGGGCGGGTCCGCCGGAGGCGACGGTCACGTTCAGCACGTGGTGGGGGGTCTCCTGGGCGCCGGCCTGGTCTTCTGCCCAGTATTCGAGGGTGTGTTGGCCGGGAATCAGAGAGATCGTCGCCTGGCCCGCTGCATTGGTTGCAACCGACCCGGCCGCGCCGTCGAGCACGTAGTCCACCGCTTTGGCGCCATTCGGCGCCGTGACGGTGATTGGAACCTGCCCGGAGGGTACGCAGGAGCCGGCGGTCGTGCTCGAGGCCGGGGCGCCGTAGGGCGTGACCGTCGTCGCGAGCTTCAGGGTCGCTTCGTGTTCAGATGCCAATTTTGAGTTCGACGCCGCGAGTTTGATCGGCCAGGACAGGCCCATGCCGTTGTCCTCCGCTTCATTGTCGAAGCCCGTCAAGTCCACCGAGTCCGGGAGCTGTTCCCCGTTCGGCTTCACGTCTTCCCAAAAGCTCGGCCATTGACTCTCCACGTAGTGAGCCGAGTTAACCGGAAAGCCGGTCGTCGCGATCGGCGTGAAGGCCATGATGCGCCCAGACGGGCTGTCGTTAGGGGTGACCGTGCACGCGACCGAGCCGGGGACCGGGACGTTCAGGGCGCCGAAGCCAGTGTCATGGTCGGCCAGGTAGCAGTCGCCGACGTGGTAGATCGTGCCTGTCAACGCTTCGGTCTGAAGGTTTTTGGCGACGATCGTCGTTTCGTAGCTGTCCTGGCCGGTGACGTAGCTGTCGGTCTCAATCAGTTCGGCCACTTTGGTTTTTTCTTCGCTATCCGGAACGGGCTCTTCGGCATAGACCCGTGTGGTGACCACAAACGGTTTGGAGGCCGTGCCTTCACCGGTAAGCGTCTGGGCTACGGGAGTAAAGGCTGCCTCGGTCGTGATACCCGCCGCCGGCGAGGGGCCAAAGATGGTGTCGCTTGCGGGGACATCTTTCCCCGCGGTAAGGGCAAGGAACGTCCCGCAGCCGCCGTCTTCGGGGCCGCCGAAGAAGCTCTGGTCGATGTCGCCGCTAACCTGCAGCTGGCAGTCGAGGCCGTTTTCAACGTTAATCGTGCCAAGCGGGCCGGAGCTGGCGATGACTTCCGCGGAGCCCACGGCTGGCTGCCACCCCAGCGCGGCGACCGCGAGCAGCGTCGCGAGCGCAAGCGCCGCACTGAGCGACACCGCCCGAACGCCAATTTGCCCCCCCAGCTGAGAACCTCGCACAGCCCAATTGAATCAGAGTGCGGGCACCGATGGCGCAGTACCCCGCGCGGAGCCAACCGAGCCCTTGCCGAGTGCTCGCCCGCGAATCGCCGCGGAGTAGAGTCCCGTGACAATGCAGGACTCTAACCGGGTGCTCGTGATCGGCGGCGGTATCGGTGGCCTGACGGCCGCGGCCGCGCTGAAAGCCGGCGGCGTACCCGTAGAGGTGTTCGAGCGCCAGCCCGAGCTCAGAGAGCTGGGTACGGGCGTGGGGATCCAGCGTGTGGCGACGCAGGCGCTGTCGATGTTGGGGCTGCGCGACGAGCTACAGAGGATCTCGGGACCCGGGTTCGGAGCACTGCGGCTGCTGTCGTGGCGCGACGGGCACACGCTGGCGGCGGTGCCGTGGCACGGTGAGGTCGTCGCCGTGCATCGCGGCGAGTTGCTGGAGATACTCGCTCGGGCCATCGGCGACCTGGGCATCGTCCACTGCGCCATGGAGTGCGTCGGCTTCCGCCAGGACCCGGCCGGCGTGACGGCGCTGTTCTCAGACGGCCACGAGGAGCGCGGAGCGGCGCTGGTGGCGGCGGACGGCCTGGAATCTGTGGTCCGCGCGAAGCTGATCGGCGACGGCCGGCCGCGGTATTCGGGCGCGACGGTGTGGCGGGCGCTGCCGGAGTACGAGCACAGATCTTTGGGGCGCAACTTCGCCCAGCAGGTGTACGGCCCGGCTTCGATCTTCGGCATGTTCCCAGTCGATCAGCGGCTGTTCTGGTGGGGCAGCCAGATCCGCCCGGAGGGCGCGGTCGACCCGCCGATCGGGCGCAAGCAGGACCTGCTGAACACGTTCGAGGGCTGGCCGGCGGAGGTGCAGCAGGTGATCGAAGCGACCCCCGAGGAGCAGCTCTTCCGCCAGGACCTCTACGACCGCAAGCCGCTCAAGCGCTGGCACAATGGGCGCGTGACGCTGCTCGGCGATGCGGCACACCCGACGACCCCGACGCTGGGCCAGGGCGCGGGCATGGCGATCGAGGACGGCGTCGTACTTGGACGCGAGCTCGCTGCCGCCGGCAGCCTCTCTGCCCCCGGCGCAATGCAGGCTGCGCTCGACTCCTACGAGCGTAAGCGCATACCGCGCACCAGCCAGATCGTCAACCGCTCGGCGATGCTGGCGAAGCTCTCGCACGTGAAGAACCCGGTTGGTCTGTTCATGCGCGAGCGCGTCCTCTCAGCGATGCCGCAGAAGTTCTGGCAGTTGCTGTGGGAGCAGGAGCGCACCTACCAGATCCAGTGACGGCCCTCAGCCGCTCTCCTGCGCCTGAATCGCCGTGATCGCAACCGTGTTGACGATGTCCGTGACCGAGCAGCCGCGGCTCAGGTCGTTGACCGGCCGGCGCAGACCCTGCAGCACCGGACCGATCGCGACCGCCCCGGAGGAGCGCTGGACGGCCTTGTAGGCGACGTTGCCGGTGTCGAGGTCGGGGAAGATGAAGACCGTTGCGCTGCCCGCGACCTCGCTGTCGGGCAGCTTCAGCTTGGCGACGCCGGCATCGACCGCCGCGTCGTACTGGATCGGCCCGTCCACCTTGAGATCGCCCCGCAGCCGCCGTACCGTTTCGGTCGCCTCGCGCACCGCATCGACCTGCGCGCCCTTCGCGGAGTCGCCGGTGGCGTAGGAGAGCATCGCGATCCGCGGGGCGACGCCGAACGCCGCCGCGGTGTCGGCGGAGGAGATCGCGATGTCGGCGAGCTGGGTGCTGTCGGGCTTGGGGTTGACGGCGCAGTCGCCGTACACCAGCACGCGGTCGGCGAGGCACATGAAGAAAACGCTGGAGACGACCGAGACGCCGGGGCGGGACTTGACGAACTCGAACGCCGGGCGGATCGTGTCGCCGGTGGTGTGGGCCGCCCCGGAGACCATCCCATCCGCCTCCCCCAGATGGACCATCATCGTGCCGAAGTAAGTGGGGTCGCCGAGCGCGTCGAAGGCGAGCGCCTCGGTCACGCCCTTGTGCTGGCGCAGCTCGTGGTAGACGGCCGCGTAGCGCTCGCGCAGCGGTGAGCTGAGCGGATCGACGATCTCCGCTCCATCCAGGTCGAGGCCGAGCGCGGCGGCTCTTGCGTGCACCGCGTCGGGGTCGCCGAGCACTGTCAGGGCGACGACGCCGCGGCGCAGCAGGATGTCGGCCGCCCGCAGCACGCGCTCGTCCTCGCCCTCGGGCAGCACGATCTGCCGCCGCGCCGCCTTGGCCCGCTCGATCAGCTCGTACTCGAACATGCTCGGGGTCATCCGCACCGGGCGCTCGACCATGAAGCGCATCTGCAGCTCGACCTTGTCGACGCTGCGCTCGAACAGGCCGAGCGCGGTGGCAATCCGGCGCTCGTTCTCGGCCCGCAGCACCGGTCGCACGCCCGAGATCGCGGCCGCCACGACGTGTGTGCGCGCGTCGATCTCGAATACCGGGAAAGGGGCGGTCTCGAGCAGTCCCCGCACGGTCGGCGAGAGGGAGTAACCACCCGTCAGCAGCAGTCCGGAGACCGCCGGGAAGGACGGCGAGAGGGTCGAGGCGAGGCAGGCGACGACGATGTCCGAGCGATCGGCCGGCACCACGACCAGGGTGCCGTCGAGGAGGTCCTCGATGAAGTGCTCGACGCTCATCGCCGCGACCCGCACCTCGCGCACGTCGCGGTCGAGCATTCCATCGACGGCCAGCACCGGGCGGGCGCCGAGCGCGGCCTGCACCTCGCCGACGCTCGGGTAGCCGAGCTCGGCGTGCTCGGGCATCACATACACCCACTCCTGGCCGGTGTGCGGGGCCAGCCGCAGCTCGACTTCGCGCACGGTGTCGGGTGCCACGCGGTTGACGATCACGCCGAACAGCTCGCAGCCGCTGCGCTGCAGTACCTTGCGCGCGAGCTGCACCTCCTCGACGACGTCGCCGCCGGCCGCCCCGTTGACCACGACCAGCACCGGGCAGCCGAGCTGGTTGGCGAGGTTGGCGTTGAGGTCGAAGTCGAGCGCCGGGGTGGCGCCGACGAAGTCGGTGCCCTCGCACACCACGAAGTCACAGCGGCTCGCCAACTCTCGGTAGGCGGCGAGCACCCGCTTCTCGATCTCCTCGTGTGCGCCGTGGGCGGTCAGCCCCGTCACCTCCTCGGCGGTGGGGCCGTGCATCTCGGCGTACTCGAAGGGCAGCTGGTAGCGGTGGCGCATCAGCTCGATCTGCGGGTCGGGGTCGGTGGCGCCGCGAATCACGGGACGGAAGAAGCCGACGCGCTGCAGGCGCGCCGCGAGCATCTCGGTGAAGCCGAGCGCGACGACGGACTTGCCGCTGTGCGGGCCCATCGCGGTGATGTAGATGCTCTTTGCCACAGTCTCAGCGCACGACGGCGAACACGTGGTGTTCGCCGAGCACCCCTTTGAAGCGGTGCTCGCCGCGCGCTTCGAAGCGGAAGCTGGGATCGGTTTCGGTGTATTCCTTGAGCGTCGAGGAGACGATGATCTCGCCGCCGCGCGCGCAGCCGGCGACGCGTGCGCCGAGCACCACGTTGCGCCCATACATCTCCTCTTCATTGAGGATCACGAAACCGGTGTGCAGCCCGATGCGCAGGCGCAGCTCACGGGCGCCGCCCGGGACGGTGCTGTCGGCAAGCGCGCTCTGCAGGTCGAGCGCGCAGCGCAGCGCCGCGTGGGCGCTGTCGAAGGCGACCATGAAGCCGTCGTCGATCGCCTTGACGACCGTGCCCCCGTGATGGGCGATCACCCGCTCGACGATCAGGCGATGGTCGGCCAGCAGCTCCGCGAAGCCCTCGGCCCCCAGCTCCTCGCCAATCGCGGCCGCGTCCTCGATGTCGCAGAAGAGCAGCGTGAGCGCCCCGTCGGGCGAGCTCATCTCTCCGAGCTGGGGCTGATCCTCGCCCAACGTCGAGGCGATCACGTCGATCGATGACATCGGTCCGACTTCCAACCCGATCCTCCTGATCTCCCGGCTCACCAGCGCAGCGCAAGCATAACCCCTGTCGGATAGATTCCCGGGTCCGGTCCCCCACCACGACGAGAGAGACGAGGGAAAGCTCATCATGTCCGAAGAGCAGTCATCCGAGCCCGCCGGCGAGCCGCAGATCCACCGCGTGGACGACAAGCCGGCCGACACGCGCCGCGGCGGCGACGTCCGCACCCTACTGAGCCCCAAGACGGCAGGATCGACCTCGGGCTTCATGGGCGTGGCGACGATCGGGCCGGGCGAACGGATCAGCGAGCACTACCACCCTTACTCGGAGGAGTTCGTCTACGTCGTCAGCGGCGAGCTGGACGCCCAGCTGGATGGCAAATCCACCAGGCTGAGCGCCCGCGAGGCGCTGATGATCCCGATCAACATGCGCCACCGCCTGGTCAACGACGGCCAGGAGGATGCCTTCATCGTCTTCCACCTCGGGCCGCTGGCGCCGCGCCCAGACGCCGGGCACGTGGACACGGAGTAGGCGCGATGAGCAACGGGGGGCTGCCAGGACGACTGCGCAACGCGGGACTGCGAGGAGGACAGCGATGAGCGACGGGAAAACGCTACGCAGGACGGCGGTGACGGGAGTGGGTGTGGTCGCCCCGGGCGGCAGCACGCGCGACGCCTTCTGGGAGGCGATCACAGCAGGACGCACGGCGACGCGGCGGATCACGTTCTTCGACGCCTCGGGCTTTCGCTCGCAGATCGCCGCCGAGTGCGACTTCGACCCGCTGGCGGCCGGCCTCAGCGAGCACGAGAAGCGCCGCATGGATCGCTACATCCAGTTCGCGGTGGCCGCCGCGATCGAGGCGATGACCGACAGCGCGCTGGAGAGCGAGAAGATCGACCTCGATCGCACCGGGGTCAGCCTCGGCTCGGCAGTCGGCGGCACGATGGTGCTGGAGGACGGGTATGTGGCGGTGTCCAACCACGGTAAGGAGTGGCTGGTGGATCCCGACTATGCCCCCCCGTTTCTCTACCAGGGGCTGATTCCCAGCAGCCTGGCGAGCGAGGTGGCGCTGAAGTTCGGGGCGCACGGCCCGTCGGTGGTCGTCTCGACCGGCTGCACCTCGGGGATCGACGCGATCGGGTACGGACACCAGATGATCCAGGACGACGAGGCCGACATCGTGATCGCGGGCGCCGCGGAGTCGGGCATCTCCCCGATCTCGATGGCGTGCTTCGACCCGATCAAGGCGACCTCACGGCGCAACGACGACGCCGAGCACGCCTCGCGCCCGTTCGACCGCGACCGCGACGGGTTCGTGATGGGCGAGGGCGGGGCAGTGCTGATTCTCGAGGAGATGCAGAGCGCACTCGCCCGCGGCGCCCACATCTACTGCGAGGTGACCGGCTTTGCCAGCCGCGGGAATGCCTTCCACATGACCGGGCTGAAGCCCGACGCAAGCGAGATGAGCGAGGCGATCCTCGACGCGATGGCTCAGGGCGAGACCAAGCCAGAGGACATCGACTACATCAACGCCCACGGGTCGGGCACCAAGCAGAACGACCGGCACGAGACAGCGGCCTACAAGAACACGCTGGGCGAGCACGCCTACAACGTGCCGATCAGCTCGATCAAGTCGATGGTCGGCCACTCGCTCGGCGGAATCGGCGCGATCGAGATGGCGACCTGCGCGCTGGCGATCGACCGCGGCGTGGTGCCGCCGACCGCCAACTGGGAGAACCCCGACCCCGAGTGTGACCTCAACTACACGCCCAAGGTGGCGGTGCGCAAGCAGATCGACGTGGCGCTCTCGACCGGCAGCGGCTTCGGTGGCTTCCAGTCGGCGATGATCTTCTCGGTTCCCGGCGAGCGCCGCACCGCGGGGCTGTGAGATGAGCCCCACGATCCCCTCCCCGGACCGCCGCTCCGTGATCACCGGCATCGGCGTCGTCGCCCCCACCGGCCAGGACCGCGAGTCGTGGTGGCAGGCGACGCGTGACGGCAACAGCGGCATCGGGCGCATCGAGCGCTTCGGCCCCTCGCGCTACCCGGTGACGCTTGCCGGCGAAGTGCGGGACTTCGACCCCGAGAGCTACATCGACCAGCGGCTGATCAAGCAGACCGACCGCTGGACGTGGATGGCGCTCGCCGCCGCACAGGCGGCCCTGGATGATGCCCAATTCGACCCGAGCGAGCACGACCCATACTCGATGAGCGTGATCACGGCCAGCTCCTCGGGCGGCAACGAGTTTGGGCAGCGCGAAATCCAGGCGCTGTGGGAGAAGGGGCCGGTGTTCGTCGGCGCCTACCAGTCGATCGCCTGGTTCTACGCCGCCACGACGGGGCAGATCTCGATCAAGCACGGGATGAAGGGCCCCTCTGGCGTGGTGCTCGCGGAGGGCGCCGGTGGCCTCGAGGCGCTGGCCCACTCGCGGCGCACGATCCGCCGCGGGGTGGAGACCGCGGTCAGCGGCGGCGTGGAGGCGCCGATCGGACCGTACGCCCTCACCTGCCAGCTGGGCACCGGCTTCCTCAGCACCGCGCAGGAGCCATCCGCGGCATACCGCCCCTTCGACGCGCGCGCCAACGGGTATGTCCCCGGCGAGGGCGGAGCGATCCTGCTGGTCGAGAGCCTCCAGAGCGCCGAAGAGCGCAAAGCCCCGCAGATCTACGGCGAGATCGTCGGGTACGGCGCCACCAACGACGCCCACCACTGGGGCAAGCCGGCGCCGGACCCCACGCAGTCCGCGCGGGCGATGTCGGTGGCGCTGAAGAACGCCGGGATCGGCCCCGCCGACGTGGACGCCGTCGTGGCCGACGCGTTCGGCGTGCCCGAGATCGACGCGCTGGAGGTGGAGGCGATCAAAGCGGTGTTCGGCGAGCACGCCGGCAAGGTGCCGGTGATCGCCCCGAAAAGCGGCGTCGGACGCATGTACGCCGGCGGCTCCTCGCTGGATGCGGCGGCGGCGCTGCTGGCAATGCGCGACGGCGCCCTGCCCCCGATCGTCAACCTCGACGAGCCCGCCAGCGGCGAGCTGGACTTCGTCAGGGGCTCCGAGCGCAGCAGCGAGCTCTCGACGATCCTCGTCAACGCACGCGGCTTCGGCGGCTTCAACAGCGCGCTCGTGCTCAGGCGCATGAGCTGAGCCGCAAGCGACCACCGGGGACACCCTGCTCATGCCCCAGCCACCACAGATCGGCGCGCTATTGGAGGCGGCTGCGTCGCAGAGCCCACATCGTCCGGCGCTGGCGCACGGCGAGGTCGAGCTCACCTACCGCCAACTGCACGAGGCCGTCGAGCGACTGGCGGCGCGCCTGGGCGAGCGCGCCGGCGAGCGCGTCGCCGTGATTGCGCCCAACGTGCCCGCGCTCGTGGTCGCCCTGTTCGGGGCGTGGCGCGCCGGCGCGACCGTTGTCCCGCTGAGCGCCCGCCTGCGCAGCTTCGAGCTGCGGCGCGTGTTCGCCGACGCGCAGCCCTCGGCGGCGATCTCGCTCGCCGCGCACGGGGGGTTCTCGCTCGCGCAGGAGCTGGACGCTCTCGGTGAGCTGATACCGACGCTGGCCAGCGGCATCGTCGTCGACGAGCTCGGCGAGACACGCGAGGAGCTGCGGTGGCCGGCGACGGAGAGCGCCGAGCCGCTGGCGCCGGAGGTGGCGGCGATTATGTACACCTCGGGCACGACCGGCGAGCCCAAGGGCGCACTGATGTCCCACGCGCTGGGGGTCGCCGAGGGGCGTCACCTCGCCGAGCTGCTGGGCGAGGACGCGCAGGGTGCATGCGTCGTGGTTGCCCCCGCCTCGCACGCGTTTGGGCTGGCGTGCCTGCTGTGCTGCATGGCCGCTGGCGGCGAGGCGGTGCTGGTGGACTCCACGACCTCGCTGCAGCCGCTCGTGCGGGCGGTGCAGCGACACGGAGCGCTCGTGCTGCACGGCTCGCCGGCGCTGTTCGCGCGGGTGCTGAAGGCGACGGCGGAGCTGCCGTTGAAGAGCGGGTTCACCGCCGGATCCTCGTGCCCGCCGAAGGTGCTGGAAGAGCTCGATCGGCGCGAGGCGCGCGTGCTCAACATGTACGGCATGACCGAGATCGGCGCGGCGAGCAGCTGCCACCCCGAGGACCCCACGGAGGTTCGCTACCACACGGTGGGCCGTCCGCTGCCGGGCTATGAGTTCCGGGTGGTCCGCGACAGCGAGATCGAGGTGCGTGGCCCCTACGTGACAGCCGGCTACCACGGCCGTCCACGCGAGCAGGACGAGGCGTTCGACGGCGAGTGGTTTCGTACCGGCGACCTCGGGGGGATCGACGCCGCCGGGAACCTGACGATCGCCGGGCGGGCCAAGGAAGTGGTGCAGGTGGGCGGCTTCAACGTGTTCCCCGCCGAGGTCGAGAGCTTCCTGTTGACGCACCCCGGCATCGGCCAGGCGAGCGTGATCGGCGTGCCGCACGCGGCGATGGGTGAAACCCTGCACGCCTTCGTGGTGCCGAGCCCCGAGGCCAAGCTCGCCGGGCGCGACGTGGTGAGCTTCGCGCGCGCGGGGATCGCGGGCTACAAGGTCCCTTACGGCGTCAGCGTGCTACCCGAGCTGCCGCTGCTGGCCTCGGGCAAGCCCGACCGGCGCGAGCTGGCGAGCAGCCTCCAAGCCCACGAGGCGGGGATCGCATGACACTGCCCCCCAGCGCCCTGTTCGACGGGCTGGCCGCCGAGGAGCTGAAGGCCGTCGCCGAGCAGATGCGCCCGCGGGAGTTCGCCGCTGGCGAGCAGATCTGCGCCGCCGGCGAGGCCAGCGACCGGCTGTGGCTGATCACCGGCGGACTCGTGCACATCCTCGCCGGGCACGCCGACGCCGCCGCCGGCGAGGTGGTCGCCCGCCAGCGCAAGGGCGACGTCGTCGGCGCCCAGGGCGCGGTCACCGGCGAGCCGCGCACGGCGACCGTGGTCGCCGCCCTCCCCACCGCCGCGATGGAGCTCGACGGCGAGCGCTTCCTCGCGCTCGCGCAGCGCTACCCGGCGATCCTCGTCAACCTGATCCGCATCCAGAGCGAGCGCCTGGTGATCGCCAACGCGCGCCGCGTCGAGCATGAGCGGGGCGAGACGGTGGCGCTGCTCAGCAGCCCGGCGCTGGCCGCAACGGCGACGCGCGTCGCCGAGCTCGCCAAGCGCGTCAGCCCCCGTCCGGTGATCTGGCTGGACCGGCGGCTGTCGTTCGCCGGAACGCTGACCACCGCCGATGACCTCACCGACGAGCACGCGACGGTGCTGCTGCCGGGCGAGCTCGACCCCGAGACGATGGGGCTGCTGCTCGACGAAGTCGATCGCGTGGTGGCGCTGGTGGGCTCATCCCGCGACGCGGAGCGGCTGGGCCCGCTCGCGCGGGGCTCGAACGGCAGCGGCGCCCAGGTGGAGGCGGTGCTGATCGGCGATGAGGCGCAGGAGGCCAGCCGCGCCTGGCCGGCGGGCGCGCCGATCCGCGTGGTGCGCACCGCTACGGGGATGCCCCCCGCCGAAGAGGCATGGCTGGCGCGTCACCTCACCCGCACGAAGCTTGGCCTGGCGCTGGGCGCCGGCGGCGCCAAGGGGTACGCGCACGTGGGCGCGCTGCAGGTGCTGGAGGAGGCCGGCTACGTGGTGGATTATGTGTCGGGCAGCAGCATCGGCGCGATCGTCGGCGTCTACCTGGCACTGGGAATGGACGCCGCGGAGATCGACGCGAGCCTGCGCAGCGCCTTCGACGCCGACAACGTGGCGCAGCTGTTCAAAACCTCGATGAGCGGCAGCGGCGGCTCCTCCGGCCTGGAGGCGATGACCAAGCTGATGCGCGAGAGCACCACCGAGCGCTCGTTCGCCGACACGCTGATCCCGCTGGCGGTGATGACCGTCGATCTCACCGACCGCGCACCCGCGCCACTGCGCGAAGGGCCGCTGTGGGAGGCGCTGCTGGCCGCCACGGCACTCGCCGGCGTGTTCCCACCCTACGAGCGCGGCGGGCACCGCCTGGTGGACGGCCTGGCGCTCGTGCCCGTGCCGACCGGCGCCGTGTTCGAAGACGGGGCTGACCTCGCCGTCGCAGTCAACTTGAACGGCGCCGAGGTGCTGGCGGCGTGGCCGGAGCAGCCGGAGCTCCCGCCCGCGCGCGAGCGCAAATCGCGCGGCGGCATGCTCGACACACTGCTCGAGGTGATGGATCTCAGCCAGCTGGAGACCAGCGCCCGGCACGCCGAACTCGCCGACGTGACGATCACGCCACGCTTCGGACCGGCACATTGGCGAGACTTCCACCTCGCAGACCTGTTCCTCGCCGCCGGTCGCCGTGCGGCGCTGGAGCAACTGCCGGCGCTGCAGGCGCTCAGCACACCTGTCGATCTGAAAACCGGCGCCTCTGTCGGCCCGAAAGCCAGCGCCCAGTCGATCTGAAAACCGGCGCCCCTGTCAATCCGCAAACCAGCGCCCTGCCAATCTGAAACCAGCACCCCTGTCGATCAACCAACCGCTACCTGAAGGAGACGGCATTGCCCGAGCAGACGAAGTTCGAATTCGATGATCTCAAGCGGATCCTCGTGGATCGCGTGGGCCTCCCCGAGGCCGACGTGATCGACGACCGTGAGGCGACGTTCGAGGACATGGGCCTCGACTCGCTCGCCTTCATGGAGATCCAGCTCGCCATGCAGCAGGACTACGGGTTCAGGATCCCCGACGAGGACGCCGAGGAGATCCACAGCGTGGGCGAGGCGATCGACTATGTAAACAAGCGCCTCGCCGAGGAGGAGTAGCCGCAATGGCCGCACACACCGACAACTCAGTCGTGATCCAAGCCCCGCTGGAGTATGTGTGGGAGCGGATGATGGACATCGAGAGCTGGCCGACCCTGTTCAGCGAGTACGCCGCCGCGGAGGTGCTGGAGCAGAACGGCGACACCGTCCGTTTCAAGCTCACCACCCACCCCGACCCCGACTACGACGGGCAGGTGTGGAGCTGGACCTCCGAGCGCACCGCCGACCCGGCGACGCACAGCTCGAAGTCCAAGCGGATCGAGACGGGGCCGTTTCAGTACATGAACATCGAGTGGTACTTCGAGGAGTCCGACGGCGCCACCGCGATGCGGTGGGTGCAGGACTTTTCGATGAAGCCCGAGGCGCCCGCCGACGACGAGCACGCCGAGGAGTACATGAACAAGAACACCAAGGTGCAGATGCAGGTCATCAAGGAGCGCCTGGAGGCTGGGGCGGCGGATGGAGCCTGATGGCGACCACCGCGCGCTGATCATCGGCGCCGGGCCGGCGGGTCTGACGGCGGCGATCGCGCTGGCGCGCATCGGGATCGCGGTGCGCCTGTTCGAGCGAGCCACGGAGCTCGGCAAGGCGGGTGCCGGGCTGGGCGTGCAGAGCAACGCGCTGCGCGCCCTGCAGAAGCTCGGGATCGGCGATCGGATCGAGGCGGCGGGCACGGAGCTGCGCAGTCAGGAGATCCGCGACATCGACGGCAAGCTGCTGTTCAGCTTCCCCCAGGGAGAGGTCGCCGACGAGTACGGAACGCCGACGATCAGCCTGCTGCGCGCCGACGTCCAGCTGGCGCTGGTCGACGCCCTCCCGCCGGGCGTGCTGCGCCTCGGCGCGGAGTGCGTCGCCGTCGACCAGGACGCCGATGGAGTCACCGCGACCTTCGCGGACGGCCGCACCGAGCGCGGCGCGCTGCTGATCGGCGCCGACGGCGGCAAGTCGGTGGCGCGCAGGCACGTCTACGGAGCGTCAGACCCGCCGCCTCGCTACTCGGGCTTCACCAGCTGGCGCGCGATCGTCGAGATGAGCCCTGACACGCTGCCCGCGGACACCTCGCGCACCTACCTCGGCGCGGGCCGGCAGTTCGTGATGTTCCCCGTCGGCGCCAACCGGATCTACTGGGGCTTGATGAAGAGCGCGCCGGAGGGCAGCTCCGACCCCGCGGGCGGCGTGCTGCAGATGCTGCGCGAGGACCTGCGCGACTTCCCCGAGGTGACGCGCCGCCTGGTGGAGGCGACCGAGGAAGAGCGCATCATCAGAGCCGAGGTGTGCGATCGCGACCCGGCGCCAACGTGGGTGAAGGGCCGGGTGGTGGTGATCGGCGACGCCGCGCACATGACCACCCCGTTCGTCGGGCAGGGCGCGGGGATCTCGATGGAGGACTCGGTGGTGCTCGCAAAGGAGCTGTCGCTCACCGACGGGTTGCGCGACCAGCGGATGCTCGCCGGCGCCCTGGACTCCTTCCAGCGCGCGCGCATGGAGCGCTGCGCGAAGATCGTGCTGACCTCGCGGCGCCGGGGGCAGCTGTTCTCGTGGGGGAACCCCGCGATCGTGGCCGTTCGCAACAACATCCTGCGCGCCGTCCCGAAAGCCTTCTGGCGCCGCGCGATCGCCGACAGCATCAAATACGACCTGTGAGCCTCGCCTACAAGGGCCTGAAGTTCAAGCCGGAGTTCTGCATCGCCGCGCGCGCGGCGATCGGGTGCACGCCGCCGTCGTCCAATTCACCGCCCGCCCCCGACTCCTCGCTGGAGTAGCGCTGTTCGGTGAGGGTCAGGTAGACGCTGTCGAGGCTGGGCCGCACCAGCTCGATGTTGCGCAGCCGCATCGTGTGGCCACCTAGCTGCCCGAGCGCGGCGGCGGCCATCGCCGCGGCGTTGTCGGTCGAGATGCGCAGCACCGAGCCGTCGCACACGACCTCCCCCCCACGCACGGCGATCTCGGGCGCCGGCCCGTCGAAGGTGAACTCCACGACCTGGGTGGAGTTCATCGCGACGAGATCGGCGATCGATCCGCGAGCGATGATCGCGCCGCCCTGGAGCAGCGCCACCGAGGCGCCGAGCTGTTCGATCTCGGGGAGGTAGTGGGTGGAGTAGCAGATCGCGTGGCCATCCTCGGCAAGCCCTTTGACGAGATCGAGGATCTCCTGGCGGGTGCGGATGTCGGCCCCGACGGTCGGCTCGTCGAGGATCAGCAGCGCCGGCTTGCAGACGATCGCCATGCCGGTGTGCAGCCGTCGCTGCTGGCCGCCGGAGAGCGTGCCGGCGGCCGCATCGAACTTGGGTGTGAGGCTGAGCGCCTCCCCGACCTCCTCGGCGCGCTTTGCTGCCTCGCGCCCCCGCAGCCCGCCGAGCTCGCCGAACAGCTCGAGGTTGCCGCGCACCGTGAGCGTCGGGTAGATGCCGAGATCCTGAGGGGCGATGCCGAGGTGCTGGCGTGCCTTCAGCGGGTCGGTGGTCGCGTCGACGCCGTTGACGAGGATCGTGCCGGAGTCGGTCCGCCGCAGTCCGGCGACGCACGAGACGAATGTCGTCTTGCCGGCGCCGTTGTGGCCGAGCAGCCCGGCGACCTCGCCCGGTTCGATCTCGAGGTCGACGCCCTTGAGAACCTCGAAATCCCCGTAGGACTTGCGCACGCCGCTCGCGTAGAGGGTCGCCTGCGAGCGCGGGGTGCGCAGCTCCTCCGCGTCGGGGGAGCCGGCCAGGATCACCGGCCGCCGGCGCATCACGGTGCGCTGCGAATCGGCGGGCAGCACCACCTCGAGCACCGTCTGGCCGACCTGGATGCGGTCGCCGGCGCTGAGCAGCTGCGAGGCGGGGATCCGCCAGCCGTTCAGGTAGGTGCCGTTGGTCGAGCCGAGATCCTCCAGTGCGTAGCCACCGTTGCCGAGCATCACGATGCGGGCGTGGCTGCGGGAGAGCTCCTCGTCGCCACCGAGTCCGCCCGGGCCCTCCGCGGCGCGCCCGATCGGGACGGTGTGCCCCAGCGGGATGTCGGTGCCGGCAGCCGGCCCGGCGATCACGCGCAGCAGCTCGCCAGAGCTCACAGCTCATCCTCTGGTTGCCTCGGCCACCGCCGGAGGAGAGCCGCCTGCGGCGCTCGTCTCATGAGACCAGCTTGCGGTCGGTCGGACGGAAGCGGATCGCGGCGAGCATCGTGAAGAGGGCGGCGAAACCCAACAGCACGGCCGTGGGCCCGATCACCGAGCCGAAGCCGTCGCCCTTGAGGATCACGTCGGTCGACGCCTGCATCGCCCAGTGGCTGGGAATAACGGGCGAGATGGTCTGCGCCCACTGAGGCAACGCGGTGGTCAGCGCGAGCGCTCCACCGAGCGAAGCGAACACCAGCATCAGCAGGTTGGAGGAGGCGTCCATCTGGCTCATGGTGGAGCAGAACGAGACGAGCGCGAACGTCAGCGCCAGCACGCAGATCGCAAGCGCCGGTGCGAGGATCACGAGCATCGCCATCGATCCCTTCGAGTTCATGCCGAGCACGACGTCACCGATCGCGAACAGCATGATCATCTGGATCGTGATCACGACAAACGAGGGCAGCAGCTTGCCGACGATCACCTCGGTGGTGCTGGCCATCATCTGCAGGCGGTCCCACGTGCCCCAGGAGTGCTCGGCAAAGAACGTGCGCCCGACGAACACCAGCCAGAAGAACGCGAACATCACCGTGAATCCCGGCACGGCCTGCTCGGCTCCGTTGACATGGCGGTAGCCGGCCCCGAGCAGCGCCGCCTTCTGCGTGGTCTTCATGATCACCATCGTCAGCAGCGGGATGATCACGAAGATCACGAGCGCGCCGGGGTTGCCGAGCAGCAGCTTCGTCTGGTGGCGGGAGATGATCAGTAGTCGTCTGCTGGACATGGCGGCTCGCGCGTGGACAATATATGCTTCGGCGGCTGAGCAATCGCCGGGTGAAAGGAGGCAGGCCATCATTAAGCGAGGTGTGATCGTCGCTCGCATCAAGCCCGGCGCCGAAGCGGAGGTCGCGCGGATCTTCGGCGAGTCCGACGAGACCGAGCTGCCGCGGATCACCGGGGTGAGACACCGCAGCCTGTTCGTGCTCGACGACATCTACATCCACCTGGTGGAGACCGACGACGAGTTCGCCGATGCCGTCGAGAAGGTGCGCAACCACGACCTGTTCAAGGAGATCAGCGCCCAGCTGGACCCCTACATCACCCCGTACAACCCCGACACGTGGCGCTCGCCAAAGGACGCCCAGGCGCGGGAGTTCTACAATTGGGACCCGCCCGCCCCGCCGACCGAGGCATGAGCGTCCGGCTGGTCGTAGACGTTCGTATCAAGCCAGGCTCTCGCGAGGAGCTGCTGAGCGCCTACGCGGCGCTACGCGCGCGGGTCGCGCATGAGCCGGGACTGATCGGCCATCAGCTCTGCCAGTCAAGTGACGACGGCGAGCACTGGCTGGTGATCAGCGAGTGGGAGAGCATCGAGCTCTCCAACGGCTGGGACGCCTCTGAGGACCACACCCGTCTGCTGGCGCCGCTGCGCGCCTGCTTCGCCCAGGCGAGCCGGTCCAGCTTCAACGTGCGCGACGGCGTCGTCGTATAGGATGGCGAATCCGTGAGCATCGAACGGGGCGATTCAATTGTGGAGTTTGCGGCGGTACGCTCGCCGCGAGAACGTTACGACGTCGCGATTCTCGGGGGCGGACTGGCGGGTCTCACGCTGGCGATCCAGCTCAAGCAGACGCGGCCGCAGACGAGCGTGGTGGTGCTCGAGAAGCGCGAGGGCCCGGCGCCGCTGGCGGCGTTCAAGGTCGGCGAGTCGACGGTTCCCAGCGGCGCCCACTACTTCGACCAGGTCGTCGGGATGCACGAGCACCTGCTCTCCGAACAGCTGCGCAAGTGCGGGCTGCGCTACTTCCCGACGGCGAACGGCAACGAGGACATCACCAAGCGGGTCGAGATGGGGCCGCCGATATTCCCTCCGCACGACAATTTCCAGCTCGATCGGGGCCTGTTCGAGAACAAGCTCGCCGCACGCGCCCGATCACTCGGTGTCGATATCCAGCAGGGCGCACGCGTGCGCGAGATCGAGCTCGGCGGCGATCAGCACCGAGTGACCTTCGAGCAGTTCGACGAGGAGACGGCGCTCGCGGCACGCTGGATCGTGGACGCCGCCGGCCGCGCCAGCATCATGAAGCGCAAGCTCGACCTCGCGACCGATTGCGGGCACCACATCAACTCCGCGTGGTTCCGACTGGGCGGCGGACTCGACTTCGAGGAGTGGGGCGCCGATGACCCCACGTGGATGGCGCGGATGTCCGAGCCGGGGATCCGCAGGTACAGCACCAATCACCTGATGGGAGAGGGCTACTGGGTGTGGCTGATTCAGCTCGCCACCGGGCCGATCAGCATCGGCGTGTGCGCCGATCCCCGCTTTCACCCTTATGAGGAGATCAACGAGCTCGACCGCCTACTCGGCTGGCTACGCAAGCACGAGCCGCAGCTCGCCGCCTCGGTTGAGCAGCGCCAGGAGGACATCGAGGACTTCCTGCGCGTCAAAGATTTCGCGTATGGGGTGAAGCAGGCCTTCTCGACCGACCGCTGGACACTGGTGGGAGAGGCGGCGGCGTTCGCCGATCCCTTCTACTCGCCGGGCTCCGACTTCATCGGCTACAGCAACACCTTCACCACCGACCTGGTGACTCGCGATCTGAACGGCGAGGAGGTCGACGAGCGGGCGAGCTACTACAACGACCTGTACCAGCGCCTCTTCGAGCACGCCGTCGCCCGCTACCGGGACTCCTACCCGGTGTTTGGCAACGCCTGGGTGATGTGCGGGCTCCTGACGTGGGACTTCTATCTGAACCACGTCGGAAACGTCCTGCTCTTCACTCACGACAAGCTCACCGACTTCGACTTCATGAAGCGTGCCGACGAGGACATGGATCGCCTGTTCAAATTGAACATCAACATGCACAAGCTGTTCCGCGAATGGCACGAGCTCGAGCGCAAGCCGCGCGACCCCGACATGCTCTCGACCTTCCCGGTGCTCGTCTCGGGACTCGTGGGACTCATCAAGGAGTACCCCAACGACGAGGCGCTGCTGGAGGAGCTGCGCACCAACGTACACAATGCGGAGGCGATGTCGGTTGCGATCTTCAACCAGGCAGCGAAGGCGCTGCCAGAGCCGCCCCCGGCCGATCGGCCGATCAACCCATACGCCGTGGGACTCGACCCACAGCGGTGGGAGGCCGACGGCCTGTTCGAGTCGCCGGGCATAACGATCGAGCAGGCGCGTGAGGCGATCGTGGGCCTCGACGGCCTGTGGGACTCCTCGCTCGCGCTCGTCGGTGGCCCGCCCCCGGGCGCCGGCGGGCCACCCCCTGGCGTCGGCGGCGGGCCACCCCCTGGCGTTGGCGGAGGGCCACCCCCCGGCGCTGGTGGCAGCCCGCCCCCGGGCCTCTAGCCTACGAGCCCCCGAACCGTGCGGCGATCCCTTCGGCCACCTCGTCGGGATCAGGCATCTGCGCTATCTCCCGGCTGAGCTTAGTGGCTGCCGCTCGCGGCCCGGGCTCATTGAGCAGTTGCTCCACGGCGTCGCGGAGCGCCGGCGCAGTCATTTCTCCTGGCTCGAAGGCGAAGCCCGCACCTGCCCGTACGCACGCCTCCGCGTTCTGGAACTGATCGGCGGCTTGTGGCAGGCAGATATTGGGGATGCCGCGCGCAAGCGCCGCGAACATGGTGCCCGATCCAGCGTGTGAGACGACCGCCGCGCAACTACTGAGCACCTCGGTTTGCGGGATGTAGCGGGCGATGTGCACGTTCGGCGGCTGCTCTCCAAACAGGGTCGGATCGCCCTCGGGCCCGACGGTGAGCAGGACCCGCACTGGGAGCTCGCGCACAGCTTCGAGAACGGTCGCGGTTGGAGCCGCGCGCGATGCGAGGGTCGTGCCGAACGTGACGTAGACAAGCGGGTGAGAGCTGTACCGCGAAGGCCAGCTCGGCAGCGTCTCATCACCCTCGCTGGCGAACGTGACGGGCCGCAGCGATGTGACGAACGGCACGTGGCCCATGTCGGCGCTCTGGAGGCTGGGCGGGCAGATGTCGACGTAGAGGTCGGCGTAGCTGCCGGCGTAGGGACGCGGACTCAACCCAAGCTCCTCCCACAGGCCGTCGACGTGCTCGCCGATCGCCGCCATGCGCTCGGCCGGCATGAGGGCACCGAGTGAGTGGGTCACGCTGGGAACGCCGACCACGGCTGCCGCGATCGCCGCCGCGAACTCGGCCGCCTCGTGGACGATCACCGTCGGCTCGAAGCGTTTGACGATCGGCAGCAGGTCGGCCAGCATCGGCGGTACCAGCATCCCCCCGAAAACGCGCGGGAAGATCACCGTGGAGCGCTCGCGAGCGGGCAATGCCATGAGCTCCCGGGGGTCGAACGGCGGGGGGCCGCCGCCGAATGCGATCCCTGCCGCCTCGATCCGAAACCCGACCCGCTCGAGGGCTTCTCTCAGGCCGGCTGGGGCTGCCCACAGCACCTCGTCCCCACGCTCGGCGAACGCTCGCGCCAGCGGCACCATCGGATGCACGTGCCCCCAACCCGGGGTCGTCGTGAACAGAACCCGCATCCGCTGTGGCGCTTAGAGCTTGTAGGTGTGCTCGTGCTCGTAGGTGCGCAGCCACAGGCTTTCGGGCACCGCCGAGATCATCGTTTCTCGCAGCGCGAGCGCCGGGGCGCTCTGCCACTTGGCAATGTTGGCCATCCTGCGCGCGCGGTTGACGATCGCGCTGGTGCGGGGGATGCGCCGCTGCTCGTAGCTTGCAAACGCCGCCGCGAGCGCAGCCTTGTCGCCGAGGTCGGCGACAGCACCCAGCTCGCGTGCGAGCACCGCCGCGTCCTCGATCGCCATGCCGGCGCCCTGCCCGAATGCCGGCATCGTAGGGTGGGCCGCGTCGCCGAGCAACGTCACAAGACCCTGTGTCCAGCACTTGATCGGCAGCCGGTGATACAGGTCGCCACGGTAGATCTGCTCCTCCGGCGTCGCTTCGATCACGGCGGCGATGCTCTCCGGCCAGCCGCCGAAGGTGCCCAGCAGGTCCTGCTTACGCCCGCCCGGCGGATCGGCCTGCCCCTCGGGCCGCACGTCGCTGGCCCACCAGAACAGGCGCTCGTTGCAGGGGAACAGACCGAACAGCGCGCGCGGGCCCCAAACCTGCTCGGAGATATTGGAGGGGAGCGTCGGATGGGTGTAGACGGGCATTCCCCGCCACGCGGTTTGGCCGGAGTACAGCGGTGGCCCGTCCCCAACGACCTGGGAGCGAACGACCGAGCGCACCCCATCGGCGCCGATCAGCACGCTGCCGTGGTCGGTGCTGCCGTCGGCAAACCGCGCGGTCACGCCGGCGCCGTCCTGCTCGAAGCCAACGCACTCGGAGTTGCAGCGAATCAGGTCGGGGGCGTCGAGCTCGCGCTTGAGCACCTCGAGCAGCTCGCCGCGA
This sequence comes from uncultured Solirubrobacterales bacterium, assembly GCA_963734815.1. Lineage (GTDB taxonomy): Bacteria > Actinomycetota > Thermoleophilia > Solirubrobacterales > Solirubrobacteraceae > Palsa-744. Next base: position 576,687 of record CAVTIH010000003.1, read on the forward strand.
TGCACGACGAACGCCTCGCCGCGCCGCGGGATGCGCGCCATCGTCCGCCCTTTCCCATGGGACTTGAGCAGCAGCGCCTCGAACGGCTGGCCGGCAACCTCCTGCAACGCCTCGCTCAGGCCGAGGCTCTCGAGGCCCTGCTGGGCCACGCGCTGGATCCCGGTTCCCGTCCCCAGCTCCCTGACCTCGGGCTGGCGCTCGTGGACGGAGATCGGCACGCCTTTGCGCTTGAGCCCCACCGCCAGGCTGAGGCCACCGATTCCGGCGCCGATGATAATCACACGGTTATCGGCCATCGACTGCCGCCCTCTCGGTGTGGGAGCCGGCGGGCACTCGCTCACGGAGCACCGCGCGCGCCCCTTCCTTCGGGCTGAACATGATCCCGCGCCGGGTGATCGGCTCGTCGGGCTCGTGGCTGGTGGCAAGCCGGGCCTGCAGCGCCAACGTGCGCAGCACGACCTTGATCTCCATCATCGCGAAGCTCCGCCCGATGCAGTGCCGCTGCCCGCCTCCGAAGGGGATCCACGTGTATGTGCCGGTGGGTTTGTCCAGAAAACGCTCGGGCTGGAACTCGAGCGGGTTGGGATAGATGTCCTCCCGTCGGTGCAGCATCAGGATGCAGGGCGCGAGCAGCATGCCGGGCTGCACCTCGTAGCCGCCGATCTCATACGGCTGCTTGACCATCCGCATCGCCAGCCCCACCGGGGGGCGCACGCGCAGAGCCTCCTTGATCACCGCGTCGAGGTACTCCTCGCCGCCGCTCTCGGCCTCGGCCGTCAGCCGCTCGAGGATCTCAGGGTGGCGCGTGAGGCGCTCGAGCGTCCAGGCGAGCGCGGTACCGGTCGACATGTGACCCTGCATCAGCAGTGTTACCAGGATGTCGCGAAGCTCGCGGTCGGCCAGCGGGGTGCCGTCCTCGTGACGGGTGCGCAGGAGCATCGCGAGCACGTCGTCGCGCTCGTCGATCCGGGGATCGCGCCGGGCCGCCTCGATCACCTCGAACAGGATCACGTCGAGCGGGTCGCGCACGCGCACGAAGGATCGTGGCACCCGCCCCAGCCGACCCGCCACGTGCATCATCCCGATCCGCAGCTCGCTCGAGGCAAACTCGACCAGATCGGTGATCCGCGCCCGCAGCCGCTCGAATGCGGGGCCGGTGACGCCGAAGACCGCCGTCATCATCGTGTCGAGGGTGATCTCCTGCATGCGCGGCAGCAGCTCGATCGGGGTGTGCAGCGGCCAGGTGGCGAGGTTGGCTTCGCAGGCCCTGGCGACATGGTCGCGGTAGCGCTCGATGCCCTCGCCGTGAAAGGCCGGCAGCAGCAGCTTGCGGGCCGTCGTGTGCTCGTCCTCATCGAGCAGGATCACCGAGTACTTGCCCATCAGCGCCGTGCCGATCTGAGCGTTGGCCTCTCCCCCACGCAGCACCGCCGGGTCGGCGGTGAAGATCTGCTTGACGAGGTCGGGCTCGGAGACGAGCACGAACGATGTGCCGCGCTGCATGCTGAGCAGCCACACGTCGCCGTAGCGTTCGTAACCCTCCTGCATCGCCGTGGCGGGCGCGCGGAACCATTGCATGCTGGTTTTCATCGACTTCTTTGGGCCGGGCGGCAGCTGCGATGTCACTTGGTTCCTCTCTGGTGGGACGCTATGCGAGCACTGGGACGTGAGGACATCGAGCGCACACTCTATGCCGGCGGCTCGACGGCCGGCTCGATGGTTGGCGCCATGAGCTCGACGGCGGGCGAGACAACCGACTCCGCGATTGTGTCACCGACCGATGCCCCCGCGCCCTGACCCTCCGTCGCGAGCGTGAACCGGCGGCGTTGACGGCGGATCGCGAAGACGACGGCGCCCAGTCCGATCACGAGCACGAAGACCCCGAAGATACCTAGCTGGTGTATCAATTTGGTGGCGCTTGCGCCGACGAAGTAACCGAACAGGCCCATGCTCGTCGCCCAGGCAATGCCGCCGCAGGCATTCCAGAACGCAAACGACTGCCAGCGCATGCGGGCCCCGCCGGCCAGCCAAGACGAGTAGACGCGCAGCACCGGCAGCCAGCGGCCGATGAACACCGCCTTGGGCCCGTGGCCATCGAAGAACCAGTCGGCCATCCCGATCACCTCGTGCCGCTGGCGTTCGAACAGACCGGGACGCTCGAGCAGCTTGCGGCCACCGTTGCGGCCGATCACATAGCCGATGTTGTCGCCGATGATCGCCCCGGCGGCGGCGACCGCGATCACGACGACGATGTTCAACCTGCCGCTGCTGGCGGCGATCCCACCGGTGACGACGGCAATTTCACCGGGCGCAATCGGGATGCCGCATCCCGTCTCGATCAGCACGATCAAGAAGATCAGCGGATAGCCGATGCCCGAGGCGACTGTGAAGATGGAGGCAAGCTCGAGCATTTGTGCCGGACCGATAGTCCCCAATGGTTGACCTTGGCGCGACCATATCATGGGGTGGCGTGTTGGGAGTGATCGCTTTGTCCCCGAGCGTTCGACGGGAGCTCGGCGATAAGTTCGATGCAAGCCCCGGCCCGCGGCTCGACCCAAACCGTGCCGGAAGCTTGCCGGGAGCTCGGCTAAAAGTTTGACGCGAGCTCCCCATACCATTAGTCTGCCGCCGAGCGCGATGCCTACGTTGACAATCACAACCGGCCCCCACGAGGGACAGAGCATCGAGTGCGACCGGGAGCTAGTGGTCGGCCGCGAAGGCGCCGATCTGGTCGTCGAGGACTCGGAGATGTCCCGCCGGCACGCGACCATCCGTCCGGTCGCCGGCGGCCTAGAGATCGAGGACCTCGGCTCGCTCAACGGCACGTTCGTCGACGGTAGTCGCATCTCGGGCGTGACGATGCTCACGGGCAACGCCGGCCTGAAGATGGGGATCACGCTGTTCGCCGTGGAGATCCCCGTGATCGAGGAGCCCGTCGTCGATGAGCCCGTCGTCGATGACCCCCAGCGGACCGTGTTGCGCAAGGTCGATCGCGAGCGGGCCCCCGTGGACCCGAATCGCACCGTGATTCGCAGCAAGCCGGTCGAGGGCGTGGACAAGACCGTTGTGCGCAACGTGGTGGCGCAAGCGCCGGGCGCTGATGGCGCGGGTGCAGTCATACCCCCAGCCGGTGGTCCGTCCGGGCCCACGCCTGGAGGACGTCCAGGCCCCCCAATCGGTGGACCGCCGAGTTCGCCAACCGGCGCTTCTCCCGGACCTACAGCCGGTTTTCCCGGCCCTCCGGGCGGCGGCCCGCCCGGGATGCTGCCGCTGCCCGTGCGCCTGCTGATGAAATCTCCACTGGGGAGGCGCCTGTTGCCGCTCCTGATCAAACTTCCGCCGCGCGCCCGGCGTCCGGTTGTGATGCTCGTGCCACTGCTGCTGATCGCGATCGTGGTCGTGATTGTGGTTGTGATCGTCCAGGTCGTGTTCTGAGCGGGCACGGCGCTCGGCACACGGCCTCAAGGCCTGACGTGCTGAAAGGCCGTGCTCTATGCCCGAGCGCGACCGCGGGGGCCACGAGCCCGAGGCCCACGTGAACGAGGCCCACGCGAGGAGCCACCACCCGGGCCCCGCTCGGCACGACGCATCCCGCCGATCACCCAGACCGAGAACAGCAGGATCAGCCCCACAAGCGCCGCGAACGCGAGGGCGACCTTGATGGGATCGTCGGCGAGGAAGCCCCGCCCGGCTTCGAGCACCGGAGTGAGCGGGTTGACGTCGGCGGCGTCGCGCAGCCAGCCGGAGAGCTGGTGGCGGGGGATGAAGATGGGAGAGAGAAAGAACAGCATAAAAGTGGGGATCAGGATCAGCACGCCTGAGGCGGTGCTCTGAAAGCGCAGCGCGATGCCGGCCCCGTAGAGCGTGGTGGCCACATTGAGCAGCACCGCGAGCACGATCAATGCGGCGATATCGAGCGCGTCGCCCTTGACGGGCATGCCCGTCGCCAAGGCGATCGCGAAGACCACGACCACGTTGAGCAAGCCTCGCCAGAAGGACACCGTCAAGTAGCCGCCGACGATCGCCAGCCGCCGTGGAGCGGCGAGCATCATCCGGTGCCCGAAGCCACTCTCAAAGTCGGCGGCGATGTCGAATGTGGTGAAGACGGCGGCGAACATCGAGGACATGTAGACCACGAACACGAACACGAACGCGGTGTAGTTGTAGTAGCCGAAGCCGCGGGTGCTGCCCACCGCTCCCAGGGCGCCGCCGAAGGCCGCGAACATGAACAGCGGCAGCAGCAGCGAGGGCAGCAGCTTCGGCGGGAGCCGGATCAGCTTGCGGGTGCACTGGTAGGCGACGCCCTGTGCGACGTACACCGAGCGGGAGCTCATCGCAGGATCCTCGATCTCAAGCTGGCGGTGGAGGCCGTCAGGAACAGGATCAGGGCGGCGCCCGCGATCGCGGTACCGAGCTCCAGCGCCTGCGCGTCCCAACCGGTGATGAACAGGCTGCGGGGCGCCTCGACGAGATAGGACATCGGGTTGTAGGTGGCAACCGTCTTGAACCAGCTGGAGGTGATCAGGTTGCGGGGCATGATCATCGAGGACATAAACAGCAGCCCGAGCCCGATCACGAACACGCCCTGGGCTTGCTGGGCGGAACCGGTGCGCACCGCTGCGAGCAGGCCGATCGAACCGAAGGCGAGGATCGTCAACTGCACGAACAACAGCACCACCAGCGCGCCGCCGACACCCGCCTTGATCGTCGCGCCACCGGCCAAGCCGACCAGCAGATAGAGCACCGACTGGATGAAGCCGAGCACCGCCACGCCGGCGAGCTGCGAGGCGACCAGCGCGGGCACCTGCACCGGGGTCAGGGCCAGACGGCTGAGGAAGCCCGTCTCGATGTCGTTGCCGAGCGAGTTGCCGGCAAGCGTGGTGGCGCCCGCGGCGCCCTGGATCAGGGTGGCGGCGATGATGAACGTGATGTAGGACTTGGTGGGAAATCCTTTGACATCGGTGATCTGTTTGCCGGCGGAGGAGAGCACCGCGAGCATGAACAACGGGAAGATCACGTTGGGCACCACCAACACCGGCTGGCGCAGCGTGCGCCTGATCGAGCGCCGCGCCAGCGTGCGGATCTGGACGTTGAGCGAAGAATTCATCGGAGCGCGTCGCGCACGGCGCTCATTGGACCGCGTCCGCGATTTCCATGCCCGCGCCGGCGTTCAGCTGTTCGAGCACACCCGGCTCCGCCTGCGCGGCGGCTTCCTCCGCGGCGCCCTCGAGCGAGCGACCGGTCTTGACGAGGAACACGTCATCCAAGGTGGGGGCGTGGAGCTGCACGTTGGTGACCCGGATCGAGGCTTCGTCGAGGGCGCGGATCACGTCGGCGAGATCGTCGATCCCCGGGCGCAGGCGCGCGGCGACGCCTCCGTGGGTGGAGCTGGCAAGCTCTCCAAAGCGGTTGAGCACCTGGCTGGCGGCGGCGAAGTCGGAGCGCTCGACCGGCACGACCTCGACGGTGGGCCGGCCGATCTCGGCCTTCAGCGCAGCGGGGGTGTCCTCGGCGACCATCTCTCCGTGGTCGATGATTCCCACCCGGTCGGCCATCACGTCGGCCTCCTCCAGGTACTGGGTCGTGAGGAAGACCGTCATCCCCTCCTCCCTCACCAACCGCGCGACCTCCTCCCACAGGGCGGTGCGGCTCTGCGGATCGAGGCCGGTGGTCGGCTCGTCGAGGAACAGCACCCGCGGCCCGTGTACGAGCGCGAGCGCGAGGTCCAGGCGCCGCTTCATCCCGCCGGAGTACCCGCCCACGAGCCGGCCGGCGGCGTCGGTGAGTGCTACCCGCTCGAGCAGTTCCTCGGCGATCTTGCGCCGCTGTCGCTTGGGGATCCCGTGCAGCGCGCTCTGCATCTCCATGTGCTCCCACCCGTTGAGGTGCATGTCGAGCGCGGCCGCCTGCAGCGCCACCCCGATCGTGGAGCGGACGCGACTGCCTTCCCCGATCACGTTGAACCCGGCGATCCGCGCGGATCCCGAGGTCGCCGGCAAAAGCGTCGTGAGGATGTGGACGGTCGTCGACTTGCCCGCCCCGTTGGGCCCGAGGAAGCCATAGATTTCGCCCGGGTTGACGAACAGGCTGATCCCATCGACGGCGCGGTGGCCGCCGGGGAACTCCTTGACCAGATCCTCGACTTCGACCGTGTTGGGGTGCGCGGCACCCCCGGGGGTCTCGGCCGCGGGCGCTGCCGGCTCCACCACCCGCGCGCCAGGCAGCTGCACTTCGATCACGGTGTCGCCGATCTGCACGCGGTCGCCAGTTTCGAGCGCCGCGGTGCCCGTCAGGCGCCGGCCGTTGACGAGGGTGCCGTTGGTGGACCCCATGTCCTGGATCGTGAGCCCGCCCCCAGCCGGCGAGAACGCCGCGTGCCGGCGCGAGACCGCCTCATCGCGATCGAGGATCACGTCCGCGGCGCCGAGCTCGCGCCCGACGACGAGCTGCGCCCCGGCCTGCAGCTTCGTACCCTGCAGCTCGCCGGCGAGAAAGACGAGCACCGGCAGCACCGGGATCTGCTTCACGCGCGTGCGCTGAACCGCGGGTATGGCTGAGGAGGACGTTCCGCGGACTTCGAGCACCGTGGCGCCGAGCTGGATCTGGTCGCCCGGCGCGAGCTCCCGCTGGGCGGCGAGGCGCTCGCCGTTGACGAACGTGCCGTTGGTGGACCCAAGGTCCTCGATCGCGAACCCCGATCCGAGCGGCACCAGCGATGCGTGGCGCGCGGACACGTCGGGGTCCCTGACGATTAGATCGACGCCCGGGTCGCGACCGATCAGCGTGAGGGACGTCAGCGAGACCTCGCCTCCGGCTTGACTTCCCTCGACAATGACCAGCGTCAGCTCGGGCACGACGCGATCCTATTGGAGTTGCTCACAGCCCGAACAGCCGCCGTGCGTTGTGCTCGAGGATGCCCTGCTTGTCGGCTGCGGAGATCGGCAGTCCATCGACCGTTGCGATCGCGTCCTGCAGTGGCGTGGCGAGTGGTGGCGAGTCGGTGCCGAACAGCATGTGATCGGCACCCATCAGCTCCAGGTTGGCGAGATGGTTGGGCACGCTGGAGTTGGCGGTATCGACGTACACGCGTCGCAGATACGTGCTCGGGGGCTGGGTGATCTTGTTGGTGTACTGCGCCATCGGTGGAGGGCCTGGCGGGCCGCCGGCGCCCGGCGGACCGCCAGGTGGACCACCTGCAGGGGCGCCGCCGCCGGGAGGGCCGCCACCAGCCCAGTGACGCGGCTGGTAGGCCTGGTCCATGCGCCCCGCCAGCAGCGAGATCGCGCCACCGGCGGTGGCCGCGATGAGCTCGAGGTTGGGGTGCTGCTCCATACGGCCCGCGAACACGAGCGTGGCCAGGCCCACCGTGACGTCCATGAACCGGCCAATCTGCTCGACCAGGCGGAAGTCCTCAATGCGATCGCTGCCGACAGGCTCGGCGGGGGGATGCAGGAAGACCGGCTTGCCCAGCTCGGCCGCCATCTCGAAGAACGGGTCGGCGCGCGGCGAGTCGAGGTACTCGCCGCCCACGCTGGTGTTGACGATCAACCCGACGAACCCCCCGTCCCGCACGGTCTGCGCAGTCTGGTCGAGCAGCGCGGCGTCGCCGAACGGGTTGGTGTAGGCGTAGGCGGCCAGCCGCGGAGCGTGCTTGCGCACAGTTTCGGCAAGCCACTCGTGAAAGGACTTCAGCTCGTCGGCCGACTGGGCGTAGTTGTCGTGGCCGCGCTTGCTCATCGTCCCGAAGCCGACGGGGCTGCCAACGATCGTCAGGTCGATCCCCGCCTGCGACTTGCGGTCGAGCATCCCCTCGATGTCCGCCAGCGCGGGCGGCATCGGGTAGCGCTTGAACAACTCGGGGTGGGTGATGTGACCGTGGACGTCGACGATCACGATGAGGTCGCTCCACCGTCCTCGGCGTCAACGCCGGGCCAGGGGTACTCGTGCACCCCGGACATCCGCTCTTGGAAGGCGAGCATCGCGGCAACGTCGAGATCGCCGAGCCCCTGCTGCTGGGCGGCGGTGAGCATCGCGTGGGCGCTCTCGGTGACGGGCATCGGCACGCCCACCTTCTGCGCCTCGCCGAGCACGAGCGTCATGTCCTTGCGCATCAGCCCGAGCTTGAAGGCCGCGAAGTCGAAGTTGCGCTGCCCCATGATCGCGCAGCGGAAGCCCATCACCGGCGAGCTGTAGCCGCTCTTGGAGATCATCTCCAGCACCTGCTCGCGCGCCAACCCGGCGCGTTCGCCGAACACCACCGCCTCCGCGAGCGCCGGCATCTGCACCCCCATCAGCATGTTGAGGACCAGCTTCATCGTCGCGCCCATCCCGCTCTCGCCGAGATACGTGACCTCCTTGCCGAGCACCTCCAGCAGCGGCTCGACCGCCCGGAAGTCCCGCTCCTCGCCGCCGGCCATGACCCGCATCTCCCCCTGGCGGGCGTGCATCGGGTTGCCGAGCACGCACGCGTCGAGCGCCTGGAAACCGGCCTCGCGTGCGCGCGCCGCCACCTCCCGTGGAAAGTCGGGCGGCACGGTGCTCATGTCGAGGATGTAGCCGCCCTTGCCGAGCGTCTCGAACACCCCGTCGGCGTCGAACAGCATCCGCGCGACGATCTCCTGATTGGCAAGGCTCAACATCACAACATCGGCCGCGCGCGCCGCGTCCGCGGGGGAGTCGGCGACACGGGCGCCGAGGCCTGCGATTTCCTCAGCCTTGGCGCGCGTGCGGTTGTAGACGGTGACGTCATACCCCGCCTCGACCAGCCGGCAGGCCATGCCGTTGCCCATCACGCCGAGGCCGATGAACGCGATTCGTTGCTTGTCGGTTGGTGAGGACACGCTAAGAGCTCGCAGTCACGCCGCCGTCGACGAACAGGACCTGCCCGGTGAGGAAGCTCGCCGCCGGCGAGGCGAGGAACAGCGTCGCGCTGGCCAGCTCGACCGGCTCGCCAAAGCGGCCGAGGGGGATTCTCCCGAGCATCATCGCGACGAACCTATCATCAGCGGCCGCCTCGCGCACGAGCTCGGTCGGGACGAACCCCGGCGCGACCCCGTTGACGGTGATGCGGTACTTGCCCCACTCCGTGGCGAGTTGGCGGATAAGGCCGTTGAGTCCGGCCTTGCTGGCGGCGTACCCGGCGAAGCCGCGACGCCCGCCCGCCACGCTGCGCGTGGTCGAGTAGTGGATGATGCGCCCGCCGCGGCCGGCGTCGATCATCGCCTCGCCGGCCGCCTGGGAGAGCCAGAAGGCACCTGAGAGGTTGATGTCCAGCAGCGACTGCCACGCCTCCTCCTCGAAGCGCTCTGCCGGCGCCTCGATGTCGATCCCGGCGAGGTTGACGAGCACGTCCACCCCGCCCAGCTCGCGCCTGCCCTGCTCGATCAGCTCACGCGCGCTCTCGCGGTTGGAGATGTCCACGCGCGCACCGTGCGCGACGCGCCCCTCCCGGACGAGCTCCTCGGCGAGCACCTGCGCCTTCTCCCGCGAGCGTCCCGCGATCATCAGCTCGGCGCCGCACTCCGCGAACAGGCGCGTGGTGACCTCGCCGATGCCGCCGTAGCCGCCGACGACGATCACGCGCTGACCGTCGAGGCGAAACAGCGACGCGAAGTCGGCTGCGCGGCGCTCGTCAACCACGATCGATGGCCCGGGCGGTCCCCCGGGCGGTCTGTTCGGCGCCCCCGGCGGGCCGGCAGGAGGCTCCATGCTCATTCGTCGTGCCGCCGCGTGACCAGCAGCTCCATCGTGCTCTTCATGAAGAACTCCCGTGCGCCCTCACCGGTGGACATGTCACGGGGCTCGGCGACAAGCTCGTCGAGCTTGTCCTCCAGCTCGCGGATCGCCGGCTGGCGACCCATGTGCTGGCCAAGCACCGGCAGGGGTACGTCGTCGGTCGTCTCGACCACCCTGACCACCGTGTTGCCCTTCATGAACACCTGCGTGCTGAGCAGCGTTCCGACGGGATTGCCGTCGTCGTCGCGGACCGTGTGATCGGGCCGGCCGTATTCCTTGAAGACCTGGCGAACCGCGTCCTGCGAACCCGGCTTGATGTCCCACATGAGCGCCCAGTATTGCGCCATGACAGAGCCCCCTTCCTTTCTCTTTTTATCCCTGCACGTAGAAGCGCACGTCGTAGTGGTCGGTTTTGGGCGGCGCCTGCAGCACATCCTTCAACTCCCCGACCATCGCCCGCGCGATCCCGGCGCTCGACTCCCGGGTCTCCTCGCTGTCCCACAGCGTGATCGCGACCGCGTGCGGACCACCGTCGGGCTCGGTCAGCAGGATGTAACCGCGAAAGCCCGGATGCTCCTGATAGGAGGGGATGATCTTCTCCTCCGTCAGCTGCATCCCGGCGTCGACTTTCTCGGGGTTCCACTCGGTGGTGTTGACTCGCGCGTACATGAGACCCCCTCAGACGGTTGGCTTGATCGTGTGGGCGACGTCGTAGATGATCCGTTCGTTGGTGCCCGCCCAGTAGGGGTGCATCGGCGAGCGCTTGGCAACGTGGGCAACCGACTCCTCCCACGCCAGGAAGGCATCCTTGCTCTCCCACTCGCTGAGCAAGATGTAGCTGAGAGGCTGCCCGTCGGGGTCGGCCGGCTCACGGCGTCGCAACAGCTCGTCGCCGATGTGTCCCGCCGTGCCTTTCACGTTGGCGGTGACCTGCGCATACGCCGCCTCGAACGCGTCGGCGTTCTCACGGTTGATCTTGGCGAAAACCATCACACGTGCGGCCATTCAGCTCGCCCCTCCGTCCGATTGAATAAGAGGGGCTCGGCTCGCCGGCCTTTGGCCGGCTGCGCCACCCTCTATGTCGATAAGTACGTCGTGCACCGTCATGCGCGCCGAGGAGCGCAGCTCGCGCAGCGGCGCCGTCAGCTCGTCCTGCTCCGGGCTGCGCTCGAACTCGCCGAACACCTCCCTACTGCTCCAGTCGCTGGTTACGACGAAGCTGTCGGAGTCATTGGGGTCACGCGCAAGCGTCTGGCGGATATTCCCGGGGACGGCTCGAATCTGCTCGGCGATCGCCCGCCAGGCCCGTTCGAAGTCCGGCCCGCGACCCTCCTTGACCGTCATGTACAGAGTCGCGCGCACCACCGCAGGCATCCTACATCGCAACGCCTCTGACCGCGCGCTAGGATCGGCGCGAGCTTCAATCTCGTCCAACCCGTATACAAGGGGGAGCATGTGTTCTGCCGCGTGACCCACGTACAGGCGCCCGAGGGACGGGTGCAAGAGGGCCTCAAACTGTGGTACGAGAACGTCCTGCCGGTGACGATGGCGCGCGAGGGGTTCAAGGGTGCGCTCTCGATGGTCGACCCCGAGTCGGGCAAGGCGCTCTCGATCACCTTCTGGGAGGGCGAGGATGAGCTGCTGTCCAGCACCGAGGCCGAGTACCACAAGCGGGCGATCGAACGCTTCGGCGAGTTCTTTACGGACGCCCACGAGCCCGAGAACTTCAAGCTGCACCTGTTCACGGGCGAGATCTTCAATGGCACCTTCTCCTCCGATGAGGCGGGCGAGGAGCTCACGAAGTCCCAGTAGCCTGATCGCCATGCCCCGTTCGGCGCTCACGAAGGTTGACGTCTGCCGATCGAACCGCCTGCAGTTCGGTGCGGCCTCTGCCAACGCGATGCTCTCCCGCGGATGCCGACCAGCGCCCCCCTGACCCTGGTCATCGCCGATGATCACGCGGTCGTGCGCGACGGTCTGCGAATGATGCTGGAGGCCGAGGCCGACTTCACCGTCCTCGGCGAGGCAAGTGATCTTGAGCAGACGCACGCACTGCTGCTCGACCGAGCTCCGGGCGTGCTTCTGCTCGACCTGCACATGGGCCGCGAGCTCAGCTTGGGCATGCTGTCGATGCTGCGCGGCGCGTCGCCGTCAACCGCCATCGTGATCCTCACAATGGATGACGATCCCGCCTTTGCGCAACAGGCATGGATGGCGGGGGCGGCGGGCTATGTGCTCAAGGAAGCCTCGCGCGCCGAACTGGTGCGTGCGATCCGCATGGTTGGCAGAGGTGGTAGGTATCTCGATCCGGCGATTGGCGGTTGGGCCCTTGCCGGCGAGGGGGCCGCGGTGCTGAGCGAGCGAGAGCTCGAGGTGCTGCGTCTGGTGGCGCTCGGCCACACCAACACGGAGATCGCCAAGCAGATGCACATCAGCCCACGCACGGTCGAAACCCACCGCGCCAACTTGCAGCGCAAGCTCGGCGTGAGCGGCCGGCCAGAGCTTGTTCGATACGCGCTGCAGCGCGGAGTCATCCACCGATGAGCGCCACCGCCACCACCGCGCGCGAGCGCCAGCTGGCCTTCGAGGCCGCCGAGAGTCGCGTGCTGGAGAGCCTCAGAAGCAGCGCGGTCGAGCGGCCCTCCGACGCCCGCCGGCTGGCGGTGCTACTGGTGGCGGCGGCGCTGTTCGCGGTCACGTTCGTCGCTCGCCTGGCGATCAAGGACCCGGAGACGCTGATCGCCAACTTCTACGTCGTGCCGATCGCGCTGCTGGCGATCGAGTTCGGCACGCGCGCCGGCGTGCTCGCCGCGACGGTGGCGCTCGGGCTGGTGTTTGCCTGGAGCGTGCTGCAAACCGTGCATCTGGGCGTGCTCGGGTACACGGCGCGCGTGGCGGCACTGCTGGTGACCGGCGCGGTGGTGGGGCGTTTCTCCGACCGCCTGCGCGCCGACATCGCCGAGCGGCGGCGGGAGCGGGGCCACCTGTCGCTCTACGCCGACCAGCTCGCCCGCGCCAACCAGCAGCTTGCACAGAGCGTCGAGCGGCTCGAGGCGTTCGCCGAGATCGCCCGCGCCGTCGGCGGCGAGACCGACCTGAAACGGGTGCTGTCACTGATCCTCAACCACGGACGCGAGGTCGTGGCAGCTCGCAGCCTACTCGTGTGCCTGCCGGAGGGCGATGAGCTGGTCGCGGTCACCTACGACGGACGTTCGGCACACAAGCAGAGCCTGGAGCGCCCGCAGGGTCCCGAAGATACCCAGCTGCGAATGCCTCTGCGCAATTCGCTGGCGGGCGAGGTGCTGCTGAGCGGGCGACCGCTGCGCGTTACTCGCGAGGATCGCCCGCGACAGCTCGATCAGCTGATGCCCGGCGCCGGCATGGCGCTGCTCGTGCCGCTGATCTTCCGTGGCGAGACGCTCGGGGTGCTGGCGGGGATCGACCGCGACGACGCAGGCGCCTTCGGGGACGAGGACGAGCAGCTGCTCCTGTCGGTCGCGGCCAGCGCGGCCACCGCCGTGGCGACCGCCCGCTCGGTCGCCGCCGAGCGCCTGCGACTGAGCATCGACGCGGCCGAGCAGGCGCGCGCGCGCTGGGCGCGGGAGCTGCACGACCAGACCCTGCAAGGGCTGACCGGCGCCCGCATGGTGCTCGCGGCGGGGCTCGCCCGCGACGATCACGAAGCGCTGCGGCACGCGGCCGAGACCGCAGACCTGCACATCGGCGTCGAGGCGCGCAGCCTCCGCGACCTGATCACCGAGCTGCGCCCGGCGGCGCTGGACGACCTTGGGCTGGGCCCCGCGATCGAGTCGCTGGCCAAGCGCCAGGCGGCCGCCGCGGGCTTCGCGCTCGACGTGAGCCTCGAATTCGGCGGGTGCGAGCGCCCACGCGAGATCGAGGACGCCATCTACCGAATCGTCCAGGAGGCGCTGAGCAACGTCGCAAAGCACGCGAGCGCCGAGCAGGCGACGCTCGAGGTGAGGCAGCAGCCCCGATGGGTGGAGGTGACGGTGCAGGACGACGGCTGCGGCTTCGTGCCCGGGGGACCAAGCGAGGGCTTTGGGCTGATCGGGATGCGCGAACGCGCCGACCTGCTTGGCGGAGAGCTCTCGCTGAGCTCGGCGGAGGGCGGGCCGACTCGCGTAACCGCGGTGTTGCCGCTGCCCGCCTGAATTTTCTCAGCGCGGGCCGGCGCCATGCTCGCGCAGGTGGCGTTCGAGGTCGCGGCGCTTCACGCGGCGATCATCAGCTCGAGCGCCTCGCTGTCGGCAACGGGCTCCGAAAGTGCGTGCTCGCCGAAGCGCAGCTCGAGGATGCCGTGTAGGGCATCGATCACGTTCTCGCGCGCCTCTGCGCGGGTGTGGCCCTGGCTGTGGGCACCCGGAACCTCGGGGATCGACGCGACGATCCAGCCATCGCCCCCATCCTCGTAGACAATCGTCAGGCGGAGCGCCTCGCTCATGCTCGACACTGTAGCCCGTCCGGTTGCCCGCTCCCCCGCCCGCCCTACCTCATCGAGGTCTGCCCCGCCCGCGACCAGTTGAACTGGGTGACGTTGTCCCGCTGCGCAAACAGGCCACCGCGGGTGCCACGGCGGACGAACAGCACCGGCGCGGGTGCGGCCTTCGCGATCTCCGAGCGGGTCGGCCCCAGCCCCTCGCGCCGCCAGCGCTCGGAGAGGCCGATCACCAGCAGGCCAGCGCCGGTGGCGGCCGACACGATGCCCTCGCGCCCGCCCGCCATCACCAGCGGCTCGGTGGCGATGCCGGTCGTCTGCTGCACCAGCAGGCTGGCGTCGGCGAGCATCCGGGTGACCGACTTGCCATCGTCGGTCTGCCCGCCGGCGCCGAGCAGCTTCAGCGGCGCGCCGGTGGCCGAGGAGAGCCACGAGCCCAGCTCCAGCGCGGCCCAGTCGTGCTCGGCGCCGCCGAACGGCACGAGCACCGGGCTGTCCGGTCCAAGGCTCACGGGCGCGCTCTCGCGCGCAACCAGCACGGCGACGTCGCACTCGGCCTGTTCGAGCAGCACGCTCACATCCCCGAGCGGCACGCTCTCGCCGATCAGGCGCCGGCGCCCCTCGGTCAGCACCAGATCGATCGGCTCACGGGCGGCGACGTGCGCGAGATCCACGCCAGGGCGGCTGGAGCTAAGTGCCACGCCCCTGGCGAGGACGCCATCCGCGGCCAGGCGTTCGCGCGCCTGCGCGATCGTCTGCGAGGCCCGTTCGAGCTGCAGGTTCTCCGTCTGCAGACCGCCACGCACCCCGGCGCCGCGGGGAGGCTCCACCAGACGGGTGAGGATCAGCTCGCGCTGCGGCACCGAGCGCGCGAGCGGCTCGGCCAGCTCGATCAGGCGCTCGAGCGCGGCGTCGGTGTGCGAGGCGACGAGGATCGAGCGCTCCGCCACCGGTAGACCGGGATGCTCGCGGGCGGCGACGGCTGCCGCGCCGGCGAGCTCGTCCTCGATCTTGGTGCCGTACTCGTTGCGGGGGTCGAGCAGTTTCAGCAGCGGACCGGTCATCAGGGTGGTGATGATCGCCATGATCACCAGCGCCGTGAACAGGACACTGGAGATCGCGCCGACTTCGAGCGCGATGTTCAGGACGATCAGCTCGGTGAGCCCGCGCGTGTTCATCAGCGTGCCGATCACCAGCGAGGCGCGCGAGTTAAAGCCGCACACACGGGCGGCGATCGCCGCCCCGGCGAGCTTGCCGACGATCGCAAGCACCACGAGACCCGCGGTGATCAGCCACAGCTCGGGACGGTCGAGCAGCGTAATGTTGGTCTTCAGTCCCGTGTAGACGAAGAACATCGGCAGCAGCAGCGTGACGACGAAGTCCTCGACCCGGCGCGTGACGTCCTCGGTGAGGCGCGCGTGTCGCGGCATCACCATCCCCATGATGAAGCCGCCGAAGATCACGTCGATGCCGATCGTTTCGGTGATATACGCCGACAGCAGCACGCCTACGACGATCGCGGCAAACCACCCGGAGGGGATCTGCCCGGCCTCGTCGAAGGCGGTCGCCATGCGCGCCAGGACCCGCCGCACGAGCAGCGCCATCACGAGCACGAACGCGACCGCCTCGGCGATCGTCCGCGCGACCACTCCAAACGAGCCGGAGACGGCGATCGTGGTGGCGAGCGCGATCAAAAACCAGGCGCTGACGTCGTCGATCGCGGCGCAGCCGATCGTCAGCGAGCCCACCGGGCCCTTGAGCATCCGTCGCTCGGTGAGGATCCGCGCGAGCACCGGGAAGGCGGTGATCGACATCGCCACGCCCATGAACAGCGCGAACGCGGCGAACTTGATGTCCGGGCCCAGGAGCTTGTACAGCGGCAACGCGGCGGCGATGCCGAGCAGCATCGGCAGCGCGATGCTGGCGTTGGAGATCGCCGCGGCGGGAGCGACCCTGCCTTTGAGCTGCTTCTGGTCGACCTCCATGCCGATCAGGAACATGAAGAAGATCAGACCCAGGTTGGCCGCCACGCCGAACGCGGGGAGGATGTCGGTCGAAAAGATCGTCGCCTGCAGGTTGGGCGCGATCACACCGAACAGCGAGGGGCCGAGCGCGACCCCCGCGATCACCTCCCCCATCACCCGCGGCTGGCCGACCCTCACCGCGACCATCCCAAACAGGCGCGCGACGATCAGCACGATCAGGACGGCCAGGAAGAAGGCCGCTACGAGCTTGGTGAAGGCGCTGCGCTGCTTGGTCGCGGTGAACTGCTCCCCCGCCGGGGGCAGGCCCGAGGAGGTGATCAGCGCCGGTTTGGCCGACGTGTTGGCGGGCGACGGGACAGGTTTGGCGACCTGCAGCGGAATCAACTTCACGTTCTGCAGCAGGATGTCGTTCGCCGTCGCGGTCAGGCGCACAGTGCCGCCTTTGGCGCACGCCACGTCGCCGCTGACGGAGCTCGTCTTTTTCGTGTAGGTGAGCCGCCCGAGCGTGTGGCTGGCGGCGAGCACCGTGTAGCTCGAGCCGCTGCCGTTCAGGGTGAACGAGCTGCCGAAGCAGATCGAGGTGGGCGACAGCGCATACTTGCCGGCGATCCCCACCGGCGCGCGGGGCAGCGCCGCGCCGGGGGCCGGTGGAGGGGACTTGAGGGTGGCCGCGAACGGGGCGCCCCCGAGCGTTCCAGCGATCGCACCCTTCGCGCCGGGCACCACGAGCGCGTTGAGCGTCTGCTGGCCGCCGGACACACAGTTGATCGTTCCCCTGAGGTGCTGCGCGCGGGCGGGGGTGGCGCCGGGCTTCAGACGCAGCTGACCGCCCAGCGTGCGCTGGTTGTTGGTGAGGTTGACGAACTGCCCGGACTGGTTGACGCTGAACGCCGGCCCCGGCGGGGGCAGCTGGGTGGGCGCGGTCGACGGCAACGGCGCCCCGCCCACAGGCGCGGGCGCCGGTCCCAGGCAGTCGCTCGGGGCGCTCGCGACGTAGCCGCCGGCGATCACAGGAAGCGCTTTCTCACCGGTGCCCCGGTGGATGACAACGATCAGCACGACGACCGTGAGCGCCGCCAAGATCACATAGAAAGCGATCAGGCGTCCCATCAGACCCCCGCTCGACTGCCCCGTGTTCGACGGCATCGACGTCCCCCTTGATTTGTGATCTGATGCGGTACGCCGATCCGGCACGCTCGACCCGGGACGGCTCACGAACAACCTACGCCCCGCGCGAGCTCACCGCATCCGGCGGCTGCCATCGAAGTACATGGGGGAACCACCGCAGACTTCACTTCGGGAAGCGCCGCAAACCCGCGGGGAATACGGCCTGGAAGCTCTCCCCCCGCAGGACCGCAAGCCGTCGGCCGCAGAGGACGGGACGGGCGGGACGGGGACGGGGACGGGCGGGACGGGGACGGGGACGGGCGGGACGGGGACGGGGACGGGCGGGACGGGGACGGGGACGGGCGGGACGGGGACGGGGACGGGCGGGACGGGGACGGGGACGGGCGGGACGGGGACGGGGACGGGCGGGACGGGGACGGGCAGGACGGGACGGGCCTGGCTGGACGGGGACGGGCCTGGCGAGCCGCTCAGATCCCGCCGTCGACGTTCAACGTCACGCCGGAGACGAAGCTCGCGTGGTCGCTGGCGAGAAACAGCGCAACGTCCGCGATCTCCTCCGGCCTCCCCAGCCGGTTGAGCGCCGCAAGGCCTGAGTAGCGCGCGCGGCCGGCGTCGTCCAGCTCACCGGTCTGGTCGGTTTCGATGATGCCCGGCGCGACCGCGTTGACACGGATACCCCGCCTGCCAACCTCCTTGCAGAGGGCTCGGGTCAGGCCGATCAGACCGGCCTTGGAGGAGATATAGTGGACGCGCCCCGGCATCCCGCGCATCGCGACCGCCGATGTGATGTTGACGATCGATCCCCCCTCCCCCATCGCCGGGAGAGCTGCCTGGCTCACCAGGTAGACGGCCGTCAGGTTGGTGTCGATCACCCGGTGCCACTCCTCGAGCGTCAGCTGATCGATCATCGCGTGGCTGACCACGCCGGCGTTGTTGATGACGATGTCAAGGCCACCGAAGCGCTCGCTCGTGTCCTTGACGAACGCCTCAGCCGACGCCGGGTCGGACAGGTCGGCCTGCGCGAGGAAGCTCGCGCCGCCGATCTGCGCCAACTCTCCCCGCAGGCGCTCCACATCCTCGGACTCCCGGTTGTAACAGGCCCCAACCGAGGCGCCCCCCTGCGCCAGCCCCAGCACCAGTGCACGCCCGATACCGCGCGAGCCGCCCGTGACGAGCGCCCGCTTCCCGCTAAGCCCGAGATCCAAGAGATCCTCCTCCGATTCGCATGAGAGGCCCAAGCCTACTTGGATCGGGGTCTGCGTGAGAGTCTGCGTCCAGCCCGCGAAATACCATACTTTTTCGCGAGCCTCGCAGCGAAAAGGGATAGATTTTCGCCGACGAGCGGCAATCGGAAGCAGAGAACAAAGGAGCGCTGCATAATGGCTGCAACGGCATTCGTATTTCCCGGACAGGGCTCGCAGCGTGTGGGCATGGGCGCGGAGCTGCTCGACGCGCGCCCGGAGTTGTTCGATCGCTACTTCGGCATGGCCGACGCGGCTTCCGGGCTGCCAGTCCGCAAGCTCGCCCTGGAGGGGCCGATCGAGGATCTGACCCGCACTGACGTGGCGCAGCCCGCGCTGTTCGCGCTTTCCCTCGCCATCCATGAGCTGGCACGCGAGGCAGAGCTCCAGCCCGACCTCATGGCTGGGCACAGCCTCGGCGAGGACACGGCGGCGGTCGCCGCGGGCGCGCTCGACCTGGAGGCGGGCATGGAGCTCGTCTCGCTGCGCGGTCGGCTGATGGCCAACTGCGGGGCCGAGCGACCGGGCGGGATGGCAGCGATCGTCGGCCTGCCGGCCGAGGATGTGCGGGCGCTGTGCCAGACGGCCTCAGAGGCGGGCACGGTGGCACCGGCCAACTTCAACAGCCCGCGGCAGACCGTGGTCTCCGGCGAGGAGGGGGGCGTGCAGCGGCTGCTCGAGCTGGCCGAGCAGGCGGGCGCCAGCAAGGCGGTGCGCCTGAAGGTGTCGGCAGCCTTCCACAGCGAGCTGATGGAGCCGGTTCAGCGGGAGATGGCTGAGATGATGGGCAAGCTCACCTGGAAGGATCCCCGGGTTCCGCTTGTGGCCAACGCCTCGGGCAAGGTGATCGCAAACGGTGAGGATGTGTGCCAGGCCCTGGTCGCGCAGATCGCCAGCCCCGTGCTGTGGGTGGATTGCGTGCAGACGCTCGTCAAGGAGGGTTGCACAAGGGTCCTGGAGCTCGGACCCGGACGCGTGCTGGGAGGGCTGGTGCGCCAGATCGACAGCGACGTCGAAGTGTTCGCCGCCGATTCGCCCGAGAAGTTGTCGGCCTTCGCCGGGGCGACGGCCTGAGGCGCAGCCGCCCTACCCCTCCCCCAGCAGCCGGTACTGCCCGCGGTGGAAGATCAGCGGCTCGGCCGTGTCGTGGACGCCTAGCTCGAGCACCTCGCCGATGAAAATGTCGTGGTCGCCCGCCTCGTGCTCGGCGTGCAGCCGGCAGTCGAGGTAGGCCAGCGCGTCCTCGAGGATCGGCGAGCCGCTGGTGGCCACCCGGTGTGACACGTCGGCGAACGCGTCGCGACCCCGTGGGCGATCCTTGGAGGCAAAGTAGCGCGACAGTGGCTCCTGGTGGGTGCCGAGGACGTTCACGGCGAACACGCCGTTGCGCCGCAGGTGCTCGGAGCCCTCCGAACGTGCGATCGTGCACACCAGCACCAGCGGCGGGTCGAGCGACACCGAGGAGAAGGCGTTGGCGGTCATCCCGTACGCGTGCTCCTCCCCGCACGTCGTGATCACCGTAACGCCCGTGGCAAACGCACCGACCGTGTCGCGGAAGTCGTTGCTGCTGAAGGCTGGCGCTGGCATGAGCGGGGCGTGCTCGCGGGAGCCCCTCAGTCGAGGCTCCGCAGACGCTCGCGCACGATCGCGTCGAAGTCCTTGGTCGTCCCCAGAGACTCGGCGACGATGTCGCGGAAGGTATCGCGTGCCATCGTCAGCAGCCGTGTGGGCTCGAGCGCCTTCAAGGTGGCCGTGCGCGGCCGGTCGCGCAGGATCGCGAGCTCGCCGAAGAACTGCCCGGGACCCAGCGACACCGGAGCGCCCCCGCCGACCCCTTCGCGGTCGACCTCGACCGCGCCGTCGACGACGATGAAGAACTTGTCGGCTGGCCCACCGGCGCGGGCGATCGTCTCACCCGCGGGGAAGTCGAGGATCTGGAGCTCACCTGTGAGGCTGGAGACGCTCTGCAGCGGCAGGTCGCTGAACACGGAGTAGGCCCGCTCGCGGTGGAATTCCACGCCGAAGGTTCCCTCCTGCTGGTGGATCGAGGCGTCGGTGTTGTCGGTGAACTGCAGCTCGCTCGCCACGATCCGGAAGAACGAGATCGTCATCGTGGTGCCGGGCGAGAGCGCCGGAAACTTCTGCCCGAAGAGGTCGGCCACGCGCGCGATCTGCTCGCCGGAGAGGATCACCCGGCACTCTCCCCTACCCTGCAAGCCGCGGATATTCTGCAGGTCGTCGGAGTAGCGATCGATCGTGAAGGACACGAGCGGATTCTGCTCGATGTGACGGGCCGTCGTGGTGTGTGCCTTCGTCCAGAAGTACAGCTCGGGGCCGTCGTGCACGTAGAGGAAGGTGCCGGCGTGGGGAACCCCGCTCGGGCTGGCGCTCGCAAGCGTCAGCGTGTGCTGCTCGCCCAGATAGTCCAGCACCTCGGGCAACATCTCGACTGCGGCTTCACCGCTGCTCATTGGTGTCTCCTTGCTGTGTCATGTTGCCGTTACCGCCTCGCGCGCGAGGAAATGCTCGACGAAGTCGGTCGTCACATCGCCGGAGCGGAACTGTGCGTCAGCGAGCACGCGGCGGTGGAAGGGAATCGTCGTCTTCACGCCGCGACCCTCGATCTGAAACTCCGACAGCGCGCGGTCCATCCGCTCGATCGCCTCCAGGCGCGTCGGCGCCCACACGATCAGCTTGGCGATCAGCGAGTCGTAGAACGGGGCAATGTTCCAGCCCGGGTAGCAGTGCGAATCGACGCGCGTCCATGGGCCACCCGGCGGCACGTACACATCGAGGCGCCCGGCCGCCGGGGCGAAGTCGCGATCGGGGTCCTCGGCGTTGACGCGGCACTCGATCGCGTGGCCGCGCAACACGATGTCATCCTGGGTGACCGACAGCGGCTCGCCGGCGGCGACGCGGATCTGCTCTTGGATCAGGTCGACGGACGTGACCATCTCGCTCACGGGGTGCTCGACCTGGATGCGAGCGTTCATCTCCATGAAGGAGAGGTTGCCCTCGTGGTCGAGCAGGAACTCCATCGTGCCGGCGCCGGTGTAACCGACCGCGAGCGCGCCGGCGACGGCACGCTCGCCGATGTCTTTGCGTTGCGCCTCCGAGAGATGGATCGAGGGCGCCTCCTCGATCAGCTTCTGGTGGCGGCGCTGCACCGAGCAGTCGCGTTCGAAGAAGTACACACCGCTGCCGTGGTTGTCGCACACCAGCTGCACCTCGGTGTGACGGGGCGCCTCCAGGTAGCGCTCGATGTAGACGGCGCTGTCCTTGAATACGGCCTGGGCGGTGGCGCGCGTGGTGGCATAGAGGCGCGCCAGGTCCTCGGCGCGGCGCACGACGTTCATGCCTCGTCCGCCGCCGCCGGCGACCGCCTTGATGATCACCGGATAGCCGATCCCGTCGGCGATCTCCTGCGCCTCCTCCGCCGTCTGCACGGGTTCGATCGTGCCGGGCAGCAGCGGCAGCCCCGCCTTCTGCATGAGGTCGCGGGCGATCGCCTTGTCCCCCACCTTCTCCATCACCTCGGGGCGCGGCCCGATGAACGTGATCCCGTTGTCGGAGCAGATCTCGGCGAAGAACGGGTCCTCGGAGAGAAAGCCGTAGCCGGGGTGGATCGCGTCGGCGCCGGTCTTCTGGGCGGCGCCGATCACGTTGGGGATATGCAGGTAGCTCTTGCCGGGGTGGTGGGGCCCGACGTGCACGGCCTCGTCAGCGAAGCGCACCACGGCCGACTCGGCGTCGGCGGTCGAGTAGATCGCGACCGACTTGATGCCGAGCTCGCGGCAGGCGCGCGCGACGCGCAGGGCGATCTCACCCCGGTTGGCAATCAGAACCTTCTCGAACACGGCAGATCAGTCCCCGGGCTCGAGATACATCAGCACCTGCTCGAACTCGACCCACTCGCCGTTCTCGACGACGATCTCGGCGACCTTGCCGCCCTCGCCGGCGGCAACCTCGTTCATCATCTTCATCGCCTCGACGATGCACACGGTCTGGCCGGGCTCGACGCTCGAGCCAACCTCGACGAACGGCTTGGCGCCGGGCTGCGCGGCGCCGTAGTAGGTGCCAACCAGGGGCGCCAGCACCGGCACCCTGCGGTCCGCCTCGAGATCACCAATCGTGAAGACGCCCGAGGCCATGCGCGCGCCGGGAGCGATGCTCATCCCGGGGCCCGCCCCGGTGGCGACAGGGCCGCTGGGAGAAAGGTTGGGAGGAGGAGGATAGGGGGCTGTCCCCGGCACGCCCGGCGCGGCCGGCGCTCCGCGCTCGATCTCGATCTTGTAGTCGCCGGCGGCGACCGCGAAGCGCTGCACAGTGCTGCCCTCCAGCCGCTTGATCAGGTCGCGGGCCTCGGCCCACACCGACTCGATCAGCTCGCGGTCGGGGCTGGTTTGGGTGTTCTCGTTGTCGCTCATGATGTCTCCCCCTGCGATAGTGGCGGAAGTGTGGGCTGGCGCCCGGGGGTGCCGAACTTGCGAAAGCGCTCGTAGCGCTGGGCGATCAGCTCGTCGGTGCTCAGCGCCAGCAGTTCGCCGAGGCTCGCGACGATCGCGGCCTTGAGGTTGGCACCGGCAGCCGACGGGTCGGTCTGCGCGCCGCCCTCGGGCTCGGGCACGACCGCATCCATCACACCGAGGCGCAGCAGCTCGGGGCTCGTGATGCGCAGCGCCTTGGCGGCACGGGGAGCGGCGGAGGCATCCTTGAAGAGAATCGTCGAGCAGCCCTCGGGGCTGATCACCGAGTAGTAGGCGTTCTCCATCATCAGCACCCGATCGCCGGCTGCTATCGCGAGCGCCCCGCCGCTGCCGCCCTCGCCGGTGACGACGGTGACGGCCGGCACGGGCAGGCGCGACATCAGCATGATCGATTCGGCGATCGCGTTGGACTGCCCGCGCTCCTCGGCTCCGAGGCCCGGGTAGGCGCCGGGCGTGTCGACGATCGTCACGAGCGGCAAACCGAAGCGCGCGGCGTAGCGCATCAGGCGCATGCTCTTGCGGTAGCCCTCGGGCTCGGGCATGCCAAAGTTGTGCTCGACCAGCTCGCTGGTGGTGTGGCCCTTCTGCTGACCGATCACCATCACCGCCATCTCCCCGAGCTGCGCGAGACCGGCGATGATCGCGTGGTCCTCCTCGAACATCCGGTCGCCGTGCAGCTCCTGGAAGCCGTCGAAGGCGAAGCCGATCAGGTCGAGGAAGCGCGGCCGGTCGATGTGACGCGATAGCTGGACGATCTCCCAGGGATCACGCGCCGGCAGCTGCTCGGGATCGACGATTGGCGCCTTCCCCTCGACCGCCGGGAGGCGTCCCTGGCGCGCCGCCGTATCCTCGCCACGCGCCGCCTCGGCGCGGGCGTGGAGCTCGAGCAGGTTGCGGATCGTGCGGCGCAGGCTCTCGCGCGGCTCGACGAGGTCGAGCATCCCGTGCTCGAGCAGGAAGTCGGCGGTCTGGAATCCGTCGGGCAGCTTCTGGCGGATCGTCTGCTCGATCACCGTGGGTCCGGCAAAGCCGATGTGCGCGTTGGGCTCTGCTATCAGGATGTCGCCGAGCGTCGCATAGGAGGCGCTGACGCCGCCGTAGGTGGGGTCGGTCAACAGCGAGATGAACAGCACGCCCTCCTCCGCGAGGCGCGCCATCGCCTGCGAGGTCTTGACCATCTGCATCAGCGACACGCAGCCCTCCTGCATGCGGGCGCCGCCGGAGGCGGAGATCACCAGCAGCGGCGTGCGGGTCTCGAGCGCCAGCTCGGCCGCGCGCGTGATCGACTCCCCCACCGCGCCCCCCATCGAGCCGCCGATGAACGAGAAGTCGATGCCCGCCACGATGATCGGCAAGCCGTCGATCGTGCCGGTGCCGTGCAGCGCGCCGGTCTTGGTCTCGCTCTTCTTCCGCGCCTGCGCGATTCGCTCGACGTAGGGCTTTGAGTCCGCGAAGGAGAGCGCGTCGAGGATCTCGAGGTCTCCGCTCAGCTCCTCGAAGCTGCCCTCGTCGAGCAACTGGCCGAGGCGTTCGCGGATGCGCAGCCGGAAATGGTGGTTGCAGTCGGGGCACACGCCGAGGTTGCGGCGCAGGCGCTTGTGGTAGACGAACGCCGCGCACGAGGGGCAGCGAAACCACTCGACCACGTCGGCCCGGGAGGCTGTGGCGAGCTCAGCCAAGGTCAACCACTCCGGCGCGGGAGGCTGTGGCAAGCTCAGCCAAGGAGATCTTCCGATGCGAGACGTCGATCGTCGGCGTGCATGCGGCGGTACTCGAACAGCGATGCGCTCAACGCGGCATCGACCTCCTCGCGCGCGGGCGCCTGCTCGGCCGGTTCGCCTGCCTGCGCTTGCAGAAAGGCGATCAGATTGAGAGCTCGACCCTCAGGATCGCTGACCGGCGCGTCACGCGCAAGCTCGAGCGCCCGCTGCCAGTCCTCGCGCTTGATCGCGGTCTTGATCATCCCGTGCAGCGGGTAGATCTCGTGGCCTGGCACGTCGTCGAGCGCGCGCAGACGCTCAAACGCAGCCACTGCCTCCTCGAGCCGCCCGACCTCGAGGCTGAGCTCGGCGACGTCGAGGGCCGCCACCAGACCCTCGGGCTCGGCCTCAGCGATCCGCTGCGCCTGCGTCAGCGCCTCCTCGTAGTGGCCGAGCGTGCGATACATGTCGACCAGGCTGATCGCCGCGGTGGATGCGCCGCGCATGCTCTCCGCCGCCTGGCTGAGGTAGCCGACAGCCTCCTCCTCGCGCCCGGTCGCGGCCGAGGTGTGGCCGAGGTGGCTGAGTGCCACCTGGTCGGCGGGGTTGAGCTCGACCGCGCGGCGGAAGGCGTCGTTGGCCTCGTCCATGCGTCCCTCGGTGGCGAGTGCCTCCCCCAGGTAGTGCCAGGCATCGGCATGCTCGGGAGCCAGCTCGGTCGCGCGCCGCAGCAGCTCGGTCGCGTCGTCGGCGTCGAGCTCCACGCCGGCACGGCCGGCGAGCACCAGCAGCTCGACATCCTCCGGCGCACCGGCGAGCGCCGCGAGCGCCGTCTCACGGCTCTCGCGGAACTCACCCGCCCGGAAGTGGGCGTCCGCCCGCTGCACAGCCTCGGCGCTCACCCCGGCCACACCCAGTTGGTCAGCTCCGGTGGGTCGTTGCCGACCTCGCGCACATACCTGCGGTGCTCGGCGAGCTGTTCGCGGTACTTCGTGATCGCCTCCTGGGCGCCGCCGATATTGCGCACCGCGAACGCACCGGACATCCCGCCGATGTTGTCGCTGATCCCAAGGTCCACGCGGCTCAGTGCCTCGATCGCCAGCTGGTAGCGGTCGACGCCATTCATCGCCAGCAGGTCGAAGGGCGTGGTCGTCGTCCCCTCCTCCGCGTAGCCGCGCACGTGGAAGCGCTCCTGGTTGGGGCGGCGATGAATCAGCTGGTGGACCGCCGAGGGGTAGCCGTGGAAGTTGAAGATCACCGGCCGGCCTTTGGTGAACAGCTCGCCGAACGCGCCCGCCGGCATCGCATCGGGGTGCTTGCCGGGCGCCGCCAGCGCGAACAGGTTGGTGACGTTGACAAAGCGCACCTTCAGATCGGGCACGTCCTCTTTCAGCAGGCTGGCGGCCGCCAGCAGCTCGATCGTAGGAATCGTGCCGCAGCTGGCCAGCACCAGATCGGGATCGCCGTCGTCGTTGTTGCTCGCCCAATCCCACGCGGAGGCCCCGACACGGACGTGCTCGCGCGCCTCGTCCATCGTCAGCCACTGGGGCAGCGGCAGCTTGGAGCCGATGATCAGGTTGATGCAGTTGGTGGCCTGCAGGCAGTGGTCGACGGTCGCCAGCAGCGTGTTGGCGTCCGGCGGCACGTACACCCGCGCGTGCTCCTCGCGGCGGTTGAGCATCGAGTTGATGAAGCCCGGCATCTGGTGGGAGTAACCATTGTGGTCCTGGCGCCAACCCTCGGAGGTGAGCAGGTAGTTGAGCGAGGCCACCGGCTCGCGCCAGGGCGCCTCCTCGCGGGACATCTTCAGGAACTTGCCGTACTGGTTGACCATCCCGTCGACGATCGGGATGAACGCCTCGTAGCAGGGGAAGACGCCGTGGCGGCCGGTGAGCACGTAACCCTGCAGCCAGCCCTGGCAGTTGTGCTCGGAGAGCACCTCCATGATCCGTCCGTCGGGCTTGTAGTCGGGGTTGATCTCGGGATCGACCGGCCACTCGTAGGCGTGGTTCTCGACCTTGAACAGGGCCCCCAGCCGGTTGGAGGCGACCTCGTCGGGGCACACCACGCGGAAGTTGGCCTGCTCGCGGTTGAGCTCGAACACCTGCGCGAGGTACTCGCCGACCGCGCCGAGCGAGCTCTCGCTGGTGGCGCCGGGCCGCTCGAGCGCGACCGCATGAGCGCTCAGCTCGGGCAGCTGCAGCGCGACCCGCATGCGCCCGCCGTTGACGTGCGGGTTGGCACCCATGCGCCGCTCCCCAGTCGGGCACATCGCGGCGATCTCGGGAGCCGGCCCGCCGTTTGCGTCGAACAGCTCCTCGGGGCCGTAGGAGCGCAGCCACTCCTCCAGCGCCTGCAGGTGCTCGGGGTTGGTGCGCGCTTGCATCGCGGGCACCTGGTGAGACTTGGAGGTGCCCTCCACCTGGATGCCGTCGAGCTCGCGGATGCCGGTCCAGCCCTTCGGCGAGCGCACGATCAGCATCGGCCAGATCGGCCGCACCGGGCGGCTGCCTTCGCGGGCGGCGCTCTGCAGCTCACGAATCTCTCCGTGTGCGGTGTCCAGCGCGAGCGCCAGCTCGCCATCCAAATCCTCTCCCTGCACGATCAGCGGGTGCCACCCGTACCCCTCGAACAGCTTCGTCAGCTCGGTGTCGCTCATCGAGCTGAAGATCGTCGGGTTGGCGATCTTGTACCCGTTGAGGTGCAGCATCGGCAGCACCGCGCCCGACGTGGCGGGGTCGAGAAACTTGTTGGAGTGCCACGCGCCCGCCGTCGGTCCGGTCTCCGCCTCGCCGTCGCCGACGATGCAGGCGACGATCAGCTCCGGGTTGTCAAACGCGGCGCCGAAGGCAGTCGCCAGCGCGTAGCCCAGCTCGCCACCCTCGTGGATCGTGCCCGGCACGATCGGGGCGATATGGCTGGGAAAGCCGCCCGGCCAGGAGAACAGGCGTACGAGCTTGGCGAGGCCCTCGCGATCGCGGCTCATCTCCGGCTTGACATCTTCCAGGCAGCCGTCGAGCCACAGGTTGGCGAGGTTCGCGGGCGCGCCGTGACCGGGGCCGGTCACCAGCAGCACGCTCGAGTCGGTGTCGAGAATCATGCGGTTGAGCCCCGCGTACATCAGGTTGATCCCCGGCACCGTCCCCCAGTGGCCAAGCAGGCGGTGCTTGACGTGCTCGGGCTTCAGCGGCTCCTCCAGCAAGTGGTTGTCCTGCAGATAGATCATCGCCACCGCGATGTAGTTGGTCGCGCGCCGATAGAACGCGAGCTTCTCAGAGATGGGCGACAGCGCTTGGGTAGACAACTTCCCCCCTATTTGGGATGGCCTGCGAGCCGCAGGGACTATACCGATGAAGCTGGCTACGGCGCCTTGGCGAGATAGTGGTGGCCGGCGCGCACCTCGACGTGACGGTGGTTGACCAGATCGGTGACCGCAACCTTGTCGCGCGTGACCCGGACGAGGGTGCCTTCGCAGAGGTCCTCGGTCAGCCATTCGGTGCCTCGCACGGCCGCCGCGGCGTAGTTGCCCTTAGTCGAGAATTTGCCGTGCGCGTTGACCCACAGTTTGCGCACGGCATGGCTCGCCGAGGCGGTCGCACGCGCGGACACGGTGCCGGCACGTGCGATGTGGCCACGCTCGCGCGCGGTCGGGCAGGCCGAGAAGCTGCCGCCGGTTAGCGTCGCCAGCACCATCCCGCTTCCCCCCTGCGTCAAGACGAACTCGCCGCCGAAGAACTTGCCGGTCTGGGTGGCACCGCTCGGCGTGGCGGTGGTCACGCTGACGGTGCCGTTGGTGGCGTTGATGACCGCCCCAAACGGAATCTGCTGCAACTTTGAGAGCGCCACGAAGCTCTTGCTGCCCGGCGGCTTCACCAACACCTTTCCGGACACCGGCGCCACGTTGCCGGTCTTGGCGAGCACCGGTGATGGCTTCTCGCTCTTGAGCGGGGTCCGACGTGCGGTGTCCGTGCCGCTCGTCCCGTTGTTGTCGTGTAGCGGTCCCGACCACGACAAGCCGTCCGCCGCCAGCGTGAGGGTCGCCTGCGCTTCGTAGCCGCCCACGAAGCTGCGGTAGGTGAAGGTGTTGCCCTTCAAAGTGCCCGAGATGCTTTCTGTGCCATCGGTGCCGCTCACCGTTTCCGAGCCTTCGGCCTGCGTCAGCGTGACCGTAGCCGGGAAGTTGACCTGGCCTCCCGGGCACGGCCCGGCTTCGCAGTGGTAGTTGGCCGACCAGGTACCGGTCAGATTGAGCGCCGACGCCGAGGCACAGCCGACCATGCTGCTCAGCAGCGCGGCACAGAGGCCGATCCGCCTGAAGCGCGGCCTCAGCGGTCCGATCGGGGATCTGGTGGTTGGCATCGTCGGCGTCTGCAGAGGCTGGGATTGTGACAGAACGCCGCTGACGTCAGCCAGGACGCTCACGTCTCTGCGGATGCGGCGTCTCGCCGCGCGCGAGCATCGCCACGAACTGCTCGATCCGCCGGGTGCGGGTGTCGGCGCGCTTGGCATTGTCGATCCGGTACAGCACCGCGTAGCGGTTCTGGCTGGTGAGCACCTCCCACATCGCGTGCGCCGCCGGCTGCGCATGCAGCGCCGCCGCGAGGTCCGCCGGCACCTCGATCGTCGCCTGCCCCGCGTACGCCTGCTCCCAGCGCCCATCCGCCTTCGCCCGCTCGACCGCGGCGATGCCCGCCGGGCGCATCCGGCCTTCGCCCGTCAGCCGCTCCACGATCCCCACGTTGCGCTTCGACCATGCACTGCGCGCGCGCCTGGGAGTGAAGCGCTGGCGATAGATGCGCGCGTCCAGCCGCCTTACCTGGCCGTCGATCCAGCCGTGGCACAGCGCCTCCTCCAGCGCCTCGTCGTAGGTCAAGCTGGTCGGCTCGGTGGTGCCCTTCTTCGCCAGGCCCAACCACACACCGGGGGAGTGCTCATGGCTGCTCGCCAGCCACCGCACCCAGGCCGCAGCATCGGCCACGATCAGCGTAGGTTGGTCGTCTGCCGTCGCCATCTCGTCATTTTTACATCGCCGCGAACGCTCGGTGGCGGTCGCAGGCAGCGGCGCCCACGCAGCTCGCTGGAGCTCTGCCTGGCGACGCCCGGCACCTCCCGCCAGCTCTCTCTATTCGCGCTGGAGCGCGCGCACCGAGATAGCGCGTTCGCGGGCGTTTGAGCAGGTGCGGAACGGGTATGGCACCACCTTGGAGGCGGTCTCGCCAGGTGGATAGACGCGGAACCCCGCAGCCGCCGTCGGGCGGCACGAAGACGGCAGCGCGCCCACGTCGACGACGCGCATAAGCGCCGTCGCCTCGCCTTCGGGGGCGAGTGTCACCGTGTGCGGCTGCCCCGTAACTTCCCGCTTCGCCGACGCCCCGATCTGGCGCCCGCTCAGGTTCACTGCCGACACTCCGGGATACCCCGCCACGGTGCAGGTGCGCCCGGAGAGATTCACGAATTCGAGTTTGTAATAGAAGCTCCCCGCCGTTCCCGAGCCTTCGGCGTTCAGCCACATCACCAGCCCCGCCGTCTTGCACCGCGGGGCCGCCGCGGTTTGAGCGTTTGCGGTCGCCGCCGTCGAGTGGTGCACCAGCGGCGGGGACACCACTCGCGCCGGGGCCGGCGCGGCGACCGGTGCGGCGACCGGTGCGGCGACCGGTGCGGCGAAAACCATTGCGAGGGATACCACCACCGCGAGCATGGGTGTCCAATCATATGTTCTTTTCCAGGGAGGGGACGGACCGGCGCCAGCGGACGACGTGACCTGCTCGCAGGCTCCTCGCCGACTCAGCTCACGCGGCGCCCAGATCCAGCGTGGCCACTACGATTCCCGGCGCATCCGGGGGTAGCGTCGCGGTCGCGTCCGGCCCCACCGAGACGAACGTAACATCGTCCGGTGCAAGCAGCGTCACCCAATCGCCAGCGTCCTCCTGCAGGCGATCCGTGGACCCGCGGGCAACGCGCTGGGACAGCTCGCTGAGCAGCGAATGCGAGTCCTCCCCGTTTTCGCCGTCCACGAGCGTTCGCACAACACCAAGACGTGGGGCGTTCCCGCGCACGAATGCAACCGGTGGGGCGCCCGACAGCTCCTCTGTCACGATCGCGCGGGCGGCCTCGAGCCCAACCACGTCAATCGCCACGGGCTCGGCGACCAGCACGAGTGTGGCTTCCGCTGCCACCCCGGCGTGCATCGCGCCGCGCAGCAGCGAGCGATCCACCACTGTCGAAACCATGCCATCGACTCCAGCCACAGCCGCGGCGTGCCGCAGGCGACTGTGCGCGGCGCGGGGCGCGAACGGAGCCGATTGCGCCACCACCAGCACAGGCTGCACGACCCCCCCATCCGCGCGGGCGATGCGCACCGCGATCGACAGGGCGCCCGCCGCCGACTCGGGATCGCCGACTCCCACCACCACGCGCGCGCCGATCGGCCGCACTCGATCCTCGTGCCCGGCCATGGCGGCACTCGCTCGTGTGCCGGCGATCGTCGAGACCAGCACGCTCGCGAAGATCAGCACCAGCACCGCGTTGACGACCGCGCTGCTGAACAGCCCCAGCTGGAACCCCACCACCGTCGCCGCAAGTGTCGCCGCGGCCTGCGCGGCGCTCAGCGAGAACAGCAGTCCCGCCTGCGGACGGGAGAAGCCCAGCAGCCGCGCCGACACCGCCGCCGCCAGCGCCTTGCCGCCGAGGCAGGCGACGATGAACAGGCCGGCGAGACCCAGCGTTTCGCCTTTGAGGATCACCGCCGGGTCGAGGATCAGCCCGATCGACACCAGAAACACCGGGATGAACACCGCGCCGCCGAAGAACCCGATGCGATCCATCAGCTGCCCTTCGTTGGGCACCAGTCGGTTGAGCGCGAGGCCCGCGAAGAACGCGCCCACGATGCCCTCGATACCGAACACCTCGGCGACGGTCGCCGCCGCGAGAAACGCGGTGATCGCCACGATGTAGCGCACCGCGCGCTCGGCGCCGAACAGCTGAAAAGCCCACCCCGCCAGCAGCGGCAGCACGAGCATGCTGAAGGCGATCAGAACCGTCAGCCCCACGACGATCTGAACGGCGACATCGAGCGTCGAGCGACCACCTCCGACCGCGCCCGCCACGGCCGCCAGCACGACCAGCGTGAGCGTGTCGGTCAGCACGGTCGAGCCCACGACGGTGGCGACCGCCGGATCCGATGCCAAGCCCCGCGTCGCGCACCGTGGGATAGGTGATCAACGTGTGGGACGCCAGCAGCGAGCCGAGCAGGATCGCCGCCAGCACCTCCCACCCCAGCCCGAGACCGACGGTGGTCCCGAACGCCATCGGCAGCAGGAACGTCAGCAGCCCGAACACCACGGCCGAGCGCCGGTAGCGGCGCAGCAGGTTGAGATCGAGCTCGACCCCCGCGACGAACATCAGGTACAGCAGCCCGAGCTGGCCGAGGTCCGGCACCGTGGTGTTGCCCGGGCCGATCAGGTCCAGCCCGTGCGGGCCGATCACATACCCGCCCAGCAACAGCCCGATCAACCCCGGGACACGTGCGCGCTCGACGATCGCCGGACCGAGCAGCAGCGTCGCGAAGATCGACCAGGAACTCCCAGGGCGCGCCCTTCGGCGATGAGAGCTCGAGGACCTCCGCCAGCGCTCCGTGCAGTTGCACCGGCACTCCTCGACGACCCCAGTGCTCCGTGTAGCCGCACCGGCATCATTCTTCGCCCGTCCTCAGCACCGGCACGCGTTCGGCCTGGCCTTCGCTCAGTTCAGTGTGCAGCCACCTGCGCCCCATGCGTTCGATCGTGCCGTCGGCCATCAGGCCGCGCAGCGCCGAGTCTACGGCTTCCACATTTTCCGATCCCTTCGGCAGCGCGGCGGCGAGCATGTCTTCGCTCGGCAGCTGAGCCGCGACCGCGTAGTTGTTCGGCGCTTCGCGCGCGTAGGCGAGCGCCACGGGGAGGTCCAGCATCACGGCGTCCACCCGACCGGCGCGCAACGCCGCCAACGCTTCGCGCTCGTGGTGGACGATCAGCGGCGCCTGGGAAGGTTCGATCGCTTCTTCGAGCGCACCTTGCAGGGTCGTCCCCTGCTCTACGGCCCAGCGCAGGCTCTGGGCGGCGTGCACGTCGGGCACCTGGGTGCCGGGGCGCACGAGGATCGCGGGAGATGCCGGCAGGTAGGGCGTCGAGAAGCTCACGTGTTCGCCACGTTCCTTGGTGATCGTGATGTCCGAGAGCGCGATGTCGGCGCCGCCGAGGTTGCCCGCGACCAGTTGCTCGAAGGGCACCAGCACGACCTTTACTTTCGCCAACCCGAACCGCTGTGCCAGCGCGTGTGCGAGCTCGTACTCAAAGCCTCCGGTCGGACGTTGTGTGGTTCCCGTCCAAAACCCGGGATCGGGGATCTGAGCCGTGGCGACCGTCAGCGTCCCGGGGGTGCGCGGGGTGAAGCTGCCGGCCGACTCCAACCCCCCACACGCGGCCAGCAACAGGCTCAGCGTGGCGAGCACCGCCGCCACGCATCCTGCTCCTGCGAATCTCCCAGACTTCACGCACACGCCTCGCCAAAAGCACTCAGGAGCGCTGCGGAGTCCAGTCGCCGACCGCGGGGGATGGCGCGATGCCGCTGGCCAGACGTGGATCGGGGACCGGGGCGCCGGCGTGGGTGTGCAGCGGAATCACACCGGCCCACGCGGGAAGCTCGTAGTCCTCCTCGTCATCGACCGGCGGCCCGGTGCGAACCTTCGCCGATGCCTCGTCGAGTGGGAGGGCGAGCACGTGGATGGCCTTCAGCTCCTTGACGGTGGGCGGGCGGACCTCCTGCCAGCGCCCGGGGATGAGGCGTTCGGTGAAAGCCTGCACTGCCTGCATGCGCCTGTCGAGATCCTCAACGGGTCGAGCGGTGCCGAGCACGACAACCGAGCGGTAGTTGACGGAGTGGTGCATGGCCGAGCGGGCGAGCACCACTCCGTCGAGCAGTGTCACCGTCAGGCAGGCGGGCGCCCCGGCGCGCAGCGCGCGGATCGTGCGGCTGGCCGCGGAACCGTGGAAGTACACCTCGTCACCGACGCGTGCGTGCAGTGTGGGGATCACGAAGGGCTGACCCTCGTGTGTGCAACCGAGGTGCGCCACCATCGCCTCATCGAGGATCGCGTCGATCGCCTCGCGGTCGTAGCAGCCGCGGGCGGGCTTGCGACGGAGCTTCGTGCGCGGGGAGGGGGCGGCGGGCACGGCAGTACGTTAGAACACACCAACGTCGCGGTCGAACCCGCGGTAGCCGCGCTCGCGGCGAGCATTGCGCAGGCCTTACCGATGCAGGCCACCACCAATGAGAGCATGTACGTGACCGGCTCAGAGCTCGTCGTGGACGGGGGCACCACAGCTTGACCCCACAACCCCAACGCTTGGAGATCAGCAAATGAGTCAGATCAACCATCAGGTACGCCTCGCCGCGCGTCCAACCGGCCTGCCGCAGGCCTCCGACTGGAACATCGTCGAGGAGCCCGTACCGACTCCGGGCGCCGGGGAGTTCGTGGTGGCGATCTCCCACCTTTCGCTGGACCCGGCGATGCGTGGTTGGATGAATGCGGGAGCCTCATACATCGATCCGGTGGAGATCGGCGACGTGATGCGCGCGGGCGCGGTCGGACGGGTGATCGCCTCCGAGCACCCCGACTTCGGGGTCGGTGAGCACGTGTACAGCGCGTTCGGCGTGCAGGAGTACGCGCTGTCGAATGGCGCTGGAGTGATGAAGGTCGATCCGTCATTGGCGCCATTGCCCACGTATCTCGGCACGCTGGGTATGACCGGCATGACCGCCTACTTCGGGCTGCTCGACGTGGGCAAAGTGAGCGAGGGAGACACGGTCGTCGTCTCGGGCGCCGCCGGCGCGGTTGGCAGCGTGGCGGGGCAGATCGCCAAGATCAAGGGCGCCCACGTGATCGGGATTGCGGGCGGCGAGGAGAAGTGTCGCTGGCTAATGGAGGACCTGGGCTTCGACGCGGCGATCAACTACAAGACACAGGACGTCCGCGCGGCTCTGCGCGAAGTGGCACCGAAGGGCGTGGACGTCTACTTCGACAACGTCGGCGGCGAGATCCTCGACGCGGCGCTCACCCGCCTGGCACGCGGCGCGCGCATCGTGATCTGCGGTGCGGTCTCGCAGTACAACGCCACCGAGGGAATGCGCGGGCCCGCGAACTACATGGCGCTGCTGGTGGCACGAGCGTCGATGACGGGCATGGTGGTGTTCGACTACGCCGCGCGTTACGGAGAGGCCGCCGCGGAGATCGCCGGGTGGATGCGCGAAGGTCGATTGGTCTCACGCGAGGACATCGTCGAGGGCGGCGTGAGCGCCTTCCCCGACACGCTGCTCAGGCTGTTCAGAGGCGAGAACATCGGCAAGCTGGTGCTGCGCGTCGGATGAGCTCGCCCGCAACCGGGTACCGTGACGATTCCATGCGCCCTCCCGATCCGCAACGCCTCGGCGGCCTTGGCTGGGCGCGACGCACCTCAGGGCGACTGACATCGCGTGAGCGCAACAGGTTGCTCGCCGCGATCGCACTCGGCCAGTGGGAGAACGTGATCGGTCGCGCGAAGCTGGCGCTCGGACGGCTCCCGCAGGGAGCCGCAAACGTTGATCTCGACACCTTCACGGCGCCAGATTCGCTGTTTGCGCGAGAGGCCGAGCAGGCATGCGCCGAGCTGCCAGCGTCGCTCGTGGGGCACTCCTACCGGACGTGGCTATTCGGACGCGCACTCGCCGCCCTCGATCGCCGTGAGCTCGATGTCGAGCTGTTCTACTGCGGCTCGCTCCTACACGACCACGGCATCGCCCAGCCCACCCCGGGGCGCGATTTCACACTCGCAAGCGCCGACCGAACGCTCGCCTGTGCGGCGACGGCGGAGGTCGGCGACGACCGCGCGCAGGCTCTCGCAGACGCGATCTGCGTACATACGACACCCGGCGTCGCCGTCGAGCGCGACGGAGCGCTCGGCTGCTACCTGCAATGGGGTGCGATGGTGGACGGTGCCGGACTGCGCATCTGGGACGTAGCACCCGCCAACGTGGCAGAGATCCTGCGCCGCTATCCGCGGATGGACTTCAAGCACCAGCTCGTCGCGATGATACGCGCCGAGACCGCCGCGCTCCCACAGGGTCGATTTGGGCTCCTGGCTCGATGCGGTCTGCCTCTGGCGGTGCGTATGGCACCGTTCGAGACCTGAGCTCTGCTCAGAGCTCCAGGAGTCTGCGGGTTGCCGCGGCGACATCGTGTTCCAGCCAGGAAGGCAGCCTCCCGCCGTCGCGCATGTAGCGACGGATGGTTGCGTTTGGAAGATCGACAACAGCGCGGGTGACACCGTCCAGTGCGCGCCCGTCGGCCCGCCCTCGCAAGGCTTTTGTCAATGCCGTGATGGTCGTCTCGAGCGGTGCATTGATCGCGTCCAGGCGCGCGCGGAACAGATCGTCGGGAGCCGCATCGAGGAGGTCATCGCGGCGCAGCATCAGCAGCAGGCGTGCGTCCTCGGACTGCTCCCTGGCGAAGCTGATCTGCGAGCTTGCCATCGCCACGGCGGCCTCCAACGGGTCGGGGTGTGCCGCCCCCGCCAACGCGCGGCGCTGAAACTCCTCCAGCGCCCGCAGCCAGGCTGCGGCGAGCACCCCGTCGCGATTGCCGAAACGGTGGTAGAGCGTCCCGACGGGAGCCTCACTCTCGCGTGCGATTGCGGCGACCGAGGCGGCCCGTGGCCCGTCGCGCAGGACGAGGGTACGGGCGGCGTCGAGGATGCGATCGGTGTCGTGCTTTTGGGGCGGGGCCATTGATGTAGTATAATCGTTCTATATGGAGCAATTGCCCTACATCGATGAGCATTCCATAACCATCGATGCGACGTGTGAGCACGTTTGGGGCGCCTTGGCACAGGCGCTGCGCACGGATTTCGGAGGGGCCGCGTCAGCGCCGCTGACGCGACTGCTGGGAGTCACCCCGGCGCAGGCACGCGGCAACTGGCGCGGGACGCTTCAGGCCGGGGACG
Source organism: uncultured Solirubrobacterales bacterium (assembly GCA_963734815.1). Lineage (GTDB taxonomy): Bacteria > Actinomycetota > Thermoleophilia > Solirubrobacterales > Solirubrobacteraceae > Palsa-744. Next base: position 613,433 of record CAVTIH010000003.1, read on the forward strand.
CTCTGCCTGGCTTTGCCGTTGCAGAGACCCACGCCCCGGAGCGCCTGGAGCTGCGCGGCCGGCACCGGTTTTCCCGCTATGCGCTTGTATTCGAGCTGGATGCAATCGGCACCGCCCGCTGCACCCTGCGCGCCCAAACGTGGGCGGAGTTTCCAGGCCCCATCGGCCGTGTCTATCGCGCGCTCGTGATTGGCACCGGCGGGCATCGACTCATCGTCCGGCGCCTGCTTTGCAACGTCGCCCGACGTGCATGATCGCCGGTTCGAATTGGGGCGCGACCGCGGAGGAGCGCGCAATGCCGATGGCATGCGATCGCCTCCTCACAGGTACGCCGGTGCACCGCGCCACAACGGTTGACGCTCCAGCTTCCGTGGTGTTCCGCCGGCTCTGCCAGCTCAAGCTCGCCCCTTACAGCTACGACCTCGTCGACAACCTCGGGCGCAGGAGTCCACGTGAGCTTGTTCCGGGCGTTGAGCACCTCGCGGTCGGACAGCGCTTCATGTCGATCTTCTCGCTGGCGTCTTTCGCGTACGACGAGCACATCACGCTGCGGGGCCAGCGTGTGGCTGTGACCTATGCCGTGCTCTCAGGCGCCGGTCCGACGCGCCTGGTCGCACGCGTCATCTTCGTCCCGGCGGGAGGTCGCCTCGCGACGGCACTGCTCGGTCAGGCGCTCGCTCTCGGCGACCTCGTGATGATGCGCAAGCAACTGCTGACGCTCAAGGCGCTCGCTGAGCGCGACGCCGCGAGCCACGATCGCCCAGCCGCGCGGATGGGACATTGATCTCGCACTTCCCGCACAGGGCACCGTATCCGACCGAGGCGCATCGAAGTTCCCGTCGGCCCGCGGTCGAGGATCTGTGCGCCGGGCGAGAGGGGTGATCACTCAGTGGTTATCGCAGCCGCTGCGCGCCGGGACATCTCCTCCGCGGGTACGTCCTCCACGTGCGTGGCGACGTTCCAACGGTGGCCGTAAAGTAGCAGCGCCACACCCCGAGTTAGAGTCCGAGGATGCGCATCGCAAGTCTCGTTCCTCACGCGACCGAGCTGCTGTTCGCGCTGGAGCTGGATGGGGAGGTGGTGGCGGTCACACATGAGTGCGACCACCCCCCTCAGGCGCTCGCATGCCGGCGTGTGACGCGTGACGTGCTCGCACCCGGATTGAGCGCCGCCGAGATCGACGCCGCGGTCCGCGAGCGCATGCGGCGCGGGGAGGCGATCTATGAGCTCGACGAGGATGCGCTGCGGTCGCTGCAGCCGGAGTTGATCGTGACGCAGGCGCTCTGCCCGGTGTGCGCCGTCTCCTACGGCGAGGTGTGCGAGCTGGCCGAGCGCATGCCGTCGCGCCCGACGGTGATCTCGCTGGACCCGCACACGCTGCAGGACACGCTCCGCGATGTCGACACCCTGGCGCGGGCCACTGGCCGCCAGGAGCGCGGCGCGGCGCTCCTAGCGCGCTCAAACGCCCGCATCGAGCGCGTGGAGCGCGCCGTGCAGGGCTGTCGGCGCCCGCGGGTCGCGGCGCTGGAGTGGCTGGACCCGGTGTTCGCGGCAGGCCACTGGACCCCGCAGCTGATCGACTTGGCCGGCGGCGAGGACGTACTGGGGCAGCCCGGAGAGCCCTCGCGAACCGTCTCGTGGGCCGAGGTCGGGGCCGCGAAGCCCGAGATCGTAGTGGTGATGCCCTGCGGCTACAACACGCCGCGAGCGCACACCCAGGCGTGCGCGTATGCCCGGGAGCTGGCGGCGCTCGGTGCCCGGCGCATCGTCGCGGTCGACGCCTCTGCGTACTTCTCGCGTCCCGGACCGCGCCTGATCGACGGCCTGGAGTTGCTCGCGCACATCCTGCACCCTGAGCGGCCTCAACAGTCACCGCCTGATGAGGCGGCTCTGTGCTGCCTGCCTAGATGTGGGGGATGATCGCCCGGCGGAGCAGGACTCCGCTAGGCGGTAGCCCGTGGGTTGCGCACAGGCGCAATCACAGGTTCTTGATCATCACGGTCGACGTGTCGTGGAGCGAGCTGGCCGAGGCACTGGTTCCAAGACGGAGAGCGCTTGTCTTGCCCGGATCCACCGCGAGCAGGCTCTCCGCGCTCGCCTCGGCCAGCGCACGGTGGACGACAGGCGAGCCGGGGACCACCGCGAAGTCGCGTCCTCGCCCCTTGCACGCCGCGCCATGGGATGCGATCGCCCTGGCACCGACCGAGTCGATCGCGTCCAGCTGGCGGAGGTCGAGGGTGAGGCTCGTCACGCCTTCTTCGCACAGACACTCGATCTCGTCCTCGAACTCGACCACTGTGCGGTGGTCCAGCCTGCCCGTCAGGATCAGCTTGTGCCTCCAGACTGGCTCGCTCGCGAGCGTCAGGTACGGACCCGCGTTCACGGCCTGTTTCCGGCCGGCACGATCACCAACGCTGACTGGATGCGCGAGCACTTCCGCCGTCCTGTCCTGGTTGCCTATGTGCCTGGTTATCGTCAACGACGATGTCAGATGAGATTTCATAGCTTGTACAGCTCCTTTCAAAGATCTTCGGACCGGTAGCCAAATCGGCCTGGATCGGGTGATCCGCGGCCGCGTGGCGCTGAGAGACCGAGTAAGGAGCTAGCCCGGTCGCTCGGGGAACAGCGCGAAGAAGGACGTGCGCAACGACGGTTGGGATACACACAACCGCAGCATCACGTTGGGAGCTGCTTGAAGCAGGGCGTTTACGAGTACGGACGATGCCGAGGAAGCGGCGCCCGGGGCTCCTCCCGCGGCCGATCCACCGCCCGCTCCGCCCGGTGCTGGGCCGGGTCCGGGGGTGGGTCCGGGGGCGGAGGCAGGGGTATGACTCTCGATCGCCAAGCCACCGTCCCGATCGCGGGCAAGCGCCCCTGTCGCAATCATCGCCGGCGATGCATAGGCGAGGGCGATGGTGGAGACAGACGATGTTTCCCGCATGTCCAGCCAGAGACCTACTGAGCCCGCCGCAATACCGCATGTGGCGAGCTCGCGGCTTGCCTGGTGTGCCGAGGTCGTCGGCGCTCCCAGCGTGACCGACGCCTGACCTTTCTCTCCGGCAAGCATCGAGATGGCAGACATTGCCGTGGCGGTGCCGGAAGCCGTCACAGCGATCGAGGGCGGGGACACGACTTCGTTTGCCGGTTCTTTGTGGTCCGACCCCGAAGCGCCGGCGGGCGTCTGCGAGTCCCCGGTCCCTTCGGCTACCCGCTCTTCTGAGCTCGTTTCCCCACCCGCCTTGCCGGCTTGTTTTTCGGTGGCCTCCTGTTCGTGAGCGGGAGGAGCTTCAGCAACAACCGGCGGTGATTGTTCGCCCGTCGAAGCAGGAGCTTCAGCAACAACCGGCGGTGATTGTTCGCCCGTCGAAGCAGGAGCTTCAGCAACAACCGGCGGTGATTGTTCGCCCGTAGAAGCAGGAGCTTCAGCAACAACCGGCGGTGTCTGTTCGCCCGTAGAAGCAGGAGCTTCAGCAACAACCGGCGGTGATTGTTCGCCCGTAGAAGCAGGAGCTTCAGCAACAACCGGCGGTGATTGTTCGCCCGTCGAAGCAGGAGCTTCAGCAACAACCGGCGGTGATTGTTCGCCCGTCGAAGCAGGAGCTTCAGCAACAACCGGCGGTGATTGTTCGCCCGTCGAAGCAGGAGCTTCAGCAACAACCGGCGGTGATTGTTCGCCCGTCGAAGCAGGAGCTTCAGCAACAACCGGCGGTGTCTGTTCGCCCGTGGACGGGGCCTGTTCGGTGGTGGGCGGCGTTTGTTCTGGAGGCCTACCGCTTTCTGGTGTCACTTCGCCAGCCGGCGCTTCCGTGGCGCCTTCGGTCGTGTTCGTTCCCTGCGCTCGAGCGCTGGCGGCGAAGAAGAGGCCGGTGAACGTGAGCGAGACGGCGAATACGAGCGACACGACCAACCGCAGAGCAGGGCGACCTTTGGAGGGCAAAGGCACAAGAGGATTCCCAAGCGGCGTGATCATGATTCGCTTCAAGGCCTCGCTGGCTGCATACACCTACGGTTTTAGCGGCTCCTGATCTGCATTCCGGCGCTAAGCTCCTTAAAGATGATGACATCACGAGAGGTGTCCATGCGTCGATCGCGTAATCGGTGCGCCGGCCCCGGCGGCCGGATCAGGGCGGAGAGCCGAGGGAGCGGGGTCCCGTGCTCGTCCTGACGCGCAAGACCACTCAGAGCATCATGATCGGCGACGACGTCGAGGTCACGGTGCTGTCGAACGACGGCGTGAAGGTGCGCCTGGGTATCCAGGCGCCCACGGCCATTCCGGTGCACCGAGCCGAGATCTATTACAAGATCCAGGCCGAGCGTCAAGAGGGCGCCGGTGAGCGGCGCCCTCTGTCGCGTGCGTCGAGGCGAGCGAGATAGAGGGCTGGACTCTCGGTCGTGATCGCCCGGAAGACCACGCCGAACCGGCCATCCGGCTTGGGCCGGTAGACCTTGACGCAGTCGGGCCCATCCGGGATCGACGGGAGTCTCGGCGAACAGCTCCTCCAGCGCTTCGGGCGGCGCTGGAGGGCGGGTGCCGGGCAGCGGGCCAAGCTCGGCGACCGGGCGACCATCCACGGTAATCGTGAAGCGCTCGCCCTGCTCAGCGCGCCGCAGCACCGCGCCGGCCTGGTTGCGTAGCTCGCGCTGGGGGAATCGTCGTCGCCATACGCCCTAGTGCAGCGAGGCTGCTACGCCACGGGGCAGGGCGGGGCCTGGGGCACTCCCGCGCATGGTCCTTGGCAGACCGGCACGCGCTACTCGCCCACTGCCCGCAGGCGCGGGGCGCCGTCGAGGCGGTCCAGGTAGCCGTCGATCCGCTCACGCGCCTCGTCCTCGCCGCCTGGCATCAGGTGTCCGTAGACATCGAAGGTGAAGGCGATCGTCGCGTGGCCCATGATGGAGAGCACCTTGGCGTTCACCCCGGCGGCGATCATCAGGGAGGCGAAGGTGTGCCGCGCCTCGTGCAGCCCGATCCGCTCAAGCGCGTCGTGGCGTGCCTTGACGGTGATCCTCCGCGGCCCGGTCGGCTCCCGGGTTGGGTCCGATCTTCCAGCCCCACGCGGCGAGCGCGCGGCGGCGGATCGTGGACGGCTCGAACGGGATAGCGGCGGTCGCGCCGAACACGCTTGTACCGCGTACCTGAGCGGGTCGGGATCGAGCCATCGCCTATCCCGGCGAGCAGTCCATCCGCAGCCTGCCTGAGCGTCATCGACGTGGGGGCGCGCATGGTCATCTTGCGCACCGCGGAGCGCGCGTCGTCGCGCCACGCGACCGCTGCGGCCTGCGACGGGACCCGCAGGACGTGGATCACACCTGTTTCGGTGTCGCGCTCTGAGCGAACCCGCCAGTCGCGCGCGCTAGCTTCGCGTGCGCCCTCGTCCTCCTCGGGCGTAGTCGGCTCATCATCGACGGGGGCACGCTCAAGCAGCTCTGCCAGGCATCACGGTCGCTGCGTCGGCGGACGATGCAGCCAAGCGTGTCCTGAGCTTCCGCCCCGGAAAGCTCTTCGACCGTCTGCCGCAGCTTCTCCTTCGCTGTCATGCCCTACAAAGTAGCGCCCCGGCCCGCGGCACCGAAGCGCCACGGTCCTGCGCCCCCCGGCGCCGAGCCGCAGACGAGCACCCAGCCCGCTGCTCACGGTCGGCATGGCACGACTGGCACAAATCCTGGCGCGCGGGGCCTCTGAGCAAGAGAAAACCCTGTACTGGACAGGGCTTTCGGGAGTACCGCCAACGGGATTCGAACCCGTGTTACCGCCGTGAGAGGGCGGCGTCCTAGTCCCCTAGACGATGGCGGCCCGCACAAGAGGAGGTCCGAGGCTAGCAAAGTGCGCCACTGCGCAGCCTTGCAGGGTAGATGCCGGCCCGACAGACAGCCCTTGCGATATCGTCGCTCCACCATCATGCGGATGTGGCGGAATTGGTAGACGCGCACGGTTCAGGTCCGTGTGGATGTAAATCCGTGGAGGTTCGAGTCCTCTCATCCGCACCAGAATGTCGTTATTGGAACCAACGCGGAAAGGCGCCCGGCCCCTGTCAGGGTCGGCGCCTTTGGCGTCTTTGGGGGCCGGGTCGGGAAGACCGCGTATGGCGTTGTGCAGGGCGCGCAGGGCCGCGAACGGCTCGGCCAGCTCGGCGGCGGTGATCGTTTCGTCGCAGACGTAGAGTGCTTTGAAGATGGCCTGGTTGATGAGCCGGCGGATGGTGTCGTCGCCGCGGCGATAGAGGTCGTGGAGTTCCTCGCCGATGATCTCGAGCGCGAGGTCGAGGGTGGCGACAACGTCGTCGTAGTTGATGCTCAGACGGGCGACCAGGGCCTCGGCGTCCTGGCGGCGTGTTCGGATGCGGGCCTGCTCCTCGTCGAAGAGCTCGCCGCTGATGCGGTCTTGGTAGTGCATCTGTAGGAGCTTGCGCTCCTCCTCTTTGAGCTGTTCCAGCACGCCTCGGCAGTTGTCAATCTCCTGCTGGGCGAGGGCGACGCGCTCGCCGAGATCGTGGGTGAGGGAGTTGCGGACCGTCTCGCGTTCCTCTGCGCTGAACGAGACGCCCGCGTAGTGGTCTTCGATGGCGCCCTCGATGAGGTCGGTGGGCTGGTAGCCCTGGGGGCATTCGCCGCGCTGATTGCGTGAGCAGACGAAGTACTCATAGAGGCCGCCGTTGCCTTTGTGGCGAGCGTAGATCAGGCGACTGCCGCAGGTGCCGCAGCGGATCGTGCCCTTCAGGTAGTGCTGGTGCTTGCGGTCGCGCTCCCCGGATGCACGGTGGCAGGCGATCACGGCCTGGACCTTGTCGAAGAGTTCCTGGCTGACCAGCCGTGGATGGCGTCCATCGTAGATGTGGCCTCGGTGGATGACGTTGCCCACGTAGTAGGGGCTGGTCAGCAACTCGTGCACCCGTCCGATGCTGAGCGGCTGCGGACCTCGCCGTCGGTTGCCGCGCGTGCGCAGCCCACGGGCCTCCAGCAGCAGCGCCATGTCGGCGATGCTGTACAGGCCGGTCGCGTAGGTCTCATACGCCCACTGGATGATCGGGGCGCGCTCGGGATCAACGATCACCGTGCGGACCTCGCCACCCTGGGGCAGCGGCTCTCTGGTGTTCAGGTAGCCGATCGGTGCCAGGCCGTGAGTGCCGCCGACCTCGATCTTGCGCTTGATGCCGCGCCTGACCTCCTCGGATATTTCGATGCGCCGCCCGGCCGCCACGGCGGCCATCACGCCCTCCAGCATGATTCCGTGCGAGGTCTCCTCGCCGATCGGCTCCTTGACGGAGAGCAGCTTCGCGCCGGCCCGCTTGACCATGCCGCGGGCGACCCAATGGTCCTCCTGCTCGCGCGCCCAGCGCGAGACGCTCCAGACGATCACGTAGTCCACGTCACGCCGCTCGCCTGTCTCCTCGATCATCCGCCGGAACGCGGCACGTTTGATCAGCGAGCCGGCGGAAACGCCGGGCTCGACGTACTCCCGGATCACGGTCGCGCCGAGCCGCTCGGCGTAGCGCTGACACGCCTCACGCTGCGCGGGGATCGACAGACCCTCGGGGTCGTAGTCGGTATGAACCTGCCCGGCTGAGGAGACACGCAGGTAGATCACTGCCCGCTTGACTGCCGAGCGCGAGACGGCATCGGCTGGCGGGGCGTCAGCCATCTTGGTAAGCGTGAGAGTCATCGCGGCCTCCTCACTGTGTCAGCCAACACGGTCACTACCCCGGCCCGCGCCAAGTGCTGTCGCGTAGCCGCATCGTCAGTTGGGTTGCGAGCCAGGTAAGCGAAGTCACACACGATGAGGTACTCGATCGGTGTGACCAATGCGAGCATACGCCGCAGACCGTCACGATCTTTGTCGTTACCGGACGCGCCGATGTCGATGAACTCCTCGGCAATCTCCACACCGAGTCGCTCGGCGTGGCGGCGGCACGCCTCACGCTGCATAGCGAGGTCATGTTGCGAGTCGGCCCGGACCCCGGACTCGACTCGCAGATAGGTCACAGCTTTCGGGCTGTCGCTTCTAACGTTTGTCTGGTTTACTGTTTTCACTTGTGTTTCCTTTCCTTGGTGTTAGTGGTGTGCGGCTGCCACTGGCAGTACGAGCGTGGTCGCCGCCGTCTGCGTTTGAGCAGCCCGAGATCATGGAGTCGATGTGCGACCGTCTCGGCGGGCACTTGGTAGCGCTCAGCCAGAGCGCCGACGCTACGGTGTCCTGCCTGCCAGTCGGCGCGCAGCCACGGCGCGGGGATCAGTGCGCTCAGGGCGAAGTCGGTGCAGAGCGCCTCGCCGCTGGTTTGGCTGCCGAGTTGGCGTAGTTTGGTGGTGTGGCCACCGTCGATGATGTGTTTCAGTTCGTGCATGAGCGTCACGCGCCGCTCGGCCAGTGGCAGGGTGTTGTCGATGAGGATGTCGCCGCCTCGGCCGTTTGGTTTGCTGGCGCCCAAGAGTCCCTTTACGGGCATCTGCGGTAGCGGGTAGACGTTCACACCGGCAAGCTCGGTCACGACTGCCTCGGGCACTGGCGGGGCGGTGATGCCTGCTTCGGTGAGCAGGAGCTTTGCCTGCTGCTCAGCGATCCAGCGTGCTTCTCTGCGGGATATCGACCATGCCGGGCTCAGGGCGCGCAAGCGCTTCACCAGCCGGGTCGTATGTGGCCCGGTCGAACCCACCCGCGCGACGTGCATTAGCTGGCGGTTCCTTCTGTGGCGTCTCGGCGGTTGCGGCGAATCTGGTCGAATAGCTCCTCGATCTGTCTGATCTCTTGTGGGCTGAGTTGGTACTTCGCGCGAAAGTAGGTGCGGATCGGCGGCAGGTCGCGTGATATCCGTCCGCGGGTGATCAGGTCGATTCGCTCCGGTGCGATGTCCAGCGTCTCGGCTACCCTGGTCAGCTTGCTCGGTGCTGGCGCGATCATCTGTCCGCGTTCCAGTCGGCTGAGCCAACCGTAGGACACGCCGGTCAACTCGTCCAGGGCGCGCAGCGACAACTGCCGAGCGCGACGTGCCTGCTTGAACAGTCGTCCGAGTTCCCGTGCCTGTACTCCTGTCATGTTTCATTCCTGTTTACTACCTCCATTGTATTACATAATGTGACGAATGTTAACTGTGTATCTTAATACGAGTGTGACGTCAACTAACCATTACCGTAATTATATATTCTGACCCTGGTGTGGTGCTAGGTGTCGGGTGGCCCAAATCGATTGGATTCGGGCCACCCTTACCCACGTTGTCACCTTGCTGCTCAGGCGGGCTGCTCCAGCAGTGTGATCTTCTCGGTGATGCTGGCCTTGCGCTCGTCGGCGCTGGCCTGCATCGCCTCGTACTCGGCCTGAGCCTCCTTCGCCCGTTCCTCGGCGACCTCGATCTCGGCATCGATACTCTCGATCGCCCGCCGCAGCGTGGCAATCGCGGACTCGACCGCTGTCTCGCTGGTCGTCTCCCGTCGCCTGGTGCGGCGAGCCCCGCCGTTGCTGGCGGGCGGGGTGCCGCCGTTGTCCAGCACCCGCTTGTGCTGGTAGTAGGCGCCGCGCAGGCTGTCGACCGGCTGGCCGTACTCCTCGGCGAGCGTCTTGAAGGCATCAGCCTTTTTCACCTCGCCCGAGGCCACCATCGCCTCGATCTTCTCGTGGATCTCCTGTGCCTTGGTCATCGCCAAGTACCTCCTATGGTTGGAGTTGATGGGTTCACACGAGCGCGCCCAGGGCTTTTGGCCTCATGCGCGCCCGTCGCACCATTCGCCAGTCGGGGTGCGGCTGGCAGTGAAAACCGCTTTGCCGTGCTGCACCACTTTTGGTTTCGGTGTAAACCGACGATAGCTCGCGTCGTTGCCCGAATCAAATCGAATTGCCTTTTATTTCGATCGCTTAACATTTGCGTTCTCTTTTTCTTTTCATTTCCGCTTGGGTGTGAACCCAGCTCGGTTGTTGTCACGGTGGCACCTGCTGGTCGGCTGCCGTGGCCCAATGGGTGATCCGGGCGCAGGCGATCGGCACGTACCGGCTGTCGCGTTCGATGCCGACGAACCGCCTGGCCTCCAGCACACCGGCCGCGCCGGTGGAGCCGCTGCCGGTGAACGGGTCGAGCACCGTGCCGCCTGGCGGGCAGACCAGCCGCACCAGCCAGCGCATCAGCTTGAGCGGTTTGACCGTCGGGTGGATGTTGCGCACCAGCCGCATCGTGCCGCCCGCGCGCAGGTGGATCGGCACCTCGCGCAGTGCCAGCGCCTCGCAGCCCGCCTCGCGCTCCTGCCGGTTGGCCTTGCTGGCGAAGAACAGGCGACTGACCTCCCGGCCGGGGCGCGGCTCGGTATCGATCAGCGGCACCGGACAATCCGGCTGGCAGCGCCCGCTCCGGCAGCGCGCGTCGTGGGTGAGCGTGACGTTCGCCGGCCAGAACCCCCGGCCGCCCCCCTCGCGCGGGACACGCGCCGCATCGATCTGGAGCGCCCCCGTGCCGTAGCGCGCGAGGTTCGCGTCAAGCGTTCCCTCCAGGGGTTTGCGGGCCAGCAGCACCGGCTCATAGGCCGGTTTCAAGCAGACCCCCAGGCCGCCGGGACGATGATGGGACTTCGGGACACCCTGCGCGTAGAGCCAGAGCAGTTGGTCGCGTACCTCGAACCCGGCGTCCTCGCAACCGGCTACCAGTCGGTGAACGGTGCGCGGCGCACCGAACGCCGCCAGCCACCCGCCCGGCTTGAGCACCCGCAGCGCCTCCGCCGCCCACGCACTCGTCCACCGCTGAAAGGCCACCGGGTCGGTCAGCTTGCCGCCGTCCCATGCCTCCCCACCGAAGCCGATCCCATACGGCGGGTCGGTGATCACCGCCTCGACCGAGTTCGCGGGCAGCTCGGGCAGCAGCGCCAAGCAATCGGCGTGCAGCACCAGCCAGCGCGCCGGATCGCCATACATCACCGGCCGCCCGGCCGCGCCACCGCTCACGCTGCGCCTCCCGCCGCCGTGGCGTCCGTCGCCAGGCCGCAAAGCACCGTGAGCACCCGCTCGTTGGTCGCCACCGTGAACAGCCGCCGCGCCTGCGCGGGCAGCCCCCGCTGGATGTCCGTCAGCAGCGCCACCCGCCGCGCGTCGGGCACGATCCACAACACCGAGGGGAACACCCCGGTCTTGGCCTGCTCCACACCAGCACGGAAATACTCGCTGTAGGCGTGGTGCTGGCGGGTCAACTGCCCCCGCCGCTCCGTGCCCAGGTCCACCTCGACCAGGAAGGAGTCCTCGTACTCGCCGAGGCCGAGCCGCACGTAGGCGTCGGGCTTGAGCACCCCGGCCGCGCCGCCCAGGCCGGTATACCGCCGCCAGCAGTCCGGCTCCGCATCGAAGGCCAAAAGCTCCACCCGCCCGGCGCGCTCCGCTTCGCGCAGCCGCACGTACAACTCGCTGACCGCCAACGTGTGCGCCGTCCACGCCGCGCCCGGCTCATGCGCGCCGCGCGAGCGCGGCAGCCCATCACCAGCCCAATACGCCACCATCCGCACCCCCGCCGGGCCGAGCGCATACACCCAGGCCGAGGAGCCACCACCGGCCCCGCCACGGCGGCGCTCCAAGCGGTCGAGCACCCGCTGCTCCACCAGCCGCGCCAGCACCCGCCGGGCACGACGGGTATCGGTAGAAGAACGAGAAGAAGAATCAAAAAACAGATTAAAGAGCTGCCGGCCACTGACCAAGGTGAGACGAGCGACAGTCTCCACGATCTGCCGCTCACGGAGCGGCAGACCATCGGCCAGGGCCACCAGCCGGGGAACGCTGACGCGACTCACGACCGGCCCCCTGCCAGAGACAGCAACACACACAACTGGAGGGCAAGAGCCCCTGGCGTTATTCGCCGAAAAGCCAGATGCCACAAGGGCAAACGGCGCCCGTGACTCGGAGCGACCGGCGGAGCGAGCGGCGGAGCGAGCGGCACATTTTGGAGGAGTAGTCCGGGCCTCATGGTGCCTGCCTCCGGCGGCGGCGCAGCGGCGTCTCATCTCCATCGACGCCGGCCGCGGGCTGGTCGCTCAGGCCGTGGCGCTCCAGCAGCCCCTTGTCGACATCGTCGGGGTCGCTGCCATAGCGTGCGGCCGACTCTCGTCGTACCTCGTCGGGGTCGCTGATTGGCTCGGGCGGGGGCAGGGTGCGGCCGGTCACCGGCGGGCTGACATCACCGGGGCCGAGCCCGATCCGTGCCGCGATCTCAAACCGCCCGAGCGCCTGCAACTCTTCAGCGGTCACGCCCGGCAGCTCGCGCGCCAGCAGTTTGGCGTCGTCGGCGTTCTGGCGGAACGCGACGAGCGTTGCTGCGTTCGTCAGCGCTGAGCGAGCGAGATCGGCTGGGAGCTGGGTGATCGACTGCGCCGAAAGCGTCAGGCCGACACCCAGGCCGCGGGCCAGCTCGAACAGCGAGTCCAACGGCAGCGGGATGTCGGTGAACACCCTCGGCTCATCGACATAGACGTTGAACGGACGACGCCTCTCCGCCGGTATTCTGGCGCGGGCCTGCACGCTCTGAAAGAGCTCGTGAACCACCAGCGCCGCCAGCAATCTCGAGGCCGGCGAGCCGATCATCCCCGGCGACAGTGAGACGACTACTACCTGGCCGCGGCGCAGGACTTCGCGCATGTCCCACTTCGGCTCAGGCTGAGCCAGCACCGAGCGCACCACCCGCCGGCCGACCAGCTCGTTGACTTTATTCAGCGGCGACCCGAGCTGCTGCGCGCGACCCTCCGGGCTCAGCGCCTCGAACTCCGCCCACACCGCCCGCAGCAGCGGATCACTCAAACCACCAACCAAACGATGACGGTAGGCGTCCGAAGCGAACAAGAAGGGCAGGTCGGCAAGCGTCGCCGAGCGGTCATGGGCCAACGTCACCAGCCCCGCCCGCAGCCACTTATCCGACCACACCCCCCACGAATCGATGAAGATCGAGCGGAACATGCCGAGCACCAGATCGCCGGCCAGCTCTGGGTCGCCACCACCGAACACCCGCAGCCCCGGCACCGGACCCGGCCGGCCGGGATCAAGCACGATCACCTCACCCCGACGACGCTCGGGCACCAACCGCAGAACCTCCTCCGCCAGATCGCCCTTCCCATCGAGCACCAGGCAACCCCGACCCGCCGCCAAGTCCTGCCCCACAGCGCCCGCCAGCAGCGCCGACTTACCCACTCCCGAGGGGCCGGCGGCAACCGTGTGACTGAGCGTACCGACGAGCGGCTGAGCGAGCACCCGCCGCTCCATACCCGGCCAAGTGGAGTACGCCAGCACCCGAGCGCCCCGCCTGGGAATCCGCGATGACGGCATCAACTGAGGCGCCACACCGAGCACCAGGCCCGGCACCCGCGGCGCATCAATCGGCCAACCGATCATCCCCACGAGCTCCGCCGGCGAGAGCCGATGACCACCACCGAGCGGCACGCGCTCCACGAACCGCTGCACACCGCGCGAGCGGCAATACCGGACCACGGGCAACCCACGCAGCCCGGTTCGCGCTCGCAGGACCGCCGCCACCCGCGTCAGGAGATTGACGCTCCTTCCCTCCTCACCAGCGGCGACCGCCACCATCACACGGGCGCGGAGCACTGGCCCGCTGTACTTGGAGCGCAGCGCCCGCATGTGGCCGGGGTCAATCGGCTGCTCACCCCACAGCCACCCCAGCGGCCCCTGATTACGAGACGACGACCCTGACTGACGCTCAGACAGATACGGGCCACGCGCCGGCTTGAGCGTCCAGCGCACCATCACCCGCTCGCCAGTGTGCAGATCAGACAGCGCGCCGAGCAGCGCCGCCGCCGTCTCGCCACTGCGATCACTGCGCAGCAGCGGATGACGACCACCCCAGCGCACCCGCGCCGCAGCCCGCCACACGCGCGGCTCACCCGGTTCCACCGGCTCCAGCCGCACGCCCGGCAGCAGACCCCGCAGATGCGAGCGCAGTATCCCGATCGTCCCCGGCTCAGCGTGCAGGTAGTGGCGAATACCGCCCATGTCACCGATGACCTCCAACACTACTTGCGAACGGGTCGGCAAACCTGAGATACACCCGAGCACCCCCCACACCGCGCTCTCGCTGACATCCACGCCGAAGCGCAACTCGACAACCTCCATGACGGGAACCCGGCGCCCTTGATCGATGAGCAGCGCGCCGAGCCCGCCACCGAGTGCCAGCACCAGGCCGCCCAGGACCGCCGCCGCCATCACGCGGCCCCCCGTGTATCGGGGCGTTCACCCCCGCCCACATCATCAACCGGGTTATTCACCTCATCGTGTGTTGGTGGGGCAGGTTGTGGGCGCTGGGTACGATCTTCGACTTTGCCACGAGCGAGCAGCCAGATAGCGACCTCCATCTTGGTCCCATCGAGCTTGCTCAACCGATCCTCACGGATCACAATTTTGTGTGGCTTACGCCGTCCCATCGCTCACCTCCTTTCATTTCTTCAATTTGTGACGCGACGTCACAGACCATCCTGCAACACACTATGATTTTTGTCAACACATTGTCTGTTTACGGTCAACTCCACCAGATAAAAAAACCCGTAGTGGCTTTTACAACCGCGTGTACCACCAAACGAGACGCAGCACAGCCACGACGGCAGCGAGCACCACCAGCGGCACAAGCACGCGCGGGAGCACGGCGGCAAGCAGCTCAAGGCCGACGACGACGGCGATGAGCGACCAGAGCAGTCGCTCCCACGGCGGTTTGCCGCTGTGATTCATGGCTCACGCTCCCGCCGAGCCAGGTCGCTCAGTGCATGGTGCAATTCACGCCGGGCGGTCGCGGCGTCCCGTCGAACTTCATGCTTGAACTGTGCAACTTCCCGCCGCCTGCGGATGCCGTGCAACTGCACCCGCAGCCAAGGCGATAGCGGTTGCGGTGGCCGCCTGCGCTGCCGTAGACCGAGTGCTCCTAGCCCGATCGGTACAGCCAACATAAAGGCGAGGTACACATATGTCAGCACCGTCACCACGACGACCGCCAATGACGACGGCGCTTCCGTCCACGACCAAGGACATACGTCAGCCTGAGCTTGCTCGCCAGCAGTGGTGCCGCGTCCGGCTGGCCGTGGTGCTCAGCCCACGCCTGAGCCGCGTCACCAATGCGACGTTCCAGCTCGGGATCAAGGCCGACATTAGGCGGCAACGCCGGCTCAGCAGGTTGCCGGCGCACTACCCGCCAACCTGCCACCGCGCCGGCCAATGCACCGCCGCTCGCGCCTACCATCAGGGCTATGGTGATTATGAGCATGGGCCTCATGCTCCGAAGCGACGCGCGAGGCGGCGATTGTCGATGCCGGCTACCAGTTCCACCTTGCGCGCCACCAGCTCGACGCCGGCCGCCGACTGACCAGCCCGCGCCAGGCCGTCATGGAGCAGCGTCAGCTCCTTCTCCAAGGCGAAGCCGGCAGCATCGCCGAGCGCTTCGGAGTCCTGGCGATCTTCTTCGCTCGTCGCCCAGGCATCCATGCCATGCAGCGAGACTCGCCGGTCAGTGGCGAGGTACGCACGCTGGAGACGATCGAGCTGGCGCCTGGCGCGCCAGTCGTCCGAGCCATCATCGAAGGACACGAGGGACTGCGACATACGGGATCTCCTTCCGGGAGTCGAGGATCGGATCAGCACGCGGCGCAGCCAGTAGGCCAAGCCGCGAGGCGGTAGCCAGCCCTGCGGGGTGCCGGCGGGCCTCCAGCCGCACAAGCTCGCCGAGGCTGGGGATGGTTTGCGCATCGGCAACTATGGCCGCATGAAGCACATCAGCGCTACTCTGAACCTCCGCCGTGTTCTGCAAGCCATAGGCGTTCCGGGCGGCCGGACAGACACCCCGGCGCTCATAAAGGAAACAGCCGCCGCATACGTCGTTGGCATCCAGTTGTCGGGTGTTGGACTTGGTGGTCCCCATCGATGCTCCTTCCTGTCGGGGTCAGCGAGAACCGTCCACCAAAGGCAAGCACAAAAAAGTGCTGATTTGCAGGGTTTTCTGAGCCGTACACCCTGTACGCTCGACACGGCACAACTGTTGCACGTCATGTACGCCAAGCTGCACAGTCTGTACGGCGTGCCGCGCGCGCTGTACGCCTCTCGTTCCCGCTTGCGTGAGCTAGCGCTGGCGTACAATTCCGTTCTATGGCTCTCCATGTCGAGGTACGGACACCTACTGACCCGCCCGTCGAGCTAGACCCTGGCGCGATCTTTGCCAACGTGCGCGTCGTGCGAGATCACGGCGTTGGCGACGCATTGCCGCTCGACAAGCTCGCCAGCCTGTGCTTGATCGCCGGCATCATCGGCCAGCAGAGGCCTGATGAAGATCAGATGAGCGACCTAGAAAAGATCGAATACGCGCTCAGGCAAGCGGCGGCTCGGCTTGAAGGCATAAGCAAGCCACAGGCCGAAGCTGTGCTTGGCCTCACCACCGCTACACGCGGCCAACTTATTGCAGCCCGTCGAACGGCCGCCGCAGAACTCTCCGAAAAACATGGCCGTAAGACATTTAAGTCACACTATGAGACACCACTGCTCCTGATGCTTGTCAACAAGCTCTGCGTGCTGGTTGATGAACGCTACTTGAAGGACTGGGAGTCACGGGTCCGAGCCGCCGCAAACGGTGATGAGATTGAGGCTCCGCCGCTACCCCGACTGCTAGCGAGTAGTGCCGCTCACACGCCAGTTGATACACCAATTCAAGTCGCCCCCCACGACGGCGGTCATCGCTGGGACTTGCCCGGCAGTAGAATCTCGTTAGAGATAGCCGCCATCTATCACAGCCTGGAAGGCATAGCGGCAAAAATGTTGTATCCGCTCGTTGATGAACACCCCTATCAATCCAATTTTGATTGGGCAGTTGAAACCGTTACCCGCGTCTTCGTTAGTCTTGTGATCATCGTTTTCTTGGTTGGTGGCTGGGTGACAGTAACGTGGCTTGCGACGACCTTCTAGGTGCCCTCCAGAACTGTTGCCTTTTTACCGTCTTTGTGACATAATTAACTCAATGAGAGTCACCATATTATGAGTAAAGAGCAGTACGGCAGCGAAGGTTTCGAGATTGGTCTATATGGAAAGAGCTTGATGGATTACCTGTCGCCAGAACATGAGCAGCCCAGCGATACTGTCGCCTGGACGGCGGCCGACTACGATGGATTTAACGATTTTCAGGAGCTGCAAATCTTGGAACTGAAATTGCCGATAGCTCCGACAGTCGATTGGGGTGACCGATTTCACTTGAATATAGCGTTCCGTGAGTACAACATGGCCTTGCCATACAATGAAGGTGAACGTCGATGGCTTCTGAGCAAGTTTCTGGCTGCGAGGCACTATGGCTATGACAGGATTGACTCCGTTGAGCTGGTAAAGAGCCTTGACGACAGGATGATGATGAGCGGAGTACGGCGCGTTGTTCATGGACGCGACCTGATGCGCCGCTGGATTGCCTGGCGCCGTCAAGTAGACGAGTTCAGCGGTCAAGATGGTCCCTTTATGGCGCGTATCACGCTGGAGAGCATCATAGGACAGGTAGGCGGGAATCTAAGGCAGACGTAGCTCCCTTACTCCACCGGACACACCGATTCATGGAGCGTTGTCGATGTATCACCCACCACAGCAAGATATTGTTCCGAGGCTTCATAGACTCTCGGGCAGGTAACAACCCTGGGGCCTGAAAGGCTGTTGTGCTGATCTTGTAGATAACTCGATCCATTGACTGACGGCTCTGGTGCCACCATGAACCAATGTTCACTGCCAAGTGTCTGTTCTGACGGATGCGGGTCGTCAGGTGTGATGGCATCGGGCAGAATCACCCACATGGTGAAGGTATGGGACTCTCCTGGCTGGAGTGTGCCGAGCTTAATGTTGGCGTAACCCGGTTGTCCATTGTCACACTGCGGGCCTTCACTGAAACCCATCACGAAATTGACGGTCTTGCCAGTGAGGTAGCTGGTTTCCAACTCGACTTCCCCGGACAGGCTAGATTCAAGCGTTGTCGCCAAATCAAGGCGCACGACCATTGCCCGGCCGTCAGGAGCCGGTGGCGGACATTCACTGAGTGCCGTTTGATCGACGTCGGATTCGCTAGCCGGCAGTGGCGGGCCGAACCAGCCTTCGACCTTGACGCGATCGCCCTCCTTGGTGGTGGCCTGCACCACGAAGCTCGGTGGGCCGTCGGTGTTCGGTGCTGCCGCTGACGCGCTCGATGTTGCCGGATCGGCAGTCGATTGGGTCTGGACGTTGGTAGCCGGAGGAGGGGGCACCGACCCGGCTGATGAGCCGCAGCCAGCGAGGACCGACGCCGCGAGGATCAGCAGGGCCAACCCCGCGGAGCTGCGAAGTCCCGCTGTGCGCAAGCTCGTCGCGATTGCGTCGTGCCGTCGTGTTCGTGCTCGCTGCCTCATCAGCGCTTGCCTCCCGCAGTCGGAGCCGATGCAGCCATTCGTCCTGCCTCGGCGTATTGTCCGCAGGCACGCTACTTATAAGTATGTAGACTGTCAAGTAGCAAACCGGGACTGTGTCCCGGCATGGAAGGTGATCTCCAAAGAGCGGTCGGCCGCAACCTGCGGGCCTACCGCCAAGCCCGCGGCCTCAGCCAGGAGGCGTTCGCCGACGAGCTTGGCGTCCACCGCACCTACATGGGCGGCATCGAGCGTGGCGAGCGCAACCTGACGCTCAAGAGCCTGGAGCGCATCGCCAGCCAAATCGACATTGACCCGCTCGCGCTGCTCCAGCCGCCCGAGGCCGAGTCAACGCCGCCGTCCGCACAGGGCCACAGCTTGACGGCTCGCGCCACGCGGCCCTAGCCTCGGGCAGACCCGTTCAAGACGGCCCCGGCACGGAGCGATGGCCCACGCCGAGCCCCAGACACCAGGAGAGGATGCCTCCCATGCCCAACGAGCAGCCGACCCCCGACCAAGCCGCCGAGGAAGCCCGCGACGACTGGCTCATCCTTGACCTGCTGCTCGAAGCGGGCACCCACCGCCCCTGGGCGACCGCCGAGATCACCCGCGAATACGGCCACGAGCTCAACGCCATCGACGCGATCGACCGCCTCCACGGCGCCGGACTCGCCCACAAGACCAGCGACGGCTTCGTGTTCGCTACCCGCGCCGCCGTCCGCTACCACGAACTCGCCGATCGGGTGCCATTGTCACGCGCCTCACCGGCGAGCGCGTAAGAGCAGCCCAGGCCACCGGACCATAGACAACGGGCGCTCTCCAGGGCGCTCCCGCCCCACCGCGCCCCGAAGGAGCGCCGACATGGCTACTGCTCGGACTGCTCGCCCTCGATCAGCCACAGGCGGGGGAGCCGCAGCGGCGGCTCGCCCACGCCGCCGAGCGTCCGGCTGGCGACCTCAGCCACGCGGAAGGCGTCGGCCAGCATGGCGCGGGCGAACTCGGTGATCGTGTCGTCTATAACACGGCTCGCTCGTTCGTGCAGGCGCCCAAACAGCGCCAGCACGTCGGCGTCGCCCAGCTCCACCTCGTAGCAGTCACGGCTACCAGCCTTCTCCCACCCGATCTGATCGAGCAGTTGCGTCGCCTGCTCGAAGTTGCGTCGCAGCCATCGGGCGCGATTGATCTCATCGGCTGCCAGCACCAACGCCAGGTCCCCGGCCTCGGCCAAGTCGCTGACCACGAACCCATACACCGCGTCACGCTGCGCACGATCCAACACGATTGTCATACCAGACCCTCCAATCCGGGGAACAGAGCGGCCCAGACCCCCGGAGGGGCCGGGGCCTGGACCGCCCCCAAGAAAACCAGGCCAAGCCCTGATGTGGCAAGCTGTGGAGCAGGCCAATCATCGTAATCCTGTGCTGGCGAGCCGGTAGTAGTGGCACTGTCACAAATCCCTTTGTTAGCCGTTGTTACTCGGGTGGCTCGCTCTCGTTCACAGATATCCCCGACTGCTCTGTTCACCCGCCGCGCCGAGCGACAGAGATCCTTCGACCACACCCGCCATTTACCCGGAAAATCCGGCAGAACCCAGGGGGATTTTTGGCGTCCTGGCGGGGTGGTAGACCATTATGGTGAAAAGGTAAAAGTGACCCCGGCCGCTTGGGGCAGCCGGGGCCGTACACAGGAGGTTTGATCTCCCATGCCAGCCAATCATACGCCAGAGAGCGACACGTTCTTTGAGCAGCGCGCGATCATCCACCAGCTACTCGACGACGAGCACACCGAGCGCTGGACACCCAAGCAGCTACAGCGCGCCTTCTCGGATGTCCAGCCCGAGGTCATCGCCGAGGCCGTCGCCGAGCTGGAGACGGCCGGCGCGGTCTGGCGCCTAGATGACTATATCGGCGCCTCACGCTGCGCGCGCTATCTCTTCGGCCTCGACATCATCACCATCTGAGAGGCCGCCATGCGACTCTCCGAAATGGGCCTTGAGCCCACCACACTGGCCTGCCTGCACCGCGGCGGCATCAACACCACCTACCGGCTACTCGAACACACCTACCGCGAGCTGATCTGGCACTCCGAGATTACCCCCGAGGCGCTCTACGACATCCTCTGTGCGCTCCGCCGGCACGACATGAGGCTGAAACCGCACCCCAAGGGGACCGAGCAGCCGGTGAACAAGCGCAACCTCGAGATCTTTCGCCTGCGCGTCGTCGAGGGCCGCTTGCTCAAAGACACCGGCGAGCAGGTCGGCATCGGCCATGAGCGCGTCCGGCAGATCCTCGCGGGCAACTTCGGTCTGCGAGGCGCACCACCCGCCGTCAAAGCCAGACCCCACCGCAGCGAAAACCAAAGCCCGCCGCCCGACTGCGACCAACTCGGCCGCGCCATCCAACGCCTACGCTCCGCCAAGGGCCTCACCGTCGATGACCTCGCCGCCACGATCGACATGCCCACCGAGCAACTGGCCCGGATCGAGGACGGACTGCGCGACCCCACCTGGACGACGCTCTCCAGGCTCGCCATCGCGCTCGACACCACAACGGCGCTACTGGCCTACGCCATCGAACCGAGCAACCCACGGGTAGCACCTGATGCCCGGCCGTCAGCTGATCCTCGTCATCGAGGCCGACCGCGATCTCGGCCAAGCAATCGCTGACCAACTCATCGCCGACGAGCACCCCGCCAAGCTCGCGCTCAGCACCAACCACGCCGAGACGCTGGCTGGCAGGGAACCCCCGAGACTCGTGGTGCTCGGAGAGCTCGACACCCCACACGGCGCTCTGGGATTGCTGAGGAAGATCCGCAGCGGCGACCCGGACGCCTCCCCCTGGCAGCAAGACATCCCGGTCATCGTGCTCAGCTCGAACACCCAGGAGCCTGACCTCCTGCGGGCCTTCGAGGCCGGTGCCGACGACTTCCTCGCCCGCCCAGCCCGATACCTGGAGCTACGAGCCCGGCTACGGGCCATCCTGCGTCGGGCTGATGGCCCCAAGCGTAGACGGGTGCTCCGGGTCGGCCCGCTGGCGATCGACACCGATGCCTACGTGGTGAGCCTTCACGGCAAGCACCTTGACCTGCGCCACATGGAGTACAGCCTGCTCGTCCACCTCGCCAGCGATCCCCGGCGGGTCTTCCACAAGCAGGAGCTACTGCGGGCCGTCTGGGGCTATCCGGCTGTCTGCTCCACACGCACGCTCGATAGCCACGCCAGCCGCCTACGCAGCAAGCTCACTACCAGCGGCGAACGGTGGGTCATCAATCAGCGCGGCGTGGGATATAGGTTGATTTGAAGCCGAGCCACGCCGGACGGGCGAGACCCCTGGCCACCAACAGGCCCAGCTGATCTGTAGCCTCAACACCACATACACCACATCCATGTGTTGAGAGCATGGCGACCAATCGAAGGCCGTGGCTTGACGAGCCGCAGACTTATAGGTAGCGTGCAGGACCGACCGGCCGCAGAAAATGGGATGCGGAACTACTGATCAAGGGGGACCGATGGCGACACCCTGTATACGCTGGGCGACGGCAGCCACGCTGGCTGCGCTGATCGTCTGCGTCTGCTACGGCATTACTTCCGTCTTCGCAACATCGCCGGCGATCGCCGCCAGTCCCATCGCTGGCGGCTGGACCGTGGAGCCTCTGGCGACGCCTGTGGGCGCCCAGCACGTTGTTCTTCAGGCGGTGTCCTGCGCCGAAGCCACCGCGTGCATGGCCGTCGGATACTCCGAAGAAAGCACCCCTGGCGCGACGCCGCTCGCAGAGACGTGGAACGGCTCACGATGGTCGCTCTCAGGTGCCGTGATCGCATCGCCGGGCTCCGATCTTTTGGGTGTCTCATGCCCCGTCGTCGGGTGGTGCGCGGCCGTGGGTAGCAGCAGTCAGGAAGTCTTCGCGGAGACCTGGAATGGAGCTGCGTGGACGAAATACACGATCGCTGCACCTTCCGGCAGCCAGTCGTTCACGCTGCTCGGGGTTTCGTGCACCTCGCCCACCCACTGCCTCGCCGTCGGCTACTACGTTGATGACACTGGTTACGGGAAAACGCTCGTTGAGGAATGGAACGGGTCTACCTGGACTGAAGGCAACGCAGTCGACCCTAACCCACGCGGTGCGCCATACGACGCGACCTCAGAGTTGTATGCGATCTCGTGCGCGAGTCCCTCGTCGTGCGTTGCCGTCGGAGAATACGAAGACGAACCTGACGACACCGACCCAGCATTGGCTGAGAGCTGGAATGGGAGCACATGGACAGTCGATTCAACGCCAACGATCCTGCACGCCTTCCAGACCTACCTCAACAGCGTCTCGTGCTGGGCACCAGGCTCCTGCATGGCCGTGGGCGGCTACAGCATCTTTGGCAACCCACCCCCGGAAGGTAACACTATTTCCGAGAGCTGGGACGGCTCCGTATGGCACCTACAGAGCGCCCCGGTGCTACCCGAGACTTTTAGCGAACTCCACGGAGTCTCGTGCACCTCGGCTACATTCTGTATCGGACTCGGCTACGGTTCGCCGGGCGCAAACTATGTAGCGCTCTGGAATGGTGAGTGGTCATACGAAGCCTTCGGGGCCGCATTGCGGGCCGTATCGTGCGTTTCCCAAACATATTGCATGGCCGTCGGCGCCGAAGAGGCAGCCGTCTATGTATCGAATCCCGAGAACCCACAGCCCTTTGGCAGTGGTGGCAACAGCAGCCCACCTCCCCCGACGACACCGCCCTCACCGGCTCCACCATCACTACCAACGTCCAATCCCTGCCTGCCGTCTCACGGGAGTATCGCCCACGAGCTTCTAGCCAGCATTAAGTGCACCTTGGTGCTGACGAAGCTGGAGGCTGAGTGTGGGGTTGGCATAGCCAAACTCCTCTACTTTCCAGCTAAATACTTGAAGCTCGTAGAGGAGGCGAAGACGCTTGCCGTGCTGGACCGCTTGCCAGCAAAGATCAGGCCCATAGCTCGCTTCTTTTACGATCTATTCCACGATCACTACTCAAAGTATGCCCTGCCAGGATTTCGTACCGGCGCTGAGGCGTTTGCCACGATCAAACGGCTATACAAGGCATACCAGTTGATCCTCATCATCCCCGACATTTTCAAAGCTATTTCGAGACCCGATTTCAGCAAACTCGCACTCGATCTCGATGATATTCTAGGTCTGCGTCCGTGTGTTCAAGCGGTGGCTGATGGCCTCGCCAATTAACTGCTAACGTCGAACACGCTGGATGACGCGCTCAATCAGCACAGCTATGGTGGAGATTATTGTCATAACAACAAAGGCAATGGCTGCTATCTGGAACGTATAGAGACCCTTATCGATAAATGCCGACGACGTAAACCAATTGACTACGACTCCAACGCCGGCTGAAAAGAGCCCTACAGCAAGGTTGTAGCGCGGATTGATCCCAGGAATCTTGTACTTGCGCGGATTGAACTTCTGAGGCTGACCGTTATCATTTGGTGTCATATATTGATTTTTACTATACCTCCGGCAACCAGAAACAGTCAACGACAACTCGCCCCCTTAGCACCCAGCCGAACATTGCGGCGCGCATCATATCTATAGATGGCGACGACCTGCGTCCGCGCTGGGCGACTCCTCTACGCCAACACGTACCGGCCTCTCGCCACCCGGACAAACCTTGGGTTGCTTCCACGAACACCCATGCGCAGACACCAACTGACAGACTCTATGGATACAGCCTGACCGAGCTGCTGCTCCATGACCGCATGAATATCCCTGAGCCTCATAGGTCTTGCTTGATCAGCCATCGCTCGCAGGATTGCATCCAGCACCCAGCCTGGACGACGAGCCCGCTGCCTCCGGCTCCTGATAACTCGTGGCTGGGCATCGCTGGCCTTCAGAGCAGCCAACCGCTTGGCCAAATGACTCAATCCTGATATGATTTCAGGAGTTGCGAGGACGCTGAGCAGTTCGACCACATGCTTGTGCGTATCGTCACAGTCTTGGTTCCAATACCCTCCGCTCCTCCGCATTTTTGGCAAGTTGAATGTCGCTAATCGAACCGTGAGATCCAGGGGTCCCGACTCTGTAGGGGTTGTGGCGTTTGCGTCTTTGGGTCGCTTTGGCGCGGTCCGCCCAGGCAACGGGAATCGCATCGGCGGCTTCTGACCGGATGGCCTGGCATCCCTGCCCAGGCGATGATGTTCAACTCTGCCCAAGTGACATTCCAGCGCGTGGTACACAACGGCCAGACGAGCTGGGACGTGCTCTACGCCGGCTGCGTGATCTGCCGGGTCAAGCGCACGACCTCGCTCGGGCGCGGCTACAGCAAAAGCCAGATGCGCACACGACACGTCGCAGCCTGGCATGGTTCCGTCGAGCATGTCGCCGGCCTCTCCGACATCGAGCGCCGAGCGGTGCAGAGGGAGTTGGACAACAGGGACAAGACGACGCGCGAGATGGCCGTGCGGCACATCTTCGCCTCCTACGAGCACGCGCAGGTCCCGCTGCGGCTCAGCCTGCCTGCCCAAGCGGTGGCGTAGGCCCCGTCGACAGTGGGCGAGATATCAGGCTTCGGCTACAAGCGAGCGGCTCCACTCGAACGCCGCCTCGGCAACACTGACGGCGAGCGCTCGATCTATAGGCGAGCCTTCCGTCTCGTAGCGCCACCCGCCGGCCCACGGAGTCAGCCAACGCGAACCGGCGACATCAGCCGGCGGCCCCTCGGCACCTTCAACGAGCGTCACCAGATAGCCAAGGTCATGAGTCATAGGGATCTCCACCTCGCGACTCGCGAGCACAGCCTTGATCGACTGCTCAACGGTCTGCTGAGCGTGAATGCCCACGACGTGATCGGCCTGGTTCTCATCGGCGGCGAGAACCCGCACCGCAGCCAGATCACCCGCCGCCTTGTCAAGCAGCAGCCGCGCGACCTCGAGATGCTCAGGTGTGGGCAAGCACCCGACCCTCACGCAACGCGCGGTCCACGACCGTGCCACGCACCACAGCCCGACGACGCGCAACATCCTCCGCAACGACGACTACATCGATCGGCGTCCTCAGCTCGTCGAGCTCCCCGCGCAGACGAGCCGACTCCACCGCGAGGTTCTCGACCACCGGCTCAATCACAAGCACGTCGTAATCGGACGCCGCACCGGCCCCACCGCGCGCACGCGACCCGAACAGAACGACCCGCGAGCCATCCGGCACCGCGGCAGCCAGCCGCCGCCCGATCTCCCTGATGACCTCGGCTTCAGTCATGCCCAGACGGTAGACGATGAGCCCAACCGATCGCGGCCTATCAGCGCCTCCACCCGCCCGGGTGGCCGCTCACGCCAGCACGTAGCGCCCTCTCGCCACCCGCACGAAACGCGGCAAAGAGCGGATGTCTCGCGAGCAACTTCCCCGACAACCCATGCGCAAGCACCAACTGACGGACTCTATGGATACGGTCTCACCAAGCTGTTGCTCTATGCCGCCGGCTCGGACGCCAGAGCAGCAGCGTGATCCTTCGGCGGCATCAGATAGCCATCTCGATCTGGCGTGGCCAGAGCCTTGTCTACCTCTGTACGTCTTATGGCGTACAATGGTGGGTGTGGCATCCAAGACCGAGCGAATGAGCCTCCGCCTAACCCCTACGCAGGACACGGTGCTGCGCCGGGCGGCAGAGGCACATGGCGAGTCGACAAGCGACTATGTGCTGCGCCATGCCGTGGAAGCCGCCGAGCTGGACCTCGCCGACCGCCGCGTTTTCGTAGTCGGCGACACGGCTTGGAGCGAGCTGCAGAGCCTGCTCTCCGCGGCACCCTCGCAGCTGCCACCGGCAATGGCAAAGCTGCTCTCCAAGCAGTCGGTGCTCGAGCGACCGGCGCATTGATCTACAGCGGCCCAACGCTGCTCACCACCGAGCACACGCTGGAGGGGTTCGACTGTGGCGAGCCTGCGCTAAACGGGTGGCTCGCACGCCGAGCGCTCGGAAATCAGGCGACTGGCACCAGCCGCACCTGGGTCGTGATCGACGAGCCGGCGGGGCTGGTGGTGTCCTACTACGCGTCCTCGGCCGCTTCGGTGATGCGCGCGGCAGCGCCGCGGCACATCGCCCGGGATCAGCCCGCTGATCTGCCCGCGATCCTGCTGGGACGGATGGCAGTCGACAGCTGCCACCAGGGCAAAGGCCTCGGTGGCGCCATGCTCAAGCACTTCATGCTGAAGGCAATCGAGGTCTCACAGAAAATCGGAGTAAGGCTCGTCCTCGTCCATGCCAAGAACGACCGGACAAGGGCCTTCTACCAACACCACGGCTTCGTCGAGTCACCGCTCGACACACTCACCCTGATGATGATGCTCCCTTCCACCTGCTCGTAATGGCCGGCCCCCTGAGTCCGGGGCCCGGTGGTCGAGGCGAGCAGATACCTCAACGGCAGCTGGTGAGCAGACCCGGAGGCGTGGCACGTTCGAGCGCCTCCCAGCCTCGGTCGTGCTCGCCATCGGCCTCATTGGCGGCGACTCCGCCGCGCAGCCCGAATAGCCGCTTGGCCAGCAGCAGGTAGATAACCACCACCACGTTGATGATGAAGGCGAGGATCTTGAATGGGGTTGCATGGTCGATGATCTCGTAGACCTCCAGCGGCAGCAGTGACGTCGTGACGATGAAGGTCACGTACTCCGCCCAGCGACGCTGGTACCACAGGCCCACCGCCTCGATTCCCTCAACGGCTCCATATGCGAGCAGAACCGCGCCGAGCAGATGCAGGCGCGACGAGGATGTCGTGAACCCATTGCTGAGGTCATGCCAAAAACCGTGAGTGGCATTCAGCCGGCCGGACGCCACACCTCCCTGCAGGTCGGCCATCACCTTGTAGAAGGTGTCGCGAAGCGTTTTGCGATCGGCCGCGAACACCAGCACGAGGACACCGAGCGCCGCAAGCACGATGAAATGGAACGCGCGGTCGATCGCGATCAGGCGCAGGAGGATCTTGTCGCGCAAGGGCTTGCCTCGCAGCGGCAGCTCGATTTCGCTTCGCTCCGGTGGGTGGGAACGCGCAGGGTGCTCAGGCGGGGGCAGCGCCAGCCAGCTGTCACAGCGCTGGCAGCGGTACCAGCGCGTGCCGGTCGGATCCTCGCGGGCGAAGATCGCATCCGCGGGGCGCAACGCGGCCGCATCGGTGCCGGCGAGCTCGTGGTTACGCAAGCCGCAGACAAGCAGCTCCCAGTGCAGTTGCCAGAGCCGGTGCCGCGGTGGCTGTGTGCCGGATGGCTGCTGGCCCATCGCGTAACCGTATCCACCGCCCCGGCGAGCCTCACCAGGTCGAGGTCCGCGGGTATCGCTACCGGCGCCGGGACGCCGCCGCGAGCGCGGGGTTGGTCCAGCCGGCGTCCGTGGAATTCAAGGTCGTCCCCGGCGCCACGATCTCGTCGATGCGGTCGAGCAGCGCGGTGTCGAGCTGCACCTCCGCCGCGCCGAGCTGGGACTCGAGCTGCTCGATCGTGCGCGGACCAATGATCGCCGCCGTCACGGCCGGGTGGCGGGTGACGAACGCGAGCGCCATCTGGATCAGCGAGATGCCCGCCTCCTCGGCCACTCGCGCGAGCGCGTCGGCGGCCTCCAGCTTGGCCTGGTTGGCGGGGATCGAGAGGTCGTAGCGCTGCGGGATCATCGCCGACCGCCGGGATGTCAGATCCTCGGCGCCCTTGCGCCACCGCCCCGAAAGCCAGCCGCCCGCGAGCGGACTCCACGGGATGACGCCCATCCCGAAGTCGCGGCAGACCGGCAGCACGTCGGCCTCGATTCCGCGAGCGAGGATCGAGTACGGCGGCTGCTCGCAGACGAAGCGCCGCAGGCGCTGCTCGCGGGCCACCCACTGGGCCTTCACGATCTCGGCCGCGGGGTAGGTCGAGGAGCCGATGTAGCGCACCTTGCCCTGAGCCACCAGGTCGGTGAGCGCCCCAAGTGTCTCCTCGTGATCGGTCCACGGGTCCCAACGATGCACCTGGTAGAGATCGATCCAGTCGGTCTGCAGGCGTTTCAGCGAAGCCTCGACCTCTTGCATGATCCAGCGCCGCGAGTTGCCGCCCTGGTTGGGGTCCTCGCCCATCGTGCCGTGGAACTTGGTGGCGAGCACGACGTTCTGGCGCCGCCCGCCGCTGAGCGCCTTGCCGACGATCTCCTCGGACTCCCCCCGCGAGTAGACATCGGCGGTGTCGATGAAATTGATTCCCCCGTCCAGCGCCCGATGGATGATGCGGATCGCCGCGTCGTGGTCGGGCTCCCCCCAGGCGCCGAACATCATCGCGCCGAGGCAGAGCGAGCTCACGTGGATACCGGTGCGTCCGAGCGTTCGCTGCTCCATGTCCCGCACCTTAGCGGGGCGGGCACGCGAATCCCTCCACGCGCCCGCCCAGCGGGACCTCCCGAACGGCTCTACCCCGACGCTTCCCCCCCACCGCTGGCGCCCAGCCGATAGGCGACCAATTCTGGGGTCTGACCGGCGGCAGAGGCGAGGCCGGCGGGAGCGATCACCGTGTCGCCGGAGACCGCCACGCCGGTGTTGGACCCGGCCGGCAGCTGCGCCTGCCAGGCGACTTCGCCGGTGGAGTCGTTGAACGCATACAGCGTCCCGGTGGCGATCGGCAGGAACACGATGTCGTTGACGGCTGTGGCCGCTCCGAAGGCTGGCGAGGAGAGCTTCTGCACCCAGCGCACCGCCCCCGTGGCTGCGTTGATCGCAACCAGTTCGCCAGTCGATTCGGGGCCTTCGGTGTCTTCGGTCTGCGAGGTGTAGTGCACGGGGAGGTTGACGACGGGCACGAACACCGTCGACCCGTTGGTGGCCATCGGCGCGATCACGCCCCCCAGTAGGCCCGGTTCGACCGTCTCGGGCATGTGCAGCTTTGAGTATTCGTGTTTCATCGCGTAGACGCCGTCGTTTTCATGGCCGTTGTGGGACCCCACATTGCGCTTCCACAGCAGTTTGCCGGTGCCCTGTTCGAGCGCCACCACGGTGCCGCCCTTGCCGGCGGTGATCACGACCGGCTTGCCGCCAACGTTCATCAGGATCGGCGGGTCTTGCAGATCGTGGTCGTAGAGGTCGTGCGGCGCCAACTGGTAGTACCACTGCAGCTTGCCGGTGGCGGCGTTGAGCTTGACGAGCGAGTCGGTGTAGAGGTCGGGGCCGGGTCGGCTCGATCCCCACGGGTACCGCGCGGTGCCCGGGAACGGCGCTGGATTGCCGGTGCCGAAGTAGATCGAGCCCTGCGAGTCGAACGCGGGCGCGTACCACACGCCCCCACCGGAGTTGACTTCGGGATGCCCCCATAGGTTTTCCGGGGCGGTGTCGAAATGCCACAGCTTCCTGCCGGTGGAGGCTTCCAGCGCCCACAGGATGCCGACGCCGCCGGGGGCGTAGAACTTGGCGTTGTTCCCCGGCACCGTCGCGATGTACACGATGCCGTTGTGATAGCCGGGCGCCATGTCGACGCCCTCGTTGGCGTTGCGCACCAGTTCGACCGACCACAGCTGCGCGCCGGTTTTCTCGTTCAGCGCAAACGCCGAGGTGGCGGTCGCCCCATACACGCGCCCGCCCGCCACCGACAGGCCGTTGGGTCCCTGGTCGGCCGATTCATAGGTCTTTGTCCACAGCACCTTCCCCGTCTGCAGATCGATCGCCCGCACATTGGATTCCAGGTCCTCCGAGTAGATCACCCCGTTGCTGATGATCGGCGTGGAGGAGTAGGCGCCATACAGGCTTTTGGCAGTGAGCGGCAGGTGCCACGCGACGCCGAGCTTCTTCACCGTCGAGCTGTCGATCGGGCCGCCCGCGAAGCGGGCGTTGGCGGGGCTGCCGTTGGGATAGCCAGAGCCGTTGAGTGCGTACGTCGGCGCGGAGGAGTCGCCGCATGAGGAGAGAGCGACGCCCGCGAGCAGCAGTAGCAGGGCGGCCAGCGGCGCTAGGCGCCGGGGGCCGCGGTGGTGTCTATCTGGGACGAGTTCCATGTCGATCCATCCAATCGCTGTGGGGTTTTGTCATTTGATGTGAAAAGCCACGGGACGCGCTGCCCGATGACGGCTCCGCGGAAGCGCTTGCACGGGCCGTAAACCACCCAGGTGGTGTCCACCGGGCCGTAGTACTCCTCCACGCGCAACAGGTCGGGGTGTTCTTCGGCGTGGTGGACGTGCGTCAGGCCGGCGTCGTAGTGGCCTTCCAGCAGGTGGCGGGCAACCACCGGCTTGGAGGGCTCGTCCACCACAGTGGGAAAACGCGAGAGGTCGAGGTAGCCGCGGGTGGCGGACACGATCCCCAGACTGCGAGGCTCGGCGACGTCGGTGCGAACCAGCAGCGAAAGCGCCTTGGTGGGGTAGATGAAGGTGTCCACCACGAACACCTCCTCGTGAAAGCGCTCGGTGACGAGGTGCACCTGCACGTGCGCGGAGCACTGCACGAGAAACGTGTTGGGCTCCTCGCGTACCCGGCCAATCGCCCCGAGCAGGTCTTTTACGAGGACGACGTCGAAGTCGGTGAGACCCTGGAACTCGAGGTAGTGAAGCAGCGCGTTCTCGTGACAAGTGCCCGACGGCCCCAGCGTGATGAACGTCGGGCGTGCCATCACGCCTCGGCTCTGGAGGAGGCGGCGATCAGCTCGTCCTCCATCTTGCAGGTGGCACCGATCAGCAGCTCGAACAGCGCCGCGGTGAAGTCCGACGGCAGATCGACGTCGGCCCCACGCGCCAGGTAACGGGCCCGCACTTCGGCGACTCGATCGGGCTGCATCATCGGGATGTCGTGAGCCTGCTTGTAGCGAGCGATCTCCCGGCAAACCTCGAAGCGCTCGCCCAGCAGTCGCGCGAGCTCCTCGTCGAGTGCGTCAAGACGGCGGCGGAAGGGATCGAGCCCGTTCACACCGGAGCTCCCTCGAGCAGGCCCGTGGCGAACGCGTCGCTGCAGGCCGCCAACGTGTGCAGCGCGTAGCCGCCCTCCTGGATCACGCACACCGGTAGCCCACAAGACGCCAACAGGTGGCCGATCGGCGCAAAGATCGACGGGGGAAGGCTCCACGATCCGTGGGGGTCGCCCGCGACCGTGTCGTAGCCAAGCGACACAACCAGCGCGCGCGAGGAGCGCGCGAGCGCGTCGATCGAGGTGGATACCGCGTCGAGATACACCTCGACCGAGGGGCTGCCCGCGAGCTCGACGACGTGTTCGCGGTCGCTGTGTGGGCTGACCGTGAGCGCCGGCACGTTGGTGACGGGGAACGCGTGCACCGAGTGCAGGTGGGCGTCGGCCATCGGCGCGAGAATCGCCGCGGTGCCGTTGGGGTAGTGCAGGTCGAGGTCGAGCACCCCAACCGGTCGCACCCCGCTCTCGTGCAGCGTCCACACCGCGGCTGCGGCGGTGTTGAGGTAGCAGTAGCCCGCCAGCCACCCGGGGCCGGCGTGGTGGCCGGGTGGACGGCAGAGCGCGTAGGTGAAGCGCGCGCCCTCCGCCAGACGAGTGGCCGCGGTGATACCCGTGCGCACCGCCTCGTGGGCGGCGGCGACGAGGCCGGCACGCACTGGGATGTCGGGCGCCAGGCCGGGCGGTGCGAGCGCGGGGAGCACGACGGGCTCGTCGGAGCACACCTGCCGCAGGGCGCGTAGATAGGAGGGCTCGTGCAGCGCGCCAAGCGCCAGCTCGACCTGCTCGCCGCAAGCGTCGGCGCCGATCGCACGCACCCCCGCGTGGCGCAGCAACCCGCGCCGCAGCGCCGCCAGGCGGCGGTTGTCGTCGCGGCCGGGCAGCCGGCGCCCGCCTTCCAGCACCCAGGGCGCCGCGTCGCGACGCCCGCGGCGCTGCTCGACCATCAGCAGCTCGCTCACGCAAGGCTCCGTCGCATCCGCGCGCCCAGCGAAGTGAACCCATTGGCGAGGTAGAAGTCCTCGGTCGCGGCGAGACCCTCGAAATGCTCCCGGGGCAGCCCGACCTCGACGCGCTCCATTCCCTGTTCACATGCGAGCTCGAACAGCGCCGCGAGCAGGCCGCCGCCGACGCCGACGCCGCGCCAGGAGGGGTGCACCCAGAGGTCCTGGATCAGTGCGTAGCGACCGGGAATGTGAATCGCGCTCTGCCAGCTGACGCCGAGCACGCCGACGATCGTCCCGCCATTCGCGACGGCCCCCGCCTCGCTCGCCGCGTCGCTCTGTGCGTCGCCGGCCTGTGCCACGAGCAGTGCCCCAACCGACCGATCGTCGACGAGCTCGCGCGCTGCCGCCTCCATTGCCGGCGCGGAAGGCGCAACCCCGCCGAGCTCGACCAACAGCTCGCCAACCGCGGCCGCCGCCGCTGGGACATCGGGGGCGCTGGCGAGACGTACATGCCAACTCGCCGACCCCACCGCGGCCCTGCCGCCGACCCCGAGCGGGGTCACCCCGCTCATGCGGCCTCGGCCAGCCCGGTGGACGGCTCCAGCTCGACGGTGAACGAACCGGGCCCCTCGCGCCCGCAGACGGCCTGCGCGACGGCCGCCATCGGCGCGCGGGCCTTCAGCAGGATCTCGTCGAACTCCTCGGCGGGGTCGGACTGCATCACGATCGCCCCGCCCGCACCGATCGTGGTGGCCCCGGGACGCATCACCACGGTGCGGATCACGATCGAGAGGTCGACGACGCCGTCGAACCCGAAGTAGCCGATCGCGCCCGAGTAGACGCCGCGGGCGACGCGCTCGATGTCGTCGATGATGCCCATTGTGCGCAGCTTCGGCGCACCTGTCATCGAGCCGCCGGGGAAGCAGGCACGCACACATTCGACCGAGGTGCGCGCCGGTTCGAGCGTGCCCGTCACCGTCGAGATCATCTGGTGGACCGTCGGGTAGGACTCGATGATCATCAGCTCGGGCACCTCGACGGAGTCGAGCGTGCAGACGCGGCCGAGGTCGTTGCGCAGGAGGTCGACGATCATCAGGTGCTCGGCGAAGGTCTTCTCGTCGCCTTGCAGTTCGTCGCGCAGCGCCGCGTCGCGGCCGGGATCCTCCGCGCGCGGCGAAGTGCCCTTGATCGGGCGCGCCTGCACACAACCCGCGCGGTCGATCGACAGGAAGCGCTCCGGCGAGGAGCTCAGCACCGCCAACGCACCGAGCTTCAGGTAGGCCGCGAATGGCGCGGGGTTGGAGCGGCGCAGCGTGCGGTAGAGCTCAAACGGCGGTGGACTCGCGGCGGTCGAGATCTGGTCGGTGAGGCAGACCTCGTACGACTCCCCCGCGGCGAGCTCGGCTTGGCAGCGCAGAATGTCGGCGAGGTACTGCCGGCGCCCGCGTCCGCAGCGGAAGCGGATTGGGGGCGCGCCCGAGTCGAACTCGACGTCCGCACTCGCGGCCGGCGCCGCGAGCACCTGGCGCACCGCCGCGTGTGCCTCGTCAAGCCACCACTCGACCTCGGCCTCCCCCTCGCGCCCGAGCGCAAGCAGATGCGTCAAGCCCTGAACGTGATCTACGGCAACGACGCGCGTGGCGAGCATCTGCACCGCGTCGGGCACGTCGGAGCGGTGGACGTTGGACCCACCGCAGTCGGCCTTGCACTCGTAGCCGAGGTAGCCGACGAAGCCGCAGAGCAGGCCGCGCGTGGGGCCCTCGGGCGAAGGCAGCGCACGTGCGGCGAGCTCGCGGTCGAGCACATCGAAGATCGAGGCCTCCTCGACCGATACCCCGGCGGCATCGTGGCGTGTGACTCGCCCCTCGTGCACGTCGTACTCGAGCACGCAGCGCTCGGGGCCGGCGGAGGTGCCGAGGTAGGAGCACTGCGCAAGCCGCGAAGGCGCGTCGGCGGAATCAAGCCAAAAGGCATGGTCGCAGGCGCCAAAGAGTGCTTCGAACAGCGGCTCGGTGGGAGCAGCGCCCGTGAGGGTGCGCACGCTCAGCCGCGGCGCTCCGACGCCCTCCGCACTTGCAACGCGCGCGCGCCGCGTGCGAGCGCGCGGGGCCGTGGGCGAGCGAATCGAGGGAAAGGCGCGCGCGGGGCGGTGAGCGCGAGCGAGCGAATAGAAATTCTCCACCACTGCTCGCCCGTACTCCGTGGCAACCGACTCGGGGTGAAACTGCACCCCCCATAGCGGCCGGCTGCAGTGCTCGATCCCCATCACCACGCCGTCGTCGGTCCATGCAGTGACACGGCCCTCGGGTCCGATCGGGCCCGACACCGCAAGCGAGTGGTAGCGCACAACCGAGAAATCCTGCGGAAGTCCCTCAAACAGTCCGCTGCCGAGGTGGCGGACCTGACTCAGACGCCCATGCATCGCGCATGGAGCGCTCCCGACCAGTCCGCTGAGCGCACGCCCGAGGCCCTGATGACCGAGACAGATCCCGAGCACCGGGATCTCACTGGAGCGCAAAATGTCAGCACACACCCCGAAGTCATGCCAGCGCCCCGGATGCCCGGGACCGGGCGAGAGCACGATCGCGTCAAAATCCCAGCGCGAGAGCGCCCGCCAGGAGACCACGTCGTTGTGAATCACGATCGGCTCCTCGCCAGAGACGGAGGCGAGCAGGTGAAAGACGTTGTAGGTGTAAGAGTCGTAGTTGTCGACGAGGAGCGTGCTCATGAGGGATCGTCCACGCGCCTAGTTGACACAACAGCCGCATGGGCGCCGGGCATCGTGCCCGGCGACGATCCGAGCGTGCTCACCTGACCGCCTCCATCCCCAGCCCCCGCGCGCCGCGGTCGAGCAGCGTCTGCACCACCCGCTCGACGTGTTCGCCGCGCGGGCGCTCCATGTACCAGCGCGAAAGATGCTTGAGGTAGAGCGCCAGCGGGCCGACGTCGTAGCGCGCCACCGCGAGGCGCAGGTAGCGCCGGTAGAGCTCAGCCTGCACCACCGCGAAGCGATAGTCGGGATCGTCCGCGGGCCGAAACGGGGATGGGGATGTTCGCCGGAGGCGGGCGTCCCCCGGCTTCGACCCTTCGCCGTTCGAAGACACGCCACTGTGGTGGGCGCGCGCGCGCACGACGTCCCAGCCGAGGCTCTCGCCATCCTCCAGCAGTTGCAGGGGCTCGAAGTCGATCGGCGGCGCGACCGGGTAGGAGACAAAGTATCCAAGCGCGATCTCCGAGGCGAGGCGTTCCGGGAAGGGGTGCCCCTGGCGCACGGCGCGACCGGCGGGCGAGGCGTCGATCTGTTGGTCGAGCGCCTCGATCAGATCGTCGATCAGCAGCGCGCCCTCGCTGGAGGCGAGCGCGCGCTTTTGGCGGGACACCATCCCGTTGAAGATGTCCAGCGATGGGTGCATCGCCGCCCGCGTGCCATTGGCGCTCGACCCATTGCTGCCCGGCAGCAGCTCGCTCATCAGCTTGCGCCGGCAGGTGACGTGTGAAACCCACTCGGTGCCGCACACCTGCATCGAGGTCATACCGTCGAGTTCGGGCGCCGCCATCCAGTAGGCCAGTGAGCGCATGTGCTGCGTCGGCACGCCGTCGGCGCGGACCAGCGGAAACTCCTCGAAGTCCTGCAGCCCGGTGGCGTAGATCACGACGCCGTCCTCGCGCCGGCGCAGACGCCCGTCACGCAGGCCGGCGGCGGTGAGCTGAGCGGCGTCGCCGAGGAAGTCGGACTCGAAGAACACGCGGTCGAAGGCAACCCCGAGCCGCGCGAGCGTCTTGCGCTGACCGGCGATCACCCAGGCGCGGGTCTTGTACCAGAGCTGCAACGCCTCCAGTTCACCGCTCATCACGCGCCGCAGGAGCTCGTCGGCGGCGTCGTCGCGCAGCGCCAGCTCGCGCGTGAGCGAGTCTTCGGGGTACTCGATCTCCGCCCCGCTGAAGGAGCCGTTGGCGGCGACGTAGTCGGCGTAGCACACGCCGACGAAGTGATCGCTCTTCTCATCGCCGTCCGGCCAGGAGTGCGCGTGGCGGCCACTGTTCATCACACCCGCCATCGCCTCGCCCATCGAGCGGCCGGCGTCGGAGATCAGGCTGCGCCGCTCGACCTGCGCGCCAGCCTGGGTGAGCGTGGCGGCGAGGGCGTTGCCGATCGCGAGGTTGCGCAAGTGCCCGATGTGCAGCGCCTTGGTCGCGTTGGCATCCCAGAACTGCACCGAGAAGCGCTCCCCGTGCGCGAGGTCGGCAAGCGCCGCCCCCGTAGAGGCGCCGGCCTCCAGAGCAGCGCCGATTGTTTCTATCCAACCGTCGTCGAGACGCAGCTGCACGCACTCGCCCTCGCGTCGCACCTGCCCGACCCACGGCTCGCGCTCGATCCGCTCGAGCATCACGAGTGACTCTCGATCCTCCCGCCAGTCGGGCAGGCGTGGGGTGAGCTTGATGTCGAAGTTCGCGTGCGGGCGCCGCGGCGCGCGGGCGGCCCACCGCGCGGGCGTGCCGCTGGAGGGGGGCTCCTCGAAGTAGTCAAAGAGATTACTGGTCATACGCGGGTGAGAAGCTGGATCGTCATGACATGCACCAGCCGGGGCTCGAACCCGGATCAGCGGCGTTTAAGGCCGCCCCTTTAACCGATTAAGGTACTGGTGCTCTGGCCGAGCGACCGAAGCCGGACGACACTCGCCTTTAGCGAGCCTCACCGTTTCGACCAGCCCGACGGGTTTTTCCCAAAGATTCTCTTTGATCGCGTTCTCGATCGAGTCCGCTATGTTGAGCTTACTGGATACCATAACTTCGACGCGATCACCAATCCTTAGACGCGACCATCAATCGTTCAGCAGCGCAAAGCGTATGATGATCGCCTGGAGCCCCCGCATCGAGCAGAGCAAGCAAAAATAGAGGTGAAGTGAGAGACATCAGCGAGCAACTCGCAGTAAGAGACATTTACACATAACTGCGCCGAGGTACGTCATGAGTGGCACGCGAAGCATGCATAAAAGCAGTGAGGCACACGGGAAACTGCCCACCGGGCCGCACCTGCCCAGCGAGCTGCAGGCGCTCGGCTGGGCGCTGCGCCCGCTGCCGTTCATGGCGAGCTGCCGTAGGCGCTACGGAGATATTTTCACTCTACGCGTGCGCCGCGGACGGCCGTGGGTGTTTCTGAGTAACCCCGAGGACGTCGGCAGGGTGCTGACGATCGCCCCCGAGCTGGTGCGCGCCGGCGCCGGCGAGGCCAACCCCCTGCTGGGACCGCTGCTGGGCCCGCGCTCGGTGATGCTGCTCGATGAGCCCGACCACATGACCCACCGGCGCTTCATGCTGCCCTCCTTCCACGGCGAGCGGATGCGTGCCTACGGGGAGATGATGGTGGATGTGACACGCGCGGAGATCGCCAGCTGGCCGGTTGGCGAGCCATTCGCACTGTGGCCGCGGATGCAGGCGATCAGCAACGAGGTGGTGATGCGCGCGACCTTCGGCAACACCGAGAGCCAGCAGCTGGAGCGCCTGCGGGTGCTGCTCAAGCGCCTCACCGATTTCCTCAACGACTCCTCGCGTCTGACGCTGCTCGCCACGTTCGGCTCGCGCTTTCTCGCCCGCAGCGAACGCTTCCACGAAGCGATCGCGCCGGTGGAAGCGTCGCTCATGGCGGAGGTGCACCGCCGCCGCGCCGCGCCCGGAGACTCGCGGGATGAGGGGATCCTCTCGATGCTCGAGCAGGCGTATGACGAGAGCGGCGCGCCGATGACCGAACAGGAGCTGCGCGACGAACTGATCACGCTGCTCTCCGACGGACCCACCGCGACCTCGCTGTCGTGGGCTTTCGAGCGCCTGCTGCGCCACCCCGAGAAGCTCGCACGCCTGCGCGCGGAGGTGAGCGCTGGTGGCGAGGAGTACACCGACGCCGTGGTGAAAGAGACGCTGCGCCTGGCCCCCGCGGTGCCGCTGGTGATGCGCGGCCTAGTCGAGCCGATGCGCCTCAGCGGCCACGAGATCCCCGCGGGCACGACGGTGGCGCCGTGCATCTATCTGGTGCACCACCGCGAGGACATCTACCCCCGCCCCTTCCGCTTCGAGCCCGAGCGCTTCCTCGGCAAAGCGCCCGAGAACTACACGTGGATCCCGTTCGGCAGCGGCGTACGCCGCTGCGTGGCGGCGCAGTTTGCGCAGCTGGAGATGAAGCGGGTGATGCAGACGGTGCTCGAGGAGGTGGAGCTGGCGCCGGCCCCCGCCACCGGCTCGCAGCGGGCGACGCGCAGCTCAGTGGCGTTCGCGCCCGGCGACCAGGCGCCGGTGATCGTCACGCGCCGGCGTAGCGGCAACGCCCACACGCCGACGCTCGCCACAGCGTGAGCGACAACATCGACCTGCTGGTCGTCGGCGCTGGCGCCAAGGCCACGGCGCTGGCGGCAAAGATCCACGCGCTCAACACGCTCGGCGCCGGGCCGTTCGCGCTGACGATCGTCGAGGCGACCGAATTGGCCGCCTCGTGGTTGGGGCGCAACGGGATGACATCGGGCGAGGAGCCGCTGGCGATCCCGCCGATCAAGGACATCGGCTTCCCCTACCAGAGCAGCATCGCCTTCGGCGAGCTCGGTGGCGAAATCGACCGCGCGATGATGGCGTTCACCTGGCAGCAGTACATGATCGGCAAAGGCGAGTACGCGCGCTGGGTCAACGCGGGCTCGCCAGCGGTGCAGCACCGCGACTACGGCCACTACCTCACCTGGGTGCTCTCGCAGGCCACCAATGGGGTGACGATCGTGCGGGGCCTCGTCACGCAGGTGTCGCTCGCGAGGCAGGGAGAGCGCTGGAGCGTGGACGTGGCGGGCCAGCACAAGTATGAATGCGACGCGCTGGTGCTCACCGGCCCGGGCGTCCATCGGGCGCTGCCCCACGACCCGGCCGCGGCGCCGCGCCTCTTTCACTGCGACAGCCGTCGAGGTGAGCTGGCGCGGATCCCGCTCGAGCGGAGTTGCGACATCGCGATCGTCGGCGGTGGCGAGAGCGCGCTCAGCTGCGTCGCTTTCCTGCGCGAGTTCCGCCCGACGGCGCGAATGACTGTTTATACGCCGCTGCTGCCGCTGAGCCGCGGCGAGAGTTTCCTGGAGAACCGTGTCTTCTCCAACCCCGACGAGGTCGCCTGGAGTGCGCTGGACCTGCAGACGCGGCGCGACTTCGTCAAGCACTGCGACCGCGGCGTGTTCGACCCGGGGACGTTGGCGTCGATCGCCTACGACGACCGCTGCCGCTTCGTCACCGGCCGCGTGCTCCACGTCGGCGCGCGCGCGGAGAGCAACGGCGAGGACGGTGGCGTGTGCGTGCGGTACGCCGGAGCGGAGGGCATCGCGAGCGCCCGACATGACTACCTGGTCAACTGCACCGGCTTCGACCTGTTGGAGCAGCTGCGCGGCCTCTTCTCCCCCGCGCTGCGCGCGGAGATCGAGCGCCAGGCGGGACCGGTGTGGGAGCGCCCGCCGGACGGGGAGGTCGCGATCGGCCGGGCGCTCGAGCTGGAGGGGATGCACCCCCGCCTGCACATTCCGGGGCTGGGAGCCCTCAGTCAGGGGCCGGGCTTCGCCAATCTCGGCTGCCTCGGGCTGCTTGCCAACCGGGTGCTGGCGCCGCTGGTGCTGGGCTCACGCTCCGGCGGCGGTCTCGCCCGCGGGGGCGAGGTCGGCGATCAGCTCGCGCGCCTCGGGGCTGGTCTCCATCGCGCGGATCAGGACTGAGATCGTGCCACCCAGCAGCGTCGGCGGCACCGCCTCGGCGTCGGTGAGCTCGAGCATCCCAAAACCAAGGCCGAGGGCCATCATCACGTTGGCGAACTGCTCGACCGGCCCGGGCGACTCCAGGCCGGCGTCGGCGGCGCTGGCGGCGGCGAAGCCAGCAAATGTGGCGCGCAGCTGCGCCAATGCCTCGGCGAGGCGCGCGCGCAGCGTCTCGTCGCGCTGGGCTTGGGCCCACAGCTCGACGAACAGGCGGAAGCGGTCGGGCTGGGTCGCCAGGCCCTCCATCCAGCGCGCACTGCCGGCGAGCGGCCGCTCCCAGGTGACGCGCTCGCGGTCGAACAGCTCCAGCTGCTCGGCGATCTGCCCCGCGAGGTGCTCCTCGACGAGCGCCAGCAGCAGGTTCTCCTTGCTGCCGAAGTGCGCGTACACCGCGCCCTTGGTGAAGCCGGCCTCGGAGGCAACCTCTTCGAGCGTGGCGCCGTTGAAGCCGCGGCGCGCGTACACCTGCGCCGCCGCCTCCAGCAGCCGTTCCCGTGTCTGCGCCTTGCGGGCACTGCGGTCGAACTGCCCGCGCGGCATCAGCGCACCTCGCCGCCCCTGGCAGCGTCCTCGGTCGCTCGCGTGCTGGCCGATCGGCAATCCCGTCGATTGCCGATCGGTACGCCACGCTTCCTGCGTCCTTGCCAGGAACCACGAGGCACTGCTATGGAAAACCCCCTTGACATATACTCATAAGTAGATATACTCATTGGTACCCCTCATTCTAGCCTCAAGGAGCGGCGCCATGACGACCCAACTGCCCCCCGGTCCCCGCATGCCCACAGCGTTGCAGACGCTTGCCTTCTGGAGTCGCCCCAACGCCTTCGTCGAACGCTGCGCCGCGCGCTACGGCCGCCGCTTCACGCTACGCATCTTCGGGCAGCCACCGTTCGTGGTGTTGTGGGATCCAGAGGAGATCAAGGAAGTCTTCCAGGCGCCCCCGGACGTCCTGTACCCCGGCGAGGGAGCGAGGATCCTCGAACCGCTGGTCGGCCGCCACTCGGTGATATTGCTCGACGAGCAGCCCCACCTGGAACAGCGCAAGCTGATGCTGCCAGCGTTCCACGGCGAGCGGATGCAGCGCCTCACCGGCCTGATCAGCGAGCTGGCCGAACGCGAGGTGGCCTCGTGGCCGCGCGGGGAGCCAATCTCCCTGCATGCAAAACTGCAGGGGCTGACGCTCGAGATCATCCTGCGCGCGGTGTTCGGCCTCGAACGGGGCTCACAGCTCGACGAGATACGCGGGCTGCTCACCAAGATCCTCGCGTTCGCCGAGAATCCGCTGTCGATGGTGACGCGCCCACCGCGGGCGTTTACGCTGCGCGGGCCGTTCGCCCGCCAGGATCGCCTGCACGCCCGCAACAACGAGCTGATCTACGAGCTGATCGACGAGCGCCGCCGGGCGCAGGCGTCAGGCGAGAGCGACGGCGGCGACGACGTGCTTGCGATGCTGCTCGCCGCCGAGCACGAGGACGGCTCGCCGATGAGCCGCGACGAGCTGCGCGACGAGCTGATGACCGCGCTGG
Source organism: uncultured Solirubrobacterales bacterium (assembly GCA_963734815.1). GTDB lineage: Bacteria > Actinomycetota > Thermoleophilia > Solirubrobacterales > Solirubrobacteraceae > Palsa-744. Next base: position 654,877 of record CAVTIH010000003.1, read on the forward strand.
TGGCCGGCCACGAGACCACCGCCTCGGAGCTCGCTTGGGGCTTCGAGCGCCTGGCCCGCGAGCCGGCTGTCTGCGCGCGCATCTACGAGGAGATCGACGACGGCGACTCTGACGAGACCTACCTGACGGCGACCGTGCAGGAGATCCTGCGCCACCGGCCAGTGCTGCCCCACGCCGAGCCGCGCCTGGTGAAGCAGCCCGTGGAGATCGGCGGCGTCACCTACCCGCCCGGGGTGATGCTGGCGGCGTTCGCCCACCTCGTGCACCACGACCCCACGATCTACCCCGAGCCGCACCTGTTCCGCCCGGAGCGGTTCATCGAGCGCGAGGGTGGCAAGGCGCCGGGCACCTACACGTGGCTGCCGTTCGGCGGCGGCAGGCGGCGCTGCCTCGGCGCGAGCTTCGCGCTGCTGGAGATGAAGCTGGCACTGCGCGCGGTGTTCGAGCGCTGCGAGCTGCAGCCCGTCGGGGAGCGCAGCGAGCGGGCGCAGCGGCGCAACATCACAGTCAGCCCCGAGCGTGGGTGCGAAGTGATTCTGCGTGAGCGCCCAACCATCCGCCGCACAGCGTCCCCGCAGGTGGCGGAGCCAGTCGCCGCCTGACGAGCGATCAGGCAGGTGCAATGTCATCAAAGTCGCATGCAAACCCTTCACAAAATGAAGTGGTAGGCATCGAAAAAATCGACACAACATCGAGTCCGCCGGTGGCGCCGGTGGCGAATCCGTCGCCGCCTGACGCGCCTCCGAGCGGTGCGGGCCGCAGCTACTCGCCGGCGCTCGCTGGTGCTTCGTCCACTGCGCGCGCCGGCGCCTCACCCCAGAGCTGTTCGAGGCGGTAGAACTCACGCGTGACGGGCGTGAAGATGTGGACGACCACGTCGAGGTAGTCCATCAGGATCCACTGCGCGCGCCCCGCTCCTTCGACCCGTCGGGGGAAGATGCCAAGCTCGCGCTTGGCGCCCTCGTGGACAGCGTCGTGGATCGCCTTCACCTGGCGGTCGGTGTTGCCGGAGCAGATCAGGAAGAAATCGGTGTAGCCGACGAGCCCGCGCATGTCGAGCTCGAGCACGTCGTGCGCCTTCTTCTCCAGCGCAAACCGCGCCAGCTCGCGCGCCAGCTCGGCCGAGGGGAGGACTTGGGCGGTGGGGCTCATGCGGGCGGTTGGACTCACGCGGACGGCGCCGCGATTGAGGTCTTGTACAGGCCGTGCTCGGCGATATATGCGGCGACCGCGGACCCCACCAGCTCCTCCACCGGCAGGCCGCGGCGCACACGCTCGCGCACCAGAGAGGATGAGGCATCGATCATCGGCATCTGCAGGTGAACGATTGGAAAGCCGACCGGATCGGGGGGGCGCTCGACATCGGGACGCAGGGCGACAGCAAAGCGCGCGAGCGAAGGCAACTCCGACGCCTGGTGCCAGGCGGGCAGTGTCGAGGCGACATCTGCGCCGAGGATGAACGTGAGCTCGGTGTGAGGGTGGGCGGCATGGAGTGCCGTCAGGGTATCCACCGTGTACGACGGCCTCTTCCGTTCGATCTCGAGCGCGCACGCCTGCACCCCCTCGACGGCAACGGCCGCCAAGCGGCACATCTCCAGCCGGCGCCCAGGGTGGGCGGGATTCGGTTCCTCCTCGACTGGCTTGCCGGGCGAGACGCGAGCGGGCATCAACAGCACGCGGGCGAGGTGGAGCTCACGCAGGGCGTGGCGCGCGAGCTCGACGTGCCCGCGGTGGGGCGGGTTGAAGCTGCCGCCGAGGATGCCGAGGCCGCCCGGCGCGACTGAATCGAGGCCGCCCACCGCCGCGGCATCCTCGGACGTGAGCGCATCGCGGGGAGCCGTCACGGGCGTCGTCTCAGGCGCGGACGTGCCCGTCGCCCTCGATCAGGTACTTGAATGTGCATAGCTCGCGTAGGCCGATCGGGCCACGCGCGTGCAGCTTCTGCGTGGAGTTGCCGATCTCGGCACCCATCCCGAACTCGCCCCCGTCGGTGAAGCGGGTGGAGGCGTTGACGTACACGCAGGCGGCGTCCACCCCCAGCTGGAAGGCGCGCGCGGCGGCGGTGTCACGGGTGAGGATCGCCTCGGAGTGGCCGGACCCGTAGCGACCGATGTGCTCGATCGCCTCCTCCAGGGAGTCCACCACGCGCACCGCGAGCGTCAGCGACAGGTACTCGGTCGCCCAGTCCTCCTCGGTGGCGGGCTCGATCGCGACGCCCAACTCCCGCGAAGAGTCGTCCTCGGCAAGCAGCTTCTCGATCGTCTTCGCATGTGCGAGGACGCGCTCATCCCCACGTACGAGCACACCGGCGTCGCCGAGCGCCGGGAGGATCATCGGCATGAACGCGGGAGCGACGCCGTGATGCACGAGCAGCGTCTCCGCGGCGTTGCAGACCCCGGGGCGCTGAGTCTTCGCGTTGAGCACGATCCGCACGGCTTCGTCTACGTAGTCGACCACGTCCACGCCGGTGTTGGCGTCGACGTACACGTGGCAGTTGCCGGATGCCGCATAGATCACCGGCACGGTGGCAACCTCTTTGAGCGCGGCCTTCAACCCCTCCCCCCCGCGCGGGATGATCAGATCGAGCGTGTCGTTCTGGGTGGCCAGCTCCGCCAGCTCCTCGCGGCCACCGCCCGCGACGAGGCTCACGCACCCCTCCGGCAGACCGGCCTCGACGGCGGCCTCGGCGGCGATCGAAGCGAGCACCGCGTTGGAGTGCGCGGCGATCGAGGAGCCGCGCAGCACAATCGCGTTGCCGGCCTTCAGACACAGCGCGGCGGCGTCGATCGTCACGTTGGGCCGCGCCTCGTAGACGACGGCAACCACGCCGAGCGGCACGCGCACCTTGCGCACGTCCAGACCGTTGGGCAGCCGCCGCCCCTCGATCAGCTCGCCCACCGGGTCGGGCAGCGCTGCGATCGTGCGCACCCCGACGGCGATCGCCGCGATCCGCGCGGGGTCCAGCGCCAGGCGGTCGAGCAGCGCCGCGCCGATCTCCGCCTCGTGCCCGGCCGCCACGTCGAGCTCGTTGGCGGCCAGGATCTCCGGCGTGCGCGCGATCAAAGCGTCGGCGATCGCGCCCAGCGCGGCGTCCTTGACGGCCGTGTCCACCGCTGACAGGCGACGGGCGGCACGGCGCGCAGCCGCGCACAGGTCGGGGATCGATGCGGTGGCGGTGGCCATGTTCCACACAGGGTACGACGACCACCGCGGGGCCGCACCCGGCGACTGGCACAACCAAGCCGAACCCATCCCAGACCCCCTTGTGGGGTCTTATTAAAAAACGAGTGCCACCAGCGCCCGACCGAGCGCTCGGTCAGGCCAAAACCAACTGATCGCGGTGCACGGCCTCGTCGGTGGCGTGCGGCAGGATCTCGCGCACGGCCTCAGATTGCAGCCCGCGCGCTCGGCGCAGCTCGAGCGCCGAGTAGTTGCAGAGGCCCTTCGCGATCACCGCGCCGGCGCCGTCGGCGATCTCGACCGCGTCGCCGGCGTCGAACTCGCCTTGGACCTCGACCACACCCACCGGCAGCAGCGAGGTGCCATGCTCGCGCAACGCACGCGCCGCCCCGGCGTCGACGACGAGCGTGCCGCGGGCCGGCTTGGCGTAAAGCAGCCACAGCTTGAACGAGTTGTGGCGGGCGGGGCCGGGGTGAAAGCGAGTCCCCTCCGGCTCGCCCGCGAGCGCCGCCTCCAACGCGCCGGCGCGCACGCCGTTGCAGATCACCGCCGGGATCCCCGCGGCGCCGGCGATCTCCGCGGCCAGCACCTTCGAGCGCATCCCCCCCGACCCCAGCGGCGAGGTGGAGTCGCCGATCCTCAGCTGATCGATCTCGGCCGGGTCGCGCACCTCGGCGATCAGCCGGGCGTCCGGGTCGATGCGCGGATCGTCGGTGTAAAGCCCGTCGATGTCGGTGAGCAGCACCAGCAGCCGCGCGGCGCAGAGAATCGCGACTTGGGCCGCGAGGAAGTCGTTGTCGCCGAAGGAGATCTCGTCGGTGGCGGTGGTGTCGTTCTCGTTGATCACCGGCACCACCCGCCAGTCCAGCAGCGTCCGCAGCGTGCGCCGTGCGTTCAGGTACTGCGCGCGCCCGCTCAGATCCTCGACCGTCAGCAGCACCTGCGCGGAGGTGAGCTCGCGCGCGCGCAGCAGCTCGTCGTAGGAGCGGTACAGCTTGCCCTGCCCTACCGCCGAAGCGGCCTGCAGCTCGGGAATCAAGGTCGGGCGGGAGGGCAGCCCCATCACGCTCACCCCGCGTGCGATCGCGCCTGAGGAGACCAGTACCACGTGCTCGCGCTCGCCGTGCAGCGCCGCCACGGTGTCGCAGATGCGCCCCAACACGTCGGCGCGCAACTCACCGTCTTCGCGCGCGACGATCGAGGAGCCGAGCTTGATCACGGTGGTGGGCATGAAGCTCGGAGCGTAGATGCTCGCCCCGCGCGATGCCCGTCACGGCCCTCAGCCGGCGGACCCGGAGTCGACCGTGCGCCGCAGCCGCTCGCCCCGCGCGGTCAGCCGCCACGCGTTCGGCTCGCCCTTGCCCGCCGAGGCGCGCCCATGGTTCTCGACCAGCTCAAGGCGCTCCAGGCGCTGCAGAAGCTTCGAGGTCTGCCCCTGGTCGGCGATCCCAGCGGCGTGCGCGACCTGACGGTTGCTGGCGCCCGGCGTGCCGGCGATCGCCAGCAGCACCCGCACCGTCCTGTAGGTGAGACGCATGTCTAAACCCTTCAACGGGTCCTCGCGCACAGCGCCTGGTTTGGGGGAGACGCGCTTGGGCGTGGGTCGCACACGCTCGCGCTCGGCCGCGGCGGACCCAAGATAGGGAAGCACGATCATCGCCATCAGCGGCCCCGCGAGACCGCTCAGCGACTCGCGGCTGCCCTCCGCGAGGCGTTTGTGAAGAATCACGAGCACCGAACCGACGACGCCTTCGGCGGTGAGCCGACCGGGCGCGCGACCTCGGGAAGCTCGCCCGCCCTCCTCCACCGCACCCACCACCACATTCACAATCACCGCCCGGTGCTCCAGCGCCCGCGGCCCCGCGCCGAGCGCGTGCACCAGGCAGAGCGCGCCCAGCTCCGACTCCTCATCGAAGAACCCCAGCGCCGCCACCAGCGCCGCGCGGACCCGCTCGTGCCAGCGCCCCGGCCCCTCGAACGCGGGCACCACGCGCTCCGCGACGCGCTCCACCGCCTGGTCGAACGCCGCCAGGAAGCACTCGTCGCAGTCGGCAAACAGCTCGTAGAACGTCCGTCGCGACACGCCCGCCCGCGCGACGACGTTCGCCACGGTGGTGCGACTGGCACCGCGCTCGGCCACGACCTCGACCAGCGCGGCCAGCACACGGGAGCGCTGGATCTCGTCGACCCGATCGCACACGACGGACGCCCCGTTGCTCGCCGCTCGGCCGGCCGCCGTTCTGCGCGTCGCCGAGCCGCCAGGCGAGTCACCACGCCTACGCCGCGTCATTGCTGGCAACCGATCGCTCGCAGCCCTTGCGCACACGCCACTCACCCGCCTCTTTTACCCCTATGCCGTTTATTGGTCTTGCGCCGCGCCTTCTTCTTATGCAAGACCTTCTTCTTTGCCTCGGGGCAGTTGGTGGCCCTGATCGTGGTCTTCTGGTGGAGTACCTCGCCGTTCTGTCCAACGAATTCGACGGGCATCACAAGCTTCTCTTTGCATGGGTTCCCAAGCGCGGCCAATGCCGAATAGGGGCCCGCGGGGAGGTTCAGTTCGAAGCTCCCGACCGGCACGTCGGGCACCGTCTTGAACGTGCTGCTGGTCACCCCCGTTTTGCTAATCAACGTCGTCCCAACCAGATCGACCGTCGTACCGTAGCCCTGCAGCACGATGATCAGCGACGGCCACGCTTCCCCGCCGTGCGAGACGAAGTACGCCGGGCCGGAGAGCGGCACTGGGAGCACCGGGGTGGTGGCGGTCGCGTGCCCGATGATCGACGCCGCCGGGCAGTTTGCCGGGTTGGCTTCGAACACCGACGCCAAACACGCTTTGCGCAACGTCGGCAGCCTCGAGGGCAGCCGCGTCGGCAGTTCGACTTTCACCTTGGCGATGTTCGCGTCGTAGGGCCCGGCTTCATAGCCCAGCTTGACGTTCAGGCTCGTGCCATTCGTGCGCGACGGCCGCCCCGAAGTGGAGGAGGTGAGTTTCGGCTTGAACGCCAACGCCAGGCAGTTCGTGACCTGGTAGCGCGTGCTCTCGCTCGCCGACGCCCCTTCGGTGCTCGTCAACGTGCCTGTGATTTGCAACGGTTCGCAATCGGTTGCGTTGAACGTGAACCCTTCGGGGCGTTCGATCGCGACCTGGACATGCTGCAACTGCAACGGGATCCCATCCAGGATTGTCGGCAGCGGGTCGCTCACGACCGTCAACGCCGCGGTGTGCGGGTCGACGCGGATCTGCGCCCGCACCACGACCGTCCCGAGGTTGAACGGACCGGCCTTCGCTGGGTTCACGATAGACAGCCCATACGGCGCACCCTTGTACGGGCCGGTGACGAACACCTTTCCGCCCGTTACCGTGTACGGACTATCGCCCAACCCAGCGCTCACCGTCGTATGCCCGATCAAGCTTTCTTCGCCACAGGTCCCTTCGGCGGCCTGCGGTTCGCCGCAGAGCTTGACCTTCGAGAGGGTCCCGAGCAGCCCCGGAGGCATGTGCATTTCCACACGACTGAGCGTCTGATCCGCATCCGGGCGACTCATCGTCAACTCAAACGGCGTGAACGCACCCGCCTGCAAGTTCGTGCTACCCGCCTCAAACCCCGGCTGGAACGGCCGCGGATCGGCACACGGCGACCCGTTCGGCCCCGAAGTGATCTGGAACGTCGAGGACGGTTCCGCGGGCGGGTTCCCCGACCAAGGCGCGATCGTCGCGTGGGTCGTGTAGCTCCCGCACAGTGGCGGTGTCGTCAATGGCGCCCTGGCGGAGCCAAAGAAGTGCAGTTCCAGGTTTTCATAGGGCAGCTGCGGCGTGTTCTTGAACGTCGCGACAAGCTGGCCCGTGACCGGATCGGGCGTGACCTGCCCCGCGACCTTGACGAGCACGCCTGAGACGGGGTCGTGGGCGATTATATACATCGCCAAGAGCGACCCGAACGGGTTCGCGTTCTGTGCCGCGAGATACGCTGCACCCGTCAACGGATCGGGCAGCAACGGCGTGGTGATCTTCACCGTCCCGATCTTCGAGGCTTCCGGGCACGAACCAAGTTCATCGGAGAATTCCAGGGCGCCTTCCCCGTTCACGCCTCCGTACCCGGCCTGTTCGGTCGAGCACGCCGACAGCCCGTCGCCGCCCGCTGGGCTGATCTGCACACCCGCCGGGAGCGCCACGGTCGTTTCCTTCGCGTCGGACTCCGCCAGGCCGCTCGAGTTCAGCGTGACTTCCTGTGGAATGTGCTCCGTGACGGCAAGCCCGGTTGGCGAGCTCGCGGCCTGCCCGTCCGGCGTGACGCTGATCGACGGTTCAAACGGCAGATGATTGCAGCCGTCCAACCCCAACGGACCCGCGTTGTCATGCCATGTGTATTCGCCCGTCTTGAAGACCCCGGGCTGCGCCCAGGAATCCGCTTCGATCGACGAGTGCAAGGGGCCGGTGCACGACGTCGGCAGCGTCAGCAACGGCGGCGCGAGCGTCCCACCGCTCGAGGATTCCACGCAGGGACCCACTCCCGAGGAGATCCGACTCCAGAACCCGCCAAGAATGCACTGGTATCCGCGGGATTGATCGTGGCTGGAACTCGAAGGCGCACCCCAAAGTGTGACCTGCGAACCCAAGAACTGCAGTTGGGTATTGATGTTGTTGACGCTCACCACGACCCCATAGTCCCCACCGGAGCGGACCGAGGTGTCCAGGATGACGGAGATGCCGTCGACCTGGAAACCAAACTTTGCCGGCTCACCGACGCTGGGCACCAGATTGAACACCGGAACGGGGCCAAAAAGCGGCAAAAAGAGCGCCTGTTCTCCTTGGTAAAGCTTCACACTAGCCGCCCCGACCGCGGTGTCGGCAGGACACTTGTTGACATACGGGGTATAGATGTACGACGTGAACTGTTTGAAGGTGCACTGCGGCACCACGGTCGGATTGCCGATCAATCCGGGGGGCAGATTGAAATGCAGATCCTTGACCAGCGCTGGGTCCCGCACAGGTACGCCTTTGCTTTCCTTCAACTGTTCGTTGAGTTGGAGAGTGGTTACATACTCAAACGGGTGTGAGCCTGCAATGGTGTCGGGCGAGCCGTTTTCGTTGAGGGCGAGCTGCTCAAGTTTCGAAACGCCGAAGCTGGCCGGCGCCGACCCGAAGCTCACGGGTTCGCTGCTGGACTCCGGCTCTGCGCCGCCACCGGAGACACTCACTGAGTTCACAGCGCCCGAAGGCGCTTCTTTCGCCACGGCCACGTTGATCTGCACCTCTTGTTGCTGGTAAGGCGCAAGCCCGACGGCAGCGTCACACGTGACGGTTTCCACCGCTTCGACCGCTTCGGCAGCGCAGGGACCAATGCCTCCGTATGGGACATTGACGGACGTGACGGTCACGCCATGAGGAAGTTTGTCGATCAGCCTGACCGGACTCCCGTTCATGCTCGCGGTGCCGAGATTGCTGACGTCAACGACGATCTGGCCGTTGCCGCCCGGCGGAAGGTCTTTCGGCGCGGCGTAAGACGTGGTCCACCACACTGGAGCGCTCGCAAATGCGGGCGCCACCCCGACCCCCAACGACACCAGCAGGGCCGCAGCCGCAATCGCGCCGCCAAGACGCGCGGGACTTGTCAGTTTCCGTTGAACCATTCGCCTCAGCCCCTCGCCCGAGTATGTTTGGCGGCCCTGGACGGGCCGTCGCCGGCCCCGACCTTGGAGGGCACGCCCCTGTAGCGCTTCCTCGCCTGCGACTTGCATAGGCGGCGCCTGTCCTTCCGCTTCTTGGCGCACGCGGCCACCGCCGCCGCCAGCTTCTTCGCCCGCGTCAACAACGTCGCCGGCGCTCCCGGTTCCGTCCTCGACGCGACGTTGCCCGCCCCTTCGAACGTCGCACTCGGCGGCGCCCCGAAGGTCCCCGGCTGCGGCGTTGGAGGCGCCTTGCACGAATCGCTGGTTTCACACGGCGGCGGGGAGACCGGCGCGAGGGCCGGGCACGGGGCGCTCGCGCTGCAAACGTGAGCGTCATACATGTTAAAGCTGTCGTCTTCATCCTGAGAGACCAGGCGGCCGCTCGTGATGAAGAACACGTCGTCACCGCTGGGGGTCACTTCGACGAGCGCCGATTCCTTACTGCTCGTCCCCGAGGAGATCAACGAGACGCAACCTTTGGTGCCGTGGCAGCTTCCGAGGCCTTCCGGCTCGTACTCATACACATTCTCCTCGCCGTTGACCGCCTGCGCCACCAGCGGATCGGGACTGTCGAAGAACACCGCGCCGCTGTCGGTCAAATAACGCGGCTGGCGTGGAGATCCTAATCCCTGCCCGATGTTCCAGCGCCTGGGAAGCACTCCGGCCAGCCAATGTCCCGCCAACCACGTGAGCGGGTCGACCAGCACTTCCTCGCCTGTGCCGTCAAGCGTGTCTCCCGAGCTGGTATCGAGCTGTCCCAACGGCCGGGCGCCAGTCGGGTTGCACGAGGCACACACCAGATGGTTCGCGGCCGCGTCGTAGAGATAGACCTCTTCGTCCGGTTCGCCGCTGACCGCATCGTGGTTGTCATAGCCGGTCAGGCTCGCCGCCGACATGAAGGCGACGTATTGGCCGTTGGGCGAGAGCTCCTCGTATTCGCCCCAAGGCACGTCGCCCGGGCCTTCCGCGCTCGACAGGCTCGAGATGAATGTCGTGGTCCATTTACCGCCTTCGTCGTGAGCGACGTAGAGAGGATCTTGGCCCGTGGCGCCCGGGGCCAGGACCGATTCGGAGTTGAAGTACACGTAGCAACCATCTTCGCTGACGGCATCCACCCCTTCCCCTTTCGCGGGCGAGGTGCTCGCATCGCAACTCGGCGCACCGTGAGCGAGAGCGACCTGTTCCGCATACCATTCCTGCATGCTCAATTTTGTGAATGTGTACGTGCCGGTGCTGTTGTCACGCACATAGCCTTCTTTCTCGTTGTCATATTCGTACGGGGAGGCCGGCGCGCCAGGCGCCAACGGCGCGCTCCAATGGCTGGGGCTGAGGTACCCGAGCGACAGGTCAGGAGAAAAGGCGGAATATTCCCCACCGAGGGTTTCCGCAGCTCCGAAGAAGCCGCCCTGTTCCTTGATTTCTACGGCGACCGCCTCGTTGTGCACCGGGCTGATGTCCTGCGTCGACCAGCCATCGGGGCCGCGCCTGGAAAGCACCTGCGTCACGTCTGGGTTTCCCGACTGCCCGGACCCGACCGGCCCGTTCGTGACATACGTGATCGCGTCGCCGTTTTCCGCGGCCTGCATCACGCCGCCATACAGTATCCCCCCAGTCCCGACCTGGTAGCCGCTCATATCAACGGGAGTCACCAGTTCCCACTCGCGCCCGTCCGGCAGCGCGAACGTCGCGATACCCGGCTGCTGCGTCGTGAAGGTCTGGTCGGCGCCAAATATTTCTTTGCCGACCTCGTTGCCGACGACCAGCCGAAAGTGGTAAAGGACGCTCGGCTGGAGGCTCTGGAGACGCACACCGACCGTCACCGGTTCGACGCCTTCTCCCGCGTCGCCGGCTGGCACCGGCACGCTCGTTCCATAAGACACGCTCGGTCCGTATTCGAAGCGGTAGGTCGTATCCGCGCCGCCGGGGTTGACCTGCCCGGTCAACGTCGCGGCCCCGGATGCCACGTTCAGAACCGACTCTTCGCCGATCGTGGGAGCCACCGGTGACTTCTTGGGAGACGCCTTCCGATGCGAGCCCGGCATACGCGCCCGGCGGTACAGGCGCCTTACCGGCGCCTGCGCTTTCGCATTCGGCTATCGACGCGGTTTTTGACGCCTTGTAAAGAAAGTCATACGAGCCGGCTTCAACGGGAAAAATGCTCACACCGGCATTCAAGACACCGTTCAGGACCGCAGTGGTCACAGTAACCCCAGTCACTGGTTCGGTTGCCGGGACTGCCGGAGCAGCAGCCAAGGCGGTAGCACCAAGGAGCACCAGTCCGCAGGCGGACATACAGGCCGTCGCTAGACCCACAACCGCAGCGCGGTGAATTAGATACCTCATAGGAACATTCCCTCCCCAGGGCACGCACACGCGAGAACCCCGATCGACGAACACGGCGCGGAACGCGAAGGCTCCGCCGATACGAGATTGCGACAGGACCAACCCCTCGCGGGGGCGAAGACGAGGCGGCGCGGATGCGCCCGCCGAGGGACTTCAGCCGTTAACGGCTGAGCTGAAGAGAGAGAGAGAGAGAGAGAGATGCGACAGCGCCAAGCTGGCGCATCTAGCATCAGCCTGCCAGCCGCAGGCGTCGACCTTCGTCACGTCTATTCCTCTCGAACTCACGCGGAAACAGCTCCCTCTAGCGTTTCGACCAAGGCTCCCTCTCCCCAGACGACTCCAAGTGCTCTTCAGGCCGGCCAGTTGGAGGCCGGACCCAAGACCCGATCTATGTCTTACAAACGCAGCGGTCCTAATCGACCACTGTATGTTGCACATCATAGACACATCGAGAGGTGGACGTCAAGTCCCCCTTGTTTCACCGCCCGCACGCGGGACGCGCCTGGTCGGTAAACAGAGCTCGAGCGAGGGCTACTCCGCGGCGTCAAACTCCAGCACGACCCCCGCGATCCGCAGCTCGTCGCCCGGCTGGAAGCCCGCGTCCTGGAGCGCGCGCAGCACGCCAAGGCGGCGCAGACGACCCTCGACGTAGGCCATCGCGTCGTCGTTCTCGACGTCGAAGCGCGCGAGCAGGCGCTCGACCGTGGGGCCGCGGACGGCGAAGGCGCCCTCGCCGACGCGCTCCACCTTGAAGCCGGTGCGCCCCGCCGGGCGGAACACCATGTGCTCGGCGAGCTGCTCGGGTTCCGCGAGAGTCTTGGAACCGGCCGTCCCCTCCAGCGGCTGACCCGCCGTGGCCAGCTCGCCCACCGGCACCAGCCGCAGCAGCGTGCCTGCCAGCTCGGCGAGGCCCGCTTCAGTAGCCGCGGAGGTCGCGATCACGGGAACCTCGCCGCCGAGGCGCTCCGACCACTCCGCCACCGCCGCGCGAGCGCGCTCGGGTGGTACGAGATCGGCCTTGGAGAGCGCGAGCACCCGCGGCAAAGCAGCCAAGCGCGGGTCGTGGGCGGCCAACTCACGCTCGATCGCCTCGTAGTTGGCCGCCGCGTCCGCGGGGTGGGTGGGGTCCAGACTCCCGGAGAGCTCGGGGGCGATGTCGAGCACGTGCACGAGCAGGCGCGTGCGCTCGACGTGCGCGAGGAACTCGTGGCCGAGGCCGGCGCCCTCGCTGGCGCCTTCGATCAGGCCGGGAATGTCGGCCACCACCAGCTGGCGCTCGTCGGATTCGAGCACCCCCAGCACCGGCTCCAGCGTGGTGAACGGATAGGAGGCGACCTTCGGCGCCGCGCGCGTGAGGCGCGCCAGCAGCGAGGACTTGCCGGCGTTCGGCAGACCCACGAGGCCGACGTCGGCGAGCAGCCGCAGCCGCAGCGCCAGCCACCCCTCCTCGCCCGGCAGACCGCGCTCGGCGAAGCGCGGCGCCTGGCGCGTGGGGGTCGCGAAGCGCTTGTTGCCCTTCCCGCCGGTACCGCCGCGGGCGAGCGGCGCGCGCTGGCCGTGGTGCAGCAGCTCCCAGCGGCGGCCCTCCAGGTTGCCCTCCTCGCCGATCGCCTCGGTGCCCGGTGGCACGCGCACCACCAGCGGCTCGCCAGCTGCCCCGTGGCGCAGCGAGCCTTCCCCGCGCCCACCGCGCGCGGCACGGTGGTGGGCGCGGCGCGTGAAGCTCTGCAGATCGCGCAGCGAGTCGTCGCACAGCAGCACCACGTCCCCCCCGCGCCCGCCGTCGCCGCCGTCGGGGCCGCCGCGCGGGACGTGCGCTTCGCGGCGGAAGCCCGCGCAACCGTCGCCACCGGCACCCGCCTGGACGTGGATGCGCGCGCGGTCGTGAAGCATTACCGCATCCTGACAGGCGCGCGGGGCAGTTCGACAGGCGCGCGGGGCAGTTCCGCGGCGTGGTCAGGCACCGCGCCGGCCGACCGGAAGCGAGCGCTACGCCTTGTCCGCGACGACGTTCACCACGCGGCCGCGGCGACCGGTGGTGAACTGAACGGTGCCGGCGGCGCGGGCGTACAGAGTGTCGTCCTTGCCGATCCCCACGCCCTCGCCGGGCTTGAAGCGGGTGCCGCGCTGGCGCACAATGATCTCCCCGCCGGTGACGGCCTGGCCGGCGAAGGTCTTCACGCCGAGCCGTTTGGCGTTGGAGTCGCGGCCGTTGCGGCTGGAGCCGAGGCCCTTCTTATGCGCCATTCTTGATCTCCGTGATTTCGATGCGGGTCAACTCTTGGCGGTGGCCGGTGCGGCGTTTGTAGCCGCGCTTGGGCTTGAACTTGACGATCCGCAGCTTCTCGCCGCGCTCATGGGCGAGGATCTTGGCGGTGACCTTCACCTGCTCCAAGCTCTTGCTGTCGAACACGGCCTCCTCAGAGCGGTACATCAGCGGCTCGAGTGCCACGCTCTCGCCCACCTCCTCGGGGAGGCGCTCGACCAGCAGGTACTGACCGCGCTCTACGCGGTACTGCTTGCCGCCTGTCTTCACGATTGCGTACATGTCGTCTTACTCCGTTCCCGCCTCTGCCTTAGCAGCCGAACGGCGCCGTCCACCCCTGCGGCCGCGGCGCCGAGGTTTGGATTGTACGCCATCCTCGTCGCCCTCCGCCTCCGCGGGTCCCTCGGCTTGCTCGGACGCCCCGTTCGCAGAGGCGTCGCCCGCGGGCTGCCCGGCGTGGGCGAGCATCGGCTCGAGCTCAGCCGGATCCCCCGGGGGCGATCCCCCGGCCTCCGACGGCTGAGACTCGGACGCGGCCACCGGCTTTGCTTTCGGCGCCGTGCGCGGTTTGCGCGGTGCGCGGCGGCGCGGCGGCGCGGCGGGACGGGGCGCGGGGCGCACAACCTCGCCGTTCTCGTCCAAGAGCAGCGCGCTGGCGGCGGTGCGGCCGACCTGCTCGATGCGCACCATCCGCTTCTCCCCCACGTGCGGGGAGGCGCCGGAGATCGAGATTATGTAGCCGTCGATCTTGGCGACCGCGTCGTCGACGTCGTACATGTGCGGCTCGACGATCTCCACCAGCACCTCGTCGCCGGCGTGGAACGGCAGCGCGCGCTCCTCCACCTCCTCGCGGCTGCCCTGGAAGGTGATCGCGAAATGGTCGAGCGTCAGCCCTTCGGAGCCTTCGAAGTGGAACGAACGGCCGGTCTGCTCCTCCAACGCGTGCAGCACGCGCGAGTGCTGACCGGTGAACTGGGCGGTCACACGCGGGTTGATCTGCACCAGGAACGCCTCCGCGTCGGGGTTCTCCGAGGCGATGTCGCGCAGGCGGCGCTCGAAGTCGATAGCGATCGTCTCCTCCGAGCGGATCACCCCGTCCCCGTCGCAGGCGGGGCAGGGGCGGCTGATGATCTCGCGAACCCCCTCGGTGACGTTCTGGCGGGTCATCTCCACCAGGCCAAGCTTGGAGATCTCCGCCGTGAACGTCTTCGTGCGGTCCTCGTCGAGGGACTTGCGCAGCGTCTTCATCACCGCATCGCGATTCTTCGCGCGCGCCATGTCGATGAAATCGATCACGATGATCCCGCCGATGTCCCGCAGGCGCAGCTGGTCGACCACGGCCTCCGCGGCCTCCAGGTTGGTGCGCGTGATCGTCTCCTCGAGGCCCGCGCTGCGCCCGCGGCCAGTGAAGCTGCCGGAGTTGACGTCGATCACGGTCAGCGCCTCGGCGTAGTCGATCATCAGATAGCCGCCGCTGGGCAGATCCACGCGGCGCGAGAGCACCCCCTGGATCGCCCGCTCCACCCCATACACCTCGAACAGGGGCTGGGGCTCCTGCCACAGCTCGACGCGCCGCACCAACTCGGGGGCGGTGCGCGTAAAGAACGACACCAGCCGGCGGTACTGCAGCTCGTCGTCGACGATCGCGCGCTCGAAGTGTTCGGAGAAGATGTCGCGCACGACGCGCACGGAGAGATCGGCCTCCTGAAAGACCATCTCGGGCGCAACGGTGTCCTCGACGCGCTTGACCAGCACCTCGTGCAGCTTGTGCAGGTAGAGCAGCTCCCGCTCGAAGTCCTCGCGCTTGGCGCCGTGCGCGGCGGTGCGCACGATCGCGCCGCCGCTGCCGAGGGCGAGTTTGGCGGTCTGCTTGCGCAGGCGTTCGCGCTCCCGGTCCTCCAGGCGCCGCGATACGCCCACGCCCTCGCCGGTGGGCTGGTAGACCATGTAGCGTCCGGCGATCGCCAGCTCCATCGAGAGGCGCGCCCCCTTCGTCTTCAGGGGGTCCTTGATCACCTGCACCACAACCTCCTGGCCGGGTTTCAAGAGCTCTGTGATCTTGCGCCCGCCGCCGCGACCACGCCGCGGCGCCTCGACGCCGGGGAGCACGATCTCATCGACGTGCAGGAAGCCGTTCTTCTCGAGGCCGATGTCGACGAACGCCGCCTCCAGGCCGGGCAGCACGTTGTCGACCTTGCCCTTGTAGATGTTGCCGACGATCGAGCGAGCGCCCCGGCGCTCGATGTAGAGCTCAGCGATCCGGTAGTCGGCGCCCGGCGGGGCGCTCCCGCGTTTGCGCCGGCCCGACGGGGATTTCTCTGCCGCGGCCGGCGCACCGGTCGCCTCCATGAGCGCGACGCGCGTCTCCGCGCGATCGACGCTGACAAGCACTTGCTTTTTCAATGTAGATCGGTCTTTCGGTATCGATTGTGGCCGAGCCCCAGAGGAGGCCGCCCGGTGCGGGCGACCCGTAAGCGTGTGTTCTGGGGTTCTCGGTGAGCATCATCTGTTCCTTCATGGCCGCAGCACGCGGCCCTTCAAGGCCTCGGTGGCGCGCGCCTGAACGTAGATCGACTGCAGCAGGCCCACGGCCAGCAGCGTCGCGATCACCGACGAGCCGCCATAGCTCATGAGCGGCAGCGTCACGCCGGTGACGGGCATGATGTCTACAGCCACGCCCACGTTGACGAACACCTGAAACATAAGCATAGCCACCACGCCCCCGGCAACCAGCGCACCAAACAGATCCTTCGCCAGCGTGAGGATCCGCAGCGTGCGCCAGATCAAAAGCGCGTACAGCGAGAGCACCAGCGCCGCGCCGACGAAGCCGTAGCGCTCGCCGACCGCCGCGAAGACGAAGTCGGTGCTGTCCTCGGGCACGAATTCGCCCTGGATCTGGGTGCTGTGGTCGCCGCTGCCGGTGCGCTGCCCCGCGCCGATCGCGATCTTCGACTCGAGCTGTTGGTAGCCTTCTTTGCGCGGGTTGCTGGAGGGATTCAAAAAGCTCGTCAGGCGTTCGACCTCGTAGGGCTTCAGCACCTGCACCCCGGCCGCCGGGGCGACTACCAGCACCAGCGCAATCGCTGCCGCGCCCAGCGCCAGCAGACCCGCCAGGTGCCGCCAGGGCACCCCCGCGACGAACAACAGCGTGACCGCGATCGTGAGGTACACCAGGCCGGAGCCGAGGTCCGGCTGGGCGATCACGAGCATTGCCGGCAGCAGCGCCGCCAGCATCACCCGCGCGGTCGTCTCGCGTTCGTGCAACTGGCGCGAGCGATCGACCACGAGCGCCGACAGTGCGAGGATCAACAGCACCTTGCCGGTCTCCGACCCCTGGAAGGAGAACAGGGGGAAGCTGATCGCCCGCACCGAGCCGTTGGCCGAACTGCCAGCGCCCAACACCGCCAGGATGCTCAGGACCAGCGCCACGTAGATCGCGACTTTCCAGTGACGCAGGCGCGCGTAGTCGATCCGCGCCAGCGCGACCATCCCCACCAGACCGATGAGCAGGTAGACGATCTGGCGCTCGGAGTAGTAGCGCGGCTGGCCGGGCACGGCCTTGGCGGTGACCCAGCCCAGCACCACGACCGAGCAGATCCCCAGGCCGAGCACCGTCAGCGTCAGCACCGGGTCGAGCAGCAGGCGTGGGCCCCGGGGGGGCTCCTGGGAGGTCCCCTGCGCGCGGCGTTCGGCTTCGGGGGCGGTGATCGGGCTCAGCGGGCTCATCGGATCATTTGTCCGTGCTCGCTGATCATTTGTCAACGCTCGAGCCGGTGACGAGTTTCAGCGGCTGGTTGAACCACTTCGAGGCAATCAGCCGCGCCACCGGTGCAGCCGCCTGGTCGCCGAAACCGCCCTGTTCGACGGTCACCGCGATCACGATCGGCCGGCCGGCATCGGGCAGGATGCACATGTACCACGCCTGTTCGACGTAGGGCGGACGTTCGGCGGTGCCGGTCTTGCCGTACACCGGGAGCTTTGCCTGGTTCCAGCCTGACCACACGTCCTGCGAGGTGCCGCCCGACTCGGAGGTCGCGTCGTGGATCCCTTCCATCACGAGGCCGAGGTTGGTGGGGTTGAGCTTGACCTTGCGCCGTGGCGGAAATTTCAGCGTCTGCACGATCCCCCCGCTGGGGCTTTCGATCGCCTCCCCCAGGTGGGGCGTCGGCACCCATCCTTCGCCGTTGTTCATGAACGCGTTGGCGAGCGTCGAGTAGGCGACCGCCATCTGCAACGGGTCGGTCTGCAGATCCCCCTGGCCGACCGCGAGATCCATGTTGTGCCCGACGCTCCACGGCGCCCCCGGTTCGGCGACGATTTCGCACGAGTGACCGTGGTGTTCGCGCGTGCACTTCGCTTCAAGGGCGTTGCGTTCTTCCAACCACTTCGGACTCGGCACCGTGCCTTCTGCTTCGTTGGGCAGATCGATCCCCGTCGGACGCCCGATGCCCAGTTGGTGCGCCATGCGCTGGATCACTTCGCCATGGCTGTTGTCCATCTCGCCGACCGTGAAGAAGTAGGTGTCGGAGGAGACCGTCAGCGCTCTGACGAGTGGCAGTGCGCCGTAGTCGTTTTTGCCCGAGTTGCAGAACTGCTCGGCGCCGACGGTGATGCAGCTGCCCCCCCCAAGGTCTTCGTAGGGGTTGAGCACCCCCGCTTCGAGGCTCCCGATCGCGGTGATCGGCTTGAACGTCGAGCCGGTCGGGTAGGCGCCTTCAGTCGCACGGTCGACCAGCGGCGCCGGTTCGGGCTCGCCATTCTTCGCCCCCACACCGACCTGCTCGATTTCTTCCAACTCCCGCTTGGAGAGCGCGTTGGTGAAGCGGTTCGGATTGAAGCTCGGGTCGGAGCCCATCGCGAGGATCCCCCCGGTGCGCGGTTCCATCGCTATAAACGCCCCGCCGTTGCCCGGGTTGCTGAGCGCGTGAGCGAGTTCCATGCCCTTGCGCAGCGCGATTTCGCCCTCCTTCTGCAGCGCCAGGTCGAGCGTCAGCCGCAGCGTGTAGCCCGCGCGCGGCTTGGTCGCGGGCAGTTTGGCCGGCTGCACCTGATTTTCGGAGTCGATCTCCACCGGCTGCGCTCCCGGTGTGCCGAGCAGGTAGCGGTCGTACTCGTACTCCAGTCCCTGCTGGCCGACGATCGTCCCGGGCTTCACGCCCTTGAAGTTGGCGTGCAGGGGGTTGCGCGGTTCCTCCTCCGTTTCGCTGATCTGGCTGACGTAGCCGAACACCTGCGCGGCCATCTCCCCGTGCGGGTATTCGCGCACCGAGACTTCTTCCTGCTTGACGCCCGGGTATTCATTCTGGCGCTCCGCCAGCACCGTCAGCGCGCCGCGGCCGGCGTTGGTCTTGATCGTCACCGGGGCATAGGGCACTTCTTTTTCGCCCTTTTCTTGGATTTCCCTGATCGTGCGAGGGCTCATTTCCAGCTGTTTGCCCAGCCTTCGGTAGAGCGCCCGGCGATGCGGTCCTTTCGGAGGCAGTTCCCAGGGGACCAGCTGCACCGCGTTGGTGACCTTGCTCGTCACCAGCACATTGCCTTCGCGGTCGACGATCTGCCCGCGCGGCGCGGCGATCGGCAGTTCGCGCAGCGTGTTCTTCGCGGCCTTCTCGACGTACTGTTCGCCGGTCAAGATCTGCAGGTACCAGAGGCGGAAGAAGATGATCCCGAACATCACCAGCGCCACGCCGCCCAGCACTGCGACGCGCAGGCCCAGCTGCGAGGAGATCGGCGGCGGCGTGCGTTGGCCGAAACGGGGATTCGCGCCGGAGGCGCGTGTCTCCCGGCTTCGGTCTGGCGTACGGACACGCTCGAGTGGGGTCATGCTTTGGACAGGGGACTCAGCCCACCGGTCGTGTACGCACGACGGCTCCGGCGGCGATGGCGCGGGTCATCGGGGAGACTGGGCGCCAGCCAGCGGTGCACGAGCACCCACACCGGCAGCGCGACGATCGTGTCGAGTGCGACCCCGACGACGATCTGGCGCAGCAGCTCGAGGCTGACGGGGGCGTCGACTCCGAGCGCGATCTCCATCACCGAGTAGCCGATCATCGAGGTGGCGGCAGCGGCGGCGCCGACCAGCAGCGGGGTGAGCGCCGCGCGCGGATCGCGCAGCTCTCGCAGGCGCCCCGCCCCGTAGCCGATCACCGTGAAGATCAGCGATGTGAGGCCGAGCGTCTGCACCAGCGTGAGGTCGACCAGCAGCCCGATTCCGAAGCCGGCTGCGGCGCCTGTAAGGGAGCCGCACTGCAGGCCCACGAAGGCCACCACCAGCGGCGTCAAGTCGATCGCGACTCCGAACACCGGCACCTCGGAGATGACGCCCGTCTGCAGGAACACGACCACCACTGCCAGCGCCGCCACACGGGCCACCACGGCGCCATTTGGCTGGCTTGCCATCAGCCACCGCTCCCTGTCGAGGCCAGCTGTCCACCGTTGGTGGCGCCAGCCGCTTCGGAGGACTGTTCGGACGGCAGCGCGGCGTTCACGCTGTTGGCCCGAGCCGGCGCCGAGCCCGGCGCCGAGGTCAGCACCTGCACCGTTTCCAGCCCACGCAGGTTGGCGAGCGGGCGGATTTCAACGGTCTTGTACGGCGCTTCTTCGCCAACCGAGCTCACCTGCCCGATCGGGATCCCGCGCGGGAACAACGAAGGGCCTTTGCTCGAGATCGTGCCCGACGTGACCACGTAGTTGCCGACGTTCACCGGGGTGTTGGCCGGCAGGTAGCGGATCACCAGCGTATTGGGTTCGCCGACCTTCGGATACACCATCCCGGGGGCGCCCGTTTCGTTGATCATCGCCGCCACGGCCACCGCGCTGTCGGTTATCAGGCTCACCTGCGCCCCGTCGGGAGCTGTGGCGGTGACCTTCCCGATCAGGCCTTCGCCATCGATCACCGGATCGTTGACCTGCACCCCGGCGGAGCTGCCTTTGTCGATGTTGACCGTCAGGTACCACAGGTTGGCGGGTTGTGCGATCACTTCGGCCGTGACCGGCCGGTAGTCGGAGAGGTGCAGGCCACCGTCGAGCTTGTAGAGCCGCAAGAACTGCTTATAGCCACGTTCGTCGTCGATCCGCGACAGCAGCTCCGCGCGCAGCTGGTTGTTCTGCTTGCGCACTTCCGCGAGCTGGTGTTTGGCGTGCAGCGCGCTACCAAACCACCCGAACAGGTTGCGCACCGGTTTGAGCGCCGCGTTGGCGCCCTCCTGGATCGGCGAGACGACCGTCAGAAAGCCACGCTGCACATCGTGCAAGCGTCCGTTGGGAGACTCGCCGAAGTAGGCGGTCAGCAGTATCAGGGAAAGCGCCACGAGGGCGACGAGCACCGCGCGCCGCCGCCGGGCAGTCTTGTCGTGCACGAGCGGAAACCTTCCTGAGCTTTTACAAAGCGTACGCGCACGGCCCGCCCCACGTCAGTCTAACGCCGCCGCCTGCGGTGGGAGTTGTTGCGGTTGGCGCGGTGGATCGTCTCGAACTCCTCCAGCGAGCGCCCCGAGCCAACCGCCACGCACGTCAACGGCGACTCCGCCAGGTGCGCAGGCATCTGCGTCTCCTCGCGCAGGCGCTCGTCGAGGCCCTGCAGCAGCGAGCCCCCGCCGGCAAGCATGATCCCGCGGTCCATGATGTCCGACGCAAGCTCCGGCGGGGTGCGGTCGAGCGTCTCCTTGACGGCGTCGACGATCTGCACGACCGGTTCCTCCAGGGCCTGGCGGATCTCCTCGCTGGTAAGCACCACCGTCTTCGGCAGCCCCGACACCATGTCGCGGCCGCGGATCTCCGCCTGCAGCTCCTCGGGCATCGGGCACGCCGAGCCGATCTCGAGCTTCAGCTCCTCGGCCGTTTGCTGGCCAATCAGCAGCTTGTACTCCTTCTTGGCGTAGGAGATGATCGCCTCGTCCATCTCGTCCCCGCCGACGCGGATCGACTGCGAGACGACGATCCCCCCCAGCGAGATCACCGCGACCTCCGAGGTGCCCCCGCCGATGTCCACCACCATCGAGCCGGTCGGCTCGCCCACCGGCAGGCCGGCGCCGATCGCCGCCGCCATCGGCTCCTCGATCAGGTAGGCAGTGCGCGCGCCCGCCGACAGGCAGGCCTCCTCGACCGCGCGCTTCTCCACTCCCGTGACACCGGATGGCACACACACGACCACGCGCGGGTGCGCAAAGCGGTTTTGGTGGACCTTCTGGATGAAGTGCCGCAGCATCTCCTCGGTCACATCGAAGTCCGCGATCACCCCATCCTTCAGCGGCCGGATCGCCTGAATCGTGCCGGGGGTGCGACCGAGCATCCGCTTCGCCTCGATCCCCACCGCGTGCACCTCGCCCGTGCGTGAGTCGATCGCCACCACGCTCGGCTCGGAGAGCACGATTCCGCGCCCACGCACATACACGAGCGTGTTGGCCGTGCCCAGATCGACCGCCATGTCGCGGCCACCAAACCCGGTGAGGTAGCTGAAGATGCCCATGTATCGAATCGAGGAGAGGACGCCTCGCCGGTGGTGCGGGGCCGGACGCGGCCTGCCTGCACCGCCGTCCTACGCCGCCTGACGACAAGCGTGCGTCCGCGGGCAGTCTAGCGGAAGCCCCCACCCCTTCGACCTCCTTGCCAGCTTATTTGCAGGGAAAATCAAGCCTTCGGCGCTCCCGGGCAGATCCTCATGTCCTAGCCTCCGGGGCAGATCTAACGTTGCGGCAGCCGGAGCAGATCCTCACCTCTTCAGCAACTCCGGGCACAGATCCAGCAAAGTCGCCAGTGGCAGCCCCACCACATTCTCATAGTCGCCCCGCACTTCGCGCACCAGCGCCGCCCCCGCGCCCTGGATCCCATAACCACCGGCTCGGTCGCGCCACTCCCCCAAAGCTACGTACCAATCGATCAACCAATCGTCGAGCCTCCGAAAGACGACCTCCGTGGCAGCCAGCGCCGTGCGCTCCCGCCCATCCTCGATCAGCGCGACGCCGCTGAGAACCTTATGTGTGGAGCCGCTCAGAGCGCCCAGCGTCTCCCGCGCATGGCGCTCATCCGAGGGCTTGCCATAGACCCTGCCCGCCAGAGCCACGACCGTGTCCACGCCCAACACCAGCACAGACGGAGCGTCGGCCTCCACCACGGCGCGCGCCTTGCGAAGCGCGTTCTCCACGGCCACCTCCGCGGGATCCCCCTCCTTGAGCTCCTCGACATCAGCCGGGCGCACCGTGAAGGAGACCCCCAGCCGCTCGAGGAGCGCCCGCCGCTGGGGCGAGCGCGAGGCCAGCACCAAGCGCTGGCTCAGCTCAGCTCCGAGAAGAACAGGGCTGCCTCACGAGCAGCAGACTCCGGAGAGTCCGACCCATGCACCATGTTGCGCCCAGTCTCAACAGCAAAATCCCCCCGGATGGACCCAGGCGCAGCCTCAAGAGGATTGGTGGCGCCAATCACCTGCCTTGCAGCCCGAACCGCCTCGAAGCCCTCGAGCACCATCGCAACCAGGGGTCCCGAGGTGATGAACTCCACAAGCTCCCCAAAGAAAGGCCGCTCGGCATGCTCGGCATAGTGCCGTTCGGCAAGCTCCCGCTCAAGCGTCATCTGGCGCAGAGCCACGAGGCGAAGCCCCTTACGCTCAAAGCGGGCAATGATCTCGCCGGTCAGCGAGCGAGCAAAGGCATCCGGCTTCACGAGGATCAGCGTACGGTCCATAGCTTCCTTTTCAGTTGTGGGCCCGCAGCGCGAACCCGGAGGTGGATCTCTTCGGAGGTGAGGCGTACTAAACGAGGTCTTCGCTGGGCCCGTACTAAACGAGGTCTTCGCTGGGCCCGGAGGTGGGCCGAGCGCGAGCAACGGGAGCACGTGCCGGGCGATCGCCGATCGGCCGGCGGGACGCGGGCTCCGGCGCGGTCGCGGAAGGCCGCTCTTCAGCGGCGGCCACAGTCAGCTCCTCAGCCTCCGTGGGTGGGTCGGCCGCGGCCGCACGCCGGCGGGTGCGACGGCGAGGCGAGGAGGCCTCAGGCGGCACCTCCGTCTCGCAGTAGGGGCAGATCGTCCAAGCCCGGTCGAGCGGCTTGGAGCAGCTCACGCAGCGCTCCTTGAGCTTGCGCAGGCAGCTGGGGCAGCGGACGAAATCGCGCTCGACCGGATAGTCGCAGTGCGGACAGAGCGAGCGCTCGAGCCCGTTGAGGCGCGCTTCGGCGGCCTGGATCTCCAGTTCGCGCTCCTGTACGTCCTCCAGGTACTCCGGCGGGCGCAGGATGATGTACACGAGCGTGCCCACGAACGGGAACAGCGACGCCGCCGCGGCGCAGCCGATCAGCATCGGATCGGCGATCCGCCGCCGCGCGTCGGCGTAGGTCCAGTAGATCAGCGACAGGTAGATGACCGCCCCGACCACGATCAGGAGGTCGACCGCCGTGGTGAAGGCGTTGCTTTCGATTCCGAAGTATGCGAGCGGCAGCATCGATCCCTCAGTGCTCAGGAGTTCCCGGCCGGGTCATGGGGGTGCCGAGTTTAGACATTCTGACGGAAGAAGCCTGCATTTGCGCGCAAAATGTCATCCGAGCAGCAATCGGCCGACAAGGTAGCCCGCAGCGAAGAACAGCAGGATCACGAGCGCCACGATCACCGCCACCGCGCCCACCATCGCAAGCACCGACGGGCCGTCGTCGTTCATGCACGCCCCCCCTGGGCAGCATCGGCCGCGGCCACCTCGCCAACGGCCGTCTCGCGCTCGGCAAGGTACGCCAGCAGATCGCCGACCAGGTAGACCGAGCCGGTCGCGAGCACCGCCGTGCCACCGGGCTGCGAGCGCGCCCACTCCCGCGCCTGCTCCAACGCCCGCCGCGGGTGGGGCTCGCAAGCGGTCTGCTCGAAGCCCTGCTGGCGGGCGAGCGATTGCAGCGCCGCCGGCGAGAGCGCCCGGCTGGAGGGCGGGGCGGTGAACCACGCACGCGCGCACAGCGGCAGCAGCGCCGCCAACATGCTTGCGGCGTCCTTGTCCTCCAATACGCCCATGACCAGCGCCAGCTGGTTATGGGGGGTGGGCGGGCCCCCCATCCCATGCGCCAGCTGTCGGTCCTCGACCGATTGGGGAGACACTCGCTCCGCTCGCATCCCCAAATCGGCCAGCGCCGGCAGCGACTCGACCAGGGCCCGCGCCGCATCGGGGTTGTGTGCGCCGTCGAGCACCGTCAGCGGGTCGTCGGCCACCACCTGCATACGTCCCGGCACGTCCACCGCACGCGCCGCTTCACGCACCGCCTCCTCGCGCACGGCGACCCCCGCGTCCGCCAGATACGCCGCGGCCGCAACGCGCGCGAGGGCGAAGTTGCGTCGCTGGAAGGCGGGCACGGTAGACCCTGCGGGAGGCGCGGTCGAGGCGGGCGCCGTGGCGGAGACGGAGGTGGTGGGCCAGGCGGCAAGCTCGGCGGGCGAGACCTGCACGAGGCGCGCGCGCGTATCGCTTGCGACCGCCCGGGCGACGGCGAGCGCCTCGGGGTCGAGATTGGCGCCGAGCGCGAGCGTCGTCCCGGGCCGCAGCACCGCGAGCTTCTCCGTGGCGATGTCGTGCACGGTCGGTCCGAGCCAGCGGGTGTGCTCGAGACCAACGTTGGTCAGCACCGTAACGGCCGACTCCACCACCGCCGTGGCGTCGTAGCGGCCACCGAGGCCGGCCTCGACCACCGCGACCTCGACCTCGCGCTCGGCGAGCGCCCAGAAGGCGGCGGCGGTGAGCAGCTCGAACTGGGTGACGTGGTCGTCCTCGGCGAGCGTGCGGTTGACCCGCTCCGCCGCCCACGCCGCGCGGGCGACGGCGGCAGCGAAGACCGGGCCGGAGATATCACGCTCGGCCACCTGCACCCGTTCGGAGTAGGAGATCAGGTGCGGAGACAAATAGGTGCCCGTGCGCAGCCCATGGCGCTCGAGGATCGCCGCGATCATGCGCGTGGTGGAGGTCTTGCCGTTGGTGCCGACCACGTGCACCGAGCGAAAGCGTCGCTGTGGAGAGCCCAGCACGGTCATCATGCGCCGCATCCGATCGAGGCCGAAGCGCATCCCGAACAGCTCCAGCGAGCGCAGGTGACGCTCGGCGCGCTCGCCGCTCCAGGGCTCTGTCACACCGCCTCCAGTTCGCCGCGCAGACGAGCCAGCTTGGCGCGCTCGCCCGCCACCACCTCCGCCGGCGCGTTCTGCACGAAGCCGGCGTTGGCGAGCTTGCCCTCGACGCGGGCGATCTCGCCTTCGAGCTTTGCCCGCGCGGCCCCACGCCGTCGCTCGGCGGCGTCAAGATCGAGCCCCTCCGCGGAGAGCACCTCGACGGTGCCACACGGCACCGAGATCGAGGCCACCGACGGTACACCCGTGTCGACGGCGCCCGCACTGTCACCGGCACCCAGGTCGAGCCGGGCGAGGTTGGCGAGGATCGCGGCGGTGGACTCGTACCCGCGCGCGTCGATGCGCGCGGGTACGAGCATCCCGGGGGGCGCGTTCACAGAGTCGCGCCAGCCGCGCACGAGCGTAACCGCCTCGATGACACGCTCCAGCTCGATCTCGACGTCGCGGTCGATCAGCGATGCGTCGGCACGCGGGTAGGGAGAGCCCGCGAGCAGAGCTCCGGTGCCATCCAGGTAGGACCACAGCTCCTCGGTCACGAACGGGATCACCGGGTGCGCCAACGCCACTGTTGAGCGCAGCACGTACAGCAGCGTCGCGGCGAGCGCCGCACGATCCTCCTCGTTGCCCTGCGCCACCGCGCTGGCCGAAACGGGGATGCTCGCCGAAGGCGAGTGTCCCCCGGCTTCGGTCGCCAACCGTGGCTTGACGATCTCCAGGTACCAGTCGCACAGCTCGGCGTAGACGAAGTCGTAGAGCCCGAGCGCGGCGTGGGAGAAGTCGTAGTCCTCGATCCGCGCGGCGGTGTCGGCGACGATCTCCTGCAGGCGCGAAAGGATCCAGCGGTCCTCGATCGTGCGTGGCCGCGGCGCCGGCTCGACCGCGCCCAGCTCCACGCCAGGCAACCCAGCGATCCGCAGCAGCGCGAAGCGCGTGGCGTTGAACAGCTTGTTGGCGAGGGCCTGCCCCTGGCGCACCTTCTCGGCGGAGTAGCGCACGTCCTGCGAAGAGGACATCGCCAGCAGGCCGAAGCGCACCGCGTCGGCGCCGTGGCGGTCGATCTCGTCGAGCGGGTCGATGCCGGTGCCGAGCGACTTCGACATGCGCCGCCCGTCGGGCGCCTGGATCACCGAGTGGATGTAGACATCGGCGAACGGCACCTCCCCGGTGAAGCGCAGCCCCATCATGATCATCCGCGCCACCCACAGAAACAGGATGTCGCGTGCGGTGGAGAGCACCGCGGTGGGGTAAAAGGCGCGCAGCTGCGGCGTCGCGTCGGGCCATCCGAGCGTGGCGAACGGCCACAGCGCCGAGGAGAACCACGTGTCGAGCACGTCCTCCTCCTGGCGCAGCTCCCCGCCGCAGGCTTCGCAGCCCTCCGGTGGGCTTGCGGCGACGTGCAGGTGGGAGCAGGTGCCGCAGTAGTACACCGGCAGCCGGTGCCCCCACCACAGCTGCCGGGAGATGCACCACGGGCGGATGTTCTCCATCCATTCCAGGTAGACGCGGCGGTGGTTGTCGGGGACGATCCGCACACGGCCGTCGCGCACAGCGTCGATCGCGGGCGCGGCGAGCTCGTCCATGCGCATGAACCACTGCAGCGAGATCAGCGGCTCGATCCGCTCGCCGGAGCGGTGGGAGTAGGGGACTTCGTGCTCATACTCCTCCTCCCCCACGATCCGGCCTTCCTCGCGCAACGCCTCGACCACCGCCGCGCGCGCCTGCATCACCGTGAGCCCGGCGAAGCGCTCGCCCGCCTCGGCGGACATGCGCCCGTCCTCGCCGATCACCGACACCTGGTCGAGCTCGTGGCGACGACCGATCTCGAAGTCGTTGGGGTCGTGCGCGGGGGTGACCTTCAGCTGGCCGGTGCCAAAGTCAATCTTCACGTACTCGTCGGCGATGATCGGCAGGTGGCGCCCGACGAGCGGCAGGATCGCGAGACGGCCAACCAGCTCCCGGTAGCGCTGGTCCTCGGGGTGCACCGCCACCGCGGTGTCGCCCAGCATCGTCTCCGGGCGCACGGTGGCGATCGTCACGCTGCCTTCCCCCTCGAGGTCGTAGCGGATCGAGTACAGCGTGTCGCGCTCGCGCCGCTCCTCGACCTCCAGGTCGGAGATCGCCGAGCGGGAGCCGGGATCCCAGTTGACGATGTAGCGATCGCGGTAGATCAGGCCCTGCTCGTAGAGCGCGACGAACACCTCGACCACCGCGCGGTGGTAGGCCTCGTCGAGCGTGAAGCGCTCTTCGGTGTAGTCGCAGGAGGCGCCGAGGCGCTTGAACTGCTCGACGATCGTGTGCCCGTAGTGCTCACGCCACTCCCAGGCACGGCGCACGAACTCCTCGCGGCCGAGCGCCTGACGCGAGGTGCCCTCAGCGCGCAGCGCCTTCTCGACCTGCGCCTGCGTGGCGATGCCGGCGTGATCGGTGCCGAGAATCCACTTCGTGCGCCGGCCGGCCATGCGGTGGTAGCGGATCAGCACATCCTGAATCGAGCCGTTGAGCGCGTGGCCCATGTGCAACGAGCCGGTGACATTGGGCGGAGGGATCGCGATCGAGTAGTTCTCAGCGGCCTCGCCCTCGGGCGCGGGGTGAAACAGCCCACTGTCAAGCCAGCGCGCACCGATCCGCAACTCGACCTCCGCGGGCTCGAAGCGGGTGGTGCCCTCCAGCTCTTTGACGCGCTCGTCCATCGGAAGTGTTGAGTGTATGGCGCCCCTAGCCGCCGAGCCCTGAGAGGCGGAGGTCGTAGCTCAGCAGCGCGCCGGCCCGCTCTCGCGCGGTCGCGAGCACGATCGCATCGGGGAGGCGCAGCTTCTCGTGGCGAGCGCGCAGGTCGGCCGCGCGCTCGGCGATCGCCTCGGTGAGCGCAACCACGGTGATGCCCATCGCGAGGATCGCTTCGCGGGCCTCTGGGACGCGGCCGGCACGCGCGAACGCGACCAGCGTCTCACTGTACGCGCTCGCCGGCAGCAGCAGCTCTTGCCCCGCCCGGTCGGCGGCCTCGACATCGTCGATCGCGCGGGCGTGATGCGCATCGGCGGTGTCCAGCAGGCCGATTACCACGCTCGCGTCGAGGATCAGCGTTGCCACTCGTCGCGGAGCCGGTCGAGCTCGTTGCCCTCGTAGATGCCCGTGGCGATGCCCGCATGCCGCCGGACGCGAGAGCTTTTGGCGGCGATCACGATCTCGCCCTTAGGAGTCGGGCGTACCGTGATCTCATCGCCAGTGCTCAGGCCGGCGGCGCGCATCGCTGCAACCGGGATCGTCACTTGATTCTTGGAAGAGACCTTCGCCATCTGCCCTTTACTTTAGCGCATCAATAGTAAAGGCAGGGTTTCTCAGTTGGCGATTCCGCCAAGGTAGGCGTAGGGGTGCAGCATGCGCCAGTACTCCAGGCCGTTGCCCTCCGCGGCGATCTCGCTGCCGGCGGGCGCCTCCGTGCGCAGGCGCGCCGCCAGCGCGGCGGCGTCGTCCTCGTCGTTGGCGCCCACAAGTATGTGACGCCACAGCTGCTTGACAGGGATCCCCTCGCCGCGCAGGCGCTCGGCGAAGGAGCGCGCGTCGTGGTGGGTGGGCAGCGTGATGCGCACCTCCCACTCGGCGTGGCCGGCCTGCTGGGACTCCTCGGTCTCGAGCTTCTCCAGGCGGGCGTGCTCGGCGGAGCGATCGGCCTCGGTGGTGGGCAGCGGCGCCGAGGCATCCTCCCAGCGCTCCTCCAGCGGATGCCAACGCATGACGTTGAGCTGGCCCTCGATCGAGTGCTCGGCCATCGCCCCCGCCACCACTTCGCGCGCGTGCTCGGCCGCGTCGGCGGAGTCGGCGTACAGGAAGACGTGCTCGCCCTCGTGGGTGATCGCCAGTCGCGGCAGCTCGCGGTGGGCGTCGTCGGCGACCTGGAGCGCCTTCAGCGCATCGACCACTTTGTCTGGCGCCTGGGCGCGGACCTGTACGCGGAACTCGTCGTGCACGGATCTTTTACGCGGACTCTTCGCGCAGGCGCCGCGTGCGCGGTTTGGCCTCGGCCACGGTGGGGGTGGGGGCCTCCTCGGGGGCGGCCTCGGTGACAAGCGTCGGCGGACGACCCTGCTCGACCGTCTCGCGCGTGACGACGCACTTCTTGACGTCGCGGCGCGAGGGCAGCTCGAACTGGACCTCCAGCAGGATCTCCTCGATGATCGAGCGCAGCCCGCGCGCGCCGGTGTTGCGCTCCAGCGCCCGCTCGGCGACCGCCTTCAGCGAGTCCTCGGCGAACACCAGCTCGATGTCGTCGAAGGAGAAGAAGCGCTGGAACTGCTTCACCAGCGCGTTGCGCGGCTCGACAAGGATCGAGACGAGATCCTCGCGGGAGAGCTGGTGCACGGCGCTCATCACCGGCAGGCGGCCGATGAACTCTGGTATCAGCCCGTACTCGATCAGATCCTCGGGCAGGCACTTCTCGAACACCTCGCCGGTGTCGTGATCGGCGGGGGCGTCGATCACCGAGCCGAAGCCAACGCCCTTGTGGCCGATGCGCTTCTCGATCACCTTGTCGAGGTTGGCGAACGCCCCGCCGCAGACGAACAGCACGTTGGTGGTGTCGATCGTGAGGAACTCCTGGTGGGGATGCTTGCGCCCGCCTTGGGGCGGCACCGAGGCCTGCGTGCCCTCGAGAATCTTCAACAGCGCCTGCTGCACGCCCTCGCCGGAGACGTCGCGCGTGATCGAGGGGTTGTCGGCCTTGCGCGCGATCTTGTCGACCTCGTCGATGTAGATGATCCCGGTCTCCGCCTTCTTGACGTCGTAGTCGGCAGCCTGGATCAACTTCAGCAGGATGTTCTCGACGTCCTCGCCAACGTACCCGGCCTCGGTGAGCGCCGTGGCGTCGGCGATCGCGAACGGCACGTTGAGGATCCGCGCGAGCGTCTGCGCGAGCAGCGTCTTGCCGCAGCCGGTGGGTCCGAGCAGCAGGATGTTGGACTTCTGCAGCTCCACGTCGGAGTCGCCGGTCTGCATCATCTGCACGCGCTTGTAGTGGTTGTAGACCGCGACGGACAGCGTGCGCTTGGAGGTCTCCTGGCCGATCACATACTCATCGAGCACCTGGTAGATCTCCCGCGGGGTGGGGAGCTTCTCGAGGTCGAACATCGGCGTGGGCGCGAGCTCCTCGTCGATGATCTCGTTGCAGAGGTCGATGCACTCGTCGCAGATGTACACGCCGGGACCGGCGATCAGCTTCTTGACTTGCCGCTGGGACTTGCCACAGAAGCTGCAGAGGAGTTGCTCGTTGGAATCAGTGGGGCGGGCCATTGCGATCTCTTCCGTGGGCCGAGTGTTCGAACCTAGTGCTCGGAGATAACGCGGTCGATTATCCCGTACTCACGAGCCTCCTCAGAGCTCATGAAGTAGTCGCGCTCGGTGTCGTTGCGCACCTGGTCGAGCTCTTTGCCGGTGTGCTTGGCGATGATCTCATCGAGACGGTGGCGCACGTCGATGATCTCTTTGGCGTGGATCTCGATGTCGGTGGCCTGACCCTGGAAGCTCGAGGAGACCTGGTGGATCAGGATCTTCGCATTGGGCAGCGCCATGCGCTTGCCTTTCGCGCCACCCGCCAGCAGCAGCGCGCCCATCGACATCGCGATCCCCACGCAGATCGTCTGCACGTCGGGCTTGATGAACTGCATCGTGTCGTAGATCGCCAGCCCCGCGTACACCGAGCCTCCGGGCGTGTTGATGTAGATCGAGACGTCCTTCTCGGGGTCCTCGGACTCCAGGTGCAGCAACTGGGCGACCACGAGGTTGGCGATCTGGTCGTCCACGGGGGTGCCGAGGAAGATGATCCGCTCGTTGAGTAGGCGGGAGTAGATGTCGAAAGCGCGCTCCCCCCGGGAGGTTTGCTCGACGACCATTGGCACTAGTGGGCTCATTGTCCTCGCTTCAGTTTCGCTTCGCCTGCGGGATTCCTCCAACGGACGCCACCAAGATCAAGCCTAGCGGGCCCGCGCGAACGTGGTGGCCGGGAAGGCTACCGATCCGGTGTCCGTGGCATGCCGGCTCTCGGCGCACCCGCGCGTGAGGGCTACCGATCCGGTGTCCATAGCTCCCCGACCTCCTCCCCCTGCTTTCGCGTGTGCTCCCGCGACGATGCCTCCCCCACCTGCTGCTGTTCCTCGCGGGCGCGCTCGGTGCGCTCCTTCTCGGGGGTCCACAGCTGCTCGCGCGCCTGCGCCTGCTCGAGCGGGATCGGCACGGCGGTGGAGGCGATCAGCTCGATCGCGCCCCGCGCGGCGAGGTCCTCGCGAATCTCCTCCAAGCGCCCGGCGTCGCGCAGCCGCTGCACGACCTCCTCGACCGGCAGCTGCTCGCGCTCGGCGGCGGGGCGCAGCGCCTCCCGCAGTTCCTCCTCGCCGGGCTCGATGTGCTCGACCTCCACAACCGCGGTGAGCACCGCCTCGCGGCGCAGCGCGCGCTCGGCGGCGGGCGCGTTCTCGGCGAGGATCTCCTGCTCGTCTCGACCGGTGAGCTGCAGGTAGGCCTCGCGCGTGATCCCCCGGTGGGAGAGGGTGTGCAGGACGCGCTCCCACATCTCTCGCGCGCGGGCCTCGATCAGCGCGCCCGGCACCTGCACCTCGGCATGCTCAACCGCGGCGTCGAGCGCGGCGGCGCGGAACTCCTCCTCGATCCGCCGTTCCTCGGCCTCCAGCAGGCGTCCGCGGATGTCCTCGCGCAGATCCGCGAGCGTGTCGAAGCCGGTGTCGATCGCCAGATCGTCGTCGACCTCAGGGAGCTGCCGGCGCTTGACCTCCTTGACCGTCACCGCGAAGGAAACGTCGCGGCCGGCCAGATCCTCACGCTCGTAGTCGGCCGGGAAGGTGAGTGCGAGCGTGCGGCTGTCGCCGGCGGAGGCACCGATCAGCTCCCGCTCGAAGCCCTCGATCAGGTTGCCCGACCCCAGCTCCACCAGCTGGTCGCGCCCTTCGCCGCCGGAGAACGGCTCCTGAACGCCCGACTCCTCCACGAGCGCCCCGGTGTAGTCGATCACGATGAAGTCGCCCTCGGCCGCGGGTCGCTGCACCGCCTCCAGGCGCGCGAGGCGCTCGCGCAGCCCGTCGAGCTCGTGCTGCATCTGCTCCTCCTGCACCGCGGGCTCGGCGCGGCCGACCTCCAGGCCCCGGTACTCCCCCAGCGTGGCCCGCGGGAGCACGCCGATCTCGAAGGAAAACTCGAGAGCCTCCCCGCGCGGTGGCAGCTCGCCGAGGTCCACGTCGGGGTCACCGACGGGCACGATCCCGGTGTCCTCGAGGGCGTCCACATACCAGTGCGAGAGCGTGTCGCGCACCGCTTCATCGAGCACCGCCTCGCGCCCCACGCGCTGGATCACCAGCGGCGCGGGCACCTTGCCACGGCGAAAGCCGGGGAGCTTCAGTTTGCCGCCCAGCTCACGTGCCTTGCCCTCGACGCGCCGCTCGAGCTCCTCGGGCGTCACCTTGACCTGCACGCGCACGCGCGATTCGGGCAGCTCGGTGACGGTCGTCGTGAGGGTGCTGGGCATGGCGGCAGCGTTCGCCTACGGGTGCTCGCCAGCGAACGTGCCCGGCACGATACCGTGCCGCTCGATGCGAGCGCTGCGGCGAGCAGAGCGATGGTGGTGGACCGGGCCGCTCGGTCACCTCGTCGGCGTCGGCGCGGACTTCACGCAAGAGCTCGCACGTTATGTGCGCTTGTGCTTGGCCGCTCGACGGCGGCGGTGACGCCGAGGGCGGGTTCGGTGACCGCGGGCGCCGTGGCGGAGGGTCCGGCGGCACGAGGCTCGGCGAATGCCCCTGGCCAGGTGGCGGTGATCGGGCGGGGGCGGCCGATGCCATAACCCTGTATGTAATGGACGCCGTAGCTGTGCACCAGCTCGCGGGTGGCGTCGTCGGTCACGAACTCGGCGACGGTTTCGGCGCCGAGTTCGCGCGCGACACGAGCGATCGCCTCGACCATGATCTGGTCGCGCTCGCTGTGCACCAAACCGCGGATGAACTCGCCGTCGATCTTGAGCGTGTCGAAGGGGATGTGTTTGAGGTAGTAGAACGAGCCAAACCCCGCGCCAAAGTCGTCCAACGCAAAGCGGCAGCCCAGCTCGCCGAGGCGCAGCGCGAACCGCTGCGCGAGCTCGATGTCCTCGATCGCGGCGGTCTCGGTGAGCTCGAATGTCAGGCAGGAGGGGTCGATCTCGCCGAGCGCCAGCTCACGCTCGATCACCGCGAGCAGCTTGAGGTCGGTGACGGAAACCCCGGAGATGTTGACATCCAGGTGCAGGCGTTGGCCGCGGCGCGCCTGGCGGGCGATCAGGTCGATCGCGTGGCGGATCACCCAGGCATCGATCGCCTGCACGAGGCCGGCCTGCTCGGCTGTGGGGAGGAACGCCATCGGGGCAATGTGCTCACCGTCCTCGGCCACCATCCGCAACAGGATCTCGTGGCGCACCACCGTGCCGCTGCAGAGCTCCAGCAGCGGCTGCTCGTAGAGCACGAAACGGTCGTGCTCGAGCGCGGCACGGATGCGCGTCGCCCAGCTCGACGCCTCGATCGAGTCGCGGGGTGTCGACATGCATCCTCGAATTCGCCGTCAACGCCGGTGGCCCTCCTCGACACACAAAGGGCCACCGGTTCCTGGACGGCGTGTTGCAGGCTACGCACCAACCGACGCGGCGACGCCGAAGGAGAGCGCCACGCCGCGAGGTACGACCAGCACGGCGCCGGCGCCGTCCTCGACGAGGCTGAGTGCGGCGGCGCTGAGCGCGACCTGGCCCTGGCCCGCCTCGGGCCGCGAGCCGAGCACGAGCAGGTCGGCGTCGTGGCCTCTGGCGGCGGGGCTGACGCTCGCTCCGAGCGCCTGCGCGAGCCCGTCGGCCGTCGCCTGGGCGCTGGGATCGGTGGGATCCTCGGTGACGGCGATCCGCTGCACCGGCTCACCCTCGGCGCCGGCGAAACCGGCGGAGGCGATCGCGATCGCGAAGCGGCCGCCGTCGAGCAGGCGCTGGGCGGAGTTGCCGACGGTCACGTGCCGCGGGGCCGTATGGGAGTCCGAGCAGAACACGATCGCGTCGGCGCCCTCGCGCTCGGCGAGCGCGCGCAACCCCTCGGGAGTCGAGCGGTCGGCGACGACGTGAGCGGCGGCGGGCACCCCGAGCAGCTCGACGCCCCGCTGAAGCAGCGCCTCGGCCTCACGCTCGGCGAGCACCTCGCGCTCGGGCTCGGGCTCCTGGGTGTGACGCACGTACGCGAGCGCGACCTCCGCGCCGGCGCGGGCGAAGGCACGCCCAAGGGCAATCGCATCGTCCTCGTTGTTGGTGCCGTCGTAGGAAACGATGATCTTGCTGGCAGACATGGCTGTGCTCCTGGTTCTGATGGTGGGAAGTTGGGGAGAGCAATCGATCAGCTTCGAGGAGCCGTGGCCGGCCTCCCGGCCCCACTCGCTCGTTCGATCTGTCGGTTCATTTCTCCCTCAGCGTGACACCTTCCTGCCATCATCGCAAGTGATTCTTTTTATATATTTGATAAGCTGTACTTATGCTTAATGTCAGCCGTCTTCGAGTCCTCCGAGAGGTCGCCAAGCGCGGCTCGTTCTCGGCTGCGGCGGAGTCGCTCTCCTACACCCAGTCGGCCGTCTCTCAGCAGATCGCGGCGCTGGAGGCAGAGACGGGGCTGACTCTGCTGGAACGTCTGCCCCGCGGGGTACGTCTGACCGGTGCCGGGCGCACGCTGGTCGAACACACCGACGGGATCCTCGCCCGCCTGCAGGCCGCCGAGGAGGAGCTCGCGGCGCTGGCGGGCCTGCGCGGGGGACAGCTGCGGATCGCGTCGTTCCCGACCGCGGGTGCGACGCTGATGCCGGTGGCGATCGCCGCCTTTCGCGCCTCCTACCCCGAGGTGAAGCTGACGCTCGCTGAGGGCGAGCCACAGGAGATCGCCCCGCGGCTGCGCGCGGGCGAGTTCGATCTCGCGCTGCTGTTCGAGTTCGAGCAAAGACACGGGGAGGGCTTCAAGCGGGTGGAGCTGCTGGAGGACCCGCTGTACCTCGCGCTCCCCCGCGGCCACCCGCTGGCGGGCAAGCGTGCGTTGCGCCTGGAGGCGCTGCGCGGCGAGGCGTGGGTGCAAACCTCGCAGGCAAGCCCGTGCGCGCGCCACGTGGTGCGCTGCTGCCATGCGGCGGGATTCGAGCCGAACGTGGCGTTCGAGAGCGACGACTACCAGACCGTGCAGGGGCTGGTGGCGGCGGGCGTCGGGGTCGCGTTGATCCCCGAGCTCGCGCTGTTCGATCCCAACCGCGAGGACATCGTCGTACGTGCGCTCTCCCCCCACCCCCCGGTACGCAGCGTGATCGCGGCGCTGCCGGGGAAGGTCGGCTCCGGTACCCGCATGATCCCCGCCGCCTCGGCGATGCTGCGGATCCTCGAAGAGGCCGCCGCCGCGCGCGAGCGGCCGCTACAAGCCGAGCGCGCGGCGGCGTGAGGAGAGCTTCGAAGATTCTACGCTACACCTGCTCCCGGATTGAGTCGATGCTGTTCATGGCAGACGGTGGGGCCCGATACGGAAGTGGCTCCACGGCTCCCGAGGGAATGATTGCCCACCCGTCCCGAGACCGTGCACATACTGCTGCAGCACCAGCCCGCCGAGCACCTTGTAGCCGAGGTCGGTCGGGTGGATGTCGACGAGCGGCGTGCACATGTTGGTGAGCAGGCAGATCGTCGGCGCTTCGAGCGCGCCCGGCGGGTTGAAGAGCGGCAGCGGGTCGGCGAAGCGGGCCCCCACCCCGGCCGCGACTTTCGCCTCCACTTCGTTGAGATCCGCGGTGAGCGCGTTGCCCCCGGTGATCGTTTCCCCAAACGGGTTGTAGAGACCGAGCACGACAATCTGTGCGTGCGGTGCCGCGGCGCGCAGCTCGCCAAGGATCAGGCCGAGGTTGGCGCCGATTTTGGCGAACACCGCGGGCGCCCCGGCGGCGATGCAGGCCGCTTCCAATTTGCAGGTGGTCTCGATCAGCCCGAGCGCGTCGTTGGCGCCGATGTCGATCGTGATCGGGTTGACGCTCCCCGGGTGGGCTCCCAGGTAGGCGAGCGCGTCGGAGAGCTGCGAGGAGTCGGGCCCACCGGCGTAGGGGTGGTGGAGCGGAAACTCCAGCTGATAGGCGCAAGGGCCTTTGATAAACGATTCCGTGGTCTCACCCGGGCAGCCGTCGTTGACGATCCGCAGGCCGGGATTGAAGATTTTGAGCACGTCGGCGAAGTCGTTGACGTAGCCGGTTTCGTAGTCGGCGGGGTTCTCGTCGGGGTAGAGGCTGTCGAACTTCGCCTCGGAGTAGCCGAACGCCAGCGAATCCCCGAGCGCCAGGTAGGAGCTCGCCACCGGCAGCCTGAAGCCCTGCCGCGCAGGGCTCCCCACGCCCCGCGCCCCCGCGGGGCCGGCAACGAGCGTGGCGGCGGCCAGTACCACGGAGAGGACGCCCAGCAGCGCCAACCGGCGCCGGCCGAGCCGAAGGTGGGAACGGAACCTGACAGCCATCGCATGCCTCCTCGAGCGTGGTTTGGTCCACCACGAGCGCACCGGGCAGTTGGTCCATCCGCTGCGGCCAACCGCCGCACCGCCCCGTTATGTCAACTCAACGTAGCTCGCGCGTCGTTTCTTGTCAAACGGGAGGGAAGCTCTGGCTCCGCAGGTCGTCCCACGCGTCGCGGGGGTTCAGACGGCGTTCCTCTCGTTCGCGGTCCGCTTCGCGCTGCTGGAGCCATACCGCGTACGGGTCGGCGGGCACGATGCGCCTGGTGAACACCTGCGCGTCATGGCGGCTTGCCGTGAGCTCCGGGGCATCCTGCGCGGGTGCTGGGATGCTCTGCGGACGCGTGAAGTAACCGGTGAATGAAACGTGTTGCAGTGAACGTCTGAGAGTTTGAAGCGGTCGCATAACAGTCTCCTGGCTCAGTCGTCGCTCGTTGGTGCGTGTAGCGGTCGTTTCACATTTCGCGAAGACGCACTCGCGGCGCACCCAACGCGCAGTGGAAGGAGAGCAAGAATGCTCGCCATACCGAGCGTTTGCACGGGTGCTGGACGAACAACCTAAAAGCCTCCCCAAAAGCCATACATGAATGTCGTCAGGGACGTCCAACCAGTTGCCCGAATCGGGCAATTTATGAGGTGCCGTGACAACGCGGCCACGGCGCCATCCATGTCGCGCCCCGCTTGAACCTCAGCGCCCCCGACATGCGCGACGCCTGGAACGCGGGCGATCTCGCCCCGGCTCAGCTGAGCCAAGGCGTATGCCGATCAAAGGGAGGATGGACGCCTCAGCCGACGCCTTTACGTACGGGGTGCGCCGGACGCGGAGCACGCTGCGCGCCTGGCGGCAAGGGCGATGGAGGATCTTGCTCCGCTGGGCCGCGGGCTCCGCGATTGCGGCGTTGGGGCTGTTGGCCGCGGTGCTGGTCGTCTCCGCGCTCTCCAGCGCCGGCGCCGAAGCGATCCCGCCCGAACCACCGTTCGCCGTCGGGAACCTCACCGACGTTCCCGGCATCCTCGGCCACAACCTGCTGGTGCTGGCCCTGCACGCGATGGCGTGCGTGGCCGGCTTCATCGCCGGCAGCTCGCTGCCGCTACAGGCCGACTCCCACCACGGCATCTCGCGCTGGGTGCACGAACACGGGGGGCGAATCGCGATCGCGTTCGTCGTGTGCGCCACCACATTCTCCCTGTCCGCCCAGGCCTACCTGCTCGGCGACCGGCTCGCCGCCTTCTCGCACCAGCTCGACGTACCCGCGGCGCTGCTGCTGCTCGCCGTGCTGCCACACGCTGTCCCCGAGCTGATGGCGCTGTTCCTCCCGCTGGCCGCGTGGATCATGGCCAGCCGCCGCGGCGAGTGGGACCAACTGCTCGCGGCGACGCTCGTGACGGTGGCGGTCGCGATACCGGTGCTCGTGGCGGCCGCCCTCGTGGAGGTGTACATCTCCCCCCACCTCTTCCAAGCGCTGGCCTCGGCACATCTCCCCGCCACCTCTCGCAACGGGCGAATGAACGACCTCACCGCACCGGAGCTGTGCACCCCGCACCGGGTAGAGCGCACGCCAGGGTGTCGGTGAGCCTTGCACCGATCCGCCGCTCGGCTTGCGCGGTCTCCGCGGGAGCACCTTCCAAGCGTACGGCCACGACGCGGTAGACGCGCCGTCCACGCAACAGGAACACGTCGGTCTGCTAGGCATCGTCGGGATTGACCCAACTCAGGTTGCGGGCACGTGGCGGCGAGAGCGCCGGCCACACTACGCCGGCCCGATGGCAGGAGGTGCTCGCTGCCTCCTCGAAGAACTCGTGCGCCTGGCGCGATTCCCCGAACACCAGTGCGTCTGCTCCCACATCGTAATCACGCGTCCACCACCGCATCTCATACCCCGCCGGCCACAGCCCATCGACTAAACGCGACGAGCGCAACCGCAGCGGCGGGTTGTCCGACCAGATGTCTTCCGGAGTCACGGTGCCCCCGGCATACCGACGGCCGCCAGAGGACTCGAACACCGCCAACAGGCCGGCGCGCAGTTCGACCAGCTCGTCGAGGTCGGCGCCGGCAAGCGCCGGCAACTCGTGAGGAACGCACCACCTCGATGCTCCCCCTGTGGTCCCGCCACCACCACCTCCCTCCCCGGTCCCACCCCCGCCGACCCCAACCGCACCCAGCAGATTTGTTCTTGTGCCCAGCAAGAGGACGATCGCCGCCCCCAAACACACCAGCAACACCGCAAGACGGACCCGCTGACTCGCCCACCACTCCAGCGGCGGCGCCTCATGATCGTGCTCCACGCTTCAGCATCGAGCAAAAGCCATTCCCGCTTGAGGCCGTCTGGCTGCCGGGCCAGTTGCGGTCGCTAAGCAAGCCCCGCCCGAGCCGCGAACGCCGCGGCGGCCGAGCGCGAGGAGAGGTTCAGCTTGCCGCGTATGTTGGCGATGTGTCGGTGCACGGTGTGTGGACTCAGCACGAGATGCTCTGCGATCAGCGCATCGCTGAAGCCCCTGGCCACAAGCGCGAGCACTTCCCGCTCGCGCTCTGTGAGCGCCTCGGTCGACTCGGAGGATCCGCCGCTCCCCGTCACGCCCAGCGCGCTCGTGATCGCCGCTGCCGTGCCGGCTCCATCGCCGCGCCAGGGATGGTGCGTATACCCGGGCAGCGGGACCAGGCGGGCGCCGTGAACCAGCGTGGCCACCTCTCGGCCCTGCAGGAACGGGATCGTGCGGTCCCCCGTCCGGTGCACAACAGTGGTGGGCACCTGAACACGCGCCAGGTCTCCTCGCGCGTCGATTGCGAAGGTGAGCGCGAGCAGGTCGGCGGCGACATCCGCAGAGGCAGCAGCGCGCTGAAAGGCAATGTACTCACGACGCTCGTCGGCGTCGGCGCCGGGCATGAACACCTCCATCAGCACGCGCGAGCCAAACCCCCACGTACTGCGGACGATGTCTATCAGCGAGGCTCGCACCTGCGCCGGCGCCAGCGCCGCCCCCTCCGCATAGCCCGCGTAGATGACGAGCTCCGAGACGCGCTCCGGGTGGCGCGTGGAGTACGCGGCGCCGATACAGCCACCGCACGAAATGCCCACGAGCGAGAACGTCTCGATATCAAGCTCGTCGACGATCGCCTCGAGCAACGCGACCTCCGAGGGAAGCGACATCTCGCTCGCCTCGCGCTGGCGGTCCGAGAGTCCGACGCCAACGCGGTCGTATCTGAGGACGGTGTGCGTCGCGGCTAGCGCGCCGAAGAACGAGCGAAACGCCGGCTGCTTCCACTCGCGCTCGATGTGGCTCACCCACCACGCCGGAAAGACGATCGCCGGCCCCTCGCCGACGGTCGCGTAGGCGACCTTGCGTTCCTCAAAGTCCAAGAACCCGATCCGCTGATCCATCCTCAGAAGGCTACCCGCGTCCGAAGAGGACGTCGAGTCTGAGTGCCGATGGCCAGTGTTCGCCATGTTCGCAGATGGCCGGAAATCGCGATGACGGCGACCCTCCCAGGCGCCATCTTTCTCAGCAGAGCCTCATCCTCATCAAAGCTCGGGTTCTTACCCGAGGAAAGGAGAGCGAGATGCCTTACATCAACGTGAAGCTCATCGAGGGTGTCTTCACCCCACAGCAGAAGCGCGAGATCGCGAGCCGCCTCACCGAGACCATGGTCGAGATCGAGGGCGAGAACATGCGGGAGGTCACCACCGTCGTGATCGACGAGACCAAGTCCGGAGACTGGTGGATCGGCGGCCGCGGTCTCAGCACCGAGGACGTGCGGGCGCTCGCGGCGGGCAGCGGCACCGCGCATGCGCGATGACGCGCGCGACGGCCGTCGGCCGAACACCCCGCACGCGAAGCTCGGAGGTCTCCGACCGTCAAGCGCCCCTGCGACGAGCGTACGAGCAGGAGCCCGCCGAGGCGATGATCGTTGATCGCGGACACACCCTTGGCCGGGACCTCGCGGACCCCCTGCGCACGAGCGTCGTCCCCGGGGAGGAGTACGGGGTCGAGGTCGAGATCGCTGTAGGCACGCATCGAGGAGTGGGAGGCCACCACGACGCTCCCAACCCGGGAGAGCTCCTCTGTGCGGCGCTCGCGGCCTGCCAGGACTCGACGATCCGCATGGTTGCCGACCTGCTGGGCGTGCAGCTGACCTCGCTCGCCGTCCAAGTCGAGGGCGCCGTCGACTTGCGGGGCTGCCTCGCGATTGACCGGTTGGTGCGGGTGGGCTTTCCGTCGATGCGGAGCCTCACGCAGCTCGGAGTGCGACCCGGAACCGAGCCGCGCACCGTCCAGCTGTTGCTTGCGGCCGCCGAGCGCTCGTGCGTCGTGTTGGACACCCTCAGGCATGGAGTCGACGTGGAAGCGGGAGTCGAGATTGTGAAGCGATGAGGGACAGACGACAGTCCGAGGTGCGTCAGACGGCGCTTACGACTCGCGGACCTGTACGAGGTTGAGGGCCCTTTGGGCTTCACGGCCGGTGGTCGTTCGAGCCCGCTCGAACGCATTGGGCCGAATCGATATCGACCCGGGTTACATGAGGCCACCCGAGCTGTGTAACCGCATCTGCCAGAACGCTCGGAATGTGGCGTTTGGCCTGTATATGGCTTGTTTACTGAGACGGGGAACCGAGGAATCGAACCTCGAGCAAGGGTTTTGGAGACCCCCATGTTACCGTTACACCAGTCCCCCGGGGGACAGGATTGTAGGCGCTGGAGGACGGGCCTGGCTTGGGCTCACATGCTTCGCGTCTGTCCCCAGGCGCTCGACGCTCACTGGCGTGTGTGCACGCCCAGCATCTCGATGCCCGTCACGCCACTGGCGCCCACCAGCGCATTCGCCTGCCGACCACTCGCACGCGAGTGTCGTGAGTCACAGCACGCCGTACGACCGGCGCCGAAAAGGGCCCGCGAGGGCTAAAGCTCGAATGGCTGCCTGTCGAGGGGTGATCTCAAGAGGACCGCACGGCAATTGTGATGATAAACACAAACCTATTCCGCCGACGGCGAGCACCCAAGGGGCTGCTCGGGCGCAGCCATGCCCCTACGGCGCTCCATGCCCGCACGGAGCTAGCGGCGCAAGACGGGGTTTCGCTGATCGAAGTGATGGTGAGCGCGCTGATGGTCGGGTTCATCGTGATCGCGACCGTCACGGGCTTCAACGCCGCCGACCACACCACCGCCGACGAGCGCACCCACGACCAGGCGGCCCAGCTGGCCGCGCAGTCCCTGGAGGAGCTGCGCAGCGACTCCGCGGCCACGCTCGACACGATCGAGAAGGTCAAAGGGGTCGGACCCGAACACGTCTACATGCAGACGATTGGCGGCCAAACGTACAAGGTCAGCCAGAGCGACGAATGGGTGGCCGACAACAACCCGAGCGGGAGCTGCAGCGCCTCCAGCAAAGAACACTCCAGCCAGTCCGGCAACTATTTGCGCATCGCCACCTCTGTCGACTGGCACCAGCTCGAAATCCAGAAACGGCAGCCGCTGAGGCAGTACAGCATCATCACCCCACCCGATGGCTCGGACCTCGAAGTTGACGTCATCAACGGCCGCACCCCCGAGCAGCCGGTCGCCGGCGTGACCGTCATCGCCGGCGAAGCCGAAGCGACGACCAGCGAAGCCGGCTGCGTGATCCTCGGCGGAATCCCGGCGACCAAGATCACTGTGGAAGCCTTCAAGCTCGGCGACGTCACCGAAGCGGGCGCCGTCAAGAACATCTCGCCCGAATTGGCGATCGCCCCGAACGTCACCACGCACAAGGAAGTGGTGCTCAACACCGGCTCGTTCATCACCGCCAAATTCACCCACGAAGGCAAAAAAGCGACGGGTGACACGATCGTCGCGTACAACCCCAAAATGAACCTGCTACCCGACTTTGAGGTTGGGAGCACTCGTTACGGTTCCTTTATCAGCAAAACGGGAGAATACGAAGCACTGACAGGCGAACCGCCACCCAAAGTGGGGGCCGAAACGTACCATGAAACGGCCACGACCCCGGTCAGTCCCGAATACTACCCCACCGGCGATCTCTTTCCCTTCGAAAAAGGCCCGTGGGAGGTTTATGCAGGTGACTGTCCCGCTAATAACCCAGCCGTCGTCACCAAAGGGGAAATCAGCGAAAGCTCGATCTCGGTCGCCTTCGAACCAGGCGAAGACCCACCGATCAATGTTCCGACCTCGGAAGTGAACCTCACTGCCTACCAAGGCACGAAGGTTGCCAAACTCGAACACGAAACCACGGCTCGTCCCGTCAAGATCACAAACACCGAATGCCTCAAGATAAAAGAAGAAGAAGAAGGAAAAAATAAAACGACATACCTCCCAAACAACGCTTCGAAATACAGCGTGGTTCACACACAGAACACGACATCGACGGGCTCCCTGGAAGCTCCTTACCAGCCATTCGGCAAATCATTCAAGCTGTGCCTGTGGGATGAAAAAGAACACAAGACCTACACCACCACCTACGCGGATGAAAAAATTCTAGGGCCAAAAATTGCCCTCTATCTGGCAGAACCCGAAGGAACCTACGCCGACGGCAACGGCCACAACGTGGAAGTCAAGAAAAACCAGTTCAGCAACACATGTTGAGTAAACGCTTCCATCTCGGTGGTTCCGCCGCCCACGAGCGACAGCGGCCCCTCTCCGACGAGAGTGGCTTCACGCTGATCGAACTGCTCGTCGCGATGATCTCCGGCACTGTGGTAATGCTGGCGCTGGTCGCCGTCCTTCTCTTCTCCACTCGCCAGGAGACGCATCTGACCAACGTGGCGCAGGCCACGCAGCTGGGACGGATCGCGATGACCAAGGTCGTCGACGAATTGCACTCGGCCTGCCTCGCCCCGGGCTTTGCCCCAATCCAGGAAGGCAGCGGTCCGAGCGAATTGAGATTCGTCAACTCCTACGGCAAAGAAGCCGTGATCTCTAAAACTGAAATCAACGAACGCAGGATCGTGTGGAATGAAAAAGCCGAAACCCTTACCGATTATACGTATCCTGCGACCAAAGAAGAAACCTGGCCACAGTTCAAATATTCCGAAATCAGGACTCCCGCCAACGGAGTGCTGATCGCCAGCCACGTCACGCAGATGGAATCCGAAGGAAAAAAGCTGCCGATCTTCCAGTACTACAGCTACAACCTAGAATCCAACGAAAGCGCGAGCTCGGGGCTTAATTCGCTCAATACGACGCCAATCGCGACACCACTTAATAAAGAAACCGCACCAACCGCGGCCTCCGTGCTGATCAGCTTCAACACCGGCTCCAGCGCAACCTCCTCCAGCCTTACCAACACGCTCGGCAAAACTCTCTCCAAAGACGTGGGCGACGGCCAGCAGAGTCAAGTAACGCTCTCGTTCTCCGTCCCTGTGACCGAAGCAGAAAGCGTAGACACGCCATGCGAATAAAGCGTTCTAACAAGCATTGGCTGCGTGCGATCCGTGCCCGGCTCGCCGCCGATAACGGCTTCACGTTGATGGTCGCGCTTGGCGT
Organism: uncultured Solirubrobacterales bacterium; assembly: GCA_963734815.1. Taxonomy (GTDB): domain Bacteria; phylum Actinomycetota; class Thermoleophilia; order Solirubrobacterales; family Solirubrobacteraceae; genus Palsa-744. Next base: position 699,417 of record CAVTIH010000003.1, read on the forward strand.
GTTGCTGGTGACCTCGCTGCTGCTGGGCGCCGCCTTCGAGGCCGCCCGAGGCGATATCCAGCTCTCCCACCGGAACACCGTGCAGAAGGAGGCCTACTACGCGGCGCTCGCCGGCATTCAGGAGTATGAGTATCACCTCCAGGCCAATCCCGACTACTGGGAGACCTGCGCCGCGCCCTCCAATACCGTCCCCAAGCAGGAAGAATTGACCGAGCATTACGAAATCAAGTTGCTCGTCGCGAGTACCGCTAAAGAATTCACGGAATGCAGCACGACCAGCCCGTTCGCATCGATGATCCAGTCCTCGGGCGTGGAGGCGAACACGTTCCGCATCGAGTCGATCGGATCGGCTGGAAACAAAGCCGTCTCATCGGCCTACGCGAGCCGCGCGATCGTCGCCACTTTTCACGTGGTGGGCTTTCTCAATTTCATCTACTTCACTCAGTTCGAAGACGGGGATCCGGCCCTTTATGGCGGTCCCAAAGAATGCGAAAACTACTACCCCAAACGCGTATCGCTGGGCATCAACGGCAAATGCACGACGATCGAGTTCGCAAACGGAGACACCGTCGAAGGCCCGATGCACACCGACGATGCGACTGATATCTGCGCTCCCGCCTATTTCGGGCGCAAAGGCCACAACCCGCTTGACACCGTCCAGATCAACAACGGGGTCTACTCCACCTGCGGCAACCCAAATGGGACGTTCTACACGGCCACCGGGAAATATGAAAAAGGCGAAGAACTGCTCACCCCCGAAGGCGATACGACGCTCGGGACCTACGTCAAAGAAGGCGGCGACGAATTCACCGGTTCCACGCACATCGTGCTCAAGGGCACGACGATGGAAGTGACCAATAACAAAGGCGAAACCAAACCATACGAATGGCCGACCAACGGCCTCGTGTACGTCCGCGCAAGCGAAAACGAAAAAACACCCTGCGCATACGCGTTCAACGACCATACCGAAGAAACCGACAACGCCACCGAGGTCTCCAAGGAAACGTACTGCGGCAACGTGTACGTCAGCGGCACCTATAGCAAGCCGATCACGATCGCGGCCGAAGAAGATCTGATCATCAACGGCAACATCTATCCGACCAGCGTCAAAACCTTGGGCGAAGAACCGACCGGTACCAACACGCTCGGCCTGATCGCGGGCCACTATGTGCGCGTCTACCATCCCGTCACCAACACCAACTGCGAAAAAGCCGAAAACGGCTCCGAATCGCTGAAAGGCCCCTGGATCTACGCGGCGATCCTTTCGACCAACCACTCGTTCGCCGTGGACAACTTCGAATGCGGCAAACAGCTCGGCAACCTCAACGTCTACGGGGCGATCGCCCAGCGCTTCCGCGGGATCGTGGGTCTGGTCGGCGAAAGCGGCTACGTCAAGAATTACAAATACGACGAGCGACTCGCGGTGGACGAGCCTCCGTACTTCCTCAACCCGATCAACGCCGGCTGGAAGGTTGCGCGCGAGACGGCGCCGAGCCCAGGGTAGGGCACACTAGCGCACCCGTACCGCAACGGGCGCCCCCACCCCCCGCAGCAGCACCCCGGGCGGGATCTCCAGAGCCCTGGCGAGGCGCAGCAGCGTGCGCAGGTTGGGGTTGCGCTTGCCGCGCTCGAACACGCTGATCGCCGCGCGGTCGACGTGGGCGTTGTTGGCGAGCGCTTCCTGGGAGATGCCCACGCGTTGGCGCGCCCAGCGCAGGTTGACGCCGAAGCGGGCGGCTGGCGTGAGCTCCTCCTCTCCGCAGCGCGGGCCGCGCACGGCCGAGTCGGGACCGGTGCCGTTCAGCAGCGCAGCTGGCTTGACACCGACGGCGCCAGCGACGCGCACGATCGTCGAGAGGTCGGGCGCGCGCTCGGCGCGCTCGAGGAAGCTGACGGCAGCGCGGTCGAGGTTGGCCCTGAGGCTCAGATCGATCTGCGAGAGGCCCGCCTGCTTGCGGGCCTCTCGCATGTTCTGGCCAAATCTCTCCAATTGTTCGTCAAGATCGCGGTCTCCGGTACTTCGCATGCGCCCATACTCTTGAGTCGCGCACACAAAGACCACAGCGCAAACACGAGAAACGCCAAGCGCGCCGACGGTCAGTAGGGGCAGCGCGCGGGCAGGTCAAGGGAGGCATGAGTAAACAACCAGGTGCGGCGGGTGGGATTCGAACCCACACGCCCTTGCGGACAAGGCCTTTTGAGGGCCCCGCGTCTACCGTTCCGCCACCGCCGCGCACCGGGCCTCAATATAGGCGCTCACGGCTGACGCGGACCCCACCGACCCTTTTTGCGCAGGGATTGGGGCCCCCAACGTTCGAGGAACCCTTGGCGCAGGCGCCCACCCAGATGGGCCGG